>NZ_JAJEWL010000001.1 GCF_020687695.1 Pusillimonas sp. MFBS29
GCCAAACCTCCGCCTTGCCTTCTGGTATAAGCCCAGGCCGTCCCATTTGTGCCATTGGTAAACCCTCCATCATTCAATATTAATAGGAAGGTGTTGCAATGACCCATTGAACCTACCGCCGCTTTTTTTGCAATGTCACGCTCCATCCTCAGGCGTTCATTCTCAGCCCTCAGGCGAGCGATTTCCATCTGCTCGGGCGTCACCACAGTCGGGGCCGACTTCTGGGCTGAGGCCCCGGCGCCAAGCTGGCCGCGCCCATGCTCGCGCACCCAGTTGCCCAGACTGGCTCTCGGGATACCCAACGCGTCGGCCACTGCGCCAATCGACTGGCCAGCCAGTACTTGCCTGACGCCTTCTTGTTTGAACTCCAACGTATAACTGCTACGCGATCTTTGCTGTGTCACTTTCCTGCTCCTTGATTCCAATGTAACTGGAACCAAGGACTACGTCATTCAGGGGCAAGGTCATACAGCACCTATTGGCACGTCAAACGCGAGCGGGCCGATGCGTGCGTTGGGGCCTGCGCCAATCAATACCCTCAAGCAACATCGACAGCTGCGCCGGCGTCAAACACACTGAGCCTGATTCGGCGTGAGGCCAGACGAAATGGCCTTGCTCCAATCGCTTGGCCAATAAGCACATGCCATCGCCGCTCCACCACAGGACCTTGATGCGATCCCCTTTGCGACCTCGAAATACAAACACGTGGCCGCTGAACGGATCCTCGGTGAGCTTGCCCTGCACAATGGCCGCCAAGCCATCAAAGCCACGGCGCATGTCCGTGACCCCGGCAGCCAGCCAGACGCGGGTTCCCGCCGGCAAACCCATCATGGGTGTAGCATCTCGATCACGCACCGCAGCGTTTGGAGATCGGCCGCACCGTGCACCAGGATTCTGGCGTTGCCCAGATGCAGTTCAATTCGCCCATCTTCGATGCCGGAATTATTGGACTCTTGATGGCCCACGCGCTCACGACGAGGTGCCTCAGGCAGAGCGTTGATGTGCACCGGCAATAACGCAGTCGTTTCGGTCGACGGCCCAAAGTCGCCTCGCCGATATTGCCAGCGCCAATTGTGCAGTTGATTGGCATTGAGCCCATGGGCCATGGCAACCCGGGCAATGGACGCGCCACTGACCATGGATTCTTGTACCACTTGCCGTTTGAAATCGACGGTGTACCGGCGCCGGCAGTTGGTCAGGGCTGGCGCAAGAGAAGTAGAGGATTCGCTCATTAAAACAAATGTCCATTTACCAAAATGAATGGACACTTATCTTGCTGAGATTTGCGTGAGAACGCTAGACGGTACTGGGCGTACGCTTACCGATAATGGGGAAGAGCCCACCAAACGCTTGATGTGGGCAGGCCTCAGTTGACCTGGGGAGACCGTGAAAATCTCGAAAACCGCATGAATACAGGCTGTTAGGCAAAAAAATAGACGTCCGTTGACGTCTATTGATTCGGTGATGGTGCCCGGGGCCGGAATCGAACCGGCACGCCTTGCGGCGGGGGATTTTGAGTTGGCGTTTTAAGGTGCTTGTATAGGGAAGTGGGGTGAAGGTGAGCGTAGGTTGAAATAGGAAAAAGTAATTGTTAATCAGTGGTTGGCGTAATTTGGTGAAATTGGTGAAAACTGATGTGTGTACCTGTACTGTACCGAAAATTATCGGATTTAGTACAGTCAGGTACAACTCAGCTGGAGACTCAGCCCGCAAAGGCTTATCGGGCTCGGTAAGGTTTCAAATACCGGCATCATCTTGGCTGCTAAATAATGTGACTTTCCTTTTGTGCTGGCGGAGATCTCTGCTTCTTTTAACTCATCCAGGCTCGGAAGATAAAGGACCTCGGTGTAGTTAGGACATGCTTCCGCAATACTCAGCTTTTCAGAGCGGAAATCGTTAGGTAGTAGCCTAGCCATACTTGTTCCTTAGAGTTTGCCTTTAAATGCTGAATCGAGTATCGAGGATTTCAGTTGCTGCATCAGGGTTATTTTCTCAGAAATCTCAGCTTTTACCTTTACAGCTAATTCATCAATCTCATTGAATCTCCTCGCAATGATTTTTTGCACATCAAGAGTGGGAACTGGTATTTTGATATCAGATAGAATTTTCAGATTGATGTTTTTCTGTGCAGCAGCATTCGCCTTACTGTCAAGTTGCTGTTGTAATGTAGTTAGGAAGTAATAAAGGTAATCGGTATCTAACTCGGTGGACGAGATGCCTACGACACTATCGGGAAAACATGCATCCATACCTAAAATTGCAACACTTCCGATATTGGCTGCAATGGTTAGGCAAATAGTATCTTTGGGCCATAACCTGCTTTGCTTTAATCCCTTTTCGTTGTATGTGGCTGAGAAAGTGGTGATGTATTTCTGTGCGTTACGCACATCACCAGTTTGAATAAATGGGTACTCACCGCCAAATAGCAATTTGTCGTTGCGAGGTCTGTGCTTTGATTTTCCTCGTTCTACTTTGGCTACGTCGTTAAACTCTCTTAAGGGCCACCTATCGAGCCCAGAACTAAACACACTGCTTAGTTCACTTGCATACAACGCATCGGCCAGTGCGGTGCTTTCTTGAAGATGCTCTATGGCGGTGTTGATGCGGGTTAGGAGTGCATCGAGTTTTTCAACAATACGTTCTTGTTCCCCAACGCTTGGAATTGGTATTGACGCTTTTTTAAGGTCCCCATCAGTAATGGCAGGGTATGATGCGCCACTGACAAATGGTTCGATTTGGTCTTGAAGAAAATCGGACGTGACAAAATAAAATAAGTAAGCAGATAACACTTTCTCGTTTGTTCTCAGGACACAGAATCCTGTTGATGCTACGGGTGAACTGTATTCTTCTCTTACCAGCGCAATATTTTTTAAATTAGGGCGTGTGGTTGCAAATATCACATCGTTTTTTTGGATATGCTTCTTCGCTCGCGATGGAGCCTCTTTACCAAGAATCTCTTTCGGATCTGTAATAGCAAACTGGTCGCGGTCAATTGAGGATATATCAATATATGTCCACAATTTATTAGCGTCTTTTAATGGATTTAAATTTTCCGTTTTTTCAACTACTTCCTCTAGCTTGTGCCATTCCCACCCGCCTGGCAATTGATATAGAACCTGCTCCATGTTTATTTCTCCGCCAACAGGTTTTCCATTTCATCCAGCAAGCCAGACACCAATTTTTCTTTGGTGCGGATTCGCTTAAGAATATCGCCTGGAGCTAGGTGTTCCGCATCTTTCTGTTTGGCTGGATTTTTCGCAGATAAGTCGTAGTCTACAGAGAGTTTGCTCGCTGAAACTGTCCAAGAGCATTCTGTGGTTGTGCGTCTGTTGTACAGATTAACAAAGTCTTCTAGGTGTTTATCCTTGATCGGTTTGTTTTTAGTAAGCTTTTGTTCTGGCTCGAATTCGTAGTACCACACATCGCTGGTACCGCCGCTGCGCTCAAAAAACAATACGTTGGTTTTTACGCCAGAATAAGGCAAAAACACTCCAGCGGGCAGGCTTAAAATGGTGTGCAGGTTAAAGTTTTCTAGCAGTTCTTGCTTCACCTGTTTAAAGGCGCTGTTAGTCTGGAACAGTACGCCTTCTGGCACTACAATCGCCGCCTTACCGCCGCTTTTCAAGCTTTTCATAAAGTGCTGTAAAAACAGTAGTTCGGTAGCGTTACTTTGAATCGGGAAGTTTTGTTGGATCTGTGACTTCTCTTTACCACCAAAGGGTGGATTGGCCAGAATGATGTCGTAACGGTCATTTTCCTGAATATCACGGATATTCTGCGTCAGGGTATTGCCACGGAACAGGTTGGGCGATTCGATGCCATGCAGGATCATGTTCATCATGCCCATCACGTATGCCAGTGAGGTTTTCTCGTAACCGAAGAACGTATCGCGCTGAATAAAATCCCATTGGTCGGTGGAGAGTGTGTCCTTTTTGTGCTTCAGATGTTCAAATGCTTCGACCAAAAATCCACAGGATCCCGCTGCCGCGTCGTAAATGGTTTCACCAGGTTTAGGATCTATCGCTTGCACCATGGCGC
The DNA here is from genome assembly GCF_020687695.1 of Pusillimonas sp. MFBS29. Lineage (GTDB taxonomy): Bacteria > Pseudomonadota > Gammaproteobacteria > Burkholderiales > Burkholderiaceae_B > Pusillimonas_C. The sequence goes on from NZ_JAJEWL010000001.1 coordinate 4,039, forward strand.
GCACTACAGGGCGTGGAGTATAAAACTCACCCGCATAGCCACCGGCATCGCCCATGTTTTGCAACAGCCCTTCGTAGACCAGTGAGAGTTCGAACAGTTCCGACTCTGACTGGAAGTTGAGGCTATCTACTATATCCAGTACTTCGCGCAGGGTATGGCCAGAGGCTACCTTATTATCCAGGTACTTAAAGATTGCGCCAATTTTGTAGGTAAAGGACTTTGAGTCTGCGCCAATCGCGGCAGTACTAGCGAAGCTTTTCAGGTAAGGAAAAAGCTGATTGTTTACATAGTCCGTTAGGTCATCACCGGTTTTTGCGTGAGCCAAATTCAGCTTGCTATCGGCAGTTTTGGGGCATGCCCAGGTTGCCCAGCGGTGTTCTTCCTCCAACACCGGCTGATAATCTTCGCCGGACAACACCGCTTCGTCTTCTTTTTCGGACTCGTAATCGTCAAGAAACTTCAGGAACAATATCCAGGAGGTTTGTTCTGTGTAATGCATAGCACCGCTGATGCCGTCGTCGCGGCGCAGGATGTCGGTAATGCGGTCAACTTTTTGTTGTAGTGACATGCTTAGAGTTGTCCGATAATAAAGTTGTACATCTTGGTGATGTCTTCACTGATTTCTTCAGGGGGTATCAGATCGATATATGCCTGTAATTTTTCAGGGTCTAGACCTTCGCTATCGGTATTGATTAACGGGTTGATGATGTCTTTGACGTTTAACCTGCGAATGTCGTTATTATCACCAGGGTTATGGAGTTGTAGATGATTGCGCTGAGCAATATCACCATTGTTAATTTGGGCGAGAAGATTGTGCTGTGCCAAAGCTGTGTATGAGAGCAAATAGTTTTTGATTTCTCTACGTTTCCATGCAAGTAAATATGGTGTCACTCTCATGCCCTGCGGCCACCGAACAGCATTGAGTAGGTCGCGATAAATTTGCCCGTTCACTTGTACGCCATTGACTACGTTCCACTCCAAGGCTGCCTCATCCCGATCGCAAATCATAAATATTTTGGTTGTGGTCAGCGGGGATTCGATCTTGCTTAGGCCATGCAGCCAATCGATCTTTCCCTTACCGAAAGTCTCGTTAGAAGTAGCGTAGCTGGAAGACTTTTTCATGGCATGGACAGCGGATAACCGAACTATTTCTAAGCCTGCACGTGCTGCAAGTTTGGTAAAGATAACCCAGTCGTTGTAGTCATCTAACAAGGCAATGTTTGGCAGCTTGCCACACACCTCAAACTCAACAGATTTAGCGCGCGAGAGCACACCCAGACGATTGATCAATTGCCTAATTTTGTTGTCTTCGCTGATACGACCTTTTTCGACAACTTTCAAGTGTTCTATACAATTTTCTTTGGCTGATATGGAATCGAGCAGGTGTGTGGTGGTGATGGCATGACCTTGTATGTTATGCAAAATTGACCAAAATTTTTCCACGTTCTTGTAGTGGAGATGTGAATCTGCCTCGTCGAATAAGAAGAGCGTATTTTCTGAATCGAAAAGATCAATCAGTGCATATAGAAATAAGAGCTGGTACTCGCCGTCGCTGACCTGATTTAGCTCAATATTATTGCTGAAAATTAATTTGCAACTGGGCTTATCAATAAAGTAGTTGTTATCACCGGCTTGGGTAAAAAATGCCACTTCTGGATCCCAGTCGATTGCCATGGCTTGGGCGTTAGGATCACCAGCTTCAGCCTCATCATCGCCAGCCTGAACTTGCGTGGGATAGTCGAAAGAGACTTGGATCAAGTCATTGGCTGTAAGGTCGATGCTTCGTTTCCTAAGAGGTTCGTCGAACTCATAGTCACGGGAAATTAGGTTGGTAATAAAGCTTTCCAGTGAGCGAAAGTACGGCGTTGCTCGCAGTGTATCCACTTCTCCACGTTCTTCACGCTTAAGCGCATCTTGCACACGTGTAATGTAGTTTTTATCTACCTTAAAGGCGCATTTGAAGGTTGTGCTCAGGTCGTCTTTGTGTAGCTGCGACTCAGTGACATAACCATGTTCAACCAAGAAAGATCGCACCTTGCCGTTGCGTTTGATGGCAGTGGTTAAAAAGATCAGCAGCTTGGACCAAGTTTTATCGAAATAGAAGCAATCAAGGCTGAGGCCACGCCCAGCTTGTCTTTCTTTTTTCAAATATGCACTGAATCTTTGTGAGTAGTTTTCGTTTTGGCCGGATGAAAAGCACACTATCTTAAGATTTTTGTGGTCTCGCCCTACCAATCGTTGTTCAAATACTGACTGCAAAATACTGGACTTACCCGATCCATTCTCCCCAATAAGCGTCGCGACCTTATCAATGCGCAATATCTGAGCATTTTGGTGTAATGGGTTAGGGGCTAAGTTTAGTTCCATTGGTTAGCTCACGTGATATAGCTGGTGTTGTAGTTGTTTGAATGCAGCGAGCAATTGCGCGGGTTTGCCGCCAAAGGCCATGGAGGCATCTTTTGTAGTGCCGAGGCCGGATAGCTCAATCAGGGCTGGCAAGCGCTCACGTGCTAGCTCCGTAACACCAGTTCGCTCATAGCGGTTCAATACAAAGTGCAGGAATTCTTTGGCCTTCTCCTGTTTGTAGTGACCAAAAAAGGCGTTATTCGACCGTACTGCCTCCGCTCTGGATTTGCGGGTGGCCATCGGTTGTTCAAACGCCAAAAACGCCAGCAGATCGAATATGTCGCAGTCTTCAGCCTCGAACATGCGGTGCATGGTTGATAATTGCTCTTTATCAAAGCCCACTTGTATCAGGTCAGTCAGCAGTTGTTCGCGTAGATCTGGGTCTGACCAGATATCTCTGAGCTCATCGACACTTTTGAACAATCCGGGCAGTTGTTGAATTAACCGATCAACAAATTCCTGAATAGTGAGTGGCTTGCCGCTCTCGTCGATATAGCGAGTTTCAATGTCGATGACCTTGAGCTCTCGGTGTTTGCCAAGTTTCACTTGCAGTCTTGGACGCGGCTCATCCGGTTCGGGCTTCGAGGCTTCTGGTGGTTCGGGTACATAGGGAGGCGGAGTTGGTTCTTTGATGCTGCCCGGCTCGGGGGCTACGGGCTCGCCATCCCATTCTTCGTCATAGAAGTTATTAGTTGCACCACGAAAGTCTACGATGGTGAAGTAGTCTTTACCTTCAAACACACGGGTGCCGCGACCAACAATCTGTTTGAATTCCACCATTGAGCCTATGGTTCTATCCAGTACTACGTTGCGCACGTTACGGGCATCGACGCCGGTAGTGAGCATTTGTGATGAGGTAATAATGGTGGGGATGTTTTTGTCGTTATCCTGAAATTTTTCCAGCAGTTCGCGGCCGACCTTGCCTTCGTCACTGGTCACTCGTACACAGTAATGTGCGTCTTTTACGGTTTTGTACTTGTTGATCATGTCGCGCATGGTCAGAGCATGGTTCTGGTTTTCACAGAAGACGATAGTTTTTTCTAGTGAGTTGATGTTTTGCAAAATAGATTTTGCGACCAGTTCTGTGCGTTCATCAACAATTATTTTGCGGTCGTAGTCTTCGACTTGATATAAATCCTGGCCAGATTCACCTTCGATGATCACGTCATCCTTGGTGAGTACCAGTTCATCCAGATTAGTTCTAACGCGCTTAACTCGGTAAGGTGTTAAGAAACCGTCGTTGATACCATCTTTCAGCGAATAGACATAGGCGGGTTGGCCAAAGTACTCATAGGTGTCCACGTTGTCCGTGCGTTTTGGTGTGGCCGTTAAACCCAAATGCACGGCACTATTGAAGTGATCGAGAATAGCTCGCCAAGAGCCTGCTTCATTGGCAGCACCTCGGTGACATTCATCAATCAATACTAGGTCAAAAAAATCTTTGGGATAAGCCTTGTAGTAGCCATCAATGTTTTCTCGTTCCGCAATCGCCTGATAGATTGCGAAGAAGATATGCGCGTTGGTGGGCACCACGCCATTGCGCTTGCGAACCTCTTCCCCATTGATTTTGATTAGATCTTTTTCATAGGGGTTGAAGGTGTTAATAGCCTGGTCTGCCAGAATATTTCGATCAGCCAGAAACAGAACACGCGGTCTGCGTGAACCGGGGTTATCACGGTTCCAGCGAGTCTGAAATACTTTGTGAACAATTTGAAATGCGATGAAGGTTTTGCCGGTACCGGTGGCGAGCGTGAGTAAAATTCGGGATTTTTCTTGGCCGATTGCATCTGTAGCGGCATGGACTGCAAGCTCTTGGTAATAACGAGGCTGCATTGCCCCTTCCATGTGGAAGGGGATGTTTCTTAGCTCTTGGCTTAAATCCGTCGTTTCGCTGGTATAGCGTTTCCTCAGCTCAGCAGGTGTTGGGTAAAACTCAATGTAGTCGCCTTTTCCTGTTTCCAGATCGAATTCGTAGGTTTGTTTACCATTACTGGAATAGACGAAGCGAACACGAAGCTTCTTCGCATAATCGATGGCTTGTTGCAGGCCTTTCGTTGGGTGCTCGGTTTCCTTCTTGGCTTCGACTACTGCCAGATAGCGATTGTCCTTATGAAGCAGGTAATCCACAAAGCAACGCCGGCCACGGACGCCACCAGCCATTTTTCGGCCATCGGTGAAGTAGTGCTCCCTGATGATATTGGTTGCCTGCCAATGTGCAGCATGTAACGCTGGATCAATGTAATTGGCACGAGTGTCTGCTTCAGAAGCCATATTATGTCCTTAATCAGGCTAGCCATTCATCGCTACGAAAGAGCCGTACTTCGGGTCGAATTCGCTACGGTCTTGCAGCATCCAGCCGGCATCAGGCAGTAGTTGATCAATCTGTTTGCGTGCGAGTTCTTCTGGTTGTTTCATGTCGCCCATTTACGTCTTTGCTTGCGCCTGTGGCATCTTGCGTTGGCCGGGATGGATAATTTCATAGTGCGTGCTCCGGCCGCCAGCGGCGGTTTTCTTCAGCACGTCATGCAGTAGCAATTCTGTAATGTCACGAAGTGCTGTGTCTTGGGAGCACTTCGCGAGTGTGGCCCACTTACTGGTCGTCAACTTTCCTTCAAACCCATCCAGCAGCCGGCTCAGCACCTTGATCTGACGCTCGTTCATTGGGATGGCTGCGGCCCATCCCCAGAACCTCGCCTTTGCCAGCACCTGATCCAGGGTGGTGTGTGCCTGTTCGACAGCCTTTAGCAACGTAGCTAAGAACCACCTCATCCAATTAGTCACATCCATGTCGCCTTTTTGAGTGCATTCCAGAATGTCGTAATAGGCTTTGGGCTCTCGCTGAACTTGTGCCGAAAGGCTATAGAATCGCTGGGGGCTGACATCTGCGCGAGTCAGTAGCAGATCGCCTATGGCCCGAGCAATCCGGCCATTGCCGTCATCAAACGGATGCAGTGTGACGAACCACAAGTGGCCCAGGCCAGCACGCACTAGGGTAGGTTCTTTGGCGTTGGTGTCATTCAGCCAAGCCAGGAAGCGATTCATCTCTGTAGGCAGGTAGTTCGCTGGTGGCGCTTCAAAATGTACCTTCGCACGGCCAATGGAGCCTGAAATGACTTGCATCTGACCAGTGGAGTCGTCACGCCAGCTGCCAACGCGAATGCGGCTCATGCCTGAATAACCGGTTGGAAACAATGCGGCATGCCAGCCAAAAAGACGTTCAGTAGTAAGAGGGGCAGTCGCGTTGCTCGTTGCGTCCAGCACCATGTCTACGATGCCTTCTACTTGGCGATCTACGGGGGCTAGGACCCCAATGTCTACGCCTAGACGACGAGCGACTGAGGAGCGAACAGAGGCAATGCTTAGCGTTTCGCCTTCGATGGCACTGGTTTGAACGACATCTTCGGTTAGCGCAGCCAAGCTGGCCTCGTCGCGCAGAGCCATGCCAACATCTGCCAGCCGGCCAAGTAAGAGCCCTTGGGCACGGCTAACGGCCGCCAAAGGCTCTGCCAGGGCGGCGAGATCGTATTGCCAGACAGGCCAGTGCGGCGATTGCCAGATATATTCACCGGTTTTCATGCGGTGATTGTGTGATGTATTTGTCCGGCTGTCAATTTTTGATACAAGATCTGGTAGGTCGACCATGAGTCAACTTTCTCACCGACAATTTTATACGTAGTAAAATGCATGAAACGTAAATGAAAAAACAGTCATATGTCCACCACGAATACTGCTGCTGAATCTGTGAAAGATGGGGCTTCTCACCTCGCAGGCCAACTCAAGCCGGGTCGTGTCTACCGACGCGAGGACTTGGCACGTCTTTCTACGGCCGTGGACAGGCATCTGCGCCAGCTAGTGGCCAGTGGTAGGTTGAAAAAACTCTCCCAAGGCCTCTATCATTCGCCTAAGCAATCTGCTTTTGGACTTTTGCCTCCTGCAGACGATCTGGTGGTTGAGAGCTTTCTGCGCGACAAAGATTTTCTCGTGTTTTCACCTTCAGCCTACAACACCGTAGGTTTGGGTACCACGCAGCTGTATAACCGTACCCTGGTCTACAACCATAAACGTCACGGAATTTTCACGCTTGGAAACCGGCAGTTCGACTTTCGTATAAAGCCACGCTTTCCCAAGAAGCTAACTCCGGAGTTTCTATTCGTCGATTTATTGAACAATCTGGACGAATTGGCTGAAGATCGCGATGCTGTATTACGTCACGCACGCATCAAATTGCCATCTTTCGACTCTGCCCGCCTTGAACGTGCGGTCGAAAGTTATGGCAACATGGCTACACGTAAGCGTTTTCAAGAGTGGCAGCATGGCTGACTTCTTACATGATCGGCGAGATTTCGATCAGTTGTTAATGCTGGTCGCTGACGAGCGTCGCCTTGACCCTATGTTGGTTGAAAAAGATTATTGGATCATGCATTGTCTGTGGGGTTTACAAGCCCAAGGTTTCCAGTTTGAACTGAAGGGTGGAACCTCGTTGTCAAAAGGGTTTGGGGTCATCCACCGATTTTCAGAAGACATCGACATTCGGATTGAACCGCCGATGGGTACGGATGTGAAAACTGGCCGTAACCAGGATAAGCCAGCGCATGTCGAATCGAGGCGTGCCTATTACGATGATCTGGCCAGACGCATTCGTATCCCCGGTATTGTTGATGTAGAGCGTGATACGGAGTTTGACGACAGCAAGATGCGCAGCGCCGGCATCCGCTTGATCTACACGCCGCGTGTGTCAGCTTTGGTTGGCATCAAGGACGGAATTTTATTGGAGTCTGGGTTTGATGATACGGCTCCAAATCGTCCGGTAACGATTTCATCATGGGCGTTAGACCTTGCCCTAGAACGAGGTGTCGATGTATTCGACAATCGCGCAATGGATGTGCCTTGCTACGCACCGACCCACACTTTCGTCGAGAAGCTGCAGACCATCTCCACCAAGTATCGTCGGCTGGATGAGTATCAGGCGTTTCCTACTAATTTTCTGCGACATTACTACGACGTGTATTGTTTGCTCGGCATGGCAGAGGTTCAAGACTATTTGCAGACCCCAGCTTATCAGGAACGTAAGGTGCAGCGCTTCCGCACTGGGGATGAGCAAGTAATCGCTCACAACCAAGCTTTTCTTTTGAGCGATACGGAACAACGTAAGCGCTTCGCTGAGCAATATCAGAAAACGGGAGCGCTGTACTACCAAGGGCAGCCAAATTTTGAAGTGCTGCTGGCCCGCATTAGCGAATATATTGATGTTATGTGAGGTGCGTGGTTTCATGCGGTGGGCTAGTAGGAAAAGTAGAAACGAAATATACTGTATAAACAATCAGTATTTGTTGCGATGTGCCAAGAGTAGAAGCAATGGGAAAAGACACTAGCATCGAATGGACACACCACACATTTAACCCATGGTGGGGGTGTGTGCGTGTGTCCGACGCGTGCGATCATTGTTATGCAGAAACCTGGGCCAAGCGCCTGGGGGTTGATGTCTGGGGGCCAAAGTCCGAGCGCCGATTTTTTGGTGATGCTCACTGGAAGGAGCCTTTGAAGTGGAATCGGGCCGCAAAAGAGAGCAAAACCAGGAGGCGCGTGTTTTGTGCTTCCATGGCTGATGTTTTTGAAAACCGTAAGGACTTGGTTCCGCATCGGCTACGTCTTTTCGAGCTCATCGCAGCGACGCCACATCTGGATTGGTTGCTGCTGACCAAACGCATTCATTTAGTGCGTAAGCAACTTCCTAAAGGCTATGAGTTGCCCTCTAATGTGTGGCTTGGTGCGACCGTAGAAAATCAAGATGCTGCGAAAAAGCGGCTGAAATATCTTTTGGAGTTTGACTCTCCAGCTGTTCGATTCTTGTCTTGTGAGCCTTTGTTGGGCGCCCTGGATTTACGTCAATGGCTTCAAGTTGGTAAGGCTGGTACCCGAATTGATTGGGTGATTGCAGGTGGAGAGTCTGGACATGGTGCAAGACCCATGGATCCACATTGGGCGGAAGATTTACGTGATCAGTGTAATGCAGCCGGTGTAGCCTTTCATTTTAAGCAATGGGGGCATTGGGCTCCTGTAGAGCACACAGCGAATGTTGTTAAGGGTCGAAAACCAATCCATATTGTCAGACGAGATGGGGTGGAAATTGAGTTGGCCGCTGTGGGAAAAGGAAAGGCAGGCCGCTCTTTGGGAGGTCGTCACTGGGATCAGTTTCCAGACACGGGAAATAACGTGTAACATCGACTTACTTCCGCATCGCAGAAAGGCTTCCTCTTGGTACAGAGTCACTACGATTGGTCTGATGGCCCGGCAGAAATCGAACCCCATAGTGTTACCAAGCACGATGTGCTGGTTGGGTACTTGGTTCGGTACTTTGAGCAGCGGACGCTTAATGCCCGCGGCAGAGAGCAGCTTCGGATTACTTTAGTAGATGGATTTTGCGGCGGTGGGCTCTATATGCTCAGTGGTACGGGACGGGAGGTTCTTGGTTCGCCACTTCGCATGTTGAAGGCCGTTGAGGAAGCTCGCATCCTAATTAACTCCAAGAGAACTAAACCTATTAATCTGGATGTTCAGTACGTATTTATAGATAAGGATGGTCGAGCCTTATCTCATCTGAAAATAGTGCTGCAGAATCATGGTTACGGTGGCGATATTGGTCGTTCTATCCATATCATTCATGATGATTTTGTTTCGGCTTCGTCTAAAGTTTTTCAACAGATTAGAGCTCACACACCATGTGCGGGAACAGCGATTTTTTTCTTGGATCAGTATGGCTACAGTGACGTCCCGGCACCAGTAATTCAGAAAATATTCTCGGAGCTCCGCGGAAGTGAAGTCGTCCTGACGTTTCACGTTTCGGCGTTTGCCAATTACACCAACGACAAACTTACAGACCATATGTCTGACAAATTGGTGATTGATATTCGAGCTGCGTTGGGAGGAAAGTCGATCGAGCAGATTAAAGATGAAGACTCAACGGATTGGCGGCGTTTTATTCAAGCGGCGCTATATCAGGCTTTAGTAAAAGATTGCGGAGCAGAGTACTTCACACCTTTTTTCATTCGAGGACAGGGGAGCGGGCAGGGCGAGTATTGGCTTGTACATCTTTCCCGGCATCCCCGAGCGCAGGATGTGATGAAGCAGGTGCACTGGAAGTACCAGAATCACTCCATTCACTATGGCGGCCCAGGGCTTGATATGTTGTCCACTCACATGATGGGATTTCGTCAGGAGTTTACAGGTGGTTTTCTTTTTGATGATGTCGCGTTACGTTTATCGTCGGAAGCGCTGACAGAGCAACTTGCTGAGAAGATATTCGAACGTAGTCAACCCGTGCAGATTGGCCAGCTGTATGCTTCAACCTGTAATACTTCGCCGGGTACTTCTGGAATGTATAAGGAGGTGCTTGAAACACTGGTCAGTGACAAAGATATCGTTATTCGGTCCAAGGATGGCTCAAACCGGAAGCGCGCCAAGTATATGTGCGATACCGATTGGATTGAGCGAAATCGGCAGGGTTCTCTGTTCAGTTTTCAGGAGGGACGAAGGCAATGAGTTTTCGTCTTGCGCAGGATGTTGATCCGCAACCGCATTTGCCTGTGGAGTATGGGCGAACCGGTGAAGGTGTTGGCCGGTGGGTTCCAGAGATGAAACACACCTTCCTAGCTAAATATGTGGAAGGCACCCGTAGAGCGAGAGAAAAATTTCGACAGCGCGTATATGTTGATCTGTTCTGCGGCCCTGGGCGGATTCAAGTCAAAGGGGAGACGATGACGCGCCCGGGCGGGGCTCAAATTGCATGGGCACATTCGTTGCTTGACGGCGCGGCATTTACCTCATGCCTGATTGGTGATCTTGATTCTTCGCGAGCCCATGCTTGTGCTGAGCGGTTAAAGGGCATGGGTGCTCCGGTTGTTGCTTTTCCTGGTGCTGCCGAATCTACGGTGGACCAAATCCTTGAAGCCATACCGAGGAGTTCGCTTTGCTTGGCGTATCTTGATCCCTACAATTTGCAGTATCTTTCGTTCAATGTGATCAAGAAACTAGCAGGGCTGAAATATGTTGATTTTGCGGTCCACTTCAGCACTATGGATCTCCGGCGTAATGTGCTGATGGAGTACAACCCTGATCGCGCACGCTTTGATGCAGCAGCTCCTGGTTGGCGACAGCATGTGGATCCTGTTGCATTTTTGCGCGGTGATGCCGATGAAGCGTTCTTTAACTATTGGTGTGATTTGGTGCAGGGGCTAGGATTTACAATAAGTCGGAGGATGCCTCTAGTGCGGGATGACGGAAATCGGCCGCTTTATCACTTGGTTTTTTTTAGTCGCCATGAACTGCCGAACAGAATTTGGGGCGATGTTGCTCAGGGTCAAAATCGTGAGTTCAATTTCTAACCTATCTTTTTTCTGAGCTCTCCTTCATGAATAAACCTCGCTACACCCTGGCTGAGCTGTTGGCGGAGTTGCCTCAAAACCCTGCGCTTCGGACAGCAGAAGATCAAGCTTGGCTAGACGCGCCACCCGTTGGGCGCGAGATATTGCCAGAGGATTTGGATACGCCTGAGGCTGTCATTGCATACCTGGCTAGTGCTGAGGCAACGGCCGATGCTGACTATATTGCTTACGCGAAAGAAATCGCTGCCCAGGCGAAACTTCTGTATGGATTTGAGTAGCAGGGTAGGAAAAAACAAAGCAAGCTCAAAAATACATACCCAAATTGGGTGTGATCGAACCCAATATGGGTTTTATTCTGTTGATCCCGTGGATGCGCGGGCTATTGCCTCCGCAACTGTTTCCCCTTCCCGCAGCCCGAATAGTTCCCTGGCGTTTGTGGTGGATACATGGGCTGGTGGCTCGAAAATATAACCGGCAGCCTTCATTTCTTCTGCGATTTCTTCAGTGATGAAGAAAGGCTCTTCGTGAGCGGTGTGTGGCATGGGCGTCCTTTGATATTTATTCGTCCGATGTCAGTAGGTTTTTAGCGGCTAAAAAATTTAGCCGCCAAAATTTTCTTACCGGCCTGTTGTGTTTCCTGGCTATTAAACCGTATCGGCTTGCGATGAGCTGCGGTGAACGAACTCTGCAACTTCATTGCTGTCATTTGCGTGCTTATTATTGCCTGATAGGCTGCCTTCGCCAAAGGCCACGGTACCTTTCTGCTGCATATTGGCTCGAATGGATGAGGCGACTTGGCCACCAAGTGTTTGGCTACTCTTCTCTTGAAAGCCTTCCGCCAGCTGCATGGCCTTGTTCCTTGCTACAGATCCAACGCCTTTCGCCATCTCCGTGGAAAAGCCAGCCGCTTGCGCGAATGGTGATGGGCCATCGCTATCGGAAGTGCGTTCATTAGGTGTGCCGTCTGTCGAACTAAAGCCTGAATCCATACCGCCAGAGCTACTCATACTGGCTTGCGCTGATTGGAAAGCCGCTTTGATGGCCGATGCGCCGCCGGCAATATTGGTAGCTCCACCCATGGCAGCAGCTCCGGCCATTCCTGCTGCCGAAGCCGCTATGCCGGCGGCGCCCATGGCGGCACCCACTAGCGTGCCTGCGCCGAAGTTGCCGATACCGCCCGCTGATCCCACTCCACTGCCAGTAATAATGCCAGCCAGTAGAGGTGGAATACGATTAATCAGCAGTAGAAGCGCAACGCAGAAGATCAGCATTACGCCAAGCTCTTCGAAATTGAGGGTTCCTTTGCTCATCTTGGCGTAGAAACTGGACAGCAGATCATTGCCGATGCCGATTAGCAGAATCATAGTAAATAGCTGTACCGCTATGCCCAGCACGGTCTTGTAGTAGTTGATGGCCATATCGGATGTCCAACGAGAACCTCCGAACCCCAAGAAAAAGATACCGCCGTACATCAGTATCCAGGCAGAGACCAGAAGCAGCAGCATATTGATGGCGATTACGGCCAACAGCACCATGATGCCGGCGCTCAGGGCCGCGCCGACAAAACTGTCGATGGGACTCCAGGCGGATAGGTTGGAGACCGCCTGCTTCCAGATCATGAATCCAACATCAACAATGCCAGATGGCGTGACGGATGACACGCCAGATGCCTGTTCTCCTATGCGTTGTAGTGACTGGATGATCGACGAAGCAAAGGTGGGGCCGTTTCTAAGCAGCCACAGAAAGAATCCAAAGAAGAGGATAAATCGAATGAATTCTGCAAAGAACTCGCCGATGTCGGCTTTACGCAGGATCATCATGCCAGCTGTCCACACGAGCGAAATGATGCCCAAGGTCCAGAACAGCCACATGGCGGCATTCATCACCACGGTTTGCCAGCCTGCCGCCTGCGTCGAGAATTCGGTTACGACCTGGTCGAGCATGCCTTGATTGGTGAGCTGGGCGGCGGCACCGGCGGAGTAGAGCAATAGGAAAATACCTGTGATTGCGACTTTGCGTAGTGTTGTCATGTCATCACCTAGTTCTTGTCAGTGAGGTCCAGCCAATTCTTTGGCTTGACTGTCGGAGCAATGCCAATGGACCGCCGTGAGCACTGCCCGGCGAATTCCTGGCGTGCAGCTTTATTCTTGATTTGCTGGTTTATTTCTAGTCGGCAGTTTTGGTCGTTTACCTCCGGAAGTACGACCGTGCTTGGCTGCTGATTGCAGCCGGCTAAGAGCACAAACGCAGCCAGGAACAATATGGATAGTGTTTTCGACATATGAGGTTCCTTAGCGCGTTAACGAACCAGGTCACCAAAGCTGCTTTTGCGTGGCGTACGCATAGCGACGTGTTTGATGATCATGGTTGGTAATCCGAGGCAAAAGTTTCAGCCGCTAAAATTCTCTCTGGTTCTTTAGCCGCTAAATTTTTAGCGGCTAAAGGGACCACGATTCCCGACATCACCTTACGAATGCTCATTTGGTTGGCACGGATCTCGTCCAGCACGCTCACGATGGTTTTGCTCATCGTCGTCATGCCGTAAGGGGAAAGCTTTGCGTCGTCAGTCAGCCATAGTTTCAACAGCCCACCCAAGCGACCCAGATCACCGTTGACTTTGGCTAGCTCCTGAACCTGTTGATAGTCGACGATGCTGGTTACCCGATAGCCTTGGCCCACCAGGCGCAGATAGGTCGAAACACTATGCCCGCTATTGCGCGCCATGGCTTCGATTTCTGCTCGTTCATCAGGCAGGCAATACACCTTGATCGGCGCCTGTGTTTTGCGTGTGATGGACGTAACCTGTTTACTCATGGCGTAACCCTTGCGGCGTATGCCGCTGGCCCCACAGGGCAGGATTCCCATTGAGCGCCGTCAGGTGCGAATACGGGGAAGTGAAGAAGGACAGACTGCTTGCAGGTGGGACTACTTTAGGGACTATGTCATGGCATCTAATGGATTGAATGTTCAGGCCTTTCTGGCACACTGATATATGCTCATGATTGAGATGTTTTCCTTGTGACAGGCGGGTTCCGACCCAAAGCGGTAGTTCGATCTGGAGAGTCCGATGGCTGCTTCGCAGCGATTGCTGCCTCTCGCAGTTCGCAACATGAATGGCAGATCTTTCCAAAACAACAGTCATTCACCATAAAAAAAAAGCAGTTCATTCAAGCAGCAGTCTCTTTAGGAAACCCTGGTCGATTCAGTTTTGACTGACTGGCAACTATTTACGAGCATGGCCCCTAGACCATCAGCGGCCGCGTCTAGTAGACTGATGCAGCATTTTGTTGCAAACAGTCTGCGGGCCAATATAGGGGGACGGAGTCGGTGATCAATCAGATAGACATAGCCAGATTTGGTAGCTTCCAAGGTTTGGACTGGAAAAAAACGGTCAAAGACAGTGGCAAAAATGTTCAGCACTTCAAGCGTCTCAACGTGCTGTACGGGCGTAACTACTCAGGCAAGACAACCCTTTCGCGGGTTTTCCGTTCGCTGGAGACTCGCAAACTTCCTCAGAACTATGTTGACTCGGATTTCACCCTGACAGGTGACAAAGGAGCTGTCACCCATAGTGGCTTGCTAGCTCACAACTACGACGTGCGGGTCTACAACCGCGACTTCGTCACCGACAACCTCAGCTTTCTGGTCAATCAGGAAGCCGGTGGCGTAATCAAGACTTTTGCCATCGTGGGTGAGCAGAACAAAGAGATTGACGACGCCATCGCTGCGATTGAAGCTAGGCTTGGCAGCGTGGAAGGCAAGGCAGGGCTTAGGTTTGATCTGGACGCCAAAAAGAAAGAGCGCGATCGCACTAAGTCTGCCCACACTACTGCGTCCAGAGACCTAGAAGAAAAACTGCGTGTCCATGCCAATGACAAGATCAAGAAGAACCGTCAGTACGGCAGCGCTGTCTACAACATTGGACATATCAAAAGCGACATTGCATCCACCAAGAAGACTGGCTTCGTCACCCTTACGACTGAGCAGCGGGCCGTCAAACTGAGTCTGCTCAATCAGGAGGCCCTGCCTGACATCACCGACACCTTGGTCGTTACCCTCAAGCTGGAGTCCTTGACGGCCATTGCTGAACCATTACTTTCCAAGACAATCACGCCAACCAAGGCAATTGAGGAATTACTCAAAGACAGTGCCTTACAACTCTGGGTCAAGCAGGGTATGGGGCACCACCGCGACAAGCGCGATACATGTGCTTTCTGCCGACAGGATTTGCCACATGACATTTGGCAGGTGCTCGATGAGCATTTCAGCAAGGAGTCTGGCGATCTGGAAACATCCTTGGATGCGGCTATCACGTCAGTCACGAACGAAATTGGCACCATCGCAGGACTCAACACCTTCACAGGTTCGCAGTTCTACGCCGACGAACGCACCGCGTTTGAAACCAGCAACAAAGCCCTGTCTCAAGCACTGGCCGTCTACCAGAAGGACCTGGAGGTGCTGAAGAAGTCGCTTGAGACGCGGAAGAAGAACCTGTTCCAGCCTACAACTCTCAAGACTCCGTCCCATGATGCCAAGGAAATCGCAAAGCACGTTGCCGACATCAATGCTCTGATCGACACGAGCAACGGCAAGACTGCCACGTTGGAAGAGGATAAAGCCAGTGCGAGAGAGGCTCTTCGCTTAGCTGATGTGTTCGCCTTTGCGGAGGCCATAACCTATGACAAGGAACTAGGCCGGATCGCCACCCTCAAGACCACCGCTGATACCGCAAGCACGGCCTTCACCGATGCAGAAGAAGAGATTCGTGAAGCCGAGGCTGAAATCCAGGCATTGAGGGCCAAACAAAAGGATGAGCGAAAAGGGGCAATACGAGTCAATGAGTTGCTCAACAATTTCTTCGGCCACGACGGCATCAAGCTAGAAGTTCGTGACGACGCCGACAAAGCCACCGTCAAGTTTGAGATCACGCGAGATGGCAACGCCGCTTACAACCTTTCTGAGGGCGAATGCAGTCTCATCGCATTTTGCTACTTCATGGCCAAACTTGAAGCTCCAGAGAGTAAAGGCAAAGAATTAATCATTTACATTGACGATCCAATTTCAAGCTTGGATAGCAATCACATCTTCTTCATGTTCAGTTTGATTGAAAGCTTGATCACCAAGCCAGTGAAGAAGCCAGATGGCTCAAATTCGTACCGCTACAAGCAACTGTTCATCTCCACACACAACTTGGACTTTCTGAAGTACCTCAAACGCCTTTCCTTTCCCATGAAGAAGCTGCCAGCAGCAGAGGGGGTAAAGGCAAAGAGTGTCAGCGATCATGAACACTTCATGATTGAGCGAAACGGCGCCTCAAGCAACATCATGCTTATGCCGTCTTACCTCAAAGACTACATCACCGAATTTCATTACCTCTTCCACCAAATCTATAAGTGCAAGGACCAAGCTGCCGCAGCAGAAAACCACGAGCCATTCTTTGGCTTCGGCAACAATCTGCGCAAATTCCTGGAGGCATTCTTGTTCTTCAAGTTTCCATACCACGACAACAAGAACGACTCCTTTGAACGAATCAAGAAATTTTTGGGTAAAGAGGAAGACACAGCCGTTGCACTCATCAATCGTCTCAACAACGAGTTCTCACACTTAGAGGCGGTTCCAGACAGAGGCTTCAGACCTGTTGAAATCCCAGAGATTGCCAAGGTTGCCAACTATGTCTTGGAAAAGCTCTATGCCTCAGATAAGGTGCAATACAACTGTCTCTTGAAGAGCATTGGCGAGCCTGAGCGAGTTGATTGACCTTTTCAATCCAGCCACCCTAAAACAAAGCACCCGTTAGGGCACTTTTTATTTCACAGTGAATAGACCAGCTATTCCTAGATGGCTGCTGGCCTCAGTTCGATGACTGTCTTGCGCATCAACAGTCATTGCTCGTTCTGTCTTGGCTGACAGCAACCAGCCTGGAAGCGGTCAGCTAAGAACAAATGCTGACCGACAGTTTCTGGCCGATTGAGGCCTATCACTAATGTCGCAACCCAAAGCGGGCATACGCCTTAGCTTTACTGAGTCACGCGGATTGTCTGGACTATGTCGCCAATCGCACGAGTGCCATTCCCGCATACAACCCCCCGATTCCAAGGACTAGCGAGCCCACAATGTACAAACCTGCCAGCATAAGCTCCCCCCTGGAGTTCAAAAGTGCAACCTCCAATGAGAAAGTAGAAAATGTAGTGAAACCGCCGATAACTCCAGTCGTGAGAAATAGCCTTGCTTGCTGAGGTAAGCCACTCTTCACCGCCCAGTACTCCATGGCTAACCCCATGGCGAATGAACCCAGGATATTGATGCATAGCGTGCCGACGGGAAACTGAACTCCCCAGAATTTAGCTGCCAGAACGTTTGCTCCATGGCGAATTGCCGAACCGAGCCCGCCACCCAAAAACACCAGTAGAAATTCCATTTTGCTGCCTCGTTAGTTGAAATTAGGGCAACAAAAAACCCGCCAGCGGCGGGTATGTGACGCACCTACCGCGAGCAGGCGCAATGCGCCCGAGCAGTAGGAGCCATCGGCCCTTTCGGGCGGTTATCGGGAAGCTCCATTCCCATCACACGGCTCAAATTATATTGCCCTGGAAGTGTTTGTGTCACGTGCCGAGGCACTTACCACTCGACAAGTCTGCTTCTGGCCGAAAACAGTCACTTAGTCACGCAGCTTATCCAGCTTCCCCACCAAATCCTCAGCTCGCAAATGCGTATACCGCTTCAGCATCTGCATACTCTTATGCCCGCTGATGGCAGCGACTTCCTGATCTGACAATCCAGCTTCCACCAGCCGGCTAACCGCCTCATGCCTCAGATCATGAAACCGAAAATTCGTCAGCCCAGCCGCTTTCTTGGCGTCAGTCCATGCCTTATCGAACAGATAGGGCCGTCGCACTCCATCACGGCCTGGCTCACCAAAAAACACAAGATCCGTCTCAGGCGGCCGAATCGGGTTATCCATCGCGGCCTGAAATGAGGCCGTAGCCGCCTTCGTCAACGGAACAGTCCGTGGAGACGAGTTCTTCGTAATACCCAGCCGTACAACCCGCTTCTGCAAATCAACTTGGCTAAGCCGCAAGCCTCCAATCTCCGACAGCCGCATTCCTGTTTCCAGGGCTATCCGGACAATCCAGCTAAACATTGGATTCGAGTAAGCGTCCACAGCAACCAGCAGGCGCTTGTTCTCTGCGAGTGTCAGCCGGCGATTCCGGCCAGCACCAGGAGCAGGGCGGCGGATCTGGGACACTGGATTGAAGGGCAACCCGATACCCCATTCCTTGATGGCCACAGTAAACAAATGGCTCAGCAGCGCCAGTTCCAGCCGCACGGTGTTATTGCTGCGTGGAACCAACTTGTCGTTTTCACCAGGATCACCAGCCAGGCGCATGTCGCGGTACTGCGCAACGACGTCGGCGCTGAGGGCGGCCAGTGAATATTTTCCTAGATGTTGCAGCAGTGGCCGTGCCTTTTTGTGCTCTGATACGCGGGTCGATTCCCGCTTGGTGGGCGTCACTTCCCGCAAGTATCGCTTCAGCGCCGCCTCAACCGTCATTCGCTCTGCAGGTGCTCGTTGAATATAAACACCCCGTACCATGTCATCTTCGGTACGCCTGGCCCAATCCTCAGCATCACGTTTGGTTCTGAAGGTCTTGGACGCAGTCGGCCAGCCGGTCTTGCGAATGACGGCTTTCCAGGTGCCAGAAGGGGTTTTAACGATAGTTGCCATGCGAATCAAAGTTCCGAAAAGTGCACTCGGCGCTTCACCACTGTACCGAAACTGTACCTGAGTCGCAAACTTTGAAAATCCCCCGGCTGCGAGGTAAGAACTGAAACCGCTCTAAAGCATTGTATTTATTAAGATTTTTAGAGTGGTGCCCGGGGCCGGAATCGAACCGGCACGCCTTGCGGCGGGGGATTTTGAGTCCCCTGCGTCTACCAATTTCACCACCCGGGCATTCAAGCAGATCGCCCTGAAGAACACAGGGCGTGGCAGAAAGGCGTAATTATACGCACAGATTTGAATTTTCGCAGGGCTGCTGTCACATTGCTCAGCTAGGCCAACCCTCGGGCTCCAGCAATACTCGCTCGCACGCCCAGTTGCCGGCCTTCACTTCTGCGGCGATCAGGCGCAGGACGATTTCCCGCATCAGCTCAACGGCCCGTGATGGGGGTTTGTCGCTGTGTTCGCACAGGAAAAGGGTGCGCAGCATTTCGGGTTTGACGATGTCGCGGTAGGCCACGTCGCCGAATTTAAGTTGCTCGCGCAAATATGATTTGCTGCCTATGACGCAGCCCAGGCCTTCTTCCACGAACAGGTTGACGGCGTTGACGTTGTCGGTCTGCATTTTGGCGCGTTGTTCGAATTGTTTCTGCAGCCTGGGGTCGTCCATGATGGATCGCCCCATGGTGCCGCGTCGTGGCAGCACGAAAGGCAGGTCCAGCAGGGCTTTCACGGTAATGGGGGCGGCCGTATTGCCTATGATTTCTTTCTTGCCTATGCAGATCATGCGCTCTTCGAGCAGGGCGGTGGCCTTGATGCGCGGGTCGGGTGTGGGGTTGTAGGCCAGCGCCAGGTCTATATGCGCTTCCATCATCTGGGTAATGGTGCTGCCCGACAGGGTTTCGGACACCATCAGGGAAAGTCCGGGGTAGTCGTCCAGCACGGTGCGCATCAGTTGTTTGCCTATGCCGTGCAGGGCGGTGTAGGCCATGCCTATGGCGACCTGTCCGTGGATTTCGCCTGACATATTGTGTATGTCTTCCTGGGCCAGTTGAACGGTGCGCAGAATCTGCACGGCGTGGGCGTACAGGCGTTCGCCGTACTCGGTGGGCAGCAGGCCGCGCGGGTTGCGCACGAACAGGGGTTTGGGAAACTGGCTTTCCAGGTTGGCCAGGTGGTGGCTGAGCACAGACGGCGCGGTACGTTCGCGTTCGGCAGCGCGCGAAATGCCGCCCGATTCATAGATGGCGACAAAGGTTTGCAGCTGTCTCAAGTCCATGGTCTCAACTTTTTAGAATGCGGTTGTTGAAACAATATAATTTTCTGAGAAAGAAAACAATGCTAGTCTGCTCGCAAGATATAGGAGCTTAGGCATGGATCAGTCGTTTTTACCGCTGGCAGGGTTGCGGGTTGTCGAGATGAGTCACATGATTATGGGGCCGTCTTGCGGTATGTTTCTTGGCTTTCTGGGGGCCGAGGTCATCAAGGTTGAGCCGCCGGCTGGCGACAAGACGCGCAGTCTGAATGGCATGGGGCGCCCGATGTTCCCGCTGTTCAATCGCGGCAAGAAGTCGGTGCAGCTGGATTTGAAAACAGAGGAAGGCAAGGCGGCGTTGAATCGTTTGCTGGAAACTGCCGATGTGTTTGTCGAGAATTTCCGCGATTCGGCGATGGCCAAGGTGGGGGCGGATCCGGACGAGCTGCGCCGTCAGTTCCCCAAGCTGATTATTGCTTCGTGCAAGGGCTTTTTGTCTGGCCCTTACCAGAATCGCACGGCGCTCGACGAGGTCGTGCAGATGATGACGGGCCTGGCTTACATGACGGGGCCAACCGGCCGGCCTTTGCGTGTGGGTTCGTCTGCCAATGACATTATGGGCGGTCTGTTTGCGGCGTTTTCAGTGCTGGCGGCGCTGATTGAGCGCAAGGAAACCGGCACGGGGCGCGAGATGCGGGTGGGGCTGTTCGAGAACTGTCTGCTGCTGGTGGCGCAGCATATGGTGCAGTACGAACTCGAGGGGGTGAATCCGCCGCCCATGCCCGAGCGCGAGTTCTCCTGGCCCATCTACGATATTTTCACCGATGCTCATGGCGAGCAGATTTTTGTGGGTGCGGTAACGGAAGGGCAGTGGAATATTGTTTGTACGCTGTTGGGTCTGGACGAGTTTCTGTCTGATCCACGGTTGGCTACGCGTATGGATCAGATCAATGCACGCAGCTGGACGCTGCCCATCATTGCCGAAAAGATTGCCGGCATGGATGCCCGCGAGCTGGGCAGCAAGTTCGAGGCGCAGGGCATTCCATATTCGCCTATCGCCAAGCCTTCCGATATGTATGACGATCCGCATGTGATGCGTCCTGGCGGAATGGCGGTCTCGCGCTGTGCCGATGGTTCGACTTTCCGCGCGCCTTCGCTGCCTTTCGAGGTCGATGGCCAGATGTTGACCGGCGGTGGCGATGTGCCTGGCGTGGGTCAGGATACCGATGCAGTATTGGCCGAGCTGGGCCTTGATGCGGGCGCGATTGCCGCGGCGCGTGGTGAAAAGGTGTCGGCATGAGTCGCGCTGCCAAGGTTTTCCCCACCGACCGGGTGTCGCTGCGCGAGGTGGGTCTGCGTGATGGTCTGCAGCTGGTGCGTCAGTTTCCCGACACGGCTGCCAAGCAAGAGTGGGTAGAGCGCGAGTATGCAGCGGGCGTGCGGTATTTTGAAGCGGGCTCTTTCTTGCCCGCCAGCCGTTTTCCGCAGTTTGCCGATGTCCGTGCTATTGTGTCGGCCGTTCAGGGCAAGGGGGCTTATGCCACGGCACTGGCGCTCAATGAGCGTGGTGCCGAAGATGCCTTGCAGGCCAATGTCGACGACATCATGTTTGTGATTTCGGCAACTGAAGGGCACAGTCAGGCAAATACGCGGCGCAGTCGTCAGGAAGCGGTCGACATGCTTGCGCGCATTGTTGCCATGCGTGATGCGGCGGGCCCGGATGGGCCGGTGATAACGGCTGGCATTGCCATGGCTTTCGGCTGTTCCATAGAGGGCCGGGTCGATCATGCCGAGGTCTTGCGCCTGGTCGAAGCCTGCGCGCAGGCCGGTGCTGACGTGGTGGCACTGGCCGATACGGTAGGTTATGCTGGGCCGCGCGATGTGGCCCAGCTGTTCTCGGCTTCCGCCAAACTGGTGGCAGATTTGCCCCTGGGCGTACATTTGCACGATACGCGTGGTATGGCCATTGCCAATGCCGCAGCCGCGCTCGATCAGGGTGTACGTTTGCTTGATGGTTCGCTGGGTGGGCTGGGCGGTTGTCCGTTCGCGCCGGGTGCCACGGGCAATGTGGTGTTTGAAGATTTGGTGTTTCTGTGCGAGGGCATGGGTTTCCCTACGGGGATTGATATCGAGGCACTGGTGGATGTGCGCAGCATATTGGCTCGCACCATGCCAGAAGAAAAGTTGTACGGTGGTCTGGCTCGTTCAGGTCTGCCTAAAGTTTCCATATAAATAACAATTCCATTCGGAGGAAGGTATGAAGTTATTCAATAAACTCGTTATGACCGGGCTGGCGTTTGCGGTATCGACCAGTATTGCAGCAGCGGCCGACTACACGATGCGCGTCAGTCATCAGTTTCCGCCTACGCACCACACTTCCATACGGCTTGAGCAATTCGCCAAAGATGTCGCCAAGGAAACCGACAACAAGGTCGAGGTCCAGCTGTTTGGTGCGGCGCAGTTGTTCAAGCCCAATCAGCACCATGCTGCGGTGGCGGGTGGCCAGCTCGAGTCAGCCATCATCCTGACTATTCAGTGGGGTGGCAGTTTGCCCGAGCTGGCGGTCACGCAGATCCCGTTCCTGATGAGCGCCCCGGCCAAGCAAAAGGCTTTCCTGGGTTCGGAGCCGGCCAAGATTCTTGATCAGAAGTTTCTGGACAAGGGCGTGCGCAATATCGCCTGGATCGTCGACACCAATGACCTGATCTTCACTTCTTCTACCGAGCTGCTCGACAGCCC
This sequence comes from Pusillimonas sp. MFBS29, assembly GCF_020687695.1. Taxonomy (GTDB): domain Bacteria; phylum Pseudomonadota; class Gammaproteobacteria; order Burkholderiales; family Burkholderiaceae_B; genus Pusillimonas_C. The sequence continues at coordinate 26,540 of NZ_JAJEWL010000001.1, forward strand.
CGAGAAGTTCAAGGGTGTGAAAATCCGTGGCTTGAACAAACTGTTTGATGCCGGCTTGAGCTCCATGGGTGCGGTGTCGGTCTCCATGCCTGGTTCTGAGGTTTATCAGGCCTTGCAAACACGAGTGATCGACGCGGCCCTGACCGGCGTGCAGGCGGCCAGCTCGCGCAAATTCTACGAGGTTCAGGATTTCGGCGCCGCCACCCCCATCTTTGTGGTCTTCGATAACCTGGTGGTGAATCCGGACTGGTGGGATGGCTTGCCCGAAGAGGTGCGCGCCGGTATTACCCGTGCGGCCGACAAGGCGGTGCAGTCTTCCCTGATTACGCACGAAGGTGTGGATCCGGCCGAAATCAAGAAGCTGAACGATGCGGGCATGAAGGCAACCGTACTCACACCCGAGCAAATGGCAGCCCTGGAAGAAGCCATGCAGCCAGCAGTGCGTGACGAGTTCCTGAAGTCCACCGGTGACGAAGGTCAGAAACTGATCGATATGATCAAGGCGCTGTAAGCGCGGGGTCACTTATGTTGCAAGATCAGACGCCCGTCGGGCACGACGACGGCCCGCTGTTGCGCGCGTACGCCTCTGTGGTCGGCCTTCTGTGCAAGCTTGGCATGGCCATCGCCAGCGTGCTCATTCTCATGGATTTGCTGCTGATAGGCGGTGCCGTGCTGCTGCGGTATGTGTTTTCTTCGCCCATTGTCGGCGGCGATGAACTGGTGGCTTTCACACTCACGGCCATCGTCATGCTGGCTGCGCCCGATGTCCTGCGCAAGAACGGCCATATAGGGGTTGATATATTGGTGGGTATGTTATCGCCGCGCTGGGCGAGGTGGGCGGCCATCTGGTCCAGCGTGTCGGTGATTCTGGTCGCTGCGTTGCTGATCATCAATGGCTGGAAGGCCGTTGCGCTGTCGCACATGATAGGTTCCCTGACCGAAGGCCACCTGGAACTGCCAGTCTGGACCTTGCAGCTGTTTCTTCCTTTGGGTGGCGTACTGCTTGGCCTGGTGGCGCTGGAAATGATCTGGCGCGCCCTGGCGGGTTCGGCAACGCCCAATGAGCCCGTGGGAGACGCACTGTGACCATCATAGCCATTCTGATCGCATTATTGATTCTGCTGTTTACGGGCATTCCCATTTTTGCGGGCCTGACCCTGTTCGGCGGCGGTCTGCTGTTGCTGGTGCAGGGCAATTTCGGCTCGGTGGTCAGCATTATTTTTGGTGAGCTCAATCATTACCTGCTGGTGGCCATTCCCTTGTTCGCCCTGATGGCGCACATCATGATCCGCGGCAAAGTGGTTGATGATCTGTACGATGCTGCGTATACGTTTACACGTCATTTGCCAGGCGGCCTGGCGGTCGCCACCATATTGGCGTGCACGGTGTTCGCGGCGATCTCGGGCTCCAGCGTGGCGACGGCACTGACCATCGGTGCGGTCGCCATTCCCCAGATGCTGCGCTACGGCTACGAGCCTCGGCTGGCATACGGGGTGGTGGCGGCCGGGGGTACCCTGGGCATACTTATTCCGCCATCCGGCCCCATGATTCTGTACGGCATTACCACCGATACTTCCATAGGTGGATTGTTCATCGCCGGCATCATACCCGGCATCATCATGGCGCTGGTCTTCATGGCCTGGGCGGTGTTCCGCTGCTCTCGTGCGCAAACCCACATCAAGCGTGACCCTCGCGCCACGGGTGCCGAGATGCTCCAGGCTTTGCGCAAGTCTATCTGGTCCATCCTGTTGCCCATCTTTGTGCTTGGCGGCATGTATCTGGGGGTGTTTACCGCCACCGAAGCGGCAGCCGGAGGCGTCTGGCTGGCCTTGTTCGTAACCGTCGTGATCTATCGCAGCATAGGTTGGCGCGACCTGTGGGCTTCGGCACAAGATGCCTGCCGCTTGTCGGCCATGCTGTTCATGATACTCGCGGGCGCCACCGTGTTCAGCCATGTGCTGACCAAGATGCGTGTGCCTCAGCAAATTGTGGAGTCTCTGGTTGCCATGGACGTAGGCGCCATGGGCTTCATTGCCATCATGATGTTGCTTATTCTCGTGCTGGGCATGTTCCTGGAGTCCATCGCTATCATCCTGGTGACAATGCCGGTCATTCTTCCCGCCATGATACAGCTGGGCATAGACCCCATCTGGTATGGCGTGTTGCTGGTCATTAACCTTGAAATCGCGCTTATTACGCCACCTGTGGGCATGAATCTTTTCACGATCAAGGCCATTACCAACACGACGCTGGGACCCATCATACGGGGTGCGCTGCCTTATGTGGCCCTGATGGCGGCGGTGTTGATATTGGTGCTGTTGGTGCCGAGCCTGGCGCTGTGGCTGCCACAGACCATGTTGGGCAGGTAAGCGACGTACGCAAAATGCTGAATGGGCGTCAGCTCAGGTAGTGCAGCAGGTCCAGACTGCGGATGATATCCGCAGTCGCACTGGCCAGTTTCTTGTTGCTGCCGTCAATGGGCATGGCCAGCGTCAGGTTGTTCCGGATGGTCGGCTCCACAATGGTTGAATAGGCCAGAGCATCGTGTCCCGCCAGGTCTTTGATGGCCGAACGGGGAATGATGGTGAATACCTCGCCTTGTGCCGTGGTCTCGACAATGGAATGCACCACGTCAATCTCTGCAACGATGTTCAGGCCGACACCCAGGTCGCGGCAGGTGTGATCGACGAGGTCACGTATGGTGTTGGGGGCGCTGGGCAATACCAGCGGATACTGGATCAGGTCGGCCACGCGGACTTGTCGCGGCGGCGTGGGGGTTGCGCCCTGTGTATAGGCCAGGACCAGCTCTTCCCTGAAAATGGTGGTGCAGCTCATCAGCACGGACGGCGGAGGCTCATAGAGCAGGGCCAGATCGAGCTTGTCGCCTATGATCCATTCGCGCAGTACGGTGCTCAAGCCTTCGGTGATGGTAATGGAAGAGTTGGGCAGCAATTTTCGGAACTCGTGGACGATATGAGGCGCCAGGCGGCGCGCGATCCGTGGCGGCAGACCCAGCCGCACTTTACCCTGCATGGATGAACGAAACGCCAGCAGATCTTGCTTGGCCTCGGACGCCAGGCTATGTATGGCTCTGGCATGGTTCAGAAAGCGCAAACCCGCTTCGGTTGGCGCTACGCCACGTCCGGTGCGACGCAGCAGATGCTGACACAGCTCGGTTTCCAATAATTGAACCTGACGGCTGATGGTGGGCTGCGCTACGCCCAGAACATCGGCAGCGCCTGACAGGCTGCGCTGTTCACACACCACAATGAAATAATGAATTTGCTTCAGGTTCATGTGGCCATGATATACGAAAACTCTATATCTGAAGTACCAGAATCAACCTTGTTGCCCCGAACGGCGGGGGGCATCATGTCGTAATTGAATCCATCAAGAACTTGCACATGAATGAACCCCGACCGCTGGCAGAACTAGAGCCAGTACTGACGCGCTTGCCGGATGGCGCTTGCGATACGCATACGCATATTTTCGGGCCTGCAGCCCGTTTTCCTTTCGCGCCCGAGCGTCCCTACACACCGCACGATGCGCCCTTCGATGCATTGCTGGGCTTGCACAAGCGGTTGGGCATTGCGCGTGGTGTGTTGGTTCAGCCAGGTTGTCACGGCTACGATCTGACAGCGGTGCTTGACGCCTTATCGCGTGGGAAGGGGCAATATCGTGCCGTGGCTCTGCTGCGCAGCGATGTTACCGCCGACGAGCTTGCCAGGCTTGAACGCCTGGGCGTGCGTGGTGTGCGTTTTAATTTCATGGCGCATTTGCAAAATACGCCATGGGATGAGGTGCAACAGATCGCCCGGATGATCGCCCCGCTGGGCTGGCATATCTGCATTCATAGCGATAGCCGCTCCTTGCCGGAGCTGCTGCCCCGGCTAAAGGACTTGCCAGTACCGTTTGTGCTGGATCACATGGGCCGCGTTTCTGCTGCCCATGGTATTGATGCACCGCTTTTCCAGGACATGCTTGCGCTGGCGGGCAACCGGTCGGCCTGGATCAAGGTGTCGGGCATAGATCGCATATCAACGACGGGCAAACGTCCTTTCGACGATGGTTATGCATTCGTACGTGCACTCATCCAGGCCATGCCTGATCAGCTTCTGTGGGGTTCCGATTGGCCGCATCCGAACGTACAGGGCGAGATGCCCGATGACGGCCAGCTGCTGAATACATTTCTGAGCCTGTGTCCGGACGTGGCGGATCGCAAGCGCATACTTGTTGATAATCCACAGCAACTCTACCGGTTCGACGAGTCGGTTCTTTGATTAAGGGTGAAGTACCGTGATTCTGTTGATCAAGCTTTCCGGGTCCGGCAAGTGTGCCGATGCGCTGCAACGACTGGAACAATTTTCCCTGGCGCGCGATCAGGGTGTTGCCGTCCAGGCCTTTGAGCGTGTGGATGCCGCCGGCGTCTATCTGTACGTGGCTTTGAAAGATGCACCTGATCCGGCCAATGTGCAGGCGCTTGAGCAAGACCTGCAGGCGAATGATTCCGGGGCACAGTGCGTGTTGCTGGAGCCGGGCTTGCATTGCGCTGGTGCAGCGGCCGGGCATGAGGCTCATTGGCATTATGTGGTCGAGACAGATGTCAGGCCCGAGGCTGAAGCAGACTTCAATGCCTGGTACGACACCGAGCATATGCCCGGGCTGGCCGCCGTGCCAGGAACGGTGCAGGCACAACGCTACACCGCGTGCTTTGGCCAGCCCCGGTATTACGCGACCTACGACTTGCAGACACAGGAAACCTTTGGTTCACCGGCATGGCTGCAGGTTCGCGCCACTGACTGGAGCTCCCGTGTCCGTCCCAATTTCGTGAACACCAGCCGCACGATGTTTCGGCGTATTGCCCTGCAAAAGGAAGACTGAATGATGCAACGCCTTTTACCCCCCGATCCTCAGTTGATGTCCGATGCACAGCGCGCGGTATATGACGCCATTGCATCGGGGCCGCGCGGACGCGTGCGTGGACCCTTGGCCGTCTGGCTGCACAGGCCGGAGCTGGCTGCGCATGCGCAGGCTCTGGGCCAATATTGCCGCTACGGCTCCAGTCTGGAGCAGCGTTTATCCGAGCTGGCCATCCTGACGATGGGTGCCTTGTGGAAGGCAGAGTTTGAATGGTGGGCCCATTATCCGATTGCATTGAAGGCCGGCCTTTCGGCCGATGTGGCAGATGCGATCGGTGCGGGACGTGAGCCCGAATTTGAGCATGAAGATGAAGCCCTGGTCTATGCCTTCGTTCGAACCATTGTGGATGAGCGCAGCATTCCCGATGCGCTTTATCAGCGTGTGCTTGAAGTGCTGGGACAAGACAGGCTGGTCGACCTTGTGGGGCTGGCCGGTTACTACACCTTGATTTCAATGACGCTCAAGGTATTCAACATTGGTTTGCCCGACGGCGAGCCGCTGCAATTCGACAAACAGAAATAGGTGAAGGAGCCCGGTATGGCTGGACGTCTGGAAGGGAAGGTAGCAATCGTGGCGGGAGCAGGCAGCGTTGGCCCCGGTTGGGGTAACGGCCGGGCGATTGCCTATCGTTTTGCCCAGGAAGGGGCGCGTGTGTTTGCGGTAGATCTGAGTGCCGATGCGCTGGAGGAAACGGTTGCCAGGGTCGAGCAAGTGGGCGGGGATATCACCACCCACCTGGCTAATGTGACTGTGGCTGATGAGGTTGAGCGCATGGTGCAGGCCTGTCTTGACCGCTATGGCCGTGTCGATATTCTGGTCAACAATGTAGGCGGGTCACGCAAGGGCGGGCCGGTTCAGCTGCCCGAGTCTGATTGGGATGCGCAGCTGGATTACAACCTGAAGAGCGTGTTTCTGGGCTGCAAATATGTGCTGCCGGCCATGACGGAGCAAGGCGGTGGTGCAATCGTCAATATCGCTTCGACCTCTGGCATACGCTGGACAGGTTCAGCACAGGTTGGCTATGCCAGTGCCAAGGCGGGTGTGATTCAGTTGTCGCGCGTGGTCGCAATCGAGCATGCGCCCAAGGGCATACGCTGCAATACGGTCATACCCGGTCAATTGCATACGCCTATGGTGGAAACCCGTCTGGCAGGGCAACGGTCGGGCGGAGACGTTGAAAAGCTGCTGGCGGAGCGGCAGTCACGCATTCCTTTGCCTTTCATGGGTGACGGGCTGGATACTGCCAATGCCGTCGTGTTCCTGGCCTCTGACGAGGCGCGTTTCATCACGGCGACCGAACTGGTTGTGGACGGAGGCATGAGTGCTCGCTGCGACTGACAACCTCAGTTCACGATATCCCGACCCCGCCATTCAGGTTCTGGATGAGCGTTTTCGTGAATTGATCCTGCCTTTGGCCGTGATCGAACGTATTGCGACCGGGTGCCGTTGGGCGGAAGGGCCTGTCTGGTTTGGTGACGGGCGTTATCTGCTCTGGAGCGATGTGCCCAATGACCGCATTGTGCGTTGGGATGAAACGTCGGGGCAGAGCCATGTGTTTCGTCAGAGCTCGAACTATGCAAATGGCAATACGCGGGATCGCCAGGGGCGACTGATTACTTGCGAGCATCTGGGTCGACGCGTGACACGCACCGAATACGACGGCAGCATCACCGTGCTGGCCGACCACTATAAGGGCAAGCGGCTCAATTCGCCCAACGATGTTGTGGTCAAGTCTGATGGCTCGATCTGGTTTACCGATCCGCCGTTTGGCATCGTAGGTTACTACCAGGGCGAGCGGGCGCAGCAGGAACTGCCGGCCAGCATTTATCGCATTGATGGCGATACGCTGGAGCTTTCCTTGATAAGTGATCAGGTCCAGGGCCCCAATGGATTGGCATTTTCACCCGATGAACAGACTCTGTATGTGGTGGAGTCACGCGCACGGCCGCGTAATGTGCTGGCGTTTTCGGTTGCAGCCAACGGCCAGAACGTGGGGCCGTCGCGAGTTTTGTTTGATGCGGGTGTCGGTACACCCGACGGATTCCGTGTGGACGTCCACGGGAATCTGTGGTGCGGGTGGGGTATGGGTACGCCAGAGCTGGACGGCGTACGGATTTTTGCACCGGATGGTGGGCTGATCGGCCAGATCAGCCTGCCGGAGCGATGCGCCAATCTGTGTTTTGGCGGCAAGCATCGCAATCGTTTATTCATGGCTTCATGCACATCCGTTTACGCCCTGTATGTGAATACACAAGGTGTGGCGGGCGGATAACAACCAGGAGACAACAATGTTGACCTACAAGAAATCTTTTGTGGCCAAAGCGCTTTGCGCGGCTACGTTTGCTGCCATGGCAGCCGGTGCCCAGGCTCAGGCTCCGACCACTGTAGTGGTGGCGTTTCCGGCGGGCGGTCCGGCCGATACCCTGGCCCGCGTGGTGGCCTCGGAGCTGGAGTCCGAGTTAAAGACTACCGTCGTTGTCGAGAACAAGCCGGGTGGCAATGGTGCGATTGCCGCCAGCTATGTGGCACGTGCGGCACCCGATGGCAAGACGCTCTTTCTGAGTTCGGCCGGTGCGATTGCGATCAATCCGCCGCTCTATCCCAAGCTGGTCTACAACCCCAAGAAGGAATTGCAGCCTGTCACCATGCTGGTATCCACCCCAGAGGTATTGGTAGTGCCTGCCAAGGGTGACATCAAGAGTGTCGAGCAATTCCTTAAGCAGGCAAAAGACCAGCCCGGCACCACCACGCTATCGTCGTCCGGCGTCGGCAGCATGCCACACATGGCAATTTCATTGCTCAAGGCGGCAACCCAGGCCGATATCCTGCATGTACCCTATCGGGGTGCGGCACCTGCCATCACCGACACGGTGGGTGGACAGGTGGGTGGTTTCTTCGGCGATATCTCGGGGCTGATGCCCTTCATCACCGACAATCGTGTGCGCCCGATAGGTATCGCCGCGCCCAAGCGTTCTGCGCTGTTGCCTGATGTGCCGACCTTCGATGAGCTGGGTATCAAGGGCGTACACGCCAACAACTGGTACGGCATGTTTGCACCCAAGGCCACGCCACGGGAAACCGTAGACAGCCTGAACACTGCTCTGCGCGCGGCCATGGCCAGCGAATCCGTGCAGGCCTATGTCAAAAAATCAGGTATCGAAGCCACACCGACAACGCCGGATGAGTTCGAGGAAATTATCGACGCTGATACTCAAAAATGGGCGGATGTGATCAAGGCGGAAGGTATTACTGTCAATGAGTAGCGTGCGCTTCAGGCACGCTGCTTGCTCCTGTGTTTTCAAACATTTCGCTTACTGTGAAATGTCCATACGTGCTTAAACACACTTTGGGAGAAAACATATGAAAATGCGTATCTGGATGCCTCTTCTGCTTGCGATCGCGGCGTTTGCCGGCGGTTGCACCAATACCCTTCACGGCGCTGGCGAAGACATCGAACGCGGCGGCGAGAAAATTCAGGAAAAGACCCGCTAGATGCTGAGTCAGGTATGTTGCGGCGGAGCAGTGCTGCCGCCAGCAACTGCGGTTTCCGCGTCGTGCAATAACCCGACCTTACCGCGCCACCAGCTTGCGTAGCCATGTAAGCAGGGCCCGCGGCAGCTCAACAGGTTCCTGCAGCAAGGCGTACTGCCCGGCGCCGAACATGCCGGGCAGGTATCGGGCGGCCTGCCGGTCTATGGTCAGGCAAAACGGAAAAATACCTTGCATGCGCGCTTCGATCACGGCGCGGCGGGTGTCTTCCACGCCGTAGCGTCCCTCGTACTCATCCATATCATTGGGCTTGCCATCGGATAGCAATAGCAGCAGGCGATGCTGGGCGGGTTGCTTCATGAGTTGTGCGGTAGCGTGGCGCAAGGCGGCACCGCTGCGCGTGTAGTGTTGTGGTTCCAGGGCGGCGATGCGCAGCGCCACCTGCGGGCCGTGCGCTTCATTGAAGTCCTTTATCTGTCTTGTTGTCACGCCTTGTGGGCCTTCTCCGGAAAAGGCCTGAATGGCACAAGGCTCGCCCATCTGTTCCAGGGCAATGGTCACCAGCAGCAGCGCTTCGCGCTCCACATCGATAATGCGCCGGCTGCCACTTAACCATGAGTCGGTCGATCCGCTGATGTCGACCAGCAGCATAATGGCCAGGTTGCGTACCTGCGGGCGTTGCTGGCGGTAGAGGTTCTGGGCCACGGGCAGTCCGGCGCGAGCGTCGCCGCCTGCCTCGATCCATGCGTCCAGATCTATTTCATCGCCATCTGCCTGCCGGTGCAGCCATAGCCGTTCAGGGCGCAGGGCGTCGAAGTGCCGGCGTATGGTGTGGACCATGCTGCGGTGCTCGTTCAGGGTTTTGTCTACCCAGCCTTGCGCTCCCGTCTCGGCCTCCAGTAAATGTACGGCGGCACCGGGATGGCGGTAGCCACTTTGGCGATAGTCCCATTCAGGGTAATGCAGTACGCGTTGGGCAGTCGTTGCTGCGATGGCGCGAGCGGTAGCCTGCCGGTCTGGTGGATCGTCGGACAGCAGAACTTCCTTGGCGGGGGTGGGCGTTCTGACCAACCTGGCCTCGGCCAGTTCCGACAAGGCATCTGCGTATTCTTCGGCGGCAGTGTCCTCGTCCCGATCAACCGGCCGCTGCATGCCCATGGGGTCTTCGGCTTTCTCCAGGGGGTCGGCGGTCTGGACCATCCATACCCCTTGTTGTTCGTCATCTTCGTTTTCACTGGCCTTGCGCTCTTTCGGGCGTCGGGGCAGGCGGGCGCTGCGCGGGGTAGTGCGCGCCGGGTCGGTCGTGGCACTGTCCTCCAGGGTTTCGATGTCTTGCGCGGATGGCATAAGCAGATCACCCGTCCATATATCTTTGTACAGGGCCTGTGCATGCGGGGCTTTGTCCGCCCAGTCGGTTTGCTGATACAGCCTGCGAGCCTGCGCCAGCGATTGATGGGGAGATGCGCACACCGGAAGGCCGGACGAACTGTTCAAGCCGGCGGTAAGCGTGATCCGAACCAGTTGTTCTATGGGCCGGCAGGCGGCCGGAATACGCTCTGGTAAAGGCCGGTTGGCCAATGCTTGCTTGCGCAACACCGCCACAGCAGTCGCCATGCCCGGCAGTCGTCTGACCAGTTCATGATCGCAGGCCTGTGCTTCCAGCAGCAGGTAAAGGGCGCGAATACGTGGCTCGTCTGATTCCTGCATTGTGACCAGCACGTTTGCGCTACCACGCAAGGCACGCACGGCCTGCAGCAAGGCCAGGGTGCGAAAGCGCACCACAGCCTCGTCCCATATGGTGCTGTCCAATGTGTTGGGCAACCAGATGGCCTGTCCGTTGGTGGCCGGCAAGGCCTGGTTTGATGGCGTGACGTCTTGCCGGCGAAACAGGCGGGTCAGCAGTGTGGGGGTGGCAGGGGGCTGCGCCACCCGGATGGGATAGGAGTGATCGAAGATGGCATTGATCAGCAGGTCAAGGCGGGGTGCGACCTGGGCCAGGACGATGGGCCGTGGAGCGTCTGCTTTGCCGCGCTGCCGTATCCACAGGTCGCGGGCGTAGATGGTGGCGTGCCGGGCGGCATCGGTGATGACGTCTTCCGCTTCAGCCATGTTGCAATCGCCGTCGTCTAGGGAAAGGTCAGCTCGACCAGGTCGTTCATGGCCCCGACCAGGGTGCTGTCGTCGGAAAGGGGGGCCAGCAGTGCCACCTGGCAGGCGCGTCGCAACGGTATGCCGTGCGCGATCAGCTGGCCGGTGGCAACCAGCAGGCGTGTGCTGGGAACTTCGGCCAGGCCGCGATCCTGCAGGCCGCGCAGTTTGTGCGCCAGTTCCACCAGGGCGCGCGCCTGGCTTGCCTCGATGCCGCTTTCACGGGCAACGATACTGGCCTCTTGGTCGGCGGGTGGAAAATTGAAGTCCAGCGTGACAAAGCGCTGGCGCGTGCTGGGTTTCAAGTCCTTGAGCATGCGCTGGTAGCCAGGGTTGTACGACACCACCAGCTGAAAGCCTGCCGCTGCCTGCAGCACTTCGCCGGTTTTATCTATGCTTAAGGTGCGTCGGTAGTCGGTCAGAGAGTGAAGTACGACGACGGTATCCTGGCGTGCCTCAACGATTTCATCCAGGTAGCAGAGGGCTCCGGCACGTACGGCGGCGGTCAGAGGCCCGTCCTGCCAGATGGTCCGGTCGTGCCTTATAAGATAGCGTCCTATCAGATCACTGGCGGTCAGGTCGTCGTGGCACGAGATGGTGACCACGGGGCGCTGCAGTTTCCAGGCCATATGCTCGACAAAACGGGTCTTGCCGCAGCCTGTGGGGCCTTTGAGCATGACGGCCAGCTTATTCCGATGGCATTGCTCGAACAGTGTTACTTCATCGTGGGCAGGCAGGTAGAAGGGTTCGGTGGCGGGCGGCGACGCCAGCCCGCCGCCCTGTTCTGCCTGCAAGGTGATGCCCTCAGTGGGTTTGTTCATGCGCCAGGGGTTTCTGCGTGTCGCCTTCGGGTTCCTGCCTGGGCGGATAACGGAAGAAGTCGTAAATGAACAGTATGGCGCCGATGACGAATATTGAGGCAGTTGCCACCAGCATCAGGAAATGCACCTGTATCTTCAGCTGTACGTCGAGGTAGCCTATACCCAGCACACGTTCCAGATATACCTGGCCGATACCGGCGGTCGCGAAGGAGAGTGTCATGCCGAACATGCCTGCAATTTGCAGCCAGAACGCCCACATGCCCAGCGAGGTGCCTTCTTCGGGCCGGCCCTTGGTCAGGGTGGGGGCCGCATAGCTGACGACGGCGAGCACGATCATTACGTAGGCGCCATAGAAGGCAGCATGGCCGTGCATGGCAGTGATCAGGGTGCCGTGCGTCCATTTGTTGATTTCAGGGAAGGTGTGCGCCAGCCCCAGCAGACCCGCACCAAACAGGGTGAAGACGGCACTGCCTACGGCCCAGTGCAGGGCAAGGATGTTGGGATGGCGGATACCTGTGCGACGAATGGCGAAGTACGCATACATGGCCATGCCGACCAGGGCAACGGGTTCAAGCGCGCTGAAGAAACCACCCAGCGGCAGCCAGTACGTTGGCACACCTACCCAGTAGTAGTGGTGGGCGGTACCCAGAATGCCGGCGATGAAGACCAGCCCCACGATGACGTACAGCCACTTTTCCAGGACCTCCCGGTCGGCGCCCGAAAGGCGTATGAGCAGGTAGGCCAGAAAGGAGCCTTGTATCATTTCCCATACGCCTTCCACCCACAGATGTATGGTCCACCACCGATAATAAATAGACACGACGTAGTTGGAATAATGCAGCAGTGCGGGGATATAGAGCAGGGCCGAGCTGCCGAGCCCCAGCAGCAGCACGGCTTCGGTGGTGGTGAACCGCCCCGATCGCTTGATGGTCATGGCGATGTTGTACAGGAATATCAACATACAGACCACGATAAGCAGCTTGTTGGGCAGCGGTTGTTCCAGCAGCTTGTTGCCGGTACCCATGCCGAAAAAATAGCTGATGATGGCAGTGACGCCCATGATGGCCCACAGGACCAGCTGGATGTAGGCCAGTTTCACACTATGGATTTCGCTGCGGGATTCGTCGGCGACGATCCAGTAGGTTGCTCCCATGAAGCCGGTCAGCACCCAGACAATCAGCAGGTTGGTGTGCACCGTTTTGGTGACGTCAAAGGGCATGATGTTCAGCAAGGGGTCGGGACCCAGATATTTGGCTGCCGAAAGCAGGCCAAACACCAGTTGCAGGCCGAACAGAATAAGCGCCAGGGCAAAATACCAGTAGGCGACGGATTGAGATCTGTAACGCATGGCGGCTCCTGGGCGGTTATTTGAACGAACTTAGGTAGGCGACCAGTTGGTCGATCTGCTCGGGGCTAAGGTCTTTGCCATAGCTTGGAGGCATGAACGAGGTGCCGCCGGCCGAGTACATGGCACCCGGATGGAGGTAGGCACTGGGTTCGACTATTGATTCGCGTATGAACTCTTCCGCAGTTGTGGCCTTGCCTTTGTAATCAGGCGACTGGATGGTTTTTTCGGCGGTAGTGGCCATGCCTGCAAGCGATGGTCCGGCCAGGTTGACCCCTGGCGCCATGCTGTGACAGGCAGCGCAAGTGGGTACGGCCGATTTGAACAGCGCCTCACCCAGCGCAATGGGATTGTTGTCGTCGCTGACCGGCCGTGCGCCTGGCGGCAAGCTGCGGGCTTCGGCCTCGCCCTCGGTTTTCTGTTGGCTCAGGCTAAGGTCGGTGCCGGGTATGGAGCCCCCGGCAACCAGTATGGGCCTGGGCGGCCAGCCTTGGTTATCGACCTTGCTGACCCAGTCCATGAAGGCAATGACGTCGGCAATTTCGTCGTCGGCCATCCCCAGGTTAGGCATGATGCGCCGGTGTGTTTCTTCGTTGTAAAACTGTGATGGGTCTTTCAGGAAGGCGGTCAGGTACGGCGTGCCGCGTTGTTGGGTAATCTTGGTGAGGTCTGGCGCATAGTAAGCGCCTTCACCGAAAATCGTGTGACAGTTGATGCAGTTGTAGTCGTGCCAGACGTCCTGGCCTCGTACGACACTGTCGGTGATCTGGTCGGAATTGGTAAGCGTGGGGAATTGCCGGTGGCTGTCGACTGTGAGGCCAAGGAAAACAACTGTAGCAATGGCTGTCGAGGCAACGGCAAACACACGCGTCTGGCGCTTGTTCATGGCTGTGCCCCTTTAGACGCCGATACCGGACCAGTAACGTATGCCCGTAATACAGGCATAAAAAATGGCACTGACCATTAAGGCCAGCACCGCCCATCCTACGACTCTTGCAATTCTGTACAACCCGTCTGCTTGCATGATGGCGCCCCCTCCATTGCTGTTCAGTATTCGGGATACGAAGGCCGCAAAAAAGCACCTGAAGATCGGCTCTTTGCATCGGTAAGAGTAAAGATAGCGTATACGCTTGAACTTTAATGTAACAAATTGATCTGGATTAAGGAAGCACTGCTTGAAATCCGGGATTTTGGCCTTATATATCGCAGCAATGGCCGGCAGGCATTTTCACCAAAATTACATCCATCCTGCGCGATGGAGCTTTCATCACGGATAGACAATGACGCAAACAGGCACGAATATGGCATCAGAAACCTTGGGCTTCCAGACCGAAGTCAAACAGCTTTTGCACCTAATGATTCATTCTTTGTACAGCAACAAGGAAATTTTTCTGCGCGAGCTGGTGTCGAACGCGTCGGACGCGTGCGACAAGCTTCGTTTTGAGGCCATTGATAATCCGGACCTGTTCCAGGGTGACACCGATTTGCGCATACGTGTTGAGTACGATGCCAATGCACGTACCATCACGATTTCCGATAATGGTATCGGTATGTCGCGCGACGAGGCCGTTGCCAACCTGGGCACGATTGCCCGTTCCGGCACTAAAGAGTTTTTCTCGCAACTCACCGGCGACAAACAGAAAGACGCACAGCTGATAGGCCAGTTCGGTGTCGGATTCTATTCGTCGTTTATTGTCGCCGGCAAAGTGTCGGTGCTGAGCCGCCGTGCAGACGCCGACGAAACGGATGCCATTCTGTGGGAGTCCGAAGGTCAGGGCGAATTCACCATTACATCGGTTGAAAAGGCCGACCGGGGCACCTCGGTCACGCTGTATTTGCGTGAAGAGGAAGCTGAATTCGTGAACGGCTGGAAGCTGCGTGAAATATTGCGCCGCTACTCCGACCATATCTCGCTGCCCATTCAAATGCAAAAGGAAGAGTGGGATGCGGAAAAATCCGAGCAGGTCAAGAAGAACGAATGGGAAACGGTCAATCAGGCCAGCGCATTATGGACGCGGCCCAAGTCCGAGATTACCGACGAGCAGTACCAGGAGTTCTACAAACATATTGGTCACGATTACGACGATCCTCTGGCCTGGACGCACAACCGGGTTGAAGGACGCAGCGAATATACACAGCTGCTGTTCATCCCCAGGCATGCCCCTATGGATATGTGGGACCGCGAAGGCCGACGCGGCGTCAAACTGTATGTGAAACGCATCTTCATTATGGATGAAGCCGAGCAGTTGTTGCCTGCTTATCTGCGTTTTGTGCGCGGTGTGATCGATTCGGCTGACCTGCCTTTGAATGTGTCGCGTGAAATCCTGCAGGAAAGCCGTGATGTGCGTGTAATACGTGAAGGTTCGGCCAAGCGCGTGCTGTCGCTGCTCGAAGACCTGGCCGAGAACAAGCCCGAGCAGTACACCGAGTTCTGGGAACAGTTCGGTCAGGTGCTCAAGGAAGGCACAGGCGAAGATCCGGGCAATCAGGAACGTATTGCCAAGCTGTTGCGCTTTGCATCCACGCATAACGACAGCGCATCCCAGGCCGTGTCCTTTGCCGACTATGTGTCACGCATGAAAGAAGGGCAGGACAAGATTTATTACGTCAGTGCCGACTCGTACGCGGCAGCCAGCAACAGTCCGCATCTGGAAATCTTCCGCAAGAAGGGGCTGGAAGTGCTGCTGCTGTCTGATCGTGTCGACGAGTGGATGCTGTCGTACTTGCGCGAGTTCGACGGCAAGTCGCTGGTATCCATTGCCAAGGGCGGCCTGAATCTTGACCAGTTGGCCGACGAGGACGAAAAGAAACATCAGGCCGAAGTGGCTGAAACCTTCAAGCCTTTGGTCGAGCGTTTGGGCAAGGCTCTTGATGGCAAGGTTAAAGAGGTACGTGTGACCGGGCGCCTGGTCGATTCACCTGCTTGCGTGGTTGTTGACGAAAACGAACTTAGCCCGCACCTGCTGCGCATGCTGCAGGCAGCAGGGCAGTCGGCGCCCACTGTCAAGCCCATCCTGGAAATCAATCCGGAGCATGCACTCATGGCCCGCCTGCAATCGGCAGCAGATAGCGAGTTTGACGAGTGGGCGTTGTTGTTGCTGGATCAGGCCATGCTGGCCGAGGGTGCAAGCCTTGCCGAACCAGCCGCTTTCGTCAAGCGCATGAACCGCTTGCTGCTGAATACGGCGGGCTAGGCTAGGGACGTATTGCGCAGGCCTGCTCCAGGGCTCTGCGCGGTGGCAGGTGGCGCGGCAAGATGCCCGCGTCCCGGCCGAAGCGCTTCCAGTCAAAGGCGGGGCCTGGATCCGTCTTGCGCCCAGGTGCAATGTGCTCATGCCCGCGCGCAGCCTTGAGCGGATGGCGGGCCTTCAGGGCTGGCATCAGATCCTTCAGGGTTTGATACTGCTCATCGGTATAGGGCAGGATGTCTGTGCCTTCCAGCTCTATGCCTATCGAAAAATCATTGCAACGCTCGCGCCCTTCATAAGACGAAACGCCTGCATGCCAGGCTCGCCGGGTGGTTGGCACATGCTGCACGATCAGCCCATTGCGGCGTATGAAGAAATGCGCCGATACGCGCAGCCCGCGTAACTGTTCCAGCCAGGGATGAGAACTGTAGTCCAGTCTGTTCAGAAACAGGTCGATCACTTCGGGGCCGCCAAAGCGACCCGGTGGCAGGCTGATGTTGTGCATGACCAGCAGGGTAGCGTCTTGCCCTGCCGGACGCTCATCGTGATTGGGAGACGGCGCGTGCATCACGCCTGATGAAGGTTTAAGCCAGCCGTGACGATCCAGTACAAATGGCCTCACGAGCGCTCCTGCAGATCTGCATGCTCCTTGCTGCACCAGATTCGACCCTGGCTGAGTACGGCCTCAGAGCGTGGCAAGTGAATGCCACAGTGCTCGCAGCGCACCATCGATTCGGTGGCTTTTTCCGGGTTACTGGATTTTTTGACCTGCCTGGGCTGCCTGTCTTTCAGCTGGCTGCGTTCCTGGTGACGCGCAATGATACGGGCTGCGAGCAGGGCGCCGATAATGACTATGATCCAGAATAGTATTTTTCCCACACAGGCCTCTACAGAATAACGTCGAGCACGAAACGGCTGCCGGTGTAGGACAGCAAAATGAAAGCAAATCCTACCAGTGTCCAGCGCAAGGCGATGCGCCCGCGCCATCCACGTGTGTAGCGCCCCAGCAGCAAGCCGGCAAATGTCAGCCACGACAGCAGCGTAAACACGGTTTTGTGATCCATGGGCAGCAACTGCCCGGTCAGGCGCTGTGACACCAGCATGCCGGTGATTACGGTCAGGGTCAGGATGGAAAAACCTATCCAGATCAGGCGAAACAGCAAGACTTCCTGAACCAGCAATGGCGGCATGGAATGCAGGGCACGATCTATGGTGCTGCGCTGATCTGCTTGCTGAACCGGGCGATGCAACTGGCGGTCGAGGGCCGTCATGAGCATGGCCTGCAGCGCCGCGACCGTTATCAGGCCATAGGCAACCAGGGCGATGATCAGGTGTATGCGCAGCCATTCGTTGCCGGCATGGTCGACCAGGTGGGTGTTGGGAAACGCCGCAGCCAGCAGGGCAGTGATTGCCGAGGCAGGCAGTAAAATGAGCAGCAGGCCGTCGATGCGCATGACCAGGCTTTCAAGCCAGAATACAATCATGCCCAGGCAGACGGCGGCCGACAGTGCCAGCACCCAGCCCAGACGCAACGAGTTCTCGGGCACAATAGCTTGTGTCAAGGCCATACCGTGCAGGGCTATGGCGCCAGCCAGGCAAACCTTCCTGATGTGGCCGGTGCTGGCCGCTTCGCCGCCTTTGGTCAGGGGGCGCCAAAGCGTAACGGCCAACACCGTATACGCCAGTGCGGCCAGCAAGTGAAATACAATGCCTGCAGACATAGACCCTTAAGTTCTGGTTATCCAATATTCACTAGTTTAAGCGAAATCACCATATGCTCGACAATCTGACGCAACGACTTTCACGCGTTGTCAAAACCATGCGCGGCGAGGCCCGACTTACCGAGGCCAACACGCAAGACATGTTGCGCGAAGTGCGCATGGCCCTGCTTGAGGCCGATGTGGCGCTGCCGGTCGTACGCGATTTCATTGCCCGGGTAAAAGAGCGCGCGCTGGGGCAAGACGTTGCCGGCAGCCTGAACCCGGGCCAGGCCCTGGTGGGTGTGGTTCATAAGGAACTGACTGCCCTGATGGGGGGCGACCTGGGGGCCGAGGCCAGCGAGTTGTCACTGGCCTCACAGCCGCCTGCAGTCATCCTGATGGCGGGTCTGCAGGGTGCCGGTAAAACGACCACCACCGGTAAGCTGGCCAAGTGGTTGGCTGAAGGCGGCCATGTGCAAGGCGGTCGCAAAACCGGCAAGAAAAAAGTACTGGTGGTCAGCGCCGACGTTTATCGTCCGGCAGCTATCGAGCAGCTGAAAACGGTGGCGTCCCAGGTCAAGGTCGATTTTCTGCCTACCGACACGACCCAGAAGCCTGAAGATATCGGACGTGCAGCCCTGGATCACGCCAAGCGTCATCACTATGATGTGCTGATCGTCGATACGGCAGGTCGTCTGGGTATAGACGAGGCCATGATGCGCGAGATCCGTGCCTTGCACGATTTGCTCAAGCCTATCGAAACGCTGTTCGTGGTCGACGCCATGCAGGGTCAGGATGCCGTCAATGTTGCACAGGCCTTCTCGCAGGCGCTACCCCTGACGGGCGTGGTGCTCACCAAGATGGACGGCGATGCGCGTGGCGGTGCAGCGCTTTCCGTGCGCCATGTTACCGGCAAGCCTTTGAAGTTCGTGGGTCTGTCGGAAAAAATGGATGGCCTGGAGCCGTTTCACCCAGAGCGCATGGCCCAGCGTGTGCTGGGCATGGGCGACATCGTTGCGCTGGTAGAGCAGGCGCAGAAGAATATCGATGTGGCTGAGGCTGAAAAGCTGGCTGCCAAGATCAAGTCGGGCAATCGTTTCGACCTGAACGATTTTCGTGAGCAGCTGCAGCAAGTCAAGAAAATGGGCGATATGGGATCCCTGCTTGAAAAACTGCCGGCTCAGTTCGCGCAGGCGGCCGGGCAATTACAAAGCGGCCAGGCTGAAAAGCAGCTGCGTCGTAGTGAAGGTATCCTGAACTCCATGACGCCCGCCGAACGCGCCAAACCCGAACTGCTCAAGGCATCACGCAAACGCCGCATCGCAGCCGGCGCCGGCGTCCCCGTGCAGGAAGTTAACCGCCTTCTGTCCCAGTACGATCAGATGCAGGGCATGATGAAGCAGATGAAAAAAGGTGGCATGGCCAAGATGATGCGCGCCATGGGGGGGCTCAAGGGCCTGGGCAAGGGCGGCGGGGGCTTCGGCGGCTTTCGCTAGGTAGTGTTGCCCGGCCCACAGCACCCGGTACGCCTAGGCCTGACAAGCTCGTGACCGTCGAACAGCCGGGCAGGTCGCAGCCGAATCAGCCGCCACCCACGGCGACGACGATTTCCAGTTGATCGCCCTCGGTGATCGGAGCGGCGTCATGCGTGCTTTTTGGGACAATCTCGCCGTTCTGCTCGACGGCGATGCGCTTGCCCGTATAGCCCAGATGCGCAATAAGCTCAGCAACGGTAGACACCTTGTCCACCTGAATGGATTGTCCGTTAAGAGTGATGTTCATTGTGATTCAGAGTTCCAGATCAGCTGAATTGGTCAGTGGCGGCCAATAATCTGGCCAGAATGCCCGGCTCGTCGAATGCATGGCCAGCGTCATCGACCAGGTGAAATTCTGCCTGAGGCCAGGCCCGGTGCAAAGCCCAGGCCGTCGTGGCAGGCGTGCAGGCATCATAGCGCCCTTGGATGATGATACCCGGAATGTCATGCAGCAAGTGTGCATCGCGCAGCAACTGGCCTTCTTCCATAAAGCCTTGATGCATGAAATAGTGATTTTCTATGCGAGCGAAGGCCAGGGCGGCATGATCGGCTGCGTGATCCTGCTGATGGGCAAGATTGGGCAGCAGCGAAATGGTACGGCTTTCCCATTGCGTCCAGGCATGGGCAGCTTGCAGCTGCACCATACGGTCGGTGCCTGTCAGCCGGCGGTGATAGGCGCTGATCAGGTCGTGTCGCTCTTCTTGCGGTATGGGTGCCAGATAGCCCTCCCAGTGATCGGGGAAGAGGTTTGATGCGCCATCCTGGTAAAACCAGTGCAATTCTTGTTTGCGTACCGTAAAAATTCCGCGCACGATCAGTTCACTGACCTGTGCCGTATGCTTTTGGGCATAGGCCAGCGCCAGCGTTGAGCCCCAGGACCCTCCGAACACCAGCATCTTGTCGGCCTGCAGCACTTCTGTGCGCAGCCTTTCCATATCGGCGACCAGGTGCCATGTCGTGTTGTTCTCAAGGCTGGCGTGCGGGGTGGAGCGCCCACAGCCGCGCTGATCGAACAGCAGTACCTTGTAGCGCTCGGGATTGAACAGCCGGCGGTGATCCGTGGAGCAGCCACCGCCAGGTCCGCCATGCAGAAAAATGGCTGGTTTGCCTTGAGGGTTGCCGCAAAGCTCCCAATACACCTGATGTCCATCTTCGGTATTCAGGAATCCATGAGCGTATGGCTGTATGTCAGGATACACGTATGTTCCTTGTGCTGCGTGGTGCCCGCCGGGGCTGGCTCCGCTTGGGTTTATTTACGTTTGAAGATCAAGTCCCACACGCCGTGGCCCAGGCGCAATCCTCGTGTTTCGAACTTGGTCTGCGGGCGGAATTCAGGGCGTGGAGCGTAGCCATCGGCGGTGTTGAGCAGCAAAGGTTCCTGGCTTAGTACTTCCAGCATCTGCTCGGCATAGTTTTCCCAGTCGGTCGCACAGTGTATGTAGCCGCCGGGCTTGATGCGGCTGGCCAGCAGGGCGATGAACGATGGCTGCACCAGCCTGCGCTTGTGGTGACGCTTTTTGGGCCAGGGGTCGGGAAAATAGATGTGAACACCGGCAAGCGTGTCGGGCAGAATCATGTCGCGGGCGACCTCGACGGCGTCGTGCTGGATGATGCGTATGTTGGGCTGCCCGGTTTCATCGATGCGCTTGAGCAGCGCCCCAACGCCGGCATTGAACACTTCCACGCCCAGGAAATTCTCGTCGGGGCGTGCCTGGGCGATTTTCAATGTGGTTTCACCCATGCCAAAGCCGATTTCCAGTACGGTAGGCGCAGACCGGCCAAATACCTGTTCCAGATTCAGCGGTGTCTTGCGATAGGAAACAGACCACTGTGGCAGCAGGCGATCCAGCGCTTCTTTCTGGCTGGGGGTGATATGCGCGCGCCTATGCACGAAGCTGCGGATGTGGCTGGTACCCGACGGCGCGCTGGATGTGGTTACCACGGCGTCATCCTGCTTCGAAGCAAGGTATTCGTTGGCGGCAGCGCCTTCGGGGGGCTGCCCGCCTGTCGTAGGTTCTGTGTTCATATTCATGGTCGAATTGTAGCCGCTGCGGAACTTTATTTTGCCTGGTACCCTGGCGCTCCGGCACTTTGACGCAACTTTTTTATGGCGGCGCTATAATTCGGCACTTCTCGCAAGGCGGGTGTAGTTCAATGGTAGAACGGCAGCTTCCCAAGCTGCATACGAGGGTTCGATTCCCTTCACCCGCTCCATACATCCGAAGGTTGGTATGGACGCAATGCTTTCAGGCGCGTTACAAGACGAGCGTGTTCGAAGAACTCCAAAGCTTCACCCATATCCCGAAATCATATAAGCGGTGACGAGCTTGAACGCCCTGTGAAAGAGCGGTCGAGGCACCAATGGACCGCCTGGCTACTGCTAAATTGATTGTGTAGTATCTATGTGTTCAAATATGAATTCATAATGACGTTTTTTCAGCATATATGAACGGTTGAAGTGCATGCCAACTTCCAAGCAGAGAAACTCCAGTCTACGGGCTGCTATGCCACGGCCTGTAGAACGTGCGTTGCATCGCCTTGGGCAGGACATCTCGATCGCACGCCGGGTGCGCCGGTTGAGCCAGGAGGACCTCGCACAGCGTATTGGCACGTCATTGAGTACGGTCAGACGGATGGAAGACGGCTATCCTGGTACTGCCTTGCACACCTTTCTGCGTGCCTTGCACGTGCTTGGTCGTCTTGAGGACATGGTACGGGTGATGGCCACGGAGAATGACACGCTGGGCATGGAGCTGGTGCGGGAGCAGTTGCCGCAGCGGGTGCGAACTTCCGGGGGCAGCAAAGCACGGGTTAATCGTCCAGCTGCCGCCAAAAAGAGCGCTGCTGATGACGCCGATGAGTTGGAGGGCTTTTGATGGCGGCCAAGTCATCCAGGCGTCAGGATCTGGAAGTGCATCTGGGTTCCAGCGCTCAAGTCGTGGGGCGGCTTTATCTGGGTAGTGGTAAGCGCAGCGCATTCAGTTACGACGAGCGTTGGTTGCGGGATGCGCGGTTCTTCACCGTATCGCCCGACCTGCAGCCGGTCTTGAGTGTTCAACATCCTCAGCAAGTATTCTTTCAGGCGCTGGAGGACACGGCGCCAGACTCATGGGGCGAACGCGTGATTCGGCGTGCGCATGCGAGATTACGGCAGCAGGACCGTGAAACACCTGCGCTCGAACCTGTCGACTTCTTGATGTGGGTGGATGACGAGGCACGCGTCGGCGCGCTGCGTCTTTTTGATGCTCAAGCCAAAGCCTATTTGCGCTCTAATGGAGCGCATTGGCGTACGCCACCGTTAGTGGAGCTGGGTAAAGTTGTGAACGCCGCTCGCGCTTTGGAGGCCGGCACGGAGAGCGCGCAGGATCTGCAATATCTGCTGGGGCAAGGCACATCGCTGGGCGGGGCTCGGCCCAAGTCGACCGTTCGAGATCTGGATGGCTGTTTGGCCTTGGGTAAGTTCCCCAGCCTGGCGGACAAGCGCGATGTGATTCGGGGTGAAGTCCTGGCCATGCGCCTTGCCGCTCAGGCAGGTATCAATGTGGCAGCGACACGTGTGGAGGTAATCAATGAGACGGCGGTGGCCATCATTAGGCGGTTCGACCGCACCGATGATGGTGGCCGTATTCCCTACGTGTCGGCCGCAACAATGTTGCAGTCTGATGGTCGCGACTCGACGCATGCTTACACAGAGCTGGTGGAGATCCTGCTACAGGAAGGCGCCAATCCGATTGCCGATACTCACCAATTGTGGCGCCGCCTGGTCTTCAATTTTCTGATCTGCAACACCGATGACCATTTGCGTAACACCGGGTTTCTGTATGACGCGCGCAACCATGGATGGCGCCTGTCGCCCGCATTCGACCTGAATCCAATGCCTGGCGATCGTCGTGAGAGCAAGACATGGGTGACTGAGGATTCAGGGCCGATTGACAGTCGGGACGTGCTGATGGGCGCGGCGCCTTACTTCAGATTGGATGCAAAGGAAGCCGCTGCGATCTGGACGGAGGTGGCTCAGGCCGTGGAGCGCTGGCGTGTTGTGGGCAAGGAGTTGGGTATGCGGCGCACTGATCTGGTGGATTTTGAGCCAGCATTCGCATAGTACTTTACGCAAGGCCTGCCAGCCTAGCTGGCAGGCGGCTTTTCCCCTAAGGCTTCGTTCCTCAGCAGCAGCGTCAACGGTATCGATAGCGTGGCAATTGCCGCCGCAAGCATATAGACATTACGGAATGACTGCAGGGCGATAGGCGCCAGACTCGATAAATCCATATCGTCGATGGAATGCTGGCTGTGGCCGATCAGCGTGTTGATGATGTCGGCGCCGCTCATGCCATTGTTCAGGCTACCCGCGCCGGAGCGCAACCAGAACAATAGAAAGGCGGTCAGCAATGCGATGCCTATGGCCGAGCCCAGCGAGCGGCAAAACGCTGAAGCCGAGGTCGCCACCCCGACATCGCTATGGGGGACTGCATTCTGCACGGCTACCGTACTTGTGGGTAGTTGCAGGCCTATGCTGAAACCGGTCAGGCTCAGCAGTACCGACATGAGTCCCGTGTTGGCGGGATCCAGAAACCCAAGTAAAAGAACGCAGAACGGCAGCAGGGTAACGCCGGTCAGCTGAATGCGCTTGTATGTACCCCAGTGGGTCATCAGGCGGCCGCTGGTGTAAGCCCCAAGGGGAACGCCCAGGGATAGCGGGATCAAGCGCCAGGCGGCGCCGTCGGCACCTGCGTTCGTCAGCATCTGTATTTCCAGCGGGACCAGCACCGTCAGCGCAACGAGTTCCACAAATGCGATAAACACGACCAGGCAACACAGGGTTACGGTGCGTATGCGAAACAGTCCCAGCGGGACGATAGGTTCAGGTGTGCGCCGGGCGTTCCAGACATAGGCGGCCAGGCAGATGACGGCCAGAATCAGCATGCGCAGACTGTTGTTGTCCAGCCCGGGCACGTCCTGTTGCCCAGCCCGGCTGATGGTCAGCAGCACGGCGCTCAGCCCGACGCTGAGCAATGCCGCGCCCACGTAGTCCACTGAGCGCTTGCGTTGTGGCACGTGCAGCTTGCGCATGGCGCGACGTGAAATCAGCAGAGCGATCAGGCCCAGCGGCAGATTGATCCAGAACACCCAGCGCCACGACAAATAAGCAGTGAGCACTCCGCCCAGTATGGGTCCCGAGACGCTGGCCACGGCAAATGCGCCACTGATATAAGCCTGGTATCGACCCCGTTCGCGTGGGCTGACGACGTCGGCGATGGTGGCTTGGGCTACCGAAATAAGCCCGCCGCCTCCCAGGCCCTGCAATATGCGGGCGGCGACCAGCACGGGCATGGTCGGCGCCATGGCGCATGCCACCGACGCCACCAGAAACAGGATGATGGCATTGGACAGCACGATGCGCCGGCCGTAGATGTCGCCCAGCTTGCCGTAGATAGGCGTAGCCACGGCCATGGCGATCAGATAGCCGGACATGACCCACGCCAGCAAATTTATGCCTTGCAGGTCGGCGGCCATTTTTGGCAGGGCGACCGAGATAATCGTCGAGTCCAGGGCGCCCAGCAAGATTGCCAGCATCAGGCCTATGAGAATGGAGCGAATATCTTTCGGAGTCAGGGAGGTGCTCACGGGCATGGTGTTGCTGGCAGCGGACATAGGGTGCTTCGAATGCTGAAGGCGGGAGCGCAAAGCGGTCAGTATATGCTTTGCCACGCACGCATGCAGGGAAGTGCTCCGTGGTCAGCCTGCGGGGCGCTTCGCTTGTGTGGTCGATACGTCCACAGGATCGAAGTGTGTCATTACATCGAGTACCGGTTCGTTGTCCATGACTTGCTTGCGCGCCGCCATGGCAATGGCATGGCCCTGGGAAATTGTCAGCGTGGCATCCATTTCGATATCGACTTCCACCCAGATCATGTCGCCCAGTTTGCGGGTTTTCAGGTCGTGTATGCCTTCGACCCCGGGTGTACTCATCAGGTGCCTGAGGATACGCTTTTCGGTTTCGTCGTCGACGGCCGAGTCCATCAGGTCGTTCAGGGCGTTAAAGAAGAATTTCCAGCCAGTGCGCATGATCATCAGGCCGACGATCAATGCCGCGAGCGGGTCGGCCAGATGAAGGCCGGCCAGGTTGGCCACGATGCCCAGGGCTACAACGAAGGATGAGGCCGCATCAGAGCGCGCGTGCCAGGCATTGGCTGCCAGCATGCTCGAGCGTACGCGTTTGGCCACGCGCAGCAGGTAGCGGAACAGCAGTTCTTTGGCGATCAAGGCAAACAATGCCACGGCCAGGGCCGCGTGCCCCACCTCTGCCACAGTTTCGGGGTGTTGCAGCTTGGTGAAACTGTTCCATAGCATGCCTACACCCACGGAAAGCAGCAGCGCACCGATGGCAAGTGCAGCGGCTGTTTCAAAGCGTTGGTGGCCGTAGGGGTGCTCGGCGTCGGGGCCCTTCTGGCTATGTCTGTTGACGATCAGGACAACGCCGTCGGACAGCAGGTCGGTGAGCGAATGAATCGCATCGGCGACCAAGGCCTGGGAATGGGCGAGCAGGCCGATCACGACCTGCAGGATAACCAGCAGAATGTTGACGACAACGCTGACCAGCGTACTGCGTGTTGCCGCTGACTGACGTTCGGGGTCTATGGGCCGGTTCATGAGCGCCTGGCTGGCCGGCGTCAGCCGATGCGCATGCCAGGCTGCGCTCCGGGCCAGGCTTGCAGGATATACAGGCCGTCATCAACGCTGGCGTCTTTGTGGCTGGCCGACAGTACCATGCCTTCTGATACACCAAAGCGCATCTTGCGAGGCGCCAGATTGGCTACCAGTACAGTCAGTTTATCGATGAGGTCGGCAGGCTGGTATGCGGACTTGATGCCTGAAAACACCTGACGATGGCGGCCTTCGCCAACGTCCAGCGTCAGGCGCAGCAACTTGTCCGAGCCTTCCACGGCTTCGCAGTTCACGATGCGCGCGATGCGCAAATCGAGCTTGCTGAAGTCTTTTATGTCTATGGTGTCGGCAATCGCCTCGCCACCGGGTGTGGGAACGGGCGCTGCGGGTGGTTCGAACAGGTCGTCGAGCATCTTGGGTTCGACCCGTTGCATCAGGTGCTTGAACGGCGCAATGCTCTGCGGCAGCCGGGCGGCGTCAGCCCACTGGAACAGGGAGTCCTGGCCGAACAGCTCGCGTGCAACCCGTGCAGTCAAGACGGGAAGTACCGGGGTAAGCATGACAGACAGGGCCTTGAAGCCGGCCAGGGCACGCGAGCAGATGTCTTGCAACTGGGCCTTTTGCTCGTCGGATGCCGAGCCTATGCCTTTGGCCAGCACCCATGGCTGTGCGGCGTCGAAAGCCTGGTTGATCAAGTCTGCCTGGGCCATGATCTGGCGGATGGCGCGACCGTATTCGCGATTCTCGAAGGCACTGCGTACTTGTTCGGTTGCTTCGAGTGTTTGCTGTTCCAGTTCGGCGGTATTACCCAGATATGCCAGCTGGCCATCGAAGTGTTTGCTGATGAAGTTGGCGGCACGACTGGCGATGTTGACGTATTTGCCGATGAGGTCGCTGTTTACGCGGGCTACGAAGTCGTCCGGATTGAAATCGACGTCTTCGACATGTGCGTTCAGTTTGGCTCCGATGTAATAACGCATCCATTCGGCATTCATGCCCAGCTCCAGGTAGCGCAGGGGCGATATGCCCGTACCGCGGCTCTTGGACATCTTTTCACCGCTGACGGTGATGAAACCGTGCACATGCAGGCCGTCGGGCGTTTTCTTGCCGGAGAACTTCAGCATGGCGGGCCAGAACAGCGCGTGGAAGTACACGATATCCTTGCCGATGAAGTGAACCTGCTCGGTATCACTTTCGGGGTCGACCAGGGCGTCGAAGGACAAGCCCTGCTTGTTGCAGTAGGCTTGCAGCGATGCCAGGTAACCGACAGGCGCATCGAGCCACACGTAAAAATACTTGCCCGGTGCGTCGGGAATGGGTATGCCGAAGTAGGGCTCATCGCGGGAAATGTCCCAGTCGGCCAGGTTGGCTTCGCCGTCGTCAGTGCCGGTACCCAGCCATTCGCGGGTTTTTGCCAGTACTTCCGACTGCAGGCGCTTGTTGCCGCTGGCATTGGAGCCGGTGGTCCAGGCCTGCAGGAACTCGACGCAGCGTGGGTCAGACAGCTTGAAGAAAAAGTGTTCCGAAGATTTGAGTACGGGGGTGGCCTTGGTCAGTGTTGAGTAAGGCTCTATGAGTTCTGTAGGAGCGTAAACGGCACCGCACGACTCGCATGAGTCACCGTATTGGTCTTTGGCGTGGCAGCGTGGACATTCGCCCTTGATGTAGCGGTCGGGCAGGAACATGCCTTTGACCGGATCGTAGAACTGCTCGATGGTGCGGGTATCGATGAAGCCTGCCGCTTTCAGGCGCCGGTAGATATCTTGCGAGAGTGCGATGTTTTCCGGCGAATCGGTGGAATGCCAGTGATCAAACTCGATATGGAAGCCGTTCAGGTACTGCGGACGCTCGGCCGCATAACGTGCCACCAGCGCCTGTGGTGTGATGCCTTCGCTTTCTGCCTTGAGCATGATGGGGGCGCCATGGGCGTCGTCGGCCCCCACGAAGTGCACGGTATGGCCCGACATTCGCATGGCCCGCACCCAGATATCGGCCTGGATGTATTCCATGATGTGGCCAATATGAAAGGAACCGTTGGCGTAGGGCAGTGCTGTGGTAACAAAAATCGTGCGCGGCATGTTTGTAGGCATAAAGAAAACAGAGAAGACGATCTGTGATTTTAGCCCGTCTGGCGAAAGCCCACTTTTGGTGAAGAATTGTTAATTTGTGCGCCCTGGCCGCGCGGGTGCAACAATGGCGGCACAGCGCTGCGCGAGCGCTGTGCCGATTATGGCGGTTTATGGAATCTCGCGCATTTCAACGTCGGTTATATCTTTGTTTTTAAAGATGTTTTGCGGGGAAGAAGGTTTGCGTCTTTCAGCCCAGTAGGCCTTGACACCGAACGGACGACCCTTGATACGGGCGACCACATACAGTATGCCGACGGCAATTGCCGTCGAAATCATGAAGATTAACGCCGCTGCCATGCCGAAAAGGGCAAGGAAGAAGAAGAGAATGCCTCGGATAATTTGATTAAATGTATTCATATTGCTTACGTAGACCCCAACGCGGGAAAAAGATTCCCTTAATCCGCTATTCTTTAGCTTTACATTACGTTGAAAACCTGTGAAATCATTGTTGAAGGACCGGATATATTTATCACTGTACCCTTCGGCCCTCCTTCGCACAATGGGAGTTTGAAGTGAAGAAACATATTGAAACCGCTTTAGGAGCGCTGGGATTGTCGCGCAAGCATATGAATCAAAAAGAAAAAGTTATAAGTCACGCGGTTCAGCCAGGTCTCCGGCCTCTGCCCGGTGTACGCAATATCATCGCTGTTGCGTCGGGCAAGGGCGGCGTCGGAAAAAGCACCACGGCCGTCAATATTGCCCTGGCGCTGCACCAGCAGGGTGCGCGCACCGGCTTGCTTGACGCCGATATCTACGGACCCAGTGTCCCGCTGATGCTGGGGCTGTCTGGCAAGCCCAAGAGTGACGACGGCAAAACCATGCAGCCGCTGATCGGTCATGGCCTGCAGGCCAACTCCATAGGCTTTCTCATCGATGAGGATGCGCCGGCCATCTGGCGCGGGCCTATGGTCACCCAGGCGCTGGTCCAGCTGTTGAACCAGACTGCGTGGGACGACCTGGATTATCTGGTTGTCGACATGCCCCCGGGTACGGGCGATATCGCCCTGACCATGGCCCAGAAAGTACCTCTGACCGGTGCGGTGATCGTGACGACACCTCAGGATCTGGCGTTGGCCGATGCACGTCGTGGCTTGCGCATGTTCCAGAAGGTCAATGTGCCGGTGCTGGGCGTTATTGAAAACATGTCGGTGCACGTCTGCACCAACTGCGGCCATGCCGAAGCCATTTTCGGCGAGCACGGCGGACGCGATATGGCGGCCGAGTTCAACCTGCCATGGCTGGGGGCGTTGCCTCTGGCCATGAATATCCGTACCCAGACTGATTCGGGTACACCCAGCGTGGTGGCCGAACCTGAAGGAAAGGCGGCATTGGCTTATCACGAAATTGCCAGGCAGATCGCAGCCAACGTGGCCGCATTACCGCCTGACAACTCTGCCAACATGCCCAAAGTCGTGGCGCGCAAGGTATAAAACGATATGCGGCGGCAGATCGGGTGTCTGGTGTTGGCTTGGGCATCTGTGCAGTGCGCCCATGCCGCACGCCCCGAGGTGGTGATCGACCCCGGCGGCGTACCTCCGGCTGCCATCCAGTCCATAAACGGTGCGGTCGAGGCCATAGTGCGGCTGGCCGAAGACCAGGACGGTGGCGAGGTGGCGCGCCTGCGCCGTCGTGCACGTGAGGCCACGCTGTCCGCTCTTGAAACGCAAGGCTATTTCACACCCACGGTCACGCTCGAGGTCGGTGAAGACGTTGCGGGTGAGACCTGGGACATTGTCATTGAACCCGGTGAGCGCACGCAGGTAGACAGCGTAAACCTGAACTTCAAGGGTCAGATTACCCGGCCGCAGTTTGCCGGACGCGTGCAAACGCTGAAGGATCAATGGCCTTTGAAAGAGGGCATGATTTTCATCAACGAGTCATGGCACGACGCCAAAGTCAGCCTGCTGGATGAAGTCAGTCGCAAGGATTTTTATTTCGCCAGATTGATCAATACCCAGGCCACTATTGATGCGGAAAAGGCCAGCGCGTCTTTGTTTGCCGAGGTGGCCAGCGGTCCCAGGGTGCGCTTGGGGCCCATGTCGGTCAGTGGCCTGAAGCGGGTGCCGTCCAGCCTGATTGAACGCTACGTGCAATATTCGCCGGGTGATCCCTATGATCAGGACCTGCTGGACGAGTGGCAGCAGGCCTTGCAGTCCACCTCTTTCTTTCGCGGCGCGTTCGTGACGCTGGACCAGGATGAGTCCACCCATCGTGTGCTGGCCGACGACGAGCTTGAGTTGCCCGTACACGTGCGAGTCTCCGAGGCGCCGGCCCGGCGGGTAACGACTTCTATAGGTGCCGACAGCGATCACGGGATCCGGGTGGAAGGCCTGTATCGGCAGAATGTTGTCTTTGGCAAGCCGGTCTGGATAGAAACCGGTGCAGGCGTAGACAAAGACAATCAGCGTGCTTTCTTCGATGTGCATCTGCCCCCCACGTCCAACGGCTACAAGGACAGTGTGGGCGTGTTGTTTGAGCACTCTGATGTGGAAGGCGTGGACAACCGCCGGGTGGCTGCAGCCTGGAAGCGTCGCCAGGAGCGCAAGGCCGCAGGTGACAGCCGCGTCGAGTACGAAACGCAGTGGGCGCTGGGCGTTGCCCACGACACGACCAAGATCGATGGCTATGACGATTACGAAGTGCCCTCGGCAGTGGCCACCTGGCAGTGGCTGCGTCGTGATGTTGACAAGAAATATGACCCGCGGGAAGGCAATCTGATTGATTTTGGCGTTGGTGCCGGCATGACGCTGGACCGGGGCGAGCCCTTTTATCGGTCCAGTCTGAGGCTGCAGAAATGGTGGCCGATAGGGCGTCGTGATGTGCTGACTGTGCGCGGCGAGATCGGCAAGGTCTGGGCCGACACCGAGCGTTTGCCGCAAGATTTCAGCTATCGCACAGGTGGCGCCAGAACCATACGGGGATATCGCTATCAAACCATAGGGCTGGATCGTGGCGATGCAGTGGTCGGTGCGCCGGCCTTGGCGGTGGCCAGTGTTCAGTACACCCATTATTTCACCGAGATGCTGGGGATGAACTACTTTATCGATATAGGTGATGCCGCCGAATCGTTCGGCGATATGGATCCGGCGCTGGGCATAGGCGTAGGCCTGGCCGTTCGTACGCCGGCAGGACCCTTTTTTGTCGATGTGGCCTACGGAGAGCGTGACAAGCGCCTGAGGTTGCACTTTTCGCTGGGTATTGCATTTTGAGTCGGCTGTTGAAATGGCTGCGCAGCATTTTCATCTGGACCGGCCCGCTGGCTGTCCTGCTGCTTGCGGTGGCCAGCGGATTTGGCTATTGGGTTCTGGGTACCCCGGCCGGAACGCGTTGGGCCCTGATTACCGTGGCAGAGCAGTTCGAGGGCCAGGCCAGTGGTATTTCGGGCTCGGTGCTGGACGGTTTCCGCGTAGGCCACTATTCATTGGTCTTGCCGGGCACGAACGTCAGGCTCGAGGATTTTCACCTGCAGGCGCTCTGGCACGAGTTGGTGGATGGCAGTCTGCATATCGCCGACCTGTCTGCGGGTTCACTGCAACTGGATTTGCAGAGCTCGGGGGAAGAAACTCCTGGCGAACCATTCAGCATGCCGCCGCTGCCCGTTCGCCTGGCGATTGACAGCCTGGCTGTCGATGAGCTCGAGGTAACGCTCGATGGCGAGCCTCTGCCGGTTCAGGTCGGCAAACTGTCGACTTCGCTTGCGCTGAATCAGTCGGGAGCACAACTGGTGATTCGAAGTCTGGATGTCGGGCACGAACAGTTGAAGGCCGCCCTTTCGGGCGAGGTCAAGTTGCTGGACCTCAGTGACCCCTGGCCCTTGCAGGCGCAGCTTACCGCCAATATAGAGGGGCAGGGCAATGATTCGCCCTTGTGTGCCCATCGCTATCTGCCTGCACTGGGCGAGGGTGACGAGCCGCAGTCCGTGGCCTGCACGCTGGACATCGACACGACACTGGATGGCAGCCTGGAAGCCATGCATGTGGTGCTGAACGGTAACGGGCAGGGTATGAAGGTGGACGTCGATGCGAACCTGACGCCACGCGGCGTGTTTCCCCTGAAAGACGCGGTCGCTGCACTGAAGCTGGCTGACGGCTCGGGCCTGCAGGCGAAGGTGAACTGGGCCACAAGTACCGAAGACGCAGGTATTCGCGACCGATTGACGGGCACAGTCAGTACCGACAAGTTGAATGTGGGGCAACTGGTGGGGGACGTCATTCCAGATTTGTTGCTGACTATGGCGGCCGATTTTGATGTCGAACTGCTGGATCACACCGATTTCCAGCAGGGGCGCGTGGATCTGGATATTCGGGAAGGGTCACGCTGGAACAAGCAAGCCCTGGCGGGACACCTGAAGTCGCAGATCGTGAACAGCGGGCAGTCGGCTCGTACTCCTGTGGCAGAGGTCGAGGATCCCGCCGCGCAGGCCAAAGCGGGGATTGAGCCCGTTCCTGACGTGGCCCAGGATCCGCTCTGGAAGGGGCTGCGACTGGCCGAAGTCGACATGGATCTGCGACTGGGCAAGAACCGGCTTAAGGCCGATGGCGCGCTGGGCATGACGGACAGCCGCATCAATCTGGATTTGTCGGCGCCCGATCTGGATGCCTTCTGGCCTGATTTGCCTGGTGGTGCCGAGCTCAAGGGTGTGGTGGCCGGAGAGCTGGCCAGGCACGAAGCCAATCTGAGGGGGCAGTACACGCCGGAGCAGAGCCGGGAGGGCGGGCTGGGCAAGGCGCCTATGCGCGCCCATATTGCGCTTGAGGGAAGCTGGGGTCGTGCCGACAATTCGCCCGACAGTCCTGAAGGATGGCGCGGCACGCTCACAACACTGGAGGCCGAGCACGCCAGTCTTGGACTCAAGGCAGGTGAGCAGGTACCCATCAGTTTCTTTCCGGGCGTGTTGGCGCCAGCCTGGCAATGGCAGGTCGGAAGTACCCGTCTGGAGCTCCTGATGTCTTCGCGCAATGTGCTGACGCTTCAGCACCAGGCTTCGCGCGGTGGGGAGGGGCGCTGGGAGACACAGGGCGCCATTGATCGCTTGCAGGTGTCGCAGCGCCTGATCGACGATATCCAGAAGTTGCTTGAAATACCGGACCAGGAAAAGCTGGACAGGGGCGGTGTCAAACTCAGAAATGCCAAGGCCAATGCGGGGACGGAAATTGTGCTGGCAGCAGACTGGAACTTGCGGTTTGCAGGTGCCTTGGCCGGACAGGCAAATATCAAGCGCGTTTCAGGCGATGTGATGGTCCCTGCCGAGCCGCCATTCCCGCTGGGCCTGGAAACCATGGAGCTTGCCATCAACGCGCAGCCCACTCAGGGCGCGACCAGTCGCATCACTGCCGATTTGTTGTTGCGCACGAAAAAGATGGGCCGCATCAAGGCCAACGCGACAACGCTCCTGCATTCGCCCGACGGACAGTTCAGTATTAATCCCAAAGACACCAAGGTTGTGAATGTTGATGCCGACATCGGGGATCTGGGCTGGACCAGTCTGTTTCTGGATGACAGCATGGAACTGGGCGGGGCCGTGCAGGCCAGGCTGCAGCTGCAAAGCCAGGCAGACGGCAGCTGGCGCAGCAGTGGCACCATTAACGGTCAGAAGATCAGGGTGGTGCGTATTGATGATGGCATCCGGTTGCTTGATGGCACCTTGTCGGCGCGCCTTGAGGAGGATCGCCTGATCCTGGAAGAGTTGAGCTTTCCGGCGCTGCTGCGCGTGGAGCCCAAGGAGTGGCGCACCGCAGAATGGGTAAGCACCAACCCCGAGGCCAAAGACGGCAAGCTGGTGCTGACAGGTGAATGGTATCTGTTCGAATCAAGAGGCGTGGTCGACATCAACCTGCATCGCTATCCGATTCTGCAGCGCTCCGACCGCTATGCAATGATCAGTGGGAAGTTGCGCCTGTCGGCACAGCTGCCATCCATCGCCATCAGCGGATCGATCACGGCGGATGCGGGGTGGTTTGGCCTGGACATGCTGGGCGGCATACCTACCCTGGACGGCGATGTCGTCGTGCTGCGCCCGGGGCAGGAGCAGGTGCAGCCCAGTGTGCCGATGGACATCTCCATGGATCTGGAAGTGGACCTGGGCAAACGCTTCTATCTGACTGGCTATGGCGTGAACTCGGGCCTGGTCGGGAATCTGCGGATTTCCATGATAGGTGACAAGCTGACGGGCGTGGGCGCCCTGCGAACCCGTGGTGGCGCGATCGAAGCCTACGGGCAGCGCCTGCAGCTACGCCGGGGAACCATCACTTTCCAGGGAGATATCACGAGTCCCACGCTGGATATCGAGGCCTTGCGTACCGGACTGGCGGTCGAGGCGGGCGTACGGGTGGCAGGCACCGCAAGGCGGCCGCGCATAGATCTGGTGTCTTACCCTGCGGTCAGCGAAATCGAAAAGTTGTCCTGGCTGTTGCTGGGGCACGGGCCGGATGACTCAGGAGGCGATGTGGCGCTGCTGTTTTCCGTGGGTACATCGTTTTTGGGTGACGGCGAACCTTTCTATCGAAAGTTTGGTATTGACGAGCTCAGCATGCGTTCGGGCGAGCTGGGCGCTGCGGGCAGCATTCTGCCGGCTGAAAGCGTGGTCAGTGGTCTGGATAGCGGCACCAGCGACATTGAGCGCAAGTTCATACAAGTCAGCAAGGCGGTGGGCGGTGGTGTTACCTTGAGCATAAGGCAGGCTTTGTCCGACACCGGTACGGTCGGCCGGGCCAGCTATCGATTGGCCAGGGGGCTTACGGCTGAAATCAGTGCGGGAACAGTGAATGGGCTGGCACTGATCTACCGCTGGTTTTCCAGGGATTAAGCGGCGTTGAGGCTTGTCATACGCCTTTGGTACGGAAGCGATAAAATACGCGCCATTGTTATAAGGTTAGGGCTATGAGCATAAAAAATGATCGCTGGATACGCAGCGCGGCAGGCAATGGAATGATAGAGCCGTTCGAGCCTGGTCAGGTGCGCACCGTCAATGGCCGGCGTATTGTCAGCTATGGCACCAGCAGCTATGGTTACGATGTGCGGTGTGCCGACGAGTTCAAGATATTCACCAATATCAACTCGACCATCGTCGATCCCAAGGCTTTCGACGAAAAGTCATTTGTTGATTTCAAGGGCGACGTCTGCATTATTCCGCCCAACTCCTTTGCCCTGGCGCGTACGGTGGAATACTTCCGCATTCCGCGCAGCGTGCTGACGGTTTGCCTGGGCAAAAGCACTTACGCCCGTTGCGGCATCATCGTGAATGTGACGCCGCTCGAGCCTGAATGGGAAGGCCATGTAACGCTGGAGTTTTCCAATACCACTCCGCTGCCCGCCAAGATCTATGCGGGCGAGGGGTGCGCGCAAATGCTGTTTTTCGAAAGCGATGAAGTTTGCGAAACCTCTTACCGTGACCGCGGCGGCAAATATCAAGGGCAGCGCGGTGTAACGCTGCCTCGCACTTAGTCTGGGCCAGGCCTGGGAGCCATTAATGAAATTTCGTTTTCCCATCGTTATTATCGATGAAGACTACCGTTCCGAAAATGCTTCGGGATTCGGCATACGTGCGCTGGCAGCGGCCATCGAGAAGGAAGGTGTCGAGGTGCTGGGGGTTACCAGCTACGGTGACCTGAGTTCCTTTGCTCAACAGCAAAGCCGTGCCAGTGCGTTCATTTTGTCGATCGACGATGAGGAATTCGACGTTGATTCGCCAGAAGACGTGGCCAACGCCATCAAGAATCTGCGCTCGTTTATCGGCGAGCTGCGTTTCCGGAATGAAGAAATTCCGATCTATCTGTATGGCGAAACCCGTACGTCGCAACATATCCCGAACGACATCCTGCGCGAATTGCATGGCTTCATTCATATGTTTGAAGATACGCCGGAGTTCGTGGCCAGGCATATTATTCGCGAGGCGCGCTCCTACCTGGATGGCCTGGCACCGCCCTTTTTTCGCGAGCTCGTGAACTATGCTTCCGATGGTTCATACTCCTGGCATTGCCCCGGGCACTCGGGCGGTGTGGCTTTCCTGAAAAGTCCGGTGGGGCAGATGTTCCACCAGTTTTTTGGTGAGAACATGCTGCGCGCCGACGTGTGCAATGCGGTCGACGAACTCGGTCAGCTGCTGGATCACACCGGGCCGGTCGCCGAGTCTGAGTTGAACGCCGCCCGCATTTTCCATGCGGATCACTGCTTTTTCGTGACCAACGGCACGTCTACCTCGAACAAGATCGTATGGCATGCCAATGTGGCGTCGGATGACGTGGTGGTGGTTGATCGCAACTGTCACAAATCAATATTGCACGCCATCACCATGACGGGCGCCATTCCGGTGTTCCTGCGGCCCACGCGCAATCACCTGGGCATCATCGGGCCCATCCCCCTCGAGGAATTCGAACCCGGGAACATACAAAAGAAGATAGAGGCCAATCCGTTTGCGCGTAACGCCAAAGACAAAAAGCCACGCATTCTCACCCTGACCCAAAGTACATACGATGGCGTTATCTACAACGTCGAGATGATCAAGGACACGCTGGGTTCCGAGATCGACACCCTGCACTTTGACGAAGCCTGGCTGCCGCATGCCGCGTTCCACGAGTTCTATCATGGAATGCATGCCATCGGCGCAGGGCGTCCGCGCAGCAAAGATGCCATGGTGTTTGCGACGCACTCCACGCACAAGCTGCTGGCCGGGTTGTCCCAGGCATCCCAGATCACCGTGCAGGACTCCGAAACACGCAAGCTGGATCGCAACGTGTTCAACGAAGCCTATCTGATGCATACGTCGACCTCGCCGCAGTACGCCATCATTGCTTCCTGCGATGTGGCTGCTGCCATGATGGAGCCTCCGGGCGGAACGGCGCTGGTCGAGGAAAGCATTGCCGAAGCGATGGATTTTCGGCGCGCCATGCGCAAGGTTGAGTCCGAGTTCGGCAAGAACGACTGGTGGTTCAAGGTCTGGGGTCCGAATCGCCTGGTATCCGACGGTATAGGCCATCGCGACGACTGGCTGCTGGAATCAGGCGACGAATGGCACGGGTTTGGTGATCTGGCCGAAAACTTCAACATGCTGGACCCGATCAAGGCAACCATCGTGACACCGGGGCTGGATATTTCGGGTACGTTTGCCGAGACCGGCATTCCGGCCGCGCTGGTATCGAAGTACCTGGCCGAGCATGGTGTCGTCATCGAAAAGACGGGTCTTTATTCCTTTTTTATCCTGTTCACCATAGGTATTACCAAAGGACGCTGGAATACCTTGCTGACGGCCTTGCAGCAGTTCAAGGACGATTACGATCGCAACCAGCCCATGTGGCGTATCTTGCCCGACTACTGCAAAGAGCACCGCCGCTACGAAAAAATGGGTCTGCGCGATTTGTGCCAGCAGATTCACGAAGCCTACCGCAAGTACGACCTGGCCCGTCTGACCACCGAGGTCTACCTCAGTGATATGGTGCCGGCCATGAAGCCCTCTGACGCATACGCCAAGATGGCTCACCGTGAAGCCGAGCGCGTTGAGATCGACGCGCTGGAAGGGCGCGTCACCGGTGTATTGCTGACGCCATATCCTCCGGGCATTCCGCTGTTGATTCCGGGCGAACGGTTCAATCAGCGTATCGTGAATTACCTGAAGTTTGCGCGCGAATTCAATGCCAAGTTCCCCGGTTTCGAGACCGATGTGCACGGTCTGGCCCGTGATATCGGACCCGATGGCAAAGAGCGGTATTACGTCGATTGCCTGAAAGAAGACTAAAGGCTTTCGGCAACTTATGAGTCGACCGGCAGAAGCCAGTTTTGATGTGGCCGTCATCGGCGCCGGTGCAGCCGGCATGATGGCGGCTGCCGTGGCCGGCCAGCGCGGTCTTCGTGTGGTCCTGATTGATCATGCGCAACGGCTGGCCGAGAAAATCCGCATATCGGGCGGCGGGCGCTGCAATTTCACCAATATAGGTACCGGGCCAGCCAATTTCCTGTCCCAGAATCCGGATTTTTGCCGCTCGGCCCTGGCGGCCTATACCCCACGGGACTTTATCGAACTGGTCGAAAGGCATGGCATTGCCTGGCATGAAAAGCACAAGGGCCAGCTGTTCTGCGATGACTCCAGTGCAGACATCGTCAACATGCTCAAGAAGGAGTGTGATGCTGGTGGCGTGGCGTGGCGCATGCCGTGCAAAGTCGAGAGCATCGATCTAGGTGGCGGCGGATTCAGCTTGAAAACCAGCCAGGGCACGCTGCAGGCCGGGCAGGTGGTACTGGCAACCGGAGGCATGGCCATCCCCCAGTTGGGAGCGACCGACTACGCCTTGAACATCGCACGACAATTTGGCCTGAAAGTGGTGGAGCCGCGTCCGGCGCTGGTGCCCCTGACTTTCGATGCCCCGTCCTGGCAGGACTTCGCGGTCTTGAGTGGTGTTGCCCTTGAGGTGCAGGTAAAGGTCTCCGTCCCGGCCGGAGCAGGGTCTGCCAAGGGTGGCAAGCGTGGCGGCAAGCCCCGTGAGCAGGCCTTTCTGGAAGACCTGCTGTTTACGCACAGAGGCTTGTCGGGGCCGGCGATATTGCAGATATCCAGTTACTGGAATCCGGGCGAGGCCATACGACTCGACCTGGCCCCCCAGCAAGATCTGGCGCAGGCGCTGCTGCAGGCCAAGCAGGGCGGTCGCCAGCAGCTGGGTACGGTGCTGGCTGGCCTGTGGCCCAAGCGCCTGGCCGAGCAATGGCTGGCTCACGAAGATTTTTCCGCCTCCGACCTGGGGTCACACAGGCTCGCCGACGTTCCCGACCGCGTGCTGCGACTATTGGCCGAACGCATACATGACTGGTCGTTGGTTCCCAGCGGTACCGCCGGCTATAAAAAGGCCGAGGTCATGCGTGGCGGTGTGGACACACGCGGAATAGACCAGAAGACTATGCAGGCGAAGTCGGTGCCCGGCCTGTATTTTGTCGGAGAAGCCGTGGATGTGACGGGCTGGCTGGGCGGTTACAACTTTCAATGGGCCTGGGCTTCAGGAGTTGCCTGTGGCCGGGCCTTGTCCGCAGGGTAGCGGGCGCTCCGGATCCCGACGCAGGATGGGCTTTTTGGCCCACTTTCACTTGGCGAGCCCGGGTTTTCGGGTTATTCTTTGCGGTTGCTGTCATTACACAGAGTGGGAGAGTGCCGGTTTTCGGCCACCGAAGGCGCAATTCGCCCAGAATCGCTCAGGTTCCCCGTACCGCTCGTGTATTGTTGTTTCGTTCCTGAAATTGCAGGGCAGCACTCTGGAGAGACCCGCAATACCTGACAGCATGGTTGGCGGGCGCCGAAGGTGAACACCCGCAAGCTCGGGCTAACTCTCAGGCAAAAGGACAGAAGGGCGGTGCTGGCCAGCAATCAATGGCATGCGTCGTCCTTTTTAATTCCCGTTTTGGAGTCCCCATGTCTAGTGCCTTGAAACACACCCGCCTGCATCCCATACACCTTGAATCCGGTGCCAAAATGGTCGATTTTGGCGGCTGGGATATGCCGGTTGCCTACGGTTCACAACTTGAAGAACACCACGCCGTTCGCCAGGATGCCGGCATGTTTGATGTATCGCACATGCTTAATATCGATATCCAGGGCGAGGGTGCCGAAGATTTCCTCAAGCACCTGCTGGCCAATGATGTTGCCAAGCTTTCCACACCAGGCAAGGCGCTCTATTCATGCATGCTGAACGACGAAGGCGGCGTCATTGACGACCTGATCGTCTATTTTTTCAGCTCCGACGAATGGCGGCTGATCGTCAATGCAGGTACCGCCGACAAAGACCTTGAATGGATCCAGAACGTTGCCCGCTCCGGCAATTTCGATGTCACGATCACCCCGCGGCGCGATCTGGCCATGGTGGCTGTGCAAGGGCCCAGCGCCCGCAACAAGTTCTGGGAGGTGCGCCCTGATTGGGAAGCCGCCACTCATGCATTGTCTGCCTTTACCGGTGCCATGGTCGATGACGACATTCTGGTGGCGCGTACCGGGTATACCGGCGAAGATGGTTTTGAAGTCGTCCTGCCCGGCGATCAGGTCGAAGCCCTGTGGCGCGATCTGTCCGCCAATGGTGTCCGTGCTTGCGGCCTGGGTGCGCGCGATACCTTGCGCCTGGAAGCCGGTATGAATCTGTACGGTCAGGAAATGAACGAGCAGGTCAATCCTCTGGTGTCCGGGCTGGCCTGGACGGTATCGCTGAAAGACACCGAGCGTGATTTCATCGGGCGCAAGGCCCTGGAAAACCTGACCGTTGACAGCACACTGGTGGGCGTCAAACTGCTCGAGCGCGGCGTTATGCGCGGACACATGAAGGTACGCACCGCGCAAGGCGAGGGCGAGCTCACCAGCGGTTCCATGTCGCCAACCATGGGCGTATCCATAGGCATGGCCCGCGTGCCCAAGGGTGCGCAACCCGGCGACCGCATCGAAGTCGAAATTCGCAGTAAATGGGTGCCAGCCGAAGTGGTGAAAATGCCATTCGTGCGCAATGGCAAGGTGATGGCCTGATTCCGGTTGCCGGACTCAGCCATGCATCAACAAACAATCACTATTCAATTACAGGGGTAATCATGAGTATTCCTAGCGACCGTAAATATACGACTTCACACGAATGGGTAAAGGCCGAAGGCGACGTCCTGCTGGTTGGCATTACCGACACTGCCCAGGATCAGCTGGGCGACCTGGTTTTTGTAGGCGATGTCAATCCAGGCGCCGCGCTGGCTGCCGGTGAAACCGCCGGTGTGGTCGAATCCGTGAAGGCGGCATCCGATATCTACGCACCGGTCGACGGCGAGATCGTTGCCTTTAACGAAGCGCTGAACGACAACCCCGACCTGATCAATCAGGCGGCTTTCGATACCTGGATCTTCAAGATCAAGCCCAACAACATGTCGGATATCGACGGCCTGCTGGACGCTGCCGGCTACGAGGCACAGGCAGACGCGAGCTGATTTATGTTACGTGATCTTGACCCTCATTCCGACTTCATAGCCCGGCATGTCGGCCCCTCGCAGGCTGATCAGGCGGCCATGTTGGCCGCCATCGGCGCGCCCGACATACAAAGCCTCATCAATGAAGTCGTGCCGGCCAGCATTCTGAAGCGCGGTGCGCTGAATCTGCCGGCTTCGCGCAGCGAAGCCGATGCGCTGGACGACCTGAAAATGGTTGCGTCACGCAACCAGGTGTTCCGTAATTACATAGGCCAGGGCTACTACGGTACCCATGTCCCCAATGTCATCTTGCGCAACATTCTTGAAAATCCCGCCTGGTATACGGCCTATACGCCGTATCAACCCGAGATTTCCCAGGGGCGTCTGGAAGCATTGCTGAATTACCAGACCATGGTTGCCGACCTGACCGGGCTGGACATCGCCAATGCCTCTTTGCTGGACGAAGGCACGGCAGCCGCCGAAGCCATGACGCTGGCGCGTCGCGGTTCGCGCGCCAAGAGCAAGGTTTTCTTTGCGTCCGTGCACTGTCATCCGCAAACGCTGGAAGTGCTGCGTACAAGGGCCAGCGGCCTGGATATCGAAGTGGTGGTGGGCGACGAGTCGCAAGGTCTGCCCGAATGCTTCGGCGTATTGCTGCAATATCCTCATAGCCTGGGCGGTGTCAGCGACTATCGCGCGTTGACCGAGGCCGCTCATGCGCAAGGTGCCGTGGTGGCTGTCGCCACCGACTTGCTTGCGCTGGCTGTGCTGGCTGCGCCAGGCGAGTGGGGTGCCGATATCGCCGTCGGGTCAGCCCAGCGCTTTGGTGTGCCCATGGGCTTTGGCGGCCCGCATGCCGGGTTCATGGCATGCAAAGATGCCTTCAAACGCAATATGCCGGGTCGTCTTGTGGGCGTGTCCAAAGACAGCCAGGGCGCGCCTGCGCTGCGTCTGGCGCTGCAAACGCGCGAACAGCATATCCGTCGCGAGAAAGCCACGTCGAATATTTGTACGGCCCAGGTGCTGCTGGCAGTTATGGCCGGCATGTATGCGGTATGGCATGGCCCTGCCGGCATCAAGCGCATAGCCGAACGCGTGGCTTATCTGACCGCCTTCCTGGCCAACTCGCTGGAAGACCTGGGTTACACCGTTGCCAGCAAGGATTTCTTCGATACACTGTTGCTTGATACCGGTGATCAAACCCATGCAGTCATCCAGGCTGCACAGGCGGCGGCCATCAACCTGCGCCAGGTCAATGCCGGTCAGGTGGCAGTGTCGCTCGACGAAACGGTTACCGAGACCGACCTTCACAGCTTGCTGACTGTGTTTGCCAAGGCTGCCGGCAAATCGTGGGATGCCTCGGCACAGCATGTCTTGCCGGCCCGTCATGGCATACCCGAAAGCGTGCAGCGTCAGTCGGCCATCCTGACTCATCCGGTTTTCTCGCGCATCCAGTCCGAAACCGACATGCTGCGCTATCTGCGCGCATTGTCCGACAAGGATCTGGCGCTGGATCGAACCATGATTCCGCTGGGTTCGTGCACCATGAAGCTGAACGCCACGGCCGAGATGATTCCGATCACCTGGCCCGAGTTCGGCCAGATTCATCCGTTTGCACCCACTGCTCAAACCCGGGGCTACCAGGAACTGGTCGAGCGGCTGTCGGCGGCGCTGTGTGAAATCACCGGCTACGATTCGGTCAGCCTGCAGCCCAATTCGGGCGCCCAGGGTGAGTATGCCGGCTTGCTGGCGATACGTGGCTATCATCGTGCCAATGGTCAGCATCAGCGTAATGTTTGTCTGATTCCGGCTTCGGCGCATGGCACCAATCCTGCGTCTGCCCAGCTGGCCGGCATGGAAGTGGTTGTGGTGGCCTCCGACAACAACGGTAACGTCGATGTCGAGGATCTGAAAGCCAAGATCGCCAAAGCGGGTGACAGGCTCGCTGCCCTGATGATCACCTATCCATCCACGCATGGTGTGTTTGAAACGGCGGTCACCGAAATCTGCGAGCTGGTTCATGCCGCAGGCGGTCAGGTGTACCTTGATGGCGCCAACATGAATGCCATGGTTGGTCTGGCACAGCCCGGCAAGTTCGGCTCCGATGTGTCGCACCTGAACCTGCACAAGACCTTCTGCATTCCGCACGGCGGTGGCGGACCCGGCGTGGGCCCGGTGGCAGTGCGCTCGCATCTGGCACCCTATCTGCCAGCCGTGCTCGACCCCTCGGGCAAGCTGCCTGACCAGGCACAGGTTGGCCCGGTTTCGGCTGCCCCCTATGGCTCGGCCAGCATTCTGCCCATCTCGTACATGTATATTGTGCTCATGGGTGCCGAAGGTCTGCTGGAAGCAACCGAAACGGCCATCCTTAACGCCAATTACATCGCGGCCCGTCTGCGCGACCACTATCCCATCCTGTATGCGGGTCCCAATGGCCGGGTGGCGCACGAGTGCATACTCGACATCCGTCCCATCAAAGACGCTTGCGGCATCTCCAACGAAGATATTGCCAAGCGTCTGGTCGATTATGGGTTCCACGCCCCAACCATGAGTTTCCCGGTCGCGGGCACGCTTATGGTTGAACCGACGGAATCGGAAGGCCTGGCCGAACTCGATCGCTTTATCGATGCCATGATTTCGATACGCGCCGAGATTGCCCAGGTCGAACGGGGCGAGGTCGATGCCCAGGACAACGTCCTGTGCAATGCGCCACACACGGCGCAAATGCTGCTGGCGGCTGAATGGCATCACGATTACACGCGTGAGGCCGCCGCTTATCCCCTGGCCAGTTTGCGTGATGGCAAGTACTGGCCGCCGGTGGCGCGGGTTGACAATGCCTGGGGCGACCGCAATCTGGTGTGCTCCTGCCCGCCCATGGAAGCCTATGCATCTGAAGGCGAAGTAGCAGAGTCGTCTGCGGTCTGACCGGAATAACGCCGGCCTGAAGCAATGTCGGGTGTCCTTTGCAGGACACCCGGCATTTTCTTTGCAGATCCGGCAGGCGCAGGCCTGACCGGACGCAGTATCAATCGACCGTTTTCAGGACATCTTCGATTTTCTGGAAGATCTCGTGGATCTGGCCTTCTTCGATGATGAGCGGTGGCGAAATGGCAATGATGTCGCCGGTGTAGCGTACCAGCAGGCCCTGATCAAAGCATTTGGCAAAGACTTCGGCGGCGCGGGCACCCGGGGCGCCTTCACGCGGTTGCAGCTCGATGCCTGCGACCAGTCCCAGGTTGCGTACGTCGATGACGTGGCGTGCGCCCTGTAGTTTGTGGGCCGCGTTCTCGAAGGTGGGCGACAAGTCTTTGGCGCGCTCGAACAGGCGATCTTTTTCGTAAATGCCAAGGGTAGCCAGAATGGCTGCCGTGGCCATGGGGTGGGCCGAGTAGGTATAGCCATGGAAGAACTCGATGCCGCTGGCCGCAGCACTGACAATGGTGTCGTGAATGTTGCGACGGACCGCCACGGCACCTGCGGGTATGGCGGCGTTGCTGATGCCCTTGGCCATGGTGATCAGGTCGGGCGTTACGCCGAAGAACTCACTGGCCGTCGAGGCACCCAGGCGACCGAAACCGGTTATGACTTCATCGAAAATCAGCAAGATGCCATGCTTTTCAGTAATGGCCCGCAGCTGTTCCAGGTAACCCTTGGGAGGAATAAGCACGCCGGTGGAGCCAGCCATGGGCTCGACGATGACGGCAGCGATGGTCGAGGCATCGTGCAGGGCAATAATGCGTTCGAGTTCGTCGGCAAAGTGCTTGCCCCAGGCGGGTTGGCCACGCGAGTAGGCATTTTTGGAAAGGTCGTGCGTATGTGGCAGATGATCGACGCCCGGCAGCAACGCGCCGGAGAATGTCTTGCGGTTGGGCGATATGCCGCCTACCGAAATGCCACCGAAACCCACACCATGGTAGCCGCGTTCGCGACCGATCAGTCGTGTGCGTTGCCCTTCGCCGCGTGCGCGGTGGTAGGCGAGCGCGATCTTGAGCGAGGTGTCGACGGATTCGGAACCGGAATTGGTAAAGAAGATGCGGTCCATGCC
This sequence comes from Pusillimonas sp. MFBS29, assembly GCF_020687695.1. Taxonomy (GTDB): domain Bacteria; phylum Pseudomonadota; class Gammaproteobacteria; order Burkholderiales; family Burkholderiaceae_B; genus Pusillimonas_C. The sequence goes on from NZ_JAJEWL010000001.1 coordinate 71,432, forward strand.
TTCGGGCATGAGCTTGGCAATGGCCGACGCTGCGCGGAAGGAATCCACATGCCCCAGCTGGAAGCTGGGCGCATAATCAAGCTCGGCCGCCTGCTGTGAAATCGCATCGACAATTTCCTGGCGTCCGTGTCCGGCATTGACGCACCACAGGCCAGAGGTGGCATCCAGTACCTGCTGGCCGGTACTGGAGGTGTAATACATGCCTTTGGCCTTGGTCAGCAAACGGGGTTGTTCCTTGAACTGACGATTGGCAGTGAAAGGCATCCACAGGTTTGAAAGGTCAGGGATGTTGGCTTGGCTGGTCATGATGTAGGCCTCAGGGCAATAAAGTATCGATAAGACAACGGTTTTTCGAGTATTCTCGTCCGGCTGCCAGGCTAAATACATATACAGTTGAATGAATAATGTAAAACTGTAGTGGTAAAATTAGAGTAATCGTATAGATTTTGGTGTCACATGCAGTTATTCTTCGAACCCGTGCGTGACCGCAAACAGGCCGTATCCCTGGTGGATCAAACGGTAGAGGCCATAGAGCTGGCCATACGCCAGGGTTTGTTGCGACCCGGCATGCCCGTGCCGTCCATACGTCAGTTTGCCAAGAGCCATGGCCTCAGCACCTTTACTGTATCGGCCGCTTATAGCCGGCTGGTGGCAGGCAACCTGCTGACCGCCCGCCCCGGATCCGGATATCGTGTTGCGCGAACCGCGCGCAACGAGGCGCCTGTGGTGGCCCCCGCAAGCTGGGTTCCGCCGCGCATAGGCGCTTCGTGGTTATTGGCCGACATCTTTGCTGATCACTCTATTCCCATCAAGTCGGGCTGTGGCTGGTTGCCTGCCGAATGGCTGAACGAAGCCGGCCTGCAGCAGTCGCTGAAACAGGTGGCCAGGACACCGGTCAACCAGGTTGCAGGCTACGGTCATCCTTACGGTTATCATCCCCTGCGCGAGTATATACAGCTGCGTCTTGATCAGCATGGTCTGCCGCTGTCCAGCGATGAGATCCTGCTGACGCAAGGCGCATCGCAAGGTCTGGACATTGTCATCCGTACCTTGCTCAGGCCCGGCGATGTCATTGCAGTCGAACAGCCTTGTTATGCCAACTTCCTGCAGTTATTGCGTCAGGCCGGACTCAAGGTGCTCAGTGTGCCGCGCGACGGTAATGGTCTGTGCCTGGATACGCTGGACCGTCTTGCGCGCCAGCACAACATCAAGGCGATGTTCGTCAATACGGTCCTGCAGAATCCTACTGGCACTAGCCTTGGCATGAGCAATGCCTTCAGGCTGCTGCAACTGGCCGAGCAATATGATTTCCGGGTCATCGAAGACGATGTCTCACGCGATCTGATGCCGGGGCTCGGGCCCATGCTGGTAGCGCTGGCGGGCACAGGTCGGGTGGTCTATGTATCGGGTTTCTCGAAAAGCATCATGCCGTCCATGAGGGTGGGCTATGTCGTGGCCAATGCCACGCTGCTCAAGGAGTTTGCAAAAACCAAAATGGCCATGGGGCTTACCAGCCCCGAGATGATGGAACGCATGGTGCATCAGGTGCTCAGCCAGGGGCGGCATCGGGCCCATTTGCAGCGAGTGCAAGAGCGGCTGCGGCAGGCGCATGATGAATTGGGCCTGCTGATGGACAAACACGGTTTCGAAGTGCTTGATCGTCCACAGGCCGGATTGTTCCTGTGGGCCCGACCGGGCGGCGGGCAGTGGCGTGAGCAGGGTGCCAGCCGGTTGGCCGAATTGGCGCTCAAGGATGGCATCTGGCTCGCTCCGGGTTCCTATTTCGATCCCGAGCAAGCCGATACGGGTTGGATACGCTTTAACGTGGCTTACTCGCTGCATCCCGCGCTATGGCGGTTCATGCGCAAGGCAGGCGCGGCGGCCTGACGCCGGATCAGGTCCGGCCCGCTCCGTGTCAGGCGCGCCGATAAGTCACGAAATCAAAAGCCAGGCCATTTTCTTCCGGCTGAGGCAGCCTTTCAATTTCCTGCCAGGTATTCGCGTCGAGCGCGGGGAAGTAGGTGTCGCCTTCGATGTCAGACTTGATCTCGGTAGCAATGATTTCATCTGCCACATCCAGCGCGTGGCGAAACACCTGCTCGCCGCCGATGATGCATATCTTTTCGGCGTTTGTGTTCGCGCAGGCAGCCAGTGCAGCGTTCAGTGATGGATGCACCGAGGCGCCGTCCGCCCGATATTCGGGGTTGCGGCTGATGACCAGGTTGGGGCGCCCCGGCAGGGGGCGGCCCAACGACAGCCAGGTGTTGCGTCCCATCACGATGGGATGTCCCAGAGTCACACGCTTGAAATGCGCCAGATCGGATGGCAGGCGCCAGGGCAGGGTGTTGTCGCGCCCGATGACGCGATTTTTCGAGTAGGCGACGACTAGCTGGACAATAGGAGAGGTCATGGGCAGCGTGATGAAAACCTAGACGGCAACAGGAGCCTTGATATGAGGGTGTGATTCGTAGCCCACAATTTCAAAGTCTTCGTAGCGGTAATCGAAAATGGAATCCGGCTTGCGTTTGATGTTCAGCCTGGGGTAGGGATAAGGCTTGCGCGAGAGCTGCAGTTCGACCTGTTCCATGTGGTTGCTGTACAGGTGGCAATCACCACCCGTCCAGATGAAGTCACCGACCTCAAGATTGCATTGCTGGGCCATCATATGGGTAAGCAAGGCATAGCTGGCAATATTGAAAGGCACGCCCAGGAATATATCGGCGCTGCGCTGGTACAGCTGGCACGACAGCTTGCCGTCGGCCACATAAAACTGAAAGAACGCATGGCACGGAGGCAGCGCCATATTCGGTATTTCGGCCACATTCCAGGCGGAAACGATCAGGCGGCGCGAATCCGGGTTGTCCTGGATTTGCTGCATCACTTGCGCGATCTGATCTATGTGCCGGCCGTCGGGTGTAGGCCAGGAGCGCCACTGAACGCCGTAGACCGGCCCAAGGTCGCCGTTCGGAGCCGCCCATTCGTCCCAGATCGAGACGCCTTGCTCTTGCAGCCAGCGCACATTCGAGTCGCCGCGCAAAAACCACAGCAGCTCGATGAAGATGCTTTTTGTGTGGAGCTTCTTGCTGGTGACCAGGGGAAACCCGGCTGACAGGTCAAAGCGCATCTGGTGGCCGAAAACAGAGCGGGTGCCAGTGCCGGTTCTATCGGTTTTTTCTGTGCCGTGCTCGTAGACATGGCGCATGAAATCTTCGTATTGATGCATGTTGGCGAGCCTTAGGCTTCCACTACCGTAACGGAATGAGTGATTTCGGCAGTCTTGGCCAGCATGGCCGATGCCGAGCAGTATTTTTCGTGCGAGAGCTGGACGGCACGCTCGACGGCGGCAACGGGCAGGTCCTTGCCAGTCACGGTGAACGAGAAATGAATCCTGGTAAAGACTTTGGGGTCGGTCTCGGCGCGCGTGCTTTCCAGTTTGACCTGGCAGCCGCTTACCTTGTGACGGCCGCGCTTGAGTATCAGCACCACGTCGTAGGCTGCGCAGCCACCTGTACCGGCCAGCAGCATTTCCATTGGGCGTGGTGCCAGATTGTTTCCGCCACCGTCGGGGGCGCCATCCATGGCTGTGACATGGCCGCTGCCTGTGCGGGCCACGAACAGCATGCCATCCGGGCCGCCCCAATCTATTGTGCATTTCATTATCGCGTTCCTGCATTTTTCGCTGAAGGCTCAATCATAACCATAAACGGGATTACCAATGTTTGAAGTAGGGACATGCTGAAGGCTCGCCCGCCTGATCGCATAGAATATGGCATTTATATCGTTCAACGATATAATTACGGTTTTAGCCCAGGCCATTTTGCGGTTTGTTTCAAGCAGGAAATCATGAATACCATCACGATACTGTTGCTGACATTCATACTTTCGGTCACCGGATTGTTTGTTTTTATCTGGTCATTGCGAAAGAAGCTCTTTGACGATAATCCGGCAGCTGCCAACGTTATCTTCACGGAAGGTGAAATAGGCAAGGTGGAAGAGCCCGCCGCGACGCGGGACCAGCACCAGGCCTTGCAGCAGGTGGTTGACGACAGTTACACCGGTACGGTCGATCCCGAGCGTGATGCCCGTATGAAGGCTGAGCTTGAAGACCGTCTGCGCGCCGATGGGTCGACCAAATATGTCACCTTTGTGTTTCTGTCCTGTGCGGTGGTGTGGTTGATCTTTGCGTCGACCGCCGGGCTGATCAGTTCCATCAAGCTGCACGAGCCAGACTTCCTTTCCGGATATGCCTGGCTTACCTTTGGGCGCATCCGCACCTTGCATCTGAATGCGGTGGCCTACGGTTGGGCTCCCATGGCGGCGTTTGGCATTGCCATCTGGACACTGCCGCGATTGCTCAAGACCGAACTCATGGGCGGGCGTTTTGCCTTGCTGGGTGCGATGCTGTGGAATGCTGCATTGATCGCCGGTCTGGGCAGTGTTGCGGCGGGATTCAACGACGGGCTTGAGTGGCTGGAGATTCCCTGGCAGATTGATATTCTGTTTGTTGTAGGCGGCGCTTTGATAGGCCTGCCGCTGGTCTTTACCCTGCAAAACCGCAAGGTCGAGCACTTATATGTGTCGATCTGGTACATGGGTGCTGCGCTTTTCTGGTTTCCGGTGCTGTTCCTTATTGGCAATTTGCCGGGCGTGCACTTCGGCGTCGAGGCCGCCACCATGAACTGGTGGTTCGGGCACAACGTACTGGGCCTGTTCTACACGCCCGTAGCCCTGGCGTCGGTCTATTACTTCTTGCCCAAGATCATAGGTCGCCCGATACAGTCGTATAACCTGTCGTTGCTGGGTTTCTGGGCGCTTGCATTCTTTTACGGGCAGGTTGGTGGCCATCATCTGGTCGGAGGGCCGATACCGGGCTGGCTGGTTACTTTGTCTATCGTGCAAAGCATGATGATGATCGTGCCGGTGCTGGCGTTCTCGGTCAATCAGCATCTGACCATGCGTCATCATTTCAAAACCTTGATCTACTCGCCGACGCTCAGGTTCATAGTGCTGGGCGGCATGATGTACACGCTGAGTTCTGTACAAGGCTCTTTCGAAGCCTTGCGCAGCATCAATACCATCACCCACTTCACACATTTCACCGTTGCGCATGCACACCTGGGCCTGTATGGCTTCTTTTCACTGGTCATGTTTGGTGCCATCTATTTTGTGATGCCCAGGGTGATGTCCTGGGAGTGGCCGTATCCGAAGCTCATCGCCCTGCATTTCTGGCTGGTGGTGCTGGGCTTTGGTATTTATTTCGTGGGTTTGTCCATAGGTGGCTGGCTGCAGGGTGTGGCCATGCTGGATGCATCTGTGCCGTTCATGGAGTCTGTGCGGGTGACGATTCCTTATCTTGAAAGCCGTTCGATTGGCGGCGCGCTGATGACATTGGGTCACATTGTGTTCGCCATCCACTTTGCAAGCATGACCTTGCGATATGGACGCAAGCGTGTCGGCCCGGCCCTGTTTCATGGGCGCCGTACCCAGGTGGGCACCGCGAGCGTGGAGGCCTGAGTATGGAAAACGAATACAAGTTGTTGGGCGGGGCCATGGTCACGCTGGCATTGGCTACTTCGACGCTGGTGATCGTGCCTTATCTGCAGTTGTCGGACGTTCAGCCGTCTGAAGGTCTGCAGCCTTACACCTCGGCACAGCTGCGCGGTCGACAGCACTATATAGAAAACGGTTGCGTGTATTGCCATTCCCAGCAACCCAGGGCTCAGTCACAGGCGCCTGATTTCAAGCGCGGCTGGGGGCGTGCGCCGGTTGCCGGCGACTATTACTACGACAATCCGCATCTGTTGGGCACCATGCGCACGGGTCCCGACCTGCTGAACGTCGGCGCCCGTCAGCCCAGCGTTGACTGGAATCTGGGGCATCTGTACCAGCCACGCGCTTATGTGCCGGGCAGCATCATGCCTTCCTATCCGTACATGTTCGAGATCAAGGACAAGGCGCAAGAGGGTGACAAGGTCGTCAATCTGCCGCCTGGTTACGCGCCGGTGGGGCAAGTGGTTGTGGCGCGACCCGAGGCGCTGGACCTGGTTGAGTACTTGCTGGCCCTGGATCGCACTTATCCGGTCAAGCCGCCTCCTGAAGAGGCCCGCTAGTGTCATGTTGAACAGGAAGGTCTTGAAACCTGAGGCCGGAATAGGCACCGCCGGAGAACACTATGTCTGATCGCAGCAAGCAAAATCAAGCGCAGCAAAGAGAGCAGCCCGAGCCCTACGAGGGCAATCGGCCTGTTCCCTGGCTGGTAATACTTATTGTCAGTGCCCTGTTTATCTGGGCTGTGGGCTATATCTGGACGACCCATCAAAGCAATCCGCCTGCATACGGTGATCGCCGTACAGCCCAGGATTTCAAGGTGGCAGCAGCCAGCACCGGGGGCGCGGTTGATGGTGCCCAGATTTACGCAGCCCAGTGCGTGGCCTGTCACCAGGCCAGTGGCCAGGGCTTGCCCGGCGTGTTTCCGCCGCTGGCCGGATCCGAGTGGGTAAACGGCAAGGCAGCCTTGGCAATCCGGATCGTGCTGCATGGCGTGACCGGTACGCTTACCGTGAAGGGCACGCAGTACAACGGAATGATGCCTATGTTCAAGGACAAGCTTAACGATGCCCAGATGGCTGCGCTGATCAGTCATATCCGCACTAATTTTGGAAATAGTGCAGGGCCGGTGGATGAGGCAACCGTCGCTGCAGAGCGCGAGGCAACGGCTGATCAGGCTGCTCCCTGGAATGGCGATGCAGATCTGGCTGCCATGAAATAGCCGCTGCAGGGCTGCCAGACATGCGTATGCTCTTGATGGCGTTATTGGTGGCATGTGCGGGCACGGGGGCGATTTATCTGCAGACCGATGGCTTTACCGTGCTGACCACCGAGGCGGCTCGTCGGGCAGATGTCCTGCGTGAGCCGCGCAACCTGCCTGATGCGGTGCTGCAGACAGCAGATGGCGGCGCGACGACATTTCTGCAGGGGCTGCGCAATGATGGCCGCGTGGCGGTTGTCAATTTCATGTACACGCGTTGCTTTACCGTCTGCCTGGCCATGGGTTCCGAGTTCCAGCAGCTGCAGGCGTCCATCGTGCGGCGCGGGCTGCAGGACAAGGTGTATTTGTTAAGTATCAGCTTTGATCCGTTAGACGGGCCGGCGCAGCTGGCGCGTTATGCCGCAAGCATGAGTGCCGAGCCATCGGTATGGAAATTTGCTGCCACGCCCGATGCCGCCCGCCGTTCGGCATTGCTGGACGCTTTCGGTATCGTGGTCGTGCCGGCCCCCATGAAGCAGTTCGTGCATAACGCTGCTTATCATCTGGTGACACCTGATGGCCGTTTGCGGCGAATTGTGGACCTAGGCAGTGCCGATCTGCTTCTGGAACGCGCAGTGGAGCTTTCCCAATGAGCGGGCCATTGCGTCATTTGCGCGGAAGCCGGGCGTATGCAGGCATGAGCGCCGTCCTGATGGTGCTGGCGTTGGTGTTCGATGTCGCCCTGACACGCAGCATGGCCACCCATATGCTTCTGCATATTCCCATGATCCTTTTTGCCGGACTGGCGGCAGGGGCGGCCTGGTGCAGCAGCCGCCAGGCCAGGAGCTGGAAACGAGCGGGGCGGGTCTGGGCCAGATATAACGAGCAAGGTGTTCCGGGCTTATTGCTGGCAGCACTGGTTTCTGCCTATTGGATGATTCCGAAGTCGCTGGACGACGTCATGCTGTTCCCGATGGTCGCAATGGTGAAGTATGTCGGGCTATTTATTACCGGCGTGGTTTTGTTTGATGCCCTGCGTCGCGCCAACAGCGTCATTACGCTGTTTTTCCTTGGCAATCTTTCCTGGATGATGGCGGTTGTGGGGCTGATCTACCAGGAAGACAACAGCCGCTTGTGCAATGCGTATTTGCTGAGTGACCAGGAAATGGCAGGGCGGGGCCTGGTGGTGCTGGCCGTGGTGGTGCCGGTGGTCTGGCTATGGACCGAGCGGAACCGGCTGCGGCGTTTAATGTCAAAATAGACCCTGAACGTGCAATATTCAAGGAAGACTTATGAGCAGCCCGAATTCAACTCCGCAAGCGCCACGATTCACCCGTCGCATGAGCATGCTTGACCGAGCGCTCGCCGAGGCCGGTCGTGCCGTACGGGTGCTCGAAGGTTCGGTGCAGGCCGGCCGCGCCAATCCGGCAGGCGCCCGTAAGTCACTCACTGACAACGCTGAAGAGCTGACGCCTGCCGAGCAAAAACACGTCGCCGGCCTGATGCGGGTCAATCATGTGGGTGAAATCTGCGCGCAGGCTTTATACCGCGGGCAGGCCTTGTTTTGTCGCGATGCATCAATCGAGGCTGTGCTGCATCAGGCCGCGGCCGAAGAGGTCGATCACCTGGTCTGGTGCCGTGACCGCCTGACCGAGTTGAACAGCCGGCCCAGCCTGCTTAACCCGCTCTGGTATGCCGGCTCCTTCTCGCTGGGGGTGCTGGCCAGTCGTGCCGGGGTCGGCAGAAATCTGGGGTTCATGGCCGAAACGGAAAGGCAGGTCGAGCAGCATCTGGACAAGCATCTTGCCGAACTGCCCAATGCTGATGCGCGTTCGCGCAGCATTGTCACGCAAATGCGAGATGACGAAATCACTCATCGCAATACTGCAGAAACCCACGGAGCGGAAACGCTGGCCAGGCCTGTGCAGCTTGCCATGCGATTCATGTCCAAAATCATGACGACTACCGCCTACCGCATCTGATCGCAGGGCAGGAAGTTGTAACAATATGAGGCGCTAGGGTTAACGATTAAATACGCCGGAGCACTTTTGTGATTGGTAAAGTGCTAAAAAAACGACAAAACATGCTTGGTTACAGTTTTCTTCGACAATTATCTTGCAACGCACCATCTGTTTATATACAATTTAGTTATCGGATGTCGAGACGTGATTGCAAAGGGAAAACCCTTGATCACCCAGGCTCAAGCTTAATCAGCTTTCGTAGCCCGACATGCCAAGGTTGTCTCCTCCACCCTCCTCCTTTGGTGGATTTAACCCGAGATCTCACGATCTCGGGTTTTTTTTTGCCTTTTTCAGCCTTTCTATCCTACAGTTGCACATGTGTCGTACGAGTAATTGCTGCGTAGCAAAAAGATACGTCTGACGCAATTGCTTACCGTTATTGGAGCAGTCTGCTTACAGGCACGGCACATAATATCAATGCATTCATTGTTCATAGGGATCGTGTGTTTTCTTCTCCTCTCTGGGAATCGTTTACCTGGTTTTATATTTGTGTCGTAGCGTTCATGGTGGGCGGGCTGATCGTTGCCTCCGAACGCTGGCACGGGGTATTTACAGGCGACTCTGATTTAAGCAAACCGCAGGCCTCTCACTCGCGGGCAACGCCACGCGTGGGTGGGCTGGCTGTTGTGGCCGGCAGCCTTGCCGGGCTGCTGGTGCTCGGGCCCAGCAACATGACCCTGACCTGGCTGTGGCCCGTATTGTTCATTGCGGCCATGCCGGTATTCGTGGCGGGTTTGCTTGAAGACATCACCAAGGACGTAGGCGCGGGCAAGCGTCTGCTGGCCGCCTTCCTTTCGGCAGCGATTGCCTGGTGGCTGCTGGGTGGCGTATCGCGTGTGGGTTTGTCGTGGGCCGACACCATCCTGGCATTCTGGCCGGTATCCCTGCTGTTCACCATGATCGCAGTGGGTGGCTGTACGCACGCACTGAATATTGTGGACGGCATGAATGGCCTGGCGGGCATGATAGCCACGCTCATGGCCTTGTCCCTGGCGCTGGTCGCCCTGCAGGTTCAGGATATTCCCATTTTCCTCATTTCAGCGGCATTGGCGTCTGCCACGCTGGGCTTCCTGGTCTGGAATTTCCCCTTCGGACGTGTTTTTCTGGGTGATGGCGGCGCCTATTTCCTGGGTTTCATGCTGGCTGAGCTTGCGGTGCAGCTGGTGGTGCGCAACCCCAGTGTTTCGCCGTTCTATGCGCTGGCTGTCTTGTTTTACCCGGTCTTCGAGACTTTGTTTTCCATCTGGCGTCGCCGTTTCAAGCGGGGCACGCCAGTCGACCAACCCGATGCGCTGCATTTGCATCAACTGGTTTTCCGGCGTCTGGTCCGTGTGACCTTCAGTCGTGACCGACGCCATGCGGTGCCGGCATTGTGTAATGCCATGACTTCACCCTATCTTTGGGTATTGGCATTGATAGGCCTGGTTCCGGCAACCATCTGGTGGGATAACGCCTGGATACTGTGCGCGAGCCTGGTGGCTTTTTCGTCTGCCTACCTTTGGCTGTATTCCCGCCTGGTTTCCTGGCGCCGTCCGTCGTGGTTATTGTTGCCCTCGTTAGGGCGAAACGACCACCGCAAATAGTAAAATTAACTTAATCTTAATAGCGCCTCGCGCGGGAGATTCAACTTGCAGATTCAGGATGTGAAACTTGCAGTAGTCGGCTTGGGCTACGTGGGCCTGCCATTGGCAGTCGAGTTCGGTAAAAAGCGTACTGTGCTGGGGTTCGACATCAACCCCAGGCGTGTGGCCGAACTAAAAGAAGGGCGTGACCATACGCTCGAGGTAGATGAGGCCGAGCTTGCTGAAGCAAAGCAACTCAGCTTCAGCAACGAGGCCGAGCACCTGGCCCAGGCCAACGTGTTCATCGTGACCGTGCCTACGCCTATCGATCAGTACAAGCAGCCCGACCTGACCCCTCTGGTACGCGCCAGCGAAACCATAGGCAAGGTGCTCAAGCGTGGCGATATCGTGATCTATGAGTCCACGGTTTATCCCGGTGCCACCGAAGAAGATTGCGTGCCTGTACTTGAGCGCGTTTCCGGCCTGCGGTTCAACGAAGACTTTTTCGCCGGCTACAGCCCCGAGCGCATCAATCCCGGTGACAAGGCGCACCGGGTATCGACCATCAAGAAGGTTACGTCGGGATCCACTCCTGAAATTGCTGACCTGGTCGACGCGCTTTACGGCGAGATCATCGTGGCCGGTACCCATAAGGCACCGTCCATACGGGTGGCCGAAGCAGCCAAGGTTATTGAAAACACCCAGCGTGACGTCAATATCGCGCTCATCAACGAGCTGGCACTGATTTTCAACAAGATGGGTATCGACACCCAGGCTGTCCTTGAGGCGGCAGGAACCAAATGGAATTTTCTGCCGTTCCGTCCAGGTCTGGTCGGAGGCCACTGCATAGGCGTGGATCCCTACTATCTGACTCACAAGGCGCAATCCATCGGCTATCACCCCGAAATCATTCTGGCCGGTCGCAGGCTGAACGATTCCATGGGCGGCTATGTGGTGTCGCAGCTGGTCAAGGGCATGACGCAGCGCTGCATACAGGTGCAGGGCTCGCGAGTACTGCTCATGGGTCTGGCCTTCAAGGAAAACTGCCCCGACCTGCGCAATACGCGTATTGTCGATATCGTCCGGGAATTGGGCGAATACAGCATAGCGGTCGATGTGTACGACCCATGGGTCGATCCCCAGGAAGCACAGCATGAGTACGGCATAGAGCTGGTTTCCAGCCCGGCACAGGGCGCATACGATGCCATTATCCTGGCCGTCGCACACGAGCAGTTTGTCGCCATGGGCAGTCAGGCCATTCATGCGCTGGGCAAGCCAGAGCACGTGTTGTACGACCTTAAGTATGTACTGAAAGCCGACGAGGCTGACTTGCGCCTGTAAGGCGCCGCACATACTGGTTTTTGAATTACGAGGGGTACATATGAGCACACGATATCAGGAAATCACGGCAGGTCTGCAATCCGAGCCCAAGGTGTGGCTGGTTACCGGATGCGCGGGTTTCATTGGGTCCAACCTGCTTGAGGCACTTTTGATGCTGGGGCAGAAGGTAGTGGGCCTGGATAACTTCGCCACGGGCCATCGCTATAACCTCGAGGAAGTCCAGAAAACGGTCAGCGCTGAACAATGGAGCAACTTCACGCTTATCGAAGGCGATATTCGCGATGCCGAAGTTTGCCGCCAGGTCACCGAAGGGGTGGATTACGTCCTGCATCAGGCTGCATTGGGCTCGGTTCCCCGTTCGCTCAAAGACCCTGTCACCACCAACAGCGTGAATATTGGTGGTTTTCTGAACATGCTGGTGGCTGCGCGTGATGCCGGAGTCAAGTCCTTTGTCTATGCTGCGTCCAGCTCTACTTATGGCGATCACGAGGCCTTGCCCAAGGTCGAGGACCGCATCGGACGGCCATTGTCGCCGTATGCCGTGACCAAGTACGTGAACGAGCTGTATGCCGATGTATTCCAGCGTTCCTATGGTTTTGGCAGTGTCGGCCTGCGCTACTTCAACGTATTCGGCAAGCGTCAGGATCCCAACGGAGCTTATGCCGCCGTTATTCCAAAGTGGATCGCTGCCATGATCCGTGGCGACGATGTGGTGGTGAACGGAGACGGCGAAACCAGTCGCGATTTCTGCTTTATCGAAAACGTGGTGCAGGCAAATATTCTTGCTGCACTGGCGCAGCCCGAAGGTGTCAATCAGGTCTACAACGTGGCCGTCAATGCCCGTACCAGCCTGAACGAGCTGTTCGAGTACCTGGCGCAAGCATTGGGCAACAACGGTATCGTGTACGACAAGCAGCCGGTCTATGCCGACTTCCGGGCGGGCGACGTGCGTCACTCCCAGGCCGACATCAGCAAGGCCAGGCAACTGCTGGGCTACGAGCCGATGCATACCATCGTGCAGGGGCTGGAAGTCTCCATGCCTTGGTATACGCAGTTCCTGCGTTAATTTGAAAACGTTCAGGCAGCGTCTGGCCGGGCTGCACTCTGACCACAAGCGCATCGCCCAGGGGGCGATGCGTGTTGCTTTCTTCCTGTTGCTGGGCAAGGCTGCGGGTGCGTTCAAGGAAATGGCGGTGGCCTACCGCTATGGCGTCAGCGATGCGGTCGATGCCTACCAGTTCACCATGGTCATGGCGAACTGGCTGCCGGTCACTATCGTGGGGGCACTGTCGGTAGTCCTCATTCCGGTGCTGGTCCGTACACGCAGGGAAGACCGTGCGGCGCGCAGGCTTTTCATGGGTGAGCTGCAAGCCTGGCTGATTGCCGGCGGAACGGTGCTGGCCGTCGGTACCTATGTTGCATGGCCCTGGGTACTGGAATGGGCTGGAATGGGTTTGCCCGAACAAGCACGGCGTATGAGCGGCGAGCTGATGTTCGCATTTGCGCCGGCAGCCCTGCTCACACTTATGACTGGTCTGAGCGCAGCACGCTTGCGTGCCCATGAGCGCCATATCAACACTTTGCTGGACAGCGTGCCGGCCATTGTCATACTGATTTGGGTGCTGCTGGCAGCGACGGTCAATGACGTCGGCCCGTTGATGTGGGGCACATTGGTCGGCTACATGATTCAGTCGGCATGGCTGTTGTGGCTGGCTGCCAGAGCCGACGGCATGTGGGGCAGGCCACGCTGGAGCCTGAATGCGCATCAGTGGCCTGACCTGGTCAAGGCTGCAGGCATCATGCTCGTGGGGCAGGTGGCCATGAGCTTTGTCGGCCCTATCGATCAATACACGGCTGCGGGACTGGATGGCAATGCCAACGCCACGCTGGGCTACGCCAGCCGTCTGCTATCGTTGTTGCTGGGTGTGGGCGCGGCGTCGGTGGGACGTGCAGCCCTGCCTGTTCTGGCGGATATCCAGGCACGGGGGGATCAGCACAGGGCGCGCGCCACGGCGTTGAAATGGTCGGCGCTGATGCTGTTGGCAGGTATCGGCGTGGTTCTGGCAGGCTGGGTGCTGGCCCCATGGGGGGTGGCGCTGCTGTTCGAACGAGGCGAGTTCACTGCAGAAAATACACTGCAAGTAGCCCATGTGTTGCGTTGGGGGCTGCTGCAAATGCCTTTTTATTTTGGCGTGCTGATACTGGTGCAATTGCTGGCCAGCCAGAACCGCTATCGCATCATGGCAGCCATTGCGGTGGCCAATTTCCTGATGAAGGCCCTGATGAATTATCTGTGGGCTCCCGTCATGGGACCTGCGGGCATCATGCTGGCGACCAGCATCATGTACGCTTCTTCTTACGTTTGTTATGTGATGGTGGCGCTGCGGCCCGTTGCCGGCAATGCGCCATCCCGCTAGAAGGTTTGTTTTGAGTCAATCATCCGTTCAACCGCATTTGCTGATAGTTATTCACTCACTGGGCGGAGGTGGGGCAGAGCGGGTTGCAGCCGATCTGAGCGCCTACTGGGTGCAGCGTGGCTACCGCGTCACCGTTGTCACGCAGGCCGATGCCGGCACCGATGCTTATGCGCTGCATCCCAAGGTCCGGCGGCACGCGCTGGGCACCGCTTCGGCCAGCACGGGCAAGCTGGGTGCCGTATTGCTTAACATTCGCCGTGTCTGGAGCCTGCGTCGCATTATCCGGCGCGAGCGGCCGACCGTGGTGCTGGGCATGATGACGACCTCTTCCATACTGGCCGTGATTGCCGCCCGGGGCGTGCCTTGTCGTGTGATTGCTACCGAGCATACCCATCCGCCTTCCCAAACGCTGTCGAATATGTGGTTGCGCTTGCGACGCTGGGCTTATCCGCAAGCGGCGGCGGTGGTGGCGTTGACCTCGGGCACGGCGCAATGGCTGGAGGAGCATGTGCCGGGGTCGCGCCTGACCGTCATCCCCAATGCGGTGCGCTGGCCTCTGGAAAGCATAGAGCCCGTCATCGAGCCACCTCCGCGGCAAGGACGCTATCGTATTCTGGCGGTTGGGCGCCTGCACCCGCACAAAGGTTTTGATTTGCTGATACGGGCGTTCGAGGAGATTGCGGGTCACTTCCCGGACTGGGATCTGGTCATACTGGGCGAGGGTGACTGTCGCGAAGCATTGCAGGCTCAGATAGATGAGGCCGGGCTCTCGGAGCGCATCAGCATGCCGGGCAGGGTGGGCAATGTGGCCGACTGGTATGTGCAGTCTGATCTTTATGCGCTCAGCTCAAGAGTCGAGGGCTTGTCCAACACACTGCTGGAATCCATGGCCAGCGGCCTGACGCCGGTTGCCTACGACTGCGAGACAGGGCCGCGCGAAATCGTACGCAACGGCATAGATGGTGTGCTGGTCAGCCCGGCCGACGATACCGAGGCGCTGGCTGCGCACCTGTCCGACATGATGGCGCATCCTGAACAGCGCGAAGCCTATGCACGTCGTGCCGTCGATGTGCGTGACCGGTTTTCCACGACCCGGGTCATGGCATTGTGGAGCAACCTATTTGAAGCGCGCTGACGCACCTTGAGGTGCGTGCGCGAAGGTGAGCAGACTATGTGTGGAATTGTTGGAATCTGGGGCGGTCTTGCCGACAAGCGTACGGCAATCGAAGTGGGCTGCCGCCGCATGCGTCATCGTGGTCCCGATAGCCATGGCTATTGGTCAGACGATGCTGCCGGCCTGGCGCTGGGGCATGTCAGGCTGGCTATCCAGGATCTGACCGAAGCCGGCCATCAGCCCATGATCTCTGCATGTGGTCGCTATGTGCTGGTACTGAACGGCGAAATATACAATCATCCGGACATGCGTGCGCGACTTGAGGCGCAAGCAAAGGCGCCCGCCTGGCGAGGGCATTCGGATACCGAGACGATACTGGCTTGTCTGGTTGCCTGGGGTATTCAGGCAACGCTGCAGGCAGCTACCGGTATGTTTGCCCTGGCATTGTGGGACAGGCAGACGGGCAGGCTGGCACTAGCTCGCGATCGTATGGGTGAAAAGCCTTTGTACATGGGCTACGCTGGCGGAAACTTTGTTTTCGCTTCGGAGCTCAAGGCCATTGCAGGCATACCCGGATTCGACAAGCAGATAGATCGCAGGGCTTTGTCCTTGCTCATGCGGCATAACTATATCCCGGCGCCGTTCAGCATCTACCAGG
Source organism: Pusillimonas sp. MFBS29 (assembly GCF_020687695.1). Taxonomy (GTDB): domain Bacteria; phylum Pseudomonadota; class Gammaproteobacteria; order Burkholderiales; family Burkholderiaceae_B; genus Pusillimonas_C. Next base: position 87,293 of record NZ_JAJEWL010000001.1, read on the forward strand.
GCATAGGCAAGCTGTTGCCCGGCACCTGGCTGGAGCTGTCGGCGCAAGACCTGCAACAGGCCAGCTTGCCGGCGGCTCAAACTTATTGGTCGGCACAGCTGGTAAGCCGGCAGGCGCAGGACCATCCCTTGTCGTTTGAGTCTGACCTTCAAGCCGTCGATGCGCTGGAAGCCTTGCTGGGCCAGGCGGTTAAGGGGCAGATGATTTCCGATGTGGCCCTGGGTGCTTTCTTATCCGGAGGCGTGGACTCGTCGATGGTGGTGGCCTTGATGCAGAACCAGAGCGCCCGGCCCGTCCAGACGTTCTCCATAGGGTTTGATGATCCCGCTTTCAACGAGGCCGAATATGCCAGGGCAGTGGCGGCGCATCTGGGCACCACGCATACCGAGCTGTATGTCAGTGCCGCCGATGCGCTGAACGTGGTGCCCGACTTGCCGGATCTTTATGACGAGCCATTTGCAGACTCGTCGCAGATTCCTACTACGCTGGTTGCGCGCATGACACGTCAGCACGTAACCGTGGCCTTGTCGGGTGACGGTGGTGATGAACTGTTTGGTGGCTACTCGCGCTACGTTCGGGCCCAGCGATGGTGGGACAGAAGGCAGGCCGTACCGGCTGTCTTGCGCGCGCCTTTGGGTGCGCTGGCCCGTGCGGGAGCCGGTTTGCTGCCGGCCGGACACCAGCGTGAGCAGTTCGAGAAGCTTGCCGATGTGCTGGGCGCCGCGCACGAAGGGGCCTTCTACCGGCAGTTCGTGTCGTACTGGAAAGATCCCGCACTAGCGGTGATCGGAGCCGAGTTGCCTGCCACGCCCTTTGATGAGCCTTCCGACTCCGGCTTGTTTGAGCGGATGATGTTGCTTGATGCACTCACCTATCTGCCTGACGATATCCTGGTCAAGGTCGATCGTGCAGCCATGGCGTCCAGCCTGGAAACCCGTGTGCCCATGCTGGACCACCGGATATTCGAGTTCGCGCAGCGCCTGCCTTCGTCCTATAAAAGACGGGACGGACAGGGCAAGTGGCTGCTGCGCCAGGTTCTGTATCGCCATGTGCCGCGTGAAATGATGGATCGTCCCAAGAAGGGATTTTCGGTTCCCATGGCGGCATGGCTGCGAGGCCCCCTGAAAGACTGGGGAGCAGCGCTGCTGGACCCTGCAAGGCTGAAAAGCGATGGCTTGTTCCATGCAGGCTCCATCAGGCAGAAATGGCTCGAGCATCAGTCTGGCAAACGCGACTGGAGTACCCATTTGTGGAGTGTGCTCATGACGCAGGCCTGGCTTGACAAGGCCGATACCAATACGGATACAGGCTCGCCATGAAGATACTTTTTTTTGTCAGTTCCATGCATGCAGGAGGAGCAGAACGTGTAGCGGCCACTTTGGCCAGCGCCTGGGCCAAACGGGGCGATACCGTTACCCTGGTGCCGACTTATACCGGCAAGGGCAGCTGTTTCTATCCGCTGGACCCGGCCGTGCGCCTGGAGTGGCTGGCTGATCGCATGGGTGGCTTCGGCCGCAAGGCCTTGCCGCCACTCGGCAAACCAGGCGCCATTCGCAATCTTGTGCGCGAGGTTCAGCCGGATGTCATCGTTTCGTTTCTGACCAATGTCAATGTCATGGTGCTGCTGGCGACCAAGGGCATGGGTGTGCCGGTAATCGTCTGCGAGCGCACCAATCCGGCTTTCAGCAGCAGCGCGGGCAAGGTATTGCAGTTCCTTAGACGCAAGACTTATCCGTGGGCTGCCAAAGTGCTCATGCAGTCACAGGATGGCGTGCAGGCTCTGAAGAAGATGGTGCCGGGGGTAGAGCAACTTGGCGTCATTCCCAATCCGCTGCCACCTGATCTCGAGGTGTGGCCCGGTAAGGCAAGGGCACTGACAGAACGCAAGCAAATAATGGCCATGGGGCGTATGGTTCCGTTCAAGCGTTTTGATGCGTTGATTGCCGCGTTTGCTGCGCTGGCTCACGACTACCCGGACTGGGATCTGACCATCTGGGGAGACGGCCCGCTGCGCAGTGAACTCGAACAACAGGTGCGCGATACCGGCCTGGAGTCGCGTATAACGCTGCCCGGACGAACCAGCCAGCCCTGGCAGGAGCTGGCCAGGGCCGATGTTTTTGCGCTCACTTCTCAGGTCGAAGGCTTTCCCAACGTGTTGCTTGAGGCGATGGCACTGGGCTGCGCCTGCGTCACGGTGGATTGTCCCAGCGGGCCTAGGGAAATGAGTCAGGACGGCAGAGATGCCGTGCTGATTCCGCTGGATGATCACGGCGCGCTGGTTGCCGGGCTGCGGCAACTGATTGATGATGACGTGCTGCGCGGCACGCTCGGCCAGCGTGCTGCCGCCAGCGTGAGGGCACGCTATGGCCTGGAGCAAGTCCTGGCCTTATGGGATGCTGTATTTGCCTCGACAGGAGTGCCTGCCAGGCAGGATGGACGCGTATGAAACAGGTTACCGATACTGCGCCGCTGCATGTTGTCCACATTATCTCGGGGTTAGGCCAGGGCGGGGCGGAAACGGTGTTGTTCCGCCTGGCAACGGCGCCCGGGCAGGCCGGCGTCCGGCATAGCGTCATCTCTATGGGTGACGCCGGCGTGTTTGGCCCACGCCTGGTTCAGGCCGGCATTCCGGTTCACACCCTGGACATGAAGACTCCGGTTGGCTTGCTCAAGGGCGCCTGGCGCATGCATGGCTTGTTGCGTTCCTTGCAGCCCGACGTGGTTCAGACCTGGATGTACCATGCCGACCTGCTGGGCGGTTTGATTGCGCGTATGGCGGGTATCCGCCCGGTTTGCTGGGGGATACGCAATTCCGGCGCCGACTTGCACAAAAGCAGTTTGTCGGCGCGTGCGTTTTCTTGGCTTTGCGCACGCAGTTCTGCGTTGATACCGGCAGTCATTGTTTCTTGCGCCGAAAGTGCGGCGCTACGCCATCAGTCATGGGGTTATCGTGCCGACCGCATGCAGGTCATTCCCAATGGTTATGACCTGTCGCGCTGGCAGGCCGATGCGCAGGCACGGCAGCAGGTGCGTGCGCAGTGGGGTGTGACCGATGATACGCCGGTGATAGGCAGTGTGGCACGCTGGAACCCGCTGAAGGATCACGACAATCTGCTGGCTGCGCTGGCGCTCAGCTTGCGTACCCATCCCGCCGTACGATGTGTGCTGATCGGGCACGGAATGGAAGCCTCCAATCCCGAATTGGCGGCGTTGCTGAACCGCTACGGCGTTGCGGAGCAGGTTATTTTGCTGGGTCGTCGCGATGACGTGCCCGTACTGATGAATGGGCTGGACATCCATGTGTTGTCCAGCCGTGCCGAAGGCTTCCCCAACGTGGTGGCCGAGGCGATGGCCAGCGGTGTGGCCTGCGTGGTTACCGACGTGGGTGATGCGGCAATGATGGTCGATGATCCGCGCGTGGTGGCACCCGCGCAAAACCCTCAGGCATTAGCTGTCGCGATTGATGGCGTGGTAAGCCTGCTCGGTACCCCCGAACACGATGAGCGAGTGCGGCGCGGGCGTGAGCGGGTGGGGCGGCTGTTCAGCCTGGATGCCATGGTGCATAACTATCATGAGGTTTGGCGCAGCGTGACTATCCCCAAAAAAGCCGGCAATCAGAAACGCCTGTTGTTCGTGGTGAACAATCCGGCCTTTTTCCTTTCGCACCGTTTGCCGTTGGCCATCGCGGCCAGAGATGCCGGCTTTGACGTGCATGTGGCGACCATGGACGGGCCTTCAGTGCCTGACATCGTGGCTCATGGCCTGGTGCATCATGTGGTTCCGATGTCGCGCAGCGGCAAGAACCCACTGGAAGAAATAAAAAGCATCCATGCCTTGTGGCAATTGTTTCGCCGGCTGCAGCCCGACGTCGTGCATGCCGCGACAATCAAACCTGTGCTGTACGGGGGAATAGCGGCAAGGCTGGCAGGTGTGCCTGGTTATCTTGCCGCCGTCTCGGGCCTGGGTTTCATTTTTACCCGGCCTGCGCAGCGGTTTGATTTTTTGCGCTTGGCCGCGACGACGCTCTACCGGCTGGCACTGGGCCATCGCAACAGCCGCGTAATTTTTCAGAACGGCAATGATCGTGATGTCTTGCGCAAGGCTGGTGTGGTGCGGTCGGAGCAAGTGGTGATGATACGAGGCTCGGGTGCTGATCTGGATGTGTTCCGGTTTATGCCCGAGCCCGACGGGCCGCCCATTGCCATTATGGCAGCACGTTTGTTGACCGACAAAGGTGTGCTGGAGTTTGTCGAGGCCGCGCGCATGACTGCAAATGACCCGAGCGGGCTGCGCTGGCAGCTGGTGGGCAGCCCCGATCCGGGCAATCCGGCCAGCATTACGTCAGATCAGCTCGAGCAGTGGAAGAGGGATGGCCTGGTGAAGTGTCTGGGGGAACGCACGGATGTGGCCAGGCTTTATCAGCAAGCCCATATCGTGGTGCTGCCGTCTTATCGCGAAGGCTTGCCGAAGTCACTGGTCGAGGCGGCCGCTTGCGGGCGTGCCGTGATCACGACCGATGTGCCTGGTTGCCGCGATGCCATTACGCCTGACGTTACGGGTCTGCTTGTACCGGTGCGCGATGCGCGTGCATTGGCCGACGCGGTGGTCTCCCTGGCGCACGATGATGCCCGCCGTCAGGCCATGGGCCGCGCCGGTCGCGAGCTGGCTGAAAGCGAGTTCGATATCAACAAGGTTGCCCAGATGCATCTGGACCTCTATGTTCAGCTTTCGGGGCAGGGCAGGCAGCCGGCATAAAGCCGGCCCCTTCTGAAATCGACCTGGCTTAAAACGGCAGTGAAAGGTCGGGGTCGAGCGCGATGAGTGCCTGACGAAACTCTTCCTTGATGCGTTCGATGTCTTGCTCTGTGTCGCCTTCGAAGCGCAGCACAACAACCGGTGTGGTATTGGAGGCACGTGCCAGGCCGAAGCCGTCGGCATACTCGGCGCGTACGCCGTCTATGGTGCTGATGCTGGTTGCCGTGGGGAATTTGCCGTCTTGCTGCAAGCGGGCGACCAGGGCATGGGGCTGCCCTTCCGCCATGTTCAGCTTGATTTCCGGTGTGGAGATGTCTTTGGGCAGCTCTTCAAGTATTGCCGAGGCGTCTTCGTGTGCGGACACTATTTCAAGCAACCGTGCGCCGGCATACAGGCCGTCGTCAAAGCCGTACCAGCGCTCTTTGAAGAATATGTGCCCGCTCATTTCTCCGGCGAGCGGTGCGCCTGTTTCAGCCAGTTTTGCCTTGATCAAAGAGTGTCCTGTTTGCCACATCTGTGGCTTGCCGCCCGCATGCTTGATGGCTCGGGCCACATGGCGGCTGCACTTGACGTCAAAGATGATGGTGGAGCCGGGTACACGCTGCAGTACATCCTGGGCGAACAGGATGAGCTGGCGATCGGGCCAGATAATTTCACCCGATTTGGTGACGACACCGAGGCGGTCGGCATCGCCGTCGAATGCCAGACCCAGTTCGCAATCGCTGGTCTGGACGTGATGGATGAGATCCTGAAGGTTGGCCGGATCAGCCGGATCGGGATGATGATTCGGAAAGCTGCCATCTACCTGGCAATACAATTCGTCGACCGAGCAGCCCAGGGCCTGGTACAGCTTCGAGGCCACCACGCCACCCACGCCATTGCCGCAGTCGATGGCAATTTTCATGGGGCGCTGCGGCAGGACTGTGCTGCTGATTTCGTTTACATAAGCGTCGAGCAGGTCGAGCCTGGTGCTGCTGCCTTGCTCGATGCCGTCTGTGGGATCGAGTGCAGTCATCATCTGGCCCAGCTTCTGAATGTCGGCACCGTGCAGTGTGCGACCGGCCATCATGATCTTGAAGCCGTTGTAGTTCGACGGGTTGTGGCTGCCGGTAATGGCAACAGCCGAACCGGTGTGCTGGGTGTAAGCGCCGTAGTAGACGACCGGTGTTGGAACCATGCCCAGGTCTATGGTGTTGATGCCGCCCTGATTAAGCCCATGTTGCAGGGCCTGTGCCAGCTCGGGGCTGCTCAGTCGGCCATCGTAGCCCACGACCAGTGTGTTGACGGATTCGGCACGGGCTTGCTGGGCAAGGGCCAGGCCCAGCAGGCGGGCAAATTCGGCATTGAGCTGCTCGGGTACGGTACCGCGGATATCGTAGGCTTTGAAAACGTCTGCAGGCAGGTTAACGGTGTTCGTCACAAGACTTCCTTAACTTGGTGTGGGCACAGAAGGGAGGCTGGGCACCATGAGCACGCCGTGCAATGGCGGGTTTTCAGCAATCCTCCAACCGTGATTATCCCGATTCCCGGGGGGATCGTCCAATGGGCGGATTCAGCTCGTTTGCAGGCGCTTCAGAGTGTATCCGCATGCTTGGCTGGCTGCTCGCCAATTGCCTTAAAATATCCCCCGAGTATGTTTATTTTGCATAAAAGAAGGCAAGCATGAATCGTATTGAGGAACTGGTCCAGATAGTAGGTCAACAGCATGTCCTGACAGGTGCGGATACCGAGTCCTATACGCTAGATTGGCGTGGCCGCTACAGCGGCTCGGCTCTGGCTGTCGTACGGCCGGGTTCGGTCGACGAAGTTGCTCAAATCATGCGCTGGTGCAACAGCAATCGGGTTCCCGTCGTGCCGCAAGGCGGCAATACCGGCCTGTGTGGTGGCGCAACCCCTGATAACAGCGGCAGTGCCATCGTGTTGTCGCTGACCCGTCTGAATGCGGTGCGCAGTATCGATACCGATAACGACACCATGGTCGTGGAAGCGGGCTGCATACTGCAGGCCGTGCAGCAGGCGGCGCGCGACGCTGATCGCTTGTTTCCCCTTAGCCTGGCCGCAGAAGGCAGCTGCACGTTGGGCGGTAACCTGGCAACCAATGCGGGCGGCACACAAGTGCTGCGTTATGGCAATGCCCGCGACCTGGTGCTGGGTCTTGAGGTCGTGACGCCGCAAGGCGAGATCTGGCACGGGCTGCGAGGCTTGCGCAAAGACAACACCGGCTACGATCTGCGCAATCTGTACATGGGCAGCGAGGGTACGCTGGGCATCATTACGGCTGCCACGCTCAAGCTTTTTCCTTTGCCGGTCGCTCAGTGCACCGCCTTGCTGGCGCTGGAATCGGTCGATGATGCGGTCAAGGTTCTGTCGGCGGCACGCAAGGGCTTTGGCGCGGCACTGACGGGGTTCGAGCTGATCGCCGGTAATTGCCTGCAGGGTGTTGTGACGTGTTATCCGCAGCAGCGTATTCCGTTTGAAGGCCCGTCAGCTGATATGCCCTGGTATGCCTTGCTGGAGCTGTCTGACAGTGAAAGTGCAGAGCATGCCCGCGAACGCTTCGAAACGGTGGTGGGCGAAACCATAGAGGACGGGCTTGTGGCTGATGCCGTCATTGCCGAGAACATTACGCAAAGCAAGGCGTTGTGGCACTTGCGTGAAAGCATACCGCTGGCCGAAAAAGCATTCGGTAAAAGCATCAAGCACGATGTTTCGATACCGGTTTCCCTGATTGCCGAGTTCGTAAATACCACGAACGTGGCGCTGCAGGCCAGTTTCCCTGGCATCGAGAACGTTACCTTCGGGCACCTGGGTGATGGCAACCTGCATTACAACGTGGCCCGCGGGCAGGCATTTACCGAAGAAGAGTTGCTGGCGCGGCAGGCTGATATTTACGAACTGGTGCATGAAAGCGTGCACAAGTTCCACGGATCCATCAGTGCCGAGCATGGTGTGGGGCAGCTTAAGCGCGATGTTCTGCCCCGTTATAAAGACCCCGTCGAGATTGCCTTGATGCACAGCATCAAGCAGGCGCTTGATCCGCTGGGCATCATGAATCCTGGCAAGGTATTGGTTGCGTCAAACCCTGGCGGGTAGCACAGTGCCTGAGGCTTGCCCCAGGCTGATGGTTGGATAGCCATCTTTGTGGCATGCCGCAAGCAGGATGACTTCATCGTAATCCTGCAGGAACAGGCGTTCTTCGCCCCAGGGCAGTTTTACGGCCTGTTTGCCGCCCTGGTTCAATTCCAGCAAAGAGCCTTCCTGACCCTGATCGGGGCCGGATAGCGTGCCGGTACCCAGCAGGTCGCCGGCCTGGAGGTTGCAGCCGTTAACCGTGTGATGGGCCAGCAACTGGGCAATATTCCAGTAAGCTTCCTTGAAATTCGACGTCGAGAGCAATGCGGGTTCGGCCTGAGCCGCGCGCGAAGTCTGCGTGCTCAGGAAAACCTGCAAGTCTATGTCGAAGGCGCCGTATTCCTGGTTTTGCGCCGAACTGAGATAAGGCAGCGGCTGCGGGTCGTTCGCGTCGCGTTCGAAGGGGATGCGGAACGGCGCCAGTGCTTCCAGTGTGACGATCCAGGGTGAAATGGTGCTGGCAAAGTTCTTGGCCAGAAAAGGGCCCAGGGGCTGGTATTCCCAGGCCTGCAGGTCTCGGGCCGACCAGTCATTCAAAATACACAGACCGAACACGTGTGCATCGGCGTCGTCGAGCGCAATGCGCTCACCTTGCGCGTTGCCCTGGCCCACGAATATGCCCAGCTCGAGTTCGTAATCAAGGCGCTGGCAGGGGCCGAAGCCGGGCGTACCGCCTTCGGATGCAGGCCGGGTCTGGCCTACAGGGCGGGGGAAGGAATGGCCTGTTGCCTGGATGCTGGAAGCGCGTCCGTGATAGCCGATGGGTATCCACTTGTAGTTGGGCAGCAGCGGATTGTCGGGGCGAAATTGCTTGCCCACGGCAGTTGCATGATGGGCCGAGATGTAGAAGTCGGTGTAGTCGCCTATGCGGGCCGGCAAGCCCATTTCGACCTGGTCGGCACCGACAAGCAGAGGTTCGAGCACGGCCTGCTGTGCTGACCCTTGACGCAATGCCCGTGACAGCGCCAGACGCAAGGCGGACCAGTGTGGCTGGCCCAGGCCCATCAGGGCGTTCAGGGAGTCGCCCTGGCAGGCCTCCAGGGCTTGCGCAGCCTGACCGGTGAAGGGCTGTACCCCTGCCAGGGCAGCCAGATCGAGTACCTGGTTGCCGATGGCGATACCGGGGCGGAAGTTCGGGCTGCCTTGTGGACGAAACACCCCGAAAGGCAGGTTCTGTATGGGGAAACCGTTATCGGGCACGTTGGCCGAAACCACCCAGCTTTGCATTGAGGGATCGTGGGTTTCGTTAAGGTAAGACATCGTTGGTTTTGGTCCTTGCTTTAAGGTTTGTTCGGATCGAAGTGCTTTTTCAGGCCTGCCCAGGCATCGTCGTAACCGCTTTGCAGTGTGGCCGACGACATGGCGGCATCGGTGGGCCGAATGATGCGCCGGGTTTCAAACATGAAGGCCATGGTGTCACGAATATAGTCTGGCTGGCTCAGATCGGCGACCGATGCTTTTTCAAAGGTTTGTGCGTCGGGCCCATGCGGCGTCATGCAATTGTGCAAACTGGAACCGCCCGGCGAAAACCCGTCTGCCTTGGCATCGTACACCCCCTGGATCAAACCCATGAACTCGCCGGCGATGTTGCGGTGGAACCAGGGTGGGCGGAAGGTGTCTTGCATGGCCAGGATGCGCGGCGGGAAAATGGCGAAATCGAGGTTTGCCGCACCCGGGGTATCGGATGGTGAAGTCAGAACCGTGAAGATGCAAGGGTCCGGGTGGTCGTAGCTGATGGAGCCTATGGTATTGAAGCGGCGCAGGTCATATTTGTATGGCGCGTTGGTGCCTTGCCAGGCCACGACATCCAGCGGCGAGTGAGACAGCATGGTGCGCCACATGCCGCCCGTGAATTTGGCAATCAGCTCGAATTCGCCTTCAATGTCTTCATACCAGGCGACGGGTATCTGAAAGTCGCGTGCATTGGCCAGACCGTTCGAACCGATGGGCCCCAGCTCGGGCAGCCGCAAGGCGGCACCGTAGTTTTCCAGCATGTAGCCGCGTGCCGTTCCATCAGGCAGCTCTGCGCGAAACCGTACACCCCGCGGAATAACGGCTATTTCGCAAGGCTCCAGGTCAATCAGGCCAAGTTCCGTGGCCAGGCGCAGGCGGCCTTCCTGGGGCACGATGAGCATTTCGCCGTCGGCGTTATAGAAGACACGGTTTTGCATGGACTGGTTGGCGACATACAAATTGATGCTGACGCCGCTTAGGTCATCACTGTGACCGTTGCCGGCCCATGTGTGCATGCCGTCGATGAAGTCGGTGGCGGCCTCGGGCATGGGCAGCGGGTTCCAGCGCAGGCGATTGGGGCTGACGGGCCCTTGTCCGAACTGGCTGGACCAGCCCTTTGCGCCCTGATAGGGCTCAAAGGCCTTTTGCACGGCGGCCGGGCGTATACGGTATAGCCACGAGCGGCGATTTTCGGCGCGTGGCACGGTGAAGGCGGTACCGGAAAGCTGTTCGGCATACAGGCCATACGGGCAGACCTGTGGCGAGTTGCGCCCGACGGGCAGGGCGCCGGGCAGCGCTTCGGTGGCGCAGCTGTTGCCAAAGCCCGATTGGTAGGTGAGCGTGGTCATGTTGCGGATTTCCTGAAGTAGTTAGGGCTCGACGGTGGCGCGAGCCTGGGAAAAGGCCTGGCTTACGACTTCGAGATCGCCAATATGATTCGACAGCAGCAGTACCAGCGCTGCATTCATGGCGTGGCTCTGCTCAAGACTGAGGTCGCGATGCGCCTCGATCAGACGTTCGTAAAAGTCGTCGGGTGACGGGAATTGTGATTGGGTGTTCAAGTGACTCATGGTGTCTCCTGGCCGCAGGCGCGTCGCAGGGCGGCTGCAATGCGTGTTGCATCGGGTTTGCGCCAGCGGGCGGCGATATGCTGGTCGGGCCGGATGAGGTAGCAGGCGCCCTCGAGCGCGTCATAGCGGCGCGCAAGCGTCATTTGGTGGTCTTGTACCCAGGCGGTATTGGCCGGTGCCCTGAGCGCCAGTCCGGGCGCAAGCACGAGTATCACCTTGAGCCGGGGTTCCTTTTCCTGCAACCGCGCCAGGTCTTGCAGCACGCTGTCGTCGGGCAGCTTGTCGTTGCAGAACACGGCCGCAGTGAACTCGTTGGCAAGCCGGCCCAGCCACCAGTCTTTTTGTCCGTCTACTGTAACGGGGCCGTCCGGAGCGACCGAACCGGGCAGCAGGTCTGTGGTGAAAGCATCGCTGTCTGCGGTGTTCAGGCTGGATCCGACGTAGGCAGTGGGGGTCGACAGGCGCCCGCTATTGACCAGCTTGCGGGCGAAATCGTGATGCTTGGCCAGCTTCAGGACCGTGTTGCGGAACAACAGGCTCATCTCGCTTTTGGGTGTGATGAAATCAGTGGAGCGCGACGAGTTCAGAATGTTTTCGTCTGCGGCCAGTTCGCGTTCGACTGCGTAGCTGTCGAGCAGCGCTTCGGGCGCGCTCCCTTGAGCCACCAGGGCCAGCTTCCAGCCCAGGTTGTCTATGTCCTGAACACCGCTGTTGGCGCCGCGTGCACCGAAAGGCGATACCCGATGCGCCGCATCGCCGGCAAAGAGTATGCGTTGATGCCGGAATTGGTCCATGCGTTCGCAGGCAAAGGTATAGATGCTGACCCATTCGAGTTCGAACTCTGCCTTGGGACCCAGCAGTGCACGTATGCGCGGTATGACATTTTCGGGTTTGACCTCTTCGACCGGATCGGCATCCCAGCCCAGCTGAAAGTCTATGCGCCATACGTTGTCGGGCTGGCTGTGCAACAGAACCGATAGTCCCGGATGAAACGGCGGATCGAACCAGAACCAGCGCTCTGTGGGATAGTCGGCCTGCATGCGCACGTCGGCAATAAGGAAGCGGTCGCGAAAGCTGCGCCCGTGACTTTCCTGGCCCAGCATTTTTCGCAGGGGTGAACGGGCGCCGTCGCAAGCGACCAGCCAGTCGGCCGTGAGCGTATAAGAGCCGTTCGGGGACTCGACCGTGACGTTTACGCCGTTGGGCAGTGACTCGATAGCGGCGGCCTTGTGTTTCCAGCGCAGCTCAATATCGGGGTGGCCGGCCACCTGCTCGTACAGGAAGCCTTCGCAATAATATTGCTGCAGATTGATGAAGGCCGGCCGCCTGTGACCCTGTTCGGGCAGCAGGTCGAAGCGCCAGACTTCTTCATCCTGAAAGTAAACCCGCCCGACGTTCCAGGAAATGCCCTTTTTGACCATGCGTTCGCCTATGCCCAGCCTGTCCCAGATATCCAGGGTACGCTTGGCGAAGCAGATGGCGCGCGATCCGGTGGACAGGCGGTAATCGTCGTCGATGATCAGGACCTTCAGGCCACGCTGCGCCAGGTCCAGCGCCATGGACAGGCCCACGGGCCCGGCGCCGACGACCAGAACAGGGTGATGCTTGTGGCTTTGCTCTGCCGGCTGATGGTCGAACTCCAGAGCTTGATAATTGATGTCTCCCACACCTGTGCTCCTTGTTTGTTCTGACCTTAGCCTTCGAGCTGCTTCCACATTTCGATGTCGCGTTCGGCGGTCCAGATACGGGGATCGTCGTAGCCCGTGGCTTCATCGTAGGCCCGCGATACATCGAACGGCATGCAATGATCGAAAATCACCCAGTCGGCATAGCGCGGCTTCATGAAATCATAGGTTTCGCGATAGATGGTTTTCAGGTCTTTGCCATCGGCCACACCGTTGTTCACGCAGGTGTACAGGTCTGTCAGGAAGGCGCGAGTACCGGCCAGGCCTTTGCGCACTTCATTGGCGGATTTCAAGGCCGGCCCGCGGCCGGGCACCATTTTTTCGGCGTCGAATTCGGCCAGGGTGTCCAGCGTGTGCGGCCATTCGCGGAAGTAGCAGTCACCGGCATAGGGGGTGGACTGATACTCGACCAGGTCGCCTGCAAAGAGAATGCGTTGTTCAGGCAGCCAGGCAATGGTGTCGCCTTTGGTGTGGCCGCGGCCGACCTGAAGGATCTGTACCTCGAGATTGCCCAGGTTGACCGTCATTTCGCCATCAAAGGTGATGGTGGGCCAGGTCAGGCCGGGTGGTACTGATTCGACGTTGCGGAACAGTCGGGGAAAGCGGCCGATTTCGCTGGCCTTGTCTTCTTCGCCGCGTTCGACTATCAGGTCGTAAGTGTCGCGGCTGGCGATGATTTCCTGGGCGTTATAGGCTGAGGCGCCCAGAACCCGAACGGCGTGATAGTGCGACAGCAGGATGTATTTGATGGGTTTGTCGGTGACTTCCCTGACGCGCCGGATAACGTCTTGTGCCATGACCGGGGTGGCCTGGGTATCGATGACCATGACGGCGTCGTCGCCGATGATGATGCCGGTGTTGGGATCGCCTTCGGCCGTATAGGCATAGGCGTTATCTGACAGCTTCTCGAATGAAACGACCTTGTCTTCCAGGTCGGCGTGTGATGCGAATTGTTTGCTCATCAGGGTGTGTCTCCGGTTGGTCTTTCAAACATAGATCAAATATAGAAGATAATTCGTCTATATGCAATGTATTTGATATAAACGAATATCAACTAGCGGCGTTGGCATTTCGGGCAAAAGTAAGTGGCGCGCTGGCCCTGGACGATGCGTCTTATGGGCGTACTGCATATCGAGCAGGGTTTGCCGGATTTTTCATACACCGACGAGTGCAGGGCAAAATAAGCGCCGGGCTCGCCGGTGGCATTGACATAGTCGCGCAATGTGCTGCCGCCCGATTCCAGGGCGTGGCCCAGAGTGGTCAGGATGGCTTGCACCAGCGTATGGCAGCGCGCCCGGGACAGGCTGCCTGCCGCAGTTTTTGGATTGATGCGGGCCAGAAACAAGGCTTCCGATGCATAGATGTTGCCCACTCCAACCACGATGTCACCTGCCAGCAGTGCCTGTTTGATGGCTTGTGACTTGCCGCGCAGACGCTGGTACAGATAGTCAGCTGTGAATAGCGGGTCGAAGGGCTCGATACCCAGTTTGGCCAGCAGTGGATGATCGGCAACCGGACCTGCGGCGGCATCGTGCCACAGGACGGCACCGAACCGGCGTGGATCGTGCAGCAGGAAGCGTGCGTCGTCGAACAGCCACTCGGCATGATCGTGTTTGCGTCGTTCCTCGGACATCGGTGCGCGTCGCAAGGAACCCGACATGCCCAGGTGGACGATCTGCGTGCCGTGTCTGAAATTGATCAGCAGGTATTTGCCACGACGCTCGCAGGACAGCACGGTGTGTCCGCTGATGGTTGCGGGCAGCTCAGCCGGTATGGGCCAGCGCATACGAGGCTCGTAAACAACGAAGCGTTCAAGCACCTTGCCGGTCATAATCGTCGCAATTCCGCGACGTGTGGTCTCGACTTCTGGTAGTTCGGGCATAAGGGGGTGATAACATCCTAGATCTGATTATGTAATTTTGCCACCTGACGCTGCACGTAGGCGCAGCGGCGCTGGTTCTCCTGAATGAAATTCTCCATTCCTTTGCTGCTTGCGGTGTTTGCTTCGGTTTGCGCAGCCTGGTCCTCCCCTTCAATGGCGGCCAAGGACGATAACGGGCGAGAACAGGCCGAACAAATCCGCTTGAGGGCGGGCGAACTGCCGGCGGTCAAGCTTACCGCCGATATTCTGTACCGATTGGTGGCTGCCGAGTTATCGGCTACTCGTGGTGGCTACGATATGGCCAGCCAGACCTTGCTCGAACTGGCGCGTGAAACCTCCGATCCGCGTCTGGCCAAGCGGGCCTTCCAGTTTTCCATGGTCGCGCGCGACTTGTCGCGGGCGCTGGCTTCTGCGCGGCTATGGGCGATGCTCTCTCCTCAGGATCCGGAAGCGGTTGCATCGTCGCTCGCCTTGTCTGCCTCGAATGGCCAGACAGCCGGGCTGGCCGCGGCGCTGAACGCCCGCATAGAAAAGGCCGACAACAAAGAGCAGGCAATCGCACAGGCCTCGGCCATCGTCAACAAGATGTCCGACAAGCGTCTGGCGCTCGAGGTCATGGAGCAGGCCCTGCCCGCGGCACAACGCAAGCTGCCGGTGGCGCACCTGGCCTTGTCCGATGCTGCCTGGGCCGCCATGGATGCGGGGCGTGCGCTGAGCGAGGCCCAGCAGGCGCAGCGTCTGGATCCCGAGTCTGAAGATGCCGCCCAGCGCGTGCTTGAGTATGGCCTCAAGGTTGATCCCGAGGCAGCCATTAGCCAGACCCGAGCGTATCTGGCCAAAAATCCCGAGCGTCGGCGCTTGCAGATGATGCTGATCAACCGGCTGGTCGAGCGGCGCGAATACGATGCTGCGCTGGAGCAGGTTGCAGCCATGCGCCGCTACGCTCCGGAAGATTTTGATCTGATTTACTCCGAGGCCGAGGTTAATATTCGTGCCGGCAATTACGACAAGGCACAAGTGCTGCTGTACGACTATATCAACGTGCAGACTCAGCGCAGGCAGTCCATCAACGACAAGGCCAGTAGTGCCGTGGCCGATGCCTCTGACGCGCGCCTGTTGCTGGTGCAGATAGCAGAAAAGCAGAACAGGCTGGACGACGCGATCAAGCAGCTGGATCTGATAGACGATAGCTCACTGCGTTTTCAGGCGCAGATACACAAGGCTGTCCTGCAGGCGCGTCAGGGAGACCTGGTCAAGGCCAAGGCGACTATCGATTCCCTGAAGCCCCAGGATGTGCACGAGCGTACGGTGTCAGCCCTGACGATGGCATCCATTTATCGTGAGGCCGGTCGCACGGATACCGCTGTCGAGATACTGGAAAGGGCTGACAAAAACATCCCCGACTCAGCCGAGATCAAGTACGACCTGGCCATGCTGCAGGAACGTCAGGGCAACATCGAGGGATTCGAGACCCTGATGAAACGGGTGATAGAAATCGACCCTGAAAATGCCAATGCCTACAATGCACTGGGCTATACCTATGCCGATCAGGATCGCTTGCTGGACGAAGCTGAAGACTTGCTGGAACGTGCCCTCGATCTGGATCCTGACAATCCGT
The DNA here is from genome assembly GCF_020687695.1 of Pusillimonas sp. MFBS29. GTDB lineage: Bacteria > Pseudomonadota > Gammaproteobacteria > Burkholderiales > Burkholderiaceae_B > Pusillimonas_C. The sequence goes on from NZ_JAJEWL010000001.1 coordinate 103,169, forward strand.
ATATCCTGGATAGTGTTGGCTGGTATCTGTTCCGGGTTGGCGATAATGAAGCGGCCGTAGAGTATCTGCAGCGCTCCTATCGACAACTGCCGTCGGCCGACGTGGCCGCCCACCTTGGCGAAGTGCTGTGGGTCAGCGAGCGTCAGGATGAAGCCAGGAAAGTCTGGAAAGAGGGGGTGGGACTTGATCCCCAGAATGAAACGCTGCTCAAGACCCTGAAAAGATTAGGAGTGACCCTGAAATGACGGGTATGTGGCTGAAACGCTGTCGCCTGTGGTGGTGCGCAGCCTTTGTCGGGTTCCTGCTGACAGCCTGTGCCACGCCGCAGCGCATAGGTGGCGTCAATGCAGATACCTTTGAGCGCACCGGACGGTTTGCGCTGAATGTCCTGTATATCGATGGCAAGCGAGACGCGGTTCAGGGCGGGTTTGCCTGGCAAGACGACGGCAACAATCTCAGGCTCGATCTGGCCAATCCGCTGGGCAGCACCTTGGCGCGTGTCGATGTGTCGCCTGGCCAGGCCGTGCTGACGCACAGTGATGGCCACCAAGAGCGGGCGCGGCATGCAGATGATCTGGTCGAACTGGTGCTGGGCAGCCCCATGCCGGTGGCGGGCTTGCGGGATTGGCTGCAAGGCGAAACGGGTCGTGATCAGACCGATGGCCTGCAGAGGAATGAATCCGGTCAGATCACCGAGTTCAGCCAGAATGGCTGGCGTGTGCGGCTTTCGCGTTACGACAGCCACGGTCCGCGCCTGCTGCAGTTGAATCGCAAAGACAGCAATCGCGACATCAGTCTGAGGCTGGTTGTCGACGGCGACTGACGCAGCCTTTGATACAAAGGAAAGCATAAGTGGCTTTGTACGATGTGCCCGCGCCGGCCAAAATCAATCTTTTTCTGCACGTTACCGGTCGACGAGCCGACGGCTACCACACGCTGGAAACTGTCTTCAGATTCATTGACCTGTGTGACAGCCTGAGTTTTGACTTGCGTCGTGACGGGCAAATCGAACGTGATGAAGATGCCGGGTTGCCCGGACTGGCGCCGCAGGATGATCTGGTACTGCGCGCCGCGCACGCTCTTCAGAAAGCGACCGGCACCAGGCAGGGTGTCCAGATACGCTACGAGAAGCACATTCCTGCCGGAGGAGGGCTGGGTGGAGGATCCAGTGATGCCGCCACGACGCTGATTGCGCTGAACCGGCTCTGGCAGACTGGCTTAAGCCGCGATGAGCTGATGGCTCTGGCACGACCGCTGGGCGCCGACGTGCCGGTCTTTATCTTCGGCCGCCCGGCATTTGCCCGGGGCATAGGCGACGTCCTTGAGCCGGTGGAATTGCCCGAGCGGTCCTATCTTGTTGTGCATCCGCCGCAGCATGTGCCAACTGCAGCTGTTTTTTCCGCCCCTGATTTGACAAGAAATACAGAATCAGTCAGAATAACGGTCTTTGCTGATTGGCAAAAAATCAATGCACCAAAGAACGGCCTTATTGAAGGTGGTTTATTTGGAAGCAACGATCTTGAGCCAGTTGTTTTTGCGAAGTACCCTAAGGTTGAGCAGGCTGCCAAGTGGCTGTACGATCGAGGGTTCAGCGCAAGAATGAGCGGGTCGGGCGCTTGTATTTTTGTTGAGTTTGTAACTTTGCAACAGGCCCGGATGTCGCAGCAGCAAATTATTAGTAAAATATCTGGTGTACACGGTAATGCGTTTATTCAAGAAAGCTGGGCTTGTCCGGGCTTGATTGATCATCCGCTTCTGCACTGGGTAAGCAGTTAAATTGGGGAATCGCCAAGCTGGTTAAGGCACTGGATTTTGATTCCAGCATGCGAAGGTTCGAATCCTTCTTCCCCAGCCACTTCTTTTCAAGCCGCAAGGCTTGTGCAGTTAACGTAAAGCTGTTGAGTCGGCCCCTAACGGCGGTGCTGGTCAACAGCTTTGTTGTTTAACGCTACGCATACTATCTCCGCCATGGCAAACGACAGATTCATGATTTTTACCGGCACGGCTAACACTCGTTTAGCGGTCGATGTTGCAAATCACTTAGACATGTCGCTTGGGAAAATGACCGTTGGCCGTTTCTCCGACGGCGAAGTCATGGTGGAAATCAACGAGAACGTGCGCGGCAAAGATGTTTTCGTCCTGCAGCCAACCTGTGCACCCACGAACGATAATCTCATGGAAATCATGGTGATGGTCGATGCGTTGCGCCGTGCCTCGGCAGGGAAAATCACCGCCGCCATTCCGTATTTTGGCTACGCCCGCCAGGATCGACGCCCACGCTCCGCCCGTGTGTCCATATCGGCCAAGGTCGTTGCCAACATGCTGCAGGTAGTGGGTGTTGATCGCGTCATGACCATGGACCTGCATGCCGATCAAATCCAGGGCTTCTTTGATATCCCTGTCGATAACATCTATGCAGGCCCGATTTTGCTGGGCGATATCTGGCGTCGCAACTATCAGAACCTGGTCGTGGTGTCACCCGACATCGGTGGTGTGGTGCGGGCCCGTGCGCTGGCCAAACAACTTGAAGCCGACCTGGCCATCATCGACAAGCGTCGACCGCGTGCCAATGTGTCGGAAGTCATGAATATCATCGGCGAAGTCGATGGCCGTACCTGCATCATCATGGATGACATGGTCGATACGGCCGGTACGCTTTGCAAGGCTGCGCAAGCGCTCAAGGAACGCGGCGCAACCACGGTTTATGCCTATTGCACCCATCCGGTATTGTCGGGTGGCGCGGTGCAACGCATTATGGAATCAGAGCTCGACGAGCTGGTCGTGACTGATACGATTCCCTTGTCGGAATCCGCACGTGACTGCAAGAAGATTCGTCAGCTTTCTTGCGCTTCGCTGTTGGGCGAAACCATGCTGCGAATTTCGAACGCCGAATCGGTCAGTTCCCTTTTCGTCGATTAGTACACTCGTTGCCTGCTGGTCGCGGCAGGCAACAGTCGTTCGCGGCGCAATATCGCGCCGCGTTTACCAACTGGGTCTGCGCCGTCTTTACAGACTGTGCAGACTTAAATGCAACTGGAGTTCTTCATGAAATTCAACGCCACTTCGCGTAGCGATAAGGGTACGAGTGCGAGCCGCCGCCTGCGCCACGCTGGCCGTGTTCCCGCCATCGTTTACGGCGGCAAAGCCGATCCCCTGAGCATCGAGCTTGACCACAACGAAATTTTCCATGCCCTGCGCAAGGAAGCCTTCCACGCATCCATTCTCGACATGGAACTGGACGGCAAGAGCCAGCAAGTATTGCTGCGCGCCGTTCAATGGCACCCCTACAAGCAGCAGGTCCTGCACGTTGACTTCCAGCGCGTTGACGCCAAGCAGACCATCACCACCAAGGTGCCCCTGCACTACGTCAACGGTGAAGCTTCGCCCGCAGTCAAGATCCATGGCCAGATCATCAGCCACGTCATGACCGAACTCGAAGTGACCTGCCTGCCTGCAGACCTGCCCCAAGCCATTGAGGTTGACCTCAGCGAGCTGGAAGGCGGTGCCAACATCTACCTGTCCAACATCACTCTGCCCGCAGGCGTGGTGCACACCGTACACGGCGCTGAAGGCGACCTGGTACTGGCAGCTGCCCTGGCCAAGCGTGGCGGTGACACCGCTGAAGAAGCCGGTGACGATGCCGAAGGCACTCAGGAAGCCGCTGAATAAGGGCTTATCCCATCAGCCTTCCAGCCCCTGCCTGGCTTTATGCCGGCGGGGGTTTTTCTTGTGTAGACTCTGCTCATGACTCTTCCTATACGCCTGATCATCGGCCTGGGTAACCCCGGCCCTGAATACGAGACTACCCGCCACAATGCCGGTTTCTGGCTCGCAGACCATTTGGCTGACGACCTGAAGACGTCCTTCAGCATGGAAAAGGGCTTTTCGGCATGGGTGGCCAAGGGCCGTCACGACGGCGAGGCAGTCATCCTTGCCAAGCCCGCCACGTTCATGAATCGCTCGGGTCAGGCTGCAGGGGCTTTGCTGCGCTTTTACAAGCTGGTTCCCGAGCAGGTGCTGGTTCTGCACGACGAACTCGACCTTATGCCTGGTCAGGTCAAGCTCAAGCAAGGCGGCGGACATGCCGGCCATAACGGTCTGAAGGACATACAGAGTGCGTTTTCGAATCCGGGGTTCTGGCGTCTGCGCCTGGGCATAGGGCATCCGCGCACATTGGGACTGGCCCAGCAGGTTGCCGCGTTTGTCCTGAACCCTCCGCGTCGGGAAGAATTAACGCAGATAGAAGGTGTGATAGATCGTTGCCGGGCCATCTTTCCAGCGCTGTTGCGCGGCGAATTCACACAAGCCACGAACCAGCTGCACGAGGCCAATCGTGGCTGACGGCCGCCCGGCGGATATGCGGTTTCGTGATGAGCTGCGTGATTTCTTCCGCTTTATAGTGCGCCCCCGTCTGGGGCCGCGCCTGCCTGGCCGTCATGCCACCCGTGGATGGTGGGAAGACTGGTTCCCTGCATTGTCGGTAGGGCGGCTGCTGAAGTGGGCTTTGTTTCTCTGGAGCATAAATCTGGTGTTCCTCGGGCCAATTGCCGTGGCGGCCGCGACGGCAGGGGGCGCTACGCACAGGCTGAATATTCACGATATACCCTGGATGGCCGCACTCCTGTGGGCACCGATAGTGGAAGAGCTGCTGTTCCGCTACAGCATGCGTCGGCCAGGTGGCTTGTGGTGGCTGGTGCCGGCAGCGGTAGCCGCCCTGCTGATGGGGCCGGGATGGAGTGGCGCCTTGCTGGTTGCCGCTATTTTGCTGATTTGCTGGCTGCCCCACCTGGTGGGTCCGTCGTGTGCCAGCCGGCCATTGCCGTGGCGCTATCGCCTGGCGTTTCGCCGTGCCTTCCCCTGGGTTTTCCACGCGGCTTCGTTATTGTTTGCGGCTGTGCATTTGTATAACTTCCAGCTGCACAACACGCCGTGGTGGTTGTTGCCGCTGCTGGTGCTGCCCCAATGGCTGACGGGTCTGGTCCTGGGCTGGCTGCGGGTCAAGCGAGGCATAGGTGCGTCCATGCTGCTGCACGGCATCTTCAACGGCGGGCCGCTGGTGGTGGTCTGGATGTTGATGCAGTGGGCGCCCGACATGGTCAATGCCTTGTAGCGGGCGCTGGCGTCATCATCGCCTACAATACGTTTACTTTCGATTTCATCTTTAAATTTCAGGATTCTCATGGCTTTGCAATGTGGCATTGTTGGTTTACCCAACGTCGGAAAATCAACCCTTTTCAATGCGTTGACCAAGGCGGGTATCGCAGCAGAAAATTACCCCTTTTGCACCATAGAGCCCAACGTTGGGGTCGTCGAGGTGCCCGACGAGCGCCTGAATGCGCTGGCTGACATCGTCAAGCCCGAACGCGTGTTGCCGGCTGTGGTCGAATTCGTCGATATCGCAGGCCTGGTCGCGGGTGCGTCCAAGGGCGAGGGTCTGGGCAACCAGTTCCTGGCCAATATCCGTGAAACCGACGCCATCGTGCATGTTGTGCGCTGCTTTGAAGACGAGAACGTGGTTCACGTTGCCGGCCGCATTGATCCCATTTCCGATATTGAAGTCATCAATACCGAACTGGCCCTGGCCGACCTGGCGTCAGCCGAAAAAGCCCTGCAGCGCAACCAGAAAACGGCCCGGGCGGGTGACAAGGAAGCCATCAAAATGGTGGCGCTGCTGGAAAAAATCATTCCTGTGCTGAACGAGGCCCGCCCGATACGCTCCATGGGTCTGGATGAAGACGACCTGGCACTGATCAAGTCGTTCTGCTTCATCACCGCCAAGCGTTGCATGTATGTGGCCAACGTCAAGGAAGACGGTTTCGAGAACAACGAATATCTGGCTGCGGTTCAGGAGTATGCCAAAGCCGAAAACGCGCCCGTCGTGGCTGTATGCGCGGCTGTCGAAGCTGAAATTGCCGAGCTCGATGACGAAGACAAGACCGAGTTCCTGGCCGATATGGGCATGACCGAACCCGGCCTTAACCGTGTGATTCGCGCCGCCTACACTCTGTTGGGCCTGCAGACTTATTTCACTGCCGGCGTAAAGGAAGTGCGCGCCTGGACCATACTGATAGGCGATACCGCTCCCCGTGCGGCCGGCGTCATTCACACCGACTTCGAACGCGGCTTCATCCGTGCGCAAACCATAGCCTACGATGATTTCGTCGCCTGCAAGGGCGAGCAGGGCGCCAAGGAAGCCGGCAAGATGCGCGCCGAGGGCAAGGAATATGTGGTGAAGGACGGAGACGTCTTGAATTTCTTGTTCAACGTGTGATCCGGCTATCGACCGCAATACGCACTAACGTCCGCCGGCAGCAGCCGGTGTGGCCAGGCTGTATCCCTGCCTGGGCAGCGTGATCGATATGAGGGCGGCAATCAGCAGCAGCACGCCGGCGCTGCCGAATGCCACCCAGTGGGTGCCGAAGGTTTCATAGCCCCATCCGCCCAGCCAGGAACTGATGGTGCCGCCTATCTGGTGGCCCAGGTAGGCCCAGCCGTAAAGTACACCCACCAGGCGCACGCCATAGACGTCGGCCAGTATGGCCGATGACAATGCCACGCTGCCGGCCCACACTATGCCGCCTATGGTGGCGGCCAGGTACAGCTCCCATTGCGTACCCACCATGACCAGGGCAAAGAATCCCAGGCCGCGTATCAGGTAGATGGCGGTCAGTATGTTCTTGCGCGGGATGATATCTGACAGGCGCCCAAGCACCAGGGTGCTGAAGATGGCGGAAAAGCCTATCAGCCCGATGCCGAATGCGCCGGTCATGTGGTCGAAACCGTGGTCCACCAGCATGGGTACGCCGTGGGCACCCAGCAGGTTCATGCTGTAGCCACAGGCGAACAGACCGTACGCGACTTTCCAGAACGGAACCGAATGGAAGGCATCATGCGCCTTGATGTTGGCATAGGCCGGCGCGCCTGGCATTGCGCGTGCCGACCGTCCTGATGCCTGGTCGGTGTCGTCCGGAAGGACGTCGGTTTGAGGCGGGGCTTCGTCACGAATGACCAGGAATGCAAGCGGCAAGGTGACCAGCGTCAGAAATATGGCAAAGCCCAGCAAGGTTGTGCGCCACCCCATGGTGTCGATCAGGAAGCTCAGTACGGGTGTCAGGATGGCGATGCCTGCCATGGCGCCGGTGGACAGGAAGAACAGGGCCATGCCGCGCCGGCGCGTAAACCAGGCACTTAGCACGGGAGTCAGGGTGACCGGGCTGACAAAAGCCAGGCCTATTGATAGCAGGACGCCGAACGACAGCATGAAACTGATGGGGCCGGTTGCAACGGTGGCCCATGCTGATGACAGCAATACGAAGATCATGCCCAGCAGAAGTACGAAACGTGTGCTGCGCGCGGCAACCAGGTGCCCGGCCACCGGCATGGCCAGGCCGTAGAACAGCATGCCCACCGCCACGATGGTGGCCAACATGCTGCGACTGAAGTCGAGGTCGTCTGCGATGGGCAGAAAGAAGGGGCCTATGCTCATGCGCAGCCCAACCGTCAACATGGTCAGGAACGCGGCGCCGGCAACGATATTCCAGCCAAAATACCAACTGCCCATGCGATTTTGTGCCACTTCAACTGTCTCCGGTCGTATGCTTGCTTTTGAACCCTGATTCTACTTGAGTACCAAAGTCTTGTAGCGTGCGTACAGTTCCCGGGTAATGGCTTGTCTGGGGTTGTTGCGCTTTTCGATCAGGCCGATATCGCGAGTGGGCGCGCCCAGTTCGGCGGGCAGTGGCAGCACCCTGAGACCATCGAGCTCGGCATCCTGCAGGGAATGCAACAGCGGCAGCAGGGCTACTCCCACTTCGCGCCTTATCAGGCCCAGCAGCTGCTCCAGCGTGTTGAGTTCCAGAAAGTCCTCGGTTACCACGGCCATTTGCTGAAGCACGCGGTCTATCTGGTGGCCCGTGTGCTGGCTGCGGTCGAAGCGCAAGTAGGGGTGTTTGGCCAGAATGGCATAGGGGTCGTTGTCGGTAAGGGATGCATGCGTGACCAGGCAGATCGGTTCCTGATACAGCATGGTCCAGTGTGTGCCAGGGTGACGTCTGCCCGTTCCCACCACAAATGCGGCGTCAATCTCGCCATGCACCACCTTGTGCGTCAGTTCGCTGGACTTGCCCGATATCAGGCGGATGCCCAGCTGTTTGTGTTCTTTCTTCAGCTGTGACACGACTTTAGCCAGTATGCCCATGCTGGATACGATGGCGCCTACGGTCAGCTGCCCGATGAACTGGCCGGCCGGTGGCTTGGGCTGACGTAGTCGGTCGTAGTGCTCAAGCAGGGCCGTGATCTCGGGCAGCAACTCCTGGCCCGCTGTATTGAGCACCGCCAGACGACCACTGCGATCAAACAGAGCACGGCCAAACTCCTCTTCCAGCGAGCGCATTTGCAGGCTGACGGCGGCCTGGGTCAGGCCGACGGCTTCGGCTGCTTCGGAAAATGACCCCAGTCGTGCGATGGCCAGGAAGGTGCGCATGTAGCGGATATTACTCATAAGAAATTCTTGTGAGTTGATTAATAATCTAAATTGATTTAATGAAAGAATGATAGTAGCTTATGTGCTTTGATACTGCTTCTGTTCCTGGTGTTTACAAATGAAAAACTTCGACTGGGCCAACCCCTATCCTTCAATCCGCACGCCGTTGTTTGCACGCAATGTGGTGTCCACTTCGCATCCGCTGGCAGCGCAGGCCGGCTTGCGCATCATGCTCAAGGGCGGTAACGCAGTTGATGCGGCCATTGCTGCGGCGGCAACGATCACCCTGGTCGAGCCGGTGTCTTGCGGCCTGGGCGGCGATTGCTTTGCCATATTGTGGGACGGGCAAAAGCTGCACGGCCTAAACTCTTCCGGCCCGGCACCCGCTGCCTGGAATGTCGAGTATTTCAAACGCAAATACGGCACCGATGGCGCCGGCCTGGCAAAGCAGCCCAAGCGGGGCTGGGATACCGTTACGGTGCCGGGCGTGGTGGCCGGCTGGGCGGCATTGCATGAAAAGTTCGGCAAGCTGCCATTTGAAGATTTGTTTGAGCCTGCCCTTGAGGTTGCCGAGCGTGGCTATACCGTGCCGCCGGTTGTGGCGGGAAAATGGGCGCGTGCAGCCGAAGAACTGAAAGATCAGCCCGGCTATGCTGCTGCCTTTATGCCCAATGGTCGTGCGCCGACTACCGGCGAGCAGTTCCGCCTTGCAGGTGCTGCCGAAACACTCAGGCGTATCGCCCAGACCCGGGGGCGCGACATGTACGAAGGCGAGCTTGCTGAAAAGATCATTGCTTTCAGTCGGGAATGTGGCGGCGCCATGACGCTGGAAGACCTGCGCAACTACCGGCCCGAGTGGGTAGAGCCCATTGCAAAAGACTACCACGGGTACACGCTGCACGAGATTCCGCCCAATGGGCAGGGGATAGCGGCACTGATCGCGCTGGGTATTGCCGAGCGCTTTGATCTGCACAACATACCGGTCGACTCGGTACGTTCGCAGCACATACAAATAGAAGCCATGAAGCTGGCATTTGCCGATATCTACCGCTATGTATCGGATCCGTCCAGCATGCAGGTAACGCCCGGGCAGATGCTTGATGACAACTACCTGGACAGCCGCGCCAAGCTGATACGGCTCGACCGGGCGGTGCAGCACGAGGCGGGGCGCCCCCACGCGGGAGGCACCATTTACCTGTCGGCGGCCGACGAAAGCGGCATGATGATTTCCTTCATTCAGTCCAATTACATGGGTTTCGGTTCCGGTGTGGTGGTGCCCGATACAGGCATCAGTCTGCAGAACCGTGGCGTGGGCTTCAGCATGGATCCGGCGTCACCCAATGTGGTCCAGGGTGGAAAGCGTCCCTTCCATACCATCATTCCCGGTTTCGTTACCCGTCAGGGCAAGCCCGTGATGAGCTTTGGCGTGATGGGTGGCGACATGCAGCCGCAAGGACACCTGCAGACGCTGGTGCGTATGGTCGACTACGACCAGCAGCCGCAGGCAGCCTGCTGCGCACCGCGCTGGAAGGTCAATCGAGACTTCACACTCGATCTTGAGCACACCATGCCGGCTGCGGTCGCCGAAGGCCTGACTGCGTTGGGCCACAAGCTGCAGTCGGTGAATGATCCCTATATGGACTTTGGTGCCGGCCAGTTTATCTGGCGGCTCTCGGAAGACAACAACGAGCACGGCTATGTGGCGGCCAGCGATGCGCGGCGCGACGGGCAGGCGGTTGGATACTAAATAGTTGGGGTCGACTCGGGGTTTTCCCGGCATTCAGGCCTAAAATAGTCCACAATGATTATTTATGCCTTAATGTTCCGGAGCCCCTGATTCATGAGCCGTGTCGTCCTTTTTGAAAATATCCATCCCAGCGCCAAAGAAGTCTTTGTCAATGCAGGCATGGACGAAGTCATCACCCATGCCGCATCGTTGCCTCCCGGCGAACTGCAGGAAGCCCTGAGCGGTGCCCATTTTGTGGGCATACGTTCACGCACACATCTTGACGCCGCTTTGTTGTCCAACGCCCCCGACCTTCGGGCCGTAGGTTGTTTTTGTATAGGCACCAATCAGGTTGACCTGGACGCAGCCATGTTGCATGGCATACCGGTCTTCAATGCTCCCTTTTCCAATACCCGGTCGGTTGCCGAACTGGTCCTGGGTGAAGCCATTTTGCTGCTGCGGCGCATTCCTGAAAAGAATGCGCGTGTGCATCAAGGGCACTGGGATAAAACGGCTACCGGCGCCTTCGAGGCGCGTGGCAAGACGCTGGGCATCATAGGCTACGGCAATATTGGTTCCCAGGTAGGAACCCTGGCCGAAGCGGCCGGTATGCGTGTCATCTTTCACGATGTAGAAGCCAAGCTGCCGCTGGGCAATGCCCGTGCCACTACCTCGCTGAAAAAATTGCTGGCTCAGGCCGATGTTGTCACCCTGCACGTGCCGGGCGGGAAAAGTACCGCCAATATCATTAATGCGGCTGCCCTGGCTGCAATGAAACCCGGTGCCATACTTATCAATGCCTCGCGCGGTACGGTGGTCGATATTGACGCCCTGCACGCTGCCTTGCAGTCGGGCCATTTGTCGGGTGCGGCGCTTGATGTATTCCCTTCCGAGCCCAAGAGCACCGATGAACCGTTGAACAGCCCTCTTATAGGTATGCACAACGTCATTCTGACGCCTCATATCGGCGGCAGCACCCAGGAATCGCAGGAAAATATCGGCCGCGAGGTTGCTGAAAAGCTGGTTCGCTTCGGGCTGAGCGGTACCACCAAGGGGGCAGTCAATTTCCCCGAGATTGCCTATCAGGAAGCCCTGGGCGCCGCCCGCATTCTGCATGTGCATCGCAACCTGCCGGGCGCCATGGGTACGCTCAGCAACATGATGGCCGAGCACGGCCTGAATATTGTCAGTCAGCAGTTGCAGACGCGTGGGCAGATCGGCTATGTAATTTCCGATGTCGAGGGCAAGGTCGATGACACCGTTATGTCGGTATTGCGATCCCACCCCATTACCGTACGCTGCGACTTGGTGTAGCATCATCGTGTCTTGAACCAGATGCCCTGCATACAAGTAGCATGACGACCGCAAAGCCCGACAACTGCGCAAGTAACGGCCCCACCCAGGCCGACTACCAGACATTGGCACAATTTCGCCTGACGTTGCGGCGGTTTTATGCGTTCAGCGAGGCGGCTGCCCTGCAAGAAGGGCTGAAGCCGCAGCAGCATCAGGCACTGCTGGCGATCAAGGGCATCAGCGGCACGTCCCTGCCTAGTGTGGGCGACGTGGCCGAGCAAATGTTAATACGCCACCACAGTGCGGTAGAGCTCATCAACCGGCTCGAGCAAATGAATCTGGTGAAGCGTCTGGCTGATCCCGAAGACGGGCGCAAGGTGCGGGTGGCTTTAACGCCCAAGGCCGAAGAAACGCTGGCGATGCTCTCGGTTGCGCACATGAAAGAGCTTGATTCCCTGCGCCCCTTGCTGATGAAATTATTGCGGAATCTTCACAAGCCCGGCTGAACGCCAGGCAGGCGCATTAAACCAACCTTGCTGCCGTGGCGCAGCGCGCTACAGGCTTTCTTCAGCAGCCCGGGGGTTGTGAATAAATACCGGCTGCGACGCTTTCGGACATGGCTGCGGAATGATGTCGGCCAGCGTGTACTGATCTATGTGCTGCATGAATTTTTGCAACGCGCCTTCTATGATGGCGGTCAGGTTGCATTGTCCGCTAAGAGTGCAGCTGCTGCCCTCCAGAAAACACTCCACCAGAGCCAGATCGTTTTCAGTATCCCTTACGACGGCGCCCAGATTGATTTCTTCAGGCGGATGCGCCAGACGCATGCCGCCATTCTTGCCGCGTATGGTTTCCAGCCAGCCGCGTTGGGCCAGCCGGTGAGTGATTTTCATCAGATGCGGTTCGGATATGCCGTAAGCCTGGGCGACCTCGGCAATAGTGCAGAGACGCTCAGGATGGCGGCCCACATACATGAGCAGACGCATTGCATAATCGGTCATCGTCGTCAGGCGCATGATGGAATCCCGTTCAGGATGCGCGAGGACGTATGAGCATGGGCACAAAGCGCCACAGATACAGTGCCATGGCAGCAATCCAGGTCAGGGCGCTGGCTTGCAGCAGCAGCTGGCTGAAATTGCCCGGCCAGAGCGCGGCAAGTCTGAAGGCGACGGCGGCCATCGTCAGGTAGTAGCTGAGCAGCATGCTGCCATCGAGTTTCAGGGGGCGTCCAAGGTGTCCCAGGGCTGTGCGTGTAAGCATGCCGATGATCAGGATCATGAAGCCACCCATGCCTATGATATGCACATGCACGGCAGCACGGGCCAGCACGCCGGAGGCCAGCCCGCTTGCATGCCAGGCCGCGAACAGCAATCCGACACCCATGGCGATATAGCCCAGATACAGTATCCACAACATGGGTTTGTGCAGTACGGCCAGTGGTTTCCAGAGCAAAGTCTGCCACAGGCTGATGACGCCGATGATGGCCAGCGCCACCGCCATCAGCTGGACCTGGCCGATAATGCCCAGGATAATTGCCAGCACACTAACGACCATTTGCACATGACCGCTGCGTACCTGCATGGGTAGTTCCAGCCCCTGTACCATGCGCATGGAAAAGAAGGGAATGACCCGGCGGGCAATGAGCAGGGCAATGACCGTCATGCAGATCAGGCCCAGGTCGAAGCGCTGCATGAGCAGCAGATAGTCGCCGCCCAGCGCGGCACGCAGATAAAGCGCGTCGGCTACACCCAGCCCCAGTACCAGCAGGGGCAGGCCATAGTTGCGGCGACTTCTTCCCTTGATCATGACGCGCATGAGGCAGATGGCACTGATGCCGAAAAAGGCAAGCTCGCTGGCGCACGCGACATGCGTGGCAACATCGCCGCCGATCAGAAAGCCAATGCGCGCGACGACCCATAGCAGACATACCAGGCCCAGGGGTGTGCCCTTCAGGGGATTGAAGCCCGTCCAGGTGGCGCTGGCGGTAAGCAGAAACGCGACCGCGATGGTGGCAATAAAGCCCCACAGCATTTCGTGAGCGTGCCAGGCCATACCGACCAGTGGCGGGTTAAGCCACTGTGGCGCGAATATCCAGATTGCTATGGAGATCAGTGCCCAGCTGCCGCCGGCAATGTACAGGGGCCTGAAGCCCAGGCTGAGAAAGGCCTGCATGTTGGGACGGCTGGGACTTGCTTGGGAAGGCGAGGTAGGTTGCAAGACTTCAGCCATGATTGATCTCCGTCAGAGGCTGGTTGGGATTGTTGTTCAGCTGGTATCCGTACCACAGACTGCGCGCGATGCGTTGGGCATATTCGTTGGCGCGTTCGGCCAGAGCCCGATTTGGCAGTTCTTGTGTGGTCAGGTCAAACAGGGCCAGCCAATGCGAGAACATATTGGCTTTCAGGTCGGGAAGCGCAACGTGCTTGGGCATGGGGGTGCCTTCGTAGGTACCGGCGCCCAGCAACATGGAAGACCAGAACCGGACCATGATTGCCAGGTGTTCGTCCCAGTCATCAATGTGAGCATTGAAAATGGGGCCCAGCAGTGCATCTGCGCGGATGCGGTCATAAAAGTTGTGGACCAGCGTGGTGATTTCTTCTTCGGTGCAGAGTTCGCCTCTAGCCATGTGATTTCCAGCAGGGGAGGTTAAAAAGAAAGGACGCGATTGCGGTGATAATGCGTCTTTTTCTTAAAGATTCATTTGATAGTAATCTTATAAAAAATATGCCTGGCCGTCAATGAGGAAGGGCGCCATTTTGTGCATGGCGCGAATCTGGCGATACCTGCTGATGGCCTATTTTTCGGGCGGTTGCGACGGCAAATCGTTGGGTAAGGTAGTGCTGCCTGCGCCCAGGGCACGCTGCATGAATACAACATCAATCCATTGCCTGAACTTGAATCCCGTTGCCGGCTGCGTGCCGGCATGTGCAAAGCCCAGGCGGCGGTGCAGCCCTATGGATGCCAGGTTGTTGTTGCCCGCAATGACAGCGATCATTTGCCGCCACGGCCCCGATTCACAACGCGTTATCAGTGTCTGCAGCAAGGCGGTACCCAGGCCCTGGCCCGACAGGCCGTCAGCCAGGTAAATGGAGTCTTCCAGCGTGTAGCGGTAGGCGCTGCGCGGGCGGTACGGAGCGGCATAACAATAGCCGGCCACCTGGCCATCGACTTCGGCCAGCAGATAGGGCAGGTGCAAGGCCACGATGCGGGCACGGCGCTCCTGCATTTCGGAGGTGGACGGCGGGATTTCCTCGAAGGTTGCTGTGCTTTGCAGCACGTGCCGGGCGTAAATTGCCTGTACTGCGTCCATGTCGCCTGGCGTGGCGTCGCGTATTATGATGTTGTTTATGGTAGCCCTGCTGGTGGCTGGGTCGGGGTGAAGGGCTTGCGCGTGACTGGCGTCGACCATACTATTTGTTCAGGCAAAATGAGGGGTACACTGTCTTAACAGTATATACATCCGGAGGTCATCATGTCTGTTCCCATCAACGCACTTACCGAAGATTTTGCTGTAGCGCCACAGCTTGCCCCTGAAGACATGCAGGCGGTGGCCGATGCCGGATTCCGAAGCGTCATTATTAATCGTCCCGATATGGAAGGCGGACCTGATCAGCCCTTGTCCAGCGAAGTCATGGCGGCGGCACACGTTGCCGGACTTGAAGTGGTCTACCAGCCGGTTGTCAGTGGCGCCATGACGGCTGACGACGTTGTGCTGTTCGCAAAAAACCTGAAGTCGCTTCCAGCGCCCGTTCTTGCTTTTTGCCGTACAGGTACCCGTTGTACTTATTTGTTTCAGGCAGCCAGTGCTTTGTGACGCACTTGATCCCGATCAATAAGGCAGTGTATATACCAGTTATATTTACCATACGGTTGCGGTTAAGCTTGGCCTCATCGATTATTCACGGGGGTAAATGCCATGTTCAAGAAAATACTTATTCCAACAGATGGTTCCAAGCTGTCGGCTCAGGCAGCTAACAAGGGTGTATGTTTTGCACGCCAGATCGGCGCCGAAGTGGTCGCCTTGTATGTTACACAACCGTTTGCGGCTACGGTCGGTTTCGACGGCATGGCGGCAGCCTATGCCATCACCGATGAAGATTACGACAAAACCGCCCAGCAGCAGGCCGAAAAATACCTGAAAGCGGTGCTTGATCGCGCTGAAACCGCAGGCGTCAAGGCCAGTGGCAAGGCCGTATCCAATTTCAATGTGGCCGATGGCCTGGTGCAGGCCGCCGACGAAGAAGGCTGCGACCTTATATTCATCGGCAGTCATGGCCGCAGCGGCCTGTCGCGTTTGTTGCTGGGCAGCGTCACCATCAAGGTGCTTAGCCTGGCTAAAACGGCCGTATTGGTTTATCGCGTAAAAGAAAGCAACGACTAATCAAACAGTCTGGCACCTGCCAGAAAACAAGCCCGGTGAACTACTGTTGCACCGGGCTTGTTTTTGCCTAGTTGAATAAGGCGCCTGCCTTAAGCAGGGTTTCCCACATGCCGAGTGCCAGCGGGATACCGACATACAGCCAGAAAAGTACGAGCAAGACCGGCGAGGTTGCGCTGCCTTGTGCGACGGATACGGTATTTTGTTGCATGCTGAGTCTCCTTTATTTGGCGGCCATGGCGGGCGTCATGCCCGGTTGTTCGTTGCTCATGTGGTGGCGTGTGGCGACCGGTCGCACCAGCATGTTGCAGATAAAGCCAATAACCAGCAAACCGGCCATCAGGTACATGGTGACGGTATACGACTGTGCGGCCGGGATACCCTGGTCAACCTGGAATTGGCGTATGTAATTGACCAGCACGGGGCCGAATACGCCTGCGGCAGCCCATGCGGTCAGCAAGCGTCCGTGTATGCCACCGACATAGCGGGTGCCGAACAGGTCTGCCAAATAAGCCGGTACGGTCGAGAATCCGCCGCCGTACATGGACATGATGATGGCGTAGAACAGTACAAACAGCGCAACATTGCCGGCCGAGCCCATGCCGGGTACCAGGAAATACAGCACGGCGCCCAGGACAAAGAAGGTGTAGTAGGTATTCTTGCGTCCGATATAGTCAGACACTGACGACCAGAAGAAGCGGCCCAGCATGTTGGCCAGCGACAGCACGCCGACGAAGCCGGCGGCAGCTGCGGGGGTAATGGCGCCCTTGAAGCTTTCCTGAATCATGACCGAGGCCTGGCCCAGAACGCCTATGCCTGCCGTGACGTTCAGGCACAAGGCCCACCAGAGCAGCCAGAACTGGGGCGTTTTGATGGCCTGGTCAATATGCACGTGGTTGCGCGAGATCATGACATTCTGTGTGGCGGGAGGCGTCCAGCCATCGGGTTTCCAGTCAGCGGCCGGAATGCGAATGGCGAATGCGCCTATCATCATGGAAATGAAGTACACGGTGCCCAGGACGACAAAGGTTTCGGCCACCCCCGCCGATGTGGGCGACTTGAAATAGTTCATCAGCGAGACCGACAACGGCGATGCGATGAAGGCGCCGCCCCCGAAGCCCATGATGGCCATGCCGGTGGCCATGCCACGTTTGTCGGGAAACCATTTGATCAGGGTGGACACCGGCGATACATAGCCTATGCCCAGCCCTATGCCTCCGAGCACGCCGTACCCAAGGTACACCAGCCAGATCTGGTGCAGTGAAATGCCTGCCGCCGCCACCATGAAGCCCCCGCCAAAGCAGCAGGCGGCCACGAACATGGCTTTGCGCGGACCGACCTCTTCGAGCCACTTTCCGGCAAAAGCCGCCGACAAACCCAGAAATACAATGGCCAGGCTGAAAATCCAGCCCAGGGTGGGCAGATCCCAGTCGCCCGCCGTGGATTCGGTGATGCCCAGCAATTTGGTCATGGGGTTGTTGAACACCGAGAAGGCGTAGGCTTGCCCTATGCACAAGTGCACGGCCAGGGCGGCGGGTGGAATCATCCAGCGGTTGAAGCCAGGTGCAGCTGTGATGCGCTCCTTGCTGAAGAAACCGTTGTCTTTTGAAGCTATGCTCATGTTGTGTCTCCTAGTGGCTACTTCTGTAGAGGCCTTTGTTACTGATATGAGGAAGCAAAAAATCCCCCGCAACGGCTCGAAAGTCGTTGTGTGTGGAGTGCTGCAGGGATGGGTGGATCAGGGCGTGGTACGGGTCTTGGGAGTCAGTTGTTCCTTGTTTCGGATTATGGCCTGCAGGGCAATATCGCTGAGGGCGATATTGCTGGTCTGGCCATCCGGCTGGTGTTCCAGGAAATCCAGCATGGCAATGCGCATGCGCGGTTCCCAGAATTTCTGTATATGGTTGGCTATGCCGGCCAGACCTTCTTCGCGATCCGGCATGGCTTCAAAAAAATCGCCGATGCGGTTGGCCAGTTTTATGAGGTGGTCGATGTTGTTCAAGAGGCGCTCCCGCTATCCAGGTATTCGTGGTGGCTGTATACGGTAAAGAGGCTGCCGCGCGCGAAACCCGCCAGCATGACGTTCAGTTGATTCGCCATGTCGATGGCGTAGGAAGTGGGAGCCGATACGGCAACCAGGGTGGAAATGCCCGCCGAGGCGGCCTTCTGAACCATTTCGAAGCTGGCGCGGCTGGAAATCACCGCAAACCCGGCGTCGTTGGCCGCTGTTTCCTGCGGCGACAGGCGCAGGCGATGGCCTATGAGCTTATCCAGGGCGTTGTGGCGGCCAACGTCTTCACGCACGTATTCAATATCGCCGGCGCTGTTGGCCCATCCGGCTGCGTGGGTGGCGCCTGTGGTCTGATGCAGCGCCTGCATGGAGCGCAGTTGCTCTACCGCCTTTGCGATGGCCTGCGTGGTATACCGCCCGGGTTGCGGGGGTAACGGATCAAGCTGACGCTGTACTTCATCAAGGCTTTCGATGCCGCATAATCCGCAGCCGGTGCGTCCGGCCAGGTTGCGTCGGCGCAGTTTCAGTTCGTTCAGGCAGGCACTGGCGATGGTGACTTCCACCACCAGACCCTGCGGGCGCTCGACGATTTCCAGGTCGTAGACGTCGCGGGCGTTGCGGATAATGCCTTCCGTGTAGGCGAACCCGACGGCAAAGTCTTCAAGGTTGGCAGGTGTCAGCAGCAAGGTGGCATGGCTGATGCCGTTGAACTCCAGCGCCACGGGGACTTCCCGGGCGATCTGGTCGTCTTCCGCCAGCATGGGTTTGCCGGCGCCCGTACGCCAGACTGTGTAGGGTGTGTGGCCAGCCGACACCGTTGTGGTGTCGGGCTGATCGTTGCTTGTTATGGTACTGGTCATGCTATTGGGCGGGAGTTAAAGTTTTAGCCGTAGCCTCGATGGGATCGGCCGGTGCCTTGGGCCGTTCGGGTTCAGCGGCGGCTGCCGCTTCCTGCTTGCGCTGCTCCAGAAGCTCCATCTGGATGTCGCTGAAGCGCGACCACCGGGCCTGCCACTGTGAAGGTTCGGTGACCAGCCTGGCCTGCACGGCGGTCACCTTGTATTCGGGGCAATCGGTGGCCCAATCGGTGCTGTCGGTGGTGACGACGTTGGCGCCCGATTCCGGGAAGTGGAAGGTGGTGTAAAGCACGCCTGGCTGTACACGGGTTGTGACATCGGCCCGCAAGACGGTTTCGCCCGAACGGCTTTGTATGGCCACCATGTCGCCCGGGCGTATGCCGCGGTCTTCGGCGTCGGAAGGGTGTATTTCAAGAAGGTCTTCGTTGTGCCACAAGACGTTGGGGGTACGCCGGGTCTGTGCGCCGACGTTGTACTGCGAGAGTATGCGCCCGGTGGTAAGCAACAGCGGGAAGCGACGTGTGCTGCGTTCGTCGCTGGGGATGTACTTGGTGATCATGAACCTGCCTTTGCCGCGCACGAACTCGTCGACGTGCATGGTGGGCGTACCATCCGGGGCGGCGTCGTTGCAAGGCCACTGCACGCTGCCGCCCAGTTCATCGATTTTCTTGAACGAGACGCCCTGGAAGGTGGGTGTCAGGCGGGCGATTTCATCCATGATCTCGCTGGGATGGTTGTAGTGCATGGGGTAGCCCAGCGCGTTGGAGAGCGCGCAGGTTGCTTCCCAGTCGGCCATGCCGGCCTTGGGTTCCATGACCTTGCGCACGCGTGAGACGCGCCGCTCGGCGTTGGTGAACGTACCGTCTTTTTCAAGAAAGGACGAACCCGGCAGGAAGACATGGGCGTACTTGGCCGTTTCGTTCAGGAAAATATCATGGACGATGATGCATTCCATGGAGGCCAGCGCCGCGGCGACGTGCTGGGTGTCGGGGTCGGACTGCACGATGTCTTCGCCCTGGCAGTAAAGCGCCTTGAACGAGCCGCTGATGGCGGCATCAAACATATTGGGAATACGCAGGCCCGGCTCGGGCTGCAGCGTGACACCCCATTCGCGCTCGAACTGGCCGCGCACGACGTCGTCGGAAATGTGGCGGTAGCCGGGCAGCTCGTGAGGGAAGGAGCCCATGTCGCAGGACCCTTGCACATTGTTCTGGCCCCGCAGGGGGTTCACGCCCACGCCTTCGCGCCCCAGGTTGCCGGTGGCCATGGCCAGGTTGGCGATGGCCATGACGGTAGTGGAGCCCTGGCTGTGCTCGGTGACGCCCAGGCCATAGTAAATGGCGCCATTGCCGTGTGTGGCATACAGTCGGGCGGCGCCGCGCAGGTCGGCGGCCGGCACGCCGGTTTCGGCTTCCATGGCCTCGGGCGAGTTTTCGGGCAACGAGACAAAGTCGCGCCATTGCTGGAAGGCCGCTGTTTCGCAGCGTTCGGCGACATAGGTTTCGTCGATCAGACCTTCGGTGGCGATGACGTGCGCCATGCTGGTCAGGACAGCGGTATTGGTGCCGGGACGCACAGGCAGGTGATAGTCGGCCTTGATGTGGGGAGAGTCGACCAGTTCGATCTGGCGCGGGTCGATGACGATAAGCCGGGCGCCTTCGCGCAGGCGCCGCTTCAGGCGCGAGGCAAATACCGGGTGGGCTGCGCTGGGGTTGGCGCCCATGACGATGACGACGTCGGAATGCATGACTGAGTCGAAGGTCTGGGTACCGGCCGATTCGCCCAGCGTGGTTTTCAGGCCGTAGCCGGTGGGCGAGTGACAGACCCGGGCGCAGGTATCGACGTTGTTCGTGCCGAAGGCGGCGCGCACCAGTTTTTGAACCAGATAGGTTTCTTCGTTGGTGCAACGCGAGGAGGTCAGGCCGCCCACCGAGTTCTGGCCGTACTTGGCCTGTATGCGCTTGATTTCCGATGCGGCATGGTTCAGGGCTTCGTCCCAGCTGACTTCCTGCCATGGATCGCTGATGCTGGCGCGTATCATGGGCTTGAGCATGCGGTCTTCGTGGGTGGCATAGCCCCAGGCGAAGCGCCCTTTCACGCAGGAATGGCCGCGATTGGCCTGGCCGTCTTTCCAGGGCACCATGCGTACGACTTCCTGGCCTTTCATTTCAGCCTTGAAGGAGCAGCCCACACCGCAATAGGCGCAGGTGGTTATTACCGAGTGCTCGGCCTGGCCCATATCGATGACGGATTTTTCAATCAGCGAAGAGGTCGGGCAGGCCTGCACGCAGGCGCCACAGGAGACGCAATCGCTGTCCAGGAAAGAATCATGCTGGCCGGCTGTGATGCGCGAATCGAAGCCCTTGCCTGTGATGGTCAGGGCGAAAGTGCCCTGGACCTCGTCGCAGGCGCGCACGCAGCGGCTGCAGACTATGCATTTGCTGGGGTCATAGGTGAAGTAGGGGTTGGACTCATCTGCCGTGTCGTTCAGGTGGTTCTCGCCGTCGAATCCGTAACGCACGTTGCGCAAGCCCACCACGCCGGCCATGTCCTGCAGTTCGCAATCGCCGTTGGCCGGGCAGGTCAGGCAGTCGAGCGGGTGGTCGGAAATATACAGTTCCATTACGTTGCGGCGCAGTTCGTGCAGCTTGGGCGTTTCCGTTGTGATGACCATGCCGTGTTCGACCGGTGTGGTGCACGATGCCAGATAGCCGCGCCGGCCTTCGATTTGCACCAGGCAAAGGCGGCATGATCCAAAGGCCTCGAGATTGTCGGACGCGCACAGCTTGGGGATGTTGATGCCGGCTTCGGCAGCGGCGCGCATCACTGAAGTACCTGCAGGTACGTCGATTTCGGTGCCGTCTATGGTTAGCGTAACGGTTTCGCTGCTGGTCGAGGCTGGAGTGCCGTAATCCCGTTCACGTTTGGCGATGGTCTCTAGCATGGGGGCTCCGTCAGGCGACTTGCGCGTTGGTGGTGGTGGAAGAAGGCAGGCCGAAGTCTTCAGGAAAGTGCTCGAGCGCAGACAGGACGGGGTAGGGCGTCATGCCGCCCAATGCGCACAGGGAGCCGGCCAGCATGGTGTCGCACAGGTCGCGCAGCAAGACGACCTGTGCTTCACGCTGTTCGTTGCGGCGTATTTTTGCAATGACTTCGGTGCCGCGCACGGCGCCGATACGACAGGGCGTGCATTTGCCACAGGACTCGATGGCACAGAACTCCATGGCGTATTCAGCCAGGGCGGACATGTCGGCGGTTTCGTCGAAGGCAACCAGGCCGCCGTGGCCGACCATGGCCTGCATGGCTGTGTAGGCCTCGTAGTCTATGGGGGTGTCCCACTGCGATCGGGGCAGGTAGGCGCCCAGAGGCCCGCCAACCTGCACGGCCCGCAAGGGCTTGCCGCTGGCGCTTCCGCCACCGAAGTCGTGCAGCAGTTCGTTCAGCGTGATGCCAAACGCCTTTTCAACCAGGCCGCCTTGTTTCAGATTGCCGGCCAACTGGAAAGGCAGGGTTCCGGTGGAGCGGCCCATGCCGTAATCGCGGTAGAAGCTGGCGCCGCGGGCGAGGATGATGGGCACCGAAGCCAGCGATATGACGTTGTTAATGACCGTGGGTTTGCCGAAGAGGCCGCTTATGGCCGGCAGTGGCGGCTTGGCCCGAACCAGGCCACGCTTGCCTTCCAGGCTTTCAAGCAAAGAGGTTTCTTCGCCGCAGATATAGGCGCCGGCGGCGGTGCGGACTTCCAGGTCGAACGCCCGCCCGCTGTTGCGGATACTGCTGCCCAGCCAGCCGGCATCGCGCGCGCGGCCGATGGCGGCTTCCAGGGCCGCGATGGCGTACGGATATTCTGACCGTACATAGATATAACCATAGGTAGCTTCGGTGGCCAGGCCCGCGATGGTCATGCCTTCTATGAGTGCGTAGGGATCGCCTTCCATGAGCATGCGATCGGAAAACGTGCCCGAGTCGCCTTCGTCGGCGTTGCAGACTATGTACTTCTGGTCGGCCGGAGTAGCCAGCACGGTTTTCCATTTGATGCCGGTGGGAAAGGCGGCGCCGCCGCGCCCGCGCAAGCCCGATGCGGTGACTTGTTCGACGATGGCGGCGGGTGTCAAGGCGAGCGCTTGGGTAAGGCCTTTGAAGCCGTCGTGGGCCTGGTAGTCGGACAGTGACAGGGGGTCGGTGATGCCGACGCGCGCAAAGGTAAGGCGTTCCTGGTTCTTCAGGTAGGGGATTTCTTCGGTAAGACCGTGGGCCAATGCATGGGGTTTGCCTTCCAGCCAGCCTGCGTCGAAAAGCCCTGCTACGTCTTGCGGTTCGACGGGGCCATAGGCCGCGCGGCCGGTCGGCGTCTGGATTTCGACCAGGGTTTCAAGCCAGAGCAGGCCGCGCGAACCGTTGCGCACCAGCTCTATGGTCAGGCCGCGGCGTTCGGCTTCCCGGGTGATGGCGGTGGCAACGGCATCGGCGCCGACCGCGATGGCGGCGCTGTCTTTGGGAACAAAAATTTTTGTGATCATGCTCATGCCACACCCCCTTCGGCCGCCATCAGGCGGTCGAGTTTTTCGGGGGTCATGCGGGCATGTGGCCGGCCGTTGATCATGACTGCGGGTGATTGCGCACAGAGGCCCAGGCAGTAAACGGGTTCAAGTGTGACCGCCCCGTTGGCGGTGGTGCCATGGAAATCGCAGCCCAGGCTTGCACAGGCGTGCTCGGCCAAAGCATTGCCGCCCATGGCCTGACAGGACTCGGCCCGACAGACCTGGAGTAGCACCGGCCCGGCGGGCGTTTCGCGAAAATGTGGATAGAAGCTGATGACGCCTTGTATTTCGGCGCGCGATCGTTGCAGTGCCTGTGCCAGCAGGGGAACGGCCGTTGCGGGAATATAGCCCAGCACGTGCTGTATGGCGTGCAGGATGGGCAGTAGATTGCCCAATTGGCCCTGGTACTGTTGCAGTGCTTGTTGTGTGACCTGCCGGACGGTTTCGTAGGACGGGCTGAATTCATTTGAATCTGATGGCGTGTGCATGACGCGTTCCTTCCTTTGCGTAGCTTTTTGTGTTTTTTGTCTCTTATATGCTTTAAATTGCATATATATGATTATTTACTTTGATGTAATCTACACGCGGTAAATCAAACAATCAATAAGAAGAAATGTGCATATAAGATATTTTTGCTGAAATTTTATATGAAATAAAAAACATATAAAACCAGGTGTATATCGGGATGAGGTGACAAATGTCGTACAAATTCAAGGCGCGTCTAAGCTCCGATTGGGTGCTGGAAAAACCTTCGGGCACGGTGTTGCCATTAAGCGAGGTGCTGCGCTTGCTGGCGGCCATCGATGCCACCGGGAATATCTCCGGTGCCTGTAAGGCCTGTGGGCTGTCGTATCGCCATGCATGGGGGCTTTTGCGCAACGCCGAAAAAGAATTTGAGGTGGCGCTCATTGAAACCTCCCGGCGGCAAGGCTCCAAGCTCACGTCCTTCGCCCAGCATCTTATCTGGGCCAATCGCCGTGTCGATGCACGCCTGATGCCCACCCTTGAAAGCATGGCGTCAGAGCTGCAGGAGGAACTGGAAAGGTTGTATCCGGACAGCACCCAGCGTCTGCGTTTGCACGCCAGCCATGGCTTTGCCGTTGAAGGCCTGATGCAGCTGGCCAATGGCATGGATATGTTTCCGCTTGAATTGCGCTACCGTACCGCTATCGAAGCGCTCGCTTCGCTGGACCGCAACGAGTGTGATCTGGCCGGTTTTCAGGTCCCGCTGGGCGAGTTTGAGCAGCCCATACTCCAGCGCTATGCCCAGTGGCTGGATCCTGATCGCCATGTGTTGATCCATTTGGCCGTGCGCAATACGGGCATGTTCATCAAGCCCGATAATCCCAAGCGTATCAGCTCGGTGGCTGATCTTTGCAACCCGGACATTCGCTTCGTGAACAGGCAGATAGGGTCCAGTACGCGTTATCTGGTCGGCTTGATGCTTCAGGAATTGCAGATCGATACCGCACGGGTACAAGGTTTCGACAGCAACGAGTTCACCCATATGGCGATTGCCGCCCATATTGCCAGCGGCATGGCCGATGTGGGCATAGGTGTGGAAACAGCGGCCTGGCGCTGTGGGCTGGCATTCATTCCCTTGGTCAAGGAGCGCTACTTTTTTGCCGTGCACCGTGATACGCTGGGCACGCCCAACATGGAGCGCTTGCTGAATTTGATGAATGGCGACGAGTATCAGGCCTACGTCATGCAGCTGGTGGGCTATGATGCCAGTCGAATGGGGCGGGTGCAGACGCTGGAAGAGGCCTTTGGTGCCGAATTTGTTGCATCTCTGGGTAGATAGATCAATAGCTTTATGATTACAGCATGAGCAAAGTCATTTTCCATCAGCCGCAAGGCGCTGGCAGCATTTCGCAGGGCGGGTTGGCCGATCAGTCTTCCGATACGGCTGCACCTGTGCTCGATACGCGGCGCCGGCCGCTGCGCGATCTGCGCATATCTGTCACCGACCGATGCAATTTTCGCTGTACTTATTGCATGCCACGAGAAGTGTTCGGCGCCAGCTACAAGTTCATGCCTCATTCCTCCTTGCTCAGCTTCGAGGAAATCACGCGCATTGCCGGTGTGGCTGTTGGGCTGGGCGTGCAGAAAATCCGGCTGACTGGTGGCGAACCTTTGCTGCGCAAGAATATCGAAGCACTGGTCGCCATGCTTGCCGGCTTGCGCACGCCGGAAGGGCGGCCGGTCGAGATTACGCTTACCACCAATGGCACCTTGCTGGAAAAGAAGGCCCTGGCCTTGAAGCAAGCCGGGCTGTCGCGGGTATCCGTCAGTCTGGATGCGCTCGAGGAACCCTTGTTCGAGCGCATGAGCGACAGTCAGGTCAGCGTCGAAACCGTACTGCGAGGAATTGATGAAGCCGCGCGTGTTGGCCTGGCTCCGGTCAAGGTCAATATGGTGGTGCGCAAAGGCATGAACGACGGGCAGATTGTGCCCATGGCAAGTCATTTTCGCCGTAGCGGCCATATCCTGCGCTTTATCGAGTTCATGGATGTGGGTACGACCAATGGCTGGAATATGAGCGAGGTGCTTACCGGCGCCCAGATCCTGGAGCGTATTTCCGAGGTTTTCCCGCTCGAGCCTGTGGCGGCCGGCTATTCAGGCGAGGTGGCAAAGCGCTGGCGCTATACCGACCAGGCTGGCGAAATCGGCCTGATCACCAGTGTTTCGCAGCCATTTTGCGGAGACTGTACGCGTGGGCGCCTGTCGCCCGAGGGCAAGTTCTTTCTGTGCCTGTTTGCCGGGCAGGGTCACGACTTGCGCGCCCTGGTACGAGACCCGGCGGCCGGTGATGCGCAGATTGCCGCTGCGCTCTCGGGTATCTGGTCCCGGCGTGATGATCACTATTCCGAGCAGCGCGGGCAGGAAACTGCGGGCCGCGAAAAAATTGAAATGAGCTATATAGGCGGATGATCGCAAGCGATAGCGTAACCGGCCTGATTCTTGCCGGCGGCCAGGCCAGGCGCATGCAAATGGTCGCAGAGCACGCTGGCACGGTCATAGACAAAGGCATGCTGGATTTGCAGGGCGAGCCCCTGGTGCGGCATGCGCAGCGCTTTCTGGCGCCGCATGTGCAAAATATGCTGATCAGCGCCAATCGCAATGAGGCAGCCTATGGCGCCTACGGGAATGTCATCAAGGATGATCCATTGCTGGGCAGTGCCCTGGGCCCGTTGGCAGGCATAGAGCGTGCCCTTGCCCTGGCGCCAACACCCTGGTTGCTGGTGCTGCCTGTAGATGTGGTGAATCTGCCGTCCGACCTTGTGCCACGCCTGTTGCGGGTTGTCGATGAACAGGCCGCACCCATAGCCTACGCCCGAACGGAACAGCGGGTGCATCCCTTGTGCATGGCGCTGCACGTGCGTCTGGCCGACAGCTTGCGCCGCTATTTGATGGACGGTGATCGCAAGGTGCAATTATGGCAAAACCGGCATCATACGGTGCCGGTTTTGTTCGAAGGCGATGAGCTGTTCTTCAATGTGAACACGCCCGAAGACCTGAGCTATGCCAACCAGTGCTGGAAGTCGTAGTAGGGCACGATAGCGCCGTCCTGCACGGGGGTGTTCGCCGGAATCCGGGCCAGGCCACTGGCCCACGACAGTGAGCTGATAATGCCCGAACCCTGCTGGGTATGGGGTGTCAGTTGCATGACACCACTTGCATCAGGCCGGGCACTCACACGCAGAAACTCTTCACGGCTGTCATTGAATGTTTTTTGGGTACATAGCCGCCCGTACTGCAATATGGGCATGACCTGCGCGCGACCCTGCATGCTGCGTATCAGCGTGCTGACCAGGGTGGTAAAGACGGCAAAGGCGGATACCGGATTGCCGGGCAGACAAACGATGGGCTTGTTGGCGGCATGTGCCAATGCAACGGGCTTGCCTGGCTTCATGCTGACCCGCCATAAGTCCAGTGTGCCACCGAACTGTTCGATCGCGGGTTTGACCAGGTCTTTCTCGCCCACCGATACGCCTCCGACCGTGAGCACCAGGTCGCAGTCCTGCAGCAAGGTTTCAAAGGCCTCATGCAGGGATGCTTCGGTATCGAGTGCGTGCAGTACATGCACTGCCCTGGCACCCATGTTCTCGACCAGGGCGGCCAGCATGGCGCCGTTGGAGTTGTATATGTGTTCATCGCCGCGTGGCTGTCCCGGGTTCACCAGTTCGTCGCCAGTAGTGAGGATGCCGACTTTCAACTGGGCGTAAACGGATAGTTCGGCATAGCCTTGCGAAGCCAGCATGGCAATCTGTGATGCACCCAGCAACGTGCCTTTGGCGAACACCTGATCACCGGCGCGTATGTCCTCGCCGCGATATCGTATGTGGGCGCCTTTTGCCGGAGGCCGATGTATGGTGAGTGCATTGTCGACTTCTTCAGCATCTTCCTGCATGACGATGGTATCGGCGTGCTCAGGCAGCAGGCTGCCGGTGAACAGGCGTATGGTGTTGCCTGGTTGCAGGGCTTGCGGCTTTACGCCAGCATAGCAGCGCTGCTGTACCGGCAGGCTCCGGCCCGGCTCGTAGTCGGCATGGCGTATGGCATAGCCGTCCATGGCGCTGTTGTCGGCGGGCGGCAGATCGAGTGTGGCGAATAAAGTCTGAGCCAATACGCGGCCGCGTGCCTGGACCAGGGGGCAGTTTTCTGTAATGGAAGGATGGCCTCCGGCGGCGGCCAGCCGTGACTGGGCGGAATCGAAATCAAGCATGATATTGGCTGCCGAAATTGCAGGGCTTATGTGTGCTGTCGAGCTGCTCTTTGATGATGCCTTCCCACCCGGTCCGGCAAGCGCCGGTCGAGCCTGGCAGGCAAAACACCAGCGTATTGTTGGCGCTGCCCGCGAAGGCGTCTGACTGCAGCATGGAGCTGCCTATGTCCCGATAAGACAGGTGGCGGAACAGTTCGCCAAAGCCGCTGATGATCTGATCCATCAGGGGGGCGATGGCATCGACAGTGGATTTTTCATGTGTGAAGCCCGTACCGCCATTGGTGATGATGACCTGCAGCTCGTCGTTGGCGATCCAGTCGCTGATGATCTTGCGTAACTGATACAGGTTGCCGGATGTGATCGCGCGGGTATCGCAGCGGTGGCCGCTGGCACGCAGGCTTTCGACCAGATAGTCACCTGAGGTGTCGTTGCTGCTGTCGCGGGTATCGGATATGGTCAGGACCGCACAGTTCAGTGAAACCGGCGGCAGGTTGGGTGCTGCTTTGCTCATGGTATCCCTTGTGGTTCAGGTTTTTGTATGGGAGGTGTCCCAGGCGGAAGTTTTGCTTGCGTCGGCTTCGCGCTGCTCTACCCAGAACTGTTCGCCGCTGGCCAGCGTTTCGCGTTTCCAGAAGGGCGCGCGTGTTTTCAAGGCGTCGATGATGTATTCGCAGGCCTTGAAGGCATCGCCCCGATGGGCGCCGGCGGCGGCTACAAAAACGATTTGATCAGCGTTCTGAAGTTCGCCGACACGATGCACAACCAGGCAATCGTCGATGTCCCAGCGCGATTTGGCCGTGGAGCACAAATCTTCGATTTCTCGTTCGCACATGCCGGGATAGTGCTCGAGAAACAGCGATTGCGTGGCGGCGTCGGGAGTGTAGTCCCGCACGTATCCGGTGAAGGTCACCACGGCGCCGGCCTTTCCTGCACAACGCTGGCGCAGTTCGTTCATGAGCTGCGCGACATCGAAGTCGGCTTCTTGCACAATAACCACGGCTCAGCCTCCGGTGACGGGTTCGAAGACGGCGATCTCGTCACCAGGATGAATCAGGCTGCTGTGAGGCGAGTGATATTGGTTGATCGCAAGCTTCAGGCGTTCCATGGGCTCGAGCTGAGGGTAGCGCTGGCCCAGGGCGGCCAGCCAGTCTGTACCGCTTATGGGTTCGGACAGGGGCCATAGTTCTTCACGCAGCTGGGTGAGCTCTGCGATCCGGGCGAAATACTTTACTTTAATCGTTGCGCCATTCACCGCTTTTACCTCCGGATTTGTAGCGTAGTCGTATGTTCTCAAGGACGATGCCCTTGTCGGCGGCCTTGCACATATCGTAGATGGTCAGTGCGGCCACGCTGCAAGCCGTCATGGCTTCCATTTCAACGCCTGTGGTGTGGTCGGTGCGGCAGGTTGCCGTGATGGTGATGCTGTGCGTGGCGTCGTCGGGCATGAAATCTATGCCGGCAAAGCTCAGGGGCAGGCTATGGCACAGCGGAATGAGTTCGGCGCAGCGCTTGGCAGCGAGCACGCCTGCCACACGAGCGGTGTTGAGCACTTCACCCTTGGCGTTTTCGCGGCTGGACAACAGCTGATAGGCGGCGGGGCTCATGCGGATGCGGCCTTCGGCCACTGCACAGCGCTGGGTGGACTGCTTGCCGCTGACATCGACCATGCGGACCTGGCCCGACTCATCAAGATGACTAAGAACGGGTGTTTCGGTGGAAGAAGTGCTCATTGTGTTTATGTAAAGGCTATTGAAACTGCAGCTCTATATCATATACGCAATCCTGGCGGTGTCGACCACGCCGTCGTATGATGTTGGCTTCTATCAAAGGAGAACGTGATGACGATCAAAGTAGGTGATCGGGTACCCGAGGGGGCCTTGGCCGAGTTTATCGAAACTGCCACCGATACTTGCGCTGTGGGGCCCAATAGTTTTCAGGTTGCCGACCTGGTCAAAGGCAAGAAAATTGCCTTGTTTGCCTTGCCCGGGGCTTTCACGCCAACGTGCTCGGCCAAGCATCTGCCTGGCTACCTCGCCTTGCATGACGAGCTGAAAGCCAAGGGTGTGGATGAGATCTGGTGTGTATCGGTCAATGATCCTTTCGTCATGGGCGCCTGGGGCAGGGATCAGGGAGTAGATGGTCGTGTGCGCATGCTGGCCGACGGCAGTGCGATCTGGACCCGTGAACTGGGGCTGGAGCTCGACCTCACGGCTCGCGGTATGGGCATACGCTCGCAACGCTATTCGGCCTTGCTCGACGACGGAGTAGTCACCAAACTGAACATCGAAGAGAGCGGTCAGTTCCAGGTCAGCGACGCTCAAACATTGCTCAATCAGGTTTCCTGAAACCTGTACGAAGGTTCTGGTCCTCATGATGGTGCAAACGATAGGTGCTTTTTTCTCCCTGTATCTGGCAACGATACTGTTGCTGCTGGGGTCCGGGCTGTTCAACACCTATCTGGGCCTGCGCCTTACGTCTCTGTCGGTTTCCGAGTTGTGGGTGGGTGGCCTGATCGCCATTTACTACCTGGGGCTGGTGTTCGGCGCCCGGATAGGGCACAAAATCATTATTCAGGTTGGTCACATACGTGCCTATGCGGCAACCGCCGCCATTGTCACGGTGACCATACTGGCGCTGGCACTGATTGATAACCTGTGGGTTTGGCTGGGCTTGCGTTTCGTGGCCGGCATTGCCATGGTGACCCAGTTCATGGTGCTGGAAAGCTGGCTTAACGAACAAACCGAGAATCACCAGCGAGGCAGGGTGTTTGCCTTCTACATGGTGTGCTCCAGTCTGGGCACGGTGCTGGGCCAGTTGTCGCTGACCCTGTTCCCGACCTTGAACTATCAACCCCTTATCTTTGTCGCCATGTGCTCGGCCATGTGCCTGGTGCCGGTGGCGCTGACCCGACGCCTGCATCCCGCCCTGCAATTGCCCGCACCTTTGCACATCAAATACTTTGTATCGCGTGTGCCTATGTCCCTGACAGTCTTGTTCGTGGCGGGTACGATTACCGGCGCCTTCTACGGTCTGGCGCCTGTCTATGCTGCCAAGCAAGGCCTGACCAGCAGTCAGATAGCCGTATTCCTGGCGGCTTCGGTGGCTTCGGGTGTGGTGGCCCAATGGCCGCTGGGCTGGCTTGCCGATCGTATCAGCCGGGTTGGCATGATACGCGTCAATGCTTTGGTGCTGGCGGTTCTTGCCATTCCCCTATGGGGCTGGTGGACGCTGCCTTACTGGCTGCTGGTGGTGTTTTCCTGTTTTTTTGGCGCCTTGCAATTCACGCTGTATCCACTGGGCGCCGCCTTTGCCAATGACAACGTCGATCCCGATCGCCGTGTGGGTCTTAGTGCCATTCTGTATATGGTGTATGGCATAGGGGCTTGTATAGGCCCGTTAGTAGCCGGCGTCCTGATGCGTGAGCTTGATAGCAGTGTCTATTTTGTCTTTGTGTCCGCCTGCGCGGTGGTGCTGGTGGCGCTTGTACGTCCGCAACGCGTGACCGGAGAAAATTTAAGCGACGATGCCCCCACGAATTTTGTGCCCATGTCGGATACGCTGCATTCCTCTGAGGTGGTCGCTACACTTGACCCGCGGGTTGATGTGGAAACTGATATTTCCTTTGTTCCGGTCGAACCCGAGGAAGTCAAACAGCAAGCAGACAACACGGATCCGCATGAGGTTGCCACCCTGGTGCCCTCTGCAGATTCTGCTGTCACCGGTCAGTCGTCAGCGGGGAATCAGGATCACGATCGCGCTGATGGCCAGGACGATACCCAGCACATTGATCAGCGATAGTTTCTCTTTGAAGAAACCGGCACCGACCAGCGTGCCTAATGAAATAACGCCGATATTCATGGCCGAGAACACCAGGGTGGGGTTTTCGGGGAATACCTGGTGGGCCCGAATATAAAAGTAGATATTGCTGAAATTAAGCAGACCCAGCAGCACCCCTGCCAGTACATTGCGCCGTTTCCAGACGCTGCGGCGAATGATCAGATAGGCAAAGATCAATATGCCGGCCAGCGTGAAGGACGCCAGCAGGCTGCTGGAAAATACGGCGCCGCTCTTGGCCATCTGCTTGAACAGGATATCTATGGTGCCGTAGCCCAGCCAAACAGCGAGCAGGTAGAGCGCGCTCTTCAGTGTTTCCCCCGATCCTTGCTGTGTCTGCGGGCGGATCAGCAGGCAGACCAGGGCCGTCAAGGCTACGGCTATGCCTGTCAGCTTGCTGCCTGAAAGGGCTTCACCAAACAGGAGGAACGAGGCGATCAGCGGGATGAACAGCGACAGACGCTGGGCCGCATCGCTCAGCACGATGCCTGCGTGCCGCACTGCTGCAGCCATCGCCAGAAAGATGGTCGGCAGCAGTACGCCCAGTGTGACAAGTATCCACCAGGGGGTTGCCGGGTTAAGCAGCGTTGAGGGCTCAGGCTGCAATATGAACAGGCACAGCCCGGCGGCTACCACGTAGTTCACGGCAATGGCCTGATCTATCTGGATATCTTTCCGCCGGGCAACTTTCAGCAATATGGATACGGCAACACTGCAGGCGATGCTGATGATTAATGTGTACATGAAAGAGTGTCGGTGGCAGGTTGGTGGGTGTTTGCATTGGCAGCAGCGACCAGGCCGAGGCGCTCGAAAAGCTGCTGATCCTGGTTGAACTGCGGGTTGGACGTGGTCAATAGCTGATCGCCGTAGAAAATTGAATTGGCTCCAGCCATGAAGCACAAGGCCTGCATGGCGTCGCTCATTGCGTCGCGACCAGCCGACAGCCTGACGACAGCGCGGGGCATGGTCAGGCGTGTCACCGCAATGGTACGCACAAACTCAAAGGGGTCGATGTCGGGGGCGTCCTGTAGCGGTGTACCGGCAACCTTGACGAGATTATTGATCGGAACCGACTCGGGATAGGGCGTCAGGTTGGCCAGTTGTGCGATCAGGCCGGCGCGGTCACGGCGCGATTCGCCCAGCCCGACTATCCCGCCACAGCAGACGTGAATGCCGGCTTCACGGACACGCTCCAGCGTGTCCAGGCGGTCCTGGTAACTGCGTGTGGTGATGATGTGGTCGTAAAACTCGGGCGACGTGTCCAGATTGTGGTTGTAATAGTCCAGGCCCGCATCGCGCAGGCGCTCTGCCTGGCCCTGCTTGAGCATGCCCAGCGTGACGCAGGTTTCAAGTCCCAATGCTTTGACCGCAGCAACCATCTCGATCACGTTGTCCAGCTGGCGTGCAGTGGGCGAGCGCCATGCGGCACCCATGCAGAAGCGCTGGGCTCCATTGTCTTTGGCTTTTCTGGCGGCCTTGAGTACGGTTTCTAGCGACATCAGCTCTTCCCGCCTTCCGTCGGCATCGTGTCGGGCCGATTGCGGGCAGTACGCGCAGTCTTCGGGGCAGGCGCCGGTCTTGATGGACAGCAGGCTGGAAAGTTGTACAGCGTTGGCCTGATGATGTTCGCGGTGCACCGTTTGTGCCTGGTGCAGCAAATCCATGAAAGGCAGCTCATAAAGCTGCATGATCCGGGCAGGGGTCCAATCCTGGCCGGGAGTGAGCTGCGGGAGTATTTCGGTTCGGGCAATAGGTTTCATGGCGGCCATATTAGAAGGCCGGCGAGCACGCGACAAGCGAACGAAGGGTGGTTTTTAATTTGTTTTTAAGTGGTTTTGCTGTAATTTTGGCGAATATAGGGGCAATTTGTCTTAACTCGACGGGTGCCTCGGCAAAGCCGGTTTGACCATGCGTGTGTATTATTTTGTAACCTTGATGGGCTGCCCAGAGCGCAATCATGATCCGGCCTTCAGCTGACACCCGAGTAGCGTTGGCCGGCCTCGCGCAGTGCCCTTGCCAGCAGGGCGTAGGCGGGGCGGCGTGGATCCCGTTTTCGGGTGAACAAGGCAATCGGAGGCAGTGACCAGTTTAATGAATAGGGCACGATGGCTACGCCGGCAATGCGCACAAGTTCTTCGGCCACGTCGGCCGGCACGATAGAAATGGCCTGATCATTGGCGGCGATCAGTTCGCCGGTGAGCTTGGTCGAGTCGTTTTCGACTATGGGTGTGGGCGGTGTCAGGCCTGCTTCCAGGAAGATGGCGTTGACCTGCTCGCGTTCGGGGGTATGCAAGGTTCCCAGGATCCAGTCCAGTCCCAGCAGTTGCCCCCAGTCGGAGTGCCGGCGGGCCAGCTGGGCCGCCAGTCTTCGGCTGGAGATCAGGCGTGGTTGCTGGGTGTACAGCACTTCAAAATCCAGGCCGTCGATATCCAGTGCCGGCGTGCTGCGGCCTACCACCAGATCAAGCGTGTGGTCGCGCAGGTGGGCCAGCAGCTCATGGCTGTCGGCTTCGCGCAGGGTCATGACCAGGCGCTGATCGCCGGCCAGAGTGGCTTGCTGGATCGCGCTGGATAGAATCTGTCCGGAAATAAAGGGGATGATGCCGGCATGCAGACGGGCGGTGTGTCCGGCTGCAACCGCTTCCATGTCGCGGGTCAGGCGGTCGAGATCGTTCACCATGGCTCGCGCGTGGGCCAGGGCGACACGGCCCAGCGGTGTAGGGGCCATGCCACGTGTAGAGCGGTTGAACAGCTCTGCGCCGAACATGGACTCGAGTTCGGCCAAGGCTTTCGTGATGGCTGGCTGACTGGTCGACATGGCGTCGGCCACGCGAGTGAGCGAGCCCAATTCTTCGATGTGCAGCAGCAACACACAGTGGCGCATTTTGAAACGCTGGCTGAGCTTATGCAGGACTTCATCCGGGTTGAAGTAGGCCATAATTCCCAATAAATAACTTTTTTATTATTGAATAATACTAAAACAGAATAATTAAGTTATGGTGCAGGCATAGAATATTGCCATTACTCACGACAAGAGGTCAGAAAATGGCTACAGCAGATCGGCAAGCGGCGTTGGATTACCACGAGTTTCCCCGTCCCGGTAAGGTATCAGTCACGGCCAGCAAGCCCATGGCCACCCAGGGAGACCTGGGTCTGGCCTATACGCCCGGGGTGGCGGCGGCTTGCGAAGAAATCGCCGACAACGCCATGAACGCATTCCGGTTCACCGGGCGCGGCAATCTGGTGGGCGTGATCACCAATGGCACGGCAGTGCTTGGCCTGGGCAATATCGGTCCGCTGGCGTCCAAGCCTGTCATGGAAGGCAAGGCTGTCCTGTTCAAGAAGTTTGCCGGCATTGATGTGTTCGATATCGAAATCAATGAAACCGACCCCGACAAGCTGGTCGACATCATTGCCGGCCTTGAGCCTACGTTCGGCGGCATCAATCTGGAAGACATCAAGGCTCCCGAATGCTTTATCGTCGAGCGCAAACTGCGCGAGCGCCTGAGCATCCCCGTCTTTCACGATGACCAGCACGGAACCGCCATTTGTGTGTCGGCTGCCTTCATCAATGGCCTGAAGGTCGTCGAAAAAGAAATCACCCAGGTCAAAGTGGTGGTGTCGGGTGCCGGTGCAGCAGCGCTGGCTTGTCTGGATCTCATGGTAGATCTGGGGCTGCCGCTGGAAAACATCTGGGTTTCCGACATTGAAGGCGTGGTCTACACGGGGCGGGAAAAGCTCATGGATCCGCAAAAAGCCCGATTCTGCCAGGATACCGAGGCGCGCACGCTCGATGAAATCATAGACCAGGCCGATGTATTCCTTGGTTTGTCGGCCGGCGGCGTGCTCAAGCCGTCCATGGTTGCGAAAATGGCTGCCCGTCCGCTGATTCTGGCCCTGGCCAACCCGCGTCCTGAGATATTGCCCGAAGAGGCGCATGCAGTGCGCGATGACATCGTGATGGCCACGGGTCGTTCCGACTATCCCAACCAGGTCAACAACGTGCTGTGCTTCCCCTATATTTTCCGGGGTGCACTCGATGTGGGTGCCACCACAATTACCCGCGAGATGGAAATGGCTGCCGTCTACGCCATCGCCGCACTGGCCGAAGAAGAGCAAAACGAAGTCGTCGCCGCGGCTTATGGCACTTACGATGTTTCGTTTGGCCCTGAATACCTCATACCCAAACCCTTTGATCCGCGTCTGATCGTTCGCATCGCCAGTGCGGTGGCCAAGGCGGCCATGGACAGCGGAGTAGCAACCCGGCCCCTGACTGACTTCGAAGCCTATGTAGGCCAGCTTGAACAGTTTGTCTACCACTCGGGCGCGTTCATGAAGCCCTTGTTCTCCGCCGCCAAGCAACTGGTGCGCGAGGGCGGCAAGGCGCGTATTGTGTTTACCGAGGGCGAGGAAGAGCGTGTTTTGCGGGCCGTCCAGGTCATCGTGGATGAAAAGCTGGCTCGCCCCATTTTGGTCGGCCGGCCGCAGGTATTGCTCTCGCGTATTGAAAAATATGGCCTGCGCATACGCCTGGGTCAGGATGTTGAAGTCACCAACCCCGAGTACGACGAGCGTTTTCATCAGTACTGGACTACCTACTGGGAAATGCGTTGCCGCCAGGGCGTAACCAAGGAAATGGCCCGCGTTGAGATGCGTCGCCGGCTGACCTTGATTGGCGCCATGATGGTGCACCTGGGCGATGCCGACGGCATGATCTGCGGCACGGTCAGCGGCTTCCACGAGCACCTGCGGTTTATCGACGAGGTCATAGGGAAAAAACCGGGCGTACAGACATATGCCGCCATGAACGTACTTTTGCTCAATGAGCGTACGGTGGCGCTGGTTGATACGCACGTGAACGACGACCCCTCGGCCGAGCAGATTGCCGAGTTCACCATCGCTGCCGCAGAAGAAATGAAGTGGCTGAACATGACGCCCAAGGCGGCACTGCTGTCGCGCTCGAACTTTGGATCGGGCAGCTCACAGTCAGGAACCAAAATGCAGCGGGCACTGGCGCTGATACGCGAGCGTGAACCCGGCCTTGAAATCGATGGCGAAATGCACGGCGATTGCGCCCTGGATGCCGCGTTGCGGGCACGCATATTGCCCCAGTCCAGCCTGGAAGGTGCTGCGAACCTGCTGGTTTGCCCCAACGTCGACGCCGGCAATATTGCCTACAATCTGCTCAAGACCGCAGCAGGCAGCAACGTGGCCGTGGGGCCCTTCCTGCTGGGGGCCAATGCGCCGGTGCATGTCCTGACCAACAGTTCATCGGTACGGCGCATCATCAACATGGCGGCCCTTACGGTGATCGACGCCAATCGCTAGTGATAAAATCGCCGCGAACAACTAGCGGCGTAACACACATGAGACCAGGCCAACAGGCGCAACGCAAAGCCGGCTGGATAGCATTGATTGCTTTCCTGCTGGCTACGCTCATGCCTTCGGTTGCCCTGGCGGTATCAAACGATACGGTTGCAAAGGCCGTGTGGATGCAGCTATGTACTGCGAATGGTCCCGTATCCATTCAGATTGACCCTTCCGCAGACGCGGATCCCGACCTGGACAGCACCACCGTCAAGTCCGGCCACTGCGTATTGTGCTTTTATCCGGCTTGCCCGCCTCGGGCAGGCATCAGCGCCAGCGTCCATTTCAAGGGTCGCGATTTTGGCGCACCTCCTCTCTTTTATCGTGCCCCCCGGCTGTTTGCCTGGGCCGT
The DNA here is from genome assembly GCF_020687695.1 of Pusillimonas sp. MFBS29. Classification (GTDB taxonomy): domain Bacteria; phylum Pseudomonadota; class Gammaproteobacteria; order Burkholderiales; family Burkholderiaceae_B; genus Pusillimonas_C. The sequence continues at coordinate 140,739 of NZ_JAJEWL010000001.1, forward strand.
TTCCCTGGCGCGAGCCCCTCCGCGCATAGCCTGAGCTTTTCTGACTTTACGCTGCCTGCGCGCCAAAGCCGGAGGCAGTGACGAAAAATCTGGAATCAGGCAACGTCGTTGCTGGTTCAGGGGAAACCACATGTACACAAAATATCAAGCCAGGCCTGCGGGTCTGGGCGCTGCGTCCCGCCTGGCCGCCGTATCGCTGTGGCTGGTGCTTTTTGCATTGCCGGTGGGGGCGCAGACCGATGTATCGACCCTTTCTGCCGTGACCGTGTCGGGATCACAGGCAGGTGCTGTCCTGACGAGGCCTGTTTCAACAGGCTCAAACCTGGATCTGACACCCATGCAGACTCCTGCAAGTCTGGAGATCATTAGCCGGGATCAACTGGAAGAGCGGGGTGATCACAGCGTAGTTGAAGCCGTGACCAGGTCGGGCGGCATCAGTGCCATGGGCCATCCGGGCAATGGCGGCAGCTCGTTGTCAGCGCGTGGCTTTACCGACACCACCTCGGTGATGAGGCTGTACGACGGAATGCGTCAGTACGGCGGCGTGGGCCTGACCTTTCCTTTCGATACCTGGTCCATCGAACAGATAGAGATTTTGCGAGGCCCGGCTTCGGTGATATACGGTGAAGGGGCCATAGGGGCCGTCGTCAACGTGGTTCCTAAGAAACCCGGGCGCGGACCGGTGGAAAATGAGCTGGAAGTCACCTTGGGCACCGACGATACCGCCCGGCTGGGACTGGGCAGCGGTGGCGCCTTGAGTGAACGCTGGTCCTATCGCGTAGACCTGAGCAGCATGCGCACGGATGGCTGGGTGGACCACGGCGAATCGCGTGATGCAAGCTTTTCGGGGGCGTTGCAGTGGGATGCGACCGAGGACCTGAGCTTGCGTTTAAGCCACGCCTACGGCTATCAACAGCCCATGAAATACTTCGGCACACCTCTGATCGAAGGCGTGCAGCAGGAAGGCCTGCGTGAGAGAAACTATAACGTTTCCGACAGCGAGATCCGCTACCGGGATCAATGGACCGATCTGTATGTCTTATGGACACCCAGCGATACGGCCACTGTGCGGGCCCGGCTTTATCACATAGACAGCCAGCGTGATTACCGCAATGCCGAGCGTTATATTTACAACCCGGGCAGTGGCCTGGTAGACCGCTCTGACAACACCGAGATACATCATGACCAGAAGCAGACTGGACTGACTGCAGATGCGGCCTTTGAGGGCAAACTGTTTGGCATGGATAACAGAGTATCGCTGGGGTTCGATACAAGTGTCAGCAGCTTCAGGCATAGCAACAACACATACACGGGCTCGTCGCCATCGGTTGATCCTTACCAGCCGGTGCCGGGCTATTTTCATAGCGATGAACCCACTATTCCACGCTATCGCAACAAGGCCAGCCAATACGCGCTTTTTATCGAAGATCGCCTGGCCCTGACGCCGGCATGGTCGGTGCTGGCGGGATTGCGTTACGACCATACGAAGCTCAGTCGACAGGATCTGTTGACGGACAGCACAGCCTTTGAGCGCCGCTATGCCGAATTCGGCTGGCGGATCGGTACTGTCTATGATCTGACGCCTGACCTGGCCGTGTATGCGCAGTATTCAGTGGCCGCCGACCCTGTGGGAGGCATGTTGTTGTTAAGTCCGGCCAACAGCGAATTTGAGATGTCCCGGGGCAAGCAGCTGGAGGTGGGGCTGAAACAGACTTTCTGGGAAGGTAGCGGTGAATGGACGCTGGCCGCCTATCAGATCAGGAAAACCAATATGCTGAGCCGTGACCCGGGCAATCCGGCGTTGCGTGTGCAGGTTGGCGAGCAGTCTTCGCGTGGCCTGGAGGCTACGCTGGCCGTCTCGCCGGCGCGAGGCTGGCGGCTGGAAGCCAATGCCACCATCTTGCGGGCCAGGTTTGATGATTTTCAGGAAGCGGTGGGAGGTGCGGCGGTCTCGCGCGAGGGCAATGTGCCGCCGAATGTGGCGCAGCGCCTTGCTAATATCTGGATCAGCTGGAACTTCCGGCCTGGCTGGACGGCCATGGCCGGTATGCGCTACGTAGGCAAGCGGTTTGCCGACAATGCCAATAGCCTGGAGTTGCCCTCGTATACGACAACAGATCTGGCCCTGCGTTGGGATGTCGGTAAAGACACAACCCTTACCGCGCGTGGCTACAATGTATTCGACAAAGCGTACGTCACCACGGCCTACTACACGCCCACACAATGGCTGTATGGGCCTGGTCGTCGGCTTGAGCTAACACTGAACCATAGATTCTGAACCAGGGAGGAAGACTCATGTCTGTTGGAGCACGTGCCCGGCGCCTGACCTACCTGGTGCATCGTTGGACCGGCATGGGCGGATGCCTGCTCATGGTCTTGTGGTTTGTGAGCGGGGTCGTCATGCTGTATGTAGGCTATCCCAAGCTCACGCCTTGGGAGCGCCTTGGAGCGCTGCCCGCGCTGAGCGCCACGCAATGCTGCCTGCCGCTGGATGCGGCACTGGCAAGCAGTGGTGTTCACCTTCCGGCGCAGTCGATGACGCTGACCTCGATACGAGGGCAGCCTCACTTCCTGATCCGCGACCACAATGGCGCGTACCGTGCGATCAATGCCCGGACGGCCAAACTGGCCGGCGAGGTGGACGCAGCGGCGGCGCAGGATGCGGCTGTGGCTTTCATGCCGGCGGGCACGGCCAGTTACGATGGCCTGGTGAATGAGGATCGCTGGACGCACTCCGGCAGCCTCAATGCGCACAGGCCCTTGCACGTGGTGCGGATGCAAGGCGAACAGCCTGCAACGCTGTATATATCATCGACCACCGGCCAGGTTGTGATGGATGCGCCACTGTCGCAGCAGCGCTGGAACTATGTCGGGGCGTGGCTGCACTGGCTGTATATGTTCCGCTTTCAATCGACAGATCCGGTATGGAGCTGGCTGGTCATTGTCTTGTCCGCTGTCGCAACAGTCAGCGCCATCACGGGGCTATGTGTGGGGTTATGGCGCTGGCGTTTCAGCGGACGCTACAAGAGCGGCTCCAGAACACCGTATCGGGCACCATGGATGTGGGCCCACCACATTACCGGCCTGCTTTTTGCAGGATTTGTCTTCACCTGGATATTCAGCGGCCTGATGTCCATGAATCCGCTGGGTGTTTTCAGCGCCAGGGGAGAGCCGCCCATCATGATCCTTTACCATGGCGGTGCTCCCGGCGTGAGCGGGCAGCTGGGCGATGCCCAAGGCGTCGTCGCACGCTTGCATGAGCAGGGCTTTGCCGTGGTTGAGATGGAGTGGCGCAGGCTGAAAGGGCGGCCATATATCCTGGCGCGCAACGGTCTGGGTGAATCACGCCTGGTTCTGGATGACGGTGAAGGCGGCCTGCAGATACGTGAGCGCTGGGCGGAAGCTGATGTCTTGCGGGCGGCTGCGCAGCTATTCCCGTATCAGATATCGGGCAGCCAGCTATTGACGCAATACGACAATTACTACTACGGACGCCAGCCCGAGGCCATGAATGGCTCGACAGAGCGCCGCTTGCCTGCCCTGCGTGTGGATTTTGACGACCCGGGCCAGACCAGGGCTTATATAGACCTGCATACGGGTGACGTAGCCGCAACCCTTGATGGCAGAGAGCGGGCCGGGCGCTGGCTGTTCAATTTTCTGCACAGCTGGGATACCCCTGGAATGCTGTCGGCCGCGGTCTGGCGCGATATTGTCCTGATACTGCTGAGTCTGGGCGGCCTGCTGGTGTCGGTGTCCGGCGTGGTGATTGCCTGGAACCGGCTGCGCCTGTGGCTGAAAGTGCTTAGGTGAAGATGGCTGCGCCGCCTGGTGTTCTTTGTTATTGTTGAGCACCTCACTACATGGATTGCAGCCGGAGATTTCGCAAAGATGGATACAAGACCCAGCACGGACGACTCAGCAGACCAGACATTCCAGGCGGTCAGGCATGCCATCACGTCAAGAAAAAGCACCCGTGCCTTTCTGCCCCGGCCCGTTGATCCGGCATTGATAGACGAGCTGCTGCAGATCGCAGGCATGGCACCCAGCGGCAGCAATATCCAGCCGTGGCAGGTGCATGTGATTACGGGCAAGGCGCGTGACCGCCTGTCTGCCGATCTGCTGGCTGCCCATCAGGAAAATGCCCCCGAAGAGCGTGAGTATCAATACTATCCAGTGAAGTGGCGCAGCCCTTATATCGAGCGGCGCCGGGCTACCGGCTGGGGCCTGTACGGCCTGCTGAATATCGTCAAGGGCGACCATGAGGCAATGGCCCGTCAGCACGGCCGCAACTACGAATTCTTCGATGCGCCTGTCGTCATGATATTCACGATGGACAACGACATGGAGACCGGCAGCTGGCTGGACTACGGCATGTTCCTGCAAAACATCATGGTGGCGGCGCGCGGATGCGGGCTGCACACCTGCCCCCAGGCGGCATTGGTGAGCTATCCGCGCATAGTCAGAAAGCATCTGAACATCCAGGACGACAAGATTCTTGTGTGCGGCCTGTCACTGGGTTACGAGGACACAACGAATATCGTCAATCAGTTCCAGCCTTCCCGCATGAGCCTGGACGAGTTCGTGACCTATCACCGCGATTAAGGAACTCGCCTTTATCCGCCAAGAATATCGGTCGCTCGATGACTGGGCGGTACACCTTGAACCAGAAACACCGTGCCGCTGCTGTTGTTGGTTCTCAGGGGCTTGATTTCGCGATATGCGGCTGATTCATACCACTGTGATGCCAGCTCCAGGGTTGGAAACTCAAGCATGACCAGATCTCCGTCAGGCTCGCCCTCCACGTACTGGTATGGTCCGCCATGGACGATATAACGTCCTTCGTACGGCTTGAGCGTCGGGTCGATACGTTCAAGGTAACTGCGGATATCGTCGTTCACGTCTGTTTCCTTAAGGATGGCTACGACATAGGCTGGCATATATGACTCCCGAAAAGAAGGATGTAAAGTGGCGCCCGGCGTGCTGCCGCGAAGGCGTGATGCCATTGTCGCGTATATTTGGCCCGACGGTTCAGGAACGGCCAGACGGCCGGCGTTGAGCGTCAGTGACGGGCGCATGGCGCGCCATCAACTCAATAACCCAGTCGATGAACACGCGTAGCTTCGTGCTTACATGCCGATTCGGTGGGAATGCAAGGTACATGGGCATGGGCGCCAGCTGCCAGTCCCGGAATAGCGGGATCAGTTCGCCGCGTTCGACAGGTGTGCCGGCCATATAGGTGGGCATCCACACTATGCCAAGCCCTGCCAGGCCCGCGGCAAGGTAGGCATTGCCGTCGTCGACGGCAAGGGAGTAGCGGCCCTGCAATGTCACGCTCTCTGCATTGCGCGAAAGGACGCACGGCAGAACACGGCGGTTGCGGGTCCATACGAAACCCACGATGCGATGATGGGCGTCTTCAAGATCCTGAGGGCGAGAAGGCATGCCGGCAGCCGCCAGATAGGAAGGCGCCGCGTATACACCCATCTGCAGATCGCCGACATGGCGCGCCACCAGAGACAGGTTAGCGACATTGCCGCCACGTATTACGCAATCCACATTCTCGTCTATAAGATCGACCACCCGATCGCTAACCCCCAAGTGCAGCTGGATGCCCGGATATTTTTCCTGAAATGCATGCAGGGCCGGTACAAGAATCAAGCTGGCGAATGGGCTGGGCACGTCCACGCGCAATGTGCCGCGCGTAATTGCCGAAGCACTGGAAAGGCTGGTTTCGGCGTCGTCCATGTCCGCCAGCAGCCGCAGGACTCTTTCGTAATAGGCAGCGCCGTCCGCCGTGACTTTCACCTTGCGGGTGGTGCGGTTGAGCAGCTTGACCTGCAAGCGCGCCTCCAGCTGCTGTATCAGCTGTGTCACGCTGGTTCTGCTCATGTGCAGCGTTTCGGCGGCTTTGGTGAAGCTTCCGGTTTCCACCACGCGGGCAAATGCCTGCATTGCGTCGAAACGATCCATGGTGACTCCCGTCTGTTTGATTGTTTGGGTTTTGCAAATAGTGCTGGGTGCGATTGCCAGTTTATCGCCTGGATGCGGGACGTTAAAGTTTCAGGCACGACAACTCAGGCCGATTCTGGCCAATATCCAAGGAGAAACTCCCATGACGGTACGCGACGCCATTTTCCCGGCTGATCGAAGTGAACTTTACAACCTGCACGGTTATTCGGCAGCCATCAGATCGGGTGATCTGCTGTTTGTCTCAGGCCAGGTCGGCAGCCGCAGCAACGGGTCGCCGGAGCCGGACTTCGAGGCGCAGGTCCGCCTGGCATTTGCCAATCTCAGGGCGACACTGCAAGCGGGTGGTTGCGGGCTGGATGATATCGTCGATGTGACGACCTTTCACACCGATCCCGAGAATCAGTTCGCTACGATCATGAGCGTGAAAAGTGAAATCTTTCCGAAGGCGCCTTATCCGAACTGGACGGCGCTGGGCGTGACCTGGCTTGCCGGTTTCGACTTCGAGGTCAAGGTCATTGCCCGGATCCCGGCCTGATTTCATCCAGTATTTCCTGAGTGTGCTCACCCAGCTCAGGCGCGTGCTTGTAGATGCTGACCGGTGTCTCGCTGAACCGGACACTCGGTCGGAATTGCCGGATGTGGCCAACGGTCGGGTGTTCGCCCTCCTGGAAGAAATCGACGGCTTTCAGGTGAGGATGTTCGGGCAGTTCTTCCAGCGCGTACAGGCGGGTAACCGGAATGTCGAGCTCGCTGCAAATGGCGATCCATTCATCGGTTGTTTTCAAGGGTGTTATTTCGGCGATCATCGCGTAGATTTCTTGAATTCTGGCGTTTCGTTTATGTCTGTCGGCAATGTCGAATTGCTTGATGAGTTCACCTTTGCCCACCGCATTGAAGAAAGCATTCCAGTGTTTTTCCGTATACGGCAGAACTCCGACCCAGCCGTCGCGGGTGCGATAGGGGCGGCGGCCGCCATTGACGATACGCTTGTAGCCTGCAGGCTCGTTCGAGTCTGGAAAGGCCAGCCCAGCCATGTGCTCGGACAGCACAAATGAAGTCATGGTTTCGAGCATGGGTACTTCGATGTACTGACCTTGACCGGATTGCTGGCGGTGGAACAGGGCGGCAAGAATGGCATTGGACACATAGAGCCCGACTGTCTTGTCGGCAATCAGGTTGGGCGAGTATTCCGGTATTTCCTTGCCCAACGAGCTGACGCCGACGAATCCGCAAGAGGCCTGGATAATGTCGTCGAATGCAGGTTTGTCCTTGAAGGGGCCGTCCTGGCCGAATCCTGTCGCTGCGCAATAGACGATGGACGGGTTCAAGGCTTTGACGGCATCGTATCCGAAGCTCAGTCTTTCGATGGCCTTGATGCGCATGTTGTGAACGACCACGTCGGCGGATTTGATCAACGCCGCCAGAGCCTCTTTGTCTTCTTCCTGTTTCAGATCCAGCACCATGGATCGTTTGTTCCGGTTGAGCGACAGATATATCGAACCCATGCCCTTTTTACGTGAGACACCGTTGGAGCGGATAATGTCTCCGGCCGGGCCTTCGACCTTGATCACGTCTGCGCCGAAGTCGGCAAGCAGCTGTGTGGCCAGAGGGCCCAGTACAACGGATGTAAGGTCGACGACACGAACTCCCGAGAGAGGGCCAGGATGTGGATTGCCAGATTTCTGTTGGCGGTTGGGCTCGGTAGTCATGATGTGTGTAATTCAATTCCAGGAAGGGTGGACGGGTTTGCGCCTGAGCATTCTACGGGTCTTTACAGCCCTATTATGATTCATAAATACGAATGTTTTAAATAATTTATTCATGTATGTGAATATTGGATTTCCTATTTCCTGATGTATTCCTATCATCGCTGTCAAATACACGGAGCAGCAGATGAGCGAACTCATTAGATTCTCGATGGCCGACGAGCCGGCAAACCTGAGGGCTTTGCGCCAGGAAGTAAGAGGTTTCATAAAAGACCAGATGGCGTGCGGCGCCATGGTGCCCAGTCCGTACGGATGGGCGGAGCCCAATGCAGCCTTCAGCCGTGCGCTTGGCCAGAAAAAATGGATAGGCATGACCTGGCCAAGCGTCTATGGCGGGCATGAGCGCAGCGCAATCGAACGTTTCGTGGTGACGGAAGAGCTGCTCGCTGCCGGGGCGCCGATCAGGGCGCACTGGGTCGCTGACCGCCAGAGTGGTCCTTTGCTGCTCAAGTTTGGTACCGAGGCACAGAAGCAGGCCTTCCTGCCGCGCATCGCCCGCGGAGAGTGTTTTTTTTGCATAGGCATGAGCGAGCCCGATTCGGGTTCCGACCTGGCTTCCATTCGTACGAAAGCCGAGAAGGTTGAGGGAGGCTGGAAAGTAACAGGCACCAAGATATGGACCAGCAATGCCCATCGCGTCGACATGATGATTCTGTTTGTGCGGACCGGGCCACGCGGCGAGTCCAGGCGTGAGGGGGTAAGCCAGTTTCTGGTGGACCTGACCCTGCCAGGCATCACCATAAGGCCCATCATCAACCTGGCGGGGGAACATGATTTCAATGAAGTCATTTTCGAAGAGGCGTTCATTCCCGACGACATGGTGATCGGCACCATCGAAAACGGCTGGAAGCAGGTGACCAATGAACTGGTCTACGAGCGCAGTGGCCCGGATCGCTGGACGAGTACCTTTCACGTTCTGGATGCCATGCGTTCGCTGGTCCGTCGACATCCTTCCGCGACACGTCAGGCAGAGGTGGCAAGGCTTACCGCCCGCTTATGGACGCTGCATCAAATGTCCACATCGGTGGCCGGGATGCTTGAGAACGGCGAAGTGCCCAATACCGAGGCCGCGTTGGTCAAGGATCTGGGCACCACGTTCGAGCAGGATATCCCCGAGGTGGCCAGAAAGATATTTCCCGAAGAGTTGCGTGAAACCGATGAAGATTTCGCCCAGTTCAATGAAGCCTTGCGCTACTGCACGCTGTACGCGCCCGGCTACACATTAAGGGGTGGAACCAAAGAAATTCTTCGCGGAATCATAGCCAAAAGCCTGGGGTTGAAATGAACGAAATCGATCAAATGCTGAATGACAGCGCCATCCGGTTCTTCACCGATCTTTGTACCCGTGATGTGCTCGACGAAGTCGAGCGCGGTGTATGGCTACAGGAGCCCTGGCAGGATATGCAGGCCATGGGTTTGACCTCGGCCGCGGTCATGGACACGGATGACATTGATGGCAACCTTGGCCTGAAATCGCTGGGACTGCTTGCCAGGCAAGCTGGGCGGTTCAATCTGCCGCTACCCCTGGTGGAAACATTCATGGCGCATCGGGCGCTCAGGACTGCAGGCATCCCGGTGGACGAGGACATGCCCATCGGCATGAGTACTTTGTGCAGCACCAGCACGCTGACTGCACAGCAGGACGGTGACGGATACATAGTGGATGGCAAGGCTGGGCGGGTGGCATGGGGACGACATTGCCCCTGGATACTTGCGACCGGCAGCAAGGAAGGCAAGCTGTTCCTCGCCTTGTTGCCGGCGGCAACTCGTGTGCAGCCAGGCGTAAACCTGGCGGGTGAGCCACGGGACACCTTGCATTACGAGAATGTAAGGATAGATGGAGCGCATCTGCGCGTTCTGGAAACAGACGAACTGCTTGATCAAATCATTTGCGAGGGCGCACTGTTCCGCTGCATGCAGCTGACCGGAGCCATGCAGCGTGCGCTCGAGATGACGATAGAGTACGCACGTGAACGCGAACAGTTCGGTCGTCCGATTGCCAAGTTTCAAGCCATACAGCACCAGATTGCCGAGCAGGCAGCCCAGACCGCCAGTGCTACCGCTGCGGCTGATGCGGCGGCCCATGCGAGCCGTGTCGGCCCTGCGCGACTGGAAATCGCGATGGCAAAAATCCGTTGCAGTGAAGCGGCCACCGTTGTCTACCGGGTTGCCCACCAGGTTCACGGCGCCATGGGTTTCACACACGAACACAACCTTCATTTGACGACACGCCGCCTGATGTCTTGGCGTGATGAGTTCGGCTCGGATGACTACTGGGCGCAGTGGCTGGGCGCAACCTTGTCAGGCATGGAAGAAGGTTCGATATGGCCTTTTATTACTGATCCGGCCGAGGCGCTGAACCAGGGAGCAGCATGATGACCGACCAGCTTCGTTTTGAAATCAACGACCACATCGCGACCATTACACTCAATCGCCCCGAGAAGCTCAATGCTTTCACGACCGGGATGCTGCATGCCTGGGCCGACGCTTTGCGGGAATGCCAGCGCAACGAGGACGTACGTGTCGTCGTGCTGACCGGAGCAGGGCGAGCCTTCTGCTCCGGTGGCGATGTGGGGGGTATGGGTGAGCGCAAGCAGGTCGAGACACCCATCATGCGCAAGGCCTCGCTGGCGGATCGTGTTCATCAGATACCCCTGATTCTGGAATCCCTTGGCAAGCCACTGATTGTTGCAGTCAATGGCGTTGCCGCCGGCGCGGGCCTTGATATGGCGCTGATGGGCGATATACGTATCGCGGCAGAGAGTGCACGTATGGCCGAGACCTATGTACGTATCGGCATTATGGCCGGCGATGGCGGTGCCTGGTATCTGCCTCGCATCATAGGCATACCCAAAGCGCTGGAACTGCTGTGGACGGGCCGTTGGGTAGAGGCACAGGAGGCGGAACGCATAGGTCTGGTGAATAAGGTGGTTCCTGATGATCGTCTGATGGAAGAGACCTATGCCATGGCCAGACGCATCGCCAATGGTCCACCACTCGCTATCCAGATGATGAAAAAGAGCGTTTATCAAGGGATGGCAATGAGCTTGCCCACGCATCTCGAGCAGGTGTCATCCCACATGGCAGTACTTTTTTCAACCGAAGATCACCAAGAGGCGCTGAGCGCATTCAAAGAGAAGAGAGATCCGGTCTTCAAGGGCAGGTAAGAATAGACACCGCCCAAACTTCAAGGAGATACAGCGTAATGAAGTTCTTCAAATATCTGGCCGTCACGGCGGCGGCCACGCTGGCATTTGCCGGCACTGCATCGGCAGACAGCTATCCGGATCGTCCGATCAGGATGATCGTGCCGTTCTCGGCCGGCGGGCCAACCGACAACATGGCCAGGATTGTGGCGGAGTACATGGGCAAGCAGCTTGACCAGACCATTATCGTTCTGAACAAGCCGGGTGCCGACAATCTGATTGCCGCTCGTGAGTTGATCAAAAGCCCCGCCGATGGCTATACCGTGATGTTCACGACCAATGGTTTGCTGAGTGTCGCCCCGGCCATCCACAAGGATTTCCCCGTCAAGCCGCTGGAGCAGTTCTCGTATATCGGCGGGGTAACGACGTATCCCTACGTCTTTGTGTCGAGCATGGAAGACAAGCGTGAGCAGTTCTCCGGCTTTCTGGAAGATACCCGCAAGGATCCGGGCAGTGTTTCTTACGCTGTGGTTGGCAACGTGAGTGCGGTGGCCGGTGGCTTGCTGACCGACTCGCTGAATGTCCAGATGCTGCCGGTCCGGTACAAGGGGAATTCGGAAACCGTGCCCGATATCATTTCCAAACGTGTTGCGCTCGGTATGTTTGCGCCGTCCTTCACGCTGACGCTCATCAATGACAAGAAGTTGCGCCCGCTGTTTGTGACCGGTGAGAATCGCCTGAAATCGCTGCCCGACCTTCCCCTGGCCTCTGAAGTTGACCCGGCGCTGAAAGAGTTTTCTGCAAGTGCCGTGGTCTGGACAGCCGTTGTTGCTCCCAAGGGGTTGCCGGATGATATACGTGCCAAACTTGAGTCTGCACTGAAGAGCGTAGTCGATGACGAAAGTTTTGTCGCCAAGGTTGAGGACCTGGGTGACCAGGTCGCCTGGAAAACCAGTGCCGATACACGAAAGCGTGTCGAGCAGGATGGCCAGACCTGGACGCGTGTCGTACAAAGCACTGAACTGGCATTATGATGCGAGGGGTATGCGCCGTACCGGGCTACTTGTACGATGTACGGTGCTCACCCTTCGCCCACGTCAGCTCCTTGTTTAAATGACCTCTTTCGAACCATCATCCACTGGTGTGGTCAAGTCGGCAGATCGCGTACTGGCCATACTGGAGCTGTTTGCACTGCGCCAGCAGCCGCTGAATCTGACGCAGATATCGTCTGAACTCGGCTATCCGATGTCCAGTGTGCTGGCGTTGATGAAAAGCCTGTGCGCCAAGGGCTATGTCGTACTGAATCCGGAGCAGAAAACCTATAGCCTGACCATACGGGTTCCGATGCTGGGTACCTGGGTTATGGGCGATTTGTTCCAGAACGGTGCGGTGATTGCGCTGATGGACCAGATCCAGAAAGACACGGGCGAAACAGTTATCCTTGGCGCGCAAAATGGCTTGCATGCCCAGTATCTGCATACAGTGCAATCCCAGAAGCTTTTGCGTTATTACCTCAAGCCCGGCCTGCTTCGTCCCATGACCCGGAGCGCCATAGGCAAAGCGCTTCTGATGCATCACGACGACGAAGCACTCACGGCATTTGCAGCCTCGGCCAATGCAGCGTCCTCTCTGGAAAAAAGCTATGTTGATGCTGCGGCACTGATTCACGAAGTTGGCCAGCTTCGCAAACAGGGCTACGCATACACTGAGGGGCTCACGGAAGGCATATGCGCCATCGGCCTGCCCTTGAGGCTGACGCACGGGGATTGCGCTGTGGCGGTTGCCGGGCCCGTCTTCAGGCTCAGGCGCAAGCGGGAAAAAGTCGTTTCTATCGTTCGACAACTGTCGGGCATATACCTGAATCAGTATCTCGGTCAGGGGGCGTTGTAGTAGTGTTCGGGACAGGCGCGCACATGTTCAATCCGTGCGCCCCGTCACTCAACCCAGCATCGCGTGAGGCAGAAATGTAACGAGTGATGGAAAGGCTATCGCCATGAGCGCTACGAAAAGATAGACACCTACAAATATTGCCATATAGCCGATACAGCGTCCAGGAGTCACTCCAGCCAGACCGCAGGTGACATTCAACAGGATTCCCACGGGCGGTGTGGCGCCTCCGATCTGCATCAGGATGGCCAGTATCACTCCAAAAAATATCGGGTCGAAGCCATATCCTACGGCCAGCGTATGCAGCAGCGGACCGAAGATGGTCGCAATAGCCAACACCTCCATCACGGTTCCCAGTACCAGAACAAAGACGATGACAATGGACAGATACATATAGGGAGTGGTGGCGAATGATTTGATCCATTCTCCGAGTGCTTCCGGCACATTCTGCCAGGCAAGCAGCCACCCGAATATGGCTGCAAACGCAATGATAGCCATGACCATCACGGTGACACCGGCTGAGGCAATGATGATTTGTGGCAAGTCGCGGATTCTGAAACCGCGATAATAGAAGCGTCCAATGAAAAATGCATAGACGACAGCTATTGAACCGGCTTCGGTGGCGGTAAAGATGCCTCCGGCAATACCGCCGATGATGATCAAAGGCATTGCCAGAGCAGGTAACGCCTGTATGGTTGCTGCCTTGATGGCTGCCCGGCCTGCAAAACGTTCGCGCACGATCCCAGGCTGGTATTTGGGAGATGTCAGCACGTGAACAGCAACCATCAATCCCAGGGCGATAAGGTAGCCTGGTATGAGTGCACCCAGGAATAGAGCGCCTATCGAGACATTGACGATAGAGCCATACAGAATCAACAAAATACTGGGTGGCACGATAGGGGCGAGGCAGCCGGCGCTTGCTTGCAGTGAAGCCACAAAAGTCCGCTTATAGCCCTTATCTACCATTGCCGGTATGAGAACAGACCCGATTGCGGTTGTGTCCGCGACGGCAGAACCGGACACGTTCGCAAAGATCAGACTCGAAAACACGCCGGTCTGACCCAATCCTCCGCGCAAATGGCCAATGAGCGACTGCGCAAAACCAATCAGACGTTTAGTCAGGCCACCATGGTTCATCAACTCGCCCGCGAGTACGAATAGCGGGATCGCCAGAAGCGAAAAACTATCTGCGGCATTGGCTGCTCGTTGTGCAAAGATCAGAAGGGGTACGTCGCTTAACATCAGCATGGTGAGTACCGACAGCCCGATTGAAAATGCAATTGGTATGCCTATCGTCAGAAAAACGAATAGCAACAACAGCATGATGACTGCTTCCATGTCGATCCCCTTCAGGCCTGGTCTTGACCGGACAATCTGCGCTTGATGCGCGAGATATATTCGATCAGCATGAGTACCGCACCGATCGGTATGGCCGCGTATACCCAGGACTTGGATATGCCCAGGCCTGGTGTAATCTGAGTCTGTGCCATCTCCATCAGGAGTACGCCCCCGTAAAGCAGGCCTCCAAATAGCACCATCCCGGACAAGTCAATCAAATTCAACATCCATACGCGGAGTTTCCCCTGATATTTGCTCAAGAGCTGTTCTACACAAACGTGCTGGCCGCGCACCAGAGAGCTGACCATGCCGATATAGACCAGCCAGACCAATGCGTAGCGGGCAACTTCATCCGCCCAAGGCAGCGAATATTCGAGTACGTAACGGCTGACCACTCCAAGAAAGGTAGCCAGCACAATCGCCACAAAACAAATAATGACGACCACCTCGCTGATCAGCGGATACAAGCGCTTTTGCATGAGGAAACTCCACTATGGTGAGATTATTTATTCAGTGTCTGACGAACCTTGACGACATAGTCATAAATTCCGCGTTCTTTCGCGTAGTCATCAACCATAGGGCCAAATAGGGCGTTCAGTTCCTTTTGATCCAGTTCGACAACTTTCACGCCGTGTTTTTCCTGAAGAATCTTGCGAGCGGCGAGTTCGGCATCCAGGCCGGTCATGGGCCTGAACCAGATCCCGGCCTCGCGTGCCGCATCCAGAAAGATCTGGCGATCTTTTTCGGGTAGCTTCTGGAAGAATTTCTCGCTCGCTTCCCAGACGGCAGATTGGTACATGTGGCGGGTTACTACAGCTGTGTTTTCTACTTCGTAGAACTTCATGGCCAGCATGCCCGGATCTTCCTGTTCGTGGCCGTCAACCACGCCTGTTTGAACTGCGGTGTAGATTTCGTTGAAGCCCATAGGTGCAGCATTGAAGCCCATGGTTGTCAGGACCTTGAGGTACAAGGGGGAGTTCGGTGAGCGCAGCTTGATGCCCTTGAGATCCGCAACAGACTTTACGTCCTTGTCATTAAGAAAGACGTTGCGATGCGCCTGGTCGACAAACCAGAGGATACGTACGCCGGTCTTGTCCAGGACTTTCTGGGCGAGATCTTCACCGATGGGGCCATTCATGACCTTGTGTACCTCGTCAAAGTTCGAGAGCAACCCAGGCAGGCCAATGATCTCGGTTTCCTTGACGTAGTTGGGCAAAATCGCGGAGTAGCCAAACATCATGTCAAGCATCCCGGCCTGCATTTGTTCGAACATCTCGGTTTCGCTGCCCAAGGTACTGTTGTAGTAAACCTTGAACTTGTATGCGTTATTGGTTTTTTCGCGGACTATCTCCTCAAACTTATGTATGTAAGGGTTCATGTAGAACTCTTCGGACTGAATGCTGCCTACGCGTACTGTTGTTTCTGCCTGCAGCACTGTTGGTCCAAAAGAGAACGCAAGTGATGCAGCACATATGGTCAGTAATTTTTTCATGGTTCATCTCCTTTGGTTGGTTGTGATCGCGAACTTGGTTTCTCGGTATTAATAATTTGACTGATGAGCATCCAGGACTGCAGCTGCCAGGCGCTCCTGATCCAGTGGGTATGTAAAAGCTTTGATATAAGGGGCGCGTTCCCAAGTGATTTTCGCGATCAATTGAGCAGCCGCGGCGGGATCACCTTGCAAGCCAAGATCTGTCAGGGTCTTTGGTAATCCGATACGGCCATAAAAAGACAGCAGATCGTTCATAAAAGACGAAGATCTGCCTTCCAGCAATAGTTGCACCAGCAAACCAAACGCGACTTGTTCGCCATGCAGTGCGGAAGCGGGTCCGGGAATCGCTGACAAGCCACGTGTCAAGGAGTGCGCAATGGATAAGCCTGCGTTCTCGAACGCCAGACCGGACAGCAGGATAGTTGCTTCAACAGTGCGCTCGAAATCATCATTGACCTGCCTACGCCTGACGGCCTCCAGGCCCCGTTCGGCATGTTCGCGCACTGTGTCGTAGCACAACCCTGAGACGGATTGTGCCAGGAGCGTTGCCTGGCCATCATAAAAATTATCTTTCCCGCTGGCGATGCATTGAGCCGCTTCGAACTTCTTGCTGAGTGCGTCGCCAACGCCGGAGATGTAGAAGCGTTCCGGAGCCTTGACCAGAATGTCGGTATCCACGAGAACCAGATCCGGATTGGTCGGCATGCGCAGGACTTCATCCACGGCATGGTCCGGCGTATACAGCACGACCAGACGGCTGGTGGGGGAGTCATTCGAAGCAATGCTGGGCACAATGAATAGGGGCAGCTTGCACTGAATCCGCACACCTTTTGCGCTGTCTATCGTTTTGCCGCCGCCGACCCCCACGATGAGGTCTGCTCCGCACTGGGCCGCCATCCGAGCCAGACGCTCAACTTCGGCTCGAGTGCATTCACCCGAGAAGTCCACGCAGTGTGCGGTATCGGCCAGTTTCCCAAGGCCTTGCATGACTTGGGGTAGCAAGAGGTCTTGAATAGACTCGTCGATGATAATCAAGGGTTGTCGGGCGCCCAGCGAAGCAGCGAGCTCACCGAGCTGGACAATTGCTCCTGGTCCCTGGACATAGCGGTGTGGGGCGCCGAAGGTTCTCAGCATGGCGACTACTCCTTATTCAGGGCGGATAAGCGATGATTGACATCAAATAGCGCCTTGGCCGCGTCACGGTAAATCGCATGTAGTTCGCGGTAATGCTGGTGCTGCTGCGCATTGGGCTCGTGGCGTGCGGCGATGGAAACTGTGTGCTCGGCGGCTGTAGGCAGATCGGGGAAAGCTCCTGCACCAACGGCGGCGACCAGAGCTGTGCCGAATGAAGCATCTGTAATCCGTGGCATGACAACGGTAATGCCGAGCACGTCAGCCACAATCTGGCGCCAGATGGCGCTGCGGGAGCCGCCGCCGATAATACGTGCCTCTGCCATGCCCTTGCCTTGTTCTTCAAGTGCCAGAAGTACGTCGTACAACGAAAAGGCAACACCTTCATACAGCGCACGTACAAAATGGCGACGGTCGTGAGCAAAGGTGATACCCAGAAAATCACCGCGCAACAAAGGGTCCCAGTATGGTGTTCGTTCACCTTGCAGATAGGGATGGAACAGTAATCCTTTCGCCCCAGGCGCTACGCTGCCGGCCGCTTTATCCATGGATGCAAAGGCCTGTGCGCCGGCGACCCCGTTTTCGGCAAAAAATGTATCGCGCAGCCAGCGATGTGCCGAGGCGCATGAGTTAGTTGCGCCTATCAGATACCAGTGATCGGGCACGCAAAATGGATAATTGATAACCGATGTGCTTTGTCCTGGTTCGGGGCTGACCATGGTGATTGTTGCTGCGGTTGCGAGCTTTACCGCTCCTGTACCCACAGCGACTGCTCCGGCGCCGTATGTCTCTATGGAAGTGTCGGAACTTCCACACACTACCGGGGTTGCAACAGGCAGGCCGGTTTCCCGAGCCGCGTCAGCCGTCACGCCGCCAATCACGTCGGTCACGTCAACAATAGGGGGCAAAACCGATGGATCGAGGCCGATCATTTCGCAGAGACGACCCGACCACTCCTTGCGGCGAGCGTCGTACAACATCGTGCCGGCCGCTTCCGTGTGATCAGTCTCCCATGTGCCGGTCAATTGGGCACGTAACCAATCCTTGGCGACATACAAGCGTTTGGTCCTGGTGAGCGATTCGGGTTCATGGCGTGCCAGCCAAAGTAATTGTGGTTGCGTCCATGTGGCGGCAGGAACATTACAGGCTATATCGAATATCTCGGTGCCGTGGTTGTCCTTCAGTTCGGCAGCCTCGACACGGCTACGCGTATCGCTCCATAAGATTGCCGGCCTTACGACTTGCCCGCCGGCATCGACCAGAACCGGTGTGTGGGCACCCGCGCTAAGGGATACCGCAGCAATATGTTCGGGGCGGATGCCTGACTCCGCCAGCGCTTGTCTTATGGTTTTGCACAAGGCTCGCCACCAGTCTTGCGGGTCCTGCTCACTCCATCCCGGGTGCGGATTGTGCGTTACCAATTCCTCGCTGGCCGACCCCGCAACGGTTCCGGCCAGATCGATAATCATTGCTGTAAGGCTACCGGCACCAACGTCAATGCCGACAAAGTATTGTTGAGTCATGGTTACCTGTATCGGTTGAAAACTATCCCCAGTAATAATCGCGGCGCCCACCGTCCATACAAATCAGTTCGCCGTTAATAAAGCCGGCGTGTGTTGAAGCGAGGAATGTTGTAAGTGCGGCAACCTCTTCGGGCAGACATAAACGACCTGCAGGATTCTGTTTTTTCAAGCGATCCATCATGTCGGCAGAGAATTGCGATATTAGCTCGGTTGCTACATAACCTGGCGCAATTGCGTTGACCGTGAGGCCGAACTTGGCGACTTCCTTGGCCATCGTTTGTGTCAGGCCAACGATACCGGCCTTGGCCGCTGAATAGTGGGCAACACCCGGACGACCGCCACCTGTGAAATTCATGGAGGAAGTATTGATGATTCGTCCGTAGCCATTCTTGCGCATAGGATCGACAGCGGCACGTGACCACACAAAGGTGCTGTCCAGGTGGATATGCAGCATCCGTTGCCAGTCGCTCAGTGGCATGTGTTCCACCTCGCTTGCGGGCTTGACGCCGATGCCTGCATTGTTGATCAGAATGTCCAGACGGCCGTGTTTCTCAAGAGTGAAAGACACTGTCTGGTTGACCACTTCGGGGTCCGTCGCGTCGCCAGTCTGGCTTGTGGCGTTGATACCTTGCGCCGACAGAACTTCGACGGCATGCATTGCCGCTGTGCTGTCCTGATCGTTGATAACGATCGAGACCCCTTCAAGACCGAGGGCGCGGGCATGTGCCAGCCCAATGCCTCGCCCTGCACCGGTTATGATTGCTACGCGTCCTGCAAGTCCTAGATCCATTGTTTCGCACCCATAATGTTCGTCTCCGGATTCTGGAACTCAAAACACATTAAATCGATATGCTTGAGTTCAGGCCCAGCTTTCCGGGGCATAGAATGCCTGCTGGATCCAGTCCTGATTTCACACCTTGCAGCAAGCTCATGCCTGCTGATCCAAACTGTGCTGCCATGTGTGGTGCCAGGCGCATGCCTACGCCGTGGTGGTCGTTGATGACACCGCCGGCAGCCAGCGTGGCGCGTACTGCGGCTGCCACGATCTGATCATGCAGGGCAACGGCTTCATCGAGGTTGTCGGGGCCGCGAGGGACGCCAACCCTCGCGTAGATCATCGCCCCCCATTCATACCAGTGTGACAGGTGCGTTTTTAATGTCAGGCCCCATTTGGGATCGATCGATTTTGCGAGGGCCTGGGTCACTCCGTCGTATAGCCCTTGAATGGAGCGGAAGTCGGATACGGCGTCCATGGTCATCCAGATCTGTGGCAGTTCCGGCGAATGAGGTGGGCGCGACATATCGTAGCGGTTGTCCCACCATAATTGCCCCATTTGCGCATCCAGCAATTTTCCGCCGTGTGAAATGCAAATCTGTTCGCAAGTGCTGCTTTCGAGGTCGACGAGTGCTGCGTGTTGACCCTCGACCATCACTACCATCGCGACGCCTTCAAGGCTGGATCTCACGATTTTTGACAGGCTCAGGGCCGTAGCCTTGGCGTCGTATAGACGGATCACGGCCGGACGAAGGCCTGTGGTCATGATCTCTTGTCCCGCAGCAATTCCGGCAGCGAGCGAGGGGAACTGAATCGCACTGAAACGACGTGCTTTAGGCTGACGCTGTACCTTCACACGTGCCGCAGTAACGATCCCCAGCACACCCTCACTACCCACGAAAAGCTGACTTAGTTCAGGACCCACCCCATGGCGAGGGACTGCAGGCAGCTGAACCACCTGGCCATCGGGCAGCACGACTTCCACGGATAATACGTGATCCTGAATGTTGCCGTAGCGTGTGGATAGTACTCCCGATCCACGCGCTGCAATGGCCCCCCCGATGGAGGCCCACTCAGCAGAGGCAGGATCGTGCGTGAAGGTTAATCCGCACTTGCCAAGTTCTGCGTCGAATGCCATGACGTTCATTCCGCATTCAACTGTACAGGTGAGGGACTGTTCATCGACTTCCCGGATGCGGTTCAGGCCGGTGAGATCCAGCAGGAGCCCACCCAGATTTGCGTTGGCAGCGCCCTGCACACCAGACCCTCCACCCAATGGGGTCACGGCCAGCTTGGTGCTGGACGCGAACTGCATGATCTTGGCAACCTGTTCCACAGTTGTAGGTGCTGCAGCCAGTTCGGGTTGATTCAGGGGACGCCCATGGTGTGCATGGACGATAGTGAGCCAACTCTTATCGCCTGGATAGCGTTGTTGTGCCTGTTGGCCACTCCAGACTCGATCTGCGCCCACAATGCGAACGAGTTCCGACGTGATGGAGGCAAGGGTTTCTGGGGAAAATGTCTGACTACGACGATACGCATCATGAACCTGGCTAACCACTCTTTTCTCCTTGAATTCCGTCTGGTCTTTAGACTCGTTCCATTGTATGGATGGTTCGAATCGAATAAAAGTTGAATATACTGACCATTTAATTCATAAATTCTGAACATGCGTGAGCTCAATCTTGATCATCTCAGAACATTGGTGGCCATCGTTGAACATGGGTCCTTTGTTGCGGCTGCGCGGGTGTTGCATCTGGCTCCTCCAACGGTCAGTCTTCATATCAACGAGCTCGAAGAGCGACTTGGGGCACAGCTATTGCTGCGCAAGCGCAAGAAAGCGGAGCCGACCGGAGTAGGGGCGGCTCTGATTGAACGAGCCCAGCGGCTCTTGAATCAGACTGATGCGATGCTCGACGATATTCAGCTATATGCCGAAGGCAAAACCGGACGTGTACGCGTCAGCGCCGCCACGCCTGTTATTGCTTATCTGTTGCCGGCAGCGCTTGAGCGGCTGTCACAGAAACACCCAGGCATTGAGGTAGAGCTGGCTGTGCTTAATTCGACTGCAGCCATGGACAAGCTGGCCAAGGGCATGCTGGACATCGCTGCGGTGGCTTTGCCGCAGGGCCAAATGGCAGAGGTGCTAGTGCGTCCCTGGAGGAAAGATCCGGTCGTAGCACTCATCCCCGCGCATTGGGATCATCCGGAAAAGGCGACAGCCAGCTGGCTGGCAACCAAGCCACTTATTCTGAATGACGACAGCACTCAGCTGGCCAGAATTACAAATGAATGGTTTGCCGCGGCTGGCTTGCGGCCCCAGGCCAATATCAGGGTCAATTACAACGACTCGGCAAAAAGCCTAGTGGGTGCGGGCTACGGTGCAACCCTGCTGTCGTATGAAACGCTATATCCTCAAATCGACAAACGGATCAAGACTCTTCAACTGGATCCGCCGTTATGGCGTCCCATGGGGATTGCACACCGCAGCGGCCCGCTGGAAATCGCAGTGAAGCATGTGCTTGAGGAGCTGAGGCGTATATGAGCCAAGGCGCGCGCCTTGGAGATTGTGTACTTTGTATGCCCGTCTTTGGTAGATCGCCCTGATATTCAAATCAGTCGGCTTGCTGATAAGGGCTCAGACGAAAAAAAAGCACCTACATGAAGTAGATGCTTTTGAACTCTTTGGCGGAGCGGACGGGACTCGAACCCGCAACCCCCGGCGTGACAGGCCGGTTATCGAAGTCAATGTTCATGCGGGTTTCCAGCCAAATCATATTCCCAAAAACGTTAAAAACAGGTCGATTTCATGCGGTTTTGCGAACTTTTATTCCAAAGTCTTTGGCTCGAAACTCTAGGGCCCAACACTAGGCAGGTTCAAGTACACGCATCTCAATGTGCAGTCCAGCGGCAGCGGTCATATTCACCAGTGCATCAAGACCAAAAACATTGATTTTTCCACGCATCAGGTCAGAGACGCGGGGCTGAGTTACGCCAAACAGCTTGGCGGCTTCGGCCTGGCTCATCTTGACGTGAATAATGTGCTGCTTCAGCGCTGTCATGAGGACTGAACGAAGTTTCATGTTTTCAGCTTCTTCCGTGGTGTCCTCAATGGCATCCCAGACGCTGGTAAATCGTTGCTTGCTCATTTGCTTAGCTCCTGCAATAGGTCCCGATAACGTTTCGAGGCCAGGTCTATATCCGCTTTACTGGTTTTCTCCGTCTTTTTCTGAAAGCAGTGAATCACATAGACGGCATCGGCGAACTTGGCGATGTAGATGACCCTGAAAGCGCCGTCACTATCGCGAACGCGGATTTCTCTGACGCCTTGGCCCACTGCTTTCATAGGCTTCCAGTCGTCCGGGTCCCAACCGTTTTGCACCTGATCGATCTGGTAACCCGCTTCGCGCTTGGCAGAGGGCGGGAAGGCGCGAAGATCATCAAGTGAGGTTCCGAGGAACTCGACAGGCTTGGATGGTGACATGCGCAATTTATATAATATTTTGTATGTTTTGACAAGCCCAATGTTGCTGTTTTATCAGCATATGGATAAACGACGCTGACCGGCAGTTATCGACCCATTGCAGCCGTTCACCTTTGAGGCAAGCAGTCGCTCAGCTGTTAGAGTTGACCGACACGCAGCGCGATGCCGCTGCGTGACCGAGTCGAACCATCTGCTAGAGAGTTCTCCCACCTTGACCACTGCTTATCGGATCTGCATCTATGTAGATGCAACCATCCTTGTCACAAACTCTCGGAAACCCATTGGCAAATCCGAGCGAGAGGCGAGCGAGCGGTGGGTAATGACAGTGGAAGAAAACTTTATATTCAAACGAGTCGTGAAAACTTCGCCAGAAGGATTCCGGGCCTCATCGGCAAGCCTTTCCACCCAAGTGACAAGAAACTGGAATAGGAACTTCCCCCGGTGGCGCGATTGCGGATCGAGTTGCTCGAAATCACTTCGTAAGGTTTCAACTGCTTCCTCCGGCAACTGAGATTCGACCGCAAGTTCCTTGTCAAGGACTTCTGGACCAACGTTTGCCTCGATTCGCCCTACATGAATGCGAGCAAACCTACGTACTTCTGGCGTGACGGAGGGCAAACGCACTCCCAAGCGCCTACAACAATAGATTCGAAAATTAGCGCTGGTGAGTGCAACTACCAAATCACGTAAAGTACGATGGTACGCTTGCTTTGCTGCATCGAATTCAGCAGAGCCTTCCTCAAGTCGAAACTCATCCCGCAACACACTTGCGACAACATGCTCATCAACAAGATAGCTCTCAACGGAGTAGCGATCCGTGCAGAAGATATCTGGTCCCGACTCCTGCCCCAACAGTTCGTCGAAGTCCCGATCCACCGCAAAGAATACGCCGGGACGAAGTTCGGTTTCGTCTCTGGCTAGCAACGTTCGAAGGCCCAGTAATTGCTCCTTGCCGTTGCCCGAGAGCATTCTTATCATGCAAATATCAGCGACTCGGTTGACCCAAGTTTCGTAGGGACCAATATCGTCGACACCCTCCACAATCAGAATCGGGGGCTCCTGAAACCGCGAGCGTAGCTGGCTCAGCCTCAGCTTCAATACGGTAGGAGACTTACGCGCCTCACGTGCCCTCTCCAATAACTGGGCGGTCATTTACGGCTTACCTCCCTGCCTACGAATCTGCATAGGTCCTGCATACTTGTCCAAGTCGTTGTCAAATATAAAGGGAGAGTGAGTAATCGCGAGAAGCTGGGCGCAACCGGGCGAAGTGATAACGTCAGGGAGTAGCCGCTTCTGCCAGTCAAGAGACAGAGAAAGCTCGGGCTCATCTATCAGCACGATTTTCTGTCCAGACTCCAAGTACAGATGCGAAAACAACGAGATTACCTGTTTTTCACCGGACGACAGCGCCTCGAGGTCAATTTCATCGCCGTTGAAGACGTTCCTGACTACCACTTTCATGAGGTTCGAATCGTACGTCAGCGTCTTCTCATCGCTGGACAGGCTCAAGTAGACATTCACCTGTTCAACAAACTTCTCCACATTGGTTTCGAGCTGCTTGGTACGGTCCACTACGGCCTTGAGCTTGGAGAGAAAGTATCTCAGTATCAACTGATCAGGTTGATGGATTTCACCTGTTTCATAGAGGTGTTTGAGTGATTCGAGCCGATTGGTTTTCGATTGGTCCGACTCTACTCTGGAGAAAAACAGGCGAAGTGCATCGATGTCGGGGAGAGTTTCAAACTGATGGCTATTCGGGTTGATCTTGCCCCCGAGTGCATCGTCAATGATCGCGGCACTGATTGTTCGATACTGGCTGTTCGAATATCTCTGGATGTCGGCTAGGATTTCAGCAAGTCGATCTTGGACATCGCGTAGACCGTATCTAATACGATCTGTATTCTCAGGCTCACGCTGTCGCCTTCCCGGGGTGGTTCGCCGTTGGGCCTTTGGAGCGGAAAGCTCTACACGTCGATACGTCGGAAGGTACAACAGTTGAAACTTGCTGATTAGTGAATTGAGT
The DNA here is from genome assembly GCF_020687695.1 of Pusillimonas sp. MFBS29. GTDB lineage: Bacteria > Pseudomonadota > Gammaproteobacteria > Burkholderiales > Burkholderiaceae_B > Pusillimonas_C. The sequence goes on from NZ_JAJEWL010000001.1 coordinate 165,274, forward strand.
GTTGCAGTCGTTTCCGAGAGCGCCGTGGGCATCTCAGCTGCCGATTCTCGAATAGTCGAGAGTATTTCCGTGAAATCGTCTGCATCGTATGGAGATGAGTAGTAGATCTCGTTTAACAGGCGTACGTCGCCGAAAGACGAAATGTCTTCGGGGTCGAGTTGGAGGATGGCCTCCCGAATAGCTGCAGGAGAGCTCACGGTAAATCGGCTCAACTTATCGAGCTCAGCGTCAGTCGATCCCGCCATTTCAAAACCCAGCAGGTCCGTCTTGGCTACTTGTAGTGGTGAAGCATGACCTGAGATGTCGCACTCTATCTTGTCGAATCGGATCTTCGCCAGCCGATAGAAATCCCTCTTCAAAAACGCATACAGTGCAGCAAGAATCGTTGTCTTACCAGCACCGTTCTCAGCGATGATAACCCGTGCTGGCCCGGTGAATGCGATCTCGACGTCCTTGTATCCATGGAGGCCGGTTATTTGGAATCTCTTAATGATGGGTTCTGACATTTGGAATACCCTTGTTGTCATTCAGCTCTGCTGCGAACATATCTGAACTGGCAAGCTTTGTCACCTCGTGGTTATGGCCCTCGGGCTAAACGGATGTGGGTTGATAGCGACAAACCTTAAACGCAGATGGTCACTCTCTGAACGGCAAACGAATCGTTATACAAAATAATAAGGCCGGAAAAGCAGTAGCCAACGGCATAGTTGTTGTGCGCCCCACGTGGCATGAACGTAGAGCATATCGCTTCGCAGGAATGACCGCTATCAGAATCGGGTTGCGACTGGCCGCTTCTGGCCGTAAGCAGACGTTCTCGGCAACTCTGGCGCAGGCGCTCGCTATCTAGCAGGCGTCGCCTCCCGCACCCGCCGACGGTCATATACCTCCCGGATCATCCGTTCCGAAGAGTGCAGCGTTGCATCCATCACATCGTCATGGCCCGAGGCCAGCTTGTCTGTGATGCCCTTAGGGCGGCAATCTTGAAGAGAAAAGCGCTGGAAGGGCACATTCTCTTCATCTGCAAGCGCCTTTGCTTTCACCATGAGCTTGTGCAGCATTGTTTTCCAGCCGCCTTTCGTGTACCGCTCCCCGGTGCTGGTTCCAAACACGAAGCACTCCTGCGATGGTTCTGGACCTCGCAAGGAAAGGGCCTCACCGATGGTGGCCTTGAGCTCGGCGCTCCAATGTATCAGGCCTACAATGGGTACATCGCTGCGTCTGATCTTTCCCGCCTTCCAGGAGATGCCTTGCTCGTTGATTTGCTGCACCTGCAGCGCTCGGACCTCAACAGACCGGCGTAGGCACAGCCAAGCCGTCTTCAATGCCAAGGCAACCACCAGGTACTGTCCTCCCATCTGTCGGCCCGCCCTGACCGTCAGATCCATCTCATTGTCTGTCACCAAACGTGCAGTGCGTTTGGTTTTTGACTTCTTCACACGGTCGAATGGATTGCCGGCAAGAATGCCAAGCGTGATTGCATACTCAAGGATGAGTCTAGCCAATGCGATCTCTTTGTTGCCTTTCGCGGAGCGTCCCTTGCTTTGGGAGTCGCGCAGGTAGGTATAAGCATCAACTTTGGTAAGCGCTGTGACCCGTCTTCTGCCGAAGGCCCGATTGAGTTGAGCTATCTCCCTTTCGTTTTCTTCCAACGTGCTATCGGCTCGTTTTTCTGCTGAGTCCCGTGGTAAGGTCTTTTGCCAGCTGAGCCAATGCTTGGCAACGGTAGTGAATGTTTTACTGTGGAGGCAGTCTTGCTGATCTCCTGTGGCTCGATATGCTGCTTCCTCTCGAAGGGCGGCGATTTCCTCTTGGTCGGAAACATCACAACGCAGGCGAAAGGCCCATGTGCCATCGGGGCGCTTGTAGCCGATGGAATAGACTCTTACCCCGTGTCTCTCGTAGACGCGGGAAGGTAAAGTTCCGACTGGGTGCTGGCAATGCATGAGATGTCTCCCTGCGTTGTGGTGTGCTATTTGATCCAGGGCTTGCGGGGCCGAGTCGCCGCTAGGGGGCGCTCTGTTGGAACGAGTTTGCGAAAAACAGCCAAGTTTCGCAGGTATGTGCGGGGGGGCGTCGGAGCGTCGCTCGTCATGCTCCGCGAAATACGTATTGCGCAATGCGCATTGTGCATTGCATGATGAGCGGAGTGTAATGCGCACCCATCTGGGGGCGCATATCAGCAGGGAAGCGGGACACGAATACCGCCAGCCTGTGCCGGTATTCGTACAGGCGGGCCTACTTGGAAAGCCAGGCCTGGCGCGGCTTTCCAGCCAGACAGAAAATCGGGTAATCCAAATTTTGGAACAAAGACTCCGACTTTGGAATAAAAAAGCAGACGAAAAAAAAGCACTTACATGATGTAAGTGCTTGATTTTACTGAATTATTTGGCGGAGCGGACGGGACTCGAACCCGCGACCCCCGGCGTGACAGGCCGGTATTCTAACCAACTGAACTACCGCTCCGCAGCGGTGTACTACTTATGCCAGAATCTCTGGCGTCCCCTAGGGGATTCGAACCCCTGTACCCACCGTGAAAGGGTGGTGTCCTAGGCCTCTAGACGAAGGGGACCGGACAAAACAAGCTGCGTATCATAGCATATTTAATACGCTGTTTTACTGCTATCTGTCGTTACCGAACAGATTTTCTTCGAAAGACTGGTGGAGGTAAGCGGGATCGAACCGCTGACCTCTTGCATGCCATGCAAGCGCTCTCCCAGCTGAGCTATACCCCCGTACTGGCTTGTCTAGCGAAGAAGCGAGATTATGCACCATATTTTTAAAGTGTGCAAGTCATCGCGCCTTTTTAATCATTTTTTTAGTTGCTCATCCTTTTTCTTACTGAAAATCCCAGCAACAGCATCAGCAAAGATGCGACCAGCACGGGTGTATTACCCCAGCGCACATAGGGTGTCAGCCCGGTCATGCCTTGGACTTCCACGTCCAGTACGCCTTTGCTCATGGGGTTCAGGGCTGCGCGTACGTGGCCGTTGGGGTCTATGGCTGCGGTCATGCCTGTATTGGTGGCGCGCAGCATCGGTCTTGCGGTTTCCAGCGAGCGCATGCGCGATATCTGCAAGTGTTGGCGTAGCGCCCACGAATCACCAAACCAGCCAAGGTTGCTCAGGTTGACCAATATGTTTGCTCCTGGTCCTGCAGTGTCGCTGTCACGTACGGACTGGATGATTTCTTCGCCAAAGACGTCTTCGTAGCAGATATCCGGTGCAATGATCTGGCCCTGGATGGGAAACAGGGCTTGCCTGACCGGGCCGCGGTTAAAGTCGCCCAGTGGAATCTGCATGCTGTCCACAAACCATCGGAACCCTGTTGGCACGAATTCGCCGAATGGCACCAGGTGGTGTTTGTCGTAACGCAGGTCCAGGGCGCCGCTGATCAATGTCTGCAAAGGGGTGTTGGCGTCAAAGGTAATGGCGCTGTTGGTGTAGCGGTCACGATTCTCGTGGCGGTCGTGCAGGGGAATACCCATGAGAATCTGGGCGTTGCGCTCGCGTGCGACGGCAAGCGAGCGTTCCCAGACCTGCGGGGCAACCCGGTTCTGGAACAGCGGTATGACGGTTTCCGGCAGGACGATCAGATCGGGAGCGCCGTCGGGCTCACGCGGGGGAAGGGCCGCGAGCTCCAGGTAGGTGTTCAGTCCGTTTTGCAGCAGTTCCGGATCGAATTTTTCTGACTGGGGCACATTGCCTTGTACCAGCCGTACGATCAAGGGATCGCCTTGCGGTTTGGACCAGCTGACGTGACCCAGCGCAATGCCGGTCAGGCCAGAGAGTATCGCCAGCCCCACGCCGACGGCGGCTTTGGCGTCGTTGGTGGTGTCTTTGGAGCAGGCCAGCAGCGCGATGGCGCCGGCGGCAAAGGCCGCCAGCCACGCCAGGCCATAGACGCCCAGTATGGGTGCCCATGCCGCCAGCATGCCCTCGACATGGGCGTAGCCGATATTGAGCCAGGGCAGGCCGGTAAACAGCGTGCCGCGCAGCCATTCAAACAAAGCCCAGCTCGAAGCCCAGACGGCCGCCAGCAGCACCTGACGCTTGTAGCTGGCCTGGGTGTATGACTGATAGCCGGCCAGCAGGCGTGTGAGGGCTGTCGCCAGTGTTATGTACAGCGCCAGAGCGGCGGCGAGCAACACTACCGCCGTGGCTGCCAGTGGCGCAGCCATGCCGCCGTACTCGTGCATGCTGATATAAAGCCAATACAGGCCCACGGCGAAATGGCTGATGCCGAAAAGAAAACCGCCCAGTGCAGCTTGGGCGGTTGTGTTGGCTTTGAAGACAAAATATGCCAGCACTGCCAGCGTAAATATCTGGACAAAAGGCAGTATCCAGTGCGGCAAGGGGCCGGGCGCAAATGACAGTGCATGCGCGGCACCCAAAACCAGCAGGCCGGCCTGGCGTCGGTCGATGTGCTTGATTGTTTTCAAGTGATTATCCGGACGTGTTGGCGGGAGCCGCGGGCTCGGCGATGTCGTGCTGCAGATGCAGCCATAGCGCACGCTTGGCATCGGCACCGACGACAGTAATATTCAGGCCCTGGTGGCTGATGCTGTCTCCGCGCCGGGGTATGCGCCCCAGCTCGGCGGCCAGCCATCCACCCAGCGTATCGTAGTCATCGTTGGGCAGCTCGGTATTGAAACTGCGGTTGAATACGTCAATTTCGGTAATGCCCATGGCGCGCCAGCTATTGGTGCCTGTCTGGAAGATGGTTTTCTCGGCGTCTTCATCGTATTCGTCTTCGATGTCGCCAACAATTTGCTCGAGTACGTCTTCCATGGACACGAGGCCCGATATGCCGCCATGCTCGTCAACCACGATGGCCAGGTGATTGCGGCTGCTGCGAAATTCGTGCAACAGAACGTTCAGGCGCTTGGTTTCGGGGATGAAGACTGCCGGGCGTACGAGCGGGCGCAGGTCTATGGAGGGGTTGGAGATGGAGAGCAGTAAATCTTTGGCCAGCAATATGCCGACGATATTGTCGCGGTCGTCTTCATAGACGGGGAAGCGTGAGTGGCCGGTTTCTATAATGTCGGGCAGTACTTCAGCCAGTGGTTTGCCGACGTCCAGCATATCCATTTTGGATCGGGGAACCATGATGTCGGCGACGGTCTGGTTTGCGACCTCGAGTGCGCCGGAAATCATGGCGTAGGATTCGCCGTCGAGCACTTGGCGGTCGTGTGCGGCTTCAAGCACGGCCTTGATGTCTTCCCGGTCTTCGGGCTCGGAGCGCCGCATGAAGGTGGTAAGCCGTTGGAGCAGGGATTTGGAGCTGTTTTTTGCCGGGCGAGGCTCGGCGTCGGGTGAATTAGGTTCTGACATTGTCCATTGGACTGAATACAAGATGGTTTAGCATAACCGATATTATCGACCCGGGTGGAGGTCGGGATCGTCCTGGTAAGGGTCGGCAATTCCCATTTCGGCAAGTATGGCGGTTTCCAGCGCTTCCATGTCGGTTGCGTCCTCGGGGTCGATATGATCGTAGCCCAAAGCATGTAGTACGCCGTGCACGGTCAGGTGCGCGGCATGCGCCAGTACGGTTTTCTTTTGCGTCGCGGCCTCACTGTGCAACACAGGCACGCACAGCACGATATCACCGCCCGCCATGCCGTCCGGGTCTATGCCATACTCGAACGTCAGGACGTTGGTGGCATAGTCTTTCTGGCGGAATTCATGGTTCAGGCGACGGCCTTCGTCAGCGTCGACCAGGCGTATGGTCAGCGATACGGCGCGAAAGCGGTCGGGCATGCCTGCCTCGGTTTCGTCCTTGTGAACACCCGAGACGGCCTGGAGCACCCAACGGCGCAGGCGCCAGCGTGGCAGTTCGGGCACCGGTGTTGCATATTGAACCGATAGGGAAAGTTCAGGAACCATGACCGGCGGCCTTGTCGTAGGCGTCCACAATACGGGCGACCAATGGGTGCCGCACTACATCGCGGCTGGTGAAGTGAGTAGTGGCGATGCCCTGTACTGATTCGAGTACGTCGACGGCCTGGACCAGACCACTGGCCTGACCGCGCGGCAGGTCGACTTGGGATGGGTCGCCATTGATCACCGCTTTGCTGCCAAACCCTATGCGGGTCAGGAACATTTTCATTTGTTCCGGCGTTGTATTCTGGGCTTCGTCCAGAATGACAAAGGCGTGATTGAGCGTACGCCCACGCATATAGGCCAGCGGCGCGATTTCTATGGTCTGCTTCTCAAACAGGCGCTGGACCCGTTCTATGCCCATCAGGTCGTACAGTGCATCATACAGCGGTCGCAAATAGGGATCGACTTTCTGGGCCAGATCGCCGGGCAGAAAACCCAGACGCTCACCCGCTTCGACGGCGGGGCGCGTCAGTACCAGCCTTTGTACCGTTTCGCGCTCGAGCGCATCAATGGCACAGGCAACTGCCAGCCAGGTTTTGCCTGTGCCGGCCGGCCCCACGCCAAAGGTAATGTCGTGACGCAGTATGTTGTTCAGGTAGTCGCGCTGTCTGGGCGTGCGCGGACTCAGGTCTGATTTGCGGGTGCGCAGGCTCAGGCTCAGGTCGTCGACAGGCGGCAGTTCGGGTAATTCCGGCTGCGGTGCCTGAATCTTTTCCGTGGCCTGAGGGCGGCCTGCACCCAACTCAACCATGCCCAGCTGGATATCGTCGATAGACAAGGCCTTGTGTACCGCACGACGATGAAAAAGCGACAGTGCGTTCGCGGCGGCCTTGGCCTGGTCGCCGGAAATGGATACGCGATCGCCGCGCCGGCTCAGCGTGACATTCCAGCCGTCGGCAATCTGGCGCAGGTTTTCATCCAGAGGGCCGCACAGATTGGCCAGATGTGTGTTGTCGCCATCAAGGGTGACGACTATCGGGGCCTTGCTCCGGGCAGCACGCGTCATGCGCTTTCCTTGCTGTCGGATACGCGGGTCACGATGTCACCCTTCAGCGTATTGGTCATGGCCTGGGTGATGCGTACGTCCAGCATCTGGCCAATCAGGCGAGGCTGGCCGATAAAGTTGACGATGCGGTTGTTCTCGGTGCGCCCCGACAGCTCGTTGGGGTCACGCCGTGAAGGTTTTTCGACCAGAATTCGCTGGACCGTGCCGATCATGCTCTGACTGATGGCATCGGCCTGCTCGTTAATAAGAGCCTGCAGCCTGTGCAGTCGCTCGAGTTTGATCTCTTTTGGGGTGTTGTCTTCAAGGTCGGCGGCCGGTGTGCCCGGGCGACGCGAGTAGACAAAGGAGAACGATTGATCGAAACCCACGTCGCGTATCAGCTTCATGGTCTTTTCGAATTCGGCCTCGGTTTCGCCCGGAAAGCCAACGATGAAGTCGGAGGACAGTGTCAGGCCGGGGCGTGCAGCGCGCAGGCGGCGAACGATGGACTTGAATTCAAGGGTGGTGTAGCCGCGCTTCATCGCAGCCAGTATGGTGTCGCTTCCGGCCTGTACGGGCAGGTGCAGGAAAGGCACCAGCTTGGGCAAGGCGCCATGGGCTTCTATTAGCCGGGTGGTCATTTCCTTGGGGTGCGAGGTGGTGTAGCGTATGCGTTCTATGCCAGGTATTTCGTGCACGTACTCCAGCAGCATGGCAAAGTCGGCGATCCCGGCGCTGTCTCCCATGGGGCCGCGATAGGCGTTTACGTTCTGGCCCAGCAGGGTCACTTCCTTGACGCCCTGATCAGCCAGGTCGGCGACTTCCATCAGCACGTCGTCAAAGGGGCGAGAGACTTCGGCGCCCCGCGTATAGGGCACAACACAGAAACTGCAATACTTGCTGCAGCCTTCCATGATGGAAACAAATGCGGTACAGCCCTCGACACGGGCGGGGGGCATGGCATCGAATTTTTCGATCTCGGGAAAGCTGATGTCGACCTGGGCGCGCCCGGATTCGCGCCGGCGGGCGATCAAATCGGGCAGGCGATGCAAGGTTTGCGGGCCAAATACCACATCTACGTACGAAGCACGCTTGACGATGGCATCGCCCTCCTGGCTGGCAACACAGCCGCCAACCCCAATGATCAGGTCGGGATTGCTCTGTTTCAGGTGCTGGACACGACCCAGGTCGGAAAAGACTTTTTCCTGCGCTTTTTCGCGTACCGAACAGGTATTGAACAGAATGATGTCGGCATCTTCGGGCGTCTGGGTAAGTTCCACGCCCTGGTCTTCGCGCAGGACGTCCGCCATTTTGTCGGAATCATATTCGTTCATCTGGCAGCCAAAGGTCCGTATGAACAGCTTGCGCGTTTTCCTGGGAGTGGGCTCGGGTTCTTCCGGAATCAGGAGCCGGGCAGGTGCCTCGGGTTCGCTGGGAATGAGCAGGGCGGAAGGTTGGGAAGGCGCCGCGACAGCAGCGGGGCGGTTGCGCTTGACAGTGGTTTCTTGCATGACGGTTGCCGTTGCGGGTGTATATCCCGGGGGCTAAAGGTAAAACCCCTATTGTAACGTTCTTTGCCCGAGCGGAATGGTCATGCAGCCCGGCCCGGGCACGTCATGGTCTAGGCGATTCTTATCACTATGCGCTATATTAATATAGATCAATAATATGAGCGGAAGTGCCGCAGTCATTGTCACACCTATTAGTCGGCTGCACCGTTTGTCATATCCGTAAGGTCTTGCCCACATCAAAGGAGATAGGAATGAGTGAACTTAGCAATGCGAGCCGGCGCCGCATGCTCGCCTCCACCGGAGGCATTGTGGCTCTGGCGGGTCTGGGCGGGGTAGCCCGTGCCGATACCGGCGGCCCTGATTCGGCAGCCGCGAAAGCGGTCAAGTCTTTGCCCGACTATGCCAGCTGGAAGGATGCCGACAGCCTTATCGTGCACAGTGCCAACACCATTGAAACCAAGCGCACCGCTTTCGGCAGCAGCGTAATCACCCCAACTGACCGGCTGTTCGTGCGCAACAACGTTACGCCGCCCAAAGATCCCGCCATGATCAATGACCCTGACAGCTGGACGCTGGAAGTCAGTGGTGTGGGCAAGCCTCGCAGCTTTACCGTGGCAGAGCTCAAAGGCCTGGGCTTGGCCGCTGTTCCCATGGTTCTGCAATGCTCCGGCAATGGCCGTGGCTGGTTTCCCCACAAGCCCAGCGGTACTCAATGGACGGTGGGTGCAGCCGGATGCGTGATCTTTACCGGTGTGCCCGTCAAGGCGTTGCTGGAGGCCGTTGGCGGCATGGCAGACGGCATGGTCTACATGACCAGCACGGGTGGTGAGGAAATCCCGGCAGGTCTGGACCCGAACACCGTCAGGATAGAGCGTTCGGTGCCGATTTCGGCCATTGAGGATGCGATTCTTGCCTGGGAGCTGAATGGCGAGCCGTTGCCACTGGCGCATGGCGGTCCCTTGCGCATGATCGTGCCCGGCTATACCGGTGTGAACTCCATCAAATACATCAAGCATCTGGCCTTTACCAAGGAACAGTCCCCGGCCAAAATCCAGCAAACCAGCTACCGCTGGACGCCGGTGGGTGGCAAGCCCAGCCCCAGCGAGGATTCGATCTGGGAAATGCCGGTCAAGTCCTGGATCAACTACCCCTCCGATCCGGATCAGACCGTCAAGGCGGGCAAGGTGCAGATCAGTGGCGTGGCCATGGGTGGCATGACCGCTGCCAAGTCTATAGAAGTCTCGGTCAATGGCGGAAAAGACTGGCAGAAGGCCGAGTTTGTCGGGCCTGATCTGGGTAAGTATGCCTGGCGTGAATTCGTGTTTGCTGCCGACCTGGCTGCAGGCTCGCACGAGCTGGCATGCCGGGCTACCAACGAGGCCGGTGATACCCAGCCGGAAGAACGCCGCGAGAACAATCGGGGTTATATCAACAACAGCTGGCGTGACCACATGGTGGTCATCAAGGTTGCCTGAGCACTGGCTCGATAACTGACATGCCCCTTGAAATGGGGCATGTCTGCATTGGAACACCTAAGATGAGCATGAAGAAGTTTGCAGTATCACGCATGGCAGGACTGTTGTTACTGGGTGCCGCAGGCGCCAGTTGGGCGGGAGGGCCTGATGCCCAGTTGCTGGAAAAGGGCAAGGTCCTGTTCAGCACCGACGCTGTACCGGCCTGTGCTATTTGCCACACGTTGCAGGATGCAGGTGCCGAGGGCACCATCGGGCCTGATCTGGATGAGCTCAAGCCCGATGCCGATCGTATACGCAAGGTGCTTGCTGAAGGCATGGGTGCCATGCCTTCTTTTGCCGAAACGCTGAAACCGGACGAAATCGACGCGATTGTTGCGTACGTGGTCAACGCTACCGGCGGCGGGCAGTAAGCGCCGCAAGGGCGCGTACCGGCCCGGCGGCCACTACATTACTTCGGTGGCCGGGTCGTCTTTCTTGACGGGTTTGATCAGGTCTTCACGCTTGATGCCCAGCCACATGGATATCGCCGCGGCAACGAACACCGAGGAATAGATACCGAACCAGATGCCGATGGTCAGCGCCAGCGAAAAGTTATGCAGCGTGGGGCCGCCGAAGAAAAACATCGACAGAACCATCATCTGCGTGGAGCCGTGGGTGATGATGGTACGCGAAATGTTCTGGGTGATCGAAAGGTCGATGATCTCGGACACCGGCATCTTGCGTTGCTTGCGGAAGTTCTCGCGGATACGATCCATGACCACCACAGATTCGTTGACCGAGTAGCCCAGCACAGCCAGTACACCGGCCAGCACCGATAGCGAAAACTCCCACTGGAAAAGGGCGAAGAAGCCCAGAATGATCACCACGTCGTGCAAGTTTGCGATGGCGCAGGCCAGGGCCAGCTTCCATTCGAAACGGAAGGCCAGATAGATAAGAATGCCGGCAACCACGAATAGCAGGGCCATCAGCCCGTTGTGCAGCAGTTCCTGGCCGACCTGAGGCCCCACGAACTCGACGCGGCGCAATTCTGCGTCGGGGTGCTGCTGTTGCAAGACCTGCATGACACTGGCGCTTTGCTGGCCGGCATCCTGGCCTTCGCGCGCCGGCAGCCGGATCATAATATCTTGCGAGGTGCCAAAATTCTGAACCTGGAAATCGCTATATTCCAGGCTGTTGATGGCGGTGCGCACCTCATCGACCTGGACCGATTCCTGGTAGTGCACTTCCATGACGGTGCCGCCGGTGAACTCGATCGACAGGTGAAAGCCCTTCAGTACGATAAAGGCCACGGCCGCGATAAATGTCAGCAGGCTGATCAGATTGAGCACCAGTGCATGCCGCATGAACGGGATGGTGCGATGAATGCGAAAGAATTCCATGTTGCTATGCCTGTAGTTTTGACAGGCCGCAGGGCGTGTGCCCCACGGCGGCTTGCATTATTTTTGACCGGGTTTCCAGACTTGACCGATAGAGATGCTTTGCAGACGACGCTTGTTGCCATACCAGAGGTTGGCCAGCGCACGTACACCCACGACTGACGAGAACATCGATGTAAGGATGCCGATGCAGTGCACGACGGCAAAGCCGCGTATGGGGCCGGAGCCAAATGCCAGCAACGCGACACCGACGATGAGACTGGTCAGGTTGGAGTCGAAAATCGTGGCCCAGGCGCGGTCAAAGCCCAGGTGTATGGCCTGTTGCGGGCTGGCGCCGTTGCGCAGCTCTTCGCGGATGCGCTCGTTGATCAGCACGTTGGCGTCAATGGCCATGCCCAGAGTCAGGGCGATGGCGGCGATGCCTGGCAGCGTCAGGGTGGCCTGCAGCATGGACAGCACGGCCAACAGCAGCAGCACATTAAGGGTCAGGCCTATGGTCGAAAATACGCCCATCAGGTGGTAGTAGATAACGATGAAGACGGCAATGGCAATGAAGCCGTACAAGGTTGAGTTAAAGCCTTGCTTGATGTTGTCGGCACCCAGGCTGGGGCCTATGGTGCGCTCTTCGATGATCTCCATGGGGGCGGCCAGAGCACCGGCGCGCAACAGCAGGGCCGTGTCGGCGGCTTCCTGTGCGGTCATGCTGCCGCTGATCTGCACTTGTCCGCCTGGAATTTCGCTGCGGATGACCGGAGCGGTCACGACTTCGCCTTCGCCTTGCTCAAACAGCACGATGGCCATGCGTTTGTTGATGTTGTCGCGGGTGACGTCGCGGAAGATGCGTGCGCCTTTCGAATCGAGGGTCAGGTTGACCGAGGGTTGCTGGGTCTGCTGGTCACGTCCGGGCTGGGCGTCTTGCAGGTTTTCGCCAGTCAGGATGACCTGACGGCGCAGCAAAAGAGGGCGTCCGTCGCGGTCGTTGTAGCGCTCCAGACCAAAGGGCACGGTGCCCGAGGCGAGTGCGGCCATCGCCGAGGGGCTGTCGTCGACCATGCGGATTTCCAGCGTGGCCGTACGACCCAGGATTTCCTTGGCCTTGGCAACGTCTTGTACGCCGGGCAATTGCACCACGATACGGTCGGCACCTTGCTGCTGGATAATGGGTTCGGCCACGCCCAGCTCGTTGATACGGTTGTGCAGCGTGGTCATGTTCTGGCGCAGGGCATGGGTCTGGACCTGCGTGGCGGCGATATCGGTCAGTCGGCCGGTCAGCAGGAACTGGCCACCGTTTTCTCCGCTCTCGGTAAAGACCAGGTCGGGCATGCCGCGTCGCAGTTCGGAAACTGCGTTGTCACGCGCTTCGGCACTGGCAAAGCTTGCCACGATGGACATGTCGGAGCGCTCGACTCCGGTGGTGGCAACCTTGCCCTCGCGCAGTATGCTGCGCACATCGCTGGCAAGCGAGTCGTAGCGGCCGGTCAGGGCGCCTTGCATGTCGACCTGCAGCAGGAAGTGCACGCCGCCGCGCAGGTCAAGACCCAGATACATAGGGCGTGCGCCCAGGGCGGTGAGCCAGTTGGGTGACGATGGCAGCAGATTCAGCGCCACCGTGAAATCGGGGTTGGACGGATCCGGATTCAGGTTCTTTTCTATGATGTCCTTGGCCTTGAGCTGGACATCAGTGGTTTCAAACCTGACCCGGACGGTACCGATAGGGCCATTCTGCTCGAAATAGGCGCCTGTATGGGTGATGTTGTTCTTGGCGAGCGTGTCTTCGACACGGCTCAGTACGGCAGGATCGACTTTGACCGTGGATTTTGCCCCCGCTATCTGGACTGCGGGAGATTCCCCGAAGAAATTGGGTAGCGTATAGAGCAGGCCGATTAGCACGGCCCCCAGTACGAGGAGGTATTTCCAGAGAGGATAACGGTTCATTGTTGATCAGTGGCTAAAGCAAAAGAAACCCTGGAGATACTCCAGGGTATGCGCAGGGGATCAAAGAGCCTTGATGGTGCCCTTGGGCAGAATCGAAGTGACGGCATTGCGTTGCACAACCGTTTCTACCGGCTTGTCGCCCAGCATGCTGATTTCTACCGTGATGTAGCTGTCGCTGACTTTGGTGACTTTGCCCAGCAGGCCGCCGGTGGTGATGACTTCGTCGCCTTTGGCCAGTGCTGCGACCATGTTGCGGTGTTCTTTCTGACGTTTCATCTGGGGACGAATCATCAGGAAGTACAGAATAACGAACATCAAAATGATGGGCAGCATGCCCATCAATGCGTTTTCTCCGCCGGCGGCTGCCTGCGCAGTAATCAGTGTCAAAGTATCAATTGCAACCATCGGGGTCTGCTCCTGAAAATAATCTTGGTTAACTCTGTATTGTAGCGATATCTTGGCTATTCGATACCACGGGCCCGATCACGGGCAAATTTCTCCCGCCATTCCTGAAAATTGCCCTCTTCGATGGCGCTGCGCATTTCCTGCATGATGGTCAGGTAAAAGTGCAGATTATGCAGTGTATTCAGGCGTGAACCGGTAATTTCGTTGGCGCGTTGCAGATGATGCAGATACGACCTGGAAAAGTGCCGGCAGGTGTGGCAATGGCACGAGGGATCAAGTGGCCGGGTGTCGTCGCGGTAGCGGGCATTGCGTATCTTGATATCGCCGTAGCGGGTAAACAGCCAGCCATTACGCGCGTTGCGGGTGGGCATGACGCAATCGAACATGTCGACGCCGCGGCTGACACCTTCGACCAGATCTTCGGGCGTGCCTACTCCCATAAGATAGCGTGGCGCCTGCACAGGCAGACGTGGGGCGACATGGGCCAGCACGCGCATCATGTCTTCTTTGGGCTCTCCGACCGACAATCCGCCGATGGCGTAGCCCTCGAAGCCGATGTCGACCAGGCCCGCCAGCGATTCGTCGCGCAGGTTTTCGTACATGCCGCCCTGGACGATGCCGAACAGCGCATTGGGGTTGCCCAGCGCATGGAAGGCGTCGCGCGAGCGCTTGGCCCAGCGCAATGACATGCGCATGGATCTGGCCGCTTCCTCGGCCGTAGCCGGTCGCCCGTCTATGGAATAGGGGGTGCATTCATCAAAGACCATTGCGATGTCGGAGTTCAGGGCATACTGGATGCGCATGGACTCTTCCGGCGTAAGGAACAGCCTGGCGCCATCTATGGGCGATGCAAACTTCACGCCTTCTTCGGTGATCTTGCGCAAACCATTCAGGCTGAATACCTGAAAGCCTCCGGAGTCGGTCAGTATCGGCTTGTTCCACTGCATGAAACCGTGCAGGCCCTGGTGCTTTTGCATGACCTCGGTACCCGGACGCAGCCAAAGATGGAAGGTGTTTCCCAGGACGATCTGGGCACCGATCTCTTCGAGCTCGTGGGGCAGCATGGCCTTGACGCTGCCGTAGGTGCCTACAGGCATGAAGATGGGAGTCTGGACCACGCCGTGGTTGAGTGTGATCTGACCGCGGCGTGCGGCGCCGTCGGTGGCCAGCAGCTTGAAATGCAAACCGGTTGTTGTCATGGTTGGGTAGCGGATTCGATAAACATGGCATCACCATAGCTGAAGAAGCGATACCGGGATTGGACGGCATGCGCGTAGGCGCGTCGTATGGGTTCCATGCCTGCCAGCGCTGAAACCAGCATGAGCAGGGTGGACTGCGGCAGATGGAAGTTGGTCAGCAGGGCGTCGACCCAAGCGTAACGGTAACCCGGGGTAATGAACAGGCGGGTGTCACCCTCGATGGTACCTGCCTGGGGGGCATGCTGTGCTGCCGACTCAAGCGCGCGCACACTGGTGGTGCCTACTGCAATCACGCGCCCGCCTGCGGCCCGCGTGGCATGGATCAGCGCGATGGTTTCGGGCGGAACCGAATAACGTTCGGCATGCATGATGTGGTCTTCCAGCTTTTGCGTGCGAACGGGCTGGAAGGTGCCGGCGCCGACATGCAGGGTGACAAACGCCTGGGCGATGCCCATGGCTGTCAGTCGCTCCAGCATGGCCTGATCGAAATGCAGTCCGGCGGTCGGTGCCGCTACTGCGCCCGGCTCGCGGGCGTAGACCGTCTGGTAGCGTTCGTCATCTTCCTGTTCGGCGGCATGCTCTATATAGGGCGGCAGCGGCGTCGCGCCGTAGCGATCCAGCAGGTCGAGCACGCGTTCGGGAAATTCCAGTTCAAACAGCTCGTCCTGACGGCCGGGCACGGTTGCGGTGAACGTCTCGACCAGAACCAGCTTGCTGCCCGGCCTAGGTGATTTGCTGGCCTTGATATGGGCAAGTGCGGTGTTGGGACCGGTGATCCGTTCAATCAGAACCTCTACCTTGCCGCCGCTTTCCTTGCGGCCCAGCAGCCGCGCCTTGATGACACGGGTATTGTTGAATACCAGCAGATCGTTGGGCCGCAGTAGCTGGGGCAGGTCGACAAACTGGCGATCGTGCAGGCCGGCGTGGCTGTCCAGGTGCAACAGACGGCTGCCGGTACGGCGGGCGGCGGGAGATTGGGCAATCAGTTCAGGGGGCAGTTCATAATCGAACTGGGAAAGTTCTAGGTCAGGGTTCACGTAATGGATCTTTGAGGGCGGCTTGCTATGGGTCCAGGCCGTGCCTGGAGACATCTTGAGCGTTATTTTAAGCTGTTGCGATGTATTCCTGCTTGGCGCGCCGGCAAGCAACCGCCTGGACAGCCTCGTTTTGTATCGCAAAAATGTGTTGCCATGACCCACGGCTGGACGCAGTTTGGTTATGCTGACGTTTTTTGTTCCCGAGGATCTGCTCATGATGTTGCGGCAATTTCGACCATTGGCAGGCTATGCAGGAATGCGCCGGATAGGTCGTGTTGCGGCGGGTGTCCTGGTTGCTTTGGCCGGTACCCTGGCCCAGGCCCAGTCTTTGCCCTCCGAGCTGGATCAGGCACTGCGCGCCTCGCGAGTGCCGGTCAGTGCGTTGTCCCTGCATGTGCAAGAGGTTGGTGGTCCGGTGCTGATGTCCGTCAATGCGGCCGAGCCACGCAACCCGGCTTCGGTCATGAAAATGGTCACCACCTGGAGCGCGTTATCCGGGCTGGGGCCGGATTACCGATGGCGCACCACATTTTATGCGCGAGGTGGCGGACGGCTTGACGATGCCGGCACGCTGGCGGGCCCGCTGTACCTGAAGGCCGGCGGAGACCCCTTCATGACGGTCGAGGAGCTCTGGGGTTTGCTGCGTCAGCTGCGCTTGCGCGGCATCAAGAACCTGAGCGAGGTTATCGTCGACCGCTCTATTTTCGGGACTGTCGCCTCTGATCCCGGAGAGTTCGATGGCGCGGCGGATCGCCCGTACAACGCCAGTCCGGACGCCATGATGGTGGGGCTTGGTGCTGTGCGTCTGGTCTTTCATCCTGACCAGCAGGCCAGGCGATGGGTGCCGATAGTCGACCCGCCCGTCCATGGTGTACGTATCGATGGCGAGGTCAAATGGAGCGACGCCGTCTGCCCCGGGTCGCCTTCTGTGGCGACGCAGATGATCAACACAGGCACGGACATTGTCGTTCAGGTCAGCGGAACGGCCGTCGGGTCCTGCGGCGAATTCAGCGTCTATCGCCTGGCCCAGTCTCAGCCCGAATATTTTTCCGCCTTGTTCCAGATGCTGTGGCGGGAGCTGGGTGGCACGCTGGCCAAGGGGGTGAAGGCGGGAAAAGTACCGTCGGGCACCCAGCCGGTGGTCTGGCATGATTCCGAGAGCCTGGGAGACACCATCCGGCTGATCAACAAGCAAAGCAACAACGTCATGGCGCGTACATTGTTGCTCACATTGGGAGCGGAAAAGTTCGGGCCGGGTGCCACGACCAATACCGGTGGCCGTGCGGTGCTGGCCGTGCTGCAGGAGCAGCAAGTGGATACCCGGGGCTGGGTGCTGGATAATGGATCGGGCCTGTCCCGCACGGGACGCATTACCGCGCTGGGGCTGGCGGACATGCTGGATACCGCGTGGCGATCGCCGCTCATGCCTGAGTTCGTTTCGTCCCTGGCGATCTCGGGTGTCGATGGCACCGTCAAGCGCCGGCTGCGCAATGGCGATGCACAAGGCATGGCGCATCTTAAAACTGGAACCCTGCGCGATGCGCGGGCTTTGGCCGGTTATGTGCTGGGTGCCAGCGGAAAGCGCTATATTCTCGTCAGCATCGCAAATGGCGAGCGTTCAGCCGCCATACGCAGTTTCGACGACGCGCTGGTCAATTGGCTGGCAGCGCGCTGACTCATGCCACAATCAGAACCGGAAACAAGGAAGTACCATGCCTATACATGAAATTCGTCACCCTCTTATTCGCCACAAGCTTGGCCTGATGCGCAAGGCTGAACTCAGCACCAAGAACTTTCGCGAGATGTCGCAGGAGATCGCCGCACTGCTCACCTACGAAGCCACTAAAGAGCTGCCGCTGGAGCCTTCGCTTATCGAGGCATGGGCCGGGCCTTTGCATGTAGAGAAGCTGGCGGGCAAGAAAGTGACGGTTGTGCCTATTCTGCGGGCCGGCATAGGCATGCTTGACGGTGTGCTCAGCCTGATTCCGGGTGCCAAGGTCAGTGCAGTGGGCATTGCACGCAACGAGGAAACGCTCGAGGCACAAACCTATCTCGAGCGGCTGGTGGGTCAGCTGGACCAGCGCCTGGCGCTGATTGTCGATCCCATGCTGGCGACCGGCGGTTCCATGGTGGCCACGATAGATCTGCTCAAGAAGGCGGGTTGCCGCGATATCCGCGCCCTGGTCCTGGTGGCAGCGCCTGAGGGCATCAAGGCGGTCGAAAGCCGTCACCCCGATGTACACATTTACACGGCTTCCATCGACAGTCACCTGAACGAAGACGGCTACATTATTCCCGGACTGGGTGATGCGGGTGACCGCATTTTCGGCACCCGTCAGAAGGATGTCTGATTCCTGGCAGCCAATACGTTTTTTCCAGATACGTCAGATTTGCTAACGTTTCAACGTGAATTGTGAATGGTGGGGGCAGGCAAATCAGGTAGTATGAAACCTCGATCACTAGACCGGCGGTACAAGAATGCGAGTGTTCTGTTGTTCAGGCATGATGGCATTGCTGGCGAGCTTGCTGGCAACGCCGGCCACGGCAGGGCTGTGCCAGGCGCCTTTCATGCATGATGGCGGCCAGGTGCAGCTTAGCGGTTCGGGCGGATTGCAGCTGGGGGCCGACCTGTCCTTTTCCGAAGTCAGCCAGCACGGCGCCGATAATTGCGATGCCCGGGTGCAGGGCGTGGCCACTTATGGCCTGGCAGGCTTGCCGCCAGGCAAGTCCACGCTTGACTATCGAATGAGAATCCGTAATGGCAAGGCGTCATTCGAGCGGCCAGGGGCTGGCGGTAAAAGTGAGCCCACCGAAGGCAGATTCGATCTGCGCATGATCGGTTTGTTTTCCTACGGTGTACCGGTTACGCGCAGTGGCCAGACGTTTCCCGAATTGCGCTTCCAGATCAATCTGGACAAGAAAAAGGTGCAGACCCAACCTATAGTGGTGCAAACGGGTGTCAAAACGGTAGGCGAACGCCAGAACATCAGTACGGCAGCGGGCGACCAGTCATGCTGGCCCATCAGCTATACCCGCCATACCGAGGCGACGCAGGCCTCTTTCAGTGGTCTGGTGCTGCCCATCCCCGCCATGACCTCATCGGTGACTGACTGGTTCTGCCCGGATCTGAATATGGTCATGCGCCAGGAAAGTACGCAAAGCGGTGTGGCTTCTGTGGTCGAGGTGACCAAAATCCAATAGCAAGTAGTATGCTCTAGGCTAGCTAGTGGTTTCTTTTCTTAACTCATGAAGGAGCTGAATTATGGCAACGAAGAAAAGTGTACAAACCAGTGAAGAAGAATTCATTGCAAGCGTCAAGGAAAGCCTGGACGACGCCGAAAAGCTCTTGCGTGAAGCGGCCGATGCCACCGGTGACAAGGCAGCCGAATTGCGTGAAAGCGCCATGATTTCCCTGCGGCGTACCCGCGAGGCCTTGTACGATACGCAAGATGCAATGCTCGAGCGCGGACGCAAGGCCGCACGCGCCACCGACGACTATGTCCACGACAATCCCTGGCAGGCCATAGGCATGGCAGGCCTGGCCGGTGTGCTGATCGGTGCGCTGATCGGTCGTCGCTGATCTCCGGCGGCCACCACTCAACCATCGTCAAGGGCAAGTCATGGCATTAAGACAATCGGTAGGTGATCTGGCATGCACGCTGCTTTCCATCGTGCGTACCCGCCTCGAGCTGTTTTCGCTCGAGGCCTCGGAACAGAAGTCGCAGCTGATCACCATGCTGGGCATGGCGTTCGGGGCGCTGCTGTTCCTGACCCTGTCCGTGCTTGTGTTTTCCCTGACGGTGGCGTTGTTTTTCTGGCCTACTGAACATCGCTATCTGGCGCTGGGCCTGCTGACGCTTTTCTATGCGTTGGTGGGCGGTGGCCTGTTCTGGGGCGTACGACGCAAACTTCTGTTCTCGCCCATGCCGTTCTCGGGCACCATAGACGAGTTGCGTCGCGACCTGGCCCTGGCCGAGCGCCTGCGTGAACCAGACACGCCTCTGACCCGAACTGACGTACGCAGGGATCAACCATGAAGCAACAGGCTTTGACAGCAAAAGAGCGGGCCTTGCAGATCGAGCTGGTCAGGACCCGCGCTGCGCTCGAACGGCAGGCCATGTCTCGTGGTGTTCGCAACCTGGGCGAAGACCTCAGGCCCAGTGCCGTATTGCGCAGTGTATTTCCGCGCGCCACATCCAGGTCTGCCTCCGACTGGTTGTTTCAAGTGATTAGCCTGACCCGACGGTACCCGCTGCTTACATCCAGCGCGTCCGCCTTGCTGTCTGGCGTAGGCAAGCGACGCCGGTGGTGGCGTATCGCAGGGGGCTTGCTGCTTAGCTGGCAGGTGGCGCGCAGCATGGGCCGCAAGCACGACTGAGGCCGGCGCCTGGTGCTACAGGCCCAGATCCTTCCACAGCGCATCGACTCGTGCCGACACTTGCTTGTCCATGACGATGGGTGTGCCCCATTCACGTGAGGTTTCGCCCGGCCATTTGTTGGTGGCATCCAGCCCCATTTTCCCACCCAGGCCCGACACGGGTGATGCGAAATCCAGATAGTCGATAGGCGTGTTTTCGACCAGTACTGTATCGCGCGCAGGGTCCATGCGGGTCGTCATCGCCCATATCACCTCTTTCCAGTCGCGTACATCGACGTCGTCATCGACGATCACGATGAACTTGGTGTACATGAACTGTCGCAAGATGCTCCAGATACCGAACATGACGCGTTTGGCATGTCCGGCGTACTGTTTTCGCATGGATACCACGGCCATGCGATAGCTGCATCCCTCGGGCGGCAGATAGAAGTCGACGATTTCCGGCAGCTGGCGCTTCAACAGCGGGATGAACACCTCGTTCAGTGCTACGCCCAGCACGGCGGGTTCATCTGGTGGTTTGCCGGTATAGGTACTGTGGTAGATCGGGTTACGGCGCATGGTGATGCGATCGACCGTAAAAACAGGGAACCAGTCCTGTTCGTTGTAATAGCCGGTGTGATCACCGTAAGGGCCTTCCAGCGCCATTTCATAGCCGGTGTCGGTCGGGCCGGCGACCCCTTCGGGAGGCACGGCGGGGATGGCCCGGGGATCGGACGATGGCAGCAAATGCCCCTCGAGCACGATTTCGGCATAGGCGGGTACCGACAATGTGCTGCCTATTGCCTGGGTGACTTCCGTTCTGGAACCGCGCAGCAGGCCGGCAAACTGGTATTCGGACAGGCTGTCGGGTACGGGCGTGACCGCCCCGAGTATGGTGGCAGGATCCGCGCCCAAGGCGACCGCCACGGGAAATGGCGTACCGGGATGGGCGATTGCGTGGTCTCTGAAATCCAGCGCGCCGCCGCGATGTGACAGCCAGCGCATGATCAGCTTGTTGCGCCCGATGAGTTGCTGGCGGTAAATGCCCAGGTTCTGTCGTTTGGCGTTGGGGCCACGGGTGACCACCAGACCCCATGTCAGCAAGGGGGCTACGTCGCCAGGCCAGCAGCGTTGCAAGGGAATCTGGTTCAGATCGACGTCATCGTCTTCCAGTACGATTTCCTGGCAGGGGGCATTCTTCACCGTCTTGGGGCTCATGTCCCATAAGGCGTTCTTGAGCATGGAAACCGTGGCCAGCGCACTGCGCAGGCCACGCGGCGGCTCCGGCTCGCGCAGCGATGCCAGCAACTCACCGGTTTCCCGCAGGGCGCTGACCTCTTCGGCGCCCATACCCCAGGCCACGCGCTGTGGTGTGCCGAACAGATTGGTCAGGACGGGCATGCTGGATTGCGCCCCGTTGTGGGTGGCCTGCTCGAACAGCAGGGCCGGCCCGCCGGCGCGCAGTACGCGGTCGCTGATCTCGGTCATTTCAAGATCGGTTGAAACCGGAACCTTCAGGCGTTTTAGTTTGCCAGCGCGTTCAAGTTGGGCGATAAAGTCTCTTAGGTCACGATATTTCACAGCAATAGGCCAGTTGGGTTACATTCGGGCGGGAATAGAAGGTTAACATCGACTTTCTTCATTTTGTGTGGAAGGGGCACCATGGCGGTTATTTCTTCCGATAGCATGGCTGGACGTTCTGCCTTGGGCGTATCGCGCCGGGTCAGTGAGTTCACTTATGTGTGCGCGATTTATCTTGGCATAGCCGTGCTGGTCACCATCGTGCTTGGAGCCACGGTGCCGTCCTTGCGTCAGCAGGCGCAGCAGGTGCATCAGGCGTTGCTGATAGCTTTGCGCCCTGCCCAGGATCTGAATCAGATCTGGTATGCGTCGTACGGGGCAGACGAGCAGGCTGTGCCGGGCGCTGAAGCGGCAAGCGGGGCAGGGGCACTGCCGCCCGAAGATGTCAGGGCCGACAAGCTTGCCGAATCAGAGACGCGGGCGCCTGACTCTCCGCATCTGAGTTTCAGCCGGGCCTTGCAGGCCTCGGTCGCCGGACGTCATGTCACTGGCATCACCGCCGCTCAGGCGCAGGCTCTGCGCAGTTATCTGGCACGCAAATACCGGATAGCGCATAGCGTGGCAGGCGCTCTGGTCAATACGGTGTTTGTCGTGGCCCGCGAGAAAAATCTGGATCCGCAACTCGTGCTGGCAGTGATCGCCATCGAGTCGCGTTACAACCCTTATGCCGAAAGCCATGTTGGCGCACAGGGCCTGATGCAAGTCATGACCAAGGTGCACAAAGACAAATTCGAGGCGTTCAGCGATGGTCCGATTGCGGCCCTGAATCCGATCGCCAATATTCGCGTCGGAACACAGATTCTGTACGACTGCATCAAGCGCCGGCGCTCCGTCGAGGGCGGGCTGGCCTGTTATGTCGGGGCCACGGGCCCCAGCGACGGTGGTTATGGGGCCAAGGTGCTTGCCGAGCGCCGGCGCATAGCGCTGGCGTCGGGTATTCCTATCGGGCGTTAGCCCAGGAAGCGCTCCATTCTTGCTATTGCTTCCTGCAGTCTGTCCAGGCCTGTGGCATACGAAAACCGCATTGAATAAGCTGCGTGGGCCGGTCCGAAATCCCGGCCGGGCACGGCGGCAACGCCTGCCTCGTGCAGCAGCCGATGAGAAAAGTCGTCGCTGTCCTGGCTGTACTCGCGAATATCGGCATAAATGTAGAACGCGCCATCCGGTGCAACCGGTACATGCAGACGCAGGCGTTCGAATTCGGGCAGCAGGTAGTCCCGTCGTTGCTTGAACGACAGTCGTCGTTTTTCGTAGATCTGCATGACTTCGGGGTCGAAGCAGGTCAGGGCGGCATGTTGCGCCAGCGAAGGCGCGCAAATGGCCAGGCTGGCGGCCAGTTTTTCGATCGCAGCCACCATGTGTGGTGGAACAATCAGCCACCCCAGGCGCCAGCCCGTCATGTGAAAGTACTTGGAAAAACTGTTGATGATGACGATATTGTCGTCCAGCGTCAGGGCGCTTTGTGGTTTTTCATCGTAGTACAGCCCCAGATAAATTTCGTCCATGATCACAAAGCCGTCATGACGCTTTACTTCGGCGATCAGGGTTTTGAGGTCTTCCCGGGCAATAGTCGTGCCGGTGGGATTGCTGGGCGATGCAATCAATACCCCGCGTGTAGCCGGCCCCCAGTGCTTGCCTACGGTCTCGGCATCGAGCTGAA
The DNA here is from genome assembly GCF_020687695.1 of Pusillimonas sp. MFBS29. GTDB lineage: Bacteria > Pseudomonadota > Gammaproteobacteria > Burkholderiales > Burkholderiaceae_B > Pusillimonas_C. The sequence continues at coordinate 188,674 of NZ_JAJEWL010000001.1, forward strand.
AACGCTGTTCGGCCGAGCATGGAATCAGGCGCGGTATGCCGCCGGCGCCGGTGATGAAGTTCTGGTTTGCCGGATAGGAAGGGTCGGGCATCAGGATTTCATCGCCCGGATTGATCAGGGCCATGCTGGCCAGCAGCAGGGCGCCGGAGGCTCCGGAGGTCACTATGACACGGGATGGATCAACGGATGCCCCGAATTGCTGATGATAGTAGTCGGCGATGGCGGCCCGCAGTGGGGAAATCCCTGCAGGCGGGGTGTAGCCGCTCAGGCCGGCCTGGGCCGCGCGATGCATGGTTTCGACAACCTGAGATGGCGCCGTAAAATCAGGTTCGCCTATTCCCAGGCTGATGATGTCGTGACCTTGTGCGTTCAACGCACTGGCCTGTTTGAATAATTCCACAGCGTAGAATGGCATCACTTGTTCAGTACGCTTGGCTAGGCGAGGCATAAGGCAAGAATCTCAGGCAAAAACAGGGATTGTAATCGTTGGCTCATTTAAGTGTTTTGGAACGTATCGGTAAGGAAGCATCTATGCAGTCTAACTCCCGGCGATCATTTTTGACCGGCCGTCGTGCGGCCCAGGGGCCCTGGAAGGCCTTTTGCCAGCGTATGCGCAATGCAATCGAAGGCAGTTTCCATGAATTCAATGGGAACGACGATACTGGCAGTGCGCGGCTGGTGCCCAAAAAAGCTGCCGATGTTCACAAGGCCCGTACACTTTGCGTTGAGTACGGTGTGTTGCTGGCACTCGACGGCGTGCAGCATGCTGCGCGCCTCGACGAGCAGTCCGTCTTGTGGGTAGACCCTGGCCGTGACATGAGCGCGTGCCAGCGGCTGGAGCCCGACAGTACCAGATGGTTCGTGCAGCCGGGTTGTTTGCTGGGTGAGCTTGCAGAGGCGGGGCTCAGCCAGTTTTCCGAACTGCCTTGCCATATTACGGTGGCCGCCTGGCTTGCCGATCGTGTTCTGTGCGACTGGGATACCGGATCAACCGGCGCCTCGGGCCTGGTCCATGCGTCCGTGCTGCTGGCCGACGGTACCGTGGCCAGTCTGGGGCCTTTTGGCGCACAGAACAAAAAACCGCTGGAAGGCGCACGCCTGCAAAAACTGGTTGCCTCGTTGTTTCAGCTGTCTGCGGGCGCCGAGTCCAGGGCTTGTGGCGCAGAGCGTCGCTGGCCGGCGCGCTACCGGCTCGATGCTCTGTTCCCGGCCAACGGGCAAACAGTGAATCTGGCGCACCTGTTGCTGGGCCACGGAGGGGATCTGGGTTGGGTTGAATGGCTGGTATTCGATGAGCGGCTGATTCAGCCGCAGCTTGAGCTGCCGTACTCTGAGCGCTTTGCCGCGCGCAGGGCGCACGACGTCGGGCTGACCGTACAGGCAGATGAGCTGGACATGCAGGTCAAGCATTTGTTCGACGAAGGCGGGGGCTATCCTCATCCGGGGCAAAATCTGTAACGATCGCTTATCCATTTGGCTCGCTGGGCTGGACCAGGCCCATAAAATGAGGTTCACTGACGCGTCATGGCATACGTAAACGTCGAGGCAATGGAACGCGAACCGGTCGGTCTGGTGCTGACCGGGGGTGGCGCGCGGGCGGCTTATCAGGTGGGGGTGCTCTCGGGCATTCTTGAAATCCTGGATCCTGAACGCCGCGCGGGCTTTGCCAATCCTTTTGATATCATCTGCGGTTCGTCTGCGGGAGCCATCAATGCGGCGGCCCTGGCCTGTCGCGCCAACGACCCTCATCGTGCGGTAACTGGCTTGCAGGATTTGTGGGGCAATTTGCACACAGGCGACATCTATCATGCAGATGCGCTCCGCTTGTTGCGCACAGGCGTGCGCTGGCTTGCCATGCTGACGATGGGCTGGCTGATGCCCGATCTGCGCAACCGGCAGCCTCGTTCGTTGCTTGATAATCAGCCTTTGGGCGAGCTGTTGTCGTCCGCGCTGGATTTCGACCGCCTGAAGCACAACCTGGATAGCGGCATGCTTCACGCCCTGGCAATCACGGCAACCGCCTATACAACGGGCGAGCACCTGACCTTTTATCAGTCGGATGACGTGATCAAGCCTTGGCAGCGCTCGCTCCGGCAGGCCGTGCCGTGCACCATAGGTGTTGACCATCTGCTTGCGTCCAGCGCCATTCCGTTTATCTTTCCGGCCCAGGCCATCCTGGTGCGGGGCCAGACCCAATGGTGTGGTGATGGCTCGATGCGGCAATTGGCGCCCATGAGCCCCGCCATCCACCTGGGCGCGAAAAAAATAGTCGTGATCGGTACGGGCTACAAGGACGACATCCACCCCGAAGAACGCGAGGTCAATCCCAAGTATCCCACTCTGGCCCAGATCGGGGGGCATGCGTTATCCAATATTTTCCTTGATAGCGTTTCCATGGATGTGGAGCGTTTGCAACGCATTAATCAGCTGCTCAGCCTGTTGCCTGAAGAGCGTGCGCAAGGGCTTTCCCTGCAGCCGGTCCGCACGTTTGTCGTCACGCCCAGCCAGTCGCTGGATTACCTGGCAACCGTACACCTGGAGCAACTGCCGCGCGCGGCACGTACCCTTTTTCGCGTCCTTGGTGTATCGTCAGCCTCCAGAGCTACAACAGGCGGCGCGCTGGTCTCATATTTGCTCTTCGAGGCCAGCTTCACACAGGAACTTATCCGTCTTGGAAGAGCCGATAGTCTGAACCGTATTGACGAAGTGAAAGCGTTTTTCAAGGAGACGCCAGCATGAGCCAGGTGCAGTCATTGCAGAAGAAGTTGCGTAAGGGTGGTTTGATCAAGGCGTCTGATGTGTCCAGGGACCAGGCGCTTGATGCCGCACGTGAGAGTGGCATGGCCGCGTACGTGGTGGATTGCAATCGCGCCCGAAGCCGTTCGGCCGTCTTGAGGGCAGTGGTCAAGGCGGTCGATTTTCCCGAGTTTTTCGGCGGTAACCTTGACGCTTTGTACGACTGCCTGTGTGACACCATCCTGGATAACAAACAGGGGCTTTTCCTGTGGTTCCATAATTTGCACTCCGGAGATCCTGCGCTGACCGAGGACGCGGGAGCCATACTTCAGGTGTGCGACGATGCAGTAGAGTTCGCCGCCAACAACGAGCGTTGTTTCGCCTATTTTGTTGTGCACGCCGGCAAGCATCCCGACCCTGAGCCCGGGGTGCAGCCCACGCCTTATTCAGGCGTTACCGAAAACGAATAAGGCTTGCGCAGGCCGCTCAGCTCCAGCCCCGCAATGCGCTGACTGCGGCAATCAGGGCCAGGCCGGCCGTTTCTGTGCGTAGCACGCGGTTGCCGAATCCCACAGTCGTCAGGTTGTGGGATTCGGCCAGCGCCAGTTCTTCGTCTGACCATCCGCCTTCGGGCCCCACCACCAATGCCAGCGCGTTGCCGGCCGCTTGTGCCGCCTGCGCAAGTGTCAGTGTGCTGCCGGGATGGCAGAAAAGAATGGAGGCCGGCGGCAAAGTCGATGCCGCGAGATACTGCTGCAGGGTTAGTGGCGGAACAACTTCCATGATGCGATTGCGTCCGCATTGCTCGCTGGCTGCCTGGGCAATGCGACGCCAGTGATCCAGCCGCTTGGTCAGCCGTTCTCCGGAGAGTTGCAACACGCTGCGCTGGGCAGCCACGGGCACGACCCGGGCTGCACCCAGTTCGACGGCTTTTTCAATCACCCAGTCCATTTTCTCACCCGAGGCCATGCCTTGCACCAGGGTGATTTGCCCGGTCAGTTCCGCCTCTGTGGATTCGTGGGGCCCCAGGCGGGCGGCGGCTTTTTTTCCGTCTATGAGCAAGGTTGCGGGGTATTGTCCGCCACTGCCGTCGAAGAGAATGACTTCGGTGCCAGTTTTAAGCCGCAGCACACGCACAGCATGGTGGGCGAGTGCAGCCGGCAGCTCGACCGTGGTTTCGGGTGAAAGCGGCGTGGCACAATAAAAGCGGGAAATGGCCATGGTGACGGTTGCGTTACAGGTGATGACCTTCGGATCATAACTCCGTCTACGATGGTAAAATCAGAAGCTTTGTAAACTTAAGCAGCCTTTTTCGGGCTGACGCTTCCTGCGAGTTTTAAATGAGCCTTACGCCTGCCCAAGATTCTTCCATGGCCAGCGCCATTCGTGCGCTATCCATGGATGCGGTTCAACAAGCCAATTCGGGCCATCCCGGTGCCCCCATGGGCATGGCAGATATTGCTCAGGTCCTCTGGACGCAGCATTTGCGTCACAATCCGACAGACCCGTCCTGGGCTGATCGCGACCGCTTTGTGTTGTCCAACGGCCATGGTTCCATGCTGATCTATGCGCTGTTGCACCTCACTGGCTACGACCTTCCCATCGAAGAGCTCAAGAATTTCCGCCAGTTGCATTCGCGCACGCCCGGCCACCCCGAAGTCGGTATTACCGCCGGGGTCGAAACCACCACGGGGCCCTTGGGTCAGGGTCTGGCCAATGCGGTCGGCATGGCGCTGTCTGAAGCTTTGCTGGCCCGGGAATTCAATCGCGAAGGCCATTCAGTCGTTGATCACTACACCTATGCGTTTGTGGGCGATGGCTGCCTGATGGAAGGCATTTCGCACGAGGCCTGCTCTTTGGCCGGCACGCTCAAGCTTTCCAAGCTTATCGTTTTCTACGACGACAACGGCATTTCCATTGACGGCCGCGTCGAGAACTGGTTTGGCGACAACACGCCTAAGCGTTTTGAAAGCTATGGCTGGAACGTGCTCACCGGTGTCGATGGCCACGACGTCGCCGCTATCGATGCGGCGGTGGTAAAAGCCAAGGCGCTGGCACAGCAGGGCAATGGTCCTACGCTTATATGCTGCCGCACCGTCATCGGCAAGGGTGCACCCAACGCGGCCGGCAGTGAAAAAGTACACGGCGCGCCTTTGGGGGCGGATGAAATCGCAGCAACCCGCGCAGCCCTGAACTGGCCGCACGAACCGTTTTTCGTGCCCGCAGATATCTACGCACGTTGCGACTGCAAGGAAAAAGGCCAGCAACAGCAGGCCGAATGGCAAACCCGCTTCGATGCTTATGCAAAGGCGTATCCTTCCGAAGCCGCTGAACTGTTGCGCCGCCTGAAAGGCGACTTGCCTGCCGATTTCTCGCAGCAAGCCGAACAGTTTGTCGAGGCCACCAACCAGAAGGCAGAAACCGTGGCTACGCGCAAGGCGTCGCAGCTGGCCATCAGCGCCTTTGTCGACCTGCTGCCCGAAATGCTGGGCGGCTCTGCCGACCTGACCGGTTCCAACCTGACCGACTGGAAAGGCGTGCAGCCTGTGCGTGCGGGCCAGACCGGCCTGCAGTTTGGTCGTCACATCAACTATGGCGTGCGTGAGTTCGGCATGGCTGCCATCATGAACGGCGTAGCCCTGCATGGCGGCTACCTGCCTTTTGGCGGCACGTTCCTGACCTTCTCCGACTACTCCCGTAATGCCTTGCGCATGGCTGCACTCATGAAGCAGCGCGTGGTGCACGTATTCACTCACGACTCCATCGGTCTGGGCGAAGACGGACCCACGCACCAGTCGGTCGAACACGCCGCCAGCCTGCGACTTATTCCCAATCTGCATGTCTGGCGTCCTTGCGACACAACCGAAGCGGCCGCTGCGTGGGCTTACGCCATACAGCGTCCGGTCAGTACAGGCATGACGGTACGCGACGGCGGCCCCAGCGCCTTGCTGTTGTCCCGCCAGAACCTGCCTTTCGTTGCTCGCGATGCTGAAACGCTGAACGCAATCCGGCGCGGTGGCTATGTACTGCGCGACGCGCCCGAAGCCAAGGCTGTCATCATCGCCACGGGGTCCGAGGTCGCTCTGGCGCTCAGCGCCCAGGAGCAGCTGGCGGGCAAGGGCATCGCCGTGCGCGTGGTTTCCATGCCGTGCACCAATGTATTCGATGCACAAGACCAGCAATGGCGTGATGCCGTATTGCCCAAGGGCTTGCCGCGCGTGGCAGTCGAGGCCGGCGCAACCGGTGGCTGGTATAAATATGTTGGTCTGGAAGGCGCTGTCGTGGGCCTGGACACCTATGGTGAATCCGCTCCGGCCGGCGCGCTGTTCAAGCATTTTGGCCTGACCGCCGAGCACGTTGCTGCGGCTGTCGAAAAAGTTTTATAAAACAGGAGAGTAGCAATGACGATTCGCGTTGCCATCAACGGTTATGGTCGTATCGGCCGCAATATTCTGCGTGCCCACTACGAAGGCGGCAAGAAACACGATATTCAAATCGTGGCAATCAATGATCTGGGTAATCCCAATACCAACGCCCACCTGACCCGCTTTGACACGGCTCATGGCAAGTTCCCGGGCACAGTAACTGTCGACGGCGATTACATGGTTGTCAACGGCGACAAGATTCGCGTATTGGCCAATCGTGACCCTGCGGCCTTGCCCTGGGGTGAGCTCAATGTAGACGTCGTGCTCGAATGCACCGGCTTCTTTACCAGCAAGGAAAAGGCCAGTGCTCATATCAAGGGCGGCGCCAAAAAGGTCATTATTTCGGCTCCCGGCGGCAAAGACGTCGATGCCACCATCGTCTACGGCGTCAATCACGACGTCCTCAAGGCCAGCGATACCGTCATTTCGAACGCTTCGTGCACTACCAACTGCCTGGCACCACTGGTTCAGCCCCTGCACCAGAAACTGGGCCTGGTCAGCGGTTTGATGACCACAGTTCACGCTTATACCAACGATCAGGTTCTCACCGACGTCTATCACGAAGACCTGCGCCGTGCCCGTTCGGCCACGCAAAGCATGATCCCCACCAAAACCGGTGCGGCTTCTGCCGTTGGTCTGGTGCTGCCTGAACTGAACGGCAAGCTCGATGGCTACGCAATTCGCGTTCCCACCATCAACGTCTCCATCGTCGACCTTTCGTTCATCGCATCGCGCGAGACCACGGTGGAAGAGGTCAATGGCATCCTGAAGGCTGCAGCCGAATCCGGTCCGCTGAAAGGCATACTGAACTTCAACGAAGAGCCTCTGGTTTCGGTCGACTACAACCACGACGCTGCGTCCAGCACGGTTGATGCCGGCCTGACCAAAGCGTCCGGTACCTTGGTCAAGGTTGCTTCCTGGTATGACAACGAGTGGGGTTTCTCGAACCGCATGCTCGATACCACCGTGGCCCTGATGTCGGCAAAATAAATGCCGGGCCAGCCTGTGTCGGCCATTAAATCGGCACGGGCTGTCGCGTAAGCCATGCATGAAGTGGGCGGGATTTCCCGCCCTTTTTATTCTTTTTCTGCGAAAAAACATGTCTACTGTCAAAACACTGTCCGAGCTTGCCAAGTCCGGCGCCCTGTCCGGCAAGCGCGTCTTTATCCGGTCCGACCTGAATGTGCCGCTGAAAGATGGCCAGATTACCGAAGATACCCGCATACGCGCCTCGGTGCCGGCCATACGCATGGCGCTGGACGGTGGTGCGGCTGTCATGGTGACCTCGCATCTGGGCCGTCCCACCGAGGGCACTGTGGGGCCTGACGATACGCTGGCGCCTGTCGGTCGCCGTCTGTCCGAATTGCTGGGTCAGCCCGTTACCCTGGTTACCGACTGGGTCGAAGGTGTAAAGGCCGAGGCCGGGCAAGTGCTCTTGCTGGAAAACTGCCGTTGCAATGTCGGCGAGAAGAAAAATGATCCCGGGCTTTCACGCAAGATGGCGGCTCTGTGCGACGTCTACGTCAACGATGCCTTTGGCACCGCGCACCGCGCCGAGGCTACCACGCATGGCATAGCCCAATTTGCCCCGGTAGCCTGCGCGGGCCCCTTGCTGGAAGCGGAACTGACCGCCCTGGGGCGCGCGCTGCAAGAGCCCAAGCGTCCGCTGGTGGCGATTGTGGGAGGCTCCAAGGTATCGACCAAGCTTTCCATCCTGCAAGCCCTTGCGGACAAGGTAGACCAGCTGGTCGTGGGTGGCGGCATTGCCAATACTTTCATGCTGGCTGCGGGTCTGCCTATAGGCAAATCCCTGGCCGAACCCGATCAGCTGGATCAGGCCCGGGCGGTGATTGATGTGATGAAGTCGCGTGGCGCTGCCGTGCCGATCCCGACCGACGTGGTGTGTGCCAAGGAATTCAGCCCTACGGCCGAGGCCACCGTCAAGCCCGCCGATCAGGTTGCCGATGATGACCAGGTGCTGGATATCGGACCCGACACCGCAAAGCACCTGGCCGGCATACTCGCCGAGGCAGGCACAATTGTATGGAATGGTCCGGTGGGTGTATTCGAGTTTGATGCATTTGCCCAGGGCACAAAGGTTGTGTCGCAGGCAGTGGCTGACTCTGCAGGATTTTCGATCGCAGGGGGGGGCGACACTCTGGCCGCAATAGCCAAGTATGGCATTGCCGACAAGGTGGGGTATATTTCCACAGGTGGCGGCGCTTTCCTTGAGTTTCTCGAAGGCAAGACCTTGCCGGCCGTCGATATACTGCAGCAGCGGTCACAAGACTGAATACCCGGAGACCTGCATCAGGTCTCCTTTCATATCTGGCCTGTCACTATGGAATCAAGCAATATGAAGTACAAAAATTTCATCGCAAACAAATGGGTTGATGCCTTGTCGGGGCAGTATGTAAAGGTGATCGATCCGTCGACGGGCCAGCCTTATGCCGAAATCGCCCGGTCCAGCGCTGCCGATATTGATGCCGCCGTTCAGGCCGCCCAAGGGGCCAGCGTGGGTGCCTGGGGCAAGATGGCGCCTGCGGCACGCAGCCGCTTGCTCTTGCGATTAAGCCAGGCCTTGCTGGATCAGCAGGAAACGCTCGCACAGATCGAATCGCGCGATACGGGGAAACCCATCAAGCAGGCCCGCTCTGATGCGGCCGCCGTGGCCCGTTACTTCGAGTTCTACGCCGGCGCGGTCGATAAACTGCACGGAACGACCATTCCTTATCCCCACGACTACACCGTACTGACGGTGCGTGAACCGCATGGGGTGACAGGTCATATCATCCCCTGGAACTACCCCTTGCAGATTTTCGGGCGCAGCGTAGGTGCGGCGCTGGCAACAGGCAATGCCTGCGTGGTCAAGCCTGCTGAAGATGCCTGCCTTTCCATACTGAAGGTGGCCGAAATCGCCGTGGAAGTCGGCTTGCCCGAAGGCACACTGAACATCTGCACCGGCCTGGGTTCGGAAGCCGGTGCGGCGCTTTCCGCCCATCCCGGTATCGCGCATATTTCCTTCACGGGTTCGCCCCAGACAGGCAAGCAGGTGGCCCAGGCTGCCGCCGACCATTTCGCTCCGGTCACCCTCGAACTGGGCGGAAAGTCACCGCAGATCGTCTTTTCAGATGCCGATATCGATGCGGCCGTGCCGGTATTGTTGAACGCCATCATCCAGAACGCGGGCCAAACCTGCTCGGCCGGGAGTCGCCTGCTGGTGCAGCGTGCCATTTACACTGACCTGATGGGTCGCCTTGCCGAACAGTTCAAAGCGACCCGCACGGGGGCCGCTGCCGATGATCCCGATTGCGGCCCATTGATCAATGCACGTCAGCTCGAACGCGTCAAAGCATTCCTGCAAGAGGCCGACGAGGCCGGCATCAGCGTGGTTGCGCAAGGCCAGCTCGACATCAATGCTCCCAAGGGCGGGTATTATCAGCCGCCTGTTCTGTTGGGTGACGTACCGCCTTCTCATCGTCTGGCCCAGGAAGAGATCTTCGGGCCCGTACTGGCAGCGATACCTTTCGACACCGAAGAAGAGGCCCTGAGCATCGCCAACAGCACGCCTTTTGGCCTGGTCGCTGGCGTCTGGACACAAGACGGCGCACGTCAGCTGCGATTCGCACGCAAGGTCCGGTCCGGGCAAGTCTTCATCAACAATTATGGTGCGGGTGGTGGTGTGGAACTGCCTTTTGGTGGTACCGGCCAGTCAGGCTACGGGCGTGAGAAGGGCTTCGAGGCCCTTTACGGCTTTACCGTACTCAAGACCATTGCCATCAAACATTAAAATCTTGATACCACGGTCGCTCCCATGGGTGGCCGACAGAGGAAAACATGTCCAGTTCAGTTCGTCTAGTCCGCCGTCATCCTGATGAGTTGCTCGTAGGCCTGGTGTCTGTTTCAGATCGGGCCGCCAGCGGCACTTACCAAGACGAAGGAATTCCAGCCCTGCAAGACTGGCTGAGCAAGGCGCTGACAAGAACCCCTCAGTTTGCGGCGCGCCTGATCCCCGATGAGGCAGCGCAGATTTCCGCGACCCTGACCGAGCTGGTTGATGAGCTAGGCTGTGACCTGGTGCTGACTACGGGCGGCACCGGACCCGCCGCACGAGACGTTACCCCCGAGGCCACGCTTGCGGTGGGCAGCAAGGAAATGCCGGGATTTGGCGAGCAAATGCGTCAGATCAGCCTGGCATTTGTCCCCACCGCAATCTTGTCGCGACAGGTTGCCGTGATACGCGAAACCGCAGATCATGCGGCGCTCATCATCAATCTGCCGGGACAGCCCAAGGCGATCAAGGAAACCCTTGAAGGCCTGAAAGATGCTGACGGCAACGTGAAGGTGCCGGGTATTTTTGCAGCCGTTCCCTACTGCATAGACCTGATCGGAGGTCCGTACACCGAGACCCGGCCGGACGTGATCAAGGCTTTTCGGCCCAAGTCGGCAATTCGGGTTGCACCGGGCGCAGCGCACGAATAACAAGTTTGAATTACCTTGTATCGCATGGATACGTGGCCGATCATGATTGCCGCCACATTCGGGTAAAATGATCACCATCCCTATCAACTGATTTCAGGAGTCTCTTCATGGCCCTTGTTTCCATGCGCCAGCTGCTCGACCACGCAGCAGAGAACGGCTATGGCATCCCCGCGTTTAACGTTAACAACCTTGAACAGGTCCAGGCCATCATGGAAGCCGCGGCTGAAACCGACAGCCCGGTGATCATGCAGGCTTCGGCTGGTGCGCGAAAGTACGCAGGCGAAGGCTTTCTGAAGTATCTCATTCAGGCAGCTGTTGAAACCTATCCCAACATTCCTGTCGTCATGCACCAGGACCACGGTCAGTCGCCCGCCATCTGCAAGGGCGCCATCGATCTGGGCTTTTCCAGCGTCATGATGGACGGCTCGCTCGAGGAAGACGGCAAAACCATTGCCGACTACGAATACAACCTTGACGTCACCCGCCGTGTGGTGGAAATGGCCCACAAGCTGGGCGTGACCGTCGAAGGAGAGCTGGGTTGCCTGGGTTCGCTGGAAACCATGAAGGGCGACAAGGAAGATGGCCACGGTGCTGAAGGCACCCTGACCATGGATCAATTGCTGACCGACCCCGAGCAGGCTGCCGATTTCGTGCGCCGGACCCAGCTTGATGCTCTGGCCATCGCCATCGGTACCAGCCACGGCGCGTACAAGTTCACCCGCAAGCCCACAGGCGACATTCTCTCTATTTCCCGCATCAAGGAAATCCACGCACGCCTGCCCAACACCCACCTGGTCATGCACGGCAGCTCCAGCGTGCCTCAGGACCTGCTGGCGGAAATTCGCGAATTCGGCGGCGACATGAAAGAAACCTACGGTGTGCCCGTGGAAGAAATTCAGGAAGCCATCAAGTTCGGCGTGCGCAAGGTCAACATCGATACCGATATCCGCCTGGCCATGACCGGCGCGATTCGCCGTTTCATGGGCGAGAATCCATCGAAGTTTGATCCTCGTGAATACCTGAAGCCGGCCCGTGCGGCTGCCAAGCTGATTTGCAAGCAGCGCTACGAGCAATTCGGCACAGCAGGCAACGCCAGCAAGATCAAGGTTATCCCCCTGACCGACATGGCAAAACGCTACGCTGCAGGCGAGCTGGCCCAGGTCGTTCAATAAAATCAGCTGCAAGTTTTGTCAGGGCCTGTCAGCAGGCCCTTTCTTTTCAAGGAAACATCGTGCTCAAGGCCCTACATCAATCCAGCATCACGTCTTTGCCGCTGCTTGCACGAGGCAAGGTGCGCGACATGTATGCGGTGGGCGATGATAAATTGCTGATTGTTGCGACCGACCGCATCTCGGCCTTTGATGTCATTCTTGATGATCCTGTTCCGGGCAAGGGCCAGGTGCTGACCGAGCTCACCGAGTTCTGGCTCAACAAGCTGGCCCACATTTTGCCCAATCATTCCACGGGCATTGATCCGGCCGATGTCGTGACCGCACAAGAGCGCGATCAGGTGCAGGGCAGGGCAGTAGTGGTCAAGCGGCTCAAGCCCATTTTGGTCGAAGCCGTGGCACGTGGCTACCTGATCGGTTCGGGCTGGAAAGACTACCAGCGTACCGGCAGCATATGCGGAGTCGCTCTGCCACCAGGTTTGCAGCAGGCCAGCCGTCTGCCTGAACCCATCTTCACGCCGGCCGCCAAGGCGGAATTCGGCGAGCACGATGAGAACGTCGATTTCGGGTATGTGGTCAATCAGGTAGGCAGCGAGCTGGCCGAGGCCATACGTTCGGCCACCTTGTGCCTGTACTCCGAGGCTGCGCAATTTGCCGCCGACAAGGGCATTATCATTTCCGACACGAAGTTCGAATTCGGGCTCGACGAGCAGGGTCAGTTGCATCTGATGGATGAGGTTCTCACGCCAGACTCCTCACGGTTCTGGCCCGCGTCCGAATACGCCGTCGGCATCAGCCCGCCATCGTTCGACAAGCAGTTCGTGCGTGATTGGCTCGAAACCCAAACCTGGGACAAGACACCGCCCGCTCCGCGCCTGCCGGCCGATGTGCTTGAAAAAACGGCAGCCAAGTATCGCGAAGCGGCAACCCGGCTGATGGCCTAGACTGACATAGTGGAACTCAACATGAGCAATACGACACAGCATGATGCGCCCATTGTGGGTCTGATCATGGGATCATCCAGCGACTGGGATGTCATGCAGCATGCGGCCGCAATGCTCGATGAATTCGGCATTGCCCACGAAACCCGAGTGATTTCTGCGCATCGTATGCCGCACGATATGGCCGACTACGGGGCGAGTGCCGTCGATCGCGGCCTGAAGGCGATTATCGCCGGTGCGGGCGGTGCGGCACACCTGCCAGGCATGATGGCGGCCCTGACGCCGCTGCCGGTCTTTGGTGTTCCGGTACCATCACGTTACCTCAGGGGCGAAGATTCGCTTCTGTCCATTGTTCAAATGCCCAAAGGCGTGCCCGTTGCCACTTTCGCTATAGGCGAGGCCGGCTCGGCCAATGCGGCCTTGCATGTCATTGCGTGCCTGGCAACAACCGACGCCGCGTTGCAACAGCGACTGATAGCCTTTCGCGCCCGACAAACCGAAGCAGCACGCGCCATGGTGGTTCCTCCGCACGTTACGCTGTGAATCCCGCAGATCGGTGCGCCGGTCTGTGCTGACAATCATTTTTTGCATTACCGATTACAGGTCATATTTTCATGAGCCCAACTTCACATGATTCTTCCATAGCGCCGGGTGGCTGGCTGGGAATACTGGGTGGAGGCCAGCTGGGCCGCATGTTCTGCCATGCAGCGCAAAGCCTGGGCTATAAAGTGGCGGTGCTGGATCCTGATGAATCCAGTCCGGCCGGTGCTGTGGCCGACCTGCATATACAGGCAGGCTACCAGGACCAAGCTGCATTGGCACGCCTGGCCGAGCGTTGCCAGGCCATCACGACCGAATTCGAGAACGTTCCCGCATTCAGCCTGAAGACCCTGGCGGACAAGGTTCGCGTCAGTCCGGCGGGTGAGGCTGTGGCCATCGTACAGGATCGCATTCAGGAAAAAGCCTTTATACAGTCCGCAGGTGTTCCGGTCGCGCCTTATGTGCCCGTGCGTGAGCAAGCTGATATCGCAGCCGCACCCGACGCGCTCTTTCCGGGCATACTGAAGGTCGCGCGCCTGGGCTACGACGGCAAGGGTCAGGCCCGGGTCGGCAGCCGTGCTGAAGCGGCCGCTGCGTTCGATGAATTCGGGCAGGCAGAGTGCGTGCTCGAAGCGATGCTGCCGTTGGCCAGCGAGCTGTCTGTGGTCATGGCGCGTGGCCATAATGACGAAGTCGTACTGTACCCCTCGGCACAGAACGAGCATCGCAACGGCATCCTGGCCGTATCCACGGTCGATGCGGCATTGCTTGATGCCGCGCAGGCACAGCAGGCCGCCGATGCGGCGCTTGCGATTGCGCGAGCGCTGGACTACGTCGGCGTGATGTGCGTCGAGTTCTTTATTCTGCAGGACGGCAGTCTGGTCGCCAACGAAATCGCACCCCGTCCGCACAATAGCGGACATTTCACCATGAATGCCAGCGTCTCCAGCCAGTTCGAGCAACAAGCCAGGGCCATGGCCGGCCTGCCTCTGGGCAATACCGACAGCCTGTGTCCGGTGGTTATGCTGAACCTTCTGGGCGACCTCTGGTTCGATGTCAACGGCACCCAGCGTGAACCCGACTGGAGCGGCGTACTGGCGGTGTCAGGTGCCAAGCTGCACCTGTATGGCAAGACCCAGGCAAGGCGCGGGCGCAAGATGGGCCATGTGAACGTGTTGGGCGCCACATTGCAGCAGGCACGCACAAGGGCAGCGCAGGTCGCACAGATACTGGGTCTGGAATATCACCCATGAGCGAGCCTGCAGCACCTGCGACCCCAAACATCGATCGCCAGCTGACGCAGGCGACCCGACGTTTGCTGGATGGCGGTCTGGTCGCTTTTCCCACTGAAACCGTTTATGGCCTGGGTGCCGATGCAGAGAATCCGCAAGCCATTGCGCGTATTTATGCTGCCAAGGGGCGTCCGGTCAATCATCCGGTCATCGTGCATGTGGCTCCCGAAGCCGACCTGAGTTATTGGGCTGCCTCGGTACCGGCTCAGGCACGAGCCCTGATACAGGCGTTCTGGCCGGGACCACTGACTTTGATCCTGCCACGCGCCGCCCATATTCCCTCTGCTGTCAGTGGCGGGCAAGACAGCATAGGGTTACGTTGCCCGTCGCATCCTGTTGCACAGGCTCTGCTGCGGGAGTTTGCTCGTGGCAAACCCAATGGCCAGGGCGGTGTTGCCGCACCATCGGCCAACAAGTTCGGTCAAGTCTCGCCTACCCATGCGGCACATGTGCGCGCCGAGTTTCCCGAGTTGGGCGTCGATCGCCTGCTGATACTGGAAGGCGGCCCGTCCGAAGTGGGTATAGAGTCCACGATTATCGACGTGTCCCGGGCGGACGAAGGCGTTGGCGCCGTATTGCTGCGGCCCGGGCATATCTCTGCAGCCCAGATAGCAGAGGTGCTGGGCGTGATGCCGGCGCGGCCCGACGAAGGTGCTCCCCGGGTTTCGGGCTCGTTAAAGGCGCATTATGCGCCGCGCACACCCTTGCGGGTTTTGCCTCTGGAGCACTTGCTGCAGGCTGCACGGCAAGGTGTTCCGGGGCAGTCACGCGGGCGTACCGCAGCCCTGGTGTTTGAGCCACAACATCAGGAAGATACTGTCGGCGTTGACTGGCTCAAGTGTGCCAGCGAGCCGGTCGCATACGCACGCGAGCTGTATGCCTTGCTGCGACGGCTCGATGGTCAGGGGTATGACCGCATCCTGCTCGAGCAGCCGCCGCTGGACTCCGGCTGGCAGGCGGTTAACGACCGTATAGGCCGAGCTTCCGCCGCATTTTTCTAGAGCCCGTCCACGCACTTGCTCCTGGCGCTGGTCTTGAGTTCCTGGCGGCTGCGCTGCTGCCGGCCCTTCAATGTGTATTAAGGGTAAACTGTAAGGTTTGTTGCTAACCACAAAGGTTCTGGCCTTACCATGAAATTTAGCGAGTTTAAAGTCGGGATGGTCATCAGGCATGACCCGATTGTCGTCACCGAAGAGGAAATGCTGGCGTTTGGCAAGGCATATGATCCTCAGTGGTTTCACGTCAATCCCGAGCAGGCCAAGGAAGGCCGCTGGGATGGGTTGATTGCCAGTGGCTGGCTGACTTGCAGCCTGGCCATGCGCATGGCTGTCAATGCAGCATTGCGCAATTCCGAATCGTTCGCGTCTCCCGGTCTTGAACGCTTGCGCTGGATTCTGCCTGTGCGGGCTGGTGACGCCCTGCGTCTCGAGGCAACTGTAGACTCGCTGCGTACCTCGTCGACCCGCAGCGATCTGGGCATACTGCGCTGGACCTGGCGCGTATTCAACCAAAAAGATGAACAGGTTCTTGAGGTCGAGGCTACCAGTCTGTTTGATCTCGAGGCCGAACCTCGCTAGCACAAAGGAAACAGGGGCAGTTCATTATGAACTGCCCCTGTTTTTATGTGCGGCGCA
This sequence comes from Pusillimonas sp. MFBS29, assembly GCF_020687695.1. Classification (GTDB taxonomy): domain Bacteria; phylum Pseudomonadota; class Gammaproteobacteria; order Burkholderiales; family Burkholderiaceae_B; genus Pusillimonas_C. The sequence continues at coordinate 204,893 of NZ_JAJEWL010000001.1, forward strand.
TTTGCCGGATTAGAAGAATGCCTGCAGTCCCGTCTGGGCACGGCCCAGAATCAGGGCGTGCACGTCATGCGTCCCTTCATAGGTATTGACCACTTCCAGATTGACCAGGTGCCGGGCAACGCCGAACTCGTCGGAAATGCCGTTGCCGCCCAGCATGTCGCGGGCCAGGCGGGCGATATCCAGGGCCTTGCCGCAGGAATTACGCTTCATGATCGAGGTGATCTCGACGGCTGCAGTGCCTTCATCTTTCATATGGCCAAGACGCAGGCAACCTTGCAGCGCCAGAGTGATTTCGGTTTGCATGTCGGCCAGTTTTTTCTGGATCAGCTGGTTTTGTGCCAGCGGACGGCCAAACTGCTTGCGATCCATGGTGTACTGACGGGCAGTGTGCCAGCAGGCTTCAGCTGCGCCCAACGCACCCCAGGCGATGCCGTAGCGTGCCGAGTTAAGACATGTGAACGGGCCGCGTAAACCGGTGACCTTGGGCAACATCTGTCCGGCGTCGATCTCGACTTCGTCCATGACGATTTCTCCGGTAATGGAAGAGCGCAGGCCTACTTTGCCATGTATGGCAGGTGCCGACAGACCCTTCATGCCTTTTTCCAGAATGAAGCCACGGATCTTGCCGTCGTCTTCACCGCCAACGACCTTGGCCCACACGACGAATACGTCGGCTATAGGCGAGTTGGTGATCCACATTTTGTTGCCGCTGAGCTTGTAGCCGCCATCGGTCTTGACTGCACGTGTTTCCATGCCGCCGGGATCGGAGCCATGGTTGGGTTCGGTCAGGCCAAAGCAGCCTATCCATTCGCCGCGCGCAAGCTTGGGCAGGTACTTCTGTTTTTGCTCTTCGCTGCCGAACTCATTGATCGGCACCATGACCAGCGACGATTGCACACTCATCATTGAGCGATAGCCTGAATCGACACGCTCGACTTCGCGGGCGATCAGGCCGTAGCAGACGTAGTTCAGGCCGGCGCCGCCGTATTCCTCGGGAATGGTTGCGCCCAGCAGACCGAGTTCGCCCATTTCGGAAAAAATCGCGGCATCGGTTTTTTCGTGACGAAAGGCTTCGAGCACGCGTGGTGCAAGTTTGTCTTGTGCATAGGCGTGTGCGGCGTCGCGCACCATGCGTTCCTCATCCGTCAGCTGGGCGTCCAGCAACAGGGGATCTTGCCAATGAAAGGTTGGGGCTGCCGACATAGTGGGGTTCCGTTATCAGGTTGAATTAAAAATGGGTGCCAGGCTGGATTGGTGCTGGCCGTCAGGCCTGTGCGGCCTGAGCCTGTTCTCGTATCTTCTGCAGTGTGGTCGTCGGGGAAATTGCTTCCGGATCGATCAGGCAATGCAGGATGGCGGGTTTGCCACTGGCCAGTGCGCGCTCGAATGCGGGTGCGAATTGCTCGGTGGTTTCCACGCGCTCGCCATGGCCGCCAAAAGCCTGGGCATAGGCGGCAAAGTCAGGGTTCTGCAAAGCGGTTGCCGACAGACGCGCAGGGTAATTGCGCTCCTGGTGCATGCGTATGGTGCCGTACATGCCATTGTCGATCAGCAGCACGATTATGGGAAGCTGATACTGCACGGCGGTGGCGAATTCCTGGCCATGCATCATGAAGCAGCCGTCGCCGGCGAAGCACACGACCGTTCTCGAGGGGTTGATGCGCTTGGCGCCCACGGCAGCGGGCAGGCCGTAGCCCATGGACCCGGATGTAGGTGCCAGTTGGGTGCCGTAGCGGGTGAACGGATGAAAGCGGTGCACCCAGGTGGCGTAATTGCCCGCGCCATTGCACAGAATGGCGTCGTCGGGCAGGGCCGTACGCAGGTAATTCATGACCTGGCCCATTTGCAGCGTGCCCGGATGGGTGATGGCTGTCGGGTCGTTCCAGGCCACGTAACTGGCGCGCAGGCGATCACGTTCGGCAGACCAGACCGGTGTGTGTGCAGGGCTCAGGTCAGACAAGGCCTGGGCGAACGCCATGGGCGACACGTTAATGCCCAGGTCGGCCCGATAAACACGGTTCAGCTCGCTTGCGTCGGGGTGTACGTGAATCAGGTTCTGGGCTGGTACAGGAATATCGAACAGACTATAGCTTTGGCTGGCCACCTCGGGCATGCGTCCACCCACCAGCAGGACCAGGTCGGCTTCTTTGATGTAGCGCATCAGCTCGGGATTGCTGCCCAGGCCGACATCACCGACGAAGCAGGGATGGGCGGTCGAGCAGAGCATTTGCCGGCGGAACTGAACGGCTACGGGTAACTGGTGGCGTGTGCAGAAGTCGGAAAACTGGTCAACGGCCGATTGATTCCAGCGGGTGCCACCCAAAATGGCGATGGGCTTGCGGGCCTGGGCCAGCTGTTGTGCCAGTGCCTGCAGTTGCTGGGTGGTGGGAGCACTTTCAATGACCTCGTAACGAGGAGCGTCGGCGACGGCGGCCATCTCGACCAGCATGTCTTCGGGCAGGGCAATGACGACCGGGCCCGGACGACCCGAGGTCGCAATGTGAAAGGCTCGTGAAATAATTTCCGGTATGCGCTCGACCTGGTCTATTTCGGTCGTCCATTTGGTCTGCGTACCAAACACTGCGCGGTAATCCATTTCCTGAAAGGCTTCGCGCTCACGCATGCCACGTTCAATCTGACCAACGAACAGAATGAACGGCGTGGAGTCTTGCATGGCAATATGCACCCCTGCCATCGCATTGGCCGCGCCCGGTCCGCGCGTTACCATGCAGATGCCAGGCTTGCCGGTCAGCTTGCCATAGGCATCGGCCATCATGGATGCACCGCCTTCCTGACGGCATACGGTTACCTGTATGTCGGCATCGTGCAGGCCGTCAAGAACCGCCAGATAACTTTCGCCAGGTACGCAAAATACGTGCTCGGTGCCGTGTGCAAGCAGCTGATCGACAAGTATGTGTCCGCCCATACGGGGGCTGGGTGTGGGAAGAGTGCTGGATGTCATAATGGGTGAGGATAATGTGCGTTGCATGCACAACGCAATTGATAAAATTGCACAATGTCTTGCTATTTCCGCAAGACATGCCATACAGTCCGGAAAGCTGATTCTACTCTGGTAGCATCGGGCGATGGCCTGTGCCGGCATATTGCACCCCGTATCCGCAGTATGGTGATCAAGGTATATGAGAAACGGAATTCCCCATTTGGGAGCTTTACAGGCGTTCGAGGCAACCGCAAGGCTGGGTTCGTTTTCCCGGGCTGCGGAAGAGCTGTCGCTGACGCATAGTGCCATTTATCGTCAGGTGACCGGGCTGGAAGAAAGGCTCGGCGTTCAACTGTTGACGCGCGTGCGCCGCCGTGTCGCGGTAACCGATGCCGGTGCGGAATACGCGGCACGGGTGCGCCATCACCTGGAACAGCTCGAGAAAGACACCTTTGGCCTGATCTCGCGCTCCGGCATGGGCCGCAGCCTGCATATCGCCGTGTTGCCGACCCTGGCGACTACCTGGCTGCTGCCGCGTCTGCCGGATTTCCAGCGGCAACATGAAGACGTGGTCATCAGCCTGTCGGTTCGCACATTGCCTTTTCAGTTCAAGGACCATCCCTTCGATGCGGCCATCTACCATGCCGCGCAGATATGGCCGGATACGGCCGGAATCAAGCTGTTCGACGAAAGAGAGCTGCTGCCCGTGTGCATTCCCGAGCTCCGGGATCGGGCTAAAGCGTCCGGACGCGGTATTGCCGGCCTGGTTCATCTGCACATGAGTTCGCGTCCGGATGCCTGGCGCAACTGGTATAAGGCGCAAAATAAAGAGTACATTCCCTCCATCAGTGCCGGGCCACGCTATGAGCTGTTTACCATGACACTGGCGGCGGTCAGGGCCGGTCTCGGAGTTGCACTTGTGCCGCGCTTTCTGGTTCAACAAGAGATTTCAGATGGTGTGCTGGTCACCCCGGCGGAAGGCATGTTGAAAGTGCCTGAGGCTTATTTTTTCAGCTATCCCTTGGTCAGCGAGCGATCCGAGGCGTTGGCATCATTCGAGACGTGGCTGGCGCAAGCTGCCCATTCCAGCAAGGAGTTTGATTGATGAATAGCGTTCAGGCCCGGTTCAAAGGTCTGCTGATGGCGGTAGCTTTGTTGTGCGTGTGGCCGGCCGCCCGGGGGGCCGACATCCCCGCGCTGTTGCTGCGCGGGGATCCGGGGCAAGGCGGTGTGCTGGCCAAGGAAGATACTCAACCGGAAATCGCCACTGGCCGGCAGCGCTCGCAAGCGGCTTACGCTGAACATTACATGGTCAGCAGCGCCAACCCGCTGGCGACCGGGGCGGGTGTCGACATACTGGCGCAAGGGGGCAGTGCCGCCGACGCAATCATTGCGGCCCAGATGGTGCTGACACTGGTCGAGCCTCAGTCGTCCGGCATAGGGGGCGGCGCTTTTCTGGTCGGCTATGACGCACAGACTCAGAAAGTCCAGGCTTACGATGGCCGCGAAACCGCACCGGCAACGGCACGAGGCAACCGTTTCATGCTGGGAGGCGAGGCCATAAACTTCAAGAGTGCCGTCAATAGCGGCCTGTCGGTGGGTACGCCTGGCGTGCTGCGCATGCTCGAGCAGATCCATAATGAGCACGGCAAGCTGCCGTGGGCGCAGTTGTTCGAGCCAGCCATACATATGGCGGAACATGGCTTTGCCGTGTCGCCTCGTTTGCATCACATGCTGGTGGATGACGTCGAGCTGCGCCGACAGAAAGCGTCGGCTGCTTATTTTTACGATGACAAAGGCCAGGCCTGGCCGGTAGGGCATATCCTGAAGAATCCCGCCCTGGCGCAAACCCTGCGTGAACTGGCGGAGCGTGGGGCAGACGCTTTCTACAGCGGCCGGATAGCAAACGATATCGTGCAGGCTGTGGCTGCGCACGTGGTCCCGGGTGACCTCAGCATGGATGACCTGGCCGGTTACCGGGCGCTGGAACGTGAGCCGCTATGCGCGCCGTATAAAGTCTATGTTTTGTGTGGTGCTCCGCCGCCCAGTTCGGGGCCGTTGGCTATCATCCAGATGCTGACGATGTTGTCCCATACGCCTATCGCCACGCTGGCGCCCGAGTCGGCGGGTGCCATACATTATTTTTCCGAGGCCGGGCGGCTGGCCTTCGCAGACCGGGCCATGTACGTGGCGGATCCGGCCTTTGCCAAGGTGCCTGTCGAAGCCCTGCTGGATCCACGATACCTGAGCCTGCGTGCAGACCTGATCATGCCCAAGCGTTCAATAGGCAGGGCACCGGCAGGTGATCCTCTGGGCATGCTGGCGGTACTCGGAGCGGATGCCTCGCCCGAGTTACCGTCCACGACACATGTGGTGGTCGTCGACAGCGATGGTGACGTAATGTCCATGACCAGCAGCATTGAGTCGGCTTTCGGCAGCAAAATATTTGTGGATGGCTTTTTACTGAATAATCAGCTGACTGACTTTTCCCTGTCTGACGTTGATGCCGATGACAAACCCATACTCAATCGGGTGGAACCCGGCAAGCGTCCGCGCAGTTCGATGTCGCCTATGCTGGTTCTGAAGGATGGCAAGCCTTATATGGCACTGGGCTCACCCGGTGGCGCCTCGATCGTTAACTATGTGGCGAAGGTGTTGCTGGGCGTGCTTGACTGGGACATGAGCATGCAAGAGGCGATAGATTTCCCCAACTTCGGCAGCCGCAATCTTTATACGGATCTTGAAAAATCCACGAGCTTGCGGGGAGTGGCCGATGAGTTGCGGATGATGGGGCACGAGGTGCGGCAGATTGATTTCCCGAGTGGTGTGCAGGCGGTGCGCCTGTTGCCCGGTAAGCTGGAGGGAGGTGCCGATCCACGCCGGGAAGGACTGGCGGCCGGCGACTGAAAGCGTCTGCCTGGGCGCTCGGCTGATGCCGGGCCCGGGCGCCAGAAGCCGGTTACCGGAAAACCACCGTCCGCTGGCCATTGAGCAAAATGCGGTGTTCTACATGTGATTGCACAGCCCGCGCCAGCACCAGAGACTCGACGTCGCTGCCGACCCGGGCCAGATCGTGGGCTCCCAGTGCGTGGTCCACGCGCTCGATGTCCTGTTCGATGATGGGGCCTTCATCCAGGTCTGCGGTTACGTAGTGGGCTGTGGCCCCTATGATTTTGACACCGCGTGCGTGGGCCTGGTGATACGGGCGGGCGCCCTTGAAGCTGGGCAGGAAACTGTGGTGGATATTGATGGCTTTGCCCGACAAGGCCTGGCACAGATTATTGGACAGAATCTGCATATAGCGGGCCAGCACAACCAGATCTACGTTCTCTTGTTTTACCAGATCAAGAATCTGCTGCTCCTGTGCTTCGCGGGTCTCGGGACTGACAGGCAGATAATGATAGGGAATCCCGTAGGCCTTGGCCATGCCTTCATAATCCCGGTGGTTGGACACGATTCCGGCAATCTCGACCGGAAGCTGGCCGCTATGCGTGCGGAACAGCAGGTCATTCAGGCAATGGCCCTGGCGACTGACCAATATCAGCAGACGCGCCTTGCGCTGCGCATCATGGATATTGGCCTGCATGTTGAACTTGTTTGCAGTGCTTTCGAAAGATGCCTTGAGCTCGGCTACGTCGGCGGCTTCGGGCAAGGCGAAGTGTACGCGCAGGAAAAAACGTTCGGTTTCTACCTCGCCGAACTGCTGTGCATCGATAATATTGCCGTGCAGGCCCAGCAGCCAGCCGGTGACGCTGTGCACGATGCCTATGCGATCAGGGCAGGACAGGGTCAGGATGTAGTCATTCATGTTTTGGTGTTCCATCAGGCTTGGGCGCTTTGCCAAGCGCTTCGTGTACGTTTCGGGCGATGGCCAGGCTGGCCGTCAGGGCCGGAGATTCCATGCCAAACAGGTTCACCAGGTTGGGAACGCCGTGCACGGCAGGCCCTACGATGGCGAAGTCGGCGGCGGGTTCGCCGGGGCCGACAATCTTCGGCCGGATGCCCGTGTAACCTGGATTAAGCGCGCCATCGGGCAAAGCCGGCCAGTAGCTGCGTACTGCGGCATAGAAGCTATCGGCCCGGCGGGGATCCAGTGAATAGTCTTCGCCGTCTATCCATTCCGTATCGGGGCCGAACTTCGCCTGCCCTCCCAGGTCTATGGTCAGGTGTACGCCCAGACCTGCGCTGTCGGGCATGGGATAGATCAGACGGTTGAAGGGAGAGCGGCCAGACAAGGTAAAGTAATTTCCCTTGCAGAAGTACGCTTCCGGAATGAATTGTTCGGGCTGGCCGGCCAGTTTGCGGGCCACGGACGGTGCATGCAGGCCGGTAGAGTTGATCACGCAGTTGGCTGTCAGCGTCATGGGCTCGTCGCCATCGAACTCCAGTTCGAATTCTCCTGAGTCCAGGATCTTGCCTTGGCGGAAAGTGGTATGAAATACGCACTGTGCACCATGGTTTTCCGCATCGCCCTGCAGGGCCAGCATCAGGCCATGGCTGTCGATGATACCGGTCGAAGGAGAGACCAGTGCTGCATCACAAACCAGCGCCGGCTCCAGCGCGCGAGCCTGTTCGCCACTGATCTGATACAGGTCATCCACACCATTACGTCGGGCTCGCTCCGCAATCAGGTGCAGTTGTGCACTCTGTTCCGGTGTGGCCGCGACGATGAGCTTGCCGGTTCTTTTGTGCGCGATGCCGCGCTCGGCGCAATAGTCGTAAAGCATGTGCTTGCCGGCGACGCACAGTTGCGCCTTCAGGCTGCCTGCCTCGTAATAGATCCCGGCATGAATGACTTCCGAATTGCGTGAGCTGGTACCTGTGCCGATAGCCTCTGTGGCCTCTACTAGCAATACTTCCCGTCCTGCCAGGGAAAGTTCACGCGCGATGGCAAGGCCGACGACGCCGGCGCCCAGTACGACGCAGTCTATATCTGCTGTCATAGTATGTCCTGCATGGTTGTTAATTCCGTCTGTCGCCTGTCAGTTGCTTGATAAAGGTTCGGTGGACGGAGTCAAGTCGAAATCGCCCGCATGATACACCAGCGGCTGATTGAAATTTCGATGGCAATGCTCGACCTGCCCGACAAATATCACGTGGTCGCCTGCATCGTGCTGCGTAAGGTTGAAGCACTCGAACCAGGCAGCGCATTCCTGATCATCAAGCATCAGTGTACCGCCGGGCGCACGTGTCAGGGCCAGGCCTTCAAAGCGCTTTGTTTGCGGGCCGTAGGCAAAGCGCTTGGCCAGATTCAGCTGGGGCGCGGCAAGCACATGGATGACATAGCGCTGTGCAGCCTGGAAGTGAATCAGTGACGAGGCATTGCGTGTAAGAGACCAAAGCACCATCGGCGGTTCCAGCGAGACCGAGTTGAATGAGCTGATGGTAAGCCCGAGTGGCTTGTGATTCGTCGGGTCTTCAGTGGTGATCACCGTGACGCCGGTTGCAAATCGGCCCAGGGCGGAGCGAAAGAAAGCCGAATCAAAATCGGGACGTGTTGGCGCCATGGTAATTCTGGTGCCGCTGCTTACGGCGCCAGCCGCACATGCGTCCAGGCCTGGTGTGCATCGCGTTGGAACACCAGCCTGTCGTGCAGGCGCGATGGGCGCCCCTGCCAGAATTCAACGCGCTGCGGATCAAGGCGGTAGCCGCCCCAGTGTTCAGGCCGTGCCGGATTCTCGCCCAGTGATGCAGTCAGTTTTTCCTTGCGTTCTTCGAGCTCTTCACGGGTGATGGGCTGGCTTTGTGGCGATACCCATGCCCCTATGCGCGAGCCCAGGGGGCGGCTGTGATAGTAGGTGTCAGATTCCTCGCCAGCCACTTTTTCGATTGAGCCTTCCAGCCGTACCTGGCGCTCGAGAGCCGGCCAGAAGAACAGCAGGCTGGCGCTGGGGTTTTCTGCCAGTTCGTGACCTTTGCGGGAAAGATAGTTGGTAAAAAAGACAAAGCCACGTGAATCAAAGCCTTTCAGCAGCACGATGCGGGCCGAAGGTTTGCCAGACAGCGTGGTTGTCGCCAGTGTCATGGCATTGGGCTCGGGTACGTTGGCCTTCAGGGCTTCATCGAACCACAGTGCGAACTGTTCGAAAGGGTCAGCCGCCAGCGATGCCTCGGTCAGTTCGAATTTTTCGTAGCTCTGGCGGATATCGGCAACGGTCATGGTGGCGGCAGAAAATGAGGGAAGGAAGAAAATACTAGTTTACCGGATGTCGCACTGGAACGACGCCGGATGCAGTTCAGTTGCGCTCTTCCATGGAGTGACGCAGTGCGCCGACCAGGTGCTGCAGCCGTTTGTCGTGGATATTTGACTGTTTCAGCGCTTGTGCAGTTTCCAGCACATATTCTATGCATGGGCCGTAACTGCCATGAGCGTTGCGTACGATTTGCACCAGGCGCTCGACAGGCAGTCCGCTTACGTAAGCGTCGGTATTGCGGTTCATGGTGAAGGCCAGGGCAGAAACAGATCCGTCGCGCGTACGACAATTGAGCCATTTGGGGATATAGGCGCCGCTGGGCATTTCGCGCCGCCACAGGGCTTCCATGGTGGTGGGCACATCGCCGGCCGGGATGCGGAATACGACACCCTGGCAGGAACCGCCGGTATCCAGGCCAAACACCAGCCCCGGCTGATCAGGCGTACCCCGGTTAACCCGTGACCACAGGCACAGGGCTCGATGATAGCCATGCAGCAGGGCTATGCGTTTCTCGGCAAAGTCGAATTCGGGGCGCCATATCAGTGAGCCATAGCCGTACAGCCAGAGATCCTGATCAGGTTGCCAGTCAGCCAGCGCTGCCTGCAGCGACTCATGACGTTCGGCGTCGGTAAGGAGCCGGAAATTGGCGGGAGCGGGAATCGAATGGGGGTCTGGCGAAAATGTAGACACTTTGCTGGCGGCTCCAGGGGTTGGGAACAGTGCTATTTTAAGCCTCTCGTGGAATGCCGCTAAAGTCCGCTGTCTGTTTGTGGTTTTTTTGTAAACTGCTGACTGAACGTGGCGATGCCATTTCGCGCCGAGTTCCAGGGTCTTTATCACTCTACATTTTTTCCGGGTTTGCGATGTCCGATGCTGTTTCTGTTGATCCGGGGCGCCGTTTTGGCGGCCTGGAGCGCTTGTATGGTCCGTCCAGCCTGGAAAGGCTGGCTGGAGCACATGTGGTCGTGGCCGGTATAGGAGGGGTGGGCTCGTGGTGTGCCGAAGCGCTGGCCCGTACCGGCGTTGGGGCGATCGGGCTGATCGATCTTGATCATATCGCCGAGTCAAACATCAACCGTCAGTTGCATGCCCTGAGCGCAACCCTGGGTCAGGCCAAGGTCGAGGCCATGGCTCACCGTGTACAAGGCATTAATCCTGGCTGTCGCCTGCAGGTTATTGACGATTTCGTCAGCCCCGAGAACGTGGCGGATCTGTTTGCCGATGATGTCAGCGTCATTATTGACTGCACCGACCAGGCCCAGGCCAAGATCGCCATGATTCTCGAAGCGCGGCGCCGCCGGATACCTGTCGTGGTGTGTGGTGGCGCTGGCGGCAAGACCAATCCCCTGACCCTGCGGGCGGGCGACCTGTCTGCCGCTGTCAATGATGCTTTGCTGTCCAGGTTGCGAAATACACTGAGGCGGCTGCACGGCTATCCCAAGGCAGCCGATCAGGCAGGCAAGGTACGCAAGCGGATACCCAAAATGAATGTCCGGGCGCTGTGGTTTGACCAGCCGGCCCTGTTGCCGGCGCAATGGCAGCAGGCGGCCGGGCAGGGAACAGATACAGAAGCCCTGCAGGGTTTGTCGTGTGCAGGTTATGGTTCGGCCGTCACCGTAACGGCGACCATGGGTATGGCGGCCGCCAACGAAGCCATTCAATACATTCTGAACGGAAAATTTGTCAGCTAATTCGCCGCTTGCTCAGCGGCTCAGGCGGCTGTCCAGCTGGCGCGGCCCTGAAGGCGTAAGAATACGCGCGGTCAGGTAAGGGGCCTCTCCGGTTTCCAGTGACGTGACAGTACATGGGCCTTCAAAGCCGGTTTGCTCGAGCAGTTTCCGGATGCTTGCGGCATCGGGATGAAAGACTTCAAGTCCTTGCAGTGTGCAGCCTATGTCCTCCATGCGCAGGACGGGGTGTTGCTCGCCTGCCCACTGTATCAGAGCCGGTGCGGCGCCTTGCATGACCAGGTTGCCGTCATCGGGGATGGTGATTTGCCATGCCAGTGATCCGCGCGTCATGGCCTCTACCTGGCCCAGCGGTATTGGCGATGCCTGGCTGGCCGCCACTAGGTCATTTGTTCTGGCAACCCAGCCTGCCAGGCCGGTAGTCTGATGATGGTCGTCGCTCAGGCCAAACCAGTGGGGTCGGTCTGGCTGCTGGGCTTCCGGGTTGATGGCAATGACTTCCAGATAGCAGTCGTCGCCCAGACGCAGCAACAAGTTATGTGTGCCCATGCGGGGGTGCTCGCCGCCTGCTTCAAGTTGAACGCCCAGCGCCCGGTAAATATATTCCGATCCCGCAGCCAGTGATGATGCGGTAATGACAATGTGATCGAGTTGAGTCTTGAGCATGACAAATTCCTGTAGTGAGTCCCGATACTTGTGTGGAAGGATTATGGCGTGGCGATGTCTTTGGCCGGCCCGTCCTGGTGCAGCACGGCATCAAGCCAGCCACGCAAGGCGTTGGAGACACGGATGGCTGGTGCCTCGAGAAAATCACGCCGGCTGATTACGGCTTCCGCAACAAGCCCCCGATCCAGCAAGACCTGTCTTTGTACCCCAGGCAGCAGACCGCAGGAAAGCGGTGGTGTCAGCCAGCGGCCTGAGGCGTCCTGTATGTACACATTGCTGCGACTGGCTTCACATACTTCGTCACGGACATTGCAGTAAACAATATCAAAGAAGGCCGGGTTTTCGGTAAGCCAGGCTTGTGTCGCGTCATACCAGGGCCTGTGCGTGGTCTTGTGCCTGAGCCAGTGGTGGTCGGCCTGCAGCGCCTCAGCCTGCATGGCAAGCAATACAGGCTGAGGGGTATCGGGCAGGGCAGCGGAAGTCAGTGTGTAGCTGCCATCCTGGCTGAGCAGCAGTCGAAGACGGTGGCTTTTGGTGCTGTCCAGTCCAGCCGCATGCTGGCGTAGTGCCGTGTCCAGGGCCATGCCGGGAGACGTGTACTCCAATGCCAGGCAAGTGGCGTTTAATCGCCGTATATGGCCTGCCAGCAAGGGTATGGCGCCGCCGGGTTCGACACGCATGGTTTCTATCAACTGTATGTTCGGGGGCGCCGTCATGCCGTCTCCGTGAGTCCGTTTGTACCGGCCGTATTCAGCAGGCGGGCCTTCCAGAGGCACTCCTGCCATTCCTGCTCCGGCACCGAGTCGTACACGATGCCGCCTCCCACCCCAAAAATGCCGTGCCGGTCATCATGCATTTCTATAGTGCGTATGGCCACATTCAATGAGCAGTCTCCGTCGGGGGCCAGCCAGCCTATGCTGCCGCAATAAATACCGCGAGGCTGATCTTCCAGCTGCCTGATTTTTTGCATGGCAGCGATCTTGGGTGCGCCGGTAATCGAGCCGCAGGGAAACAGGGCTCGCAGCAGTTGCTCAAGGCCGACATCAGGTGCCTGGGCGGTGATGGTCGATGTTAATGTCCAGACGGAAGGGTATTGTTCCAGTGTGAACAGCTTTTCTACCTTGACCGAGCCGGGCGTGGCCACGCGGCCCAGATCATTGCGCAGCAGGTCGACGATCATGAGGTTTTCGGCACGATTTTTTTCACTGTGCAGCAACTCCTGGGCCGAAGCCTGGTCCTGTGCCGCATCGGCATGGCGCGGTGCCGTGCCTTTCATGGGGCGCACTGTCAGCGTTGTGCCCTGGCGCGCAATAAAAAGCTCGGGCGAAAACGAGAGCAGGCTGCGTCCGTCGTCTTCCACATAAGCGGAATGGGCAGCGGGGTGCCTGGCGGCAATCCGTCGATAAAGCTCTTGCGGAGGCACCTGGCTTTCGATGGCGATCGGGAAGGTGTAGTTGGTCTGGTACAGATCTCCCTGGGCTATGCATGCACGCAAGGTGTGTATGTCGGCCAGGTAGCGTTGGGTGTCTATCAGGGGGCGTGACGCCAGAACAGAAGCTGAGCCCGTTTCGGGCGCAGTCCATACGGCTTGCGGCTGTGCCTGTTCAAAGGCCAGTGCGGTAAAACGGGGTCGTGCTGCCGCGTCGGAATTCATTGCCGCAGGCATGAGGGCGGGCTCCAGCCACGCGCCCAGCTCGTAATCCAGCAGCAAGGCCAGCCACAAGCCTTGCTGCTGGGCCTCGATGATTTGCGCAAAGGCGGCGTCGAGCTCCGGGGCCGCCTTTGCTGTGATACGGTGGCTGAATCCGGTCAGTTCCAGGGCCTGGCCCGACAGGCGGTTTTCAAATCGGCAAAGCATGTCAACAGGCCCTAGCTCGATGTTTGCTTCAGGAACGCTTCCAGTGCCGCTCCGGTATGCGAGACGTCCTTAAGGCTGATGACCTGCTCGGGTGTGCCCTGCGCAACCAGATAGCCACCACCGTTTCCGCCCTCCGGACCCAGGTCCAGTACCCAGTCAGCTTCAGCGACTATATCCAGATTGTGTTCGATGACCAGCACGGTATTGCCGGCATCCACCAGGCGATGCAGTACATGTATCAGCTTCTCGACGTCGGCAGTCGACAAGCCCACGGTGGGTTCGTCCAGCACATATAAGGTGTGCGGAATCCGGGAAGCACGGCCGGTCTTGATCACACCTTCCGTTAGGCGTGCCTTGGCCAGTTCCGCCACCAGCTTTATGCGCTGCGCTTCGCCGCCCGACAGGGTGGGCGAGGGCTGGCCCAGGGTCAGATAGCCCAGCCCGACGTCCTGCATCAGCTGCAAAATGCGTGAAATTCTGGAATGTGCGGCGAAGAATTCCACTGCTTCATCCACTTCCATGCGCAGGACTTCTCCCGCGCTTTTGCCGCGCCACGTTACGCTCAGGGTGTCGCGGTTGAATCGCTCGCCATTGCAGCCGTCGCATAGCACCTTGACGTCAGGCAGGAAGCTCATTTCTATGGTGCGCAGGCCCTGACCTTCGCACACCGGACAACGACCCTCACCGGTATTGAAGGAAAAGCGCGCAGCGGTCCAGCCGCGTATCCGGGCTTCGCGCGTATCGGCGAAAAGCTTGCGCACGTCATCCCAGAAGCCCACGTAGGTGGCCGGACACGAGCGCGGAGTCTTGCCTATGGGGGTTTGATCGACTTCCAGCACGCGGTCGATTGCTTCCCAACCGGTGATGCCGGTGCAGCCCTGCCATGGCGGATCCTTGCGCTGCGAAACGGCCTGTGCAAGGTTATCGAGCAACACGTCGCGGGCCAGTGTGGATTTGCCAGATCCCGAGACGCCGGTGACGACGCTCAGTCGTCCAACCGGAAGCTGTGCCTCGACGTTGTGCAGATTATGCAAATGTGCGCCCTGTACCGTGACCATGGGTGTGTCGCTGGTGACGGCACGGCGTGCCTGCAAGGGGTGTGACAGGGGATGCTTCAGGTAGCGGCCGGTAACGGATGTGGGACTGTCCATCAGGTCTTGTGCCGTGCCTTGTGCAACCACCATGCCGCCCCGCGTACCAGCCCCCGGGCCGATGTCAATAATATGCGATGCCCGTCGTATGGTGTCTTCGTCGTGCTCGACCACAACCAGCGTATTGCCATTGCCCTCCAGCGTTGCCAGGGCATTGAGCAGGATCTGGTTGTCGCGCGAATGCAGGCCTATGGTGGGCTCGTCCAGCACATAGCAGACACCTTGCAGATTGGAGCCCAGTTGGGCTGCCAGTCGTATGCGCTGTGCTTCGCCTCCCGAAAGGGTGGGGGCGGCGCGATCCAGCGCCAGGTAGCCTAGCCCGACTTCCCGCATGAAGTTAAGCCTGCCCTTGATTTCGGCCAGTATGTCTCGCGTGATTTCGCCTTCACGTCCGCGAATGATCAGGCCATCGAAAAACACCTGCGCGTCAGATACCGGCATGGCGGCCAGTTCGGCGATGGATCGTCCGCGCCACAAAAAGGCGCGGGAAACCGGGTTAAGACGCTCGCCATGGCAACTGGTGCAGGCCGCGGTGCTGCCTTCGTACCATGCATTCCATGCGGTTTCTTCGCCGGTTTGTTCGGCGTCGAACCCCGTCAGTTGCAGGCCGGTACCAAAGCAGCTGGTGCACCAGCCATGTTTGGAGTTGTAGCTGAACATGCGCGGATCCGGCTCGGGAAAGCTGGTGCCGCAACTTGGGCATGCACGTTTGACGGAAAAATGCCTTTGCTCTGCAGATGCGTTGGGGCTGGCGCTGCGGCGCTCATCCAGGCTGGCGGCCTGTGGGGCAGACAGGTCCAGCAATATGCTCATGGAGCCCTGGCCGTGTTCGAGTGCGCTGCGCACGGCCTCACGCAGTGCTGCCTCTTGCCCGGCATCGACCACCAGATCGGCGACGGGCAGCTCCAGTGTGTGTTCTTTATAGCGATCCAGCCTGGGCCACGGGGTTACCGGTATGAATTCGCCGTCAACGCGCAAATGGGTATGACCTTTGCCGGCGGCCCACTTGGCCAGATCGGTGTAATAGCCTTTGCGTGCGCTGACCAGCGGCGCGAGTATGCCTATATGGCGGCCCTTGCAGTCCTTCAGTATCTGGGCAACGATCTGTTCGGCTTTCTGCGGTTCGACGGCCACATTGCAGGTGGGGCACATTTGGGTGCCCAGCTTCACATACAGCAGACGCAGAAAATGATGGATCTCGGTCATGGTGGCGACCGTTGATTTGCGGCCTCCACGGCTGGTACGTTGCTCGATGGCGACGGTGGGCGGTATGCCGTAAATGGCATCCACATCAGGTTTGCCTGCAGGCTGCACAATGGCCCGGGCATAGGCATTGAGCGATTCCAGGTAGCGACGCTGTCCTTCGTTGAAAAGTATGTCGAAAGCCAGCGTTGACTTGCCCGATCCCGACACACCTGTAATCACGGTAAACGTATCGTGCGGAATGCTGACGTTGATGCCCTTCAGGTTGTGCTCACGCGCATTGACCAAGTCTATGCTCGAGCCCTGGCCGCGCTTGCGCCGCAGGGCGGTCTGCAGTGGCGTGCCGGCCCCGTCCTGATAGCGTGGCGCAGGCTCGGCCAGCTGTCTGGCTTGCTGCGACTTGTCTTCGTAGACAATGGCGCTGGTGTAGTCGGCCAAGGCCTGGCCGGTATGTGATGCCTTGTTCTGCATCAGGTCTTGCGGGGTGCCGGTGCCTACGATGTATCCGCCGCCGTCGCCCCCTTCAGGCCCCAGGTCTATCAGCCAGTCGGCTGCGCGGATCACGTCCAGATTGTGTTCGATGATCAGCAGTGAGTGACCGGCGGCCAACAGCTTGCGGAAAGCGCGCATCAGGCGGGCCACGTCATCGAAATGCAGGCCTGTCGTGGGCTCGTCGAAAAGAAAAAGGCTGCCTTTCTTGGCCACCTTGGCGGACGATATGCCGCTGCGGGCGGCCGTGGCCAGATGTCCGGCCAGCTTGAGGCGCTGGGCCTCGCCACCTGACAGGGTCGGCACCGGCTGACCCAGGCGCACGTACTCCAGGCCCACGTCGGCCAGGGGGGCCAGTGCCCACTGCACGTCGCGCAGACCACTGAAGAAGCCCAGGGCTTCGCTGATGGTCATCTCCAGGACTTCGTCTATCGAGGCGCTGCGGCCCAGATGTTCGACACGCACCTCTTGTATTTCAGGACGAAAGCGCTTGCCGTCGCAATCGGGGCAGCGCAGGTAGACGTCGGACAGAAACTGCATTTCAACGTGCTCGAAGCCGGTGCCGCTGCAGGTCGGGCAGCGCCCGTCGCCGGTATTGAAGCTGAAGGTGCCCGCGGTATAGCCGCGCTCTTTGGACAGCGCAGCCTGGGCGAACAGCTTGCGTATGGCATCGAAAGCGCCGACATAGCTGGCCGGGTTGGAACGTGCCGTCTTGCCTATGGGGCTTTGGTCCACCATGACGACTTCCGCCAGCTGTTCCGCGCCCAGCAGGTGATCGTACTCGCCCGGCGCCTCGGTGGGCTTGCCCTGCTGCTTGAGCAGGGCCGGATGAAGCACATCCTGGATGAGTGTGGATTTGCCCGAGCCTGATACGCCGGTCACGCAGACCAGTCGTCCCAGCGGCACGGACAAGGAGACGTTCTTCAGATTATTGGCCCTGGCGCCTTCCAGGATTAGCCTGGGCGTGTTGTCGGCCACCGGCATGGGGCGCGGCGCCTCGACGCGCAGGCGGCTGCCCAGATAGTTTCCGGTCAGGGTGTTGGCGTTGCGAAGCTGTTCCGGCTTGCCGTCGAATACGACCTGGCCGCCGCGCTCGCCGGGTCCGGGACCCATGTCGATGATCCGGTCGGCGGCGATCATGACCTGGGGGTCGTGTTCGACCACGACCAGGGTATTGCCATTGGCACGCAAACGATGCATGACCTGGACTACGCGATGCATATCGCGCGGATGAAGGCCGATGGAGGGTTCGTCGAGCACGAATAGTGTGTTGACCAGCGAGGTGCCCAGGGCCGTGGTCAGATTGATGCGCTGGACTTCACCGCCCGACAGGGTCCGGCTCTGGCGATCCAGCGACAAATACCCCAGACCCACATCACACAGAAATTTCAGCCGGTTGCGGACCTCGTCCAGCAGCAACTCGATGGCGGCATCCATGCTGGCGCCAAAGCTGATGTCCGCAAAGTAGTCTTTTACCCGGCTGATGGGCAGGCGCATCAGGTCGTGTATGCCTAGTCCGGGCAGGGTGTTGAGCTGTTCACGGCTCCATTGCGCATGCACCGGCATGAAGCGCGGATAGTTGTCGTCGGTATCGGCGATCTGGCTGCCAAGACGCCATAGCGTTGCATCCGGCTTGAGCCGGGCGCCGCCACAAGCGGGGCAGGGCGTGTAGCTGCGGTACTTGGAAAGCAGCACGCGCACATGCATTTTGTAGGCCCGTGACTCCAGCCAGTCGAAGAATCGCTGTGCCCCATACCACTGGGTTTTCCAGGCGTTGTTACCGCCTTTCCAGTCAGGGGTGCCTCCGATGACCCATTCCTTTTCCTGTTCGGTCAGATCTTCCCAGGGCGTATCAAGACGTATGCCGGCAGCCGGTGCGTACTGCTCCATTTCGGTCTGGCATTCGTTGTAGCTCTTGGTTTGCCAGGGTTTGATGGCGCCACCACGCAGTGTTCTCTTTTCGTCCGGAACGACCAGCCCGTAGTCTATGCCCATGACGCGTCCGAAGCCGCGGCATGATTCGCAGGCACCCAGCGGGGAGTTGAAGGAAAATGTGCTGGGCAGCGGCGTTCCGTATTCGATATTGCAGGCAGCGCAATGCAGGCGGTTGCTGAAGCGCCACACGGTTTCCTGGCCGTCTTCTGTGTCGGGCAGCGCGTGAATGGCAATATGGCCATCGCCTTGACGCAGCGCCGTGTCGAGGGCCTCCATGACGCGCTCGGGCTCGGCGGAGCCGTGGCGGAACCTGTCCTGCACCACATGCAGCACCCGCAGTTTCTCTGCCTTGGGGACGCGCTTGCTTTTGCCTTTGGCCGGAGCAGGCGTATGCATGCGCATCTCTTCATGATGGATGCGTGTGTAACCCTGCTGTTCCAGAAAGCCACGGACTTCTTCTTCGGTGTAGTTGGCGGGAATGACGATGGGAAAGGTAATTACCAGACGGGGATCGCCGGCTTCGGGTGCGCGTACAGCAAGGTGTTGCTGTATGGATCCGGGGTTGTCGCGTTGCACGCGCTGGCCGCAACACTGGCAGTAAAGCCGGCCCAGACGGGCGAAAAGCAGTTTCAGGTGATCATTCAGCTCGGTCATGGTGCCGACCGTACTGCGTGAATTACGGACCGGATTGACCTGGTCTATGGCGATCGCGGGCAGTATGCCCTCGATGCGTTCGACCTGTGGTTTGTCCATGCGGTCCAGGAACTGCCGGGCATAGGGGGAAAATGTTTCCACATAGCGGCGCTGGCCTTCGGCGTACAGGGTATCGAAAGCCAGCGAACTTTTGCCGGATCCGGATACG
Source organism: Pusillimonas sp. MFBS29 (assembly GCF_020687695.1). Lineage (GTDB taxonomy): Bacteria > Pseudomonadota > Gammaproteobacteria > Burkholderiales > Burkholderiaceae_B > Pusillimonas_C. The sequence goes on from NZ_JAJEWL010000001.1 coordinate 223,880, forward strand.
CCCGTCACGACCAGGAGTTCGCCGGTGTTGATGGACACATCAAGGTTCTTGAGGCTGTTCTGGCGTGCGCCGAAAATGCGGATATGTGAGCTCATTTCGCTATGATAATCGTTCTTGCGTTGCGACTTTTTGAAGCTGGTTTTTGTGGAATTGACCCATTTTGGGGTAGAATCATGGGTTAACTGAATTTTTAGGACCGCGTCTTTGCGTGCCTTCTACACACAGATCGGAGATCATCATGGCAGAAATCAAACGTACGCGTCGCAATACTCTTGAACGTCGTTGCCTTGGCAAAGCATTCAAGCGCCTTTTCGTTCGCGCACCCAAGGGCGTTTTCAAGATGCTGGAAAAGGTCAAACGCGTCTAAGGTGATACCCTGCCGGTAAAGGCCGCCCGCCTTTCCGGTATCAAGACGTAACGATGGCAAGAAATCCGCAGATCCTGTGTCTGCGGATTTTTTTTGTCCTATCATGACCCATGGAGAGGGGAAAAATGGCGTGGCACAGCATATTCAGGCCCGCCTTTCATAATTAAAGAAGATCAGCATGTCGAATTGGCGCCATCTTTTTACGGTTGTGACACCAACCTACAACCGGGCCCATACGCTGGAACGGGTCTATGAATCTCTGTGCGAACAATCGTTCCAGGATTTCGAGTGGGTGATTGTCGACGACGGCTCCACTGACGAAACCAGGCCCATGGTAATGCGCTGGCAACAGGAAGCCAGTTTTCCCATCCACTATATGTGGCAAAAGAACCAGCACAAGAAAACCGCATTCAACCGAGGGGTCCGGAAAGCCAGTGGCGAGCTTGTGGTCGCACTGGACAGCGATGACAGTCTGGATACCAATGCGCTGTACGCCATGGCCACGGTCTGGCGTGACATACCGCTAAACGAACGCGACCGTTTTGTGGCGATTACAGGCTTATGTGCCCGCCCCAATGGTCATATTGTGGGCGATATGTTCCCCAGCGATCTGATCGATGCGTCGTCGCTCGACATGACTTTCAAATATCACGTCAAAGGCGAGAAATTCGGCTGCTTGCGCACCGATGTGCTGCTGCGCTTTCCCTTTCCCGAAGAAATTGCCGGTTTTGTACCCGAAAGCCTGGTGTGGCGTGCCATCGCCCGCGCAGGCTATCTGACGCGCTTTGTCAATCAGGTATTCCGGGTTTATCACGACAGCCACGACTCCATTTCCGGCCAGGGCCGCGACGGGCAGCAGCATGCGCTGGGATTGTGGCTGCTGGCTCATGACACGGTCGTCGAGTGCTTGCCGTGGTTCCGCTACCGTCCTCAGGCATTCCTGATGGCGGCAGCGCGTTACACGCGATTTTCCATGCACCTGAGGCGTGGCAGGCAGACGCTGCCACAGGGAAGGTCGCTGCATGGCTGGGCATCAAGGGCGCTGGTGGGTCTGATGTGGCCGGTAGGGTGCCTGCTGTATGTGCGGGATCGGGTGCGCTAGCAAGGCTTAGTGCAATATGCGAGGCTGGTCGGGGTCGTCTGCTTCAGAGGGTTCGTCGTCATCGTCGTCTTCGGGGGCTGCCGTGGCATCGTCGGTCATGATGAAGGGCAGGATTTCCTGCAAGGTTTCCGTCCAGGCAACTTCATCGCCATTCTGGTCGACCTTGATAAACCTGATGCCCTCGAGGTCGGACAGCTGAATGGCCCATAGATACTCGCAGTCGAAGATGTCGCCGTCTTTCATGGTCAGGCCGCCGGTATTGCCTGCGAATCGTGCGCCTGGGCCGCCGATTTCGACAACGACGTAGTCATCGGGGCTGTCGTGGATGTCGAGCGGGACGGCAAAGATGACCCATTCGAAGCCCGTCTCTTGTGCGTCCATGATCTCGGCCAGCACGGGCTTGCCCATGTACGCGCTCATGGCGTCGGCGGTGCGGCCGATTAAATCGATCTCGTCGGCAGTAAAGGTTAAGGTTTCGTTAGACATGGCTGCTGCCGGGATAAGGAATTGTCCAATTTTAAAGCATCTTCAGGCCCGCCCTCTGCCGCTGCTGCTTTTTTGGGGAATGACGGCCGATTCCCGGTTTTAATTTTCCTTACGGCCTACAATCTGGGATTGTTCAATTTTTGACTTGCTTGTTATGGCCCAATACGTTTATACGATGAACCGGGTTGGCAAAATCGTGCCCCCAAAACGCCAGATTCTGCGCGATATTTCCCTGTCTTTTTTTCCGGGCGCCAAAATTGGCGTGCTGGGTCTGAATGGTTCGGGCAAGTCGACATTGCTCAAGATCATGGCCGGCATCGATCGCGAGATCGAAGGCGAGGCGATTCCCATGCCCGGGCTGAACATCGGCTATTTGCCGCAAGAGCCCGTTCTGAATCCCGAACATACCGTGCGTCAGTCGGTGGAAGAGGGGCTGGGCGAATTGTTCAGTGCCCGCAAGCGCCTGGAAGAGGTCTATGCCGCATATTCCGAGCCGGATGCCGACTTCGATAAACTCGCGACCGAGCAGGGTGAGCTCGAGGCCATCATCGCGGCCGCGGCCTCCAGCGGTGCGGATGACATCGAACATCAGATGGAAATCGCCGCAGATGCACTGCGTCTGCCTGCGTGGGACGCCCTTATCGGCAATTTATCCGGTGGTGAAAAGCGCCGTGTTGCCTTATGCCGTCTGCTATTGTCCAAGCCCGACATGCTGCTGCTGGACGAACCCACCAACCACCTGGACGCGGAAAGTGTGGAGTGGCTGGAACAATTCCTGCGCAAATTCCCGGGTACGGTCGTAGGCGTGACCCACGATCGTTATTTCCTGGATAACGCGGCCGACTGGATACTGGAGCTTGACCGCGGGCATGGTATTCCCTGGAAAGGCAACTACAGTTCCTGGCTGGAGCAGAAAGAAGACAGGCTGAAGCAGGAAGAAGCTTCTGAGTCGGCTCGCCAGCGCACCATCAAGAAAGAGCTGGAATGGGTTCGACAGAATCCCAAGGGCCGTCAGGCCAAGGCCAAGGCTAGGCTGGCACGTTTTGACGAGCTGTCGTCGCACGAATACCAGAAACGCAATGAAACGCAGGAAATTTTCATTCCGGTGGCAGAGCGTCTGGGCAATGAAGTGATCGAGTTCGAGAATGTCAGCAAGGCATACGGTGACAGGCTGTTGATCGATAACCTCAGCTTCAAGGTTCCGCCAGGGGCGATCGTCGGTATTATCGGTCCCAACGGTGCGGGTAAGTCCACGCTGTTCCGCATGATTGCCGGGCGCGAGCAGCCCGATAGCGGTGTGGTCAAGATCGGCCAGACTGTAAAACTGGCGTTTGTGGATCAGTCGCGCGAGTCGCTGCCCGATGACAAGACTGTTTTCGATGCAGTCTCCGACGGCGCCGATCTGCTGACGGTGGGCCGCTTCGAAATGTCCTCGCGCGCCTACCTCGGCCGTTTCAACTTCAAGGGCGGCGACCAGAACAAGCTGGTGGGCAAGCTGTCCGGCGGCGAACGCGGCCGACTGCATCTTGCCAAGACGCTTATGGCCGGCGGAAACGTGTTGCTGCTCGACGAACCCTCCAACGACCTTGACGTCGAGACCCTGCGAGCGCTTGAAGACGCGTTGCTGGAGTTTGCGGGCAGCGTGATGGTCATCAGCCACGATCGTTGGTTCCTTGACCGTATTGCAACCCATATACTGGCCTTTGAGGGCGATTCCCAGGTTGTATTCTTTGACGGAAACTATCAGGAATACGAGGCTGACAAGGTGCGTCGACTGGGTGAGGAAGGCGCCAAACCCAGGCGTTTGCGCTATAAAGCACTTAAGTAGCCTTTAACCAGGAGGTGTTATGCCGGTCCTGAGTGCACACGATACGATGGTTCTGCTGGTCGATATGCAAACGGGCCTGTTGCCCGCCATAGCCGATCATCAGGCGCTGATACAAAGAACCGCCTGCTTGCTGCAGGCGGCCCAGCTAATGGGTGTACCCGTCATCGCGACCGAGCATTACGCTGACAAAATTGGCCCTACTGACCCGGCGTTGCGGCGCTGGGTCGATCATGTCATTCATAAAACTCATTTTGATGCCACGCGTGAATCCCGTTTTCTGGCCGAGTTGCCACGCAGACGCACCAGGGTGTTGCTTCTGGGCACCGAGGCCCACGTATGCGTGTTACAAACTGGCCTGGGCATGACCAATCTGGGTTTGAGCCCCATTCTGGTGACCGATTGCGCGGGCTCGCGTCGCGTCCACGACTTTGATGCTGCATGCACACGCTGGGATCACTACGGTCTTGAGCGCATCACTGCCGAAATGGCTATGTTTGAGTGGCTGGAAACGCCGATTCATCCGCAGTTCAGGGAAGTGCTTGCGCTGATCAAGTCTGTGTAGGGTGGTGGCCGGGTATCGAAACAATTGTTGCGCAAGTTCACAAGGATCTACGGGCTCGCAATTTTTGCGAAACTCAAATCGGCTACCTTATATCATCGCTTGCATATTCTGGAGGTAAAAATGAAAGCAGCTTGTCTAAGCAAACTGGGTGTTATTGGAATTCTGGCGTTCGCCCTGGGCGGATGTTCTTCCTGGGACAGCATGAGCCATCGTCAGAAAAGCACCGTGACCGGCGCCGGCCTGGGTGGTGTGGCCGGTGCTGTGGTAACCGGTGGTGGTGTGCTGGGTACAGTAGGCGGCGCAGCAATAGGCGGCGTCATTGGTGACCAGATAGGCAAGAACCGATAGCAGCAAGCGGCTGTGCGGCGATCTTGCCGCTATATTGACGAAAAAATGCCCCGGGCAGTTCGGCCTGGGGCATTTTTTTTCAGTTCGCGGGCAGCCGGTTGGCGTGAACCCGCGGCAAGAATCAGCGGGCCTCAGCCTGAGGCATTTCAATCTTGACCTCGAGGATCTCCAGGGAATCCTGGCGCTCGAGATTGACCTTGATATCGTCGGGATTGATCTTCACGTAGCGTGAAATAACCTCAACCAGCTCCTTTTGCAGCTGCGGCAGGTAGTCGGGAGCAACCCCGTCTCCGCGTTCGTTGATCAGAATCAGCTGCAGACGGTCACGGGCAACGCTGGCAGAGGTCTTTTTCTGTCCACGAAAAAAAGAAAGCAGGGACATATTATTTCCCCCCGAACAGACGCTTGAACAGGCCTGGTTTTTCGTAATCAACAAAGCGCAGCGGCTTTTCTTCACCCAGATAGCGCGACACCACGTCTTGATAGGCAACAGCTACATCGCTGTCGCGCAAATGAATCGCAGGAATACCCTGGTTCGATGCCTGCAGCACCGATTCGGATTCGGGAATGACGCCGATGAGTTTGATGCGCAGAATGTCTTCGATGTCTTTGAGCGACAGCATTTCGCCTTCAGCGACCCGCTTTGGGTTGTAGCGCGTAAGCAGCAGGTATTCCTTGATGGGCTCCTCGCCTTTCTCGGCGCGACGCGATTTGGCCGAGAGTATGCCCAGGATACGATCGGAGTCACGTACCGAAGAGACCTCGGGGTTGGTCACGACCAGTGCGTCGTCGGCGAAATACGAAGCCATCAGGGCGCCCGTTTCAATACCGGCAGGCGAGTCGCAGACTATGTACTCGAAGCCCATGTCGGCCAGGTCATTGAGTGCCTTCTCGACGCCTTCCCTGGTCAGTGCGTCTTTGTCGCGAGTCTGGGAAGCCGGGAGAATGAAAAGGTTCTCAAGCTGCTTGTCGCGTATAAGCGCCTGGTTCAGCGTGGCTTCGCCCTGGATCACGTTGACGAAGTCATATACAACACGGCGTTCGCAACCCATGATCAGGTCCAGATTACGTAGACCTACGTCAAAGTCGATAACGACTGTTTTGTGGCCGCGTATCGCCAGTCCGGAGGAGAAGCTTGCACTGGTGGTGGTTTTGCCCACACCGCCTTTGCCGGAAGTCACCACAACAATTCTCGCCATGACGATAGAATTCCTTTAGGTATTGATGATAAAACACGTAATCGTAATGCAAAATTGCATAAAAACAGCACAAGAGTACGCTAATTTGGCTGTATCTTGGCAACAAAAAATATCTGCTACTTGCTCAGCGAAGTAATTTTAAGGGTATCGTCGTCCAGATGGACAATAGTCGGCTGATTATGCAACGAGGCATCCAGCTTGGTTTCAATAACGCGATAGACACCGGCAATAGCCAGCAGCTCGGGATCCAGTTGTGTGGTGAAAATACGGGCGCTGGTGTCACCACGTGCGCCTGCCATGGCTTTGCCGCGCAAAGGTCCGTACACATGAATATTGCCGTCGGCGATCACTTCGGCTCCCTGGCTGACCACGCCAATCACGATCAAATCGGTATTTCTGGCATAAATGCGCTGCCCTGAGCGTAGCGGACGGTTGATCACCATGGCGGCCGGCGCAATTTCCGGTGCGGCTGCTGCAGCGGCCGGTGCGGCGCTGGATTTGTCTGCCTTGTTGGCGGGTTTGTCCTGGGGCGGAGCAACCACCGGCACTTCCTGTTCGGGTGCCGGCTGGGCAGTCGGACGTGGAGTGGGGCTGCCCAGATCCACGGCGGTCAGGCCTTGTGCCAGTGCGGCTTGCAGGTTGGCATCTTGTGCCACCACGCCTACGGGATGCAGGCTATGTTCGCGCAGGGCAGCGATCAGGGCCGGCCAGTCTATGGTTTCAGTGATCAGGCTGGCGTCGATGACGACAGGCTCGTTCTCGAAAAAAGATCCCGCGTCGTTCATGCGCCGTTCAAGGGCGGCCAACAGCTCGGCATCATCATGACTGCGCAGCACTACACGCAGCGCATACAGGGTGGCGCTTTTGAAGTCCAGCGCCGATAGGCTTTTGTTTTTACTGTTTGCGTCGCTCACGGGTTTTTCTTTCGATAATAAAAATTACAAACTTGGAGAGGGCATCAGCTTTTCTGAGCCCAGGAATCCTTGAGTGTGGCCGAACGGTTGAGTACCGGTTTTTCGGAGGTGGAGTCTTTGCGGTCAGCAATAAAGTACCCCAGACGCTCGAATTGCAAAGGCGTGTCGGCAGTCAATTGCGTGCCAGGCTCCAGCCAGCCCTGAACGATTGTGCATGAATCCGGGTTGATGGCATCGAGAAAGTTTTTGTCGCCCGAGTCGGGATGCGGGTCGCTGAACAGACGGTCGTAAAGACGGATCTCGGCCGAAATGGCGTGTTCAGTGCTGATCCAGGTGATGTTGCCCTTGACCTTGACCGAGTCTGCGCCAGGAGTGCCGCTCTTGGTGTCTGGCAGATACTCGGCATGGACCTCGGTTACGTTGCCGTTTTCGTCTTTGACGCAGCCGGTGCAGCGGATGATGTAGCCGTATTTCAGGCGTACTGTGTTGCCAGGGAAAAGCCGGAAGTACTTTTTGGGAGGCTCTTCACGGAAGTCGTCACGCTCTATCCAGAGCTCACGACCAAGCGGAAACTCGCGTTGTCCTGCTTCGGGATCATGAGGATTGCGTGGAGCATGGCAAAGTTCGGTTTTGCCTTCAGGATAATTGGTCAGTACCAGCTTGATGGGGTCGAGCACCGCAACGCTGCGCGCGGCAATCGGATCCAGGTCGTCGCGCAAGGCTTGTTCGAGCAGGCTGTAGTCTATGCGTGAGTCCGCTTTCGATACCCCCAGTCGTTCGCAGAACAGGCGTATCGAGGCTGGTGTATAGCCACGCCGGCGCAAGCCGGCCAATGTTGGCAGACGGGGGTCGTCCCAACCGTTGACATAGCCCTCGCGCACCAGCTGCAGCAACTTGCGCTTGCTCGTGACAACATAGCTCAGGTTGAGTCGGGCAAACTCGTACTGCCGGGGCAGCGGCCTTTGCAGCTGGCCCAGGTCTGCCAGGTGATTGAGTATCCAGTCGTAGAAAGGACGCTGGTCTTCAAATTCAAGTGTGCAGATGCTATGGGTGATGCCTTCAAGGGCATCCTCGACCGGATGCGCCCATGAGTACATGGGATAGATGCACCAGCGATCACCGGTGCGATGGTGCGGCACGTGCCTGATGCGGTATAGCACGGGATCGCGCATATTGATGTTGGGCGATCCCATGTCGATCCTGGCCCGCAGGGCCATGCTACCGTCGGGATGCTTGCCGTCGCGCATTTCATCGAGCAGACGCAGCGACTCTTCGACGGGGCGGTCGCGCCATGGGGAGTTGGTGCCTTTTTCGGTCAGGGTGCCACGCGTGGCGCGCATCTCTTCAGCGCTTTGCTCGTCGACGTAGGCCAGACCGGCTTGCACCAGTGCCTGCGCGAACGTATACATATATTCGAAATAGTCGCTGGCAAAATAGCGGTTGTTCTCGTTCCCGTACTTCCAGTCGAAGCCCAGCCACTCCACCATATCGATAATGGCATTGACGTATTCGTCTTCTTCCTTTTCCGGATTGGTGTCGTCGAAGCGCAGGTGGCAGGCACCCTGGTAGTCGTGTGCCAGGCCGAAGTTAAGGCATATGCTTTTGGCGTGTCCGATATGCAGATACCCGTTGGGCTCGGGCGGGAAGCGTGTGCGTATGCGTGCGGGGTCAATGTCGCCCGTCGCCTGTACGGAAGCCGGCCCCGGCTTGCCTGCCCAGCGCTTGTCGGCATAGCGGCCTTGAGCCAGGTCGTTGTCGATGATGGTGCGCAAAAAGTTCGAAACAGGTGCGGGAGATGGCGCAGAGGTCATACTGAAATAAATTAGGCAAAAATAATCGGGTGAAGTATGCATTTTGCCACGTTCGGGCTTATTTGCCCGCCCCGTGGGTTTACAAATGCTGATCTGGCTCTAAACTAGCGCACATTATGACGCACACAACCTTGTGGCTATCACAGATACAGTTTTTCTCCAGTTTGGGGTTTATGCTGCTCTTTCTGACCATAGAGCTTGGTCTGGCTTGGGTGCTGCTGTATTTCAAGCTCAGGTGGCGGGGCCCGAACCACGCCGCCTGGATCGCTGCGTACCGATTCTGGGTGCGTGTGTTTGCGCTGGCCTTCATTCTCAGCTTTGCCTCCTGTCTGCCGGTGCTGATTCAGTTTGGCAGTCTGTGGCCTGCGCTGATGGAAAAAATAGGCGATGTCGCCGGGCCCCTGCTTGCCGCCGGAGTGCTCTCTACTTTTATCTTCAAGTCCTGTTTTCTGGGCGCCATGCTGTTTGGGCAACGTTATTTGTCAGATAAGGCCCATACCCTGGTCGTGTTCATGGTCGCGGTAGGCGTGGCGGTCAGTGCGTTCTGGCTGTTGGCGCTGCTGTCCTGGACACATACTCCGACCGGTGCGCAATTCATCGATGGGCAGTACCAGGTTCAGGACTGGTGGGCGATTCTGTTCAATCCGGCGCTGCCGTGGTATGCCGCGCTGTTCGTGCTGGTGGCCGTCCTGACTACCTCATTTCTCATGATAGGGCTTATAGTGGCCCAGAGCTTGCGCCGACCCGTCGATGAAAGTGAGCGTCTGGTATTCAAGTCTGCCGTATGGCTGGCTGCAATATGTGTGGTGCTCCAGGGCATGGCGGTGGTGGGATCGGGCCATATGACCGCGCATCATCAACCCGCCAGAGCTGCCGCGACTGCCGCGTACTGGCATAGTGGGCAGCCGGCCGATCTGGTGTTGTTCGCCTGGCCTGATGCGCGGAAATCCGCCAATCTTCATGCCTGGCGCCTGCCAAAGATGGGTGATTTCTGGTTGGGGCGGGATCAGGCCGGTGCGCTGCGAGGGCTGGATCAGTTCTCAGGCATGAGCCCGCCGGTCACGGCTACGTTCTGGTCGTTCAGGCTGGCCCTGGTGGTAGGCATGTTGATGATGGCGGCAGCCTGGCTGACGGTCTGGCGTGCCCGACGGGTTGAGTATGATCCGGGCGCTTTATCCCGGTGGGGGCGCCATGTGCTCAAGGCAATGACATTTTCGGGCTGGGTGCTGCTGCTTGCAGGCATGGCTCATATCCTGCTGGGCGCTTTGCCTTATGCAGTCAATGGCACGGTCACCATGACCGAGGTATTGGGTTCCGCAAGCGTACAGACCTTAGTGGGCGGCTACGTGGCTTATCTTGTGCTTTACCTGCTGCTGTTCGTCAGCTTCTTTCAATTGCTTCGGCACATCGCGCGTTATGGGGTGGTACCGGTTGCGCGGCGTAGGGGCAGGGCATGATAGAGGCCTTGGCCACTGCGCTGGGCTTGAGCGCGCAAGACCCCTCGTTCTGGATGCCTTTGGCATTCATGGTGATACTCTTTGCCGTGATTGTCGCCGGTACGGTGCTTGATGGTTTTGATATCGGAGTGGGCTGCCTGACGCTGTTTGCACCTGCAGCCTCGGGGCCACGCATGCTGTCGCTGCTTAGCCCCTGGCGCGATGCAAATGAGTTCTGGCTCTTCCTGGGCCTGGGGCTGTTTGTCTGCGTCTTTCCGAAGGCCGCAGGCCACGTCATGGGGCAGCTGTATCTGCCCTTGAGCCTGCTTGGTCTGGGCGTATTGTTGCGTTCGGCGGCGTTCGAGATCCGCCTGCGTGCCCCTCGCGAGATGCAGGGGCGCTGGGTTATCGGCTTCGGCCTGGGTTCACTGCTGACGGCGTTTTCACATGGTTTGTTGCTTGCGCAACTGGTGGTGTCGCATCAGCCGGATGCAGGCTATGTCTGGTATTCGTTGTTTATCGGCCTTTGTGCGGTGGCAGCCTATTGCTTGCTGGGCGCATCGTGGTTGATTATGCGCGTCGCGGGCGAGTTGCGTGCGCGGGCGGTAATGTGGGGCCGGCGTGCCGTACGCTGGTCTGCTGCCGGGGCGGTGGCGGTCTCGGTGGTGCTGGCTTTCGCCAACCCGGGGGTTTTCCTTAAATGGAGCGATGGGCCTCAATGGCAGATCGTGGTGGCCTTGTGGTGTTTGTTGTTGGTGTGTTTTGTTTCGGTCGAGATGTGCCTGCAGCGCATGATCAACAGCAGCTATCGCACGACAGCCTTGCCGTTTTTCATGACCTTGCTGATCTTTCTCGTGGTGCTTGGTGGCCTGGGGTACAGTTTTTTCCCCTACCTGGTTCTGGATGAAATCACCTTGTGGGACGCGGCCGCGTCTGTCGACTCCATGCGTTTGCTGTTGTCGGCTACGGTCATTGCTCTGCCGGTGGCCTTTATTTTCAATCTGCGTGTTTACTGGCGGATGTTTGGTTTGTCGGTGCCGCCTGCTCAACCTGATTTTGATCACTGACTGCTGTCTGTACAGGCAGGGTGATGCGAACTTGCAGGCCGCCCAGGCTTGCCGTTTCCAGGGTCAGGGAGCCATCATGCGCACGCGCAATGTTTTCAGCCAGCGCCAGTCCCAGTCCCACTGAGCCTGTGCGGGTGCGTGCGTCGTCCAGGCGTGAAAATGGCCGCAGTGCCTCGATGCGCCGTTCAGCGCTGATGCCGGGGCCATGATCCGATACCGTGATGACGGCATTGCCTTGCTCGACCTGCATGGCTACCTCGACAGGCGGCTCACCATGATTCAGGGCATTGGTCACCAGGTTGTCCAGCAGGCGCCCCAGTGCTGTTTTGTCACCGTTGATCGTCAGTGACTGCGTGGGCATGCTAACCAGCTTGACCGGGCTGCCGGCGCTTTCCCAGGCTGATACCTGTTCCTCAAGCCAGGTATTAAGCGAAAGGGGTGTGAACTGGTATGAGCCAGGATCGGCGCCCCGCACAAAGCCAATGAACTGATTGACCATGCGTTGCATATCCTGCACGTCCTTGAGCATGCCTTCCTTGAAGTCGTTCTCTTCCGACATTTCTATGCGCAGCCACATGCGCGACAAAGGCCCCTTCAAATCGTGAGGCAGGCCGGCCAGCAGTGTGCGCTGGACGGCATTGGATTCGGCCAGCGTATCGAGCATGGCGTTGAAGCGTTCGCCCAGTATGCGTGTTTCGGAGGGGCCCGAAGGATACACGCGCTGAGGCTGGCCGGCAGCCAGCTGGTCGGCGGCTTTGGCCAGCCGTGTAAGTGGCCGGGTGATATGCCAGGAAAAAGCTGCCGCGAGCAGCAGCAACAGGCCCATGCCTCCAAGCCAGATCATGATCATGGGAGACGTGACCGGCGGGGCTATGCGGTCCAGTGGAATAACCAGCCATTCCCGATTGGGTGGCGTTATGCTTTCGGCGGGGTAGGGTAGCGAAATATACAGACGCGGTTCAGTACCCCGCGAAAGGGCGACACGGGTGTCGTCGTCCAGGCGCAGGTTCAGTGCCTGGACAAAGGTGCGCAGCGAATGACGGATATCTCCGGGCGGAGGTGGCGGCGGATTGCGCGGCGGACGACGGTGCTCCACGCTGGTATTCGAGGGCAGGCTGCGCGCCCAAAGACGCCATTGGTTGCCCGAGGCCTGACGCACGAATTCGTCGCGCCCTTCGGATGGAATCTTGGCCAGTGCGGCGCGCAGGGTGCGTATGGTGGTCGCAGTGAACTCGACTGTTACTTCTTCAGTGTATTTTTTCCGGTAGTAGGAAACCGACGCAAAGGTAGCGGCCTGCACCAGCAGGATGGTTCCCAGCGTCAGCAACACCATGCGTGTGCTCAGGGATTTCGGCAGCAAGCGTCGTAACATGGTGGCGTCAGGGAGAAAAACGATAGCCCACACCCCATACTGTCTGTATCCAGCGAGGTTGTTTGGGATCGTCTTCTATGGCGCGGCGCAGGCGCAGGACGGCAATGTCTATGGCCCGGTCGTTGCGCTCGCCTTCGTCGTCGTCGCGCGCCAGAGCCAGCAGGCGCTCGCGAGACAGAGGCTTCCCGGAGTTATTGATCAATGCCTCGAGCAGGTTCACTTCACCGCCGGTCAGTTTGATGACTTCCTGACCTTTGGTCAGCTGACGGGTGGCAGGACTGAAGGTGAAGGGGCCAAAGGACACCGGCTGGTCTTTGGTCAGGGCCGAGGCGCCTTTCTTGCGACGCAGTACGGCCTCGATACGGGCCAGCAGCTCGCGCGGGTCGAAGGGCTTGCCCAAATAGTCGTCGGCACCGGCTTCCAGCCCTATGACGCGATCGACGGTTTCGTCGCGACCTGTCAGTAAAATGACGGGGATGTCTTCACCTTGCTGTCGCAGACGCCGGCAGGCTTCGGCGCCGTCGCCGTCTGGCATCATGCGGTCAAGCACTATAAGATCGGGTGAGTAGCGCTGTATGCGCGCAGGCAGATCGCTTGCGTCGGGCGCAAGCAGGGTGTCGTACTCGTGACGATTCAGGTAGTCGGCCAGCAACTGTCGCAAGGCGGGGTCGTCGTCTACGACCAACACTTTAACCAGAGTTTTTTCCATAGATCGAAAGTGTGCCTTGTGCCTGCCAGCCAGGCAAGCTCTCGAAATGAATTGAAATATGTCACCGTCTTGCGTTATGGTTTGTGCTTCGTGGGAAGCAGAATGAATATGTTACGCAGCTCCGTGCAGTCAGTGCGCGATCGCCTGGCCGGCTACTCCTGGTTATCGGATCTTCCTGCCATGCTGTGCTGGGCCGTACTGGTTGGTGCGCTGGGCGCCTATGCCACCATTGCCTTCCATGAAGGCATGCGTCTGGTTCAGCATGTGGCCACAGGCCATAGTGGCTCGATCGTGGGCGTCACACGCGAACTGCCGTGGTACGGGCGCCTGCTGTTTCCTTTGGTTGGTGGGGTAGTGGCCGGTGCGCTGCTTTGGGCCTCCAAACGACTGGAAGGCAAAACCAACTCCGACTACATGGAAGCGGTTGCCATTGGCGACGGCCACCTGTCATTTCGACAGGGGATGTTGCGTTCATTGTCTTCATTAAGCTCGGTGGCGTCCGGCGGCTCAATAGGCCGCGAAGGGGCTATGGTGCATCTGGCGGCGCTGAGTGCGTCGATCATAGGACGCTTTACCCGTTTCAGTACGGCACGCCTGCGTTTGCTGGTGGCTTGTGGCGCGGCGGCCGGGGTGGCGTCAGCCTACGGTGCCCCGATTGCAGGGGCCCTGTTCGTGGCAGAAATCGTGCTGGGTACCATGAGCATGCAAAGTCTGGGGCCTTTGCTGGTAGCGGCTGCTTCGGCCAATATCGTGATGCGCCTGACGGGCCATTATCACACCACCTATGCCATGCCCGACATTCCGCAGGTTCCGGGCCTGGAAGTATTGCCGTTCCTGGTGCTGGGCGTCATGGCAGGCCTGGGCGCCCCTCTGTTCCTGAAGTTTCTCGACTTTTCCAAGCGTCAGTTCCAGCGCAGCAAGCTGCCTTTGCCTGCCAGGCTGGGACTGGGTGGCGGCTTGTTGGGCCTGTTGCTTATCGTCATGCCCGAGGTTGCTGGTAATGGATACAGTGTGGTGCATTCGCTGCTGCACGCACCCTGGACCTGGTATGCCGTGGTGACCATTCTGCTGCTCAAGATACTGGCCACGGCGCTGACTGTCGGATCGGGTGCCGTGGGCGGGGTGTTCACGCCTGCGCTGTTTGTGGGCGGAGGCCTGGGGGCCTTGTTTGGCATGATCATGTCGGTGCTCTGGCCGGGCATGACGGTTCAGACTTATATGTATGTTCTGGTGGGCATGGGCAGTTTTCTGGGAGCCGCCACCAGTGCGCCTCTGATGGCCATCCTGATGATTTTCGAGATGACGCTCAGCTATCAGATAGTCTTGCCATTGATGCTGGCCTGCGTGGTTGCCCATTTTGTTTCCAGGGCGGTGGCAGAGGTGGCCATGTATGACGTCACCGTGGTGCGTGAGCGTGATGCCGGCTTTCGCTACCGGCTAAGGCATACCGTTATTCAGGATCTGGTCCGCCCGGCCGATACTGTGGTGGCCACGACGGCGCCGGTGGGCGAAGCGCTGCAAATGTTTCTGGAGTATCCGGTCAAGTATCTGTATGTGGTCGATGAAAAGAATATTTACCAAGGTGTGATTGCCCAACAGGATTTGACCAGTTTATTGTTGAGCCAGGGGGATGTGCAAAGCAAGTCGGCGGGCGAAGTCCTGCGTCTGGACTTCGTGAAGACCTTGCATCCCGACATGACTCTTGATCAGGCCCAGGAGTATTTCGTGCATTTCCAGGGTGAGCGTCTGCCAGTGGTCAGTCGCGGCGAGCAGCCGCAACTGCTGGGCGTCGTCTACAAGTCGGCGCTGCTTGAAAAATACAGTGCCTTGAAAAGGTCGTTCGATGCCAGCAGCGAGGCCATGCTGGATTTTTCGGCAGGCAGGCGCTTGCGTTGATCAGGTTTGTAGCCGTCAGGTGCAGTGTTTGTTTGGTATTTGTCTATGAGGTTTTCTTTGATCGGTCTGGTGCGTGCAGTGATGTCCATGCAATGTACCGCACTGGTCTGCCTGCTTGGCGGTTGGCATGGGCCAGTCTACAGCGTTCAGCTCAGCGATCTTGCGCCCGTGCAGGTATTTGCCGCCCCGCAGATCAAGGTGGCGCCCCCGCAGCCATTGCCTGACCCGCAGCCGGAACCCGTCAGTGACGATGACGACTATCTCTTCATTGACGAGGCCGACAGCATTCCGGATATCTCCTACAGCTTTACGTGGAGCCGCGCCGACGCGGCGGCCTGGCGCAATCGTCGCGTTTCCCGTTCTTCACCGGGTTTGTGGGGGGCGCTCGATAACCGGCGCAGATGGCGATTTACGCCGCCGCCCGCCACGGCAGCGATGCCTTGGGAGCTCGGCGTCAGCAACTGGCGCTTTGCCGGCGATGGCGGGCTGGATGTGGCGTTGGGCAGCAACGATATCGTGACGCCCGCCTGGGGCAATTCGGCCCGGCTCGGTGGTATCAGCATTTCGCAATCGTCTTTGGTCAATGCGGAAGACAAGGAGGGCAACTGGCAGTATGCACTGGCTGTCGGTGCGCTGGATTTTTCTCCAGGCCCTGCCGAAGATCTGGACCTGGGGCCGACCGCCGCCAATTCCGTATTTCGCTATGGTGTAAGTCCAAGCCTGGTGCTGGAGTCACAGTTGCAGCTGGCTCCCGACCTGATGTCCACCGGTGTGGGGGGGCAATACCGGACTGATTGGGGCCGGTGGAGTGCCGGCCTGGCACGGGCGAATATGGGTGCGGCTCAAGGCTGGCGATATCAGGCGGCTTATGAGCTGGATATGTTCGAGTCATTGCAGCTTTCCTGGCGGGGCGAACGTCGTGATCCAGGCTACGCCGATCTGAGCCGCTATACGGCCGACCCTTCGATCGGGGGCGTTCGTCAGCAATGGAAGGCCACGATACCGCTGGGGCGCTGGGGAGACCTGAGCGGAAAATTTGAAAACGAGCACACATCCCTGGGCGAGTCGCGGAGTCGGTTCGGGTTCACGCAGCAGTTTTGGTACAGTCCGAACCTGCGGGTAGGGGTGGCCGCCGCGCGGGAGCTGGACAGCGGCGACTATGATATAGGTATTCGTTTCTCGGTACCCATTTATTAAGCATGACCCTATCCTCATTGGAAACCCTGCAGCAAGTCTTTGGTTATGACTCTTTTCGAGGCGACCAGCAGGCCATCATAGACCACGTCGTACAGGGCGGTGACGCCCTGGTGCTGATGCCTACCGGTGGCGGAAAATCGCTTTGCTACCAAATACCTGCCCTGGTTCGGGAGGGTGTGGGCGTTGTTATTTCACCGCTGATTGCCCTGATGCAGGATCAGGTCGATGCCCTGATAGAGCTGGGCGTACGCGCGGCGTTTCTTAACTCGTCCCAGGACTGGCGTACCGCCCGCGAGGTGGAGCAGGCCTTCCTGCGTGGTGACCTGGATTTGTTGTATGTGGCCCCCGAGCGCCTGCTGACGGACCGCTGCATAGAGCTGCTTGAGCAAGGCAATGTATCGTTGTTTGCCATCGACGAGGCGCACTGCGTATCGCAGTGGGGGCACGATTTTCGCCCTGAATACCTGGGCCTTTCCATTCTGCACGAGCGCTGGCCCCACGTGCCGCGTCTGGCCCTGACGGCAACGGCTACGTCGGTCACGCGCCGCGAGATTGCACAGCGCCTGGATCTGAACGATGCGCCGCATTTCGTAGCCAGCTTTGACCGGCCCAACATCAGCTATCGCATTATTGAAAAAAATGAAGTCAGGCGGCAACTGCTGGCCTTTATCAAGGCTGAACACGCCGGGGACTGCGGCATTGTGTATTGTCTGTCGCGGGCCCGCGTCGAGGAAACGGCTGATTTCCTGTGTCAGAACGGCATCGAGGCCTTGCCTTATCACGCTGGCCTGAACGCCCAGGTGCGGGCCGCCAATCAGGCCCGCTTCCTTCGGGAAGAGGGTATTGTGATGGTGGCGACAATCGCTTTCGGCATGGGGGTAAACAAACCCGATGTGCGGTTTGTGGCCCATATAGATCTGCCCAAGTCGGTGGAAGGCTATTACCAGGAAACCGGTCGGGCGGGTCGTGACGGCCTGCCGGCAACGGCATGGCTGGCTTATGGTCTGCAGGATGTAGTGCAGCAGCGCCGCATGATCAACGAGTCGGCTGGCGACGAGGCGTTTAGGCGGCGCCTGGGCGCACAACTGGATGCGATGCTGGGCTTGTGCGAGACGGTCAACTGCCGGCGCCAGCGTCTGTTGGCTTATTTTGATCAAAGCATCACGCCTTGCGGCAACTGTGATACTTGTCTTGAGCCTCCCCAGGCCTGGGACGGCACCGTGGCGGCGCAGAAAATTCTGTCGGCGGTGTACCGGCTTTGGCGTGAGCGTGGCCAACGCTTTGGTGCAGGGCACTTGATTGATATTCTGCGCGGCAAGGTAACAGACCGGATCAAGCAGTATGAGCACGAAAGTCTGAGCGTATTCGGGATAGGCAATGATCTTTCCGAGCAGGCCTGGCGCGGGGTGCTGCGTCAGCTGCTGGCTCAAAGTTTGCTGGCGGTGGACCACGAGGGCTACGGTACGCTGGCTTTGACGGAAGGCAGTCGTGCGGTGCTCAAGGGCGAGAAGCAGCTGATGTTCCGGCGTGAGTCCGAGAAGAAAACACGTAACGGACGATCCGCAGGTACGCGAAGCAAGGATGCGGGCATAGTGTTGCCGCCCGATGCGCAGCAACGTTTCGAAAATTTGCGTATCTGGCGCGCCGAGGTTGCCCGCAGCCACGGTGTGCCGGCTTATGTGATTTTCCATGATGCAACGCTGCGGGAGGTGGCGTTGAATTGCCCGCAGTCGCTGGAGGAGCTGGGCGGCATCAGTGGGGTTGGCGTGCGTAAGCTGGAGGCGTACGGGGAGGAGTTGCTGCGGTGCGTGGCTGGGTGAGCGTTTGAGCGGTCGTGTCAGCGAATAGCTACCGTATCAACAGATAGTTAGCGTATCAGTGTATAGCCACCGTAGCTGCAGGTAGCGGCCACCGTACAAACAGGTTCTATAGAAAAGGGGGCCTGTCCAGGACCGCTCCGGCTTCACGCGCACGTCCCTGGCGCGCCAGGGATACCCGCTTTATTGGCGCCAATCGAGGCGGTTGCGGAACTCGCCCGAATGAACAGCCACTGGCTGTTCATAAACGCCGGGCTCATACAGCCGCAACCTTGCATCCTCGATTGGCGCCAATAAAGCGGCGTGCGCGAGGCGCCTCCACAGCCCTGGACAGCCCCCCTTTTTTATGGAGCCGAGTGTTCGGGGCACTGTTTGGGCCACGATCTGATATTTGACGTGATCTGATTTATGCCACGATCTGATTTTCGCGGCGATCCGATAATCACGCAGCCATGCCATTCATGCCGTGCCAGTATGGGGCCCGCAGCGGTGTTGCGACTGTCTGGGGTATGAGGGGGTGGGGAGGCGGTCAGGCGTGCGCCGCCTGCTTCCGAAGGGAGGCCGGGGGATGTCGTCGGGCGCTGTCTGAGTGAGCGCAGCGAACGAGTTCGCCCGACGCCCGGCAGGACGAGGAAGAGGCGGAAGCAAGCACGCCGTGCCGGACCACCCCCTCATACCCCAGACAGTCGCCATAAGGCCCCCATACTGGCACGACATGAATGGCACAGTTATGGCCTTAAACCGGTCAGATAACCTTGAACCAATCAGGCAAAAAATCACCCAAACAAATCGCCCGTTGAGCCAGAGGTCCCTGAGGGCGGTGCCAGGCCGAGATGCCGCCAGGTGGTTTGGGTAGCGATTCGCCCGCGTGGCGTGCGCTGCAGATAGCCTTGCTGTATCAGGAAAGGCTCGATCACGTCTTCTATGGTGTCCCGTTCCTCGCCGATGGCGGCGGCCAGACTGTCGACCCCTACGGGGCCGCCGTCGAACTTGTGCACGATGGCTTCCAGCAGCTTTCTGTCCATGAGATCCAGACCTTGCGGGTCGACCTCCAGCATGGACAGCGCTGCACTGGCCACGGCTTCGTCTATCTTGCCGTTGGCCTTTACTTCCGCGTAGTCGCGCACGCGGCGCAGCAAGCGGTTGGCGATGCGTGGCGTTCCGCGCGCACGGCGGGCAATCTCGATGGCGCCTTCAGGCGTGATATGCGCGTTCAGCAGATGGGCGCTGCGACCGACGATATGGGTCAGGTCATCAGTGTTGTAGAACTCAAGGCGGGACACAATGCCGAAGCGGTCGCGCAAGGGGTTGGTCAGCATGCCTGCACGGGTGGTTGCGCCGACCAGTGTAAAGGGCTGCAGATCGATCTTGACGCTACGGGCCGCCGGACCTTCACCGATCAGGATGTCGATCTGGAAGTCTTCCAGTGCCGGATAAAGAATTTCCTCGACCACGGGCGACAGCCGGTGGATTTCATCTATGAACAATACATCGTTTTTTTCAAGATTCGTCAGGAGCGCGGCCAGGTCGCCTGCACGCTCAAGGACCGGGCCCGAAGTCTGGCGCATTTGCACGCCCATTTCGTGAGCCACGATATGAGCCAGCGTGGTCTTGCCCAGGCCCGGAGGGCCGAACAGCAAGACGTGGTCCAGCGCTTCGCCACGGTTCCGGGCGGCAGCGATGAAGATCTCGAGTTGTTCGCGGACACGGTGCTGACCGATATATTCCGAAAGCTCGCGAGGGCGCAGGGCCCGTTCTATGGAATCTTCGTTGGGCGAGCTGCTGTGCGGCGCTACCAGACGTTCTGGTGCGGGCAGGCTGGAAAGCGAGTCGGAATGAATGGCCATGACTATCTAGCTGATTAAATTTACAGTAGTAATCGTAACCCAACTACTGCGTATCGGGGCAGCCATTTGCGCAGTATGCCGGCGATTCAAGCATAATTGCGGCTGTATGTCTGCCAGTGTCGTATCCTGGATTATCGTTTAACTTTGGCGCCGCCCCATGAACCCAAGCTTACCTACTTATGAAGACGTTGTGCAGGCCAGCCAGCGGCTGGAAGGAATCGCCCACCGTACACCCGTAACGACCTCCTCGAGCCTGGACGCCCGGCTGGGCGCCCTGGTATTTTTCAAATGCGAGAACTTTCAGCGCATCGGCGCTTTCAAGTTTCGAGGCGGTTATAACGCCCTGGCCAGTCTCGACAGCGAGCAGCGCAAGGCGGGGGTTGTGGCTTTTTCTTCAGGCAACCACGCACAGGCGGTAGCATTGGCCGCCCGCATGCTCGATATCAAGGCCACCATCGTCATGCCGCACGACGCTCCTGCCGCCAAGAAGGCCGCAACACGAGGCTATGGCGCACAGGTAGTCGAGTACGACCGCTACAAACAAAACAGGGAAGAGATCGCCCATGGGCTCGTGCAGGCGCAGGGCCTGACCCTGATTCCACCCTTCAATCACCCGGACGTCATAGCCGGTCAGGGTACGGCAGTCAAAGAACTGCTCGAGGAAACCGGTGGTCTGGATATGCTGTTCGTGCCTCTGGGCGGTGGCGGGTTGTTGTCAGGATCGTTACTGGCTGCTCATGCCATCAGTCCGGATTGTGCCGTGTACGGTGTGGAACCCGAGGCGGGTAACGATGGCTGGAAATCGTTTCACAAGGGCGAGATCGTCGGCATCGATACACCTGTGTCCATCGCTGACGGCGCACTGACCCAGGCGTTGGGTTCCCTTACTTTTCCCATCATTCGCCAGCATGCACACGACATCGTCACGGTCAGCGACCAGCAGTTGGTGCAGGCCATGCGGTTTTTTGCCGAGCGCATGAAAATGGTGGTTGAGCCTACCGGTTGCCTGGGGGCCGCTGCGGCTCTGAGCGAAATCGTTCCGGTCAAAGGAAAACGGATAGGTGTGCTGCTGAGTGGCGGCAACGTTGATCTTGCCGCCTATTCAGCTTACCTGACGGCGGCCTGAGCGCGGAGCGTGGCTTATGCCCTGGCCAGTGACTTGAGGGCCAGGCGTATGCCCTCGGCCACGTCCACGCCTTCGGGCAGTCCTTTCAGTGCAGCCTGGGTTTCACTATTCGAATAGCCCAGCGACAGCAGGGCATTCAGGATGTCGTCGCGGCCCGACGAGACGGCCCCGCCTGTATGCGACAGGTCTGCCCCCAGCTTGCCACGCAGCTCCAGCAGCAGGCGTTCCGCCGTCTTCTTGCCTATACCGGGCACGCGTGTGAGCAGACCGGTTTCCTGCTGGGTAATGGCATTGGCAAGGTCGTCTACGCTCATGCCCGACAGTACGGCCAGCGCGGTGCGCGCACCTATGCCCGTCACCTTGATCAGTGCCCGGAATGCGCTGCGTTCTTTGGGCGACAGAAAGCCATATAAGGTGTGTGCGTCTTCGCGTACGGCAAGATGGGTGTACAGCGTGACGGTGGCGCCGTTTTCGGGCAGATCATATAGCGTGCTCATTGGCACATCGATTTCGTAGCCGACGCCGCTTACGTCGATGCAGACGATAGGCGGGGTTTTCTCAATCAGCGTGCCGGTAATGCGACCGATCATGGTGAATCCTTGTCAACAGATGTAAGGCCTAGCCGAGCAGGCGGCCGCCACGGATGCGGCTGGCCCGACCGGACGCAAGCTGTCCGGTATCCTGCAGGCGTTGCGTAAGAGGGTGAAAATGAGCGTGGCAGATGGCGCAGGCCAGCGCATCGGCCGAGTCGGCAGCCGGCATGCCGTTCAGGCCCAGCAGATGCTGCACCATCTTCTGCACCTGCTCTTTGGCCGCATGCCCGTTGCCCACGACCGATTTCTTGATCTGCAGGGCTGTGTACTCGTGTACGTCCAGCAGGCTGTCGGCAAGCGCGCACATGGCGGCACCCCGGGCCTGGCCCAGCAACAGGGTGGACGCCGGATTGGTATTGACGAAGACCTTTTCCAGCGCCGAGACCGTGGGCTTGGTTGACTGCACGATTTCGCGGATATTGTCGAGTATGACCTTGAGCCGTCCGGCCAGGGCCTGGTCGGACGGCACCACGATGGTACCGCTGGTCACGTAGACCAGACGAGAACCCTGGATATCGATGACGCCAAAGCCGGTGCGACGCAGGCCCGGATCGATGCCCAATATGCGCATGAGGCTTTACGCCTAGTGGCGGAAATGCCGGGCGCCGGTGAAGACCATGGCAATGCCGCGTTCATTTGCCGCTGCGATGACCTCATCGTCGCGTATGCTGCCGCCGGGCTGGATGATGCAGTTGGCACCGGCGTCTGCCACGACGTCCAGACCGTCGCGAAACGGAAAGAATGCGTCTGAGGCCACTGCCGAACCCGTCAGGCTCAGACCGGCATTTTCAGCCTTGATGGAGGCGATGCGGGCGGAGTCGATACGGCTCATCTGGCCTGCACCGACACCCAGGGTCATGCCGCCGCCTACAAACACGATGGCGTTGGACTTAACGTATTTGGCAACCTTCCAGGCAAACTGGAGGTCTTGCATTTGAGCGGCTGTGGGCGCCAGTTCGGTGACCACCTTGAACGCATCTTCGGGTACCTGATAGTCGTCGGGATTTTGCACCAGCCAGCCGCCACCAACGCGCTTGATGTCGAACTCGTTGTGTCCGTTGCCCTGTGGTACTTCAAGTACACGAACATTTTTCTTGGCTGCGAAAATTGCCAGTGCTTCCGGCGTATAGGCCGGTGCCAGCAGGACTTCCACAAACTGGCCGCTGACGGCCTGTGCGGTTGCCTCGTCGACGGGGCGGTTAAAGGCAATGATGCCGCCAAAGGCGGAAGTGGGGTCGGTTTTGAAGGCTTGCTGGTAGGCATGCAGCGAGCTGTTGCCGATCGCAACGCCGCAAGGATTTGCGTGCTTGACGATGACGCAGGCTGTGGTCTGGAAGCTGCGTACGCATTCCCAGGCAGCATCGGCATCGGCGATATTGTTGTACGACAGTTCCTTGCCTTGCAGCTGACGATAGCTGCCCAGCAGGCCATCCTGCAAGGGCTGGTCTATGTAGAAGGCAGCCGACTGGTGGGGGTTCTCGCCATAGCGCAGGATTTGCTGGCGCTTGACCTGTACGGTCAGGTTTTGGGGCCAGGCATTGCGTTCGGGCTCTTGTTCCTGTGCGGGTTCGGCGCTTGCCAGGCTGCTCAGGTAAGAGGCGATGGCGCCATCGTAGGCGGCTGTGTGAGCATAGGTTTTGGTGGCCAGTTCCAGACGCAGGGCATATGAAGGACCGCCCTGGGGGCCGTCCATGTCGGCCAGAATACGGGGGTAGTCAGCCGGATCTATGGCTACGGTGACGCCGCCTTCCGCAGTGCCATGATTTTTGGCCGCGGCGCGCAACATGGCGGGGCCGCCAATGTCTATGTTCTCAACGGCATCGGCGAATGTACAGCCGGCCCTGGCGATGGTTTCGCGAAAGGGGTACAGGTTTACAACCAGCAAATCGATGCGTTCGATGCCATGTTCTTCCAGGGTTTTCAGGTGTACTTCGCTGTCGCGGCGGGCGAGCAGTCCGCCATGTATTTTTGGATGCAGTGTTTTTACACGGCCGTCGAGGATCTCGGGCGAGCCGGTGTGTGCAGCCACTTCGGTGACGGTGAGCCCGGCATCGGCAAGCTGCCTGGCCGTGCCGCCCGTAGACAGCAGGCGTACGCCGCGCTGTGCAAGCGCCTGCGCAAATTCAACAATACCGGTTTTGTCGGAAACCGAAAGTAAGGCAGTCTGGATTTTCATGGAATCGAAATGTGAAGTGTGAAATCAGGGTTGGAGGTCGTGCGCCTGCAATTTTTTCCTTAGCGTGCTGCGGGTAATGCCCAGCATTTCTGCTGCCTTGGATTGGTTGCCATGGGTTTGCTCGAGTGCAATTTGCAATACGGGCCGCTCGACGCAGTTGACGACCATGGCCAGCAGGTCGCGCGGCTGGGCTTCGTCGCCCAGGTCGGTAAAGTAGCGTTCGAGTTGGGCTCGTACGGATTGCTCCAGTGGGTTAGTTGTACTCATGATCCTTGGTGATTCTGTTTTTGGGCATTCAGAGGGTTGCGGCCCCGGATGCCCTGGCCATTATTGGCTCGTTGGATGGATGGCGGTCGAACCACTGCGCGATGGCACGGGTTTGCTCGCCGGTACTGCTGATTGTGTTGACCTGGGGCAAAAGTTCCTGGGCGTCTGGCAGGTCGGCCAGATACCAGCCTATATGCTTGCGCGCCGAACGAACCCCGGTGAACTCGCCATAAAACTGATAATGGTCTTCAAGGTGGTCAAGCAGGCAGTCACGTAACTCGCCATAGGTGGGCGGCGGCAAATATGTGCCGTGAGCCAGATAATGGCTGATTTCACGAAAAATCCAGGGCCTGCCCTGTGCAGCGCGACCGACCATGACTGCGTCGGCGTTTGTGTACTCTAGTACGTATTTGGCTTTTTCGGGACTATCGATATCCCCATTGGCAATGACCGGAATCTGTACTATCTGCTTGACCTCACGTATCGTATCGTACTCCGCCTGGCCTTGATAAAGGTCACAGCGGGTGCGGCCGTGCAGGGTGATGGCGGCAACGCCAATGTCTTCTGCCAGCCGCGCAATCCGTACGGCATTGCGCGATGCGCTGTCCCAGCCTGTGCGGGTTTTCAGTGTAACCGGAATGTTCCGTGGCTTGCAGGCATCAACCACGCTGCGCAATATGCGTGCGACCAGCTGTTCGTTGCGCAGCAGCGCAGAGCCCGAAGCCACGTTGCAGACCTTTTTCACCGGGCAACCCATGTTGATGTCTATGATGCGGGCGCCTTTTTCTATGTTGAACACGGCGGCTTCGGCCATCATGTCAGGATCCGAGCCTGCAATCTGGACGGCAATCGGGTCGATTTCGCCGTCATGATTCAGCCTTCTTGACGTTTTGACGCTGTTCCACAGGCGTGGATTGCTGGCCGCCATTTCGGACACGGCATAACCTGCCCCCAGCGCTTTGCATAATTTGCGGTAGGGGCGATCGGTTACGCCTGCCATGGGGGCGACGAAAACAGGGTTGGGAAGGGACCAGGAGCCGATGCGCATCGGAGTGATTTTAACCCCCGGAAAAGTTTTAGGTGCGCAGACCTTGCAACAAGTGGCGGGCCAGGGGTGTGCGCAACGAAGGAACCAGATCCAGCGCGAGCAATGCCAGTCCACCCGCATGTTCGACCAGGGGAATGCCGGTGCTGAACACGCGGGGCAGAAAATCGGTGATTCCGGCGGTAAGCCAGCGATCAGGGCGCCGCTGGCTGGCAAAACGTGCCAGCAGGGGGCTCGGATCGGTGTCGGGACGGGCCAGCCACGGCGCCAGGGTCTGGCCCAGCTGGGCAGCATCGCGCAGCCCGAGGTTCAAGCCCTGTCCGGCCACCGGGTGCAGCGTTTGGGCAGCGTTGCCGATGGCGACTGTTCTGTCGTTGATCAATGACGGTCCGGCGTGCATGCTTAATGGAAAAATATGGCGCTGGCCCAGGCAGGTGAAGTTGCCCAGGCGTTCACCGAACATGGTGCGCAGGGCCACGGCAAAGTCGGCGTCAGGCAAACCCTGCAATTGCTTCGCGTGATCGGGAGCGCAGCACCACACGACGCCATACACGTCATCGGCCTGGGGGTGCGGCAGGATGGCCAGAGGACCTTCGCGGGTGAAGCGCTCGAAGGCCCAGTGTTTTCTGGGTTGTGCGGCGCGTACGGTAGCGAGCAGGGCATGCTGCTTGTAGTGGCGCTCTATGCCCTGGGGCCTGACGCCATCGGACTGTATGGCAAGGGCACTGGAAAACGACGTTTCGTTGTCCTGGAAAGTCAGATGGCCCGGCGCAGGATGAGGTGCAGCCGTGGATTCGATCAGGGTGGCCCCGGATTGTTGCAGTGCCTGGTGCAAGGCCTGCAGCAAGGCGTCGTATGCAACCACGCTGCCCAATCGGGGTACATCGAGCTCGTCGTGCCTGATCAGTGTGCGTCCCAGGCGGCCTCGTTGGGAAACATGTACGGTGTGGATGTCGGCGGACTCAGCCGGCCAGCCGTTCAGGTGCTCAAGCAGGGCGCGGCTGCCGTGATTCAGGGCCAGGGTGCGGGGGTCCACATCCTGAGTGCCAGGGCGTGAATGAAATTGCCGGCCGAGCAGCGCAATACGATCGGGCCGCGGCGACTTGCCGGCCAGCATCAGCGTCAGTGCGGCGCCCGCTGGGCCCGCACCGCAGATGACGATATCGTAGGTGGGCCTATCCATATGCTTTCCATGCTTGACTACAATGTTGAAATTGTAGGCCTTAATGATCAGACCCGGAATCATGACTCAAAGCAGTGCTGTAGCCCCTTCTCCTCATCGCAGCAAGGTCACGGTTGCCTGGCTGGCTTGCTTGCTGGGTTTTACCGGCGCCCACGCCTGGTATATGGGGCGTTCCTGGGCCTGGTTATGGACCGCCTTTACCGCCCTGATGCTGATACTGGCGCAGTTTTACCCGGTATGGTGGGACAACCCGCCTTTTCTGTTACTGATCGTGCCGATTGCCGCCGGCTTCATAGAGGCGCTGGTCTTTGCCTTGACGCCCGACGAAAAATTCGACCGGAAATACAACCCGGAGTCAGGGCGGACCACACGCACCGGCTGGGGGCCGGTGCTGGCTGCTATCGCGGCGACGTTCCTGGGCGGAACCGTCCTGATGTTCGGTCTGGCGCTGATCGTCATGCATGTCTACAAGGCCATGGGCTGGCTCGACGGCTACGTATACTGATTTCTTTATGAATTTCTTGCAATTGGAAGCCGTCCCAGGGTTGTCCCTAGGCGGGTATGCGGCTACAATGAAGGCTGTCAATTCTATAGGAGCCACGAGGTGAATTCCGACCCCGGCGACAGTAATAGTCGATCTTGCATCGACCACTCGTTCACCAGGCGCGTCTAGGCAGCAAGCTCACCCAAGCTCCGCAATGCCACGCCCTGGTTTTTCCAAGGCGTGGTATCTGATCATTCAGACTCCCGTCGTATCAATGTGCAAACCGGGCCGCCTTAGGCGGCCGGTTCTCGCGCCGCCCTGACGGCGCGCATAAAACAATGGGGGTTCTTATGCGTTTATTTAATTTGTTCCTGCGTCGTGCCGGCCTGCAGTCGGTACCCGTCCGTGTCCCCAGCTCGACCTCGAGGCTTACGGTGGTGTGCCCCCGGCATCAGCTTGCCGATGTGCGCAAGCAGATCTATCAGGGTTTCGAAGGCTCTGGGCTGCGAGTGGCAACATTGCAGGTTGATCGCGCTTTACAGCACGATATGGCACGTACCTGTGTCACCGTTCATTGCCCGCCGGAATTGCGTTCCGTGCTCATGACACAAGCCCGGCAGCTCAGTCAGTTTCCCGGCGTTGCACAGGTTCAGTGGGGCGATCAGCGCCATATTGCTTTAAACTAGGCGGGTTCGCGCTAACTGAATTTTTCTTCATGATAGTCATTGATTGGCTGACGCCCTGGGAATTTTCCCCCGCGTTGCTACTGATGTTTTTTGCCGGTTGCTGGCTGTTCTTGCGCGGCTGCCGTGTCCATCGGGTCAGCTTCGCACGCCAGTTGCTTTTCTGGCTGGGCGTCGTTTTTCTGTATTTGTCATTGCACACGCGTGTCGACTACTACGCCGAACGCATGTTCTTCATACATCGCCTGCAGCACCTGGTCCTGCATCATCTGGGGCCACTGTTGATCATGGGCGCATACCCGGGTCAGGTGTTGCGCGCCGGACTGCCCATGCGCTGGCGTCTGCGCTTGCGTGACTTTCGCCAGACAAAAACCGGCCGTGGGCTCGAGGCGGTGCTGACCAATAAAATCTTCGTGCCAGTGCTGTTTGTCGTGCTGGTTGTCGGCTTCCTGATTCCCACGGTGCAGTTCTACTCCATGCTTGACTGGCGTCTGTACCGTTTCATGAACTGGTCGGTGGTAATCAGTGGTTTCATGTACTGGAATTTGATTCTCGACCGGCGCCCCAGCCCGCCGGCAGTACTGTCGCCCGGCGGACGAATCATCTCGCCCGTGCTGACCATGGTGCCGCAAATGGTGGTGGGGGCGATCATTACCTTCACCGAATATGATCTGTATCCCATCTTTGATCTTTGCGGACGCGCGATTCCGGGCATGACGGCCCTGACGGATCAGGCCATAGGCGGGCTCACAATGTGGGTGCTGGCCGGCTTCGTCGAGGTGTTCGGCCTGCTCTTTGCCCTGGCAACACTCATGCGTCTGTCAGGCAAGAATCGATTACCCAATAAACAAGATCTTTTGCGGCGCAAACAGGCGGTGGTTGCCCCCATTTCCTGACGCTCCCGCACTACTTCGGACTCATGGCTGCCACCAGAACTGATTTTCGAAACCGATTTTATTCCCGCGCGGTCAGCGCCGGACTTATTGCGTTGATGTGCTGGAGCGGGCCGGCAGTCACGCAGCCCGTGGGCATCCCCAGCATGGGGTCGGCTTCGTCAGCAGAGCTTTCGCCCGCCCTGGAGCGTACGCTGGGCGATGCCATTATGGAGCAGGGGCGGCGCGATCCCACTTATATCGCTGATCCGGACGTCAGTCAGTACCTGACCGAAATGGGCCGGCGCCTGGCGGCCAACGCTCCCGGTGGATCTGGTCAGCGCATTACGATATTTGGTGTGCGAGACCCTCAAATCAATGCGTTTGCCCTGCCGGGTGGCTATATAGGCATCAACAGCGGGCTGGTCGTTTCGGCCCAGAGCGAATCCGAACTGGCTTCGGTTGTAGCCCATGAAATCGGCCATGTTGTGCAACGGCATATTGCGCGCGGCATGACGCAACGTTCTCAAAGCGGCCACGTGGTGATTGCGGCCCTTGCCGCAGCCTTGCTCGCCGCCCTGTCCGGCAGCAGCGATCTGGCCATGGGTGTGGCGGCGTTCGGCCAGGCTGCTGCAGTGGATCGCCAGTTGGGTTTTTCCCGCCAGGCCGAGCAGGAAGCTGATCGCGCAGGGTTTGAAATGATGCGCCAGACGGGCTTCGATCCGCGCGGCATGGTGCGTATGTTCCAGCAATTGGGCAACGCATCCCGGCTCAACGAGGGTTCAGGCGGCGGCTATACCAGTACCCATCCCCTGTCCATCCAGCGCATGTCCGACATCCAGAACCGGGTTGCAAGATTGCCCTCGACTACCGTGCGCAGTGCAGACTCCTTCTGGTACATACGCGCCAAGCTGCGCGTCGTGCAGGCGCGCAGCAGCCAGCCCTTGCGTAATGCGCTGGATAAACTGCGGCTGGACGCCCGGCAAAAGACAGGAGTCGAGCAGTCGGCGGCCTGGTATGGTCTGGCCTATGCCGCCTGGCAAAAGAAAGACTGGTCGGCGGCGAGCGAGGCGCTGGCCCAGGCGCAAAAAGGCAATGTAAACAGCCCGGAGATCGCCGGCTTGGCCGTTGCGCTGGCGCTGGAGCAGGGAGACAACGCACAGGCGGCCGCCTTGTCCGCTGCGGCCTGGAAGCGCTGGCCCGACAGCCAGGGTGTTGCCCTGGCGCGGGTCGAGGCCCTGCAAAAGATGGGTCAGGACGAACAGGCAGTGCAACTGCTGTCACAGCTGACCAAACAATGGCCGGATGTTCCGCGCTTGCACCAGTTGCAGGCACAAAGCTACGAACGTCTGGGACGCCATATCGAGGCCAGGCGCGCCATGGCGAGCTTTTACGAGCAGACCGGGGCCTTGCCCTCGGCGGTCGCACAGCTTGAACAGGCGCGCAGCATGTCCAAAGACTTTTACGTGCAGTCCGAGCTGGATGTGAAGATACGCGAGCTTAAAGAACGCCTGGCGTCCGACCGCCAGCTACTGGAGCGTTTCAAGTCTTAGCGGCCGCTTTCGAAGAATCGTGCCAGTCTGGCCGGCAGCCAGCCCAGATGACCGGGGAAGGGCGCTGTGACGAAAGCGGCGTGGCCCCCCTCGGCGGGCTGGTGCAACAGAACACTGGATGAACAATCGTGCGAGCCTGGCAATGACGGCCCGGGAACAAAGGGGTCGTTACGAGCATTCAGCACCAGGGTCGGTACGGCAATGTCGGGCAGCAGCGGCTTGCTTGACGCCCGCGTCCAGTAATCCAGCGCGTTTTTGTATCCGTGCATGGGCGCCGTATACAAAGTATCGAACTCACGTAGCGTCTTGCACTGGCTTAGTCTGAAGACATCGATATTGCCAGGAAAGCGCTTGGCTTTTTCGACAATCTTGGTTTTCATGGTCTTCAGAAAATAGCGTGTGTACAGGCGCTTGCCCAGCGAGGTGTCCGACAGCTGCGTTCCGCAGGCCAGCAGGTCCATGGGAACCGATACTGCGGTCGCTGCCGTCAGCCACGACAGCGTACTGCCTTGTTCGCCCAGGTGCTTGAGCATGGCATTGCCGCCGAGCGAGACACCTGTGGCATGCCAGCGTGCGTGGGGCAGCCGTTGGCGGACTGTATCCAGCATGAACTCTATATCGGCGGAGTCCCCGGAGTAATAGGCCCGGGCCATACGATTTGGAAAACCTGAGCAACTGCGGAAATGAGCAATTACAACGACCCAGCCGCGCGCACGGAAGTATTGGGCGATCGCCTGGGCATAGTGACTGCGGCTGCTGCCTTCCAGACCGTGGAACAGGATCAGTGCAGGGGTTCCAGGCGCAGTGGGCAGCGAATCCCAGTCTTCCGCTTGCAGCCAGCGTCGTGCGGCTGTGTTTTGCAGGGCAGGGTCTGGCTCTATGGCCTGGCCGTTCGCCAGCCGGTCGGAAAACAGGCCGGGCCCCGTCCAGTCGAAGTCCAGGAAGTCGCCGTCAGGGGTATTGACGCGTTCACGTGCGAACGAAATATGGTGGTAGCGCGCCATGAGCACGCCATACACGGTTTGCAGGTGTCCGCCTGGCAGCCACGCGGGGCTGGGACAAGGTGAGGTGTCAATCTGTGCCGTCACGTCCCGCCTTCAGTGCAGCGTGTCGGGCCGGTCTTGCAAATCGAACAGGTCGATTTCCTGCGGCGCGTGCGACGCATGGTGCAAGACCATTTTCCAGCCGTAGCGGCCTTTGTGGAAAATGTTGGTGGAATAGCAATGCGCAGTCTGGCTGCCTTGTGCCGTGCTGACGGACAGTTGTTCTATCAGTACGTGAATCGAGCTCATGACGCTGGTCATGATCATGGGACGCACAGGCTGGATGTTGACCGGACCGTTGGCGAAAATCTGCTGCCAGGCGCTTTTCAGGGCGTCGTGGCCTATGGTCCGCATTCCGCCCGGGTGTATGCAGACCACCTCCTCGTCGTCAGCCCAGACCTGCATCATCAATGCAAGGTCAGCTTGACGCAGCGCCTGATAGAACGCCTGCTCGGCCTCTTGGGGTGTGGTGAACATATAGCGGGTAACCGGTAGTAGCGGAGCGCGCCCCGAAAGGGCACTTGCGCCTGTTAGTGTCCGTGAACCTTTTCGCCGTCTCTGAGCTGATAGGCGGCACTGCAGTAGGGGCACAAGGCCTTGCCGGTCTTGGCGACTTCAATGTAGACGCGGGGGTGCATGCTCCAGAGCGGCGAGTGTGGCCCCGGGCAGTACAGGGGCAAGTCGTCGGCCTTCACGAAGATAGTGTCATCTTTGGGAACTGCGGTATTGGGGGTACTGCTCATGGTAGATCCTGATAAATAGATTTTGTATGGATGGTATGCAGCGCGTGGCCGGCTTATACCTTGCTTAGCCAATGATGATATTTGGGATTCTTGCCGTTGGCGACATCAAAGAATGCCTTTTGCAGCTTGGCCGTTATGGGGCCGCAACTGCCTGCACCGATGACGCGGCGATCGACTTCGCGTATGGGGGTGACTTCGGCGGCGGTTCCTGTAAAAAAGGCTTCGTCTGCGATGTAAAGATCGTCGCGAGTAAGACGCTTGGTCAGGACGGGAATGCCCAGGTCGGCCGCCAGCGTGTGAATGGTCGAGCGTGTGATGCCGGTAAGGGCCGAGGCGATTTCAGGCTCGCACAGGACGCCGTCTTTGACGATGAAAATGTTCTCGCCCGAACCTTCGGCCACGAACCCGTCGGTATCGAGCAGAATGGCTTCGTCGTAGCCGTGATCCAGTGCTTCGGCGTTGGCGATGATGGAGTTGGCGTAGGTGCTGGCAACCTTGGCACGCGGCATGGTTACATTGACGTGCTGGCGCGCATACGACGAAATCTGTACGCGTATGCCTTGCTGCAAGGCTTCTTCACCCAGATAGGCACCCCAGGGCCAGGCGGCAATGGCAACGTGAACCTTGGCGCCTTTGGGCGAAACGCCCATTTTTTCGGAGCCGTAGAACACCAGCGGACGAATGTAGCAGGATTCCAGCTTGTTCTGGCGCACGACGTCGAGCTGGGCAGCGTTGATGGTG
Organism: Pusillimonas sp. MFBS29; assembly: GCF_020687695.1. Classification (GTDB taxonomy): domain Bacteria; phylum Pseudomonadota; class Gammaproteobacteria; order Burkholderiales; family Burkholderiaceae_B; genus Pusillimonas_C. The sequence goes on from NZ_JAJEWL010000001.1 coordinate 256,347, forward strand.
TCTTGGTCGAAGGGAATGTCGATCTGATAGATATGCGCTGAATTGAACAGGCGGCGCGTGTGATCCTGCAGGCGGAAAATGGCCGTGCCGATTTCGGCGTTATAGGCACGTACACCTTCAAAGACAGACAGTCCGTAGTGCAGGGAATGCGTCAGCACGTGGGTCGTTGCGTCGCGCCACGGCACCATTTGGCCGTCGTACCAGATTAAACCATCACGATCAGACATGGACATTGCGCTCTCCCTTTAGACGAGGCTCGATTGTAGCAAGCGTGAGAAGCTTACAATAGCCGATTTTCGTACGGGATCCTAACATCGTGAAAGAGTCCAGGTTCGCCTTCAGGCGCCTTGATGCGCGTAAATGGCAAAATCTCCGGACGGGCCTGGTTGATGTCATGCCTGCCCTGGTTGCCACCGCGACCTGGGGTTTTGTGACCGGAATCGCCCTGGTCAAGTCGGGCCTCACCGAAAGCATGGCCACCCTGATGACGCTGATGGTCTATGCCGGCTCGGCTCAACTGACCTCGCTGCCTTTGCTGGAGTCGTCCGCACCTTTGTGGCTGATTTTCGCGGCAGGTACCGTCGTCAATATACGATTTGTCATTTTCGGTGCGGCGCTTCAGCCTTATTTTCGGCACCTTTCGTGGGTCAAGCGGTTGTTCCTGGGCTACCTGACCACTGATTTCTCGTTTGTGCTGTTCATGGCCCGTCATGGCGAAAGCCGTGACAGGGGAACGCCCGATCAGCTTTGGTATCTGCTGGGGGTGATCATTCCGGGCTGGATTACCTGGAACCTGTTTTCCTTGCTGGGTATTTTTCTGGGATCGTTCGTGCCGGCCAGTTGGTCGCTTGAGTATGCCGCCATTCTGGCCCTGATGGCGATCATACTTCCCCTGGTCAAGACCCGGCCCATGGTCATGTGCCTGCTTGTGGCGGGTGTCATTGCGTGGGTGGGCCAGCCACTGCCGCTGCGCCTGGGCCTGGCCGCAGCCGTCGTGGGAGGCATTATTGCCGGCGTGCTGGCAGAGCGTCAGATGAACAGGGCAAGGAGCAGGGCGTCATGATCGGTGATCTGGAATTCGATTGGTATGTGCTGGGAGCAATAGGCTTGCTGACTGTATGCAGCTTCCTGACCCGCGCAGGGTATTTTTTGTTTGGCGATCATATCCCCCTGACTGACTCTGTTCGCAGTGCATTGCGGTACGCGCCGACTGCGGCCCTGGTGGGTATTGTCGTGCCCGAGCTGTCGCCCTGGACCGAGTCAGGCCCGGTGATCGATATCAGGCTCATGGCTGCCATTATTGCGATACTGGTGTTCTGGCGCACCCGCAGTACGGTCATGGTGATTGTGGGGGGCATGATCGCCTATTGGGTGCTGAAAGGCCTGGCGGGACTCTTCTGAACCATCAGCCAGACGTGAAAATGTGACAAAGCGTATGCTTTTCACGACATTTCCCGGCTTTTATACCGGCATTAGGGCGTCATGCGTTGCCAAGTCATGATACGGCCGCATGCTGCGTTAAAATACCGGGGTTATCAGAGCCGGCCACGGATACTCCTGCGGCCGGCATCGACCATCTTCAATGACTGACACTACAAACATCGATACCCCGGCTCCTACTTTTTCCGATTTTGGTCTGCATCCAAGTATCTTGCAGGCAATAGCCGAAACCGGATACACCACACCGACGCCAATTCAGGCCCAGGCCATGCCCGTGGTCATGGATGGCCGTGATGTCATGGGCGCTGCGCAAACGGGCACCGGCAAAACGGCCGCGTTTACCCTGCCCATTCTGCATCGCCTCATGCAGTTTGCCAACACCAGTGCATCACCTGCGCGTCACCCGGTGCGTGCCCTGATACTGACTCCCACCCGTGAGTTGGCTGACCAGGTCGCCGAAAGCGTGACGACGTATGCCAAGGCTACACCGCTGCGTTCCACCGTGGTATTCGGCGGAGTCGACATCGGGCCTCAGCGCGATGCATTGCGCCGTGGATGTGAAATCCTTATTGCTACGCCAGGTCGGCTGCTTGATCATGTCGAACAAAAGACCGTGAACCTGAGTCAGGTGGGTATTCTGGTGCTGGACGAGGCCGATCGCATGCTGGACATGGGCTTTCTGCCCGATCTGGATCGCATCGTGCGTCTGCTTCCGGCCAAGCGCCAGGGCTTGTTGTTTTCGGCGACCTTCAGCAATGAAATCCGCAAACTGGGTCGCAGTTACCTGAACTCACCCGCTGAAATAGAAGTCGCTGCCCGCAACGCGACGGCCGATACGGTCAGCCAGATCGCCTACCCGCTGTCAGGTAGCGACAAGCGCGCCGCCGTGGTGCATCTGGTCAAGTCGCGTGGTTTGAATCAGGTCATAGTGTTTTCCAACACCAAGATAGGCACCAGTCGTCTTGCCCGTGAACTGGTTCGTGACGGCATCAAGGCGGAATCCATACATGGCGACAAGAGCCAGCTGGATCGCATGAAAGCGCTCGACGCCTTCAAGGCTGGTGATCTCGAGGTGCTGGTGGCAACCGATGTGGCGGCGCGCGGCCTTGACGTCGCCGGCGTGCCTTGCGTCATCAACTACGATCTGCCCTATAACGCAGAAGACTACGTTCACCGTATTGGTCGTACCGGTCGCGCGGGCAACAAGGGCGAGGCTATCGCTTTCTTTGCGCCCGAAGAAGAGCGCTATCTGCTTGATATTGAAAAACTCATCAAGGCCAAGATTCCGCGTGGCCAGCTTGCCTTGCCTGCAACGTCGCGCCGCACTTCGTCTGGTGCGCGCGGCGAACGGCGCGGCTATACCAGTGCCAGTGCGGCTCCATCGAAGCCGGTAGACGAATTCTTCTACAAGCCTTACGTGCCATCGCCCGGAACAGGCAAAACCGATAACACGCGCACCAAGCCCGTGGCGACGCCTGCCAAGAAGTCGGTGGGCATTCTGCTGGGCGGGCGTTGAGCCGGCTTCAGGCCGCGTGCCTGCAATCAGGCGTCTTCCAGCAAATCCAGCAGCGCCCCGGGGCTTTGTTCAACCAGGGGCGCGTCATCATCCATGCTTGCTATCAGTCGCTCAAGATGGCTGATGTGGGGCAGCAGCGTCCCGAAAAACAGGCTGCCGCGCTGATCCTGTAACAGCAGTGTGGGAAAATTTTCTACATCGTCATCACCGAGCAGCTCTGGATTTTCTTCAATATCAACCCATATGAAAGTATGCTCGGGCATTCTGGCGGCCAAGTCGTCGAAGGCGGGGCGATATTCAGTACAGGTATCGCACCAGGCGGCGCAATAACAGACTACCGCCAGACCAGGGTGCTCGCGCAAATGTGCCTTCAGGGCAGAAATATTATGTTGGGGTTCGAATATTTGCATAAAAGACAAATGGGACCTGGTTTGACTATGATGATCGAATCGTTGATTCAAGGCGGTATCTATGAACCAATCTAATCTGGCTGTTCGCAAGCAGCCGTCGCCGGCATGGGAAATGGCCACAGTAGGGCTGGCCTTCAAGCGTGCGCTTGTTTCGCAGTGCCATCCCAGAATGCTGGTGGCTTTGTTCCTGCCGTTCATCATCGCATTGCTGGGCGCAATTATATTACTTTGGGCTTTCTGGGATCCACTGACTGGCTGGTTGAACGTGCAGGCGTCAGACTGGGGCGTGGTCAACCAGATCGATCAATGGATGCTGGCGATAGGCCTGTTTTCCATCAAGCTTTACCTGGTACCGTTGCTTGCGGTGGGCATATTGTTGCCGATTTCCGGGATATTGGGCCTGGTCATCGCTGCCGTGTTCGTCATGCCCATCGTATTGCGACATCTGGAAAAAACCGAGTACCAGGGTGTTTCGCGTCAAGGGCGTTTCTCAACGACGGTAGGTGCCTGGAATGCCGCCTGGGTAGGTGTGCTGTTTGCCATTGGGTGGGTGCTGACCATGCCCTTGTGGTTGATTCCGCCGTTTGCCGTTTTGCTGCCCATTTTCTGGTGGACCTTTGCCTTCACACGTATGCTCAGGGTCGATGCCACCATCGAGCATGCCAGCGCGCAAGAGCGGCGGTTATTGTGGCGCATGCACAATCGACAATGGTGGGTCATCGGGTTTATTCTTGCGCTGATCAATCTGTTTCCGCCGGCCTGGCTGTTCCTGCCGGTATTTTCTGCCTTGGTGTTCGCCCATTTTGGCCTTGAGTCATTAAGGCGTTTGCGGGCGCAGAACGTTATTGACGTCTGATGTCCACCTCATCGTGCCGGAGATCGCGCAAATGAATAATGCAACACCGAATGTGACACGCAAAGTCCGGCTGATCGTCATCGGAGACGAGATCCTTTCGGGCAGACGCCAGGACAAGCACCTGAGCAAGTTCATCGAGCTGCTGTCCCAGCGTGGCATGTACCTGGTTGGTGCAGAATTTATTTCTGATGATCGCGACACGATAGCAGCCACACTGGCCCGCAGTTTTGCTACCGAAGATGTGGTTTTTTCGTGTGGCGGCATAGGCGCCACGCCCGATGATCAGACCCGTCAGGCGGCTGCGCAGGCGCTTGGTGTGGATCTGGTGCTGCACCCCGAGGCCAAACGACTGATTACCGAGCGGTGTGCCGACAATGAACGGCGCGGACAAGGTAGTGCAGACATGACTCTGCCCGAAAATCAGCAACGCCTGCAAATGGGCGTGTTTCCGGCCGGTGCCGAGATCGTTCCTAATGCCTATAACAAAATTCCCGGCTTTTTCATCAAGGATCATACCTTCATGCCGGGTTTTCCGGTCATGGCGTGGCCCATGATGGAATGGACGCTCGACACACGCTATGCCGCTTTGCAGCACAAGTCCCGGCGGGTCGAGCATTCCTTCCTGGTGTTCAATTTACCCGAATCGCGCATTACACCGGCACTCGAGGAAATCGAAAGGCGCTGGCCCGGCGTCAAGGCCGTCAGCCTGCCCAGCATGGGTGGAACGGGCCGGCCGCACATTGATCTGGGCGTCAAAGGCGAGCCCGAGGCGGCAGCCCAGGCGCTCAGTTATTTAAGGGATGAAGTGGCCAGGGCAGGGGGCGAACTGACACCGTCGTAAAAATAAAGCTTGCCATAACCTGATTTTTTTTCATATTATGGGATTGTTGCGTTGCGTCAAAAAATATAACCATGCCACGAACCTCTCTCATGAAACCGACGCCCAATGGCATGCCTGCCATCAACGGACACTCAATCACGATACAGGTGCTCGAGCGCGCCATGCTCCTGCTGGATGTTCTGGCGCAGCAGGCAGACCCGGTGGCGTTGAAAGACTTGGCTGCGGCGACCGGGCTGCACACCTCTACAACACACCGCATTCTGAATGACCTGGTGGTCGGGCGCTATGTCGAGCGTGTCGACAGCGGGCAATATCAATTGGGAATGCGTCTGCTGGAACTGGGCTCGCTGGTCAAGGGCAGGCTCAATGTTCGTGAAGTGGCGCTTGAGCCCATGCGTGAGCTGCACAAGCTGACGGGTCAGACCATCAACCTGTCGTTGCAGCAGGGCGACGAAATTGTTTACATAGAAAGGGCCTGGAGCGAGCGCTCGGGCATGCAGGTCGTGCGTGCCATTGGGGGGCGGGCGCCATTGCACCTGACCTCTACCGGCAAATTGTTTTTGTCGGTCAGCGACCCGCGCCAGGTCAGGGCATACATCACCCGTACAGGCCTGGCGGGCACAACGCGCAACAGCATTACCCAGGCAGAACAGCTCGAGCGGGACCTGGCGTTGGTACGTCGCCATGGCTACTCGCGTGATAACGAAGAGCTGGAAATGGGAGTCCGGTGCATTGCCGCCGGCATTTACGATGATACGGGCAAGATGCAGGCGGGCCTGTCGATTTCCGCCCCGGCAGAGCGCATGCGGGATGAGTGGATACCGATATTGCTGCGCACGGCTGGCCAGATATCGGAAGCCTTGGGCTACGAAGCCCCGTAACGCCAATAAAAATGCCCCGCCAGCGCGCTCAAGCGGGGCATGCCATGTGTGGCGGTCAGGTACTTATTGAGGCTGTATACCTGATTTCTTGAACAGCTCGGCCCACTGAGGAACTTGCTGGTTCACTTTTTTGGTCAATGCTTCACCGTTGGCTTCGTTCGTAAGCACGGTGGCGCCCAGGCCAGCCATGCGTTTCTGGAAGTCTTCATTCGCCAGGCCGGCTTGCAGTGCCGAGGTGAGCTTGTCGGTTACTGCCTTGGGAGTGCCTTTGGGCGCCCACATGCCGTGCCAGATACCCACTTCGAAGCCATCGTAGCCGGCTTCCTGCATGGTGGGCAGGTCAGGCAGCGTTGGAACACGTTGCTTGCTGGTGACCGCGTAGGCTTTGACGGTGCCGGCCTTGATGTGCTGGGTGGTATTGGTGGTTTGGTCGCACATCACGTCAACTTGCTTGCCCAGCAAGTCGTTCATTGCCGGACCGGTGCCCTTGTAGGGGATAGTCAGCAAATCAACGCCAATGGCATTGGTAAACATGGTGCCGCACAGATGGCTGGCCGCGCCGATGCCTGCGTTAGCCAGGGCAACCTTGTCTTTGTTGGCTTTCAGGTAGGCGACCAGCTCTTCGATGTTGTTGGCAGGGAAGTCGGAGCGGGCGATGATGGTCATGGGCACGTCGACGACCAGACCAATAGGCTCAAAGCTGGTGTCGGGGTTGTAGCCAGGGTCTTTATACAGGGATGGAGCGGTCGAGAAGCCGATATGCATCAACAGGATGCTGTAGCCATCGGGTTTTGCGCGGGCAACCTGGCTGGTACCGATAGTACCGCCTGCGCCGCCCTTGTTCTCGACAACGATGGTTTCACCCAGCGAGGCACGCATGGCTTCACCCAGTGAGCGTGCAACGTTGTCGGTGGGACCGCCGGCAGAGAACGGTACGACCATGTTGACCGCGTGGTCGGGGTAGTCGGCGGCTTGTGCAATACCGGCGCTAAGTAGTGCGCTGGCAAACACGGCTGATCCAAGCTTCAGTCTTTTGGATTTCAAGTTTGACTCCATGTTTTGTAACGAAACGGAAAGGTGTTGGTGAGATGATGGAAGCTAAAAGAAATAAGCGGACTGAATGCTAGGGTAAAACCAGCGGCCTGTCCCTTAGGTTAAGCCCTTACTTTTTCAATTTTGTTCGGGAAATCAGATCAAAATCAAAAAAGAGATAAATGTTGCGTCGCAACAAATATCTATTGACTTGGTTGTTTTTTAACGTAAAATAGAATTTGTGCGATGCAGCAAGAAGGTTTTCACACAAGTTTGGTGATTTGCTTAGCCTTCTTTATTTTATGTTTGAACACTGTTCAATTATCAGCAGTCGCGTAGCGACTGCCTTATAAAGGAAATATTATGAGCGCAATCCCCCAACACGTATTGGCTAACCAGAAAGCCTCGCTGGACAACCTGCTGGCCATCCAGGGCACTTTTTTCGGCGGCTTCGAAAAGCTGGTTGACCTGAATCTCAAAGTTATCAAGGCCACCCTCGACGAAGTAGCGCAAAAGTCGCAAGAAGCCATCGAGCTGAAAGACGCCCAGGAAGCAGTAGCTTTCTCGTCCAGCCTGGTTCAGCCCAGCGCTGAAAAAGCCCTGGCTTACAGCAAGCATGTCTATGACATTTTCTCGGGTGTTCAGGTGGACCTGTCCAAGCTGACCGAAGAGCAGGTTGCTCAAGGCCAACGCCAGGTTTCCGACGCGATCGACCAGATCTCGAAGAACGCGCCTACCGGCTCCGAAGGTGCTGTTGCTTTGCTGAAGTCCTCGCTGGCTACAGCAAACAGTGCTTACGAATCCGTTGCCAAGGCTACCCGCCAGGCAACCGAAGCTGCTGAATCCAACATCAACGCAGCTGCTTCGGCAACGTTCAAGGCCGCTACCGATGCCGCCGAAGCCGCCAACAAGGCAGCTCCCCGTGCACGTCGCGCCAGCGCAGCCAACTAAGTTGTAGCAGCTCTCCTTGCGGGAGTCTGCAATAAAAAGCCCAGGACATCGCGCCCTGGGCTTTTTTCTGTGCGGCCGAACAGTCTGTGTGCCGTCTGGCCGCAAGACATCAGGCGCTAACGCTTCAGGGCCTGTACGCATTCTGCTATCAGGGCAGGGCCTCGATAAATCAGCCCTGTATAAAGTTGGATGGCATTGGCACCCGCGTCGATTTTTTCTTTTGCCTGCCGGCCCGATACGATGCCGCCCACGCCGATAATCGGGTAGCTTGCGCCCAGTTGCTCGCGCAGGCGGGCAATTACCTGCAAAGACAGTTCATGGACCGGCGGGCCTGACAGGCCACCGGCTTCCTCGCCATGTGCCAGGCCTTTTACCGCGTCGCGCGACAAGGTGGTGTTGGTGGCAATGACCCCGTCAATGCCGTAGCGCGGCAGCAGATCGGCAATGATATCGACTTGCCCGGTGCTCAAGTCCGGCGCAATCTTGACCGCCATGGGTACGTGACGACCATGCCGGTCGGCCAGCGCCTTGCGCTTTTCCTGCAGCGGTTGCAGCAACTGTGTCAGTTCGTCCTGTCCTTGCAGCGTGCGCAGGTTCTGGGTATTGGGCGAGGAAATATTGACGGTAATGTAGTCGGCATGGGGATAAACACCTTCCAGGCCAAGCAGGTAATCATCGATGGCTCGCTCTATGGGCGTTACCGCATTCTTGCCGATGTTCAGTCCGAGTATCCCGCCACGCTCACGCCATTGGCTTTTGCGGACATTGGCAATGAAGGCCTGCAATCCAAGGTTGTTGAAACCGAGGCGATTGATCAGGGCTTGCTTTTGAGGCAAACGGAACATGCGCGGCTTGGGGTTGCCCGGCTGGGCCAGCGGTGTCACGGTGCCGACTTCAACAAAGCCAAATCCCAGGTTGCCCAGGGCGTCGATATGCGCGCCGTTCTTGTCCAGGCCGGCAGCCAGGCCTACCGGATTGCGCAAGGCCAGCCCCATCAGGGACGCAGGCAGTTCAGGTCGCGAGGCCATCATGCCACGAGTGAGGCTGCAATCGTAAGCCTTTTGCAAGGACTTCAGCGTTAGTTCGTGTGCGGATTCGGCATCCAGCGAGAAAAGTGCCGGACGGGCCAGCGCATAAGTATTGAATAGGAATGACATGCGGATAGAAAGGCTTAGGCGGATGGCTGGGCCCAGACACCACGCCTGAGAATTTGAAAGGGCCGGTATTGTGATTTGTAAGCCATTTTACGGCTTTCCTGGATCCAGTACCCCAGGTATAGCCAGGGCAGTTGCAGGCGCCTGCACTGTTCAAGTTGCCACAGTATTCCGTAGGTGCCCAGACTGCCGGGTACATCAGGGTCAAAAAACGTATAGACGGACGATAATCCCGATTTGATGACGTCGATGATGGAAACCATTTGCAGCTCGCCCGTCGGCAGCCGGAATTCAATGATTCTGGAATTTACCCGGCTGGTCAGTAAAAACTGTGTGTACTGACTGCGGCTGTCTTCATCCATGCCGGCGCCGGGATGCCGGCTGGACTGGTAGCGTTGGTAAAGTTCGAAATGCTCGTCATGCCAATGCAAGGCGTGCTCGGTTGCCACCAGTGTCTTGTGGCGCTGCCAGGCCCTGCGCTGGCTGCGGTTGGCCGTGAAGCCATTGACGTCGACCCGTATGGGCCGGCAGGCCTGGCATCGATCGCAGTGCGGGCGGTAGGTAAACAAGCCGCTGCGGCGAAAACCCTGTTCGATCAGATAGGAATAGGTTTCATCGGTGATCAGATGGGTAGGCGCTGCCACTTGCGAGCGGGCCTCAAGGCCGGGCAAATAGCTGCACGGATAGGTAGCCGTCGTATAAAACTGCAGGGTTTTTAATCCGGGTTCAGACAAATGGCTCATGGCAAGGCCCGATAATGCAACACGGAATTCATTATGGCGTTTCCTGTTTGTCTGATGCAAGCTCGCCCGATTGCCATATTTCCCCTCGACCCCATTCGGGCGCCGCATATTGCAGGGCCCGGTTCAGCAATACCATGAATTGTTGACGGCTCATTGGCTTCGCACCCAGGCTCGCAAGGTGGCTGGTTTGTTGCTGGCAGTCTATATGGTGGATACCGCGTCTGGACAAAAAGCGTATCAGATAAGCGATGGCAATCTTGCTGGCGTCCGTGGCTCGACTGAACATCGATTCGCCAAAGAAAAACCTGCCCAGGCAAACGCCGTACAGGCCGCCAGCCAGCTTCCCGTCTATCCAGGTCTCTATGCTGTGTGCCGCTCCGGCGTGGTGCCAGGCGGTGTATGCAGCCTGGACCGCAGGTGAAATCCAGGTCGCGTGCTGCGCCTGGCGAGGCTCCGAGCAAGCATGGATCACGGCGGCAAAATCCAGATTGGTCGTTACGCGGATGCGTGCCGATGCACTGCCTTCGCTGCGGGCAATTTGCCTGAGCTTCTTGGACAGTGACTGAGAGAGCCGGAACTCGTCACAGGCCAGTACCATGCGCGGATCCGGGCTCCACCACAAAACAGGATCCCCCTCGTTGAACCAGGGGAAGATGCCACGATGATAGGCCTGGCTCAGGCGCTCGACGGTCAGGTTCGCGCCCGCCGCGAGCAAGCCTTCAGGCAGCGCCGATTCGGGATCGGGGAAAGGTGAGCAATCGTCCAGCCAGATCAGGCTTGCCATTGAAAACCTACTGCTTGGGGAAGGGGACAGGAATATCGTAATGATGTACGGGAAAAACTCCGGTCTTCAGGTCGGCGATGTAATGCTCCAGTGTGGTAATCACCGTACGGAACGCCAGTTCTTTCCAGGGAATGTCATGGATGTGGAAAAACGCAGCCTCCAGACTTTCCGGGCCAGGGTAGAGGTCTTCGCTCAGCACCTTGGCCAGATAAAAGAAGTGAACCTGTTCGGCATGGGGCACGTCAATCACGGTATAGAGCGGTCCCAGTTCAATCTGGGCGCCAGCCTCTTCCTGGGTTTCGCGCATTGCGCCTTGTGCAGTGGTTTCGCCCAGTTCCATGAACCCGGCCGGCAGAGTCCATTTGTCGTAACGTGGCTCGATGGCACGGCGGCACAGCAGGACGCGGTCATCAATGACCGGCAGCACACCCACGACATTGCGCGGGTTCTGATAATGCACGGCACCGCAGTGCTCGCAGACGTCGCGTGTGCGATTGTCGTCGGGCGGAATGCGCTGCGTAATTCCGGTGCCGCACTGGCTGCAAAATTTTTGTGTGCGCGGCGCGGGAAAGTAAAAGGCAGGAGCGGGTGAAGTCATGAAGCGATTCTACTCAATGCGGGGCAAGGTACAAAGTCCAGTATGGCCGCCACCTCGGATGCGGAGCAAAACCGCAGCGGTGCCGTCGTGTTTTCCCCGGTCCATTGAATCAGCTGCTCGTCGGTCAAACCGCTATCCAGAGCCTCAAGCAGCGATGTGCCATCAGCCAGGCGTAATCTGGCCAGCAGATCGGCCAGATCCCGACCTGATATCAGGGCAGGGCCCAGATCAGTAAGGGCGTACAACTTGCCGCTGTCGTCCAGCCACCATGCAGAGACGCTGGCGACATCGTGGCCGGTATGGGTGCGCAGGCGACTGCTCGTGGCATCTTGCACCGTATGCACGATGTAAGGAGCCGCATCGAGGCGAACATACACCCGCTGGGGGCCATTCTGGAAATACCATTGGCCAGCGGCATCGGCGGCATAGTTGCGGTTCATGAACTGCAGTATGGCAGGGCTGGTAATGGCTTCGCCAGCGCTGAGTGCGTCGGGGACACAATGTTCGGGAAGCAAGGCATCACCCTGCGGGTGCAGACGCCATTCTCCGCGCTCGGAAAGAGAAAGCCAGCCATAGACGTCGGGTACATCCGGCCAGCGTGCCATTGCTGCAATTACTTGTGGATCCATGTGTTGTAGCTATCGGAGTGAAGGCCTGGCCAGCCCGGCGCAGGCCGGGTCTTGCCGGAAGGCCGGTACGGATAGTCTAACGCTGGTTCAGGCGTTGAGCCAATACAAGCCCCAGAACATGGAAGGTTTCTGCCAGTACGACCAGCATGATCGCTGATGCCAGCATGACTTCGGGCAGGAAGTTGGCATAGCCGTAGCGTATGCCCAGGTCGCCCAGGCCGCCACCTCCCATCGCGCCGGCCAGGGCGGAGTACCCCACCAGGCTAGCCAGCGTGATGCCCAGACCGGCAATGATGTTGGCCGCGGCTTCGGGCAGCAGGATCTTGCAGATGATCTGCCTGCACGAAGCCCCCATGGTTTGCGCAGCCTCGATAATATGACGGTCCACACCATCCATGGCCGCTTCCACATAGCGTGCGGCGAACGATGTCGCAATAACGCTCAGTGGAATAATCAGGGCGATCATGCCGGCGTTGCTGCCCATCAAAAAGTGTGTCAGCGGAATTGATGCTGCAAGAATAATGATGGAAGGCGTGGAATGCAGTCCGCGCACGGCAAGCCCCACGATACGGGCTGCGGTGCCGGACGGGATGATGTAATGCCGCGTCAGGTGCAGATACAGGCCCAGCACCCCGCCAGCTACTGACCCCAACAGGCCGGATGCGCCGGTCATGAGCAGGGTTTCTGCAAACGATGCTAGCAAAAGGTCGGGTAGGGCTGACGACATGGCCTGATTCCTGGATGGGACTCAGAAATTGTAGGGATGGCCGTCGGGGAAAGGAACGATTGTTTTGGAAGGGACTAATAGCCGCAAGTGATAAGCGGTGTGGAGGCGCAACTCGGAATCGAACCGGGGTACACGGATTTGCAATCCGCTGCATAACCACTCTGCCATTGCGCCGCAAACTTTGGTATGAAAAACCACACCAAAATCTGTAAAGCAAAAGAGTATAGCATTTCTTGAGGCTATAGTAGCCAGTCTATGGGAAGATGTGACACAAACCAGACGCTGGCGCGTTGCCACAGGGTGGTGTCGGGCTCGATATTGTGACGCTGCAGTGTGCCATTGACGTGTTCCAGCCAATACAGGCTACCATCCGGGTCCAGGAGGACTTCATACGAATTCCTGGGAATGTCTGTGTTGAACGCGGCGTCTATTTTCCTGGCGAGGACGGGGCTGTCGACAATAAATCCAAGCTCGGTGTTCAGCACCGCCGACCGGGGATCGAAATTGTATGAGCCCACAAAGAAATGTGTCCCGTCTACCGAAAAGGTTTTGGCGTGCAGGCTGGAGCCCGAGCTGCCGAACCTGCCAGGCCTGGAGTCCGGGCGGGGTGTGCCGGATTCAGTGCGCTTCATTTCGTATAGCTTGATGCCTGCCTCCAGCAGGTCTTCGCGCCATTTGGCGTAACCGGCGTGCACTGCCGCCACATCGGTAGCTGCCAGCGAATTGGTGAAGACTTGTACCTTGACGCCGTTGCGTGCCAGGGTGGTCAAGGCTTTCGTGCCGGTTTCGGTCGGCACAAAATACGAAGAAACGAGATTCAGGCTGCTGGCGGGTTCGCCAATGATGTCGACGAGCTGACGAATCAGCAAATCCTGGGGAGGGACGTCTCCCTGGCCCTTGGCGGGGTCGTCGCTTACCATTTTTGCCCGCGCCCATTCCATGGGAAGCTCACCCTTGATCAGCTGTTGAATGGTGTGCAATTCACCGAGTATTTTCATATACGATGCTGCAGATTCTGATTTTGCCGTATCGCCTGCCGTCATGGTGAGGGCTGCCAGATCCTGGGGCGTTGCCGGCGCCAGTACCTGGGCTGCGGGAAATGAGGACTGGCTGGCCCAATATTTGTCGAAATCGTGCGAAAGCTCTTGAACGACCGGTCCTATTGCGAGCACGTCCAGGTCGGAAAACGAGGCATCGGGGCTGGCACCGAAATATTCGTCCCCGATGTTGCGTCCACCAATAATGGTGGCCTGATTGTCAGCAGTGAATGATTTGTTGTGCATGCGCCGGTTGGCATGCTTGAAATCAGTCAGGTAGCCCAGCAGCTTCAGTTTGCGCCAGTAAAAAGGATTGAACAGCCTGACCTCGATATTGGGATGCATGTCCAGCGCGGCCAGCTCCGTATCAAGGCCAGTGGTGCCGTTGTCATCGAGCAGCAGTCGTACACGCACGCCGCGTTCGGCGGCGTCATACACGGTGTTCAGCAGCAGGATGCCACTGGTGTCCTTGCGCCATATATAGCTCTGGATATCCAGGCTGCGTTCGGCTGCCTTGGTCAGCAGCATGCGGGCGGCAAAGGCATCGTTGGGTCTGCTCAGCAGGTGGATGCCGGTCAGACCTTGATGTTTCCCGGTGAGTGGCACAATGGCCTGGCCCAGTCGTGTGTTCTGTGTGGCTTCGGCAGAGAGTGCCAAGGTGTTGGTCTGGTGTCGCGGTTCTGTGTGCGAACACCCGGCAAGAAACAGTGTTGCCAGGCAAAGCAGCAGGCAGATACCAGACTTGCGGGCTGTACGAAAAGACACGTTTCATTCCTCTGGCTGTGGTGCGCCCGGGAGCTTGTGCCCGATACACGACGAAAGGGTGTTCAGATCATATCCCATCCAGCGATTATGGACGGCGGCCAATTCAGGTATTTGGTTTATGATTCCGTGTCTGCATAGCAGTGAGCAAGTGTTTTTTGGGGAATCGGATGGCTCGGACTATTAAAAATGCGGGTGCCGTGACGGCAGTGTTGGTTGCCATGTTTTTCACGGCTAACGCCGGTGCGGCCGATCCTGCCTTCGGCGGGATCAGCGTGCGGGCTGGCTATAGCGATAACTACAATCGGGCGGAACTTGCCTGGGAGTCTCCTTCATTGTGGACGTACCGGTTCTCCGAAGGCTACGGACGGCTGGACCTGGTGGCCGAGCTTGGCGCGGCGTACTGGATGGCCAACGGTTCGCGTTCGCGATCCAGTGTCTGGCAGTTCAGCGCCACGCCCTTGCTCCGCTGGACCTGGAGCGAGCGCTATTATCTGGAAGCAGGTGTCGGCGCAACAGTTTTTTCGCATACCACCTTTGCCGACAAGCAGCTGAGCACAGCTTTCCAGTTCGGCGACCATATAGGCATAGGCGCCCATCTGTCAGACAGCAGCCGTCTCGGCCTGCGCTTTTCGCATTATTCCAATGCCGGAATCAAGCGGCCCAATCCCGGGCTCAACATCCTGCAGCTGATGTATACCCACCGGTATTGAATTGTCTGGCGGTGCAGCGCAATGACCAAGATCAGACTCGACAAGTGGTTGTGGGCGGCGCGGTTCTACAAGACACGCAGTCTCGCGGCGCAGGAAATTGGCAAGGGGCGTGTGGCCGTGAACGACCAGCCCGCCAAGCCGGCCCGCGAAGTGGGGCCAGGCGATCTTGTCACCGTGCGCAAGGATGATCCTCCCGTACACGTTCGGGTCGTTGCTGTCAGCAATGTTCGTGGACCGGCCACTGTTGCGCGCGAACTCTACGAGGAAACTCCCGCAAGCATCAGTGCGCGTGAACAGGCTGCCGAGATGCGGCGCCTCGCACCGGAACCGGCGCTGGATATTGCGGGCGGGCGTCCGACCAAGCGTGATCGACGACTGATACATCTGATCAAGGGCAGGTAGCTGCTGTAAACTCCTCTGACAATATCCACATTACACAGGAGTCACTTTCCATGCGCAGTCTGATAAATGCCGGCTTGGCGGCGATTTTGGCATTAGGTATTTCAATGCCCGCGGCTGCGGCCGAAAAATGGCCAACCAAGCCATTAACGCTGGTTGTACCTTTTGGGCCGGGATCCAGTCCTGATGTGGCCGCGCGCATTATCGCGGAACAGGCAGGCAAGACACTGGGTCAAACTATCGTTATACAGAACAAGCCAGGTGCCAGTGGCAACCTGGGAACCTCGGTGATCGCCAAGGCGGCGCCCGATGGCTACACTTTTGGTGTCTCCATCACCGGTCCTATGGTCAACAACACCGTGCTGTACAAAGAGTTGCCGTACGATCCCAGGAAAGATATCTCGCCTCTTACATTGGGTGTGCATCAGCCCAACATCCTGGTTGTGCCGGCTTCGTCAGACATCAAGTCTCTTGCCGACTTGCTCGAGGCTGTGAAAGATCCCAATACCCCTTACAACTTCCCCTCTACCGGCGCAGGCACCATTTCGCATCTGTCAGTAGAGCTTCTGCTTGAGCGTGCAGGGGGCAAGGCCGTCCATGTGCCTTATCCATCGTCACCGGCAGCGGTAACCTCGCTGATTGCGGGCGACACCCACTTCGCGGCTTTGCCGCCGATTGCGGTGATGCCTTTGGTCAACGATGGCAGGCTGCGTGCCCTGGCAGTGGTCTACAGTGACCGCGTCAGCTTTCTGCCCGATACACCTACCGTTGGTGAACAGGGTATTCCTGGCATAGAAGGGTCGGGCTGGATAGGCTTCGTGGCGCCTGCAGGCATCCCCGAAGATATCAAGGGTCAACTTACCGACGCTTTGATACAAGCCATCAAGAATCCCGAGGTGCAGAAGCGCTTGCGTAGTCAGTTCATGGAACCCGTTGGCAACACACCTGCAGAATTCGCCCAGTACATGGACGAGGAATTGCAGCGCTGGGAGCCGCTGATCAAACGCCTGAACCTGAGCGTTAATTAACTGCCAAAGCACGGCTGCCAGTCAAAAAGGCCGGCAGCCATGCATGCAGGCCGTCAGCTGATGGCCCGCATGAAGGTTTCCATCTTGGTGGCCGTTTCCCTGATCTCGCTGTCAGGATCCGAGCCCGCCACCGTGCCGGCACCAGCGTACAGACGCAAGCGATTGCCATTGGTATGCAGCGCGCAGCGCAGGGCCAGTGCCCATTCACCGTCTCCATTGGCAAGTTGCCAGCCCACCAATCCCGCGAAATAGCCCCGGTCGAAGCTTTCCAGTTGCTGGATGTGGCCAAATGCCACCGAGGTTGGATGGCCGCAAATTGCAGGGGTGGGGTGCAGCGCGCACGATAGTTCCAGCGCGGTGACAGATGGGTCGCGCAGACGGCCGGTGATATAGGTGGAAAGATGCCACAGCGTATCCGTACCGATGATCGAAGGGCCGTCGGGTACGTCCAGTTCGTCGCAGTACTCGCGCAGGATGCGGACGATATCGGCAACGACATAGCCATGTTCGCGCAGGTCTTTTTCAGAACGCGCCAGGCCTTCCCTGAGGCTTTGGTCTTTTTCAGGATCGCTGCTGCGGCCGATGGAGCCTGCCAGGGGATTGACATAGATGCGGTCGCCGCTGCGGCGTACCAGCAGTTCCGGGCTGGCGCCAACCATCACACCACTTGGGGCTGCATCCGGACCCTCGGCCCAAATGGGTATGGCAAAGGTATAGCCGTGGGCATTACGCCTGAGCAAGTCAGGCAGCAGCCGGGCATAGTCAACGGGGCTGTCCAGCTCGATGTCCATGGCGCGGGAAAGTACGACTTTTTTCAGCTCGCCCTGCGCGAACAGCGTCAGAGCCTTGCGGACCATATCGCCGTATTGTTCGGGAGCAGGGACCGGCGTGCGATTGACAATCGCAGGACGTGCGCCAGCGTTGGCTTGCTCTGCATGCTCGGGGATATCGGCTGCTTCCCATTGCAACGGGATCGCAAGGCTGGCGTTGCCGGTGGCGTCAAAGGGAACCAGCCCGAACATCAATGGATGCTCCACGCCGCGTTGTGCAGCCTGCTCGAACAGCGACTGAACGACTGCATTGTTCACTGGCTGATAGGCAGACAGCAGGCCGTTGCCGCTTCGGCCCCGGTATTGCCGGGTGGGTGAAGCAAAGAAAAAGTCATTGCCCTGGAAATCGTCCAGCAGCCATTGTCCATCTGTGTTGTTCACGGCCTGTTCGTTGTCATTCCCTGTCGGGGCGGGTGTAGTCATACTTTTTACCTTCAACAAATTTCAAAAACCAGCACGACATTAGCAGAAAAAAAGAGGACGCACTAAAAGCGGTGCAAGACGCTACAGACTACCCTTGCAACTTCGGTATTGCGCGCCGAACCGCTCGGCGCGTGCCTGAACCTTGGCTGCTACATTCTTCAGCCAGGGCTTGCTGTCATAGCTGCGGTTGCGATAGCCCGTCCAGCCTTCGTGATAGTTCAGGTACTGGCCATAGGCATCCCATTTGGATGTGCCGTTCAGGCGTTGCGCCTTGTTCATGTACCAGCCCATGAAATCAACTGCATCGCCGAAGTCGTCGCGGCTTTTGAACCAGCCACCGACTTCGCGTTCATAGTCGGCCCAGGTTTCATCCTTGGCCTGGGCGTAGCCGTAAGCCGAGCTGACACGGCCCCAGGGGATGACCCAGAGCAGGTAGCGGCGTGGTGGCTGAGCGTCATGCCGGAAACTGGATTCCTGATAGATGACCGACATAATCACCTGGGGAGGTATTCCCCATTTATTCTGTGTTTGTTCTACTGCATTGTGCCAGCCCGATTTCTCGCGAAATATCTCACAGATATTTTCCGGGTTATCGGGCGGTGTGGTGGCGCAGCCTGCAACAGCGGCGGATATTGCGATGACGGCAGGTATGCGCCAGCGGGCGTTGTGGCTGGATCGAAGGGCCTGGATCATGCCCGGATGGCAGGTTCTGAGTCGTGACATGTAAAGCTTGATGTATGCCGGGGTGGGATTGTCAAAGAAACGGCGCTATCGTGCAGTATAAATGGGACTGGAATAAAAGGAGACAGTATGGATGACTTCATGAAGGCGGCTATCCACGAAGCCCGGCTGGGGCTGGAAGAAGGCGGAATTCCCATAGGCTCTGTTCTGGTGCACCAGGGCCGCATCATCGGTCGCGGGCATAATCAGCGGGTGCAGCGTGGCAGCACCATACTTCACGGCGAAATGGATGCTCTGGAAAATGCGGGGCGCCAGCCGGCCAGCGTGTACAGGGAGTCCGTACTCTATACCACGCTGTCACCTTGCCCCATGTGCACCGGCGCCATATTGCTTTACGGCATACCCAAGGTAGTCATTGGCGAGAACCAGACCTTTATGGGCGGTGAAGCGCTGCTTCATCAGCAAGGGGTCGAGTGCACGGTGCTGCAGGACGAAACCTGTATTGCGCTGATGCGAGACTTCATCAATGCCAGGCCTGAGCTCTGGAACGAGGATATCGGCGTCTGAACGCCTGATTGGCAGCCTATTTGGGCAGATACCGCAAGGCGTCAACGGCTTTGCCGTTGTAGCGCAACTCGAAATACAGCTGCACGGTATTGCTTTCGGTGTGACCCATGGAAGCTATGGTTTGACCCTGCCGGACCTGCGCTCCTTCTTTAACGAGCAAGTCTTTATTGTGTGCATAGACGGTCAGGAAGTTTGCATCGTGATTGACGATCAGCATATTGCCATAACCACGCAAGCCATTGCCTGCGTATACCACCTTGCCGCTGGCGGCTGCCTTGACGGGCGAGCCTTCGGTGCCAGAGATATAAACGGCCTGGCTGTTTGAAGCGGAAGTTCCCCGACGTGACTTGCCTTCAGCAGGCCAGATCAGATTGATCGAGCGCGGTGCGGCAATAGACGGGCCGGTGACAGGTGGCGGCGGGGTATAGGTAGACGAAGTGCCGGTAGCGGCCTTGCCATTGACCTTAAGGATCTGGCCAACACGAATATGATCGGCGTCCTTGAGCTTGTTCAGGCGTTTGAGCGAGCTCACGCTTTGTCCATGCATTTGTGCGATCTTGGTCAGGGTGTCGCCTCTGACGACCCGGTACTCACCTGTTCCGACCGGCTTGGTTGTTCCGCATGCAGCGAGCAGGGCAACTATAGCCAGTACCGCAAAGAATCGGATCCAGCTCAGGGGGAGCGATGCAACCCTGGCGGTGGTTTCAAAGCTGGCTGGCCAGGCGGAATGTATTGATATTTGCATGGTATGGCAATGCCCCCGCATGCGGGTTCCGTGTTCGGGATCATCACGGGGCATTCAAATTCAAATAGGGAAACGATACTACACCATGGGCTGTTCAGTTGTGACATGGGTATGTTGCACCCGCGTGCAGCAGGTACACTTGTTTACACGGGCGACCAGCTGAAGGGCAGGAATGGATGGCGCGGGCGTCTGACCTTTCCTTAATACGCAGGCCCAACAGGAGTAAGTAATGAGCGTCAAATATTCACTGCGCAACATTTTTTTATCCATTTCAACAGCAACGCTGGTGGCGGGTTGTGCTACGTCAACGACGCCAAAGGAGTCGGGCTTCCTGCCTGATTACTCCCGCTTGCAAAAAATGTCTGCGCCCGATGGCAGTGCGCGCCTGGCTTACGTGAATCCGGCTTTTACTCCAGCCCGCTATAACGCGATCAAGCTCGATCACGTGGTGTACTACCCCGAGCCGCAGGCCACCGAAAACGTTTCAAAGGAAACCCTGACGCAGATCCGTCAGGAAGTGGATCAGGCGCTGCGCAATAAAATGGGGCAGAAGGTCCGGATCGTTGAGCAGGCAGGTCCGGGTGTGGCGCATGTGAGCGTCGCCATCACCGCCGTTGCAAGCGAAACCAGGTCATTGAAGGCTTATCAATTCATACCGGTTGCCTTTGCCGTGACTGGCGCCAAGGCGGCGATGCAGGGTGGCTTGCCGACAGATGCCACGGTTGCCATTGAATCGAAAGTGACTGACAGTGTTTCGGGCGAGTTGCTGTACGCTGCCGTGCGCGGTGGTACCGGCGAGCGGATTACAGATTCAGCCCAGGGGCAGGGTGGAGTTCGGCTGGCCAACCTTCAGCCATTGCTTGATGCATGGACCACCGGCGCTGCCAACGCAATTCAGCAATACGTCAAGGCAAAGTAAGCTGTCGTCGTCCGGTACGCCCCGCCGTCGGGGCGACGCCGGCTTCAGGCATCAGCGTTTTGCATCCATTTCAAGTAAGCCGAACGAGTCGGTGCAGCAACAGACTCCAGGGCATCCTGATGCTTGATCTGATGCCTGAGCATCAACCTCGCGTCGGCCACGCCACGCGACTTGCAAAACCAGTGGCAGCTGTGCTGCAGCAGATATAGCTCTGCAGACAGGTGAAAGGCACGGTCCTTTGGGCTCCATCCACCTTCGTTTTCTGCTGCATACTGCAGGCCGGCGGCATGTATGTGCAGCAGCTTGCGAAAGTCCCGCGTGACCGAGGGAAGAAAGTGTTCGGCGTAAGGCAGGCAAAAGGGCAAGGCGATCAGGCTGGCCGCCTGCCGGCTTTCTTTTTGCATGCTCCGTGCCAGGGTTTGAATATTACCCGCCACCGCCTTCTCGGTCGTGGCAAACCCCGCCAATACCTGGAGTTGCCGATTCTCGTCTTTCTCGTGGATGGCGCGGGTATAGCCCTGAGTCAGCGTTTCCATGTGTCGCTCCAGCTGCAGGTTCGCCAGATGCTGTGCCAGCAGTGCAATATGCGTGCGCTGGTAACGCGTCCGCAGCACTATCCACACTCCAAAGACCATTAACAGGATTAATGCCATGTCCATTTTTGTGCCTTATGTTCTGAGCAAAAAAAGGCCCAAACCGAAGTTTGGGCCTTTTTGAAATCTGGAGCGGGAAACCGGTCTCGAACCGGCGACCTCAACCTTGGCAAGGTTGCGCTCTACCAACTGAGCTATTCCCGCGAAATCACTGGTGTACAAGCTGCATAACCAGAGAAGAGCGAAATTATAGCAGCTTTTTTAAATCATGCATTTTGGCCAGAATGCCTGTTGGCCGCAAGCTTGATATACTGTATTTAAATACAGTTATTGTTCAGTGCCGATGAACCCCGTGCTCGAAAACCGCTATTACTATCTCGACAATTTCGAGATGGTCCTTCGCTGGGTCTCGCAGCGTTACGATGACTTGCTGGCCAGCAATGAACGCGATTTCATTGGCCGTTTTCAAGAGCTTCCACGCGCCTCGCGGGCGCTGCTGGTCAGAATGATCATGCGCAAGGGCACGCTCTTCAGAAGCAGCAAGCTGCGCTACGACGAGATCGGCAGCACCGCTGTGGCTGCCCGGGCTCTGGTCGAGCAGGGCTGGCTGAACGACAGCCCCGCACTGACACTCGAGCAATTGTTCGGCCTGCTGACCAAGGCCGAACTGGGCCGGGCTTTCGGTACGGAGCTGTGCGGTCAGCACACCCGCAAAGATGCGCAGTACCTGGCCTTGAAAGAGCGATACACCGAAGCACTGCCCATCCATGCCTGGCATGCAGCACCAACCGATCATGTATACGAGTTGCTCGTTATGCCTTTGTGCGAACGTCTAAGACTGATGTTCTTTGGCAATTTGCACCAGGACTGGTCCGAGTTTGTGCTTGCCGATCTGGGCCTGTATGTCTACGAAAAAGTAGAGTTCCCTGCAACATCGCGAATTTTTCACAGCCGGCAAGATATCGACGACTACTTGTATCTGCACGATTGTGGTGACCGGTTCCGTGCTGGAGAGGATGCCGGGCTTGTGGTGCAGGATATTCCGCCGGCGCCTTACCAGAACGAGTGGCTGGAGCGACGCCGCGCCAAGCTG
Organism: Pusillimonas sp. MFBS29; assembly: GCF_020687695.1. Lineage (GTDB taxonomy): Bacteria > Pseudomonadota > Gammaproteobacteria > Burkholderiales > Burkholderiaceae_B > Pusillimonas_C. The sequence continues at coordinate 278,699 of NZ_JAJEWL010000001.1, forward strand.
CTGTTCCAGTTCGGACGCCACTACGAACAACGCCGTGATTGGTCCGGGGCGCATGCTTTGTATGCGCAATCTGCGCAAGCGGGCGCGCGTAGCCGACGCGTACGTGTGCTCGAGCTCAGTGAACAGTTTGAGTCGGCCCTGCAATTGGCGCAGGCAGCATTGCAGGAGCCCGAAAACGAAGCGGAAAAGCAGCAAATCGAGCGCACGTTGCCGCGGCTGTTACGCAAGCTTGGTCGGCCGCTTCCTGCGCGTCGGAGTGCTCCGGCCATGAGCAAACAGGTACTGAGCCTGCCCAAACCTGCTGCGTTCACCTGCGTCGAGGAATTGGTCCGCAAGTACCTCCAGCAGTCGTACAGCCCCGTCTATTATGTAGAAAATACATTGGTCAACGCGCTATTTGGTTTGCTGTGCTGGGACGCAATCTTCGCGGCGCTGCCCGGCGCCTTCTTCCATCCCTTCCAGCGTACGCCGGCTGATTTGCACAGTATTGATTTCTACTCACGGCGTAAGGAGCTCTTCGACAGCTGTCTGGCTCAGCTTGATTCCGGTGCCTACAGAAACACCATCGTGCACAATCATGAACGAAAAGCCGGCATCCAGTCGGGATTCGTGGCTTGGGGCATCATGACCGACCAATTACTCGACCATGCCCTGGCGTGCATTCCGGCATCTCATCTGAAGAAATGGTTTGAGCGCATTCTGCTCGATATACCTGCTCATCGTTCAGGCTTCCCCGACCTGGTCCAGTTCTGGCCGCTGGAAAAGCGTTATCGCATGATTGAGGTTAAAGGGCCTGGCGATCGTCTGCAGGACAATCAGCTGCGATGGTTCGATTATTGTGCGCAGCACGATATGCCTGTCGAGGTCTGTCATGTGCAGTGGGCAGAAGAACCGGTATGAAATATGCCGTAGCGGTGCGTGCCCTGTGCGAGTTCACGGCCAAACAGGGTGACCTGGATCTGCGTTTCACGCCGGCACCGACAGCCCAGGAGGGCATTGCAGGTCATGCGCTGGTGGCAGCACGCCGCCCTGCGCACTATAAGACCGAGATCAGTCTGTCGGGCGAATTTGGTAATCTGCTTGTTCGTGGTCGTGCCGACGGCTGGGAGCCGGTGCAGCAGCAGCTTGAGGAAATCAAGACATTTCGCGGCGACCTGGCCCGCATGCCTGCCAATCATCGTCATTTGCACTGGGCCCAGATCAGGATATACGGCCATCTGCTTTGCCAGAAGCTGAGCTTGCCTGAACTCAGGCTGGCATTGGTCTATTTCGATATCCAGAGCCAGCGTGAAACCGTAATCAGCGAGCTGCACAACGCTGCCGCCCTTCGGCAAGGCTTCGAGGAGCAGTGCCGGCTGTTTCTGGATTGGGCCGACCAGGAATTGATGCATCGGAAGAATCGCGATCACGGGCTGGAAGGTCTGCGCTTTCCATACCCTGAGTTCAGAGCGGGCCAGCGGCCCCTGGCGGTAGCGGTATACAAAGCGGCGCGTGGCGGCGACTGCCTGGCGGCCCAGGCCCCGACAGGCATAGGCAAGACTATAGGTACGCTGTTTCCTGCGCTGAAAGCGGCCCCCGCAGCGAAGCTGGACAAGGTCTTTTTCCTTACCGCCAAGACCTCCGGACGCAGTGTCGCCCTGCAAGCCCTGAGGCAGATTCGCAGCATGGCTCCACAGATGCCTTTGCGTGTCATCGAACTGGTGGCGCGTGACAAAGCCTGCGAGCATCCGGACAAGGCTTGCCATGGTGAGTCCTGCCCGCTGGCAGCGGGGTTCTACGACCGCTTGCCGCAAGCCCGGAAGGCAGCCCTCGGCGGTGGCTTCCTCGACAAACAGGCGCTGCGGCAGGTGGCGGCGGAGCATCAGGTCTGTCTGTACTACCTGGGGCAAGAGCTGGTGCGCTGGTGTGATGTTGCAGTGGGTGACTACAACTACTATTTTGACTCGGGTGCCATGCTGCATGGCCTGATGGTGGCCAATCAATGGCGCTCTGGCGTGTTGGTCGATGAGGCCCATAATCTGCTTGACCGTGCGCGTGCAATGTATAGCGCCGAGCTGGAACGGACAGCCTTCATGTCGTTGCGACGCTCGGCTCCGACTGTGTTGAGGCGAACGATCGATAGCGTGAATCGTTGCTGGAACGAGCTGGTGAGGAACCAGGATGTGGCTTACCAGGCCTATGACTGCCTTCCTCAGAAACTGATCGGGGCATTGCAGCGAGCCGTGGCCGCCATCATTGATTTCCAGACGGACAACCCTGGGCATGCTGACAGCAGTCTGCAGCGTTTTTACTTCGATGCGCTGCACTTTCTGCGCATTGCAGACTTGTTTGGCAGTCACTCGGTATTTGATATCACCATCAGAGCTCCGGCTGCCGGCAGAACGGCAAGGCAGTCTGTATTGTGCCTGCGCAACCTTATTCCTGCCGGCTTTCTCGCACCGCGCTTTGATGCAGCCTGTTTCACGACGTTGTTTTCGGCCACGCTGACTCCAACACATTTCTACAGCGATACGCTGGGTATGCCGGCCGACAGCATCTGGATGGACGTGGAATCACCCTTCAAGCCCGAGCAGCTTCATGTTCAGGTAGCGCACAGCATCTCCACACGCTATCAGCACCGCAGCGCTTCCTTGCAGCCCATGGTCGATCTCATGGCCAGGCAATATGCTGCCAAGCCGGGCAATTATCTCGTCTTTCTCAGCAGCTTTGATTACCTGCAGCAGTTGGCGACCCTGTTCAAAAGCTGCCATCCGGAAGTCCCCGTCTGGGAACAGGCACGGCATATGCCTGAAGCCGGGCGCGACGCGTTCTTGGAGCGCTTTTCGGAAACCGGCAGCGGTTTGGGTTTTGCTGTGCTGGGTGGTGCCTTTGCTGAAGGTATTGATCTGCCAGGGCAGCGGTTGATAGGCGCCTTTATCGCTACCCTTGGCCTGCCGCAGCTCAATCCGTCCAACGAGCAGGTCAGGCAACGTATGGCCGCATCATTCGGCGGTGGCTATGAGTATGCCTATCTGTATCCAGGCATACGCAAGGTCGTTCAGGCTGCCGGACGCGTGATCCGCAGCACAGATGATCAAGGCGTCGTATTTCTCATGGACGAGCGCTACAACAGGCCGCAAGTGCGCAGGCTGTTGCCCAAATGGTGGCGTGTGACTTCTGCCTGAGCGGTAGAATTCATCTGATTACTGGCCCCCACCTGAGCTGGAAAGCCCACATGTCCTTGCCCCGCTTCAATTTCAATTATGTCGAGCCTGTCGTCATGCTGGCGACGATCATCCAGTGGCTGGTCCTTGCGACGATCGCAGGCGCGGTAGTGGGCAGCGGAACCAGCCTTTTTCTGCACGGACTGAATTTCTTTACTGACAAGACGGCTTCCATGCCTTTTTGGTTTCAGATGGTATTGCTGCCGGTGGGTGGGCTGTTGAATGGTCTGCTTCTGTATTATGGCTACCGCTTGAATAAAACCGGGCTGAAGGACTCGGGTATCGAGGCGGTGCACAGGCAAGCCGGACGCATGCCGTTCAAGACTATCGCCATCAAACCGGTTGCGGCGATCATCACCTTGGCGTCGGGCGGTTCGGCAGGAAGAGAAGGGCCGTGCTCCCATATCGGCGCGTCGCTGGCAGCGGGCATAGGCAGGGTATTCAAGTTGAATGGCGAGTTGCAGACCCGTCTGGTGGCATGCGGTGTCAGTGCCGGTTTTGCTGGCGTATTCGGTACACCGCTGGCGGGTGCCATCTATGGTGTTGAAGTGCTTACGATAGGGCGCATACGCCATGACTTCCTGTTTCCGGCCATCGTGGCAGGATTCGTGTCGTTCGAAATCAGCAAGTTTTGGGGCGTGCCGTACACCTACCTGACTGTACTTTCGCTACCCGAATTCTCCGAGATCCTGTTTCTCAAGACAATCGGCATAGGTATTGTGTGCGGTCTTGTCGCCTGGGTTTTTGTCGATATGATCACCTTCACGCGTACCGTCTTTTCGCGCATCGGAAACAGATTGCGGGTCTGGCCTCCGTTATTGCCGCTGATCGGGGGCTGTATGCTGTCTGTGCTGATTCTTGTCATACCCACTGATTATCTGGGGTTGAGCCTGCCGCTGATTACGCAGGCGCTGAACGGCGAGGCCATGCCGTATTTCGGGTTTCTGTGGAAAACGCTGTTGGTGGCAATTACCCTGGGCTCGGGCTTTTATGGTGGAGTGGCGACGCCGCAACTTGTTATTGGTGCGATCGCAGGCAACGCCTTCGCGCCGCTATTCGGGGTCAGTCCGTCGTTAGGGGCGGCAGTGGGGTTGGTCGCGGTAGTGGCTGCGGCATCGAATACGCCCATTGCCGCCATACTGATGAGTGTTGAGCTGTTTAGCGGAAATCTGGGTGCGGTATATGTGGCCGCGCCTTGCATTGCTGCTTACCTGATAATCGGACACCGCAGCATTTATCCGGACCAGGTCGTTGCTTATCCGAAAACTTCCTGGTTGCGCATGAGACAAGACATGCCATTGGGAGCCGAAAAGGTTTATTTGTCATACGGCCTGCTCAGATGGTGGAGCAGGTTTCGGCTAAGGCAAAGTGTGCGCCGCTGGTGGCAGTGGCTTGGAAGGCGCTGATCAGGCGGCGCTTGATGCAAAAAGGCCCAAACCGAAATTTGGGCCTTTTTCAATCATCTATGGACGTTGGTGGATACCCATAGACAAAAATTCTGGAGCGGGAAACCGGTCTCGAACCGGCGACCTCAACCTTGGCAAGGTTGCGCTCTACCAACTGAGCTATTCCCGCGAAAGAACAAGATATTAGCATGAAACCTATAGCTGTTGTCAAGTGGCCAAGGTTTTTCCATATCAGGCGGTGCAGGGCAGGGCATCACCTGAGCCGGCAGGGGTATGCTTATGCTTTTTCGCCGGCATATCGCCGGATAATTATTTCGGGCGGGGCTGCTTTTGCTGCAGGTAACTGATCAGGATCTGACTTCTTTCAACACGCTGGGCCTGCGCTCGCATGCTCGTGCTTTTGTGCGTTGCGAATCTGCGGACCAGGCGCCGGCATTGTCCGACCTGGCCGATCATTATCAGAATGTTTTCGTATTGGGCGGCGGCAGCAATGTGGTGTTGGCGCCCGAGCTTGATTGTCTGGTCATCAAGGTCGAGACATCTGGCGTACGGCTGCTTTCCGAAACAGACGATGCGTGGATTGTCGAGGCGCAGGCCGGAGAGCGATGGCATGATTTTGTTGAATACTGCATAACTCAGGGCTGGAACGGGCTGGAGAACCTGGCGTTGATTCCGGGAACTGTCGGTGCGGCACCGGTCCAGAATATCGGCGCTTATGGTGTGGAACTCGATCAGCGTTTTCACGGCCTGACCGCCTGGGACATGCGTGACAGACGACTGGTCGATATGTCAGTACAGGATTGCGGATTTTCTTATCGCAACAGTGTTTTCAAACAGGCGGAACCGGGCCGCTGGCTGATTCTGCAGGTGCGTTTCCGACTGCCCAAGGCATGGCGTCCTGTACTCGACTATCCCGACCTGCAGCGCCACGCAGTACTGCAGGCTGCAGGCGACAGGGTAACGGCGCGACAGATCTTCGATGCCGTATGCGAAATCCGGCAAAGCAAACTGCCTGACCCGGCGGTGCTGGGCAACGCCGGTAGCTTCTTCAAGAATCCGGTGGTCAGTGCTGCAGTCTATGAAAGGCTCAGGAAGGAACACCCCGACCTGGTGGCATATCGGCAGCCGGACGGCAGCTTCAAGCTGGCTGCCGGCTGGATGATAGACCGTGCCGGCTGGAAGGGCAGACACATGGGTGCTGCAGGCGTACACGAACGCCAGGCACTGGTATTGATAAATGGCGGCGGAGCAAATGCCAACGATATTGCCGCCCTGGCTGATATGATCAGGGCCGACATTCTCGCGCGCTTTGGTGTGCAGCTGGAGCAGGAGCCCGTTACGGTCGCTTAGGGCATGGAAGGCAGGCTGCCCCTATGGCCGGCCTGCCGGGCGGCGATCAGGTCGCCAGTACATCCTGCATGTCGAACAGACCGAACTCTTTGCGTGCAAGGTAGCGTGCCGCGCGCAGGCTGCCTTGTGCGTAGGTTGCACGGCTGCTGGAGCGATGGGTGATTTCTATACGTTCGCCGGTGCCACAGAAGTAGACAGTGTGGTCGCCCACAATGTCGCCGCCGCGCAGGACTGAAAAGCCGATCTTGCCGGTTTCCCGTGCACCGGTTTCGCCGTGTCGGGCCCAGTCGGCGATATCGTCAAGCTTTTTGCCCCACGCGTTTGCCACGGTTTCGCCCATGGCCAGAGCGGTGCCTGATGGCGCATCGACTTTATTGCGATGGTGGGCTTCGAAGACCTCGGCGTCGTAGCCGCTGTTAAGCAGCCTGGCCGCCATGTCCAGCAGCTTGAGCGTGGCATTTACACCGACGCTCATGTTGGGCGCGAATACCACAGCGATTTTCTGACTGGCGGCCTGTATTGCCTGCTTGCCTTGCTCGTCGAAGCCCGTGGTGCCGATGACGCACTTGGTACCGTGCCTGACGCAGGCCTGCAGATGGGCAAGCGTGCCTTCGGGCCTGGTGAAGTCGATCAGGCAGTCGGCGTTGGCCAGAGCGTCGAGGTCGTCTGTGATGAGCACGCCTGTGTCGCGACCCAGAAAGGCGCCGGCATCCTGACCCAGGCAGGCAGCGCCTGTGCGATCCAGTGCAACCGTAAGCTCCAGGTCCGGGCTCTCGGTAATGGCTTCAATCAGCATGCGGCCCATACGGCCGTCAGCGCCAGCGATGGCAATACGCATTTCTTCCCCCTAGCGTAGTGGTTCTGTAGTGTGTGTGCCGGGCACCTGTGCGCCCGGATTGGCAGGAGCAGACTCTTCAATATTGAGGAGGCGGCGGCGTCTGGTGCTGTTGGGCTCATCGGCCTCGGTGTCTTGCTGGCTGAGGCTTTCATCGTCGCTGTATGGCCCAGTGGCTCCTGCACCGCTGTCGGTTTTTTCATAGGGTTGACGATTGGGCTGGTCGTCGCCTTCCCAGCGCACCAGGCTGTCGCCCTCGAACCAGACGGTGAACTTGCGCTCTTCTTCGTCGCCGTACCCAGGCTTGTTATAGTAGGGATAGTCCCAGCGGTTGGTGCGGAATATGTCTTGCAGGGTAGGCGTACCCAGAATAAAGCGTACCTGTTCGCGCGTCATGCCTTGCTGCAGTTGGGCGACCTGTTCAGAAGTGATCCAGTTGCCTTGTTGGAGGTCTGCGCGGTATGGAAAGCCCCAATGCGTACCGCCGCACGCAGTCAGGGCGATGGCCAGCACACTTGCCGTCAAACCAGTGCGAAGCGTGGAAAGTCTTGGTTTTGCAGTAGTCAGCACTAAGCGCCCCTGTAATTCATCTTGGATAAAACCGTTATCATAAAGCCTGGATAATAAACGCATAATAGCGTTAGTCAGCGACAGGCGTATCGCAAGTCACCGATGCGCCTGATTCTCACCACTATTACTGCCAGAGATATTTTAGCTATGAACGATCAAAACGAATTGAAGAACATGGGTTTGAAGGCGACCTTTCCACGCCTGAAGATCCTTGATATTTTTCGACGAGCCGATCTTCGTCACCAAAGTGCCGAAGATGTATACCGCACACTCGTGGCTGAAGACGTCGATATCGGCCTGGCAACGGTTTATCGGGTGCTGACCCAATTCGAGCAGGCCGGCATTTTGGTGCGCAGCCAGTTTGATGGCGGCAAGGCGGTCTTTGAGCTGAACGACGGCGATCATCATGATCACCTGATCTGCACAAATTGCGGCACCGTTGTCGAGTTCTCGGATCAGGAAATCGAGAAGCGTCAGCACAAGATCGCCAAAGACCAGGGCTTTGTGCTTGAAAGCCATACCATGCTGCTGTATGGCATCTGCCCCGCTTGCAACCAGAAGGGCAGCCGCTAATATTTATCAGGGGGCGGTGCTTGTGAAAGCTGCCGCCCGCTTTTTTATTGTGAGCCCGACAGCATTTCGCGTGCGTGCCGGCGGGTAGTGTCGGTAATTTTCAGGCCGCCCAGCATGCGCGCAATTTCGTTGACACGATCTTCGGCATCAAGGGCTTCGATTTGCGACAGTGTTCCGGCATCAGAGCTGGACTTCCTGACTTCATAATGATGCGTGCCACGCGCAGCAACCTGCGGCAGATGCGTAACGCACAGCACCTGGTGACGATTGCCCAGCGTGCTTAACAGTTTGCCCACCACCTCGGCGACTGCACCCCCCACCCCGGTGTCAACTTCATCGAAGATTAGCGTTGGCACGCGTGCCGCCTGGCTGGCGATGACTGACAGGGCCAGCGATATGCGTGCGAGTTCACCGCCAGAGGCTACCTTGGCCAATGGTTTCGGGCTGGTGCCGGCATGCCCTGCGACCAGGAACTCGATGGACTCATTGCCATGGGATCCGGGCGGGCAGGACGACAGTTGAATTTCGAAACTGCCGCCGCTCATGGATAGATCCTGCATGGCGGTCGTGACCTGCTGCGAGATCTTCTTGCTGGCTTTCTGGCGAGCCTTGCTTAAAAGGCTGGCCTGGCTTTGATATTCGGCGGCGGCGGTGTCGCGCTGCCTGGCGAGTGCTTCGGTATCGGTCGCTGCCTGGCTATTGTTCAACTGATTGGTCAGGCTTTGGAAGAGGGCGTGCAGTTCTTCGGGTTCGGTCTTGAACTTGCGCGCGGCCTCGAAGAGTGTGGACAGGCGCTGCTCGGCCTGCGCCAGCCTTTCGGGCTCGAGTTCTAGCCTGTCGAGGTAGCTGTTCAGGTCGGAGACCGCCTCGGAGGCCGAGATGCGGGCCGATTCAATGGCGTCGTAGATGCCCTGCAGTTGCGGGTCGTGGCCAAGCTGCTGACTTATGGCGTGGGCGGCGCTGTTCAGGGCCTGCATGGCCGAGCCCTGATCGCTGTCGTGGTCAAGCGCGGCAAGAGCATGGTTGGCGCCGTCGAGCAAGGCCTGCGCATGAGCCAGCCGATTATGTTCGGCAGAGAGTGTTTCCCATTCGTTTTCCTGCATGCCGAGCTGTTCGAGTTCGGTTACCTGCCATTCCAGCTGCTCGCGGGCCGCCTGCAGCGAGGCAGCGTTGGTCAGGGCTGCTGCCAGGTTTTGTTCTGCCTGTTGCCATTGTTGCCAGGCTTGCTGTACCTGGCGTGCCAGGGGCAGGTGACCGCCTTGGGTATCGAGCAGTTCGCGCTGGCTGGCAGCTTTAAGCAGGCTTTGATGAGCATGCTGGCCATGAATGTCGACCAGGTGCTCGGCCAGTTCGCGCAACTGGCCAAGGGTAACCGGCAGGCCGTTAATGAAAGAGCGGCTGCGGCCTTGCGCATCGATAACCCGACGCAGGATAAGGTCGTCGTCGGTGGCGAACTCGTGCTCGTTGAGCCAGTCGTGCAGGCTGGCGGGCGGCTCGAAGACGGCGGAGATGTCGGCGCGCGGTGCTCCGTCGCGGATGACCGAGGTGTCGCCGCGCGCACCCAGCGCCAGCGACAGCGCGTCGATGAGTATGGATTTTCCGGCACCGGTTTCACCGGAAAACACGGTAAAGCCGCTGGTGAACGGTATTTCTGCCTGATCAACGATGACGAAGTCGCGTATATGCAGGGATCGCAGCATAGGGTTATTCGGCCTCGTCGGAAGGTTGAGGCATGTGATTCCAGTACAGTTTGCGGCGCAGTGTGGAGAAAAAGCTGTAGCCGGTGGGATGTATGAATCGAACGGTGTTCTGGGCCCGGCGCACGTCGATGCGATCGCCAGGCTGGCACTCGGACCAGGTCTGCATGTCGAAGTGGACGCTGGCTCCGGATTCGACCCGGCCCAGCGCCGTGATGGTCAGGCTGAGTGTGCCGTTATCGGGCAGCACAATAGGGCGGTTGGACAAGGTTTGCGGCGCAACCGGCACCAGCAGACAGGCGGCGAGCTTGGGGTGGACAATGGGCCCGTTGGCCGAAAGCGAATAGGCGGTGGAGCCGGTAGGGGTGGCTATGATGAGGCCGTCGGCACGCTGGCTGTACATGAATACGCCATCGAATTCGACCCGGACTTCTATCATGCCGCCGCGCCCCGCACGATTCAGCACGACGTCGTTCAGGGCCAGGCCCGAATACAGGGTTTCGTTGTCGCGTACCACGCGCCCTTCAAGCAATACGCGGTCTTCGGCATCGTAATTGCCCTGAATGACGCTGCTGATGGCATCACTGGCGCTGTGGAGCGGAATGTCGGTAATGAAACCCAGGCGGCCGTGGTTGATGCCTATCAGCGCGATATTGCTGTGTGCCAGCTGGCGGGCGGCACCGAGCATAGTGCCGTCGCCGCCCATGACGACGGCAAGATCTGCCTGCCGGCCGATTTCGTCGTAAGAGGCGATATTGTGTTCGGTGATGTCAGTGTTGCGGGCCGTATCGGCTTCGATCAGCACTCTGCACCCTTTTGCCTGCAGCATGTCGGCAAGCTTGCGCAGAGGGGCATCGAGACCGTTATCCTGGTATCGGCCTATAAGTGCGACAGTTTTGAAGTGCATAAAGCGCAACCTTGTTGATTGATGGAATAATACAGACTGATTGAGTAGATTGATTATATTGTCCCTGGGGTCGAATGACTGTAGGTAGAAAAACCCGGGTGTGCAACATTATTTGAAATTGCGTTATGGATGATCGTGCTAATGCGCTGTTGAAAGCGCTCATAGAGAAATACATTGACGATGGTCAGCCGGTAGGTTCCCGAACGCTTTCCAAAATGTTCGATTTGTCACCTGCGACCATACGCAACGTGATGGCTGACCTCGAAGACCTGGGCCTGATTCACAGCCCGCATACGTCGGCGGGGCGTATTCCTACGCCCAAGGGTTACCGGTTGTTTGCCGACCGCCTGCTGGCCGTGCAGCGCTTTCAGTCAGTACCTACCCAGATACGCCAGGCACTGCCGGCCGCCGAGCCAGGGCGTGCCGTAACTGCGGCAGCTACGCTGCTGTCTAATTTGTCCCAGTTCGCCGGCGTGGTGCTGGCTCCCAAGCGCGCCCAGATTTTCCGGCAGATTGAGTTCATCAGACTATCTGAAAAGCGCGTGCTGCTGATCATCGTTACGCCTGATGGCGACGTACAGAACCGGATTCTCTTTGTGGCGCGCGACTATCTGGAACAGGAACTGATCGAAGCCAGCAATTTCTTTAATCAGCATTTCGCGGGCATGTCGTTCGAGCAGGTCAAGATCGCGCTTGCCGACGAGCTCTCGTCATTGCAGGCTGACATTTCCCGACTCATGCAGGCCGCCGTTGAAGCCGGCACGGCTGCGGCTGATACCGATGAGTCACTGGTCATTTCGGGTGAAAGCAAGCTGCTCGATATCTCCGAGATTGCTTCCGACATGGATAAGCTGCGCCGCATGTTTTCCTTGTTCGAGAAAAAAACCGACCTGCTTCAGCTGCTCGATGTGTCCAGCCGGGCACAGGGAGTCCAAATCTATATTGGTGGCGATTCGCAACTGGTTCCCATGGACGATGTATCCGTCATTACTGCACCCTATGGCGTAGATGGCACGGTCGTCGGCACCCTGGGGGTCATTGGTCCTTCCCGCATGGCGTATGACCGGGTTATTCCCATCGTCGATATTACGGCACGCCTGCTTTCCAATGCCTTGAGCCACAATCAGTCCTGAGATCCATGTCCAAGCTGTTTGCTTCTTCTTATCTACCTGAACCCACGGATCCGCTTGCATTCAGCACCGAGCCGCCGCCCCGCGAGCCGGGTCCGGTCGGTGTGCTGCTGGTCAATCTGGGTACGCCCGACGAGCCAACCCCGAAATCCATACGCCGGTATCTGGGCGAGTTCCTGTCCGATCCACGTGTCATAGAAATCCCGCAGTGGCTCTGGCAGGTCATTCTCCGGGTTTTCATCCTGACGCGCCGCCCGGCTGCCCTTGCGCCGCGCTATAAGGAAATCTGGCTTGAGCAGGGCTCACCCTTGCTGGTCTGGAGTCAGCTCCAGGCGCAAGGCGTACAGGAGCATCTTCAGGCTGCAGGGCTGGATGCAAGGGTGGCGCTGGGCATGCGCTATGGCAATCCATCCATCGCCGCGGCCATCAATGAGCTCCGGGCCGCCGGCTGCGACCGCATCCTTACCGTACCCATGTATCCGCAATATGCGGCCAGTACCACCGCCACTGCCGTCGATTGCGTGGCTGCTCATGCTGCCAGGATGCGGGATCAGCCCGAGCTGCGTTTCATCAAGCGATTCCAGGATGACGACGCATACATCCAGGCACTGGCCCGCCAGGTGCGCACTTTCTGGGACCATAACGGCAAACCGCAGCGCCTGTTGCTCAGCTTCCATGGCTTGCCGCGCAAGTCGGTGGAGCAGGGCGATCCTTACTACCGCGACTGTATGGAGACGGCAGTATTGCTCAGGCAGGCTCTGGGCGATGACGGTGACCTCGTCCATGTTGCCTTCCAAAGCCGCTTTGGCGCCCAGCGCTGGCTGGAGCCCTACACCGAGCCTACCCTCCGGCAGTGGGCACGAGAAGGTATTACGCATGTCGACGTCATGTGCCCGGGTTTTCTGGCCGACTGCCTGGAAACCATGGAAGAGATTCAGATGCAATGCCGTGATGCCTTCCTGGGTGAGGGCGGGCAGCAGTTCCGCTACCTTCCTTGCCTGAATGACGACCCGGTCTGGGCCGCCGGTTTCGCTGTGCTGATACGAAAGTCGCTGGGGGGTTGGGTGTAAACTCGCTCCGGAGCATATTTGCTGTGCAAGAACTTGGTTTGCACAGGACTTGAAAATGGGGGCGGTCGCCCCCATTTTCATGACATTGGACAATTCAATTCAGATTTCAGAAGCGGAGATTTTTTATGTCGGCACCCCAAGAACCCCAGGATCCCAAGCAGCAGGACCCGGCGGTCGATACCCAGGAGCAGATGGAGGTCAATCAGGATCAGCAATCGGCTGACGATGCTGAGCAGGCCTTCCCGGCCCCCGAGGCGGAAGCACGCACCGATCTGGAGTGGGCAACGCTGTTGTCCGAAACACAGGAAAAGGTGGCCCAGTATCACGATGAGCTGCTGCGCGCCAAGGCCGAGGTCGAGAATATCCGTCGTCGCGCACAGGAAGACGTGGCCAAAGCCCGCAAGTTCGGTACCGAATCGTTTGCCGAAAGCCTGATTCCTGTAAAAGACAGCCTGGAAGCCGCATTGGCGCTGACCGAGCAAACGGCCGAGGCCTGGAAAGAAGGGGTCGAGGCCACCTTGCGTCAACTCAACACTGCCTTCGAGCGCAATGTTCTCAAGGATGTCGCACCGGCGCCGGGCGAGAAGTTCGACCCGCACCTGCACCAGGCCATTTCGGCTGTTCCTTCCGATTTGCCGGAAGGAACCGTCGCCCAGTTGCTGCAAAAGGGCTACACCCTGTCGGAGCGGGTCTTGCGCCCGGCACTGGTCATGGTGTCGTCAGGCCAGCCGGCCGCCTAGGTGCTTGCGCCGGATTCGTGTGGATTTGCGTGTTTTTTGCCGTTAAATGGCCTGGTTCTATGTGAAAAAACACAAAATTTCGAAAAAACAGGCTTGAAAACGCCGACGCGATCCCCACTTAACTACCATCGAGCAGTTTTCACACATTCAAAATTTTTAGCAGGGTTATAAGATTATGGGCAAGATTATTGGGATTGACCTGGGCACGACCAACAGCTGTGTGGCTGTTCTGGACGGCAGCAGCGTCAAGATCATTGAAAATGCTGAAGGCGCACGTACTACGCCTTCCATTGTTGCTTACATGCAAGACGGCGAAATTCTGGTCGGTGCACCGGCCAAACGTCAGGCGGTAACCAACCCGACCAACACACTCTATGCTGTCAAGCGCCTGATCGGCCGCAAGTTTGACGAAAAAGCCGTGCAGAAGGATATCGACCTGATGCCGTACAGCATCGTCAAGGCCGACAACGGCGACGCCTGGGTTGAAGCGCAGGGCAAAAAGCTCGCGCCTCCTCAAGTATCGGCCGATGTGCTGCGCAAGATGAAGAAAACGGCGGAAGATTACCTGGGTGAAGAAGTCACCGAGGCTGTGATCACCGTTCCTGCCTACTTCAACGACAGCCAGCGCCAGGCAACCAAAGACGCCGGCCGCATTGCAGGTCTGGACGTCAAGCGCATCATCAACGAGCCGACTGCGGCTGCGCTGGCCTTTGGCATGGACAAAACCGAAAAGGGCGACCGCAAGATCGTGGTTTATGACCTGGGCGGCGGTACTTTCGACGTCTCCATCATTGAAATCGCCGATGTCGATGGCGAAAAGCAGTTCGAAGTATTGTCGACCAACGGCGATACGTTCCTGGGCGGCGAAGACTTTGACCAGCGCATCATTGACTACATCATCAGCGAATTCCAGAAGGAAAGCGGTGTTGATCTGTCCAAAGACGTACTGGCGCTGCAACGCCTGAAAGAATCGGCCGAGAAAGCCAAGATCGAGCTGTCCTCGACCCAGCAAACCGAGATCAACCTGCCTTACATCACGGCAGATGCCTCCGGTCCCAAGCACCTGAATCTGAAGATTACCCGTGCCAAGCTGGAAGCGCTGGTCGAAGAGCTGATCGAACGCACTATTGCGCCGTGCCGTATCGCAATCAAGGATGCGGGCGTCAAGGTTTCCGAAATCGACGACGTGATTCTGGTCGGCGGTATGACCCGTATGCCCAAGGTGCAGGAAAAGGTCAAGGAATTCTTTGGCAAGGATCCTCGCAAAGACGTCAACCCCGACGAGGCTGTCGCCGCAGGCGCTGCCATTCAGGGTTCGGTACTTTCCGGTGATCGCAAAGACGTGCTGTTGCTGGACGTGACTCCCTTGTCCCTGGGTATTGAAACCCTGGGCGGCGTCATGACCAAGATGATCCAGAAGAACACCACGATTCCTACCCGGTTCTCGCAGGTGTTTTCTACGGCTGACGACAATCAGCCCGCAGTGACCATCAAGGTGTTCCAGGGCGAACGTGAAATTGCGGCCGGCAACAAGGCTTTGGGTGAATTCAACCTGGAAGGCATCCCGCCCGCAACGCGTGGTACGCCCCAGATTGAAGTTACCTTCGATATCGACGCCAACGGTATCTTGCACGTGTCGGCCAAAGACAAGGGTACCGGCAAGGAAAACAAGATCACCATCAAGGCCAATTCCGGTCTGAGCGACGAGGAAATCGAGCGCATGGTGAAGGATGCCGAGGTCAACGCCGAGGAAGATCACCGCATCGCCGAGCTGGCCCTGACACGCAACCAGGCCGACTCGCTGCTGCATTCCACGCGCAAGTCGCTGACCGAGTACGGTGACAAGCTTGAAGCGGCTGACAAGGAAGCCATCGAAGCTGCTTTGACAGAGCTCGAGGAAACCCTGAAGGACGGCGACAAGGCTGCCATCGAAGCCAAGGTCGAAGCGCTGTCCACGGCTTCGCAGAAACTGGGCGAAAAGATGTACGCCGACATGCAGGCCCAGCAGGCGGCTGAAGGCGGTGCCGACAAGCCCGCTGATGACGACGTGGTCGATGCCGACTTCAAGGAAGTCAAGCGCGATCAGTAAAAGTTGCCTGATGTGCAAATGAGCCCGGTTTCTGGTGTTTTACCGGAAATCGGGCCTTCTTATTCATAGCAAAAGAGCAGACGTCACAGACGCAAGCAATTCAAATGGCAAAACGCGACTATTACGAAATTCTGGGTGTGGCAAAGAACGCTACGGACGATGAGCTCAAGAAAGCCTATCGCAAGCTGGCGATGAAGTATCATCCGGACCGCAATCCGGACAGCAAGGAAGCCGAAGAGAAGTTCAAAGAGGTCAAAGAGGCCTACGAGATGCTGTCCGATGAGCAAAAGCGCGGCGCGTATGACCGGTTCGGCCATGCGGGCGTGGATCCTAACGCCGGCATGGGCGGCGGTGCCGGTGGCGCCGGGTTTGCCGATGCGTTTGGCGATATCTTCGGTGAAATATTCGGTGGCGCCGGTGGCGGCCGGCGCGGCGGCCCGCAAGTCTACCGCGGCGCCGACCTGAAATACACGCTGGACATCAGCCTTGAGCAGGCCGCCAATGGCTTCGATACCGAGATCCGGGTGCCCAGCTGGGAAACCTGCGATACCTGCCACGGCTCGGGCGCCAAGCCGGGTACCGAACCCAAGACCTGCCACACGTGTGACGGTGCGGGTACCGTGCGCATGCAGCAGGGTTTCTTCAGCGTACAGCAAACCTGCCCCACATGTCATGGCACCGGCAAGGAAATCACCGATCCCTGCAAAAGCTGCGACGGCGTCGGCCGCACGCGCCGAAACAAGACCCTGCAGGTCAAGATACCTGCCGGTATTGACGACGGCATGCGCATACGCTCGTCAGGCAATGGCGAGCCGGGTGTCAACGGCGGCCCTGCGGGCGACTTGTATGTGGAAATCCATCTCAAGCCCCATGGCATTTTCCAGCGTGACGGCGAAGACCTGCACTGCGAGCTGACCATCCCGTTTACCACGGCGGCATTGGGCGGCGAGCTTCAGGTGCCCACGCTTACGGGCAAGGGTGAAATAACCATACCCGAAGGCACGCAAACCGGAAAAACCTTCCGCTTGCGGGGCAAGGGCATACGCGGTCTGCGTGCCAGCTATCCGGGCGATCTGTATTGTCACGTTGTGGTCGAGACGCCGGTACGCCTGAGCGACGAGCAGAAGAAAATCCTGCGCGAGTTCGAGTCGTCGCTTGCCGATGGCGGTGAAAAACATTCGCCCAAGAGCGAATCCTGGACGGATCGCGTCAAGAACTTCTTTTCCTGACGAACTGATCTTTTTGCAAACAAAGCGCGGGCAGCGGTCAGGCCCGCGCTTTGTTTTGCCCGCGCCTTACTGCTTGCTTTGATCCGCTGCAATGGCGGTGCTGAAGCTGGCAGGGTCCAGCCATTTGCGCAGCGCCGCGTTCACCTTGTCGGCCGTGAGGGCCGACAGGGCCTTGTCGATATCGGCAGACCAGGTGAAGTCACGACCAAGCTGCATGTAATTGATCCAGGTCGATGCCAGCACACTGTCGCGCGTACGGGCCAGCTTGCGAAAGTTCAGCAAGGCCTGTACGCCTTCGCGCACTTCCTCTTCGGTAAAACCGTCCTGCAGTGCGCGCTGAAGCTCCTCGCTTATAGCCGCGCGCAGCTTTTCAGTATTCCCGGGGGCATGTATGGCGTAGATATCCCATTCACCCGACGGTTCGTAGGACGAGACGTCCAGGCTGCTGCGTACGTCGTACGACAAGCCCTCGCGGACGCGGATGCGCTCCCACAGGCGCGAGGTTTCGGTGCCACCCAGCAAGCGGTTTGCCATGTACAAGGCGGCATAATCCGGATCGGTGTCCTGCACTTCTACCCGTGCCGTCGACAAGTAGAACGCGTTAGCCTTGTCGGGTGCATTGATGTGGAAGGTTTCAGCAGGAACGGGGTGGTAGGGGTCGGGCACACGCTGATAGGCCGGGGCTTGTTTCCAGCCTTCCAGGCCATTGGTCAAGGCTGTCTTGACCGCGTCGGGATCGAAAGCGCCCACTGCCGAAAAGGCTATCGTGCCTGCACCGTAGTACTCATTGTGAAAGTCCAGCAGTTGCTCACGCGTCAGTGCGGCAACTTCATTGATGTCCTCTTCGAAACTCGGGGTATAGCGGATGTCGTCCTGGGGCCAGGGGTTGTCATGGCGTGCCAGCGCGCGAGATGCCAGGGCACTGGGCTCCGACATGGAATTCTTGATGGATGTGCTCACACGCGTCTGGTATTTGGTCAGCTCGTCCTCGGGGAAATTGGCCTCTCGTATCACATGCAGAACGAGTTCGACCAGAGCAGGCAGATTGTTACGGGTTGTAGACAAGCTGGCCACGACGATACCGGCGCCGCCGCCTATGCCGACATTGGCCTGCAGCTTGGTGTATTGATCCTGGATCTGCTGGCGGCTCATTGTAGTGGTGCCATGTTCAAGCAGATCAGCTACTGCACCCGAGACGCTGCGCTGGCCTTTCAGGCTTTCGACATCGCCAAACTGGATCAGCAGCTTGGCTTGCACCTGATCGCCACGGGTGGGTTTGGGCAGCAATGCAAGCTTGACGTCGCCATTGGGCAGGGCGAGCGAACTGCGTTGCGTCAGTTCGTTGATGCGCGCCGGAGTCGGATCGAAAGTGTCAATGGCCTGGTCAGCTTCCTTGCCTTTATAGTCCTTGAGCAGCGTGTCGAGCTGGCTGCTGCCGTCTTGTGGCGCGCGCACCGGCTGCTCGGTCGGTATATACATGCCGCTGGTGCGATTGTCGGCTACCAGGTAGGCGCGGGTAACGCGTCGGACGTCTTCAAGCTTGACCTGTTCGACCTGGTCGCGTTGCAGGAAGAATAGTCGCCAGTCACCATCGGCGACGCTTCCGGACAGTGCCGAGGCCAGATCTGCCGGGTCGGCCTGGATCTGAGACCAGTCAGTCAGCCACTGGTTACGTATGCGACCGAGTTCCTCTTCGGTGAACCCTTGCTGGCCGGCGGTATCGAGAGTCTCTTGCATGGCTTGCAGGGCCTGTTTCTGATTCATGCCTTCGTCAAGCTGTGCGGCGAAGAATGCATAGCCGGGCTGATTCAGACCCGCAGTAAAGCCAAGCACATTGGTGCTCAGGTGCTGGCCGACCAGCGACTTGTACAGTTGTCCCGAGGGCACGTCTGCCAGCATCGACACGCCCAGGTCAAGCGCAATGAAGTCGGGATGTCCGGCGGCGGGAGCATGGTACAGGGCGGCAATCAGGGGGCTGCCGCCTTGTCGGCGCAAGATGATCTGACGTTCGCCCTCCTGGACGGGCTCTATGGTGTACTCAGGCGGAAGCGGCCGGGTGGGGCGCGCGATAGGACCAAACGCGTCGGCAATGGTCTTCAGCGTTGCCTGGGTATCGAACTGGCCCGAGACGATCAGGACAGCATTGTCGGGCTGGTAATACTGTTGATAGAACGCCCGCAACTGCAAGATATCGACGTTCTCGACATCGGAGCGCGCCCCGATGGTGCTGTGGCCGTAATTGTGCCAGCGAAAGGCCGCGGACTGCATATTCTGCATCAGTACCTGTAGCGGACTGTTTTCACCGCGTTCCATTTCGTTGCGCACTACCGTCATTTCCGCATCCAGGTCTTCCTGGGCAATCAGCGAATTGACCATGGCGTCTGCCTGCCAGCGCAGATACCAGTCCAGTGTTTCGGGGTTGGCGGCAAAGCTGGCGTAGTAGTTCGTGCGATCGCTGGAGGTCGAGCCGTTGGCAGCCAGACCACGTCTGGAAAATTCTGCCAGGGCATTGCGCAGGCTGGGAGTGCCGCGGAACAAAAGGTGTTCCAGCAGGTGCGCCATACCGGTCTGGCCGTAGTTCTCGTGCCGTGAGCCAACCAGATAGGTCATGTTGACCGTGGTCATGGGTTTGGACGAGTCAGGGGCCAGCAATATGCGCAGCCCGTTGGGCATCACGTATTCGGTGACACCTTCCACGCTGTGTTGCTGCACCATGCCGGCGGGCAAGGTAACCCGCGCCGTTGGCTTGGCGCGGCCTATGGATGGAGACAGCAACAGAAGGCAGCTCAGCAGCAGAGCGTGAACCAGACGCAGACGGTACAGCATGTATTGTTCTCGAAAAGTAAGGTGACACCACATGATATCAGTGGCGTTACATAAGTTACATGAAAGAGTGGGTGAACGGCGGTGTCTGTGCGCTTTACTTGGACAGCATGCGCATGGCTTGTTCCAGACCGCTCACCGTAACGCCATACATGCGATTGTTCATGATGTTCTGGATCACAGCGATAGATTGGCGGTATTGCCAGTACGCCGAGGGCTCGGGATTCAGCCACACTGCCTTGGGCCAGTTATCCAGCAGGCGTTGCAGCCATGTGGCTCCGGTTTCCTTGTTGTAATGCTCGACGGAGCCCCCCGGCTGCAAAATTTCGTACGGACTCATGGTCGCATCTCCGACTATGATCAGTCGCCAGTCGTCGTTGTATTTGCGCAGAACGTCCCAGGTATCGAAGCGTTCTGAGTGCCGGCGGCGGTTATTGCGCCATAATGACTCGTACGGACAGTTATGAAAATAATAGACCTCGAGATGGCGGAATTCACTGCGTGCCGCGGAAAACAGCTCTTCGACACGAGTGATGTGATCGTCCATGCTGCCGCCCACATCGAGCAGCATGAGTACCTTAACGGTATTGTGCCGCTCAGGCACCATCTGCAGGTCCAGGAAGCCGGCATTTCTGGCTGTGCTGCTTATGGTGTGGTCCAGGTCCAGTTCCAGTTCGGCCCCTTCACGGGCGAACCGCCGCAGGCGGCGCAAAGCCATCTTGAAGTTGCGCGTGCCCAGTTCCTGCTGGTCATCGTAATCCTTGTACTCGCGCTTTTCCCATACCTTGACACCTGTCCGGTTTCCCGCAGACGGCCCGCCCAGACGTATGCCTTCGGGGTGGTAGCCGCCGTGACCGAAAGGCGAGGATCCTCCGGTACCTATCCATTTATTTCCACCGGCGTGGCGCTCCTGCTGTTCTTCCAGTCGCTCCTTGAACAGCTCCATCAGCTTGTCCCAACCGTGCTTTTCTATCGCGGCCTTTTCTTCCGGTGTAAGGTTCTTCTGAAACTGCTTGATCAGCCAGTCAAGAGGGATTTCCTTGGCGTCCGGCAAAGCGGCCTGCAGTGTGCGATAAAACTCGCCGAAAGCCTGGTCGTAGCGGTCGAACAGGGTCTCGTCCTTGATCAGCGTCATGCGGGCCAGGTGATAGAAGTCATCGACCGTGGGCGGCATGATGCGCGCCTGCAGCAGTTTGAGCAGGGTAAGGTACTCCTGTACTGAAACAGGGAGCTTGCGCGCGCGCAAATGATAGAAAAAATCAGTCAGCATGTCGGCTCAGCAGTTGATACTCCAGGTGTTTCTCGACCTCGGGCCATTCGCCCGCGAGCAAGCTGTACATGACGGTATCACGTACCGTGCCGTCACGACGCAATGCATGATGCCGCAACACCCCGTCTTTACGGGCACCCAGGCGCTCTATGGCTCGTTGCGATGCGATATTGAAATTATCGGTACGCCAGCCCACCACCTGCGCGCCCAGCGTGTCGAAGGCGTGGCGCAGCAGCAGTAATTTGCAGGCGGTATTGACATGGCTGCGCTGCCAGCGCTTTGCATACCACGTGTAGCCAATCTCAAGCCGGGCGACGGAAGGAATGATGTCGTGATATCTGCTGGTGCCGACCAGTTTTCCGGTACTTTCCTCAAATATTGCGAACGGCAGCATGTGGCCGTCTTGCTGACCTTGCAGTGCAGTGTCGATATAGGCGGCACTTGTTCCTGGCTCGGGGACCGATGTTACGCGCAGCTTCCATAATTCTCCGTCGGCGGCTGCCTGTTCCAGTGCTTCGGCGTGTGATTTCTGCAAAGGGAGCAGTCTTACCCCAAGGCCCTCAAGGGTGGTTGGGCTGGGCTGCTGACGAAAACCTTGTTTCGAACTCATTCAAAAACTCCGGGAGAGTCGGCTTTTGGCCGGGGCATGCGGCGTCTGGCCGGAAAATTCGGTGACTGGACCTTAGCGTCGCTGGCCGGCGCGAGTCATGGCGGCCAGGCGCTGCAGCAGCGTCAGGTCTTGTTCGTTCTTGAGCAGGGCGCCGGCCATCAGCGGCAGATCGCCCTGGGTTTTGCTGATTTGGTCGGCAGATACGGCTTCGTTGGTCAGCAGGCGCAGCCAGTCGAGGAATTCGGAAGTCGAGGGCTTCTTCTTGAGCCCTGGCGCATCGCGCAGGGCAAAGAAGGTATCGAGTGCAGCCCGCAACACGTCGGCCCGGATGTCGGGGTAATGGACTGCCACGATTTCCTTCATGGTCTCGGGCGTAGGGAAATTGATGTAATGAAAAAAGCAGCGCCGCAGGAAAGCGTCGGGCAGATCTTTTTCATTGTTGGATGTAATGATGATCAGCGGGCGGTGCCTGGCCTTGATGGTCTGGTGAGTTTCATAAACATGAAATTCCATGCGGTCCAGCTCGCGCAGCAGGTCATTGGGGAACTCGATGTCGGCCTTGTCGATTTCGTCGATCAGAACCACGGTGGGCTCATCGGATATGAACGCCTGCCACAGCACGCCCTTGACGATGTAGTTGCCAATGTCGCGTACCTTTTCGTCACCCAATTGCGAATCGCGCAGGCGTGAGACAGCATCATATTCATATAGCCCCTGGTGGGCTTTGGTCGTCGACTTGATATGCCACTGCAACAGTGGCCGGCCGAGTGCGGCGGCAACCTCTTCAGCCAGCATGGTCTTGCCGGTGCCGGGTTCGCCCTTGATCAGCAGCGGGCGCTCGAGTGCCAGGGCCGCGTTGACCGCCAGCTTCAGGTCGTCGGTGGCGACATAACGTTCGGTGCCTGTAAAACGTTCAGTAGAAAAATCGGGTGCCGCAGAAGTCATCGGGTGCTCCGGGTGTTGTATGTAATTGTGTAGTGGCCGTGCCATTCGTGTCTGGTTCATCACAATTATCGTACAATCTCAGTTTTTCGTTGGTCTGTTGATTTAGATCAACATCTATTCACCGCCAAATAAGAGCTATTATGAAGTTGCGAACTTACCTGACGCGCACCTTGTCTGCGCTAGCCGTTACGGCCTCCTGTGCAATTGCGGGCCAAGCCCATGCGGCCGACGCCGCGCCCGTGGGTGACGCTAAGGCCGCGCTATCTAAAACCTCCATGTGTATTGGGTGCCACGGGATTGAGGGCTATAAGTCCAGCTACCCCGAGATCTATCACGTGCCCATGATTGCAGGTCAGAATGCCGAGTACATCGTGGCAGCGCTGAAAGAGTACGCCAGTGGTGCACGCACTTTCCCCACTATGGAAGCCATCGCCCAAAGTCTTACCGAGCAAGACATGGCTGATTTGGCGGCTTATTACTCCAGTCTTAAATAATCGGGGGCCTGAATGAAAAAATTGATACTCGCCTTGGCAGGCTCCGCCGTTCTGACTATGGCTTCGGGCGTAAATGCCGCCGATCTGGAAGCAGGCAAAGCCGCATTTGAAAAATTCACCTGTGTGACTTGTCACGGCGCTGACGGCAAAACTTCCACATTGCCTTCCTACCCGATCCTGGCTGGTCAGCACCAAGACTACCTGGAGCACGCACTCAAGTCTTACAAGCGTGGCGCTGCCGGTGCTCCCGACACCGCCAACATTCGCAAGAATGCCATTATGGGTGCCATGGTGGCTCAATTGTCGCCAACCGACATCAAGAATATTTCGGCATGGCTTTCCAGCCTGCCGTCACCGCTGGCTGTGCGCAAGTAATACTTGGCTGCGGTAAAAAAATCCCTGTGCATCGTGCCAGGGATTTTTTTATGCGCGAGTTGCGTGCCTGCGGATCAGTTCCAGATATTTGTCGGTATCCAGGGGGGTGCCCAGGCGCTGGGATTCCCACACCGTTTCACCCAGCGCTTCCATAATCACGTGAGCGGCTTCATGCGCATCGCGCGTAGCCAGCAGGCCCTGAAATGCGGCCTTGATGCCCGGCGGCTGGTCTATCGACAGCTGTTCATTGATGGCCAGGTGCATCGACAAGTGCAAAAACGGATTGGTTTTGCCCTGCTCGACGGAAAAGTCGGCCTCTGCGGCATCCGGCCGCTCCAGATCAGCATGATACTCGGGATGTAATTCCATCAGGTCGACCGCCATGGTCTCAAGCGGCGTCAGAACCTTGGCGGTCTTGTGCTTGAGCCAGGCTTCGGTAAAGAAGGCACGAACCTGTTCCCGCGAGGGGTTAAACATAAAGCTTCCTGTAATAACAATCGCTGCGGCAATACGATGGCGTCGCGCTTGCCGCTAAAATACCCATTTTACCTGCTGCCATGCCTGGTTTCAGGCCGGAAAAGTGTGGCTGCCGTATCGGTGTCGTCAAATTTAGGATAAACTACTCTTATATAAGACTGAGCGTTTCTGCGCTGAGCGTTTATTCCCATTCGACAGATTTCTACTCCTTACGGAGCAAACTGGAGCATTCATGTCCTATCAGCATATCAAGGTCCCGGCTGCGGGCCAGAAGATCACGGTTAACGCCGATTTTTCGCTCAACGTACCCGACGAACCCATCATTCCTTACATTGAAGGCGACGGTACCGGCGGCGACATTACGCCCGTCATGCTCAAGGTTGTCGATGCGGCTGTTGCAAAAGCCTATGATGGCAAGCGCAAAATCCACTGGATGGAAGTTTATGCCGGCGAAAAATCCACCAAGGTTTACGGCCCTGACGTCTGGTTGCCCGAAGAAACCCTGGAAGCTGTCAAAGACTACGTTGTATCGATCAAGGGTCCCCTGACTACCCCCGTTGGCGGCGGTATTCGTTCCTTGAACGTTGCCCTGCGCCAGCAGCTCGACCTGTACGTCTGCCTGCGCCCCATCCAGTACTTCAAGGGCGTGCCTTCGCCTGTGAAAGAGCCCGAAAAAACCAATATGGTCATTTTCCGCGAGAACTCGGAAGACATCTACGCAGGTGTCGAGTTCGAAGCAGAAAGCGCCAATGCCAAGAAACTGATCGAGTTCCTGCAGAACGAGCTGGGCGTTACCAAGATCCGTTTCCCCGAAACGTCCGGTATCGGCGTCAAGCCCGTATCGCGCGAAGGTACACAGCGTCTGGTTCGCAAGGCCATCCAGTACGCCATCGATAACGACAGGTCGTCGGTTACCCTGGTGCACAAGGGCAACATCATGAAGTTCACCGAAGGTGGCTTCCGTGACTGGGGTTACGAGCTGGCTCAGAAAGAATTCGGTGCCGAACTGATCGACGGCGGCCCATGGTGCAAATTCAAGAATCCCAAAACCGGTCGTGAAATCACCGTCAAGGATTCCATCGCCGACGCCTTCCTGCAGCAAATCCTGCTGCGTCCCGCTGAATACGACGTCATCGCCACACTGAACCTGAACGGCGACTACGTCTCCGACGCCCTGGCTGCACAAGTTGGCGGTATTGGTATCGCCCCCGGTGCGAACTTGTCCGACTCCGTCGCCATGTTCGAAGCTACCCACGGTACTGCACCCAAGTACGCAGGCAAAGACTACGTGAACCCCGGTTCCGAGATCCTGTCCGCCGAAATGATGCTGCGTCACATGGGCTGGACCGAAGCCGCCGACCTGATCATCTCCAGCATGGAAAAATCCATCCTGTCGAAAAAGGTCACCTACGACTTCGCCCGCCTGATGGAAGGCGCTACCCAGGTATCGTGCTCGGGCTTTGGCCAGGTCATGATCGACAATATGTGAAATCACATTTCATTTATTAATGAAATGTGATTTTTAGGCCTCGGCTGAATTAGTCAGCCATGGTTTCTCAAACCCCGCTCCCAGAAGTTTGGCAGCGGGGTTTTTTGATGACGGCTTTGGATGAGGCTTGCATCTGGCTTACATGACATCCAGATTTTCGTGAATCCGCTGGATCAGGTCTGGAAAGGTCAGTTGTTCCTGGTAGTACAGACTGGATGTTCTCTGAAACTCCAGCGTGAAGCGTTGCAGCAAATCAGCATCAGTGAAGAGAAAAGCAGGGTTCTTGGCGATCATCTGTTCGTCATCGGTGCGAAAGCGCTGGGGGCCCTATAGGCAGGTTGCCGCATGAAGCTCTGAACCTCGTCCAGTACCAGCTTCCTGATGTCGCTTGACAGGGGTTGCCGCGGAGCCCTTGAGCGGCGGGCTGGAAGAGTAGGGCGCCGTCACCATATTGATTGCTGATGCATGAAATTCCATTGATATTTCATGAGTTTTATCATCCGGATCGGGGTTTTTGCTATGGTTTTGGTTATCTCAAGTGCGGCGGCCAAGCATTTTCCAATGGCACAGGCCCCCGACTTGCCTGTGTGGTTAAAGCCAGAGGCCTGCTCAACGCATGTTCATGCGTCCTTAGTGAGAAACATCAAAACTTTCCCAGTTCGGATGATTGAAATATGAACCGTAACTGTTCAGCGCCTGGGCCATCTTGATCAGCCCGTCTACCGGTTGCTCGCCCGACACCTTGCCCTCAATCACGTTAACGCCTTGACTGATATTGCCAAGCAGAATGTGAAGCTGAGCGTCGGCTTCAGGTTCCAGCTTGCAGTTTTCGACGATATAGGTGAATTGGGTCATAATTTCCCCGGACATTTTTTTATAGTCATCTGATTTCAATGCATTTGCGTGGGCACCGTCCAGACCTGCGGAAACGATCTGATGCAGCGCGCCCATGCCTTGGCGTAACGGTGCATCGGTCTCCCATTTCTGCCCCTGGTTCAGCTCCATAGTGCCATGGAGCTCATGGCCATGGCTATACGCAGATTCTGCAGCGATGGCCGTACCAGTCATAGTGGTCAGAGGAAGGGCCAACAGAGCGGCAAAAACTAGGTGTGCAGGTAATTTCATGATTAACTCCAGATTGAATTAAAGGATGTGTTCGTTCATGTGTGTTGCAACAACGCATTCGATCAACAGTAATCATGCTACTAAGCCTCGAGAAGAAAGAAATTGACGGTCGTCACTTTTTAACTAAAAGAAAGTTTTTATACGCCGGCCTCGCGATATGGATTCATATAACGCTGTCATAAATGAAATAGGCCTGTATCACCATCGGTTGCTTTCAATTCTGAAACTTGTCACCCGTCAATACTTGAAGTGTCTTGCTCGCTTAGGATGAAGTCATCAACTCATCAACCAGGAGCAAAAAATGAAAAAAGTCGTTTTCAACATGGAACCCTTCACCTGTCCTTCCTGTGTGAAGAAGATCGAGAATACGGTCGGAAAAGTCAATGGCGTAAGCGAGGTCAAGGTGATGTTCAACTCGGGGCGCGTACGGGCGGAATTCGATGAATCCAGGACGGATGCCGACACCTTAGAGAGCATGATCGTACGGCTCGGCTATCCGGTGTTGTCGAAGAAGGTCTTGTAAGCACGTTCGGATATGGGCCGTCATTGGCGACCCATATCCGGTCACCTTAACTTGGGTGCATTGGAGCATGACATGAATAAGCTTAAAAATTCCCATATTGCTGGCGTCACCGGCCTGATGCTGCTGATTGCTTTTGGTCTGCATTGGGCCGGGCTTGCGCAATGGAAGGACTATGTCCTGATCGCGTCCTCGCTGTTCGCGGGTTACTTTATTGCCATCAAGGCCTTCAAGGCACTGCGCATGAAGGCCTTCAGCATTGAGTTGCTAGTCACCATCGCCGTCATCGGCGCCTTGATCATCGGCGAGTATGTCGAATCGGCAGTAGTGACTTTTCTATTTATCTTCGGTGCCTACCTGGAATCACGCACGCTGGAGAAAACGCGCTCATCCCTGCGTAACCTCATCGATCAGACGCCGACCGAAGCCACGGTGATTCGTCCGGAAGGCCATGTCAAAGTTCCTGTCGAAGAAGTGATCAAAGGCGATAGGGTACTGATTCGCTCTGGCGAGAAGGTTGCCGTGGACGGCGCCATCGTTTCGGGCCGGGCGTTGATTGTCGAGGCGGCCATTACAGGTGAATCCGTCCCGGTCAGCAAGTCGATGGGCGACCGCGTGTTCAGCGGCACCATCATCGACAACGGCTACATCGAAGTCACCGCCGACCGTGTGGGCAATGACACCACTTTTGCCAAGATCATCGAGATGGTGGAAGAGGCTCAGGAATCCAAGACCACCACGCAAAAGTTCCTTGATCGTTTCGCCAATATCTACACACCGACCATCGTTGTGCTTTCCATTCTGGTGTACGTATTCTCGCGCAACGTGGAACTGGCACTTACTTTCCTGGTCATCGCCTGTCCTGGCGCGTTGGTCATATCGGCACCCGTTTCCATGGTGGCGGGCATAGGCAATGGAGCGCGTAACGGTGTATTGGTCAAGGGCGGCGAAATCATGGAGAAGCTCTCCAAGGTCGACCTCGTTATTTTCGACAAAACCGGCACCCTGACCAAGGGCAAGCCCGAAGTCACCGAAGTGAAAAGCTGGGGCATGGAAGAAAATACGCTGCTGCGCCTGGTGGCTGAGGCCGAGAGGCTTTCCGAACACCATCTGGGACAGACTATCGTGGCTGAAGCCAGAAAGCGTGAACTGGCCCTGAGCGAAGAACCACAAGATGTCGCCATCATCAAGGGTGGCGGCATGGTCGCCACTGTCGCGGGGCGGCATCTGGCTATTGGCAATCGCAAGCTCATGGCAGACCAGGGAGTATCTATTGCCGAGCAAGTCGATGCCTATGCCATCCAACGCGAGAAAGCAGGCAATACCGCCGTGCTGATCGCGGTAGACAAGCAACTGGCTGGCGTGATTTCGATTGCCGATCAGATCAAGCCGGAGGCCAAGAGCGCCATCCAGCAACTACGCCATGCGGGTGTGAAGCAGGCGATCATGCTGACGGGCGACAACCGCCATACGGCGCAATTGGTGGGTGATGAGCTGGGCCTGGATGCCGTGCACGCCGAACTGCTGCCGCAGGACAAAGTGAAGTGGGTCAACGAACTGAGAAGCCAAGGCTATCGCGTGGCCATGGTAGGAGACGGCATCAACGACGCGCCTGCACTCGCGACCGCTGATGTCGGTCTGGCCATGGGGGTCGGCGGTACCGATATTTCGATGGAAGCGGCCGATATCGTTCTGATGTCAGACCGGCTGGATCAGTTCGCACATGCCTATTCTCTTTCCAAGGCCACTGTGCGCAACATGCAGCAAAACACGATACTGGCCGTGGGCACTGTGATTCTGTTGCTCGCCGGCGTGCTGCTGGGCAAAATATTCCTGGCTTCGGGCATGCTCGTCCATGAACTGAGCGTACTGCTGGTGACGCTCAATGCCGTTAGACTCATACGTTACCGGGCACGTGGGAAATACGGAAACGAAACCCGCAGGCCCACAAGCCACAGCACGAGCAGCCAAACCGCCTGAAATTCAGCAAGACTGAACTGAAGTGAAACGAGACACTCCGGCCTATCGGGCCGGAGTGTCAGTTACAGCCCAATTGTCCAAGTGAGCACTAGCATGAACCTTACGCCCCGTTCTTCAACGTCTGACGCAAGCTGCGAACACATACCCGCGCTATGCGTGTCGCGTGTACCGATCTTCAACCATTTACCTTCCGAGGTGCTGGCTGTTGTTGCCGGTAAAGCAGCCATGCGTACCTATGAGCGCGGGCAGTTCATACATCGCGCCGGCGATCCATCCGATAAACTCTTTATCGTCCACAAAGGAAAGATTAAGGTGTATCGGCTTTCCGACACAGGTAAAGAGCAGCTTGTACGCATCCTGACTTCGGGCGATTTTGCCGGAGAGATGGCCTTGTTTTCATCCGCCGACCACGACGCTTACGCCGAAACCATGCAGTCATCAGAGGTCTGTACCATCTATCGGGCGGACTTGCGCGAGCTTTTGCTGCAATACCCTGACATCAGCCTGCACGTGCTGGCCGAACTGTCACGACGCCTGGCTACCAGCGAGAAGCAAACCGCAGCGATCGCCACGGCATCCATCAACGCCCGTCTTGCACAGTATTTGGCCGACCTGGCGGAACAAGAAAGCGCCGTCAACTTCAGCCTGCCCATGAGCCGCAGGCATCTTGCCTCGTTTCTGGGCACCACCCCAGAAACCGTCAGCCGCCGGCTTGGTGAATTTGAAGAGGCAGGATGGATTTTGCAGACCGGGCAGCGCAAGATCACCATCCTTGATCTTGATGCGCTCTTGCTTGTTGAATAAAGCATCTCGGAAGAACGACCATGAAACGACTTGAATTACTCATTCCGCCACCTTTAGTCATGCTGATTATCGGGCTGATCATGTGGTTGGTTTCCGAGATCTTTCCAACATTGACCGTAGCCTGGCTTCATAGCGTTGTGGCGGCAGTCGCCATAGCCCTGCTAGGTATTGCCGTCAGCCTGACAGGCATTGCCACATTCAGGCGTGCCCGCACCACCATAGATCCAAAAAACCCGGCAGAGGCGTCATCGCTGATCAATTCAGGCATCTATCGCTACAGCCGCAACCCCATGTATCTCGGTGTCCTGCTCGTGCTTGTTGGATGGGTGTTTTATTTAGGCAATCTCCTGTCGATACTCGGCATATTCATCTTTATTGCCTACATCACGCGCTTTCAGATCATTCCTGAAGAACGTCTGCTAGAGGAAAAATTCCAGGCGAAGTTCCTGTCTTACAAGAATAACGTTCGCAGGTGGCTATAGCACTAACCGAAAAATTACAAAATCCAGTTCCAGGCGGAACCGGTCAGTTGGTATGGCTTTAGCCGCGATTGCATGAAGCTGAGCCGCCTATTGATGCAGGGCTTTTATGACGGTTTTCGGTGCAGTTGCCATGACTTTCAGCAGAGAGGCTGCAGGTCCGGTAGGAGAGCGTTGGTGTTGTTCCCAGTTCTGAAGCGTACGCACACTGACGTTGATGGCCGCAGCAAACTCACCTTGCGAGCGCTTTGTGCGTTCGTGCACGGCTTTGACATCAATGGGATTGACTGTTGTGCGGCGACCTTCGAGCTTCCCGTCACGGATAGCCTTGGCTTGTCGCAAACTTTCTTTCAGGTTTTCAAAGAGTTCCGTGTCCATATCAGAGTTCCTTCACCAGCGACCGCAATTCCTCAATCTGTGCGGTTGTCGGATTCTCCTGCTTCGCCATTGGCGTACTTTAGCCAATGCCGGGTTGAGATGGGAGGAAAAGGGCTTTTCCGAGCGTAACATCAGCGCATGTTGGCGTTTTGCCATCTGCAGCTACGCCGTTACGTGGTGATTGAGCTCAAACGTGGCGACTTCAAACCGGAGTATGCCTGGAAAATAAATTTTTATTGCAGCGTGGTGGATGACCGAGTCTATTGGTGTATCAGCCTTTGAGTTAACGCAAGCGTTACCGCAGACCCTAGAAAGCAGCTTGCCCAGTATCGGAGGTACCGAACGTGAACTGGAGGGTGATAAGGAATCAAGCTCAATCACCTGTGAGACAGTGAGATCTGGCACCACTGAGCCTACAGCAACAGAGTGGGGCCATATTTGGGGCCATGATCTCAGTATCTAATTGTTATATTGTTGAAATTAAACAATTAAATCAGAGATCCCATATTTTGATCGACAATATGTAATCAGTTCTGAACTGATACATTGAAGTTCGGAAAGGCCCCGCTTTCATAGGAGAGCGGGGTTTTTTCTGTCCGGATCGTTCCGGTGAAAACTGGACTCTGAGAAGAGGTCCACAAGACTTGTTCGGAGCGCCCTTAGCCAATCAGCTTTTCGTACAGCACCCCGTGATCCAGCACTTTTTGATCGCTGTCCATGACGCGCATTGCATCTGCCGAGACTTCGTCGATCACCACGACCTGGCCGTCGATGAAGCCGATTTCGATTTTCATGTCGATCAGGCTCAGACCCTTGTCGGCCAGATTTGATTCGACGATGCGGCACACTTGGCGCGTAAGGTCTTTCGCCTGCTCCAGATGCTGCCGGGTGAGAAGACCAAGCGCAACAATGGTGTCGTCATTAATGAGAGGATCACCGCGCTCGTCGTCTTTGATCGTGATTTCGACGAGGTAGTCGAGCGTGCTTACGGTGTCGCCAATGTAGTTCTGGTAACGACGCCGGAAGCTGCCCCAGGGCCGGGTGCGGCAGATGAATTCGAAGCCGCCCTTGCCGTTGATATCCTTGCCCAGGGGTTCGGCCCGACGGACTTCCATGCTGGCTTGGTCGAGGTCAAGACGCACCAGGTGAGTAGGGATGCCTGCCGCATGAAGACACTTGAAGAAGTGGTCGGTCATGGCGAGCGACTTGCGGCCCTTGCCTTCGACCTGACCGATGACGGTGTTGGCACCCGGATCAATCACGCCGTTCTCGCCTGTGACATCGTCTTTGAAAACGAGGAGGATGTTGTCATTTGGCAAGGCGTACAGATCTTTGGTTTTGCCGGAATAGATTTTTTCGTTGGTCGTCATCAGTTTGCTCGCTGGTAGTTCCAGGTATCGTTGGGGGCGAAGAGCGGAGCATCCTGCTGCCCTTCATTTCCGGTAGATATCAATAGAACACTAAAGCCCTTATTTTACAGCGACCCAATCCTCACAAAAACTGAAACGCCCTAAATATCCTCCCGCTCGTCCGGCTACTTTGTGTTCAGCGCTTCAAACTATTTGTCTCGCTGAACAAGGCATTGAGTTCCGCGCCGGGCAGGGCGTTGGCAAAGCCGTCGAACCGGCCTTGGTCGGCGATGGCGCGTGCTGCTTGCATAAACCCTCCCCAGGCTGCGCGTGCCAATGCTCCACCCACACTGATGCGTCTGACGCCCAGGTCGGCAAGATCCTGTACCGTCAGGTCGCTAGCCCAGCCAATCAGCACATTCACCGGCGTAGGTGCAACGGCTGTCACAACTGCGGTGATCTGCTCGCGCGTCGTAATGCCAGGCGCGTAGACGCAATCCGCTCCGGCATCGGCATAGGCGTTCAAACGCTGGATCGTGTCGTCGAGGTCGGGGTGACCCACGATGAAGTTCTCGGCGCGCCCGATTAGCAAGGTGTCGCTGCCATGGGCATCAATCGCAGCTCGTGCTGCCTGCATCCGTTGAACCGATTCGGCTAATCCTCGCTGTGGCGCCTGTGGATTGCCGGTAGCGTCTTCAATTGAAATACCCGCCACGCCGGTGTCGACCGCCAGGCGCACACTTTCAGCTACCCCTTCCGGTGTATCGGCAAACCCGCTTTCGAAATCGGCGTTGATGGGTAAATCGGTGGCTTCGACCATTTGGCGCATGTGTGCCAGGACGGTCTCGCGCGATAGTTGCCCGTCGGCATGCGCTTGGGACCAGGCGTAGCCGGAGCTGGTCGTGGCCAAGGCTTTGAAGCCCAGCGCTGCCAGCATGCCGGCGCTGCCGGCGTCCCATGGATTCGGCAGCACAAAACAGCCCGATTGGTGCAGGTTGCGAAAGAGGGCACGCTTTTCGGAAACACTAGGCCTGGTCATGAAACCCCTCCAGAAACGAGGCAAGCTGTTTCCGATCTGCGTCTTGCAGAGCCAGCAATGGGGGTGGCAGGCAAGGGGAGGCTGTATGCCCGAGCAATTCCGCGGTGGTTGCTGCCACGCGCAGGCTACCGTACCGGCGGTACAGTGCCCAAAGAGGCTCCAGCCGTTCTGACCACTGCTGCACCTGTGCCGCATTGCCCGAATGCGCTGCCTGGGTGATCGCCAATGCAGTCTGGGGAAACAGCCCCGCGATCACCGAATACCAGCTGTCGCACCCTGCAAGCAGGCCGGTTGCTGCGACGGCATCGCCACTGATTCCGATGGTGACGTTAGAAGGGATGCGGGCGCGCAGGCGATCAACGCGTGCCGTAGCGGCATCGAGATCAGCAGGCACCGGCGGAATCTTGATTGAAGCAATATTGGGAAGTGCGGCGATACGACCATGCAGTTCATCACTGAACTCGAAGCGCGTGGTGCCGGGGTTGTCATAGACCACCAGCGGTACCGACAATGCCCCGGTGACCGTTTCATAGAGCTTGAAGACTTCCTGGGCCGATAGCGGCTGATAGGACATCGGTGCCAGAAGCACCGCCTTCGCCCCCACCTTTTGTGCGTGTTCAGCGTAGTCCAGCACGTCGCGCGTGCGCAGCGCACTGATGCCTATCATCACCGGCACATTGCCTGCGTGCCGCACTGCAAGTTCAGCTATCCGCTTGCGTTCTGCGTTATCGAGGTAAGCGTAGTTCCCGGTAGAACCCAGGGCGCAGATGGATCCAACGCCTGCTGCCGCGAGCCTTTCGGTCAGTTGCGCGAATGCGATTTCATCGAGATGTCCGTCACGCAGTGGGGACAGCGGAAATGCGCTAAGGCCGGTAAACATGATCTGGCACCATACAATTAAAAAGAATTGTTTGTTCCAGATCGTACCATCGCAGAACTGAAATCTGACGCTCCGGACTGTCTATTTTGCCTTCAAGTTTGCGTGTTTGATCACATCTCCCCATTTGTCCATTTCCGACTGGATAAATTGAGCAAACTGAGCGCTGGTGCCAGGACGGATATCCATGCCAAGGTCAACCAGCCGTTTCTTTATGGAGGGATCATCAAGCGCTTGCCCGACTTCATCATCCAGACGTTGCACGATGTCGTCTGGCGTACCGGAAGGAACCATGAAGCCATACCATCCTGCTGCCACAACGTTGGGCAACCCCTGGTCTTTCAAAGGCCGGGCATCTGGGTAAATGCCACTTGTGGTGTCTGAGGCCACGCCCAGCACACGTAGTTTGCCGGCCTGTATATGAGGAAGCGCGGCCGTAATGGCGGTTAAAGTTGCATCGACACGACCGGCAACCAAATCAGTGTATGCCGCGACATCCCCCTTATAGTGCACAACTATTCCTTTGGTACCCGCATCACGCAAGAAGAGTTCGGCGGCCAAATGTGGCAAGGAGCCGTGCCCGGGCGAACCAATTGTTAAACCGTCGCTATCGGATTTTCCATGCTTGATCAGCTCGTCGACGGTCTTGTAGGGGCTATTGGCATTGACGATAAGAAACAAAGGAACGGTTGCGACCATGGCAACAGCCTTGAGGTCTTTCTTGGGGTCATAGCTCAAGCTGCCGTGCAGGGCTTCCAGGGTGGAAAAAGGCGCTGCAGCATAAAGAATGGTGTAGCCATCAGGATCGGCTTTAGCGACAAAATTATTGGCCACGATGGTACCGGCCCCGGTCTTGTTTTCAACGACGAAGGTCTGTCCAAATTCGGTGCTCAAGCGGTCAGCCAGTACGCGGGCTGAGATGTCATTGGGTCCGCCCGCGCCGTAAGGTGAAATGATCTTGACCGACCGGTCAGGCCAGCTGTCCTGTGCCGCTGCGGTTGTCAGCGTCATGGCAAGCCCGGTCGCACCCGCAAACAATAGCAGTCTTTTCACTAGCTTCATATGTGTCTCCTGAGTGTGGTTCTTGGTTTGTTCTTGCTATAGGTTACGACCGGGAGTAAATTCGAACAAACTTTATTTAATTCATAATCTATCAGACATGCTTATAAGTAATAGCGTGCCAAAGATTGCGTAGGTGAAGATGGAAGTTACCTTAAGACAATTGCGGGCATTTATCGCTGTATTGGAATGCGGCAGCTTTTCCGATGCTGCCGACAGCATGCACTTATCGCAGGCAGCGCTTAGCGGTCTGATCAAAGAGCTGGAAAGCCGCCTGGGGGTGCGCTTGCTCGACAGAAGTACGCGTAAAGTATCTGTCTCTGTGGTGGGAGCGGCGTTCGAACCTTTAGTGCGTCGGGTGCTGGCCAATCTGGATGGTGCGCTTGAAAGCGTAGAGAACCTGAGGGAGCTCAGGCGTGGGGTGGTTCGTGTTGCTGCCCCCGAGACGCTTTCTTGCACCATGCTGCCGCAGTTGATTGCCAGCTACAGCAGTCGTTTTCCCGGCGTAGACGTGCGCTTTGAGGACGTTCCTATAGAGGAAGTGATCAGTGGCTTGTATAGCGGTAAATCTGATATAGGGTTTGGGCCCTCGGGGGTAGAGGTGGACGACAGCATAGAAGTACAAGGGCTGTTCACCGATCCGCTATGGGTGGCCTTGCGCCCTGACGACATACTGAGTTCGCAGGAGTCGGTCAGTTGGCGTGATCTGCATGACAAAACACTAATTAGCTATATGCCCAACTTAAGGGCAAACGTGCTTAGTCATATTCCGGCAAAAGTGCACCCGCATGACATTATGCCGGTGCATCGCGTTAATACGGCATTGGCGATGTTGCATGTAAGGCCGGGCTACGTGATTTGCCCTTCAATGGCGCGCAACCTCGTCCAGGGTTTTGGTCTGGTTTTTGTTCCTGTGACTCAGCCCACCGTGACCTGGCAGGTCACCATGTTTTTTCGTCACCGGGAGCTTCTGTCTCCCGCAGTAGAGAGTTTTCTTGATTTCACCTTGGGGTTGGGAGGTGATTGGCATACTGCAAGACCAGGATAAGGCATTTGGGCTGTGCCAAGATCATGAACTTATCGTTTAATCAGATAAATATATAGAAAATATCAGTTTGTTCGATTAACGGAAGGGCAAGTATATTCAATGACGTCTGCTGCAAACAGCGCGAACTTATCTCTTCCTGATGATGCTGCCCAACCTGGATTCCTTTCTCTCACCCGATGCCATTGCCATAGTCGGCGCCTCTTCCAAGCCGAACAAAATTGGAGCGGTCCCGATCCGTTATCTTATGGAGCACGGATACCAAGGGCGTATCTATCCTATCAATCCAGGCTCACAAGAGATTGCAGGCTTACGCAGCTACGCCAGCATGAAGACGGTGGGTGCTCCTATAGACATGGCGATTTTCGCGATTCCTGCGGATGCGGTCGACGCTGCGCTGGACGATGCCATTGCAGTCGGCGTGAAAAGCATCGTCATCTTTTCTGCCGGCTTCGCAGAAACAGGAGCCGCCGGCAAACAATTGCAAGACCAGATTGCTCAGCGTGCGAGCGAGGCAGGGATACGGATTCTGGGACCTAATTGCCTGGGTTTCATGAATATGGGACGGTCTGTTTATGCCACCTTCTCGCCGGTGGTTGCCATGGGGCTTGCTAAGCGAGGGCATATTGGGATGGTATGCCAGAGCGGTGCCTTTGGCGCATACGCGTATGCGATGGCGCGTGAACGCGGAGTCGGGCTTTCCAACTGGATTACCACGGGCAATGAAAGCGACATCAGTGTGTCTGACTGTATCGCATGGATGGCTGACGACCCTGAAACAAAAGTGATCATGGCTTATATCGAGGGCTGTCGGGACGGTTCCCTGTTGCGGCGTGCGCTGGATAAAGCCCGCATGGCAAACAAGCCGGTGGTTATCGTCAAGGTTGGCCGTACCGAGCTGGGAGCACTGACCGCATCGTCCCATACTGCGGCGTTGGCCGGCGAGGATGCTGTTTACGATGCACTGTTCAAGCAGCACGGCGCCTGGCGGGCGCGGAGTCTGGAAGAGTTTTTTGATATTGCTCATTGCCTGACGGTCTCTGGCATGCCCGAGAACGACACTGTAGGGATTCTGACCGTCTCTGGTGGTGTGGGGGTCATGATGGCGGACGATGCGGCGGAGGCAGGGCTGGCAGTCACGGAAATGCCGACCCAGGCCCAAGCCGGGATCAAGAGGCTGATTCCCTTTGCGTCTACGCACAATCCCATAGACCTGACGGGCCAGGTCACGGCTGACCCGGCTTTGCTGGATGTGGCATCACGACTGATGCTGGATCAGGCCGGCTATGGCAGCCTTTTGATTTTTCTGTCTGCATTTGGCATGGACCCTGTAATACGCTCCGCGCAAAGACGGTTGGCGCAGGATCTTCGCAGGGATTTCCCGGAACGCCTGGTTATATTCAGCACCTTGGCGGATGCAGAGCAGCAAGCCGAACTGGCAAAACACGGAAGTGTTTGCTTCGCAGATCCCGGTCGCGCTATCCGGGTTCTGGCAGCCATCACTTTCTTCCGCCGCCAGCACTCCCACGAACACGATCGCGGCGATCCTCCGGCCGCTCGCTACGTGGCCCTGGAGCACGGGGCCTATAACGAGGCTGAGGCCATGCAGGTGCTGGGTCAGGCAGGCCTTCCTATGGTGGCGACACGGCTTGCAGGCAACAGAGAGCAGGCCATCGCAAGTGCTAAAGAAATGGGCTTTCCGGTTGTCATGAAGGTGTTGTCCGGCCACATTGCACACAAAAGTGAGGTGGGTGGAGTGCGCTTGAATATTCAGAATGAGACCGAGGCGGGCCAGGCCTATGATGCGATCAAGCATGGTTTGTGTTCGGCCGGCATATGGGACAAGGCCGACGGCGTACTGCTGGCGCCTATGTGTGGCGGTGGCGTTGAAATGATAGTGGGTGCGCGCCAGGACCCCCACTTGGGCACCGTGCTTATGCTGGGTAGCGGTGGGGTCAACGTCGAGGTATGGGGTGACGTTGTCTTGCGGCTGGCCCCGGTCAACATGGAGCAGGCCCATGAAATGATCTCCGAGTTGCATAGCGTGGCGTTGTTGAATGGCTTCCGGGGTACGCCCAAGGCCGACATCCCGAGCCTGGCGCAGACGATAGTGCGGTTGTCCGAATTTGCCGTGGCGGCGGGTGGCGCACTGCAGTCGGTCGAGCTGAATCCTTTGCTTGTTTTGCCGGAAGGCCAGGGTGCGGTGGCTCTGGATGCGGTATTACTGACCCAGGATGCTGTCGCTTTACCGTCGCCAGGTCTGGAGCAGCAAGTTATACAGACGCTGCCTTTGTTCGAAATGGCTCGTATGCGTGCCGCCAACACGCAGCGCAAGCACGTGGAGCAAGGCTATGCGGGGGATCACCCGGCTTCCGGCATGCGATGGGTTAATCAGTTCACACATACCCGGGGCTTGCGCAGTCCAGCGGACACCGAGGTCGTCACCCCAAATAATGACACTTTGTTCACGAACGCCTGGCTGGATTTGTCGCAAGGCCCACTGGTCATTGATGTGCCGGCAATGGGAGAGCGCTATTGGGTATTGGGCTTTCTTGATGCGTGGACCAACCCATGGGCCTATGCCGGCCGCAGAACCACTGGGGGTGAGGCGCAGCGCTTGTTTGTGCATGGCCCGGCCTGGTCAGGTACCGTACCAGACGGCATGCACGTGATTAGTTCGCCCAGCCAGGATGTCTGGATCATTGGCCGTATCCTGGTAGATGCCGAGCCGGGCGATCTGGATCAAGTGCACACTTTGCAAGACCAATTCAAGATCTTGCGTCTTGACGGGACTCCAGCGCTGTCCCGGATCGACGCCTTGTTCAGCGAACCTCAAGCGGACGCCCCGGCAGCCGGGGAATACTTGCGTGTGCTGAACATTATGCTCCGGCGGAATCCGCCCGAGTCCCCCCTTGTGCACTGGCCGCCTTCGAAAGAAGCTTTGCAGCCAATGCTGAACCAGGTCTATGCGGATCTTCGCGACGTTGCGCAGAATTCGGAGCTGGGCGGGGGTTGGACGACCGCCGTTAAAGTGCGCGAGAGTTTCGGGTCGGATTTCTTGACGCGGGCTCGCGTTGCACGCAACTGGATCGGAACCCTGGGTATGGACGAAGCGATGTACATCATGGCGGAAGTCGATGCCGAAGGCCAGCCCTTGCGAGGCGAGCATTCCTATACGCTGCGTTTTCCCCAAGGCGGATTGCCTGATGTTGGTGCGTTCTGGTCAATTACCTTGTATGCGCGCAGCAATTGCTTATTGGTTGCCAACCCCATTGGTCGACATTCAATCGGCGACAGAACGCCCGGCTTGAGACTGGATGTAGATGGCGGGCTGACGATTGATATTGCGGCCGAAGACCCTGGCGAGGGAAAAAACTGGCTTCCAGCGCCGGCTGATGATGGCTTTTACCTGACCTTGCGCTTGTATCAGCCTGGCCCGGCTCACCTTGACGGCAGCTTCCAGTATCCCGCGGTCGACAGGAGCAACAGAAGGGACCGAGCGGAATAGGGTTATTGAACGCTGTCCGGCACGGCTGGCCTACACTGCAAAGACTTAACGCAAGGAATACAAGTGTCTGCAGATTTGAATCAAAAATATGGATTGAACCCGGCGCACAGCGAAGTGGTTGCCGCCTGTGAAGTGGTTAGCCCAGGCAAAGCCCTGGATATGGGATGCTCCAACGGGCGCAATGCGCTCTATCTTGCTCAGCGTGGTTTTGACGTTACCGCTGTCGACGTCAACCCGGCTGCGCTCGGGCAGCTGCAATCCATCGTCAGCCAGGAAGGTATCGCTACCGTTGCGCCCCAGGTTTATGACATCAGTCACGCAAACCTGGATGCCGACTACGATTTCATTGCATGCACGGTCACGCTCATGTTCATTCACCCGTCAAGGGTCGATGCCGTGCTGGCCGACATGCAGCAGCGCACCCGGGCGGGGGGCTATAACCTGATCGTTTGCGCCATGGATAGCCCCGACTATCCTTGCCCCATGAATTTTCCCTTTACCTTTCAGCCAGGCCTACTGAGTGCAGCCTACCAGGGTTGGGAACTGGTCAAGTACAACGAAGACGTCGGCACCATGCATAACGGGGCGCGGCTGCGGTTTGCCACAATGCTGGCGCGCAAGCCGGCGTAGAACTCGTTCGGCGCTGGCTCGCTTTCGAGGGAATTTCACCCGGGCAGATCGCCCGGAAGGGC
The DNA here is from genome assembly GCF_020687695.1 of Pusillimonas sp. MFBS29. Lineage (GTDB taxonomy): Bacteria > Pseudomonadota > Gammaproteobacteria > Burkholderiales > Burkholderiaceae_B > Pusillimonas_C. Next base: position 318,836 of record NZ_JAJEWL010000001.1, read on the forward strand.
GGTAAGTTGGCAACCCATAAATAATAATAAGAACGAATATCATTATGATGTATACTGCGAGCTTTCTTAAACTTCTCCAGTATCTATGCTGGAGTCACGCACGGAGCAGCAGTTGTCAGCCCCCCATTCCTTTTCTCGCGCAAGCCGTAGCCATGCCGCTGTCGGGTCGTCCTATTCGCTGAAAGCCATTCCGGCAGCCGCCTTGCTGATGCTGGCAGGTGTGGCCCAGGCCGATCCGCACTCTGCCGCAACAGAGCTGGACACCATTACCGTGACAGCAACCATGTCGCCGCATCAGACCCGCACGGCACCGGCATCGGTCACCATCGTGCCGCGCGAAGAACTTGAGATCCGTAATGCCAACAACGTTCTGGAAGCCGTGCGCGGACAGCCGGGGGTCACGATGACGGGGCAGGGTACGGCCGGGCGCAAGACGATTACTTTGCGCGGGATGGACGGCCGTCATGTTCTGACCATGGTCAATGGACGACGCATCGCGGCCAGTGACGATATCGTCGGCCACTCCGACTATCAGTACAACTGGACGCCGATGTCGTCGATCGAACGGATCGAGATTATCCGGGGGCCGATGTCCACGCTGTACGGTTCCGAGGCGCTGGGGGGCGTGGTCAATGTGATCACTCGCAGGCCCACGGACAAGTGGGAAGGCGAGCTGAGCCTGGGCGGTGCCACCCTGGCCAACAGTGCGGGCGGTGATCAAACGAATGCAGCCGTTTATCTGGGCGGTCCGGTAGGCGAGAAGCTGACGCTGCGTCTGACCGGTCAAACGGCCTATAACCAGTCCATTGCTTCTGAAAGCGATCCGGCTGTTTCCGGGATCGAGGGCAGCAAGATCAATATGGGAAGCATAGGTGCGACGATAGACCTGACCGCCAATCAGACCCTGGATCTGGACTACACAGGTGGGCTGGAGCGCCGCTTTTTCGATGCATCCTCTCGTGGCAAATACTATGAGAATCACTATGACATCCGTCGCGATCAGGGCAGCGTCGCCTGGAACGGTGATTTTGAAAAATGGAATGGCCAAATGCGGGCCTATCGCAGCGAAATCGATATCACCAACTATCGGACCAACGGCCAGTCGCCATCCGAACCGCAGAACATGAAGGAAGAAGTGGTCGACGGCTACGCCAGCACGACGTTCGGGCGCCATCGCCTGACCGGTGGCGGTGAGTTGCGTCGTGAAGAACTTACGCACGCCGAACTGGCGGGTGGCGACGACTCAGCACGCCATAACGCATTGTTTCTGCAGGATGAGATCGAGCTCGGTCACGGCCTGACGTTTACGGTGGGTGCTCGCTATGACGATCACGAGATCTTCGGCAACGAGATCAGCCCGCGAGCCTACCTGGTCTGGGAAGCGTCCGATGATCTGGTCGTCAAAGGGGGCTACGGCCACGCATTCAAGGCACCGACACTCAAGCAGATTTCGCCAAATTACCGTTACGAGGGTTCCAGCTATGATGTTCTGGGCAACCCCGATTTGCGTCCCGAATCGCTGGATTCATTCGAGCTGGGCGCCGACTGGCAAGTCGGCGATGTGGCATTGACCGGCACGGTTTTCTACAGCAAGGTGCGTGACCTGATCGCCAGTACCAAGATCAGTCCTGCCGGCCAGCGCAGCGTATACCAATACCAGAACGTTGATCGCGCCCGCATCATGGGGCTCGAAGCCGGTGCGGTGTGGGATATTTCACCGTCCTTCGCCTGGAGCACCAGCCTGACGCTGCTCAAGACCGAGGATCAGGATACCGGGGAGCAGCTCGAGTATCGTCCGAAACTGTCCGCGGCGTCCGCTCTGGATTGGTTTGGCCCGGCAGGGTGGTCCGCGCGCGTTGGGCTTGAATACACCGGCAAGCAATATACCGCGTCGGGAGATCTGCCTGATTACATCCTGTGGAATGCCAGCCTGGCCAAGGACTTCGGCAAGCAGGTGACACTGCGCATAGGCCTGGACAACATCGGTGACGTGAACCTTGAAGACAAGTCACCGGATTTTCAATATGCCGAGCGCGGCCGCACCGTGTTTGCCAACCTGCAGATGCGCTTCTAATCAATTACCGGATTCCTCTCATCATGCTTCAACTTTTTCCTGATGTACTTCAGCGCGCAAGGCAGATATGCCGCCCGGCGCTTTACACCGCTTTGATGGCGCTGGCCCTGGTGCAGTCGCCTGTGCACGCCACCGCGCCGAAAGACAAACCGGCTGATTACGCCTTGCGGGTCAACTATCTGGACGATGCCCAGGAAGGCCTGTATGAAGTGCAGTACAACCATGATCATGACCTGGTCATGACGGCAGTGATCAATCGTGTCCGGGCCAAGGATGACCTGGGTGCTGTGTATGCCTTCGATGCCGACACGCTGGAAAAGCGCTGGCGCCTGCCGGTACCGCAACAGGCTTTTGCGCTTGCCCAGGACCGAGCCCATGACAAGTTGTTTGTAACGCACGGAAAGAACAATGCCATCCGCATCAGTCGCATCGATATCGCCACGGGCAAGCTTGAAGCCACCAGTGAGCGCCTGACCAGGCAGCCGTCGACTTTCAAAGGCTTTGAGAGTCTGCGGCATATGGTGTTCGTGCCGGCCACCAATGAATTGTTCGTTGGCTACAGTGCCACGCGCCAATCCGGTGAAGAAGGTGAGCGTGACTATAAGCTGCTGGTCGTGAATGCGGATTCGCTGACGCTGCAGGGCGAAGTAGAAGGCGCTTTTCCCGGCACGGGATACGGGCTGATCTACGATGAAGAAAAGAATCTCATCTATACATCGGGCACCTACGTCAATGTCATCGATCCGGCCACGCGCAGCATAAGCCGATCGCTGAAGCTGGAAGGCGCCGATCCCAAGCCGGGGAATATCCTGAGTCTTGCCGTCGATAACACGCATGGCCGTATTTTCGCGGCGCAGAATATCTTCCGTTCCGAGGGCGACGACGATGGCGTTTACGTGTTTGACCTGGAAAGCGGCAAACAATTGGGTTTCGTACAAACTGGAATCGGAAGTATCAGCGTGACTTACAACCCTGAGCTGAACGAGGCCTATGTCAGCAACTTCCGTGTTGGCACGATCAGCGTCATTGATGGGCAGTCGTATGAAGTAAAACGTACGTTCAATGTGGGCGGCTTGCCCAACGAAATGGCCCTGGATGTTGCTGAACGCCGCTTGTATGTTGGGCTAAAAGACGTATACAGCGCCCGGTCTTCCACCGGAGATTTTCTGGCGGGCTCCAAAGAGCGGCTTCTGAAAATAGATCTTCCCGCACAACGCACGCAGAATTAAGCTCAACTGAGCGCGTGATGCGACGCGCCGAACCCTGATTGTGGCCCGGCACAAGTGCCAAGGTACTCCAGCACCGCCCGCTGATCGCCGCTGAATATCGTTCGTTCCCTGCTGCTTTTGCGCTGGTGCTCGTACATGGGATCGTAGTATTCGGAAAGCAGGGCTTCAATCCAGCCCACATGGGCCTGTACGCAGCCATTGCGCTTTTGCTGGTCCAGCGCCTGGTCCATGATGGCGGCCAGGCGCTGGTACCGCTCCATGCCCAGGCGCCTGGCGATATTTTTCAGGCTCTGTCGCAGCTGAGCGGCAAAGCGGGCGCTGCCCTGCTCATGCCCATCTACGGCAATGAATTCGGCGCACAGGTCGACCACATAGTCCTGCAGAATGCGTGCGGCGCGGTTGGCCAGGCTGTCGTGCAGCCATACCATTGGCGACTGTGACATGGTTTGCCGCAGTTCCAGAGGCAGGGCGCAGTGGCCTATCATGCGGCCTTCATCTTCCAGGATGAAAGTCTCATAACCCAGATCCCGCTTCTTCAGGAAATCAATGGCCAGTGTGTTCTCGAAGTTGATCTGTGTGGGCTGAGGAGTGGGATGCTTGCCGAAGCTTGAACCGCGATGGTGGGCGTGGCCTTCCAGATCGACGGCATTATCCAGCTGTCCAAGCAGGTCGGTCTTGCCGCAGCCGGTCAGGCCGCCGAGCACGATAAAGCGGGAGTCTGCCACGGCCGCCATGCGTGTTTCGATCAGGAAAGTGCGCATCGCCTTGTAGCCGCCCGGGACTAGCGGGTAGTGCAGGCCGGCTTCGTCCTTCAGCCATTGCTGGACTGTTTGAGAACGCAGGCCGCCGCGAAAGCAATACATATAGCCTTCGGGGTGTTTGCGGATAAAAGCTTCCCAGGCGGCAATGCGATCAGCCTTGACGCTACCCGACACGAGCTGCTGCCCCAGTGCGATTGCTGCCTGCTGGCCCTTTTGCTTAAAGCGAATGCCGACCAGATGCCGCTCTTCATCATTCATCAGGGGCAGGTTGCAAGCGCCCGGGAAGGCACCTTTATTGAATTCGACTGGCGCACGTACGTCGAGCAATGGCAGGTTGCCCAAAAAGATGGCTTCGTACTGATCGCGAGTGATGTGCATCAAATTTTCAATGGGTTGAAACAGCTTTAATGGGTTAAAACAGCCTGAACCTAGTGCATTCCCTAAGTGTTATATGAGTGATTATGGTGCACAATTCCGTTCATGCAGGTGAGGAGACAAGCCCTGCATGGGCAAAGCCGATAAATCGGTAATAAAAAAGTAGCAGGTCCCATAAAAAATAAAAACGCACAAAAGCCGACGACAAAATCGTCGGCTTTTGTCATTTCCAGGTTCGCCCATAATAATCACGATTCGTCGTGATTTCCAGAGGGCAGTTGCAGAAGAACCTGAACGGCGCCTGCTCCGCCGTCCTGTTCACTGCATTCGGCATAGGCCATTACAGCGTCTATCTGGCTCAGCCATCGCCTGGTGGTCTGACGCAGAACGGGCTCGCCATCTTTGGAACCATAGCCTTTGCCATGTACGACGCGCACGCACTTTATCTGATGGCTGATGCAGGTTTGCAGGAACCTGTCCAGCCGCGCACGGGCCTGTTCCAGTGTGCTGCCATGCAAATCCAGGCTGGCACCTATCGACCACTTTCCGCGTTTCAGGCCTTTGATCAGGTCTGGGCCGTATCCCCGGGCCAGATAAAAGGAATCGTCTGCGTCCATCCTGGCCGGGCTGTAGTGATCTGATGCTTGGGGCAGGGGGACCGGAGCGTTGCCTGCGGCATGCTCGCGCCGCTGGCGCAACAAATCACGTCCGGCAACAGGAGGCAGGGCCAGTGCGAGACGGTGACTATCCTTGATGGGCGTGACCGTTTTCATGGTGCGTCGAAAGAGCTGGATGTCTTCGCCGCTAAGTACGGGGGCTTCGGCTTTGGCTGCGCTGTGTGATGGCGAGGCAGCAGCGGCCGCTGCTGCCCGTTTGGCGGCAGCTTCTTTGGTTGCTTTTTTGCCGGCTTCTTTGCTCAGGCGCTTCAGGTCGGCCAAGCCGTGGGCTTGCCGGCCCGGGCGCCCGGGCTTATTCGCCGGCATTCTCCAGCCAGCGCTGTGCGTCGAGGGCAGCCATGCAGCCGGTGCCGGCGCTGGTGATGGCCTGACGGTATACGTGATCCTGTACATCGCCTGCTGCGAATACGCCGGGTACTGATGTCATGGTAGCCAGGCCGTTCAGACCGCTTTTGGTCACGATGTAGCCGTTTTCCATGGTGAGCTGGCCTTCGAAGATAGCAGTGTTGGGCTTGTGGCCGATCGCGATGAACACGCCCGTGACGGGCAGGTCTTCAGTGGTGTTCGTTTGATTGTTGCGCAAACGGGCACCGGTTACACCCGACTGGTCGCCCAGTACTTCTTCAAGCTCGTAAAAGAGCTTGAGCTTCATGTTGCCATTGGCCACCTTGTCCATCAGTTTGTCGGTCAGGATGGGCTCGGAGCGAAACTTGTCGCGGCGATGAACCAGGGTGACGGTACGGCAGATATTGGACAGATACAGGGCTTCCTCGACTGCTGTGTTGCCGCCGCCAACCACAATAACGTCTTGATTCTTATAGAAGAAACCGTCGCATGTGGCACAGCCTGAAACACCTTTTCCCATGAAATCCTGCTCGGAAGGCAAGCCCAGGTACTGTGCCGATGCGCCTGTGGCAATAATAAGCGCATCGCAAGTGTACTGAGCGCCCGTGTCGCCGGTCAGGGTGAAAGGGCGCCTGGACAAGTCTACGCTGGCGATATGGTCGAAGATCATTTCTGTATTGAAACGCTCGGCATGCGCCTGGAACCGCTGCATCAGGTCGGGCCCCTGGACGCCGTCGGCGTCTGCCGGCCAGTTGTCTACGTCGGTCGTGGTCATTAATTGACCACCTTGTTCCAGCCCGGTCACCAGCACAGGGTTCAGGTTGGCACGGGCCGCATAGACGGCGGCGCTGTATCCCGCCGGGCCGGAACCCAGAATCAGTACTTTGGCGTGTTTTGGAGTCGTCATTACAGAAAATCCGAAAATAGTGAACAGCCAATTATAATGAGTCCATGGCTAGATTACCTGCAACATCCCCTCGCTCTTCGCGCAACGTGCGTAACGGGCCTTCTCCCTTGCAGTCACGACTGTCGGGTTTGTTCCGTGAGGCACGCTGGATAGTGTTCGCCGCCCTGGCTGCATGGCTGGGTCTGGTGCTTGCCACCTGGAGCCCGGCAGATCCTGCCTGGTCGCATTCGGTGCACGCCACGACTACGCTGAATCGCGGCGGTACGCTGGGGGCATACATTTCTGATTTCCTGCTGTTTCTGTTCGGATACTCCGCCTGGCTCTGGGTGGTGTTGTTGGCCCAGCGCGTGGTTTTGGGCTTCTACCGACTGACGCACATCCTTCTGCCCAGCAAGGAAGATCCCTTGCCCCGGTTGCACTGGGAGGTCGCCATAGGGTTCTTCCTGCTGTTCATCGGAGTCATGGGTACCGAAGCGCTGCAAATGAAACAGCTGGGCGAGCACCTGCCGGCAGGCGCCGGAGGCCAATTAGGTCAATTGCTGGCCGGCGGCATGGCCATGGCCATGGGCAAAACAGGTTGCACCCTTTTGCTGCTCGTTTTTGTTGCGGTAGGCGCGAGCCTGTTCTTCGGGTTCTCCTGGTTGCACGTGTCCGAGCGGGTCGGGCTGGCCATCGAAAAAACCTTAAAGCGGCTTATCGACCTGAAAGCCGCCCGCGATGACCGCAAGGTTGGCCAGGCCAAGAAGGCCGAGCGCGACGAGACCGTGGTAGCCAAGCAGGAAAAGCTGGTGCACGAGCAACCGGTGCGCATTGAACCGGCCATTACTACCGTGCCCAAATCGGTAAGGGTAGAAAAAGAGAAGCAGAAAACGCTGTTTGCTGCCCCGCTGGAGTCTGGCTCAGCTGATCTGCCCGCAGTCAGCCTGCTTGACATGCCAATCGACAATCCCGAAACGGTTTCACCGGAAACCATTGAATATACCTCGCGCCTGATCGAGAAAAAGCTGTCGGATTTTGGCGTGAATGTGGTCGTAGTGGCGGCACAGGCCGGCCCTGTGATCACCCGTTACGAGATCGAGCCCGCCACAGGCGTGAAGGGTAGCCAGATCGTGAATCTGGCCAAAGACCTGGCCCGTGCGCTCAGTCTGGTCAGCATACGTGTGGTTGAAACCATACCAGGCAAGAATCTGATGGGTCTGGAATTGCCCAATCCCAAGCGTCAGATGGTCAAGCTGTCGGAAATTATCGGTTCGCAAACCTATCATGCCAGCAGTTCCGTGCTGACCATGGCGCTGGGCAAGGATATTGCGGGCAATCCGGTAGTCGCCGATCTGGCCAAGATGCCGCACTTGCTGGTGGCCGGTACCACGGGGTCGGGCAAGTCCGTGGGTATCAATGCCATGATCCTGTCGCTGCTGTACAAGGCCGATGCCAGCCAGGTCCGCCTTATCCTCATCGACCCCAAGATGCTGGAAATGAGCGTCTATGAAGGCATACCGCATCTGCTTGCGCCGGTGGTCACCGACATGCGTCACGCCGCCAACGCCCTGAACTGGTGTGTTGGCGAAATGGAAAAGCGTTATCGCCTCATGAGCAAAATGGGGGTGCGCAATCTGGCTGGCTATAACAACAAGATACGCGAGGCCATCAGGCGCGAAGAGCCCATACCCAATCCCTTTTCGCTTACACCTGATGCGCCCGAACCTTTGGCGCCATTGCCCATGATAGTGGTGGTCATCGACGAACTTGCCGACCTGATGATGGTGGTAGGCAAGAAAATCGAAGAGCTGATCGCACGTCTGGCACAAAAGGCCCGCGCCGCCGGCATACACCTGATCCTGGCCACTCAACGCCCCAGTGTCGATGTGATCACCGGCCTGATCAAGGCCAATATCCCCACGCGTATTGCGTTCCAGGTCTCATCGAAAATTGACTCACGCACGATACTTGACCAGATGGGTGCTGAAACCCTGCTGGGTCAGGGTGACATGTTGTATATGCCGCCAGGTACGGGTCTGCCGGTTCGTGTGCATGGCGCTTTTGTGCACGACGACGAGGTCCACCGTGTGGTCGAGTCGCTGAAGGAGCAAGGCGAACCCAACTATGTCGATGGTTTGCTGGAAGGTGCTCTGGAGGGTGAAACCGGCGACGGAGTGGGCAGTGTCACGGGCTTCGCCGATGCCGAGTCCGATCCGTTGTACGATCAGGCGGTCGAAGTTATTCTAAAGAATCGACGCGCGTCCATTTCGTCGGTACAGCGCCATCTGCGTATCGGCTACAACCGTGCGGCGCGTCTGTTGGAACAAATGGAACAAGCAGGGCTGGTGTCCGCCATGCAATCGAATGGCAATCGTGAGATCCTGGCGCCTGCGGGGGGTAGTTCAAATGAAGATTAAATCCGGTTTCAAGCAATTGGCGGCAACGCTGCTGCTGGCGCTAGGCCCTGTGGTGGCCTGGGCCTCGCAGGCACCCGAACAACTCGAGCATTTCATTTCTACCGTTAAGGCAGCTACCGGCGAGTTCACCCAGCAGCGGCTGGATCAGCAGGGCAGGCCGGCCCAGTCAGGGCAGTTCTCATTCAAGCGGCCAGGGCAGTTTAAATGGGCAGTCAAAAAACCCTACGAACAATTGATCATTTCAGATGGCAAACAGGTCTATCAATATGATCCCGACCTTGCCCAGGTCACCGAGCGCGGTGTCGATCAGTCCATAGGTGCGTCTCCCGCCGCCATACTGTTTGGTTCAGGCTCGCTGGAAGAAACCTTCACTGTTTCCAGTCTGCCGTCCAAAGACGGCTATGATTGGTTGCGTGCCTTGCCCAGGGCAGGCTCTGCCGGCTTCACCCATGTTGATATCGGCTTCAAGAATGCCATGCCGGCCCGGCTTGAGTTGCTGGATTCCTTCGGCCAGATCACGCGCATAGATTTAAGCAATATAGTTTCCAATCCCGATCTGCCTGCCGACGAATTCACCTTCACGCCGCCGGCCGACGTTGATGTCGTGAAAATGCAGTAGGTCTTGATGGCAACATCCGATCTGTTTTCCAACACATCTGCCACGCACGAGCATGCGCCACTGGCCGAGCGCATGCGGCCCAGAACGCTGGCTGACGTGGTGGGGCAGACTCATTTGCTGGGGCCAGGCAAGCCTTTGAAGGTGGCCTTCGACTCAGGGCGACCGCATTCCATGATTTTCTGGGGGCCGCCGGGCGTGGGCAAGACTACGCTTGCCCGCCTGATGGCCGACGGTTTCGATGCGCAGTTCCTGGCAATTTCAGCGGTGCTCGGCGGTGTCAAGGATATACGCGAGGCCGTTGTGTCGGCCCAGCTTGCGCAAGGGCAGGGGCGGCGCACCATACTGTTTGTCGATGAGGTACACCGCTTCAACAAGGCGCAGCAGGATGCTTTTCTGCCTTACGTCGAAAGCGGCCTGTTTACCTTTATTGGCGCCACCACTGAAAACCCGTCGTTTGAAGTCAATTCGGCCTTGTTGTCGCGCGCGCGCGTGTATGTGCTGCAGTCCTTGACGCTGGAAGAGCTGCTGCAACTGATAGAGCGAGCCATAGTTATCCTGAATCAGGATGACGAGCCGCTGGACTTTGATCCGGCCGCCTGCGAGAAGCTTGTCCGTTGGGCAGACGGCGATGCCCGCAGGGTGATCAATGCCATCGAAGTCGTGGCCGAATCGGCGCGCGGAGCAGGGCGTACGCTGGTCGACAGTGAATGGCTGGAAACGTCGCTGTCACAGGATTTGCGTCGTTTCGACAAGGGCGGCGATGCCTTTTATGACCAGATCAGCGCTTTGCACAAGGCGGTTCGTGGCTCGGATCCCGATGCGGCGCTGTACTGGTTTGCTCGCATGCTCGATGGCGGTGCCGATCCCAGGTATCTGTCGCGTCGCATCGTGCGCATGGCCATCGAGGACATAGGTCTGGCCGATCCACGGGCCACGGAACTTGCCTTGAATGGCGCCGATATCTACGAGCGACTGGGTTCGCCGGAAGGCGAGCTGGCACTGGCCCAGGCAGTGGTCTACCTGTCGTGCGCCGCCAAATCCAATGCGGTCTACAACGCGTACAAACAAGCCCGGCGTTTTGCAGAAGAGCATGGCAGTGCGCCCGTACCCATCCATTTGCGCAATGCGCCGACCAAGCTCATGAAAGAGCTGGGCCACGGGCGCGCATACCGTTATGCGCATGACGAACCACATGGTTACGCGGCGGGCGAGCAATATTTTCCCGATGGCCTGAAAGCCCGCTTTTACCAGCCCAGCGATCGTGGACTAGAGGGTAAAATCTCCGAGAAGCTTGCTTTCCTGCGAGAGCTCGACAAGCAACACCGCAAAGGCTGATAGCCTGTTCAATTCCTATTTTTTGGTTATTTATGCTAGATCCCAATCAGTTACGTAAAGATCTGCCTGCTGTCGTCAAGGCACTCGAGGTACGCGGTATCACTTTCGATGCCGAGCGGTTCAATCAGCTCGAGGCCCGGCGCAAATCGGTACAGGTTGAAACCGAGGCCTTGCAGGCGCGCCGCAATGCCGTGTCCAAGGCAATCGGCCAACTGAAATCCAGGGGTGAAGACGCCAGCGCGGAAATGGCCGAGTCCCAGCAGATACCGGCCCGCCTGAAAGAACTGGAAAATGACCTTGCCCAGGTGCAGGGCGAGCTGAACGGCTGGCTCATGACCATCCCCAATCTGCCGCATGCAAGCGTACCGGCCGGTAAAGACAGCGACGACAACATTGAAGTGCGTCGCTGGATCCCGCCCGGCGTCGCAACCGATGCCGATGGCAACCCGCAGCCTCTGGCCTTCGAGGCCAAAGATCACGTAACGCTGGGCGAGCCGCTGGGGCTGGATTTTGACACCGCGCGTAAATTGTCGGGTGCGCGATTCATGATGTTGCGTGGCCCCATTGCACGCCTGCACCGCGCGCTGGCGCAGTTCATGCTCGATCTGCAAACCACCAAACACGGCTACCAGGAATGCTACACCCCGTATATCGTCAATAGTTCGACGCTGTTTGGTACCGGTCAGCTTCCCAAGTTCAAGGACGACATGTTCTGGGTCACCAAGGGCGGTCAAGACGACGAGTCTGCGGCAGAACAGGACGATGACGCCGCCCAGGAAGACCTTTATCTGATTTCCACCTCGGAAATCACACTGGCCGGTTCCGTGCGGGACACGATCGTTGCCCACGACGAATTGCCTTTGAAAATGACGGCGCATACACCATGCTTTCGCTCCGAGGCAGGCAGCGGCGGGCGTGATACGCGCGGCATGATACGTCAGCACCAGTTCGACAAGGTCGAGATGGTGCAGATTGTTCATCCGGATCACTCCTACGATGCATTGGAAGAAATGGTCGGCCACGCCGAAGCCGTGCTGCAGCAACTGGGCGTTGCCTATCGCGTGGTCTTGCTGTGTGGCGGCGATATGGGTTTTGGCGCAGCCAAAACCTACGACCTGGAAGTCTGGCTGCCTGCTCAAAACACCTGGCGCGAAATTTCCTCGGTGTCCAACTGCGAAGCCTTCCAGGCCCGCCGCATGCAGGCACGCTATCGTCCTGAAAAAGGCAAGCCGGAATACCTGCATACCCTCAACGGTTCGGGGCTGGCCGTTGGTCGCGCTCTGGTCGCCGTGCTGGAAAATCATCAGCAGGCCGATGGCAGCATAGTTGTTCCCGAAGCCTTGCGGCCTTATATGGGCGGTGTGGAACTCATGACCGTGCAGGGCTAAGTTTCTGCACGCAGCGGCAATCCAAAAGCAAAAAAGGGCACACAGGCATGGATCTGGAACTTGGCGGTAAGGTTGTACTGATAACCGGTGGCAGCAAAGGCATTGGTCTGGCATGCGCCCATGTTTTTGCCCGAGAGGGGGCAAAAGTAGTCATTGCTTCGCGCAGTAACGACAATCTTGCTGCTGCCAGAGCCGAACTCGAGCAGGCAGGCCATCAGGTCCACACTTATGCAGCGAATCTGAGCGATGCGCCGGCAGCACAGGAACTGGTTGATTCCGTGGAAGCGCAGGTTGGGCCGATTGCCGTGCTGGTCAATTCTGCCGGAGCGGCCAAACGCTATGCGCCGGCATCATTAACTGCGCAAGCCTGGCGCGATGCCATGGACGCCAAATACTTCCCGTATATCAACGCCATGGATGCCGTCATCCGGAAAATGGTGCCGCGTGGAAACGGGGCCATCGTCAATATTATCGGCGCGGGCGGCAAGATGGCCAGCGCCTTTCATTTGCCGGGCGGTTCGGCCAATGCCGCCCTCATGCTCGCATCGGCCGGCCTGGCCAACGCCTGGGGCAGCAAGGGTCTGCGCATCAATGCGATCAATCCGGGTGCCACGCTCACAGGCCGCGTTCAGGGTGCCCTGGAGGCCGAATCCGAACTTACCGGCAAGTCGACGGATGAAGTGCTTAAGTCACGCGAGCAAAGCATTCCGCTGGGCCGTCTGGCCAGGCCCGAGGAAGTGGCGGATGCAGCGTTGTACCTTGCCTCTGCTCGCGCCAGCTATGTTACTGGCGCGTTGTTGACCATGAATGGCGGCATACATCCGATAGGCGGCTGATCACCAGAGTCGGTGGCAAGCTGCCCACGCAGCTACGCGCTTTGTGACGGAGGGGCGAGAAAGGGCGAAGCGTGCTCGGCCGCTTCGTTCTCCATAATGATCTGGGCCGTCAGTTTCACGTGATCCGTCAGTAGCGCAACCGCACGCTCCGTGTCTCGCTTGATCGCGGCTTCCGCGATGTCATGGTGTTCGGAATCCAGGTGGGGGCGGTCAAGATGTATAGACAACACACGGTAGCGTTCCGAGTGGATGAACAGAAGCTCGCGGATACGCATCAGCCAGGGGCTGTCGCATGCCTCGACGAGGGTGGCGTGGAAACGTACGTGTGTATTGATCCATGCCGGATTGAACTCATTTTCAAGGTACACACGGGTGCGACTCAGTTCGTGCAGACTGGCCAGCACACGCCCTTCCCAGGCCAGGTCGCCGTTCTGGATCGACCGTAGCAGGCACTGCCCTTCAATCGCGACTCGACGCTCGGTGAGATCGAGCAGGTCGGCAAGCGACACTGACGCCACGCGAAAGCCCCGTTGCGGTTCAGTGACGACGAATCCGTCTGAGCTCAGGCGGGCCAGCGCTTCACGCACCGCGCTGAGGCTGACACCCCGGTCTTTGGCTATGGATGCAATGTTCAACTTGGTTGCGGGCTTCAGGCGATAAGTCAGTATGTCGTCACGTAGCGAAAGGTAAACACTTTCAGTCAGACTTTTACCCGTTTTGACAATTGTGTACCCCATTTTCTATTTCTCTTTCTACCGAGTTTAGCAAGGCTACCACGGCCAGGTTTGAGCGTGGCCCTTGACAAGTCATCATAAAAAATCGATTATTACTACAAAATCGATTTTAACACCTTGGCGTATAGAATTTCCGAAAAATATCGCGCTCAAGAATTCGACCTCAGGACGGCTGCCCACAAGGCAACAGGAGAACAAGATGAGAGCAGTGATTATTGGCGCCGGTTCACTGGGCACCATCATCGGCGCACTGATGACCCACGGCGGTCGTCAGGTTGACCTTGTCGATGCCAATGAAGAACACGTCGCGGTGTTGAACCGTGTGGGCGCGCGGATTACCGGAGAAATGGATCTGCTTGTTCCCGTGCACGCCCTGACACCCGCTCAAATGTCAGGGCAGTATGACCTGGTCTTTTTGCTGAACAAGCAGACCGCCAACGATGCGGTGCTGCGGCACCTGCTGCCTTTCCTGCATGACGACAGCATCGTGTGCACCCTGCAAAATGGTATTCCCGAACCGAGAGTCGCCACGTTCGTTTCCGCGCAACGAACCATTGGTGGGGCGGTTGGCTTCGGCGCCACCTGGATCGGGCCTGGGGTCTCGCAATTGACTACCCGGGAAGAAGCGGTCAGGAAGTTTGCCTTCGAGATAGGCGAGATCGATGGGGTGACACGTCCGCGGCTGGCCCAGGTGCAAGCCTACCTTTCTTGTGTGGGCACCACGCAGATATTGCCCGACCTGTTGGGAATACGCTGGTCGAAGGTATTGATGAACGCCACGTTCAGTGGCATGTCCGCCGCGCTGGGCTGCACCTTCGGGGAAGTGATGGACGACCCGCGCGCCTTGCGTTGCATCGCATTTCTGGCCGACGAGACAGTGCGTGCCGCACATGCCGCAGGACATCGCATGGCGCCGATGCAGGGTGAAGACTTCGAGCAGTTTCTCCTGGCACCGTCGACTGAAGCGGATGCCCAGACCCCGCTGATCGAGCGGATCTGGAGTCAACATCGACAACTGCGTGCCAGCATGCTCCAGGATCTGGAGAAGGGCCGTGATACCGAGATCAACTTCATCAACGGCGTTGTCCGTGATACGGGTCGGCAGTTTGCCGTAGCCACCCCTTTCAATGATCGCGTCATCGAGTTGGTTCTCGAGGCGCAGAGTCGGCGTCAGGTTCCCACATTCTCAAACATTACTCGTTTCGACGATCTACTCGCTTCCCGCTCCGGTCAAGCTCAACAAGTCTAGGAAATATGCAATGGCTGCAAACCTGTCATCCAAAGTCATCATCACTTGTGCCGTTACTGGCGCCGTCCATACACCGTCGATGTCTGAGCATCTTCCCCTGACTCCGGATCAAATTGTCCGGAATGCAGTGGACGCAGCGAACGCCGGCGCGGCCATCGTGCACCTGCATGCGCGGGATCCGAACGACGGGCGCCCCACTGCCGACCCCGCTATATTCGACATGATTGTCCCGCGTATCCGCGAACAGACGGATGTGGTCCTCAATATAACGAGCGGTGGCAGCACGCGCATGAGTCTGGAAGAAAGGCTGGCCTATCCGCTCAAGCTCAAGCCCGAAATGTGCTCGCTCAATATGGGCTCCATGAACTTCTCGATCCATCCGGCTGCGCAAAAAATCAAGGAATGGAAGCATGCCTGGGAGAAGCCCTATATCGAAGGGATGGAAGATCTTATTTTCCGCAATACGTTCAAGGATATAAAACATATCCTGAAGGTGCTTGGCGAAGACTGTGGAACCCGGTTCGAATTCGAATGCTACGACCTTGGGCATCTGTACAACCTGGCGTACTTCGTTGATGCCGGTCTGATCAAGGGGCCTTTGTTCATTCAGATGATCTTCGGCATTCTTGGTGGAATGGGACCCGACCCCGAGAACCTGACGCTGATGCGCACCACTGCCGATCGTCTCTTTGGCCGCGAGAACTATCAATTCTCAGTTCTTGGTGCAGGGCGCCACCAGATGCCGCTGATCACGATGGGCGCCATCATGGGCGGCCACGTGCGCGTGGGGCTTGAAGATAGCCTCTATCTGGAATCAGGCAAGCTGGCACGCTCATGTGCCGAGCAGGTTCAGAAGATCAGGCGCATCGTCGAAGAACTTTCACTGAAAACGGCGACACCCGACGAGGCTCGCACGACGCTTGGCCTGAAAGGCAGCGCCCACATCTCGCTCTAGGAGTTTCAAAAGGGGGCGCAAGCGTTGCAGCCCTGGTGGCCAGGCTGAACCGATGATCACGAATCAACGATAGCAAAAATAATATAAACAATGATGTGTTGGGGACATGAATGGAGTTTTTTCTAATTTCTCTTTTGAATAGCTTGAGCTATGGGCTGCTTCTGTTCATGCTCTCTTCGGGGCTGACGCTTATATTCAGCATGATGGGGGTTCTGAATTTCGCCCACGCCAGCTTTTATATGATGGGGGCCTACTTTGCCTACACCATCAGCGGCATGGCCGGGTATTGGGCTGCCTTCATCCTTGCGCCATTGTTGGTAGGGTTGGCGGGCGTCATTGTGGAGCGTTATGGCTTGCGTGCCGTGCATAAGCACGGTCACGTGGCCGAACTTTTATATACCTTCGGTCTCTCGTATCTCATACTCGAAGCGGTACAGTTGATATGGGGACGCTCCGCCGTGCCCTACGGAATCCCTGAGATCCTGCAAGGCTCTCTGTTCACCATCTACACCACTACGTTTCCCAAGTACCAGGCGTTCATGATGTTGATTGCAGTACTGACGCTACTGGCTTTGTATCTTGTTCTCACCCGCACCAGAATCGGCTTGATCATACAGGCCTCGCTTACACATCCGGAAATGGTTGAGTCACTGGGGCACAACGTACCCCGGGTCTTCATGCTTGTCTTTGGCGGTGGTTGCGCACTGGCGGGGCTGGCGGGCGTGATCGGCGGCAATTCCCTGGTCACCGAACCGAGCATGGCTGAAACATTGGGCACCATCATCTTTGTGGTGGTTGTGGCCGGTGGGATGGGTTCGCTGATGGGGGCGCTTCTGGCATCGCTGCTTATAGGTGTGATTCAGACTTTTTCCGTTGCCATCGAGATTTCGCCGCTGGATGTGCTGTCAGCCGCAGGGTTGAGCGTGGGCCCTGATGCATTCGGGCATTCGGTACTGGCGGTCAGCCTGTCGGATGTGGCGCCCATGCTGCCATATGCGCTGCTGGTGCTGATCTTGATATTCCGCCCGCGCGGACTACTGGGTAAACGGGAGAACTGAGCATGACCACCCACTCATTGATGGCCAGCAAGGCTGAACGGCTGACTACTAACCGGATGTTGCTGATGTGGCTCGGCTTTGCCGCTCTGCTAATGCTGGCACCTCATGTATTTACATCATCACTGGCCCATTCCCACCTTATACAGATGGGTACGGGCATTGTGCTGGCCCTGTCTTACAACATACTGCTGGGCCAAAGCGGCATGTTGTCCTTTGGGCATGCCGCTTTTTCGGGACTGGGCGCCTTTATGTCGGTTCATGCAATGAATCTGGCCGGCGGCAGCGGCCTCTGGCTGCCGCTGCCATTGATACCTATTGTCGGTGCGCTGACCGGCCTGGCCTTTGCAGCATTGATAGGCTATGTCATTACACGGATCTCAGGGGTTGCCTTTGCGATGATCACCTTGGGAATCGGACAGATGGCTTATGCGAGTTCGCTGATGTTTCCCGGCTTCTTCGGAGGAGAGGGCGGCGTTTCCACCAACCGGGTATATGGCGAGCCCATCTTCGGCTGGAGCTTCGGCCCCCAGATACAGGTCTACTATCTTGTGGCGTTCTGGCTGCTCATCTGCGTGGCGGCAACCTTCTACCTGACCAGAACGCCCTTGGGCCGACTGTTGAATGGTGTGCGCGACAACGAGGAACGCATTCCGTTCATAGGCTTCAATCCTCACATGCTTCGATACATGGCGCTGATGACCTCGGGCTTGTTCGCGGGCATAGGTGGATCATTAATGGCCATCAACTTCGAGATTGCAACGGACGAGGTATTGAGCCTGCACGAGTCCGGAGCCGTATTGCTGTTCACCTTCATCGGGGGCACAACGAGCTTCTTCGGCCCGATACTTGGTGCGATCATCGGAGTGCTGCTGACCAAACTCCTGCCGGACTACACAGCAGGCTGGCAGATGTATCTTGGCATCGTTTTCATTCTTGTGGTGGTCTATGCGCCCGGGGGCATCATCAGCTTGTTGAGGCCCGGTGCGGATATGGTCAGAAAAACAATCGTTCACAAGCGATACGCATTGTTCTGCCGCCTTCTTCTGAGCATCACATCGTTGGCGGTGGGTGCTGTCGTCCTGATCGAGTTGCTGTATCACCGGGCCACAGGAACCTCGGACCCCGTGACGCTTTGGGGCTTCAGTCTGGATCATCAAGGTTTCATTGCATGGGCAATTGCAATAGTCATTCTCTTTGCGGGTCTGCTGAGCATCAAGCCCTTGGGGCGTGCGCTGTTCAGGCAACTGGAACAAGATACCGCGCTGCTTGAAGGAGAAGCGTAATGACAGAGAACATTCTTGAGCTGAACAATGTGCGGAAGCAGTTCGGTAAAACTGAAATCATCAGAGGACTGGATCTCAAGGTCAGAAAAGGCGAAAGGCTGGCAGTCATTGGACCCAATGGTGCAGGAAAGTCAACGTTGTTCCATCTTATTTCCGGTCGGTTGACCGTCAGCTCCGGCGAAATATGGTTCGATGGTAATCGAATCGACGAGTGCAACGCACAGCAAATATACCAGCGCGGATTGAGCCGCAGCTTCCAGATCACGAATCTGTTCAGCCGTCAGACCGTCTATGAAAATATCCTCTCGGCGGCGATGTGGGCTCAAGGCTACCGATATACCTTCTGGAGGCGTATCAGCCAGCTCAGGCCCTTGCACGATCGAGCACAGGAAGTGCTTGAGCTGATCGGGCTGGCCTCGCGTTGCAACGTTTCCGTGAACCTGCTTACCTACGCCGAGCAACGTGCGCTTGAAATCGGCATGGCTGTGGCGGGCGGGGGGCATACCATCTTGCTTGATGAACCCACTGCCGGCATGAGCCGCGGTGAAAGCGACGCCGCGATCGAGTTGATCAAAACCATCAGTACCGACAAGACGCTGCTCATTGTCGAGCATGATATGGGGGTGGTGTTCGGCCTGGCGGACCGAGTGGCCGTCGTGGTCTATGGTCAGGTCATCGCATGCGACACACCGGAAAATATTCGTGCCAATGCCCAGGTTCAGGAAGCCTACTTGGGAGTCAAAAAAGATCAGAGAAAAGAGGTGGCTGATGGCATTGCTTGAAATCTCGGGGCTGCATGCCTATTACGGAAAAAGTCACGTATTGCAAGGTGTCGATCTGCGCATTGAGCCGGGTGAAATAGTAAGCCTGCTGGGGCGTAACGGCGTCGGCAGATCGACTACGGTGAAAGCGGTCATGGGTCTGGTGCGTATGACCGGATCAGTCGTGTTCGATGGTAAAGAACTGAGCGGTATGAGAACCCATCAAATTGTGCATCAAGGCCTGGGCTATGTACCCGAAAGCCGGGACGTCTTTCCGGCACTGACGGTGGAGCAGAACCTGTTGCTGGGGCAGCAGCGTGGAAAACGTTCCCAATGGTCCGTTGATGACATGTATGAAATGTTTCCGCGCCTGAAGGAGCGCCGGCATACCGCCGCCGGGGTGATGTCGGGGGGAGAGCAGCAAATGCTGACCTTGTGTCGATCACTGATCGGTGATCCCAGGCTCCTCATGATTGATGAGCCTACCGAAGGGTTGGCGCCGCAAATCGTGGAGCAGGTGGCGAAGTACCTCGACATCCTGCGTGAGCGCGGGGTTGCTGTTCTGCTGGTCGAGCAAAAGCTGGCCATTGCACTCGATATTTCTCAACGGCTTTATGTCATGGGCCACGGAACCATTGTGTTTGAAGGATCACCAGGAGATCTGCGCGATGCATATCAGGTGCGCAAGGATTGGCTGGAAGTTTAGGGTGGGTTTTTAATCAATACAGGAGACATAATGAAATACGCAACAAAATTCAAACTGGGCGCATTGGCTTTAACCATGAGCCTGGCCACAGGTATGGCGCACGCCGATAACGTCAAGATTGCGCTTATCGACCCCTTGTCGGGATCGTTTGCTGCGCTGGGCGAGAATCAGCTTCGTACCTGGCAATACTTCAGCGAACTTGCGAACAAGGAAAAATGGGCGGGCGACCATACCCTTGAAATTGTTGGCTTTGACAACAAGGCAGGCGTTCAAGACAGTCTGAGCCAGCTCAAGCGTGCCATTGACCAAGGCTACCGTTATGTGGCCCAGGGCAATGGTTCGGGCGCGGCATTCGCACTGGTCGATGCCATCAACAAACATAATGCGCGTAATCCAGGTAAGGAGGTTCTGTATATCAACCACGGAGCCATCGATCCCGAACTGACTAACGGAAAGTGCAGCTTCTGGCAATTCAGCGTCGACTCCAACGTCGACATGAAAATGCAGGCGCTGGTCAACCACCTGGCGAAGAACAACGACGTCAAGAAGGTCTATATCATCGGGCAGAACTATGCGTTCGGACGCTCGGTCAGCGAAGCAGCCAAGAAGATGCTGGCCGAGAAGCGCCCTGATGTGCAGATCGTAGGCGACGATCTGCACCCCATCGGAGAGGTCAAGGATTTCTCGCCGTATGTGGCAAAGATCATTGCTTCGGGTGCCGACACCATCATCACCGGCAACTGGGGCTCTGATCTGGCTCTATTGATTCGCGCTGCCCGGGCATCAGGGCTGGAAGCCAACTTCTATACCTACTATGCCGTGCTGAAGGGGGCGCCAACCGCGATGGGGGAAAGTGGGCTTGACCGCGTGAAGTATGTAGGCGTGGGCAACGTAAATAATGAAGGCTACAAGGGACGCGAGCTTGTCGAAGAATTCAAGAAGAAGTACAACGACGATTTGACTTGGATGCAAGTGTATCCTGCAGTGGAACTGGTTTCGAAGGCCATCAAGGAAACTGGCTCCATCGACCCAATCGATGTGGCATTTGCCATGGAAGGCATGGAAGTCGACAGCCTGTCCGGAGGAAAAGCGAAGATGCGCGCCAGCGATCATCAGTTGCAGCAGCCTTTGTATGTTGCAACATGGTCCAAAACAGACGACAAGGCAGTACAGCTTGATCAGGAAGGTACGGGTTTCGGCTGGCGTACGGAAGAGGTCATCCCGGCTTCTGAGGCCGAACTGCCCACCACCTGCAATATGAAGCGGCCTTCGCGTTAATGCGGTAGAGCCGGCATGTCCTGGGCGGGATCCTGCCCAGGAATCGAAAATTACCAGAGTAGCCCTGCTGGTGAAAAGTTCGTGCCCGCCGCGACCAGCGCTGGGCAGGTCAGGTAATAACCAACCGGCGCTGACGCTTATGCCTGAGCGGCGCCTTGCCGGGCATCGCATAATTTGCCCGGCTGACCGGCAAATGCACTGGACGTCTGGCCGTCTGGCCCGCCGTTTTATCGGGGCCGGCAATTTGCCGTATGGTGGCCGGGTTGGTGCCAATCAGTGCGGGTTTTGATGCTGGAGGCCGTTCCGCGGCGGTATCGGAAGATGACGAGCGGCTAAGCACCGTGAAGATGGCGATTGCCCAGATCAATAATGACAATGACGCGGCCAGCCCGCTGTTCAGGCTGCTGTAGCCTGTGGCTTCGGATGCCTGGATATGCAGTACAGAGGAGACATAAGGAACATTGCCCAGGCCCTCAAGCAGCAGGTTGCCGGGAAGTCGAAAAGCCCACTTGACCGCTTCCACGATTTCCCATGGGCTGTAGGCCCCGTCACCGTTCAGGTCGGTGGCCCAAATAAAGGAGTGGACATTCATGACGCTTCCTTTCTTCAGCGGCACGGCACTCTGGTGCCTGAACCGAAACCGGGGCATATGGCCCCATTCCCAACGCACGACACACTTCTACTATATGCCTTTGCGGGAAGGCGCGCAACGAGATCGGAGGCAGT
This sequence comes from Pusillimonas sp. MFBS29, assembly GCF_020687695.1. Taxonomy (GTDB): domain Bacteria; phylum Pseudomonadota; class Gammaproteobacteria; order Burkholderiales; family Burkholderiaceae_B; genus Pusillimonas_C. The sequence goes on from NZ_JAJEWL010000001.1 coordinate 340,528, forward strand.
CAACCCTGCGTGCCAGAATAGGCCCGGCTGTATCATCAATACACAACACTCTGACAGAAAAATCATAAAAACAGGTTTTCTTGCTTTCAGTTATTAATGAGTAATGATTTAATAATCATTCTCATTAGTGTTTTGTAGCAAGGAAGAGCTGTAATGTCGTTGAAGCTGGATAGGCTGCCGCAAGAGGCAGTGACAAAAGGCCACCTGACCCGGGTGGCCGTTTTATGTGCGTTAGGCCTGGGGCCCATCTTTTGACCGGCCGGAGCCCAAACAACCGCCGGCGGTACGGTCACTCAAATGGAGTCCGTCGTGGTAACGGCTTCAGGGTTTGAGCAGGACATTATCGATGCACCGGCATCGATCTCGGTAATTCCCCGGGAAAAGCTTGAGCAAGGTGCCTACAAAGATCTGACCGATGCCTTGCGCGATGTGCCAGGGGTCATCATGACGCCTTCAGACAACAACACCTCGGACATATCGATACGCGGCATGAGTGCCAACTACACCTTGATCCTGGTGGATGGCAAGCGTGTCAGCACGCGCGAAACACAAACCAACGGCAGCACGGGTACCGACCAAAGCTGGATTCCGCCATTGGAAGCCATCGAGCGCATCGAGGTGGTGCGTGGTCCCATGTCGTCGCTGTACGGGTCCGATGCGATGGGCGGTGTCGTGAACATCATCACGCGCAAGGTACCCAAAGAGTGGGGTGGATCGCTGCGACTGGATTCCACGCTGCAGTCGCATTCGCGCTCGGGCAATATCTATCAGGGCAACTTTTATGTGGCCGGCCCGATCAAGGAAGATTTGCTGGGCTTGAGCGTGTACGGAGTCTATTCCTATCGCGGTGAAGATGATATCGAGCAAGGCTACAACCGGCATACAAACCAGGGTGTGACCGCCAAGCTGTCCCTTACACCCAATCGCAATCACGACATCATCCTGGAAGGGGGCGCATCCAAGCAGCTTTATCGCTCTACGCCCGGGCAGACATTGGCGCTGGACGACGATCCCAGTCATCGCACATTTGATCGGCAACACTACTCGCTGACCCATAATGGTCGCTGGGAGTTCGGGACATCGAATTCCTACGCCCAGCGGGAAGAAACCAAAAACGTTTCCCGCGACATGACCATCATCAACACCACGCTTAGCTCGAGCTGGACCATGCCGGTGCTGGATGATCATATCTTGACGCTTGGGGCCTACTACAGTAACGAAGACCTGAAAGACACAACGACCAATCGCATTTCGGATCGCTCCACGGTCGAGCGCTGGCAGTATGCTTTGTATGCCGAGGATGAGTGGCAGATTACGGATACGTTTGCCCTGACCGGTGGCATACGCATGGACCGCGACAAGAATGCGGGCCAGCATTGGAGTCCGCGCCTGTACGGCGTCTGGCACATGACCGACAACTGGACCCTCAAGGGCGGTGTCTCCACGGGCTTCCGGGCCCCATCCATGCGCCAAACCTTGCCGGATTGGGGCGCCACGAGCCGCGGCGGGAACATGTATGGCAATCCCGATCTGCAACCGGAAAAAACCCTGACGAAAGAAATCGCCCTGATGTACAGCGCGGATAATGGCCTGCTTGCCGGCATTACATTGTTCGACAATGAATTTACCGACAAGATCACGCGGGTTCCTTGCCCCGCGTGCGGCCCAGCCAACCAGTTCGGTCGTGAGGCAACGACCTACATCAACGTGGATGATGCCGTAACGCGTGGTATTGAGGCGACCTTGTCAACCCCGCTGTCCGACACCTTGTCGCTGACCTCCAGCTATACCTACACCTATTCCAAGCAGAAGACAGGCCAGTATGCCGGTAACCCCTTGAATCAGATGCCTGAGCATATGTTCAACCTGGGCCTGGACTGGCAACCTTCGGAAAGGATGAATGGCTGGGTGAAGGTGAGCTTCCGGGGCAAAGAGGGCGATCCCACCCAGGGCATCTCGTCCAGTTCCACCATGGCTCCGTCCTCGACCTTCATCGACTTTGGCGGCTCGTACGATGTAAGCAAGAAGGTGACACTATACGCAGGCGTTTATAACGTGCTGGACAAGCAGGTCATTTACGACGACTACGGCTATGTGGAAGACGGCCGCCGTTATTGGCTGGGCATGAACCTCAAGTTCTAAGTCGGATGCCAAATGGCTGCGGCAGTTTGCCGCAGCCTGTGCCATGCAATAAAAAAGCCGCTGACAAAGACACCAACAGGAACTGTATCGCCTTTCAACCTCAGGCCTGATGTAATTCCTCACGAATAATGCGACGCAGCGTGTCTTCCGTGACTGGCACTGCATCGCTGGATGACACAGCAGTACGCAACGCATCGTTGATCAAGGTCTGGTAGCCCCTGCCGCGCTCAACCGCACGCGCCTTGAACGTGTCGATCACCTCGTTGTCCAGCCAGATCGTAATGCGGGTCTTGCCTTCGCCAAGGGTCGCCGCCCCCAGCCTCGCACGCGCAAAATCCGCTTCCGTCATTTCGCGGGTGTCCCGGTCCTGTTTGATCGCGGCGTTGATGGCCGCATCCTCTTCGAGCGTGGGCGAGACATGGCCGGGTTTAAGTTTCGGCATAGCGCGCAACCTCCCTCTGGTTCGTCTTTCGTAAGCTGATGATGCGGCGAGTGACGCCCTGATCTACAAATACCACCACAGCGGTTTCCCACTCCAGACTTTCCGCCTCAAGCAGGCTGATGCCATGCTTGGCCAGATTGACTTGGTTCTTTTGAGGATCGAAGACAATATCCATGAGAAATTGTGCATATAATGTATGTATATGTCAAGTTCCAGCTACAAAAAAACCCGCATGTGTTTATGCGGGTTTTGTAGATTTCCATGGAACCCCATGGACGATGAATTGGCGGACAGGGTGGGATTCGAACCCACGGTACGCTATTCACGTACGCCTGATTTCGAGTCAGGTACATTCGACCACTCTGCCACCTGTCCGGTTTACTGCGGGTTTACTACTCATGCCTGGCCACAACGTTCGGCTTGGTCGAAAAAATCAAACGCGGCTACAGGCAAGTCCGCTATTCTAGCAAGAAATAAAAAAAACGCATAATGGCCTGAGATCGTGGCCGCAGGTGCCTAAAGTCTGCTTCCCCGGCGGTACACTAAGACGTAATTTGGAAGACGTAATCTGGACTTTTTGAACTCCATAAAGGAATACTATGCTTAAAGGTAGAAATGCTGTCGTAACAGGCTCGACCAGCGGCATTGGACTGGCAATCGCCCATGAATTGGCCGCCAACGGCGCGAATGTGGTGATCAATGGCTTTGGCGATCCTGCTGCCATAGAAAAAGAACGGGTCAACATCGAACTGGAATTTGATGTCAAGGCGCATTACATCAATGCCGACCTGATGAATCCGCAGGCAACGCGCGACTTCATCGAGCAGTCGGTGAAGGCTCTGGGAAGCATCGATATTCTGGTCAACAACGCAGGTATTCAGCATACCGACCTGATCGAGGATTTTCCCATTGAGCGCTGGGATGCCATCATTGCGCTGAACCTGTCGGCCGTTTTCCATGGCAGTGCTGCCGCACTGCCGCACATGAAAAAACAAGGCTGGGGGCGCATTATCAATATTGCATCGGCACATGGCCTGGTGGCGTCTGCGACCAAGTCGGCCTATGTTGCGGCCAAGCATGGTGTGGTAGGCCTGACCAAGGTCACGGCGCTGGAAAATGCCGGCAATGGCGTCACTTGCAATGCGATTTGCCCGGGCTGGGTGCGTACGGCGCTGGTGGAAAAGCAGATCGAGGCGCTGGCCCAGAAAAATGGTATTGATATCGATGCTGCGGCCAAGGAATTGCTGGCCGAGAAGCAGCCTTCGCTGCAGTTCGTAACGCCCAAGCAGCTGGGGGGCGCGGCGGTATTCCTGGCCTCCGAGGCAGCTGACCAAATGACCGGCACAACGTTGTCGCTGGATGGCGGCTGGACGGCGCGCTAAAGGAAAGATCCGACATGCTGTTGTTATTGTCTCCAGCCAAGAAGCTGGATTACGACTCGCCTGTGCGTACGGCTCTGCACACGCAGCCGTTGTTCGTCGAGCAATCGTCCGCTCTGATCAAGGTACTGAAGAAGAAATCAGCCTCGGAAATCGCGGCACTGATGAAGCTCAGTGATGCCCTGGCCAAGCTCAATGTCGAGCGCTACGCGGCCTGGAAACCTGTATTCGACCAGACTAACTCACGCCAGGCAGTGCTGGCTTTCAATGGTGATGTCTATGAAGGCCTTAATGCACCCAGCCTGTCCGACGCCCAATTGAAGTGGGCTCAGGAACACGTGGCGTTGCTTAGTGGCTTGTATGGGGTGTTGCGCCCGCTTGACCTGATGCAACCTTATCGTCTCGAGATGGGCACACGGCTGGAAACGGGCAAGGGCAAGAATCTGTACGAGTTCTGGGGCAGCACGATTGCGCATTATCTGAATCAGCGCCTGGCTGACCAGCCCAAGGGCAAGAAGCAGGAGTCTGTGGTGCTTAATCTGGCATCGGAAGAGTATTTCAAGGCAGTAGACCTGAATGTTCTGCAGGCACGGGTTGTGCAATGCGTCTTCCAGGACTACAAGAACGGTGCCTGGAAAGTCATCAGCTTTCATGCCAAGCGTGCGCGCGGGCTTATGGCGCGTTATGTCATTCAGAACAAAATCAGTGCCGTTGAAAAACTGCAGGGTTTTGCGGAAGAGGGCTACGCCTATGCCCAGGCCGAGTCCAGCGCCGACAAACTGGTGTTCCGCCGCAAGACATAACCATGGTCTGCTGCAGTGCTCGACCGGGCTGCCTTATGCGTTGCCCAGACCGCGCATTTCCTGGCGTATCAGCTGCGATGCCTTGACCATTTGTCGCAGGGGGTACGCCAGTGTGGCCAGCTCGCCTTCGGTTTCTATCGAAGCAGGCGGGTCGGCATCCTGGTCATTCAGGTAAAGCTCCACCGATTCCAGTGATTTCTGTATGCCTTCAGGTACAGCCGGCAGGCTGGCCAGAACGGGCATGGCCGAGGTTATCTGCGAGGCCAGCACATGATTCTGGATCAGCAGGTTGTTCAGTTCGGGCACATTGGCCTGACGTCTTATGGGTTCATCCATCATGCGGTAAAAAGCCGACGCAAAGTTGCTGAAGGCAATATGCATGTTCTTGCGCGCGACGCGCCAGGCCAGCTCGGCCTCTTGTTGCTCGGCATCCAGGGCCAGGGTTTGTTCTAAGCCTTCCGCATGGGCTGCGGCCTGCGCACGCGAAAGCCCGGCATAGCGCAGTCCGGTCAGGAAGAATTCCTGGTTGGCTTTTTTGGCAGCCTTGGCCAGCGAGCCCATATAGCGGTGTTCCCACCACGGCAGGATGTAGCTGCAGAGCAATGCCAGGCCGCAACCTATTACGGTATCGACCAGTCGTTCGCCTATGACTGCATTCGAGCCAGGTGACAGGAAGTGGAATACCAGCAGCACGAATACCGTGTTGAAAATGGCCGCGGCCATGAAATTCAGCTGTATCAGGCTATAGCCGAGCACACAGCAAACAATCAGCACAGCCAGGTAAATGTCGGTGTTTTGCGTAACGCTGAACAGCGCAAGAGCCAAGGCGCAGCCTATCAGTGTGCCGGTCAGGCGCCAGCCGTTGCGCTGGCGGGTCAGGGCAAAGCCCGGTTTCATGACGATCAGTACAGTCAGCACTATCCAGTAGCTGTGTGTACTCAGATTAGGCGCCACGCGTTCCAGCGTGCCCAGGTAGGGCCAGAGCCCCGAGATGCTCATGGCAAGCAGGGCGGCGATGGCGACGCGGCTGGCATAGCGAAAGTGCGACGAATCGAGCCTGAGATTGCTGGTCAGCATGCCCAGGCGCCATTTTTTGCGTGCAAGGAAGCGGTCCAGGGATTTATCCAGGCGTGTGTCTACCAGGCCGGCATCAGTCGTGCCGCTGGTGTGCGTGGCCATACGGTCAACCAGGCGGGTGGCGTTGCGCAGGCGGCGCAATACTTGCACAAGCAGTGCGTAGATTTCGGGGTCGCGGTCGATGATGCCGTCGCGGCGGTAAGTTTCAAGTTCGAACTCGAAAGCGCGCAGTTCAGCCTTGACGCTGTTGCGTTCCCGCACATGTTTGTCGCGAGCGATGTTCAGCGCGATGTGCTCGACGTTGGCGGATAACTTTTTCAAGGCGTCGCGGGCAAAAATCAGTGCGTCGCTGTCGGGCAGGCTGCGCCGCAATGTTGCGTAGTCGGTATGCGTTGCCACGAGGCTGTCGAGCAGGGCGACCATGTCAATAAAGACATTCAGCGATGTGGTGTGCAGACGGTCCGCCCGGGTGTGTCGCTTTGGCAGTTCGCGCAAAATGGTGTCACGCGCGGCCTGGTGCTTTTCGGTCATGTCCGACTGGGCATGGATGAGCAGCCGGTAGTTGTTTTCCAGGTCGGTGTTGACGTCGTAAAAGCGGGATCTTGCGGCCATGTACTCGGCGGTTGCAAAAAGCGCCACGGACAAGGCCTGCTGCTCTTCGCGGTGCCATAGCAGGCGGTGTGCGGCAAGGCTGTACAGGAAGTAGAAGACACCGCCCAGAAAAGAATAAAGGGTGTGCTCGAGTACTGCGTGCGGTGCAAGCGGCTCGCGCATGGTGAGCGCCATGATCAGCAAGCAAGCAAAGCCCAGCAGGCCACCCTGCTTGCCGAATACGGTGAACATCGAGAAAATGAAACACAGCAACGGCACGACGAACCAGATCAACAGGCTGTGCGATGACGCCATGCCTGCGATGAACGCAGTCAGCGACCCGAGCAATATGGCCGCCATCATGCCGTTGGTGCCATAGCGCCGGGGGCCGCCAGGCTGGTCAATAATTGCCACGCAGGCCGCACCGATGGCGGTAATCATGCCGATGGCGTGCATCTGGAATATGCCGGCCAGCACCAGTGCGGGTAACAGCACTCCTATGGCCTGGCGCAGCCCGCCGGAGAAGTAGTGGCTGTAGAAAAAACGCTGCAGCTGGGGAGTGTATGTGGCCATGTGCGATTCAAGGCAATCAATGGGTGCAGTATAGACAAGTTGGGCGCTGATTTGCCTCTTGCGCACTAACGCGCTACATTACCGTGTTGATTTATTCAATTATCCCGAGTAAATCTGCAATGGCACCGTTCACCGGGCTATCCGCCCGGTTTTTTGCGCCTGTAATACCTTGCTGCTGGCCGCGCCACAAGCGTGTGTTGCTGCGGCTTCCGTTTCTATCTCCCGCGTTCATGTGAACGTTAGTGCTGCGTTTCGATAAGTTCGGATCGGGTCAGCAATGTGTCTGGGTGGCATGGCTCCGTGAGCCATAAAGCGCCAGGTCATGTTGTTGCAGCCGGTTAAGGCTTGGGCCGTGTTGGCCAATCAAGGCGTTAGTGCTGGTTACGAAAGGAATAACATTATGGAACTCAATGGCGCCGATATCGTCGTGCGTTGCCTTGCCGAAGAGGGCGTAGACCATGTATTTGGCTACCCGGGCGGCGCGGTACTGTACATCTACGACGCAATTTACAAACAAGACAATTTCAAGCACGTTCTGGTTCGCCACGAACAGGCAGCCGTGCATGCGGCCGACGCCTATTCGCGTTCGTCCGACAAGATAGGTGTTGCGCTGGTCACCAGCGGTCCCGGGCTGACCAATGCCGTTACCGGCATTGCCACTGCGTATATGGACTCCATACCTATGGTGATCATCAGTGGTCAGGTGCCCACCGCCGCAATCGGCGAGGACGCTTTCCAGGAATGCGATACCGTCGGAATTACCCGGCCTTGCGTCAAGCATAATTTCCTGGTGCGTGATGTAAAGGATCTGGCCGAGACCATGCGTCGCGCCTTTTACATTGCCAAAACAGGCCGGCCCGGCCCCGTACTGGTCGACATTCCCAAAGACATCACTGTTGCAAGCTGCAAGTTCACGCCCAAGCGTGGCGAGGTCAAGATGCGGTCCTACGCACCGGTGGTCAAAGGTCATCAGGGTCAGATCAAGAAAGCAGTGCAGATGCTGCTGGCGGCAGAAAGGCCCATGATCTACGCGGGTGGCGGCGTGGTGCTGTCCGAAGCCTCGGAAGAGCTGCGCGAGCTGGTCGCACTGACTGGCGCGCCGTGCACCACCACATTGATGGGTCTGGGTGCCTTTCCGGCCAACGATGACAAGTATGTAGGCATGCCGGGCATGCACGGTACGTACGAAGCGAATATGTCCATGCAGAACTGCGACGTGCTGATCGCAGTGGGCGCACGCTTCGATGACCGTGTTATTGGCAATACCAAGCACTTTTCCCAAAACCCACGCAAGATCGTCCACATCGATATCGACCCTTCATCGATTTCCAAGCGCGTGCGCGTCGACGTGCCCATTGTGGGCAATGTGAAGGATGTTCTGCTCGAGCTGAACACTCTTTATTCGCAGGCTGCGGCCGAGACGCCGGCTCACAAAGAGGCGCTGGCCAAATGGTGGCAGCAAATCAATACCTGGCGTGGCAAGCAATGCCTGAGCTATGAAGGCTCAGACACGCTCATCAAGCCGCAGTTTGTTATCGAGAAACTGTGGGAAGTCACTGGTGGCAACGCATTCGTAACGTCCGATGTGGGGCAGCATCAAATGTGGGCCGCACAGTATTACCGCTTCAATCATCCGCGGCGCTGGATCAACTCGGGTGGATTGGGCACCATGGGAGTGGGCCTTCCCTACGCCATGGGTGTGCAAATGGCCAATCCCGACAGCGATGTCGCTGTGATTACCGGTGAGGGTTCCATACAAATGAATATTCAGGAACTTTCTACCTGCAGCCAGTATCGACTGAGCCCCAAGGTGTTGTGCCTGAATAACCGTTACCTGGGCATGGTGCGCCAGTGGCAGCAGATTGACTACGGTTCGCGTTACTCCGAATCCTACGTCGATGCCTTGCCCGATTTCGTGAAATTGGTGGAAAGCTATGGGCATGTGGGCTTGCGTATCGACAAGCCGGCCGATGTCGAACCCGCCATACGTGAAGCATTCATCAAGCACAAGGACAGGCTGGTTTTCCTGGATTTCATCACCGACCAGACAGAAAATGTCTGGCCCATGGTGAAGGCAGGGCGTGGCCTGACAGAAATGCTGCTTGGTTCAGAAGACCTGTAAGGAGAGAAAAAAATGAAACACGTCATTTCTATCCTTCTGGAAAACGAACCGGGCGCCTTGTCCCGTGTTGTGGGATTGTTCTCGGCCCGGGGCTACAACATTGAAACCCTTACCGTTGCACCCACCGAAGACTCCACCTTGTCGCGCATGACTATCGTGACCCAGGGGTCCGATGAGGTCATCGAGCAGATCACCAAACACCTGAACCGTCTGGTTGATGTCGTGAAGGTGGTCGATCTGTCCGAAGGGCCCCATATCGAACGCGAGCTCATGCTGATCAAGGTCAGGGCAGTGGGCAAGGAACGCGAAGAAATGAAGCGCATGGCTGATATCTTCCGTGGCCGCATCATCGACGTAACCGACAAGGTCTACACCATAGAGCTGACCGGCGACCAGGGCAAGATCGAGGCCTTTATCGGTGCGCTGGACCGCAGTGCCATACTGGAAACAGTACGTACCGGGGTGTCGGGCATAGGCCGCGGCGAACGCGTTTTGAAGCTTTAATTTATTATTCACCGGCCAGGCGGCGGCATATGCCGGCCATGTTTAACCTTAGTGCCGAACAACATCGTTCGGCATAGATCAAAAATACCTAAAGTCTTGGAGCACCTTAAATGAAAGTTTTTTACGATAAAGATTGTGATCTTTCCCTGATCAAGGGCAAAACCGTTGCCATCATCGGCTACGGCTCGCAGGGCCACGCTCATGCGCTGAATCTGCATGAGTCAGGCGTGAACGTTGTGGTTGGCCTGCGCAAAGGCGGCGCTTCCTGGAGCAAGGCCGAGAACGCCGGCCTGAAGGTTCAGGAAGTGGCTGAAGCCGTCAAGGGTGCCGATCTGGTCATGATTCTGTTGCCCGACGAGAACATCGCTGAGGTCTATCGCAATCAGGTTGCCGACAATATCAAGGCTGGTGCCGCATTGGCTTTCGCCCACGGCTTCAACGTGCACTATGGTCAGGTCCAGCCCCGTGCCGACATCGACGTCATCATGGTTGCCCCCAAGGCTCCCGGCCACACCGTTCGCGGCACCTACAGCCAGGGCGGCGGCGTTCCCTCGCTGGTCGCCGTGCATCAGGACAACTCCGGTGCTGCCCGTGACATCGCCTTGTCGTACGCATGCGCAATCGGCAGCGGTCGTGCCGGTATCATCGAAACCAACTTCCGTGAAGAAACCGAAACCGACCTGTTCGGCGAGCAGGCCGTTCTGTGCGGCGGTGCCGTTGAGCTGATCAAGGCTGGTTTCGAAACCCTGGTAGAAGCCGGCTACGCGCCTGAAATGGCTTACTTCGAGTGCCTGCACGAGCTCAAGCTGATCGTTGACCTGATCTACGAAGGCGGCATTGCCAACATGAACTACTCGATCTCGAACAACGCCGAGTATGGCGAGTACGTGACCGGCCCCAACATCGTTACCGAAGAAACCCGCAAGGCCATGCGCAAGTGCCTGGCAGACATCCAGACCGGCGAATATGCCAAGAGCTTCATCCTGGAAAATGCTGCCGGCGCGCCAACCCTGATTTCGCGTCGTCGTATCAACGCCGAATCGCAAATCGAGCAGGTCGGTGGCAAGCTGCGCGCCATGATGCCCTGGATTGCAGCCAACAAACTGGTTGATCAAAGCAAGAACTAAAACATCTTGCTCCCAGGAAACCGGCTTCGGCCGGTTTTTTTTGTCTGTTCATTTTGCATGGGCCCGGTTTGTAGACCAGGGCAGGTCGATTTCCCATCAGGCATTAACTTGATCTACATCAATTTTATATTGATATGGCGAATAAGAATTGTTATTATTCGCAATTATATTTATAAATATAAATGGGATGCCTTATGCGAAAGTCGACAGCCGCCTGGTGGTCAGGTGCGTTTCTTGCCGTTGTTGCCGCTCAAGCTGTTGCGCAAAGCGCCGCACCAGCGACCAACTCCAAAGATGATCAGCCGGTTCAGGCGCTGACACCCGTGCTGGTGCAAGGCCAGGTGGCCTCGGAACTGCCCGAAGGATCCACGGTAACGACGCGCAGGCAACTGGATGAGCGCGCCATCGAGAGCTGGGAGGATTTTTCCCGACGCGGCGAGCCTGGGGTTAATTTCAGCACTGCCAATAACAGCGTGAATATCCGCGGCATGGACGAAGACAGGGTGGTGACTCGTGTTGATGGCATTCGCATACCCTGGCTGAATGATGGCGCACGCGGGGAAAAGGGCGGGCTTAACACCGTCAATTTCAATGCCTTGTCCAGTGTGGACCTGGTGCGTGCCGCCGGTGCCCCGCAATCCGGCTCATTGGTGGGTTATCTGAATCTGCGCACATTGGGCCCGGATGACCTGCTCACGCCCGACCAAAACTTTGGCGCTCTGGTAAAAAGCGGCTATGACAGTGCCGATGACAGCTGGAGCATGGATGCCGCCCTGGCGGGCAGCATAGGGCAGACGGGCACGAGCTGGTTGCTGCTGGCAGGCCAGCGTAAAGGTCATGAGCTGGAAAATATGGGGAACGTTGGTGGATACGGTGCCTTGCGTGAAGAGCCCAACCCCGAGTCCTATACGCAGCGCAATGCCATGCTCAAGCTGCAGCATGACTTTACGCTGGAGCATCGCCTGACCTTGAGTGGCGAAATATTCAAGCGTACCGGTACAACGGAAAACCTTCATCAGCAGGGCACTTCCTCGTATGCCGTAGATGGCAACAGCACAGACGAGGAGTTCTCGCGCAAGCGTGCGGTGCTGGGCTACGAGTACCGCGCAGCGAATGAAAAATCGGCGGTCAGCCACGGCGAGATCAAGGCGTACTGGCAGCGCAGCTATCAGGACAGCGCCTTGAATGCAATGCGTCTGCCCGATCGCCGGGGCAGCATCAGCTTTGGCCCGATTCCCGTGGGGCAAATGTATGGTTACGCCTATCCCTATGGTCCTTACGGCCGGGACAACAGCGTTCAGGAAACCGGAAAAGGCGTCCTGACGGCGTGGCAGGGCTACTTGACGTCGACGGCTGTGCAGCATCACTGGGCGGCCGGAGCGGAATGGTATGGAAGCCGGCTGGAACAGCACTCGGGGGGCTACGATAACTGCCCCGCCAGTCTGCGTCCCATCACCAATCCCGCGTTCAGCCTTGGGCCGAGAAACTGCGAGATGCTGCATACCAATCAAAGCGATGTACCCCAGGTCGATGGCGATACGTGGTCATTGTGGGCGCAAGATGAAATATCGTGGGCCGACGGCAAGTACGCACTGACTCCCGCATTGCGATTTGATTCTTACAAATATTCGCCGGAAGCCGGCGGGGCCTACGATGCCAATCCGAACGCACAGGTCACGCCGCTGAACTCGGCCAGCGGCCAGCGTTTGTCTCCTTCATTGCTGGCCGCTTATCGAGCCAGCGAGACGCTTTCCTTCTACGGCAAGTATGGCTACGGCTACAAGGCGCCCAGCGCCACCCAGCTCTATACCAATTATGGTGCGCCGGGAACCTATCTGCGTGTCGGCAACCCCAACCTGGAAGCCGAGATCAGCCGTGGGTGGGAATTGGGTGTGGAGGCCGGCGACAACGAGCTGGGGGGCCGTCTGAGCGTGTTCGACAACCGCTATCGCAACTTCATCGAAGCAGAGGTGCCAGTAACGCCGGACTCGCCAGAGTGGAATCCCGCCTGGGACGGGCTGTATCCCATGGGGGTGACGGCATACGCCAACCGGGCTCGTGTGCGTATTTATGGCGCCGAGCTCAGTGGCCACTGGAGCATCAACGGCAATTGGTATACCTGGGGGTCACTGGCATGGGCGCGAGGCAAGGATCAGGACACCGACCGCTATTTGAATTCAGTGGCGCCGCTCAAGGCGATTCTGGCGCTGGGGTATCGTTCCGGTCAGTGGGGAGCTGAAGCCATTACCACTTTGGTCAAAAGACGTTCCGAGGTCGAGTATCCGGAAGCGGCCGACGGCGTTTCAACCCCCGACTTCCAGGCGCCGGGTTATGGCTTGCTGGATCTGACCGCATGGTGGACACCGCAGGCGGCCAAGGGGTTGCGCTTGCAAGCCGGTATTTACAATGCCTTTGACAAGAAGTATTGGAATGCCCTGGATGTTCCCCGGCCAGGCCGCGATGCCCGGCCAATTGACTACTACACCCAGCCAGGACGTAACTTTCGGGTTTCTCTGACTTATCAATACTAAATTAATTAAGAATCAATTTCATTGTTATTATAATTTATGTCAGCTTTAGGCATTGAAGGAAACAAGTTCATGAATACCTTGTTCGAATTGCAGGCGCGGCCTTTGCGTGAGCGCTATGCGTTGCTCAAACAGCAGAATCCGAAAGCCCGTATAAGAAATCTGGCCCAAGAGATGTCGGTCAGTGAAATGGAGCTTGTCGCGGCCGGCTGCGGGCAAATCGAATCGGTGCTGCTCAAGGCGCCGGCCCAGGATATCTTCAAGGAGCTGGGTAGTTTGGGGCGGGTCATGGCGCTAACGCGCAACGACTGGAGCGTACACGAGCGCCATGGCCAATATGAAGACATACGCGCGGGTAAGGTTATGGGCATCGTCCTGGGCCCCGATATCGACCTGCGCATGTTTTTCAGCTCCTGGAAATATACATTTGCCGTCAACGACGATGGCCGTCTCAGCCTGCAGTTCTTTAATGCTGCCGGAATGGCCATACACAAGGTGTTCATCACCGATGAAAGCGATGTGGTTGCCTATCATGAGCTGGTCGCCCGCTTCACCGACCCGAATCCGGTCTGGCCGGTGGCAACGGCCGAGCCGCCCAAGGCTGATGAAACCTTGCCTGAGGTACCCGCCGGCTTGCGTGAAGACTGGCTGGCCATGCAAGATACGCACGAGTTCTTTCAATTGCTCAAGCGGCACAATGTGGCGCGCCTGACGGCTTTGCGGGGCGTAGGTGTTGATCTTGCTCAGCAGATCGACAACGACGGCGCCGAGCGTGTGCTGACCGACGTGGCGGAACGCAACATCCCTTTCATGTGCTTTGTCGGCAATTCGGGCATGGTGCAGATCCATTCTGGGCCGATCAAGAAATTGTTGCGAACCGGGCCATGGTTCAACGTGCTTGAACCTCATTTCAACTTGCACCTGGATACCACGGCCATTGCCTCGACCTGGGTGGTCAACAAGCCCACGTCCGATGGCTGGGTCACTTCGCTGGAATGCTACAGCCCCGATGGTGAACTCATTGTTCAGTTCTTCGGTGCGCGCAAGCCCGGCGTGCCGGAGTTGACCAGCTGGCGGCAATTGCTGGTTGAGTATTGCCCCGAGCCTTTGGCAGCGTAACGATGTTTCGCTGCTTGCTTGCTGCTTGCCTGATGCTGCCTGGTTTGGTCTGGGGCGGGCAGACGGCGCCTGCGCGGGTGGTTTCCCTGGGCGGCAGTGTCACCGAGATTATCTATGCGCTGGGGCGTGGTGATGTGCTGGTTGCGAGCGATGCGTCCAGTCTGTATCCGAAGGCAGCCACTGTGCTGCCGCAAATCGGATACTACCGCGCCGTGCCCATAGAAGGTGTGGTGGCCCAGTCCCCCGATCTGGTGCTGGCCTCCGAGCATGCCGGGCCGCCCCAGGCGCTGGCTCGCCTGGACGAACTGGGCGTTCGTGTGAAAACTGTTACGGACAAGCCCGCGCTTGATTCTTTATATCAGCGTATCGGCCTGGTGGCCCAGGCGCTGATGGTGCCGAACGCCGGTCGGAGCCTGGTGCAGCAGGTTCGCCGTGACGTCGCCGCTGCGCAAGCGACAGCGGCGCCTTCTCGGCGTGCACTCGTGCTGGTGAACCGTTCCGGGCCCTTGATGGCGGCCGGTCAGAACACTGCGGCCAATGCGATTCTTGAGCTGGCCGGCCTGAGCAATGCGTTTTCGGATCAGACCGGCTACAAACCCGTGTCGGCCGAGGGGCTGGCCATGCTGGAGCCGGAGCTGATCATTATTACCGAGGCATCACTGCAAGCCAGCGGCGGCATGGAAAAATTGCGCGCCAGTGCGGGCATAGCCTCCACGCCGGCAGCAAAGCGTGGGCGCATGCTGGTTATGGATGATTTGCTCATCCAGGGGATAGGGCCCCGGGTGGCGCTGGCGATAGAGCAGCTCAAGGATGCGGCAAGGTAAGCGGCCATGGCTACAGTCTCGGGCTCACACAAATATGCTCCGCAGCCGGTCCTGATAGGTCTGCTGTGCTGTCTGGTGCTGGCCGGGCTGGTTTCCGGTGCCAGCGGCGCCTTGCAAATTCCCTGGAGCCGCATGCCTTACTTGCTGTGGGGCGATGTGGCGCCGGACGACGCTTTGATGCAAAACGTACTGTTGCAGATACGTTTGCCACGGGTTTTGTTCAGCGCGGTAACCGGGGCCGCGCTGGCTGCAACCGGCGTAACCATGCAGGCCTTGTTTCGCAATCCTCTGGCGGAACCCGGGCTGGTCGGCATTTCATCAGGCGCCGCCCTAGGCGCGGTGTGTGCCATTGTGATGACAGCCGGTGGTTTTTTCCTGGTTGCTGCGTTTGCCTTTGCCGGCAGCTTGCTTGCCACCTTCCTGGCCTATTCCGTGGGACGGCGATTTCCCGGGGTTGCCGGCTTGCTTCTGGCCGGCATAGCCATCAATACCGTAGCCGGCAGCGCGATCGGCATCTTCACCTTTCTGGCCAACGATACCGAACTACGCGACCTGGCGTTCTGGACCATGGGCAGCCTGGCGGGGGCGAACTGGAATATGGTGATGTGGCTGGGTCCCTGGACAGTGCTGCTGCTGTTCGGCGTGTGCAGTCAATGGCGTGTGTTGAACGCATTGCTGCTGGGGGAGCGTGAAGCCGCGCACCTGGGGTTTGAGCTGGTGGCCGTGCGTCGGCGGCTGATTGTGGTAACTGCCCTGATTATCGGGCCACTGGTCGCTGTGACCGGGGGGATAGGATTCATCGGGCTGGTGGTGCCGCATCTGGTACGTATGATTCTGGGGGCGCACCATCGCTATCTTTTGCCCGCGTCGGTATTGGCCGGAGCCCTGATGCTGACGCTGGCCGACTGCCTGTCGCGTGTGCTGATTAGTCCCGCCGAACTGCCTATCGGCTTGATTACCAGTCTGGTGGGCGGCCCCTTCTTTTTCTGGCTGCTCAGCCGTGGCCGCAGCGTATCAGCCTGAGCCTCTATGCGACACTTGCCCGAATCCAACTCCTTTTCTGCCTCTGGTTTGTCTGTGCGCCGAGGCCGGCGACAGGTCCTGGAGCAAGTGTCGTTGCAGCTGCGCCCGGGGCAGGTGCTGGGCCTGCTGGGGGCGAATGGCGCCGGAAAGTCCACGCTGTTATCGGCGCTGGCCGCCGAAATCAAGCCGCAGGAAGAGTCTTCGGACAACTACCCTATAGTGCTTAATGGCCAGGCCCTGTCGGCATTGAGCGCCGCGCAGCAAGCGCGCAGCCGCACCGTGCTGCCGCAAAAGTCCGGATTGGCTTTTGATCTGCAAGTGGCTGAAGTCATAGCCATGGGCGCCTATCCGTTTCCCGGGCTGGGCAGGCACGAGATAGATGCCTTGACCAGCGATGCCCTGCAGCGTACCGAAACCACTGACCTGGCGCAACGGCGCTACCTGGAGCTTTCAGGCGGCGAGCAGCAGCGTGTTCAGTTTGCCAGAGTCGTGTTGCAGATCCTGGCGCAGCGCGCAACCGAATCGCAAGGCCGGTATATGCTGCTTGATGAACCAACAGCCAGCCTGGACCCTTTGCACCAGCAGGCATTGCTGCGCATGGTTGTCGGCTTGTCGCGCAGCGCGGACATTGGCGTGCTGGTCATTCTGCACGATGTAAATCTGGCCGCCTTATGGTGCGACCGGATCGCACTTTTGGCGCATGGCGGGGTACTGGTCTGTGGCGAACCCATGTCGGTGCTGACAGCTGAAAATCTGAAAGCAGTGTACGACGTAGGTGTGCATATCATGCCGCATCCGACTCAACCGGAAAAACCGCTGGTAGTGTTTGGTTAACACTTGCCATATCGGGCGCCTGCGGCTTCTTGTTTCCTTATTTCGGTTATTCTTCGTCCTATCATGAATAAACCTTCTTATCCCCATCCGTTTATCGCGCGTGAAGGCTGGCCGTTCCTGGCCGGCATCGTGTTGATTTCCATCGCTGTCAGTTTCTGGTCCGGTCTGGCATCCATTCCGTTCTGGCTGCTGTCGGTGTTTGTATTGCAGTTTTTCCGTGATCCTTCGCGCATTGCGCCCGAGGGTGAGCTGAACGTGTTGTCGCCGGCCGACGGCCGCATCGTGGCTGTTGAAGAGGTTCACGATACCTACGCCAATCGTGATGCGCTCAAAATCAGCGTATTCATGAACGTGTTCAATGTTCATTCCAACCGCGCTCCGGTCCCGGGCAAAATCCAGACGGTTAATTATTTCGCCGGGCAGTTTTTCAATGCAGCGCTTGACAAAGCCTCGCTGGAAAACGAGCGCAACGCCATGGTGGTGCTTACCCCTCAGGGACATTTGGTTACGGCGGTGCAGGTTGCCGGTCTGGTGGCCAAGCGTATACTTTGCTATGTAAAGCCCGGTGATGAACTCTATGCCGGCCAGCGCTATGGCTTCATCCGCTTTGGTTCACGCGTCGACGTATATTTGCCGCCGGGGTCGCGTCCGCGTGTATCCATCGGCGACAAGGTGCAGGCCACCAGTACGGTACTGGCCGAATTGCCGGATCTGCCGAACCATACAACGGAGTAAGCCTATGCCCAACTCTGAAGAATCCCGCCGCCGCCGCAGCATTTATCTGCTGCCTAACGCGTTTACCACTGCCAATCTGTTTGCCGGTTTCTACGCGGTGGTGCAAGCCATGAACGGCCGCTTTGAAATGGCCGCCATAGCCATTTTTCTGGCGATGGTGTTCGATGGCATGGATGGGCGGGTAGCCAGGCTGACCAATACCCAGTCGGCTTTTGGCGAACAGTACGACTCGCTGTCCGACATGACTTCATTCGGCATCGCGCCGGCGCTGGTCATGTACGAATGGGCCCTGCAGGATCTGGGCCGCTGGGGCTGGCTCGCCGCCTTTATCTATGTGGTTGGGGCCGCATTGCGGCTGGCCCGCTTCAATACCAATATCGGCGTGGTCGACAAGCGGTTTTTCCAGGGCCTGCCCAGCCCGGCTGCCGCCGCGCTGGTCGCAGGCTTTCTGTGGCTGGTTATCGATAACAAGTTCACGCTCAGCGCACAGACCATTTCCTGGCTGAGTTTTGTTTTCACTGTTTATGCGGGTGTGGCGATGGTCACCAATGCACCTTTTTACAGTGGCAAATCCTTTGCCCTTGGGCGCAGTGTGCCGTTCTGGGTCATTCTGGTTCTGGTCGGCGCCTTTGTATTCGTATCCAGTGATCCGCCTATCGTGCTGTTCGGGCTGTTTGTGGTGTATGGCTTGTCAGGCTGGGTCATTATGGCGTGGCGCTGGCGCCGCGCGCGTCGTTTGTTGCGCCAGCGTCAGCACGTAACCGAGCACGTTGACACAGCCGGATCCGAGCCCTCATTCAGTGCCGACCACAGCTATCAGTCGCCCGAACTGGGTGGTTTGCCTAACAAACCCGAAGCGGGGCAGGATGGCAAGCCCCGCCAGCCTGATCAGCCTTTGTAAGTATCGGGCAGGATTCCCGTGACAGCCTTAGTTGAACCAAAGGTTGTCACGGTCGTACATGGGATCGGGGCCGGGATGGAATCGGGTAACTGTCTGGCCGTCTTTGTCGAAATAGACGTACATCAACGAGTTCCATGCGCCGGCTTGCCGGTAGCGGTAGCCCCAGACTATCTGGCGGCTTGAGGGCAACCCCACCTGTGTGATCTCGGCCGGCGGGCCAAATTCGCAGCGGACTCGTTCGGGCGTCCATACGCCCTTTGCAAGCGCATCGAAATGCCGGTCGGTCAGTATGGGTTCTATGCGACCGGTCATGCCGGCTGCATCGACATTTGTGCCCCAGGCATATTGCCCGTAAGGCTGCTGGGTCCAGATCAGTCGCCGGGCGCCGTCTTCGGTGGTGCAGGTGTAATTGGCGGCGCCAAACCTGGCTTCAACCTGGGATAAAGGCGTGCCAGGGGGGGTATCGGCCATATTCGCACAGGCGCCCAGCAGTCCAATTCCGAGGCCGGCCAGAGCAAATCGGGCAAGCCGTGTGAGCGTAGCATTCATGATTTTTGCCTTTGCAGTATAATGCTGACTTTCGTGGGCTGGCTGCGCCTTTTGGGGTGCAAGCCTGCCACAGCGAAAAGTCTGTAGATTGTAATTCCGTAATCATCTCACGTCAGGGCACCTCGGCTCTGTCGCATGTTCAAAGAGGCTAAATAATGTCTGTTGCAGAAATTAAAAAATCCGATATCGTCGCACAATTCCAACGTGCACAAGGCGACACCGGCTCTCCTGAAGTCCAGGTTGCATTGCTGACCGCTCGTATCAACGAACTGACCGGACACTTCAAAGCGCACATGAAAGACCACCACTCGCGTCGTGGCTTGCTGCGTATGGTCAGCCGTCGTCGCAAATTGCTAGATTACCTTAAGGGCCGCAATCCCGATTCGTACCGCGCGCTGATCGAAAAGCTCGGTCTGCGTAAGTGATACCCGGGGCTGGCTCCCCACGATGCAACCGTGCACACCGCGACTCGTGTCGTGGTGTGCACGGTTTTTTTATTGTAAGGATACATCCTAATGTTTAATAAAGTGAGCAAGTCGTTTCAGTACGGTCAGCACACGGTGGTTCTGGAAACTGGCGAGATTGCTCGTCAGGCCTCTGGCTCCGTACTGGTTTCGATTGACGATACCGTTGTCCTGGCAACTGTTGTTGGCGCAAAAAACGCCAAGCCCGGGCAAGACTTTTTCCCGCTGACCGTTGACTACGTAGAAAAAACCTACGCTGCGGGTCGTATTCCCGGCGGTTTCTTCAAGCGCGAAGGGCGTCCTTCCGAAAAAGAAATCCTGACCTCGCGCCTGATCGATCGTCCTCTGCGTCCATTGTTCCCCGAAGGCTTCTACAACGAAGTCCAGATTATCCTGCACACAGTATCCGTTAACCCCGAAATCGATCCCGATATCGCGGCAATGATCGGTGCGTCGGCAGCGCTGGCAGTGTCCGGCATACCTTTCAATGGCCCCATCGGTGCAGCACGTGTTGGCTACGTCGATGGCCAGTATGTCCTGAACCCCACTTCCACCCAATTGAATGATTCGCAAATGGACCTGGTCGTGGCCGGCACCGAAACCGCTGTGCTCATGGTTGAGTCCGAAGCCCAGAACCTTTCGGAAGAAGTCATGCTGGGCGGTGTGATGTTCGGTCACGAGCAAATGCAGGCCGCCATCAATGCCATTCACGACCTGGTCGCAGAAGCCGGCAAACCCGAGTGGGACTGGCAGCCAGCACCCGCAAACGAAGCGCTGGCCATCGCCATCGCGGCGGCTGCCCAGGAACGTCTGCAGGCTGCTTATCAGGTCCGTGAAAAGCAGGCCCGCACCAACCAGTTGCGCGAAGTTTACGCTGCAGTGAAAGAAAAGCTGGCCGAGCATGCTGCCGCCAAGGGTGAAAGCGCACCCGATAGCGTCGAAGTCGAAAATATGTTGTTCGACCTCGAAGCCAAGATCGTGCGTGGTCAGATCCTGAACGGCGAGCCACGTATCGATGGCCGCGACACCCGCACCGTACGACCCATCAGCATCAGCCTGGGCGTGCTTCCGCGTGCACACGGCAGCGCCTTGTTCACACGTGGTGAAACACAGGCATTGGTCGTGGCTACGCTGGGTACCAAGCAAGACGAGCAGATCATTGACTCCATCATGGGTGAAAGCCGTGATCGCTTCATGCTGCACTACAACTTCCCACCGTTCGCAACCGGCGAAACCGGCCGCTTCGGTTCGCCCAAGCGCCGCGAAATCGGCCATGGCCGTCTTGCCAAGCGCTCGCTGGTATCGTCCTTGCCCGAAGCACAAGACTTCCAGTACACGATACGTGTGGTGTCGGAAATCACCGAGTCCAACGGATCCTCCTCCATGGCATCGGTGTGCGGCGGCTCGCTGGCCATGATGGACGCCGGTGTGCCTGTCAAGGATCACGTGGCCGGCGTTGCAATGGGCCTGATCAAAGACGGCGGCAAGTTCGCTGTCCTGACCGATATCCTGGGCGACGAAGATCACCTGGGCGACATGGACTTTAAGGTAGCTGGTACCGTGAGCGGTATTACTGCCCTGCAAATGGACATCAAGATTCAGGGTATCACCCGTGAAATCATGCAGGTCGCTCTGGCTCAGGCCAAGGAAGGGCGTCTGCACATCCTTGGCAAGATGAAGGAAGCCATCGATGGTTCGCGTACCGAGCTTTCCGAGTTCGCGCCACGCATGCTGACCGTGAAGATCAATCCCGAGAAAATCCGTGACGTTATCGGCAAGGGCGGCGCAACCATCCGTGCGCTGACTGAAGAAACCGGTACTCAGATCGATATCGGCGATGACGGCACCATTACGGTTTCCAGCGCTGATCTTGACAAGGCTCGTGAAGCCGAGCGCCGCATCAAGGAACTGACAGCCGACGTTGAGGTGGGCCAGGAATACGAAGGTCCCGTCCTGCGTCTGCTGGACTTCGGCGCTATCGTTCAGGTATTGCCTGGCCGTGATGGCTTGCTGCACATTTCTGAAATTGCAAACTATCGTATTGCAAACATCAACGATGTGCTCAAAGTGGGTCAGGTCGTGCGCATCAAGGTCATCGAAGCCGATGACAAGGGTCGCTTGCGCTTGTCCATGAAGGCTATTGGCGGCATTGAGGCCCAGGGTGGCCCTCAGGCACCTGCGCCAGCCAGCGAAGACTGATCACCCTGAAGGCGGCTCATGGCCGCCTTCAGGTGCTTGCTGCATGTTTAAAACTCCCTGACGGTCCACGACTGTCAGGGAGTTTTTCGTTTAGTAGCGCAAGCTGGCGCTCAGGATAACCTGGCGACCAGGGCCAAAATCGGCGTGGTGTACACCGTTGGTGCGCCGGATATAAAGCTTGTCTGTGAGATTCAGTACATTGAGCTGGAACGAAAGCTTGTCGTTGTACTCATACGCAGCCATGGCATCAAAGCGCCAGTATGCCGGCATATAGACCTGGTTGGCACCGCCGCCGGCCCCGCCCTGGTTGCCGCCGAATGTCTTGCCTACATAGTAGGCGCCCGCGCCTACCGTCAGCGGAGGTGTCACCCTGTAAGTGGTCCACAGGCTGAAGCTGTGTTCAGGCGTGTTGGCCAGCGGATCGCCTTCGTTGACGCCATTGTAGGCGCCCTTGACCAGCTCGCTGTCCATATAGGTATAGCCCCCGTAGACCATCCAGCCCGGCAGTACTTCGCCTGAAATGCCCAGTTCCAGACCCCGTACCCGTGTCTTGCCGGCTTGCTCGTAGACATCGGGTGCCACGGCAATCTGTGCATCACGCCTTTCCGTCTGGAAAAGTGCGGCGCTCAGATTCAGCTTCTCGTCCAGTACGCTCCATTTGGTACCCAGTTCTATGGTGCTGCTTTTTTCGGGTTCCAGATCGTTCATGTCGGCGCTCAGTCCTTCCTGATCGCCGCCGCTGATGGTTGGGGGAGTCGAGGCCGTGGCGTACGACAGATAAATGCTGCCGTTCCTGACAGGTTTGTAAACCAGCCCCAGCTGATAATTGAACAGGGTCCACTCACCTTCGGCAGATTGCATCTCGCCACCGCGCGGTGTGTAGTCGCCGGAAATGCGATAGTTGTCCAGGCGCAGGCCGGCGTTAAGCTGGAATTTCTCCGAGAACTCTATGGTGTCAAACAGGTAAGCAGCACGCGTCTTCGAGGTGGTGTCCTGACTGATGGGATTGCGGGTAATGGTGCCGGCCCAGGGATCGCTGAAGCGCGGGTCCAGGTAGGGTGTGCAATCCAGGCTGCCGGGGGCGAAAACGGAAGGGCAGGCCGCACCTTGCGCGGTTTTGACGCTGTAGCTGGCATTCTTGTATGTCTCGCGCGAGAGTTCCAGGCCCAGGTTGTAGCTGTGCTTGAGCGACCCGGTATCCAGCGTGCCATACAGCTCAGTCACGTTGGCGAGCATGGTGCTTTTCTGCCAGCGCGACTTGGTGCCACGCTGCAGCCAGTATTGATTGCTTGCGGCGTCGAACTTCACCGATCCATCACCAGGGTTGGTGACCACATAATCGTTCAGCGTTTCACCATAGCGTATGGCGTTGCGCAGTGTCATGTTGTTGTTGAAATCGTGCTCGAATTCTATGGTACCTATATCGGCCCTGGTCTTCTGGAAATCACGCTCCAGACCATAGAAAGTATCGCGGTCGACATCAACAATGCCGGTGCCGTTGGTATTCAGCTCGGGTGTCTTGCGGGTTGTGGGTATGCCATAGTCAGGCATATCGTCTGTGTTCAGATGGTAATAGCTGAAGGTAACGCGAGTGGGCGTTCCCAAGCCCAGCGATAGTGAAGGCGCGATGCCGAATTTTTCGTAATCGACCTGGTTCCGGCCAGGGGTGTTGCCCTTGGCACCCAGCACGTTCAGCCTGAACGCAGAGTGCTCGCCGAATTGCCAGTTGCCGTCGACCGTGCTGCGCAGATAGCCATCGGTGCCATAACCCAATGTACCCTCGGCGAAATTTCCCAGACGGGCGCGCTTGCTGCTTAAGTTAATGCTGCCGCCTCCCGAGCCGCGACCGCCATATACCGAATCTGCACCTTTGATGACCTCGACGCTTTCCAGGTTGAAGACCTCGCGGGTTTGTCCGCCCGGATCGCGTATGCCGTCAACATAGACATTGTTGCCCGAGGAGCTGCCACGGATGAAAGGGCGGTCGGCCAGCGGTTGTCCGCCTTCGCCTGCGCCAAAGGTAATGCCAGGAACATTGCGCAATACATCTTCAAGCGAGGTGGCCGCACTATCCTGGATCACGGCATCGGGAATGACCTGGACTGTTTTTGGGGTGTCCAGCAAAGGGGCTGTGAACTTGGTCTGGGAGGCTTCACGTGTCTGGTAGGAATCAGGACGGTCGCCCGTCACTTTAACCGGGGCGAGCAGGGCGGCGCTCCCCTCGGTGCTTTGGGCGTGTGCGTGTGGCAAGAACACGCTGGATGACACCAGGGTCAGGGCCAGTGATGAGCCCAAAATTGCCTGGGGCGGTAGTTTTCCTAGGGACACGATAGCT
The DNA here is from genome assembly GCF_020687695.1 of Pusillimonas sp. MFBS29. Lineage (GTDB taxonomy): Bacteria > Pseudomonadota > Gammaproteobacteria > Burkholderiales > Burkholderiaceae_B > Pusillimonas_C. Next base: position 364,799 of record NZ_JAJEWL010000001.1, read on the forward strand.
TTCCTCTTGATATGGATCAATTTTATTGCGAGTAATAATAATTCGCATTTAAATTCGAGAAAAGAACTTTATGGTTAATTGTGTATATAACGCCACAAATATCTGTTTGCGATATATATCGGGTGGAGGTGTTTCGTGGTGGCGCGCGCTGACGTGCCATCAGGACGACGGGCGTTTAAGCGTGGATGGGGAGGTGCTGCCTGATGGTCAGCTCTGGATCAAATCGTGGTGCACCCAGCCGGAATCGAACCGGCACGACCAGTGGTCGAGAGATTTTAAGTCTCTTGCGTCTACCAATTCCGCCATGGGTGCACGGATCTGCCAGGCTTAAGTGGGGTGGCGGAAGGTCAGGGATTCGAACCCTGGAGGAGCTTGCGCCCCTGCCGGTTTTCCTTACTACTATAGTTTTCACTACCAGGCGCCAGGCGCCCGTTTGATAGTCTGGACTTTGTCTTCACCCTAGCTTTCAGCCTTAGGTGGGAGCCGTCAAGTCTCTACACGTTCCTGATAAATCAGGCTTCGCTCGGCATTACCTCGTATAAAACAGGGGCTTCACCGAATTTGACTCCTTACATCCAACTCGTTTCCAAATTGGCGCTCGAGTTAACAAGACCGGTGCATTCGACCACTCTGCCAACCTTCCGTCGGGCTGCATTATAGCGTAACGCACCGAGGGTTTAATGGGCTCAGCAAAAAAATGCACAGGCAGGCGATAATGGTTCTTTTAAATTGCGTGAAGGAGCCGTAATGAAAGCAGTGGAAATTACACAACCAGGTGGTCCCGAGGTGTTGGTGATGGTTGATCGACCCATGCCCGAGCTCAGGCCCGGCGAGGTCCTGATCAAGGTTTCCGCTGCCGGCATCAACCGGCCCGACGTATTTCAGCGCAAAGGAGCTTACCCGCCTCCCGCAGGCGAGTCCGATTTGCCCGGGCTCGAGGTCGTAGGTGAAATCGTATCCGGCGACACCGGCACTACCGGTTTGAAAGTGGGTGACAAGGTGTGTGCCCTGGTGGCGGGCGGCGGTTATGCTGAATATTGCGCTGCGCCGGCCGTCCAGTGCCTGCCTGTGCCCAAAGGGCTGTCTGATGCCGAGGCAGCAGGGCTGCCGGAAACCTACTACACGGTCTGGACCAACGTCTTTGATCGCGGCCAGTTGTCAGATGGTGAGTCCTTGCTGGTACATGGCGGCGCCAGCGGCATAGGAACAACGGCGGTGCAACTGGCAACGGCCATGGGTCACAAGGTATACGCCACGGTGGGCAGCGACGAGCGTGCCCGGGCGGTCGAAGCACTGGGCGCAGTGCAGGCCATCAACTACCGCAGCCAGGACTACGTGGAAGAAATCAAGAAGGCCACCGATGGCAAAGGTGTTAACGTTGTGCTGGACATGGTTGCCGGCGAATACATTAACCGCAACATTAACTGCCTGGCCGACGACGGCCGTATCGTCATTATTGCCTTGCTTGGTGGAGCCAAGGCAACCATAGACTGCAGCCAGGTGTTGCGTCGCCGCCTGACGGTAACCGGGTCTACGCTGCGCCCACGTCCGGTGGCGTTCAAGGCCCAGATCGCTCAGTCGCTCAAGACTCACGTCTGGCCCTTGCTGGAAAGCGGCAAGATCCGCCCCATCGTGCATGCTACCTTCCCCCTGGAGCGGGCGTGTGATGCGCATGCCATGATGGATTCAGGTGAACAGATCGGAAAAATCGTTCTGACAGTTTGATAATTTGCTGTTTGTGTCACGTTCAGCGGGCTGTCTGCCGGTTCTCCCGGCAGACAGCCCGCTAACGCGCTACAATACCGGGTTATCCAAATTTTTTATTTCGGGCCAATGAATACTGAACATACTCGTAGGCGCCTGGTAATAGGCAACTGGAAGATGCACGGTCAGCGGGCTGCAAATGCCAGCCTGCTCGACGGATTGCGTGCCAATGCGTCGGCTGCATCCGCGTGCGATCTGGCTGTGTGTGTGCCGTTTCCTTATCTGGACCAGGCCAGGGCCGGTCTGCAAGGCGGCAGCATTGCATGGGGCGCACAAGATGTCAGCAAGCACGAGCAGGGCGCTTTCACTGGCGAAGTCTCGGCCGCCATGCTGGCCGACTTCGGCTGCCAATGGGTACTGGTAGGTCATTCCGAAAGGCGCACGCTGCACGGTGAAACCGATCTGCTGGTAGCCGAGAAAGCCACTGCTGCCCTGGCTGCCGGGCTGACGCCGGTTGTGTGCGTGGGCGAGACCCTGGCCGAACAGGAAGCCGGCAAAACGCAAGAGGTTATTGCGCGGCAACTGGCCCCGGTTCTTGCACTGGGTGCGGAGCAAGTGGGTCGCGTTGTTCTGGCTTACGAACCTGTCTGGGCAATCGGTACGGGCCGTACGGCCACGCCCGAGCAGGCGCAGGCTGTGCACGCCGGCATCCGTTCGCAGTTGGCCGCCCTGGGTGTGCCCGAAGTTCGTATCCTTTACGGCGGCAGCGTCAAGGCATCGAATGCCGCCTCCTTGTTTGCCATGTCTGATATCGATGGCGCCCTTGTGGGTGGTGCGTCGCTGGTGGCAGAAGAATTTTTACGTATAGCGGCCGCCTAGGCCTCGGAGTTTTTTCATGCAATGGTTGTCACCCGTTCTTATGGCGATTCAGGTTATATCGTCGCTAAGCGTGATTGTGTTGGTCCTGCTGCAGCAGGGCAAAGGCGCCGATATGGGCGCGTCTTTCGGGGGCGGTTCGGCTGGCAGCCTGTTCGGCGCAACCGGCGCAGCCAATTTTCTGTCGCGTACCACCAAGTGGGCCGCCATCATCTTTTTTGCTTCTACGCTGGGTCTGGCCTGGGTAGCACACCATCCTGCCGGCGGTTCGTCGATTATTGATGGCGGTGTGATGCAAGGCTTCCAGGGTCAGGAAGTACCATCGGGCACGGGCTCCGCCGTTCCCTCGGCGCCTGGCGCTGCATCTTCCGGTGCTGCAGTACCTGCTGCACCGGCTCCAGTGCCTGCCGCGCCTGAATCCTCGGCTGTGCCGCAAGCGCCTGCGGCATCGGCAGTGCCAAGCGCACCGGCCGAGTCCGAAGCGCCCGCCGCAGCTCCCGCACAAGAAGGCGAGCCTGCAGCAAATAATTAAGGTGTACGGCAAGGCTGCGCAGGCAGGCGTGGCTTTGTTGATGTCGGGCGGTATCGGTCTGGAAAATACAGTTCCGGTTTCGTGCTAGAATACCGCTCTTTGCAAGCCGACGTGGTGGAATTGGTAGACACGCTATCTTGAGGGGGTAGTGGCGAAAGCTGTACGAGTTCGAGTCTCGTCGTCGGCACCACAGTTAAAAATCAGGTTGTTCCAGAACGGCCTGTAAAGTACCCGAAACCCGCATGAACATTAGCTTCATGCGGGTTTTTTTGGGTTTGAAATAACGCTTTTATCACGCAGGTTTCCAGGCTCTTCCCTTAAACTCCCCATTGTCCTCCCCATCCTGGCACTGGCGCCGACTTTTATTCGTCTCGGCGGCGCTTCCACAGTGTCGTGCGTGAGATCCCAAGCTTCCGGGCCGCTTCACCGATCCTTCCGCCACACTCTGCTATGACGCGTTCGATCTCTTCCTTTTCGGCTTCTGCCCTTGCTCGGGATAGCGACGGTTCAGCTATTTCCTGATCGGCCATTTCCGGGAAGATGTCACTTGATTCCAGCAAGGATTTTTCGGCTAGCGTGCAGGCTTGCACAATCCGGTTTGCCAGTTCCCGAACATTTCCAGGCCACGGGTGGGCCACCAATGCTCTTTTGGCCGCCTCGGAAAGCAAGAACGGAGACAATGGATTATTCACGCCATGGGCATCCAGGAGCTTTTCGGTAAGGGGAATGATGTCAGCGATTCGGTTCCTTAGCGCGGGTATAGTGATCTGGGCATTTTGCAGGCGATAGTACAAATCGGCGCGCAGCTTGCCGGATTGAAGCGCGGTCTCGAGGTCGGCGTTGGTCGCTGCCACAATACGCCCCTTGAAAGGAATCAATGTGTTTCCGCCGACGCGCCGGAAGCTGCTATCTTGCAGTGCCCGAGCAAGCAGGACCTGCATCTTCGGATGCATTTCACAGACCTCGTCCAGGAACAAGGTGCCGGATCCGACTTGTTCCAGTAAGCCTATCGTTGGAATTGTTGAGCCATCGGCGGTACTTGCTTCGATACCAAAATACTTCGCTTCCAGTGTCGCTTCGGCGATATCTGCGCAGCTGGCCGGAATGAAGGGGGCTGGCGCACGCCCGGATGCCTCATGGACGAGGCGGGCGGCCATCTCCTTGCCAGTGCCGCTTTCTCCAACTAGAAGAATGGAAATTTTTTCGCGTGCAAGCTTCTTGAGGTGCGACACAACCCGGTTCATTTCGGGTGTTTCGTAGTGAAAAGTGCGTAGGGGCGTTCTTACGCCCCGCAGGGGTACAGCGCGTGCAAGGCTGGTCTTGATTCGCCTGACAAGCTCGTTGATATCGTAGGGCTTGATCAAGTAGTCTGTGGCACCGGTCTTTACCAAGTCTATGGCCTGCTGAATATCGGCGTAGGCGGTTGCGAATATAACGTCGGTTTCCCAGATCAGCTTGCCGGCGCGTCTATATAGTTCCGTGCCAGTGCCGTCCGGGAGTCGAATGTCGCATAGCATCAGGGCCGGTTCATACCTCTCAAGACTTTCGAGCGCATCAGAGACAGTTTGCGACCAATGGACGGACATGCCCTCCAGGCGCAGGCGTTGGGCCACTGCGCCACCCAGTACGCCATCGTCTTCAATGACGAGCACATCTATGGTCTCACGGTTCATCGAGAATTGTCCTCCTTCACCGGGAATGTCAGCGTGATGGTCGAGCCGCCCTTAGCCGGGCGGTCTGCGGAAATGCTGCCATTCAATTCCTGCACGAGCCGGTGCACGACCTCCAGCCCGAGGGAGCGGTCATTACGCGTTGCCGCATTGCCCAGCAAAAAATCCCGAGCGTGGCGCGGCAGGCCTTCCCCCTCATCGCTTACTGTGAGCGAAAAGGTTCTTGGTAACGAAATGGCTTGGAGCGATACTGTGCCATTTTGCGGTGACGTTTGGATAGCGTTCAGCAGTAAATTCAAGGCAATCTGTCGAACCTTGAACGCATCCAGCCTTATGGGCGGATAGTGTGGAATATCCTTTGTGATTTTCACCCCGTTGCGCATGGCATGGGGTTCCACCAAGCGCAGCACATCGTCCAGATCTTGATTTCGCAAGTCAGGACCCGGCGAGCTTGGCCGGTAGGCATTCAAGGTTGCTTCGGCCACGCCTTGAAGTGATTGAACACCGCGGTCGATGAAATCCAACGCTTCCTTTCTGCTTCGAGCGTTGTTGCCATACATACGTATGGTTTGGAGTGCAGTCATCATTCCTGTAAGTGGGTTGCGAATCTCATGAGCCAGGGTCGCTGCAATGCGCCCGAGCAGCGCTTGCTGGTCTTGCTTGGCAAGCTTTTCCGAAAGCTGCTCCCTATCCTGGACTGCGGTGGTCATACGGTTGTAAGTGCGCATAAGAGCCGCTGTTTCGTCGTCATCCAGCGGAATATCCGACTCGTCGATCTGTTGGGGGCCGAACGCGACTGCGTGCGATAGATGCTCGCTCAGTGTTGTCAGTGGCCTTTGCATTCTGCGGATGACAAGATAACCCCCCAGAGCAGCGACCATACTCAGCACCGCGCTGATCAGAACAAGTCGGAAATGCAGCGCGGAACGCTCCTGAGCGAAAGCCGAAATATCCAGGTTGGCCGCGATAATGCCTTGATCATCCAACTCGCGCCACACCCAAATGCTTCGGGATTCTTGCTCATAGACATAGCCTTGGGTTGCATGGTACAGCGCATCCGGCGGTGGTGTGGGTGCTTCAAGATTTGGACCCGAAACATGGGCAACGATGCCTGTGTCGCGATCAATGAGTGCAAGTTGCCTGTCTACGACACCAAGGTAAAAATCCAGGGACTGTCGTAGCGCCCGGTTAATGCCCTCCAGGTCGTTTGCCTGATATGCGGGAAGGGCGGACGCAGAAAGCCCATCGAGGTAAACCTGCCCCACTCGTTCCGTCAAGAGCTCATACTGCCTGGACAGGCTTAACACCGAAATCTGGGTTACCAGCATGGCGATGGCGAAGATCATGACGGCGGCCAGCAGCGGGATCCTGACTAACAGAGGTAAACGAAGAAACCACTTCAATGTATCGTACTCCTCATGCCGGGTGGCAGCAGCTTATTTGCCGGGCTCCCTGGGCTTTGCTCAATGACCTCGTTGTTTCGCTGGCGAACCAGCCATGATATCAGCTCCCGGGTTTTCATCGGCTACCGCTGGCTCTGTTTCAATAAATTCGCAGGGCGACAAGACCTTTGCCAGATCATTGCGCGAAGTCCCTTGCCAAACATGCACGCCTCCCAGGAAGCCCGCTTTCCCTAACAGGTGCCCCGCGATTGGCGTAGTCATTGTCAAGAACAGAATCGCCAGCGTGATTTTGATCCAGGTGGGCAACGATGGCTCGTAGAAACCGGCGCCAATCAGCAGCAGGCTCGGTCCTACCACGCCGGCTTTGGTTGCGGCATGCATCCGCATGAAAAAATCTGGCAAGCGCAAGACACCCAAGGCGGCAATGAAGGTAATGATCGACCCGACAAGCACAAAGAGTGCGGATAGCCACATCAGCATGCTAGTTCTCCTCGCTTTGGTCGGATCCGCGTTCTATGAAGGCTGCGAAAGCCACTGTGGCGAGAAAGCCTATCAGTGCAAGGCCGAGGACCACATCGATGAATGCCATGGATCCACTCATGATCGCGGCCAGGGCGGCGATGCTGACTCCAAGCATGCATAGCATGTCCAGTGCAACGACTCTGTCGCCTGCATGGGGGCCGCGCACGATTCGTATGCATACCAGAATCATGGCGAGAAATAACAGGAACTTGCTGATCTCAAGGATGATCGAGAATACTGGGTCTATCATTCGAGCACCTTCAGTATCTGCCGTTCAAACCCTTGCTTGATATCGGGCACCACAGAGTCCGAGTAGTTCATGACGTGGGCATACAGGCATTTCTTATCCCCGGAAATGTGCAAGGTCGTCGTGCCCGGGGTCAGAGTCACCATATTGGCCAGAAGCGCAACGCCCAGATCGCTTTTGACATCCAGCGGCACCTCGACAATGGCGCTTTCTGATACACGTTTTGGGTTCACCACGCTCAGCACAACGTCAAGGACGGATTTCGCCAATTCCCTGCCGAAAGTGAGAATGAGTACAGCCCAGTTGAACAGCCAGCTAATCGTACGCATAAGACCCTCCCAGGACGGCGCTGATGTATTGCTTGTTGTTTGTCAGTTGTCCCGCCGCCTCTACTGAAAACGCAACAAACGGCTCCGGATTCAGGCCAATACACAAGGTGATCGCTGACAGCGCAACGATGGCGATGTACTGGGGAAATAGATTGCCTGGCCGCGCTTTTTCAATGACTGATACGGGCTCGGGGTGTGCCTTCCAAAACGCTTCGTTCCATATCTTCAGCATGGAATACAGGGTAAGCACGCCGACAAGCAAGGCGGTCGCGGCCAGATACCAGTCGCCTGCATCAAGACTTGGCTTGATTACAAGGTATTTGGCCCAGTAGCCCGATAACGGGGGCAGTCCGGCCAGCGACAGCGCAGGAATGCAGAACAAGATCGCCAGGAACGGCGCTGCCCTGTGCAAGCCTCCGATTTTCTTCAGCTGATAAGAGCCCGTCTTTCTTTTGATGACGCCGCCAATCAGGAACAGGTTGGCTTTCACAATGATGTGATGGACGATATACAGCACTGACCCCGCCAGGGCCAGGGGGGTAGCAATTGCCACCCCTACAAGCATGTAGCCGATCTGACTGATGATATGAAAGGATAGAATCTTTCGGATATCGAAGTGGGATGCAGCCCCTAACACACCGGTAATCATGGTAAGCGCCGCGACCACACCAATGGTTGTCGCCAAGCCTTCGGTAAGGGGGAAGATCAGGGTAAAGCAGCGCACGATGGCGTACACGCCTACCTTGGTTAACAAAGCTGCAAAGATGGCCAGAACGGGTGTGCTGGCAGTGTGATAAGAGGCCGGCAACCAGAAAAACAGAGGAAACAGTGCAGCCTTGGATGCAAATGCCAGGAAGAAAAGCAGGGCCAGCACTGAGGTCAGGCCGCTGTTTTCTATCATTGGAACCTTGTGCGCCAGGTCTGCCATGTTCAGTGTGCCGGTCGCACCATATAGAAAGGCGACCGCCGCCAGAAATATCGTCGTCATGACAAGATTCAGCATGACGTACTTTACGCCGGCGTCCAATTGTTCCTTAGAGCCTCCTAGCACAAGCAGGCCAAAGGACGAGATCAGCATGATCTCGAACCAGACGTACATGTTGAAGATATCGCCCGTCATGAAGGCACCGGTAACGCCGAGCAGCAAGCCATGGTACAGCGGGTGAAACATCGGGTGGCCGTGCTCTTCGGGATCCGTTAATTGGTAAATGGCGACCACCACGGCCATGATGGCCGTGATGAGCACCATTGTGGCTGTGAGATTGTCTGCAACAAAGCTGATACCGAAAGGCGCGTCCCATGAGCCAAACTGAGTCGCGAGGATGGTGCCGCCCTTTGTCACTCTGAGCAGCAGAACAGCACCCCAGAGAAAGACGGAACTTGCCGCAAGGCTGGTTATCTGTTGTAGCCGTGGTGCGCGCCAAAACAGCGTGGCCAGCGCCAAGCCCGCTAAGGGTGCCGCAATGGGAATGGTCAGCAGAGCGTCCGAAGATATCATTGCCCGGCCTTACTGCTGCTTTGGTCGGCGCGGGACTGTATTGGTTCGGCTTCTCTCATTTCCTCTGTATCGACGATATGCAGGCGTTGATGCGCTTTGTGCAATAGCACTACGGTAAAAGCCACCAGCGAGAATGAAATCACGATGGCGGTCAGGATGAGTGCTTGCGGCAAGGGATTCGCGCTTATGGCGATAGTGGTTTCGTCGCCGGTAATGAGTGGGGGTACATTCGACCCCAGTCGTCCAGCCACGAAGATGGTCAGATTCGCAGCGTTGCCCAGCAATAGCAGACCCAGAACCATCCGGAGCACGTTTCGCGACATCAATAAATAAGCAGCGACACCCGCCATGACTCCAATTGCAACGATGTATAGCGGTTCCATTCACTGCTCCAGGAAAAGGCTGAGAAAAGTGAGGATGGCCCCAATTACGGTAAGGTAAACGCCGATATCGAACAGCAGTGTCGTTCCAAGGGCCACGCCGCCTATTTCCGTCCAGGCATGCGTCAAGTACGCAGCCCTTTCCATCAGGCCGGCCACTCCGGATATCAGTGCCGCCCCAAGCCCCAGAGACAATAATTGCAAGGAGTCGATAGGCAGTACTTTCCTGAGAGCCGTGTGGCCTCGTGGCAAGGCGTAGCAAGCGTATCCGGCAGCGGCGATGAGTCCTCCGATAAAACCGCCGCCTGGTTCGTTATGGCCTCGCCAGAGCAAGTAGAGCGACAGCGCCAGGGCAAATGGAAGGATGACTGTGGAACCGACCCGAAAAATAACGGAACTCATTGCTTACCCCCGGGAATGGCATCCAGCTTGCTCACGATGGGCTTGTCGCGATGTCCCGCGCTGAAGAACACAGCGACGGCGGACAGTGCGGCCAGGGCTAGAACGGTGATTTCGCCCAAGGTGTCCAGGGCACGGAAGTCAACAATGATGACGTTGACCAGATTGCGCCCATGAGCCAGAGGCAGGCTGGCCTCTCTGAAGAAGTCAGACAAGGATTCATTGAAAGGCAATGCCACTACGCTGAACATCATAAGTACAAACATCAGCCCGAATATCACGCTGATAACGGCATCACGGCCACGTTGTCTGCGGGACCGCGCGTCTGCTGAGCGGAACGGCATATGGCCGATGACAGCCAGCAAGATAACGACGGACAGCGCCTCGACAGAAAATTGTGTGAAGGCAAGGTCGGGCGCCCCGCCTAGCAAAAATGCAACAGCCACCCCAAAACCCACCGTACCGGCGGATATGATCCCCTGGACGAAGCTATGGGAACGAAGCACCATGATGGAGGCGCCGATCAACAAGACCGGTAGTACAAGCTCAAGCCGGAACCCATCGGTGTGGAGCGGTGGAAGCACGAATGCGTCGTGGATGAATATTGTGGTAATTACTGCAAGCGCGACGATGCCGACGCTCATCGCCATGTAATGGCGCAAACTGCCCGTTTGGATGAGATTGGTCTGCCAAGTGGACAGCCTGGCCAATCCTTCCAGCACGCTGTCATACATGGCGTCGGGGCCATGGCGGTCAATAATATCCAGCGATTTCAACCAGCCTTGAAGGCGCGGCCACGACAAATAGATACCAACGCCGCAGGCGACTGTGAATATGCTGAGCGCCAGCATAGGCGTGAACCCATGCCAAAGACTGACTTGAACGTCAACAGCCTGGCCTTGCACTGTACTTGCCGCCGCGCTCATCAAGACTGCGGCCACCCCGGGGATCAAACCAAAGATAAGCCCCAATCCGGCCAGGGCCGCCGGCCCTATCCACATGAGAATGGAGGGGTCGTGTGCTTTCTCGTGAGTTTGGCCAAGAGCTTGCGGCGGCTGGCTGAAGAAGCATCGGCAGGCGATGATGCCGGCAACTACGACCATGCAGGCGTTGGCAAATATTGTTATTGCAAGTACGGCATAAGAAACTTCAGCGGAAAGCGTGGCTTCGTAAATGAGTTCCTTGCCGATAAATCCCAATAATGGGGGCAGGCCGGCCATGGAGAGTGACGCCACGCAGGCAATGGCGGCGGTAATTGGCATGGCACGCGCCAGGCCGCCGAGTATGGCGCTATCACGTGTCCCGACCGAGTGATCAATTATGCCGGCCACCATGAACAGGCATGCTTTATACAAGGCGTGAACCATGAGAAAGATCACCATGGCGGTGGTAGCGGTTGGATGGTCGATACCGATCAGGGTAATCAATGTGCCGAGCGAAACAATCGTGGTGTAAGCCAGGATGCGCTTCAAATCGGTTTCCCGCAGGGCAAGGATAGCCCCGCACAGCATGGTAAGGGCGCCGACCGAAACCAGCAGGGGTGTCCAAAGGGCGACATCGGAGAGCACCGGGCTCAGGCGAGCCATCAGGTAGACGCCAAGCTTCACCATGGTCGCCGAATGCAGGTAAGCCGATACCGGGGTGGGTGCAACCATGGCGTTGGCCAGCCAGGAGTGCAGGGGAAACTGTGCCGACTTGGAGAAAGCACCGAAGGCGATCAGGATAAGTATTCCTGTGCCCAAGGAGCCTGTCAGTGAGGAGCCCACGCCATCAGCCAAAAGCTCGGAAATACGGTAGGTGCCGGCAAATGTGCCAAGCAGCACGATGCCGGCAAGCATGGCAAGACCGCCGGCGACGGTTATAAGCAGTCCTTGCTGCGCTGAGCGTCTGGAGTCGGCCTGCTCTGGGGAGTATCCGATCAGCATGAATGATGACAGGCTGGTTAGCTCCCAGAAGACAAGCAGGCTCAGCAGATCGTCCGAAAGGACCGCCCCGAGCATCGAAGCCATAAACACTGTGAGGGTCGCAAAGAACCTTGGGGTGCGCCAATTTCCCGGAAGGTACGCAGAGGCGTAGAGAAATATGGCAGTTCCGATGCCGGTGATCAGCAGCGAAAAAATCAGTGACAGGCCATCGAGCTGAAACGAAAGCGTTATCCCCAGGGATGGAATCCAGTGAACATGCTGAACAATTGCGTTCAGTTGGGTAACGTCCTGCCCCAAAGCGCTGAAGCCCAAGAATAACAATGCGGGAACGAGCGCAATGGCTGCCGGGTTCCAGAACCGGGCAGCCAGATAAGCGATAGGCGTCGCCAAAAAGGAAAGCAGAATCAGGGAGAAGAGCGTCATGCCTAAGCAACATATGGTTTCAAGCGCAATGACGGTTATTTCATAACGAATCAGAACCTCGCATCAATGAACAGACTAAATGTTCATTAATGTGAACCGTTTTGTTTGCGTTGTTCTATATGGGTGACTTGGGGAAATTTAAATTGGAGAGTTGGTGTGACTGGCCCCCGCAGCAGTCGTCTGCGGGGGCAGAATGTTATTGATGAAGTGGGCCTTTTCCGTATGCAAAGGTTGAAGCAACTGCCGCTGGAGAACAATAGTGGAAGAACTACTCTACAACTGGTTTGGATTAAACGAGTGGATATTCAGCGTGCTCTATATGCTGAATTTTGCCGCCCTCGATATGGTTTGGCGTATCGGCAGCTATGGGTATAGCTATTGGGCTGTGGCCGGAGTCGTTACCGTAGTTTGCTTCCGATACATGCGTATTCGCCATACTGCGACAGAGCGGCAACTTGAAAGCATGGGCGAATTTTTGGCTGGGCTGATCATGGCATTCAGCTTGGTCTGGTGTGTTGTTTATACTTTTCAGAACATTACACTGATGCCGCGACCTTGGGCCGTCTTGCCCGGCATGGTTGCCGTTCAGACTCCCCCGTTATGGCATGAGGGCCTTCCCGCATCGGCCCCGGCTATCGCTATCATGCTTGTCTGCCTGGCATGGGCGCATGTTGGTCACCAGGCACGGCGTTGGCTGACCATCTATGCTGTCGCAGGGTGCTTATTGAGTGTTGTCTCGGGCGTTAACTGGCCTGTTGAAATTGTGGCAGGAGCAGCCGTCGGCTGGATGGGCGCCAGATTTGGGCAGTGGTATGCTCACTTTGGCAGACGTACTGTTGCCCCTAAGACATAGCTGTGCGATACGGCATGCAGCCTTAGCTCCCTTCAGTCAATCTATCCGCTACCGTGCATCAAGCCGCCTTCAGCGTCGTGCCTGTTTTCCCTGCCAGGTTACGGCGCTGCCACTGCGGCCGCTATCCTGGCTCTTCAAATGTAATCGTAATCGCAATTTGTTAGACTGCTAATGTTTTATGGTCAAATGATTTTTGCGGCAATGAGTCACTGCCTGTAGGTTGGGCAATACACAAGGAGTGGGGTTGATGGAAGAGCAACCAGAAGAAAAGGACCCAATGGTTCCCGACGGCGACGTCAATCCGATCGACACTGACTACAAAGTCGGTCAAGACAATATCATCGTCAATGTCGGTCCGTTCGGGCTCGACATCCATAATCCCGTATTTGGTGTTGCCGGCGGGTTGGTTATTTTGTTCGTGGCACTGACGCTGGGCTTTCATGACCAGGTCGAGGCCCTGTTCAGTGGTATCAAGAATTGGCTGACGTCCAGCCTCGACAGTTTCTTCATCATTGCCGGCAATGTTTTTGTGCTGGTGTGCCTGATTATTGTTGTTTCGCCACTGGGCAAAGTTCGCCTGGGCGGAACTGAGGCCAAGCCGGACTACACCTATGTTGGCTGGTTCTCCATGCTGTTTGCCGCCGGCATGGGTATTGGCTTGATGTTCTTTGGTGTTTCTGAACCATTGAGCCATTTCAGCTCGGCGTTTGGCGGCATACAGATGGAAGATGGCGTCCGCACCGACTGGGCGCCGCTCGGAGGCGCTGCCGGCGATGCATCGGCGGCAGCGCGCCTGGGTATGGCGGCTACCATTTATCACTGGGCATTGCATCCTTGGGCCATCTATGCCGTGCTGGCGCTCGGGTTGGCTCTTTTTTCGTTCAATAAAGGTTTGCCTTTAACAATTCGTTCGGTGTTTTACCCGCTATTGGGTGAGCGCGTATGGGGTTGGCCAGGGCACGTTATCGATGTTCTGGCGGTACTGGCCACCTTGTTCGGCCTGGCAACATCGCTGGGCTTTGGCGCATCGCAAGCCAGTTCCGGCCTGCACTTTCTATTCGGCCTGCCTGAAGGGCTTTTCACCCAGGTTGTATTGGTCACCGTCATTACCGCTATTGCCCTGGTTTCCGTCGTGGCCGGGCTGGACGCCGGTGTTAAGCGCCTGTCCGAAATCAATATGGCGCTGGCGTTGTTGTTGATGCTGTTCGTTATTGCCGTTGGGCCAACCCTGGACATACTGGGCGGCTTTTTCTCCAACCTGGGCGCTTATATCGAGTATTTCCCGGCGCTGTCCAACCCGATAGGCCGCGAAGACACCAATTTCCGGCAAGGCTGGACGGCCTTTTACTGGGCGTGGTGGATATCCTGGTCACCCTTTGTCGGCATGTTTATTGCCCGTGTCTCGCGGGGCCGCACCGTACGGGAGTTCATCATTTCCGTACTGATCGTACCTTCACTGGCATGCGTGTTGTGGATGACGGTGTTTGGTGAAACCGCTATCGGACAAATCGTGCGCGACGGCTACGAGGCTGCGCGTAATGCCGATTTGCCGCTGCAGCTGTTCCTGGTTCTGCAAGAATTGCCACTGGCATGGATTACCTCTTTGGTGGGCATCATATTGGTGGTTGTGTTCTTTGTAACCTCATCTGATTCCGGTTCGCTGGTTATCGACGTCATCTCGGCAGGCGGCAAGGTTGACGCGCCTGTGCCGCAAAGGGTGTTCTGGGCGATATTCGAGGGAGTGGTTGCCATCGCCTTGATACTGAGCGGTGGGTTGACCGCTCTGCAGGCGATGGCGGTATCGACGGGTTTCCCGTTCGCCATCGTGTTGCTCGTGGCCTGCCTGGCAATATTCAAGGGGCTGGCATCAGAGCCAAGGCGCTAGTTTTTCCGTCGTCGAAAACATGCAAGTCGAACAGCTTGAAATCGTAGATTTCCTTCGTGTCCGCCCCCCGTTCGACAAGCTTCCCAAAGAGGCTGTGGAGCTTGTCGCCACGACGATTGACGTGCGCTATTACAAGGCGGGGGAAAACATTGTTGAATTCGGCGAGCCAGGCGCGTTCTGGTACATCGTGCGTAGTGGCGCTGTCGAGGTCTTTCGTCGCAATGGCACGCTTTATAACCGCCTGACATCCGGCGGCTATTTCGGAGAATCCGGGCTGTTGCGTTCTGGCCGGATGCGTTTTCCCGTAAGAGCACTTGAAGATTCGTTGATTTATCTGGTTCCGCAGCAAGTGTTTCTTGACCTCTTCGACAACCACGACACCTTCGCCGATGTGCTTGAGGTCGAGAATCACGCGCGACTGCGGCAAGTGATATCGCGCCGTGAAGATGCCAATGACTTGATGTCTGCCACCATCGACACACTGGTCGGACGCGATGCCGTGACGCTAACCAGTGATGCAAGCGCAGCCGATGCAGCTCAGTTGATGACCCGGGAGGGTGTATCGTCTTTGCTGATCGTAGACGATCATCCCGAAGTTGCCGAGCTATCTCAGCTGTCCGGCATACTGACCGATCGCGACCTTCGCACCCGTTTGCTGGCACCGGGCTTGAGCCGCGATACGCCTTTGGCCAATATCATGACTCCCGATGTCGTGACGGTCGAGCATAATCAATTGATATTTGAAGCCATGCTGAAGATGGTGCGCCATAACGTGCATCATTTGCCTGTGATGAAGCACAAGTGGCCCATAGGCATTGTTGCGCTGTCAGACATCATTCACTATGAATCGCGCAATAGCTTGTTTGTCGTAGGCGGTATCTTTCGTGCGCAAAACGTGGATGAATTGGTTGCGCTGGTGCCGGATGTGCGCGCAACCTTTATACGCATGGCCAACGAGGACGCCAGCGCTCATATGATAGGTAGAGCCATGGCGGCAGTTGGTCGCAGCTTCAAGCAGCGTCTGCTCGAATTGGCAGAGGAGCAGTTGGGGCCGCCGCCCATACCCTATTGCTTTCTGGCCCTGGGGTCTATGGCGCGTCAAGAGCAATTGATCGTTACTGATCAAGATAACGCCTTGATTCTGGACGACAGCTACGATCCAGAACAGCACGGAGCTTGGTTTCAGGCATTGGGGCAGTTCGTTTCTGACGGATTGGCAAGCTGCGGTTATAGCTACTGCACCGGCGGCATCATGGCCAGCAACGAAAAGTGGCGCCAGCCCTTGAAAGAATGGAAGCGCCTGTTTACCGACTGGATAGAGCAGCCCAAGCCTGAGTCGCTGCTGCACGCCGGTATTTTTTTCGATATTGACGGCGTATGGGGTCGTACCGAATGGGCAACACAGCTGCGTGAACTGATTGCAGGCAAAGCCAAGGGCAACACGCGATTCCTGGCTTGTATGGCGCGCAATGCACTGCTGCGTACGCCGCCATTAGGCTTTTTCAAGGACTTCGTCGTGGAGTCTGATGGCCGGCATACTCGCGCCATCAATATCAAGCGCCGGGGCACGGCTCCACTGGTTGATCTGATACGTGTGCATGCCCTGGCCATAGGCTCCCGGGCCCTCACGTCATTCGACCGTCTGCACGAGATCATCGAGGCGGCGATCCTGCCCTTGGGGCGCGGGCAAGATATGCTGGATGCACTGGAATTCATCATGTTTGTGCGGGCACGGCGCCAAGCGGAGGATCTGGCCGCCGACAACGAGCCGGACAACAGCATCGACCCCGAGGCTCTTTCGCAATTTGAGCGGAAAAGCCTGCGTGATGCTTTTCTGGTCTTGAGCAACTCGCAGAAGTACCTGAAGTACCGTTATCAGCCGGGCCGGGCTAATTGAGCACAAAATAATATGCTGCATCTGGGCGACCTGAAACCTGCCGGCCAAGGCCGTTCTGCCAATCCGGCAGATTGGCAGCAGCACTTTGCCGTCTTGGCTGAAACGGCAAGGGATCCCCGTTTGAAAGCTTTCTACGGCCAAGGCGCGCCATCGGGCGATATGCCGTTGCAAGAAGTGCCGATGGTCGCCCTGGATGTTGAAACGACCGGCCTGAATCCACTGCAAGACGGCATCGTCAGCATTGGCGTCGTTCCCATGACCATGACCACGGTCCAATCCAGCCTGTCGCGTTATTGGGTCGTTCATCCGGACGTGGATCTGACGCCTGAGTCAGTAACGATACACTCGATCACACACGCACGGATTGACGCTGCGCCGGATCTGGATGTGATTCTTGAGGCAGTACTGCAAGCACTTGCCGGACGCATCATCGTTGTGCATTGCCGCGACATCGAACGCCGCTTTCTGAATGCGTCGCTCAAGGCGCGTATCGGTGAAGGCATACAGTTTCCTGTGGTCGACACGATGGCGCTCGAGGCCAGGCTGCATCGTAAACCGGCCAGCTTGTTGAGCCGTCTGTTGGGCCGGCGTGCCCGGCCAACCTCAATCCGGCTGGCTGATAGCAGGGCTCGTTATGGGTTGCCGCGTTACAGGTCTCATCATGCGCTGACCGACGCGTTAGCTTGCGCCGAGCTGCTGCAGGCGCAAGTCGCGCATCATTTTTCACCAGAAACGCTGCTGCGTGAAGTGTGGTCGTGAATTATGTCTGGCTTGCTTGCTTCCTGCCCGCTTCGCCATGTGTGGCGAACTGGCTGATTATGGTGGCGCTGGCCGCGTTCAGCCCAACTACCTCTACAGACCTGCCTTCGCGCCGCAGCTTGATAAGTACCTTATCGAGAGCACCAACAGCGGAGATATCCCAGAAGTGCGCAGCCGAGACGTCCAGCACAATATGGTCAAGAACCTCCTTGAAATCAATCGCTTCCGCGAAGCGTTCTGTAGAGGCGAAGAACACTTGTCCCGAGTAATAATAGGTACGTGTGAGGCCATCTGAAGAGAGTTGGGAGGTAACAGAGAATAGTCGTTTCACCTTGCCGGCAAAGAATACGCCGCTTAGCAGCACGCCGGCCAACACGCCTTGGGCGAGGTCATGCGTCCACACCACGACCACCACAGTCGTCAGCATCACGACCGACGACTGCCAGGGGTGCGAGCCCAGATCGCGAATAGATCTCCAGCTGAAGGTGCCGATGGAAACCATGATCATGACGGCGACGAGGGCAGGCATCGGGATTTTCGCGACCAGAGGCCCCAACACGACGATCAGGAACAAGAGAAATGCTCCGGCCACGAAGGTGGAAAGCCGGGTTGAGCCGCCTGATTTAACGTTGATGACGGACTGACCAATCATGGCGCAGCCACCCATGCCACCCAGAAAGCCGGTTACGAAATTGGCAATACCCTGGCCTTTGCATTCCCGCCGTTTATTGCTTGGTGTGTCGGTCAGGTCGTCCACTATTTGCGCGGTCATCATGGACTCAAGCAAACCGACGGCCGCCATGGTCAAGGAGTACGGAAAAATAATCCGCAGTGTTTCCAAGGACAATGGCACATTGGGAATCAGGAATGTCGGCCAGGATGAAGGCAGTTCACCCATGTCGCCAACGGTGTTGACGTTTAAGCCGCCATAGATCGAAATTGTCGTCAGTACGATGATGGCTATCAGGGGCGAGGGCACTGCTCTGGTCAGGCGGGGAAACAGGTAAATGATGGCCAGGCCGCCGGCAACCATCACATAGGTTATCCAGGTGACGTTAATCAGTTGGGGCAGTTGGGCAATGAAAATCAGGATGGCAAGCGCATTCACGAATCCTGTCACGACTGAGCGCGATACATATTGCATCAGCAGGTCAAGCCTGAGGAATCCGGCGATAACCTGAAAAATACCCATCAAAATGGTGGCGGCAAAAAGATAATCGACCCCATGCTCTTTCACCAAAGGCACGACCAGCACTGCGACCGCTGCGGTAGCGGCCGAGATCATGCCCGGCCTGCCACCGACCAGCGAGATAATCACCGCAATGGAAAATGATGCATAAAGCCCTATGCGGGGATCAACTCCCGCGATGATGGAAAAGCCTATGGCTTCGGGGATAAGTGCAAGCGCAACAACGATGCCCGCAAGAATGTCGGCGCGGGGACTGGCCATCCATTCGCGGCGAAAGGTGGAAGAAAAAGACATTGATTTCGCTAATTTGAAGTCAACAAGCGAGGTGTCGCATCGAGGATGGCGGTGAAATTGATCTCGGGGCGCACCATGATTCGCTTGGCATTGTCCGAGGGATAGGCGCCCGGCCGAGCCACCCGGCATCGCCGGGTCCACTGAAATTATTGCTATAGCGCCCATTGTGGCTGCTATAGCTTGAGATTGTACTCAATCTAAATAGCTCAGGAACAAGATGGTCACGAGTGCCGGCACCCCATGCGGCTCGGGCGTCTTGGTTCAAGGCGGGTTTGCTGAGAAAACCTCTGCCAGATAGTCGATCATGACACGAACCTTGGCCGGAGGGCGGCGGTCAGGCGGGTAGAGTACGTGAATGCCGCCAAGATCCATGGGCGGGTGGTCCAGTTTGAGCTCGACCAGCTCGCCCTGGTCCACCGCCCGGCCTGCGATGAAATGTGGCTGGTAGATAATGCCCTGGCCCTTGATCGCGGCGGCCAGCAAGGCATCGCCATTATTGGCCATCAGGTTGCCTTCGACCTCTACCGAGTACTCGCCCTGCGTGCCGAACTGCCATTTTTTGGGACTTTGCATGGCCGAAAGCGTGTAGCTCAGGCAGTTGTGCTGGGCCAGTTCGGCTATGCGGCGCGGCACGCCGCGTTCATCCAGGTATTTCGGGGCGGCGCAGACCATCATCGGACAATTGCCCAGGCGCCGTGCCTGCAGAGGGCTGTCGGCCAGGCGGCCGATGCGCACGGCCAGATCCCAGCTTCCGGCGATCAGGTCGACAGAAATATCGCTTAATCCCAGTTCCGTAATGACTTCGGGATGACGCCGGCTGAATTCAGGCATGAGCGGTGCGATATGGCGGCTGCCGAAGGACAGTGGCGCATTGATGCGCAACAGGCCGGTCGCCTTGACGCGTTGCGACGCGGCGGTGGCTTCGGCTTCGTCGATATCGGCCAGAATATGCAGGCACGCTTCCAGGTAGTTGCTGCCGGCTTCGGTCAGCGTCAGGCGCCGTGTGCTGCGGTGGAACAGCTTCACTCCCAACCGGATTTCCAGCGCATTCACATGCTTGGTGGCCATGGCGGGCGACATGCCCAGCTGGCGGGCCGCCGCCGACAGGCTGCCGGCTGATGCAGACCGCACGAAAACACGCATGCTGGTAACTCGATCCATTTTATTTCCTACGTTTAGTACGAAGTGTTAGTGAATTCTAGCCGGTTCTCTAATGATTACGATTGATTCATACTGTGAATCATTAAGTTTGAAGGAATCAAATCATGGCGATTGATCACAGCACAAGCCGCATGCCGGCTTACTATATTCCCCACGGTGCCGGCCCCTGTTTCTTTATGGACTGGAATCCCGCCGATACCTGGAACAACATGGCGGCCTTCCTGAAGGGGGTGAGGCAGACGCTGCCCGCCAAGCCGCGTGCCATCGTGCTGATTTCAGGTCACTGGCTGGAGCCGCATTTCAGCGTCACCGGCCATGCGCGTCCGGAGCTCATCTACGATTACTATGGTTTTCCGCAGCACACCTACGAGCTGGAGTATCCGGCGCCTGGCGAGCCCGGGCTGGCCGGCCAGGTGGCTGAACTGCTGGGCGCAAGCCATATCGAAGCGGGCGTTGACCCGCAGCGTGGTTATGACCACGGTATGTTTATCCCTTTGAAATTGATGTTTCCCGAGGCTGACATTCCTGTGATCCAGATGTCGCTGCGCAATAGCCTTGACCCCGAGGCTCACCTGGAAGCCGGTCGTGCCATTGCCGCGCTGCGCGACCAGGGTGTGCTGATCATCGGCAGCGGCATGAGTTTCCATAATATGCGCGGTTATGGGGATCCACGATATACACCGCTGTCGGCCGAATTCGATACCTGGCTTACCGCCGCCGTGGAAAGTGAGCCCGCCCGGCGCCATGATTTGCTGAAGCAGTGGGCCGATGCGCCTCAGGCGCGTCATTGTCATCCCCCGCGTGCGGAAGAGCATCTGCTGCCCCTGATGGTTGTGGCGGGCGCTGCCGGTGAAGGGAAAGGTAGCAAGGTGTATTCCGAGCAAATCATGAAAACCACGATCTCGGCGTTCCGTTTTGAATAGCGGCCGGATCTTCACAACACCGCCCGCTGCGCCAAAGGCCATTGCCGCCATACTGTAGCAATGAATATGGCCTAATATAAAGAAGCTCCAGTATTCGATTCGAGTGACAGGAAGAGAGATATGACAAACGATACACCGCAGCGCTATGGCAGTATTTCGCGCATTTTCCACTGGGGCATGGCCCTGCTGATTCTCTGGCAAGGCATGAAGTTCTTCGACCGCATCAACGAGGGTGAGCACTGGGTCGGCCAGAACCTGGCATCCTGGCACGTTTCTATTGGTGCATTGCTGTTGCTGCTTATCGTTCTGCGCATCTTCTGGGCCGCCAGCCAGAAAAACAACCGTCCCGTGCAGGACCCGGCCACCGCCACCCTGGTGAAGTCAGGCCATTTCCTGCTCTATGCCTGTATTCTGCTGATGCCCGTCACCGGAATTCTGTACCTGGTCGGCGCCGGTTACGGCCTGAATGCCTTTGGCATGCAACTGATTGCCGAGGGCCCGGAAATCCCCTGGATGTCCGGTATAGGCAGCACCCTGCATTCGCCGCTGGCATGGCTGCTGCTGATCATGATCGTCGGACACATCGGCATTGCCCTGATTCACCAGTTCGTCAAGAAAGACGACGTACTGAGCCGCATGCTTTAGCTTTCCTGGGCCAGAAAACCGCCGCTTTGGTGATGCCACAGGCGCGCATAGGTGCCGTTCAGCCGGAGCAGCTCTGCATGGCTTCCCTGTTCGATCACCCGGCCTTCGTCCATGACGATGAGCCTGTCCATGGCGGCAATGGTTGAAAGGCGGTGGGCGATGGCGATCACCGTCTTGCCCTCCATGATCTCATTCAGGCTTTGCTGTATGGCTACCTCTACCTCTGAGTCCAGGGCGCTGGTGGCTTCGTCCAGCAATAAAATGGGCGCATTCTTGAGCATGACGCGGGCGATCGCTATGCGTTGACGCTGACCGCCCGACAGCTTCACGCCCCGCTCGCCCACCAGCGTGTCATAGCCGCTATGGCCTTGCGTGTCGTTCAGTTGCTGAATGAACTCGTCGGCCTGGGCGCGTGTGGCTGCAGAAAGGATTTCCGCATCGCCGGCATCGGGTTGCCCATAGGCGATGTTCTCGCGTATCGAGCGATGCAGCAACGAGGTATCCTGGGTGACCATGCCGATGGCGCCGCGCAGGCTGTCCTGAGTGACCTGGGCAATATCCTGACCGTCTATGCGTATCTGGCCGCTGTCTACATCGTAAAAGCGCAGCAGCACGTTGATCAGCGTGGATTTGCCAGCGCCGGAACGACCGACCAGGCCGATCTTTTCGCCCGGTTGAACGGTCAGGCTCAGACCGTCAAGTACCTGGCGCTCGCCGTTGTAATTGAAGGAAACCTGATCGAACTCCACCTTGCCACGGGTCACCGCAAGTGCCGGTGCGTCGGGCGCGTCTTCTATCTTGCTTTCGCGGCTCAGGGTTTGAATGCCGTCTTGTACCGTACCGATGTTCTCGAACAAGGACGCCATTTGCCACATGATCCAGTGCGACATTCCGTTGACACGCAAGGCCATGGCCGTGACGGCCGCCACGGCTCCTGTTCCGATCTGGCCTGCGTGCCATAGCCAGAGTGCGTAGCCGCCTGCAGCAAGTATCAATGCTGCCACCAGCGCCTGATTGGTGATTTCAAACTGGCTGACCAGGCGCATCTGGCGAAAGCCGGTGATCTTGAAGTCTTCCATTGCCGCGCGCGCAAAATGCGCTTCGCGGCGGGTATGTGAAAACAGTTTTACGGTCGTAATGTTCGAGTAGGCGTCGGTGACACGGCCTGTCATGGATGAGCGGGCGTGCGCCTGTTCCTGTCCGACCTTGCCCAGGCGTGGCACGAAATAGAGCATGGCCAGGCCAAACAGCACGATCCAGCCAAGAAAGGGCAGCATCAGACGCATGTCGAAGCTTCCTGCCAGGGCAATGATGGTGATGAAATACACGCCTATGCCCAGCACGATTTCTACGAATGTCAGCAATACCTCGCGTACGGCAAGCGCCGTTTGCATCACTTTGGTGGTGACTCGTCCGGCGAACTCGTCGGAAAAGAAGGAAAGGCTCTGGCGCAGCATAAGGCGGTGGAATTGCCAGCGCAGCCGCAGCGGCAGATTGATGGCCAGTACCTGGTGCTGCACCATGGTGCGCAAGGCAACAAGCCCAATGCTGGTGACCAGCACGATGCCTATTCCCCACAGCACGCGACGCTCGTGCGTGGCCGCCGCGCCGCCGGCCTGCCAGGCCGAGAGCAGGTCAACCACCTGGCCAAGAAAGGCAAACAGCCAGGCTTCGTAGATCGATACGCTGGCGCTCAGCAGTGCGAGTGCTGCAAGATAGCGGCGCGAGCCGTAAGTGCAGGCCCAGAGAAAGGGCATCAGGCCCTTGGGCGGCAGGGGAGCTTCCTCGGGAGGGAAGGGATCCAGTAGTTGTTCAAACCGGCGAAACAAGCGGAGGCCTCCAGAGTTGTAGGGCGCAGTCTTAGATCAAGTTCCACCCAGGCGCACGACCAGTGCCGCCAGGGTGAGCAGCCAGCCACCCAGCCCGCAGCCCAGAACCACCAGCCACGGCGCAAGGCGCCAGAACGTCAGGGCGACAAAAGCCAACAAGCCCAATCCAAAGTCGGCCGGGCTATGGATAGCGCTGGTCCAGACCGGATCATAAAGCGCGGCCAGCAAGAGTCCGACTACAGCAGCGTTAATTCCGTTCAGTGCGGCACGCATGGAATGATTGGAGCGCAGCTGCTCCCAAAACGGCAGGGCGCCGGTCACGATCAGGAACGATGGCACGAAAATCGCGATCAGGCAGAGCAGGCCGCCGAGCCAGCCGTTGGGGGGTGTTGTCATTGATGCGCCTAAAAAAGACGCAAACGTGAACAGGGGTCCAGGCACAGCCTGGGCTGCTCCGTAACCAGCCAGGAAGGTTTCATTTGCAACCCAGCCATTGGGGACGACTTCCGCCTGCAACAGCGGAAGAATGACGTGGCCGCCGCCAAAAACCAGAGAGCCAGCCCGATAAAATACATCGAACATCGACAAGGCCTGGCTTGGCCATGCCTGAGCAAGCAAAGGCAAGACTATTAATAGTGCTGCGCAGATTGTCAGGAAGAAGGCGCCGGTGCTTCGGCTAATGGTGATGGTCAGCGGTTCGTGTGCTGAATTTTCGTGCTGCCGGAACAGAAACAATCCGGCAAAGCCTGCAGCGATAATGACACCAACCTGGCTGAGAACGCCGGGCCATGCCAGAACGGCACAGCAGGCGATGGCCATTATGCTTACGCGCAGGGCGCCAACGCAAAGGCTGCGGGCCATGCCCCATACCGCCTGTGCCACGACTGCGACGGCTGCAATTTTCAATCCTTGCAGCAGGCCTTGGGGAATCACTTCGCCCCAGGCAGATATACCCTGAGCAAAAAGAATGAGTGCAATTGCCGAAGGAAGGGTGAAGCCGGTCCAGGCCGCCAGCGCACCGGAGTAGCCGGCGCGAGACAATCCCAGTGCCAGACCGACCTGGCTGCTGGCCGGACCAGGCAGGAATTGGCAAAGTGCGACCAGGTCCGTGTAGCTGTGATCATTCAGCCAGCGGCGGCGATTGACGAACTCTTCGCGGAAATAGCCCAGATGGGCAGTCGGGCCACCAAACGATGTCAGGCCCAGCCGAAGAAATATAAGAAATACATGCCAGGCATTGGCCGCCCCGGCAGGAGGCTTGCCGGCCGTTAGTGATGCCATATCTTCGTCTACCTTGGGTTGCATTCCGGAGAAGGTGTCTGCTCGATGTGCAGCGTTCAGCATTGTAGGATTAAACGCGAGCGCTGGCCGTGGTGGCAGGGCAGACAACAAAGCGTGCCTGCGGCGTATGATCAGGGCTCGATTTCAACGGTACGGCACAGTAAATCTTTGAAAAGTGCACAGAAATTCAGTCTTGGGCAATAAACAGAAAATGCCGTAAAAACAAATGCTTGTGGGGTTTACTTAAAATCGAGCAGTAAGTTGCTGGGGTGCCTTCCTTGTGGCGCTCCAGCCACAATGAAAGCTCGGGTAAACCCCTACAAAATTAGCCAAAAAACTTACTTTTGTTGTTTAAAGCCTACACCAAGTGCAAAAAACGCGAGGTTTCCGAACAGGATAATAGCCAGAGGGCTGGAATTTTGATGCAATAGCAACAACTTCCCATCGCGGAGTTGGAAAGGGCAGCAGCACAGTGAAAACAAGTAGTCGCTGCTCTAGTTACTCAAATCTACGGAGATTTCTTACATGAAAAAGACTCTGCTCGCTGCTGCTCTCACCGTCGGCTTCTTCGGCGTTGCTCAGGCAGAAACATCAGTCACCCTGTACGGTGTTATCGATACCGGTATCGGCTACAACAAGGTTGAAGTCGGTAATTACGAAGCCAAGAAAGTTGGTCTGATCAACGGCGTTCAATCCGGCAGCCGCTGGGGTCTGAAAGGCACTGAAGATCTGGGCGATGGCCTGCAAGCTATTTTCCAACTGGAAAGCGGTTTCGACAGCTCGACCGGTGTTTCCGGCCAAGGTGGCCGTTTGTTCGGTCGTCACCTGACCATCGGTCTGCAAGGCGAAAGCTGGGGCCGTCTGGACTTGGGTCGTCAAACCAACATCGCATCCAAATACTTTGCCGACATCGCTAGCCCCTTCGGCGCCAGCTTCGGTCAAGCTAACGTTGGTGCTACCTTCGGTTCTTCCAACACCGTTCGTTGGGACAACATGGTTATGTACCAAACCCCCAACTTCTCGGGCTTCCAGTTCGGCGTTGGTTACTCCTTCAACACCAGCGGCAGCCAAGACTGGGACGTTGACAACACTGTTGACACCAACGACAAAGGCCTGACAACCGGTCTGCGTTATGCTAACGGCCCCATCGGTGCTGCCCTTACATACGACCAAATCGAAACTGACGTTAACGACGCCAAAGTTAAAGCATGGAACTTGGGTCTGAGCTACGACTTCGAAGTTGTCAAGCTGCACGCTGGCTTCGGTCAAACCAAAGACGGCTGGATCGCTGGTCAAAACTTCGGCCAAGGCGCTCCTAGCCACAGCCAGTATCTTGACGGCCTCGAAGCCAACCTGTACACCGTTGGTGTAAGCGCTCCTGTTGGTGCTGGTAAAGTTATGGCTTCCTGGGCCATGGCCGACTTCGACGACCTGAACGGTCAAGAGCTCGACAAGCAAAGCATCTACAGCCTGGGTTACACCTACGCACTGTCCAAGCGTACCAACTTCTACGCTTACGGTTCGTATGCTGACAACGTTTACGGTCTTGACGATGCAAAATCGACAGCCGTCGGCGTCGGTATCCGTCACCAGTTCTAATAGGCTGGCATAGCTAGTCTATGCCGCTGGTTGGCCCGGCTTGCCGGGCCAACAATAGAATTGCTGCAGATGTAAATCTGCAATCAAAAGCCACCCTCAGGGGTGGCTTTTGTATTGGATTCTGATCCGGGTTTCGGGTCTTCCATGTTTTTGCTGCAAAGATGTTTCACATCAGGGTTATTCAGCAGAATGACGCTCTCAAAATGATACAATCCAGAAGTTTACTTATCGTGATTGGATGCGCTGCATGAATCTGCAACAGTACTTCCCCGTCCTGCTGTTTATTATCTTTGCGACCTGTATCGGGTTCGCCTTGCTGGGCGCCGGCAGGCTGCTTGGGCCACATCGCCCCTACGAAGAAAAACTATCGCAATACGAGTGTGGTTTCGAAGCTTTCAGCGACTCCCGCATGAAGTTCGACGTTCGCTATTACCTGGTTGCGATCCTGTTCATTATGTTCGATCTGGAAATCGCCTTCTTGTTTCCGTGGGCCATGGCCAATGGCACTGTAGGCATGGTGGGTTTCTGGACGGTTCTTGTATTCCTGGCCATTCTGACCGTGGGCTTCATCTACGAATGGAAGAAGGGCGCCCTCGACTGGGAATAAGCAATGGTATCGGCGGCTTTCTACACCGGTACAACGCTAAAGGTAAATTATGGCTATTGATGGCATCATGAAAGAAGGTTTTATTACCACCAGCGCAGACAAGTTTCTGAACTGGGCCAAGACGGGCTCGTTGTGGCCCATGACTTTCGGTCTGGCCTGTTGTGCGGTCGAAATGATGCACGCGGGGGCGGCACGTTACGACCTTGACCAGTTTGGCATTATTTTCCGGCCCAGCCCACGTCAGTCCGACCTGATGATTGTTGCGGGTACCCTGTGCAACAAAATGGCGCCGGCGCTGCGCAAGGTCTACGACCAGATGCCTGAGCCACGCTGGGTGGTCTCCATGGGTTCCTGTGCCAACGGTGGTGGTTATTACCACTACTCCTATTCGGTAGTGCGCGGTTGCGACCGCATAGTTCCCGTTGACGTCTATGTGCCGGGTTGCCCGCCTACGGCAGAAGCCCTGGTGTACGGCTTGCTGCAAATGCAGAACAAGATCCGCCTGACAAACACCATTGCGCGCTAGGCTATGCCAGCTATTGCCACTAACGTTGAACTGCTTGAACTATGACTCGGCTCGAAACGCTACACACTAATTTGCAGGCCGCTTTCGGTGAATCTGTTACCCTGAAGCAGGCCCTTAATGAACTGACGCTCGAGGTCCCGGCCAAAAACTGGCTGGACGTCTGCACTGCCTTGCGTGACGACCCCAACCTTGCCTTTGATACCTGTATCGATCTGTGCGGCGTTGATTACTCGGCCTGGGGTGCGCCTACCTATCCGGCTGCTGCCGGCGTGCATCCGCATCGGTTTGCGATCGTTTTGCATCTGTTGTCGGTCAAGCGCAACTGGCGGTTGCGCGTACGCGTATATGTGCCTAATGACGAATTCCCGGTCATTCCGTCGCTGGTTAATGTCTGGCCTACGGTGAACTGGTTCGAGCGCGAGGCTTTTGACCTGTTCGGCGTGGTATTTGAAGGGCATCCCGACTTGCGTCGTATCCTGACCGATTACGGTTTTATCGGACATCCTTTCCGCAAAGATTTCCCGCTGTCGGGCAATGTGGAAATGCGTTACGACACAGAACAGAAACGGGTCGTTTATCAACCCGTAACCATCGAGCCGCGTGAGATCACACCGCGTGTCATACGCGAAGAAGGCTACGGAGCAGGGCGCTAGAACATGGCTGAAATTAAAAACTACACACTGAACTTTGGTCCTCAGCATCCGGCCGCGCACGGCGTGTTGCGCCTGGTGCTCGAGCTCGACGGCGAAGTCATCCAGCGTGCCGATCCGCACATAGGCCTGCTGCATCGCGCCACCGAAAAACTGGCCGAGCACAAAACCTACCTGCAGGCGTTGCCGTATATGGATCGCCTGGACTACGTCTCCATGATGTGCAACGAGCATGCCTACGTGATGGCGGTGGAAAACCTGCTGGGCATCAAGGCGCCTTTGCGCGCACAGTACATCCGGGTCATGTTCGACGAGATCACACGCTTGTTGAATCACCTTATGTCTTTGGGTTCGCATGCGCTCGACGTGGGTGCCATGGCTGTGTTCCTGTATGCCTTTCGCGAGCGCGAAGACCTCATGGACTGCTACGAGGCGGTGTCGGGTGCGCGCATGCACGCGGCCTACTATCGTCCTGGTGGCGTATACCGCGATCTGCCCGATACCATGCCGCAGTATGGCCAGTCCAGCAAATATCGCGGCGAGAAAGAATTGCGTGCCATGAATGAAGCACGCTCGGGTTCGCTGCTCGACTTCATTGAAGACTTCACCAACCGTTTCCCTACCTGCGTAGACGAATACGAAACCCTGCTGACCGATAACCGCATCTGGAAGCAGCGTCTGGTAGGTGTAGGGGTGGTTGATCCCGATCGCGCCAAGGCACTGGGCTTTACCGGCCCCATGCTGCGCGGTTCCGGTGTTGAATGGGACTTGCGCAAGCATCAGCCTTACGAAGTCTACGACCGTATCGATTTTGACATTCCCGTTGGCACGAATGGTGATTGCTACGACCGCTACCTGGTCCGCATTGCCGAGATGCGTGAAAGCAATCGCATCATTCGTCAGTGCGTTGAGTGGCTGCGCAATAATCCTGGTCCTGTCATTGTCGACAACCACAAAATTGCGCCACCCAAGCGCGAGCGCATGAAGACGGGCATGGAAGACCTCATCCACCACTTCAAGCTCTTTACCGAGGGCATGCACGTGCCGGCCGGAGAAACCTATGCGGGTGTTGAGCACCCCAAGGGCGAGTTCGGCATTTACATGATTTCCGATGGTGCAAACAAACCCTATCGCGTCAAGATTCGCGCCCCGGGTTTTGCCCACCTGCAATCACTCGATGAGATGTCTCGCGGGCACATGATTGCCGACGCCGTCACCATTATTGGGACGCAAGACATTGTTTTTGGCGAAATCGATCGTTAATCGACAGCCAAGGTAAATACCGGATTCAAACTATGCTGCTTTCCGAACAAGCCTACAAAAAAATAGATCGGGAACTTACCAAGTTCCCCGACGACCAGCAACAGTCGGCCATCATGGCCGCGCTGGCGATCGCCCAGACTGAAAAGGGCTGGGTTTCGAATGAAGTTATTGTCGATGTGGCCGCCTATCTTGGTGTGCCCGCCATTGCCGTGCAGGAAGTGGCGACCTTCTACAATATGTTCAATACCCACCCGGTCGGGCGCTTCAAGATCACAGTGTGCACGAACTTGCCCTGTGCGCTGCGCGACGGTGTCAAGGCGGCGGAATACGTCAAGGAAAAGCTGGGTATCGATTTTCATGAAACCACGCCTGACGGCATGTTTTCGCTCTTCGAGGGCGAGTGCATGGGCGCATGCGGCGATTCACCGGTCATGCTCATGAACAACCAGCACATGTGCGTACGCATGTCGCCCGAAAAAATCGACGCGATGATTGAAGAACTTAAACAGCACGGGGAGTCGGCATGAGCGCGCCGGGCCTATTGCAGCAGTTTTCCCAGGGACTGACGCCCAATCCTGGCACTGAACTGTCCAGGAGCATGATTTTCCACGACAGGCATATCAATCCACAAATCGTGGCCGGCCTGGATGGCACCAACTGGGGTCTGGAAGACTACGTCAAGCGCGGTGGCTACGAAGCCCTGCGCAAGATCCTGACCACCGGCATGACGCCCGACGAAGTCATTGCCGAAGTCAAGGCATCCAGCCTGCGGGGGCGGGGCGGTGCGGGCTTTCCCACCGGTCTTAAATGGAGCTTCATGCCGCGTACGTTGCCGGGCCAGAAGTATCTGGTCTGCAACTCCGATGAAGGCGAGCCTGGCACATTCAAAGACCGCGATATCCTGCGCTTTAACCCGCATATCGTCATCGAAGGCATGGCCATCGCTGCGTATGCCATGGGCATCACGGTAGGCTACAACTACATCCACGGCGAAATCTTCGAGATCTACGAACGCTTTGAAGAAGCGCTTGAACAGGCCCGCGCCGCAGGCTTCCTGGGCGACAAGATCCTGGGTTCGGAATTCAGCTTCCAGCTGCACGCCTTCCATGGCTACGGCGCCTATATCTGCGGTGAAGAGACCGCATTGCTGGAATCGCTGGAAGGCAAGAAAGGGCAGCCGCGCTTCAAGCCGCCATTTCCGGCCAGTTTCGGTCTGTATGGCAAGCCCACCACCATCAACAACACCGAAACGTTTGCTGCCGTACCCTGGATTTTCCGCAACAGCGCTCAGGAGTACCTGGACATCGGCGTGCCCAATGCCGGCGGCACCAAGTTGTTCTCGGTATCGGGCGACGTCGAGCTGCCAGGCAACTACGAGATTCCGCTGGGCACACCCTTCAGCAAATTGCTGGAGCTGGCCGGTGGCATGCGCGGTGGCCGTAAGCTCAAGGCGGTTATCCCGGGCGGTTCCAGTGCGCCAGTGTTGCCTGCCGACATCATGATGCAGACCAACATGGACTACGATTCCATCGCCAAGGCCGGCTCCATGCTGGGTTCGGGCGCGGTTATCGTCATGGACGAAACCCGCTGCATGGTGAAATCCCTGCTGCGTCTGTCATATTTCTATTTCGAAGAAAGCTGCGGGCAGTGCACGCCGTGCCGTGAAGGCACGGGCTGGCTGTATCGCATGTTGCTGCGTGTTGAAAACGGTCAGGGCCTGCCAGAAGATCTGGACGTGCTCGATTCGGTCGCGCACAACATCATGGGCCGCACGATTTGCGCCCTGGGCGATGCTGCTGCCATGCCGGTACGCAGCTTTATCAAGCATTTCCGCGACGAGTTCGCACACCACATCGAGCATAAAAGCTGTGTGGTGCCCAAATATCTGTAGGGTCAGGACACGCAATGGTTGAACTCACCATCGACGGCATCAAAGTAGAAGCCCCCGAAGGCAGCATGGTCATACAGGCTGCGCACAAGCTTGGGGTGTTCGTGCCGCATTTCTGCTATCACAAGAAGCTTTCCGTAGCGGCCAACTGCCGCATGTGTCTGGTCGACGTCGAGAAGGCGCCCAAGGCCATGCCGGCTTGCGCGACGCCGGTCACCAACGGCATGGTTGTGCATACCCGCTCTGAAAAAGCCATCGCCGCCCAGAAAAGCGTGATGGAATTCCTGTTGATCAACCACCCGCTCGATTGCCCCGTGTGCGATCAGGGCGGCGAGTGTCAGCTTCAGGATCTGGCCGTGGGCTACGGCGCATCCGCTTCGCGCTATCTCGAAGAAAAGCGCGTGGTCGTTGCCAAGGAAATGGGACCGCTCATTTCCACCGAAGCCATGCAGCGCTGCATACACTGCACCCGTTGCGTACGGGTAGGCCAGGAGATCGGCGGCATCATGGAAGTGGGCATGATCAACCGGGGCGAGCACTCCGAGATCACGACTTTCGTAGGCCAGGCGGTGGAATCCGAATTGTCGGGCAACATGATCGACGTCTGTCCCGTCGGCGCGCTCTTGTCCAAGCCGTTCAAGTTCAGCGCACGTACCTGGGAAATGGCACGCCGCCGCTCGGTCAGCCCGCACGATAGCCTGGGCGCCAACCTGGTGGTGCAAACCAAGATGGACCGCGTGTTGCGCGTGGTGCCCTTTGAAAACGAAGAGGTCAACGAGTGCTGGATCAGCGACCGTGATCGCTTCGCCTATGAAGGCCTTTACACAGAAGACCGCCTTGCCCATCCCATGCTCAAGGGTGACGACGGCGAATGGCGCGAAGCCTCCTGGACAGATGCGCTGCAAGCCGTGGTTCAAGGATTCAATACCGTACGGGAACAGTTTGGTTCCGAGCAGATCGGTGGCATAGGCAGCCCGCTGGCCACAACCGAAGAGCTGGCCCTGCTTGGCCGCCTGGTCCGTGCGCTGGGTTCCGAGAACGTTGACTTCCGTCTGCGCAATCTCGATCCATCTTTCGATCAGGCCGTCAAAGGCGCGCCGTGGCTGGGTATGCCGATTGCCGACCTCAATCTGGTCGACCGCGTGCTCGTGGTAGGTTCCTTCCTGCGCAAAGACCACCCGCTTATGGCGCAGCGTCTGCGTCAGGCTGTCAAACGCGGTACGCAGGTATCATTCATTGATTCGGCAGCCGAAGATCCACTGTTCCCTGTCGCTCACCGCATGACCGTTGCGCCTGGCGTCTTGCCCAATGCGCTGGCCGAGGTGCTGGTCGCTTTGGCTCAGGCGCAAGGTCAGCCTGTCCCAGACGTCTTTGCAGGCGTATCGGCTTCGGAAGCGGCCGCAAAGATTGCTGCCAGCCTGAGCTCGGGCGAGCGCGTGGCTGTGCTGATCGGCAATATGGCTGTTGCATCGCCACAGGCCAGCCTGATCGCTGCCAATGCGTCGGCACTGGCCAAGGCTGCGAACGCCACATTTGGTTTCCTCACTCCTGGCGGCAATACCGTAGGCGGCTATCTGGCCGACGCGTTGCCAGGGCAGGGTGGGCTGACCGCAGAACAGATGCTGCAGCAATCGCTCAAGGCCTACCTGGTGGTGCATGCCGAGCCGGCCTTCGACGCCGACAACGGTGCACAAGCCGTTCAAACCCTGAAAGATGCGGGCTTTGCTGTGGCGCTCACATCATTCAAGTCGGCTGCCCAGGACTGGGCCGATGTCATGCTGCCCATTTCGCCCTTTACCGAAACATCGGGAACCTTCGTCAACGCCGAAGGGCGGGTGCAAAGCTTCAAGGGCGTGGCCGCACCTTACGCCGATACGCGTCCGGGCTGGAAGGTACTGCGCGTGTTGGGTAATTTGTTCGACCTGCAGGGTTTTGACGACGAAACCTCGGAATCCATCCGTGACAGCGTGATGGTCGGCGGTCTGGAAGACCGGTTGTCCAACGAAATTTCAACTTTCCCCGGTCTGGCTGACGCGGCATCCGGATCCGGACTTGAGCGCGTGGCTGATGTGCCGATATATCGCAGTGATGTCCTGGTGCGTCGCTCGCAGCCATTGCAGGAAACGGCTGCATCCCAGGCACCCAAGGCACGGCTGGCCGCCGCGACACTGGCCGCTCTGGGCGCAGCATCGGGTGACTTCCTGCGCATCGGCAGCGCGCAAGGCCAGATTCAGTTGCCAGCGCTTGAAGATGAAACCGTAGCCCCAGGCTGCGTAAGAATAGCCGCCGCGTTCAACGAAACGCTGGCGCTGGGTAGTGGCTTTGGCCAACTGACGGTGGAGCGTGCGTAATGGAGTGGCTTGCATTGCTTGAGAATTTCGGCACCGACCTGCTTGGCCCTACCGGCTGGCTGGTGGTCTGGACTTTAATAAAAATAGTCATCGTTGCCGTACCCATCATTTTGTGCGTTGCCTACATGACGTACTGGGAACGCAAGATGATCGGTGCCATGCATGTGCGCCTGGGTCCGACCCGCGTAGGTTTCCGCGGTTTGCTTCAGCCGTTTGCAGACGTGTTCAAATTGCTGACCAAGGAAGTCATTGTTCCCAGCAAGGCCAACACCGTGCTGTATATCCTGGCGCCGGTCGTAACGCTGATGCCGGCCCTGGCCGCCTGGGCAGTGATTCCCTTCGGACCCGAGCTGGTCCTGGGCGATATCAATGCCGGGCTGCTGTTTATCATGGCCATTACCTCTATCGGGGTATATGGCGTGATCGTTGCAGGCTGGGCATCTAACTCCAAATATGCCTTTCTGGGCGCCTTGCGGGCGGCGGCGCAAATGCTGTCGTACGAGCTGGCGATAGGCTTTGTACTGGTCACGGTGCTGCTGGTGTCGGGTACCCTGAACCTTAGCGGTATCGTTACCGGGCAGGATGCAGGCTGGTTTGCCGACCGTGGCGTGAATTTCATGTCCTGGAACTGGTTGCCGCTGCTGCCTTTGTTTGTCATTTATGTCATTTCGGCAACGGCTGAAACCAACCGCCACCCCTTCGACGTGGTTGAAGGTGAATCCGAGATCGTGGCCGGTCACATGGTTGAATACTCAGGCATGGGCTTTGCGCTGTTCTTCCTGGGCGAGTACGCCAACATGATTCTGTTGTCGGCGCTGGCTTCGATCATGTTTCTGGGCGGCTGGCTGCCTCCGCTGGACATCGCTCCGCTGACCTGGATTCCGGGCTGGCTGTGGTTGGGTCTCAAGACATTCGTCGTGATTTCAATGTTCGTGTGGTTCCGTGCGACTTTCCCCCGTTACCGCTATGACCAGATCATGCGTTTGGGCTGGAAGGTATTCATCCCGATTACCGGTATTTGGTTATTGCTGGTGGCGATCTGGATGCAGACGCCCTGGAATATTTGGCACTAAGACGCAGGGGCTAAATTATGGAAGCTATTAAAGATTTCTTTGGCAGCTTGATGCTGACCGAAATGCTCAAGGGCATGCGCCTGACTGGCAAGTATTTTTTCAGGCGCAAGATAACCCTGCGCTATCCCCAGGAAAAAACGCCGACTTCGGCCCGTTTCCGCGGCTTGCACGCGCTGCGCCGCTACCCCAACGGGGAAGAGCGCTGCATTGCCTGCAAACTGTGCGAAGCAGTCTGCCCGGCACTGGCTATTTCCATCGAGTCCGCAGAGCGTGAAGACGGCACCCGCCGCACCACGCGCTACGACATCGATCTGGCAAAGTGCATTTTCTGTGGTTTCTGCGAGGAAAGTTGCCCGGTCGACTCCATCGTCGAGACGCATATCCTGGAATACCACGGTGAAAAGCGGGGCGATCTTTACTACACCAAAGACATGCTCCTGGCCATCGGCGACCGCTATGAACCCGAGATCGCGCGCCGCCGTTCTGAAGACGCCCCTTATCGTTGATGCCGGATCAGACACCTATGATTTTTTCTACTATTCTGTTTTATGTACTGGCGCTGGTGCTGGTGGTGGCGGCCTTTCGCGTCATCACCGCAAGCAGTCCGGTTACGGGTGTGCTGCACCTGATTCTGGCCTTTTTTACCGCATCCATGATCTGGATGCTGCAAGGCGCCGAGTTCCTGTCCTTGCTGCTGGTGCTGGTTTATGTCGGCGCAGTCATGGTGCTCTTCCTGTTCGTGGTCATGATGCTTGACGTACGCATGGATGCCCTGCGCGCGGGTATGAAGACTTACCTGCCCATGGGACTGATCATCGGTCTGGTCATGGTGCTGGAAATGGCCTTCGTTCTGGCCAAGAGCTGGCTGGAAGCCGGCCCCAAGGCAGTTATCGCCGATGACGTGGACAACACGCACGCTCTGGGTGTTGCCATGTATACCGACTACGTCTTTGCGGTGCAGATTGGCGGCGTGATTTTGCTGGTGGGCATGATTTCCGCCATTGCCCTGACCTTGCGTAAACGCGCTGACGTGAAACGCACCATTCCGTCCGAGCAGATCAAGGTACGTGCGCAAGACCGCTTGCGCATGGTCAGCATCCCCTCGCAAACCGAAGCTGCCCCTGTGGCTGGTGATGCTGCGGCCCCCGGAGAAAAACAATGACACTGACGCTGGCACACTACCTGATACTTGGCGCCATATTGTTCGCCATTGGCGTATTCGGCTTCTTCCTGAATCGCCGCAATCTCATCATTCTGTTGATGTCCATCGAGCTTATCCTGCTCTCGGCCAACATGAATTTCATTGCGTTCTCTACCTGGTTCGGTGATACGGCCGGGCAGGTTTTCGTCTTCTTTGTCCTGACGGTGGCAGCTGCAGAGGCGGCTATTGGCCTGGCGATTCTGGTGTTGCTGTTCCGCAACCTGAATACGATCAACGTTGAAGAACTTGACGAACTCAAGGGTTGATGGGATTGCACATACTATGAATTCACCTAATCTTTATCTACTGATTGCACTGGCACCGTTGGTCGGCGCCATATTGGCCGGCTTTTTCGGTACAGGTTTTCTGGGCCGTTTTGTCAGCCGCAGGGGCTCGCACCTGATCACGATTGCCGGTGTGCTGATCTCCTTCATTGGTTCGGTCATTGTCCTGTTCCAGGTTCTTGACGGACATACCTTCGACGGCGCACTTTATACGTGGTCGGTCATCGGTACGACCAAGCTGGAACTGGGCTTCCTGATTGATTCACTCTCGGCACTCATGATGGTCGTGGTGACTTCGGTATCGCTGATGGTGCATATCTACACCATAGGCTATATGGCCGATGATCCAGGCTACCAGCGCTTCTTCTCATACATTTCGCTGTTTACCTTTTCCATGCTCATGCTGGTCATGTCCAACAACATGGTTCAGCTGTTCTTCGGCTGGGAAGCAGTGGGTCTGGTGTCGTATCTGCTGATCGGTTTCTGGTACGAACGGCCAACAGCCATCTTTGCCAACATGAAGGCCTTTCTGGTCAACCGTGTGGGTGACTTCGGCTTTGTATTGGGCATAGGGTTGCTGTTTGCCTACGCAGGCAGCATGCACTACGGCGAAATTTTTGCGCAAAGCGATAAGCTGGCCACAACGATTTTCCCCGGCACTGACTGGCAGATGCTGACTGTAGCTTGCCTGTCCTTGTTTGTGGGCGCCATGGGCAAGTCAGCCCAAGTGCCTTTGCATAGCTGGTTGCCAGACTCCATGGAAGGCCCCACGCCTATTTCGGCGCTGATTCACGCCGCCACCATGGTGACCGCCGGTATCTTCATGGTTGCACGCTTCTCGCCCGTGTTCGAACAGTCTGATACAGCCTTGTCCGTCATTATGGTGGTAGGCGCTGTCGGTGCCTTGTTCCTGGGCATCCTGGGCATTATTCAGAACGACATCAAGCGCGTCATCGCCTATTCGACTTTGTCGCAGCTGGGCTACATGACTGTGGCGTTGGGTGCTTCGGCTTACTCGGTTGCCATCTTCCACCTCATGACGCACGCCTTCTTCAAGGCCTTGCTGTTCCTGGGTGCCGGTTCGGTCATCATGGGCATGCACCATGACCAGGACATCCGCAACATGGGTGGCTTGCGCAAGTACATGCCCATCACCTGGATCACATTCCTGCTGGGTACACTGGCATTGGTGGGTACGCCGTTCTTCGCAGGCTTCTACTCGAAAGAGCACATTATCGAAGCGGCCGGTGCTGCCGATGTATGGGGTGCGAGCTTTGGCTACTACGCCACGCTGATCGGTGTGTTTGTTACCTCGCTGTACTCGTTCCGTGTCTACTTCCTGGTCTTCCATGGCAAGGAACGCTTCGATACGCACGGGCACGCCGGACACGGCCACGACGATCACGGCCATCATGGCGGCACGCCGCACGAATCGCCCTGGGTGGTGACCCTGCCATTGGCGCTGCTGGCCATCCCGTCTGTGGTGGCGGGCGCCTGGCTCATCGACCCCTTGCTGTTTGGCAGCTTCTTTGACGGCGTCATTGCCGTATTCCCGGCGCATCCGGCCATGGCCGAGCTCGCCTCGCACTGGCATGGCTGGGTGGCATATGCCTTGCACGGTTTCGTAACGGTACCGTTCTGGCTCATGATTGCCGGCTTTGTGGTGGCCTGGTACTGCTATATGGTCAATCCCAAGCTGCCTGCAACCATTCAGCGCAGCCTGTCGGGCATCAATCGCATACTCGAAAACAAGTACTACGCCGACTGGTTCAATGAACAGGTGGTGGCACGCGGTGCGCGCTGCCTGGGTCATGGTTTCTGGAAGGTGGGTGATCGTGGTCTGATCGATGGCGTGCTGGTCAATGGCAGTGCCCGCGTAGTGGGCTGGGTAGCGGCGATCAGCCGGCACCTGCAGTCTGGCTATATCTATCACTATGCCTTTGCGATGATCATCGGGATCATGGCTTTACTCTCCTTTTTTGTACTGACGGTTAACTGATGGCTAGCGATATGGCGTCTTCTACTCTTCCCTGGTTAACGCTTTCAATCTTCGTCCCTATTGTGGCGGGGCTGATAGTCCTGCTGCTGGGTCGCGATGACCGGCCGGAACTTACACGCATGTTGTCGTTGGTGGGTTCGGTTGCCGGCTTTCTGGTAACACTGCCGCTGTATTTCGGTTTCAACCCCGATACGGCCGACATGCAATTCGTTGAGAAAGCGAGCTGGATCGAAACCTTTGCAGTGAACTACCATCTGGGCATTGATGGCATTTCGCTCTGGTTCGTACTGCTCACGGCCTTCATCACCATTATCGTGGTGCTGGCGGGCTGGCAGGTCATCACCAGCAGGGTCTCGCAATACATGGCGGCCTTCCTGATTCTGTCTGGCCTCATGGTGGGCGTATTCGCCGCACTCGACGGCATGCTGTTCTACGTGTTCTTCGAAGCCACGCTTATCCCCATGTACCTGATCATCGGTGTTTGGGGCGGGCCCAATCGTGTGTACGCAGCGTTCAAGTTCTTCCTGTACACCCTGATGGGCTCCTTGCTCACGCTGATCGCCTTCATTTATTTGTGGCACGCGGCAGACGGCTCATTCGACATCCAGGCCTGGCATCAGCTCCCGCTGGGCATGACGCCGCAAATACTGATTTTCATCGCCTTGTTTGCCGCCTTTGCCGTCAAGGTACCAATGTGGCCGGTGCACACATGGTTGCCTGATGCTCACGTCGAAGCCCCTACAGGTGGTTCGGTTGTGCTGGCCGCCATCATGCTGAAGCTGGGTGCCTATGGCTTCTTGCGCTTTTCGCTGCCCATCGCACCTGATGCGTCGCACAGCCTGGCCGGTATCGTCATTGCGTTGTCGCTGATTGCCGTCATCTACATTGGCCTGGTCGCCATTGTTCAGGACGACATGAAGAAACTCGTGGCGTACTCGTCGGTGGCGCACATGGGTTTCGTGACCCTGGGTTTCTTCATCTTCAATACTGCGGGCCTGGAAGGCGCCATCGTCCAGATGATTTCGCACGGTTTCGTGTCGGGCGCCATGTTCCTGTGCATAGGCGTGCTCTACGACCGCCTGCACACCCGCCGTATCGACGACTACGGTGGCGTCATCCACGTCATGCCGCGCTTTGCAACGTTCTTCCTGCTTTTTTCCATGGCCAACGCGGGCTTGCCTGCCACCAGTGGTTTCGTGGGTGAATTCACGGTCATCATGGGTGCCGTCGAGTACAACTACTGGATCGGCCTGCTGGCCGCGACCGCCCTGATACTGGGTGCGTCGTACTCGCTGTGGATGTACAAGCGCGTTACGTTCGGCGCCATTGCCAACGACAATGTCCGGGGTATGTCCGATCTGAGCTCGCGCGAGTTCTTCATCATGGGCATCATGGCGATTGCCGTCCTCTTCATGGGCATTTATCCCAAGCCGTTTACAGATGTTATGCACGTGTCGGTAGAAGCACTGCTGCAGCATGTCTCTATCTCGAAACTGTAGGCCTCAAATACTATGCAAAATCCATTTGACTTCGCCTTGGCTGCGCCCGAGATTACGCTACTTGTTCTGGCGACCATCGTGCTGTTGCTCGATGCCTTCAACAAGACCGAGTCCCGTCATACCACGTTCACACTCAGCATCGGTACGCTGCTGGTGCTTACCGTCGTTTCGCTGTGGCAGTGGAGCGGCGACGTGCAGGGCAACTCCTTCGGTGGCCTGTATGTCGTTGACTCGCTTTCCCACTTCCTGAAAGTGCTGTCTTATATTGCTGTTGCCGCCACGCTTATCTATGGGCGTGAATACGCGGAACAGCGCGATATGCTCAAGAACGGCGGTGAATTCTATTCGCTGACGCTGTTTGCCTTGCTGGGCCAGATGGTCATGATTTCAGCCGGCAGCATGCTGACCGTGTACCTGGGTGTCGAGCTCATGTCGTTCGCGCTGTACGCCCTGGTGGCTCTGCGCCGCGATGACGTCAAGGCCACTGAAGCAGCCATGAAGTATTTCGTTCTGGGTGCGCTCGCTTCCGGCGTATTGCTGTACGGCATGTCCATGATTTATGGCGCCACCGGCCAGCTTGACCTGCGTCTGATTGCCCAAGTCATCAGCAGCGGCAATGCCGAGCGCCTGCCTTTGGTATTTGGCGTGGTGTTCATTGTTTCCGGCCTGGCATTCAAACTGGCCGCGGCTCCTTTCCACATGTGGACACCCGACGTCTATCAGGGCGCTCCCACTGCCGTTACGCTGATCGTCAGCGCCGCACCCAAGCTGGCAGCACTGGCCATTACCTTGCGCCTGCTTATTGAAGGCCTGCACGGCATCGCGATAGACTGGCAGCCCATGTTGCTGGTTATGGCTGTCCTGTCGCTGGCGATTGGTAACCTGGCTGCCATTGCGCAAACCAACTTCAAGCGCATGCTGGCCTACTCGACGATTTCCCATATGGGTTTCGTCATGCTTGGGCTTTTGTCCGGTGTTGGTCAGGATCAGGCCGTGACAGGCTGGGCCTATGGCTCGTCGCTGTTCTACATAGTCATCTATGTACTGACCACTCTGGTGACCTTCGGTCTGATCATGCTGCTTAGCCGCCGTGGCTTCGAATGCGAAGAAATCAACGACCTGAAGGGACTGAACCGCCGTAGCCCCATCATGGCTGCCATGCTCTTGCTTGCCATGTTCTCGTTGGCCGGTATTCCGCCTCTGGCCGGCTTTTACGCCAAACTGGCTGTTCTGCAAGCCTTGGTCGGCGCGGGTCATGTAGCGATTGCTGTCGTTGCGGTGATTTTTTCGCTGATCGGCGCCTTCTATTACCTGCGTGTCGTCAAGGTGGCTTACTTCGATGAACCGGAAGGCGAAATCGCGCCCATCAGCAACGGCGTGATCACCAGCGGCCTGATGTCGGTCAATGGCCTGCTCATCATTGCCTTGGGCGTGCTGCCCAGCGGTTTGATGACACTATGCGTGCAGGTGATCGAAGGCTCGTTGAAGTTCTGATTCCATGAACCAGTCACTTGCCGTCTGGACAGTCATCGTACTGTCCTTGATTACTGCCAATCTGCCATTCGTGCTGCAGCGCCGCTTTCTTGTTTTGCCCTGGACGCAAGCAGGAGAGTCGCGCCGACCCGCCTGGCTGCAATGGCTGGTATCTCTGGTGTTTTTCGGTCTTCTGCTGGGCCTGGCGTATTTGGCCTACCTCACAATAGGGCGGGCCTATTTCATGGCCTCGGACCTTGCGTCAGTAGCGTTGTTCGTGGGCAAGCTGGTGCTGACCGTAGGCCTGGTGGCTCTCTTGCTGGCCTTGCCAGGCCGGCGCAATCAAGAACAGTCTGGCCAGAAGTCCTTTCTGGCACGCATGCTCGAACTTCTGGTTTTTTACGGCCTGGTCGGTGCGCTGGGGTTTGCCTTTGAAATCAATATGGGCAATCTGTTCACCCAGACCTGGGAGTTCTACGCGATTACGCTGAGCCTGTTCCTGGTGCTGGGTTATCCGGGTTTCGTGTACCGTTACCTGCTGCGCCGCCCCAAGCCGAAGCGCCAGCCGGCCTGAGTCTGACAGCGGTTGAGTTTTGCCGCGCGAGGCCGGCAGTTTTGAATCGTTTCTACCGCTATTTCCAGGCTTACTGCTCATTACGTCTATGACTCATCTTATTCTGCAGGCCCCCAATCTCGTATCGGCCAATATTGAAAAGATTGCTGCTATTGCCAGTGCTGCAGGGGTGCAGGAATTGGGCAATACGGCTGTGCGACTGCTGGATGTTGATGACCAGGCGCGTACTGAAGTACAGGCATGTTGTGAAGAATTTCGCATGGATTATGCTTTCTTCGAACAGATTACGCGCCTGCGTGATTGCCGGATACTGGCAATGGATATGGATTCGACGCTCGTCAATATTGAGTGCATAGATGAAATTGCCGATATGGTGGGTCGCAAGGAGCAGGTTTCGGCCATTACCGAGGCGGCGATGCGCGGCGAGATCAAGGATTTTTCAGAAAGTCTGATCAGGCGGGTAGCGTTACTGAAAGGCGTGCCTGTGTCGGCGCTGGAGCAGGTGTATGAAGAGCGTCTGCGCTTGAACCCTGGTGCCGGGAATCTGGTTGCCACTGCAAAGCGTAACGGTTTGAAGACGTTGCTGGTGTCGGGTGGATTCACCTTCTTTACCGAGCGTCTGAAGGAAAGGCTGGGCCTGGATGCCTGTCATGCCAATGTGCTGGAAGTGGCTGATGGTGTACTGACGGGCAGGGTGGTCGGCGATATCGTTGACGCTCAGGGCAAGGCAGGGCATTTGCTGGCCCTGGCCGGGCAGCTGTCAGCCGGTCCGGAGCAGATCATTGCCGTTGGAGACGGCGCCAATGATTTGAAGATGATGGCGCATGCTCATTTTTCGGTGGCTTACCGGGCCAAGCCGGTAGTGCGCGAGCAGGCCCGCTATGCCTTGAATGTTGCGCCCCTGGATGGGATTTTGAACTGGTTTCGGTTGAGTCACTGATACGTCAGCGCTCTATTTATGCGTCAGCAACCGTATCGCCGAGAACCTGGGCAAGCCAGGTTTCGGCATCAACGTCCTCTGGTATTTGGATCATGTCGTCCAACAGTAACAGCGACAGGCCATGCACCAATGACCAGCGACCCATTGCCTTGACTTTCCGTTTGTTGGCAGAGTCATCTGACTGAATGTTGCGCATCAAGGCACCGAAAGCGGCTGTCCGTGCCGCATCCAGCTCGGGGCTTCGGCCTTCTGGTATTTTCATACCGAACATCAGTCGGAACAGCGCGGGGCAATCCAGCGCAAACCGTACATAGGCAATGCCTTGCTGCAGCAGCGGGGCAGTCGTCGGTGCCGGGGCTTTCTCTGCGGCCTCAAGTCGCGACCGCAGTTGTTGGTAGCCGTCGGTCGCGATGGCGGCGAGCAACGCTTCTTTGTCTGCAAAATGACGGTAAGGCGCCATGGCTGACACATCAAGGCGACGCGCAAGTTCACGCAATGACCATTCGTGGGGACCCTTTTCGGCCACCAATGCCATGCCGTCGCTCAGCAAGGCGGCGCGCAGGTCCCCGTGATGATACTTTTTCTTTGAAGCTGACACTGTATACATTAATCCTTAAGATTTAATCCTGCATGATTACATTGTAAACATTATTCAGGAGTTCACCATGTCACTTCAACAAGTATTGCGTACGCAATGGGATGGTTATCAATGCACGCACGCGACTCGAGCCAATTTTGTCGTGCATTTAACTACAGTACCCGTCTTCATGGCGGGTACGCTAGGCTTTATATGTGGTGCGGTTACGCTGTCGATGGGCTACTGTGTGCTGGGGCTGTTTGCCATGGCGGTGGCTATGGCGGCGCAAGCATGGGGACACAAACACGAGGCACACTCACCCGCGCCATTTACCAGCCGCAGCAACGCATTCGCAAGAATCTTTCTTGAGCAGTGGGTTACGTTTCCCAAGTATGCGCTGCATGCAGCGTGGCGCACGCTGAGTCGGCGCTAGAGATCGTTAGTCGTGTCTCGGGTCGGTTAACTTCTGGATCGGGCCCTGT
Source organism: Pusillimonas sp. MFBS29 (assembly GCF_020687695.1). Lineage (GTDB taxonomy): Bacteria > Pseudomonadota > Gammaproteobacteria > Burkholderiales > Burkholderiaceae_B > Pusillimonas_C. The sequence goes on from NZ_JAJEWL010000001.1 coordinate 408,409, forward strand.
ACGACTGGAAATACCACGCCAGGACGCTCGCGCTGCAGATGGCGGATAAGGCCAGCGGCAGAAGGAATATCATGTTTTCAAACTGCATGCCTGTGATGACCTGGTTAGGCATGAATGCAAACGCCGTCAGCATGCTTCCCAAGAACATGGCAATGACTATGCCTGCCACAAGAATAATAAGTTTGTAAAGACTAGGCTCGTGTATAGGTGCCTTGTTCATTGTCGTCCCCCGATTGGTTTAGGTTTTTGCCGCTGGCTGATTATGCCGCCGGTATTGCACGAATAATCATCTGCGAAATTTTTATGTGTTTTTTGCCAGCGTATGTCAAACTAGTTAACAGGTCAAGTCTCGTTTTCCATTGCTATTGCAGTCCAGGTCATTCATGCACGCTGTGTTCAATCCCATAAGCCCCGACGAAATATTGTTGCCTTTGCGCAGTGCCGAACTGCATCACGGTGCGGCCAGTGTTCAACAGTTGGAGCATCGCAGTTTCAATGCCTGGCCTGGCGCGCGATGCGCCGTAGCCGGCGATTGGCTGCTGCGTAGCACCAATGGATATACCAAGCGTGCCAATTCCGCTAATGCGTTGCAGCCGGCTGCGCAATTGGACCCCATGCTTCTGTGGCATATTGAAGCCTGGTACCAGCATCAGCGGCAGCCCAGCATTTTTCGTCTCAGCCCGTTGGCGGATTCCACCGTGGATACCGTGCTGGATGAGCATGGCTATCAGTTGATCGAGCCTTCGATCGTCATGCAGCGCGCCGGGCAGGCACAGGATGCCAATTGGCAGCCGGCGCGGAATGTATGTTTTCGCGTGCAAACGCAGTTGAGCGAACAGTGGCTGAATAGCTACTGTGCTGCCGGCGGGCTCACGCCAACCCGGCAAGATGCTCTACGCTTGATTCAGCAGTCCATAACCATGCCATGTGCATACGCCTCTATCGAGTACGAGGGCGAGTGCTGTGCCTGGGGTTTGGCAGTGCTGGAGCGGGAAGCGGCCGGGCTTTACGAGGTGATGGTGCTCCCGTCGTGTCGTGGCAAGGGGTTGGGGCGGCAGTTGCTGTACGGTTTGCTGCAATGGGCGGCCAGGCAAGGCGCTACGCACACAGACCTTCAGGTGACCGGCGGCAATGCGACCGCGCAGCAGCTTTACACCAGCCTGGGCTTTCAGGCGGTGTATGGGTATCACTATCGGGTGAAGCCGCGCTGAACGGAGTGCCGCCGAAAACTACACCAGCGCCCGCAACACATTGCGCACGGCATCGATACGTGCTGCCACCTGCTGGCCTTGCTTGATTTCCACTTTCAGCTTGTCCTGGCCTGCCAGCTTTACATCGCGCCGTGTCTGAACCAGCTGGATGATGCGCAAGGGGTCCACATTGGGTTTGGCCGAGAACTGTATCAGGGCCTGCGTTTCGCTGGCGTCGATCTTGTTGATACCCAGCGGCTCTGCGTTCAGCCGCAGCCGGTGGGTTGCCAATAGCGTTTTTGCAGCTTCGGGCAGCTTGCCGTAGCGGTCTATCAGTTCTTCCTGGATATGGATCAGGTCGTCTTCATGCTTGGCGTGCGACAGCTTCTTGTACATGCCCAGCCTGGCGTGTACATCCGGGCAATAGTCTGACGGCAGTAGGGCTGACGCGTGCAGGTTGACTTCGCAAAGGGACGAGAAAGGTGAGTCCAGGTCGGGCTCTTCGCCCGACTTGAGCGCCCGCACGGCGGCATTGAGCATGTCGGAGTACATGGAGAAGCCGATCTCGTGAATGTTGCCCGACTGCGATTCGCCCAGTACTTCACCGGTGCCCCGAATTTCCAGGTCGTGCATGGCCAGGAAGAAGCCGGCGCCCAGTTCTTCCATGGCCTGGATGGCTTCCAGCCGCTTTTTGGCATTGGAGGTCATGGCGTCTTCGCCCGGCGTCAGCAGGTAAGCGTAGGCCTGGTGATGCGAGCGTCCGACACGACCACGTAACTGGTGCAGTTGTGCCAGGCCCAGGCGGTCGGCACGATGAATGACAATTGTGTTGGCTGACGGCACGTCGATGCCGGTTTCGATAATGGTGGTGCACAACAGCACGTTATAGCGCTGCTGATAGAAGCCTTTCATGACTTCTTCAAGCTCGCGTTCGGGCATTTGCCCGTGGGCGACGGCGATACGTGCTTCGGGCACCAGTTCTTCCAGGCGGGCGCGCCGGTTGTGTATGGTGTCGACTTCGTTGTGCAGGAAATAAACCTGGCCGCCGCGCTTGAGTTCGCGCAGCAGGGCTTCGCGTATGGTGCTGTTGTCTTCGCGCCGAACGAATGTCTTGATGGCCAGCCGTTTCTGCGGCGCCGTGGCGATAACGGAAAAGTCGCGTATGCCTTCCAGAGACATGCCCAGCGTGCGCGGAATGGGGGTGGCCGTCAATGTGAGCACGTCGACCTCTGCGCGCAGGGTTTTCAGTGCTTCTTTCTGCCGGACACCGAAGCGGTGCTCTTCATCAATGATGACCAGTCCCAGTTGTTTGAATTTGACATCTTTGGACAGAATCTTGTGGGTACCGATGACGATGTCCACCTGTCCTTCATTCAGGCCCTTGATGGCCGCGGCGACTTCTTTGGACGACCTGAAGCGTGACAACTCCACGATCTTGACGGGCCAGTCGGCGAACCGGTCGGCAAAAGTCTGTGCATGCTGTTCGGCCAGCAGGGTGGTCGGGCATAGCAGGGCCACCTGCTTGCCGTTCATGACGGCAAGAAATGCCGCGCGCAAGGCGACTTCGGTCTTGCCGAAGCCTACGTCGCCGCAGACGAGTCTGTCCATGGGGCGACCCGATGTCATGTCACCGATGACGGCTTCGATGGCGGCAGCCTGGTCGGGTGTTTCTTCGAATCCGAAACCTTCGGAGAATGCCTGGTAGTCGTTGGGCGAAAGCTTGAAGCGATAGCCTTCGCGTGCTGCACGCTGGGCATACAGGGCCAGCAACTCGGCTGCGGCATCGCGAACTTGTTTGGCCGCTTTGCGGCGTGCCTTGTCCCACTGGCCCGAGCCCAGCTGGTGCAGCGGTGCGTGTTCGGGATCCGATCCGCTATAGCGTGCAATGACATGCAGCTGTGCCACGGGCACGTACAGTGTGCTGCCGTTGGCATATTCCAGATGCAGGAATTCCATCTGGCCTTCGCCCAGGTCCATTTCCTTCAGTCCGCAGTAGCGGCCTATGCCGTGCTGGGCGTGAACCACCGGATCGCCTTCGCGCAGCTCGGACAGGTCGCGCACCATGGCTTCGACGTCGCTGCTTTGCTCTTGCGATCGCTTGCCACGGCGCAGGGTGCGTGCCTGTGTTGGATAGAGATCGTTTTCGGTGATCAGGACAAGCGCCTGCGCTGTGATGCCAAAGCCGTTGCCAAGCGGGGCGACAATGACGGCGAAGCGTGCACGGTTCTGTGCGCTCAGGAAGTCTTGCAGTGTTTCGCTGCCGGAATCCGGCGTAATGCCGAATTCGGCGAGCATCTGCAACAGTGTTTCACGGCGACCGGCTGAGTCGGCGCACAGCACTACGCGCTGGTCGGGCTGATTCAGCAAGGTGCGCAAGCTGGCAACCGGGTCGTCAGCGCGCCGGGAGACGGCGACCTGGGGTGCTGGCTGGAAGTCAGGGTGAGACTTGTCGGCGGCCAATGCCAGCCGTGCGAATGACTTAAGGTGGCCGAACAGGCTTTCCTCATCCAGGAACAGCTGGTCTGGTGGCAGCACTGGCCGTTCGCGGTCGCTTTTCAGGAACTGATAGCGGCTGTGAGTGTCTTGCGCAAAACGCTGAATGGCCTGGTTGATGTCACCCAGCGTAACGGTGATGGATTGCTCGGGCAGATAGTCGAACAGTGTGGCTGTCGCGCTGAAGAACAGGGGCAGGTAATACTCGATGCCCGCAAAGGCAATTCCGTTACCGATGTCCTTGTAGGGCAGTGCGCGTGACGGGTCGCCTTCGAACACTTCGCGAAACCGTGCACGGAATTGATTGCGTGCGGTTTCGTCCATGGGGAATTCGCGGCCGGGCAGCAGTTGCACGTCTTTGACCGGGTACAGGCTGCGCTGCGTGTCGATGTCGAAACTGCGTATGGATTCGATTTCGTCATCGAACAGATCCAGCCGGTAGGGCAGGGCCGAGCCCATGGGAAACAGGTCGATCAGACCGCCTCGTATACAGAACTCACCGGGCGCGGTAACCTGTGTTACGTGGGTGTAGTTGGCACGCGTCAGTTGTTTGCGCAGACCGTCTTCATCCAGTTTGTCGCCCTGGCGAAAAGCGAAGGTGTAGGCTGCCAGAAACTCAGGGGGCGCAAGCCGGTACAAGGCGGTGGTAACGGGTACGGTCAGTATGTCTACCTGCTCCTGCATTAATGCATGCAGCGTGCGCAGGCGTTCCGAGATCAGATCCTGGTGTGGCGAAAAGCCGTCGTAGGGCAGGGTCTCCCAGTCGGGTAGCTGGCGCACTCGCAGGTCGGGTGCGAAAAGCAATACCTCATCGGCGAGCCTCTGGGCAGCAAGGGGATCGGCACAAAGCACCACGATAGTCTGGCTGGCTGCGCGCGCCAGGTCTGCCAGCAACCATGCGTCGCCCGAGCCGGGTGGCAAGGCTTGCACATGCCTTTGCCCTGGTTTCAGGCAGGCCAATACAGTTTGAGTGGTGGGAATCGTCAATGAGGTAGCAGTTTCTGTATTCATGTGGTCCTCTATTATAAAATGCCTTTCCTTATGCCAAGAAAATTGATTGCTATCGTTCCTGCCGCCGGTATTGGCGCGCGCGCCCAGTCGGGTGGGGCAGGTGGTGCCAGCCCCGATCGCGGCAAGTTGCTGGCTGCCGATTCGCTACCCAAGCAATATCGCTTGCTCAAGGGTGAGCCTATGCTGCGCTGGGCCGTGAAGGCCTTGCTGGCTGACGCGCGCATCGAGCAGGTCAGGGTGGCGGTTGCTGCGCACGATGGGTGGGTAGAGCAGGCGCTGGCCGGCTTACCGCGTACCGTGTGGCGACCTTGTGGCGGGCCTACACGGGCCGCCACGGTGCTGGCAGCGCTGCATGATGCGGCGCTGGATTCTGATGACTGGGTGTTGGTGCACGATGCGGCCCGACCTGGGCTGCCGGCCAGTGCCTTGCGCAGCCTGATTGATGTTTGTCTGCGCCAGAATGCCGGGGGTCTGTTGGCACAACCCGTGGCCGATACCGTGAAACTGGCTGGTGCGTTTGCCGTTGATGATGCCGGTTCTGCGCCGGTGGTTCACAACGGACAGGCACTGGCAGGCGTCGAGAAGTCGGTACCGCGCGAGCGGCTTTGGCTTGCACAGACACCACAGATGTTTCCTGCTGCCCGATTGTCCGATGCCCTGCAGGCTGGTACGCAGTTTACTGACGAGGCGTCGGCCATCGAGGCTGCCGGCTTTACTCCGCTATTGGTTCCGGGGTCGGTGCGCAACTTCAAGGTCACCTGGCCCGAGGACTTCGAGCTCATGGAAAAATGGCTTTAAGCAAACGATAAAACAGGAGTGGTAATGAGTTTTTCCCTAAGGGTTGGGCAAGGGTTTGATGTGCATGCGCTGGTAGAGGGACGCCCGCTCATCATAGGTGGTGTGACCATTCCGCATACGCATGGCCTGCTTGGTCATTCCGATGCCGATGTTCTGCTGCATGCCTTGACTGATGCCATTTTGGGTGGAGCCGGATTGGGTGACATCGGCCGCCATTTTCCTGATACCGACCCAACCTACAAAGGCGCAGACAGCCGCGTCTTGCTGCAGGCGGCCATGGCCAAGGTGGCGCAGGCAGGCTGGTCGGTGGTCAATGTGGATGCAACAATACATGCCCAGTCCCCGAAGATGGGGCCGCATGCAGGAGCCATGGCGGCCAATATTGCTCAGGACCTGACCATCAGGCCGCAAGAGGTCAATATCAAGGCCAAGACCAACGAGGGTCTTGGGTATCTTGGCCGCAAAGAAGGTATCGCCGCCACGGTGGTGGTGTTGCTGACGGCGTCATAACAGCGAAATTAAAGCGTGTCGCCGCCCACCGCACGGTTGCAGGGGCACAGCTCTTCCGTTTGCAGCCCGTCAAGTATGCGGAGTATTTCTGCAGGGTTGCGCCCGACGTTCATGCTGTTCACCGACACATGCTGGATGATGTTGTCGGGGTCGACGATAAAGGTCGCCCGCAGTGCAACGCCTTCGTGTTTTTCGCGTATGCCCAATTGATCGATCAGGGCGCCGGCGGTGTCGCCAAACTGGTAGTGGCTGAGTTTGTTCAGCTCTTCGTGCTCACGGCGCCACGCCAGTTTGACGTGCTCGTTGTCGACCGAGCCGCCCATCAGGACGGCATCGCGATCCTCGAAGTCCTGGGCCAGGTTGTTGAAACCCACGATTTCGGTCGGGCATACAAAGCTGAAGTCTTTGGGATAGAAATAAATGATCTTCCACTTGCCCGGGAACGAGCTTTCGGTGATGTCTTCAAAGGCCGAAACGCCATTTTCCTCGGGCTGATTAAAGCCCGGTTTGACGCCCGCAACCTTGAAGGGGTCAAGCTTATCGCCTACTGTTTTCATTATTGAACTCCGTGTTGACGCACTATGCTTTGGGCAGCTGGCGGACAGCAACCGCTTCCTTGCCACGCACTCTGGGGATCTCTATGCGTGCAGTCAGTCCGCCCGTAGACCGTGGAATAAGTTCAAGCGTACCATCAACCTGGCCCAACAGGCGTTCTACGATGGCCAGACCAAGTCCGGCACCACTGACGCCGGTACGGGCAGTTTCACCACGTGAGAAGGGGCGCAACAGGCGCTGGACATCGGTAGGCGCTATCCCTGTGCCGCTGTCGCGGACTTCGATGGCGATGATGTTGCCTTCATGGGCGACCGATAGCTGTATATGGGCCCGGTCATCAGAGGGAGAGCGTCCATAACGACGGGCGTTTTCTATAAGATTGCTGACGATGCGTTTCAGGTCGTGAGCATTGATCCTGGCATACAGATTTGGCTCGATATTGCCGGTAAGTTGTCCGCCCAACGACTCGGTATGGCTGCGTTCGCGCTCGTACAGCTCATTTAGCGCCGAAGAAATGTTTATGCCTTGCTCGGGCGCGGCGGTGGCCGGCCTGGCGTATTGCATGAGCTGCCCGATGCTATGGTCAATCTGGCCCAGGTCTTCGTTGATGGCCTGCCTCGTTTCGTCCGAGACATTGCTCATTTCGATTTCCAGACGCATGCGGGCCAGGGGGGTGCGCAGATCGTGCGAGATCCCGGCCAGCATGATTTCGCGGTCGGCTTCGGTTTGCCGGATATCGCGTGCCATGCGGTTGAAGGCGATATTCATGTCGCGGATCTCGGCCGGGCCCTTTTCGGGTAGTGGCGAAGGTGTTTCTCCGCGGGCCAATTGCTGTGCCACCTTGCCTAACTGAGACAGCGGTCGATTGATGAAACGTGCACTGATGGCCGCGCCTATCAGGGCGAGCAGCAAGGCGGTTGCACCCCAGCCAAACCATTCTATGCCTGAAGTCAGGCTTAGTTGCTCCCTGTCAAAAACCAGCCAGTACTGATCTTCGTTGATGTCGAAGCTGACCCATACCCCCGGGGTGTCGTTGACAGTCCATTTGATGCGGGTGGTTGGGCCCAGACGGTGCCTGACCTCGATGGTTACACGGTTCCAGTAATTGGTGTCGGGCAGGGGCTCATAGACGTCGGTGGGCTCCATGGGCTGGACCCGCAGGCTTTCTTTGGTGGCCAGATCCAGCAACAGGGCAGGACGTACGCTGGTGGGGGCGTAGATCAATGCACTGCGCGTAATACTGACTGCGGTGGTGATGCGTCGCGCCATCTGGGCCGCGCGCGGTCCTTCTTCCATGCTGAAGAATACTTGCAGCCATGCGCCCAGGCTGACCAGCATCAGGCCTGCCAGCAGAAGAAAGGATCTGCTGAACAGGCCTAGTCGGAACCGTGATTTGTGTTTGGTTCTGGGCTTTGGTGTAGACGCCATGAAGGTAGGTGCCGCCTTATACCTTCAAACTGTTAGTGGCCGCCGTCGGGTACGAACACATATCCCAGACCCCATACGGTCTGGATGAAAACGGGCTTGGACGGGTTGGGCTCTATCAGCTTGCGCAGCCTTGAGATTTGTACGTCGAGACTGCGGTCAAAGGCTTCGTATTCGCGTCCGCGCGCAAGCTCCATGAGTTTGTCGCGTGACAGCGGAATTTTAGGATGGCGGGCGAAAACCTTGAGCACCGAGAATTCGCCGGTAGTGATGGGTACCTGCTCGTCGTCGCGGGTCAGGGTGCGGGTTGACAGGTTCAGCACATAGGGGCCGAATTCGATGGATTCGTTTTCCTGGCTGGGTGCGCCGGGATGTTCTTCGGTGCCACGGCGACGCAGGATGGCGTTAACGCGTGCAAGCAGCTCGCGCGGGTTGAAAGGTTTGGACAGGTAGTCATCGGCGCCCATTTCCAGGCCGACGATACGGTCGATTTCTTCAGCTTTGGCTGTCAGGATGATGATGGGGGTGTTGTCGTGCCCGCCACGTAGACGTCGACAGATGGATAGCCCGTCTTCGCCGGGAAGCATGAGATCGAGCACGAGCAGGTCGAAGTGCTCACGTTGCCATAGTTTGCCCATTTCCTTGGCGTCTTCGGCGACGAAGACATTGAAGCCTTGTTCGGACAGATAACGGCGCAGCAGGTCGCGCAGTCGCGGATCGTCGTCAACGACGAGAATTTTTCGAGCTAGAGAGGGATTTTGTGTGTTCATGGAGAAAATGTAACAGGGTCGAGTGAGGCCGTACAGAGTGCGTAGCAAGATATTACACATTAAGCTTCTGGTACGAATTCAGGTTACAACTTGGCGCAAATGCTTGACTTAACTTGCTTTAAACCGGGGTGTTACTGGCTATTGCAAGCTATTCTATACTTTCAAACCTGAGAGCGGTATGGTTTCTGTCGCAAGGCAGCTGTCCCTGTTGCCGCAATGGTCTTGAGACTAAAATGCCTGCCTATGACTTTACACCTTCTTGCCTTAGAAACTTCATCCAGCCTGTGCGGCGTAGCACTGCTGTCCAGGGTCGACGATGGGGCCATCACGCTGAACGTACTCGAGCATGACGCGGTATCCGAGCATGCCGAACGCATGCTGCCCATGGTCGATGAATTGTTGGAGCAGGCAGGAATCAGGCCCGAACATCTCTCGGCCGTGGCATTCGGCCAGGGGCCCGGGGGGTTTACCGGCTTGCGTGTTGCCTGTGGCGTGGCACAGGGCATGGGGTTTGCATTAAACGTGCCAGTCATCCCCATACCGTCGTTGCTGGCTGTTGCCACACGCGACCATGTTGCTCTGTCCGCAACAGCGCCAGTACAGATTGTGGTCCAGGATGCCCGCATGGGCGAGGTCTATCTGGCTGCCTACCAGGCCGGCCTGACGGCGGGTCGGGCTACCTGGGATGAATTGCAGGCGCCAACCCTGATTGATGCAGGGCAGTTGGGAGCCTGGCTGGATTTCGCCGCCGGTACATGGGGGCTGGGTGCTGACCGTGGCGCCCGCTTGCTGGGCGACGCCATACAGGCGTACCCTGCGGTAGCCGCGGTGGCCGATGACAGGAGCTGGCTGAAGGTTGGCGGGGCGTTGCGTGCCGATGTCAGCAGCGTGGCCAGGCTGGCCCTGCAGCGCTGGCAGGAAGGAAGCAGCGTTGCGCCGGATCTGGCGGCACCCTTGTACGTGCGTGACAAGGTGGCCTACACCACACTTGAGCGCGACGCGGGCGCCGGAGGCAATCCCAGGGCGCCTGAACAGTTCCAGGTGCTCGAGCGCATGCAGGAGTCTCATCTTGACGCGGTTGCCGGTATCGAAGCGGCCGTGCAGGCTTTCCCCTGGACACGCGGAAATTTCGCCGATGGCCTGAAGGCCGGCTACGATGCCTGGGTAGCCATGCAGTCAGGCGCTGTGGTGGGCTTTTGCATGTCGATGTTTGCGCCAGATGTGGCACATTTGCTGGTGATAGCAGTGGATCCGGGCTGCCAGCGAACCGGTGTGGGCGCGCAGTTATTGCATCGCTGCGAACAAGAAGCCTTGAAGCGTGGCTTGCCTGCAATCGTGCTTGAAGTCCGGCCATCGAACGAGCAGGCTTTGTGTTTTTATCGTCATCGGGGGTTTGAACAACTGGGCATGCGTAAAGATTACTATCCGGCGGCGGGCGGTCAGCGTGAAGACGCCTGCGTCATGCAGAAAAGGCTGGCGTGATCCACGATATGCAAGCGCCACGCCTGAATCCGCTGCAGCAAGCCTGGTTGCAAGAGCTTGGGCTCGACAAGCGCATGCTTGCGCGCTTTGTGGCGCCGCTTGCCGGGCCGGAGTCCACCACGGAACAGGTCGCGCAGGTCATGGTGCAACCTTCTGTACCCAAGCCGGTGCCACCTCAAGTCACGGCTATATTGCCGCGGCGCGTAAAGGCTGAACCCGCAGAACCCGCTGTGGTTGTAAAACCGGCTCAACCCATTCCGCAGGTTTGGGACGATCTGATTGCTCATGTGGCGCAATGCCAGGCTTGTGAATTGCACAAGGGCCGCAGCCACGCTGTTGCGGGTACAGGAGCCCTGAGCGCACCTGAGTGGATGGTGGTTGGCGAGGCGCCTGGCAGCGTTGACGACCGTACCGGACTGCCGTTCCAGGGCAAGGCGGGCCAGTTGCTGCAGGCAATGCTCGCGTCAATACAAGTAACCGGCCAGACGACGGTTTTTTATACGAATCTGATCAAATGCCGGCCCCTGGGCAATCGTACGCCTACGCCGGAAGAGATCGCCGCGTGCCTGCCTTATCTGCAACGCCAGATTGCCCTGATCGCTCCGCGCAGGATACTGGCCCTGGGAGGGCTGGCTGCGCAAGCCTTGCTGGGTGTTGAGGATGATCTGGAGGCCCTGCGCGGTAAAGAGCACACCATGCGCAGCGAAGACGGGCGCAGCATTCCTGTCATCGTTACCTATCATCCGGCGGCGTTGCTGTTGCGCCCGCAGCACAAACTCGATGCCTGGCGTGATCTGAGCCTGGCGGCTGCTGTGCCTGCGGCCGACAGCCAGGGCTGATCGGCAAACCTCAATGACGCAGGGCCTGTCCGTGGCCATGCTGTCCGATCGTGTTGGTCAGGCCCGGATCGGCGCGGTGATTGAGCCGGTTCCAGTAGATGAACACTAGCATCAGGCTGGACACCATCAGACCGAAGAGGATGATGATGGCGTTGATCGGCAGATTCAGCCAGAGCATCAGGCTGTAGATGGCCAGCATCAGCAGGATATTCAGCTGTTCATTGAAGTTTTGTACTGCAATAGAGTGCCCGGCCGACAGCAGCACGTGGCCTCGATGCTGCAGCAGCGCATTCATGGGCACCACAAAAAAGCCAGACAAACCGCCAATGAGCAGCAGAACGCTGTATACCGCCCATGTTTCATGCACGATAGGCATGAGCATTACGGTGAAGCCCATGACGACCCCCATGGGTAATACAGCAAGCGCCCGTTTTAGCGGAACACGCCCGGCCAGTATCGAGCCGCCCACCGTTCCTACGGCGGCCACGCCCATCAGTATGGATGCCTGATCAAGCCGGTAGCCCAGATGCTGGGCGCCCCATTCAATGACAATGAATTGCAGAGTGGCTCCGGCACCCCAGAACAGTGTGGTGACTGCCAGCGATATCTGCCCCAGCTTGTCGCGCCAGAGAATGCGAATATATTTTTTGAATTCACCGATCAGCTTCAGCGGATTGGTCTGCTGGCGTGGGTAGCGCACGTTGGTGCGCGGTATCAGCAAATTGGTGCCGGCGGCCAGGAAGTACACCACGGCAATGACCAGAATGGCTGCCTCGGTTCGAGTCTCGGCCAGATGGTGTATCCAGGCGTGTGATTGCAGGGCCGCCGAGACGGTTGGATGGATCAGTATGCCGCCCAGTACCGTGCCTATGATGATGGACAGCACGGTCAGGCCTTCTATCCAGCTATTGCCCTTGACGAGCTGCTCGGGCGGGAGCATTTCGGTAACGATGCCGTATTTGGCCGGCGAGTAGGCCGCCGCGCCTATGCCCACCAGGGTGTAGGCACAAAATACCAGCAAAAGCTGGTCGGTATGGCTGGCGCCGAAGTTTTGATAATTGAACATCAGCAAACAACCCGTTACCTTGATGGCGTTGGTGATGAACATGACGCGGCCTTTCGGGAAGGAGTCCGCAAAAGCGCCAACGAAGGCGGCGAGCACGACATATGCCAGCGCGAACCACCATTTCATCATGGGAGCCATCCAGTCGGGCCCATGCAGGTCGGCGATCAGGGCTATGGCAGCGATCAGCAGCGCGTTGTCAGCCACAGACGATAACGCCTGGGAGATCATGACCAGATAAAAGCCTCGTTTCAATGGGGATCCCGACTCGTGTTGTAAGGTGTAGCGCTTGCTTTCAATGGCAACTAAATGTTGGTGAGTATAGCGACTACGGCCAGCATAAACGGAAAATCATAGCGCAGTTTGCTTGCAGGACGAGTATGAGCCACCGGGTGCGTTATCATACGAACCGGTTGTCGAACAGAATGAAAGTACTGTCCGTTATTTGCTTTTGCAGCTCCCCTGTCCGTAGCGGCAGGGGCCGCCGACTTTTTTCATTGCTCGCTTATTGTGCGTCTGACCCAGATAAAACTAGCCGGTTTCAAATCCTTTGTCGAACCGACAGTCATTCCTACGCCCAGCCAGTTGGTTGGCGTCGTGGGGCCCAACGGCTGTGGTAAATCCAACATTATCGATGCGGTTCGCTGGGTGCTGGGCGAAAGCAAAGCGTCCGAACTGCGTGGCGAGTCCATGCAGGACGTCATTTTCAACGGTTCTGGCCAGCGCAAGCCGGCTGCACGCGCTTCCGTCGAGCTGGTCTTTGACAACAGCGAAGGCCGGGCGGCCGGGCAATGGAGCACATACTCTGAAATTGCCGTCCGTCGTGTGCTTACCCGCGACGGCACCAGCAGCTATCTGATCAACAATCAGCAGGTACGCAGGCGCGATATTCACGACATTTTCCTGGGTACCGGCCTGGGAGCCCGTGGCTATGCCATTATCGGCCAGGGCATGATCAACCGCCTGATTGAGGCTCGCCCCGAAGAATTGAGGGTTTTTCTTGAAGAAGCGGCAGGCGTGTCGCGCTATAAAGAGCGGCGACGCGAAACGGAAAATCGCCTGGGTGACACGCGCGAGAATTTGACTCGGGTCGAAGATATCCTGCGCGAACTGGGCAATCAGCTTGAAAAGCTCGAGTCGCAGGCACAGGTCGCAACGCAATACAGGGCGTTGCAGGAAGACGGCGAGCAAAAGCAACATGCCTTGTGGCTGCTGAAAGAAGACAAGGCCCGGGAAGACCAGAAAAGCAAGTTCCTGGCTATCGAGCAGGCCCAGACCGAGCTGGAAGCGGCCACGGCGGGCTTGCGCGCCGGTGAGGCTGCGCTGGAATCGCGCCGGCAGGCCCATTACGCCGCCGGTGATGCCGTGCATGCCGCACAAGGCCTGCTTTTCGAGGCCGGGGCCCAGGTCAGCCGCCTCGAGGCCGAGATCCGCCATGTGGTCGATGCGCGCAACCGCGTGCAGTCGCGTCGTGGCCAGCTGCAGCAGCAAATGCAGGAATGGTCTGATCAACAGACGCATTGCACCGAGCAGATCGAGCAGGCCGAAGCCGACCAGGAGGTTGCCGCGGCGCGCACTGAAGAACTGCGCGGGCAGGTTGACGAAGCCCAGGCTCGCTTGCCCGATATGGAAAGCAAAGTACGCGCAGCCGCGCTTTCCCGCGATGAAATGCGTGTCGGGCTGGCCAAGGTAGAACAGGAACTCGCGCTGGTGGCGCAGTCCCAGCGCGAGGCCGACCGGCAGTTGCAGGCGCTGGAGCAGCGTCAGGAGCGCCTGAATCAGGAATTGCGCGACTTGAATGCGCCGGATCCTGAAAACGTTGAACGGCTGGCCGGCGACAGCGCAGCCCTGCAGGAGCAGCTGGAAGAGGCGCAAGCACAGTTACTTGAGCAGGAAGAACGCCTGCCTGAGCTGGACGAGCAACGCCGTCAGGCGCAGGCGCTTGCGCAGACCGAGTCCCAGGCGGTGTCGCGCCTGGACGCCCGCTTGTCGGCCTTGAGCAAGTTGCAGGAAGATGTCCAGAAGCAGGGCGCGCTCGAGCCCTGGCTGGCGCATCACGAATTGAATGGCCTGGGCCGCTTATGGCAAAAACTGCATATCGAGCCAGGCTGGGAAACCGCCCTGGAGGCTGTGCTGCGCGAACGTATGGCCGGCCTGGAGCTGCGTCAGCTCGAGCATGCCCGTGCCTTTGCCGGTGATCCTCCGCCGTCACGGCTGGCTTTCTATCAGTTGTCTGCTACGGCATCTGCTCCTGCATCCGTGCCGGGCAGACAGGCGCTGGCGAGTTTGCTGCGCGTTAGCGAACCCGAATTACTGGCCCTGTTGAACGACTGGTTAAGCCATGTGTATGTCTGTGACGATATCGATCAGGCCCTGGCGCAGCGCTCGGAACTGCCGGCGGGCGGGTTGTTTGTTGTACGTGGCGGGCACCTGGTCGATCGGCACAGCATACGGTTCTATGCCGCAGATTCCGAGCAAGAGGGCCTGTTGGCACGCCAGCAGGAAATCGAGAACCTGCAGCGTGATCTCAAGGCCCGTCAGCTCATCGCCGATGAAACCATAGGGCAGGTGAGCCGCGCCGAAAGCGCCTGGCAGCAGGCGTCCGCATCGTTGGTGCCGGCCCGGCAAAGGGTGGCTGAACTGACACGTCGTTTGCACGATGTGCAGCTCGAGTATTCCAAGGTCAGGCAGCAGGCCGAGCAGTCGCATGAGCGGGCCGGGCGCATCCACGAAGACCTGGCCGAGATAAAGCTTCAAACCGAAGAGCTGATGGCAACCAAGGAAGAGGCCGAGGCCCGCTTCGAGGAGCTGGATGTTCAGTTGGGCGAACATCAGATGCGCTTCTCCGACGCAGAGATCTCGGGTGAAGGTCTGCAGGAAGAGGCTGAGCGGGCCAGACAAGTATTGCGTGATCTTGAGCGCAGCGTGCACGAGGCCGAGTATGCCGAGCGTGCCTTGCAAACCCGTATTGCCGACTTGCGACGCAATCTGCAGTTGGCCAAAGACCAGGCACAGCGAGCCCACGATGAGCTCGAAGGCCTGCAGGGCGAGCTGTTCGAGCTGGATGCCTCGGCCTCCCAGGCCGGCTTGCAAGAGGCGCTGGCGCTGCGCCTGGAACGGGAAGAAGCCCTGAATCTCGCCCGTGTTGAACTTGACAACCTGGCTGCAGATTTGCGTAGTGCCGATGAGGAACGCGTTTCGATGGAACGTTCACTCGAGCCGCGCCGTGCCCGCATCATGGAGCTGCAGTTGCAGGAGCAAGCTGCACGCCTGGCCATAGAGCAGTTCGCCGAGCAGCTCGACGGCCATGAGGTCGATCGCGAGCAGCTGCATCAGTTCCTGGCCGAGCAGCCGGAAGAGTGGCGTCGTGCCAACTGGCTGCAGTCCGAAGTGCAAAGGATTTCACGCGCTATCGAGGCGCTTGGTTCAGTGAACCTGGCTGCCCTGGATGAGCTGAATGCCTCGCGCGAGCGCAAGGGCTTTCTGGATGCACAGCATGAAGACCTGACGCTTGCCATCGAAACACTGGAAGATGCGATACGCAAGATCGATCGGGAAACGCGTGCACTGCTGCAAGAGACCTTCGACACCGTGAACGGCCATTTCGGCGATTTGTTTCCGCGTCTATTCGGTGGCGGAGAGGCCAAACTGTCGATTACCGGCGACGAGATCCTCGATGCCGGCGTGCAGGTCATGGCGCAGCCGCCGGGCAAGCGCAACAGCACCATACACCTGCTTTCGGGGGGCGAGAAGGCGCTGACCGCCACGGCATTGGTTTTCGCTTTGTTCAAGCTGAATCCGGCACCGTTTTGCTTGCTCGACGAGGTGGACGCGCCGCTTGATGATGCCAATACCGAGCGTTATGCGAACCTGGTCAGCAGCATGAGTGAACAGACGCAGTTCCTGTTCATATCGCATAATAAAATTGCCATGCAGATGGCCAGGCAACTGGTCGGCGTTACCATGCAGGAGCAGGGGGTTTCGCGCATTGTTGCGGTTGACATAGACTCTGCACTGCAACTGGCTGAGGCCTGAGATGAACACGAGTAAACGTTTGATGATACGGCGAGGCTGATAATGAGCGACTTGCAGATTGGTTTGATTATTCTTGGTATTGCCTTGATCCTGATCGTGCTGCTCTTTAATTGGTGGCAGGATTTGCAGGTACGCAGGAAAATGCAGGAGCATTTTCCCGAGCGCGAGCATGATCCACTCATGGGTGGCAGTACAGCGTCGCAGGGCCGTCGTGAGCCGGGTCTGGGCATACGTCCGCCCGAAGAGGAAACCCAGGCCGATGATGCTGCAGAGGTCGATTCCGCCACAGAGGTCGTGATCGACATTGCTTTTGCGCAGGCCGTACCCAGTGCGTCGCTGCATGCTGCCTTGCAGTCCTTGCTCAAGCCGGGCAGCAAGGCGGTGCGGATCTTCGCTGAACGCGAAGGCGGCGGGCATCGCGCACGCTTGCGGCCAGGAGAGTCCTACGTGTCCATGCAGCTGGCGGTACAGCTGGCCAATCGCAGCGGTCCGCTGACTGACATCGAGTGGTCGCAACTCTGGACGGCGGCTCAGGGCCTGGCTGAACGTTTCGACGGCGCCATCGAAGCGCCTGAGCAAGACGAGGTGTTGTCACGCGCACAGGAACTCGACGCGCTTTGTGCAGCGCTTGATGCACAAGTGGGCCTGGTTCTGCGTCTGCAGGACGTCCTGACTGTTGCGGAAGTATCCAGCGTGCTCAAGGAAGTGGGCTTCCTGCCTTACGGGCAACAGCTGGCCTGGATGTCTGACACCGGCTTGCCACGCTTTACCGCGCTGCTTGACGGCGCTCCAGCGCTGGATGCCCCATCGGCCAGTGTGAGCCGTGTCGATTTGCTGCTGGACCTGCCCAACAGCCCGGCCGATGAGCAGGCTTTCAGCCGCATGGCCAGCGTCGGGCGCGACCTGTCACGTCGTCTGAAGGCGGAACTGCTGGATGACCAGGGTCATCTGGTGTCCGATAACTCCGACCAGGCTATCGATGCACAGCTGCTCGAGCTGTATGGCAAGCTGGGGCAGGTAGGTTTCGAGGCCGGTACAGAGCGCACGGTACGGGTTTTTTCGTGACAAATTCCATGCAGGAAAGTACACCGGCCCAGCAGGCTGAGGCCTTGCGGGCGGAAATCAACGAGCACAATCACCGCTACTATGTGCTGGATGCACCGGTGGTTTCCGATGCGGCCTACGACAAGCTGATGAACAGCCTGATAGCGTTGGAGCAGGCGCATCCTGAATTGATTACACCCGAATCACCCACACAGCGTGTAGGCGCGCAGCCGGTGTCGGCCCTGGGCAGCATCCGGCACGCGGTTCCGATGCGATCGCTGGGCAATGCGTTCGAAGAGGAGGATGTGCAGGCCTTCAGCAAGCGTGTGTTCGACACGCTGTACGGCGCCGGGCTGGCCCGGGCCGAGGATCAGGTGCAGTATATGGCCGAACTCAAATTCGACGGCCTGGCGGTGAGCCTGCGCTACGAAGACGGCAAGCTGGTGCAAGCTGCTACGCGTGGCGATGGCCAGACGGGTGAAGACATCACCAGCAATATCCGTACCTTGCGCTCGGTCCCCCTCAAGCTGAAAGGCGATTACCCGCAGGTGCTGGAAGTGCGGGGTGAAGTCTTGATGAACCGGCGCGATTTCGAAAAACTGAATCAGGCTCAGCAAGAACGCGGTGACAAGGTTTTCGTCAATCCGCGCAATGCCGCGGCGGGCAGCCTGCGCCAGCTTGATCCGCGCATTACTGCCAAACGGCCACTACGTTTCTATGCCTATGGCTGGGGTGAAATCCGCAAGGTCCACGATGGCCAGCTGGAAGTATTTCGCCAGGAGTCGGGCAGCCCGGACATGCCTCGCAAGACCCATGCGCAGATGCTCGATTGGCTGCAGGCCCTGGGCTTGCCGGTAAGTGATACGCGCAAACTGGTTTGTGGTGCGGAAGGCTTGCTGGAGTATTACAGACATATTGGCGAGACCCGCAGTACCTTGCCTTTTGATATCGATGGCGTGGTCTACAAGGTGGACTCGCTGCAGGCGCAGGAAGTGCTGGGCTATGTGGCCCGCGCGCCGCGTTTTGCGGTTGCCCACAAGTTTCCTGCGCAGGAAGAAACCACACGATTGCTGAGCATAGAAGTGCAGGTGGGTCGTACTGGTGCCATCACCCCGGTAGCCCGGCTTGAGCCGGTATTTGTAGGCGGTGTCACGGTGACCAACGCCACGCTGCACAATGAAGACGAGATACGTCGCAAGGACGTCCGGGTAGGGGACACGGTTGTGGTCCGCAGAGCCGGCGATGTTATTCCCGAGGTGCTGGCGCCGGTGCTGGACCTGCGTCCGCCCGGCACCAGTCTGTTTGTCATGCCGACTGAGTGTCCAGTGTGCGGTTCAGCGATAGAGCGCCCTGAAGACGAAGCCGTCTCGCGCTGTACCGGTGGTTTGTTCTGCGCGGCTCAGCGCAAGCAAAGTCTCAGTCATGCTGCGGGTCGCAAGGCGCTTGATATCGACGGCCTGGGTGAAAAGCTGGTCGAGCAACTGGTCGACAGTGGTCGAGTAAAGTCACTGGCAGATCTGTTCACACTGACCAGCGATGAGCTGGCGGCCTACGAGCGTATGGGACGCAAGTCCGCCGATAATCTGGTGGCCGCGCTCGACAAGGCGCGTACGCCCGATCTGGGGCGCTTGCTTTACGCTCTGGGTATACGTCACGTCGGCGAGACCACCGCGCGCGATCTGGCCTTGCATTTTGGTTCGGTGGAGGCTGTGATGGCAGCCGACGAGGCAGCCTTGTTGCAGGTGCATGATGTGGGGATGGTGGTGGCGGCGTCGATACTGAATTTCTTCGGCGAGCCTCATAACCGTGAAGTGATAACGCAGCTGGTTGAAGCAGGTGTGCATGCCTCGGCGCCGGAGCAGGCCTCGGGATCCGACCTGCCCCTGGCGGGCAAGACACTGGTGCTGACAGGCACCATGCCCAACTGGACGCGTGATGAAGCGACGCGGCATATCCTTGCCGCAGGCGGCAAGGTCAGCGGCTCGGTTTCCAGGAAGACTGCCTATGTGGTGGCCGGCGAGGAGGCCGGCAGCAAGCTGACCAAGGCGGCGGAGCTGGGGGTGGCTGTTCTTGATGAGGATGGGTTGAAGGCGTTGCTGGGAGTCGGGTGATTGGCCGGGAACTCCGGAGTGTTCCGGAGTCCGGCAATGCTCAGAGTTTCGTAATCTCCCTGATATTCGGTACTTAAGAAAGCCATGCGTATCAGGGGCCGTTCCGGCTTCACGCGCTACGTCCCTGGCTGCGTTGCGCCAGGGATACCCGATTTATGCGGGGCAGGCGAGGCGCCTCCACAACCCCTGATACGCATGGCTTTTTAGTACATGAATGTCGGGAGGTCATTGGCGGCGTGAGCCCTGGACCTGGTCTGTGCCTGCGTCTGGCCCAGTCTTGGCACTGACTCTGGTGCTGGACCAGGCGCCGGCTCTGGCCCCGAGTTCGGAGTCACGATGTGGGTTGTACCGGCCGTCGCCATGGGGGTATGGGGCATAAGCCGGCCGTTCGGCCAGCGCCGCATGCTGACGAAGGGAAGGTGGGGGCTGTCGTCGGGCGCTGTTTGACCGGAGCGTAGCGTAGGGAGTTCGCCCGACGCCCACTTGGACGAGGCAGATGCGGGAAGTCAGGCTGCGCAGCAGACTGACCGCAGGACGGGCCGGCGTTGCCCCATACCCCCATGGCGACGGCTACCCCACATAAGAGCTCAGTTCAAGCTCAGCAAAGTGGCCCATGCATAAAAAAGGCCTCTGCAAACAACACAGAGGCCTGAATACCATACCGACTGTTCGTTACTTGATGTCGGCATCCTTCATCAGTTTGTCCTGGAACTCAGCCAGTTGTTGCTGACGCAGCATTTCCTCGATTTGAGGCTTGACCTCGGCCAGCTCAGGGAACTTGACGTCGCGGGCATCGTCGACCTGGATAATATGCCAACCGAACTGGCTCTGCACAGGAGCGGCACTCATTTCACCCTTTTTCAGCTTTTCGACTGCCTGGGCAAACTCGGGGACATAGTTGCTGGACGGAGCCCAGCCCAGGTCTCCACCGTTCTTGCCACTGCCGGGATCGATAGAATCTTTCTTGGCAGCATCTTCAAAAGTGACCTTCTTGGCTTTGATTGATGCGATCAGATCTTCGGCAGCCTTTTGCTCCTTGACCAGAATGTGACGTACCTTGTATTCCTGCTTGCCGGCTTGCAGACCTTTGATCTTGTCATATTCAGCCTGGATCTTGGCATCGGTGACCGGATTCTTCTTCAATTGATCAGCCATGAGTGCGCGCACCAGGATACCCTGGCGTGCCAGTTCTATTTCCTGCTTGACGTCGGCCTGCTTGTCTATGCCTGCCTTCTCGGCAGCCTGCACCGCTACCAGGCGGTTGACCATTTCCTGCTTGACCTGGGTGCGCAGCTCGGGAGTGTCCTGGGCACCTTGCTGAACAAGCAGCGCCACGAATTGGTCGAGTTTATCTTGCGTGATGGCCTTGCCATTGACCGTGGCAACGGTTTGCGCATAAGCGGGGATGGCAATGGCGCATGCAGCAGCCAGTACAGCGAGTCGTTTCATGTAATTCCTTTAGGCTTTCAAAAATTTTCTTTGGCGATGATGGCCAAGGCGTGAATCGGGTAAGGCATCAGGTCGTGAACGCGATCATACACAAGTCTGTGGCGCGCAAGCGTTGAAAGTCCTGTGAATTGGGGTGACCAGATGTACAGACGAAAGTGGCTGGCCCCGTCTTTGCTGCCGGCATGGCCTGCATGCAGGTGAGACTCATCGACGAGGTCAAAGTGAGTGGGTTGCAGGGCCTGCAGCCTCTCGGTAAGCAATTGCTTGCGCTCTTCCGACATTATGAGTGCTCCTTGGAGTCGGTGGGGCCGGCAAGTGTATTCGATGCATCGTCTTTCATGTGCTTGCCCAGCCAGATGGATTGCACAATCACAAACACAAGCAGCAGGGCCATCAGGCCGAATACTTTGAAGTTAACCCATTGTGCTTCAGTGAAGTTGCCAGAAAACGCTACATACAGATTCAGGGCGCCCGACAGGAAAAAGAAGGCGGACCAGCTGTAGTTGAGCTTGTCCCAGACGACGGCAGGCATTTCAACTTTGCCGCCCATCAGCTTATGCATGAGATTGCGGCCGAAAAAAAGCTTGCCGCCAATCAGGATCGCTGCGAACAGCCAATACAGGACGGTCGGTTTCCACTTGATGAAGGCATCGTTGTGAAAAAACAGCGTTGCCCCGCCGAAGATCACGATGACGGAAAGGTTGATCCAGTGTGTGGCTTCTATGGCTTTGCCGGTGGCCTTAAGCCAGATGAATTGCCCGACGCCGGCGGCAATAGCCACTGCGGTCGCCGTATAAATATCCGAAAACTTGAACGCCAGGAAAAACAGGATCAGCGGAAATAAGTCGAACAGGAATTTTTTCATTACGCGGGCTCGAAGGTGAGCGAGACGGAATTGATGCAGTAGCGCAGGCCGGTGGGCGGAGGGCCATCGGGAAAGACGTGCCCGAGGTGAGAGTCACAGATATTGCACAGAACCTCTGTGCGGACCATGCCGTGGCTGGTGTCGGTTTCCTCGCGGACGTTATCGGGATCCAGGGCCTGGAAATAGCTGGGCCAGCCGCAACCGGCGTCAAACTTGGTGTCTGAGGCGAACAGGGCGGTGCCACAGCCCACGCAGCGGTAAATGCCGGCATCGGTGGTGTTCCAGTAGCGCCCGCTGAAAGGCCGTTCGGTGCCTTTCTGACGTGCAACCACGTATTCTTCCGGAGTAAGCTCGGCGCGCCATTGTGCGTCGCTCTTGGTGATTTTGTTCACATCAATACCTTAAAAGCATGAGTTTTTCCATCTGCCATGTTAATCGACTTTCGGAACATGAATAAGTTGCAGGCGTTTCAGTTTATTTTTGGTCATGTGTTAGGGGGAAGCCTGGCAGCTGCACGGTGATGCAGGGAATCCCCTAAAAGACTTGTCTATTGATTTTATCGATAATGCCGGGTCGTCCGTCTGCTGTTTTCGTACGGCGAGGTGCGCCATATTTCAGCGTTTACACGCTGTTTTCCCTGTAGTTTCTTAATCCATATCAGGAAAACACTAATAGTTTTTCCTTGATTTAAAGTGATACTCTTATTTCACAAACAGAGCAGATTCTGTATAACTTTCTGAATAACAACTTTTTAAGGCCGGCTACCACTTCTGATGGCGGCTACCGTCTACCACGGAGACAATCAATGAAAATGAATCAGTCAATCAGGCTTTCGGTAGTTGCCGGCGCTGTGGCCCTGGCCATGCCCCTGCTCGCTTCAGCCCAGATCAAGGTCGGTGTGACCGTTGCAAGTACCGGGCCGGCGGCATCGCTGGGTATCCCCGAGCGCAATACGGTGGCGCTGCTGCCCACCGAGGTCGCCGGTCAGAAAATTGAATACATCGTGCTCGACGACGGCACCGACACCACGGTAGCCGTCAAGAACATGCGCAAGCTGATTACTGATGACAACGTCGATGTGATCATCGGCACGTCGGTCACGCCTGGCTCGCTGGCCATGGTCGACGTGGCTGGTGAAACCAAAACGCCCATGATCAGTGTGGCTGCCAACGCCAAAATCGTCGAACCCGTTGAAGGCCCGCGTCAGTGGGTATTCAAAACGCCCCAGAACGACCAGTTGATGGCGGGTGCATTGGCCGACGCCATGGCCAAGCAAGGCATCAAGAAGCTGGGCTTCATCGGTTACAACGACGCCTACGGCGAGGGCTGGCTCAATGTGATGACCGCGGCCGCCAAGGCCAAGGGCATCGAAATGGTGGCTGTCGAACGCTACGGCCGCACTGACACCAGTGTTACGGGTCAGGCGCTGAAGCTGGTTGCGGCCAAGCCCGACGGTATTCTGGTGGCCGGTTCGGGCACACCGGTAGCCTTGCCACAGCGCGAACTCAAGAGCCGCGGCTACAAGGGCATCATGTATCAAACCCACGGTGCGGCCAACAACGACGTGCTGCGCGTATGTGGTAAAGATTGCAACGACATGATCCTTCCTGCCGGTCCCTTGCTGGTCGCCGACCAGCTCCCCGACAGCAACGTGGTCAAGAAAAGCGCACTCGAGTACAAATCCAAGTACGAAGCCAAATATGGTGAAGGCACCATCAACACCTTTGGTGGCCATATGTGGGATGCCGGCCTGCTGGTTTCAACCGCAATCCCCGCAGCTCTGAAAACGGGTGCCAAGCCGGGCACGGCCGAGTTCCGCAAAGCCTTGCGCGACGCGCTCGAGCAAGTCAAGGATCTTCCTGCATCGCAAGGTGTCTTCAACATGAGCCCAACCGATCACGCCGGCTTCGATGAACGCGCCCGCGTTATTGTCAAGGTCGTCGACGGCAAATGGACCTACCAGCCTGATCTATAAGGTTGCTCGCTTTCAATCCGGCCTTGCGCGGCAGCGGACGGCTGGATTGATATTTCGGATTGAAGCGCGGAGCGTTTCTTTTCCCAACGTGATGGCTGGTCCGGAATGGATACAACGATAGTACTGATTTTGTTGCAGGATGGCGTCATGAACGGCGCCATCTATGCCTTGCTGGGCTTGGCTTTGGTGCTGGTGTTCGTCGTAACACGCGTCATTTTCATTCCGCAAGGCGAATTCGTAGCCTTTGGTGCCCTGACGCTCGCTTTCATGGTTAACGGACGAATGCCAGGCACCGTCAATCTGCTGCTGATCATCGGCGCACTGGTGTTTGCAGTCGAATGCCTGTCGGCGGCACGCAGTCGCAACTGGAGCGGTATAGGCAAAACCTTTGCCTGGACTCTGTTGCTGCCCCTTGTCCTGTATTTCCTTGCCCCTTATGTCGTAAGCACAGATACGTCCTTGTGGATCAACGTGCTGTTCTCTCTTGCTCTGGTCATTCCCCTGGGGCCCATGCTGTATCGCCTGGCCTATCAGCCCGTAGCCGAAGCCAGCGTGCTGGTATTGCTGATCATTTCTGTGGCGGTGCACTTTGCCCTGACCGGCCTCGCACTGGTTTTCTTTGGCGCGGAAGGCTGGCGCACACCCCCCTTCATGGAAGGCGAAATACAAATGGGGCCCGTCAGCTGGTCGGCACAAACGTTTTTTGTACTCGGTACCTGTCTGGTGCTGATACTCGGACTCTGGATATTTTTCGGCAGAACGCTCTATGGCCGGGCCTTAAGGGCAACCGCGGTCAATCGGCGTGGTGCACGACTGGTGGGCATCAGCACCAATATGTCGGGTAGCCTGACCTTCACCCTGGCGGCTGCCATCGGCGCCTTGTCGGGCATGCTGATCGCGCCGGTTACCACCGTTTACTACGATACGGGCTTCCTGATTGGCCTGAAAGGCTTTGTGGCAGCGATTTTCGGCGGGCTGGTCAGCTATCCCATTGCGGCCGGCGGGGCTTTGTTCGTCGGCATACTCGAAGCCTTTTCTTCGTTCTGGGCCAGTGCCTACAAAGAGGTCATTGTGTTTACGCTGATCATTCCAGTGTTGTTGTGGCGTTCGTTTGGCAGCCACCACATCGAGGACGAGGAGTAAGCCCATGAACCGTATTCTGCTGATCGCTGTCGTCCTGCTGCTGGCTGCGCTGCCCTTGTTGTCTGCCACGCCTGAATTCTGGATCACACATCTTAATTACATTGGCCTGTCCAGCCTGGTAGTGCTGGGGTTGATTCTGCTTACCGGCATAGGCGGGCTGACTTCCTTCGGCCAGGCAGCCTTTGTGGGCATCGGCGCCTATACCACTGCCGTACTGACGACCGACCTGGGCTTGTCGCCCTGGCTGACCCTTTTCCTGGGGCTTGTAATTACGTTCGTGGTGTCCTATGTGCTGGGGGCCATCACCTTGCGCCTGTCGGGGCACTACCTGCCATTGGGCACCATTGCCTGGTGTCTGTCTTTGTACTACCTGTTTGGCAACATGAGCTTTCTGGGTCAATACGACGGCATTGCGGGTATTGAACCCATAGAGATCTTCGGATTCTCGCTGGGCCAGGGGCGGCATATTTACTATCTGATCTGGGCCTTTGTGCTGCTGTCCATGTGGACCACGCGCAACCTGCTTGACTCGCGGCCCGGGCGAGCCATACGCGCCCTGAAGTCTGGCGGTGGCATGGCCGAGTCCTTTGGCATCAACATGGCTGCCTATAAAGTCATTATTTTTGTCTATGCGGCATTGCTGGCCAGCATTTCGGGTTGGCTGTATGCGCACATGCAGCGTGCCGTAAGCCCCAGTCCCTTCGGTTTGAACTACGGCATTGAATACCTGTTCATGGCTGTAGTGGGCGGTGCGGGCAACGTGTGGGGTGCGGTCGTGGGCTCAGGACTCATCCTGACCCTTAAGGATCAGCTGCAGAACGTACTGCCCAAGATTCTTGATACCACTGCCAACTTCGAGCTGATTGTATTCGGCGTACTGATGATATTGGTTTTGCAATATGCGCGTGATGGCGTGTGGCCGATACTGGCGTCATGGTGGTCGATACTGACCGGCCGGACCGAAAGGCGGCGCATTGCTCCACCGGCGCCCGCTCAGGCGTTGCCTCAACGCCGGCGCCCCGAAAAAGGAACGCTGGTGCTCGAGGTCGACGCGATCCGCAAGGAATTTGGCGGTCTGGTTGCAGTCAATGACATCAGCTTCCGTCTGAAGGCGGGCGAGATCATGGGTTTGATCGGCCCCAACGGCGCCGGCAAAAGTACGACCTTCAATCTTATTACCGGCGTGTTGCCTGCAACGCGCGGCAAGGTACGCTTTCTCGACGACCGCCTCGATACTTTGTCGGCGCGCGATATCGCCAAGCGGGGTGTCGGACGAACATTCCAGCACGTACAGCTGCTGCCCACCATGACAGTGCTCGAGAACGTGGCGCTGGGTGCCCATTTGCGCAGTAACGTAGGCGTACTGTCAGCCGCGCTGCATACGGAGCGACGTCAGGAAGCCGAGCTGTTGCACGAGGCGGCCAAGCAACTTGAGCGCGTAGGCCTGGGAGATTACTTGTACGAACAAGCGGGCAACCTGGCTCTGGGCCAGCAGCGCATTCTGGAAATTGCGCGTGCGCTGGCGGCCGATCCCGTCCTGCTGTTGCTGGACGAGCCTGCTGCCGGCCTGCGTTACAAGGAAAAGCAGGAACTGGCCGAGGTGCTCGATCAATTGCGCCAGGAGGGCATGAGCATTCTCCTGGTTGAGCATGACATGGATTTTGTGATGAATCTGACCGATCATCTGGTCGTCATGGATTTTGGTACCAAGATTGCGGAAGGCATGCCGGCTGATATTCAAAAGCATCCGGCCGTGCTTGAAGCCTATCTGGGTGGCATCGATGATGATTTTGATTTTGATGAAGACACCGCCCAGCCGACCGCTGGGGCAACCGTAGGCGCGGGGGCACTATGAGTACGAACAAGCCCAGGCATCCTATCTTGCAGGTAACTGACCTGACGGCCCGTTATGGCAAGGTCACTGCTGTGGCGGGCGCCAGCATCGCGGTAACCCGGGGCAGCATTGTCACGGTCATTGGCGGCAACGGCGCGGGCAAGTCAACGTTGCTCAATTCGATCATGGGTGCCTTGCCTGCAACGGGCAGCTGCACGGGTTCGGTGCAGTATCTGGGCTCCGAGATCGGTTCCTGGCAGGTTGAGCGGCGTGTTTCCGATGGTATTTCGCTGGTACCCGAGCGGCGTGAGCTGTTTGGCAGCATGACAGTCGAAGATAACTTGCTGCTTGGCGGTTTTCGTTTGTATCGTGCCGGCAAGCATGGCTGGAAGGCAACGATAGACGAGGTTTATGATTTGTTCCCGCGTTTGCGCGAGCGCCGTACGCAGCAGGCGGGAACGTTGTCAGGTGGTGAACGCCAGATGCTGGCTGTGGGTCGCGCACTGATGGCGCAGCCGCAATTGCTGATGCTCGACGAACCCAGTCTGGGCCTGGCACCGCGTATTGTCCGTGAGATTTTCCAGATTATTGCGCGTTTACGCAGTACGGGTGTGGCAATTCTGCTGGTCGAGCAGAACGCCCGTGCGGCGTTGCAGGTGGCCGATTATGGCTATGTGCTGGAAACGGGGGAGGTGATCCTGGAAGGCAAGGCCAAAGAGCTGGCGGGCAATCCGAGGGTTATCGAAAGTTATCTGGGACTGGGGAATGCGCAGAAGGTGACCGAGCAGGTTTCCTGATCACCGGGGATTTATGGCGGTCCGAAGAGGCGTTCGCGGATGGATATTACCCCGTTCTAAATAAAGGCACATGTGGCTGGGGCCACTCCGGCTTCACGCGCCACGACCCCGGCTGCGCCGGGGTTTCCCGTTCAATTCACGCTGCCCGGAGCGATCGCAGAACTCGCGCCGTCGGGCCGGTGGCCCGAAAACCGGCGCTCACACAACTGCGATCTTGCCTCTCCGGTCAGCGTGAATTGAACGGCGTGCGCGAGGCGCCTACGCAGCCCCAGCCACATATGCCTTTTTAGAATGGCGACTATCCGAAGGGCCATCGCCACGGCTGGTTCCACCATGGCCTGCGCGATGAAATGATGCAAAGCACTTCCAGCGCGACGCGCCAACCAACTGCCCCAAATAGGCCGCTGCCCCACAAAAAGTACCGTTGACCGGCTGGTGCTTCATGGTGTGGTGTGGGTGTCTGGGCCGGGCTGGGCGACGTTTGAGCAAGCCGCAGCGGGTGTCAGGCGGCGGGGCGCAAGAGGGCCTGCTGTTTGAGTCATCCATCAGCCCACAGGCGGCTGATGGATGGCGAGTTCAGGCCCGACCCCGCCGAATGGCGCCTGCAAGGGTACCCCCGCAGGGGGCGCAGCGATCGGAGCACAGTTCGGCCCAGACACCCACACCATGCAAGCAACCGGTCAACGGTACGAACATAGCGACCGCGTCGCAAGCAACCAGTCAACGGTACAAAGACAGCGACCGCGTCGCAATAAACCTGTTAACGGTACAAATAACAAAGGCCGGCAATACCTCTACAGGTACTGCCGGCCTTAAGCTTGAATGCCCGGCCCTTAAGCCTTGCCGGCCTTCATCTTGTGCACGAGTTCACCGACGATACCGCGCCGGAACGACATAACGCAGATGATGAAGATCAGGCCGATGACGATGGTTACCGATTCGCCCAGCACCTTGAACCATTCAATACCAGTGGTGGAACTGAGGAAACGCCCGAATTCGCCGACCTTGTTTTCCAGCACCACGACGATGATGGCGCCGATCACTGGCCCTGTAAACGTGCCCATGCCTCCGATCAGTGTCATCAGGATGACCATACCTGACATCTGCCAGGTTGCATCCGACAGCGTGGCCGAAACAAAGACCAGGGCCTTGGTTGCGCCGGCCAGGCCTGCCAATGACGCCGACAGCACGAAGACCAGGAGCTTGAAGTTGTCGACGTTATAGCCCAGCGAGATGGTACGCGGCTCGTTTTCGCGGATGGCCTTGAGCACCTGACCGAACGGGGAATTGATGGTGCGCCAGCAGATGGCATAGCCAAAGATAAAGATAGCCATCACCACGTAGTACAGATTGATGTCCTGCGACAGATCCAGGCCGAACAGTGTGCCGCGTGGAATGCCCTGGAGGCCATCTTCCCCGTGAGTGAAGGGTGCCTGAAGAAAGAAGAAAAATACCATCTGCGCCATGGCAAGCGTAATCATGGCAAAGTAAATGCCACTACGACGTATTGCCAGGGCGCCCATGACCAGGCCCATGAGCGCAGCCACGGCTGTACCGAACAGCAGCCCCGTCAGTGTGGAGAAGCCCCACACGGCCAGGGCGTGCCCGGTCGCGTAGGCGGCGCCGCCCAGGAAGGCGGCATGTCCGAATGACAGCAGCCCGGTATAGCCCAGCAGCAGATTGAAGGCGCAGGCAAACAAGGCGTAGCACATCACCTTCATGACAAAGATGGGATAAGCGCCTATTGCCGGCAGTATGGCAATAATGATCGCAACCAGTATGTAGCTTATTAATTGACGATTCATTTTTCTTTTCCAAATAGGCCGGCGGGGCGCAGCAACAGCACAATAACCATAATGATGAACACAACGGTGTTGGAGGCCTCAGGCCAGAACACCTTGGTGAAGCCCTCGATGATGCCCAGCCCCAGTCCGGTGACGATGGAACCCATGATGGAGCCCATTCCGCCGATAACCACCACGGCAAACACCACGATGATGAGGTTGGAACCCATCAGGGGTGAAACCTGCATGATAGGAGCGGCCAGTACACCGGCAAAGCCGGCCAGTGCCACACCGAAGCCGTAGGTCAGCGTTACGACCAGCGGCACGTTGACGCCAAAAGCCTCGACCAGTTTGGGATTTTCGGTACCGGCGCGCAGCAGGGCGCCAAGACGGGTTTTTTCAATGACGAACCAGGTGGCCAGGCAAACGATCAGCGAGGCAACGACTACCCATGCGCGGTAAATGGGCAGGTACATGAAGCCCAGGTTAACGCCGCCCTTGAGCAGGGCTGGTGTTGCGTAGGGTTGGCCGGAAACGCCATACAGGCTGCGGAACAGGCCTTCTATCAGAAGAGTGAGGCCGAACGTCAGCAGGAGTCCGTAGAGGTGATCCAGTTTGTAGAGGTGTCTGATCAGCGAGCGTTCGATAATGATGCCGAACAGGCCCACCAGCAAAGGTGCGATGAGCAGCATCAGCCAGTAGTTCAGGCCAAGATAGTGCAAGCCCATCCATGCAACGAAAGCGCCCAGCATGTAGAGGGCGCCATGCGCAAAGTTGATGACGTTGAGCAGCCCGAATATAACGGCCAAGCCTAATGAAAGTACGGCGTAAAACGAGCCGTTGACCAGGCCCAGTAACAGTTGCCCGAGTAAGGCCTGGATGGGAATGCCAAAAATTGCAGTCATAACGTGTCAGTAATCCGTGACGGAGGACGGACAGCCCCCCGAGATGAAGCTAGAGGCCATTTGCACTGGTGGTGCAAAGGCCTCTTCGGGTTTATTTCTTTATGAGCTTGCAGGTAGACTCTTCGAGCGAAGCATAGACTTGGTCGCCGGGCAACTTCTTGACAACCTTGTAGTAGTCCCATTCGCCTTCGGACTCGGAGGGTTTCTTGACTTCCATGAGATACATGTCGTTGACTACACGGCCATCGGCGCGCACGACAGCGTCTTTGGCGAAGAAGTCATTGACCTTGTTGGCTTTCATCCACTTCATGATTTCATCGCCATCGTCAGTGCCGGTTTCCTTGACGGCACGCAGGAAGTAGCTGGCGGCCGAGTAGTCACCTGCCTGCAGGAAGGATGGCATGCGCTTGGTTTTTTCATGGAAGCGCTTGGCCCATGTGCGGGATTCTTCGTCTTGATTCCAGTACCAGGCGGTGGTCAGGTTCATGCCTTGTGTGGCTTCCAGACCCAGAGCGTGAACGTCGTTGATGAACACCAGCAGGCCGGCCAGTTTCATGGTCTGGGTAACGCCGAATTCGTTGGCTGACTTGACCGAAGCGATGAAGTCGCCGCCGGCATTGGCCAGGCCAAGAATTTTCGCGCCGGAAGACTGAGCCTGAACCAGGAAGGAGGAGAAGTCTGCGGTGCCCAGCGGAACGCGGACCGTACCAACGACTTCGCCGCCGGCTTTCTTGACCACTTCGCTGGTATCGCGCTCAAGTGAGTGGCCGAAGGCGTAATCGGCAGTCAGGAAGAACCAGGATTTGCCGCCTTCAGACACAATGGCTGAACCTGTGCCACGTGCCAGGGCGATGGTGTCGTAGGCGTAGTGGACGGTATAGGGCGTGCATTGGGAGTTGGTCAGGTTCGAGGAACCCGGGCCAATGGCCATGAATGGCTTTTTCTTTTCTTCGGCTACGGCGGCCATGGCCAGCGCGGTTGCCGAGTTGGTGCCACCGATCAGCATGTCGATTTTTTCTTCATCGAACCATTCGCGTGCGCGAGCCGAAGCGATATCTGCTTTGTTCTGGTGGTCGGCGATCATGAATTCGATCTTTTTGCCGTTGATTTCGCCGCCAGCGTCTTCGATGGCCAGACGTACGGCTTCGCCGCCTCCGGGGCCGTCGATGTCGGAGTAAACACTGGACATGTCGGTAATCATGCCGATCCGGATGACATCGTCAGAGATGCCGGCCGCCTGTCCCGGAAGGGTAAAGCCGAGCCCGGCTACGGCAAGCGCTGCTGATAGAGTGCGTAGTTTCATAAGTAAGTCTCCTTGGTGATGTTCTGGAGGTAATGGTTGGGCAAGGCCTGGTTTATACGCCCAGTAGCGTGTTAAGGGTGTCTTGTTTGGAGGCCAGTTCGGAGGAAGCGATCTCTTCGACGATCTGACCGTGTTCCACGACGTAGAAGCGGTCGGCCAGCGGAGCGGCGAAGTGAAAGTTCTGTTCGACCATGACAATGGTGTAGCCCTTGGCTTTGAGAGTGGAAATCATGCGTGCCAGTGCCTGAACGATGACGGGCGCAAGCCCTTCGGAGATTTCGTCGAGCAGCAGCAGATTTGCCCCCGTGCGCAGGATGCGTGCCACGGCCAGCATTTGTTGTTCGCCCCCTGACAGACGGGTTCCTGGAGAGTGCTTGCGCTCTTCGAGGTTGGGGAACATGTCGTAGATTTCGGATAAGGACATGCCGCCGCCCAGGGTGTCGCCTACGACGGGGGGCAGCAGCAGGTTTTCTTCGCAGGAAAGGCCTGCAAAGATACCGCGCTCTTCGGGGCAGTAACCTATGCCCAGGTGTGCAATGCGATAGGTGGGCAGGTCGATGGACTCGGTGCCCTGTATGCGTATCGAACCTTTGCGTGAGCCGGTAAGCCCCAGGATGGCGCGCAGCGTGCTGGTGCGTCCGGCGCCGTTGCGTCCGAGCAGGGTAACGACTTCACCCTTGTTGACATTGAAGGTGATGCCATGAAGTACGTGTGATTCACCGTACCAGGCGTGCAGGTCGGTGACTTCGAGTGCGCTTGCCATCAGTGAGCCCCTTCAAGTTCGCCGGTTGTGGTGCCCATATAGGCTTGCATGACGTCGGCGTTGCGTGAGACCTCTTGATAATTGCCTTCGGCCAGCACCGAGCCGCGGGCAAGTACTGTGATTTTGTCTGCGATTTGCGAGACGACATTCATATTGTGTTCGACCATGAGGATAGTGCGGCCTGTGCTGACTTTCTTGATTAGTTGTGTGACGCGGCTGACGTCTTCGTGACCCATGCCCTGGGTGGGCTCGTCGAGGAGCATGAGTTCGGGCTCCATGGCGAGGGTAGTGGCAATTTCCAGCGCGCGCTTGCGGCCATAAGGCAGGTTGACGGTGATTTCGTCGGCGAAATCGGTCAGGTCTACCTGCTCGAGCAGTTCGCGTGCGCGGCCTTCAAGATGGGAAAGGCTGCGGTCGCTGCGCCAGAAATGGTAGGACGTGCCTGTGGCGCGCTGCAGACCGATGCGGACATTCTCGAGCACGGAAAGCTGGGGGAAGACGGCGGAAATCTGGAACGAACGGATAATGCCAAGCCGCGCGATTTGTGCGGGCTTTTCGTTGGTGATTTCCGTGCCTGAGAAAAATATCTTGCCCGATGTGGGGGTAAGAAATTTGGTGAGCAGGTTGAAGCAGGTGGTTTTGCCTGCGCCGTTCGGGCCGATCAGGGCGTGAATGCTGCCACGTTGAACCTGCAGGTTGACATCGCTTACTGCGACGAAGCCACGGAATTCTTTTGTGAGGTTTTTTGTTTCAAGGATGTTTTCGCTCATGCCAACCATCTGCCGCTATTTAAGGTTGGAACGAGTATGCGAGTATCGGAGTTAAAACTCCATGCGGGTTTTACATAGGTCTCTGGAAAACCCTAGGTCACCTTGTCTTTGTACTCGCACAAATCCGATATTCCGCATTGCGGGCATTTGGGCTTGCGAGCTATGCATACGTAGCGTCCGTGAAGTATCAGCCAGTGGTGGGCATCCAGCAGATAGGGCTTGGGTATGACTTTAATTAACTTGTGTTCTACTTCGAGCACATTCTTGCCCGGAGCAATGCGGGTGCGGTTGGCGACCCGGAAAATATGGGTGTCCACGGCCATGGTCGGATGGCCGAAAGCGGTGTTCAGGACGACGTTGGCGGTCTTGCGTCCTACACCTGGCAAAGCCTCGAGTGCCTCGCGGTCTTCGGGGACTTCGCCCTGGTGCAGGTCCAGCAACATCTGGCAGGTCAGGATTGCATTACGAGCCTTGGTCTTGTACAGGCCTATGGTTTTGATGTGGTCGGCGAGCCCGGCCTCACCCAATTCGAGCAGGCCTTGCGGCGTGCCGTAGCGGGGAAAGAATTTGCGTGTGGCCAGGTTGACCGATTTGTCGGTGGCTTGTGCCGACAAAAGCACGGCTATCAATAGCTGGAAGGTACTGTCGTACTCAAGTTCGGTGGTGGGTTCCGGGTTTGCGGCCTGCAGACGCCGGAAGATTTCGGTGCGTTTGGCGGTATTCATGTTTTTTGGCGACGCGCACGCGCGCGCTCCAGTGCCTGGGCTATGACGGCCTGGCGAGTTGTGCTGTCAGTGTTGGCCAGAGCGGCCACCGGTGCCTTGTTGGCCAGGGTTCTTGCGGCCAGGCCTGATAATTCGGAATGCTGTGCTTGCAGCCTGCGCTGGCGCTGTTCGTAGCGCATGCGTGCCGTATCGGCGTCCTGGCTTGTCCATTCGCGGCCGGCATCGACCATGACGATGCAGTCGACCGGACAGGGTGCCACGCACAGGTCACAGCCTGTGCAGTCGGCGGCCAGCACGGTATGCATCAATTTGTTGGCACCTACGATGGCATCAACCGGACAGGCTTGTATGCAAAGCGTGCAGCCTATGCAGTGGGCTTCGTCAATGACGGCGACCTGTAGAGGGCGATGCTCGCCGCAACTGCTGTCAAGCCCGGATTCGGGACGGCCCAACAGTTTTGCCAGTGCTTGTATGCCTGGCTGCCCGCCGGGTGGACAGCGGTTGATGGGCGCATCTTCAAGAGCCATGGCGCGTGCGTAGGGGCGGCAGCCATCGTAGCCGCATTTCGTGCACTGGGTTTGAGGAAGCACCGCGTCGATGCGGTCGATAAGCAAGGAAGAAGGCATAAAAAAACAGGGGCCGTCAGGGCCCCTGCATTGGAGTGGTGAGCCAGAGCCTTACGGAGTCTCGCGTATGAATTGCGCTATTTTAGGACATATTGTTTCGCGCCAGCGTCGGCCCGAGAAAATCCCATAGTGTCCGCAGTCTGGCGCGGTGTAGTGCTGCCGTATGGCTTGCGGAATACCGCTGCACAGTTCATGTGCTGCCTGGGTTTGCCCTTGTCCGGAGATATCGTCGAGCTCGCCTTCGATGGTAAGCAGCGCGACATTGCTGATGGCGGCTGGATTGACCGTCTGGCCATCGATCTGCCATGTGCCGCGCGGCAGTTGATATTCCTGGAACACGGTTTTGATGGTGTCGAGATAGAACTCGGCGGGCATGTCGAGCACAGCGTTGTACTCGTTGTAAAAGCGGCGGTGCGCTTCGGCGTCTTCGTTGTCGCCCTTGACCAGATGCGCGTAGAAGTCGTAGTGCGACTTGACGTGGCGATCGGGATTCATGGCAAGAAAGCCGGCGTGCTGCAGGAAGCCGGGGTACACGAGCCGGCCGGCGCCCGGATAGCGGTGGGGCACACGGTGGATGACGTTGTTCTGGAACCAGGAGTATGGCTTGGTGGTGGCCAGGCGGTTGACCTGCGTAGGTGATTTACGGCAGTCGATGGGCCCGCCCATCATGATCATGCTGCGCGGCAGACAGGGGTCATTGTTGGCGGCCATGAGCGATATCGCTGCCAGCGTGGGTACGGTGGGCTGACAGACCGACATTACGTGTACGTCGGGACCCAGCAGGCGGATGAAATCCTGAACGTAGCGCACATAGTCGTTCAGCGTAAAGGGGCCCGCCGAAGCCGGTACCATGCGGGCGTCGATCCAGTCGGTGACATAAACGTTGTGCGACGGCAGCAGGGCGCGCACGGTGTCGCGCAGCAGGGTGGCGTGGTGACCGGAAAGTGGTGCGACCAGCAGGATTTTCGGGTCGCTTTGTGCGGCTTTGCCGGCATCGCGCTGGAAATGAACCAGGTTGCAGAAGCTTTTCTGCATGACTGTATGTTCGCTTACTGCGACCATCTTGCCCTTTATCCGGGTTTGTTCAAGGCCCCACTGCGGTTTTTCGTAATCTTTGCCCAGCCGGTGCACCAGCTCGTACATGGCTGAAATCTGCCGGGACATGGGCGTGTAGGCCAGGGGACTGTACGGATTGGAAAATATCTGTGATCCGGTGTCGGTGAAGTTGGCCAGAGGGGTCAGGAAAGACCTTTGAAGCTCGTGCAGGTCATACAACATAGGAAAGCCTTGTATGTGAGGATGCTTATTCTTTTGAAATCAGATCAAGCTTGTTCGGGGTCGAAAAACAGTTTGGAAGTTTACTTTTACTTATTAGCTAATCACAAATCGATCTGAAACGCCAGAAAATATCTGTCAATCCAGCCCGAGAGACCTGAGGGTTATCACCGACGGCTGCACGCGTGCCGCTTGGGGGAAACAGCAGGAAAAGCCCGTTGCGCGGGCGCGCACGGGCTGACGTTTTCAAACAACACGGAAGGGGTACAGGCGGCGGCAAGCAGGGCGGCCGGTAGAGTTGTCAGGCCCCGCATGGGGCCGGTCGACTAGCGCTCGAGGTGCTGAAGCTTGTCGGGCACGCCGTTCCAGTCGTCTGCCTCGGGCAGAGGTGTTTTGGACCGGTTGATCATGCCAAATTCGGGCGTGAGTTCTGCATTCAGCGCTATGAACGAGATCTGATCCTGCGGCACATCTTCTTCGGCAAAGATGGCATTGGCGGGACATTCGGGCACACAGACTGCGCAATCGATACATTCGTCGGGATCGATGACCAGAAAGTTGGCGCCTTCACGAAAGCAATCTACAGGACAGACATCGACACAGTCGGTGAATTTGCATTTAATACAGTTTTCGGTGACCACGTGTGTCATTTTGGGACTCCAACATCAGATGCAGGGGATTTTACCCAATAAATGCAGGTAAGCCCGGATTGACCTGATGCCAAGGCAGGTTTTTGACAGTGATCCTTGTTCATAAGGCAAGTGAGCTGGCAAAATCCATTATGGCCCGCAGGCTCAAGGCGGGAACTGTCTGCTGAAATAACGCCGTACGGTGTGCTATGGTAGGCAAAACTTCACCTGTTACGCGATGATAATCACCTCTTTACTCGACACCGATCTGTACAAGTTCAGCATGATGCAAGTGGTGCTGCATCATTTTCCGGCCGCCCAGGTTGAGTACCGGTACAAGTGCCGCACGCCGAATATCAATCTGGCGGCCTATCTGGACGAGATCAGGAATGAAATTCACGAGCTGTGCCAGCTGCGCTTCACCGAGCCGGAGCTGCAATATTTGCGCAGCCTGCGTTTCATCAAAAGTGATTTTGTCGACTTCCTGGGCTTGTTCCACCTGCCCGAAAAATGCATCAGTGTGACTGAATCTGCGGTGCCCGGTGAGCTGGACATCACGGTCAAGGGGCCGTGGCTGCACACCATACTGTTCGAGATCCCGGTGCTGGCGATTGTCAACGAAGTGTATTTCCGTAATGTTTGCAAGGAACCGGGCTGGGAAGAAGGTCGCGAGCGTTTGCAGAGAAAAATGCAGCTGGTCACCGACGATCCGGCCCTGGCCGACTTTCGCGTGGCTGAATACGGCACCCGCCGCCGTTTCTCCAAGCAGTGGCACGAAGAGGTCGTGGTCACAATGAAGGCCCAGATGGGCGTGCATTTTGCAGGCACCAGCAACGTGCGACTGGCCATGAAGCACGGGGTCACGCCACTGGGAACCATGGGCCATGAATATCTGCAGGCCTGCCAGGCACTGGGTCCGCGCCTGCGTGATTCACAGGTTTATGCGCTGGAGGTCTGGGCCAAGGAATACCGTGGCGACCTGGGCATTGCCTTGTCTGATGTGTACGGCATGGATGCGTTCCTGCGTGACTTCGATATGTATTTCTGCAAGCTCTTCGATGGCGCCCGCCATGACTCCGGCGATCCCTTTGTCTGGGGGGAGCGTTTGCTGGCGCATTATGCCGCCAACCGTACCGATCCCCGCACCAAGATTCTGGTGTTCTCCGACGGGCTGACTATTCCCAAGGCGATCGAGCTGGCGCAACGTTTTGCGGGCCGTTGCAAGGTGTCTTTCGGCATAGGCACGAACCTGACCAACGATCTGGGACACGAGCCGCTGCAGATCGTCATGAAGATGGTCAGATGCAACGGTCAACCTGTGGCCAAGGTGTCGGATGCCCCGGAAAAAACCATGTGTGATGATCCCGCCTATCTGGCCTACCTGCGTCAGGTATTTCAGCTGCCACCCGCCTGACGTGCCTGGTGCTAATATCGACTTCTTTTATTTTCTCCAGCGGAGCATGCAATGAGCGACATCAAACGGTTCAATGTCGAGAAACGACTGTCAGACATGGCCATATACAACGGCGTGGCCTATCTGGCCGGTCAAGTGCCCGACGACAGTTCCTTGAACATCGAGGGCCAGACGGCCCAGGTGCTGGCAACTATTGATAAATTGCTTGAAACCGCCGGTACTGACAAGTCGCGCATTTTGATGGCGCAGATTTTTGTTGCCAACATGGCTGAATTCCCCGGCATGAACAAGGCCTGGGACGCCTGGGTTGCTGATGGCAACGCACCGCCGCGCGCCACCGTAGAAGCGCGCCTGGCCAATCCGGATTTCAAGGTTGAAATCGTAGTGACCGCAGCCTTGCGCTAGCACCTCGCGTTACAGCAACAGGGCGGCCATAGTGCCGCCTATTGTCTTGCAGGCTTCGCGGTCAGGTTCGCCCAGGGTTTTGGGGGCCAGGATTTCTTCGGCTGTCTGGGCGCGCATCATGGCAATATGCGTGGGGGCGATGAGTTTAAGGCGCCAACCTGTGCAAATGCGTTCGGTCTGTCTTGCGGCATTGCTGCCATCTGATCCCGCACTGATCATCAGTGCATAAGGCCGTCCGTTCAGGCGGTCCAGCACCTCGTAGTAACAACGATCAAAAAACTCTTTCATCGCACCGCTCAGGGCTGCCAGGTTCTCGGGCGCGCAAAACAGCATGCCGTCGGCCTGCAGCAAGTCGGAAGGCCCGGTCTCGTGGGCTTTTTTTACAATGATGTTCAGCTGATCGCCGGCTTGCAGTTCGGCAACCACCTCGCGTGCGCCGTCGGCCGCAGCCATGGCCATTTGCCTGGCCGCTCCGGTGCGCGAGTGCCAGACGACACACAAGGTTTTTTTTCCTGTTGGATCCATAGTGCTTGATACATGGCTGGCGTCAGACACGTTAGTATAGAGCCGCAACGACCCGCGTATTATTTCTTGCAACGAACACTTGATCATGGCTAGAACAGACTCACCACCGTCCGGCGCATTACCGTTTGATGCGGCCTGGTTCACGCACGCCAGTACCGGCCTGGACGACGAGGGTGTGGATACGCTGGCACGGGCGGTGCAGTGGGTACGTGAACCGCTGGCCGGACTGACGGCGAGCACGGGCGAAGCCCTGGACGGGCATTGTGCTGAAGTCGTCAGGATTCTGGCCGATCTGGGTACCGACGCGGAAACGCGTGCCAGTGCGCTGATTACGGTCCTGCCCCTGGACAAGACCGAGAGCGCGGCGGGTACGCGCCAGGATCCCTTGCGCAAGGCCTTTGGCCCCAAGATCGTGTCGCTGGTGCAGGGCACGCGTGCCTTGCTGCGACTGGGTCAGCTGACCGGGCAGGCAGCCGACGCGACGTCATCGGGCACCGACCAAAAGGAAATGCAACGCAAGATGTTGCTGGCCATGGCGGCCGACCTGCGCATTGTGCTGATGCGTCTGGCTTCCCGCCTGCAATCCTTGCGCTGGTATGCGGCCAGCAAAGAGCCGTGTCCGGCCGGTTTCGCCCGGGAAACCATGGAGTTGTACACGCCGCTGGCCAATCGTCTGGGGATCTGGCAGGTCAAATGGGAGATGGAAGATCTGGCTTTCAGGTTTCTTGAACCTGCCACCTATAAATCCATTGCCCGTCAGCTGGAAGAAAAGCGGGTGGAGCGCGAAGCCTTCATCGCGGCAGTGGTGAGCCGGCTTGAGCAGGAGTTGGCCGAGGCCCATATTCCTGCACAGGTAAGCGGACGGCCCAAGCACATTTACAGCATATGGAACAAGATGCGCAACAAGGGGCTGGCCTTCAGTCAGCTGTTTGATCTTCGTGCCCTCAGAATTATTGTCCAGGACGAACGTGCCTGTTATGCGGTATTGGCGCTGGCGCACTCCCTTTGGACGCCGGTCTCTGATGAGTTCGATGATTACATCTCGCGCCCCAAGCCCAACGGCTATCGATCCTTGCATACGGTGGTGACCGATACCCAGGGACGCACCTTCGAAATCCAGATACGTACCCAGGAGATGCACGAGTTCGCCGAGTACGGTATGGCTGCTCACTGGCGTTACAAGGAAGCGGGGCCGCGCGGTGGTCAGGTCGCTGCCGCAGGCGGCTATGATCAGAAAATCGCCTGGATGCGTCAGCTGCTGGCCTGGGAAAAAGACGGTGGCCAGAGCACTGAAAAGCCTGAAACCGGGTCACCGGCTGCATCAGGTTCCGATGCTTCCGATCGCATCTATGTCATGACACCGCAGGCGCGCGTTATCGAGCTGCCCGCCGGCGCGACGCCTGTTGACTTTGCCTATTATCTGCACACAGACCTGGGGCATCGTTGCAGGGGAGCACGGGTCGATGGCCAGCTTGTGCCCTTGCTGACCAAGCTGCGTACCGGCCAGACGGTGGACATAATTGCTGCCAAATCGGGAGGGCCTTCACGCGACTGGCTCAATCCGCAGCTGGGGTTTCTTGCCAGCCCGCGCTCGCGCGCAAAAGTCAGGGCCTGGTTCAATGCCATTGAACTGCAGCAGCGCATTGCGCAGGGCCAGTCCATGGTGGAAAAGGAGTTGCAGCGCCTGGGCAAGACGGCTATCAATATGGAGCAGCTGGCTCAGCAGCTCGATTTTGCCAAGGCTGACGACCTGTATGTGGCTGTGGCCAAGGAAGAGTTCAGTCTGCGGCAGATTGACTATCTGCTCGGTGCCGCCAAGGCGCGCAGTGCCGAGCCCCTTAGCGATGAGGATGTCGCCGCCGTTGCGTTAAGCCGCAACTATGCCAGTGGCCAGGGCAGTGTTGAAAAGACCGGCAAGAGCGGTGTGCTGGTCGTTGGCGTCGATGCGCTCATGACGCAGCTGGCGCGTTGCTGCCGTCCGGCGCCCCCCGATCGTATCGCCGGGTTTGTCACGCGAGGACGCGGGGTATCCATTCATCGTCACGACTGCACCGCTTATGCGGCCCTGGCCGCGCGGCACCCCGAGCGGCTCATTGACGTAGACTGGGGCGATACCGGCGATGCCTTGTACCCGGTCGATATCAGCATACACGCGCAAGACCGGGCTCATCTGCTGCGCGATCTGTCCGATGTGTTTGCCAAGCTGCGCCTTAACGTCATCAGCATCAATACCCATAGCCGGCGATCGCTGGCGCACATGGTGTTTACGGTGGAAGTGAAGAGCGGCGACCAGGTCAGTCGCGCCCTGACGGCACTGAATGAATTGCCGGGAGTCAGTGCAAGCCGGCACTAACGCGGCCGCCTGTGGCCGCATTGTGCTTCACACTGTTAAAATGAAGAGGTTCTGTCTATTGGCCGCCCTGGCGGCCCTGCAATGTTCTTGCGTAACCAGAGAGTAATGCTTTGAAATCCTATACACAGCCTGATCAAAACGGGCATTTTGGCCAGTATGGCGGCTCGTTTGTCGCCGAGACGCTGGTGCATGCACTGAATGAACTGCGCGCAGCTTACGATAAGTATCGCAACGACCCTGACTTCCTGAATGAGTTCGCCTACGAGCTCAAGCATTTTGTCGGTCGCCCCAGCCCCGTCTATCATGCGCGACGCTGGTCGGAAAAGCTGGGTGGCGCGCAAATCTGGTTCAAGCGCGAAGATCTCAACCATACCGGCGCCCACAAGATCAACAACTGTATTGGTCAGATGCTACTGGCGCGCCGCATGGGCAAGCCGCGCATTATTGCCGAAACCGGAGCTGGCCAGCACGGCGTGGCTACTGCCACCGTGGCGGCGCGTTATGGTCTGGAATGCGTGGTGTACATGGGTAGCGAAGACGTACGTCGTCAGGCGTCCAATGTCTATCGCATGAAGCTGCTTGGCGCTACGGTGGTGCCGGTAGACTCGGGTTCGCGCACGCTTAAAGATGCGCTGAACGAGGCCATGCGCGACTGGGTCACCAACGTCGAGAACACCTTCTATATCATCGGCACAGTGGCCGGACCGCATCCCTATCCTTCAATGGTGCGTGACTTCCAAAGTGTCATCGGCAACGAGTGCCTCGAGCAGATGCCCGCCGAAACCGGCCGTCAGCCTGATTACGTGCTCGCTTCTGTGGGGGGCGGCTCCAATGCCATGGGTATTTTCCATCCCTACATCAATCACCAGGACGTGAAGCTGGTGGGCATCGAGGCTGCCGGCGAGGGGCTCGAGACCGGCCGTCATGCCGCCTCGTTGAACATGGGTAGCCCAGGGGTGCTGCACGGTAACCGCACCTATGTCATGCAAGACGACAACGGCCAGGTTCTGGAAACCCATTCAATCTCGGCAGGGTTGGACTATCCCGGCGTTGGCCCCGAGCATGCGTGGCTTAAGGACGAGGGCCGTGCCGAATACGTGTGCATCAACGACCAGGAAGCGCTGGCGGCATTCCACGACTGCTGCCGTACCGAAGGAATTATGCCCGCACTGGAATCGTCGCACGCAGTGGCTTATGCGCTTAAACTGGCGCCCACCCTGCCCAAAGACAAGATCATTCTTGTGAATTTGTCCGGGCGAGGCGATAAAGACATGCATACGGTTGCTGATGCCAGCGGCATCAGTCTGTGAAGGATAGCTCGATAATGACTGCTTCGAACGAACGGCTCAAAGCCGCGTTTGCCAGGAATCCGGGGCGCACTGCGCTGATTCCCTATATAACTGCCGGCGATCCCTCGATTGCCGCCATGCCCGAGTTGATGCATGCACTGGTCGGGGCGGGTGCTGATGTTATTGAACTGGGCGTGCCTTTTTCCGATCCCATGGCCGACGGCACGGTGATCCAGCAGGCCGCGGAACGTGCGATCAAGCGCGGTACAGGTTTGCGCCAGGTATTCGATATGGTGGCCCGGTTCAGGCAAAAAGACGACACCACGCCCGTTGTACTTATGGGTTACGCCAATCCCATCGAGCGCATGGGGCAAGCCACTTTTGTGCAACTGGCCGCACAGGCCGGTGTCGACGGTGTGCTGGTGGTCGATTATCCACCTGAAGAAATCACCGATTTTGCCGTTCAGCTGAATGAAGCCGGCATAGACCCCATCTTCCTGCTTGCACCTACTTCTACCGAAGAGCGCATGAAGAAAGTCGGACAAGTGGCACGCGGCTATGTTTATTATGTTTCCCTGAAAGGGGTTACGGGCGCGGGTACGCTCGATACTGATGACGTGGCCGCACGCCTTGAAACCATCCGGCGTCATGTTTCATTGCCGGTAGGAGTCGGATTTGGCATACGTGACGCCGACAGCGCCAGGCGTCTGGCGGCAAGTGCCGATGCCGTTGTCATCGGTAGCAAGCTGATCCAGGTCATGGAGGAAGCCGTTGCCGCTGCTAAAAAGGCGGGGCAGGATGACCAGGCCGTTGATGGCGCCGCCATTGCTGCAGCCGCCGACTGGCTTGGTGGCATACGTCAGGCATTGCCAAGCGGGCAGTAAGGCCTGCGTGCGCAATCCAGGCCCGTTATATGACGGGCCTATAAGAATAGAACAAAGCCTGCTGGAAACCAGGTGTTCATTGGGAATAAAACATGAGTTGGATAGAAAAAATTCTGCCGCCACGGATCAATCGCAGCAACGACGGGGGTCGGCGCGTTCCCGAGGGGGTCTGGGTCAAGTGCCCGTCCTGTGAGTCTGTTCTTTACAAGGAAGACCTCAAGGCAACGCTAAATGTCTGCCCGAAATGCAGCCATCACATGCGTATTGGCGCCCGCGAACGCATCGATGCATTGCTCGACGCCGAAGGCCGGGTAGAAATCGGGCAGAACACGCGACCCATGGATCCGCTCAAGTTCAAGGACAGCCGCAAGTACCCGGAACGCGTAAGCGAAGCGACCAAGCAAACCGGCGAAAGCGAAGCCATGGTCGTGATGAGCGGCTCCATCCTGTCGGTATCGGTGGTTCTGGCGTGTTTCGAGTTCAATTTCATGGGCGGTTCCATGGGCTCTGTGGTCGGAGAGCGTTTTGCTCGCGGGGCGCAGGAAGCCCTGAAGAACCGTACTCCCTTCATTTGCGTTGCCGCGTCTGGTGGTGCGCGCATGCAGGAAAGCCTGTTCTCACTGATGCAAATGGCCAAGACCAACGCCATGCTTACGCAGCTCTCGGCCGCCGGCCTGCCTTTCATCAGCGTCCTGACCGATCCCACGATGGGCGGCGTGTCGGCAAGCTTTGCCTTTATGGGTGATGTCGTTATTGCTGAACCGCGCGCACTGATCGGTTTTGCCGGTCCGCGAGTGATCGAGCAGACCGTGCGCGAGAAGCTGCCCGAGGGCTTTCAGCGCTCGGAATTCCTGCTCGAGAAGGGAGCCATCGATATGGTGGTCGACCGCCGCGAGATGCGCAGCGAGCTGGCACACTTGCTGGCTTTGCTGATGCGCCAGCCTGATGATGTGGTGGCAAAGGCGTCCTGACCGCATATAGGGCCAGTTTGCCGGCCCTCAGTCGCAACAAAAAACCTTGTTGAGCCATCGGGCCAACAAGGTTTTTTAATGTTTGCCGTGCGCGTCTGAGCGTAGCAGCTGGCTGGGGGCCTGACGTTGCGGCCAGGCCCCTGGTGCCTTAATGGGTTTCGACTTGCTGCAGCACTTCTTCTGCGGCCACGTTTACTACGGGCTTGCGAGTCCGGCCCAGACGAACCGGCGCAACTGGCGGCGTTGGGCTGGCGGTCGAAGTGGTTTCGATCAACTGCATGCCTGCCGTTTCCAGCATTTGCTGAATCGAGTTTGCTGCCGGCTTGTCTTCTTTCGCTACGGAGTTTGTGGCAACTGGAGCAATTTCAGTTTCGGCAGGTTCCGTTTCGGTGCTGCTGGCAACGGGTTCGACGACCGGTGCGGGTTCTGCAGCAACTGGCGTGTCGGCTGCAGAGGTTTCGACGGCCTGAGCATTAACTGCCTGAGCCTCGACTGCCTGAGCTTCAGCAGCCTGGGTTTCTGCCGCCTGTACTGCTGCAGGCGTAACTGCTTCAGCTGCCTGTTCCGGTGCCAAAACCGACTCGGTGACAACTGCGTCCTGGCTGGCGCCATTGTTACCGACCAGTTCTTCGGCCTCGGCAGGTTCTTGTGCCGCTGCAGGTTCGGCGGGCGCCGGGGCCGGCGTGGTCTCGCTGGTGACTGCAGACGGGGCGGCTGTTGCCTGTTCGACCAATTCACCGGCTGTGGCGGCGACGACGGGCAGGGCGGCGGGGTTGAAGGCCGGTGTTTCGTGCGACTGGAAGGCAGGCGCCTCGTTGTCGTCCGTATTGCCGGCTTCTTCACCTTCTGCTGTGGCATTGACCTCGGTGT
The DNA here is from genome assembly GCF_020687695.1 of Pusillimonas sp. MFBS29. Classification (GTDB taxonomy): domain Bacteria; phylum Pseudomonadota; class Gammaproteobacteria; order Burkholderiales; family Burkholderiaceae_B; genus Pusillimonas_C. The sequence goes on from NZ_JAJEWL010000001.1 coordinate 453,289, forward strand.
TGTTTTCACCGCTGCGGCGACCGCGGCGGCTACGACGACGACGGCGTTTGCGCTCTGGATCTGCCTGTTCACCGTCTGGCGTAGCGATCTGATCCTGAGTGGTCTCATTGGTCTCGTCGGTCGAGGCATCGGCTGCGGCCTGGCTGACGGTTGCTGCTGTGTCGGCGGCTACGGCTGCCGGAACCAGTACCTCTTCAGTTTCTGCCTGGTTGTTTTGCGTTTCCTCGCGACGATTGCGTCCGCGGCCCCTGCGGTTGCGGCCGCCACGGCTGCCGCCCTCGGTGCTTGCGCTGTCGGTGCTACGGCTGCGGGTGTTCTGATTGTCGCTTGTTGCTGCGCTGTCTTCGGTTTGCGCAGCAGATTGACGACGGCCGCGTGCAGCCTGCACGTCATCGGACTTGCCTTCGGCATTTTCTTGCCGACGTTCACCGCGACGATTGCGGTTGTTACGCTCGCCCTGGCCGCGTTCACGACGCTCGCCGTGACGGCTGTTCTTGCCGCGACTGCCCTGGGGCTTGCTGCCGGTGGTTTCGGTTTTGGGCTTTTCTGGTGCTTCAGCGGTGGAGCCGCCGGTCAGCCAGTTGATCAGACGCTTGAACAGACCAGGCCCTGCGGCGGCTGCCGGGGTGGCAGCGGCGGCGGGAGTGGAGGACATCGGAGCGGGCTGGGCGGGTGTGATGCCCTTGACCAGCGCTTCTGGACGGCTGCTCTTGGTTTCCTGGGCCTTGTTGGCGACCAGCGTAAGCTGCTCTTCGGGCTGGCTGACGAGCTCGATGCTGCTCTTGCTTTCTTCCAGGCGGGGATCGTCGTGACGCAGACGCTCGATGTGGTGGTGCGGTGTTTCCAGATTCTTGTTGGGAATCAGGACCAGATTGACCTTGAGTCGGGCTTCGATCTTGGTGATGTCGGCGCGCTTTTCGTTCAGCAGGAAGGTGGCGACGTCGACCGGAACCTGGGCGTGCAGGGCGGCAGTGCCTTCCTTCATGGCTTCTTCCTGCAGCAGGCGCAGGACGTGCAGTGCGCTGGACTCGGCATCGCGCACCACGCCGGTGCCATTGCAGCGCGGGCAGGTGACATGGGAGCCTTCGTTCAGGGCCGGACGCAGACGCTGACGTGACAATTCCATCAGGCCGAAGCGTGAAATCTTGCCCATCTGGACGCGGGCACGGTCAAAGTGCAGGGCATCGCGCAGGCGTTGCTCGACAGCACGCTGGTTCTTGGCCTCTTCCATGTCGATGAAGTCGATCACGATCAGGCCGCCCAGGTCGCGCAGTCGCAACTGGCGTGCGACTTCATCGGCGGCCTCGAGGTTGGTGCGCGTAGCGGTTTCTTCAATATCGGAGCCGCGTGTCGAGCGGGCCGAGTTTACGTCTATGGCCACCAGCGCTTCGGTGTGATCGATGACGACCGAGCCGCCCGATGGCAGCTGCACGGTGCGCGAGTAGGCGGTTTCGATCTGATGTTCGATCTGGAAGCGCGAGAACAGGGGGATGTCATCGCGGTACATCTTGACCCGCTGGACGGTATCGGGCATGACCACGCTCATGAAGGCGGTGGCTTGTTCGTGGATATCGTCGGTGTCGATCAGGATCTCGCCAATTTCGGGCGAGTAGTAGTCGCGGATGGCGCGAATGACCAGGCTGGATTCCAGGTAAATGAGTATGGGAGCTGCATTTTCGCGGGCGGCGCTGTCGATGGCAGCCCAAAGTTGCATCAGATAAGACAGGTCCCATTGCAGTTCCTCGACGCTGCGACCTATGCCGGCCGTGCGTGCGATGATGCTCATGCCGGCGGGAATGTCCAGCTGATCCATCGTGTCGCGCAGTTCCTGGCGATCTTCGCCTTCGACGCGTCGCGAAACGCCGCCGCCACGAGGGTTGTTGGGCATCAGGACCAGATAGCGGCCTGCCAGCGAAATAAAGGTGGTCAGGGCTGCGCCCTTGTTGCCGCGTTCTTCCTTTTCGACCTGGATGATAAGTTCCTGGCCTTCGGACAAGGCGTCCTGGATACGGGCGCTGCGTACATCAACGCCTTCTTTGAAATAGCTGCGGGCTACTTCTTTGAAGGGCAGGAATCCGTGACGGTCTTCACCATAGCTGACAAAGCAGGCTTCCAGACCAGGTTCGATGCGGGTGATGACACCTTTGTAGATATTGCCTTTACGCTGTTCGCGCCCGGCCGTTTCGATGTCGAGGTCTATGAGTTTTTGACCGTCGACAATCGCAACGCGTAGTTCTTCTTGATGCGTTGCATTGAACAACATTCGTTTCATGAGTGTGTTTCTCCGTAGTCATGGCGCACCGAATTTCGGCGCACGACCGCGGGTCACTGGGTGTGTGGCGCTAAATCTGCAGGGGGCATGGCTGACGGCGTCAGGCAGTGCCCATCTTGAGTCGGATAGGCACTGTGTACCGGTAGGTACTTAGTTCAGTCAGCAGGGAGGTCAGTTGCACTGTAGTGGTTGACAAAAAAAGTTGCTGGGAACGGCAGACGCGCATGTGAGTTCGCGGCTGGTGCATTAAACGAGGACAAACTTTGCAAAAGATTCAGCGTCGCACGCGGTTGGCAGAGAACGGGAAAATAGCGGGCTTTACGCCACACCACTATTTGCGCGTCGGCACTGCGCCGGCGACCTAATGACCCAGAAGCTGAAGCCGGGCATACAATACGACCTTTACTCGTGTAACGGAGACGCACCCTTGCATCTCTACGTTAGACGTTTTTTTCAGCTTCTATAGGCTGACGCGATTATATGCCGCTTTTCCCTATGAGCAAAACAGTTATTGCCAAAGATGACATTCCCAGCGTGCGTTTCGTCGATATCGGCGAGGAACAGGCCGGGCAGCGCATAGACAATTTTTTGCTGCGTTTATGCAAAGGTGTGCCCAAAAGTCACCTGTACAAGGCCATTCGCAATGGCGAGGTCAGGGTAAACAAGGGCCGCATCGGTGCCGACTACCGTCTCGAGCGGGGTGATACCGTGCGTGTGCCTCCATTGCGACTGCCCAGGGCCGACGAGCCCCGCCGCGTACCGCCGGCTGCCTTTCCCGTGGTTTTCGAGGATGACGCCATCGTCGTCGTGAACAAGCCCGCAGGTGTTGCGGTGCATGGCGGCAGTGGCGTGTCTTTCGGTGTTATCGAGCAAATGCGCGCCGCTCGCCCTGATGCTCCTTTTCTGGAGCTTGCACACCGGCTGGATCGTGAAACCTCGGGTTTGCTGATGATTGCCAAGAAACGCAAGGCCTTGCTGCGCTTGCACGACATGATGCGCGAGGGTGGCGGGCGCAAGCATTACCAGGCCCTGGTGGTCGGTGACTGGGTCAATGACAAGCAGCACATGCGCCAGCCGCTGCTCAAGTGGCTGACGGCGTCTGGTGAACGGCGGGTCAAGGTCGACGCGCTGGGCAAACCGGCCCACACCATCATCACCTTGCAGAAGCGCTATGGGCGTTACAGTTTGCTGGGGGCCGAATTGCGTACTGGTCGCACACATCAGATACGGGTGCATCTGGCCTCGGCCGGCTTTCCTATAGTGGGCGATGATAAATATGGATCCGACGAGGTGCGCGCTCACTTTGCCCGTCTGGGTCTGGATCGCATGTTTTTGCACGCCTGCAGGCTGGAGATTCCTCATCCCCTTACGGGCGAACCCATGGTGCTGACGGCGGATCTGCCGCCGGTGTGCCTGAATATTCTTGATTACCTGGAGCAACATCGGTGAAACGTTACGAGGCCGTTATTTTTGACTGGGACGGCACGGTTATGGATTCGACGCATTCGATAGTGGGCGCCATCCAGGGTGCTTGTGCAGATCTGGAATTGCCGGTCCCATCTGACAGCGATGCCAGCTGGGTGATCGGGCTTTCCCTGGAAAGCGCCCTGTATCACTGTGTTCCGACGCTGACGGAGCACAATATGCAGGCGTTTCTGGATCGCTATCGCTTCCATTATCTGAGCCGTGATCCGCATATCCGGATGTTTGAGGGGATTCCTGAGCTGTTGCTGGAGTTGCGGGCGAGCCGGGTGCGTCTCGGGGTGGCGACGGGCAAGAGCCGGGTGGGGCTGGACAGGGTTCTGGATGCGATGAAGCTGCGCGATCATTTTGATGCGACGCGTTGTGCGGATGAGTCGTTCAGCAAGCCTCATCCGGGGATGTTGCTGGAGCTGATGGAGGAGTTGCAGCTGGCGCCGGAGCGGGTGCTGATGGTGGGGGATACGTTGCATGATGTGCAGATGGCTGTGGCGGCGGGGGTGGACAGTATGGCGGTGACTTATGGTGCGCATCATCGTTCGATTCTGCAGGAGGCGGGGCCTACGGTGCTTGTGGGTAGTGTGGGGGAGATGCGGTCGTGGTTGATTGAGCGGGTTTGAGTTTTTTCGGCCGTGAGTTTCGTGGCTTTCAAAGCCTGGGGGTATTTGGTCGGGAGGCTGTCTGGTTCTTAGTATCTGGTTCTTAAGCAAGGCCTGTGTCTCAGGGGCTGTGGAGGCGCCTCGCGCACGCCGATTTAGGCGGGGCTGGCGAGGAGGCAAGGTTGCTGCTGTTCGAGCCCAGTGCTTATGGGCAGCCAGTGGCTGCCCATTCGGGCGAGTTCAGCAACCGCCTCGCCAGCCCCGCCTAAATCGGGCATCCCAGCGCAGCTGGGACGTAGCGCGTGAAGCCGGAACGGCCCCTGAGACACAGGCCTTGTAAGAGCCGGATATCTTGTGAGGGACGGATATTTTGTAAACGCCGAACGTGTTGTCCTTACAGTCGAAGGCCTTACAACAGCCGAACATCCTGTTAACGCCAGATGTCTTGTAAGCGCGGACATCTTGTAGGGACAGCAAAACTCGTCGCGTCAAAACCCGTCGTCGGCCAGCCACTGTCAGCCCGACCACCGTTGTCCGCGGTGTGCTGCCTCTGGTGTGCTATCTGCAGTTGTCTATGCCAGGTGGGGGTGGGGAGGCGTTTAGGCGTGCGCCGCGGGCTACGGAAGGGAAGCCGGGGGGTGTCGTCGGGCGCTGTCTGACCGAACGCAGTGAGGGAGTTCGCCCGACGCCCGGCTGGACGACGTAGACGCGGAAACAAGCACGCCGTGCCGGACTACCCCCACCTGGCATAGACAACGTGTAAATAGCCAAGGCAGCACGCCACAGCAAGTAGCGGCGTCGCCGTGCAGTGAATAATGTGGCTCTGGTCCAGGAACTTTTTGCAGCCGCGGCCCGTCATATCCAGACACTGTTACGGAGTGGAACGTCATGTCCAGACTCAAGTTGCCGACCATTGCACCTTCCGAAATTACGCCTGAAGAGGTCTGGCGGTCGCGGCGGGTGTGGCTCAAGCACGCAGGCATGGGTGCGGTGGCTGCGGGGGCTGGGGCGTTTGGGGTGCCGTCTTGGGCACAGGATGCGCGCAGCGTATTGGCGGCCACGCCTAATCCAAACTTCCGGTTGCCCGACGAGGCCACGTCCGAAAAGGACATTACCTCGTACAACAATTACTACGAGTTCGGTACCGGCAAGGCCGACCCCTTTGAAAATGCCCACAAATTGCAGGTGCGTCCCTGGACCGTCAGTGTCGAGGGCGAGGTGGCGCGGCCGCGCACGTTTGATATTGATGAGCTGCTCAAGCTGGCGCCTATGGAAGAGCGTGTGTACCGGATGCGCTGCGTCGAGGCGTGGTCCATGGTTATTCCATGGTCAGGTTATTCGCTGTCGCACTTGCTCAAGGCCGTCGAGCCCACCAGCAAGGCTAAGTTTGTGGAGTTCACGACTGTGCTTCAGAAGGAAAACATGCCCGGAACCAGAAGCCGCATCATCGACTGGCCCTATGTCGAGGGGCTGCGCATGGACGAGGCCATGCATCCGCTGAGCATGCTGGTGTTCGGCGTATATGGCAAGCAGTTGCCCAGCCAGAATGGTGCGCCGATGCGTCTGGCTGTGCCCTGGAAATATGGTTTCAAGTCTGGCAAGTCCATCGTGCGCATACGTTTGCTTGAAAACATGCCGCTTACCAGCTGGGTGAAGATAGCCCCCCACGAATACGGGTTTTATGCCAACGTTAATCCGGATGTGCCGCATCCGCGCTGGAGTCAGGCCACTGAACGACGCATAGGCGGCGGCTTTTTTGCGCCCCGTGTCGATACCCTGATGTACAACGGCTATGGCGAGCAGGTGGCGTCGCTGTATGCCGGCCTGGATCTGCGCGAGAACTACTAGGTTTCAGTCAGACCTGTTCAAGGAGATCGCGTTGGAAACGGAACTGGCTGACCGCAAGCCGCCCGGCCGGCCCAACTGGACGGCCCGGCAGGTGGGGCGTATCAAGCCCCTGGTGTTTCTGCTGGCGCTTTATCCTGTGTCGCGCTGGTTCTGGCTGGGCACCCATGACGGCCTCAGCGCCAACCCTCCCGAGTTCCTGATCCGGTCCTCGGGCATTTGGGCGCTGGTGCTGCTGGGGCTGACGCTATGCATTACGCCATTGCGTCGTCTGATCAGGCAGCCGGCACTGGTGCGCCTGCGCCGTATGCTGGGTCTGTTTGCCTTTTTTTATACCTGCCTGCATCTGCTGGGCTGGGCCTTCTGGGAGCGGGGCTGGTCTCTGGCATCCATGTGGGACGACATCGTCCAGCGCACCTTCATTCTGGTGGGGGTGATCGCCTTTCTGCCCATGGCCGCGCTGGCGCTGACCTCGACACGCGGGTGGATACACCGCCTGGGCCGTCGCTGGCAGCAATTGCACCGCAGTGTTTATGTGGTGGCTGCCTTGTCTGTCTGGCATTTCTGGCTGGTGCGGGCGGGCAAGAATGACTTTGCCGAGCCTTATCTGTACGGTGTTTTGCTGGCTGCATTACTGGGGATACGGCTGGTTTACTTCTTGCGGCGCCCTGGGGCCTGAAGGCATTCAGGCGCAAAGGGTGGCGCGATCACCCGGCCGGAGGTCAGCGCAGTGCTTTCATGATGGCGAGGGTTTGCGCATCGGGTACGCCGTCGTAGCGGTCCGGCCGATAGTGCATCTGAAAGGCTGCGATCACATTCCGGGTCTTGGAGTCCAGCTGGCCGGTGTCGGGCACGGTATAGCCCAGGCGTTGCAGGGCTGCCTGAGTCCAGGCGGCATCGGGCAGGCCCTGGGCCAGGAATTCCTGCTCATATTGCCTGGCCAGATCTTCGTCGTACCAGCGGCCTATGCCCTGATCGGCCAGTTGCTTCCAGGGAAAGCGGGGGCCTGGGTCGATTTTGCGCTGCGGTGCGATGTCACTGTGGCCGACAATGTTGTGGGGCTTGATCTGGTGACGTTTGATGATTTCGTGCAGCAGGCTTGCAAGTACCTGCATTTGCACGGGGTCGTAGGTATCCCACTGTTCGCCTTCCAGCCCCTGGTTCACGATCTCTATGCCTATGGATCCGCTGTTCATGTCGCTGCGGCCAAACCATGCGCTGACGCCCGCATGCCAGGCGCGACGGCTTTCATCGACCAGCTGATACACGTGTGGCCGCTCTTCACGGGTGATCAGGTAATGGCTGCTGACATTGCGTCTGGAAAGGATGTTCAGGGAAGCCTCGTTGCCGGTCGAGGTGTAGTGCAGCACGATGAACTCCACGCGACTATTCTGGCTGGTGGCCTGTATGCTGCGGTCTATGTCGAGCACGTTCGGGTTGTAGGTGCTGCATGCCGTCAGCAGCAGTACCAGGGCAGCCAGCACGCCGTGGCGCGCAAAACGGCGGCAGCTTGCCAGGGCGCGGGGGCGATTGGGCATCACCGGTCCGCCAGAAACAGGAAAATAGTCGGTTTTTTGGCCAGATCGGGTGCCGGCAGCGTTTTCCAGTGGCTGACGGTGTGGGTTTGTATCCATTCCTCAGCCGTGGTCAGCGCGCTGGCGATGCACAGGCGGGTATTCCCTTTCAAGGCCTGTTTCAAGGTGTCGAACATGGCGCCGTTGCGATAAGGCGTTTCGATCAGGATCTGGGTTTGCTGCTGCTTTTGCGAAGTGACTTCCCAGGCCTTGAGCTGTTTGGCGCGTTCGGTTGCGTCGACCGGTGCATAGCCGTGAAATGCAAAGCGTTGCCCGTCGAGCCCGCTGGCCATCAGACTGAGCAATATTGACGAAGGGCCAACCCAGGGAACCACTCGCAAGCCCATAAGGTGTGCCTGGGCCACGACCTTGGCGCCCGGGTCGGCGACGGCCGGGCAGCCGGCTTCGGATACAAGGCCGATATCGCCGCCCGCCAGCAGAGGCTGTAGCCAGCTTTTGATTTGTCCGGCATCGACCTTGTCGTTGAGGGTGTGTATGGTGATCTCTTGCAATGGCCGGCTGGTGCCTATGAGCTTGAGGAAGGCACGGGCAGTTTTGGCGTTCTCGGCAATATAGACGGTCAGTTGCGACGCCAGCTCGTGGGCGGCCTGAGGCAGCCAGTTGGCGGGTGCCGATTCGCCCAAAGAAACGGGAATCAGGTGCAGGGTGCCGGTAGGTTTCAAATTTGCTCCAGGGGATTAAGGCCAAATGACCGCAGCATGCGGCACAGGGCAATCAGTGGCAGGCCGATAATGGCAGTCGGGTCGTCTGACTGCATGCTGTCCATCAGGGCTATGCCCAGGCTCTCGGCTTTGGCGCTGCCGGCGGTATCGTAGGGCTGTTCTCGCTGCAGGTAGTTTGTGATTTCCTGCGCGCCAAGGTGGCGGAACTGACAACGGGTGATGATGTCGGCCGTTATGTCGCGATTGCCGTCGCTGACGCACAATGCGCTGTGAAATTCTACCGCCTTGCCGCTCAGCTGTTCAAGCTGGGCCTTGGCGCGTTCGAAGTTGCCGGGCTTGCCTATGGGCAGGTCGCCCATGGTGGCTACCTGATCCGAGCCTATAATCAGGCTGTCCGGATGGGCCTGGGCAACGGCACGCGCCTTGGCTACGGACAGTCGCAGGGCAAGGTCGGCGGGAGACTCGCCGGGCAAGGGGCTTTCGTCTATATCAGGGGAAATGGCGGTAAAGGGAATGCCCAGGCGCGTAAGCAATTCGCGACGGTAGGGTGAACTTGAGGCTAAGATGAGACGCATAGACAGTATTTTGCCTGGTTTGGTTTGACTGGAAATGGCTGGACACGTTATTATCTAACGTTTTTCCTTGCGCTTGAAATGTTCGGGTGCGGTTTGACTACATAGCAGGGCATGCCATTTGCGTGCCGCGCAGTGTGGTTGCAGGAAATCCGGGGTGCAGGCATGCAATACATTGATACCTACGAACTGGCCCGTTCAGGTGCAACGGTACGGGGTGAAGCGCCATTGGTGCAGTTTGCGCGTCTGGCAGAAGGCTTGCCTTCGCAGGCCGATGCTCATGCCGAATGGACTGTAACCGGCGAAAAAGACATGCATGGGCGGTATTTTCTGCATACTTGGGTGCGGGCTAATCCTGTGCTCGAGTGCCAGCGCTGCATGCAGCCGTTTACCTGGCAAATGGAAGCCGGAAGTCGCATGCAAGTGGTAAAGTCCGAAGCAGATCTTGATGTTGAAGGCGACCACGATGTCGACGACGAAGATTTTCTCGAGCGTATCGTGGGATCGGCGCGGCTTGATGTGCGGGAATTGATCGAGGATGAAATCATCCTTGGTCTGCCTTATGTGCCCAAGCACGACGTTTGTCCGACGCTGCCAGCACCGCTCGCGGAAGATGAGCCGGCCCCCGATTCGGGCAAGCCGTCACCTTTCGCAGTCTTGAGCCAGCTCAAGAAAAATTGAATTTTAGTATTTACTTGATTATTAACGCACTTAACTTGCGGGATCATCGCGTACAATAGCGACCCGTTTTCAGGAGTCATCATGGCCGTTCAGCAAAACAAAAAGAGCCCGTCTAAACGCGGTATGCATCGTTCGCACGATTTCATTTCGACGCCTCCCACGGCAGTTGAGCCTACAACCGGCGAACTGCATCTGCGTCATCACATCAGCCCCAACGGCATTTACCGTGGTCGTAAAGTGCTGAAAACCAAAAACGACGAGTAATTGTCGATTTTTGTAGCGCAGCAATAAGCACGCCAACGTTCGCGTTTGATGTCGAAAACCGAGATTCGAATCGCCATCGACTGCATGGGGGGAGACTTCGGCTTGCCGGTGACCATTCCCGCAGCATGCCGATTCGTCCAGCAGTATCCCGATACCCGCTTCCTGTTGGTCGGCGATGCAATGGCTATCGAAGCTCATTTGCGTGATGCCGGCAGTACTGGAAAAGATTGGTACGAGATCGTGCCGGCCTCCGAGGTCGTTCTTATGGATGACCCGGTCGAGGTTGCATTGCGGCGCAAAAAAGATTCATCCATGCGCCTGGCGGTTCAGGCCGTCAAGGAAGGCCGCGCCGATGCCTGTATCTCGGCAGGCAATACCGGTGCCTGGATGGCGATCTCACGCTATGTGCTCAAGACGCTCGATGGTATCGACCGTCCGGCGATCGCTACATCCATTCCCAACCAGAAAGGTGGCGCCACTACGGTGCTCGACCTGGGTGCCAACGTTGATTGCTCGGCCGAGCATTTGCTGCAGTTTGCCATCATGGGCTCGGCCCTGGTTTCCACGGTCGATCAGCGTCAGCAGCCTTCCGTAGGCTTGCTGAATATCGGCGAAGAAGTCATCAAGGGCAACGAGGTCGTCAAGCAGGCCGCAGAGCTGCTGCGTTGCAGCGGGCTTAACTTCCACGGGAACGTCGAAGGCGACGATATCTTCAAGGGTACGGTCGACGTGGTGGTGTGCGACGGTTTCGTGGGCAACGTTGTGCTCAAGTCCGTCGAGGGCCTGGCCAAGTTGATTGCTACCATGCTGCGCGCCGAGTTCACGCGTGACGCCTTGTCCATGGCTGCAGGTGCACTGGCCAAGCCGGTGTTGAACCGTTTGCGCGATCGGGTCGATAATCGCCGCTACAATGGAGCGGCCTTGCTGGGTTTGCGCGGTATCGTCATAAAAAGCCATGGCTCGGCCGATGCCTATGCTTTTGGCTTTGCCTTGCAAAGAGCGCGCGAAGCTGTGCAGAATGGCTTGCTCGAGGGCACTACGGGTGCCATAGATCACCTTCGCCAGAGCTTGCAGGCTGCCGCCGCGCAATCGGCGAAGCTCTCCAACGACTTATCTGATCCTGCCTCATAACCAGGTATCTGGAAGCTACTATGCCTTATGCCAAGATAATAGGGTCGGGCGGTTATTTACCACCCCGGGTTGTCACTAACGACGAGCTTGCGGCCGAACTGGCTACGCGCAATATCGAAACTTCCGATACCTGGATCGTCGAGCGCACCGGTATCCGTCAGCGCCACATCGCTGATCCGGGCGCGACAACCAGTCAGTTGGCAACCAGGGCTGCGCAAGCCGCGCTTGCAGACGCCGGTATCGACGCCGGTGAGCTTGATCTCATCATTGTTGCAACGTCAACGCCTGATTTTGTGTTTCCAAGCACGGCCTGCCTGGTGCAGGCCAATCTGGGTGCCAAGGGCGGGGCGGCTTTCGACGTTCAGGCGGTTTGCAGTGGCTTTGTGTACGCTTTGGCCACCGCAGACGCCTTTGTTCGCGCCGGCCGCGCCAAGACGGCGCTGGTGATCGGCGCCGAGGTGTTTTCCAGCATCCTCGACTGGAGCGACCGCAGTACCTGCGTGTTGTTCGGCGATGGCGCCGGCGCGGTAGTGCTCAAGGCCTCCGAAGAGCCGGGCATCATGGCGGCCCAATTGAATGCCGATGGCAGCCAGATGAAGATTCTGTGCGCGGCAGGCAATGTAGCCCATGGCAAGGTTGTGGGTGATCCCTTCCTGCGTATGGACGGTCAGGCAGTATTCAAGCTTGCCGTCACTTCCCTGACGCAGTCGGCCCTGGATGTCTGCAAAGAGGCTGACGTCAGCCTTGAAGCCATAGACTGGCTGGTTCCGCACCAGGCTAACGTACGCATCATCAATTTCCTGGGGCGCCGCCTTAATATTCCCGATGAAAAGGTCGTGGTGACTGTCGATCATCATGCCAATACTTCCGCGGCCAGCGTACCGCTGGCTTTCGACGAGGCGCGCCGTGACGGGCGCATCAAACCGGGCCAGACCGTCCTGATGCAAGGTGTCGGCGGCGGATTTACCTGGGGCTCGGTCCTGACCAGGGTATAGCGCCAAACATAGGCTGGACCGGTACCTTAAGGTTCCGGAATTACTTTCAACTTTTTGTTTGCATGTTATGAAAATTGCTTTTGTTTTTCCGGGACAGGGTTCTCAATCGGTAGGCATGCTTGATGCCTGGGCTGATCATGCCGTCGTTGGCGATGTGGTCGCGCAGGCTTCGGCCGCGCTGGGCCAGGATCTGGGCGCACTCATTGCCTCGGGTCCCGCCGAAGCACTTAATCTGACTACCAACACCCAGCCTGCCATGCTGACGGCTGCCGTGGCGGTATATCGCGCCTGGCTCGAGGCCGGTGGCCGGCAGCCCGCGTTGGTGGCTGGTCACAGTCTGGGCGAGTATTCCGCCCTGACCGCTGCCGCAGCAATAAGCCTTGAGGACGCCGTGCGTGTCGTACGTATCCGTGCCGATGCCATGCAGGCAGCGGTTCCGGTCGGCACGGGTGGCATGGCGGCCATATTGGGCCTCGATGACGACGTCGTGCGCGCCGTGTGCGAGCGCGCTGCCCAGGGCGAGGTGGTCGAAGCCGTTAACTTCAACGCGCCGGCACAAGTGGTTATTGCCGGGCACAAGGGTGCTGTGGAACGTGCCTGCGAACTGGCAAAGTCGGAAGGCGCCAAGCGTGCGCTGGTACTGCCGGTGTCCGCGCCGTTTCACTCGAGTTTGCTCAAGCCTGCCGCCCAGGTGCTGGAGCAGGCGCTGGCCGCCATTGAAGTGAGCGAGCCGTGCTGCCCATTGATCAACAATGTCGATGTGGCCAGCCCTGCGGCTGCGGCCGCGATCAAAGACGCATTGGTACGCCAGGCTTGGCATCCGGTGCGCTGGGTTGAAACCTTGCAGGCCATGAAGGCGCAAGGCGTTACACACGTGGTGGAGTGCGGCCCGGGCAAGGTCCTGGCCGGTCTGACCAAACGCATAGATCGTGATCTGGTGGCTCTGTCCATCACCGATCCGGCTTCGCTGCAGGCAGCGCTTGAAACTTTACAGGGATGACACTCATGCAAGACAAGCAACTCGAGGGCAAGCTTGCCCTGGTAACCGGTGCTACCCGGGGCATAGGCAAGGCCATAGCCCAGGAACTGGCGGCTCGTGGTGCCACGGTAGTGGGCACGGCAACCTCTGAAACTGGTGCGCAATCCATCTCCGAGATGCTGGCTGCTTCCGGCGGGCGCGGCGTGGTGCTGAACGTGGACGATCCCGCAGCTTGCGAAAGCCTGATAGCGGAATTGACCAAACAGGACGGCGGCCCTCATATTCTGGTGAATAACGCCGGTATTACGCGCGACAACCTGGCCATGCGCATGAAAGACGAAGACTGGCAGGCGGTGCTGGACACCAACCTGTCGGCGGTTTTCCGTCTGTCGCGTGCCGTTACCAAGCCCATGATGAAAGCCCGTTGGGGTCGCATCATCAATATCACTTCGGTTATTGGTTCCAGCGGCAATCCGGGGCAGGCCAATTATGCGGCTGCCAAGGCGGGTGTCGCAGGCATGTCCCGCGCGTTGGCGCGCGAGCTCGGCAGCCGTAATATCACGGTTAATTGCGTGGCACCAGGATTTATCGAAACTGACATGACACGGGCACTGAATGAAGCCCAGGCTTCGGCCATTTTGTCCCAGATTCCGCTGGGCCGGCTGGGTGCTGCCCAGGACGTCGCCCAGGCCGTTGCCTTTCTTGCAGGGCCTCAGGCCGGGTATATCACCGGCACGACGCTGCATGTAAACGGCGGCATGTATATGTAATCACCCGAACAGGCCCGTTGGTAGGGTAAAATCTGTTCAGCCAGAGGTATTCCGATCTGGGCCTGCAACGAAATGCAAAAATGGTCCATATACGGTAATGCTGTTTTTTTAGTCACGGCCAACACCAATAATATTTTCGTTTGGCTATAATTCGCGGGAAATTTTTTCCCACTTGGAGATCTGCATGGAAAGCATCGAACAGCGCGTCAAGAAGATCGTCGCTGAACAACTTGGCGTTAACGAAGCCGAGATCAAAAACGAATCTTCCTTCCTTGACGACCTCGGTGCCGATTCGCTCGATATGGTCGAGCTCGTGATGGCACTTGAAGATGAATTCGAAACTGAAATTCCCGACGAGGAAGCCGAGAAGATCACGACGGTTCAGCAAGCTGTTGACTACATCTCGTCGCACAGCAAGCAGTAATTTCAACCTTACAGATGTGTGGCCTGCAGTTGGCCACGGCATCTTAAGGCGGTTTCCGGCAACCTTCGCTGCGGATTTTCCAGATAGCCGTGTCCTTGCTTGGCACATTGCGGCTGGTTGACCCGACCAGGTGGTTACCGGGATGTGGCTCCGCCGTTATTCCAAATCGCACAACGATTTGGAATAACGGCGTGTTTGCTCGCATAATGCCGTCAATCTATTTTAGGAGTCATCCGTGAAACGACGTGTCGTCATCACTGGCCTGGGCATAGTTTCGCCAGTCGGCAACGATATTGGCAGCGCATGGGACAATATCGTCAATGGGCGTTCCGGCATCGGGCGCATTACACGCTTCGATCCTTCAGGGTTCAACGCCCAGATTGCGGGTGAGGTCAAGGATTTTGATGTCACGCAGTACATGTCGGCCAAAGAAGCCAAGCAAATGGATACCTTCATCCATTATGGTGTGGCAGCAGGCGTACAGGCATGGCGTGACAGCGGTTTGGAAGTAACCGAAGAAAATGCCGATCGTATCGGCACGATCGTTGGTTCGGGCATAGGCGGTCTGCCACGCATCGAAGAAACACAGATCGAGTACCTGGATCGTGGTCCTCGCCGTATTTCGCCTTTTTTCGTCCCGGCTTCGCTCATTAACCTGATTTCAGGTCAGTTATCCATCATGCTGGGCCTGAAAGGGCCAAGCTATGCGGTCGTTTCGGCCTGCACCACTGGCCTGCACTCCATCGGTGATGCCGCGCGCCTGATTGAATACGGTGATGCCGACATCATGGTTGCAGGTGGTGCGGAATCCACTGTGTCGCCACTGGGCGTTGGTGGTTTTGCCGCCATGCGTGCATTGTCCACGCGCAACGACGATCCCACCACCGCGTCGCGCCCATGGGATCGCGATCGCGATGGTTTCGTGCTGGGCGAGGGTGCCGGTGCACTGGTGCTCGAAGAATACGAGCATGCCCGCAAGCGCGGCGCACGCATCTATGGCGAGTTCTCGGGTTATGGCATGAGCTCCGACGCTCACCACATCACGTCGCCCGACCGTGATGGTCCGCGCCGTGGCATCGTCAATGCCCTGCGCAATGGCGGCATCAATCCCGAGCAAGTCGATTACGTCAATGCTCATGGTACATCCACGCCATTGGGCGACAAGAACGAAAGTGAAGCGCTCAAACTGGCATTTGGTGAACACGCCCGCAAACTGGTCGTGAACTCCACCAAGTCCATGACCGGGCATTTGCTGGGTGCTGCGGGGGGTATTGAAGCGGTCTTTACTACACTGGCCGTCTATAACCAGGTGTCCCCGCCCACCATCAACATCTTCAATCAAGACCCTGAGTGCGATCTGGACTACTGCGCCAACGAAGCCCGTGACATGAAAATTGATGTCGCGCTGTCGAATTCGTTCGGGTTCGGTGGCACCAACGGTTCCATGATTGTCCGAAGGGTCTAGGCTGGGACGCCCGGTGTCTCCCGTCAGGCAATGGCCAGTCTGTCCTGCACGCAGGGCAGGTCTGGCTGGTGTCCTGACACGGTCAACCCAACCACAACACACCCTGTCATTGCTGGATTCGGGGCTTTGGTCGCTTGACGGCCCCGACGGCGCCCCGGATTTGCGGCTGGCCCATGCCTGGCCGGCGTTTGCCTGGATGACACTGCGCTTTCACAAAAGCGATACGGCCGCGTGCCGTCCCCTTGAACTCACCATCAAAAAGCGAGGCCTGCCTGACGGCGCCTGGCGCGAACTGCGCATTTGCGTAGCGCGCCAGCAGGCCCTGCCAACGCGCCGTGCGCACAAGGATCCGGCATGAGTGAACGCGATGTCGATGCAGAACTGGTAGCGCGTGTTCAGCGGGGCGACAAACGGGCGTTCGATTTGCTGGTATTGAAGTATCAACGCAAGATCATGCGCTTGCTCTCGCGCATGATCCGCGATCCGGCCGAGATCGAGGATGTAGCCCAGGAGGCGTTCATCAAGGCCTACCGGGCCTTGCCACAGTTTCGTGGTGACAGCGCGTTCTACACCTGGCTGTACCGCATTGCCATCAACACCGCGCGCAACTGGCAGGCCGCCAGCGGGCGCCGTCCGACTACGCTAAATGCAATAGAAACGGAAGATGGTGAAACTTTTAGCCAAATTGACAACCTAACTGACAACAACACCCCGGAATCAATGGCAACCAGCCGTGAGATCGTCGAGACTGTGAACGCAGCCATTAATGCGTTGCCCGAAGATCTGCGTACAGCCATTGTCTTACGTGAAATTGAAGGCATGAGCTACGAAGATATCGCCCAAAGCATGGCTTGCCCCATCGGTACTGTCCGTTCGCGGATATTCCGTGCGCGGGAAGCCATAGCCGCGCAGTTACGGCCTGTTTTGGGCAGCGATTCCGAGCGTCGTTGGTAAGGAGCCAAGCATGCAAGCCGTTCAACGAGCCACTACCCCCGAATCCGACCAGGATCAGCATTCCTGGGAAGCGTCCGTGTCCACCTGGATAGATGGTGAGGGCGAGATGCGTCCCGAAGAACTCGATACGCCATACGGCCGTCAGGTCTGGGACAGCTATCATCTGATCGGTGATGTCATGCGCAACCCCGACCTGGCCATCAAGCCTACCGATTTCTTCTACGCACGCGTGTCCAAGGCCATAGACGCCGAGCCGCATATTGTGGCGCCGGGCATGCTGCGCCGGCATCGGCACGTGCGTCTGGGGTTGTCAGGCCTGGCAGTGGCTGCCGCGGTGGTGTCGGTTGTGTGGGTTGCCTTGCCGTATATGTATGGCAGTGAATCCGGCCAGGATGGCTCAGTGCAGGTGCTGGCCAATGCCGGCCCCGAGGTCAATGCCATGCACGATTATCTCGATGCGCATCGTGAAATCGCGGGCGTCAATGCGGTTCGCCAGGCTTCCTTCGAGGTTCCACGCTAATGAGTATCATGTGTCGGCAGGCAGCAGGGCGCCGGCGGTCAGGCGCTACTTTCCAGCACTGGGGCCTGAGCAGCATCTACGGCGTTTTCCTGATCGCAACCGCCTGTCTGCTGGCGCAGCCTGTGCTGGCCGCCGAGGCCGGGCAGAAAGCACCGCAAACACTCGAGATACTTCAGAAGATACAGGCTGCCGCCCGAACGCTGGACTACGCTGGCGTCTATACCTACCAGCAAGGTCCGGTGATGCTTTCTTCGCGTATCGTGCATCTGGTCGATGGCACCGGAGAACGCGAACGCCTGGAACTGCTTGACGGTGCGCCCCGGGAATACCTGCGCCACAACGAAGTCACGCAGTGCCTGATCCCCGAAAAAAAACACATCGTCATAGAACAGCGACGCGGAGACCGCTTTCCCGCCCTGATCATGGGCTCCGGAGAGGGCATTGCCGAGCACTATCAGATCAATGTCGTACCGACGATACATCGCATCGCCAACCGTGAATGCACAATGATCGAGCTGCTGCCCGGCGATTCGCATCGTTACGGCTATCGTTTGTGCATAGATAATGAAACTAATTTGCTGCTCAAGGCTCAAACGGTTAGTGCAGAGCATGGATTGATTGACCAGATTTCCTTCACCAGCCTGCAACTGGGTGACAAGGTCGAGCCAGGGCAATTGGTCTCCAGCTGGAATACCAAGAACTGGCAAGTGGTTGAAACAGTCATGGAACCCGTTGACCTGGCTGCAAACGGATGGCGTATTCCATTTCCGCCCGGCTTCCAGCCGGTCACGGAAGTTAGCAGAACCATGCAGCGCAGCCGTAAGGTCAGTCAACTGGTCATCAGTGATGGTCTGGCTGCCATTTCGGTCTTCATCGAGCCGTATGGGTCCGGGCCCGAGCCACCGGCCAATGGCATGGCAAGTGCCGGCGCGATGAATATTTTTCAGGCCCGCATAGGCGGTCACAGGCTTACGGCACTGGGTGAGGTGCCTGCCGGAACGTTGCGCGACATTGTCGAGCGTACCGAATACGTGCCAGGTGCAGGTCGCCCGTAGTCCAGGCAAACATAATTAACAACCTAGGAGTTTCATGATGTTTTCTAATGATCTAGGACATAATAAATTTAAAAGAATTCTTGCTGCAGCTTCCACCAGTCTGCTGGTGGCCTGCTCTGCAGTGGGTGCAACCGGTAGCGAACAGCCTTCTGCGGTCCCGGTCTTGTCGGTGCCCGATTTCACGCAAGTAGTTGCCCAGACGGAAGGCTCGGTGGTCAATATCCGCACCACTGAAGCCGTGCCTGTGCGCGCTTCGCGCCCCGGCCCCGGCAGCAACGATCCCTACGAAATGTTCCGCTGGTTTTTCGGGCCCGACTTCATGCCCCCCGGCATGCCCGGTCCGCGCGGACGCAATGCGCCGGACGCCGAGCAGCAGGAACGCACCGTACCGCGTGGCGTAGGTTCGGGTTTCATCATCTCTGAAGATGGCTACATTCTGACCAACAATCATGTGGTCACCAAAGCCAACGGAATTTTCGTTACCCTGACATCGGGCAAGGAATACAAGGCAGAAGTGATCGGTACCGATCCGCGTACCGATGTGGCCCTGATCAAGATCGACGCCAAGGATCTTACTCCGTTGCCCATTGGCGATTCGGCCAAGCTCAAGAAAGGGCAGTGGGTGCTGGCCATAGGTTCGCCCTTCGGCCTGGATTCCACCGTTACATCGGGCATAGTCAGCGCCATCAATCGCGATACGGGTGACTATCTTCCTTTCATACAGACCGATGTGGCAGTAAACCCGGGTAACTCGGGCGGTCCGCTGATCAACCTGGCCGGTCAGGTGGTGGGCGTAAATTCGCAGATCATCTCCCAGAGCGGCGGGTTCATGGGCATTTCGCTGGCCATTCCTATCGATGAAGCCATGCGTGTGGTCAAGCAGCTGAAGGAACACGGCAAGGTAACCCGGGGTCGCATCGGTGTGCAGATCAGCACAGTACCCGATGACGTGGCCAAGGCCATAGGGCTCGACGAAGCCAAGGGTGCGATGGTCAGCAATGTCGAGCAAGGCGGCCCGGCAGCCGAGGCCGGCATACGCTCGGGTGATGTCATCATCAAGTTTGATGGCAAGGACATCAAGCACATGTCCGACTTGCCACGCATTGTTGGCGCCACCAAGCCCGACAGCCGTGTTGATCTTGAAGTATGGCGCAAGGGTAAGGCAGTCGAACTGCGTGTGAAAGTAGGCGAGATGCCCAGCCCCGATGCGGCAACCCCTGACAGCAAGTCTGAAGCTCCCAAGGCGATCCCCGCTGATGCATTGGGCCTGAAGGTTACCGAAGTTCCCGAGCAGGAACGTGAGAAACTGGGTTTCAAGGGTGGTGTGCAGATTGTCGAGGCTGAAGAACCTGCCGCGACGGCCGGCCTGACGGAAGGCGACATCATCGTGACCATCAATGACACCGATGTGACCGATCCCGGGCAATATGCCAAGATCGTTTCGGGTCTGGATAAATCGCGCGCCGCTGCCTTGCTGGTGGTCCGTGGCGAGCAATCTCAATGGGTTACCATCACGCCTAAAAAATAATCTGCAGAATACGGCTAAAATGGCGCAGAGCCGAAAGGGGCGCCGGGTAGCAAAGGTCTGAACACGCCGGCCCAGGCGGGCTGTTCAGATTGCTCCCGGCGCTTCTTTTTTGTGCCTGTTTTCTAAATATTGCTCAGGCTGTGCCGAGCTTCTTTGTGCTGGTTTATGGATCACATCCGCAACTTTTCCATCATTGCCCATATCGATCATGGCAAATCCACGCTTGCCGACCGCCTGATTCATCGCTGCGGAGGCCTGGCCGATCGCGAAATGTCCACGCAAGTGCTTGATTCCATGGATATCGAGCGTGAACGGGGTATTACCATCAAGGCCCAGACGGCAGCCCTGAGCTATAAGGCAAGGAACGGAAAGACTTATGCCCTTAACCTCATAGACACTCCCGGCCACGTTGACTTTTCTTACGAGGTCAGTCGTTCCCTGTCGGCCTGTGAGGGTGCGCTGCTGGTGGTAGATGCTTCGCAAGGCGTCGAGGCCCAGACCGTGGCCAACTGTTATACCGCCATCGAGCTGGGTGTCGAGGTGTTGCCCGTCCTGAACAAAATGGATCTGCCCTCGGCCGAGCCCGAGAACGCCAGGCAGGAAGTCGAAGACGTCATCGGCATCGATGCCTCCGAGGCGATATTGTGTAGCGCAAAAACCGGGATGGGCATAGACGATATCCTTGAGACCATCGTTGCCAAGGTTCCGGCACCGGTGGGTGATCCGGGCAAGCCCCTGCAGGCCCTGATCGTCGATTCGTGGTTTGACAACTACGTGGGCGTCGTCATGCTGGTGCGCATCGTCAATGGTGTGCTCAAGCCCAAAGACAAAATCCTGCTCATGGCGACCGGTGCCTCGCATCTGTGTGAACACATTGGTGTCTTCACGCCCAAATCCGTGCCTCGTGACCAGCTTTCAGCCGGCGAGGTAGGCTTTGTTATTGCCGGCATCAAGGAACTCGAACATGCCAAGGTGGGTGATACGATCACGCTGGCAGGTAAGCCGGCAGACCGGGCCTTGCCAGGTTTTAAAGAGGTCAAGCCCCAAGTCTTTGCCGGCCTGTATCCCGTGGAAAGCAGTGAGTACGACCAGTTGCGTGATTCCCTCGAGAAGCTGAAGCTTAACGATTCATCGTTAATGTTCGAGCCCGAGGTGTCGCAGGCACTGGGCTTTGGCTTTCGCTGCGGCTTCCTGGGTCTGCTGCACATGGAGATCGTCCAGGAGCGTCTCGAGCGTGAGTTCGACATGGACATCATCACCACGGCGCCTTCCGTGGTGTACGAGGTCGAGCAACGCGATGGCTCGGTCATCATGATAGAAAGTCCTTCGCGCATGCCCGAAGTGGGCAACATTACCGAGATTCGCGAGCCTATCGTCAACGTCACCTTGTTCATGCCACAGGAGTACGTCGGGCCGGTCATGTCGCTGTGCATGGCCAAGCGAGGCATACAGCTGAACATGACTTATCATGGTCGCCAGGTGCATTTGTCTTACGAAATGCCGCTGGCCGAGATCGTGCTGGATTTCTTCGACAAGCTCAAGTCGGTTTCACGCGGCTATGCATCGATGGACTACGAATTCAAGGAATATCGTGCTGCCGATGTGGTGCGCGTAGACCTTCTGATCAACGGAGACCGGGTCGATGCCCTGTCCATGATCGTGCACCGCTCCAATGCGCGCTATCGTGGCCGCGAAGTGGTGTCCAAAATGCGCGGCCTGATTCCGCGTCAGATGTTTGATATCGCCATACAGGCTGCGATCGGTGCCGAAGTCGTCGCCAGGGAAAACGTCAAGGCCTTGCGCAAGAACGTATTGGCCAAATGCTATGGTGGCGACATTACCCGCAAGAAGAAACTGCTCGAGAAGCAGAAGGCGGGCAAGAAGCGCATGAAGCAGGTAGGTAACGTGGAAATCCCCCAAGAGGCATTTCTTGCCATCTTGCAAGTTGAAGACAAGTAGCGTGAAACACAATAAGGTATATCTGGCATGAGTTGGGATTTCGCCCTGATTTTGTTTGTTCTGCTGGTGCTGACCGGTGTGGTCTGGTGTCTGGATTTCTTTTATTTGCGTGCCAGGCGACGTGCCAAAGGCGTGGCCGCCATGGCGGCAGTGGAACCGGCCGTCGCCGGCATGGGGCAGGCCGAGGCCACCCGTATGCGTCAGGAAGCCTATGACAAGGCGAATCGCGCTCCGTGGTGGGTAGAGTATTGCGTCAGCTTCTTTCCCGTCATTCTGTTCGTATTTGCCTTGCGGTCGTTTGTGGTCGAGCCTTTCCGCATTCCTTCGGGCTCCATGCTGCCCACCTTGCAAAATGGTGACCTCATCCTTGTTAACAAATTCCAGTACGGTATTCGTTTGCCCGTGCTCGACAAGAAAGTCATTGAGCTGGGCTCGCCCCGCCGTGGCGACGTCATGGTGTTCCGCTATCCGGTCGATACCGATGTCGACTATATCAAGCGGGTGGTTGGCCTGCCTGGCGATGTCGTGCAGTACCGCAACAAGGTGCTTACCATTAACGGACAGGTAGTACAGAGCGCTCGCGATGGCGACTTTTTCGAACCCGATCGTTCCGCCTATGTGGGTCGTTACACCGAAAAGCTGGGTGAAAAAGAGCACAAGATCCTGCTGAACAAGCAGACCTCGCAGGATTACATGGCGATTTCCAATTTTCCCTACCGCGAGAATTGCGAGTACCTGGGCAACGGAGTGCGGTGCACCGTGCCAGAGGGGCATTATTTCATGATGGGTGATAATCGCGACAATAGCCTGGACAGCCGCTATTGGGGCTTTGTGCCAGATGAGTACATCGTCGGCCGGGCATTCTTCATCTGGATGAACTTCAGCGAACCCAGCCGCATAGGCGGGTTTGATTGATGAGCAGTCTGACGACCCTGCAGGCGGCCCTGGGCCATCAGTTCCAGGACGCCTCTTTGCTGGAGCTGGCGCTTACCCATCGCAGTCACAGCGCGCATCATAATGAGCGTCTCGAATTCCTGGGCGATTCGGTGCTTAATTTCGTCGTGGCATCTTTGTTGTTCGCGCGCTTTCCGCAAATAGACGAAGGCGATCTGTCGCGCCTGCGCGCCAACCTGGTCAAACAGGCTTCCCTGGCCGATATTGCGGGCAAGCTTGATCTTTCGCAGCATTTGCGTCTGGGCGAGGGTGAGCTCAAAAGCGGCGGTTTTCGCCGTCCATCGATTCTGGCTGACGCACTGGAAGCCTTGTTCGGAGCGGCTTATCTGGACGGCGGTTTCGAGTGTGCCCAGAAGGTGATAGAGCGTCAGTACACGACCATACTCGAAAACGTCGACGAAAAGACGCTGGGCAAAGATCCCAAGACACTGCTGCAGGAACTGCTGCAGGCACGCAAGCTTGACCTGCCCGTCTATGCGGTTGTCGCCACGCATGGCGCGGCGCATAATCAGTTATTTGAAGTCGAGTGCCGGATTCAGGCGCTTGATGTGAAGGTTTCCGCAGGCGGAGCCAGTCGCCGGGCCGCCGAGCAGTCTGCTGCCGAGCTTGCTATTGCCGCCATCAAAGCCATACCGCAAGCCAAGGGGCAGCGTAAGCCGCGCGCTCGCAAGTCGACCCAGCTTTCCCTGCCGGTAGCCGTCTCCCAGGAGAAAAAATGACTGCACCTTTCCGTTGTGGTTTTGTGGCGGTAGTTGGCCGTCCCAATGTTGGGAAATCGACCCTGACCAATGCACTGATTGGCAGCAAGATATCCATTGTCTCGCGCAAGGCGCAAACCACACGTCATCGCATACACGGCGTGCTGACGCGTGATAACGAGCAATTCGTCTTTGTTGACACCCCGGGCTTCCAGACTCGCCACGGTGGCGCCATGAACCGCATGATGAATCGCGTGGTCACACAGGCGTTGGCCGAGGTGGATGTCACCGTGCATGTGGTCGAGGCGGGCAAGTGGTCGGCCGGAGACGAACAGCTGCTGCCTTTGCTGCCCAAGGGCGGCAATACCATACTGGTCGTGAACAAGGTCGATGCGCTCAAAAGCAAGAACGACATGTTTGCCTACGTCAGCAAGATCATGGCCTTGCATCCGTATTCGGCTGTGGTGCCGGTCAGTGCATTGCGCGGCATACAGCTTGAGAACCTGTTGCAGGAAATCGCTGCGCGGTTGCCCGAAAGCGAACCCATGTTCGAGGTCGATACCCTGACTGACCGGCCCATGCGTTTTATCGCTGCCGAACTGATCCGCGAGAAAATATTCCGCCTGGTGGGTGATGAGCTCCCTTACGGGTGCACGGTCATCATCGAGCAGTGGGATGAGAACGAGTCGGGCGCCCGTATCGCTGCCTGCGTTGTGGTCGAGCGCGAAACGCACAAACCCATATTGTTGGGCACGGGTGGTGCACACATGAAACGCATAGCCTCTGAAGCACGGCAAGACATGGTCAAGCTGCTGGAAAAGCCGGTATTCCTTGATGTCTATATCAAGGTACGCAAAGGGTGGTCCGATCGCGAGAGTGCCCTGCGCGAATTGGGATATGAGTAAACGGGCACAGCGCGTTCAAGATACTGCCGCCTATCTGTTGCATTCGGCACCCTGGCGGGAAACATCGCTGATCATTCAGGTGTTCAGCCGCCAGCATGGTGTGCTGGCACTGGTTGCCAAGGGCGCCAAGCGGCCTTATTCGGTGCTGCGGCCTGTATTGTCGGCCTTCCAGCCCCTGGCCTTGTCCTGGAGCGGCGCCAATGAAGTCAAGACCCTGACACGGGCCGAATCGGCAGGCATACGAAAACTGGGTGGCCAGGCTTATATGTCGGCCTGGTACATGAATGAGCTGGTCCTGCGCCTGCTGCCGCGCGAAGATCCCCATCCTGTGCTGTACGACGCATACGAGCACGCACTTCAAAGACTGGCGTTGCAGCAGTCGGCCGCCAGCGCCTTACGCCGCTTCGAATGGATGTTGTTGCAGGAAACCGGCTATGGTCTGGAAGAAGAGACGCCGGATTTTGATGACCCCCGTACAGAGCCGGCCTTGCGCCAGTCCTTGCGTGCACGGCTGAATGAGCTGCTGAGCCGGCCCTTGCAGACCCGCAAGGTCTTGATGGAGTTGCAGAGATATTGAAAGTGCGCATTCCCCGGATCATTGTGCTGGATACCTGTGTGCTCATATCCAATGTGCTGCGCCAGGGATTCCTGCATTTGGCGCAGCAAGGCTGTTTCGAGCCGGCATGGAGCCGTATTATCGGTGACGAATGGTGCCGTACTGCTGCGCGCCTGTGGGCAGTGGACCAGGCTGATATAGACGCACAGTGGCGAGCCTTGCAGCAGGATTTTCCGGCTGCGGACTGCGGTGAAATCAGCACATTCAAGGAAGGCCTGAAGCGCAGCGACCCCAAAGACTGGCACGTAATTGCGGCAGCACGCGCCGCGCAGGCGGCGCGACCGGACACCAGCGTGGGCATCGTGACACGCAATATCAGAGACTTCAATCGTTCTGAAATGCATCACCTGGGCCTGGTGTTGCTGGATCCCGACCAACTGCTGCTGCGTTGCCAGGAAGAGTATCCGCAACACATAAAGGCCTTGCTGGAAAGTCTGCCCGCATACGCCCAGGCTCCTGGCAGGCCGCTGGAGTCCGTATCGGACATCCTCAAGCGTGAGCGCCTGTTTCGATTCAATAAGGTGTGTTTATGCAGCCCATAAGACAGGGCGTCGCGCTGTCGGTCTTGTCGTCATTCCTGTTTGCCACGCTTTACTACTACACGACTGTTCTGCCGCCATTGAAGGGCACAGAGGTTTTTGCATGGCGGATATTGCTTTGCCTGCCGGTGCTTGCCCTGGCTATCCACCGTGCGCGGGGATGGAATGAGATTTCCGCGCTGCATGCGCGCCTGCGGCATGAGCCTCGCCTGTGGCTGCTGTTCATGCTCAGTGCAGGCCTGATCGGTGTGCAGCTGTGGCTGTTTGCCTGGGCCCCGCTTAACCAGAAAGGCCTGGATGTTTCGATGGGCTATTTTCTGCTGCCCATGGTCATGGTGCTGGTTGGAAGGGTGTTCTATGCAGAGCGCCTGAGCAGGGTGCAAACCATTGCTGTGCTGGTGGCAGCGGTCGGTGTTGCTAACGAACTGTGGCGCCTGGGCTCGTTCTCCTGGGCCACGGCGTTGGTCATGTTTGGCTATCCACCGTATTTCATGCTGCGTCGGCGCCTGCATATAGGTTCGCTCAGCACATTGTGGTTTGACATGATGTTCATCACTCCGGCCGCCTTGTTCATACTGCTCAGCCAGGACTTCAGTGTGATGCAACAGTTTTCACAATTTCCACGGCTGTTTGGCCTGGTGCCGTTACTGGGCCTGATCAGTTCGGCGGCCCTGTTGGCCTATATTTCCGCCAGCCGGCTCCTGCCGCTGGGCCTGTTTGGCATACTGGGCTATGTCGAGCCTGTGCTGCTGTTCTGGGTTGCCTATCTGTTCCTGCACGAGGCTGTGTCGTACCAGGCGTGGTTTACTTACGTGCCAATCTGGATAGCCGTGGTATTGATCGCAGGCGAGGGCGCCGTGGCCTGGGTGCGTACCGGCAACAGCAAAAAAGAAACGCCCAGGCAACAAACCTGAGCGTTTCTGTACCGCAAGGGCCGGGCTGATGCCGGCGCCTGTTGCGAGGCTGTATCAGTCGCGGTCGCCGCCAAAGATGCCAAGCAGCATCAGCAGGTTGGCGAAAATATTGTAGACATCAAGATAAACGGCCAGGGTGGCGGTCACGTAGTTGGTTTCGCCGCCGTTGACGATGCGTTGCAGGTCGACCAGCAGCAGTGCCGAGAAAATGGCTACTGCCATGACCGAGATGGTGAGCATCAGGGCGGGCATTTGCAGGAAGATGTTGGCCAGCGAGGCAACGATAAGAATAATGACACCAATGAACAGGAACTTGTGCATGGTGGAGAAATCGCGCTTGCTGGTCGATGCCACGCTGGCCATGGCGCCGAACACGATGGCCGTGCCGCCGAACGCAAACATAATGAGCTGTGACCCGTTGGCAAGGCCCAGTACATGGCCCAGCAGACGGGACAGCATGATGCCCATGAAGAAGGTGAAGGCCAGCAGCAGGGCAACGCCTACCGAGCTGTTCTTGTTGCGTTCGATCAGGAACATGAGGCCGAAGGCGCCGGCCAGAAAGACGATGGCACTTACACCAGGGCTGGACCCCATGATCTGGTTGATGCCGGTATTAAGGCCGACGATGGCGCCCAGCACGGTGGGAACCATGCTCAGGGCCAGCAGCCAGTACGTATTGCGCAGGACGCGGTTACGCGCCACGGCTGACGCGTTCGTGCCGTATCCGCCTGATGTAACGGGTTGACGTAGATCGCTCATTTGGAATCCTTTTCGTGTGCTGTGCTTGGGTCGCCGACGATGGCGAAGTATGGGCTTAGGTTAACTGACATTCAGCTGAACATGCAAATGGTTTTTGCCATGCCCGCTCAGGACAGCTTATGCGCCCGCAGCGCGTGCCCGGCGGTTTTATATTGTGTCCATCGTTGCCGGGCCGCGAGCTTGTCTTCCTCGTGTTCGGAAACGATTTCCAGTATGCGGTCAAAGTGTTCATAACCGGGTGGACAGGCCAGGTCGAGATTAACGAGCCATGGCTGTTGCAGCGTTGCATCCTGGGGAAGGGTGGGTGCGCTGGAGGTCAGGCAGACCCGGGTCTGGCCGGCCAGGGGGTCGTCGACCATGACGTGCGGGACAAATGCCGTGGGATCGAAACTCCAGAGCAAGCGATCGAAACGCTCAAGTTTCTGTTTGTCTTGCGTGTAGATCAATACGTGGCGACCCGCGTCATAGTGCTTGCGCACGACCTCGCAGGCCGTGCGCAAGCGATGAGGGGCACCGAAAGCGAAGTCGATTCGGCTCATGCTCGGGTATCAGGCATGGTCGAGCAGATACTGGACCAGCATGGGTACCGGACGACCCGAGGCGCCTTTGTCTTTGCCGCTGCGCCAGGCTGTGCCGGCAATATCAAGGTGCGCCCAGGCATAGCTTTTTGTAAAGCGTGACAGGAAGCAGGCAGCTGTGACGGCACCTGCGGGTGGCCCACCGATATTGGCGATGTCGGCAAAGTTGGAACGCAGCTGTTCCTGATAGGCGTCGTCGAGGGGCATGCGCCATGCGGTGTCGTTGGTTTCGCGGCCGGCTTGCAGCAGGCCTTCGGCCAGGGCGTCGTCGGTGCTGAACAGACCGGTGTTGACATTGCCCAGCGCCACCACGCAGGCACCAGTCAGGGTGGCAACGTCGATGACAGCTGCCGGTTTGAATCGCTCGGCATAGGTCAGGGCGTCGCACAGGACCAGACGGCCTTCTGCGTCGGTATTCAGGATTTCTATGGTTTTGCCCGACATGCTGGTGACGATGTCGCCTGGCTTGTTGGCGCGTCCGCTGGGGAGGTTTTCGCAAGAAGGAACGATGGCAATGACGTCGCGATCGAGTTCCAGTTCAGCGATCGAGCGCATGGTGCCCAGCACACTGGCTGCGCCGCACATGTCGTATTTCATTTCGTCCATATTGGCAGCCGGCTTGAGCGAGATACCGCCCGCATCGAAGGTGATGCCTTTGCCGACCAGTACGATGGGCGCCTTGCGGTCTTTGGCTGCGACTTTCGTGCCGGCAGTGTGCTTCAGGACAATGAAGGCAGGAGGTTCGTAGGAGCCGCGGGCAACCGAAAGGAAGGAGCCCATTTTCAGGGCTTCGATCTGTTTCAGACCCAGGACTTCTGCCTTGAGGCTCTTGAATTCCTTGCTTAGTTTCTTGGCCGTGTTGCCCAGATACGTGGGTGTGCAGACGTTGGGGGGCAGATCACCGAGCAAGCGGGTGAGGTTCATGCCGTTGGCAATGGCCTTGCCTTCGCGCAGGCCTTGTTGCGCTTCATTGGCCTTGTTGCGGGCGACCCATAGGGCGATTTTCCTGAGCTTGGGGGCCGCGTCGGTTTTTTCGCTTACCGTGGCGGTGTAGCGGTAGGTTGCGCGGCCAGCTGCGATTGCAGCGGCTTTTGCACGGCTGCGCAGTTTGACGTTGCCGCAGTCGATCGACGCCAGGGCCGAAACGCCTTCTGTAAGGCCGGCATTTGCGCAATAATTTGCAAAGACGAGTTCTGCGCCGGCATGGGTTGCGGCGTTATAAGTGTCTTGTTTGCCCAAGCCGACTAAAATGACCCGGGTAGCCACAACACCAGCAAGGTTTCTAAGTACCAGATGGGTATTGGGCTTGGCCTTGAATTCGGCGTTGATGACGGCACGCAGTGCGCCGTTGCTGGCATTGTCCAGGACGTCGGCGGCAGGGCTCAGGATGCCGTCCGAAAAAACGCCCACGGCGAGGGCTGCTGTTTTGATTTGATGCAAAGAAGCAGTGGTCTGTGTGCTAAATTCCATTCCAGTTTCCAGTAGGTGTCGAGACAAGATACTTACGATTATCCCGTATATTCTCTCATGTCACTATTCAAACGTTCAGTTGTCTCCGAAATCATGAGCCACGCCGGTGTCGTGTTCTCGACGCTGCTGGTCGTTTGGTTGAGCGTTTTGCTGGTCAGGTTGCTGGGAGAAGCGGCCAACGGCACCATAGGCGCCAACGTGGTGTTTGGTCTTGCCACGTTTTCCAGCATCACGGCTTTGCCGGTCATCTTGTCGGTGTCGCTGTTCATCGCGGTGTTGACGACGGTTACCCGTAATTTTCGCGAGTCCGAGATGGTGGTGTGGTTTGCCAGCGGGTTATCGCTGAAAGACTGGATCCGCCCTGTGCTGCGCTGTGCGGTGCCGGTGGCGATCATTATTGCGGTGCTGACGCTTATGGCGTCGCCCTGGGCTTATCGTCAGATCAGTGAGTACCGGCAGCGTTTTGAGCAGCGCTCTGATTTGTCGAAGGTGACGGCGGGGCAGTTCATAGAAACGGATGATGGCGCCCGTGTTTTCTTTGCCGAGGAGCCTGCCGAGCCTGGCGAGGAGATGGGCAAGATTATTGCCAGGGTGGTGTCGCCGGATTGGCTTAGCGTGGTCACGGCGCAAAGTGCGCGTATCCAGACCGAAGATAACGGGGATCGCTTTCTGGTGCTCAGTAATGGGCACCGGTATGACCTGAAGCCCGGTGCACCTGATTTCCGGCTGATGGAGTTCGAGAGCTATGGCTTCCGGCTCGAAAGTGATTCGGAAGCGAGTTCAGCCGAGGCGGTGCGCAAGATGGCCGAGGGTCAGATCAAGGCCAGGCCGACGCTGAGGTTGTTTGCCGACAATACGGATCAGTCCAGGTCGCAGATTATGTGGCGTCTGGCTTTGCCGCTGGCGGCGCTGAATCTTGCGTTGCTGGCGATTCCGCTGGGGGCGGTGAATCCCAGGCTGGGCCGCTCGGGTGATTTCCTGATCGCGGGGCTGGTGGGGTTGTTGTATATGAATCTGATCAATCTGTCGCGGGGGTGGATAGGGAGTGGCCAGTTGAATTTCGGCGTGGGGATATGGCTGGTGCATGCGATATTCACGGCGCTGATGTTTTATATGATGTGGCGCAAGTTACGGGTGAAGGCGCCCAAGGATCCTGGGCCGGCGTCGGCGGCCTGATCTGGTTCTATGCTGCTGGTACCTTTTGACGGGGCACGTGGCAGGTCAATTTTTTTGCAGCCTTTTCGGCTTTTTTGCAGCCTTTTCGGTTTCTTAAGAAAGCGGGGTGTCTCAGGGGCCGTTCCGGCTTCACGCGCTACGTCCCAGCTGCGCTGGGATACCCGATTTAGGCGGGGCTGGCGAGGCGGTTGCTGAACTCGCCCGAATGGGCAGCCACTGGCTGCCCATAAACGTCGGGCTCGAACAGCAGCAACCTTGCCTCCTCGCCAGCCCCGCCTAAATCGGCGTGCGCGAGGCGCCTGCACAGCCCCTGAGACACCCCGCTTTTTAAGATATCGAATGGTGGAAGGCTGTTTCTTTGTTTCAAGATGACTCCAGGATCGTATTTCGCTGGACTACGCCAAGGCTGGATATAGCAGGTTTATCAATCACTTAGGCGAGTTCAACAAATGCCGGTGCCTTCCGGAACTTGCCCCTGCATCTGACGCATGGCGAACGCTATGGCGGCTGGAAGCGTGCGCTCAAGGCCGCTGGCGTGCCGCATGCTGGCGCGCACGGCATCCGCCATCGGGCCACGACCGATATTGCCAACTCGGGCGTGCTGACCGAGGCGGGCAAGAGGCTCACAGGCCACAAGACCGTGGCGATGTTCATGCACTATGTTCATACCGAGGGCAAGCCGGTGCGGGATGTGACGGAACTGGTGACGAATCGACGGTTGACGATTACCGGGGTATCCCGTTCTATGGAGGCAACAGCATGACAAGGAAAACGGCTGCGACAGTGGGGAAACCTACTGCCTTACCTGTCGGCTATGCCGGCATCCACGGCGGCATAGTGGAACTGCTGGATGCGGCGCGCAGTGTCAACAACCTGGAGAGTATGCGGCGTTTCTTTATCTTATAGCCTCCACCCCCAATTTCCCAGACAGTGTCTAGGAAATTGGGAAATGAGTCGTCTGCCGAGAAATCCCAGACGGTGTCTCGGAAATTTGACCTCTCCGAACTGGCCCAGGCCTTCACCCTGCCGTGGTCGGCCTACGTCCGGCTTCTGTCGGTCAAGGATGACCATGCTCGCCAGTTCTACGAGGCCGAGGCGCTGCGTGGCGGCTGGAGCGTGCGCCAGCTCGACCGGCAGATTGGCAGCCAGTTCTACGAGCGCACGACCTTGTCCAAGGATAAGTCTGCGATGCTGGTCAAGGGTTCGGTGGCTAAGCCCGAGGATATCGTCACGCCCAATGACGCCATCAAAGACCCGTATGTGCTGGAGTTCCTCGACCTCAAGGACGAGTATTCGGAGTCCGATATGGAGGCGGCCTTGATCCAGCGGCTGGAAGACTTCCTGATGGAACTGGGGGAAGGCTTCACCTTTGTCGGGCGGCAGCGGCGCTTGCGCATTGACCAGTCCTGGCATCGGGTGGATCTGTTGTTCTTCCATCGCAAGCTGCGTTGCCTGGTCATCATTGACCTGAAGCTGGGCAGTCTGACCCATGCCGACGTGGGGCAGATGCATATGTACTGCAATTATGCCAAGGAGCATTGGGTCTACCCGGGTGAGAATCCACCGGTGGGCCTGATTCTGTGCGCTGACAAGGGCCATGCCCTGGCCCGGTATGCGCTGGATGGTCTGCCGAACAAGGTAATGGCGGCGAACTACCGGACCGTGCTGCCCGATGCCGAGTTGCTGCAAAAGGAACTGGAGAGCACGCGGCGGCTACTCGAATCTCACGGAGCGCCGTGCTGACCAGTCCGCGGTACTTGAGTATCACTTGTCCAAGCAAATACATGGCGGCCGATGCGCCGTCCTCATGCGAAGCCGTAACGGATCGAGTCAGCCCACGATTTAGCCCACGATTCAGGCGCCCCGGTACTCGAGTATCTAAGCGCTGGGGTGTGCCGTGCCGGGTGGAGAGCCGTTTGAGCCAGCCGGCGCTTCGTCTGAGACGGGGGCGTAAGAGGGCGTGCTGTCTGAGGCATTCATCAGCCCACAGGCGGCTGATGAATGGCGAGTTCACGCCCGACCCCCGACTCGGGCGAGGTGCTGGGTAGTCCCGGCGCAGCCGGGACCGCAGCGATCGGCTCGTAATCCGGCACGGCACACCCCAGCGCCTTTAGAAACCCGAAGTATCCGCCAGGATCCACATCATCGCTTAAGAACGAACAGCATCGCTCAAGAACCTCCCGTCTACGGCAAATACCGCAGCGTACTGGCTTCCCCCTGCAGCAGCCCCTGATTCAACTGCACCGACTTCTTCAGGAAATCCCATAACGCCATCACCCGCCTGGAATGCCGCAGATCCTCGTGGCAATACATCCAGAAACTGCGCGTCACCACGATATCGTCTTCAAGTACCGGCTGCAGACGTTCATCCTGCGCGGCCATGAAACACGGCAGGATGGCCAGTGACTGGCCTTGCAACGCCGCATGGTACTGCGCGATCACGCTGGTGCTTTTGAAAATGACCCGGCTGTTGGACACGATATCGTCCAGATAGCGCAAACGGTCACTGAACAGCAGCTCTTCCACATAGCCGATAAAAGTGTGCCCGGCCAGGTCAGCCTTCTTTCGTACCGGCGCGCTGCGGGCCAGATAGTCCTTGTTTCCATAGAGCTTCAGCGAATAATCCAGCAGCTTGGTGCACAGATAGGGACCGCGCTGCGGGCGCTCCAGGGCGATGGCGATATCGGCCTCGCGCTTGGACAGACTGATGAAGCGGGGCACGGGCATGATGTCCAGCGTGATGGCCGGGTAGCGCCGCTGAAAATCGGTCATGAGGGGCGCCAGCACATAATTGCCGAATCCCTCGGTTGAGCCTACCCGCAGATGTCCTGACAAGGCCTGTGATTGCCCGGCGATGTCCTCCCTGGCGCTGGTCAGCGTGCCTTCAATTTGCTCGGCGTAGGCAAAGAAACGTATACCTTCCTCGGTAAGGGTAAAGCCCGACGATTTGGATTTGTCAAAGAGCAGGGTGCCAAGCTCCAGTTCCAGGGCGTGTATGCGACGCGATACCGTGCTGTGCCTGACGCCCAGACGTAATGCAGCGGCGCTGACCCGCTGTGTGCGGGCCACTTCCAGAAAATATCGTAAACCGTTCCAGTCCAGCATGATTTCGTTGTGCAATTTTTAGCATTGAATGTGCAAATATTTTGATGGAATTTGTTTTTTTACACAACTACACTGGGACAAGGGCGGTTTCCCGCCCTTGTCATGCCAGAAAGGCCTGACCTACAAAAAATCATAATGACAACGGAGACACAGCATGCAGAAATTTTCTTTCTCATTGGCCGCAAGCTTGTGCGTGGGGTTGAGCAGCGCCGCGTATGCGGCAGCACCGCCGGTCAAGATAGGCATCCTGACCGACATGTCGGGTACTTACGCCGCGATGGGCGGGCCCGGATCGGTTGCTGCGGCCAAGCTTGCCGTCGAGGACTGTCTGGCGGCGGAATGCAAGGGTATGGATATCGAGGTAGTGTCGGCCGACAACCAGAACAAGGCAGACATCGGTGCGGCCAAGGCGCGTGAGTGGTTTGACCGCGATGGTGTCACGGCAATTGCCGACCTGACCAACTCTGCCGTAGCGTTGGCCGTACAGGGCATTGCCAAGGAAAAGAACAAAGTGGCGCTGTTTTCCGGTCCGGCTACCACAGGGCTGACCAACGACAGCTGTTCGCCCGTGGGCTTTCACTGGATGTTCGACGTGTATTCGCAGTCGATAGGCGGTGTGCGGGCCATGGTGAACAAGGGTGGCAAGTCCTGGTTCTTCATCACTGTTGATTATGCTTTTGGCCATTCCTTGCAGAAGGGCTCTGAAGAAATGGTCAAGAAGCTGGGCGGCACGGTGGCCGGTTCTGTATTGCATCCATTGGGTGTCCCGGATTTTGCGTCTTATTTGCTGCAGGCACAAAGCTCCAAGGCTCAGGTCGTTGCACTGGCCAACAGCGGTGCCGACGTCGTCAATGCCATCAAGCAGGCACGTGAATTCGGTATTGTGGCCGGCGGCCAGCGCCTTGCCTCGTTGCTGATCTTCCTGTCCGACCTGCGTGCGCTCGGTCTGGAAAACGGTCAGGGCCTGACTTATGTCGATGGCTTTTACTGGGACTTCGACGATAACTCGCGCAAGTGGTCCGACCGCTTTGCCAAGGCTTTTGACGGCCTGAAGCCGACCATGACGCACGCGGGTGTCTACTCCAGTGTGTTGCACTACCTGAAAGCCGTGGCAGCCGCACAATCCACAGACGGCAAGGTCGTTGCCGACAAAATGCGCGAAATTCCCATCGACGATCCGGTCATGCATAATGCTTCGATACGTCCTGATGGTCGCGTGATTCACGATATGTATTTGTATGAAGCCAAGAAGCCGTCGGAGTCGACTGGTGACTGGGATTTGTCCAAGCTGGTCGCCACCATTCCTGCCGAAGAAGCGTTCCAGCCTTTGTCCGAATCCACCTGCCCGTTAGTCAAGAAGAGCTGACCGGGGGCGGGTCCGGCCTGCGTGGCACATCATGATGTGCCGGCGGGCCGGGCAAGGATTATTTAATTTATATGCATCATGTATGCCAGAAGGAGACCTTAATGAGTGCAGTTCCACGTATTCCACTGCTTATCGGCGGTGAGCTTGTTCAGTCCAAGACTACTGAATGGCGTGACGTTATCAACCCCGCTACCCAGGAAGTCGTGGCGCAAGTGCCTTTCGCGACGCAGGAAGAGCTGGATCTGGCGGTCTCCAACGCCAAAGAGGCTTTCAAGACCTGGCGCAACACCAGCCAGGCTGCGCGTACCCGCATCATGCTCAATCTGCAGAAGTTGGTGCGTGACAATACCGCGGCTATTGCAAAATCCATTTCGCTCGAGCACGGCAAGACGCTGCCCGATGCGGAAGGCGAAGTCGGACGCGGGCTGGAAGTGATTGAACACGCATGCTCGATGGCTTCCCTGCAACTGGGCGAGTATGCCGAGAACGCCGCTACCGGTATCGATGTTTATACGCTGATACAGCCGCTGGGTGTCTGCGCTGGCATCACGGCCTTTAACTTCCCCATCATGCTTCCGTGCTTCATGTTCCCCATGGCAGTCACGGCGGGCAATACTTTTATTCTC
Source organism: Pusillimonas sp. MFBS29 (assembly GCF_020687695.1). Taxonomy (GTDB): domain Bacteria; phylum Pseudomonadota; class Gammaproteobacteria; order Burkholderiales; family Burkholderiaceae_B; genus Pusillimonas_C. The sequence goes on from NZ_JAJEWL010000001.1 coordinate 488,744, forward strand.
AAGCCTTCCGAGCAGGATCCAAGTTCTACCCTGATGCTGGCGAAACTGGCTCTGGAGGCCGGTTTGCCACCCGGCGTGCTGAACGTTGTGCATGGCGGGCCCGACACGGCCAATGGCTTGTGCGATCACCCCGACATCAAGGCGATTTCCTTTATCGGCTCCACGCATGTGGGTACGGAAATCTACCAGCGCGCCTCCAAGGCAGGCAAGCGTTGCCAGGCCATGATGGGCGCCAAGAACCATTGCGTGATCCTGCCTGATGCCGATCGCGAAGTGGCGCTTAACCAACTGGTGGGTGCCGCTTTTGGTGCAGCGGGTCAGCGCTGCATGGCGACTTCGGTAGCCGTGATGGTGGGCGAAGCGCGTGACTGGCTGCCCGACTTCATCGAGCGTGCAAAGAAGCTCAAGGTGAACGTAGGTTCCGATACGCAGGCTGATCTGGGTCCGTTGGTTTCGCCTCGTGCCAAGCAGCGTGTGGAAAGCCTGATTCAGCAAGGCGTGGATGAAGGTGCCGAGCTGCTGCTTGATGGCCGCAACCTGACGGTGCCCGGCTACGAGAACGGCAACTTTGTCGGCCCGACGGTGTTCAACGGGGTAACGGCCAACATGACCATTTATCGCGAAGAAGTCTTTGGGCCGGTGCTGTGCGTGGTGGGTGTCGACACCCTGGAAGAAGCAGTCGAGTTCATCAACAACAACCCCAATGGCAACGGCGTGGCGGTATTTACGCAGGATGGCGGGGCTGCGCGTTACTTCCAGCACAATATCGATGTGGGTCAGATCGGCATCAATATTCCCATTCCCGTGCCTGTGGCATGGTTCAGCTTCACCGGCTCGCGTGCCTCGAAGCTCGGTGACCTGGGGCCCAACGGCAAGCAGGCCGTGCATTTCTGGACGCAAACCAAAACCATTACCGCACGCTGGTCAGCGCATGCGGCGGGCGTTAATACGACTATCTCCATGAAGTAAGCTTATTACCATAAAGAATATATATTTATTTCTTTATTACCTATAATGGCCCTTAATGACTAAGGGCCATTTTTTATGAATCTGCAGCAATTTCGTTTTGTCCGGGAAACCATACGCCGTAACTTCAACCTGACCGAGGCTGCACGTACCTTGTATACGTCGCAGCCGGGCGTATCCAAGGCCATTATCGAGTTTGAAGACGAGCTGGGCGTCAAGATCTTCGAGCGGCACGGCAAGCGGATCAAAGGGCTGACCAAGCCGGGTCAGGTGGTGGCACAGGTCATAGACCGCATCATGCGTGAAGTCGACAACCTGAAGAAGGTCAGTGACGAGTTTGCCCGACGCGATGAAGGCGGCCTGACCATAGCCTGTACGCACGCGCAGGCCCGCTACATATTGCCCAAGGTCATCCCGGCGTTTCGCGAGCGCTTTCCCAAGGTGCGGCTTTCCCTGGCCGAGGGCAATCCGCCTCACCTGGCAAGAATGGTCCTGCATGAACAGGCTGATGTTGCCATCGCCACCGAGACGCTGGCCCTGACTCCCGGCCTGGCAGCTTTGCCGGTGTATTCGTGGGAGCACACCATTGTCGTGCGTCCGGATCATCCTCTGGCACAACTGACTTCAAGCCAGGCCAGGGCGATTACCCTGAAGCAGCTGGCCGAATATCCCATCGTGACATACGACCATGCATTTTCGGGCCGGGGCACTCTGGATGAAGTCTTTGCCGCGGCCGATGTTACGCCCGATATTGTGCTGGAAGCCATCGACGCTGACGTCATCAAGACTTATGTGGACGTAGGCCTGGGCATAGGCATTATTGCCGGCATGGCTTTCGACCCGCGTCGCGACCAGGGGCTGGTCGGCTTGCCGGCGGGTCATCTGTTTGGCACGCATGTGACGCGTGTTGCGGTCAAATCGGGCGTATTCCTGCGCGACTATGTCTATGTGCTGCTCGAGATGCTGGCGCCCGAGCTGACCCGCGAAGTTGTACAAGAGGCCATAGAAAAAAATCCCAGACCCGAACTCTGATTCTGCAGAAAAATTCACCTGCCACACAATTTAAGTTGACATTGATAATAAGAATGATTATCGTTATCGAAATAACTTGTGTGGAGCAAACATGTCTCAGTATGTCAGCGCAGTCGTGGTAGGAGCCGATAGGCTGGGCAATATCCCCGAGCTTCTGAAGGGGCACAATATTGCCATTCGTCATCACATCAGCGGCAGGGATCCGTCGCACCAGAAGAAAACCCTGCAATTGCCGTCGGGAACCGAGTTATTGATCTTGTTGACCGATTTTCTGGGTCATAACGTCATGAAGACCTTTCGTGCTGCGGCTCAGCGCGCAGGAATAAGGGTGCTGGCGTGCAGGCGTTCGGTGTGCAGCATGAAGCAGGCGCTGGATCAGTGTGGATACTGTGAGGCCTGCGATAAGTCGGTTGTGTCGGAGAATGCCAGGCCGTCGCGTGGCGGGCGCCCGGGAGTAAGGGCGGCCTAAAAGGCCCACGCCCTTAGTTGCTGACCGCCTGGTGTGCCATGTTTGCGGCCAGGCGGCGTGCGCCGTTGTAGCGCTTCTTCCAGTAAGAAATATTCATGCTTTCTATGCGTACCACGCTGCCGGTGCGGGGGGCATGCACGAATTTGTGATCACCCAGATAGATACCGACGTGTGAAAAGCGGCTGCCGCGCGTGTTGAAGAACACGAGGTCGCCTTTACGCAGTTCGTCGCGCTTGACCGAGGTGCCCAGCCGTGCGAGTTCGACTGAACGACGTGGCAGTTTCAGGCCCAGGGATTTTTCGGCCGCGTAGGTAACCAGCCCGCTGCAATCGAAGCCGGTATCGGGCGTTTCACCACCATAGCGATACTTGATACCCAACACGCTAAGGGCCGTAGAGGCCAATGCTGATGATGATTTCGGGGGATTGCGCCTGGCGTAGCTGAGTTCGCGGTTGGCAAGATAGGCGCCAAGTGGATCAGATTGGGTTTGTGCCAAGTAGAGATCACGTTCTGCACGTATGAGCATGCTGCTGTCGGCATGCTGCTTTTGACTTGCCTGGTTGGTTGCGCAGCCTGCCAGGACCAGGCTGGATAGCAGAACCATGGCTTTGGCGCCGCGCCATAAATTTTGAGAGCTGATGTACGGAGATAGGCGGAATAGTCGGTGCGGCGGCATAATATACGGGTTTAGCTTGCGTAAGGTCACCCCGCCGGTTTGTCGATTTAGCTTCAGTTAGTGATGAAATCGATAAATTTAGGCGAAAAATATAAGCTGAAGGGGGAACTTTACACAAATTTAACGTGAGAACTGCCAAAGTTTAACGAATAGCGATGTAAACGTAAAGAAGTTTTGCCCTCAAAAGGATGATTTTCGTATGCAGGTATACCCTAGTATTGCCTTTACTAGCAGGGACGCGCAGGCTAGTCTATAGGCCGCGCCGATCTACTGCAGCGGCACTTGATGTAACAATTTATCCATTCGCATAGGGAAAAACATGAATACCAAACCCGTACTGAGTCTTGCTGATGTCCAGGCGATATTGTCTGCTGCCCAGAATCATGCTGTTACCAATAATTGGGCCGTGACCATTTCGGTGGTTGATGACGGTGGTCATCCGCTGGGCATGCTGCGGCTCGACGGTGCGGCGCCTGTCTCGGCACATATTGCGCCGGCCAAGGCCCAGACGGCGGCCTTGGGGCGGCGTGAATCAAAAAGCTACGAAGACGTCATCAATCAGGGCCGTACTGCCTTTTTGTCGATTCATGCATTACCAGGCATGCTGGAAGGGGGCGTACCTGTCGTAGTCGATGGGCAGGTGGTTGGCGCGGTTGGCGTATCGGGTGTGAAATCCTCGGAAGACGCCGAAATTGCCCGTGCGGGCATTGCGGCGCTGCAGGCGTGAACTCTGCGCTGCCTGCATCGCAGTCTGCGCTGAACCCAGGCGTTGCCAGACGTGAGGTCTGGGCCTGGGCCATGTACGATTTTGCAAATTCGGGTTTCACCACGGTTGTTCTCACGACGGTATTCAGCGTTTATTTCGTTGGTGTCGTGGCTGAAGGCAAGACCTGGGGAACCCTGGCTTTCACAGTAGCCTTGTCGCTGTCGTATTTGCTGATCATGCTGACCATGCCTGCCCTGGGTGCCCGTGCCGATGCGCGGGCCGGCAAGCGCCGGCTGCTGTTCAGCAGCACCATCGGCTGCGTGATCGGAACGGCCATGCTTGCCTTCACGGGGCCGGGCGACATCGCCTGGGGGCTGATTGTGATCGCCCTGGCCAATTATTGTTATTGCGTGGGCGAGTCCATCGTTGCGGCCTTTCTGCCGGAAATTGCCCGGCCACACGCATTGGGGCGAGTCTCGGGCTGGGGCTGGAGCTTCGGCTATTTTGGCGGCATGCTGGCGCTGGGTCTTTCTCTGGTACTGGTATCCTGGGCCAGCGCACAGGGGCAGACCGCAGGCCAGTACGTGCCTTATGTCATGGTGCTGACAGCGGTTATTTTTGCGCTGGCTGCCATACCGTCCTTCCTGTTCCTGCGTGAACGCACACCTGCTACCCACCAACCGGTGCAAGGCATGCTGGCGCGCCTGAGGGCGGCATGGCATGACACGTCCACAAATTTTCCTGATTTTCGTATTTTGCTGATTTGCGGTGCTTGCTATCAGGCCGGTATTGCCGTCGTGGTCACGCTGGCGGCGGTTTATGCTACCGAGGCCATGGGTTTCAGCATGGCACAGACCATGATGCTGGTCTTTACCGTAAATATTGCGGCGGCGGCGGGCGCTTTCCTGTTTGGTTACGCTCAGGATCGCATGGGTCACAAGCGTGCGCTCACTGTTACGCTGGTGGGCTGGATTGTCATGGTCCTGCTGGCCTATAGCGCCGTTCAGGTGTGGGTGTTCTGGCTGGCAGCAACGATTGCCGGCCTGTGCATGGGCACCAGCCAGAGCGCAGGGCGGGCTATGGTTGGTGCGCTCGCGCCCGGCAAGCGGCTGGCCGAATTTTATTCGCTCTGGACGTTTGCCATACAGCTTGCCGCAGTGGTGGGGCCCTTGTCCTACGGACTGGTTACCTGGATAACGGGTGGCAATCATCGGCTGGCGCTATTATGCACAGGTGTGTTTTTCGTGGCCGGCCTGGCCGTCATCAGCCGTCTGGATTTCGCCCGTGGTATGCGAGCGCGCGAGTTGTCAGCGTGATGTAAGACTTGTGAGCTACGGTAATTGAATAATTCGACTAAGAAGGAGCCAAAAGAATGTCTAATGAGATTGAATCCGTATTGATCGAGAATCGGGTATTTCCCCCTTTCGAAAATCTGGTGCAGGGAGCGGCCATATCCGGTATGGATGGTTACCGTGCCTTGTGCGAGCAGGCAGACAAGAATCCGGATGAGTTCTGGGCGAGTCTTGCACGCGAAAACCTGAACTGGACCAAGCCGTTCAGCACCGTGCTCGATGAGTCGGAAGCGCCGTTTTATCGTTGGTTTGGCGATGGTGAGCTGAATGTTTCAGCTAACTGCCTGGACAAGCATCTTGACACCCCAACCGCCGACAAAACCGCGCTTATCTTCGAGTCTGACGACGGCAAGGTCACCAAGATTACCTACAGGCAATTGCATGCCCGCGTGTGTGAGTTTGCCAACGGCATCAAGGCCCTGGGCCACAAAACCGGCGAGCGCGCCATTATTTACATGCCCATGTCCATCGAGGCGGTGGTGGCCATGCAGGCCTGCGCCCGCCTGGGCATTATCCACTCGGTGGTGTTTGGCGGCTTTTCGTCGAAAAGCCTGCACGAGCGCACCCTTGATGTTGGTGCCACGCTGATCATTACCGCCGATGAACAGGTGCGGGGTGGCAAGACCATACCCCTGAAGAGCGCGGTCGACGAAGCCCTGGGCATGGGCGGTTGTGAAGCCGTTAATCATGTGATTGTTTACAAGCGTACCGGAGGCCAGGTGGCCTGGCAGGAAGGGCGCGACTTGTGGATGCACGATGTGGCAGCGAATCAGTCCGGCGACTGCACACCGGTTGCGGTAAACGCCGAGCATCCCTTGTTCATTTTGTATACCTCGGGCTCCACGGGCAAGCCCAAGGGTGTCCAGCATGCCTCGGCAGGTTTCCTGCTGTGGGCGTTGATGACGGTGAAGTGGACATTCGACGCCAAGGACAGCGATGTGTTCTGGTGTACGGCCGATGTGGGCTGGGTAACAGGTCATACCTATATCACCTACGGGCCGCTGGCTGCCGGGCTGACTCAGGTGGTATTTGAAGGTGTGCCGACCTATCCCGACGCAGGTCGCTTCTGGGAAATGATACAGCGCCATAAGGTCACCGTTTTCTATACGGCGCCCACGGCAATCAGGTCGCTGACCAAGGCCGCTGAAAGTTCGCCCGATCACCATCCGCGCAAATACGACATGAGCTCGCTGCGCATCATCGGTTCGGTGGGTGAGCCCATCAACCCGGAAGCCTGGATGTGGTATTTCAAGAACGTGGGTGGCGAGCGCTGCCCGGTGCTGGATACCTGGTGGCAGACCGAAACCGGCGCGCATATGATCACGCCTTTGCCGGGCGCCACACCGCTCAAGCCAGGTTCCTGCACATTGCCACTGCCCGGCATTGCGGCAGCCATTGTCGACGAGGCCGGCGAGGAAGTCGGCCGTGGCAAGGGCGGCTTCCTGGTGATCAAGCGTCCGTGGCCGGCCATGATACGCACCATCTGGGGCGATCCGGAGCGTTTCAAGAAAAGCTATTTTCCGCCAGAGCTCAAGGGCCATTACCTGGCAGGTGACGGCGCACAACGCGACCAGGACGACTACTTCTGGATCATGGGCCGCATAGACGACGTATTGAATGTGTCGGGCCACCGCCTGGGCACCATGGAAGTGGAATCGGCCCTGGTGTCGCATGAACTGGTGGCCGAGGCTGCTGTGGTGGGCCGTCCCGATGCGACGACTGGCGAGGCCGTGGTGGCCTTCGTGGTACTTAAGCAGGCCTTGCCGGAAGGCGAAGAGGCCGCCGACATAGCCCGGCTGTTACGCGCCTGGGTGGCCAAGGAAATAGGCCCCATCGCCAAGCCGAAAGACATTCGTTTCGGTGAAAACCTGCCCAAGACCCGATCGGGCAAGATCATGCGCCGATTGCTGCGTGTGGTGGCCAAGGGCGAAGCGGTTACGCAAGACGTGTCCACACTCGAGAATCCTGCGATTCTCGATCAGTTGTCTCAGGCACACTGATTGGCGGAAGGCTTGTGTTTGGTTGGTTGCGATTCTAATTAACCAAACACGATCACGTCCGTATTATCATTGCTTCTTTCTGAATCAGGCTTCGGCCTGATTTTTATTTGGCCGGGCCACGGCAGGTCTTGCGCCGCATTGGAGTAGAGCGTGGAAACAAAGCAGAACGATCATATTGCGTTGCTGTTGATGGGATTGACAGTGGCCATGTGGGGGTTCAGCTGGATCGCCATGAAAAGCCTGGTGCCGTATATCGGGCCTTTCGATCTGGTCATGTGGCGCTATGCCCTGGCCTTTGTCGCTTTGCTGGTCGTTTTGCTGGTTACCCGGCAGCCGTTGAAGTGTCCGCCCTTCATGCTGACGCTTGGTATTGCCGTTTTCCAGACTACCGCGTTTCAATGCTTGTGCCAGCTTGCGCTGGTCACGGGGGGCGCCGGTCATGTCGTCATGCTGGCCTACACCATGCCGTTCTGGGTGGCGCTGTTTGCCTGGCCTTTGCTGGGTGAGCGTCCTACACGCCGCCATGTGCTGGGCTTTATCTGTGCGGGCGTGGGCCTGATTGCAATTATTGCGCCCTGGCAGGGGCTGGGCTCGCTTACCGGATCCTTGCTGGCGCTGCTGGGGGGCGTCAGCTGGGGCCTCGGGGCGGTACTGTCCAAGATCATGTTCCAGCGCCATGCGCCCAAGGTGCTGACCTTGACGATGTGGCAGATGGCCTTGGGAACGCTGCTTACTTTTCCGGTAACCCTGATTTTTCCGCAGCAGGAGATGATCTTGTCACCCGAACTGTTCTGGGGACTGGCCTACACGGCGATCGGCGCATCGGCGCTGGGCTGGTGGCTGTGGATGTCGGTGGTGCGACGCGTGAGTGCCACGGTGGCGGGGATGTCCAGCCTGGGTGTTCCTGTACTGACGGTGTTGCTGGCCTGGCTGTTTTTGTCGGAGCAGCCCAGCACCGCCGAACTGTTCGGCGTCGCCTTCATCATGATGGGGTTGGTGATCGTGAATCTGGAAGGCAGCCGGGGCAGCGCGCGGCCCTGAAGCCACGCGCTTTGCTGCGCCGCTTTACATACCGTTGTAAACGGGGCCTTCACCGCCCTGGGGCGCGACCCATACGATATTCTGGGTAGGATCCTTGATGTCGCAGGTTTTGCAGTGCACGCAGTTCTGCGCGTTGATCTGCAGGCGATCCTCGCCGTTGTCGGTCTTGACGAACTCGTATACGCCGGCGGGGCAGTAACGCGCTTCGGGGCCACCGTATTTGGCCAGATTCACCGACACCGGTATGGAAGCGTCTTTGAGCGTAAGGTGTATGGGCTCGTCTTCCTCGTGGTTGGTGTTCGAGATAAACACCGAACTGAGGCGGTCGAACGTCAGCTTGCCGTCGGGTTTGGGGTAGTCGATGCGAGCGCATTCGGCTGCCGGCTGCAGACAGGCGTGATCAGGCTTGTTATGACGCAAGGTCCAGGGCATCTTGCCCTTGAGCAGCCATTGCTCGACACCGGTCATGATGGTGGCGATGGTGCGCCCTTTCTTGAACCACTGTTTGAAATTCCGGGCTTTGTTCAGCTCGGCGTGCAGCCATGAGTTCTGGAACGCAGTGGGATAGGCCACCAGCTCGTCGTGGCGGCGATCAGCCACGATAGCCTCGAAGGCGGCTTCGGCTGCCAGCGCACCGGTCTTGATGGCCGAGTGACTGCCTTTGATGCGCGATGCGTTCAATACGCCGGCTTCGCAGCCGACCAGCACGCCGCCCGGGAAACACAGCTTGGGCAGAGACATCAAACCGCCTGCGGTAAGCGAACGGGCGCCATAGGCGATGCGCTTGCCGCCTTCGAAGGAGGGACGGATGGAAGGGTGGGTTTTATAGCGCTGGAATTCTTCGAAGGGCGACAGCCAGGGGTTGGCGTAATCAAGACCGACCACCAGGCCCACGACCACGATGTTGTTGGGCAGGTGATAAAGGAAGGAGCCACCATAGGTGTCGGAATCCAGGGGCCAGCCTGCCGTGTGGACGACCAGGCCAGGCTGGGATTGGGCGGGGTCGACTTCCCACATTTCCTTGATGCCTATACCGTAGCTTTGCGGGTTGCGGCCGGCATCAAGCTTGTAGCGCTCGATAAGCTGGCGGCCCAGCTGTCCGCGCGAACCTTCGGCGAAGATGGTGTAGCGTGCCAGCAATTCCATGCCCGGCTGGTAATGTGCGGTATGAGTGCCGTCGCGGGCGACACCCATGTCGCCGGTGGCCACGCCTTTTACCGCGCCATCGTCGGTATACAGGATTTCAGCGGCTGCAAAACCCGGGAAGATATCGATTTCCAGCGCTTCGGCCTGCTCGCCCAGCCAGCGTGTGACATTGCCCAGCTGAACAATGTAGTTGCCATGGTTCTGAAAGCATTCCGGCAATAGCCAGTTGGGTGTCTTGCGCGATCCTTTTTCGGTGAGGAACAGGAATTTGTCTTCGGTGACGGCGGTTTCCAGCGGGGCGCCTTTTTCTTTCCAGTCGGGGATCAGTTCGGTCAGCGCCTGAGGGTCCATGACTGCACCCGACAGGATATGTGCACCGATTTCGGGGCCTTTTTCAAGTACACAAACGCTGATTTCATGGTCGTGCTGGGCCGCCAGTTGCTTAAGCCGGATCGCGCTGGACAGGCCAGCCGGCCCGCCACCGACGATGACGACGTCGTACTCCATTGATTCACGTTCGGACATTACGAAATTCTCCCTGTGTCTTGCATGAGGTGCTGCGCCTCGAAACTGCGACGCTTCAAATAAATGTTAGTGGCTGGCGTCAAGTTATACTCATTGATACTGTTGAGCCCGCAAAAGGACGCCGAGACAATGCAAATAATAACCTCATCTACACAGCCGCCCACCGGAAGCTGCTATCGTTGTGCGGTGAAAGTACGCTGGGGTGATCTCGACGCCTTGAATCATGTGAATAATACCGTGTATTTTCGCTATTTCGAGGAGGCGCGGATGCAGTTGTTCACACAGATGAACGCGACCCGGCCTGCGCGTACCGTAACATTGCTGGCCCACACTTCATGCGATTTCATGAAGCAGCTGCTGTATCCGGCTACCGTGGTGATTACCCAGGTACTGGTTCGCACAGGCCGGTCCAGCATGGAAATGGAAGCCCTGCTCGAGCGTGACGATGAACCCGGTGTACTCTATGCAAAAGGCCGGTACGTGCTGGTGAACGCAGATGCGGATACCGGCAAGTCTGTGCCGTGGTCTGAACAGCAGTTGGCAGATCTGGCAGAATTGATGACAGCACAATGATTTTTCTGGCCGAAGGTATTGCAACCCCAGGTCGATGAATGACACTTGAATAAGGATAGGAGTAATGGATAAAGTCTATGCCAGCGCCGCAGAAGCGCTCAAGGGCGTCGTTGCCGACGGCCAGACCATAGCGGTTGGCGGCTTCGGTCTTTGCGGCATCCCTGAGGCCCTCATTGCCGCGCTGCGTGATTCAGGCGTGCAGAACCTGACCTGCGTCAGCAATAACGCGGGGGTCGACGATTTCGGCCTCGGTCAGTTGCTGGCTACCCGCCAGATCAAAAAAATGATTGCCTCGTATGTGGGCGAAAACAAAGAGTTTGCGCGTCAGTATCTGGCCGGCGAGCTTGAGCTGGAATTCACGCCCCAGGGCACGCTGGCCGAAAAACTGCGTGCCGGCGGTGCAGGCATTCCCGCTTTCTTCACCCGTACGGGTGTGGGCACCGTGGTGGCCGATGGCAAAGAGTTGCGCGAGTTCGACGGCGATACCTATGTGATGGAACGCTCCATCGTGCCCGACGTATCACTGGTCAAGGCCTACCGGGCCGACCGCAGCGGCAACCTGCAATTTCGCAAGACTGCCCGCAACTTCAATCCCAACGTGGCCATGGCGGGCAAGATCACCATCGTCGAGGTCGAAGAAATCGTTGAACTGGGCGCCATGGATCCTGACGAGGTACATCTGCCAGGTATTTACGCACACCGCATCGTGCTTAATACCAGCCCTGAAAAACGCATAGAACAACGTACTGTCCGCAACGCGCAAGGAGCATAACAATGGCTTGGAATCGTGATGAAATGGCAGCGCGCGCTGCGCGTGAACTGCAAGACGGTTTTTATGTGAATCTGGGCATAGGCCTGCCCACGCTGGTGGCCAACCACGTGCCCGAAGGCATGGAAGTGTGGCTGCAGTCTGAAAACGGCTTGCTGGGCATAGGCCCGTTCCCGACCGAAGAAGAGATCGATGCCGACCTGATCAACGCCGGCAAGCAAACGGTTACCACGTTGCCGGGGTCATCCATATTCGCCTCGGCCGACTCCTTTGCCATGATACGTGGCGGCAAGATCAATCTGGCCATCCTGGGCGCCATGCAAGTGTCTGAAAAGGGCGATCTGGCCAACTGGATGATTCCTGGCAAGATGGTCAAGGGTATGGGCGGTGCGATGGACCTGGTGGCCGGCGTCGGCAAGGTCGTCGTGCTGATGGAACACGTTGCCCGCAAGAAAGACGGCACGGAAGACATCAAACTGCTGCCCGAATGCACCTTGCCCCTGACAGGCCTGGGTGTGGTGAACCTGATCATCACTGACCTGGGTGTCATGGAAGTGACTGACAACGGGCTCAAGCTGATTGAACTTGCGCCGGGCGTCACCGTGGAAGAAATCCAGTCCAAAACAACTGCCAAGCTCGATGTCTCATCCGTTGCCTGATCCGGTTCAACGTATCCGGGCCCTGCGCGCGGCCCTGCGGTCGCGCCAGGTACAGGCCTGCGTCATTCCTACCTCTGATCCGCATTTGTCGGAATATCTGCCGGAACGCTGGCAGGGCCGGCAGTGGCTCAGCGGCTTTGACGGCTCGGCCGGTACGCTGGTGGTCACTGACACCTTTGCCGGCCTCTGGACCGACAGCCGATACTGGGAGCAGGCCGCAAACGATCTGCAGTCGACAGGCATTACGCTGATGCGTGCAGGCCAGCCTGATGTACCGGGGCCGGCCGCCTGGCTGGCCGATCACCTTGCGCGGGCCGACCGTGTTAGTGTCGATGGCCAGGTACTGGCGCTGCAAACGTTCAGGCAATGGCAGGAAACGCTGGCCGCAAAGGGTGTTGCGTTACTGACCGACGTCGATGTGCTGGATGACATCTGGGAGCAGCGTCCGTCGCTTCCGCAGGGCAGTGTGTTCGAGCATCTGCCGCCGTTTGCATGCCGCAGCCGGGCCGATAATCTGGCCGGAGTGCGTGCTGCCATGGCCAGTCACAAGGCTGACTGGCACTGGCTGTCATCGCTTGATGATATTGCCTGGGTGTTTGGCCTGCGCGGCAATGATGTGCCGTATAACCCGGTATTCCTGGCGTATGCGCTCATAGGGGCTGACAGCGCCCGCCTGTTTGTTGCGCCCGAAAAAATTTCCGATGACTTGCGGCAACGCCTGCTGGAAGATGGTGTCACGATCGCGCCCTATTCAGAGGCGGCCGGGGCGCTGGCTTGCCTGCCCGAAGGTCAGGTCCTGCTGGTCGACCCGGCACGAGTCACGGTCGGCACGTATGGTGCGGCGGCTTTCGTCGACGTAACCGAGGCCATCAACCCCTCGCAGCTGCTCAAGTCGCGCAAGAATCAGGCTGAAGCCGAAAACGTGCGCAGAACCATGGAGCGCGATGGTGCGGCCTTATGCGAGTTTTTTGCCTGGTTCGAGGCGGCGCAAGGTCGCGAGCAGATCACTGAAATCACCATCGACGAGCAGATCACTGCAGCGCGCGCGCGGCAGCCCGATTTCGTCACACCCAGCTTTGGCACGATTGCGGCCTACAACGCGAATGGCGCGATGCCGCACTACCATGCCACGGAACAGGCCCATGCCGTGATCCAGGGCGATGGTCTGTTGCTGATCGATTCCGGCGGACAATACCTGGGCGGGACTACCGATATCACCCGCGTCGTGCCGGTAGGGCAGGTCAGCGATGCGCAAAAGCAAGATTACACCGCCGTGCTCAAGGGCATGATCGCCTTGTCGCAGGCGGTGTTTCCGCGCGGTACCGCATCACCTTTGCTCGACACCATTGCACGCATGCCGATCTGGCAGACGGGGGCGGATTACGGTCATGGTACCGGCCACGGTGTGGGGTATTTCATGAACGTGCATGAAGGTCCGCAGTCCATCGCCTATCGTGCCGGCATCACGCCCAATATGGCCATGGAGCCGGGCATGATCACCTCGAACGAACCCGGTCTTTACCGGCCAGGCAAATGGGGCATACGCATAGAAAACCTGGTGTTGGCCGTAGCCGGTCCGCAAACCGAGTTTGGCGAATTCCTGAAGTTTGAAACCCTGACCTTGTGCCCGATCGACACCCGTTGCGTCAATGTGGGGCTGTTGTCCGAGGGCGAGCGGGGCTGGCTCAACAGCTATCACGAAGAGGTTTGCCGGCGTTTGTTGCCGCTGGTCCAGGGCAATGCAAAAGAATGGCTGCTTGAACGCACCCGCCCGATTTGATCGGGCTATAATCCAAATTTCCCGCTCCTGCCCGCTAGCCCCGGGCATGTAAATTCACAATGACCAAATACGTATTTGTCACCGGCGGCGTCGTTTCTTCCCTCGGTAAAGGCATTGCTGCAGCCTCGCTGGCAGCCATTCTTGAATCGCGTGGCCTGCGTGTCACCATGCTGAAGCTCGATCCGTACATCAACGTCGATCCGGGCACCATGAGCCCCTTCCAGCACGGTGAGGTCTTCGTTACCGAAGATGGCGCCGAAACCGATCTTGATCTGGGCCACTACGAGCGCTTCATCAGCACGCGCATGCGCAAGGTCAACAACTTCACCACCGGCCAGATCTACGAGTCTGTGCTGCGCAAAGAGCGCCGTGGTGATTATCTGGGCAAGACCGTGCAGGTCATTCCCCATATCACCAACGAGATCCAGGATTTCATATCGCGGGGTGCCAAGGCAGCCCACGACGGCGCCACCGACGTGGCCATTGTCGAAATCGGTGGTACCGTGGGTGACATCGAATCGCTGCCTTTCCTGGAAGCGGCACGCCAAATGAGCCTGCGCCTGGGGCGCAACAATGCCGCGTTCGTGCACCTGACCCTGGTGCCTTTCATTGCTTCGGCCGGCGAACTGAAAACCAAGCCCACCCAGCACTCCGTGCAAAAGCTGCGCGAAATTGGTATTTATCCGAATGCGCTGCTTTGCCGTGCCGACCGGCCCATTCCGGCCGACGAGCGGGCCAAGATTTCGCTGTTCTCCAATGTGCCGCTAGACGCCGTTATTTCTGTTTGGGACGCAGATTCCATTTACAAGATTCCCGCCATGCTGCATCAGCAAGGCCTGGATAATCTGGTGTGCGATGCCCTGGGCATCACGCCGCCGCCCGCCGATTTGTCCATGTGGGATCGTCTGGTCGACGCTATCGAAGGTCCTCAGCACACCGTGCGCATAGGCATGGTGGGCAAATATGTAGACCTGACCGAATCGTACAAGTCGCTCAGTGAAGCGCTGGTGCACGCAGGCATCCACACCCGCTCACGCGTGATTGTCGAATACCTTGATTCTGAAGAAATCGAAATGCAGGGTACCGACTGCCTGAAGGGGCTTGATGCCATTCTGGTTCCGGGCGGCTTTGGCAAGCGCGGTACCGAAGGCAAGATTATGGCCATCCGCCATGCCCGCGAGAACGGTGTGCCTTATCTGGGCATTTGCCTGGGCATGCAATTGGCCGTTGTCGAGTTCGCACGCAATGTGGCGGGCCTGGGTGGCGCCAACAGCACAGAGTTCGATCCGGCGGCACCTCATCCGGTTGTTGCCCTGATTACCGAATGGCAAGACCAGGAAGGCAAGGTCGAGAAGCGTGACGCAAGTTCCGATCTGGGCGGCACCATGCGCAAGGGTGCCCAGCGCTGCCCGATCAAGCCTGGCTCGCGCGCCAGCCAGATATACGGCAAGGAAGTCAACGAGCGCCATCGTCATCGCTACGAAGTCAACAACGTCTATGTGCCCCGGCTCGAAGAGGCAGGCATGGTCATCAGTGCGCGCACGCCTACCGAAAACCTGCCCGAAATCATGGAGCTGCCCAACCACCCCTGGTTCATGGGCGTCCAGTTCCATCCGGAATTCACCTCTACGCCACGCGACGGCCATCCCCTGTTTTCCAGCTATATCCAGGCGGCCATCGATTACCAGGAGCAGCGCAAGGCGGATCACTAAGGAGTTGCCATGAAATTGTGCGGATTTGAAGCCGGCCTTGAGCATCCGTTTTTCCTGATTGCAGGGCCGTGCGTCATTGAGTCCCGGCAAATGGCCTTTGACACCGCCGGGCGTCTCAAGGAAATCACCGATAAGCTGGGCATTCCCTTCATCTACAAAAGCTCGTTTGACAAGGCCAACCGCAGCTCGGGTCAGTCTTATCGTGGCCCGGGTCAGGAAGAAGGCCTGCAGATCCTGGCTGATGTCAGGGCACAGTTGCAGGTGCCGGTGCTGACCGACGTGCACACCACCGAACAGGTGGCCGAAGTGGCGGCCGTGGTTGATGTCCTGCAGACGCCGGCCTTCCTGTGCCGCCAGACTGATTTCATTCATGCCTGTGCCGCCACGCTTAAGCCGGTCAATATCAAGAAGGGGCAGTTCCTGGCTCCGCACGATATGGCCCAGGTGGTGGCCAAGGCCAGGGCTGCGGCCCTTGAAGCAGGTGGTGACGGCCACAACATCATGGTTTGCGAACGCGGCGCCTCGTTTGGCTACAACAATCTAGTCTCCGACATGCGTTCGCTGGCCATCATGCGCGAAACCAGCTGCCCGGTCGTATTCGACGCCACCCATTCGGTACAGTTGCCGGGCGGGCAGGGCACCAGTTCGGGTGGTCAACGCGAATTCGTGCCCGTTCTGGCGCGCGCCGCCGTTGCTGTGGGTATTGCCGGCATCTTCATGGAAACCCATCCCAATCCGGATCAGGCGCTTTCCGATGGCCCGAATGCCGTACCGCTGGATCAGATCGAAAGTCTGCTTGCCACGCTGGTGAATATCGATCGCTACGTAAAAAGCAGCGGCGCCCTCGATTAAAAACAAAGTCAGCCGCATCCTCGATTGCGAGGGCGTGGCGCTTTTGCTAAAATTGTTGACTTATCAATGATTGATTAGTCAATAGATCTGTATATGTCACCGCCCTCCGATCATTCCTTTGCGGAAACCGGGCGGGTGCTGTCCGTCAGACGGTCTTTGCTGGCCATGCTGGGGTTGGCCTTTGTCAGCGTCATGGTGGCCATAGACCAGACCGTTGTCGGTACCGCCCTGCCCACGATAGTTGCCGAGCTGAACGGGTTCGACTTGTACGCCTGGGTGGCGACCGCCTATCTGCTCACTTCCGTCATCACCATACCCATCTTCGGGCGGCTGGGTGATTACTATGGCCGCAAGCCTTTCGTTCTGGCGTCGTGTCTGGTTTTTATGTCGGCTTCGGTGCTGTGCGGCATCGCCGACAGCATGCTGCAACTGGTATTTGCGCGTGCCCTGCAAGGGGTGGGAGGCGGGATGCTGGTGGGAACGGCCTTTGCCTGCGTTCCCGACTTGTTTCCTGATTCACATGTACGCTTGCGCTGGCAGATCCTGCTGACCAGCGCCTTTGGTATTGCCAACGCCGTGGGCCCCACGCTGGGCGGTGTACTGACCGAGTACGCCGGCTGGCGCTCGATATTTTTCGTGAATCTGCCCGTAGGTTTTATCAGCCTGTTTTTCCTGTGGCGTTATTTGCCCCGGATCAGGCAGGTTCAGGCCAGCAACATACGGCTGGATTGGCAAGGGGCGATATTGCTGGCCTTGGGCCTGGGCAGCCTGCAGTTCTTTGTCGAGATGCTGCCGCGTTACGGCGCCGGCATGCCCATGGTGGCGCTGGGCGTGTTCTCGTGCCTGATATTCGCCGGGCTTATCGTCTGGGAAAAACATTCTCCGCATCCCCTGATTCCCCTGGACATGTTCCGCAACAAAAGCCTGGCGGTCTTGTTCTGTCTGTCGCTGTTTACCGGCTTTATCCTGTTCGGGCTTTTGTTTTACCTGCCGCTGATGCTGCAGGGCGGATTTGGCTTGACGCCCCGGCAGGTCGGCTTGCTGATTACGCCGCTGGTGGTTTGCATTACCGTGGGCAGTGCCGTTAACGCACGCATCATCATACGGATGCCCAAACCCAATTACATGCTGTACGCCGGCTTTGCGCTTCAGGTCGTGTCCTGTGTGGGCATGGTGACGTCACACGAAGATACTGCCCGCTGGCTGCTGGTGGTGTATATGGTGCTGGCCGGGGTAGGACTGGGCTTTGTCATGCCCAACCTTACCGTCTTTGCCCAGGAGACCGCGGGTCGCGCCTTGCTGGGAATTTCCACGGCCATGCTGCAATCGGTGCGCATGGTCGGTGGCATGCTGGGGACGGCGGTGGTGGGCTCCCTGGTTACGCATTACTATGTCGAGGCGGTGCGTCATGCCGTGCCGGAGGGGCAGGGTACATCGTGGCTCAAGCTGCTTGAAGATCCCCAGATGCTGGTTAACGAGATCATTCAGGCCGACTTTCTGGCCACCCTGCAGGTGCAGGGCTTGTCGGGCGCCAGGCTGATCGAGCTGGCGCGCCTCTCGCTGGTCGAGGCCATACATTCCGGCTTGATGACCACTTTGTTGATTGCGCTGATCGCGCTGTTCTGGGTATACAGATTGCCGGTGATCCGGTTTACGCGTACGACCCTGCCCAAGCCGGCCCCCAAGGATTCCGCCGATGCATGAACTTCCGCAACTGCAGGCTGTACAACAGCTTGGCCGTACCTATCGCGCACTGATGTCTTCGTTTGAAAGCAGTACCGGTCATTCGATGCCGCGCTGGCGGATATTGCTGGCATTGCACCGGCAAGGCGAATTGACTCAAAAGCAATTGGCACAGGATCTCTCGCTGGATCCGGCTGCCCTGACCCGGCATATCAAGGCCATAGAGGGTGATGGCTGGGTCGAGCGTCATAGCGATGTAAACGACAACCGATTGACCAATGTGGCCCTGACCGATGCCGGCCGTAAAGTGGTGGCGGATGTCATGCCCAGACGCCTGGCTTTTATAGAGCAGGCCTTTGGTGACATGCCGCTGGAAAAGATTCAGGAGCTGAGCACCACATTGCAGGCACTGGAGCGGGGCTTGCGTCAGTCGGGGGCGTGACTGTATGTAAATTCCGGACTTTTGACTGCAATATAATCCGTGGCGTGGCCTGCGCAGGTACAATCGGGCGATTACGTAACTTTATACATTCGGGCAGGACTGTCAAAATCATGAGTGCAATTGTAGATATCATTGGTCGCGAAATTCTGGATTCGCGTGGTAACCCCACCGTTGAATGTGATGTGCTGCTTGAGTCTGGCGCGATGGGGCGTGCGGCGGTGCCGTCGGGGGCCTCCACCGGCTCGCGTGAGGCCGTCGAACTGCGCGATGGCGACGACGCGCGTTATCGCGGCAAAGGCGTGCTGCGTGCGGTCGAGAACCTGAATACCGAAATTTCGGAAGCGCTGATGGGCCTTGATGCCCAGGAACAGACTTTCGTCGATCGTACCCTGATCGACCTTGACGGCACCGAAACCAAAAGCCGCTTGGGCGCCAATGCCATCCTGGCCGCCAGCATGGCGGTTGCGCGTGCCGCAGCCGACGACTCTGGTCTGTCGCTGTACCGCTATTTCGGCGGCAGCGGCCCCATGCAGATGCCTGTTCCCATGATGAACGTGATCAATGGCGGCGCGCACGCCAACAACACGCTCGACATGCAGGAATTCATGATTCTGCCCATAGGTGCCGGCAGCTTCCGCGAAGCACTGCGCATGGGTGCCGAAGTTTTCCATACGCTGGCCAAGCTGATCAACAAGCAGGGCATGTCTACTGCCGTGGGCGATGAAGGTGGCTTTGCCCCCAACGTGGCCAACCACGAAGCGGCCATTCAGCTTATTCTCCAGGCTATTGCCGAAGCCGGCTACGAGGCGGGTTCGCAGATTGCCCTGGGTCTTGATTGCGCCAGCTCCGAGTTCTACCGCGACGGTAAATACCATCTGGCCGGCGAAGGCGGCATTGCCCTGGGCGCGGCCGACTTTGCCAACCTGCTGGCCGGCTGGTGTGACAAATATCCCATCATCTCCATTGAAGACGGCATGGCCGAAAACGACTGGGAAGGCTGGAAGCTGTTGTCCGATCAGCTGGGCAAGAAAGTCCAGCTGGTGGGCGACGATCTGTTTGTCACCAACACCAAAATACTGAAGCAGGGCATCGACCAAGGCATTGCCAACTCCATTCTGATCAAGATCAATCAGATCGGCACCCTGACCGAAACCTTTGCTGCCATAGAAATGGCCAAGCGTGCAGGCTATACCGCGGTCATATCCCACCGTTCGGGCGAAACCGAAGACGCCACCATTGCCGATCTTGCCGTGGCAACCAATGCCATGCAAATCAAGACAGGCTCGCTCTCCCGTTCCGACCGCATGGCCAAGTACAACCAGCTGCTCCGTATCGAGGAAGAGCTGGCAGAAGTGGCTTCCTATCCTGGCCGCGACGCCTTCTACAACCTGCGCTAGTAGTACTGGCTGCAGAAACAACCCGGCCCGGCCGGGTTGTTTGTTGGTAAAAAATGCGACTGCTATTCATTGTTCTGGCCGTACTCACCCTTCTTACCCAGTATCCTTTGTGGTGGGGTAAGGGTGGCTGGCTGCGGGTCAAGGAATTGCAAGATAAAGTCGCGGCCCAGCAGGAAACCAACGAAGCGCTGCTTGCCCGCAACAATGCCTTGCAGGCGGAAGTGCAGGATTTGAAGTCGGGTACCGATGCCATCGAAGAGCGTGCCCGCGGTGAGCTGGGCATGATTCAGGAAGGCGAGGTCTATGTACAGATTCTTGCGCCCAACGAGCACGAGCCGCGTGTCAAGACTCCACAAATTCCCGATAAAAAAGGCAATTAGCCGGGTTTAACCGCTTGCGGCGAGTGCTGTGCCGGCGGCAGATGTACAGCACAGCGTCAGCCCGCAATCGGGGTGATCAGGCGTGACGGCCAGGCCATCGCCGGAGGCAGGGTCGGGCGCTGATGCATCGGGCTGTGCCGGCGTGTGCGGAGCGCCGCTGTGTTCCCCGGATGCCGGCGGACGCCAGGGCACATTGGGCAGACCCGGGGTGGTGCTGGCGGGCTGGGGCGCCATGCACCATAACCCTGTGCAGGGCAGTATGGCTGCGGGGGTTGTGAGCGCCGGGGCTTCGGGCTGTATGACGTTGTTGCCTGCCAGGCTTGGCCAGCGCACCGGATGGGACTGCATCATCAGGCTGATTTCCCGGCTTAAAGGCAGATAGCCGTGCGCCATGGCGTGCTGGGCGTAGCTGCCGCCTGACCGACCCAGCAGACGCATGAGACCTTTCATGCCAGGCACTACGGGTTCATGCAGATAGTTCAGGCGCAAGGTAAGCGTATTTGCCTGGTAAATACTGGATCTGGATTCGGGCCCCAGCCCGTTGGCCCAGCCCTGGGCCCGGCGCCGTTGATCCTGTTCGAACAGATAATGATTATTGATGGTTGGCAGGCCGTCGTGGGATGCCCGGCCAAGTTGCAAATCGGCGAAATCATTGAAGGCGGCCATGGTGGGCGACACGACAACCATTTGCCAGGGGGCGCCGGCGGTATCGTGACGGCGTTTTTGAAATGCCAGGTCGAGGTTCTGCCTGGCGCTGCGGCTGGCCGAGGCAGGGAAGAGCGGCAGCAGCGCCTTTTCAAAGGCCTGTACGATAGTCTGGGGCCGGGCGTGGTTGCTGATGCCTGCCCGGGCTGCTTCCAGCAGCGCCAGGCTGACGACTTGCCGGGTGAGCAGCCAGTGCGCGGTTTCGATACTGCCCAGCCCCAGCAGCAACACCGGAACAGCAACGACAGAGAATTCGATCATGCCTGTGCCGCGCTGACGCCGCCGGCATGGCTTGCCGCAAGGGCAGGCCGCAGACGGCAAGGCGTGGGTGCCGTGGCGGAGCACGGCCCGGGAAGGTGGCAGGCGGGACGACATGGCAGCTAGTGTGCCGCCATGGCTGCAGGCGTGTCGAGTGTGGAAACTGCTTAGTGAATGCCGCCGTCGGTGTCGTGCGTCATGCCCGGCGAGCTCACGAAAAGCCCGGCACAATCGACGGCGTCGAACTCATACGGCTTGCCGCAGAAATTGCACAGGATATCGATTTTCCGACGCTCGTGAAGAATGCTCTCGATTTCTTCCCGGCCCAGTGATTGCAGCATGCCTGCCACCCGCTCACGCGAACATGGGCAATACCAGCGCACGCTCTGTGGTTCGAAAATCAGCAGCTCTTCTTCCCAGAACAGGCGCTTGATCAGGGTGTCGATGTCCAGGGTCAGCAGTTCTTCCTGCTTGAGGGTAGAGGCAAGGTGCCCGACGCGGTCCCAGGATTCTTTCTGTTGCTCTGGTGTCGTGCTTTCGTGACCGCCGTGTGCCGGCAGGCGTTGCAGAAGCAGACCTGCTGCATGCTCGGTGTCGGAACCCAGCCAAAGGCGGGTATCGAGCTGTTCGGAGTCTTGCATATAGCGCTCAAGCACTTGGGCAACCGTGTCGCCTTCCAGGGGGATGATGCCCTGGTAGGGCTTGAGATCGGCATTCTTGCTGCCTGGATCGAGGGTGACCACGAAACGGCCGGTGCCGCCGGTATTGAGCAGCGTTTGCAGCGTGCCATCGGCAGGGATCTCGTGATCTTCGCGCACAGTCACGGTCGCGCGTATAGACAGCTCGGTGGTGCACTCGACCACGATCAGTGCGATAGGGCCGTCGCCGTGCAGCTGCAGCACCAGGGCACCGTCGAACTTGATGTTGGAGGTGAGCAGGATAGAGGCAGCGACGAGCTCTCCGAGCAGGGTTTCGACGCAGGCGGGGTAGTGCTGGTGGGCCATGCCTGTTTTCCAGGCCTGGCTTAGCCTGACGGCCTGAATGCGTGTGCTGTGATCGGACAGCAGGTATTTTTTAAGTTCATCAGTCATGGCTGAATTTTAGCCTACGACCGTCGCGCTTTTCAGGCCGGCGCGTCGTTGTTGGGGCCGGCATACCAGTAATAGCCCTGGTCATCGACCCTGGCCATTTCGCCGCTCAGGCACCAGTCGTCTTTGAACTTTGCCTGGGTGGCCAGATCGTTGCGCCAATAGCCCAGGAAAAGCAAGGGATCGGGGTGGCCGTGAATGTCGTGGCGATTCAGGGCGATTTCCCCGGTCTGGCCTGTGCGGCATGGGTTGCCGGCTTTGTCCAGGACAGCAACCTGATGGCCGGGATAGGGGCGCCCCATGCTGCCCGGCCGAACCGGCCACTTCTTGTGGCTGTTGCCAATCAGGTGGTTCATTTCGGTGCAGCCGAACGTCTCGTTGGGCGTAACGCCAAGCGCTTCCGTACACCAGGCGGCTACCTGCGGTGACAGGCTGGCGCCGCTGCTTGCGATGGCGCGCAGGCCCAGCGGGTATTGTTCGCGCGGCAGCGGGGTGTGCTGCATCATGGCCTGCAGCAAGTCGGCGGGCAGGAAGACATTGCTGACCTGATAGCGTGCCATTACTTCAAAGGCGTGTCCCGGGGTGGACTGACCCGACGTGCTGACGATGGCGTGGCCGAAATACAGCGTGGGCAGCAGTGCGCTCATGATGCCGTCGGCGCTGTTCCAGTCGGCTGGGCTCCAGAGCACATCACCCGATTGCGGGAACCAGTTCTGTGCGGCCACGAAGCCGGGCAAGTTGCCGATCAGGGTCTGGTGGCCCAGCAAGGTGCCTTTTGGCGCAGCAACACTGTTGGGGGCGTAAATAAGCAGCGCGGCGCTGCTGGACCGTGTAAGCACGTCTTGAAACCGGGGTTCCTGGCGCGCCAGCAAAGAGCGCCAGGGGATAATGGCTTCGTGCTGAAAATTCAGGCCTATGATTTGTGTGAGGGCCGGGCACTGCGTTTGTGCCTGCAGCAAGCTGTCGGCTCCGGCGTCATCGACAATGGCGACTCGTGCCTCGGCGTCTTGCAGCCGCGTGGCCAGCCCGTTTGCGCCCAGCCACGGCGACAGCGGCAGGGCGATGGCCCCTACGCTGAATATGGCAATGAAAGCGGCAACGGTTTCAGGCCGCTGCTCGGTGACGACAGCGATGCGGTCGCCTGCCCGTATGCCCATCTTGACCAGGCCGTTGGCCAGTTGCTTGGCGGTGTCTGATAGCCGGGTGTAGGTCCAGACTTCCCGCTGCCCCTGGGAGTTTTCATGGAAAATCGCAATACGCCGGCCTTCTACCGGATTCTGGGCCCACCGGTGCACGCATGCTTGCGCAATATTGAATTGAGAAGGGACTAACCACTGGTAAGACTGGTACAGCGCCGAGTATTGGTCGTTCATTGTCTTTTGGATTCAATGGGCCGAGTAGGGGGCGAGTCTCTTTACACTCTACCCCTGAAGCATGAACGACTAGCGGTATCTATGCAATGTTTACGTTTCAGAAAGCCAATCACATTAGGGTTTTTACTCAGTGGTCCTAAGGTTTGGGTGCATGAACCAGGCGCGTACGGGCCAGGCGATCGTGCAGGAACTGGCCTTGAGGGTCTATCCAGGTCCAGAAGAAGACTGTGAATGGTGCAAAGACGATGAGCAGATCCGTCGAGCTGTAGCCGGTTGCCCGCGAGGCGGCCAGTACCAGCAGGGCGGCCAGCAAGGGTATCGGCCAGATCAGGATATAGCGCAGCAGCAATACGCCCAGGCCAGGTATCTGGCCGTCCTGGGTGACCAGTCGGATATTCCAGGTTTTCATCGGCAGGGTCTGGCCGCGTTTGCGCCAGCACATGATGAAATACACGCCGATGGCAACAAACAGCACTGCCTGGCGGCCATGCCGGAACATCATTCCGCTGCGGCTTTGTGTAAGCGTGTCGAACAGGTAGCTGGCCAGGAATACCACGCCAAACAGCAACACGCCCTCGTACATCATGCAGGCGAAGCGGCGCCACCTGCTGGGTGTTTGGTCAAGGTCGATGGCGGGAAATTGTTGCATTGCAGTATCCGAAGTTTTGATGCCGGCCGCTATTATCCCGCACTTTCGGATTGCGCAGCGGGCGGGCAAAAGAAAAGCCGCTATGCGCGGCTCTGGCTTTGCGGTTTTTCCGCATTGGCTTGCTATACGCGCAAGCCTGAAATCGATGCTTAGTTGGCGGTTTCGACCATCTTGCCCGAGGGAGCCTGGGCGCGGTCAGCCGCTGCAAACAGCTTGGCAAACAATTTCTTAAGTGCTTCGACGGGTTTGAAACGGTACTGATCTTCGATGGCTTGCATCATCAGTTGACGCTCGAGTTCGTCGGTTAAACGTGTATCTTTGGCTACGTTGATCATATAAAGCCTCTTTATAAAAAATTGAACGTTTCGTTCAAGGGTTAACCCTATTATAAGGGTTAACCCGAGTAATTTGCAAGACTTTATATTGCAACGCAAAAACACTGTGGCACGAGTGCTACTTTTTCTCTTTCCGGTAGCTGTCCTGCACCATTTCAAAGATGAACAGACGACAATCCAGGGCGCCGTTGTACAAGGGATGGCGGCGCCGTGGCTTCAGGCGCATTTGACGTGGCAACTCGTGATCGCTGGTGATGACGCCCACCTGCCAGCCGCTGTAGTTCTGTTTCAGGTTCTGTGCCCAGGCGCTCCAGAGTTCGGCGTCGTCTTCCGGCATACGCTCGCCATAGGGCGGGTTGGTGACCAGCCAGCCGCTTGATGCCGGCGGTTGTACCGAACGGGCGTTGCCGACTTCAAACCGTATCGAGTCGGGCGTGAGCCAGGCCCTTTCCATATTGGCCTTGGCGGCTTCGATGGCTCGCGGGTTCAGGTCATAGCCCACGATGGGGCTGTCGAGCCGGGTGGCAATATGTGAGCGCGCCTCTTCTTTGATATTGCGCCAAAGCCGGGCATCGTGATTGCGCAGGCGCTCGAAACCAAAAGGCCGCCAGATGCCTGCCGGTACACCCAGTGCGATCCAGGCCGCTTCTATCAGTATGGTGCCACTGCCGCAGAAAGGATCAAGCAGCGGCTGGGCGGGATCCCAGTCCGACAGCGCCAGCAAGCCTGCCGCCAGATTTTCCCGCAAAGGTGCTTCGCCCTTGTCGAGCCGCCAGCCACGCTTGAACAGCGATTCACCAGAGGTGTCCAGGTACAGTGTGGCGCTGTCTGCGCTAAGGAAAAGATGCACGCGTGCGTCGGGGCGCACAGTGTCGATGTCGGGTCTTGTGCCTTCGCGCTCGCGCAGCCGGTCACAGATGCCGTCTTTGGCGCGCAGATTGCAGTACTGCAGGCTTTGCATGGGGCTGCGGATGGCAGACGTATCTACCCGCAAGGTTTGCTCGGCGCCGAACCAGCGTTCCCAGGGGGTCTGGCTGGCCAGTTCAAGAATGTCGTCTTCGTGCTGTACCGGACCATGGGCAACCTGGACCAGCACGCGTGTCGCCAGGCGCGAATACAGGTTGGCGCGCAGAATACCGGTCCAGTCGGTGTGAAAGCGGCAGCCGGCACGGGCGGGCTCGGCATCGGCAAAGCCCAGCGCGTGCATCTCGGCTGTCAATGCTTCTTCCAGACCCTGGGGGCAAGGCGTGAAAACAGGGAAGATCTCGGCTTGTGCCGGGCGGCGCGACTGCCGCACTGCGACGCGTGGCCGGTCGCTGTCTTGCCGGTGCGTATCGGGCTGGTTACGCTGTCTTGCTTCGGCGTGGGGCCGGCGCTCGCGCGGTTCCGCTGCCGGGCGGTCAGGCTTTTCCTGAACAACGGCTTTGGCTGTACTGGCTTTGCCTCGTTCACGCTCAAGCTGGGCCACTTGCCGTGCCCGGCCTCCGGACCGTTTGCGGCGTTCGCCGTCTTCGGTGGCGCCGGCAGTGGCGACTTTCTTTTTGAGCGTCAGGGTCTTGCCTGATTTATTGTCAGTCATGGGTAGGGTGTCAGAAGGGCCGTACGACGACCAGCGCGATGATGATCAGCAGCAGAACAACCGGAATTTCGTTGAACCAGCGGTAATAGCGATGGCTGTGCGTGTTGCGGCCTTGCTCGAAGGTTTTGAGCATGCGGGCGCAGGCCAGATGATAGATGACCAGCAGCAGCACGCCCAGCAACTTGGCATGCATCCAGCCCTGGCCGTGCCCCAGTCCGTAGCCCAGGAACAGCCACAAGCCGAACACCAGGGCCAGTATGCCCAGCGGCGTCATGAATCGGTACAGGCGCCTGGCCATGCCCAGCAATGTTGCCGTGCTGGATGCATCGGTGCTTTGTGCCAGATTGACGTAGATGCGGGGCAGGTAGAACAGGCCTGCGAACCACGCAACGACGAACAGGATATGAAATGTTTTGATCCAGAGCATGGCGATACCGTCAGCCACGTAGCTGGCCATCGCCGGCCAGTACCCATTTCAGCGTCGTCAGGCCTTCCAGGCCGACCGGTCCGCGCGCGTGCAGGCGGTTGGTGGAAATGCCGATCTCGGCGCCCAGCCCGTACTCAAAGCCATCGGCGAAGCAGGTGGGCAGGTTGACGTAGACCGAGCTGGAATCGACCTCGCGCTGGAAGCGGTTGGCGGCATGCAGGTTTTCGGTGACGATGGCTTCGGTGTGCTCGGAACTGTAGCGGGTGATATGGTCGATGGCCTCGTCCAGGGTATCGACGACCCGCACTGCCAGTATGGGTGCCAGGTATTCGGTTTCCCAGTCTTCCCGGGTGGCTGGCAGGGCTTGCGGCAGCAAGGCTTGCGTACGTTCGCAACCACGCAGTTCCACACCCTTGTCAGTCAGGGTCTTGCCCAGGCGGGGCAAAACAGTGCCTGCCACATCGGCGTGAACCAGCAAGGTTTCCATGGCGCCGCAAATGCCGTAGCGGTAGGTTTTGGCGTTGACGGCGATTTCGTGCGCCTTGTCGAGGTCGGCGGCTGCATCGATATAAACATGGCAGTTGCCGTCCAGGTGCTTGATCAGCGGAACCTTGGCTTCTTTGGCCAGGCGGGCGATCAGGCCCTTGCCGCCGCGCGGCACGATGACATCGATATAGTCGGTCAGGGTAATCAGATGACCGACGGCGGCGCGGTCGGTTGTACCGACCACCTGAACGGCGTGAGAGGGCAGTCCGGCCTCGGCCAGGCCACGGCTGATAATGGCGCCCAGTGCCACGTTGGAATGGAAGGCTTCGCTGCCGCCGCGTAGTATCGTGGCGTTGCCCGACTTCAGGCAGAGTGCCGCCGCGTCGATGGTCACGTTGGGACGGGATTCATAAATAATGCCAATGACGCCCAGGGGTACGCGCATTTGTGCCACACGCATGCCGTTAGGGCGGGTGCTGCTGGCGGTCAGGCTGCCGACCGGATCGGGCATTTCGGCAATCTGGCGCAGGCCGGCCGCCATGGTGGCCAGCGCCTTGTCAGACAGTTTCAGGCGATCGAGCAAGGCCGGTTCCAGGCCGTTTTTTTCGGCCGCCATCAGATCCTTGGCATTTTCAGCCTGCAGGCTGGCCTTCTGTGTTTCTAGCAGTCTGGCCATGGCATGCAGGGCCTGGGCTTTGGCCTGGCCCGAGGCATTGCGCATGGCTCTTGCGGCCACGCGTGCCTGTTGGCCCAGTCGGGTGATGTCAGTGCCAAGGGCGTTGGAATCGGCTGTGCCAGCGGTTGAGGATTCGGTCATGATGGTATTGAGTGGACTTGCAGATACGAATTATCCCAGTTATCGGGGCGAGTGTCCTGATCATTGCCTGCCGTGGCGGCGTCAGGCTTGCGAGGGAGCGGGGCGGGCCGGTGTCTTTGACCGTGCAATGCGCAAAATCAGCCGCCCCAGCTCTTCCCAGGGGTCATCCAGCCGGCCGGCAACCTTAAGACCCTTGATCAGTCTGTCGATGTCATGGGCATGTTGTACGGCGGCGGGCCAGGTTTGCGGGGCAAGCCGGCTCAGTGTTTGCCGCAGCAGCTGTTCACGCGGGCCAAAGACGCGCTGCCTGCGCATTTCGCCGCCCAGATCCTGGCCTGCGGCCTGACTGGCTGCCAGGCGCGCCAGTATGCGCACCTCATCGCCAACCGCCCAGAGCACCAGGGGCAGGGCCTCGCCTTCGGCGCGCAGCCCCGACAGCATGGTCAGGGCGCGGGCTGCGTCACCGGCCAACATGGCATCGCGCAATCCGAAGACGTCGTAACGCGCCACGTTCAGCACGGCCCGTTCGACCTCAGGGCCGCTGATCTTGCCGGAAGGATACAGCAACCCCAGCTTTTGCACTTCCTGGTGTGCTGCCAGCAAATTACCCTCGACCTTGTCGGCCATCCATTCAAGCGTAGCCTGGTCCAGCTGCTGTTCCTGGCGGGCCAGACGCTGCCCTATCCAGCGCGGCAGCGCCGTACGTGGAACGTTGCTGACCTCAATCGAGGTGGCTGTCTCGAACAGTCCCTGGGCCCATTTGCTGTTGCGTGTGGTTTTGTCCAGCCTTGGCAGGCTGATCATGACGGTGGTGTCTGCCAGGGCCTGGTTCCGGGCCATGTCTGCCAGCTTGAGCAGGGTTTCTGCGCCGGTTCTGCCTGGCTTGCCGGCGGGTATGGAAAGATCCACCAGACGGCGATCGCCAAACAGGGACACATTCTGTGTGGCACCAATGACGGCCGACCAGTCGCTGCGGGCGTCGAGGGTCAGGCTGACTCTTTCGGTGTAGCCCGCTGCACTGGCCGCCGCGCGCAAGGCGTCGCAGGATTCTATGACGAGCAGGGGCTCGTCGCCCGATACGACGTACAGGGCGTCAAGC
This sequence comes from Pusillimonas sp. MFBS29, assembly GCF_020687695.1. Lineage (GTDB taxonomy): Bacteria > Pseudomonadota > Gammaproteobacteria > Burkholderiales > Burkholderiaceae_B > Pusillimonas_C. The sequence goes on from NZ_JAJEWL010000001.1 coordinate 517,720, forward strand.
TCGGGTGTTTTTTTGAGCTGGCTCAAAAGACTGTCGGCGTCCAGGCGGCGTCCCATGGCTCTGCCCGGCTTAGTAAGAATCGGCCGGATTGATATTGGGCATGCTGCGTGGCGACATGGGGCCCGGATCGACTAGTGGTCTGTCGGTTGTTGGCACAGGGGCAGGCGTTACGGCGCTGTCGTCCACCGGCAGGGTGGCTGCGTTTTCGTAGGCTTCGGCGACTTCGGGCGAGGACAGGCGTCGTACGATCTGACTGATCAGCGACTGCTGCATTTCCCTGAAGACCATGGTGATTTCGCCTTCTTTGGCCTGCACCATGGTGGAGTCGTAGGGCAGCTCGCGGGTCGAGCGCAATACCGTGGGCGGCAGCACCATGTGGCCCTTGCCGTCGGTTAACTGGAAGATAAATTCAAGATTCAGTTCGTATTCTTCCACCTGGCCTTCCGCGTCGATGGACAGTTCACGCAGCGACTGGTGATTCTGCAGCTGGGTAAGTCTGGCCTGCGCCTCGGCAGGTTCGCTGACAAAGCGTATGCCCGGCGAGCTGGCGGCAATGGCACGCATCAGGCCCGATCCGAATTCCGTGTTGTCGTTGATGTTGGTATACAGCGTATCGAATGGCATCGGTGCCACACCTTTCAGGCGAAAGCCGCAGGCTGCGACCAGCAGGCACAGCATGATGCAGGCCAGGCCACGCCAGCATCGTGCTGGCGTGAGGGCGGAAACTGCGGGCTTGACCATAGTGCTGTGCATACCTGAGTTTACCCGACTATGTTGACCAGCTTGCCAGGTACGACGATAACGCGCTTGGCAGGCCTGCCTTCGAGGAAGCGGATGGCTGCTTCGTGGGCGACGGCAAGTTGCTCGATCTGCGCCTTGTCGGTACCGTTGGGCACGCTTAGTGAACCGCGCAGCTTGCCATTGACCTGCAGCATGAGTTCGATTTCGTCGGCCACCAGAGCGGCTTCATCGACAACCGGCCAGGGGGCGTCGAGCAGGTCGCCATAAAGCTGGCTGTAGCCCAGATCCTGCCACAGCTGCCAGGTGATATGAGGAACGACAGGGTAGAGCACACGCAGCAGCACCGAGGTGGTTTCTGCCAGAGCGGCCCGGGCAATCGGAGTATCGGGCAGTGAAGCGGACTCAAGCGCATTGAGCATCTTCATGCAGGTTGATACCACGGTGTTGTACTGGATGCGCTGGTAATCGTAGTCGGCCATTTTCAGCAGGGTGTAGATCTCGCGGCGCAGGTCTTTCGAGGCCTTGTCGGCATTGGACCAGTCGGCAGGCGGATTCACACCCTGTTGCAGGGTAGCCAGGTTGTTGTGGCAGAAGGCCCACAGGCGGCGCAGGTAGCGGTGCGATCCTTCCACGCCCGAGTCAGACCATTCCAGCGTTTGCTCGGGAGGGCTGGCAAACATCACGAACAGCCGGGCCGTATCGGCACCCATGGTGTCGATCAGGGATTGAGGATCGACACCATTGTTCTTGGACTTGGACATGGTGCCAATACCACCATACTGAACCTCGGAACCATCGGCGCTGAGTTTGGCACCGGTGATTGCGCCCTTGGCATCGTATTGGTTCTCGACCTGATCGGCCCAGAAGTACTCGATGCCGCCTTGCGCATTCTTGCGGGAATAAATGTGGTTGAGCACCATGCCCTGGCACAGCAGTTTGGTGAAGGGCTCGTCGAACTTGAGCAGGTCCAGGTCGCGCATGACCCGTGTCCAGAAGCGGGCATAGAGCAGGTGCAGCACCGCGTGTTCGATGCCACCGATGTACTGGTCCATGGGCATCCAGTAATCGTTGCGCTCGTCGACCATGGCGTTGTCGTTGCCGGGTGAGGTATAGCGCATGAAATACCAGGACGAATCCACGAAGGTGTCCATGGTGTCGGTTTCGCGCCGGGCAGCCGTGCCGCATTTGGGGCAGTGGCAGGACAGGAAGCCTTCGTGCTTGGTCAGCGGATTGCCGCTGCCATCGGGAATAAGGTCGTCGGGCAGGACCACAGGCAGGTCTTGCTCGGGCACAGGTACCGGGCCGCAGTCAGGGCAGTGAATGATGGGGATAGGGGTGCCCCAATAGCGCTGGCGCGAAATGCCCCAGTCGCGCAGGCGCCAGGTGGTTTGCTTTTCACCCAGGCCCTTGGCAACCAGGTCGGCGGCGACGGCGTCAACCGCCTGGGCGGTGCTCAGGCCATCGTAGGCGCCTGAATTGACTGTGGTGCCTTGCTGCTTGTCACCGTACCAGTCTTGCCATTGGTCGGTGGAATAGGTTTTACCCTGGACGGCGATCACGTCGCGGATGGGCAGTTGGTATTTCCTGGCGAAGGCAAAGTCGCGTTCGTCGTGGGCAGGCACACCCATGACGGCGCCGTCGCCGTAGCTCATGAGTACGTAGTTGCCGACCCATACCTGAACCGGTTCACCGGTGATGGGATGGGTGACGGACAAGCCGGTAGGCAAGCCTTCTTTTTCACGCGCAGCCATTTCGGCTTCGGTAGTACCGCCTTGCTTGCAGGCTTCGATGAAGGCGGCAAGTTCAGGATTGTTCTGCGCGGCATGGGTGGCCAGCGGGTGTTCGGGGGCGACTGCGCAGAAGGTAACACCCATGATGGTGTCGGCGCGTGTGGTGAAGACATACATGCGCCCGTCTTGTATCAGCTTGCCCGCGGCATCGTGGATATCGTGCGTGAAGGCAAAGCGCACACCTTCGCTCTTGCCTATCCAGTTTTCCTGCATCAGGCGTACGCGCTCGGGCCAGCCGGGCAGGCCGTCCTTGACGTGGCCAAGCAGTTCCTCGGCGTAGTCGGTAATGCGCAGGTAATAGCCCGGGATCTCGCGTTTCTCGACCAGGGCGCCCGAACGCCAGCCGCGCCCGTCGATAACCTGCTCATTGGCCAGCACGGTCTGATCGACGGGATCCCAGTTAACGACCTGGGTCTTGCGGTAGGCAATGCCTTTTTCCAGCATCTTCAGGAACAGCCACTGGTTCCACTTGTAGTACTTGGGGTCGCAGGCGCACATTTCGCGCGACCAGTCTATGGCCAGGCCCATCGCTTTCATTTGCTTCTTCATGTAGGCGATGTTGTCGTATGTCCATTTGGCCGGCGGTACCTGGGACTTGATGGCCGCATTCTCGGCAGGCATGCCGAAGGCGTCCCATCCCATGGGCATCAGTACGTTATAGCCACGCATGCGCAGCTGGCGCGCCATCATGTCGTTGATGGTGTAATTGCGCACATGGCCCATGTGCAGCTTGCCGCTGGGGTAGGGCAGCATGGAGCACGCGTAGAACTTGGGTTTGCTGGTGCCATCAGCCGCTTTGGCGTGTTCGACGACGCGATATGCGTCGCGGGCCTGCCAGTTTTCGTGTGAGGCTTTTTCAACGTCGTTGGGGCTGTAGCGTTCCTGCATGTTATTCAGTGTTCGTAAAAAGGTTTATGGCAACCATACATTATAGGATGCAATCGGCAAGGCCGTTGGGCAGGCCTCATGCGGGCCTGCGCACGGCAATCCTGATGTACGGGCAGAAAAAAACCCTGCCGGAGCAGGGTTTGCGGGATGGCGCGGCAGTTTTTCAGGCCTGCGTCGTTCCGGGCTCGTTACTTGAGCTTGATTTCCTTGTAGTCAACGTGCTTGCGGGCGACGGGATCATATTTCTTGATCAACATCTTTTCGGGCATGTTGCGTTTGTTCTTGGTGGTCGTGTAGAAGTGACCGGTACCGGCGGTGGATTCGAGCTTGATTTTCTCGCGAACGCCTTTTGCTGCCATGATGAGCTCCTAAGTTAGATCGTTGACGCGGGCTTTATGCCAGCTCGCCACGGGCGCGCATTTCGGCCAGAACGGCGTCGATGCCTTTCTTGTCGATGGTGCGCAATGCGCTGGTCGAAACGCGCAGGCGAACCCAGCGGTTTTCGCTCTCGACCCAGAAACGGCGCGATTGCAAGTTAGGGAGAAAGCGACGCTTGGTTTTATTGTTTGCGTGCGAAACATTGTTGCCCACTATCGGGCCTTTGCCGGTAACTTGGCATACGCGTGCCATGGTCATACCTCTTAGATAATGTAGTGCTTAAAAAACACACAAGGTGCTAGAACCTGCAGCCAAAAACCTGCGGGTTTTTGGCAAATAAGCGCTATATAAAATACGCCCTTGCACCATGCATGCCCTGGCCAAAGCATATACCAGGTCCGGCCATAAGCCGGAAAGCCTGCTATTCTAATATAAAAAATGCAATCTAATCAAGTAGTTTGGGCTGATTTAAGTGCAATGCGTCCAAATAGCCACGACAGGCAGGCGCACAGCGCCAGGATTGTGGTCAGGGACAAGGGGCTGGGCGACTGCCACAGGCTGACAGCCAGCCCCGCGGCCGCACCACAAAGCATCTGCAGCGTGCCCATCATGGCCGAGGCGAAACCCAGGCGCTGGCCTTGCTCGCGCAGTGCCAGCGCTGCCGAGTTGGGGTTCACGAAACCCTGGCTGGCCATGAATGACATCAGGCAGATCATAAGCAAGGGCAGGTTGATGAGATCAAGCAGCGTCAGGGCTACGGCTACCAGTGCAACGCCCAGCAATATACGCTGTGAGCGACGCAGCAGTGTTTCGGGCGTATGCCGGTTCAGCAGGCGTGCGCTGACTTGCGCTGCGAAAATCAGTGCAGCGGCATTGGCCCCGAACAGCAGGCCGAAATAGCGCGGGTCAATGCCATAGACGTTCAGAAATACATGGGGTGAGCCGGCAATATAGGCAAACATGCCGGCCGCTCCGAAGCCGCCGGCCAGCGTGTAGCACATAAACCGCTTGTGCCCCAGCAGCGTCAGGTAGTTGCGGGCAATGGTGCCGGCTCCCAGCAGCAGGACTCTTTCAGGCTTAAGGGTTTCGCGCATGGTGAACACCACCGCGATCAGCAGCAAGGCGCTGCATGTGGTCATGACGGCGAAGATGCCGCGCCAGCTTCCGTAAATCAGTATTTGCCCACCCAGGATGGGGGCCAGTATGGGTGTGACACCCATGATCAGCATCAGCAGGGACAGGGCCTTGGAGGCGTCGCGCGTATCGTAGTTGTCGCGGATGACCGCGCGCGGAATGACAATGCCGGCAGCGCCGCCAAAAGCCTGGGCGATACGCCAGAAAGTCAGGTGCTCGATACTGTCAGTGTAGGCGCAGCCTATGGAGGCTATCGTGAAAATAATCAGGCCCAGCGCCAGCGGTTTCTTGCGGCCATAGCGATCTGCCAGGGGTCCGTAGAACAGTTGCGCCGTGGCCAGGCCCAGCAGATAGCTGGCCAGCGTGCGCTCGACCTGCCCGGGCTCGGCGCCCAGTCCGTGTGTGATGGCAGAGAAGGCCGGCAGATACATATCTATGGCCAGCGGCCCGATAGCCGTTAGCAAACCCATCAGGACGAGCCAGGGCGGAATCGAGGTCAGGGCGCTTTGGGATGGGTGCATCGGCGGGTGTTGCGCCATGGCTGCAGCCATGGGCAAAAGACTTATCTATATAGTAGTATCGGATGACATCTTAGCATGCCTGGATATTGTTCAATTCGCTTTTCACAGAACTGTAGCGCCATCGATTTTGGTGTTGTTTACTAAGAGGAGTCGGTCTTGAGTTCGGTCTTGTCTGTTGTTGAAACCAAGTTGGCATCGTTGCCCCTGCCTGTGCAGCTGACCATGCCCGATGGCCAGAAAATCGGGGATCCCAACGCCCAGATCCGCCTTATCATCAAAGATCGCTCCGCGCTGGCCAATCTGGCTACCGGACAAGTCGGCCTCCTGGGCGAAGACTACGTCGAAGGCAAGTTCGATGTAGACGGCTCGATGCGCGACCTGATGCGACTGGCCGCCGCCATCTTGCCGGGTTCACCCATCGAGGCCGCGCGCGTGGGCAGACTGACCGAACTGATCCGCCGTCTGGTGTCGGTGTGGCGCCACTCCATAGATCGCGACGCGCGCCAGATCCAGTTTCATTACGACCTGTCTGATGATTTCTACGGCCTTTGGCTGGATCCGCGCCGCGTGTATTCCTGCGGCTACTTCAAGACCCCCGATATGAACGTGGCGCAGGCCCAGGAAGCAAAGCTGGATCATATCTGCCGCAAGCTCAGGCTGAAGCAGGGTGAACGCTTCCTGGATGTGGGGGCGGGGTGGGGTGGCCTGCTGCTGTGGGCCGCCGAACACTACGGTGTCGACGCAACGGGTGTTACCTTGTCGCGCAACCAGCACGCCTACGTCAACCGGCTCATCGAAGAAAAAGGGCTGGGCGGGCGGGTGCGCATGGATCTGCTTGACTACCGCGAGCTCACGACCGACCAGCCTTACGACAAGATTGCTTCCGTCGGGATGTTCGAGCATGTGGGCCGCGCCCAGCTCGACGGCTACTTCGCCAGGCTCCGAAGCCTGACGCATCCGGGTGGCCTCATCATGAACCATGGCATCACCGCCGGCGGTGTCGATAATGCCGAGCTCGGCGCCGGCATGGGTGAATTCATCGAAAAATACATTTTCCCGGGCGGCGAGCTTACCCACATCAGCCATGTGCTCGAGCATCTCACCAGGGGCGGGCTCGAAGATCTCGACATCGAGAACCTGCGTCCGCACTACGCCCGTACCCTGTGGGCCTGGAGCGATGCGCTCGAGGCACAATTGCCCCAGGCCCGTCAGACTCTGCCCAACGAGCAGGGCGAGCGCTCGCTGCGGGCCTACCGCATCTACCTGGCCGGCTGCGCAATGGGCTTCGAACACGGCTGGATCGCCTTGCATCAGGTTCTCGCGCAGCCGCGCGGCCCTGGTCGCAGCGATGAGCTCGACTACCCGGAAGATATCGCTTATCCGTGGCGTCGCGACTATATCTATCAGTAGGCGCAGCCAAGGGCCGGCGTGTTCGGCCCTAATGTAAAAGGGCATTTCGGACAACCGGGTTAGTGCGCGTTTACATTTTTTTCGCATCGCTTATAAAATGGCACACAAACTGCACGGGGCCGCAGGGCCCTGTGTCTGGTTTTATTCAATTCTGGCGTATGGCGGGTCAGTTCGACCCCATTACCTGTCAACGAGCACTCTGTGCTCATCACGCTAGTGTCGGTTTGTATCGGCGGCCCTCCCGTCTTCCGCACACCCCTTAGCCTGGCGCATCCATGTTGTCCTGATGCGTCCACGTAACTAGGAGGCAAATAGCCATGTCTTTAAATGTGAATCTCTCACATCGCACGTTCAGCACGAACGCCCTTTCCTCTTCCTTCAGGAAAACCGCCCTTGCCCTGGGTTTGTCTGTAGCCGCGCTGGGCCTGAGTGCCGGTGTCAATGTCGCGCAAGCAGCCGACGCACCTGCATGCGAACTCGACCGTCCAATCAAGTTTGGCGGCATGAACTGGGAATCCAACCTCGTCCTGGTCGAGGTTGAGCGATTTATCGCCGACAAGGGTTACGGCTGCAAATCCGAAGTACTGCCCACAGAAACCCTGCCGGCCCTGGCCGCACTCGAGCGCGGCGACCTCGATATCAATACCGAAATCTGGCTTAACAGCGTGGGCGAGCCCTGGGCCGAGGCCGAGGCCACCGGCAAGGTCAAGCGCATAGGCGACATCTATATGGGTGGGGAAGCCTGGTTCATTCCGAAATACACCGCCGAGCGCCTGCCCGACCTGAAGAAAGCCTCCGACCTGCCCAAGTTCAAGGATGAGTTCAAGGATCCCGAAGAGCCTACCAAGGGCCGCTTCTACGGCTGCCCGGCTGGCTGGGGCTGCGAAGTCGTCAGTGGCAACCTGTTCAAAGCGCTGGGTCTGGGTGATACCTTCACACTGTTCTCACCTGGTACCGGCGCCACGCAAAAAGCGGCCCTGACCGCCGCCTACAAGCGCAAGGAAAACATTGTTTTCTACTACTGGTATCCCACGCCGCTGGTCGGTTCCATGGATCTGGTCAAGCTCGAATTGCCGGCCTACGACAAGGAAAAGCAAACTTGCCTGACGGATCCCGATTGTGCCGATCCCCAGCCCAGTGCCTACCCCGACAATCCCGTCTTCACGGCGGTAACCACCCAGTTTACGCAAGATGCACCCAAGCTGACCGAGTTCCTGTCCAAGGTTGCTGTACCTTTGCCTGTCATGAACGAGGCCATGGCTTACATGGAAGAAAACGAAGCCGAGCCTGATGCCACGGCCATGTGGTTCCTGAAGAACCAGGCCGACGTCTGGAGCGCCTGGGTACCTGCCGACGTTGCCGAGCGTGTAAAAGCGGCTCTTTAAGACTTGTCGCCTCCCGTTCCCGTCATGTGGGCGCCTGCTTGGGCGCATACATGGGCGGGATCGCCGGTTGGCCGCCGGCTGCACAGACAGTGAATCGAAAGGTTCACTGTCTTGACAAGTTTTATGGAGTTGATTGTTTATGTTTCCAGAGTTCATAGCGCCCCGGGCGCTGCGCGCGCCCATTGATGATTTTGTTGGCAATATCGTCAGCAACTATTCCGACTTGCTGCGCGCACTCACCCAGCCCTTGCTGGATCTGCTTATCTGGATGGACCAAATTGTGCGCTACTCGCCCTGGTGGGTGGTGGTGCTTGCGGTCATGGGGCTGGCCTGGCTGGCCAGTCGCCGTATCGGATTTTCTGTTTTTATCGGAGCCATGCTCTGCCTGATCGGCTTCATCGGACTATGGGATGCCGCCATGCAGACGCTGTCGCTAATGATAGTGGCGGTGGCCATTTCGGTGGGCATAGGCATACCGATGGGCATTCTGATGGCCAGCTTTAACTGGCTACGGCGCATTATGCTGCCCGTGCTTGATGTCATGCAGACCATGCCCAGTTTTGTGTATCTGATTCCTGTGGTCATGTTGTTCAATCTGGGCAAGATTGCGGCGCTGTTTGCCACCATCATCTACGCACTTCCTCCCGTCATCCGGCTGACCGACCTGGGCATACGCCTGGTCGATTCCGAAGTGCTGGAGGCTTCGCGTGCCTTTGGCGCAAACCGGGTCAAGCAGCTGTTCGGCGTGCAGCTTCCCCTGGCCATGCCCAACATCATGGCGGGTATCAACCAGACCACCATGATGGCGCTGGCCATGGTGGTTATCGCCTCGATGATCGGGGTCAAGGGGCTGGGCTACGAAGTCTTGCAGGGCATTAATCGCTTGCAGGTAGGCCGTGGTGTGCTGGCGGGCATGGGTATTGTCATTATCGCCATCGTGTTTGACCGGATTACGCAAGAGTTCGGGCGCCGTCAGCAGAAGGGGGCCTGAAATGACCAAGATTGAAGTACGCAATATCTACAAGATATTCGGCGCCAGGCCCGAGCGCTGGCTCGATGCGGCCCGTCAGGGCATGAGCAAGGAAGAGCTGCTTGCCAAAAGCGGGCATACGCTGGGTCTGCGCGACATCAGCCTGTCTATCGAAGAGGGCAGCATCTACGTGATCATGGGCTTGTCCGGATCGGGCAAGTCTACGCTGATCCGGCATTTCAACCGCCTGATCGAACCCAGTGCGGGGCAGATACTGGTCGACGGTGTCGATGTCGTCACGCTGGGCAAAACGGCGCTCGAGCAATTCCGCCAGCAGAAGATGAGCATGGTCTTCCAGCGCTTCGGCCTGTTCCCGCACCGGACGGTAATAGAAAACGTGGCGTACGGCCTGAAAGTGCAGGGCATGAAGAAGGCCGAACGGGTTCAGCGGGCGCAGCACTGGCTCGAGCAGGTTGGCCTTGCCGGGTTCGAGAACCAGTATCCGCATCAGTTGTCGGGCGGCATGCAGCAACGGGTAGGGCTGGCCAGGGCTCTGGCAACCGATGCCGAGATTCTGCTTATGGACGAGGCTTTTTCGGCGCTGGACCCCTTGATACGCCGCGAGATGCAGGACCAGCTCTTGCAATTGCAGGCGCAGCTGAACAAGACCATTGTTTTCATCACGCACGATCTTGACGAGGCCCTGCGCCTGGGCAACCGCATTGCCATCCTGAAGGGTGGCGAGCTTGTACAAGAGGGTACGCCGGAAGACATTCTGCTGGCGCCGGCCGACGACTATGTGCAGTCTTTCCTGCAGGACGTGAACCGGGGGAAAGTGCTTAATGCCACGCATGCGTGCAATACGCCTTCACTGACCCTGACCATGCGTTCGCGTCCGGCACATGCCCTTGAACGTATGGCCGAACTGGATTTCGATTACGCCGCCGTGCTTGATGGCAAGCGGCTGGCCGGCATCCTGACGCGGGGATCGGCCCAGCAAGCAGTCCGGGAAGGCGTACGCGACATCGCCCGCCATGTCGAGGACATGGCGTCGGTCCCTGCTACGGCCGGTCTGGACGAAGTGCTGGCCAGATTGTTGCGCAGCACGGAACCGCTGGCGGTGACGGGTGAGAACGATGAGTTCCTGGGTGTGCTTTCGCGCAGCAAAGTGGTTGAGCTGGTCACGCCGGCCCTTGAAACTGATGGGGCGGAAAATCCTGAAGACCCAGGCAGGCCCGATGCGGCCTGAGGCTGCATGACCGGCTCAGGCCTGGCTGGAGCGCAGATGCGACCTGACCACGTGGCCATACCAGGCAAAAAGCAGGACGGCTGAAACGGTCAGTCCTGCAAACGCCATCAGCCACATGCTGCCGGCACCGACCGGCGCGCCCGGGGCCAGGCGTGCCAGCATAGGTTGGAGTGCTCCCGCCGCAGGGCCAAAGCCCAGCCACCAGCCGCCTATCAGGCCCAGGCCGCTGAGTGCCACGATCTGCAACAGTAACGGAACAACCGCCACCTTGTAGGCGCGCAGCAGATAAGACCCTATGCATTGCAGGGCGTCGGCAAGGTGAAACCAGGGCAGCAGCTGCAGCAGGGCGGCGGCCACGATGGCAACCTGTACTTCGTCGGTGTAAAGCCGCAGTATGGGTTGCTTGGCGAGCACCAGGAAGCTGGCCGTCAGTGTGGCGCCCAGCACCACTATGCATACGCCGGCCCGGCCGGTGCTGCGTGCACGCGGCAGATCGCGCGCGCCTATCGCTTGCGCCGTCAGTGATGCCGTTGCGATGCCCACGGCCATAGGCATCATGTAGCACAGCGCCGCCAGGTTCGACATGATCTGGTGTCCGCCGCTGATGAACATGCCTTCTCGCGCAATCAGCAAGGCCATAAAGGTAAAGGCGCCAACTTCTATCAGATAAGATCCGCCCATGGGCAGGCCCAGGCGCAGCAGTTCCTTCTGGCTGGCCCACTGCGGCCGCCCCAGGTGAGGCCGGAAGCGCAGGTAAAAGGAATCGTGCCGGATGGCCCACAGTCCGGCCAGCAGCGTCATCCAGCCGACCACGGCGGTAGACAGGCCGGCACCCGCAGCGCCCAGTGCCGGCATGCCCAGCTTGCCAAAAATGAATATCCAGTTGAACAGGAACTTGAAGCCTACACTCAGCAGATTGATCACCATCACGGTTTTCGGGCGCGAAACCGCTGTGCCCAGCGCATAGATGGTGCGAAACATAAGTGTGGCCGGCAAGGCCAGCACCAGCGCACGCAGATACCAGGTGACGCCTTCACGCACCACGGGTTCCACATCGCCGGACAGCAATAGCCAGACGTCGGGAAACAGCATGGCCGCGGCGCCAGCCAGGGACAGGCCCAGTGCCATCCATACGCCCTGGCCCCAGGTCTGGCCAACCTCGGTGTAGCGCCCGGCACCGAAATGCTGGGCGATGATGGGGATGAGCGCATGCACAACACCCATCAGGCCAACGAAGACGGTAATGTAGATCGATGCCGCAAGCGCCATAATCTGCAGGTCGGCTGCGCTGGCGTGACCCGCCATGGCGGTATCCATGACGCCGAAGACTATGCCGGCCCAGGAACTGATCAGTACGGGCCAGGATTGCCGCAAGATTTCACGGGCGTGTGACCATAGCCCGGTAGACGGTGTGGGGGAGCTCACTGTTTGCCAAGACGCAGCAGGCGGAATACCTCGTAGCGCTCGGGCTCACGCTGACCCATCCACAACACCGTGCCTGTGCCGGAGTAGGCGGCAGTGCCGGCGGCGAGGTCCTGGGGCGAGGTCTGTTGCAGTACCAGCGTGCACTCGGAGCTGTAGGTGAAATCGATATCGTCGAAAACGAGGAAGGAGGCGCGCTGGCCGGTACCCAGGCCCTGGGTGCGTACGCATTCGCCGGGTTGCTTATGCAGCTTCAGGGCGGCGGCCAGATGTCCGGATACGGTGCGATAGCTGCGCACGTAGTCCAGGGCCGGCATCCATAAGGTGACCAGCAGCAGCCAGGTCACGATTAGTCCACCGGCAGACAGCACCGTTCCGCGCCAGAGGCCGGCCGGTTTGCTGATCAGGCGCCAGCGCACCAGGGCTGCCCAGGCCAGCGTTCCCAGAATGGCAACAAATACTGCCGGCCAGGAAATGAAGACATCGTAGCCACGTGTCTGGCGTGCAATATTGTGCGAAATCTGCTCGGGCCAGCCGGTTTGCAGGGCTATCCAGCCCAGCCAGACCGTGGCGCTCGTCAGTGAAAAGCACATCACGGCGAACCAGTCCAGCGAGTTGACGATGCCGCGGCGCAAAGTGGGCAGGGAGAACGCCGCCAGAATGGCACACGGTACGGCCAGCAGGCTGTATTCCGGCTCGAAGGAATCCGCCAGGAACAGCAGGGCCACCAGCGGCCACAGCGCAAACATCAGGGGCAGCCATATATGGGGCGCCGTCAGCCATGAACGCCAGCGCCAGATGGCCAGAATGGCCAGCGGCCAGGTCGGCCACAAGAACCAGGGCAGGTCGCGCAGGGCGGTAAGTACTTCTTTGTAAACGGGCCAGCCGAACGCGGTGGTGTTCCACAGCAGCCAGTTCATGGTCCAGTATTCACTGGCATTTCTGGCGGGAATCCACCAGCACAGTATCAGGATGGTAGTCAGGGCGGCCGTCAGCAGCAGCCACTTTTTTCGGGGCCAGAGAATGCCGCCTGGCATGAAGATGAGCAGCGTCGCCAGCATGATGGGCAGGGAGCCTATCCAGCCGCGTGCGAGAAACGCTGCGGCCAGTGCCAGGCCCAGGGTGACGGCGCCCGATGCCGGACGATCAAGCATGCGCGCGACCGAATAAAAGGCCAGCGCCTGAAATGCAATCAGGGCAGGTACTTCGGACGTTTCATGCATGCGCCAGATAATGCCTGCAGTGGCGACCAGCAGCAGCAATGCGGCATCGGCGATCATGCGCCCGTAGGCCGAGGGCGTGGGTTCACCCCCGAAAGGCAGGGCCAGTGGTTGCGCTTCCGGGCGTCGTCCGAGCAGATAAGAGCCGTACCAGACGGAGGCCGTCAGCAGACCGAACCAAAGAAGATTGGGCAGGCGCGACGCAATGATGGCGGCGTCCAGCGGAGACACGAACAACTCGAAGAAGGGCGAGAGCAGCCATATGAAAAAGGCGCCGACCCACGTGACGAGCGGGCCGTCCTGGGCATGGGCAAGCACGCCGATCTGTGGCAGCAGCAAGGCTTGTCCGCCTTCCTTTACTGCGGTCAGCATGGTTGCCAGCCCCACCACATCGTCGGTTTTCCAGGGATCCCGGAAAAACAGACCGGCCAATATATAGATCAGACCGACGCCGAAAAGAAACAGGCGCGGCAGCTTGACGGTCGCATTGGTCGTCAGGCGGGCAGGGGTGGATATGGAATCGCTGGGTGACACAGGGCCGCGCTAACTCAGAGTGAATGATGGGGGTATCTTAAAGTAAAATGGCAGCCTTAAGGCTGCCATTTTGCAAGCTTGCCGGAAACCCCGAGGTTTACGATGCCTTGCGTGTTGTGCCGGTGGTGCGGGCAAAGCGGGCGCGGAATTTCTCGACGCGGCCGGTTTCAACGATGCGGGTTTGTGCACCGGTGTAGAAGGGATGCGATTCCGAAGTTACGTCGCACTTGAACAAGGGGTAAGTCTGGCCGTCGAGTTCGATGGTTTCGCGGGTTTGCAGTGTGGAACGCGAAATGAACTTGTTGCCGGTTTGCTGATCCAGAAATACCACTTCGCGGTATTCGGGGTGGATGCCTTCTTTCATGATGATGTCCTGTGATTTAAAAAATGGGTCGCCAGCCAGGCGCGACTTTTTCGCTGGCCACGTATCCGAGGTAACTCGCAATTTTACCGTAGTGCAATTAGGTGCGCAAGCGCTTTAGATTTGCCCCCTTTCTGCCAGCGATACGGCACCGCTGCCCGTTACGATAAGATGATCCAGCAGGCGTATGTCGACCAGCGCCAGGGCGTGCTTGAGATGGCGGGTCAGGGCCAGGTCGGCTTCGCTGGGTTCGGCTACGCCCGAAGGGTGGTTGTGTGCAAGTATCAGGGCGGCGGCGTGATGCTTCAGGCCCGATTTGATGACCTCGCGCGGATACACCGATGCCTGGCTAAGGGTGCCGCGTGATACTTCTTCGGTGGTGATCAGGCGGAACTGGCTGTCAAGGTACAGGGCCATGCAGTGCTCGACAGGCAGATGACCCAGTTTGGCCGTGCAGTAATGCTTGACCTGCTGCGGCTGGTTCATGGCATGCCCGGCTTTCAGTTCTTCTTCCAGGGCGCGGCGGCTTAATTCGTTAATGGCCAGCAGTTCGCAGGTTTTTGCCATGCCCAGCCCCGGGATGGCCATGAGGGTTTGCGCATCTGCCGACAGCAGCGCGCGCAGGCCGCCGAAGTGATCGATCAGCCGGCGCCCCAGATTGACCGCGCTGCAGCCCTTGATGCCGGTGCGCAGGATAATGGCCAGCAGCTCGGCCGAGGTGAGCACATGGGCGCCGTGCGCAAGCAGGCGCTCGCGCGGCAGTTCGGGGGTGGGGCTGCAGCTGTCTGTTGTCATGGGCGGCCTTATGATGAGTGGCGGTTGGCTGCCTATACATTGACAGGTGCCAGGCCCGGCCGCCAGCACATGGATGAGTTTTATCCGCTGTGGTTCTTACGCCTGTATCCGCCCTGCAGTGTTATGTGTTCTAAAATAGGACGAACAGCAATATTTTCTACGGTGACAGATTTTGACCTCTGCTTCTGACTCAGCCAAACACATAGTCAACTCCAGTTCCTACCTGACTTTGCATTACCGGATTGAACTTGTCTCGGGGCCCGCTGCCGGCTCGGTATTCGCCAATACGTTTGACGGGCGGCCTGCCACCCTGCAGATGGGGGCCGGGCAATGGGCACCCGGCATGGAGCAGCGTTTGCTGAATCTGGAAGAGGGCAGCCGTCAAAGTTTTGACCTGCCCGCTGCCGATGCCTACGGCGAGCGCAACCCTGATTTGCTGCAATGGATCAGCCAGTCCACCATGGAGCAGCATACCGATCCCGAGCAGACATTGGTGCCCGGTGATATGGTGGAGTTTGTTGCGCCCAACGGAGGGCGTTATTCAGGCGTGCTGAAGGAATTCGGCACCAGCTCCGTGCTGTTCGACTTCAATCATCCGCTGGCCGGGGCCGACCTGAAGCTCGAGGTCCATATATTAGGAGTCATGTAATGCAGGAACCAAGTCCGGTAAACGATAGTCCCGAGATCGTGCTGGCGCAGCCCCGCGGGTTTTGCGCCGGCGTTGATCGCGCCATCGATATCGTGGAAAGGGCGCTGGAACTGCACGGCGCACCCATTTATGTGCGTCATGAAATTGTGCATAACCGTTATGTTGTTCAGGATCTTCGCGCAAAAGGGGCCATCTTCATCGACGAATTGAGCGAGGCTCCGGAAGGCTCCATTGTGGTGTTCTCGGCTCACGGCGTCGCCAAGGCGGTACGTGCCGAGGCCGAGCAGATGGGGCTCAAGGTATTCGATGCAACCTGCCCGCTGGTCACCAAGGTCCACATTGAAGTTGCCCGCATGCGCGCGGCCGGACGCGAAATCATCATGATCGGCCACCGTGGCCATCCTGAAGTTGAAGGCACCCTGGGGCAGTCCAGTGGCGGCATGTATCTGGTCGAAACCCCTGAAGACGTGGCGGCGCTTCAGGTTACCGACCCCGAAAACCTGGCTTTCGTCACCCAAACCACCTTGTCTGTAGACGACGCCGCTGTGGTGGCGCAAGCTTTGCGCACACGCTTTCCCAATATCGTCGAGCCCAAGAAAAGCGACATCTGCTACGCCACACAAAACAGGCAGGATGCGGTCAAGATCATGGCGCCGCAATGTGATCTGGTTCTGGTGGTGGGCAGCCCCAACAGCTCGAATTCGAACAGGCTGCGGGAAGTTGCCGAGCGCAAGGGTGCAGCCGCCTATCTGATCGACACGCCCGACATGATCGATCCAGCCTGGTTGCAGGATGCCAGGCGGGTAGGTGTGACGGCTGGTGCATCGGCCCCCGAGGTGCTGGTCGAGCAGGTCATCGCGCGCCTGAAAACATTGGGGGCGGCTTCGGTGCGCACCCTCGATGGCACGCCCGAAAACGTGTCGTTTCCCTTGCCCAAAGAATTGTCCAGAAAAATACGGGATACCTGATGAAACTGTATGGCTATTTTCGCAGCTCGGCTGCCTATCGCGTGCGCATTGCCCTGAACCTGAAAGGGCTGGCCTATGAAAGCGAATCGGTGCACCTGATGAAAGACGGTGGCCAGCAGTTCAAAGATAACTATCTTGCCCTGAATCCCACGGCGCTGGTGCCAACGCTGGTCGACGGAGATCTGACCGTGGGTCAGTCAATGGCTATCGTGGAGTATCTTGAAGAGGCGTATCCAGAGCCCGCGCTGCTGCCCGCCGACGCGGCTGGTCGTGCGCGAGTTCGTGCCATTGCGCAGTCTATCGCCTGTGATATTCATCCGCTGAACAATCTGCGTGTTTTGAAGTATCTGAAACATAAGCTGAAAGTCAGCGAGGAAGACAAAAACGACTGGTACAGGCACTGGATAGCCGTAGGGCTGGCCTCGGTCGAAGCCATGTTGGCCGATCACCCTGATACCGGCCGCTATTGTCACGGCGACCAGCCCACCATGGCTGATCTGTGCCTGGTGCCGCAACTGTTCAATGCACGCCGTTTTGAATGCGACGTGACGGCCTTTCCCACCATATTGCGCATCGCGCAGGCATGTTCCGGGCTGCAGGCCTTTGTTCAGGCCGAGCCGGCCAATCAGCCCGACAGCGAAGGCTAGCAGGGGTAGCCTGCCTGGCGTGGCCTATGCTGGTCAGGCTGATCGCTGCAGCCAGCGTCGAATGTGTTCAAAGCGGTCGAAGCCCCAGAAAGATTCGCCGTCCACAATGATGAAGGGTGAGCCAAATACGCCGCGCG
Organism: Pusillimonas sp. MFBS29; assembly: GCF_020687695.1. Taxonomy (GTDB): domain Bacteria; phylum Pseudomonadota; class Gammaproteobacteria; order Burkholderiales; family Burkholderiaceae_B; genus Pusillimonas_C. The sequence continues at coordinate 534,919 of NZ_JAJEWL010000001.1, forward strand.
CCATGGCGTCGCTTACTTCTTGCTTGAGCAAGGCCTTGATGTCGTCCCGGGCAATGCCTGCTTCGATTTCCTTTATTGGCAGCCCCGCCTGTTCCGCAACAGCAAGCACCACATCGGTCTTGCTGATGTCATGTCCTTCAGCAAAATAAGCGTGGTACAGCCTCTTGGCCAGATTGCTGGCGAGTGCGCTGTCTTGCTGCTGTACATACAACATAGCCCGGGCGGCGCTGACCGTGCCGATAGGGAAGGGGTCGGGGCGCCGGTAAGGAATATTGAACAGTTCGGCGGTGCGTTCGAAGTCGCGAACGAAGTACTGCCCCTTGACGGGAATATCCACCAGCGGCGCCGATCCGGTTGCCTGAAACATCGGGCCCAGCAAAATCGGATGCCAACGCACCTTGCGGTTGAATTCACCAGCCAGTGCTTCGATTTGTGTGCTGGCAAAGTAGCCGTATGGCGATGAAAACTCGAAATAGAAATCGATGGAATCCGTCATGGTTTTACAGCCTTTTTTACGAATTTGACTGCGTATATCGTACCGGCTTTCATGTTTAAATGGGCGAACTATTTAATCTGAGCGTGATGTATGAAGAAATCTACCGGAGTCCTTGGTGTTGTTGTCGTGCTGGGCGCAGCCTATGTGGGCACCAGCTGGTATACGGGTGTGCAGGCACAGAAAACCCTCGAGGCAGCGGTGGTGCAGGCCAACGAGAATCTGGCGTCGTGGCTGTCGGGCGATCCGACCGCCGACGCGCAGGAAGCCAGCCCGGCACGCCTCGATATCGACAAGTACGAACGCAGGCTTTTTTCTTCCGACGTTCTGTATACCTTGCGCATCAACGATGAAGACGGCGGCACCATCGAGCTTGCACTGAAGGATCATTTGCTGCACGGGCCATTCCCTCTTGATGCCCTGCGCGAGGGCTACCTCTTGCCCCTTATGGCCAGCAGCAAGGCTCAACTGGTCGCAACGCCTTCCACCCAGGCATGGATGGACAGCCAGAAGGGTGGTTCACCGTTGCATATCAATACCCGCGTGGGCTTTGGTGGCACGGGGCAATCCAGCTGGAATTTCCAACCGGTAGAGCTCAGCAGCGAAGACCTGCAATTCAGCTTCAGCGGCGGCACCCTGACCGTAGACCTGCACAACGACTTCCAGAGCGGTGAGTCGTCAGGTCAGTTTCAGGCCTTGTCTTTGAAAGACATGGAAAGTGGCGATGTCCTGCAGCTCAAGGATATCGAGCTCAAGAGCAATACATTGTCCGGCGAAAACCAGGTAATCCAGACCCGGTCAAACGCAACGATTGCTGCAGTGGTCATGAGCAGTCCTGGCACCGATGACGTCAGCCTTGAGCAGATCAATGTCAGCGTCGACAGCGAGCAGGCCAAGGCTATGCTGAATGGTTCGGCGCACTATGACTTCGGCCGTATCCTGGTAGGCAAGACCGACATGGGCAGCCTGTCATTAACGGCGCGTGTACAGCAGCTTGATACCGAAGCCCTGACTGCGCTGGCGACCGACTACGAGGCGATTGCTGCCAGGCATGGCGGTGAAATCGGCCAGGAAGAGGCGCTGAGTGCCGAGGAAGCGCAATTGCTGCATGATCGTCTGGCGGCAGTGCTGGCATCAGCCCCTTCGATTGCAATTGATTCCTTGATCTGGAAAAACGTCAAGGGTGAAAGCAAGGCTGGCCTGCAGGTGAACTTGACCAAGCCCGAAGGCAGCAAGGCGGATTCGATTGATGCCTTGTTCATGGAAGGACTCAAGCTCATCAAGTTTGATCTGAACCTGTCCAAGCCCATGTTCATACATGCCTTCAGTCAGGCTGAAACCGACGCCGAGAAAAAGCTGCAAATGGAGATACTGGGCGCCATGATCTACGACCAGTATGTGAATCGCTTGCAGATGGCGGGCCTGATCCAGGCGGATGTAGAGGCCGCAACGGCTGCTGTGGTCTACGAACAGGACAACGTGACGGTAAATGGCAAGACCATGTCTGTGCCTGAGTTCATGCAACGCATTTTCAGCGTCGTCATGTAATACAGATAGGGCACGAGACGTTTCCCTCTCGTGCCCCCGGGTTTATTGCGCTATTTCCTGCACGCGCTTGACCAGGTTGGGGTCTCGTTGCAACGACTGGTTGATGCCGTTGAACTGGTCGACCGTCATGCCTTCGTCGTGAACCGCCTTGACCATTTTCTTGTCGGCTTCCTCAAACATTTCCTTCTGGGTAGCCTCGTCCTTGCTGGCTTGCAGCTTGGGCGTGTATTCCTGGGAAATCATGGCGACTTTCTCGGACGCACTGACAAAGCGTTTGAGCTGGGCGTCTGAGTAGTCGGGTGTGGGTACGGTCATGGGGGCGTTGGGTTGGGCCGCAGGTTGCTGGGCCACTGCCACGCCGGCTCCGGTGATGCTGATGGCAAGCAGGCCGGCCGATATCGCGGTGGTGATTCGTTTGTGCATGCAATCTCCTTTCTATTGCCATGGATGAGTTTTCATGATGACAGCATGCGTGGCGAGTACAAGTGTATTCTGTGGAGAGTCTTGACGAGGGGAAACGACGCGTTACGCTCGTTGGTCATTTATGGCACAAGGGTCGGAATTCGGCATATTTATTACGTTTGGGCAACATGCCAGATGGTTATAGGTTCTGGCCGCTGTTTATGTGTTCCTGCCACTTTTTATGCGTTCCTGTCACTGTTTATGGGTTCTTAACAGACGTGGTGTCTGGCACCGGATGCCGCGGAAGCTCGCACGATCCCGGCTGCGCCGTGATTTCCCGCCGGCGCCGGCTTCATCGAGGCGGCCGCAAAACTCGTGCGCTCGGGCCAGTGGCCCGAAAGCGCGCACTCAAACAATTGCGGCCTTGCACCCTCGATGAAGCCAGCACCAGCGGCGTGCTCGAATCCCTCTCTATCCGGTGCCAGACACCACGTCTTTAACAATCCATTAACTGTGCGGGTGTGATGGAACTGTGCGGGTGTGATGGCCGCATCATATCGTTCCAGCGGCATCGATATAGACCGGGCGTATCGATATATCCAGACCGCCGTATGACGCATGCGTTTTCGCGCCCAGACCTGTGCATGATGCTGGCGCTTTCGTAACCAGCCCGCCGCATGACGCCGACGATGTGGGTGGCTGCGGCAATTATCTGTGTTCTGCTGTGCAGGGGGGTCAGGCGGGCTGGAGCGAGATTTGAGCGCGCCGCTGCGTAAGCCTCAAATGGGGAGGCAAGTGCGCGCTGTTCGAGCCCGGCGTTTATGGACAGCCAGTGGCTGTCCATTCGGGCGAGTTCGCGCACGCCCCGTTTGAGGCTTGTGCAGCGGGGAATCCCGTCGCAGACGGGATCGCAGCGATTCGAGCGCAGGCCCGCCTGACCCCCCTGCACAGCCTCAAGAACCAGTAAATGCTCAGCGCAAATTTCCTGTGCAGCCTTAAGAACGGGTAGTGCTGCGGATGCACACGGCCTGTGTGCCATGCGCTGGGGAATTGATCGATCAGTTCACCGATCCGCCACTTCGATCAATCGTCCTGGAAATGCGCCTTGATGATGGCATCGAACGCCTGTTCCGCCGACATGCCGCCGCGCATCAGCTGGCTGATATCCTGCGAATACCTGGCGATACCGTCAGGCAGATAGTCCCGGTTTTCCTTGAAATAAGCGTATTTGTCCTGCTCCACCGTGTCTACGGGTACAGCCGGGGCGCTAGGTGCGCGAGGGCTTGAAGAACGCGGTGTGGACGAGCGCGTCGATGAACCTGCGCTGCGGCTTACCGTCTTGCGGCCATCATTTGCCAGCGTCGCCTTGATCGTTTGCAGCGAATAAACAGTGCTCATTTCGTCGCTGACGTTGCCATTCTCGTTCAGGCGCATCAGCAAGTGCCTGCAGTCAAAACCCATCTTCAAGTCGCGGGCATTGATGACCTGATAGGCAGGTACACGATTCTTCTTGTGGGGCATTTCAAACTGGATTCTATCGCCGTAAGAATCCATTTTTTCTATGACTTCCTTGAGGAAGTCGGGTGACAGCGAACTGAGTTCGCCATTCCAGCGTTTGCTTCTAGTAGTAGCCAAGATACTTCTGCTTCCAATGGGGTTGTACAAAATCGTCGAAATTGTACTGCGCTTCTTTATTTGTAATAAAAATGGAACAATTATTTTCGTCAGGCACGTCTAGTTCCAAAAATCAAGGATAACTATAATCAAAGACATTACAGCGCTTTCTGGAGATTGTTATGTCTACCCGTATTTCGTCCGCTCCCGACACTGTCACCCAAGCACGTGCGGTTGAGCGGCTGGTGCAAGGTGTGGCCACGTCTGATGGTGCGGGTGTGAAGCTCACGCGGGTACTGACGCCAGACCTGCAGCGCCGGTTGGATCCATTCCTGATGATGGACAACTTTGGAACCGATAATCCCGACGACTATATCGGTGGCTTTCCCGACCATCCGCATCGTGGCTTTGAAACCATTACCTACATGATAGAGGGCCGTATGCGCCATCGTGACAGCGGCGGCAATGAAGGCTTGCTGGAAAACGGTGGTGTGCAATGGATGACGGCCGGCCGTGGCCTGGTGCACTCAGAGCTGCCCGAGCAGGAAGCCGGGCGCATGGAAGGATTTCAGCTATGGCTGAATCTGGCCGCCAAAGACAAGATGTGTGAGCCCGGCTATGTAGACATACAAAGCAATGACATTCCCGAGATCGAGGTTGGCGATGGCGTGGTTGCCAGGCTGATTGCCGGCAGCAGTCACGGTCAGGCTGGTGCCATGCAGCGTGAACTGACCGAGCCGGTATACATCGACGTGGTTTTCAATGGCGCCGGTGAGTTCAGCCAGGTGCTGCCCGCCGCGCACAATGCCTTTGTCTATGTGTATCGTGGCCAGGTGCATCTGGGTGACCAGGAGGTCGGGCTGCATCGCATGGCCATACTGAAAAACAATCCCGAGGCCGACGGCGTGGTAATTCGCAGCGACGGCCCGGCACGTGTGTTATTGATTGCCGGGCGTCCGCTCAATGAGCCGATTGCGCAGTATGGCCCCTTCGTGATGAACACGAAGGAGGAGCTGTATCAGGCAGTGGCCGATTACCAGGCCGGCAAGTTTGTCTGAATTGGCTTCAGGCGGGAATCAGCAAACCTTTTTCCACGGCCTTGCGTGAAGTGAACGCCTGCAACACGCGTTGCACTTCATGGAAGTCCTGGAAGCCCACCAGCTCGCCGGCCTCGTAGAAGCCGACCAGATTACGCACCCAGGGGAAGATGGCGATGTCGGCGATGGTGTAGTCATCACCCATCATCCATTGCTTGCCGGTCAGATGCTGATCCAGCACACCCAGCAAGCGTCTGGACTCGGCTACATATCGGTCGCGGGGGCGCTTGTCTTCATATTCTTTGCCGGCAAACCGGTGAAAAAAGCCCAGCTGACCGAACATGGGGCCTACGCCACCCATCTGGAACATCAGCCATTGCAGGGTCTGATAGCGTTGCGCGGGATCTTGCGGGAGGAACTGCCCGGTCTTGTCGGCAAGATAAATCAGGATTGCACCAGACTCGAACAGCGCCAGGGGCTTGCCTCCAGGCCCGTCAGGATCCAGGATCGCGGGAATCTTGTTGTTGGGATTCAGCGACAGGAACTCGGGCGACATCTGGTCTTGTGTATCGAAGCTGACCCGATGTGGTTCGTAAGCCAGGCCGGTTTCCTCGAGCATGATGGATGCCTTCACCCCATTGGGGGTGGGCAAGGAATAGAGCTGAATACGATCGCTGTGCCGGGCCGGCCATTTCCGGGTAATGGGAAAATCAGAAAGGTCTCTCACTTTACATCCTTCAAACAGAGTGCTGGAGGGCAGGCGGGTTGTCGCCTTGCCTTCCATCGTAACAGCCCGCGTGCTTGCTATGCAGCGATGTCCTGGCGGCGTGGTGGCGTATGTGTGGGTGTTTCGTCGTCGTCATCGCCAGGGCGGCGTGGCAGCGAAGGCAGGCCAATCGCATTGCGTACGCGCTGGCAGTCGGGGTTCGGGGTGCCGTCGTCCAGCCATGGCGAAAACTCCCGGCAGGGCGAAGGCCGTTGTTCATAGATGGCGCAGTGTATGCCATCGTGGCCAAGCTCGCCGCGCAAGGCCACACAGCGCTGCCCACCGTATTCCGTACCTTTCATGCAGGCGCGCAAAGGTCCAACCTGGCTGACGAATTCAGCGGGCACCGTGCCGCCGCCTTCGCCGGCCACTTCACCGCAATAGAATGAGACGCGAAAGTGTGCGCAGCAGGCTCCGCAGCTCAGGCAAGGGTTACACGAGGTGTTGTCGTTGGCGGCGCCGTTGCGCGGCGCTGCGCCGCGCTCGAGCACTTGGGCCTGGATGCCAGCCGTGGTGTTGACGGGGCTTTCGGGCACACTGGCCCGGATATCCGCAATGGCAATGATGCGGCGTTGCGCAGGTTTGCGCGCTGATTTCATGATGGGCGACGCCCTGAAAAAAATGGGAAGCAATTTTAAACCAGTTGCCGGGTGATTTCTGAACGAGGTTGGCATCCTGGGGCCTAGCCGTTACCATTTCATTGGTAAGCATTTATTGCAGAATAATTCGCTCACAGGAGGCGACATGCGGCAGCTTATTGTGGCAGTGATATTGTGCACGCTGGGGGCAACGCCCGGCATGGCACAAAAGGTGGCTGACGATGCAGGCCCTTATTTTGGTGCTTTCGGCGGACTGGGCGCCGTCTCATCGGCCAGCATGCAGCAAAAGGGCGCTGTTCATCTTAATCAACACTTTTCCTTGCCCATCAACGCACGTGGCGCCACCGACGACGGCCATGCTCATATGGCAGGCCTGCAGGCCGGCTATGAATGGAGCCCGTGGGGTCCGGCATCGGCAAACTGGGGTGTGAAGCCGGCTGCCGAACTCGAAGGGTTCTACATAGGCCGGCATACCTCTGTTGGCGAATTGCCTGTCATGCCGCGCTTTTTGGGAACCCAGTATGTTTACTTTCCCATGTCGGCCGGCGTGGTACTGGCCAACGCCGTCTTCACATTCAAGACACCTTACTCCCACAAGATTTTTCCCTATCTGGGCATCGGTGCCGGGGCTGCCTTTACGTCGGTAAAGGGCAGTGATTCGGCCAATCCGCTCGAGCCAGGCATCAATCACTTTAACTCTGATCCTGATGCGTCCGACACGGCTTTTGCCATGCAACTGAAGGTGGGTGTCAAGGGCCAGCTCAGTAAAAACCTGTACCTGTTCACCGAATACCGTTATCTTTCCATCAGTTCCACCAGCTATACCTTCGGGGCGACCGATTATCCGGGTTTGCATTTGCCTACGGCCAGCTGGCATGTGGGGCTGGGTCGCCAGCATTACAACTTTGTAGTGGCTGGATTACAGTACAAATTTTAGCCATCACCCAAGGATAGTGCTGATGAAAACACGTGCGGCTTTATTGCGGGAAATGGGGGTAGCCGGTCCCTATGCTCAATCCAGGCCAGTTGTGATTACAGAGGTCGAGCTCGACCCGCCGGGGCCGGGCGAAGTCCTCATTCGCATCAAGGTGGCCGGGCTTTGCCATTCTGATTTATCGGTCATCAATGGTGACCGCCCGCGAGCACTGCCCATAGTGCTGGGCCACGAGTCGTCAGCCGAGGTGGTGGAAACCGGTGAAGGCGTCAATGACCTGCAGGCGGGTGACCACGTGGTGATGGTGTTTGTGCCCAGCTGCGGCTGCTGCGCACCCTGCACCAGGGGCCGGCCGGCGCTGTGCGAGCCCGGAGCGCTCGCAAACACCCGGGGTACATTGTTGTCGGGCGAGCGCCGCCTGCACCTGGGCGATGAATACCTTAATCACGCCACGGGTGTATCGTGCTTTGCCGAATATGCGGTGGTGTCGCGCCGGTCGTGCGTCCCGATAAAAAGCGATATCAGCCATCGTGAAGCGGCTCTTTTTGGTTGTGCCGTATTAACCGGTGCGGGCGCAGTGATCAACCGTGCCCGCCTGCAGGCAGGCGATACCGCCGCGGTCGTGGGTCTGGGCGGTGTGGGCCTGAGTGCCTTGCTGGCGGCAACCGCGTCAGGTGCGCGCCGCATCGTGGCGGTTGATCTGTCTGATGAAAAGCTGCAGCTGGCGCGCGAGCTGGGTGCCACGCATCTGGTTAATCCCGGCCGCATCAGCAGCGATGCCGACTTGCTCGAGGCTGCCGGCGGGCCTGTGGATTATGGCTTTGATATGGCCGGTGCCGTGCCGGCATTCGAAACTGCCTATAAGCTTACGGCGCGTGGTGGTTCCACCATTACGTCGGGTCTGCCCAACCCTGGTGCGCGTTTTCAGCTGCCGTTGGCGCAGATGGTTGGCGAAGAGCGCGAGATACTAGGCAGTTATCTGGGCTCGGGTGTGCCCGCCATCGACATCACGCGCTACATTGATCTGTACAAAAATGGTCGCTTGCCGGTCGACAAGCTGCTGGGCAAAACCTTTACCCTGGATCAGATCAACGAAGGTTTCGATCATCTGGCATCGGGCAGCAGCCTGCGCGATGCCATTGTGCTTTAGCGCAGCGGCTTCAGGGCAGCAAATCAGACTGTGCCTTGAGCTTGAGCAGCGTCAGCAGCAGTTCATCGCGCTGTGCGACGATATCAGCAAGGTTGGCTGTGCCCAGTTCCTGATCCACACCGGCGATCAGCAGTTGGTTCAGCTCGGGGTTCAGTTTGACCTCGCCCAGATCTGCCCACCAGTCTTCCACCGGAGGGCCAAGGTGTTCAAGGAAATGTTCAATGCCGCCTTCGCCGCCCGACAGATGCACATTCAGGAAGGGACCCAGCAGGGCCCAGCGCAGGCCCGGTCCGTGAGCAATGGCAGCATCGATATCGCTGACCGATGCAACACCTTCCTGAACAAGGTGGAAGGCTTCGCGCCATAACGCAGCCTGCAGGCGGTTGGCCACATGTCCCTTTACTTCACGGCGTATATGTATGGCTTTTTTGCCCAGGGATTCATAAAAACGCATGGCCTTTTCTATGGCCTGGGCAGACGTCAGGCGCCCGCCAACGACTTCAACCAGCGGGATAAGGTGGGGCGGGTTGAAGGGGTGACCGATGAGTACTCGTTCCGGATGCTGTGCCGCGTCCTGGATCTGGCTGGCCGGTATCCCTGACGAGCTGGTTGCAATCAAGGTATCGGCAGGTGCAGCCGCACTGATTTGAGCCAGAGTCGCACGTTTGATATCGAGACGCTCGGGGCCGCTTTCCTGTATGAACACCGCGTCTTGTACAGCGGCTTCCGGGCTTGCATGAAAGCTGAGGCGCTCGGGCGATGCATCGTCAGTCATGCCCATGCGTTCCAGCGTTGGCCACCAGGTTTGAACCAGCTTGCGCAGCCTTTCTTCAGCACCCGCCGCAGGATCGGTGGCTGCGACGTCGTAGCCTTTGGATAAAAAGCAGGCGGCCCAGCTTGCTCCGATCACGCCTGTGCCGACGACCGCAATTTTCTTGTTTGTATCGTTCATTTCAAGCCTTCAACAGCACTGCAGGACTGCATTAATAAAGAAATTGATAGTAGCGCACTATCCAGAGAATTTGGGCGGTCAGGGCGCAGACAACGAAGAAATAGTGGAAGTAGCGGTTGCGTACGAATATGGCGGTCAGGCAGAGCAGAATCATGATGCTTTGCCGTGCCAGATAGACCGTTCCCAGGGCATGGAAATGATCAATGCCTTTCCATAAGGTGTCGAATACATCAACGGTGAAAAGTGCCGCGAGCAGCCCGTAGAACCATTTTTGCCTTGAATGAAAATAGTCGGCAAAGCTGAGGTGTTCTTCCTTGCGGTCAGGAAACAATATCGTGCAGATCAGGAAAAACAATGCCGCATAAAAGATCAGGAACAGATAGAGTTTGAAGGACCAGCGCACAACACCATGCAGCGAGAACTGGAACCACCAGAAATGAATGACTGCAAAGAAAAGGAACAGCACCCAGCCCATATGCACTGGATAAACTCGTTCGCGCCCGGCGTGTTGTACAAACATCGCCAGCCCCGCAAGCAGCCTAGTCAGACTTAACCCCATGATCACGCCCAGTATTATTCGTATGTGTACCAGTTGATCAGGGTGGGGTGCATAAGCTTCCATACAGGCTCAGTCCGGTGGTTGTTGTCGGCGGGTTAAGGTTGGACACGAAATGTTATGGAAGCTTAAACATACGTCGTTCCTTTGTCACTCATGTTTGGTACCGGGCGGCACATTATTTTTTGAATAAGAATATGGAAGGCGAGGCGGTGGTGGTCGACACCACATCGAATGAAATCGTCAATCGCTTTGATCTGGGCGCGGAACAACCGTTGAATCTGGCCTACGACAAGGTTCATAACCGTCTGCTCCTGGTGGATCAGGGGCATCCCAAGATGCTTGAGTTCCAGAAAAAGGACATGCCCGGCTACGAATCGCGCCGCCCCGGCAGCAGGGTGGTTGCCATAGACCTTGCCACGGGCAAGACCGTGGCGCTGAAGGCCAGTACCGGAACCGTGTTCGTAACCGTGAAGAACGCCAAGGGTGCGCCCGAGGGCAGCAAGGAAAGTGTGGCACGAATTGCATTCCAGTCAGTATGGGTGGATTGAATATTTTTGTAATATTTTGATAATTATTTAATTTTAAATTTCTGTAGAATGTGACCACTTGAGCAAGATCGCCGGATGACTTTGTGCGATCAATGCTGTTAGCGCGTGTTAGCGACGCGTAGTGGTTACACCCATCGATTGTCTTCACTAGTACCGGGGCTTAATACCGGGGTTCAGCATTGATCGCACAGCGCCATCGAGGTGTTGCGCACTTATCTGCCGGCAAATTCTTGAAAAACCGGACTTTTTGTATTCAAATGATAGAATCTGTGTGAAAATAATATGCGTGCACACGTGAAGCGCGCCTTTGCAGGATATTGGTTTCAATAAGTAACCATCGAAATCTTGCCGGGCGCTCCGTGGTTAGGGGATTTCCGCCTTGCATTTGACCACCAACCAGATTCTTACCTTAACCAGCCCGGCGGTTGCCTTGCTGTTTTCCCTGGGCTTTGTATTTGCCTGGAATTACGGGCGCAGGCGTGCCCGCTACCTGCTGTTCCTGGCCGCTGCATTTTCTGTCTATGCGTTGGCGATGGCCTCGCAAATCCTGTTCATCCCCCCGAATGCCGGGGCGAACACCTTGGTATCGGGCGCGCTATACCTGATCAGCCTGTTTCTGCTTTTCCGTGGTATTGCCAGACGATACAGGGTGCCTTTTGACGGCATGTTTTATGGGCTGGCAAGTATTGCCACGCTACTGGCCCTTGCTTACTTCTACTATGCGCAATGGAATCTCCTGGCTCGTATTTATATTCTGAATTTCAGCGTGGCAGGCATGGTGCTGCTGTCGGTGTTCAGGATACGCCGCATCAGTCGCGGCATACCGATTGATCGCACGTTCTTCTGGATTTATTTGTTGTTCGGCATCAGTTTTGTTCCGCGTACGATTTTATCGATTACCAAGGCAGCTTCAGCGGGGTCCACAATCGGAACATCGCCGTACTGGATTGTGATGCAAATAACACTGCTGCTGTTTATGGTCGTGCTGGCAATGGTGTTGCTTGCGGGGGCGATGCTGGACATTATCAGCGAACTGCAGCATGACCGGAACATTGATGATCTGACCAAGCTGCATAATCGCCGCAGCTTCGAAGAACAAGGCAGGCGCGAGATCCAGCGCTGCCGCAATGAGTCAATTTGCCTGGTGCTGTGTGATCTTGATCACTTCAAGTCCATAAACGATACCTACGGCCATCACGCAGGCGACACCGTATTGGCGGAGTGCGGCAATATCATCCGGCGCTGCATACGCAAGAATGATATCGCAGGCCGTTTTGGCGGCGAGGAGTTCGTTGTGCTCATGCCCAATACCACGTTGGTCGGGGCGGCGCGTTTCGCCGACAGGGTGCGCGAGGAACTGGCGGCTGCGGATTTCCCTGCCATGTCGGTAGGGCAGCCTGTCACGGCCAGTTTCGGGGTGGCCGAACTATTACCCGGCGAGACCCTTTCTGGTTTGTTTCGCCGGGCGGACAGCATGCTTTATACCGCAAAGAACGGGGGCCGGAATCGCGTCGTATTTGATCGCGCAGGCATTGGTCTGGCACATGATCCGGAGGACATGAGTGATATCGTTCCGCTGCGCACCTGAAACTTGTTGCGTCGTGCTTGGTGGGGTGATGACAGTCTTTACGTCCTTGTGCGTTGGACAGGATCTGGAAGTCACGAATTTCGCGCCTGTAGTCGTGCAGGGCTTGCAGCATGGCACTGATGCCGACCTGATGTCGGCGCAACGCAGCCTCAGGAATATTCCGGGTAACGTGTCGATCGTGCAGGCAAGTGAGTTTCGTGATGCCGAGGTGATGGGCGTGCGTGATGTCTTGTCTCGAGTGCCTGGCGTCTATGCCCAGAACCCTTCTGGCCAGATAAGCGCCAAGGTGTCGATTCGGGGTTCGGGCCTCTCGGCCTCAAGCGGCATGCGCGGCATACGCCTGTTGCGTGATGGCCTCCCGCTGGGCCGCGCAGACGATCTGGGCGAAAGCATTTACGCCGATCCTTTTGGTGCAAGCTATATAGAGATTTTTCGGGGTGCCAGCTCTTTGCAGTATGGTGCAGCGACACTGGGCGGTGCCATTAATCTGGTGTCGCCCACCGCTTACTCACATCCGGGCCATGAGCTGCGGGTAGATGGTGGTTTGAATAACTATACGCGGGCACAGTTTCGCGCCGGCAAGATCTTCGAGAACGGACTGGATGCATATGCGTCGGTGTCCCGGGTCAATGGCGATGGGTTTCGCCAGAACTCAGCGCACACGGCAGAGCGATTCTATGGCAATGTGGGTTACCGGTTCAGCCCCGAGTCTGAAGGGCGTTTGCATATTACCCTCGAGCGTTATCACGTTGATATGCCGGGTGCGATCACATTGGATCAGCTTCAGAGCGACCCTTCAGTTGCCAACCCGACCCACCTGATGGCCCATGCGCAGATCCGCACGACGCCACGCTGGCATCTGGCTTACCAGCACGACTGGCTGCTGGGTCTGTCCGATAAATTTTCGCTTGGAACGTTCCATACCGGCACCAAATTCGATTCCCAGACACAGTTGGGTGTTCATTACGATGCCGTCGACTACGGCGTTTCGATGCGACATGAGATTAACCGCGAGCTGAGCGGGCACGATAACCAGTTCATATGGGGCGCAAGTTTCAGCCGGGGGACCAGCCATAATCAGACCCATACACCTGATTACTGGCCCGGTGCATTCATGCAGCTCGAGTCTATTGATGCGGCACGTTCTACGGTGGAGCTGTTTGCCGAGAACAGCTTTAAGGTAAGCCCCGATCTGGCCTTGATTGCCGGTGCTCAGGCCACCTGGGCCAGGCGCCGAACAGACAATCAGGCGCTGACACCGCTTGGCTCGCTCAGCTATCCGGCGGGCCAGGCCTATGCCAACTATTCTGGCTTTAACCCCAAGCTGGGCGTCGTTTGGGATGTCGGCGGTGACAACGCTCAAATATTTGCCAATATTAGTCGCAGTTTCGAGCCACCAAATAGCGTTGCATTCCATACGCGGGCGGGTAAGCTGAGTGCGCAGCGCGCAACCACGTTCGAAATCGGTACACGAGGAGGCGATGCGCAGTTCGGGTGGGATCTGGCACTATATAAAAGCTGGCTGAAAGATGAGCTGCTGGAAATGCCGGTGCCGGGTAATCCTGCCGCTCCGCCCATGGCCTACAACGTTGCCTCAACCCGGCATACGGGGCTGGAACTGGGCTTGCACGGAGAGTTCAAGACAGGCGCAGTTCCCGGGAAAATCGCGTGGAATCTGGCCTATACATGGAATCATTTCCGATTCCATAACAATGAACGCTATGGCAATAATGCCTTGCCCGGCATTCCCGAGCATCTGGCCAGACTTGATCTGGTCTACCACCATCCTGACGGCTTCTATGGCGGTCCCAACTTCGAGTTCGCCTCTGGGTGGGATGTGGATCAGGCCAATACCCTTGTCGCACCTGGCTACGGAATCATTAATTTTACGCTGGGCTATGCCGCGCCCAAAGATCGATACCGCGTTTTTATTGATGTTCGGAATCTGGCCGATAAGTACTACGCCACATCAACCGACTATATGGTAGATGCCCGATATCAGCCGCAGAATGTTTTTTATCCGGGGCAGACCAGAACTGTTTTTGCGGGCTTGCAGCTTAACTGGTAGGTGGTGAGCCGCGGGAGTGTTCGGTCAGCATGTCTTTGATAGCGTTTGGTAGCTGCTCGATGCCGGCCTGCTCGAGTATCCATTTCTCGTATTTGGCATGCCACATATACAGCAAGTCGACAGGACGCACACGATAATGTCGTTCCGCTGTTGCGCTGGGTTTATGACCCTGGATTTGCGGAATGACACCAGCAGGAATTTCCAGCCATTGCGCCAGGCTGCCAAAGCTTCTGCGCAAGCCGTGTATGGAAACATGGGGAATTCCTGCCTGGCGCAAGACCTTGTCGTGGGCAGCACGCGGTTCTTGTATGCGCCCGCTGGCGGCAGTGGGGCTGCTGAATACCCATGGGTCATCGGGATGCGTTTCAGGCCGGCGCCTTAGTTGATTCAGCAGCGCAGCCACATAAGGTGTTAATGGAATGACTCGCGTGCCGGCTACCTTGTCGGCAATCGTCATGCGTTGCCAGGTAAAGTCCACATTCGCCCAGCGCAGGGCAGCGATTTCCTCGCGGCGGGCACCTGTGAGCAGTACGGTTTGCAAGTACGCCGCCTGCACCGGGTTCTTCAGGTTGCGCACGTGTTCAAACCACGAGCGCAGGTGTTGTCGTTCGAGCGCATCCTGCCTGACCCTGGCGCCGGGCACTTCGTCTTTAACATAGGGTTTGGTGCAAGCTGCCGGCACGATTTGGTTCTCGTAGGCGGGGCGCCCGGTGCACCAGTTGATGAAAGCACGCAAGCGAACAAAGCCTGCACGTGCAACGGCGGGCCGGTGACGTTGCTGAATCAGCCAGCGCTCCACGGCCTCGGCATCAATTTCCGATAAGGGCAATTGCAGCAAGTCGTATAGCGGCCCTGGCTGGGTAGTGCTTGCCTGACCAGGCCTGCGGCCCCTGGCTTTTGGCTTGCCTCCGGCAGTGCACAGGCGTTCGTGTTCCAGCAAACTACGGGCGCTCCATCGGTGGGAGCGCGCCTTGATATAGGCATGCCAGGCGTTAATGGCTGGTTCGGTATGTTTGTGTGCGTTGCCGTGAGCGGCGTGATCCTGTGGCATGCAGAGTTCTGTATTAAGCCGAAAACTCTACTGTGGATCCCCAGGAACTGTTGAGCCAGAGGCGACGAATGCGAATGTCGTATCGTATCTATGGCAGTGGGCAATTAAGCCCAAACGATGTCATTTGCTGTCGAAAACCTGGTTTAACGACTCGGCTTCAAGCAGGTTCAGCGACCAGGCTTCAAGCTCGTTCGATGTGGCTGATTTCAGGCGTTGCTGAATCGAATCGGGTAGCGGACCGAATTTTCTGTTGAGCAGACTGTGCAATATAGAGGCCTGGCCTTCCTTCAGTCCTTCCTGACGTCCTTCTTGACGTCCTTCTTGTCGTCCTTCTTCTCGTCCTTCGGCCAGCCCTTCCATTTTCCACTGGTGGGTCCAGGAGCGGGAGTGTTCGGTAAGCATGTCCTTGATCTCCAGTAAGTCGTCGACCTGCGGTAGATCGAC
>NZ_JAJEWL010000002.1 GCF_020687695.1 Pusillimonas sp. MFBS29
ACGCGCACGTGCTCCCTGCCTGGCAGGCGCTTCAAATAGCTGCGCAGGCTCGCCTCTGAGCGGCCCAGCACCACATCGAACACCTTGTGGTGCTTCAAGTCCACCAGCGTGGTGGCGTAGGCGCGAGGTCGAGCCCCCGGTTATTGAGCACGGAGAAGATGCGATACGCGGCTTCAAGATCGGGCGTGGAGATGACAACCAGCGAGCAGTCGTTGGCGAGGAACTGCCACAGCGCGATCAGGTCGGCGGGCGGTAGCGCCTTGGCTTTGCCCAGCAGCAGTGTGGCGTTTTCGCGGTAGCGGAGACGGCTGTCTTCCAGCTTGTCGGTGCTGGCAACCAACTGCGCGATGCCGCCAGGCTCCTGAATGTTGGTGCGGAAGAAGTCGGCATCTTCCTCGCGGGCGGTCAGGCGGTATTCGTTTTTCTCGCCGAGGCTGACCTTGCCCTTTTTGTAGAGGAAATCGGTGATGTCGTCGGCGGCGTGCGGCATGGCCTCGCGCAGTACCGCGAAGAGCATCGTCAGCGTGGACAGTCGCTGTTGGCCATCGACCACCGACGATTTCGGCTCCCTGTCGTTCTTGATCAGAACGATGCTGCCGAGGAAGTATTGGCTGGTCGCGCCGGAGACACGGGCGTCCTGCATGGCCGAGATCAGATCGTCGAACAACTCACCCGCCTGCTCGGTCGTCCAGGCGTAGGGGCGCTGGTAGTCCGGAATCTCAAACTGGTAGCTGCCTTCGAAGATCTCCCGGATCAGCTTGTCGTGGGCTTCAAGTGTCTTGGCCATTGTTACGCTTCCGCTCTCTCTTCATCGATGCCGTCGCACTGCGGCTTGATTTCTTGGTTGATCTTCATCGGTCACTCGAACAGCCGCTTTTGTTTGACGACGTAGCCCGCAGGCTTCTTCTGCTTTTCTAGTACGCCTTCGTCGACCAGACGCTGCAACCATGCCTTGGCCTGCGCGTTGGAAACGTCCAGCGCGGCTGCCACTTCGGCGTCCTTCATCGGCGCACTCAAGAGTTGCTGAATCGCTGCGCGCACTGCAGCGAAGAGCACTTCGGCAGGGGTCGATTCGGGCTGCGGAGATTCCTTGGCCTCGTCTATCGGCGCCACGGCCTCTGGTTTGACTGGCGGAGGTTCTTCCAATGCCGTAGCGGGTGGCTGCGCATCGGTAACAATGTCGGCCGGTGCTGGTGGCTCACTCTCGACCCGAGGCAATGGCGCGGCGTCGGGTGGCACGGGCGCCGTTGGCTTGGCATCAGCCGACGTTGGGTCTTCGTTTGAAAACAGCGCAAAACCAACCTGTGGGGATGCCGTCGGCGTTGGCATCGCCACGTTGAACACATCCTCGAACGAATCCACGTCTTGCGGGTTAGGCCAGGGAAGTGCGCCTTTCTTTCGTAAACCATCCAATCCGGCGGAAGACTCGCCCGTCGATCGAATGAAGACCGGGACAAACTTGAGTTTGTCGAGCTGCTCGATAGCACCCGCCCAAGTGCCGCCCTTGTTGAGATCGGAGCTGACCACCAGTGAGGTGTCTGCTAATGCATAAATCAACTTGTTCCGCTGCATGGCGTTGCCCACATTGAACCCGGCACTCGGGTCGTAGGGCGAAATCAGGACCAGCTGCCCATCCAGCAGCAGATTGCGGTGCTCGCGGTTCATGGTGGTCTTTTCCAGACTGTCCGCCAGCACGCCACAAACTTTCCCCCCCCTCCAGCGCGCCACGCATGGCGGCCTGATCGATGCCCTTGGCGCCACCGGAGACAAGCGTTCTACCTGCCCGAGCAGCGAGCCGGCCAACTGCCATGGTGTAGTCAATGAGGGCGTCGTCCACATGGCGCGATCCAACGACGGCCAGCCCGCCGGTTTCGAGCAAAGCCATGTCGCCACAGCCGTAGAGCACCGCCGGCGCGTCTTCGCGCAGGTGGGCCTTCAGACGGCGGGGGTACTCTGCATCGGCACGGCTAACTACCCAAATGGCGCGCGCCTGCCAGCGCTCGATCACTTGACTCAGCAGGAATCCGCGCCCCAACAATTTCTGAAGGCGGCCCTCGTCAATCACCTGTTGGCACGCACGCAGGATCTCAGCTGCGTCCGGCGAGAGGAGATCCGCAGGCTGACGCTGGATCTCGCGCAAATGGCGCGCAAGACGTTTGTATTCACCAGGCGAGAGAAGATCCGATGACGCAGTGCCTCGTCCGGCAATGAGCGGCGCAGTCAGCAGCAGGATCGCCTGGGTGTTGGGAGAGAGGACTGGCATCATTCGTCGTGCCCCGTTTGTGAAAGGGCCATAGGCCAAACCGCGCCACTACCGCTTTTGCGCAGCAGCCATGCAGACACCATCAGCGTCCAGCGCGAGTCGACCATGTCATCAACCAGGAGGACTGGGCCGGGAGGAATGGGCTGGCCGTTGAGTGCGAGCGAACCATCAATGTTGCGCGCCTGTTGTGTTCCACCCCACCCAGACCCCGCAGGAGTTCGAATCTTTCCGCATGAACCCGCAGGAACCCTCACTAGCCCGCACGGCCCGATGCTAGGACGTTGATTTTCAACAAATCGCTCGATCGATCCGCGCTTGCGGACTGCGGACTTCCAATGGGCCAGAAATCTGGCTCGTCCAGACGGCTCTCGGTACCGACGTTGCAAACAGTCGGTACTTCTCGATAACTACCCGACGAATCGGAACATCTCAGCTCGCCCTAATGTTGCCCCTGCTTGCTGACGCAGCTTGGAAATTCTGGCTGCAATATCGCCCCCCCCCCAATCGCTGTGGAAGGTAGCTCCCTGGGCAAGTGCAATTGAAGGGGGATCGCTGCGTAGGGCCGTGTGACCCCCATCCTGCAGCGTGACCTGATTGGGTCAAGGCCGGGTTGTCATGCAGGCAGTTTGGCTGCAAGCAGTTCGACCTTCTCGATATTGGGCGGAGAACTGAGCAAGGTCGCGGCGTTGGCCATCAAGGCCGCGGCGATCTGGCCGTTCAGATGTGCTTGGCGACCTGCCTCATCGCCAAAGGCATCGAACACACCAAACGTCGAAGGGCCAAACTTCAATGCGAACCAGGCAGTGGTGCCGGACTCGGCGTTGGCGAGCGGCAGTGCGCTGGCCAGGAAGTCGGCAAGCGCAGCCTCCTGGCCGGCTTTGGCTTCGAGGCGAACAAACAGGGCGAGCTTGGTCATACTGTAATCCTTTGGGAAATGGGTTAGGTGAAGGGATCGACGAGCCTGCAGTCTAAATCTTCATGACAGCCATCTCTATAGGCAATAATGACAACTTTGATATCATTGTTGCCATGAAACTCCACATCCTTGTTTGTGATGGCGTATTTGATCTGGGGCTTGCGGCGCTCACTGACACAGTGGGCTTGGCCAATGCGATGTCGGGCTCGCTGCCACAGGCTCCCGCGCACATAGAGCTCACGCTGGTGGGTGTGCGGCGTCGCATCCGAACTGCGCAAGGCTTGACGGTCCCCGTGGTCACTGCGCGTGGTGTGCCGGAACCAGACGTCGTGCTCGTGCCCGCGTTTGGTGACAAGATGCCTGACACGCTCTCGGCTCGGCTCACACGCCCCGACGTGCCCGATGCGGTCGCCATGCTACAGCAGCGGTCCACCGCTGGCGCGCACCTTGGTGCCGCCTGCTCCGGTAGTTTCTTGCTTGCAGAGAGTGGCCTGCTTGATGGGCATCGTGCGACGACGTCATGGTGGCTGGGGCCGATGTTTCGGCAGCGCTATCCGAACGTCACGCTGGACGAGTCACGCATGATCGTGAACTCGACACGCTTCACTACCGCGGGTGCCGCTTTAGCCCACGTCGACTTGGCCTTGCGCATCATCCGGGGGCGCAGTCCAGCGCTGGCGGCCCTAGTGGCACGCTATCTGCTGGTCGAGGCACGCAGTTCGCAAGCCGAGTTCGTGATTCCCGACCACCTTGCACATGCCGACCCGATGGTGGAGCGCTTCGAGTGCTGGGCCAGACGTCAGCTCGCGAAGGGGTTCTCGCTGGCCGAGGCGGCCAGCGCCGTGGGCACAAGCGAGCGCACCTTGGCGCGGCGGCTGCAAAGCGTTTTGGGCAAGACGCCGCTGTCGTATTTCCAGGACCTGCGCGTGGAGCATGCCGTGCATCTCTTGCGCACCGGAAACGCGAGCGTCGACCAAGTCGCCGCACAAGTCGGGTACTCGGATGGGGTGACCCTGCGGGCCCTGTTGCGCCGCAAGCTGGGCCGGGGTGTCAGGGAGTTGCGACGCGGTGGATGACCAGAAGCGTTTGGTGTATGTACGGCTGGAGACCGCCGGGAAACTGACGCAGGCCAAACGGCGCATTTGGACCTGACAAAACTACTGCCCGCCACGGCGCGCAAGCTCCAGTTTGACCCCGGACAAAGTTTTGCTGGCAATGTCGTGGTTGAGCAAATCAATACCTTGATTGAGCAACGCTGTGCACTGACGATTCGGCGGCTCACCGACCCCGCCGCCGACAATGACGCAGCCGCCGAGCCCACCGTTTGAACTACCGTGCGGACACGGGTTGGATTCGGGTTTGGGAATTGAACCGACATCCCATCGCAGACGAGTTTGATGCCCGTTTCCGGCGACCAGCATGGCTGAGAAACCTGCTTGCAGGTCTACAATCGGGCAGGCTTTACGATCGAGTTCGCAATGGTTCGCAGCAGCCCGCAGCACTTCTATTGCGTACTTTCAATAGTCGTTTGGTGCCGGGTGCTGCCCCACCCAGCCCCCGCAGGAGTTCGAATCTTTCCGCACGAACCCGCAGGAACCCTCACCAGCCCGCACGGCCTGATGCCAGGCCGTTGATTTTCAACAAAACGGTCAGTTGGTCCGCGCTTGCGGACTGCGGACTTTCCGTTGGCCGGATATCTGGCTCGCCCAGATGGCCGGCGGTGCCGCCGACGTTGCAAATCGTCGGTACTTGTCGATATCTACCGACGAATCGGAACATTTCTCAGCTGACACTGACCTGGGCCACCACGGTCTTGGTCGAGGTCGCCAGGCACGACTCCTCGTAGGCCTCAATGTCGGCCTGCCGGTAGAGCACGCGCCCGCAGAGCTTCAGAAACTTGGGGCCGATCCCCGCGCTGCGCCAGCGTTCCAGGGTGGCCTCGCTGATACACCAGCGCGCGGCCAGTTGTTTTTGATTGAGATGAACGACTTCCATCTTGGTCTCCTTCCGAATGAATTGGCAGGAGTCCATGAAGGCGCTGTTCCGGTCGCGAGCCAAGCCAATTCCAGGAAGCGCCGCTACTCCGGCAGGTCGTTCAGCTCATAGCTGGTGCTGCGCCCGCCCGCATCCGATTTGCGCAGCACGCCCCGCGTCAGCAGATCGTTGATGTCGCGCAGTGCCGTGTCCGGCGAGCATTTGGCGATGGCCGCCCACTTGCTGCTGGTGAGCTTGCCCTCGAAACCATCGAGCAGCTTGTTCAGCAATTTCACCTGCCGCTCGTTCAACGGGGTCGTCGCCCAGCGCTGCCAGAACCGCGCTTTCGTCAGGACAGCGTCCAGCGTGTGCTGGGCCTGGTCGACGGCGCGATGAAGCGTGTCGAGGAACCACGCAAGCCACTCGGTGACATCCATCGACCGCTTCTGCGTCCTCTCCAGGATGTCGTAGTAAGCCTTGCGTTCGCGCTGGATCTGCGCCGACAAACTGTAGAAGCGTTGCGGGCTGCCATCGGCACGCGCCAGCAGCAGATCGCCAATGGCCCGGGCGATACGGCCATTGCCATCATCGAATGGGTGCAGAGTGACGAACCACAGATGGCCAAGGCCTGCCTTGAGCAGTGGCGGTTCGTTTGATGTGCCATTCAGCCAGTCGAGGAAGCGGCTGGTTTCGGTCTCGAGGCGATCGGCCGGCGGTGCTTCGAAATGCACCCGCTGGCGGCCGATGGGTCCGGACACCACCTGCATCGGGCCGGTGGCATCGTCGCGCCAGCCGCCGACGTTGATCTTGGAGAGCCCAGAATAGCCGGTAGGAAACAGTGCGGCATGCCAGCCGAACAGACGCTCACGCGACACCAGTGCCTGGCAGTTGGCGGTGGCATCGAGCACCATCTCGACCACGCCTTCGACATGCCGATCGACCGGAGCGAGCGCGCCGATGTCAACGCCCAACCTGCGGGCGATGGACGAGCGCACGGATTCAACGTTGAGCTGCTCGCCTTCGATCTCGCTGGTCTTGACCACGTCCTCGGTGAGCGCCGCGAGACTCGCTTGGTCACGCAAGGCCATGCCGATGTCAGCCAGACGCCCCATCAAGAGCCCTTGGGCACGACTGACCTCAGCCATGGGCTCGGCCAGCGCCGCCAGGTCGAAGCGCCAGTTTGGCCAGTCACTGGCCTGCCAGATGTATTTGTAATCGCCGCTATTCATGCGGAGATTATGGACTGCAATCTCCGCACGCGCAAGCCAATCGCCGCATATTGTGCGGTGAATGTGATCACCATTCGCCGCATGACGGATCACCTTGCCCCAGGAAAGGGTGTAAATGGGTGTGTTATTGGCTGTGGCAACGGACGCGGGTTCAGTTCCCGTTTCGGGAATTGAACTGGCCACGGAAAGCAGACGAGGTTGAGGCCGTATTCCGACTACCAATCAGTCCGAAAAACCTGCTTGATCGTCCACTGCCGACGGGCGTACCGGCAGGCTTTTCGCTCCGGTTCGCACTGGTTCGCAGCAACCCGCAGCGTTTCGATTCCGTACTTTCAATAGTCGTTTGATGCAGGGTTCCACCCCACCACCAAGACACCTAGGTTAAAACCTCTTGAAACCCGCATATTTAAACGATATGCGGGTTTTTTCTTGGGCTCTTCCGGCTCTTCCCCTGGATGGCTGAGGGCAGAGCTCGCTTGTCAGGACACTGTCCGGACAACTACAATAAGGACATTCAAGATCAGCCCGGAGGGGCACCATGAGCACCCTGAATCCTTCCAAGACCGAACGCATTGACGTTCGCGCCAGCGCGCCAGTCAAGCAACTGTTGCAGGAAGCCGCGCGCGCCTGCCACAAAAACGTCAGCGAGTTCCTGCTTGACGCGGGCGTGACGGCAGCCGCGCAGACGCTGGCAGATCGTCGTCAGTTCGTTCTGGATGACACACAGTGGCAGGCCTTCCATGAAGCGCTGGACCGCCCCGTGCAAAGCAAGCCGCGTCTGAAGAAGTTGCTGCGTGAACCTGGGGTGCTGGGTTGAGCAATGACTACTCACCCGTTCGCAAGCTCGCTGCAACGGATCAGGTCGATGCGTTCGACTGCGGGCAGGCCGCGCTGAACCAGTTCCTGCAGCGCTACGCGCTCGTCAACCAGAAGGCCAACAGCGCGCAAAACTACGTCTGCTGCCAGGGTGACGTGGTGGTCGGTTTTTACAGCCTCGCCGTCGGCAGTGTTGATCCGCAGGCCGCGCCGTCAAGAGTGATGAAGGGGCTGGCGCGTCACCCCGTACCCGTCATGATCCTGGCCCGGCTCGCGGTGGACAAGGAGCATCAGCGCAAGGGACTGGGCCAGGCCTTGCTCAAGGATGCGCTGCTGCGCACCGCTCAGGCTGCCGACATCGCCGGCATTCGCTGCCTGCTGGTCCACGCCAAGGACGATGCGGCGCGGCAGTGGTACGAGTCGTGGGAGTTCGAGCCCAGCCCGACCGATCCGTACCATCTGTTCCTGATGATCAAGGATCTCAGGGGCATGTTGAACCAAGGGGCGTCTTCACCACTTGGCCGATGACCTCGACCGGTCGCTACCGGGTATTCAACTTGCTTCCCTAATCCGATGACGATCGGTTCGTTAAACGGATTTATACCTGGGGAGAAGCTATGCGAAGCACACAACGTAATACCGCCTTGTTGGTGGCGGCGTGGCTGAATGCCTTGTTCGGCGTCGTTTTGACGGTTGGCGGCCTGTGGCTGATCGCAGCAGGGGGGTCCTGGTACTACGCGCTAGCCGGTGTCGCCTTGCTGTTTACGGCCGTGCTGCTGTTTCGGCGAGAGGTCTTTGCGCTATGGCTCTATGCCTTGCTCGTGTTCGGAACCGTGCTCTGGGCGTTATGGGAAGTGGGGCTGGACTGGTGGCCGCTGGCGGCGCGCGGCGATGTGTTGTTTCTTTTGGGGCTGTTCATGCTGACGCCCTGGGTTACGCGGCCCTTGCGTCGAAGGGCGCGTACCGCCTCGAGCACGGGAGCTCCCCGATGGATCGGTATGCCGCTAATGCTGTCCTTGCTTGTGTTTTTGGGGGTGGGCGTAGCATCGTGGTTTGTCGACCCGCATCGTATCGAGGGAGAGCTGCCTGCCGCGCGTGCACAGCTGGCCGGCGACGCGCAGCAGGTGCCGCCGGGAGAATGGCACGCATATGGCCGCGGCAATCATGGCCAACGGTATTCGCCGCTAGCACAGATCACGCCGCAGAATGTGTCGAGGCTGGAGGTGGCCTGGCACTACGAAACGGGCGACATGCGCGGTCGCGCAGGCGATCCGGTTGAAACCACCTTCGAGGTTACGCCCCTGAAGATAGGCGAACGCTTGTATCTATGCACGCCTCATCAGTCCGTCGTCGCGCTGGATGCGACGACCGGAGAGGAAATATGGCGCTACGATCCGCAGATACGGGACGAACTGGCCTTGCAGCATCTGACCTGCAGGGGCTTGTCGTATTACGATCCGGCCAAGGTGGCGCCCTTGGGTGAAGGCCATACGGATCCGGGTCAAGGTTCCGCCGACGCCGCGGTCCCTGAAAGCCGTGCGGCTGATGTGGCGGGTGCCGACCGCGAGCGCACTGCAGCGGCGGCTTTGTTGCAAGCGCTGAAGCTGCCGGTCGCCGCCCAGGATAAGACTACGATCGATCAGTGCACGGCCAAGCTGTTCATGCCGACGGCTGACGGACGCATTATTGCGCTTGATCCGGATGATGGCGCGGTGTGCACCAACTTTGGGGGTGGCTCGGGCCAGATCAACCTGTGGGCGAATATGCCGTTCGCCCGGCCTGGCGGTTATTACTCCACATCGCCTGTGGTGGTCACGCAGTCCCTGATTATCGTTGGCGGCACGGTGCTGGACAATGTGTCTACCGAAGAGCCGTCAGGCGTCATTCGTGCTTACGACGTCAATACCGGTGAGCTGGTCTGGAACTGGGATCCGGGCAACCCCGATAGTACGGAACCTTTGGAGCCGGGCCAGACTTATACGCCTTCCGTGCCCAACAGCTGGTCGATTTCCAGTGTGGATGAATCCTTGGGCATGGTCTATGTGCCGATGGGCAACCAGCCGCCAGACCAATGGGGCGGAGAACGTAACGCAGCGGCGGCTCCTTACGGATCCGCCGTGGTTGCGCTGGATCTGAAAACAGGACAGGTGCGCTGGCATTTCCAGACCGTTCACCATGATTTGTGGGACTATGATGTGCCGGCTCAGCCCAGCCTGATCGATCTGACGATAGGCGAGCAGACCATACCCGCATTGGTGCAGCCGACCAAGCAGGGCGAATTATTCGTGCTCGATCGCCGCAATGGCGAACCGATTCTGCCGGTGACGGAGCAGCCGTATCCGCAAGGGGCGGCGCAAGGGGATCGTACGGCACCCACGCAACCGGTGTCGGCGCTGTCGTTCGATCCCGCGCCGCTGACGGGCGCCTCGATGTGGGGTGCCACCCTGTTCGACCAGTTGGCCTGCAGGATAGCGTTCCACCAGTTGCGCTATGAAGGGCGCTACACGCCGCCCAGCACCGAGGGGACGCTGGTGTACCCGGGCAACTTTGGTGTCTTCAATTGGGGTGGCATCGCAGTGGATCCGGAGCGCCAGATCGCCTTCGTCACACCTACGCAGCTGGCATTCGTTTCCAGGCTGATCCCGCGCGAGGATGACACGACATTGTATGTGCAGGGCGGTGAAAGGCCGCAAGACAGCCTTCCGGCCCTGAACGAGAATTTCGGCGCGCCGTTTGCCGTGCAGCTCAGTGCGTTTACGTCTGTGCTGGGGCTGCCTTGCCAGGCGCCGCCCTGGGGTTATGTGGCGGGCGCCGATTTGACCACAGGGAAGGTTGCATGGATGCACAAGAACGGCACGGTTCGCGATAGCTCGCCGGTTCCACTGCCATTCAGGATGGGTGTGCCGAATCTGGGCGGTCCCATCGTGACGGCAGGCGGCGTGGCTTTTCTGTCGAGCACGCTGGACTATTATCTTCGCGCTTACGATGTCACCACCGGCGACGAATTATGGAAGGGCCGCCTGCCGGCGGGAGGCCAGGCTACCCCCATGACCTATACGGGCTCGGATGGCCGGCAGTATGTCGTGGCTGTGGCGGGCGGGCATGGCTCCTTGGGTACCAAGGCAGGCGATGATGTGATCGCTTATGTGCTGCCGGAAGAATGAGGGCGGGAACCCTGGGCCTTGCTAAAGGCTGCGGACAACTTCCGGGCCCAGCCGGTTCAGGACGTCGATGGCTGCATCGGATTGCCTGGTGCTGCGCGGATGAACCAGCAATGACCATTGACCGGCCTGGTTCGCATCGTGAACGCGCTGGATGACGATCTGGTGGTCCGGGCGTGCCGTTACCAGACCACCCAGCAACATTCCCGCGATGGTCGCCAGGAAAATGAAGGCAATCGCACTGGAGCGCGGAGAGGAAACGATGGTGGGCATGCCGCTGGCATAGGCCAGCCCCCACGCGATCAGGCCAACCAATGCGCCGGCCAGGCCCAGGCTTGAGTGCGCGCGTAATGCGGTGCGGGCAATACCGGAGATTTCAGGCTCCAGCTTTTTGGCGTAGCCTTGATCGTGGGGCTTGATCAGGCGCAGCTGGCCCGCTTGTATGCCGGTTTCCGCATGCAGCGCCGCGGCCGCCGTTGCGGCGGCGGATTCCGTGTCGAAGATGGCTGCGATTTTGGTGGTGGCCCGTTCTCCGAATAGTAGTTTGCGTAGCATGGCGACTCCTTTTCATAAGGCGTTGCCAGCAGCCAAGCAAATAGCGTGCCCGGAGTCGGGCGCTTGTTTATGCCTTCAGGCGTTATCGGCCCATTGCTGGATCGCAGGCCAGAGTTCCTGTGCCGACTGTGCAATGCCATCGGCTTGCCAGGCTTGCAGGGCAGCGGTTTCTTGTCCGCAATAGCCATAGGCTGCTATCAACGTTGCCATGCCGGCAGCCTTGCCGGCGATGATGTCGCGTTCGTCGTCACCGACATAGATGCATTGGGCGGGCTCGAAGCCGGCCTTTTCAGCTGCATACAGCAACGGGGCAGGGTGAGGCTTGGTGTGTTCGGTGGTATCGCCGCCCACGGTGACGACACAGTTTGTGTACAGGCCAAGGTGTACGACCAGGGGAATAGCCAGGTATTCCATTTTGTTGGTGACAATGCCCCAGGCGTAATCGTTTTGCCTGAGCGTGGACAAGAGTTCCTGAATACCCGGAAAGAGGGTGGTCAGGGTGGTCATGTCCTGTTCGTAGTCTTCAAGGAACTGCTGGCGACAGGTTTCGTAATCGGGATGATCGGGGGCCATGTTCAGGGCGGCCTTGAGCAGGCCGCGCGCGCCTTGCGAGGCGTATGGCCGCAGGGCATCGTAGTGCAGCGGCGGCAGCCCGCGCCTTGCGCGTTGCCTGTTGGCGGCGGCCGCCAGGTCTGGCGCGGTGTCGGCCAGCGTACCATCGAAATCAAACAAAACCAGTTTCTGCATGAATTACCCTTCGAGGCGTGTGGCCATCAGATAGTTGACCGAAGTGTCGGTACTGAGCTTGTAGTGGTCGGTTACGGGGTTGTATTCCATGCCCGACAACTGGCTTACGGTTAGCCCGGCCTGCCTTGCCGCTGCGGCCAGTTCGCTGGGCTTGATGAAGTTCTCGTAGCTGTGGGTACCTTTGGGCAGCATGCGCAGCAGGTACTCGGCCCCCACGATGGCAAACAGGAACGACTTGGGATTGCGATTCAATGTTGAAAAGAAGACGTGTCCGCCAGGCTTGACCAGGCTGGCGCACGCCCGCACCACTGAGCCGGGATCAGGTACGTGCTCGAGCATTTCCATGCAGGTGACGATGTCGAATTGGGCTGGTCTTTGTGCGGCCATATCTTCAGCGCTGATGGCCTGGTAGTCGACGGCTACGCCAGATTCCAGACCATGCAGCTTGGCCACAGTTAGCGACTGCTGGGCAAGGTCTATGCCTGTGACCTGCGCGCCGGCCTGGGCCATGCTCTCGGCAAGGATGCCGCCACCGCAGCCGACGTCGAGTACGGATTTACCGGCCAGCGAGCCTGCCTGCCGGATGATCCAGTTAAGACGCAGTGGATTGATGGCATGAAGAGGCTTGAATTCGCTTTCAGGATCCCACCATCGCGAGGCCAGGGCGGCAAACTTGTCGATCTCGGCCTGGTCTACGTTCTGGGTGGGGTTGGTGCTGGCAGTCGTACTCATGGGCGATCCGGAAGAAATAAGGGCCCCGCAATGCGGAGCCCTTATTGTAGCGTTTTAACGCTGCAGATTTACGCAGGTGAATTACTTGCGTGTACCTACGATTTCGATTTCTACGCGACGGTTTTGTGCGCGGCCTTCGCGAGTGCTGTTGGATGCAACAGGGCTCGTTTCGCCTTTGCCTTCGACGTAGATACGGTCGGCGGGAACACCCTTGCTGACCAGATAGCTTTTAACCGAGTTGGCGCGACGCTGCGACAGACCCTGGTTGTACTGTTCAGTACCGATGGAGTCGGTGTGACCGGTAGCGATCAGG
The DNA here is from genome assembly GCF_020687695.1 of Pusillimonas sp. MFBS29. Taxonomy (GTDB): domain Bacteria; phylum Pseudomonadota; class Gammaproteobacteria; order Burkholderiales; family Burkholderiaceae_B; genus Pusillimonas_C. The sequence continues at coordinate 12,707 of NZ_JAJEWL010000002.1, forward strand.
GTTTCAAGGTTGATCGTGCCAACTTGCGAGGCAACTTGATCAAGCACTTGACGACCTTCGGGCTTGATCGTGGACTTGTCGAAGTCGAAGAATGTGTCGGCATTGAGCACAACTTTAGTGGCGGTAGGGGCCACTACAGGAGCTTCGGCTTGAGCAACAGGTACGCCGTCGCAGCCGGGGATGCCGGTAGCGGGTGTCCAGAAGTTGTCGCGCCAGCACAATTCATTGGTGCCGTTCATCCAAACGTCGCCAAATGGGTTTTGCCAATTATCGACAGTTTGCGCAGATACTGCGCCAGCAGCCGTAGTGGCGGCAATGGCGAGTGCTAGTGCGATTTTGGAGGGTTTGTTCATATTTCTCCTCGTTGAGCTTAATGCTGGTAAGTGACCGCAGCGAACCCCCGCCGCATATCAGGAAAACGGAGCCAGTATAGCAATGCCATGACCAGTCAAAGTATTGCGCTGGGTTTGATGCGTGTTAGGGCGAATCTTACGGCATTTCTGGGATGTTCGTTAAGCCTGAGAGGTCCATATCGACCAGATATACGGATTTCTACTCTATCTCCTGCATTATTGTTGGTTTTTAGCAACGAAACAAGAAGCTTAAAGTGCTTTGTCAAGAGTTCTGCAAAAACCCATGTTTGATGGGTCGGGCTACGCTCAGCTTCCGCCTGGGGAGGCTCATTCCGGCTCTCCAGGAGGGGAAGTGCTAGAATTTCCTATTCGCCCGTTACCGGTCCGATTTCACGCTTTTACGTTAATTAAGACACTCTATGGATTCCTTCGCCAAGGAAACACTTCCAATTTCGTTGGAAGAGGAAATGCGCCGCAGCTATCTCGACTACGCCATGAGCGTAATCGTGGGGCGCGCCTTACCAGACGTTCGAGACGGTCTGAAACCTGTGCATCGGCGCGTGCTGTTTGCCATGCACGAACTGAATAACGACTGGAACCGGGCCTACAAAAAGTCCGCGCGTATTGTTGGTGACGTAATCGGTAAGTATCACCCGCATGGTGATTCCGCCGTTTACGACACCATAGTGCGCATGGCCCAGGATTTTTCGCTGCGCTATATGTTGGTTGACGGCCAGGGTAACTTTGGCTCGGTCGACGGCGACAGCGCAGCGGCCATGCGTTACACCGAGATCCGCTTGTCCAAGATCGCCCACGAGCTTCTGGCCGATATCGATCAGGAAACCGTTGATTTCGGCCCCAACTACGACGGCAGCGAGCAAGAGCCGCTGTTGTTGCCGTCACGCCTGCCCAACCTGCTGGTCAACGGCAGTTCGGGTATTGCGGTCGGTATGGCTACCAATATTCCGCCGCACAATCTGGCCGAGGTCATCGACGGCTGTTTGTATTGCCTGCGTAATCCCGACTGCTCGATCGACGAGCTGATAGAACTGATTCCCGCCCCTGATTTCCCCACCGGCGGCATTATCTACGGCATGTCGGGTGTGCGCGAAGGCTATCGCACCGGTCGGGGCCGCGTCATCATGCGGGCCAAAACCCACTTTGAAGACATGGATAAGGGCAACCGGCAGGCGATTATCGTCGACGCCATTCCTTATCAGGTCAACAAGAAAACCTTGCAGGAAAAAATCGCCGACCTGGTCAACGAAAAGCGTGTCGAAGGCATTTCCGATATTCGCGATGAGTCCGACAAAGACGGCATGCGTCTGGTTATTGAGCTCAAGCGCGGCGAGGTCCCCGAGGTCATCCTCAACAACCTGTACAAGAACACCCAGCTTCAGGATACCTTCGGCATGAACATGGTGGCGTTGGTCGACGGCCAGCCACGCCTGCTTAACCTGAAGCAAATCGTTGAGTACTTTTTATTCCATCGTCGCGAAGTCGTTACGCGCCGCACGGTGTTCCAGTTGCGCAAGGCCCGCGAACGTGGTCATGTACTGGAAGGCCTGGCGGTGGCACTGGCCAATATCGACGAGTTCATCGCGATCATCAAGGCGGCACCTACGCCTCCGGTGGCACGCCAGGAACTCATGGCGCGCACCTGGGATTCTTCCCTGGTCCGCGAAATGCTCTCGCGCGCCGACGGCGGCGATACCCCCGGAGGTCGGGCTGCGTACCGGCCCGAAAGCCTGGCGCCGATCTTTGGTCTTCAGGACGACGGTCTTTACCGCCTGAGCGATGTGCAGGCCCAGGAAATCCTGAATATGCGCCTGCAGCGCCTGACCGGGCTTGAGCAGGACAAGATTGTTGTCGAATACAAAGACATCATGGCAACCATTGCCGACTTGCTTGATATCCTGGCTCGTCCCGAGCGCATCACCGCCATCATTGGCGACGAATTGCTGGCCATCAAGGCCGAGTTCTCTACCGGTGCCAAAGATACGCGTCGCTCCGAGATCGAGCACAATGCTACCGAACTCGATACCGAAGACCTGATCACGCCCATGGACATGGTGGTGACGCTGTCTCAAACCGGCTATATCAAGAGCCAGCCTTTGTCCGAGTATCGGGCCCAGAAGCGCGGCGGCCGCGGCAAGCAGGCCACCGCCATGAAGGAAAACGACTGGGTCGACCAGCTCTTCATTGCCAATACGCACGATTACCTGCTGTGCTTCTCCGATCGCGGCCGGGTCTACTGGCTGAAGGTTTGGGAAGTACCGCAAGGGTCGCGAAATTCGCGTGGTCGTCCGATCGTGAATATGTTCCCGCTGGTCGACAACGAGAAAATCACCGTGGTGCTGCCCGTCAAGGAATTCAGCGAAGACCACTATGTGTTCATGGCCACTTCGCGCGGTACGGTCAAGAAAACACCATTGTCTGATTTTTCCAATCCGCGCAAGGCCGGCATTATTGCGGTCGCGCTCGACGACAACGATTACCTGATCGGTGCCGACCTGACCGACGGCGTGCACGACGTCATGTTGTTCTCCGACGCCGGCAAGGCCGTACGTTTCGACGAAAACGATGTCAGGCCCATGGGCCGTACGGCGCGTGGTGTGCGCGGCATGATGCTGGAAGAAGGCCAGACGGTTATTGCCATGCTGGTGGCGGGCGACGAAACACAAAGCGTCCTGACTGCCACCGAGAACGGCTATGGCAAGCGCACCTCCATCCTTGAGTACACCCGTCACGGGCGCGGCACCAAGGGCATGATCGCCATCCAGACCTCCGCACGCAACGGCAAGGTTGTGGGCGCAGTGCTGGTGCGGCCATCAGACGAGATCATGCTGATCACCACGGGTGGTGTGCTGGTTCGTACGCGTGTTTCCGAAATCCGTGAAATGGGCCGTGCAACGCAGGGTGTCACCCTGATCAGCGTCGACGACGACAGCATGCTTTCAGGTGTGCGCCGTGTGGTCGAAAGCGATGCCGACGACGAGATCGAAGTCGAGGTCTTGCCTGATGCCGATAACAACGACGTCAGCAACGACGATACCAACGAGGAATCCTGATGCGTCCGTGGAATTTTTCGGCAGGCCCGTCGGCCCTGCCGCTGGAAGTGCTGCAGCAAGCAGCCGCTGAACTGGTCGACTGGCAAGGCAGCGGCATGTCCGTGATGGAAATGAGCCATCGCGGCAAGCAGTTCACACGCATACGCAATGAGGCCGAAGCAGATCTGCGCGAACTGCTGGCTGTGCCCGACGATTACGCAGTCTTGTTTATGCAGGGCGGGGCGACCGGCCAGAATGCCATTGTTCCCATGAATCTTCTGGGGCGTAATGGTCTGGGCAAGGCCGATTATGTGTTGACCGGCATATGGTCGACCAAGTCGCACAAAGAGGCGCAGCGTTATGGCGATATCGCGGTTGCCGCCAGCAGCGGTAGCGAAACACAGATCGACGGTGTCAGTCAGGCGCCCTGGACCTGGTACCCGCCGGTGCAAGGATGGTCCGTGCGCCCCGATGCCGCTTATCTGCATCTGTGCTCAAACGAAACCATAGGCGGTCTCGAGCTCGACGTCCTGCCCGATATGGCTGCGCTGGGTGCCGGCAATGTGCCGCTGGTCGTAGATGCATCCTCGCATTTCCTGTCGCGCCCGATTGATTTTTCGAAAGCTTCGATGGTGTATGCAGGGGCCCAGAAAAATGCCGGTCCCGCGGGTGTGACCATGGTCATCATGCGCAAGGATCTCATTGGTCATGCGTTGCCGGTCTGTCCTTCCGCCTTCGATTATGCGAATGTTGCCGGCGCCGACTCCATGTTCAACACACCGCCTACCTACGCCATCTATATGGCCGGTCTGGTGTTCAAGTGGCTGAAGAAGCAGGGGGGTGTGGCAGCGATCGAGGCAGCCAACATCGCCAAGGCCAAAGCCCTGTACGACTATCTGGATGCCTCGGAGTTTTACATCAGTCCGGTGCATCCGGCATCGCGCTCGCGCATGAATGCTCCTTTCTTCCTGCGTGACGAATCGCTTAACGCCGAATTCCTTGCGCAGGCCGAGCAAGCCGGTCTGATGCAGCTGAAAGGGCATAAAAGCGTAGGAGGCATGCGCGCGTCCATTTATAACGCCGTGCCGATGGAAGCGGTGCAGGCTCTTATTTCATACATGCAGGATTTCGAACGCCGCCATGGATAATTCTTTGCAAGCCCGCTTGTTGCCGTTGCGCCAGCGCATTGATGCGCTTGATGAGCAGATTCTTGACTTGCTTAACCAAAGGGCCAGGACGGCCCAGGAAGTGGGGAAGGTCAAGGAAGAATTCGACGTTGATGGTCCGGTGCTCAAACCCGAGCGCGAAGCGATGGTGATCCGTCGCCTGCAGGCGTTGAACAATGGGCCGTTTACCGAGCAGGCCATCGATGCCGTCTGGACACAAATCATATCCACCTGTCGCGGGCTCGAGAGCGTGCTGACAGTAGCCTATCTGGGGCCACAGGGATCTTTTTCCGAGCAGGCCGCACTCGAGCATTTTGGTCATGCGGTCAACCGCGTGCGTTGTGATTCCTTCGACGAGGTCTTCCGCGCCGTCGAGGCTGGCCAGGCCGACGTGGGCATGGTGCCGGTTGAAAACTCCAGTGAAGGGGCCGTGAATCGTACGCTCGACTTGCTCTTGAATTCGCCGTTAAAGGTGTTGGGCGAGCGCTCGATCAAGATACATCACAACCTCATGACGAAATCGGGCACGCTGGATGGCGTGACGCGAGTCATGGCGCATCCGCAGGCGCTGGCACAGTGTCAGTCCTGGCTTACGCAGCACTATCCCAAACTGGTTCGCGATGCGGCATCCAGCAACGGCGAAGCAGCCCGCATTGCCTCGGAAGACCCAACGGTGGCCGCCATTGCAGGTGATGTGGCGGCGCAAGCCTGGGATCTGCAGATAGTGGCTGCAGGCATACAGGACGACCCCCAGAACCAGACCCGTTTCCTTGCGGTTGGCGCCATAGAAACCTTGCCCAGCGATAGCGACAAGACCAGCATCGTTCTTGCCGTACCAAATCGTTCGGGTGCGGTCTACGAAATGCTCGCGCCACTGGCCACCAATGGCGTCTCGATGTCGCGGTTCGAATCGCGCCCGGCCCGCACCGGGCAGTGGGAATACTATTTTTATGTTGATCTGCTGGGTCATCGCAATGAACCGGCTGTTGCACAGGCCTTGGCCGACCTGAAAAAACAGGTGGCTTTCTTCAAGGTGCTGGGCTCTTATCCTCGTCAATAGGAACGCGTTGTATGTCTACTCAAGAGCTCAAAACCGCCGCACTGCCGGATGCTGTGCCAGATTATGTGCGGGCCATCGCTCCGTACCAGGCAGGCAAACCCATCGAAGAGCTGGCGCGTGAATTCAAGCTGGATCCGGCCTCGATCGTGAAGCTGGCCTCCAATGAGAACCCGCTGGGCGTGCCCGCATCGGCTCAGCGCGCCATGACTGCCGTTATCAGCGGGCTGGGCCGCTATCCGGATCCCAACGGGTTCGATCTGAAAGCGGCGCTGGCTGCACATTATCATGTGCCTGCCGATTGGATCACGCTGGGTAACGGTTCGAACGATTTGCTCGAGCTGGCGTCGCTGGCCTTGCTATCGCCCGGAGCTGCCAGCGTTTATGCGCAACACGCCTTTGCCGTCTATCGCCTGGCCACCCAGGCTCGTGGAGCCCGGCATATCATGGTTCCCGCGCGTGACCATGGCCATGATCTTGACGCCATGTTCAACGCCATAGACGGGGATACGCGCCTGGTTTTCATTGCGAATCCGAATAACCCCACAGGTACATTTCTGCCTGCCGCAGAAGTAGCTGCTTTCCTGGCGCGCGTGTACGAGCGCCACGGCGATCGGGTAACCGTGTTGCTTGACGAAGCCTATAACGAATATCTCGATCCCGAGTTGCGTGTCGACAGCGCACGTTGGGTCGAGCAGTATTCCAACCTGATTGTTTCGCGCACCTTTTCCAAGGCATACGGCCTGGCTGGACTGCGGGTGGGCTTTGCCATTGCGCAGCCACGGCTGACCGATTTGCTGAACCGTGTTCGCCAGCCTTTTAATGTGAACAGCCTGGCACAGGCTGCGGCCATAGCGGCCCTGGGTGACGCGCAGTTCCTGCAGCAGTCCTACGAACTGAACAAGCGCGGCAAACAGGAACTTGTGCAGGGATTCGAGCGCCTGGGTCTGCAATTCGTACCCAGTTATGGCAATTTCGTGCTGGTGCGAGTCGGTGATGCGTCGCGTATCAACCTTGAGTTGCTCAAGCGTGGCGTGATCGTGCGCCCGGTCGCGGGTGACGGTCTGCCTGAATGGCTGCGCATCTCTATCGGCCTGCCCGAAGAGAACGCACGTTTTCTTGCGGCGCTTACCGAAATACTTGACGCCCCATGATGGCGGACGCCGCTGCCGAGCCGAACCGGCCGCTGGTGCCGGTGCTGGCCGTTGTGGGGGTGGGCCTGATAGGCGGCTCGTTTGCCGCCGCGTTACGTGCTTCGCAATCCGTCGGCAAGGTGCTGGGCGTTGGTCGCAACGCCTCGTCGCTGGCCGTGGCACGCAGACTGGGCATTATCGATGCCACGGCAACCCTGGAGCAGGCTGCACAAGAGGCGGATCTTATTTTTCTGGCCACTCCGGTGGGAGCCATTGGCCCGACGCTGAAGGCCTTGAAGCCCGGTTTGCGTCCTTCTGCACTGATTACCGATGCAGGCAGTACCAAGGTTAATGTGGTGGCAGCAGCACGCGATGCCCTGGGAGCGAGCATAAGTCAGTTCATTCCTGGTCACCCCATTGCCGGAGCCGAGAAAACCGGCCCGGAAGCCGCCGATCCGAACCTTTACCGGCAGCGTAATGTGGTGCTTACGCCTTTGGAAGAGAACAGTGCGGCTGACAAGGCTGCCCTGAGACGGATCTGGGAATGCTGTGGCGCAAGGGTTATTTCCATGGAGCCCGAAGCGCACGATGCCGCGTTGGCTTCGGTCAGTCATGTTCCACATTTTCTGTCGTCGGTGTTCATGTGGCAGGTTGCCACGGCGGCAGACTCGGACTTGCGCATGACGCTGGCCGGTAGCGGTTTCAGGGACTTCACCCGTATTGCTGCCGGTTCACCCGAGGTCTGGCGCGATATTTTCCTGACCAACCGTCCGGCTATTCTGGCCGAGTTGCACGAGGTCAAGGCCGCGCTGGAGCGCGCCGAGCTGGCCCTGCAGAGCGGAGATGGCAAGGAGCTGCAGGATTTTCTTGAGCGCGCAGCATTGGCGCGCAGGTTTTGGGGTAGCAGGAGCGGTTTGTCATGAGCGATTCATCCAGTCTGTGTTTGCCGCCGGTGCGTCTTGCATCGGGTGAGTTCAAATTACCGGGTTCCAAAAGCATATCCAACCGTGTGTTGCTGCTTGCCGCGTTGGCTGAAGGGGTGACCGAACTGGAAGGCCTGCTTGACTCCGACGACACACGGGTCATGCTCGATGCCTTGCGCACGCTGGGCGTACAGCTGAATGCCGATGCCGCCACAGGCAGGGCGCAGGTCCATGGTGCCGGTATTTTTCCTGTCAAACAGGCCGATTTGTTCCTTGGCAATGCAGGCACGGCCTTCCGGCCTCTGACCGCAGCGTTGGCCTTGATGGGCGGCGACTACCGCCTTTCCGGTGTGCCGCGTATGCATGAGCGGCCCATTGGCGATCTGGTCGACGCACTGGTCGCCCTGGGTGCAGACATCCGCTACACCGGTACGCCTGGCTACCCGCCACTCGGCATAGGCCAGGGGCACATACATACGGATCAACCAGTCAGGATCAAGGGTTCGGTATCCAGCCAGTTTCTGACGGCATTGCTGATGGCTGCACCAATTTTTACGGCCAACCAGGCCGGCGACCTGGTCATCGAGGTTGATGGCGAGCTGATTTCCAAACCTTATATCCTCATCACATTGAATCTGATGGCCAGGTTTGGTGTTGTTGTAAAGCGGGAAGGCTGGCAGCGTTTCATTATTCCGGCCGGTGCGCGCTATCGTGCGCCGGGCAAGATACTGATCGAAGGCGATGCATCAACGGCGTCGTATTTCATGGCGCTGGGCGCCATCGGAGGCGGTCCGGTGCATATCCATGGCGCCGGCGCAGACAGCATACAGGGTGACATGGCGTTTGCCGACGTGGTCGAAAGCATGGGTGCCACTGTGGTGCGCGCGCCTGATTCGGTAGTGGTCAGCGGAATGAAGGTGGCCGAAGGCGAGCGTCTGAAGGCTTTTGACCAGGATTTCAACCTGATTCCGGATGCCGCCATGACGGCCGCAGCCATGGCTTTGTTTGCCGACGGCCCCTGCACCTTGCGCAATATTGCCAGCTGGCGAGTCAAGGAAACCGACCGTATCGACGCCATGCATGCGGAACTTGAAAAGCTCGGCGCCAAGGTCGAATCCGGCCCCGACTGGTTGCGTGTTTACCCGGTTGAATCTTCCGCCTGGAAGGCGGCCACCATCAAAACCTACGATGATCATCGTATGGCCATGTGTTTTTCCCTGGCTGCTTTTGGTGCCATGCCTGTCACGATTCTGGATCCTGATTGTGTGGGCAAGACGTTTCCAGGCTATTTTTCGGTATTCAAGGATTTGGTTCAGGCATGAGCGTGCATTCAGTCAGCGTACCGGTTATTACCATAGACGGCCCCACGGCCTCGGGCAAGGGCACCATTGCCCATCGCGTCGCCCGGCATCTGGGCTGGCAAGCGCTTGATAGCGGAGCGCTATATCGGCTGACGGCACTGGCTGCACAGCAGCAGGGTGTTGATGCGTCCGATGAACAGGCCGTTGCCCAGGTAGCCTTGCAGCTGGATGTCGCCTTCCAGGCGGATCAGGTCCTGCTGGCGGGCATCGATGTGTCCAGCCTGATTCGTCAGGAAAGCGTGGGCAACCTGGCGTCGAAAGTGGCGGCATATGCGCCGGTCCGTCAGGCTTTACTGGAACGGCAAAGGGCATTTCGCATCGCCCCGGGCCTGGTTGCCGATGGCCGTGATATGGGCACCGTGGTGTTTCCCGATGCGCCGCTGAAGATATTTCTGATCGCCGATGTGCAGTCGCGGGCGGAAAGAAGGTGTAAGCAGTTGAAGGAAAAGGGGTTTTCTGCTAACCTTACGGGCTTGTTGGAAGATATGCGTGCGCGCGATGCGCGTGATTGCAGTCGAACCAACGCGCCGCTTGTGGCGGCGCCTGATGCCAAAACGGTTGATTCATCGCAGCTAAGTATCGATGAAACAGTCGGGCAGGTACTCGATTTATGGTCGAAGGCCTGCCAAGACAAGTAGTTTGCAGTGCAACGGCCTCTGGCAACAGGGGCCCGGGTTTCGGAGCAGTGCATGACGGCGGGCGATTGTGCCTTATGCGTGCAGTTTGCATCCGGGTTTCTTTTTTACTCCACTGGGGCAATTTTTCTGCCTTGGTGTGTTTTTAACAGCCATTCATGGCTTTTGGATTCCATTTAATGTCCACCACTTCCATCACTGCCGCCACTGGCGGCGAAAGCTTTGCCGACCTGTTTGCCGAAAGCATCAAAAACCAGGACATGAGGTCTGGTGAGGTCATCTCCGCAGAAGTCGTCCGTATCGACCACAACTTTGTTGTCGTCAATGCAGGGCTCAAGTCCGAAGCGCTGATCCCCCTCGAAGAATTCCTGAACGACCAGGGCGAGCTCGAAGTCGAACCCGGTGATTTCGTATCGGTTGCCATCGATTCGCTCGAAAACGGCTACGGCGACACCATCCTGTCGCGCGATCGCGCCAAACGTCTGTCGGCCTGGCTGCAGCTGGAGCAAGCCCTGGAATCGGGCGAAATGGTGAACGGCACCATTACCGGCAAAGTCAAGGGCGGTCTTACTGTCATGACCAACGGCATCCGTGCCTTCCTGCCCGGTTCGCTGGTTGACCTGCGTCCCGTCAAGGACACAACGCCCTACGAGGGCAAGACCATGGAATTCAAGGTCATCAAGCTCGATCGCAAGCGCAACAACGTTGTGCTGTCGCGTCGCGCAGTCCTTGAAGCCAGCATGGGCGAAGAGCGCCAGAAACTGCTGGAAACCCTCAGCGAAGGCGCTGTGGTCAAGGGCGTAGTCAAGAACATCACCGACTACGGTGCGTTCGTCGACCTGGGCGGTATCGACGGTCTGCTGCACATCACCGACATGGCATGGCGCCGTGTCCGTCATCCTTCCGAAGTCCTGCAAGTGGGTCAGGAAGTCGAAGCCAAAGTGCTTAAGTTCGACCAGGAAAAGAGCCGTGTCTCGCTGGGCGTCAAGCAGCTGGGCGAAGACCCATGGGTGGGTCTGGCTCGCCGCTACCCGCAAAGCACCCGTCTGTTCGGCAAGGTCACCAACCTTACCGACTACGGCGCATTTGTCGAGGTCGAAGCCGGTATCGAAGGTCTGGTACACGTTTCCGAAATGGACTGGACCAACAAGAATGTCGACCCGCGCAAGGTTGTTACCCTGGGCGAAGAAGTCGAAGTCATGGTTCTCGAGATCGACGAAGACCGTCGTCGTATCTCGCTGGGCATGAAGCAGTGCCGTGCCAACCCCTGGGAAGAGTTCTCGATTAACTTCAAGCGTGGCGACAAGGTTCGCGGCGCCATCAAGTCCATCACTGACTTCGGCGTGTTTGTTGGTTTGCCTGGCGGCATCGACGGCCTGGTTCACCTGTCCGACCTGTCCTGGACCGAAGCCGGTGAAGAAGCGGTCCGCAACTTCAAGAAGGGCGACGAGCTCGACGCAGTGGTTCTGGGCATCGACACCGACAAGGAACGCATCTCGCTGGGTATCAAGCAACTCGAAGGCGACCCCTTCAACAACTTCGTTGCAACCTACGACAAGGGCGCAGTTGTGCCTGGCGTGGTCAAGTCGGTTGAAGCACGCGGCGCTGTCGTTACCCTGTCGGTTGACGTCGAAGGCTACCTGCGCGCTTCCGAAATCTCGGCTGGTCGCGTCGAAGACGCCGGTACCGTCCTGAAGGCCGGTGACAATGTCGAAGCCATGATCATCAACATCGACCGCAAAACGCGTTCGATCCAGTTGTCGATCAAGGCACGTGACAATGCTGAAACGGCTGACACCATCCAGCGTATGTCCGAAGCCAGCGCTTCGTCGGGTACAACCAACCTGGGCGCTTTGCTTAAGGCCAAGCTTGACCAGGCGCGCGACGACGGTTAATTGGCGTGACAAAGTCGGAATTGATAGCAATTCTTGCTAGCCGTTACCCGCAATTGGCGGCGCGTGATACCGATTACGCCGTCAAGACGGTTCTTGATGCCATGACCCAGGCCCTGGCTGCGGGTCAGCGCATCGAGATCCGCGGATTCGGAAGTTTTTCCTTGTCCGAGCGGGCGCCGCGCATAGGCCGCAACCCGAAGTCTGGCGAGAAAGTTCAGGTTCCAGGTAAACAGGTACCGCATTTCAAGCCAGGCAAAGAGTTGCGTGAGCGCGTCGACTCGGTCTATGCACAAGAGGCTGAGTCGACAGCCGACGAGTCCATGTTCCCGCTGGGACAATTCAGCAAGCGCATGATGCACGGTTAAGTGTTTTGCCTTCTGGCCTGTCACCAGGCCATGCTTACAGGAAAGCAGATCTACCTATACGGAGATCTGCTTTCTTTTTGGCCGCTTGCAGGGCAGAGCCGGCGATTCCCCGTACAATTATCAAATTCCCGGAATATTGGAGAACTCTTTATGCGCTATCTGGTTTGGATACTCAGGCTGGTGGTTTTTGTCGTCGTGCTTATGTTCGCGCTCAAGAACACCGGGCCGGTCGACATTCGCTTTTTTGCCGAGCATGTCATCACGGGCGTACCTTTGATCGTGGTTATGCTGGTTGTCTTTGTGCTGGGCGCGATTTTCGGACTCTTGCTGGCCGCGCCGGCCATCATGCGCAAGCGACGCGAAGCAGCCCGTCTGCGCCGTGATCTGGCCAAGCTGGAAAGCAAAAGCGCCCAGACCAGTGTGCCGCCCACCAGTGCGCCCGAGACGGTAGCACCGCTGGCTCCCCTGTAACTTCCCCCGAGGTCGAATAAGTGGATTTTGAACCCTGGTGGCTGATCGTCGTGCCCCTTTTCTTCGCGCTGGGCTGGATAGCCGCGCGCGTCGATATCCGGCAAATGCTGTCCGAAACACGCTCTTTGCCCAATTCGTATTTCAAAGGGCTTAATTTTCTGTTGAATGAAGAGCCCGACCGCGCCATCGACGCTTTTGTCGAGGTAGCCAAGCTTGATCCAGAGACTACCGAGCTGCACTTTGCGCTGGGCAGCCTGTTTCGCCGGCGCGGGGAAATGGAGCGGGCCATACGTGTGCATCAAAGCCTGCTCTCGCGTGCCGACCTGCCGCAGCACGATCGCGAAAATGCACAGCATGAACTGGCTCAGGACTTCCTGAAAGCCGGCATGCTGGACCGCGCCGAGCAGGCTTTCGAGCAAGTGCTCGATACGCGGTTCGCCGTACCTGCTGTGCGCGCACTGATACGTATTTACGAGTCCGAGCACGATTGGCCGCGCGCCATCGAGGCGGTCAAGCGCTTGCGTGCGCTGGTCGATGAGCCGGTGCCGCAACTGGTGCACTATCAGTGCGAAAGGGCGGTGAATGCCCTGACAGCCAAAACTCCCGATCTCACGGCAGCCGATGCTGCCCTGGATGCTGCCGATCACGCTGCGGGCGCCTTGCGCGGCCAGAGCAAGGGCCAGGCTTCCGAGGCACGGATAGCCATGCTGCGTGCCCATCTGGCGCGTCTGGGCGAGCAGCCCGAGCGCGAGCGTACCTATCTTGAGTCGGTCCTGACCATTGCACCTGAATATGCGGGGCTTGTGGCATCCGACCTGCTTGAAAGCTATCGACGTGTCGGCCAGCAAAAAGAAGGTTTGCAGGTCTTGCATTCGCACTATATGCGGCATCCTTCGCTGGATACCTTCAACGTCGTATTTCGTGAGTTGCGGGCACAACAAGGCTATGAGCCGGCGTGGGCGTTCGCACGTGAAGCGCTGCGGGCACATCCGTCCTTGCTGGGACTGGACCGCTTGCTGGAAGCTGAGCTGGCAGTTTACGACAGCGCCCAGGCAGGCGATGCCGGAGCGGCAGAGTCGTCGCTGGTCGCTGGTGCTCAGTCAGGCTCCGTTCCGGGCACAGACCTGAGCCTGTTGCGCTCGCTCATACACAAGCATACCCAAAGGCTGGATCGATACGCCTGCCGGGTGTGCGGTTTTGAAGCGCGGCATTTTTACTGGCAATGCCCGGGATGCAATTCGTGGGAAACCTATGCACCCCGTCGTCTGGAGGAAGTTAAATGATGCCGTTTCCGGCAGAGGCGGTAAGCCGCGTAAAAGTATTGGTGGTTGGCGATATCATGCTTGACCGCTATTGGTTTGGAGAGGTCGATCGTATTTCCCCCGAGGCGCCGGTTCCGGTTGTGCGCGTGGCCCGACGTGAAGACCGGCTTGGTGGCGCCGCCAACGTGGCGCGCAATATCGTGGCGCTGGGCGCGCAGGCCAGCCTGCTGGGCATCGTCGGCAGTGACGAGGCCGGTGGCAAGGTGCGCGACCTGGCTCGCGAAGCCGGCATAAACTCGTGTCTTGTCGCTGACGCCGTTGCACCGACCACATTGAAGATGCGGGTCATGGGGCGCCAGCAGCAGCTGCTGCGCGTTGATTTCGAAGAAGGTCCGGGGCCGCAGTCGCTGGCCAAGCTTGAAGGCCAGGCCAGGCAACTGATGGCAGAGCACAACATGCTGGTGCTGTCCGATTACGCCAAAGGTGCTTTGGCGCAGGTCGAAATACTGATCAGTGCGGCGCACGAGGCTGGCGTGCCGGTGCTGGTCGACCCGAAAGGGCACCGGTATCAGCGTTATCACGGCGCCAGCATCATCACGCCCAACCGGCTCGAGATGCAGGAAGCAGTAGGGCGCTGGACCACTGAAGATGAGCTTGAGCAGAAAGCCCAGGCGCTGCGCAAGGAACTGGGGCTGGAAGCCTTGCTGGTGACCCGGTCCGAACAGGGCATGACCTTGTTCTCTGATGCGGGCCGTGAGCACACGGACGCCTATGCGCATGAAGTGTTCGATGTATCGGGTGCGGGCGATACGGTGCTGGCCGCGCTGGCTGTTACCAAAGCGTCGGGCTTGAGCTGGTTCGAGGCGGTACTATGGGCTAATCGCGCAGGGGGACTGGTCGTCGGGAAACTGGGAACCTCTGTCGTCACTGCAGGAGAACTATCATGATTGTTGTAACCGGAGGCGCCGGTTTTATCGGCAGCAATATCGTTCGCGGCCTGAATCAGCGGGGTTACACCGATATTCTGGTGGTCGATGACCTGACCGAAGGCGACAAATTCCTGAATCTGGTCAACGGCAATATTGCCGACTACATGCACAAGGATGATTTCCGCCAGCGGGTCGCCCGGCAACAGTTGGGCAACATCGAGGCCATCTTTCATCAGGGGGCATGCTCCGACACCACAGAGCGTGACGGGCACTATATGCTCGACAACAACTATCGTGTCACGCTCGAGCTGTTCCGGTTTTGCCAGGACGCAAAAGTCCCGTTCATGTATGCGTCTTCGGCTGCCGTATATGGTGCCGGGCCTGTCTATGCCGAAAGTCCCGAATACGAATCCCCGCTTAATGTTTACGGATACTCCAAATATCTTTTCGACCAGGTCTTGCGGCGTCATCTTTCTTCGCTGAAAGCACCTGTTGTCGGGCTGCGCTATTTCAATGTCTATGGTCCCAACGAGCAGCACAAGGGGCGCATGGCATCGGTGGCCTTCCACAACATGAATCAGTTCCAGGCCGAAGGGCATGTGCGGCTGTTCGGAGGCTGGGACGGCTACGCGGATGGCGGGCAGCTGCGCGATTTCGTGCATGTCGATGACGTCGTCAACGTGAACCTGCATTTTCTGGATCATCCGGAAAGCAGTGGCATCTTCAATTGCGGCTCCGGTCGTGCGCAGCCATTCAATGATGTGGCCAGTGCGGTTGTGAACACCTTGCGCGAAAGCAAGGGCGAGCAGGCCCTGTCATTGCCCGATCTGGTCGATCGTGGCCTGATCCGCTATATCGCTTTTCCCGATGACCTGAAAGGCCGCTATCAAAGTCATACTCAGGCCGACCTGACCCAATTGCGCGCAGCAGGCTACGCGCAACCGTTCCGGGATGTTCAGCAAGGTGTAGGGCACTACGTCAAATACCTGCTTGAGCAAGGGCGCCTCTGATCGACGACCGACGCGCCGGCGGGCGCGTCGCTCAGGCCCTTTGGTAGCTGTACGCATGGATTAATTGCGGCCCGGCGTCTATCGGCCCTGGCCGCATTGCGGCGATCATGAACCCCAGGTAGCGAGTCTGTTCGCAGGTGTTGCGGGCAGCAAGCACTTTTGTTCACACACTTGGGGCTGCTCATGAATCCGTTTACTGAATCCACCGTGGCACAGCCACTGACTGAAAACGTTTGTTCCCGATTTGCCGGCGCGGCAGTGGCGACCCGCCGTCGCAAAAGGCGTGCCTTGCTCGGGCTCACACTGGGCGTCCTGACCGGGCTTATGCTGCCGGGCCTGGCATATGCCCTTGATGTCAACACGGCCACGCAAGAACAGCTGCGCGGTATACGTGGCATAGGGCCCAAAACGGCACAACTCATCATCGAAGAGCGCTCGCGTGGTGGCCGCTATGAATCCCTGGAAGACTTGTCCGACCGGGTCAAGGGTATCGGGCCCAAGAAGGCGGCGGCACTGCAGGCTGCCGGTCTGGTCGCCAAGGGTCCGGCTGCAACGGCCACCACGCCTCCCGGCACCAGGCGCAAGTAATGGTGTCAGGCTGCTGCGGCTTTGGTGCTTTTGTCAGGTGGTTGGGTGTATGATTTCTGCATGAAAAAATACCCGACTATTGAAGACACCATTGGTGCAACCCCGCTGGTCCGGTTGCAGCGTATTCCCGGCGCGGCATCCGGGCAGCGTGGCAACGTTATATTGGCCAAGCTCGAAGGCAATAATCCCGCTGGTTCTGTGAAAGACCGTGCGGCAAGCTCCATGATCAGGCAGGCGGAAGCACGCGGCGACATCAAGCCCGGCGATACCCTGATCGAGGCAACCAGCGGCAATACCGGCATTGCGCTGGCCATGACTGCTGCCATACGCGGCTACAAAATGATCCTGATCATGCCAGACAATCTTTCGGTCGAAAGGCGTGCCTCCATGACCGCCTACGGTGCCGAGCTTGTGCTTACGCCGGCCAGTCAGGGCGGCATGGAATATGCGCGCGACCTGGCCGACAGGATGCAGGCCGAAGGCAAGGGCAAGGTGCTTGATCAGTTTGCCAATACCGATAATCCCCTGGCACATGTGGAAACCACCGGCCCTGAACTCTGGCAGCAAACCGACGGGCAAATCACCCACTTCGTCAGTGCCATGGGCACCACCGGAACCATCATGGGCGTGGGCAAATATCTGCGCTCGCAGAATCCAGCCATACGGGTCGTCGGAGCCCAGCCCGCAGAAGGGTCACAGATCCCGGGCATACGCAAATGGCCGGAAGCCTACCAGCCGGCCATATATCACCCCGAGCAGGTCGATCAATTCGAGCTTATCTCTCAAGCCGAAGCCGAAACCATGGCACGCAGGCTGGCGGCCGAAGAAGGCATTTTTGCCGGCATTTCGTCGGCCGGTGCGCTGGTGGCGGCAACCCGCGTTGCCGAACAGGTCAGCAATGCCACCATCGTCTTCATTGTGTGCGACCGTGGCGATCGCTATCTGTCTACCGGCGTATTCAATTAGGCCCGCCATAGCCCATGCGGTCGGCAAGCGCCTGGGCCAGGTCGGCTACCGAGGTAGCATAGAAATAGCTGCGGTTATAGTGGGTAATGGCAAAAAAGTTGGGCGTACCCACCCGGTATTCGGCCTGGTTTCTGGGTTCGTCCAGTAAGTCAACAACCCCCAGCTTATGGCGCATCCAGTCCTGGCTTGCGCCATCGCTCGTGGCATTTCCCTGTGCCGGGCGCAGTCGCGCGCCCTGATCGTGCAGCTGTGTCCAGCTCAGTGTGGGGAACAGACCGCCTGCCACCATCGCCTTTGCATTCGCAGGCAGGGTCACGGGTGCAAAAACCGGCAAGCCCGGAACCCAGCCGTGCAGGCGCAGAAAACGGGCCACCGACACGATGGCATCATCAACACTGTAAAGCAGGTCGATGCGACCGTCGTTATCGCCGTCGGCCGCGTAGCGCATCAGGCTGCCAGGCATGAACTGCGGCAATCCCATGGCGCCCGCGAATGATCCTTGGGCCAGGTTGGCATCCAGCTTGTTTTGATAGTCCAGCTCGATCAGGTCGGCCAGTTGGTCACGGAACAACTGGCTGCGTTCGGGGCGGGCGGTGTCCGGGTGACGAAAGCCAAGTGTGGCCAGGGCATCAAGTACGCGGAAATTGCCGGTGATTCTGCCGTATATGGTTTCGACGCCAATAATGGCCACAATAATGGATGCAGGCACGCCGTAGGTGCTGGCCGTTTCATCGAGCTTGGCCTTGTTGGCTGTCCAGAACTCGGTTCCCGCCTCGATGCGTATGGGCTCGACGAAGCGATTCCGGTACGTTACCCAGCTTCGCCGTATGCGGGTTCTGGACGGCGTCATGAGTTTTGCCGCCGCAGCGTCGTAGCTGGCGAGTTTCAACAAGGACTCGACATGATTCAAAGGTATGCCGCGCGCGCTGGCGACTTCATGGGCATAAGCCTGGATGTTGGGAGTGAGCTGGCCATCGGGCTGCACGAAGCTGGCGTTGCCAGGCGTGGATTGCCCGGCTTGTATCGATGGCGAGGGCTCCGGGATGGTCAGTGGCAGGGCGCCGGGCGCGGCTGTGGTGCTGGTATCGATGGGCGCCGGCGGAGCCGCTGTTTCGCCCGACGACGGCCCGGTGTGCGTGGCGGCGCAACCGACCAGCAGCAGGTTCAGACAGGTGACTTGCAATATACGAACAGGTTTGAACATAATCATCCTTATGGAGACACTATATATTACTCACCCGGCATGCCGCTTGCATGAAATGGGTAACTGGCATCCTGAATGCCCCGACCGTTTGAGCGCTATCAACGACAGGCTGGTGGCCAGCGGCCTGATGGATTTCATCCACGAACAAACCGCCACTCCGGCCACCGACGCCGACGTGCTGCGTGTTCATCCGGCAGCTTATATAGCGTATTTGCGCGAGCATGCTCCCACAGAAGGCTATTTTTCCATCGACCCTGACACGCTCATGAATCCTCATACGCTGGAAGCTGCGTGGGCGGCGGCCGGTGCAGGCATTTCGGCGGTTGATGCGGTCATGCGCCAGTCGTATCGCACGGCTTTTTGTGCAGTGCGTCCACCGGGTCATCATGCACGGCCATCCCAGGCCATGGGTTTCTGCTTTCTGAACAATATTGCCATTGCGGTGGCGTATGCCCTGGAACACTACGGACTCGATCGTGTTGCCATCATTGATTTCGACGTTCATCACGGCAATGGTACCGAAGAGTCCTTTGCCGGCGATCAGCGGGTGCTCATGTGCAGTTTTTTCCAGCATCATTTGTTTCCCGATCAGTATCAAAGCCCTCCGGCGGAAAACATGGTAAATATACCGGTTGAGCCTTACAGCAAAGGTGATGATTTACGTCAGTTGGTAAGCGACGTCTGGATGCCCAGGCTAAGGGAATTCGCGCCGCAGCTGCTGTTCATTTCGGCCGGTTTCGATGCGCATCGCGAAGACGAGATGGGTCAGCTTGGAATGGTAGAGGCCGATTACGCCTGGATCACCGGGCAACTGGTTGCGTTGGCTGATGAAACCGCCAACGGCCGGATCATCAGCTTTCTGGAAGGCGGATACAGCTTGTCTGCGCTGGGGCGCAGTACCGAAGCGCATATCAGGGCGCTGGCAAAGTTGTAGAATAGAAAAGATTTTGTATACCGTTTTTTTATAGTTCCCCTGGAGGAAGCTCGATGAAGGTACTGGTACCTGTCAAGCGTGTTGTTGATTACAACGTCAAAGTACGCGTGAAGTCCGATCAAAGCGCTGTGGACATCGCTAATGTAAAAATGTCCATGAATCCCTTTGACGAAATTGCAATCGAAGAAGCGACGCGTCTTAAAGAAAAAGGCGCAGTTGCCGAGGTAATCGCCGTATCTTGCGGCGTAACGCAATGCCAGGAAACCTTGCGTACTGCCATGGCCATAGGTGCCGATCGTGCGGCGCTGGTGCAAACTGACGCCGAGCTTCAGCCATTGGCCGTTGCCAAGCTGCTCAAGGCGCTGGTCGACAAGGAACAGCCTGAGCTGGTTATTCTGGGCAAGCAGGCCATCGACGACGATGCCAATCAAACCGGCCAGATGCTTGCCGCCTTGCTTGACTGGCCGCAAGCCACGTTTGCCAGCAAGGTCGAACTGGCCGACGGCAAGGCCACGGTTACCCGCGAGGTCGACGGCGGTTTTGAAA
This sequence comes from Pusillimonas sp. MFBS29, assembly GCF_020687695.1. Classification (GTDB taxonomy): domain Bacteria; phylum Pseudomonadota; class Gammaproteobacteria; order Burkholderiales; family Burkholderiaceae_B; genus Pusillimonas_C. Next base: position 32,555 of record NZ_JAJEWL010000002.1, read on the forward strand.
CCGTGTCGCTGAAGCTGCCCGCAATCATCACGACCGACCTGCGCCTGAACGAGCCGCGTTATGTCACGCTGCCCAACATCATGAAGGCCAAGAAAAAACCTCTCGAGGTCGTAACGCCTGAAGACCTGGGTGTTGACGTCGCTCCGCGCCTGAAAACCCTGAAGGTTACCGAGCCGCCGGCGCGCTCGGCCGGCATCACGGTGCCTGATGTCGCAACTCTGGTCGACAAACTGAAGAATGAAGCAAAGGTGGTTTAAATGACGATATTGGTAATTGCTGAACACGATAATGCAGAACTGAAGGCAGCCACCCTGAACGCGGTGGCCGCTGCGGCCAAACTTGGCGATGATATTCACGTAATGGTTGCCGGCAGTGGTGCGCAAGCCGTTGCCGACCAGGCAGCCCAGGCAGCAGGCGTAAGCAAAGTTTTGCTCGCCGATGCGCCGCAACTGGCCGATGGTCTGGCTGAAAACGTTGCTGCCCAGGTGCTGCAGGTGGCTGGCAACTACAGCCACATCCTGTTTCCCGCTACCGCAGCCGGCAAGAACGTTGCGCCCCGCGTAGCAGCCAAGCTCGATGTGGCCCAGATATCCGACATTATTTCGGTCGAATCGCCAGATACATTCACCCGTCCCATCTACGCCGGCAACGCGATTGCAACCGTGCAATCGTCCGACCCGGTCAAGGTGCTGACTGTTCGTACCACTGCCTTTGATGCTGTTGCAGCACAAGGCGGCAGCGCTTCGGTCGAATCGATCGCTGCAGTGGAGGATTCGGGCTTGTCCTCTTTCGTGGGCCGTGAAGTCGCCAAAAGCGACCGTCCGGAATTGGCCGGCGCCTCAGTTGTCGTATCGGGTGGACGCGGCCTGGGCAGCGCCGAGAACTTCAAGTTGCTTGACCCTCTGGCAGACAAGCTGGGGGCAGCGTTGGGCGCTTCGCGCGCAGCCGTCGACGCGGGCTACGCGCCCAACGACTGGCAGGTGGGCCAAACCGGCAAGATCGTGGCGCCCCAGCTGTATGTGGCGGTTGGCATATCCGGAGCGATCCAGCACCTGGCAGGCATGAAAGACTCCAAGGTCATCGTTGCCATCAACAAAGATGCTGAAGCACCCATTTTCGGCGTAGCCGATTACGGGCTGGTGGCTGATCTGTTCCAGGCTGTACCGGAGCTTACCGAGGCCCTGTAAGCCTTGGTGTGCAAGAAGCCTGTAAGTAATTATGCTTGCAGGCTTTTTTTTCCCCCTAGTTAGCAAAACTGTTGGAGACTCATATGACTTATCGCGCACCCGTGCAGGATATTCGTTTTGTTCTGCGTGAGCTGGCCGATCTGGATGGTGTACTGGCGCTACCTGGTTTCGAGGAAATATCCGACGATTTGGTCGATGCTGTGCTGGAAGAGAATGCCCGATTCGTCGAGCAAGCCATTGCACCCTTGAATCGCAGCGGTGATCTGTCGGGTGCCACGTGCTCCGACGGCGAAGTCACGACCTCTCCGGGGTTCCGGCAGGCCTTCATAGAGTTCGGACAGGGCGGCTGGCAAGGGTTGCAGCATGATCAGGAGTGGGGCGGGCAGGGCCTGCCCAAGCTGGTGGGTGCGCCGGCCAGCGAAAACATCAACAGCGCCAGCCTGGCATTTTCATTGTGTCCCTTGCTGACCGACGGCGTAATCGAGGCATTGACGGCTGTGGGCAGCCACGAGCAGCAATTGCGCTATATCCCGGCGATGCTGGAAGGCCGCTGGACCGGCACCATGAACCTGACTGAACCGCAGGCCGGTTCCGACCTTGCCCAGGTGGCGACCCGTGCGGTCAGGCAGGATGACGGCAGCTATCGTCTGGCCGGCCAGAAGATATTCATTACTTACGGTGACCACGATATGGCCGAGAATATCGTTCATCTGGTGCTGGCTCGCACACCCGACGCACCCAAGGGTGTCAAGGGTATTTCGCTGTTCATCGTGCCCAAGTTTCTGGTCAACGACGATGGCTCTCCGGGCAAGCGCAATGATGTCTGGTGCGCTTCACTGGAGCATAAGCTGGGCATACATGGCAGCCCGACTGCGGTACTGCTGTACGGATCGGGCAAGGGCGATGTTGGCGAGGGTGCGGTCGGTTACCTGGTTGGCGAAGAAAATCGCGGGCTTGAATACATGTTCATCATGATGAACGCCGCCCGTTATGCGGTTGGCGTTCAGGGTATTGCACTGTCCGAACGTGCGCTGCAGCAGGCTACGGCTTATGCCCATGAGCGCAAGCAGGGCCAGGCACTCGAGGGCTCGGCGGGGCCTGTTGCCATTGCCAATCATCCCGATGTTCAGCGTATGTTGCATACCATGAGGGCGCTGACCGAGGGCTCAAGGGCGCTGGCTTATTTCGCCGCCTCGGCCTACGACAAGTCACGCCATCATCCCGACGAGGCCGAGCGTGCCAGGTACAAATCACTGTATGAGTATCTTGTACCGGTGATCAAAGGATTTTCCACCGAGCTTTCGCTTGAAGTGACATCGCTGGGTGTGCAGGTCCATGGCGGCATGGGCTTTATCGAAGAAACCGGTGCTGCCCAGTATTATCGCGACGCAAGAATCCTGCCCATTTACGAGGGAACGACGGCAATACAGGCGAATGATTTTGTAGGGCGCAAGGTGTTGCGCGATGGTGGCGCCGTCGTCAAGGCGCTGGCCGCCGAAATGCGTACAACCGTTGCACAGCTTGAAAAGGCCGCAGACGCTGGCGGAGCTGACTCACAAGGCCTGGCGCTGATTGCCCGGCGACTGGCTGCAGGGGTGCAGGCGTATGAAAATGCCAGTAAATTCGTACTCGCCAATGCCGGCGACAAGCTTCGTGCAGTGTTCTTGGGCAGCGTGCCATATCTGATGCTGGCCGGGGTAGTACATGCAGGATGGCAAATGGCACGCGCCGCGCTGGCGTGCGCGCAGCATGCCAATGCGGGTACGGCTACCGGGTTCCACAAGCAGAAGATGGCCACCAGTATTTTCTACGCCGCCCAGATCCTTCCCAGGGCCGAGGCGTTGGCACTTACCGTGCTCGAAGGCGGGGTTGCCGGCGATTATGCCGCTGTGCTGCCGGAAGCATAAGGTTATACCAAATAGTTATTTCCAATAGGTCTTTTATGTTGTCAAAATATATGGCATATTGATTTTTCTGTTGTTGCTAACCATAGAGAGCTGCCATGACTACACTGCGTCTGGGCGATACCGCGCCCGATTTCGAACAAAATTCTTCCGTAGGCACCATCAAGTTTCACGAGTTCCTGGGTGATAGCTGGGGCGTACTGTTCTCTCACCCCGCTGATTTCACGCCTGTTTGCACGACCGAGCTGGGTTATACCTCTATCGTGTCGGGCGAATTTGCCAAGCGCAATGCCAAAGTGATCGCCGTTTCTGTCGACGACGCCGAGTCGCACAAGAAATGGATCGAAGACATTAACGATACCCAGAACACCAAGGTAGAGTTTCCCATCCTGGCTGACGACGATCGTAAGGTCTCGACGCTGTACGACATGATTCACCCAAATGCCAGCACCACCGTTACCGTCCGCTCGGTCTTTATCATTGACCCGAACAAAAAGGTGCGCCTGACCCTGACCTATCCGGCCAGTACCGGTCGCAACTTCAATGAAATTCTGCGTGTGCTTGATTCGCTGCAGCTGACCGACAGCCATAGCGTAGCCACTCCGGTCAACTGGCAAGACGGCGACGATGTCATCATCGTTCCTTCACTGAAGGACGAAGCCGTCCTGAAAGAAAAATTCCCCAAAGGCTACACGGAAGTGCGCCCCTATCTGCGCGTTACGCCTCAGCCTAACAAGTAAAATGCTGATAACGGGTCCTTGTGGCCCGTTGCTTGCATATAAAAGCCTCGCAAGAGGCTTTTTTTGTTCCGCTGCCGGCTCTGGCTTCAGCACTGGCCGTATCGAACCAGAATCTGCCAGTCGGCATGTACCGACGGCCTTGGTGCATCGAGAGTACTGACGGTGACACTCCATGAGCAACGGGCCTCGCCAGGCCTGTTGGAGGTTACCTGTGCCAGCGCGAAAGCAGCCGATACGCTTGAGTCTGACGGCACTGGCGCAGTGTAGCGGACTTTGTCGAAACCGTAGTTCAGCACCAGATCGGCGCCGGGAAAGGCGATGCAGCTGGCTTGCCAATGGCTCAGCAAGGACAGCACAAGAAAGCCGTGGGCGATGGTGGTCCCATATGGTGACTGCGCCTTGGCTCGCTCGCGGTCCAGATGTATCCATTGCTTGTCGTGTGTCAGCTGCGCGAACTGGTCTATCATCGGCTGGTCTATCACCAGGGCGCTGGAAACAATGGCGGGTTGTCCGACAAAATCGACCAGGGACTGGACCGAGTCGAACTGCCTGATCGTGCAAGGCGCGTCGGATCGACACTCAGGCATCCTGAGCCTCTCCGGTTGCATGGGATTTTTGAAGGGCCTGTGCCTTGGATATCTCGTGGCGCATTTGATCGAAGCCGGTCGCGGGAACAGTTTCGTCCTGGCGGTCTGCAATTTCATTCAGGCCGTCGATCACGGCTTGGGCCGACAATTCAGCGGGCTCCAGGCATATGCCGTGCGTCATTGTGATGTGCGCCTGTTCGACGCTCCCCGCGCCTGCCATCAATATGGTGCGGCTTGGTGCTGCTTCGGTGACAAGGGCGACCATGGCAGGGCTGACCAGAGCGGGAGAGAGCAGGTCCAGCGCCTGCTGGTCCAGCAGGCCATCGGTCATGCTCGTTGCGGCAGTGGGGGCCAGGCAGTTAACGCGCACGTTATAGCGCTCGCCTTCAAGCGCGAGCGTCTGCATGAGTCCGACCAGTGCCATCTTGGCCGCAGCATAGTTGGATTGCCCGAAATTTCCATATAGTCCCGAGGACGAGGTTGTCATGACTATGCGTCCATAGTTCTGGGTACGCATGATGTCCCATACCGCGTGCGTGCAATGCACCGAACCCATCAGATGAACGTCCATTACAAGCCGGAAGTCTTCCATGCTCATCTTTGCGAAGGTTTTGTCGCGCAGGATGCCTGCGTTGTTCACCAGAATATCGATGCGTCCCCAGCGCTCCATGGTTGCCTGCACCATGGCTTGTACCTGCTGTGGGTCGGTCACATCCGCGCCGTGGGCGAAAGCCTCGCCTCCGGATGCAAGTATGGCTTGCACGACGGCCTGGGCCTCAGATTCAGGCTCGTCGGCCCCTTTGTCGTTGATCACTACTTTGGCGCCGTGGCGCGCGAGTTCGAGAGCGTGGGAGCGTCCCAGGCCACGGCCTGCGCCGGTGATGATGGCCGTACGATTCAGCAGAAGTTGTGTCATGAGTATTCCGGGTCGACAAAAATAATTAGGATACCAGCGGTGTTACCGCTGCGGTATGAGTACGGATGATGCCCGAGCGTTCGAGTTGGGCCAAGGTTTCGGCATCGATACCTGCGCGCTCCAGTATCGGGCGGGTATGCTGGCCAACGCCGGGGGCGCCGGCCGGTGTTGGCCCGCCATCCTGCTCACAGGTAAAGCCCAGGCCCCGGGTACGCAGCTCGCCGTCCCCCTGAGGGTAGCGGAAGTCCGGCAGACTGACGCAAGCGGTGGCCTGGACCTCATGTAGAAACTCTTCAAGCTTTCTTACCTTGGCAGCCGGTACCCCGGCCTGGCCCAGGTGCTCTTCCAGCTGCGTTGCGCTGCATGATGCAAATGCCTGGCGCAGGCGGTGAGCGACGTATTCGCGGTCGTTGGGTACAACAAAACCATTGGGAAGGTTGAAAGCGGCCAGATCAAGGGCGCGGGCGTCTTCGCACAAGGCCTCGACCCCGAGCACGGCTGCCAGCTTGCGAAACTGGGCAGGTGTATTCGCGGCCACCGCCAGCCAGCCGTCAGCGCATTGATAAGTGTCGGCGGCGGGGCTGCCGGTATAACCACGATTGCCAACGCGTTGCGTCGGCGTACCCTCGTTCAGGTAGGCGCAAGTGCTGGGGTACATCAGCATCAGTGATGCCTGGATCATGGACGCATCGATGTACTGGCCGGTGCCGTCGCGCCATCTGCGGTGCAGCGACGAAACGATGGACAGTGCGCCCAGCATGCCGACCGCTACGTCGATGATGGGGAAGCCGACCTTGATCGGGGGCGCGTTATCTCCCTCTCCAGACATCATCATCATGCCCGTAAGCGCCTGGACGACATGATCATAAGCACCGCGCTGCGCCCATTTCCCTTGTTGACCAAAGCCCGAGATGGAGCAGTAGACGATATCGGGTTTGACTGCCTTGATGGATGCATAGTCGAGTCCGTAGCGGGCCACTACGCCAGGCCGGAAGTTTTCGATGAAGACATCGGCCGATGCGGCAAGCGTTCTGAGTAGTTCCGCTCCTTCCTGCAGCCTGATATCGAGTGCCAAGGACTGCTTGCCGGCGTTGATGGCGGCAAACCCATTGGGGGTGTCGGTGTCGACACTATCTTTCATCGAGCGCAGGACCTCACCGGCTTGCGGCGGCTCCACCTTGATGACTTCTGCGCCCAATTGCGCCAGGTAAAACGAGGTTAGCGGTCCGGCAATTACATGTGACAGATCCAGTACTCGCACGCCTTCGAGTGGCTTGGCCATATAGGGCTCCGGTTAGCCGGCGGTGATGCCGGCGAGTTTGATGATGTCGGCCCACTTCTGGTATTCGCGGCGGACGAACTGTGCATGTTCCTGCGGGCTTTCGCTCTGGATCACGCGGTTGCCGGTGGTCGCAAATTGACGATGAACGGATTCGTCCTTGAGGGCGGCTATGGTCTTGTGAAAGAGCGTATTGACGGCGACTTCCGGTGATTGCCGGGGCAGCCAGAAGCCGAACCAGAATTCCTGGATGGCCAGCTCGCTGTTCAGGATTTCGTGCAAGGCCGGGACACCGGCAAGCTGGGGCATGGGGTCCCGGCTGGATACAGCCAGGGCACGCAGTTTGCCACCATTCACCTGGGGAATGGCAGTCCCGGCGATGGTGAAGGCGAAGTCAGTGTCGCCGCGCATGAGCGAGGCGGGAATTTCCACCGAACCTTTGAAGGGAATGTGCACGGCATCGGCGTTCAACAGCGATACAAAGGTCGCACCACCCAGATGTGCGCCTGATCCAATGCCGCCGGACGCATAGTTCAGCTTGCCAGGGCGATCGTGCATGGCGTCGATCAGGTCCTGGATGGTGTGGTAGGGCGAGTCGGCGGAGACAACCAGCACCGTAGGGGAGGTGGCGATGACCGTGACTGGCACGAAATCGTTGACGGGATCGAATGCAAGGCTGGGTTGCAGCGCCTTCTGGATCAGATGCGAATTGGATCCCATCAGGACCGTGTACCCGTCTGCCTTGGCCTGGGCCACATGCTGCGCGGCCAGGACACCGCCTGCGCCGACTTTGTTCTCGACCACGACCGTCTGGCCCAGAGCGTCGCCGAGCGTGGGGCCGAACTGGCGCATCATGATGTCAGGCCCACCGCCGGCAGCGTAGGGCACCACAACGCGGACTGATCGGGAAGGATAGGTTTCAGCGGCATGAACGGCTGACTTGAACATCAGGCTGGCGCTCAGGGCACCCAGGCAGAAATTTCGGCGTTTCATGTTGTCTCCTTGTAATGCAGCAAGGTTAACGAAATAGGATATATATAAAAAGTGATATATTTTGATATGGTGATAACTTTAAGTTTTATATAGGCTTATGAGCGACGAAATCCTGCCAGACCACCTGGTTGCCAAACTGCGTTTTCGCCACCTGCAGCTTCTGACCTTGGTACAGGCCCACGGCAGTCTTAGAGCCGCCAGCCAGGCGCTTAATCTCACGCAGCCGGCCTTGAGCAAGGCACTCTCCGAGATTGAAAGTGCGTTTGGTTACAAGCTGTTCGTACGCAGTGCGAGAGGACTGACACCCACGGTGCAGGGGGCTGCCGTACTGCGCGGCGCGGCGCTGTTGCTTGAAGAACTTGTTCACCTGCGTGCCGAAGCGGGCATGGCCGAACGCTACGGTGCTCGAATCCGTATCGGGGCACCTCCGTTTGTGGCACAAACCTACCTGCCCGATGTCGTCGGGAAGCTGGTCAGGCGTGAGTTGCCGATGCGGGTCCAGCTTCACGAGGATAGGGTGCCTGCGCTCACCGACGCATTGCAGCAGGGCAAGCTTGATGCCCTGATCACGACCTTGCCCTTGCAGATGATGGAGACCGGTGCCGGTTCGCTTCAATACACCAGGCTGTTCGAGGTGCGGTTTGCGGTGATTGCGGCCAGCAAGCATCCGGTTTTCCAGGCGACCCGCATAGATTGGGCGCGACTGATGAAAGAGCAGTGGGTGATGCAGACTGAAGGCTCGATGGGTCGCAAGCTGATCGAAGACTGCTTCACCCATGCCGGTGTGCCGGTTCCGGTGCCGCTGATCGAATCAACCAGCCCGACGACGACTCTCCAGCTCGTGGCTGCCGGACTGGGGATCGGCATGGTTCCCGATGTTTTCCTGTTTCATCACAGAGTGCAGCAAGAGGAGGCTGTAAGGCGGATCCCGGTGGTGCCTGAGCCATACTCCAGCGTGGTAGCCCTGGTTGTGCGGCAGGGACCCTTGAGCGATAGGCTGGCTCTGTTGAAGGAGGCGCTAGGTGTCTGAGGGTGCTGTGGAAAAATAACCTCAGGCACAAAAATAAGTCTTGCACAAAATACTGTTGTTTTGTACAGTTCAGTTATGGATCAGCTGTATTTTTAAACAGTAGTAGTTGCTGACACCCGCCCTGCACAGGGCGGCAGGCTAAAGCCAGGTGTCAACGCCTTTTGCGAGACAAACATGAAAACCAATCATCCCGCCGATCTCCCCACAAAATGGCCCTTTTCGTCACAGCCGGCAAAAAAGAAGGGCGCCCGCCTTAGCCGCGGCTCCATGGTCGCCGACGTCTGCCTGGTCGCGGTGTGGGGTGCCACCATCCCCGGCCTCATGTGGCTGGGGGCCATGGGCGGCTTTTAAAAAACTCTGTTTACTTGTATAATGCTTGGCTTTGCTAACTCATCCTCTGACAGGCGCAATAAAACCTTGGGCTATTTACCTTGCCCCGGGAAATAAAGTTAAGGCTATGCGGCCAGAACTGTAATGCCCTTATCAAGATGAAACCTGGAGTGTTCACCGTGAACCTGATCGAACTTCTTGAACAAGAAGAAATCGCCCGCCTGACCGGCGGCGAAGCCAAGCCAGACTTTGGTCCTGGCGACACCGTTATCGTTAACGTAAACGTGGTTGAAGGCGCCCGCAAGCGCGTACAGGCCTACGAAGGCGTGGTCATTGGCCGTCGCAACCGTGGCTTGAATTCGTCTTTCATCGTCCGCAAGATCTCTTCGGGCGAAGCTGTTGAACGTACATTCCAGCTTTACTCACCCCAAATCGCCAGCATCGAAGTCAAGCGCCGTGGTGACGTCCGCCGTGCTAAACTTTACTATCTGCGTAGCCGCTCGGGTAAAGCCGCTCGTATTAAAGAAAAACTGGTGCGTAAATCGGCCAAGAATGTCGCAGCTGAATAAGCTGTAGCACTCCGATACTATCCAGCAAAGGCACCCCGGCGGGTGCCTTTGTTTTATGAGTCTTATGTCGCAAAGCATATTACCTTCTCGAAGTCGGCGTGTCCTTGCTGCGGGTTTTGACCCTCTGACCCAACCTGTTGTCGAGAATCCGGTCCTGCAGGCATTGTCTTCAGGCAGCCTCCAATCCGATTTCATACAGTCTGCCTTTTCCCGTCCCGTCGATTGGCAGGTGGAACCCGTCTTCACCGAGTCCTTCCAGGCAGATACCATACAGTTTCAGGACGTCATCCAGGCGGCGGTGCTGTTTCCGCTGGTGCAGCGCCCCGAGGGTCTGCATGTATTGTTTACGCGGCGTGCTTCCCATCTGTACGATCATGCAGGCCAGATATCTTTCCCCGGCGGCCGAATAGAACCCACCGATCGCGACGCGATTGCGGCTGCCTTGCGTGAAACCCAGGAAGAAATCGGAGTAGAGCCCGAATATGTTCAGCTTATAGGCACGCAACCCTGTTTCCTGACCTCAACGCGCTTCACCATGAAGCCGGTCATTGGTCTGATACGCCCGGGCTTTACCATCGTGCCCGATACCACCGAGGTTGCCGAGGTTTTCGAAGTCCCCTTGTCGGTATTAATGGATACCAGCCTGCATCGCCTGCACCAGGCCAACCTGCCTGATGGCGGCCACAGGTTTTATTTTTCCCTGACCTGGAAGTCTTACTTTATCTGGGGCGCCACGGCTGCACTGATACGTAACTTCTATCATTTCCTTGCTGCTGCCGAAACCCAGCTTGTGCAAGGCAAGCGGCTCTGATTCTCAGCTTTCAGTACCGGCCCTGTGCCTCATTCTCGGCCAGTATTCTCTTGTACAGATCGTGCCTCTGGGGGGCAATGTCGCCACGCTCCAAAGCAGCCAGCACGCCGCAACCAGGCTCATGTCTGTGAGTGCAGTTATAGAAACGACAATGTTCCACGCCTGCACTGAACTCGGGAAAACCGTGCTCAATGTCGGTGGCGCTCAGATGATATAAGCCAAATGCCTGGAAACCGGGCGAGTCTATCAGGTCACCGCCGCCGGGCAGGTGATAAAGGCGAGTGCTGGTCGTCGTGTGCTTGCCTGTACCCAGAGCCTGGGAATGCTCTTGTGTATGGGCCTGTGCTTGCGGCACCAGCACATTGAGCAGCGTGGATTTTCCCATGCCACTTTGTCCCAGCAGCAGGCTGCAGCGCTCTTGCAGCAAGGGGCCCAGCCTGGCATGTACCTGTTCCGGGTTGGTGGCACAGACTTCAATAATCTCGGTTCCGGTATTTGCCAGCAACGACAGCTGTTCGCGCGCGCGCGGCAGGCTGGCATGCAGGTCGGTTTTGTTCAGAACGACAATGGGCTTGATATCCGCACTGTGGGCGGCCACCAGGGCCCGCCACAGCAGGTCATCTGAAAAAAGAGGTTCTGGTGCAACCACGATGAGCAGCTGATCGACATTGGCGGCAAACTGCTTGCTGCGTATGTCGTCGGAACGATAAAGCAGGCTGCTGCGCTCCAGGACCTGGTCGATTGCTCCTTCGAGTTCCCCCTGGGGACTGATGCATACCCGATCGCCCACCACAGCCACCGCTTTTTTCCCGCGTGGAAAACATTTTCGCAGACTGCCATCGGACAGTTCCACGGTGTAGTGGCGACCGTGGGCTGCAATGACACGCCCGTGCAGGACGGGAGCTTTATCCATGTTTGAGCTGTTGTATGCGTATCACGGCAGGCGGGTGGCTATCGTAAAACGCAGAGTGTACCGGATCAGGCGTCAGGGTGGCTGCATTATCGTCATACAGCTTGACCAGTGCTGAAATCAGCTGGCTCGAGGACGAGACTTCGGCAGCGTAGCGATCGGCCTGAAACTCATCGCGGCGTGACATCCAGCTGGCCAGAGGTGTGGCCCAGAACGTGAAAACCGGCATGACAAGAAAGAACAGGATGAGCGCAAGCGCGTCGTTCGGTCTGCCCAGCTGAGGAAGGACGCCAAGATCAACGTAGAACCAGACCTGGGTAGAGAGCCAGCCCAGCAACAGCAGAAATGCCAGTGCGAGCGTAAAGCTCACGACCATGCGCTTGATAATGTGCCTGTGCTTGAAATGGCCCAGTTCATGCGCCAGCACGGCTTCGGTTTCGTCCACGTTCAGGCGTGAAAGCAAGGTGTCGAAAAAAACGATGCGCCGTGCATTGCCAAAGCCGGTGAAATAAGCGTTGCCATGGGCGGAGCGGCGCGAGCCGTCCATGACGAAAAGCCCGCCCAACGAGAACCCGCAGCGCCGGGCCAGCGCATGAATGCGCTCTGCCATTTCGGGATTGTCCAGGGGCGTGAACTTGTTGAACATGGGCGCAATGACGGTTGGGAACAGCCAAAGGATCAGGAAATTAAAGACGACCCACAGACCCCAAGCCCACCATACCCAATTGGTACCCGCGTTGCCCATGACCCACAATACGCCCGCGACCAGCGGGGTGCCTAGCGTCAGGGTGATGAGCAAGGTTTTGATGGAGTCCTGGATGAACAGGCCAGGCGTGACCCGGTTAAAACCATAGCGGGCTTCCAGCTTGAACTTGCGCCAGGCTGAAAAGGGCAGTCCAATCAGGCCCATCAAGGCCAGGACGGCACCGATCAGGGCCAGCTGGCGCAGCATCTCGTGTTCGATCAGCAAGCCCAGCTGCATATCAAGGAACTGCAGGCCGCCCAGCAAGGTCAGGCAGACCAGCACGACGGCCTCGGTGATACGCTCGGCCATGGAAAACTGAATCTTTGCGATGGTATAGTCGGCGGCGCGTTGATGGCTGCGCAGGCCGATTCTGTCGGAAAACTCTTCGGGAACCTTGTCCCGATGTTTTTGCACATGGCGAAGCTGGCGCGAATCGAGCCAGAACCGAACGACAATGTCCGCAATCAGAAAGACGATGAACAGCAATGTAAACATGGGCAGCGGGCGTATGAGAGAATCTGTGTTTTAAAGAAGGATTAAAGTTATGGCAGGAAATGACCAGCGTTTGGTATGGCTTGACATGGAAATGACCGGGTTAGACCCGGAAAAAGAACGCATAATTGAAGTGGCGGTCGTTATTACCGAGCCCGACCTGACGTTTGTGGCAGAGGGTCCTGTACTGGTTATACACCAAAGCGATGAGCTGCTCGATGCGATGGATAAATGGAATCAGTCCACACACGGAAAAAGTGGCCTTATCGATAAGGTCAAGGCATCGACCCTGACCGAAGCCCAGGCTGAAGACCAGCTTCTGGAGTTTCTGGCACAACACGTGCCGTCGGGCAAATCGCCTATGTGCGGCAATACCATAGGCCAGGATCGCCGCTTCATGGTCAAGTATATGCCCAGGCTGGAAGCCTTCTTTCATTATCGCAATCTGGATGTCAGCACGCTTAAAGAGCTTGCGCTGCGCTGGAAGCCGGAAGTCTACCGAAGCTTTGTCAAGAAAAGCCGGCACGAAGCGCTGGCCGATATCTACGAATCCATCGACGAACTCAAGCATTATCGCGAGCATTTCATAAAAATCTGAATGCGGTTCTGCAGGGCGGTGCGCCAGCCGGCCCTGCGACGATCATGCAGCCTGTACTCCAGGCGTTCGATTGCGGCCGCCAAAGCGCTTGAATACCTCGGGCCTCAGGGCCCGATAGTGTTCCGGATCCTGGCCCAGCAACTCGTCAAGAAATACTTCCGCCTGGTCGAATACGCGCCAGTACAAGGCGCCGCATAGCTGGCGTGCCGGGTGCCCGGGCCAGTCTTGCGGCAGCATCTGCGCGGGCAGCTGTGGATCATGCAGCACGATGCGGCGCCATTCATGAAAAGCCAGTGCACGTATGGTGTAGGCCTGCGCCGGGCGCATGTCACTGTTGACGCCGGCCAGCATGGGGCCGAAGGTATCCAGAAAGCCCTGGTATTGCCCGGCCACGCCGTCCAGGTCCCAGCATTGCGAAACCAGTTCGGTGATCAGCAGCCCTTTGCCTTCATTCATTTCATGGGCGCCCAGCACGAGGGCATGACCACTGAGTTTGAGCTTGCCCAGCACTTTGTGGGCGGCCTTGGTCTGATTGCGGGGCAGGGCGAAGATGCCGGGCGCGATGGCGCCGAAGCCGGCCCAGATCAGCTCGCGGCGGACTTCACCACGTTTACTGAGGCTGGCGTTACCGAATCGAGGTAATACCACCAGCGTCCAGTCACCTTCCCATACGGGTGACGAACCGTCGTAGATGCGACCTGATGCCTGTTCGGTCAGTTCCCTGCCGAGAGGGCTCAGGCGATACAGGCTGCGGCGACCGTGCCGCTCGGATTGCAGCCAGTCTTGCGCGACCAGTCTGAACACACTGGTACGCAGCAGTCGTTCATTGACGCCCAGCGGGGTGACCAGCTCGATCAACTTGCTCAGCCAGATGCTGCCACCGTGTGGTTCGATGGCGTCGCCCAGCAGGGTCACGCACAGCGATTTTGCCCGGGGCGGGTTGGTCGCCAGCAAATTGCGGATCTGGTCTTCAAGTGAGTGCTGCGTATCGGCCATGTGTGTGTGCCGCGTTGCCCGCGGCCTGGTTCGGGATATCGAATTATAGGAAGGAGTCGGGGAATCAGAGTAGCACCTTTAATTTGATACTTAAATTTGATTGACATCAATATTTTTGTATTAAATAATGGAGTCAAAGCAAATAAGGCGACAAACACATGGCGCCTTACACAAGGAGACCTGTCATCATGTATGCGCAGCTTGTTGAAACCGGCGTCAAAAGTGTCCGTTCCGCCGATGAATTGTCCGGGCCCGAGAAAATTTTCCAGCAGCGTATCGACGAAGGCGTACGCATAGAGCCTAAAGACTGGATGCCCGAGGCCTACCGCAAAACGCTGATCCGGCAAATTTCCCAGCACGCCCATTCCGAAATCGTTGGCATGCTGCCGGAAGGCAACTGGATTACCCGCGCGCCCACCCTGAAACGCAAAGCCATTTTGCTGGCCAAGGTACAAGACGAAGCCGGCCATGGCCTGTATCTTTACAGTGCCGCCGAGACCCTGGGCGTTTCGCGCGATGATCTGGTCGATGATCTGCATTCCGGCAAGGCGAAGTATTCCAGCATCTTCAATTACCCCACACTGACCTGGGCCGATATCGGCATGATAGGCTGGCTGGTCGACGGCTCGGCCATCATCAACCAGATTCCGCTGTGCCGCTGCTCCTACGGCCCTTACGCGCGTGCCATGGTGCGGGTCTGCAAGGAAGAATCCTTTCATCAGCGCCAGGGCTACGACCTGCTCATACAAATGTGCCTGCACGGCACACAGGCGCAAAAAGACATGTGCCAGGATGCCTTGAACCGGTGGTGGTGGCCTGCGCTCATGATGTTCGGTCCTTCCGACGCCGACTCCCCCAACAGCGCGCAGTCCATGCAATGGCGCATCAAGCTGTTCTCCAACGACGAGCTGCGTCAGAAGATGGTGGACCAGACTGTGCCACAGGCCGATTATCTGGGCCTGAAGGTGCCCGATCCCGATCTCCGCTGGAACCCCGATACCGGCCACTACGATTTCGGCGAGATCGACTGGGCAGAGTTCTATTCGGTCATCAAGGGAAATGGTCCCTGCAATCGTGAACGCTTGGCCGCACGCGTCAGCGCCCACGAAGAAGGGCAGTGGGTCAGGGATGCTTTTTCTGCCTACGCCGACAAACACCAGGCTGCGCAGGCAGTCGCCTGATTGCACTCACATTTGTTTATAGCAATTGCCGGGCGGCCAATCTGGCACGGCAAAGGAGACAAAACATGACTAAAAAAACATGGCCGTTGTGGGAAGTATTCATACGCAGCCAGCACGGCCTGGCGCACAAGCATGTCGGCAGCCTGCATGCATCTGATGCGGAAATGGCTATCAATAATGCGCGTGATGTGTACACCCGCCGCAACGAGGGTCTGAGCATCTGGGTGGTCAGGGCGGCCGATATCGTGGCCAGCAGCCCGGACGACAAGCAGCCTTTGTTCGAGCCGGCCAACAGCAAGGTCTACCGTCATCCGACCTTCTTCCCCATGCCTGAAGAAATCAAGCACATGTAAGAGACCATCCTATGAATCAAGCCTTGTTTGAATACTCGCTGCGCATGGGTGACACCACACTGGTGCTGGCGCAGCGCCTGTCCGAATGGACGGGTCATGGCCCGGCCCTGGAAGAAGACCTTGCCATGACCAATGTCTCGCTCGATCTGCTTGGCCAGGCCCGGATGTGGCTGACACTGGCCGGCGAAATCGAAGGCGCCGGGCGCGACGAAGACCAGCTGGCCTATTTGCGCGATGCGCATCAGTACCGCAATTATTTGCTGGTAGAGCGCGACAACGGCCATTACGGCAATACCATCGCACGCCAGTATCTTTTCGATGTATGGCATTACCTGTTACTGCAGCAACTCTGTACCTCTAGCGATGAGCGCATCGCCGCCATCGCAGAAAAATCCATCAAGGAAGTGGGCTATCACGTCCGGCGCTCTACCGATATCCTGGTACGGCTGGGCGATGGCACGACTGATAGCCACGACCGCATGCAAAGCGCAATCGACGATGCCTGGCGTTTCTGTGGCGAGCTGTTCATCGATGACGACCTGACGCTCGCCATGGCCGGGCGGAAGTTCGCCCCAACGCATGCCAGCCTGCGCCCGGTCTGGCTCGAGCACGTGCAGGCCACGCTGGCCGAAGCCACGCTGCGCATGCCCGAGCCCGATGAAGCCATGCATCCTGCCTACACAGGTGGCGTAAACGGGCGCCACACCGAGGCACTGGGTTATTTGCTGGCCGAAATGCAGCACCTGCAGCGTGCCTATCCAGGAGCAGCGTGGTGAACGCCGTTGTCCAGCGGCCTGGTACCGACCAGCTCATGAGCTGGCTGGCCACCGTGTCCGATCCCGAGATTCCTGTGCTGTCCATCGTCGACCTGGGCCTGGTGCGCAAGCTGGACTGGGAGGGTGACACCTGTGTCGTCACGATTACGCCCACTTATTCCGGCTGTCCTGCCATGCAGGAAATTCAGACAGGCATCCGCGATGTCTTGCAGGCCCAGGGCGTGCAACAGTTGCGCATCGATACCCAGCTGTCGCCGGCCTGGACCACCGACTGGATGACTCAGCGGGGTCGCGAGCAGTTGCAGGGCTATGGCATAGCGCCGCCCGCCGAACGGGCAATCAATATTTCGGGCCTGACGCGCAGGACCCACGACGTTGTCGTTGCCTGCCCCCTGTGCGGCTCGGATCATACCCGGGTCATCAGCCAGTTTGGCTCCACGGCCTGCAAGGCGCTATACCGCTGCCAGGCTTGTGGCGAACCTTTCGATTACTTCAAGGCGCACTGAGATGAATAAATTCTATCCGCTGAAAGTCAGTTCGGTTGCCCGAAATACGCGTGATGCCGTCGTGGTGACCTTCGATGTGCCCGGCGACTTGCACGACAAGTTTGCCTTCAGGCCAGGGCAGTACCTGACCTTGCGCACGCAACTGGATGGCCAGGAATTACGACGCTCTTATTCGATCTGCGCGGCGCCAGGCGACCGTCAGCTAAGAGTCGCCATCAAGCGTTTGAACGATGGCGCATTTTCCAGTTGGGCCAACGAGCATCTGGTCGACGGCCTGTCGCTGGACGTCATGCCGCCCGACGGTCACTTCACGCTCGATTTTGCCGCAGAGCATGCCCGCAACTACGTGGCATTCGCGGTAGGCAGCGGCATTACTCCCATACTGTCCCTGATCAAGACTGCGCTGGAAACCGAGCCAGACAGTACCTTCACATTGTTCTTTGGCAACCGGGCTTCGTCCGCAGTGCTGTTTCGTGAAGAAATAGAAGATCTGAAAAGCCGCTATATGCAGCGCTTTTCCCTGGTCTATGTCATGAGTCGTGAACACCAGGACATAGACCTGTTCAACGGTCGCCTCGATGGCCCCAAGGTCGAGCAGCTGCTTACGCTCTGGCTGGACCCTTCGTCCATAGACTATGCCTTTGTTTGCGGCCCGCAAGACATGACCGAGTCCGTCACACAGGCCCTGCAGGCCAAGGGCGTGGATAAATCCCGCATCAAGTTCGAGCTGTTCGGTTCGCCCAGTGGCGCACGTTCGCTGCGTACCGGCCACGATGCACGCAAGGCACCGGGCAAAGAGCAGTGTCAGGTAACGGTGGTGTACGAAGGTGTTACCCGCACGCTGACGATCGCCAAGAACAAAGACAGTGTGCTCGACTCGGCGCTGGCGCAGGGCCTGGAGCTGCCGTATTCGTGCAAGGGCGGGGTCTGTTCGTCGTGTCGGTGCAAGGTCATTGAAGGCGAAGTCGACATGGATGCCAATTTTGCCCTCGAAGATTACGAGGTCCGGCAGGGCTTTGTGCTCAGTTGCCAAAGCTTCCCCGTGACCGATACCTTGCGTATCGACTTTGACCAGGAAACCTGATCACAGACCAGGGGCTATCCCTATCGTCATCGTGGTTTTTAATTTAAATTTGAATAATGCTGAAAACGCCCTGGAGCGGGGCGGTATATCCAAGGAGCCATCATAGTGTCCATAGATTTTTTCCAGACCCACCAGGCCGTGCTCGAGCAGGCGGTCGCAGCCGCTGCCACGCGTGGCTACTGGAGCCCGTTTTCCGAATCCCCCAGCCCCCGTGCATACGGTGAAACGGCAAACGATGATGGCCAGGCCGCCTTCCAGGCCTATCGCGACAATGACTTCCCCCTGCAACAGAATGGCGCCGCCGGTACGACCGGCGCCGAGGTATCCCCGTTTGGTTTTGCACTGGGCGTGCGTTATCCCCGGGTTCCCGCCGCCGCCTTGATTGAAAACTCGGAAAAGGCACTGGCTTCCTGGCGTGAAGCCGGCCCGCAGGCGTGGGCAGGTGTGGCGCTGGAAATTCTGCACCGTCTGAATCAGCGCAGCTTCGAAGTGGCGTATGCCGTGCAGCATACAACCGGGCAGGGCTTCATGATGGCCTTCCAGGCCGGGGGTCCGCATGCTCAAGACCGTGGCCTGGAGGCCGTGGCCTATGCCTGGCAGGAAATGGCGCGTATTCCGGGTCTGGTCAGTTGGGAAAAGCCGCAGGGCAAACATGATCCCATCAAGATGCAAAAGCGATTTACCGTGGTGCCGCGTGGTATCAGCCTGGTAATCGGTTGTGCAACATTTCCCACCTGGAATGGCTATCCCGGCCTGTTTGCCAGTCTGGCGACTGGCAACACGCTGATCGTGAAGCCGCATCCCGGGGCGATTCTGCCGCTGGCCATTACCGTAAAGATTGCACGTGAAGTGTTGTCAGAAGCTGGATTTGACCCCGACGTCGTTCAGCTGGCGGCACATCCGGCAGATGACGACACAGCCCAGCAACTGGCGCTTAACCCTTCAGTCAGGCTTATCGATTTCACAGGCAGCAGTGCCAATGGCAACTGGCTCGAGCAAAACGCACGCCAGGCGCAAGTCTATACCGAGAAAGCAGGCGTAAACCAGGTCATCATCGACTCGGTCGAAGACTTCAAGGGGGTGGCGCGTAACCTGGCATTTTCGTTTGCCCTGTATTCCGGCCAGATGTGCACGGCGCCGCAAAACGTCTATGTTCCCCGCGATGGCATCAAAACAGCAGATGGCCACATGAGCTTCGACGAGGTTGCCGCGGGTCTGGCCCAGGCTGTGGAAAAGCTGGTGGCTGATCCGGCCCGGGCGGTCGAGATTACCGGTGCGATACAGAATGATGGCGTGACGAAGCGGATAGACGAGGCCCGGGCGTTAGGCTTGCCTGTATTGTGCGACAGCCAGTCGCTGGCGCATCCTCAGTTTGAACATGCCAACGTGCGCAGCCCGCTGTTGCTCAAGACCGATGTCGCCAATCCGGTCATCCAGCGCGAGTGGTTTGGTCCTATCGTCTTTATAGTCGCTACCGATTCCACCGAAAACAGCATACAGGTGGCCCGTCAAACCGTCATCGATCATGGCGCCCTGACACTTGCCGCTTATGCAACCGATCCCGCCGTGCTCGAGCAGGCACGCAAGGCGGCCGAGCAGGCCGGTGTCTCGCTGTCGCTGAACCTGACCGGGGCCGTCTTTGTGAATCAGACTGCGGCCTTCAGCGATTTCCATGGCACAGGAGCCAACCCTGCTGCAAATGCCGCGTTGTCCGATACGGCCTATGTGGCCAATCGTTTCCGTGTCGTGCAAACGCGCTGGCACGCCTAACCGTCAATCCCGGAGACTTCATGACATATCAGAATATTGAATTCAGCCTCAGTCAGGGCATAGCCCGTGTAGCGTTGAATCGCCCCGATAAGTTGAACAGTTTCACTTCAGAGATGCACAGGGAATTGGCTGATGCTCTGGATCAGGTCGAGTCCCAGGGCGCGCGCGTACTGGTGCTGACCGGAAACGGGCGGGGTTTTTGTGCCGGCCAGGATCTTTCCGCCAAGGAAATGAGTGCCGACAAGGTGGATCTGGGTGACACCATAGAAAAATACTACGCGCCACTGGTGCGTCGTCTGCATGCATTGCCCATGCCCGTGTTAGTCGGGGTGAATGGTGTGGCAGCAGGTGCAGGTGCCAATTTGGCACTGGCCGGCGACATCGTCATTGCCAGGCAAAGTGCCAGTTTCATTCAGGCCTTCTGCCGGCTGGGACTGCTGCCCGATACGGCCGGCACCTATGTCCTGCCCAGGCTGGTTGGCCGGGCAAAGGCAATGGGGCTTTCCTTGCTGGGCGACAAGCTCAGCGCACAGCAGGCGCAAGACTGGGGCCTGATCTGGGAGTGCGTGGCCGACGAGGATTTCGATGCCCGCCTCGATGAATTAGCCAGGCATTTTGCGAGCGCACCGACCAAGGGGCTGGCCTATACCAAGAAGGCATTGAATGAAAGCCTGGGCAATACGCTGGATCAGCAACTCGATCTCGAGCGTGATCTGATGCGCGAATTGGGCAACAGCCACGATTATGCAGAAGGGGTAGCAGCCTTCCTCGAGCGGCGTCCCGCAGTATTCAAGGGGCAATGATGAACTCTTCCGCTCCAGATGTTCAAGACGTGAACGCGAATACTTTGCCCGATGATCCTCAGGCCCTGGCTGAACTTACTGCGCAAACCATGTACGCCGGGGACCAGGCATCGCAGGCCCTGGGTGCACAAGTTGTGTCGGTTGCGCCCGGCAAGGCCAGTATGAGCATGACCGTGCGCAGCGATATGCTGAACGGGCACAAGACCTGTCATGGCGGTTTTATTTTTGCATTGGCCGACAGTGCTTTTGCGTTTGCCTGCAATTCACGTAATGCCGTAACCGTCGCGTCGGGCTGCACCATAGATTTTCTGGCACCTGCCTTCGAGGGCGATGTGCTGACGGCACGCGCGGATGAATATTCGCTGGCCGGCCGTACCGGTGTCTACGATGTTCATGTCAGCAAGCAGGACGGCACACGTGTTGCGGTTTTTCGTGGGCGTTCGTATCGCATCAAGGGCCAGGTGGTCGAGACCTGACCACCCGGCATATGTGCGCCGGATATCGGCGCACGACCAACCATTTACCTGTCAAGAAGATAAAAAGTAGGAGACAACCATGTCAGAAGCCAAATCGTCGCACGCCGGACGGGACGCTATCGAGCACGCGAGCGTGGACGAGTTGCGCAGCTTGCAACTCGAACGCATGAAGTGGTCGCTGTCGCACGCTTACGATAATGTGCCGCATTACCGGAATGCCTTCGACAAGGCTGGTGTGCATCCATCTGACCTGAAGCAGCTTTCGGATCTGTCGCGGTTTCCACTAACCGCCAAGCAGGATCTGCGTGATAACTATCCCTTCAGGATGTTTGCCGTACCACGCGAGCAGATTGTGCGCATACATGCTTCCAGCGGTACTACCGGCAAGCCCACGGTAGTGGGCTATACAGCCAGGGATATTGATAACTGGGCTGATCTGGTTGCACGCTCTATCTGGGCATCGGGCGGTCGGCCTGGCGACATCGTGCATGTGGCGTACGGCTATGGCTTGTTCACCGGTGGTCTGGGGGCACACTATGGTGCCGAGAAACTGGGTTGCAGCGTTGTGCCGATGTCGGGCGGGCAAACCGAGAAGCAGGTGCAGCTGATACGTGACTTCGAGCCGTCCGTAATCATGGTGACGCCTTCCTATTTCTGCAACATCATCGAGGAGATGGAGCGCCAGGGCATGGATCCCTCTGCCAGTTCCCTGCGCATCGGTATTTTCGGGGCCGAGCCCTGGACGGGGCAGATGCGCCAGGATATTGAGAAACGCACGGGCATTGATGCGCTGGACATCTATGGTCTGTCAGAGGTCATGGGGCCTGGCGTGGCGATGGAGTGTGTCGAGTCCAAGGATGGTCCTGTAGTCTGGGAGGATCATTTCTATCCGGAGATTATTGATCCGGTTACGGGTGAGGTATTGCCTGACGGTCAAGAGGGTGAGCTGGTGTTTACGTCGCTGACCAAGGAAGGTATGCCGGTGATCCGTTATCGTACGCGTGATCTGACGCGGTTGTTGCCGCCCACGTCGCGCAGTATGCGTCGTATCGACAAGATTACTGGTCGCAGCGACGATATGCTGATTGTCCGGGGTGTGAATCTGTTTCCGACACAGGTCGAGGAGGTGGTTCTGAAGATTCCCGAGCTGGCGGCGCAGTATCAGCTGGTGCTGACGCGTAGCGGTCATCTTGATGAGCTGGAGATTCTGACTGAGGTGCGGCCTGAGTATGATCATCTGGGTGTGGCGCAGCGCGATGCGATTGCGAGCAAGCTGCAGCATGCGGTGAAAACATATATTGGTGTTTCGGCTCGGATTACGGTGCAGACGGCAGGGCAGGTGGAGCGCACGCTGACGGGCAAGGCGCGCCGGGTGCTTGATAAGCGGGCGCGGTGATCGTCGGGGTGTTTTCTGCTGGTCATCAGGCTGCTTTTGGCAGCCTTTTCAGTTTCTTAAGAAAGCCATGCGTATCAGGGGCCGTTCCGGCTTCACGCGCTATGTCCCTGGCTGCGCCAGGGATGCCCGGTTTATGGCTCGATGGCGAGGCGGCTGCGGAACTCGCCCGGTCGGGCCAGTGGCCCGACACCCGTCGGGCTCGAACAACCGCAGCCTTGCCTCCTCGCCATCGAGCCATAAACCGGCGTGCGCGAGGCGCCTCCACAGCCCCTGATACGCATGGCTTTTTAGGATACTGAATAGTGGAAGGCTGCCAGCGTTGGGCCGGCCGTCACCGGCGCGCTTCCCGACAAGGTATCATTCAACGTTCCAGTAGTAGTGTGGGTGAATGACGATGATGGATCCGGCGCAGGTGGGTGGGATAGCAGGGATAGGCATGGATTTGTTGCGCCTGGACCGTATCGAGCGCGTGTATGCGCTTTATGGCGACAAGTTCGTGCATCGCGTCCTGGGCCCGCAGGAAATTGAAAAGTTTCGACTGCGCAGCCAGCGTGATCCCCAGCGTGGCATACGCTATCTGGCTACCCGTTTTGCGGCCAAGGAAGCGTTTTCCAAGGCAATAGGCCTGGGTATGCGCAGCCCCATGGCGTGGTCCCGTATGCAGACCCTGAACGAGCCTGGCGGCAGGCCGGGCGTGAGGCTGTCCGAACCGTTGGCCAGCTGGTATGGCGAACGCTTTGGCAAGGCCCATGTTTCCGTGTCCGACGAAACTGATACAGTGGCGGCTTTTGTGATCGTCGAAGCATTGGGGCCACTGCCCGAGAATTTAACGGAAATGAATCCATGACAGAACAAACTCTGCGTACAGGCATGCCGCCCGGTCCCGTGATGGTGGATGTGGAAGGCACGGTTCTTACGCATCATGAGCGTCAGCGCCTGCGTAATCCGCTGGTGGGCGGCGTCATTTTGTTTGCGCGCAATTTTGATCACCGCGAGCAACTGGCTGCCTTGTGCCAGGCCATTCATGCCGAGCGTGATGAGCCCTTGCTGATTGCTGTGGATCACGAAGGGGGGCGCGTTCAGCGCTTCCGCACGGATGGGTTTACGTCCATTCCGGCCATGAGTGTGTTTGGCGAGCTGTGGACGCAAGACTCGCTGGCCGCCATGCGCCTGGCGTCCGAAGCGGGCTATGTGCTGGGCGCTGAGTTGCGTGCCTGCGGTGTGGATCTGAGCTTTACGCCGGTACTGGACCTGGATTACGGCGTCAGCAAGGTGATAGGCAACCGTTCGTTTCACCGGGATCCCAGGGTGGTGGCCATGCTTGCGCGGGCTCTGATTCAGGGGCTGATGCTGTCCGGGATGGCATCTTGCGGCAAGCACTTTCCGGGACACGGCGCTGTCGAGGCTGACTCGCATCACGAAATACCGGTCGATACGCGCACCTTCGAGCAGATCATGCAGGAAGACGCCGCGCCTTACGGCTGGCTGGGTGATATGGTGCTGCCGTCGGTGATGCCGGCGCATGTCATTTATTCCCAGGTCGATCCCCAACCGGCAGGTTTTTCCCGACACTGGATACAGAAGGTGCTGCGCCAGGATCTGGCTTATGACGGGGTGGTTTTCTCCGATGACCTGACGATGGAAGGGGCCACCGTGGCGGGCGATATTCTGGCGCGTGCCGAGGCTGCCCTGGGGGCGGGATGCGATATGGTATTGGTTTGCAATCGCCCTGATCTGGCCGACGATCTGCTGTCGCGTCTGAAGATTGAACATGATCCGGCGTCAGTTCAGCGCATACGTCGTCTGATGCCGGCCAGTGTGGCGCCTGACTGGGATGCCTTGCAGGCTGATGAACGGTATCAATATGCCCGAAGACTTCAATCTCAAATCGTTTCTGGCTGACCTGCCTCATCTTCCGGGTGTCTATAGGCATCTGGATGCACAGGGCACAGTGCTGTATGTAGGCAAGGCGCGCGATCTGAAGAAGCGCGTCAGTTCGTACTTCCAGAAGACGCCGTCCAGCCCCCGCATCGCCCATATGGTGGCGCGGGTAGAGCGGCTGGAAGTGACGGTCACGCGTTCCGAGGCCGAAGCGCTGTTGCTGGAAAACAATCTGATCAAGAGCCTGAAGCCGCGCTACAACATCTTGTTCAGGGATGACAAGTCCTATCCCTATCTGATGTTCAGCGGGCATGCAACGCCGCGTATCGCCTATTATCGTGGCAGCACCAGCGGGAAGGGGCGGTATTTCGGGCCTTATCCCAATGCGTGGGCCGTGCGTGAAACCATACAGATATTGCAGCGGGTGTTTCGCCTGCGCACCTGTGAAGACAGCGTCTTTGCCAATCGTTCGCGCCCATGCCTGCTTTATCAGATCGGGCGCTGTTCCGCTCCCTGTGTGGGCCTGATCGCCAACGACGATTACCAGGCCGATGTGGCGCGTGCCGTGCAGTTCCTGGACGGGCATGCAAACGAGGTCATGCGCGATATCGAAGAACGCATGCACCAGGCTTCTGCGGCACTGGAGTTCGAGAAGGCGGCCGTGCTGCGCGACCAGGTTGGTGCGTTGGCCAAAGTGCTGCAACAGCAGTCCATGGAGAAAGTGGGCGATGACGATGTTGATGTCATTGCGGTGGCTTCGGCGGGTGGACGTGTCTGTGTCAATCTGGCCATGGTACGGGGCGGGCGTCATCTGGGCGACAAGCCTTTCTTTCCTGCGCATACCCTGGACGACAGCGCGGCCGATGTGCTGGCAGCCTTTGTCGCCCAGCATTATCTGGACAGCGCCATGCCTGCGGTACTGGTCTGCTCGCATTCCTTGCCTGACCCGGATCTGATCAAGTTGCTGGCGGAACAGACCGGGGTCAGGGCCAGAGTACTGATCAGGCCTCAAGGTTTGCGCAAGGTCTGGCTTGAGCAGGCAAGCAAGAATGCCGAGCTGGCGCTGGCACGTTTGCTGACCGAATCCAGTGCCAGGGTGGCACGCAGCCTGGCACTGGCCACGGCCCTGGATATGGACACCGACGAAGCCGCTCTTGATGCCATGCACATAGAATGCTTCGACATCAGCCATACCGCAGGTGAGGCCACCCAGGCATCGTGTGTGGTGTACAAGCATCACGATATGCAGCCCTCTTTGTATCGTCGCTACAACATCGCGGGCATCACGCCGGGTGATGATTATGCGGCCATGCGTCAGGTGCTCGAGCGTCGCTTCAGCCGGGTCGCTGACGGGCAGGCCGAGATGCCAGCGATTGTCCTGATCGATGGCGGCAAGGGGCAGGTCGAGGTTGCACGGCAGGTGTTTGTTGAGCTGGGGCTCGATACCCGTACGATTGTTGGCGTGGCCAAGGGGGAGGGGCGCAAGGTTGGTCTGGAAACCCTGGTGTTCGTGGATGGCAGGGAACCCGTGGCTTTGGGCATAGAGTCGGCAGCACTGATGCTGGTGGCACAAATTCGCGACGAGGCGCACCGGTTTGCCATTACCGGGATGCGGGCACAACGGGCCAAGGCGCGCAATGTATCGCGTCTGGAACAAATAGAAGGCATAGGAGCGCGTCGGCGCCAGAAGCTGCTTGCGCGCTTTGGCGGATTCACCGGCGTGGTCGATGCCAGCATCGATGATCTGCGGTCTGTGGTGGGAATCTCAGATGAACTGGCCGAACGTATCTATCAAGCCCTCCGATAGGGTAGTATTCAGCTTATGCCTATGAACCTACCTATTGCCCTGACCTGGCTGCGTATCGGCATGATTCCGCTGGTCGTTGGGCTGTTCTATATTCCCACTGACTGGATTTCCGTGCCGGTGCGAGATGCCGTGGCCGCGGTTGCCTTTATTGTGGCCGCCCTGACCGATTGGTTCGACGGCTGGCTGGCCCGGCGCTGGAACCAAACGTCGTCGTTCGGCGCATTCCTCGACCCGGTCGCCGACAAGCTGATGGTTTGTGCGGCGCTGCTGATTTTGCTGGATCTGGATCGTGTAGACTCCTTTATCGCCCTGATCATCATCGGGCGCGAGATCACCATTTCGGCGTTGCGCGAATGGATGGCCAAGATAGGTGCGAGTGGCAGCGTGGCCGTGCACCGCCTGGGCAAGCTCAAGACGGCAGCACAAATGATTGCGATACCTTGTCTCTTGTACTGGCAGCCGTTGTACGGTGTTCCACTAGAGCTGCTCGGGCAAGTGCTGATCGTGATTGCCGCCATCCTGACGGTATGGTCCATGTTCTATTACCTGCGCCGCGCCTGGCCTGAAATTCGCGACCGTTCCGACCGGCGCTGAAGCGGCCGGCTTCAAAGCCATAAAGCGTTCACAAAGACAGCATCATGACAGCAGCAAACCCGGGGATCCAGCCAGATAGTCTGGCTTTGAAGTACAAAGACTGGAAAATCATCAGCCTGATCGGATCCGCGCATGCGTGCTCACACTTCTTTCAGCTGGTATTCCCCACGCTGTATCTCTCGCTGGCTCACGAGTATGGCTACGATTTCGTTCAGCTGGGCTTGCTGGCCACCGTGTTTTTCCTGGTGTCTTGTCTAGGGCAGGCGTCGTCGGGTTTTGTGGTCGATCGCATAGGCCCGGCCCCCGTACTGCGTTTCGGGTTGGGTTGCTTTGTGCTGTCCGGTGTCCTTATCGCGTTATCCAACGGCTATTTCCTGCTGCTGCTGGCTGCTGCGATCGGAGGCATAGGCAATTCTGTTTTTCATCCTGTTGACTATTCCATCATCAATCATCGCGTCAGCCAGCGCCGCCTGGGCCATGCTTTCAGCACCCACGGCCTGACCGGCAACCTGGGCTGGGCCCTGACGCCGGTGTTCATGGCAGCCCTTATCCATCTGGGCAACTGGCGGATTGCCGCTTTCGGGGCCGCCTTGCTGGTGGCGTTTGTGCTTTTCCTGACCTGGCTTGGCCGTGATTTGCTGGCAGGCAGAAATGAAAGCGAACCGACGCCTGCGACCGAGGCGGAATCGCGGGAAGCCGATTTGTCCAGGCAGACCGTGGGGCAGACACTGGCTACATTGCTGGTGCAGCCTGCGCTTTGGGGTGCCTTTCTGTTCTTTGCCTTTACGGCCGGCTCCCTGTCTTCAGTACAGAACTACACCATACCCATGCTGGGCGATGTCTACGGTATCGATAAAGTGCTGGCCGGCACAGCCCTGTCGGGATACATGCTGGCAGCGGCGGGCGGCATGGTGTTTGGAGGTTTCCTGGTTGGCTCAACACCCAATACCGAGCGTATTGTGGCCATTTCGCTGGTGCTGGCGGGCGGTTTGCTGGTGGTACTGGCCTTGGGCGGTGTGCCACCGTCGTTTGCGGTCTTGCTGGTGTGCATGGCCGGTTTCTGTTCCGGCGTGGCAGGGCCTTCGCGTGACATGTTGATCCGGCGTGTCACCCCGAAAGGGGCCACCGGAACCGTCTATGGTCTGGTTTATTCGGGCATGGATGTCGGCTCTTCGTTGGCACCTGTGGGCTTTGGCATGATGCTCGATGCCGGATTCAGCCAGGGGCCCTGGTATGGCTCGGCCGTGGGCTTTGTTTGTGCTGCCGGGCTGGCGATCATGGTGGCCAAAGCTGCCAGCCGCAGCGGCCTGCCGGCGATGCCGGCCAAGGCCTGATTCCGGCACGCCCGGGTTGGCAGGACCGGGTTATTGCCGGGCTGTGCGGAACTGGCTGACGCTGGCCGGGGTGCTGCTGCGCCAGGGGTTGATGTCCAGGCCGCCGCGTCGCGTGTAGCGTGCATAAACGGTCAGTGTCTCAGGCTGACAGGCTTGCCAGATATCACAGTACATTTTCTCGACACAATGCTCGTGAAACTCGGTATGACGACGCAGCGATACAACGTAGCGCAGCAATGCGTCGCGATCAATTTGTGGTCCCGTATAGCGTACCTGCACGCTTCCCCAATCGGGCTGTCCGGTGACCGGGCAATTGGATTTGAGCAGATCCGACACCAGCGTTTCCGTCACAACGGTGGCCGACGGCAGGCATTGCAGCAGGCCGGGTGACGGTTCGTAGGTGCTGATTGCTATGTCGGCATCATCAATGTTGATTCCTTCCATGGGCGCATGTTGCACGATGGACTGCGGGCCGAGCGGCTGCAGTTCCACGCCTACATCGGCGCCGGCAGCTCGGCCAAGATCAGTTTTCAGGATCTGACTCACGGCCTCGGCATGCTCGAAACGCTCTTCACTGAAGGAGTTCAGATACAGCTTGAATGACTTGGATTCGACCAGGTTGGGGCTGAAGTGAGGGAATACAAATCGGGCCAGGGCAACCACCGGTTTGCCTTTTGGCGTCAGCCACGACAATTCGTAGGCGTTCCAGATGTCGTCGCCATACCAGGTTGCCGGGATGGCAAGTGCAGCGCGATTGCTTGCACGAGCGACAGGAAAGAGCAGCCCGGCGTCGTAAGTATCGGGGTAGATTGTTTCGTGGCCTAGTGGTGCGTTGGCGAGGGCAGGGTCTTGCATGGTTTCTGATGGCTTGGTAAGAAAATTCCGGGATATGGCGGGTGCGCAATGTCAGCTCTCATTGTACTTGCCAGGCTTCTGTTCTCGTATGGTGAAAAATCGCTTCCGCATTATGAAAACAGCCTGCTGCGTTGCATGATTGATCATTTCATACCAGAAAATATTATTCCACTATATAAAAATAGTTTTATAAGTTAATGTTTTTAAAAACAAATATTTTTAGTCTTATATAAGACATAAGTGTTATATGCTGCGCAACAAAGGCGTAGACTTTTCCCATCGATTTCTGCTTTTGTTTTTAACTTTTCAAGGAACATCATCATGAGCACACGGGAAAACGAAATACGCAATTTGCAAAAGAGCTGGGCTGAAGACCCCCGCTGGCAGGGCATCAAACGTGGTTATGGTGCCGAAGAGGTCGTGCGCTTGCGTGGCTCGGTGCAGGTCGAGCATACCCTGGCACGCCGTGGTGCCGAGAAGCTGTGGGGCTTGCTGCACTCCGAGCCGTTTGTGAATTCCCTGGGGGCCCTGACCGGCAACCAGGCCATGCAGCAGGTCAAGGCCGGGCTCAAGGCCATCTATCTTTCTGGCTGGCAGGTTGCCGGCGATGCGAATGGCGCGGGCGAGATGTATCCCGATCAATCGCTGTATCCGGCCAATTCGGTTCCGCAAGTCGTGCGCCGCATCAATAACGCCTTGACCCGCTGCGATCAGATCCAGTGGATGGAGGGCAAGAACCCGCAAGATGCTGACTATATCGACTACTTCGCTCCGATTGTGGCTGACGCCGAGGCCGGCTTTGGTGGTGTGCTCAATGCGTTTGAACTGATGAAGGCCATGATAGAAGCCGGTGCTGCCGGGGTGCACTTCGAAGATCAGCTGGCATCGGTCAAGAAATGTGGCCACATGGGCGGTAAAGTGCTGGTTCCCACGCGCGACGCCGTTGCAAAGCTGGTTTCGGCCCGTCTGGCTGCCGACGTACTGGGCGTACCCACGCTGTTGCTGGCGCGTACCGATGCGGACGCTGCAGACCTGGTGACCAGCGACATTGATGAAAACGATCATCCCTTCATTACCGGCGAGCGTACTCCGGAAGGCTTTTTCCGTACCCGCGCCGGTATCGAGCAGGGTATTTCGCGTGGCCTGGCCTATGCGCCTTACGCGGATTTGCTCTGGTGCGAAACGTCGACCCCCAACCTTGAGTATGCCCGTCAGTTCGCCGAGGCCATACACCGCCGGTTCCCCGGAAAAATGCTGGCCTACAACTGCTCGCCGTCGTTCAACTGGAAGAAGAATCTTGATGACTCGACGATCGCCAAGTTCCAGCGTGAACTGGGCGCCATGGGTTACAAGTTCCAGTTCATCACCCTGGCTGGCTTCCACGCCTTGAACTACGGCATGTTCGAGCTGGCTCATGGCTACGCACGTCGCCAGATGAGCGCCTTCGTCGAGTTGCAGCAGAAGGAATTTGCCGCTGCCGACTTGGGGTTCACCGCCGTGAAGCACCAGCGGGAAGTGGGCACAGGTTACTTCGATGCCGTCACCCAGACGATAGAAGGCGGGCAGTCCTCGACCACTGCCCTGACCGGGTCGACCGAAGAAGCCCAATTCGAGTCTGACACAGCGGCAGACCGCAAAGTCGCCTGAATAGTGCAGTAACGCAAGGATCAAATCAGGCGTAAAATCATCCGGGCGGGATGGTTTTACGCCTTTCTTGCATTTTGCGGTCACGGCCAGACTGGCCGGCAAATATCAATGTTTTCATAATCTTGATTTAGATCAAGTTGTCTTTGAGGTCATTTGTTATATTGCCTGTCATGCGCGCATTCTCCATTTTCTCCACCCCGGGTGGCTTGTCCGATCACGACCGTGAAAAACGGCGTCATATGCTGGCGCGCATGGGTTTGGGGTGGCTTGCCATGATGCAGGTCATGATGTTTGCGTTTCCGGGCTACCTGCGCTCGGAAAGCATGGCGCCCGAGAATCTTCAGTTGCTTGACCAGGCAATCTTCCTGATGAACTGGATCAGCCTGATCCTGACCGTGCCGGTCATGTTTTACTGTGCCTGGCCGGTATGGCGCGGCGCGCTGGATACCCTGCGGCATGGCCGCGTAGGCATGGACGTGCCGGTTGCATTGGGTATTGTTGCCGCCTTCATTCCCAGCGCGATCACAACCTGGACGGGCAGGGGAGAAGTCTATTTCGATTCCGTCACCATGTTCGTGGCCTTTCTCCTGACGGCGCGTTACCTGGAGCTCTGTGCGCGCCAGTCCGTTGGGGGCGATCAGGTACATCAATACATAGAACAGTTTCGCCAGAGTGTATCTGTGCGCGCCAACCGGGTAGCTTTCTGGTTTGTACTGGTACAGCTTGTGCTGGCGTTCCTCGTTGGCGCCTTCTGGTACTTCTACTCTCCCGAGCACGCCATCGGAGTCATGGTGGCTTTGCTGGTCATGAGCTGCCCCTGTGCCATGGCCATGGCCGTGCCCACGGCTGTTGCCGCGGCTCATGCCTGTCATTCCGCAGCCCCCGCCGGTGCGGGGCCTGATCCTCTGCGACTGGTTCAGGCAACCAGCGCCGTCGCTCGTCAGAATTTGTATGGTTCGGTAGCCTGGCATCTGCTTATGACGCCTCTGGCTGCATTTGGACTGGTTGCGCCATGGCTGGCCGCCATCACCATGCTGCTTTCATCACTGGCTGTTGCCGCCAATTCGTGGCGTCTGTTCCGCAAGTTTTCCGGGCTGCGCGGCGATTGGCAGATGGCTGCGGCGGCATAGGGGCAGGGAATGGAAGCCTCCTTGTTCCTGTTGCTGCCCATCTCTTTGCTGCTGGTGATCCTGATAGGCGTGGCATTCTGGTGGGCCATATTTTCCGGTCAGTTCGACAATACCAATCAGGCAGCCGAGTCCATCCTTCACGATAACGATACTGACGGTTGATGTTTTTTTTATAAAGTGTGGCGCGAAAGCGTCAGTGTTGACTGCAAGCGGTTCTTCTTGATGCAGGTCAAGGAGAGCAATCCACTCTTGCATGAAGATGCTGGCGTCTCGCATTGTTTATTTGTTTTAGGGGAAGCTCATGGGCACTTCCGATACTGTCGGAACTCAGGCCGAGGTCTTCAATTACCGCGTGGTCAGGCAGTTTACGATCGCTACGGTATTTTGGGGCGTTGTTGGCATGGCGGTCGGGGTACTGATTGCCGCGCAACTGATCTGGCCGGAATTGAATTTCAATACACCTTGGTTCAGCTACGGACGCCTGCGTCCCTTGCATACCAACGGCGTGATTTTTGCTTTCGGAGGCAGTGCATTGTTTGCCACTGCCTATTATGTCGTGCAACGCACCTGTCAGGCGCGGTTGTTCAGTGACAAGCTGGCTGCCTTCACTTTCTGGGGCTGGCAAGTCGTTCTGGTTGCTGCAGTCATTACCCTTCCCCTGGGTTATACCAGCACCAAAGAATATGCCGAACTCGAATGGCCCATCGACATCCTGATCACGTTGGTCTGGGTTGCTTTCGCCGTGGTGTTTTTTGGCACCATCGCCAAGCGCCGGGTCAAGCACATCTATGTGGCCAACTGGTTCTTCGGATCGTATATCCTGACCATTGCCGTGCTGCACATTTTTAACAACCTCGAGCTGCCCGTCAGCATGTGGAAGTCGTATTCGGTGTATGCCGGTGTGCAGGATGCCATGGTGCAGTGGTGGTACGGCCACAACGCGGTGGGCTTTTTCCTGACCACCAGCTTCCTGGGCATGATGTATTACTTCGTGCCCAAGCAGGCCGGGCGCCCCATCTATTCGTATCGCCTGTCCATCGTGCACTTCTGGGCGCTGGCCTTTACATACATGTGGGCCGGTCCGCACCATTTGCTGTACACCTCGCTGCCTGACTGGACCCAGACACTGGGCATGGCGCTCTCGCTGATCCTGCTGGCACCTTCCTGGGGCGGCATGATCAACGGGATCATGACCATGTCGGGTGCCTGGCACAAGTTGCGCACCGATCCCATCCTGAAATTCCTGGTGGTGGCGCTGTCGTTCTATGGCATGTCTACCTTTGAAGGCTCGATGATGTCCATACGAACGGTCAATGCCTTGTCGCACTACACCGACTGGACGGTCGGCCACGTGCACTCCGGTGCGCTGGGCTGGGTCGCCATGATTACCTTTGGTTCGTTCTATTACATGATTCCCCGTTTATACGGCCGCACCTCGATGGCCAGCATGAAGCTGGTGGAGCTGCACTTCTGGGTCGCCACCCTGGGCGTGGTGCTGTACATCAGTTCGATGTGGATTGCCGGGGTCATGCAAGGCCTCATGTGGAGCGCCACGGGTGAGGACGGCACGCTGACCTACAGCTTTGTCGAGGCAGTAAAGGCGACCTATCCCTTCTACGCCATACGCTTGATGGGCGGGCTGCTGTTCCTGTCGGGCATGTGCATCATGGCATGGAATACCTGGATAACCGTGAAAGGCCAGCCCAAGGTCAATCCTGCTGTGCCGCTGTATAGTCCCGACGCGCGTGATCCTGCATTTATCGGTCCGGCTTCTGCGACGGCATAAGGAGAGCATAAATGACCAAAAAGAGTACCGGTTTTTCTCACAAAATGATTGAAACCAACGTTGGCCTGCTGATCATCCTGAGTATCGCCGTCATCTCGTTCGCCGGCCTTGCACAGATTGTTCCGCTGTTCTTTCAGCACTCCACGACCCAGGCCACGCCGGGCGTGGAGCCCTACGAGCCGCTGAATCTGGTGGGTCGCGACGTCTATATCCGCGAAGGCTGTGTAGGCTGCCACTCACAGCAAATCCGTATGCTCAGCTCCGAAGTGCAGCGCTACGGCCCGTATTCGCTGGCCGGTGAGTCCCGCTACGATCATCCCTTCCTGTGGGGGTCCAAGCGCACCGGGCCCGACCTGGCTCGCGTGGGCGGACGCTACTCCGACGACTGGCATCGCGTGCATTTGCGCGATCCGCGTGATGTCGTGAAAGAGTCCAACATGCCTGCCTATCCGTGGCTGCAGCACAATTCGGTTGAGAACGAGAATGTGCAGGACCGCATGAAGGTGCTGCGCAAACTGGGCGTGCCTTATACCGACGAGCAAATCGAAAAAGCACCCGAGCAGCTCAAGGGCAAGACGGAAGAAGATGCATTGGTTGCCTACCTGCAAGGTTTGGGTGTGGCTGGCCGTGCCGCCGCTGCCAAGGCTGTCGCTGAAGGAGAACTGTAAATGGCCGTGCTCAATGCAGTGGCGACGATTTTCGCCATGCTGACTTTCCTGGGAATCGTCTGGTGGGCATTTTCACGTGGCCGGACCCAGGCCAATTACGAAGCATCCATGCTGCCTTTTTCCGTTCCCGACGAAGGCGCCCTGGAAAAGAAAGTAGGGGGCTCTCATGAGTGATTTTTTCAGTGGCTTCTGGAGCTACTTCATCACCATTATCGCCTTGGGTGGCGTCGTGTTCTGCCTGTGGCTGCTGTACACGCAACGCGCCTGGCTCAAGCAAACCGCACCAGAGGTCGAAGAAACCGGCCATGTCTGGGATGGCGACCTGACGGAATTCAATACACCAGTGCCGCGCTGGTGGACGGTGTTCTACATCGGTCTCTGTATCGCCGCCCTGGCCCTGTTCTTTCTGTACCCGGGCCTGGGAACGTACAAAGGGTCTTTGGGCTATACCTCGGCAGGTCAGGTCAAGGCGCAGCAAGAGGCGCTCAATGAGCGTATCAGGCCCGTTTACGCCCGCTATCAGCAAATGTCCATCCCCGAGGTGGCACAGGACCCCGATGCGCGGCAGATCGGACAACGTCTGTTCCTGAACAATTGTGCGCAATGCCATGGTTCTGACGCCCGCGGCAGCAGTAACTTTCCGAACCTGGCGGATGGCGACTGGCTATATGGCGGTGCGCCAGAGCAAATCATGCAAACGATCACCAAGGGTCGTCATGGCATGATGCCGCCCTGGAGCGCGCAGATCAAACCAGCCGAGGCGGCCGACATTGCGCAATATGTACGGTCCCTGTCTGGCCTTGCCAGCGACTCCCTCAGGGTCGTGCCCGGCAAGCGCGGTTTCGATATGTTCTGCGTAGCCTGCCACGGCGTGGATGGCAAGGGCAATACGGCTTTGGGTGCCCCCAACCTGACCGACGGTGTCTGGCTGTACGGCAGCTCTGAAGCCACCATCGTGGAAACCATTCTTAATGGTCGCACGAACATCATGCCCGCTCAGGAAGGCATTCTTACCGAAGATCAGATTCGTATGCTCACAGCGTGGGTATGGGGACTGACCAACCAGGGTACAAGCACCACCGCAAACTAAAGGCATCATCATGAGTAGTAACGAACCACCCGTCAAGCCGGACAACGAGCAAACCGCCCAGGAAGCACCTGCATGGCGTCCGCCAACGGTCCGCAAGGCGGGAGGAACGTCTCCTCAAGTCGAGAAGGCGCTGTCCGAGGTTCGAACCAAGATCTATCCGCGCTCGGTCAGTGGCATTTTCGCGCGCTGGCGGATCATCATGGTTTTTGTTACCCAACTGATCTTCTATGGTTTGCCCTGGTTGCAATGGAATGGTCGCCAGGCCGTGCTTTTCGACCTGGCTGCCCGCAAGTTTTACTTGTTCGGCATGGTGTTGTGGCCGCAAGACGTCATTTATCTTGCCGTATTGCTGGTCATCTCTGCTTTTGCTTTGTTTCTGTTCACGGCGATGGCGGGCCGCTTGTTTTGCGGCTACGCCTGCCCTCAAACGGTTTATACCGAAATCTTCATGTGGGTCGAGCGCCGTATCGAGGGTGACAGGCTCGCCCGCATACGGCTCGATGAGCAACCCTGGAATGCGCGCAAGATACGCCTGAAGGCCACCAAACACATTATCTGGATTTTGATAGCCTGGTGGACCGGATCCACCTTCATCGGCTATTTTGCCCCCATACGCGAACTGGGCATGGGATTGCTGACACTGTCGCTAGGCCCGTGGCAATGGTTCTGGATGGTGTTCTACGCCTTCGCCACCTGGGGCAATGCCGGCTTCATGCGTGAAGCGGTCTGTAAATACATGTGCCCCTATGCACGCTTCCAAAGCGTCATGGTCGATGACGATACCTTTGTGGTGACTTACGATCACGTGCGTGGTGAGCCGCGTGGCGGGCGTTCACGCCGTATCGATCACAAAGAAGCCGGCATGGGTGATTGTGTCGATTGCAGTCTGTGTGTGCAGGTCTGCCCGACCGGCATCGATATCCGTGATGGCCTGCAGTATATGTGCATAGGCTGTGGCGCTTGTGTCGATGCCTGTGACACCGTCATGGACAAAATGAATTACGAACGTGGCCTGATACGTTATACCTCGGGTCGCGCGATTACCGATGGAATGACACAAAGTCAGGTGCGCAAGCGAATGTTGCGTCCTCGTGTGTTGATCTACTCGGCCGTCCTGGCCCTGATTGCCATTACCTTTGTAGTGTCGCTGGCTACCCGTACGACCCTGCGCATGGATATCATCCGCGACCGCGGTGCGCTCGGAAGAGAAGTGCCCGGTGGCATGATAGAAAACGTGTATCGCCTGCAGTTCATGAATGCTTCGGAGTCTCCGCTGACCATCAGGCTCAGTGCCTCGGGTGTTCCGCAGGTTACGGTGGTTACCGTCGACCAGGGAGAATCCACGGTACAGGTCGATGCTGCGTCCAACAAGATGGTTCCGGTCGTCGTGCGGATGCCGGTAGGTCAGGCGGATCCTGGTTTGCACGATATCGAGCTCACGGCGGTTGCTTCCTACCAGGAAGCTGCCGACACCACGGTGGTCGAGCGTTCCAGCTTCTTCGTGCCAAAATAAGGGCAGGAGTACCGTATGTCACAGAAGAAAATTCACACAGGAAAAACCGATCAGGGGCCCTGGTGGCGCGAACCCTGGCCCTGGATCATCATGGCAGGGCCATTTCTGGCTATAGTTGGGTGTATTATCACTATCGTGCTGGCATTTCAGAATACCGGCAACAAGGTTATTACAGATGGTGGCGTCAAACGGGGGCTGGTGGTTACCCAGCAAGAACAGGCGCCGGCATCCGAACCACAACAATAGATTGTGTCAAGGAGACCCGTACATGCAGCGTCGTTCGTTAATGTGGATTTTATGGCCGTCCTTTCTGGTAGGCGCAGCTACCAGCGCCACCGTATTTGCCTTGGTTGATCCACTCGACATTACATTTCTGGGGTATTTGCAGGCTACCCGGCAGCAGGTCTATGCCGGTGGATTCTTTCTGTTCTGGCTGATGGCGGCGCTCTCGAGCGCGCTCACCCTGCACATGGCGCCGCGCGGGCAGATCCTCGACGAATTCGGCGATCCGATAGAAGGCTGAGTGCCGCTGCGGCGTCAGCCGCAGTCGGTACCCGACAATACCTTCAAGCCCTGCATGTCCAGAATATGCACTTCCCTTTGGTGCACCCGTATCAGGCCGTCGCGCGCAAAGCGTGAAAACAGGCGGCTGACGGTCTCCAGTGTCAGGCCCAGATAGTTGCCGATTTCTTCGCGGCTCATGCGCAGGATAAACTCGGTAGAGGAATACCCCAGAGCAGCCAGGCGCTGCGAAAGATTGATCAGAAATGCAGCCAGCCGTTGCTCGGAGCGCAAGGCACCCAGCGACATGACCAACTGGTGAGCGCGGCTGATTTCCTTGCTCATGAGACGGCGCAGCTGCTGTTGCAATATAGGCAGATGATGCGAAAGAGCATCGAGCTCGTCGATACGAATCACACAGACTTCACTGTCTTCAAGTGCCAGGGCATGCGAGACATGGGTATTGTCGACCAGGCCATCCATGCCGATGATTTCGCCCGGCAACAGAAAGCCCGTGATCTGAACCTGGCCAGATGCATCCTCCAGTTGCGTCTTGAGCGAGCCCGAGCGTATGCCATACACAGCCTCGGTCGGATCACCCAGGCGGAACAGTGCGCTGCCTTTGGGCACCCGTATGCGTTCCTTGATGAGCTCGTCGAGTTTGTTGATATCGCCGCGTTGCATGCCCAGCGGCAGGCAGATCTCGTTCAACATGCAGGTTGAGCAGCGCGTGGAGTCGGGTGTTACGTTGATTCTTTTTTGCATGCGATCGTCCTGAGGACGCAAAGTATTGGCTGGTTCGGCCGGACATGGCCATTATTCGGACCAGGGTTAATCCCGGGCCGTATAATTGATTTGTATCAAGTATACGGTAGCAAAGCGTAATTGGCAGTCAGGACTTTGAAACAAGTGCCAGTAGCTTCGCTCGTACCTGTGCCAGCTCGGTTACGCCAGCACGCCCATGATGGCTGATGCTGGCGTGGGCCC
This sequence comes from Pusillimonas sp. MFBS29, assembly GCF_020687695.1. GTDB lineage: Bacteria > Pseudomonadota > Gammaproteobacteria > Burkholderiales > Burkholderiaceae_B > Pusillimonas_C. Next base: position 70,780 of record NZ_JAJEWL010000002.1, read on the forward strand.
AGTCTATGCTCTTGATCTGATCGGACAGCACGGCCACAGGACGGTCGGAGTCGAGTATGACTTCGAAGGGATAGCCTTTGATGTCGGTTGAGATCGCACAGCAGACCATGAGCCCGGTTTTCTTATTGTAAGCCATGGGACTGAGTACCAACGCTGCTTTGTAACTGTCGACGCCATGGCCGATTTGTTCAAAGTGTACGTGGACGATGTCTCCGGTATCGGGCGTATAGCGTTTGTTCATATCAATTCCCCCCTTTGCGTTGACAGGGCTATTCGCCTGCCGCGCCGAAGTCTATCTCGGGATGCAGGTTCTTGGGCTTGATGCCGCTTAGTAGTTGCCCCAGCAGGTATTCCTGCTCGCGCAGGGGCTGGATTACGATGGAGTTACGTTCGAGCCGGATCTCGACGATGTCGTCAGGACTTAGCTTGAGCGATTTGAGCATCGAGGAGGGCAGACGGATTGCCGCGCTATTGCCCCATTTCTTGATTGCACCGCGCATGGCCTTCTCCTTGAAAATGGGCATGAAACTCACCCCTGTTAGTGTAATCGTTGTCTCGCCTTTGATGTAAGCCCCTGTGACCCTTGAAATTTTTCACTTCAGCCGCACATATTCACTATTCGGGCGATAGCCCCCACCATTCAGTGAAAAGATCATGCGATTCGATAAACTTACCACCAAGTTTCAGCAGGCTATTGCCGACGCGCAAAGTCTTGCTGTCAAAAACGACAATCAATATATAGAACCCGCACACGTGCTGGCCGCCCTGCTTGCCGATGCTGACAGCGGAGCCGCCAGTCTGCTGGCCCGTTCCGGCGTTGCCGTCAAGCGCTTGGCCACCAGTGTGGATACCCTGATAGAAGGCCTGCCACGGGTGCAGGGTGCGGAAGGCAATATACAGGTCAGCCGCGACCTGCAGACGGTACTTGCCCGTACGGACAAAGAAGCGTCCAATCGCGGCGACACCTATATTGCCAGCGAACTGTTTCTGCTGGCGCTGTCTGACGACAAAGGGGAAGCTGGACGCTTGCTGCGTGAGGCCGGCTTGCAACGCAAAGCCCTGGAAACCGCCATCGAGGCAGTACGTGGCGGTGCGTCGATGTCCGACTCCGAGGGTGAATCCAACCGCGAAGCCCTGGCCAAATACACCACAGACCTTACCGAGCGTGCCCGACTGGGCAAGCTGGACCCGGTCATAGGCCGCGATGACGAAATCCGTCGCTCCATACAGATTCTGCAGCGCCGCACCAAAAACAACCCGGTTCTGATCGGTGAGCCTGGCGTGGGCAAGACCGCCATCGTTGAAGGGCTGGCCCAACGCATCGTCAACAACGAGGTGCCTGAAACGCTGAAAGGCAAGCGCGTGCTGTCGCTGGATATGGCTGCCTTGCTGGCAGGAGCCAAGTACCGTGGCGAGTTCGAGGAACGCCTGAAGGCCGTCCTGAAGGAACTGTCGCAGGACGACGGTCGAACCATTGTATTTATCGACGAGCTGCACACCATGGTGGGCGCCGGCAAGGCTGAAGGCGCCATGGATGCCGGCAATATGCTCAAGCCGGCCTTGTCCAGGGGCGAGCTGCACTGCATCGGCGCCACGACGCTCGACGAATACCGCAAGTACATTGAAAAAGATGCTGCGCTGGAGCGCCGTTTCCAGAAAGTACTGATCAACGAGCCCGATGTGGAATCGACCATTGCCATATTGCGCGGGCTGCAGGAGCGCTACGAGCTGCACCATGGCGTGGCCATCACCGACCCCGCCATTGTGGCGGCCGCCGAGCTGTCCAATCGTTACATCACCGATCGTTTCCTGCCTGACAAGGCCATAGACCTGATCGATGAGGCGGCAGCACGGATACGCATGGAAATCGACTCCAAGCCCGAAGTCATGGACAGACTGGACCGCCGCATCATTCAGTTGAAGATCGAGCGCGAGGCTGTCAACAAAGACACTGACGAAGGCTCGCAACGCAGGCTCAAGGCGATTGAAGATGAGCTGGTCAAGTTGCAGCGTGAATACAACGACTTTGAAGAAGTCTGGAAGTCGGAAAAAGCCGCTGTGCAGGGTTCGCAAGCCATCAAGGAAGAAATCGAGCGCGTCCGTGCAGAGATGGCGGAGCTGCAGCGCAAGGGGCAGTTCGACAAGCTGGCCGAGCTGCAGTATGGCAAGCTGCCGGAACTCGAAGGCCGCTTGCAGTCGGCCGAGGAAAGCCAGCAGCAGAAAGAAGAGACCGACCGGCCACGCCTTCTGCGTACCCAGGTGGGTGCCGAAGAGATCGCCGAGGTCGTTTCGCGCGCCACGGGCATTCCTGTCTCCAAGATGATGCAGGGTGAACGCGACAAGCTGCTGAAAATGGAAGACTTCCTGCATCAGCGTGTGGTGGGCCAGGACGAGGCCGTCACTTTGGTGGCCGATGCCATACGCCGCTCGCGTGCCGGATTGTCAGATCCGTCAAGGCCCTACGGTTCCTTCCTGTTCCTTGGGCCTACCGGTGTGGGCAAGACCGAACTGACCAAGGCCCTGGCGAATTTCCTGTTCGACTCGGAAGAGCACATGATACGCATCGATATGAGCGAGTTCATGGAGAAGCATTCGGTCGCACGCCTGATCGGTGCGCCTCCGGGCTATGTGGGCTACGAAGAGGGCGGCTACCTGACCGAGGCGGTCAGGCGCAAGCCCTATAGCGTGGTCTTGCTGGACGAGGTCGAGAAGGCCCACCCCGATGTCTTCAACGTGTTGTTGCAGGTGCTTGATGATGGCCGGCTGACCGATGGCCAGGGCCGCACTGTGGATTTCCGCAATACGGTGATCATCATGACTTCGAATCTGGGTTCGCAGCATATCCAGAGCATGGCCGGCCAGCCTTACGAGGTGGTGAAGGAAGTGATCTGGGATGAACTCAAGCAGTCATTCCGGCCCGAGTTCCTGAACCGCATAGATGAGGTGGTGGTGTTTCATGGTCTGGAAGCCAAGCATATTGAGTCCATTGCACGAATTCAGCTGCAACGCCTGGGTCAGCGCCTGGCCGAAAGGGATATGCGACTCGAGGTGTCGGATGCCGCTCTGGCGCAACTGGCACGCGCCGGTTTTGATCCGGTGTTCGGGGCGCGTCCCTTGAAGCGTGCGATTCAGCAGCATATCGAGAATCCGGTTGCGCGGCTGATTCTGGAGGGCAAGTTCGGGCCCAAGGATGTAGTGCCCGTGGATTGGCAGGATGACGAGTTCGTGTTCTCACGGACCCTGCAGTAATCGACGAGCCGGCGGGCCTGAAGGTGGTTCGCCGGCACGCTGAGTCTGGGGGGGGTGTATGCAGGGCAGAGCAGGCGTTTAGGCGTGCGCCGCGTGCTACGGAAGGGAAGCCGGGGGCAGTCGGCGGGCGCTGTCTGACCGAGCGCAGCGAGGGAGTTCGCCCGCCGCCCGGCTGGACGACGTAGACGCGGAAGCAAGCGCGCCGTGCCTGCGCCGCCCTGCATACACCCCCCAGACGTCTTTCAAGCGGCTGGCGAACCACCTTCAGGCCCGCCGGCGGTGATCAGAACCTGGCCGGTGTACATCAGGACTCGGGCGGAGGATTGAGCGTCAGCTCATCCTTGCCATAGAACTTGATCCCTATTTTGATACGGTCGCGCCCCTGGGCACGACGATGACGGTTGGTATCGCGCAGCGAATACACACAACCACAGTATTCCTGCTGATAGAACTCTTCGCGCTTGCTGATTTCTATCATGCGGGCTGAACCGCCACCCTTGCGCCAGTTGTAGGTCCAGTAGATCAGTTCGGGATAGCGTGCTGCCGCGCGCTCGCCACAACCATTGATCTGGTTCATGTCCTTCCAGCGCGAAATCCCCAATGAACTGCTGATGGTGTCAAAGCCGTGTTCATGCGCATACAAGGCCGTACGCTCAAAGCGCATGTCAAAGCATACCGTGCAGCGCGCGCCACGCTCAGGCTCGTCTTCCAGACCCTTGACCCGCTCGAACCAGTTGTCGCGATCATAATCGGCATCGATGAACTCGATATTGTGCTGCTGGGCGAAGCGGATATTTTCTTCCTTGCGGATCTCGTACTCGCGGTCGGGATGGATATTGGGATTGTAGAAATAGATGGAGTAGTCAATGCCCGAGGCCGTCATGGCCTCCATGACCTCGCCCGAGCAGGGGGCACAGCAAGAATGCAGCAGCACCTTCTTGCGGTTATCGGGCAAAACGAGCTTGGGGCGTTGAAAAGTAGACATGGCAAAAAAAGCTGCCGCAGTTAAGGCAACTGTGCTGATGAGTGGCTGAAAGTCCTATTTTAGTCTTCTATCACCTGATTCCAAAGCGCGTGCACCGCCGCACGTTCTTCAGTGAGCTGATCATTGGGCACACGTGCCTTTTCGGCACCCTGCAAACGCAGGGCATGCTGCCGTTTCCTGAAGGAACGGTAAGCGTCACCCGCCCTGGAGGCCAGGCCGGAGGGAATCAGCCCTGATTCGGCGGCCAGCCGCAGCAGCGTGATATTGCCGAGATTTTCGAGCAGGGCGGGGTGCTGTTGCGCATGACAGAGCACCATATACTGCGTGACGAACTCGATATCCACCATGCCGCCCCGATCATGTTTCAGGTCAAAATCCTGGGTGGGATTCGGGTGACCGGCACTGATCTTCTGACGCATTCCGCGTACTTCCTCTTTGAACGCTACAGGATCACGCGGGAGCAGTAGCACCTGCCGGCGGATTTGTTCGAATCGCTGTCCGATTTCAGGGTCTCCGGTAATGAAGCGGGCCCGGGTAATGGCCTGGTGCTCCCAGGCCCATGCGTGATGAGTCTGATACTGTTCAAAGGCGTCGATCGACACGGCAAGCAGGCCGGCATCGCCGTCAGGGCGCAGCCTCAGGTCGATTTCGTAGAGTCGACCGGATGAGGTCATGGTGGATAACCACGACACCATGCGACGACCCAGCTTGGCATACAGCTCGCTCGCCTCATCGGTGGGCTCGTCGTACAGGAACACCAGATCAAGGTCGGAGGCGTAACCCAGCTCTTTGCCACCCAGGCGGCCGTAGGCAATGATGGCGAAACGGGGCGGAGCCAGGTTGTCGCGCTTGCCGCGGGGCTGCACGGCAGGCCACACACGGTTTATCGTTTCGGCCAGCATCATGTCTGCCAGCGCCGAAAGCCGGTCGCCCAACTGTTCTACCGTTAGTACGCCTTCCAGATCCTGGGCCAGGAGCTGAAAGGTGATCTGGTGCTGCGTGTCGCGCATCAGGTTCATTTGTTGCTCGATATCGGGCTGCCCGTCGGCCAGGACGCAGGCATCGAGCTCGTCGTGCAATTGCCGCGCGATCTGCTCAAAATCGGGCGGAGCGAGCAGCGAATGCCATTCGATCAGACTATCGAGCAGCATGGGATAGCGGGTCAGGAATTCAGAGGCCCAGGTGCTTGCGCTGATGATACGGGTGACACGTGCGAGGGTCTCGGGGTACTCGGCCAGCAAGGCAAGATAGGCACTACGCTGGGCGATATGCTCGATCAGGGCCAGCAGCCTGACCGCCGTGGTTTCCGGTGATTCCGTTCTGGCTGCCATATCGACGACGGTGGGCAGCAGGGCTTCCACGCGTTTTCGGCTGGTGCCCGACAGGCTGCGGATGCGGTGGCTGTCGAGAAAGGACTCGACCCGTTGCGATACCGCTTGCGCCTGATCACCTATACGTTGCTGGATATGGTCGCCCAGGTCGGCGCAGGGTGCCTGCGACTGGCTGGGTGTGGCGTCGTCGCCATCGTCGTTGCCCATGCCCGCGATTCTGAAGGCGTTGCGAAAGGTTTTCGAGACGAATGCGCGCAGCGCCGCGAGCTTTTCCTCGAAGGCGTCCTGCTCCATACCCATGGCGTGGGCCAGGTCGGTACATGCTTGCGGGTCACGCGGCAGCAGATGGGTCTGCTCGTCGTCGCGATACTGCAGCAGGTGCTCGACCTGTCGCAGAAAATCATAGGCAACGGCCAGTTGTTCAGCTACGTCGGCTGCGATGAGTCCGGCCTTGTTCTGCTTGTCGAGGGCAGCGAGCAGCCCACGCTGTTGCAGTGAAGGCATGCGCCCACCCCGTATCAGCTGACTAAGCTGTACGACGAACTCTATTTCACGGATGCCGCCTTCGCCCAGCTTGATATTGTGCACGGTATCCACCCCGTTGCGGGCCAGCGCACGTTTCTGCCAGTCCAGCCGTATGCGTTCGCGCAAGCCGCGCAACGCGGCCAGTGCGTCGAAATCAAAATACTTGCGGTAGACAAAAGGCTTGCGCAAGGCTTCCAGCTGTTCGATTTGTGAACGAGGTGCGCTGTCTGGAAAGGCCTGGCAGCGGATGACCCGTCCTTTGAGCCAGGCATATCTTTCCCATTCCCGACCCTGGGTGACCAGATAGTTCTCCAGTGCATCCAGGCTCCAGGCCAGGGGGCCGGAGTCGCCGTCTGGACGCAGGCGCAGGTCAGTGCGAAAAACCTGGCCATCGGCATCGATTTCGGACAGCACCGGCATCATGCGCTGCGTGACGCGGCCGTAGAATTCGTGGTGGCTGATCTTGCGGCGTCCGGTGGTTTCGCCTTCTTCGCCATAGATCATGATCAGATCGATGTCTGATGATACATTCAGTTCCTTGCCACCGAGCTTGCCCATTCCTACAATTAACAGCTCCTGGGGCTTGCCCGTGTTGGGGTCAACGGGTACGCCGTGTGTTTCGGCCAGGCTGGCGGCAACGCTTCTATAGGCTTCGGCCACCGCCAGATCAGCCAGTACAGACATGGCACCCGTAACTTCCTGCAAGGATGCGGTGCGGTTCAGGTCACGTACCATCGCCGTGAAGAATACGCGTTCGCGCAGCTTGCGCAGTACGCGTCGCACATCGCTTACGGCCAGGATGGCATCGGTTTCGTCGCCTTTGAGCTCGTAAAACCACTGCAGTATGGTTTTGCGGTTAAGTGTCTGGCTGGCTGCATTGATCAGCCATTGTTCAAAAGCCGTATTGGCGATTAGTTTGCGGCGCAGTGCACCTGACCAGCGCAGTGCGGGCTCTAATATGGTGGCTTCAGACATAAGGAATGCAAAAATAAGGAAATAGCAGTAGCTCGACTGCCAAAAAAACGGGTACAACCCAAGATACACAAATATTACAGGCCCCGGTTCAATCTGTGCTTCAATTTTCTTTGTCCCTCCTAAAGCTTGTCGGAAAAGTAGCGCTGATTGCATACTTTGTGCTGGGGCTTTTGTTTCTGGGTGCCCGCTACTGGTTTTTTCCCAATATCGACCAATGGCGCCCCCGCATCGAGCAGCACCTGTCAGATGCGCTCAACGCCAATGTCAGCCTCGGGCCCATAGCGGTCGACTGGAAGGGGCTGAACCCCCGGCTGCGGGCCCAGGACGTCGAGTTCACTGATACAGACGAGCGCAGCCTGCTCGAGGTTCCGTCCGTGCAGGCAACGATCAGCTGGCGTAGTCTGTTCAGCGGTCAGCTGGAACTGGACAACCTTGAGGCAACCGGGCTGGATGTCACACTACGCCGTGATATGCACGACGAGGTCTGGGTCATGGGACGCTCGTTCAGTCTGGGCAAACCGGTTTCGTCACCTGAAAAGGCCAGCGGCGTACTCGACTGGCTACTGGATCAGCGCCAGATCAGGCTAGGTGCCGCCACGCTGCGCTGGATCGACGAAGAACGAAGTGCACCTCCTTTGGTACTGGAACAGGTCAACTTGACGTTGACCAATCAGCATACCGATCATCGCTTTATGCTGCAGGCCGATATTCCCGAGGCATTGGGAACATCGCTGGACCTGCGCGGTGAATTCGCACATACCCCGCGGGATAAGTCTGCGCCGCTGGATTTGAACGAAGGGCGGGGGCAGTTGTATGCGCACGTAGAGAATATGCATCCCGTGGGGTGGGCACCCTGGATAGACTTGCCGCAAAGCTTCAGGTCGGGTCAGTTATCGGTGCGCAGCTGGCTCAAGTTCAATGAAGGCGCCGTACAGTCCCTGACGTCGGATATCAGAGTGCTGAACGGGCACTGGTCGTCCACGCAATATGGGGCCAGGGCAGCTTATGTGCGTCTGTTCATGTCCGGCCCTTGGGATGATTACCAGCGCCTGCTTGCACAGGATGGCGCTACACCGGTTGTGCCCGATCCGGATCAGGCCGATGGGGTGGAATATCGTCTGCTGGCGCAGGCGCTCGAGATCGAGGCGCCCGCCGTATTCGAACTTCCGCTGACGTTGGACGATCTGGTGTCGCGGGGCAAGGTACAGCGCCCGGATATGGGCTGGCAGGTTCAGGCCGCACAGCTGGATCTGGCCAGTCAGAGCCTGAAAGCAAGCCTGCATGGCAACTGGCGCCAGCACGGCCTGGATTCGGCAGGCCTGATCGATATGCAAGGCAAGATCACGCATTTGTCCGTTCCAGCGATCCGGAACTACCTGCCCAGCGATATCAACCAGGATGCTCGTGACTGGCTTGGGTACGGTCTGGTTGCCGGCAATATTACCGATGCCAGCCTGGTCCTGCAGGGCTACCTGGATGATTTCCCCTTCAATAATGAGATGGAGCAGGGCGACTTCCGGATGGAAGGCCGGTTCGCCGATACGATCATTGATTATCTGCCGGCCCAGGGCAAGGAGCCAGGATGGCCACGCCTGGTTGACATGCACGGCCGTGTAACGTTGAACGGTGCGGATCTGACCCTTTTTGCCGAGCAGGCTGTCATGTGGCCGGCGACCGGGAAATCCATACAGCTGCATGATGTGCAGGCACGCATCCCCGACCTTGAAAGCGACCCTGTACTCAGCATTGCGGGCGAGACGACGGCGCCTGCCAGTACTTATCTTGCCTTGATGACGCATAGTCCTTTGGGTGAAATGCTTGACAGGCAATTTAATGACTCGACCGCCACTGGCAACTGGGATGTGCCGCTGGCACTGACGATACCGCTGATGCATAGCCGGGACACCACGGTGAAAGGCTCGATACGCTTCACCGACAACGATGTGCGCCTTACGCCTGAAATGCCTGCGTACACCAATGTAAAGGGGACGCTGGATTTCACCGATACGGGTTTTGCCACGACTGGCCTGAAAGGTCAGCTGCTGGGTGGGCTGCTCACGCTCGAAGGCGGCGTAGGGGGGGCACAGAAGGGCTTGCAGATGCATGGCACAACCACGGCCAGCGCGCTGACCGACTACACCGGTCTTGAAGGCATGAAGCGGCTGACGGGGCGTACAGCCTACAAGGCAAGTCTGCAGCAGGGCAAAGGCAAATACAGAGGCTATATCCTGGATATTCATTCCGACTTAAGCGGAATGGCCCTGAACTTTCCGCCGCCCCTGGGCAAGTCTGCAGGGCAGGCCTTGCCCTTGCACATTACATGGCGGCGCCTTGCCGACGGCAAGAGTGCGTCGTTGGACGTTGCGTTGGGCGACCAGATCAAGGCCAGTCTGTTGCACCAGGAAGGCCTGAAGGATACGGCCTATTTTCACGCGGGTGCGTTGGGCGTCAATCAGCCGTTGGATCTGCCTGCCTCGGGCATGATGCTGGATTTACGCTATCCACGCGTGGATATCGATGCCTGGAGGTCGCTGATTACGGAGTTCTCCAACACCTTGCCGGGCGTGGCCGGCACCCGTAGCCAGCCACTGCTGCCGGCCGTCCATCAAGTGCGGCTACAGTCCGACAAGGTGACATTCCAGGGGGCGATGCTCGATACCCTTACCTTTACGGCCAGTCATCCAGAACCACAGCAGTGGCGGGTAGACATCAGTTCGTCCCAAACGGCCGGTACCTTGCTCTGGCGCATGGCGAATGGCCGGATAGCCGGCCATGTAGATGCCAGTTTTGACCGCCTGTCCCTGGGCAGCGAGCAGAAGAAGGCAGCTACCGCGGAGCACGAAGAACTACAGTTCACCGACGAGCTGGATATTCCTGGCGTGAATCTGCATATCAGGAAATTTCGTCTGTACGGACAAAACGTCGGTGAGCTCTCGTTGACCGGTGTGAATCAATCGCGCGGGGTTCTGTGGCGCCTGGAGCGCTTGGTGTTGAAGAGCCCTTCGGCCGAGTTGAGCGGTTCGGGTGAGTGGCGGCTGCGGGGGGCAAATCGCGGTTTGTCGCTGGATGCCGAAGCGCGTATTACCGACCTGGGTGCTTATCTGGATCAGATCGGCCAGGAAGATGTGATGAAGGCAGGAGAGGGCACCGTCAAGGGCAAGCTTGAATGGCACAACATGCCGTGGGCATTCAGCAAGTCGGATCTGGACGGAGAGATCACATTCAATTTAAGCAAGGGACGTTTCAGCATGCTGAACTCCTATTCCGCGCGCTTGCTTGAGCTTCTGTCGCTGCAATCGGTCAAGCGCCTGGCGCGTCTGGATTTCAATCCGGCCGGTTTGACCAAGGAAGGCTTCCCCTATGACGAACTGCTGGGAACGGTGACGGTGGGCAAGGGGCTGATGCGCACCAGTAACTATCGTGTGATCGGGCCGGTTGGCACCATAGTGATAGGCGGTGACATCAACCTGGTCAGTAAACTGCTGAATCTGGAGGCTGTCGTCATTCCGAATCTGGATATCAGTGGTGCCGCCGTTGCGGCCGGTATCGCCATCAATCCCATTGTGGGCGTGGGCGCCTTTCTGACGCAATGGCTGCTGCAGGCGCCGCTGGCCAAGGCGATGACGGTGCAATATCAAATCAACGGTGCCTGGGACGATCCGAAAATTACCGAGATATCAGGCTCGTCAACAGCAGCCCGAAACGATACACCCGCCGAGAAGCCGGCCAGGCCTCGGCCCAAAGTCGAGCCCCAAAGACAATTCGAGGAGCGTCTGGAGCATTAGGAGCCGGAGCGGTAAAAACTCAGGGCCTGTCGAGCCCGGATGACGGTTCCGGTCTGGACAGGCCCCGCAGGGTGCTGTGCTGGAGCAGCAGCTTAATAGATGCCTTGCTGCAGCATGGCGTCAGCCACTTTGACAAAACCGGCGATATTGGCGCCATTCACATAGTTGACCTTGCCGTCCGGCGTCGTGCCGTGCGCAACGCAGTTCTCGTGGATGTCGCGCATAATGGCGTGCAGCTTGCTGTCGACCTGTTCGCGGGTCCAGTGCAGACGTTGTGCGTTCTGGCTCATTTCAAGGCCGGAAACGGCTACGCCGCCGGCATTGCTGGCCTTTCCGGGTGCATACAGGATGCCGGCGTGCAGGAAGGCCTCGACCGCATCCAGGCTGGTAGGCATGTTTGCGCCTTCGGCCACACAGCGTACGCCGTTGCGGATCAAGGTCTGGGCGTCTTCAAGCTCAAGTTCGTTCTGGGTGGCGCAGGGCAGGGCGACATCGACCGGAACATGCCAGGGGCGCTTGCCTGCTTCATAGACCAGGTTGAATTGCTTGGCGTAATCCTGAACTCGACCGCGCTGCTCGTTTTTGATGCAAATGAGTGCAGCAAGTTTTTCCGGTGTAAAGCCTGCCTTGTCTATGACAGTACCGTGAGAGTCTGAAACCGTGATGACCCTGGCGCCCAGCTGCATGCACTTCTGGATGGCGTACTGTGCAACGTTGCCGGAACCGGACACCGATACCGTATAGCCCTCAATGGACTGCTTGGCGTGCTTGAGCATTTCTTCGGCAAAATAGACGGTACCGTAGCCGGTGGCTTCCGGGCGTACCAGGCTGCCGCCAAAGCTCAGGCCCTTGCCGGTAAAGACACTGGCCGACGAGTTGGAGATCTTTTTCATCATGCCGGTCATGAAGCCGACTTCGCGTGCACCAACGCCGATGTCGCCTGCCGGCACATCGGTGTCCGGGCCCAGGTGACGGTAAAGCTCGATGATCAGGGACTGACAGAAGCGCATGACTTCGCCGTCGGACTTGCCTTTGGGATCGAAATCGGATCCGCCTTTGCCGCCACCCATGGGCAATGTGGTCAGTGCATTCTTGAAGGTCTGCTCAAAGGCCAGGAACTTCAGAATGGACAGGTTGACCGAAGGGTGAAAGCGCATGCCGCCTTTGAACGGACCGATGGCTGAGCTGTGCTGGATACGGAAGCCGCGGTTGGTTTGAACCTTGCCGTGGTCGTCGACCCAGGAAATACGAAACTGGATGACACGTTCCGGCTCGACCAGGCGTTCCAGCAACCCTTGTTCTGCGTATTTCGGGTTTTGCTCGATGAAGGGCCACAAGCTGTTCATGACCTCTTTGACGGCCTGCATGAACTCCGGCTGATGCGGGTCACGTGCGCTGATCTGGTCAAGAAACTGGTCGAGGGTAAGTAGTGTCATCAAGTATGCTCTGTTGAAGTTACTGAGTAAGCAAGACTCAGCGGAGATTGAAAGTAAATGTCCTGGGCGTCGTGGATACCGGTGCTGCGAAGAGCAGGGGGATATCGCAAGTAAGCCTCTCGTTAGAGAGGCTTACAGGTGTGACTTGCCGCTTATTTTTTCATCATGTCGAAAAACTCGGAGTTGGTCTTGGTTGCGCGAATCTTGTCCAAAATGAACTCCATTGCTTCGATTTCATCCATGTCGTGTATGAATTTGCGAAGCACCCAGACTTTTTGCAGCAACTCGGGTTTGATCAACAGCTCTTCGCGGCGTGTTCCTGATTTGTTCAGGTTGATGGCCGGGTAGACGCGCTTTTCTGCCAGGCGGCGTTCAAGGTGAACCTCGGCGTTGCCTGTGCCTTTGAATTCTTCATAAATGACTTCGTCCATGCGGCTGCCGGTTTCCACCAGCGCGGTGCCGATAATGGTCAGCGAACCACCTTCCTCGACATTGCGGGCAGCACCAAAGAAGCGCTTGGGACGTTGCAATGCATTGGCGTCGACACCGCCGGTAAGCACTTTGCCGGAAGCCGGCACTACCGTGTTGTAGGCGCGGGCCAGGCGGGTGATGGAGTCGAGCAGGATAACGACGTCTTTCTTGAGTTCGACCAGCCGTTTGGCTTTCTCGATGACCATTTCGGCGACCTGGACGTGGCGTGTGGCAGGCTCATCGAAGGTGGACGCCACGACCTCGCCGCGCACGGTGCGCTGCATTTCCGTAACTTCTTCGGGACGCTCATCGACCAGCATGACGATCATGACGGCTTCAGGGTAATTGGTGCTTATGGCATGTGCAATATGCTGCATCATGACTGTTTTACCCGATTTCGGGCTGGCAACGATCAGGGCGCGCTGGCCTTTGCCTATAGGGGCGAAGATATCCAGTATGCGTCCTGTGGTGTTCTCTTCGCTTCTTATATTGCGTTCAAGCGTCATGACCTCGTCAGGGTGCAAGGGCGTAAGGTTCTCAAACATAATGCGATGCTTGATGGTCTCGGGCTGCATGCCGTTGACCTTGTCGACCTTGACCAGTGCAAAGTAACGCTCGCCATCTTTGGGTGTGCGAACCTCGCCTTCTATGGAGTCACCCGTGTGCAAATTGAACCGGCGGATCTGCGACGGAGAAATGTAGATGTCGTCCGGGCTGGCCAGATACGAAGTTTCAGGCGAACGCAAGAAGCCGAAACCGTCGGGCAACACTTCCAGCACACCGTCTCCGAAAATCTGTTCGCCCTGCTTGGCGCGCCGCTTCATGATGGCAAACATCAATTCCTGCTTGCGCAGACGGCTGGCGTTATCGATTTCGAGTTCGGCGGCCATTTCCAGCAACTTGGAAACGTGCTGTGTTTTTAATTCGGTGAGGTGCATGTGAGAAGAGAGAGGGGTTTGCCGGGTATGGCGAGCCTGGAGAAGGCTCGCGCGCAAAAAACGGATTTACAGGGATTCGTCCAGGAATGCGCTTAGTTGGGATTTTGAGAGTGCGCCTACTTTGGTGGCGGTTGCCTTGCCGTCTTTGAACAGCATGAGTGTCGGGATGCCACGAACGCCGAATTTAGCGGCGGTGTCGGGGTTTTCGTCGACATTGACCTTGGCAATAATAACACGGTCGCCATATTGCTTGGCGGCTTCGTCAAGCAGAGGGGCGATCATTTTGCAGGGGCCACACCATTCGGCCCAGTAGTCGACCAATACAGGTACGTCGGAGTTGATGACGTCTGCCTCGAATGAGGCGTCGCTCACGTGTTTAATAGATTCGCTCATGGTAAATGGGAAAGAGAGTTGGATAACTGAAGGCGATACGGCAAGCCGGTACAGCAGCGCGATGCGCACAGTGTATTCTGTACGGGGCTTGCATGGTTATTGCTTTAATTTCTGAAAGCATACCACTGTAGGCGCTACTGCGCACGGTCACGTTGCGCTGGTGCTGCATGCCGGCTTTTTGCTGTGTGTGCACTTTCCGTAAAATACCGCATTCTTTTCAGCAAAAATTCGAGACTAAATTGGCTACACCACGCTACGACGAAGCATCCATTCGGGTATTGAAGGGCCTGGAACCCGTCAAGCAACGGCCCGGCATGTACACCCGCACCGACAACCCCCTGCATATCGTCCAGGAGGTCATCGACAACGCGGCCGATGAGGCGCTGGCAGGTTTTGGCACGCAGATCAAGGTCACGCTGCATACCGACGGCAGCATATCGGTTGAAGACGACGGACGGGGCATTCCGGTTGGTTTGCACCCTGAAGAGCATGCGCCAGTCGTCGAGCTTGTGTTCACCCGTCTGCATGCGGGCGGCAAGTTCGACAAGAAATCGGCCGGTGCCTATGCTTTTTCGGGTGGCTTGCACGGCGTGGGTGTCTCTGTCACGAATGCGCTGTCCACCCGGCTCGAGGTGCTGGTCTGGCGTGATGGCAAGGCTCATGAACTGGTTTTCGCCGATGGCGCGGTACAGACTCCCTTGCGGGCGCTCGAACCGGTCGCACGCAAGAAGACGGGCACGCGCGTACGGGTCTGGCCTGATCCCAAGTATTTCGATACCGCCGCGCTGCCTATGGCCGAACTGACCCATGCCTTGCGCAGCAAGGCTGTTCTGCTGAACGGCATCAAGGTAAGCCTGACGCTCGAGAAAACAGGCGAAACCCGCGAGTGGCAGTATCAGGATGGTTTGCGAGGTTACCTGGAAGAGGCCCTGACTGACATCGAAAAAGTCGTTCCCTTGTTTGAGGGCAGACAGTACGCTGCGGAAGACGACGAAACCTATGCCGAAGGCGAGGGTGCGCAGTGGGTGATTGCCTGGACGCTCGAAGGTCCGGTGGTGCGCGAGTCTTACGTTAATCTGATCGCCACGACCGCCGGCGGCACCCACGAGGCGGGTTTGCGTGATGGCCTGTTTAACGCTGTGAAGTCCTTTGCTGAGCTGCACGGCCTGATTCCCAAAGGGGTGAAGTTGCTGGCAGACGACGTCTTTGCACGCGCCAGCTTTGTGTTGTCGGCCAAGGTTCTGGACCCGCAGTTCCAGGGTCAGATCAAGGAAAAGCTGAACAGCCGTGACGCCGTGAGGCTGGTGGGCGGTTTCGTCAAGAATGCGCTGGATCTTTGGCTTAATGCCAATGTGGAATACGGCAAGAAGCTGGCCGATGCGGCCATCAGACAGGCCCAGGCCAGGGCCCGTTCGTCCAAGAAGATTGAAAAGCGCAAAAGCTCAGGCGTGGCGGTTCTGCCAGGCAAGTTGACCGATTGCGAGTCCGATGACGTTACTCGCACCGAGCTGTTTCTGGTCGAAGGTGATTCTGCGGGCGGATCGGCCAAAATGGGGCGCGACAAAGAGTTCCAGGCCATTCTGCCTTTGCGTGGCAAGGTGCTCAATTCCTGGGAGGTCGATCGCGACCGGCTTTTCGCCAACAACGAGATCCACGATATTGCCGTGGCCATCGGGGTGGATCCGCATGGCTCCGGCGATGCTCCCGACCTGTCCGGCCTGCGTTATGGACATATTTGCATCCTGTCCGACGCCGACGTAGACGGATCGCACATACAGGTTTTGCTGCTGACCCTGTTTTTCAGGCATTTCCCCAAGCTCATCGAGGCAGGACACGTTTATATTGCCCGTCCGCCCCTGTTTCGTGTCGATGTGCCGGCCGCAGGCAAGCGACCGGCCCGCAAACTGTATTGCCTGGATCAGGGTGAGCTGGACGTGGTTCAGGACAAGCTGCGCAAAGAAGGCGTGCGTGAAAGTTCCTGGAGCATCAGCCGCTTCAAGGGGCTGGGCGAAATGAATGCCGAGCAGCTTTGGGACACCACCATGAATCCCGACACCCGCCGGCTGGTGCCCGTGAGCTGCGGCGAATTGGGTGTGGCCGGCACCACCGAGATGTTCGACATGCTGATGGCCAAAGGCGAATCGGCGCAGCGCCGCAGCTGGCTGGAAGAAAAAGGCAATCTGGCCGAGATCGACGTTTAAACCGATACTGAGATAGAAGATGGATAGTACACAAGCAGGCCTGTTCGATAGCAACGATGGTGGTGAAGAAGGCATTACGCTGGCCAATTATGCCGAGCAGGCTTATCTGGACTACGCCGTATCCGTGGTGCGCGGGCGTGCCTTGCCCGATGTCTCCGATGGGCAAAAGCCCGTGCAACGGCGCATTCTTTATGCCATGCAGGCCATGGGACTGGGGCCCGGGGCCAAGCCGGTCAAGTCTGCCCGTGTCGTTGGCGACGTACTGGGCAAGTATCACCCGCATGGCGATCAGGCCGCCTACGACGCAATGGTGCGGATGGCCCAGGACTTCGTCCTGCGTTATCCCTTGATCGACGGGCACGGAAACTTTGGCTCACGTGATGGCGACAATGCTGCCGCCATGCGCTATACCGAAGCGCGCCTGACGCCTTTTGCCCGTGTATTGCTCGATGAGCTCGACGAAGGCACGGTTGATTTTGCTGCCAATTACGATGGCAGCCAGAAGGAACCGGTGCTGCTTCCGGCCCGCTTGCCGGTGATGTTGCTGAATGGCGCATCGGGCATTGCCGTAGGCATGGCAACCGAAATTCCTTCCCACAACCTGCGCGAGGTCGCCAGCGCATGCGTCGCGATGATACGCAATCCCAAACTGCCCGACGAAGAGCTGTATGCCATGATACCGGGCCCCGATTTTGCCGGTGGAGGCCAGATCATATCGCCGGCGTCCGATATCGCCGCCATCTATGCGGGCGGGCGTGGGTCGATCAAGGCCAGGGCGCGCTGGCAGTTTGAAGAGCTGGCCCGTGGCCAGTGGCAATTGGTAGTCCACGAGTTGCCGCCGGGCACCTCTGCACAAAAAGTCCTTGAGGAAATCGAAGACAGAACCAATCCCAAGGTCAAGGCAGGCAAGAAAAGCCTGACCGCCGAGCAGCAGCAGACCAAGGCATTGATGCTGGGCATGCTGGACGCAGTGCGCGATGAGTCAGGCAAGGATGCTGCCGTACGGCTGGTTTTCGAACCCAAGACCAGCCGGATAAGTCGGGATGAGTTCGTGACCATGCTCCTGGCACAAACCAGTATGGAAGGCAGTGTTTCGTTCAACCTGGTATGCATAGGCACTGATGGCCGGCCAGGACAGCGTTCCCTGCGCCAGGTGCTGGCCGAGTGGCTGAGCTTCCGTACGCAGACCATGACGCGTCGCACGCAGTTCCGGCTGGATAAGGTGACCGACCGCATCCACGTGCTGGAAGGCCGGATGGTGGTCTATTTGAACGTGGATGAGGTCATCCAGACTATCCGGGAGTCGGACGAACCGCGCGCCGCATTGATGCAGCGCTTCGATCTGAGCGAACGGCAGGCGGAAGACATCCTGGAAATGCGTCTGCGTCAGTTGGCGCGCCTTGAGGGATTCCGCATAGAAAAGGAACTGGCCGCACAGCGCGATGAGCAGGCAGCCTTGCATGAACTGCTGAACAATCCCAGCGCGTTCAAGCGACTGATGATCAAGGAAATAGAGGCCGACGCCAAACAGTATGGCGATGACCGGCGTACCCTGATCGAGGTTGCCGAGAGGGCAGTGCTGGAAAACCGTGTGGTCGAAGAGCCCGTCACGGTGATCATTTCCCAGAAAGGATGGTTGCGCTCACGGCAGGGCCATGGTCATGACGCCTCCCAGTTCAATTTCAAGGCCGGCGATGCCCTGTACGACGCCATCGAGTGCCGGAGCACTGATGAACTGGTAGCGTTCTCGAATACGGGTCGGGTGTATACCGTGGCCGTATCCAGTCTGCCGTCGGCTCGCGGCGACGGGCAACCCGTGACGTCGATGATGGAAATCGAGCATGGCACCCGCATTACGCATATGATTGCTGGTGTGGCGCAGCAACGCTATGTCATCGGAACCAAGGCCGGTTATGGATTCATCACCACGCTGAAAGACCTGACAACGCGTCAGCGCGCCGGCAAGCAGTTCGTTACTCTCGATGATGACGATGTCCTGCTCAAGCCCTTGCGCTTGCGTGATGGCGATCATCACCTTGCCATGCTCAGCAAGAAAGGCCGCTTCCTGGTCGTTGAGATGGTCGAGCTCAAGCGCCTGTCGGGTGGCGGGCGAGGAACCATACTGATGGGGCTCGACGCGGGCGATGTCCTGGCGCAGTGGGTGCCGGTTGGCGACAACGGCATTCAGGCCGCAGGCATATACCGAAATCGCGAAATCATCGAGAGCCTCGATTTGTCCGCCCTCGATCAATACATGGGCAAGCGGGCCCGCAAAGGCAAAATGCTGGCCGTAAAAGCCAGGCAGCCGCAGCTTTTGCCCGCTTAGTTAAAATTGAGGGCATTGTTGATTAATTTTCTTCTTGTGCAGGCCTTATGAGTTTTAAAGTATCGGTTCAACCCAGCAATCATGAGTTCACGGTCGAAGACGGGCAGACCGTACTGGATGCCGCCCTGGCTGCGGGCATCGTACTGCCTTACAGTTGCCGCAACGGCGCCTGCTCGACCTGCAAAGGCAAGGTGGTGCAGGGCTCTTACGATGCAGGTTCTTGCCCCGAGCAAATCCTGGCGCCCGAGGAACTCGAGAACGGCTATACCCTGTTCTGCCAGGCGCGTCCTACCTCCGACCTGGTGATCGAGGCCCATGAAATCCGCATGGCCAGCGACATCCAGATACGCAAGATGCCTTCGCGAGTCATGGAACTTGAGCAAGTTGCCTCCGACGTCATGGTCGTCAAGCTGCAACTGCCCACTGCCGATCCTTTTCGGTATTACGCGGGGCAGTATATTGAGTTCATTCTGAAAGATGGCAAGCGGCGCAGCTATTCCATGGCTACACCGCCGACCGAAAGCAATCTGATCGAGCTGCATATCCGGCATACGCCCGGCGGCCTGTTTACCGACCACGTATTCGGCACGGGCGATACAAAAATGAAGCAGCGTGAAATCCTGCGTGTCGAAGGGCCGTTCGGATCCTTCTTCCTGCGCGACGACAGCGACAAACCGCTGGTGTTTCTGGCCAGTGGCACCGGCTTCGCACCGCTCAAGGCCATTATCGAGCGCATGATCCAGGAGGGCGTCAGTCGCCCGGCCGTCCTTTACTGGGGGGGACGCCGGCCTGCCGATCTGTACATGCAAGCGCTGGCAAAGCAGTGGGAGCAGTCCCTGCCTGGTTTTCGCTTCATCCCCGTCATCTCCGAGGCGCAGCCCGAAGATGGCTGGACGGGACGCACCGGGCTGGTGCACCAGGCGGTCATGCACGACATTCCCGATCTGTCGGGTTATCAGGTCTATGCCTGCGGTGCGCCCATCATGGTTGACAGCGCGCGTAAGGATTTCACGCAACATCATGGCTTGCCCGAAGAGGAATTCTTTGCGGACGCCTTCACGACCGAGGCGGACGCTGCCTGAACAGGCTTACAGGCCTGAACGAATCTTGCAGCGTGGGTCGCCCGGTCAGTGACCAAGGAGACATCATTGAAAATTGCGGTACTGGGTAGCGGAATAATTGGAGTATCTACGGCCTGGTGGCTGAGTCAGGCAGGCCACGATGTGCTTGTCATTGATCGCGAAAGCGGACCGGCACAGGCCACAAGCAGGGCTAACGGAGGGCAGATCTCGGTTTCCTATTCCGAGCCCTGGGCCAGCCCGCAGACGCCGCTCAGGTTGCTGCGCTGGCTATGCCAGGACAACGCCCCCATGTTATTCAGGCCGCAATTCGATCTTCGACAGTGGTGGTGGGGCCTGCAGTTTCTGCGCGAGTGCATGCCTGGCCGTCTGGCGCCCAATATACGCGCCATGGTCGCTATGGCCGAGTACAGCCGCAATACCCTGCAGGTCATGCGCCGCGAACTGAGTATCGAATACAACCATCTGGAACGCGGGATTCTGAATTTCTATCGCGATCCGGCAGAATTCGAGCATTCGCAAAAAATGGCAGACGTCATGCGTGATTTCGGTGTTGACCGTCGCATCGTCAGCCCCGATGAAATCATACAGATCGAGCCGGCATTGGGATCCATACGCCACGCGATTATCGGCGGCGACTATACCGCAGAGGACGAGTCCGGCGATGTTTACCTGTTCACGTCCGCGCTGGCTGAGCGGGCCCGGCAGGCTGGTGTGGAATTTCGTTACGATACGCAAGTAAGCCGCCTGTTGTCGGCGGGCGGGCAGATACAGGGCGTTGAAATTATCAACTCGGAAGGCCTGTACGAGACCGTCCAGGCCGAGGCCTATGTGGCTGCGCTGGGCGTGTTTACGCCGGAGCTGGTCACCCCGCTGGGCGTACCCTGCAATGTGTATCCTGCCAAAGGTTATTCCGCCACCTTCAATATTATCGATCCCGATTCGGCGCCCAGCGTGAGTCTGACCGACAGTGCTCATAAAGTCGTGTATTCGCGCCTTGGCAATCAGTTGCGCATGGCGGGAACAGCCGAGTTGTCGGGGTATTCCAGGGCGTTGCGTACAAGTCGTTGCCAAAATATGACGCGGCTTGCTCGTGAGTTGTTTCCAACAGCGCTTGAATTTGATAACGTACGCTACTGGTCCGGACTACGGCCGTCAACACCGTCAAATGTTCCACTTATCGGCAGAACTAAAATCCAGAATCTGTATCTAAATACTGGTCATGGGTCGTTAGGTTGGACCATGGGCGCCGGCTCCGGGCGCGCGCTGGCCGATTTGATCTCCGGTCGCAAGCCAGAACCCGATTTTCCTTTTCTAGGGTAAACCCTTATGAATTTCTCCTGGTTGTTTGACGCCCCACGGTCGGGGCGCAAGGTTGTATGCCTGAGCGTTGGCGCCATGTTGCTGTCTCCACTGGCTGCTGCTGCGGCTACGGATGTTGTGCTCTGGCATTCCCTTAGCCCCTACAACAAAGAGGTCTTTGAAGACCTGGTCAAAGATTTCAACAAAGAACAAAAAGACGTCAAGGTCAAGCTCAAGGCCTTTGATAGCGAAGAGCAAATAGAGGCGGCCTTGGTCGCAGCGAAAAAGCGTGAAGATCGCCCACAGCTGGTCCAGCTCGATGACGACCGCGCACCCGAAGATGTGGCGCGTCGCTCGTATATCCAGCCGCTGAATACCATGCTGGCCAAACACCCCATCAAGAACGCCAATTGGTTCCTGTCGGACAAAAACACCTTTGCCCGTGACAACAAGGGCAGGCTGCTGGCCTTTCCTTACATGGTTGATATTCCCGTCATGTTCTACAACATTGACGCCTTCAATAAAGCCAATATCAAGCCGGCGGTACCCCAGCGCGATTGGGCTGCACTTCAAGGTCAGCTGGTGACCATGGCAAACAACGGATCGCGCCGCTGTCCGCTCACCAGTGATCAGCCTGTTTCAGTCAATCTGGAAAATCTGGCAGCCGTCAATAATCAGCTGTATACCAGCAACAGCAACGGCCTGCAGGGCAAGGGCAAACCGGCCTTTGCCTTCGACGTGCTTTACATACGTCATTTGTCCATGATGATCAGCTGGGTCAAATCCGAGCTTATGGTCAAGCCCGAGTTCAACAGCAACGCCACCAAACGCTTTGCAGCAAGCGAATGTGCCGTGCTGCTGTCGACATCAAGCAATATCGGCTGGTTCAACGACAGCCGCAAGCTGGATTTTTCACTGACTGGCCTGCCGTACTATCCGGCAGTTACCTCCAGGCCGGGCAGCGCGTTCGTGGGCGGGTCGGCTTTGTGGGTCACTTCGGGGCATTCCAAAGAAAGCGATGCATCTACCGCGGCTTTCCTGGGGTGGCTGGCACAGCCCAAGCAGGCCGCGCAGTGGTACCAGAAAACCGGCTTCCTGCCGCTCACCGAGCAGGCGTTCGAGCTGACCGACAAGAATTACTACAAGAAACTGGGTGATTGGCGCGAGTTGGTGGCGGCCTATCAGAAGAACCCCAGTGCGAATGGCCGTGGTTTCCGTATCGATAACTATCCCCAGATCCGGGCCATGTTCCACGACACGCTGGAGAAAGCCCTTAATGGCAACCAGCCTGCACCGACTGCCCTGAAGGCAGCTGTGGCTCAAGCCAGCAAGATGATGGCCCAAAAGTAAAAGGCCGTACAGGCTATCCCCGGTCGCACGGGGTGGACAAGCAGGCAGCACGTAATAACCAGCGTGCATGCATGGGAAGTAAAAAGCCAGACAATTGTTTTTGCTTGGCTTTTTTGTTTTTGATGCCGCGATAAAAGTTTCTATTCGTACAAGTCAGTCTGGCGGGCAGGGGGGTGTGGACACAAGATAGGCAGCAACGCCAAGTGTGGCGTCGACTTTCCTTTCGGTGCGTCCATCATGGTTAAATTACTTGCTGCTTGTCTTGTACCGGTATTGCTGCCTGCCTGCGCGGCTGTACCGGAATGGTTTCCTGCTGCGCTGTTTGCACCCGCCACGAATTCACCTCATGGGCCGTTGGGTCAGTACAGCTTTGACTGGCAGTTGTCGGGCGACCGCGAGGTTGCGCCACTGCAGATCTTCGATGACGGCCGCCGTACGTGGTTGCAGTTCGCGCCACAACAGCCAGTACCGGCTATTTTCGAGTCTAGCGCCAACGGCACGCGCCCCTTGTCGTATACGCGTGAAGGCCCATACATCGTTTTGCCCGGTATCTGGCCTGAACTGATGTTTCGTGGCGGCAATCTTCAAAGCCTGGCGAACCGTGGCAAGCCAAAAGACGCACTGGCCACATCGCCCGCAACAGCGGTTCCTGTCACAGATATTGCGGTGCCTGATGTGGCGATGGCACTTCCCGTTGAGGTCCCGCCCGAATCACTGTACGACGTCAGCCCGCACGACCAGACTTTGCGTGCGACCCTGGCCCGGTGGGCAGTCAAGGCAGGCTGGACGTTCCAGCCCGAGCACTGGATGCCTGATGTCGATATTCCCATCGTCGGGTCTGCCAGCTTCGCCATGCCATTCAAGCAAGCGGTTCAAGAACTCGTCGCATCGACCGAGCTGGCAGATCGGCCACTGCAACCTTGTTTTTATTCCAACCGTGTCTTGCGCGTGGTGCCTTTTGCACAATCGTGCGACCGCACGGCCGGTCCCTCGAGTGTGTCATGAAACGGCTGGTTCGACTTGTCATGATGCTGATGTGCGGCCTTGCATTGTCCGCTTGTGCGCTTGGCGAACGGGTCAGGCAGATTACCGCAAGCGTTGTTCAGGCCAAGTCGTCTGCACAAGATAGTCATGATCAATTCATGCATGTCACGCAGGGCCGGCAGGCGCGCCTGTCGGCCCAGGAAGTCGACCGGCCCTGGTTGGTCGGCCGCGCCCGCCCTCTGGCACGTGAAGTCACCTTGCCGCCGGCATTGCGGGCCAACATCAATACCACCCTGATGTTTGCCCATGGTCCGTTGGATCTTTCCGCTATTGCACAGCGCATCACCATGGCCACTGATATTCCTGTGTACATAAGTCCTGATGCGCTCCTGCCTCTTGAAAATTTCCTGCCACGTCTGGGTCACGCCGGGCCGTCAGGCGGGCACTTCAAGGCGCCGGCGATGGTTGCACTTGACGGTACCGCAGAGCCGCTGGCACGCATTCTTGACCGTATCGCGGCGCGGCTGGGTGTTATGTGGCGTTACCACCAGGAACGCATCGAATTCTATCGCACCGAAACCCGCGTATTCAACGTCAGGGCACTTGCACTGAATGCCAGCGCCCAGGCCTCGCTGGGTCTGAGCGGCAGCAACGACAATGAGGCAGGTTTTGTCAGTACCTCGCGCACAAGTCTTGACAGCGGTCAGCACGATGTCCTGTCGGTCATCAGGGCACGGATCGAGCCTTTTCTTTCCCGGTCCGGCTTGCTGGTCGCCGAGCCAGGCGCAAGCGCTTCCGTTGTTGTCACCGATACGCCGGAAGTCCTGCGGCGTATTGCTTCCTACCTCGAACAAGAAAATCGCGCCATGACACGCCGTGTCCGGCTGATTTTCGAGGAACTGACCGTCGCCATGCACGACAACGCCGAAGTCGGGCTGGACTGGAATCTGCTGTTTGCCAGCACGCGGCTGGGCGCGGCCATGAGCATGGCTGGGGCCGGAATGACCGACTCCGGCCTGATCAGCCTTGGCTTGAACGAAGGTCCCTTCCAGGGCTCGGAAGCCATCGTCAAGGCCCTGGGTGAAGTAGGGCAGGTGGTCCGGCGCAGCAGCGTGCCCGTGCTCACACTGAACCGGCGTCCTGTTACCCATGCTGTACGCACCACGTTTTCCTATATCGATAAAGTCCAGACCACAGCCTTGGGCGACGCGGTGGGCCTGGCCTTGCCGTCGGTTTCGGTCAGCCAGCGTGAAGAAACCGTCGGATCGTTGCTGACGCTGGTGCCAGACGCCCAGGAAGACGGTCAGATCCTCCTCTCGGTTGCTTACGACAACACCGTAGCGCAACCGCTGAAATCAGTTGTCTTTGGTGACAAAGACAATCCTTTGCAGCTGCAACAGATAACCATAGATGGAAACGGTACCGTGCAGCAGGTCGTACTGCAGCCGGGCCAGCCGTTGCTCATTTCCGGATTCGATCGGTCGCAGGAAGAGACCGAAGGCAGGCGGCTTAATCCCGGCATGCCGCTGGCACTGGGCGGTAGCGAGCGCGCAACGCGCCAGAGCCTCATGACGCTCATGGTTGTTACGGCACAGGTCGAAGAGGGATTCTGATATGTCGTTGCACACAGAACCTTTAATCCTTCCAATGTCTGATGGCGCGCTGGTATTTGGCATGAACTGGATCCCGCTGATGGGTGATCAGCCCGCCGGTGCGGCACTGAAGCTTGCGCGCAAGCACAAGGCCACCCATGCTGTGCTGCCTTTAACCGCGTTGGGTGCGGTGGGCCTGGTGTCGCTCAGAAGGCGCATGCCCGACAAGGGCACCACGTTGTACTCCGCAGCGCAGAACATGGCGCAGCTTTTCCCATCCGGATCACTTGCATTCCTGATCGAACTTCCGCAGGCAGGATACTGGCTGCTGGCATTGCATGAAGGTGTCGTGGTTGCACGTACCGATCAGATATACCATTCGCCCGCTGATGCTGATGAGGTCATCGGCAGCCTGCGCCTGGCCTATCCGCAAATTCAGGTGCTGGCTGATCCGGCGGCCGATGGCTTGCCTACGCAGGCGGCCCTGGAAGCGGCCAGCTCCACGCCTAGTCAGCTGCATCCTTTGCGGCGGTGGCAGGCCGTGCTGCCCTGGCCGGTGCAGGCGTTTGTGCTGGTCCTGGTTCTGGTGCTGCTGCTCCCACGAGCCTGGCATGTATTTGCGGGCGCGCATGCCTCGGTTGCCGAACCTGCACCGCCAGACCCGCTGCACGCATGGCGCCAGGCGGTTAGCGCATCGGCCGGCCAGCGGCAGGTGCATGGCAGCCAGGGCACACGAATTTTGCTTGAGTCCTTGCATGATCTGCCGGGGGCGCTGGGCGGTTGGGTCTTGCGCCAGGCCGTATGCACGGCCCAGGGCCTGCACTGGCAATGCAACGCCGAGTACGAACGCCAACATGTTCAAGCCAGCAACGAATCGTTTCTTGCAGTCGTTCCGTCCGAATGGGTGGTCGAGTTCACGTCACTGGATCGTGTGGCAGGGCGGTGGCAACTGCACGCTCACAGCCAGGCGCTGTCGCACCTGAGCCTGCCTTCCAGCAATCAGAATGAACGCCATCTGCTCAGCAGCCTGCAAGGTATGCGGCCGGCCTTTGCCCGGATGCAAATCGGCCTGCCCCAGCCTGTTCCGCTGGCTATCCCGACCGATGCGCACGACAGGCCATTGCCCAGGCCCAAAGAGCTGGCGGTTTACCAGACCAGATCCGTGCACATCAATGGTCCATTGCGCTCGGCCAGTCTGCTTGCGTCCGGCACCATGCCGGTGGCCTGGCACAAGGCGACGCTGAATGTCGCCCAGACGGGGCAAGCCGGCTTGAACAGCAGCACATTGAATTTATCTCTCCAGGGGCTGATCTATGAAACCGATAGGGAAATGGCTGGTGGGCCTGATGCTGATCGCTGCACCCGGCCTGATTCAGGGAGCTGTGTCCGGCCATGAAGATCTGGCCAGCCAGCAAATGTCCGTGCGCGAACTGATGCGCCTGGATACTGCACTGGCACTAGAGCAGGCCAGGGCACGCCTGCGCCAGCAAAAAAGCGGCCACGCCATGGCCGACAACAGTTCGATTGCGCACAGCGGGCCGCTCAAGCTGGTGGCTATATACGGGGTGGGCAAAAAACTGCTGGCTGAGGTGGTGGTGGGTCATCGCAGGCATGTATACATGCGGGGTCAAGCCTGGGCGGTCGGTATGAAAGACAGTCCTTCGGCCTATCGCCTGCGAGGTATATCCGCGTCTTGTGTTCATCTTGAACGCAATGACGAACAGCATACCTTGTGCCTGCACCCCGGCCTGGAAGGTGATCGCTGATGAATGCCTTGCTGTCCTTGTGGCGTCGGCCGGTGCGCCAGGCGGCATTGCCCGGCAAGTTGATGCGTTTCGATTCGGCTGCGGCAGGAACCCTTTCCACGGCTGACGATCTCGCCAGCATGCGTCCGGCATTTGTCCGCTCCCTTAGTCGCCAGTTTGATGTAGAGCTGCTTGCTGCAAGGCTCAGCCCTGTACTGCTTGAAGATGAGTCCGTTGCCATTTTTTCGCTTGCCGAGCATGTGGGCAGCGATCAGGCAGATGAGCTTGAGCGTCGAGTGCTGGCCTCGGGATACCGTCAGTCGGATCCGCCCCGCTATATCCTGGCCGCACCCTTGCTGCTTGCGGTCGCCCGCAACCAGATCACGCCCCGGTCACTGGCCAGCAACCCAACGCTGCGGGTTGCGCAATCCCGAACTGCGCTGGCAGAGGCCTTCCAGGACCTGCTCGAGTGGGGGCTACGGCACAGTGCCAGTGACATTCATCTCAACGTTCATCTGAACGAGCCCGAATCCGAAGTGAAGTACACCGTCTCAGGGCGTTACCTGGCGCCTGACAGATTCCGGCGCATGCCTACCTCGACTCTGGTTGACATGCTGTCGGTCGCCTGGATGGATATCCGCGGTGGCAATGGTGCGGTATTTGATCCCCATATCGAGCAGCAGGGCAGTCTGGTCAAGCAGGTTGACGGCCAGAGCCTGTTGCTGCGCTGGGCGTCGCTGGCTGCCGATGATGGCCCCAGCATATGCCTGCGATTGTTGCGACGTGATGCCGGAGCCGGTCTGCCGGGGCTCCAGGAGCTGGGCTATCTGGCGGACCAGATTGCATTGCTTGACCGGGTCATGCTGTCAGAGGGTGGGGTGGTGGTGATGGCCGGGACGGTGGGGTCAGGCAAGTCCACCAGCCTTGCTTCCCTGATCTCGCGTCTGCCTGCCCACAGAAAGATCATCACGCTTGAAGAGCCGGTCGAATACCTGATCCCGGCCGCCATACAGAATTCGGTGGCCAGAAACCTGAACAGCGCTGCACATCAGAGCTATGCGTCCAAGCTACGGGCACTCAAGCGCTCGGCCATGACCGATGTTCTGCTTGGTGAAATCCGTGATGTGGAAACCGGCCAGGCGTTCATGGATCTGGCCGGATCCGGTGTTAATGTCTATACAACTATTCACGCGCCGTCGGCTGCGCATATCCCGCTAAGGCTGGCCTCCGACTTCATAGGTGTATCGGCCGATTTTCTGGCCACTCCCGGCATCCTCAAGCTTCTGGTCTTTCAGGCCTTGCTGCCTGTGCTGTGCCAGCAATGTGCGTTGCCGGTCAGTTGCCTGCCAGATCAGGACAGGCATCCGGGTAATCATTTTCACAGCCGGCACGACTGGAACGTCTGGCTGGATCTGGTGCGTGAACTTTATGGCTGCGGGGGCGAGTCCTGGCGCATACGCAACCCCGACGGCTGCAGCGCATGTCGCAAGGAAAGGCTGCCCGATCTGAACGGATATGCCGGACGAACCGTGGTGGCGGAAATTATCGAGCCTCCCGGTGGTCTGCACCAGCAACGTTCGGCCATGGATTGCGCCATGCACAAGGCCGGGTCGGGTCTGATAGATCTGCGCGATATCGAAATCCGTTTCCATGCCTTCGAAACCCAGCAAGCTCGCCGTGCACTACATCAGAACAATGCTGAGCCCGCTACGCGCCTGAGGATGGTGACATGAATCACGGCAACGCCGGAACGCTGGCTTCCATGCGATGGCTGCTGTCCTTGCAGCACCGTATAGATTGCTACCGCTTCACGGCCGTGCGTGCCGATTATTACGACTATCTGGCTGCCCTGCTGCAAGGCATGCACGGCGTACGCACGCTCAAAGATGTCTTTGAGCTTGATGCGCGCCGGTATGGGCCAGGCTCGGTCAGGGGGCGGTTGTCGCGTCGCTGGGCGCAGGCCTACCAGCTGGCTGGCGGCGATCTGTACTCGACCTGGCTGGGCAGCTTTCCTTCAGGCGAGTTGAGTTTATTGCGGGCTGCCCAGGCTTCCGGCAGTGCCGCCTTGTTGCGCGCGCTGGGCGAGCTTTCCGGCGCATTGCGCCTGGCTGACCAGGCCAGGCATATCCTTACCTCCACACTCTGGACGGCCGTGGTGGCCTTGTTGCTGCTTTTTCTGATGTTGCTGGCGGTGCCCGGATTTACCTTGCCCAGCCTGCTCACAACCTTCGAGGCAGTGCCGGCCGAATACTACGGTCGTCTGACGCGGCTGTTGCTGGGCTTTGCCGATGCCGTGCGTACACACTGGATGTTCATGGCTGCACTGTTTCTCGGAATTATCTGCCTGGCATTGTGGTCGTTGCCCAATTCCGCAGGCAGCTTGCGGCACTGGCTGGATCGCCACGCCTTCTGGCGCTTGTATCGCTATATCCATGCCTTGCGCTTCCTGAGCACGCTGGCCATATTGCTCTCGCGCGATGAGGTCGGCTCCACGCAATTGCGGGCGGCGCTGTCTCTGCAGAAGCCGGGAGCCAGCCGCTGGCTGACCAGCTATATAGATCTCATGCTCGATCGTATCGACGCCGGTGTGGCCGGCGCCGCATCTTTCGATGTGGGGCTGCTTGATCGTACTCACTTCTGGTTTCTGGCCGACATGGTCATGGCGCGCGGCTTGTATACCGGGCTCGTGCTGGGCACTGAGCGCCTGCGCGGACACGTTCTTGGCGCCACTGCCCGGCAGGCAGCTGTGTTGCGCTGGGGCTTGCTGCTGGGCTGTCTGGCAGGCCTGATGGGCCTGGGCCTGTGGCATTACGCCGTCATCGACGAACTGCGTCGTTCACTCATGCTTTTTTATGCCAGCCAATAAAGGCCGGCTTATTTCTCAAGGAGCTGTCATGTCTGTCGTCAATACTGCCCAACACGGATTCTCGCTCATCGAGGTTTCCATCGTTACCGCCATTGTCCTGCTGCTGGCCATCATAGGTGTACCTGCTATCGGTGGGTATGTCGTTGAAAACAAGGTTCCGAAGGTCGGCGAAGAGCTTGCCAGGTTCATATTGCAGACCAAGGTCAATGCGCCCAATGGATCGAGCACGCCCTACGAGGGTATAGACACTTCAAGCCTGGCGCGTATGGTGCACGATTCCAGCATTTTTACGGTCTCGGGTACCGGGGCTACTGCCAAAGTGCATCATGGCATGGGTACAGGCGGAGAAGTCACCGTTGCCGAAGCAGAGGCCGGCGCGGCGTTCACTATAACGCTGTCCAAAGTCCATGATGCCGCGTGTCCATCCATTGCTTCAGTACTTCAGCGCGTGTCGGACACCATCACAGTTGCGGCTGCAAGTCAGTCGGCAACCGTGGTTAAGGATGCGACTACGCAGTACAGCGCCCTGGCCGCCGAGTCGTATTGTGCTGCCGGTGCAGTCAATACCTTCGTGTTTACGGCCAGCTAAGGCATGTTGGCCGGGTCATGCAGCTTTGCCGTGGGCAGGAAGCGGCAATGCGGGATAGTCCTGCTGCAGCTGGTCGTGGCCGTGTTGCTTGCCGCGCTGCTGGCCGGGTGGGGTACGCAAACCCTGGTCAATAAAATGAACGATGCAAGTGCGCAGGCTCACGCCGCATGGATGCTGTCGCTAAGGAAAGCAGTTCTCAGCTATGTGGAAGTACACGGGCAGGCGCTCTTGCAGGCGGAACACGAAGGGGCACTTAGCGACCAGGGCTATGCCAATTGGTCTGAGCCCCGGATCGCCGAGCTCAAGGCCGCCGGACTGTTGTCTCCCGGGTTTCCCGAGAGCGTCCGGCAGGGCGGGAGCGCTACCGTGCGTTTGCTGCGCCGTGGTGTCTGCCCCGGCGAGGACTGCCGTCTCGAGGCCTTCATGCACAGTGAATTGCCTTTTCTGAAAAAGTACACGGGCGTTGTCGACGAGCAAATGGTGGCGCAGTGGCTGATGGCCAGCCAGGGCTGGGGCGGATGGGTAGACGGCATGCGTCCGACTGTTGTGCGCGGTGCTGCTTTCGAGTACCCCAACCCTCCCTGGGCTGGTGCACCCTTGCCACCGGGTACAGTGGTTATGGCACTTGGCAGCGAGTATCTGCATCAGCCGGGTTTTCTGCGTGTTCGTGACACGCGCGATCCTGACTTTCAGGCAGACGCTACGGTGCAGGGCACCATACAAACGGGCGCTGATTTGCGTGTGCAGCGCTATTTGTACCTGAACACCCCGGCCGAAACGGGTGAGCCCTGCGAGGTTGAGGGCGCCATCAGTCGCGAAGCACAGGCAGGCCTGCTTTTTTGCCAGGATCAGCTGTGGCGTTCGTTCGCGGGCGGCAGCGCCCGCAGCCTTGGCGGATTCTCGACCAATCAATGGAGAGGATGCCAGAACAGCCTGGGCACTTCGACGGCCAATCCGGTCACAGGCAGTTGCTCTTGTCCTCCTTTCACGCGGCCGGTGCAGATTTCCGACAGTGGCCCCCATGATTACCCCGAGGGGCGTACCTTGGGGTTTTTGTGTGTGGATTAGTGTTTATAATGCTTGGTTACCTATCAATACGTGCTTTTCTGCAATGAAAACCTCCGAAATACGTCAGAAGTTCCTGTCTTTCTTCGAGTCCAAGGGACACCAGATTGTGCCGTCATCATCATTGGTTCCCGGCAACGATCCGACCTTGCTGTTTACCAATTCGGGCATGGTCCAGTTCAAGGACGTATTCACCGGCAAAGAGAACCGGCCCTACAGTCGCGCCACCAGTTCACAGCGCTGTGTACGCGCCGGCGGCAAACATAACGACCTCGAGAACGTGGGCTATACCGCAAGGCATCACACCTTCTTCGAGATGCTGGGCAACTTCAGCTTTGGCGACTACTTCAAGCGCGAGGCCATTCAGAACGCCTGGGAATTGCTGACCACGGTCTATAAGCTTCCCGCAGAAAAGCTTTGGGTTACGGTGTACCAGGAAGACGACGAGGCCTATGATATCTGGGCCAAGGAAATAGGCGTGCCGGCCGAGCGTATCGTCCGCATCGGCGACAACAAAGGCGCCCGTTACGCTTCGGATAATTTCTGGCAGATGGCCGATACGGGTCCTTGTGGCCCTTGCTCCGAAATCTTCTATGATCACGGCCCCGAGATCTGGGGAGGGCCTCCCGGTTCGCCCGAAGAAGACGGCGATCGCTACATCGAAGTATGGAATCTGGTTTTCATGCAATTCGAGCGCGATGCCGCAGGCAATATGCCTTTGCTGCCCAAGCCCTGCGTTGATACCGGCATGGGCCTGGAACGCATAGCAGCGGTGCTGCAGCATGTGCATTCCAATTACGAAATCGACCTCTTTCAGGCCTTGATCAAGGCCGCTGCGCGCGAAACCGACGTTACCGACCTGGACAACAATTCGCTCAAGGTGATTGCCGATCATATCCGCGCCTGCAGCTTCCTGATTGTTGATGGTGTTATCCCCAGCAATGAAGGCCGTGGCTACGTGCTGCGCCGTATTGTGCGTCGCGCGCTGCGTCATGGGCACAAACTGGGCCAGTCGGGTACCTTCTTTCATCGCCTGGTCAAGGACCTGGTCGCCGAAATGGGTCCTGCCTATCCCGAGCTGGTTGCCCAGCAGTCACGGGTCGAGCAAGTGCTCAAGCAAGAAGAAGAGCGCTTCAGCGAAACGCTGGAAAATGGCATGAAGATTCTGGATGCCGCGCTAGCCGCCATTCCCGAAAAAGGCATGCTCGATGGCCAGACACTCTTTACCCTGTACGATACCTATGGCTTCCCGGTAGACCTGACAGCCGATATCTGTCGCGAGCGTGATGTGCAGGTCGACATGGACGGCTTTGAAGTCGCAATGAACCATCAGCGTGAACAGGCGCGCGCCGCGGGCAAGTTCAAGGCCGTCGAAGGCCTGAGCTACAGCGGGGTCGAAACCCGTTTCGATGGCTACGATCATCTGCAAGGGCAGGGCACGATTACCGCGCTGTACGTCGACGGCACGCAAGTCGATTCAGTATCGGCGGGGCAGCAGGCCATCGTCGTGCTCGATTCCACCCCGTTCTACGCCGAATCAGGCGGCCAGGTGGGCGATGCCGGCATTCTGCAAGCTGCTGCGGCACGCTTTGCGGTTGCAGATACCCAGAAAATCCAACCGGCCGTCTTTGGTCATCATGGTGAAGTGCTTGAAGGAGTACTGGCCGTTGGTGACATCCTCGATGCCCAGGTCGATACCGTGCGCCGGGCGCGTACGGTGCGCAACCATTCCGCCACTCACCTTATGCACAAGGCCTTGCGCCAGGTGCTGGGTGCTCATGTCCAGCAGCGCGGTTCGCTGGTTGATGCCGACAAAACCCGTTTCGACTTTGCGCACGACGCACCCATGACGGCAGAGCAGATCGCCCAGGTCGAGCGCATAGTCAATTCCGAGGTGCTCGACAATCACGCGACCACTGCTCAGCTTATGTCTTATGACGATGCCGTGGCAGGGGGCGCGATGGCGCTGTTTGGCGAAAAATACGGTGATACCGTTCGTGTGCTTGATATCGGCTTTTCACGCGAACTGTGCGGCGGCACCCACGTGGCGCGCACGGGCGACATCGGTCTGTTCAAGATTGTTTCCGAAGGTGGTGTGGCGGCCGGCGTGCGCCGCGTCGAAGCCATCACGGGTGACAATGCGGTGGCATGGGTTCAGCAAACCAACGATACGCTGCTACGGGCCGCTGGACTGCTCAAGACCCAGCCTGCCGAATTGGTCGAGCGCATTACGCTCATGCAGAACCAGGCCAAGGTCCTGGAACGCGATCTGGATCGTCTGAAAAGCAAGCTGGCGGCTTCGGCCGGCAATGATCTGGCCAGTCAGGCCGTTGCCCTGCCCGGCGATGCCAAACTGCTGGTGGCCAGTCTTGCCGGGGTTGATCCCAAGGCTTTGCGCGGCATGATCGATCAGCTCAAAGACAAACTCAAGTCTGCGGTCGTGTTGCTGGCAGCCGTAGCCGATGAAAAGATCAGTCTTGCCGCTGGCGTTACCGGCGATCTGGCCGGGAAGGTCAAGGCGGGTGATCTCGTTGGCATGGTTGCCACGCAGGTGGGTGGCAAGGGCGGTGGCCGACCTGATATGGCCATGGGTGGCGGTACTGATGTCGATGCATTGGCCGGTGCCATAGCCAGCGTGGATGCCTGGGTGCGCGAGCGCCTGGGCTAGTTTTAAGCCGGCCCGGCGGGCCGGCATTCATGGAAGCCTGTCATGACGGACGCTAACAATGCCTTGCCCGAAGCCGATCTCGAAGTTGATGCATCGGGCCTGAAATGTCCCTTGCCCATTCTTCGTGCCAAGAAGGCCTTGGCTCAGATCGAGGGCGGGCAGCTTCTCAAGGTGATTACCACCGATACGCATGCGATCAAGGATTTCCAGGCTTTTGCCAGGCAAACCGGCAATACCCTGGAGGTTCAGATCGAAACAGATACCGGCGCCGTGCATTATTTACGCCGACGTGCTGCCTAGACGCCTGGCGGTCGCTGCGGCACCCAGTTGTTGCAACGAAGTGTCATGTGGAATTGGTTTGTTGCTTTTTAATTGTATATTTAAGGGTTCAGGACTATTTGGTTTGCGAAGGCAGGCCAAAAAGTGCTAGAATCTTTTGTTTTTCACAGTATTTTCAAAGGATTACCATGGTTGTGATTCGTCTAGCCCGTGGCGGCTCGAAGAAGCGTCCGTTTTACAACGTTGTAGCAGCCGACTCGCGTAATCGCCGCGACGGTCGTTTTATTGAGCGCGTAGGCTTTTACAACCCAGTAGCCAACGAAGGCCAGGAAAACCTGCGTCTTGCTCTTGACCGCGTTCAGTACTGGACTGAAAACGGCGCGCAATTGTCGCCTGCCGTGGCTCGCCTCGTTAAAGAATTCTCGGCTAAAGCCGCTGCCTGATAGCGCTGTTCGTTGCGGCTGGCCAGCAGGTCCTGCGGTCACAGGCTGCGACAACGGTTGCTGTCCATAAATTAATGAGCACGTCCACGATGCTGCCATCCAAAACGCCAGCAGATCTCGTGGAGCTCGGCCGTATCGTATCGGCCTATGGCGTGCGCGGCTGGATCAAGGTTCAGCCCCATGCTTCAAACAGTCAGGTTTTGCTCGCAGCAAAAACCTGGTGGCTCAAAGCGCCCGCGCCTAAAGAAGGCCTGGGCGCTTTGCCGTTGGCGGCCGCCGCGCAAGTGGTGGCCAGCCGGCCCCATGGTTCGACAGTGGTGGCCCAGCTGGAATCGGTTACCGACCGGGACGTGGCCGAAGCCATGAAAGGGCATACGGTGTGGGTCCCGCGCACTGATTTTCCGCCTGCCGATGACGATGAGTACTATTGGGTAGACCTCATAGGCTGTCGTTTGTTCGGTGAGCGCGATGGCGCCTCCCGGCTTATCGGCCAGGTGGTTGACGTCCTCGATAACGGCGCGCATGCGGTGTTAAAGGTTGCCCGTGCAGAGCTGTCTGCCGAAGACGAGCTGGTGTTTCTGCAAACTGCGAAGGGCAAGCCCCTCGAGGTATTGGTTCCATTTGTAGCCGCACATGTCCATACGGTCGATCTGGACGCTCGGCGTCTGGACAGTAACTGGCCGGTGGAACTCTAAGAGGCGCAGACATGCGTTTTGACGTGGTTTCGCTTTTCCCCGACATGTTTTCGGTGGTCCGTGATATGGGCGTCACCGGGCGTGCTCACAAGCAGGGGCGTTGGTCTCTGGGCTTGTGGAATCCGCGCGAATTTACGCATGATGTTCACCGTACTGTGGATGACCGGCCTTATGGCGGTGGTCCGGGGATGGTGATGATGGCGGAGCCCCTCGAGCAGGCCGTTCAGGCGGCAAAGGCTGACCGGGGTGCCGGCGGCGGGCTGCCCGTGATTCTGATGAGTCCGGTGGGCCGCCGTTTTGATCAGGCGATGGCACAACAGCTGGCATCGGGGCAGGGCGCGGTGCTGGTGTGCGGACGTTATGAAGGGGTAGACCAACGTTTTGTCGAGCGCTGTGTGACGCACGAGGTTTCTATCGGGGACTTTGTGATGTCGGGCGGCGAGGTCGCTGCGCTGGCGATTATGGACAGTGTGCTGCGTTTATTGCCTGGTGTGCTGAATGATGCGGAGTCTGCCCGGCAGGATTCGTTTAACGAGGCTTTGACGGGTTTGCTTGATAGTCCGCATTACACGCGGCCGGAGCAATATCATGGCGTGTCTGTGCCGGCTGAGTTGTTGTCGGGTCATCATGCGAATATTGCGGTCTGGCGGCGTCGTCAGTCGCTGGCTTTGACGGCGCAACGCCGTCCGGATCTTATTGCTGCCGCCCGGGCGGCGGGGTTGTTGTCGAAGGCTGACGAGAAGTTTTTGGCGGAACTTGAGGGTGCTGCGCGGCAGGCTTCGGCATAGATTGCCGGGCCTCCCGACGAGGTTTATTACTTAAGAAAGCCATGCGTATCAGGGGCCGTTCCGGCTTCACGCGCTACGTCCCTGGCGTTGCTACGCCAGGGATGCCCGATTTCTGGCTTGATGGCGAGGCGGCTGCGGAACTCGCCCGGTCGGGCCAATGGCCCGACACCCGTCGGGCTCAAACAACCGCAGCCTTGCCTCCTCGCCATCAAGCCATAAACCGGCGTGCGCGAGGCGCCTCCACAGCCCCTGATACGCATGGCTTTTTATGTAATGGCGTGTTGGGAGGCCCGGTGGTCGCAGCGATTATGCATGTTGCTATTGCCTTTATGGCGCTTGGCATAAGTGATTCGCGACGTGGATCGCTTCCAGGCAGATGCAGCGCTCTGTGCCTGCCGGCGCTCCAATCATCGGGCGCAGGCTCTTATGCCTTGCGCTGTCCTGTGTGGATGGGGCTAAGCCGGCGTTTAGGCGCGCGCCGCGGGCTGACGAAGGGAATGCGGGGGATGTCGTCGGGCACTGTTTGACTGAGCGCAGCGAAGGAGTTTGCCCGACGCCCGCATGGACGAGGCAGACGCGGGAGAAGCGCGCCGTGCCGGTGTGCCTCATCCACACAGGACAGCGCCATAAGAAACCTGAAGCCGCTGTCACTACTGAGACGAGGCACAAACCTGAGGCCGCGCAGCACCGATGCCGCGCGGCGTCCGTCTTATCCCAGTTTGGCCAGTTGCTCCTGCACCTTGGCCAGCGTTTCCCCGAACTGCGCTAGCCGGTTCTTTTCCTGTTCGACGACGGCGGCGGGTGCGCGTTCGACAAAGCTGGCGTTGGACAGCTTGCCGTTCGCCTTGTTTATCTCGTTCTGCAGGCGTTCAACTTCCTTGCCCAGCCGCAGCCGCTCGGCGTCCACATCGATCTCGACGTGCAGCATCAGACGGCTTGCGCCGACGATCTGTACCGGTGCGCCCACGTCTGGCAATTGCTCCACGATCTCAACGCCTTCCAGCTTGGCCAGGGCGGTCAGATACATACCGTTGGCCTGCAGGACTTCACGCTGGCCCTGGGCGATGAGTGGCACGCGTTGAGCCGGTGACAGATTCATTTCGCCGCGCAAGGCGCGCACGGCCTCTACCTGGGCCTTGAGTTCTGCCACCTGGGCTTCTGCCTGCTCATTGAGCAGACTCATGTCGGCGACGGGATAGGGTTGCACGCAGATACTGGTGTCCTCGTCGGCCTGGCGCTTGCCGGCCACGACCGATACTTTTTGCCAGAGCTCTTCCGTAATGAACGGAATCACGGGGTGTGCCAGGCGCAACACCACTTCGAGCACACGTATCAAGGTGCGGCGTGTGCCCAATTGCGTGGCAGGGGTGCCGTGCTGAATCTGAACCTTGGCGAGTTCAACGTACCAGTCGCAATACTCATTCCAGACAAACTGGTAAAGGGAGTTGGCGATATTGTCGAAACGATAGTCGGCGAAGCCGCGTTCGATGTCGGATTCCAGGCGCTGCAACTGGCTGATGATCCAGTGGTCGGCAAAAGACAGCTCGGGCGTGATGCTGTTGTCGTCCAGCGCGTGGCCTTCGGTGTTCATCAGCACAAAGCGTGTCGCATTCCACAGTTTGTTGCAGAAATTGCGATAGCCTTCGCAGCGCTTCAGGTCAAAGTTGATATTGCGTCCCAGGGTCGCGTAGGCGGCCATGGTAAAGCGCAGGGCATCTGTGCCATAGGCGGGGAAGCCGTTGGGATAGTCTTTGCTGGTTTTCTTCCTGATGCTGGCGGCCTGTTTGGGATTCATCAGCCCGCTGCTGCGCTTCTCAAGCAGATCCTCAAGCGATATGCCGTCAATAAGATCCACGGGGTCTATGGTATTCCCCTTGGATTTGCTCATTTTCTTGCCGTCCATATCGCAGACCAGGCCGTGGACGTAGACGGTTTCAAAGGGAACCTTGCCCGTCATGTGCATGCTCATCATGACCATGCGGGCGACCCAGAAGAAGATGATGTCAAAGCCCGTAACCAGCACGCTCGATGGCAGGTAGCGGTCAAGGTCGGGCGTTTGCTCGGGCCATCCCAGGTCGGTAAACGGCACCAGTGCAGAGGAGAACCAGGTGTCGAGTACATCGGGGTCACGCGTCAACGGCCCTGTGACACCGGCGGCATCGGCCTGCTGGCGTGCCTGGACTTCGTCGCGCGCTACGAAGATCCGTCCGTCCTCAGAATACCAGGCGGGTATCTGATGGCCCCACCAGAGCTGGCGTGAAATACACCAGTCCTGGATCTTTTCCAGCCATTGGTTGTAGGTGGTTGTCCAGTTTTCGGGGTAGAACTTGATGCGGCCGTCGGCCACGACTTCGAGGGCGACATCTGTAATGCTTTTGCCCGGGTGCAGTGTGTCGGCGGGTGCCGGCTTGCTCATGGCCACGAACCATTGGTCCGTAAGCATGGGTTCGATCACCGTGTTGGTGCGGTCGCCGCGCGGAACCATGAGTTTATGTGGTTTGACGGCCTGCAGCGCATCGAGTGCGGTCAGGTCTTCCACTATGCGCTTGCGTGCTTCAAAACGGTCCAGGCCATGATAGGCGGCGGGCGCATCATCGCTGATTTTTGCGTCCAGCGTCAGGATGCTGATCGTTTCCAGGTTGTGTCGCTGGCCGACCGCGTAGTCATTGAAGTCGTGTGCGGGAGTGACCTTGACGACACCGGTGCCGAATTCACGGTCGACATAGTCGTCAGCAATAATGGGAATTTGACGGCCCACCAGCGGCAGTTCGACGGTGGCACCAATCAGGTGCGCGTAGCGCTCATCTTCGGGGTGGACCATGACTGCGACGTCGCCGAGCATGGTTTCGGGGCGCGTGGTAGCCACCACCAAATGGGTCAGGCCTTCTGCGGGTTTGGTTAACGGGTAGCGTATTTCCCACATAAAGCCGTCTTCTTCCTCGCTGACGACCTCCAGGTCGGATACGGCCGTGCCGAGTACCGGATCCCAGTTCACCAGTCGCTTGCCGCGATAGATCAGCCCTTGCTCATGCAGTCGAACGAAAGTTTCGACGACGCCGCGCGACAGGTTGTCGTCCATGGTGAAGTACTCGCGCTCCCAGTCGCACGAAGAGCCCAGCCGGCGGAACTGTTCGGTGATTGCGTTGCCTGACTTGTGTTTCCACTCCCAGACCTTCTCCACGAACTTTTCGCGACCCAGGTCATGGCGTGAAACGTTCCGGGCATCAAGCTGACGCTCAACCACGATCTGCGTGGCAATGCCGGCGTGATCGGTGCCCGGAATGAATACGGTGTCGTCACCGCGCATGCGATGGTAGCGAACCAGCCCGTCCATGACGGTCTGATTGAAAGCGTGCCCCATGTGCAGTGTGCCTGTAACATTGGGGGGAGGGAACTGAATGGCGAACGGTTTGCTTAGTTCAGGGTTGGCCGGTGTTACGTGCCGGCCCCCGGTAAAATAACCTTTGCGTTCCCATTGCGCATACCAATGCGACTCAATTTGCTGTGGTTCAAAGCTTTTGGCGAGCTGATCGCTATCGTTCTGGCTGGGATTTGTGGTCATGGCGTAAGGAAGAATACAGGCTGCCGCAACAGGGCAAAAGTCTGACTATATCTGAATCCAGCACTGTATGCGGGGCGCCCGGCAGCATGTTAAAATGCCCGGTTAACATAAACTTTAGCAAAGTTATTGTTTTTATTAAAGATTTTTGGTCTCGCCTGGTTTTCAGACACATTTCGGCCTGACAATGGCA
Organism: Pusillimonas sp. MFBS29; assembly: GCF_020687695.1. Taxonomy (GTDB): domain Bacteria; phylum Pseudomonadota; class Gammaproteobacteria; order Burkholderiales; family Burkholderiaceae_B; genus Pusillimonas_C. Next base: position 110,592 of record NZ_JAJEWL010000002.1, read on the forward strand.
GCCAGCTTTTCTTTAGAAGTTTTGTTTCCGCTTTTAAACCACCCATATATTTTTGTTTGGACCTCACATGGCTATTGAACGCACTCTTTCCATTATCAAACCCGATGCAGTCGCCAAGAACGTTATCGGCCAGATCGTTGCCCGCTTCGAAAAAGCAAACCTGAAGGTTGTGGCTGCTCGTCTGCAACAGCTGTCACGCGACGAAGCCGAGCGTTTCTATGCCGTTCACAAAGAGCGTCCTTTCTACAAGGATCTGGTTGATTTCATGGTTTCCGGTCCTGTATTCGTGCAGGTTCTGGAAGGCGAGAACGCTATCCAGACCAACCGTGACCTGATGGGCGCCACCGACCCCAAGAAGGCCGAGGCAGGCACCATTCGCGCTGATTTCGCCGACAGCATCGACGCCAATGCCGTTCACGGTTCCGACGCTCCCGAAACAGCAGCCGTAGAAATTGCTTTCTTCTTCCCCGAAAGCAACATTCACAGCCGATAAGCTGTTATCAGTACTATTCACCGCGCCAGTATCATGTCCATCACTGAACCCATCAATTTGCTTGGCCTGGGTGCCGCCGAACTGACCGATCTTGTCGGGCAGTGGGGCGGCAAGCCATTTCGCGCCAAGCAGCTGCAGCGCTGGATCCACCAGCGCGGCGTCGACTCTTTCGATGATATGACTGATCTGGCGCGTGAATTTCGCGCCCAGCTTGCAGAGCATTGTTCGATTCAGGCCTCACCGGTCTCAATCGAACAGCGTTCCGCCGACGGTACACGCAAGTGGCTGTTCGACGTTGGCAAGAATAATGCCATCGAAACCGTATTCATCCCGGAAGATGACCGCGGCACATTGTGCATCTCAAGTCAGGCCGGCTGTACCGTTGCATGCCCGTTTTGCTCAACCGGTTACCAGGGCTTCAACCGTAACCTGACCACCGCCGAGATCATCGGCCAGCTCTGGCATGCACGCCGCGTCCTGCAAGACGACATACAAGGCTCACGCATTGGCGCTGCCGATGCCCAAACGCCCGAAGCAACCCGCGTGATCAGCAATGTGGTCATGATGGGCATGGGCGAGCCCTTGCTGAACTACGATCAGGTACTGGGCGCCTTGCGCCTGATGCTTGACGATAATGCGTACGGCCTGTCGCGCAGGCGCGTTACCGTGTCTACTTCTGGTGTGGTCCCCATGATGGATCGCCTGGGGCGTGATTGCCCGGTAGCACTGGCGGTATCCTTGCATGCGCCCAACGATGCGCTGCGCGACCGTCTGGTGCCACTGAACCGCAAGCACCCATTGTCCGAGCTTCTTGCCGCCTGCAATCGCTATCTCGAGCACGCGCCGCGCGATTTCATCACTTTCGAATATATTATGCTCGATGGTGTCAATGATACTGACCAGCATGCGCGCGAATTGATTACTATTGCCCAGCAGGTGCGTTGCAAGTTCAACCTGATTCCGTTCAACCCTTTTCCGCAATCGGGTCTGAAGCGTTCACCGGCAGCTCGTGTGCGTCTGTTTGCACAACGCCTGATGGATGCCGGAATTGTGACAACTGTACGTAAAACCCGGGGCGACGATATCGCGGCGGCTTGCGGGCAGTTGGCAGGCGATGTCCAGGACCGCACACGCATCAACCAGCGCTTGCCGGATCGCGCCATTATTGAAATAAAACAGGAGCGTGGATGAATGAACCGTCTTTAGTCAGGGAAGCACGGCCCGAGGCCGATGACCCGAGCCTGCCTTCAGGCATAGGTGCAACCCTGCGCAGACTACGCGAGGCGAAAAATCTGTCTCCCGCTGAAGTTTCCGCCCGCCTGAAGTTCTCCGGGCGCCAGCTGGAAGCGCTGGAAACCGAGCAGTGGGATCGTCTGCCTGGCGGGATGTCGCTGCGCGGTTTTGTCAAAAATTACGCCCGCTACCTTGATGCCGATGTAGACGCCTTGCTGACCATGCTCGATAACCAGGTCGGTACCGCCCCGGTGGCCAAGCCTGCCACGCTCAATGGCGCGCAGTCCCTGGGGCCAAGCGATCTTCCGCTGCAGGGCGAACCGGCAAATCGTCCGTGGGGCTGGCTCGTCGTCATCCTGATATTGCTGTTTGTCGCAGGCTTCTATGCCATAGATCGTGGCTGGATTCCCGACTCATGGCTGGTATTCGATTGGCTCAAATCCCTGAAGAAATAATGTCTAACCCAGTTTCAGACCAAGCCGGTACCCCGTTGAATGTTGGCGCCGCACCACGACGACCCACTCGAGGCGTCATCGTCCGGTGGGGAGGCCACGCGGTGCAGGTCGGCGGCAATGCGCCCGTCGTGGTGCAGTCCATGACCAATACCGATACGGCCGATGCCATTGCGACGGCCATACAGGTTAAGGAACTGGCACAGGCGGGCTCCGAGCTGGTTCGTATTACCGTGAATACACCCGAGGCCGCGCGCGAAGTTCCGGCCATACGCGAACAGCTCGATCGCATGAATGTCTCGGTGCCGCTGGTTGGTGATTTTCACTACAACGGGCACAAATTGCTGGCTGATTATCCCGAGTGTGCCCAGGCTTTGTCCAAGTACCGGATCAACCCCGGCAACATGGGCGGGGGCAAGAAACGCGGCGATAACTTTGCTCAGATGATCGAAGTGGCTTGCCGCTATGAAAAACCGGTGCGCATCGGCGTGAACTGGGGTAGCCTGGATCACGAACTCATGGCCCGCATGATGGACGACAACAGTCGGCGTGCGCAGCCCTGGGATGCCCAGGCCGTTATGCGTGATGCTCTGGTTGTGTCGGCCATCAGCAATGCACAGCGTGCCGAAGAGCTCGGCCTTGCCCGCGACGCCATCGTGCTGTCCTGCAAAGTCAGCCATGTGCAGGATCTCATCACCGTTTACCAGGATTTATCCGCGCGTTGCGATTACCCCGTGCACCTGGGTTTGACCGAAGCAGGTATGGGAAGCAAGGGTATTGTGGCGTCCACCGCCGCTCTGGCAGTTCTGCTGCAGCAGGGAATTGGCGACACCATACGTATCTCGCTTACACCTGAGCCGGGCGGCGATCGTCGCCGCGAGGTTATCGTTGCGCAGGAAATCCTGCAAAGCATGGGGTTGCGTGCATTTACCCCCATGGTGGTGGCGTGCCCTGGTTGCGGACGCACCAGCAGTACAGTATTCCAGGAACTGGCCGACAGCATTCAGGCGTATCTGCGTGACCAAATGCCGGTCTGGAAAAATCGTTATCCCGGTGTCGAATCCATGAATGTGGCGGTCATGGGCTGTGTGGTCAATGGTCCCGGCGAAAGCAGGCACGCCGACATCGGCATCAGCTTGCCGGGCACAGGGGAAATTCCGTCTGCCCCCGTGTATGTCGACGGAGAACGAACGGTTACCCTGAAGGGCGATACCATTGCCCAGGAGTTTCAGGCTATCGTCGAGCAGTACGTCGAGCGGCGTTATGGCGCCGGTTCGAACAATAACAAAGCAAGCGGCTGAAGCCGCAAGCACACAGAAAATTTATCTATGACGCAGTCGTTTCAGAAAGTCCGTGCCCTGACAGGCATGAAAGATATACTCCCTGACACCAGCGCTCAGTGGGAAGCACTGGAAGCTACCGTAAGGGACTGGCTGGCCGCCTACGGCTATCGCAACATGCGCACCCCCGTGCTTGAACACACCCGGCTTTTTATCCGTGGCATAGGCGAGGTCACCGACATTGTCGAAAAAGAAATGTATTCGTTCACCGATGCATTGAACAATGAACACCTCACCATGCGGCCCGAGTTTACTGCCGGCATGGTGCGTGCCAGCATAGAGCACAACATGCTGTACGACAGGCCGCATCGCGTTTACGCCATGGGCCCTGTATTTCGACACGAAAAACCTCAACGCGGTCGTTATCGCCAGTTTCACCAGATTGACGTCGAAGCCCTGGGTTTTGCCGGACCCGATATCGACGCCGAATTGATCGTAATGCTGGGCCGACTCTGGAAAATGCTGGGTCTGACCGATATCCGTCTGGAACTGAACTCGCTGGGGCAGGCGGAAGAGCGCGCTGCCCATCGTCGTGCCCTGATTGAATATCTGGAGCAGCACATTGATGTGCTCGACGAGGAAGCGCGCAGGCGCATGCACACCAATCCTTTGCGCGTGCTCGATACCAAGAATCCCGCCATGCAGGAAATGGCCGATAATGCGCCACGCCTGTTTGATTTTCTGGGGGCCGAATCTTTGGCGCATTTTCAGGGCGTGTGCGATCGCCTGGGCGATGCCGGTATCGAGTATCGTTTGAATCCGCGGCTGGTACGCGGGCTGGACTATTACAATCTGACCGTATTCGAGTGGGTAACCGACCGGCTCGGGGCGCAGGGTACCGTATGTGGTGGTGGCCGTTATGATGGCCTGATTGAATTGCTGGGCGGAAAGCCGGCTCCCGCAGTGGGTTTCGCCATAGGCGTTGAACGTTTGCTCGATTTGTGCGAGCAGTCCGGTGCGGAAACGTCGTTGCCCGAATGCCAGGTCTACGTGATACACCAGGGTGCGCCGGCCCAGCGGCTGGCCGCAAAACTGGCTGAGCAATTGCGCGATGAAGGCCTCAGGGTCATTGTCCATGCCGGCTCATCGGGATTCAAATCACAATTCAAACGCGCTGATGCGAGTGGGGCCAAACTGGCGCTGATTCTCGGAGACGATGAAGTCGCGTCGGGTACTGCCAGTATCAAATGGCTAAGGGAAGAGGCCCTTGAGGGCCGGGCTCAACAGGAAACGATCCCGCTGGATCGCTTGATCACAGAATTGAAATTAAAGGTTTAAGGCATGGCATACGATTTAGAAGAACAGGAAAAACTGGATGCACTGCGGGCATGGTGGGATCGCTACGGCACACTGCTGGTGGTACTCAGCTTTATCATTGCAGCCGGTATTGTCGGATGGCGCGGATGGCAGTGGTATCAAGGCCATACCGCCAGCCAGGCCATGGGCTACTACGAGGCGCTGGAAGGCGCAGCCGGCCAATCCGGCGATGACGCACTGGCACGCATCAAGGCGGCCAGCAGCACGCTGCGTGAAGATTTCACCAAATCGGGTTATACGCCGCGCGGGGTATTGATCGCTGCGCAGGCTTTGGAAGAGCGCGACGATCTGGACGGCGCCCGCGAGCAACTCGAGTGGCTGGTCGGCAACAGCTCCGACCCCAGCCTTGTACCTTTGGCCAAACTGAGGCTGGCGGGCGTCTTGCTTGAGCAAAAACAGTATGATCAGGCTCTTGCACAGGTTTCTGATGCGCCGCCGGCTTTTGCGGGGCTTTATGCCGACCGGCGTGGTGATATTCTGCTGGCGCAGGGCAAGATCCCTGAAGCCAAAGCCGCCTGGGAACAGGCGCTGAAAGAGTTCGGTGCCGCTCCGATTACGCAAATCGTTCAGTTGAAATTAGATGCTTTAGGTGGAGCCTGATACATGTATAGTGCCATCTCTCGCCGTATCGCGCGCAGCGCGCTGATCGCCCTGACGGCCGCTACCCTGGCGGGTTGCTCGATGTTTTCCAGTCACAATCCCCGCTATGACCCGGCACCGTTGACTGATTATCCGGCGGCGATTTCGGCCAATATTGCGTGGTCGGTATCCATAGGCAGCGGGAGTGGTTACGGATTTGCTCCTGCGCTGGTCGGCGACTCCGTTTATGCGGCAACGCCCAGTGGCAGCGTGAGCAAGATAAATGTCGCGTCTGGTGCGGTGCTGTGGCAAACCAGCACAGATGACAAACTCTCGGCGGGGGCGGGTTCCGATGGCAACACAACCGCCGTTGTGGCAGTCGATGGCATGGTCATCGCCTTTGATGGCCAGGGTAAAGAGAAGTGGAGAAGCAAGGCCAGCAGCGCGGTCAGCATCCCGCCTGTCGTGGGTGCCGGCATTGTTGCCGTGCGCAGCAGCGACTACCGCATCCAGGGTTTCGACGAGCAAACCGGTGAACTTCGCTGGAGCGTGCAGCGTCCGGGTCCCGCGCTCGCACTGAAGACCAATATGCAAATGTTGATTGTCGACGGCATGCTGGTTTCCGGTCTGCCCAATGGCCGCCTGGTCGCCATAGACGTGCGCAGCGGTAACGTGCAGTGGGAGGGAACGATCTCGGTGTCCCAGGGTGCCACCGACCTCGAGCGCATCAGCGACGTGGTTGGCGCGCCCCAGCTGCAGGGTCCCTTGCTTTGTGGCGTGAGCTACCAGGGACGCATGGTGTGTTTTGACCTGACCCAGGGTGGGCGTCCTGTCTGGGAACAGTATTTTTCCAGCAATACAGGCATGGCTACCGACTCGCGGCAGGCATATTCCGCCAGTCAGCGCGACATCGTTCATGCGTTTGCCCTGAACGACGGTCATGAGGTCTGGAAGCAGTCTGATCTGGCCAATCGTCGCCTGTCTTCGCCTGCCGTCACTCCGCAAGCAGTTGCTTTCGGTGATCTCGAAGGTTATGTACATTTCCTGTCGCGCACCGATGGCCAGTTGTTGGGTCGGGTGCAGGTGGGGGGTGATGCAATTGTTTCGCCGCTGGTGGCCGCCCCTAACGGCGTGCTGGTGCAGACCGGCAGCGGTAATCTGGTATTGGTTGGTGTCAATTGAACAAACTCGCATATAAACCGGTCGTCGCCCTGGTAGGGCGCGCCAACGTGGGCAAGTCCACGTTGTTCAACCGGATCACCCGTTCCCGCTCCGCGCTGGTCGCCAATTTTTCCGGCCTGACGCGTGACCGTCACTATGGTGAAGGGCGGGTGGGCGAGCATCCCTTCCTGGCTGTCGATACCGGAGGTTTCGAACCCGTTGCCAAGGATGGCATCTTGCTCGAGATGGCACGCCAGACGCAACAAGCCATTGCCGAATCCGACGTGGTCATCTTTCTGGTCGATGCCCGAGCCGGCGTGAACGCCCACGATCACGAAATCGCACGCCTGCTGCGCAAATCGGGTCAACGCGTGTTGCTGGCCGTCAACAAGGCGGAAGGCATGCGCTATGGTTCGGCAACGGCCGATTTTCACGAACTGGGTCTGGGTGAGCCTTATCCTATTTCCGCCTCGCATGGCGATGGCGTTGTGGATCTGATAGAAAAAGCCTTGTCGCACCTGACGGTTGATACCGAAGACGAGGCTGGCCAGGATGACGAATTCATTGCGGACGATGTCGAACCCGATCTGGCCGAAGATGCTTCTGTTGGGCAGGAAGAGGCCGGGCAGGCAGACGACGATATTACTCATCGCATCAAGCTGGCCATCGTTGGGCGCCCTAATGTGGGTAAGTCCACACTAATCAATACCTTGCTTGGTGAAGAGCGGGTTATTGCATTCGATATGCCTGGCACGACACGTGATGCGATCGAGATCGAGTTCGAGCGTAATGGCGTGGCCTATACCCTGATAGATACGGCCGGCCTGCGTCGTCGGGGCAAGGTTTTCGAGGCAGTCGAGAAGTTCTCGGTCATCAAGACATTGCAGGCCATAGAAGCCTGCAATGTTGTTCTGCTGATGCTTGATGCCCAATCCGAGATTTCGGATCAGGATGCGCATATTGCAGGTTTTGTGCTCGAAACGGGCAGGGCGCTGGTCGTCGCCATCAACAAATGGGATGGCCTGGACGCCGAGCAGCGTGAACGCATACAGCGGGATTTCGATCGCAAGCTGCATTTCCTGTCTTTCGCCAAGGTTCATACCGTATCTGCGCTCAAAGGCCACGGCGTCAATCCCTTGATCAAATCTGTGAATGCGGCACATGCCGCCGCTTTTGCCAAGCTGTCTACACCGAGGCTGACGCGTGTGCTGCATGCGGCGGTCGAGCAGCAGCAACCGCCGCGCAAGGGGATTTTCCGGCCCAAGATGCGCTATGCACACCAGGGCGGCCAGAATCCACCGCTCATCATCATTCATGGCAACGCACTGGACGCCATACCCGACTCGTACCGGCGCTACCTCGAGGCCCGTTTCCGCGCGGCATTCAAGCTTGATGGCACGCCACTACGCATAGAATTCAAGTCTTCCCAGAATCCTTATACACAGGGGGCACAGTGAGTCGTTTCTGGAGTGATCATCTTGCGGATCTGACACCGTATGTGGCGGGTGAGCAGCCCAAGGTCGATAACCTGCTCAAGCTCAATACCAACGAGCATCCGTACGGACCTTCGCCACGGGCCCTCGAGGCCATCAAAGCGGCGGCCACCGATCAGCTGCGGCTGTATCCCGACAAGGAATCGGTCGGCCTGCGGCAGGCCATCGCAGAATTGCATGGGTTGAATCCGGATCAGGTTTTCGTTGGCAATGGTTCCGACGAGGTCCTGGCTCATATATTCAATGGCTTGTTCCGTCGTTCCGGACGCCCGTTGATGATGCCTGACATCACCTACAGCTTCTATCGGACCTATTGTGCTCTGTACAAGATACCAACCCGACTGGTTCCACTGGCAGACGATTTCTCGATAAGGGTGAGCGATTACACGGATTCTTCTCCTGATAGCCCGGCTGGCATTATTTTTTCGAATCCTAATGCCCCCACGGGCATTGCCATGTCACTGGAAGACATCAGCGCTATTGCTGCTGCGCATCCTGATATCCCGGTGGTGGTGGACGAAGCCTATGTTGATTTTGGCGCGCAGTCTGCCATTGCACTGCTGCAGGCGCATGCCAATATTGTTGTGGTGCATACCTTGTCCAAGTCGCGGTCGCTGGCCGGCCTGCGGGTAGGCTTTGCCATCGCAGATGCCCAAATTATCGAGGGCCTGAATCGAGTCAAGGACAGCTTCAACTCATATCCGCTCGATAGCCTGGCCCAGGCCGGCGCCATTGCCGCCATACAAGACACTGATTATCTGCAGAAGATGTGCCTGGCGGTCACCGAGGCGCGCACACAGCTTGCGCAGCAATTAAGTGCGCTGGGCTTTGAAGTGCTGCCCAGCCAGGCCAATTTTGTGTTTGCCCGGCATCCGGAGCACGATGGCGGGGCCCTGAGTCGTGCCTTGCGAGAGCAGAACATCCTGGTCAGGCATTTCACTTTGGCTCGTATTGATCAATTTTTACGAATTACGGTGGGAACTCCTGAGGATTGTGAACGTCTATGTAAGGCACTGGCCAAAATTATTGCCAAAACGCCTTAAAATATCTTGCATGCCGCCATATCACATTCTGAGCCGTGCGCATTCAGGGAAAACCCTGTAAAGTATGCATGGTCTAACGTTTTTTCATATAACAACATAATCGGAGCCTAGCCAATGAGCAATAAAGGGCAAACACTACAAGATCCATTTCTAAACGCCCTTCGCAAGGACCACATCCCTGTATCGATCTATCTGGTTAACGGGATCAAGCTGCAGGGGCAGGTCGAGTCTTTCGATCAATACGTCGTATTGCTGCGCAATACCGTAACTCAAATGGTATACAAGCACGCTATTTCCACCGTTGTGCCTGCACGACCAGTCAATTTCCAAGTGGATGAGCCTTCTGAATAAAGCGCCGCTGGTTTTTTCTTACGCCAAGACGCCCGCCGAGTGCCCTGCGCTGGCGGGCGTCTTGTTGAGTCTTGCAGCATGAAAGTTCTGATCGTCAGTGTTGATCTTGGCGAGCCCGACTACGCTGCACACGCGGAAGAGTTCGTCATGCTGGCCAAAGGTGCCGGTGCCGAAGTGGTTGCCACCGTCGTGGCACGTCGTGCACGGCCGGATGCGGCGCATTTCATCGGCTCGGGCAAGCTTGAGGAAGCGGTCCTGATAGCAGGGGAAACGCAGGCCGAGCTGGTTTTGTTCGATCAGGCGCTTACCCCTGCGCAGCAGCGAAATCTTGAAAGAGGGTTCAAGCTGCGGGTCGTCGACAGGGTTGCGCTTATACTTGATATTTTTGCGCTCAGGGCCAAAAGCCACGAGGGTAAGTTGCAAGTCGAACTGGCGCAGTTGCAGCATTTGTCTACCCGACTTACGCGCATGTGGTCTCACCTTGAGCGTCAGCGCGGGGGCATAGGGATGCGTGGTCCCGGTGAAGCCCAGCTCGAGATGGATCGGCGCATGATAGGCGACAAAGTGCGTGTACTGCGCGAGCGTCTGGCGCGGGTGCAGCGTCAGCGCAATACGCAGCGCCGTGCAAGGTCGCGCAGCAATACCTTATCGATCTCGCTGGTGGGGTATACCAACGCGGGCAAGTCCACGTTGTTCAATGCACTGACGCGGGCCGGAGCCTATGCGGCAGACCAGCTTTTTGCCACCCTGGATACCACCACACGGCGGGTCTGGATAGAGGGCGCCGGTCAGGTGGTCATATCCGATACGGTCGGTTTTATTCGTGAGCTTCCACCGACACTGATCGCTGCTTTTCGCGCCACGCTGGAAGAAACGGTGCAGGCTGACCTGCTCCTGCACGTCGTCGATGCGGCCAGCCCGCAGCGCGATGAGCAAATTGCTGAAGTGAACAAGGTTCTGGAAGATATCGGCGCAGCGGATATACCCAGAATTCTGGTCTATAACAAAATCGACCTGGCTGGTTACGAACCCCGAATGGAGCGTAACGAACATGGTACGATTGCACGAGTTTTTGTAAGCGCCGTCCGGCGCACCGGCCTCGATGAGTTGCGTGGGGCAATTGTCGAGTTTGGTCAAATCGTAGGAAATAATACGTTTAATGTCGAAAATATATAACTTGAATGATCCAGGTTGGGGGCGTGGCAACAATAATGGCTCAGAGCCCCCGCGACGCCCTAATCAGGGCGACGGTGGTGGTCCTCCCGACCTGGACGAAGTCTGGCGCGATTTCAATAATCGGCTGGGGTCTTTGTTTGGCCGCAAGGGCAGGCGTGGCCCGGGCAACGGCGGTGGCGATGGTGGCAGCGGCGGCAGTCGTCCCCAACTGCCCAAGGGTTCGCCCAAAAGCATTGCTGTCATTATTGCGATAGCGGTGGCGCTCTGGCTGGCCAGTGGCTTCATGATTGTCCAGGAAGGCCAGGTGGCCGTTGTTACCCAGTTCGGCAAATACACCAAGACACTCCCTCCAGGTCTGCAATGGCGTCTGCCATATCCCATCGAGGCGCATCAGAACGTGAATATCGCACAACTTCGTACTTTCGAAGTTGGCTTCCGCGGTAACGCCCGCAACAAGGTGCTGCCGGAATCCCTCATGCTCACGACCGACGAAAATATCGTCGATCTGCAGTTTGTGGTGCAGTATCGCCTTATGCCCAACGGCGCACCCGATTATCTGTTCAAGACCAGTCAGCCAGACGAATCCGTCCGGCAGGCTGCCGAAACAGCCATGCGCGAGATCGTAGGCAAGAAGCCCATGGATTTTGTGCTGTATTCCGGCCGTACCGAAGTTGCGACCGAAGTTCAAAGCCTGGCACAAAGCATACTTGACCGCTACGAGACAGGCATTCAGATCAGCACTGTGGCCATCCAGAACGTGCAGCCGCCCGAGCAGGTGCAGGCGGCCTTTGACGACGCCGTCAAGGCCGGTCAGGATCGCGAGCGTCAGATCAATGAAGGTAACGCCTATGCCAACAAGGTGTTGCCCGAGGCGCAAGGTCAGGTCGCACGCATGATGCAGGAAGCAGAAGGTTACCGTGCTACTGTGATCGGCGACGCAACCGGTGACACAGCGCGCTTCTCGAGCATCGAGGCTGAGTACGCCAAGGCGCCCCAGATCACCCGCGAGCGCATGTACCTGGCAACCATGCAGGAAATCCTGCAGAACACCAGCAAGATCATGATCGACTCGCAGGCCAGCAACAATATGCTGTATTTGCCGCTAGACAAGATCATGAAACAGGCAGCCGGAAGTTCCAGCAACTTCAGCGCCTCAGTTGAAACTACCACTGGCGCGGCAGCGGCGGCTACGACTCAGTCGAGCCGGCCTGTCGCTCCGGCACGGTCCTCCACGTCATCCGATGGCACGGCATACAACTCGTCGTTGACCAATCCGTATTCACGCTAAGAGGCCATAATGCAACGTTTTTTCCCTGCTTTAGTCGGCCTGGTTATTCTTCTGGCCATACTTTCTTCTTGCGTCTTCGTCGTTCGCGAACGTGATGCGGCGCTGGTTTTCGCTTTGGGTGAAGTGCGTGACACCATTACCGAGCCCGGCCTGTATTTCAAGCTGCCGCCACCCTTCGAGAACGTCGTGCGCCTCGACAAGCGTCTTCAGACCATCGAGGCCAATGATCCCGAACGTATACAAACTGCCGAGAAAAAGAATCTGCTGATCGATTCTTTCGTTAAATGGCGCATTTCCGATCCGCGTCTGTTCTACGTGACCTTTGGTGCCAATGATCGCGCTGCTGTAGAGCGCCTTACCGCCCAGATTCGCGATGCCCTGAACGCATCGGTCAACGTGCGTACGGTCAAGGAAGTGGTCTCGAACGAGCGCGATACCATCATGCGCGAGATCCTCACCAACGTCGAGGCGCGTGCCAAGCCCCTGGGCGTTCAGGTGGTTGATGTGCGCTTGCGTCGCATAGACTTTGCACCCGAGATCTCCGAGTCGGTGTATCGCCGTATGGAAGCAGAGCGCAAGCAGGAAGCCAACCGCCTGCGTGCAACCGGTGCAGCAGACAGCGAGCGCATTCGTGCGCAAGCCGATCGCGAGCGCCAGGAGCTGCTGGCCAAGGCCTACGCTGAGGCGCAGGAAGTCAAGGGCGAAGGAGACGCCAAGGCTGCTGCCATCTATGCCGAGGCCTACGGCACCAATCCCGAGTTCTACAGCCTGTACAAGAGTCTGGAAGGCTATCGCGCTGCATTCTCCGATTCGGACGATGCGCTGGTGCTTAGCCCCAAATCTGATTTCTTCAGATTCTGGAATTCGGCTCAGGGCCAACAGGGCGCAGCCGCGCCAGGTCCGGCCGGCGCAAATTAAGCCAGCGCCGCGCAGTACTCATGAACAGGCCCCGCAATGGGGCCTGTTTCACTTCTTGCCTGCGATCGTTTATACTAGCGCGTAAGTTTTTGTTTATCTTATCCGCAAGCGACTTGGCGGGCTTACGCCCCAGGTCGCTTTTTGTTTGGCATTTTTCCGCATTGGTTCGCATGATGTCCAACTGGTTGTTGCCAGAAAGCCTGGCCGATATTCTGCCCGCAGAGGCCCGCCGCATTGAAGAACTGCGCCGCGGTCTGCTGGATTTATATCGCACCTATGGCTTTGAGCTTGTTGCCCCGCCACTGGTCGAGTACCTGGAATCCCTGTTGTCAGGTACGGGTGCCGATTTGAATCTGCGTACCTGCAAGCTTATTGACCAAATCACCGGTCGTACCCTTGGGGTGCGCGCCGATATTACTCCGCAAGTCTCGCGCATAGACGCTCACCTGCTTAACCGCGAAGGCGTTACGCGGCTTTGCTATTGCGGCACGGTCCTGCACGCGCGTCCGGCAGGGTTGTTGTCTGATCGCGAACTGCTGCAGATTGGTGCCGAAATTTTCGGTCACGCAGGTGTAGAAGCCGATATCGAAATCATTGAGCTGGCGCTGGCCAGCGTAAAGCGCGCCGGCGTCAGGCAGGCTCGCCTCGATCTCAATCACCCGGGTGTGCTGCGCTCCATCATCAATGCTGATCCGGCGCTGGCCGATTTTGCAGACGATATCAACGATCTGTTGGCCAGCAAGGATGTTCCCGGACTGACCGAGCTTGGCGCACGAATTCCCCAGGTCAAGCCAGACAGCATCCAGGCGCTCAAGCAGCTTGCTTCGCTGTATGGCAGTACCGAAGTTATCGCCAGAGCGCGCGCTGTCCTGCCGGCTTTGCCGGCCCTGTACGCTGCGCTTGATGATCTCGATACACTCATCAGCGCACTGCCCGATAACGAGTTCAGCGTTGATCTGGCTGACATGGGCAGTGGTTATGGCTACCATTCCGGCGTGGTGTTTTCGATCTACGCACAAGGCTGGCACGATGCGCTGGTACGTGGCGGCCGCTATGATGGAGTAGGGCGGGCTTTCGGGCGTTCGCGTCCGGCCACGGGCTTCAGTCTCGATCTGCGCAAGCTTTCGGCCGGATTGCCTGCGCCACCGGTGTCCAAGGCCATACGTGCGCCATGGGGTACAGATGCGGCTTTGGTCAAAGTGCTGCGCGAACTGCGTGCAGCAGGCGAGATCGTGGTGCAGATGTTGCCGGGGCAGCCGCATGCGCTGGATGAATTTACCGTTGACCGGGAGCTGGTGCAGGATGGCGGTACATGGAAGGTAAGGGCGATAAACTAGCCGAATGTCCGGCTGTTTTTATCGTATGATTTGAATCTGCTTGGCCTTGTAACTGTCGGGCCGGAATTTTTTTCTGATACGCAACATGAGCAAGAATATTGTGGTGATCGGCACCCAGTGGGGTGACGAAGGTAAAGGCAAGATCGTCGATTGGCTGGCTGAGTCAGCGCAGGGCGTAGTGCGCTTTCAGGGTGGCCATAATGCCGGCCACACCCTATGGATCAACGGCAATAAAACTATATTGCGCCTGATACCTTCGGGCATCATGCACTCGCACGTTACCTGCTACATCGGCAATGGCGTCGTCCTTTCACCCGAGGCACTGCTGAAGGAAATCAACGAACTCGAGGCTGCCGGGCTTGACGTGCGCTCACGCCTGCAGATTTCTCCGGCTTGCCCGTTGATTCTGCCGTATCACATTGCCATTGACCAGGCTCGCGAGGCGCGCAAGGGCGAGGGCAAGATCGGTACGACAGGGCGGGGCATAGGACCAGCCTACGAAGACAAGATCGGTCGCCGCGCCCTGCGTGTTCAAGACTTGTACGACCCAGCCATTTTCGATGAAAAGCTGGCCGAAACACTGGATTACCATAACTTTGTGCTGACCCAGTATCTGGGCGGCAAGGCAGTCTCGATCGACGAGGTTCGTGATCAGGCCATGGCGCTGGCACCTGTATTGCAGCCCATGGTGGCCGACGTGTCCAGCAACCTGCATACTGCCCGCAAAGCCGGACACAGGCTGCTGTTCGAGGGTGCGCAAGGCGCCTTGCTCGATATCGACCACGGAACCTATCCGTTTGTCACCAGCAGCAATTGCGTGGCGGGTGCAGCGTCGGCCGGTGCCGGCGTCGGTCCTCAGGCACTGGATTACGTCCTGGGTATCGCCAAGGCGTATACCACGCGCGTTGGCGGCGGACCTTTCCCAACCGAGTTGCTCGACGATACCGGCGCACGCCTGGCAACGGTTGGCAAGGAATTTGGTTCGGTCACCGGCCGTCCCCGTCGCTGTGGCTGGTTCGACGGCGCAGCCATGAAGCGTTCGGTCATGATCAATGGCATCTCGGGTCTATGCATTACCAAGCTCGACGTGCTCGACGGCGTTGAGCAACTCAAGATTGGTGTGGGCTATCGCTACAAGGGCGAATTCCTCGATGTCCTGCCATATGGCGCCCACGCTGCAGCTGAAGCCGAGCCCGTGCTCGAAGAGATGCCCGGCTGGACTGAATCCACAGTGGGCATCACCGAATACGACAAGCTGCCTGTCAATGCACGCCGCTACCTCGAGCGCATTGCAGAGGTGTGTGACGTCGGCGTCGACATGGTCTCGACCGGGCCCGATCGCATGGAAACCATCGTCTTGCGTCACCCCTTCAACGGCTAGTACACAAGGCACTGCACGGGCCGTAATGCGGGCCCGCAGAAAAGGCCGGATCCTGTTTTTTACGGATCCGGCCTTTTCTTGTGCGGCATACAGGTTTATTATTACGATCCCTGCAATATATGCTGCCATTACGGAACATTATTTATGAATCTGCCACCAAGTACCGATCGTGATCTATGGGTCAGCTGGGATGAGTATCACAGGCTCATCGAACGTCTGGCTTTGATCGTGCACGAGTCAGGCTGGCAGTTCGATAAGATCCTTTGTCTGGCGCGTGGCGGTGTGCGTGTAGGCGATGTTTTGTCGCGTATTTACGACATTCCATTGGGTATATTGGCGACCAGCAGCTATCGCGAGGCGGCCGGCACCGAGCAGGGTGAGCTTGATATTGCCCAGTTCATCACCATTACCCGTGGAACCCTCGACGGCAGGGTTCTGTTGCTCGACGACATGGTCGACACCGGCATGACTTTCAGTCGCGTGCGGGATCATCTGCGCAAGCAGTTTCCCGCTATTACCGAAATGAGAACCGGCGTGTTGTGGTGGAAAGGGCACTCGCAGGCCATACCCGACTACTATGTCGACAAACTGCCCACGAATCCCTGGATACACCAGCCCTTTGAAGACTACGACAGCCTGCGTCCTCATCAGCTGGAATCCTGGGTACGCAAAGGTCGTTCCTGATCAGTAGCCGGGCTTAAATAGCGCCGGCCCTGGTTCTATCTGGTCTGGCAGGCATTAAGGCGGTATTTGTGCTAAACTTACTGGTTGTCGTTTCCACTAACTAATATATTAACCTTCAAGGCTTAAGACTACATGCCTATCGTTCGTCTGAAAGAAAACGAGCCCTTTGAAGCCGCGCTTCGCCGCTTCAAGCGCACTATCGAAAAAATTGGCCTCTTGACCGAATTGCGTTCGCGCGAATTTTACGAAAAGCCCACGGCTGAGCGTAAGCGCAAGCACGCCGCTGCCGTCAAGCGCCACTACAAGCGCATCCGCAGCCAACAACTGCCTCCGCGTTTGTATTGATTGATTCCTGAATCATTTGTTCAGGAACTGCTCGCCCGAGTTGACGTTGTCGATGTCGTCGGGCGATATGTACAGTTGCGCAAGGGTGGAGCCAACCTGCTTGGCTTGTGCCCCTTCCACAACGAAAAAAGCCCCTCATTTACAGTAAGCCCCACCAAGCAGTTTTATCACTGTTTTGGCTGCGGAGCCCATGGTAGCGCGGTTGGCTTCCTGATGGAGCACACCGGCGCCAGCTTCCCGGAAGCCGTTCGCTCTCTTGCGGCCACGGTCGGTATGACGGTGCCCGAAGAGCAGCGCAGCCCGCGGCAGCAGGCCGCCGACCGTCGTCGCAAAGAGGAAGTTAATCGCCACCAGCAGATACTGGATGCAGCGCAGGCGCATTACTTGCGTGAGCTAAAAGGCTCGCAAAGCGCGATCCGGTACCTGAAGCAGCGTGGCTTGTCGGGTGAAACAGCAGCCAGGTTCGGACTGGGCTGGTCGGGCAACGATCGGCGCGGACTGGCAGCGGTATTTCCCAGCTACGATGATCCCTTGCTGGTTGAATCCGGACTGGTCATCGAGGCTGAAGACGGGCGCCGCTACGACCGCTTTCGGGAGCGCATTATGTTCCCGATACGTAATACGCGCGGCAACCTGATCGGCTTTGGCGGCCGCATCATAGGCAAGGGCGAGCCCAAATATCTGAATTCGCCCGAAACCGGGTTGTTTTCCAAGGGTCATGAGCTTTATGGCCTGTGGGAGGCGCGCGCCGGCATACGCAGTGAAGGCTATGTGCTGGTGGTCGAAGGCTATATGGATGTCGTCGGTCTGGCGCAGCATGGAATGGCCAATGCCGTTGCTACGCTGGGCACGGCTACGACGCCGTTCCATATACAGAAGTTGTTGCGTGCCAGCCACAAGGTCGTATTCAGTTTTGATGGTGACAAGGCTGGCCGTCGTGCTGCCTGGCGTGCCTTGAATACCTGCTTGTCGCTGCTGCGTGACGATGTGTCCATGCGCTTTCTGTTTCTTCCGTCCGATCATGATCCCGACTCTTATATCCGGGAGTTCGGTACCGAGGCTTTCAAGGCCTGTGCAAATGAAGCCATGCCGCTGTCGCGCTTCATGCTGGAAGAACTGGCATCGCGCCATGCATTGGGCGAAGCGGAAGGGCGTGCCGCATGTGCCCATGAAGCCAAGCCCTTGCTGGCCATGTTGCCCGAAGGGACGACCTTGCGCATACAGATCGAGCGAGAGTTCGCCAAGCTGGTGCAGCTGACGCCCGAAGAGCTGGCCGAGTTGACGGCGGACGTGCCGGCACCTGCCGGCGGTACGACGCAAGCCGGTACGCCGGCCGGGGCGCGTACTGCGGCTCCGGAATGGACTGCGGACCACGATGAGCCGCCGGGTTTCATGGATGTGCCCGTTTTTGAGGACGCGGACTACAGCGCCTTTGAGTCATTCGAGGCGCCGGAAGAGGCGCCTGTCCGGAGCGGGCCGAAGCGTGAGCGCCACGGCAAGGCCAGAAGCGTTACGCCTATGGCCAAGCGTTTGTTGAGGTTATTGCTGGCGCACCCCGAGCTGGTATCGGGTCTGGGAGACCAGCAGCTTGAAATTCTCGAGCATGGCCCCCATCTGGTATTGGTAAGAGAATTGATTGCCCTGGCGAACATGAGTGGTGCCCGCCATGCGGGAGCCTTGTTGCAGGCGGCCGAACCAGGTTCCGACCTGGAGGGGCTGCTCGCAACGCTTACGCCCGAATTGCTTGACCAGGAAGATCTGCCTGACCCACGCACTGAATGGAACGACGCCTTGCGACGCATAGAGCTCGATGCCATTAAAGCCGAACAGTCGGCGCTGGTGGAAGCAGGATTACGGGATGATGCCTCCCGAAAAAGGTATCAGGAATTGACGCGAAGAATCGCGCTGGTCAACAGTGCGACTTCGCCTTAAATACGATAAAATAGAGAGTTTTCGCAAAGACTTAAACATATTTGCCCCAAGCACGAAAAGCGTGAATACGGGCATGCAAGCCGGCCAGCCTCATTTTGCCCCGTAACGGTATATGAATAATACGTCGGGGATACTTATTATCCGGGCGGTGCGCGCTGCATCGATGTCTTTCACGCAGTATGTTCAACCTTTGCGATGAGTACGTTCTGCCCCTGCAACACTCGTTGTCGCAAGACAACCGGGTGTATTTGCGTTTACGGAAGCGACTATGACCCAAGTTACTGGCAAGACCCCCACCCCAGCAGAAGATACTGCAAAGAAAACAAAGACTGTTGCAGCCGCAAGCAAAGCTGCGGCCAAGACGACGGTCAAAGCAGGGGCAAGCACCAAGGCAGAGAAAGCGCCTGCGGCCAAAACGGCTGTAAAGAAAGCGGCAGCCAAGACCACAGCACGCAAGACGGCAACCAAAACGGCGGCCAAAACGGCTACCAAAGCCGCTGCGAAAACGGCGACCAAGCCTGCTGGCAAGGCGCCTACCGGGCGTCGTCCCGGCCGTCCCGCCAAGAACGCCAATAACGACGCGGTCGACTTCAACGATGATGACAACGGCGATGCCGAGGTCATTCCTGAACTGAAGCCGTTGCCCAAACGTGGCGGCAAGCGTGGCAAGGCCGATAAAGACGTTCCTGCACGCAATCAGATGACGCCTGAAGAACAAGAGGCGCGCCGTAACCGCCTTAAGGTTCTGATCAAGCTGGGCAAGGATCGCGGTTATCTTACCTACGGCGAGATCAACGACCATCTGCCCGACGATCTGGTTGATGCTGAAGCCATCGATGGCATTATCAGCACGTTCAGCGACATGGGTATCTCGGTCTACGACCAGGCGCCCGATGCCGATGCCTTGCTCATGAGCGATAACGCGCCGGTGGCTTCCAGCGACGACGACGTCGAAGACGAAGCAGAAGCGGCGCTGACCACAGTGGATTCCGATTTCGGACGCACCACCGACCCTGTTCGCATGTATATGCGTGAAATGGGTACGGTCGAGCTGCTCACCCGCGAGGGCGAAATCGAGATTGCCAAACGCATCGAAGATGGCCTCAAGCACATGGTCATGGCGATTGCCGCGTGCCCGACAACGGTTAATGAAATTCTGCAGTATGTTCAGCGCGTGCGCGATGGTGCCGCCCAGATCGACGAAGTCGTCGACGGCCTGATTGACCAGGAAGGCGAGGAATACGCCGGCGCAGGTGTATCGGTTGATAACGACGAAAACGAAGACGGCCCCGCAGGCGGCATGAGCAGCAAGCAGCTCGAGCATCTGCGCACCAAGTCGCTCAAGAAGTTCGAGAACATTGGCGTGTGGTTCGCCAAGATGCGCACGGCTTTCGAACGCGACGGCTATCAGGCTCAGGAGTATACCGAGGCTCAGGAAGCTATTCTCAATGAGCTCATGGGTGTGCGCTTTACAGCCAAGATGGTTGAAAAGCTGGCCGACACGCTGCGCGAACAAGTCGCTGAAGTGCGCAAGCTGGAACGTGCAGTCCTGCATACTTGCGTCGACCGAGCAGGCATGCCGCGTACGTATTTCATCAAGGCATTTCCCGGTAACGAGACCAATCTTGACTGGGTGCTCCAGGAAGTCGCAGCCGGTCATCCGTATTCCGAAACGCTTGAGCGTCACATCCCTGCGGTCCAGGAGATCCAGCAAAAGCTGATCGACCTGCAAACCAGCGTTGTGCTGCCGCTTAAAGACCTCAAAGACGTCAACAAGCGCATGGCAACTGGTGAAGCCAAGGCTCGCAAGGCCAAGCGCGAAATGACCGAAGCCAACTTGCGTCTGGTTATTTCGATTGCCAAGAAGTACACCAATCGCGGCTTGCAGTTCCTGGATCTTATCCAGGAAGGCAACATAGGCCTGATGAAGGCGGTAGACAAGTTCGAATATCGTCGTGGCTACAAGTTCTCGACCTACGCCACCTGGTGGATACGTCAGGCGATTACCCGCTCCATTGCCGACCAGGCACGCACCATACGCATTCCGGTGCACATGATTGAAACGATCAATAAAATGAATCGCATCAATCGCCAGATTCTGCAGGAAACCGGTGCTGAACCTGATCCCGCCACACTGGCACAAAAGATGGACATGCCCGAAGACAAGGTTCGCAAGATCCTCAAGATCGCCAAGGAACCCATCTCCATGGAAACCCCCATCGGCGACGATGATGATTCGCACCTGGGCGATTTCATCGAAGATACCGGTACCTTGTCGCCGTCCGAATGGGCGTTGCATGGTTCCATGCGCGATGTCGTCAAGGAAGTGCTCGACTCCCTCACGCCGCGCGAGGCCAAGGTCTTGCGTATGCGCTTTGGTATCGAAATGAGTACCGACCAGACGCTGGAAGAAGTTGGCAAGCAATTTGACGTCACGCGTGAGCGCATACGTCAGATCGAAGCCAAGGCGCTGCGCAAGCTGCGTCATCCCAGCCGCGCCGACAAACTCAAGAGCTTCCTGGAAGGGCAGTAGATTCAGCCTGCGGGGCGTCTGCCCCGCAAGCCTGCCAGGCTATTCAATGCGGCTACGGCCGCACATCAGAGGCCCATCATGACGCTGGCTATCGATCTTAACTGTGACATGGGTGAAAGCTTTGGCGCCTGGCGTATGGGGCAGGACGACGCAATCCTGCCTTATGTCACCTCGGCCAATATCGCCTGCGGCTTTCATGCGGGTGACCCGACTGTCATGCGCAAGACAGTAGCCGCCGCCATCAAGCATGGCGTCGCTCTGGGCGCACATCCGGGTTTGCCTGACCTGGTCGGCTTTGGCCGCCGCAACATGGATATCAGTCCCGAGCATGCCTACGATATCGTCGTTGTACAGGTCGGTGCGCTGGCGGCTGTTGCTGCCAGTCAGGGTGGCAGACTGCATCACGTGAAGGCGCATGGCGCCTTGTACAACATGGCGGCAAAGAATGCGGCGCTGGCATCGGCCATCGCGCAGGCCGTTCACGATGTTGATGCCTCATTGATTTTGTATGGCCTGGCAGGCAGCGAGTTGATCCGTGCAGGTCATGCCATCGGCTTGAAAACAGGTCACGAGGTCTTCGCAGATCGAACTTACCAGGACGATGGTTCGCTGACCCCGCGCCGGCAACCCGATGCCATGATCGAAGATCCGCAGCAGTCCATACAACAGGTTCTGCGTATGGTGACAGAAGGCAAGATAGCGACCAGGCAGGGCAAAGACATTGCCGTTCAGGCCGATACCTTGTGTTTGCACGGTGACCAGCCCGGAGCCGTCACCTTTGCTCAGGCCATACGCAAGGCGCTGCAGGAAAACAATATCTCGGTTCGCAGGGTAGGCTGCTAGGACATCGGATCAGGCAATACGCCGGGCGAGCAGATGTACGGCCATGCCGAACGTCAGTCCCCAGAAAGCACTGCCTATGCCCATGATGCTCAAGCCGGATGCCGTACAAATAAAGGTAACCAACGCGGCCTCACGGCCGCGTTCTTCCGTCAGGGCGCCAGCCAGGCTGTTGGCGATCGTGCCCAGCAGCGCGAGTCCGGCAATGGCTGCAACCAGCTCGCCAGGAAAGGCCGCAAACAGGCTGACGACCGTGGCACCAAAAACACCCGTAAGCAGATAGAACACACCGGCCCAGATGGCTGCACCATAGCGCCTGGCAGGGTCCGGATCGGCGTCCTTGCTCATGCAAATGGCGGCGGTAATCGCCGCGAGATTGAACGAGAAACCGCCGAATGGGGCGAGCAACAGGCCGATGCCGCCGGTCCATCCGATAAGCGGTGATGCCGGCGTGTCATAGCCGTTGGCGCGCAGCACCGCCAGTCCGGGAACGTTTTGTGAGGTCATCGTAACGATGAACAGCGGGATCCCCACACCGATCAGGGCCGACACGGAAAACTCGGGCATCATGAGTGTCGGCTGCGCTGGCGTCCAGCTCAAGGCGTCAAGGTGCAGCAGCCCCAGCAAGCCTGCACTTGCGACGCCCACCGCCAGGGCCAGTGGCACGGTATAACGGGGCAACCAGATCCGGCCCAATAAAAAGGTCAGGAACATCAGCCCCACCATCAGCCATTGGGTTTGCATGGCGACGAACAGATCCATGCCGAACCGGATCAATATGCCAGCCAGCATGGCCGCCGCAATATGCCTGGGCATGTACTGCATGAGCCGCTGAAACCAGCCCGTGACGCCGCAAACCGTGATCAATAGCGAGGAAAGCAGGAATACGCCTATGGCCTGGCTCATGCTAAGACCCTGCAGGCTGGTGACCAGCAATGCGGCGCCCGGGGTAGACCATGCCGTCAGGATCGGGCTGCGATAGCGCCATGACAGACCGATGCAGCTTGCACCCATGCCTATGCCCAGCGCCCACATCCATGAATTCAACTCTGCAGGGCTTGCCCCTGCAGCCTGGGCGGCCTGAAAAATAATGGCCACCGAACTGGTATAGCCCACAAGAACGGCAATGAAGCCGGCGGAAATATGCGAAATTCTGAACCAGTTGCTCACGGATGTTCCCGCTGTTTGAATTATTGGCTTACAAGAAAGTGATGCTGCAAAGGGAGCTATCCTAGCACTGGCGACGCGAGGTGGCTATTTCCTGCTAAGCTTGTTTGCCTGGACTCCAGGAGTTATTCATGTCTGTACTGGCAGAGGTTTGGCAAACCGTTGTGGTCGAGTTCTCCGACATGGCAGATCTGCGCGATGCAACCGTCATTGTGTTGCGCCTGCTTGTCGCGGTTGCACTGGGTGCGGTCATTGGTTACGAACGAGAGCTGCAAGGGAAGGCTGCAGGGTTGCGCACACACATGATGGTCTCGCTGGGTTGCGCCATGTTCGTGCTGGTGCCGGTCACGTCTGGCATGGAGGCTCCCGAGGTAAGCCGTGTCATGCAAGGCATAATTTCGGGAATAGGCTTTCTGGGCGCGGGTGCCATTCTCAAGCATGGCAATGTGCAGGAAGTAAAAGGCCTGACCACTGCTGCCAGCATCTGGGTTGCGGCGGCGGTTGGCGTGGCGGCGGGCTACGGGCGAGAGGCAACCGCTGTTGTCAGCACGGTTATCGCTCTTTTTGTGCTGTCGGTGGTTGCCCGTCTGGAAAAATAAACAACCTTAGGCAGGCTTTTCAGGAAATTTTAAGCTGCTATTTGCTGCGCTGCATCAATCGGCGGATAATTATCGACTTCGGCTGTCAGCCACTATCTATCCAGAAATTGCATGAGCAGACTCAATAGCGAACCGTCCGCCCATTCCGACCCATTGCGGCCCGGGGCAGCCATGATGCTCGGTGCCTTGGGGGTGGTCTTCGGAGACATCGGAACCAGTCCGCTGTATGCCATCAAGGTGTCGCTGTCCGGCTTCGCACAACTGGATCAGCATCATATATTCGGTGTGCTATCGCTGATCTTCTGGCTCCTGACGATCGTGGTTTCCATCAAGTATGTGGCATGCATCATGCGCGCCGACAACCAGGGCGAGGGCGGTGTGCTTGCGCTCATGGAGCTTGCGAAGGCCGGGCTGCAGGGTAAAAAGAAATGGGTATACACGACTTTCGGGCTGATTGGCGCATCGCTGTTCTACGGCGATAGTGTCATTACGCCGGCCATATCGGTGATGTCGGCGATCGAGGGGATAGGCGTTGTTTCTGATACGCTCGAAAGCTGGGTGGTGCCCCTGGCCTTGATCATTCTGGCAGGCCTTTTTGCCATTCAGTCCTATGGCACGGGTGCCATGGGCAAGCTCTTCGGACCGGTCATGCTGGTCTGGTTCCTGACGATAGGTGTGCTGGGCTTGTGGCGCACCATACAGACGCCTCTGGTCCTACAGGCCCTGAACCCCGTCTGGGCGCTGCAGTTCGTGTCCGAAGCGCCCTGGGAGGTGTTCCTGCTGCTGGGGGCCATCGTGCTGGCTGTTACGGGTGCCGAAACCCTCTATGTCGACATGGGGCACTTCGGCCGCAAAGCCATTCGCCGCGTATGGTTTGGCTTGGTGATGCCTTGCCTGGTCTTCGCCTACTTTGGGCAAGGGGCGCTGCTGCTGCGCGATCCGGGCGCCATCAAGAATCCCTTTTTCCTGCTGGCTCCAGGCTACCTGCTGCTACCGCTGGTCGTGCTTGCCGCCGCGGCGGCCATCATTGCCTCGCAGGCAGTCATCTCCGGAGCCTTCTCGCTCACTCGCCAGGCAGTCCAGCTGGGATATTGGCCCCGCATGCAGATCGAGCATACCTCGGCCAGCACCGAGGGGCAGATTTACCTGCCGCGGGTGAATTCCCTGCTTTTTATCGCCGTGATGTTGCTGGTGGTGGGATTTGGTTCGGCAGATCGCCTGGCCCACGCCTATGGCTTTGCGGTGACAGGCACCATGCTGATGACCACCTTGCTGGCGTTCCGCGTGTTGCCCCAGCAGTCCTCAGGGCTTTCGCGCTGGGTGTGGCTGGTCAGTCTGACCTTATTCTTGCTGATAGACATCCTGCTGTTTTCGTCGAATACCTTGAAGGTGTTCGACGGAGGCTGGCTACCCCTGGGCATAGGTCTGGCTATCTTCACTTTGATGGTGACCTGGAATCTGGGGCGTGAAAAGTTGCACCAGGCCCTGTTTGACGAGCAGAATTCCCTGACCGAATTCATGCGCAACCTGGAAGACTATCCGCCGGTACGGGTGCCAGGTACGGCCGTGTTCATGAGCATGCTTTACGGTACCGTTCCACCGGCGCTGCTGCATAACCTCAAGCACAATAAAGTGTTGCATGAGCAAGTGCTGTTCGTGACGGTGCAGACTGCGCGGGTTCCTTACGTGCCGTTTCACGAGCGCTATGAAATCGAACGGCTCAATCATTCGAGCTGGCAAGTCAAGGCCACCTGGGGCTTCAAGCAAGAGCCCAATGTGCCCCAGATGCTTGAGCAACTGGCCCAGGACATGCCAGAAATCAATCTCGAGCCTTTGCAGGTTTCATTCTTTATGTCGCGCCAGACGGTTCTCGTGGTGCGCAAGCTGCCGTTGGTTGCACGCCTTCAGCGCCGAATTTTCGCATTCATGGCCCGTAACGCCACGCGCAGCACCAGGTTCTATAAAATCCCGCCCAATCGTGTCGTGGAAATGGGCATGCAGCAGGAGATATAGGGGCAATAATCGGCGGCATGGCGCTGGTGCTGCACCTGCTTGAATTCAGGCTGCCATGAACCGGCCCACGCTGGTGCCACAGTCATTGACTTTGCATCAAGATGATACCGCTGGCGCTGGAACAGCCGGCAATCAGTGTGAATCTGCTATAAGAATGGCTGTTGTCTGTTTCCGGAGCCGGTGAAAAATGTCAGTGCGAAGATTGAGCCTGAGTGGTGTGGCATTGTGCGCAATCACGCTGGTGTCAGGATGTTCCATGTTTGGTTTCGGTGATGACGAGGGAGCTGACGCCCGCGTCAGCAGCGAATGCCAGCGCAGTCGCAGCAGCTGCATGTATGAAGGCCGCTACGAGCCCAACGAAAAGGAATATGCCGAACAGGAGGCCAAGCGCCTGAACAAGGCCTCCGCAGCCAAGCTGCGCCGCGGCTGGTAGCAGGGATGGCGATATCTTGCGAACTGGTTTATAAGGTATAGCGAATAAATTCCTGCAGGAACAGCTACCTTATGGATCTTCGGCAGCTCGAGTGTTTCATCTATGTTGCCGAACTCGGCAGCTTCACCCAGGCCGCCACGGTGCTGGGAGTAGGGCAGCCGGCGCTCAGCCGGCAGGTGCGCCGTCTCGAGGTCGAGCTCAGGCAAACTCTTTTCTACCGCAATGGTCGGGGGGTGAGCCTCACCGAGTCTGGAAAACGGCTGCTGGCGCACGGGCGGACCATACAAATGCAGTTCGAGCATGCGCGTCAGGACGTCGAGGACTCACGCGGGAGTCCGCTAGGGCGAGTCACCATAGGTTTTCCGTACGCGGTTGGGCGGGCGCTTTGCGCGCCGTTCGTGAAGGCATTCCGCCTGCGTTATCCCAAGGCAAACCTGTGCATCACCGAAGGCCTGACCATCCATCTTTACGAATGGCTGCTTTCGGGCCGGATTGATATCGCCCTGCTGCATGATCCGGTGCCGTCCGCCAGCCTGGACATCAAGCCCTTGCGTGAAGATGAGCTTTTGCTGCTTGGGCGCAGGGAGCCCTGGCAGGCGGCGATTGCTAACCCCATTCCCATGCGAAACATTGCCGAACTGCCCTTGATCATGCCGAGTCGCCCGCATTCCCTGCGCATGATGGTCGAAACTAGGCTGGCCAATATGGGGCTCAAACCCAATATTGCGCTCGAGGTCGATTCGGTCGCATCTATCGTTAAGCTGGTTTCCGAAGGCGAGGGTTATGCCATTGCGACACGGCACGCTGTTGCTGTAAGCGATGCGCGTGATCACCTTCAGAGCAGCCGCATCATCGCGCCACACATGAACAGCGTCCTGGCGCTGGCGACGTCGGCCGAACGCCCACTGACTACATTGGTCATCCGGACCAGCGAGCTGTTCCAGGAAGTTTTGCCGGATTTTGCGCAACGCGACGCCTGAATCCCGTTATTTCCCAGCTATGCATTTTGGGAATAGTAGCTAGGCTCTCCTATGGTTTCCTCGCGAAAGCGACAGAGGCTAGTATCCCTCTGTTGCTGCTTGCCGTCGTCTTGTCCATGCATGATTCGGCAAATCTCAGCACCATCCATAAGAACGTGAAGGAGACCATTATCATGAATCTGAAATTGACCCATGCCTTTGGCGCGCTTGCCTTGGGATCGCTGGCCGCTTTAGGGATGGCTGCGCCGGCCGGAGCAGCCTATCCCGACAGGCCTGTTACGCTCGTTGTTCCGTTTCCCCCTGGTGGCGCGGTCGACACCTTGGGCCGACTTTTTGCCGATAGTATCAACAGCCAGACAGGCCAGCCCGTGGTGGTGGAAAATCGTGCGGGCGCCAATGGCAATATAGGAACAGAGGCTGTCGTCAAGGCAGCGCCCGACGGCTACACTTTGTTGATCGGTGCCAATGGCATGGCCACCAATCCGACCATCTACCCCAATCGCTCCTTCAATGAAGTCAAGGATCTCAAGACCGTCGCCTATGTGGGCTATGCGCCGCTGATACTGGTCACGGCCTATGATTCTCCGTACAAGAGCTTTGAAGATCTGCTCAAGGCCGCCCAGGCCAAGCCCGATGCGGTGTCATTTGCCACCTCCGGCAGTGGCAGCGCACCTCATCTTGCGTCTGAGCTGCTCAAGCTCACGACCAAGAGCGAGATGCTGCACGTACCGTATAAAGGCGGCTCGCCCGCCAAGCTCGACCTGGTGACTGGCCGTGTTTCATTCATGTTTCTGAACCCGCTCGAGGCTGTGCCTCAGGTCAACGCCAAGAAGCTGCGGGCACTGATGATCGATAGTCCGGGGCGCATCACCCAGCTGCCCGATGTGCCAACTTCCAAAGAGCTGGGGTATTCCGACCTTGAGGCCAAGGTGTGGTGGGGCTTCATGGTTCCGGCCGGGACACCGGACGACATCGTGACGAAAGTCAATGGCTATATCAATACGGCTTTGCAGGATCCCAAGGTTCAGGACAAGCTCAAGCAGATGGCAGTGGTTATCGGCGGTGGCTCGGTGGCCGAGTTCGACAAGTACTATCATGAGCAGGTCGAAAAATGGGCCAGGGTTGTGAAAGAGGCTGGCTTGAGCACGCAGTAGGGCGCGTCAGGCAGCCAGGCAAGCCGGCATGCATGCCGGCTTTGTTCAACGTTTTATAAAAATGGGTTACGCATGATTATCGACTGTCATGGTCACTATACGACGGCGCCAAAGGCGCTTGGTGAGTTTCGCGCTTGGCAGCTGGATATGCTGCAATCGGCTGCAGGGGGGAGCGTCGACCCGGGAGTCGTGATCAGCGATGACGAGATCCGGGAATCGCTTGAAGATAATCAGATACGAATCCAGCAGGAGCGCGGCGTCGACCTGACGTTGTTTTCGCCACGCGCGGGAGGCATGGCCCATCATGTTGGCGGCGCCGACACAAGTGCGGTCTGGACACGTCATTGCAATGACCTCATATATCGTGCGGTAGAGCTGTACCCCGACAGGCTGGCGGGCGTGTGTCAATTGCCTCAATCACCGGGAGTAAGCCCCGCCAACTGCATACCCGAGTTGGTACGTTGCGTCCAGGAGCTTGGTTTCGTGGGGTGCAATATCAATCCTGACCCCACCGACGGATACTGGACCGACCCACCTTTGACGGATCGGTATTGGTATCCTTTATACGAGAAAATGGTCGAGCTGGATGTACCCGCCATGGTCCATACAAGTTGCTCCTGCAACCCCAACTTCCATTTCACGGGGGCTCACTACCTGAATGGAGATACGACCGCCTTCATGCAGTTCCTCGAGTCTGATCTTTTTCGCGATTTTCCCACACTGAAGTTCATCATTCCTCATGGGGGTGGGGCGGTGCCGTATCACTGGGGACGCTATCGGGGTCTGGCCCAGAACATGGGCCGACCGCCGCTCGAGACCCTGATGCAGAATGTGTTTTTCGACACCTGTGTCTATCATCAACCTGGCATAGAGCTGCTGCTGACTGTTGTCCCGCCCGAAAACGTCCTGTTTGCCTCCGAGATCATTGGGGCCGTCAAAGGTGTGGATCCCCAGACGGGTTTCCACTACGACGACACCAAACGGTATATTGATGCGGTCGACTGGCTGGAGCCTGGCGTTCGGAAACAAATTATGGGAGACAATGCATTGCGTGTCTTCAGCCGCCTTAGTACCCGATTGCAGGCACAGGGACGCCGGCCTTAGAGGCAAACTTGTACCCAGTGCTTCCGTCGACAGGTGCGCGGCCGTCATGGTTTACCTTGAGGGATTTTGGCAGCTGATGGGCTTAGAATCAGTTGCATCGCCCTTGCGGCATGGAGACAGCATGAAAATAAAGAAAACGGAGCAATCCTCGGAAGGAAAATTGGGCGAGTTGCGGGCACGGCTCCCGGGTGTACCAGAGCTGCAAATCGACGAGCGCGGAAAATTGACCGCTCAGGTTACCGCCTGGGTTCCCGATAACCAGGGCAATGCCGAGCAGCTTCAGGTTATCCTGACCGATGGTGATATAGAACGTCTTCTGGCCAGCCTGGCCAATCCAAAGACACCAGAGCACGCTACTGTGGTGGGCAAGCTTATGGGTGAAAACCTCAGAAGCCTGCTCAGACTGAGCGCCCTTGGGGCAGGAACGACCATCTCCGATTAACGCTGCTGCCTGCGTGGCGATTCATTCCGCCTCGCGTATCATGTTGCGCGCTATAACAATCTGCTGGATCTGAGTGGTTCCTTCGTAGATGCGGAACAGCCGCACATCACGATAGAAGCGCTCGATGCCGTATTCGCTCATGTAGCCGGCGCCACCAAAAATCTGTACTGCGCGATCGGCAACACGTCCGCACATCTCGGAGGCAAACAGCTTGGCGCACGAGGCTTCGGTGCTGACCGGCAGATTGTCGTCGCGGCGGCGCGCCGCGTCCAGGACCATGCTGCGTGCCGCGTAGATTTCCGTCTTGCAGTCGGCCAGCATGGCCTGAACCAGCTGAAAATCGGCGATGCGCTGCCCGAATTGCTTGCGCTGCATGGCGTATGCGAGCGCGTCGGCCAGCATACGCTCGGCCACGGCAACACAAACGGCTGCGATATGGATACGGCCTTTGTCCAGCACTTTCATGGCCGTCTTGAAACCCTGACCTTCCTTGCCACCGATCAGATTGGCGGCAGGAACGCGACAGTTGTCAAAGATCACATCGCAGGTATGGGCGCCTTTCTGGCCCATTTTGCTGTCGCGCTTGCCGAAGCTTATCCCCGGTGTATTGGCATCAACAATAAATGCCGAGATGCCGCCGGCCCCTTTGATTTCCGGATTGGTGCGTGCCATCAGGGTAAAGATGCCTGCGTGCGGGGCGTTCGTGATGAAGCGTTTGGTGCCGTTGACCACGTAGTGGTCGCTGTCGAGAATAGCGGTGGTGCGCAGGGATGCTGCGTCGGAGCCGGCTTCGGGCTCGGTTAGCGCGAACGAGGCAATCAGCTCGCCGGTTGCAAGGCGAGGCAGGTATTCTTCCTGCTGCGCCGGCGTGCCGTCGAACAAGATGCCTTGCGAGCCGATACCGACGGTCGTACCCAGCAGTGAGCGAAAGACTGGTGAGGCCCGGCAAAGCTCGAATACGGTGAGCACCTCTTCTTCCATGGTCAGTTCCAGCCCGCCAAATCGCTCCGGAATAGTCAGACCGAATAGGCCCATGTTTTTCATGTCTGTGACGATATCTTCGGGAATTTCGTCTGTTTCGGCCACCAGCTCTTCGTTGGGAACAAGGCGCTCTCGCACGAAGCGTGCAACGGTGTCAAGCAGGCCGTTAAGGGTTTCTTGGTCTCGGATCATGGCGCTATCTGTAGTAAGAAAATTAGGTAATACTATTGGTCAACATTATCGCCTATCGACGCAACCAGTTCCGGCGCACTGCGATCGTGAGGGCCAGCTATTACATTTTCTTAACTTGTTATAAGGGTTAACCCGTAATAGAATACTTGATCCCTCCCGCCCCATCCTTTGGTCAGCCGCATAAAAAATTACTCAAATGAAATTGAAAGGATCGCCCTATCTGTGGGTGAGTTTTGCCATGATAGTGGGTGTGATGAGCATTGCGCTCATCAGTCCCCTGTACGCTCTTTACAAAGAGGCATGGCAGCTGCAGGCCAGCGATATTTCGTTTGTGTACGTGATTTATATGGTGGGCGCATTGTGTGGCTTGCTGTTTTTTGGAAGCCTGCCCGACCGCGTGGGGTTTCGTCCCATGATGCAATGCGGCGTCGTGCTGGCCTTGCTTGGCACCATCATCAGCATGATTGCATGGGACATGACCACCCTGAGCATAGGCCGGTTCGTTGTCGGGCTGGCGTCCAGCATGCTGACCACGAGCGCTACGCTAGGTCTGGCCAAGGTATCGCCTTCCGGAAATATGCAACGTGTCGCGATGATGACGGGCTTTCTGATGGCTTTCGGCTTTGGTCTGGGCCCGCTGGTGGGGGGCATCATCGGACAATGGGCGCCCGCTCCGCTGGTGGTGACGTATATTCCGACGCTGGTGCTGGGTACGCTGGGCCTGATGGCCCTGATGCGCCTGAAGCTGCCCAAGGGAGCCATGCCAACCGAAATAGCACGCCTGAACTGGCGTGATGCCTTGCCCAGGCTGACCTGGCCACAGGCCAATGCCTCGTGGGCCTTCGTGCTGACTTGTTGCCTGCCTTTTCTGGCGTTTGGTGGCTTCGGGCTGTACGCGTCCATGGCGCCCTTGTTCCTTGATCAGCTGGTGCCCTGGCATGGGCCGGTAGTCAGTGGCACGGCGATTGCGTTGATATTGTTCGCCTCGGCTGCCGTCCAGGTACTGGCCGGCCGCATGCCCACGCATTGGTGTGGTACCACAGGTTTTATAAGCCTTGCCTTGAGCAATGTGTTCCTGGTGGCCAACCTGTCGTCCAGCTCGGCCATTTTGTTCGGGATGGGTGTCCTGCTTACCGCAATCGGCCACGGCGCCTGCATGCTGGCCGGCATGAGCATGGTCAATCGCCTTGCGACAGCCGGCACGCGGTCAGGGTTGTTGGCGACTTATCTGGTGATCGGCTATATCGGCAGCATGATGCCCATGATGGGCATGGGCTGGATCGCCGACCATTGGAGCATGGATGTTGCTATTCGTGCGTTTGCCGCCATGGTCATCTCGGTGGGTGTGCCGGCGGCCATACTCTTTTACAGGCACCCGCGGATGCGGCCGTTGGCTGCGTAGCCGTATTTTGCCGCGGTGCCGGCACGGCAACATCGCGGAAATGAATTACAGTCTGTCTATGGATGATATTTACCTTACAGACTCTCAGGCGGAATTGCGCCGTGCGGCCCTTGACGCACTGGCGCTTGGTAACGCCCACGAAAAATGCGCAGCTGTCTGGGCAATGCGTGAGATCACCGGCATAAATGTTGATGCAGCCCTGGAAGCACAGGCCGATCTTCCAGGCCGGCCAGCGCTTCCCGAGCTGGTGGCGCCTGCCGCGGTGCCACGCCGGGCCATGTCGTCGGTACAAGGGCGCGCCGCGTTACTGCACGCACTTGCTCATATTGAATTCAATGCCATTAATCTCGCGCTCGATATTCTTTGGCGTTTTCCTGGTTTGCCCGAGGCGTTTTACCGTGACTGGAGCAAGGTGGCGGTAGAAGAGGCCACACACTTTGACCTGCTTGCGCGTCGACTGCAGGAACTGGGATATGTCTATGGCGACTTTCCAGCCCATAATGGCTTGTGGGAAATGGCCGAGAAGACACGCGACGACTTGCTGGCAAGGCTCGCGCTGGTGCCTCGTACCCTGGAAGCGCGCGGCCTGGACGTATCGCCTGCCATACGGCATCGTCTTGCGCAGGCGGGCGATCACGACAGTGCGGCCATACTGGACATCATTCTGCGTGACGAAGTGGGTCATGTGGCTATCGGAAATCATTGGTACAAGTGGCTGTGCACCAGGCAACAGCGTGATTTCGTGGAAGCCTATGAAACCTTGTCCAGGCTATACCAGGCACCGCGGCCGCGTGGCCCCTTCAACCTGGACGCCAGACGGGCGGCGGGCTTCGACGACACCGAGCTCGAAGCATTGCAACAGATGGCGCAGCTGGCCGACTGACCCAGGCACGTTACATGCTTATCTCTGTTTGCCCGGGCTGCAATGCGTTACCATGTATTGACCAGGTGTCTTGCATTGCCGCCCGCAACAGGAGGAATCCATGAGAACAATTTACGATGCATTGCGTGAAAGCCACGAGATTCAAAGGTCTCTTTGCAGGCGTCTTCTGCTTGCGAAGCCAGAGACTGGAAAGCGGGAAATCATCCTGAACGAGCTTCATATCGAGCTGGCTGCACATGCTGCATCGGAAGAAAGATTCCTGTATGCGCCTATTCTTATGGACGACATGGGCCTGGATCCCTCCCGGCATGCGTTGGCCGAGCATCACGAAATTGACGAGTGCATCGAGGAACTGACGAACGCGTCTTACGAAGGTGGCAGCTGGCTGGCAACGGCTAAAGAGCTCTCACGCATCGTCCGCCATCATCTCAAGGAAGAAGAGACAAAATTTTTCCAGATCTCGGGAAAGATCCTGACCGATGTGCAGAAGACAAAACTGGCAGGTCGATACGACAAAGACTATCAGCGCATGAAAAAGGTGCTGTCAGCCAAGTAGCCTGTTGAGCGCTGATCGGCCAGGGAACCCCAAGAGGGCGTATCTATTACGTTTTCGTGACATGCCCGCAGGTTTTCCGCAGGGTTATTCACAGGATCGGTGGATAAGTTTATCCGGGACCGTGCCGGAGCCGCGTGGCAAACGGGATAGCCTGCAGCGGCTCCGGACTGTTGCTTGCTATTCCATTTTGGCGCCAGACATTTTGATCAGGTCGCCGTAGCGCGTGAGTTCACTGTTCATGAAGTTTGCGAACGAAGCGGCATCCTCAGGCGGTGGCACTTGTGCACCCATGTTCTCGAGGTGCTGCTTGACTTCAGGCGACTGCACAACCGCATTGATTTCCTTGTTCAGATACGTAACGATCTGATCTGGCGTGCCGGCGGGGGCGACAATGCCGTACCAGGCAAACGCAATCATGTCGGGCAGCCCCAGCTCGCCAAATGTCGGCACATCAGGCAGGGCGGCAGTACGCTCTTCTGAGGCCACGGCCAGTGCGCGCAAAGATCCTGCCTTGACCTGGTTTACCGAACCCGTGTCGATCATGAAATCGAGCTGCTCGCCACCCATGAGTGCCGAGGCGGCCGGGCCACTGCCTTTGAAGGGGATGTGCACGATGTCGGTGCCAGTCAGGTGCTTGAGCAAGGATGCCGCCAGGTGCTGGGAGGAGCCCGTACCTGCAGAGCCGTAATTGAGCTCACCCGGATGCGCTGCGGCGTAGTCTATGAGCTCTTTGTAGCTCTTGAACTTTGAGTCTTTCGGGACTTCAAGCACGTTCGGAATCTTTGCCACGAATGCGATCGGCGCAAAATCGTTGGCCGGATCGAATCCCAGTTGTTTGTAAAGATGAGGGTTGGCAGCATTTGTCGAGCTTGTGGCAACCAGGAGCGTATAGCCGTCGGGTTTCTGGCGTACAAATGAAGTTGTACCGATATTGCCGCCCGCGCCAGCCTGGTTTTCGACGACCACGGTTTGGCCGATACGCTCTGTCAGCCCCTTGGCTATCATGCGCCCCAGCACGTCGGTTGCGCCGCCCGGTGACCAGGGTACGACCAGTTTGATTGGCTTGGAAGGATAAGTTTCTTCTGCGGCAACAGCCGTTGTGCCGAATGCGCCGGCAACAGCGCTTGCCAGGAGAGTTGTGAGTAATGTGCGTCGAGTCAGATGCATAAGGCCATTGCCTCCGGTATGTGGTCTTCAGGATTAGGAAATAAAATTCAAACCAGCTGGTTTTTCAACGCTTCGTCGATCCAGGCGTCGTTGTATGCGCCTTTGGCAATACCAGCCAATACGGCAGCTTCAGCCTCCATCTTCTTGCGTGATGCGGCTGCAACGGTTTCGGCCTGGCTGGTAGGAATAAACACGACGCCGTCGCCATCGCCGGCAACGATGTCACCCGGGTTCACCACGCAGCCGCCTATGGATACAGGTACGTTCAGTTCGCCAGGACCGTTCTTGTATGGCCCCCTGTGGGTGACTGCCCTGGCATAGCATGGAAATCCTTCTTGCCTGATCGTGCTGCAATCGCGTATGGCGCCATCTACCACCAGTCCGGCCAGGCCACGCATTCTGGCAACGCTCATCATGATTTCACCGAGCAGGGCGCGATCAACGTCGCCGGCTCCGTCGATAACCAGGACATCGCCCGGTTGTGCTTTGCGCAGGGCGTCGTGGATATACAGGTTGTCTCCCGCGCGAACCCTGACTGTATAGGCTGTGCCCAACATAGGTGCATCGCCATGGTAGCCCGTCAGGGCACTTGAGCCGGCTATTCTGCGCATGCAGTCGCTGATGATGGAGGTGGGAATGTCTGTAAACAAACTGACAAGTGGATGCATAATGAATTTATTAAATTGACGTAAATGTTGATTGTATTGAATGATAAAAACTAATAAATTGTCCGACAATTAGGGATAACATTAGGATAATGTCATAGGTTTCCATATATACTTGTTACATTGATTTGATTTTCTTCCTATGAAATCCAAGCGTTCAGCAGTGGCTCTGGCCATCCGAAAGCAGATTCTGTCAGGCCAGTGGCGCGCCGGCTCCCGGTTGCCTGAGCGCATGCTGTGCGAGTTCACCGGCGCCGGGCGCCAGTCGGTGCGAGAGGCACTGCAGATCCTGCTCCGCGACGGCTATGTCACCAATGAACCCAATCGAGGGTTCAGGGTGGCCAGTCTGGATGCGGCAGAGGCGGCCGATATTTATCAGGTGCGCTCCGTGCTCGAGGGCCTGGCCGCTCAAAATTTCATTAATCTGGCAAGCGAGGCAGAGCGTGCCGCGCTCGAGGCGGCGCTCGGCACACTCGAGAACGCTATAAATCGTGAAGACATCGAGGCGCAGTTACAGGCAGTTGAGCTGTTTTATGATGTTCTGCTTTCCGCTTGCTACAACAAAATTCTTAAAAGTACGCTGGAAAATCTCCACGGCAAGATTTCGCGCTTGCGTGCCGTCTCGATATTGGGACCAGGCCGCATGCGCCAGGCCATCAAAGAGATGCGTCGTATCGGCGACGCCATCAAGGACAGCAACGAGCAGGAAGCCTTTCAGGCCTGCGTCGATCACATGCGCAATACCTCGGCTGTCGCCATGCGGATAATCGGCACTTTGAACCATACGGACTAGCAATATCAGGCACGCTGCTTGCTGCAGGCTGTGCGCAGGCGCGCAACTGCGCCTCTTAACCTTATAGGTGCATCATGAGCAAGCAGAAAGACCCTGGACCGCCCCGGAAGAAGGATGATGTTTCGACTGAAAAGCCCGTCGCACGCCCCAATATCTCGACGGCAGACGACGTAAATGTTGACGAGGACAATGCAGTCAAAAGTCCGAAAGAGAGCCTGACGGCGACCGAACCGGAGGAGGGTGCCACCACGCCCGACGATGATCAGGACTCAGCCACTGAGCGCTGATCGGCCAGGGAACCCCAAGAGGGCGTGACTATTGCGTTTTCATGACATGCCCGCAGGTTTTCCGCAGGGTTATTCACAGGATCGGTGGATAAGTTTGTCCGGCGCATCTCAGAACCATTGCGGTCAATAGAAAGTCGGGACGTACATCTGCTCTGGCACGGGGTGGCGAAAGTAGTCGGGATTGTATTCCCGCTCGGGCAGGATGATCTCGGGGGTCTGTATGTCTTCGTAGGGAATCTGCGTGAGCAGATGCCGTATACAGTTCAGACGCGCCCGTTTTTTATCCACTCCATCCACTATCCACCAACGGGCTTCGGGCATATGGGTGCGCTCGAGCATGATCTCTTTGGCCTTGGTGTAGTTTTCCCAGCGGCGCCGGGATTCGAGATCCATAGGGCTGAGCTTCCACTGCTTTAAAGGATCACGGATGCGCATCATGAAGCGGGTATGTTGTTCTTCGTCGGTGATCGAGAACCAGTACTTCACCAGAATGATGCCGGAGCGCACCAGCATTTTCTCGAAATCCGGCACTGACCGAAAAAATTCTTCGTACTCGTCGTCATTGCAAAAGCCCATTACTTTTTCAACACCGGCCCGGTTGTACCAGCTGCGATCGAACAGAACTATCTCGCCTCCCGCTGGCAGATGCGATACGTAGCGCTGGAAGTACCATTGAGTCCGTTCACGCTCGCTGGGGGCCGGCAATGCCGCCACACGGCAGATACGTGGATTCAGCCGCTGGGTGATGCGTTTGATCGCGCCCCCTTTGCCGGCCGCATCCCGGCCTTCGAACAGGACGACGACTTTGAGTTTTTGAGCCTGCACCCAGTCCTGAAGCTTGACGAGCTCACGCTGTAGCCGGAATAGCTCGCGAAAATAGAAGCGTCGATCAAGCTGGCCTTCCGATACCGGGCCTTGTGGTGGTACCTCAAGCAGCAGCTCGTCTAGTCTATCGTCGTCCAGTTCCATCTCCAGCTCTTCATCAAAGCTGTCGAGCCAATCTGCTTCGGCGCGCTGCGCCGGTGACAATGAGGACGATGATGAAAGAGAGTTGGTCATATCTTTTTGCATCCGGGAAATGGGAATACCATGAGTGTGCTACAACTTGTTGGAAAATATGATGACAATGGGCTTGTTCAGCCATGTTCGTACAGCGGCGCGGCTGCCGAGTCGCCGGCAAGCTCATGATAGTGGCTTGCCAGGCCATTAATGATCTGTGGCCACCCGAAATGGCGCTCGACATGCCGGCGTGCGTGGCGACCCATGGCTGCCGGGTCGTTCAGAAAGAGCCCCTGCGTGGCGCGTGCCATGTCTTCCGGGTCCCGCGGGTGGCAGAGTATGCCAGCCCCCAATGGCACATATTCTTTCAAAGCACCGGCCCGGGCCGCCACCACCGGCAGGCCGCAGGCCATGGCTTCCTGGGCCACCAGACCAAAAGTTTCGCGGGTGCCGGCATGCAGCATGGCATCGGCACTGGCCATGGCCACGGCAATTTCATCCGGCGGGCAGTAGCGAGGCACGACGCTGACATTGCCGGGTACCCGTGCAGGCATGCCTGGCCCCATCAGCAACAGATGATAGCGGGAGCCCAGGTGCCGCATGACCTCAAGCAACACGTCGATGTTCTTCTCCGGCGAGTGGCGTCCGGCGAACACCAGCAGCCGGGTTTGAGCATCGAGCCCCAGCCGCTCACGCAGCAGTGGGTCACTGCGACTTGGGTGGAAGCGCTCCAGGTCCACGCCCAAAGGCTGGACCCTGAGCCGTGTGACGCCCCATTCGGCCAGGCTCTCGGCCATGGCGCTGCAAGGAGCCAGGACACTGTCAAACTGGCTATAAAGTGATCCCACATAGCGCTGCAGGCGCCGGCGCACGGCCGCGCCGAAGCGGTCTCCCATCAGTCGCGGCAGGTCGGAATGAAAGAATCCTACCGTGGGCACACCGAGCCTCTGGCCTGCCTCCAGTGCGGCCCAGGCGGTGACATAGGGGTCACCCGCTTCGATCAGGTCGGGGGTCATTGCCATCAGGGCATTACGCCAGGGGCGGCGGCGCAAGGGGAATCGATAGCTGCTGCCGAATGGTAGCCGGAAGGCTGGCAGTGTGTGCACGCCGCTTAGCGAGCCGGCTTCGGCGCCAGGTACCAGCAGGCTGCTGCGCACGCCCGGGTAGCGGGCAAGGATTTCATGCTTGGCTTGCAGATAGGTGCGAACGCCCCCGCTGGCGGGGGCGTGAAACATAGTGATGTCGACCAGATGCACATGGCCTCCTGAAATGGAACATGCTTTTCAGGTTAGAGCGCAAACACGACAGTTCTGCGACAGCGCAGGTAAAGATTGGTAAGTTATTCCCCACAAGCGGCGTATGTTGTCTGCGATGCATACGATCATTCCCAATGTTCCAGGAGCGCAACGAGGCCGGAAGAGCATTTTCCCTGCAGTGTATCTGAACAGGAGAGACGAATGTATGGTGTGGTTTGATCTTAATTGTCTTTAAGCGTGTGCAGCTTCTTTGATTGCGCCAGCAACCCACTGATTCAAGCTTTCCCCACTGGCAGCTGCAGCTGTAGCTGCTGCTTGATGAATTTCGGGGGCGACGCGTAGGACGAACTTGCCCGAAAAGCTCTTGCGCGGCTCTATACCCCGCTTGGCACACTCATCCAGGAAGGCATTAAGCGAAAGCTCACCTTCACGATGCAACCCGGCTACATCAGCGGCGTAGAAGTCTGCGCCGCCGTTCAGGCCAACAAACTCGCCTCGGAACATTTCAATGTCCGGGTCGTAGGTAATAACGGCCTGCTGGCCGCCGATAGTCATAATGTTTTTCATGGTTTCACTCCGTTTTCCTCAAGCCACCGCCGAATGGAGGCTACCGCTCCCTTATCCATATCGGGAGAGGGGTGGGGGGCGGTGCATTACTTTGATCTGGTCGAAAAGGAACACAGCCACACGCGAGCCCTCACGCTCCGTAATTTCAGCGCCAAGTTCGATAAATAACGCTACCGCATCATTCCATTTAACTCCGGCAGACGTTGGTCTGGAGAAGATCAGCTCTAGCGTTTTTCGGTGTTTGGCCTTCATGTGGATACGATACTAAATAATAGTATCAAATAAAAGGGTTTCAGCTAAGGACGATTCCTTCGAGTCGCTATTTTTATGGGCTGGTATGATTCGCTGTATTAATTTGATACAGGGGTGGCCTGCTGCTGATGTTGAGGCCCGCTTTGCCGCCCGCCGCGCAGCGGCTCGCGTCCGCATGGCTGCCTCTGAATGATGGAGTTGCTATGGACGCCTTGATTGGCCAGTTATTCCCCCACACGCAAAAAGGCCAACTCCGAAGAGTTGGCCTAAGTGCTTGATCCTGCTGGTGGCCCCCCCGTGAGTCGAACACGGCACCAACGGATTATGAGTCCGCTGCTCTAACCAAGCATGAGCTAGAGGGCCACATCGTGCATTGCCTTGTTATAGCGATTGCTCGATAGCCCGCAATTATTACATAAAAATGGCCGGCGCTGTATTCAGTCGAATAAATTTCAGCAGATCAATGGTTTAGGGCTTGTCTTTTTGCTTCGCGGTTTCCTTGCCTGGAAGTTGGTGCCGAGGTCATGGTCCAGCTCTTCATATACCTACGTTGTTACACATTATTCCGAAGGCTGACTCGCTGTTTAAACGATGGTATTGTGGCCGAAATTGGGGAGGGGCCGCCAGGTTTGCCGCGCGGCGCATATCGTTCATCAGCTACCGGAACAGGACACGGCCGTGCATAGATCAGGAATCGCAGCGTTGGCGGGAGCACTGTGCATATCGACGTCGTGGTCGGCACAAATTACGCAGCTCAGTCCTCAGGGCAAGGTTGCCAGAGTAGAAAGCATCAAGCTGGCGTTCGATAAATCCGTTATTGCGTTTGGTGAAGGGCAGGCGCCGGCCCCGGTGCTGGTTCAGTGCGATGATCCGGAATTGAAAGGCAATGGCCGGTGGCTGGATGACCGGCGCTGGACCTATGTCTTCACACAGAATCCTGGTCCCGGCGTATCTTGCGACATCCAGCTCGACCCGTCGTTCCAGACGCTTGATAATTCAGCAGTGTCTGGCAAGACCAGCTTCAGCTTCCGGACCGGTGGGCCGGTGGTCAGCAGCACGCGTCCCTACGGGCCGACGATAGCCGAAGATCAGGTATTCGTCCTGCGATTTAACGGCAAGGTTGATGCAGACAGCGTTCTGCACAACAGTCGCTGTCTGATCGAAGGTCTGGGTGAGGCGGTGCGTCCGCGGTTGATTACCGGCGATGCGCGCAAGCAGATTCTGGATGCGGCCTATTATTCCCGCAGTGAGCAATGGGACACCGAAGCAACCCAGTTGTTGCAATGCACGCGCCGTTTGCCCGCCGAGGGTCAGGTACAGCTGAGTGTCGGGCCGGGTGTCACCACGCTGGCTAGTGCAGGGCGGCCGGCAGTGGCCGGCACTGAGTCACAGCATTTCGATTACACGGTGCGCAAAGACTTCAAGGCAACTTTCAGCTGCATGCGTGAGAACGCCAGTATGCCTTGCACGCCCGTGTCGCCGGTATCCCTGCAGTTCTCAGCGCCAATTTCTGTAGCAGACGCCGGCAAGATTCGTCTGAAGACACCGACCCAGGTTCTTGAGCCTGACTTGGGTGAAGACGAGGGCCGCGGGGGCGGTTTGCAGAGTGTGCAGTTCTCCGGACCTTTTCCCGAGCAGGCCAGCCTGAGCCTGTCGTTGCCGGAAGGACTTAAGGATGATGCAGGCCGTGAGCTGGTCAATGCAGACCAGTTTCCCTTGTCGTTCAACACTGCGGCGTTTCCACCGCTGGTGAAATTTTCATCAGGTTCGTTTGGCGTGATTGAGCGGTTTGCCGACGCGGCGCCGGGTATAAAGCAGGAACAGGCCAAGGCCAGCGTTCCGCTGACGGTACGCAATGTGGAAGCAGCGCTCGTTACACAAG
This sequence comes from Pusillimonas sp. MFBS29, assembly GCF_020687695.1. Classification (GTDB taxonomy): domain Bacteria; phylum Pseudomonadota; class Gammaproteobacteria; order Burkholderiales; family Burkholderiaceae_B; genus Pusillimonas_C. The sequence continues at coordinate 152,262 of NZ_JAJEWL010000002.1, forward strand.
CCTTGTCGGTATCGGCAGGTACGGTCGCAGACTATGTGACACGCGATGATCGTGAAACCCTGCAATGGTATGCACGCATTCCCCTTCTCGAGAACAACCGTCTGACACGAAATCAGATCAGGGACGTGATGGACGGGAAACGGCGTGGTCGCGCAGAGGGCCCGGTGCTCGATACGCGCGGCTACTCAGCCCTTGCAGGGCTGGACAATGTACGCAAGCTGAAGTTGCCGGGCATGGATGCGGGGAATCCCCGTCCTTTTGAAGTGATAGGTGTGCCCCTGAATGAGCCGGGATTTCACGTGCTCGAGGTGGAGTCCGCAAGGCTGGGGCAGTCCTTGCTGGAATCGCGGGAGTCCATGTATGTACGTACTGCGGTGCTGGTCACCAATCTTGGAGTGCATGTCAAAACGGGTCGGGACGACACGCTGGCATGGGTGACCACTCTGGATGAGGGTAAAGTCGTTCCGAATGCGATCATAAACGTGCTGGATTGCTCTGGTCGTCAGCTTGCGCAGGGCAAGACTGATGCTGACGGCATATGGCATCACCCGGAAGCATTGGATGCCCCCGGTTACTGCGAAGACACCGGTTTGGGCGGACTGTATGTCTCGGCCCGCATAGCAGCGGATCATCCTCAGGCGCGCGGCAAGGCTGATTTTTCTTTCGTACTGTCGGAGTGGAACGACGGAATAGAGTCATGGCGTTTCAATGTCCCGACCGATACACAGCCTGCTCCCACTGTCGTTGTGCATACAGTGTTTGATCGTACGTTGTTAAGGGCCGGGGAAACTGTGGCCATGAAGCATTTTGTACGCGTGCAAACGCGTGACGGCTTGGCGCTGCCGGCCGGGCCCGAGTCCCTGCCGGCCAAATTGCTGATCGAGCATCTGGGTTCCGATCAGCGCTATGAGCAGACGCTGGACTGGCAGGAAACGCCTTCGGGCGGGCTGTCGGCAGCAGGGGAATTTGCTGTGCCAAAAACGGCCAGGCTTGGCGAGTACTCGGTCCGGGTCACCGACAGTGACGGACAGTGGTACGGCAGCAGTGCCTTTCGTGTTGAAGAATTCAAGCTGCCGCTGCTGGCCGGCAACCTGACGGTCAGTGATGCCAATGGGCAGCGTACGCTGGTAGCGCCCGGCAGTCTGAACACGGATGTACAGCTCTCCTATGTCTCCGGCGGGCCGGCAGGGCAGCTGCCTGTTCGAATCTCGGGGGTGTTGCGCGACAGGACCGTACAGTTTCAGGATTACGATGACTATTCTTTCGCCGGGCCTTCAGCCGACGATGATTATGGTGATGAAGATCCTGATACCAATGCAGAGAAGCAGGCGCTGTTTCTCGACAAGCAGCCCTTGGTGCTGGATGCGCAAGGAATGGGGAGGTTGAACGTAACGTCGTTGCCGGAATTTACGCAGCCTCAGTCCTTGTTGCTGGAGGCCAGTTTCGCGGACCCAAACGGACAAATCCAGACTTTGGCTTTATCGGCGCCGGTATGGCCCGCCAATGTTCAGGTGGGCGTACGTACTGGCAACTGGATACAGTCCGGCCAGGAAACCAGGCTGAGCGCGGTGGCACTATCACTTGACGGACAGCCGCAAGCTGATGTGGTACTGACGGTAACTGCGCTCGCACACACCCGATACTCTACGCGCAAGCGCATGGTGGGCGGCTTCTACAGTTACGACAACCATACGGAAACGCGTGACCTGGGCACGTTATGCGAAGGTCGCACCGGGTCCGACGGGTTGCTCGAGTGCGCAATAAGCCTCGATATGACGGGCCAGGTTGAATTGATAGCGACCGCCCGGGATGACCAGGGCCGCCGTTCAACCGCAGCTTCGACGCTTTGGGTAACCGGTACGGAGGATCTGTGGTTCGGCGGCGGCAACGATGACCGGATTGATATCATCCCGGCCCGGAAGGAATGGAGACCGGGTGAGATGGCCGAATTCCAGGTCCGCATGCCTTTCCGGCACGCCACTGCCCTGGTGGCAATCGAGCGTGAAGGGGTTCTGGCGACCCACGTGGCAGAGATCGATGGCACTGACCCGATGATCCGGTTCCCGGTTGAGGCTGCCTGGGGACCCAATGTATATGTCTCTGTGCTGGCCTTGCGGGGGCGGCAGTACGCAGTGCCATGGCAATCATTCTTTGATCAGGGTTGGCGCAAGCCTGTGGAATGGTATCGGGCCTATGCCGATGCCAAGGATACGCAGACCGCGGCGACTCCCTTTATTGATCTGGCCAAGCCTTCGTTCCGCTTTGGCCTGACGCAAATCAGGGTGTCGGACCAGGAAAATGAGCTTGTCGTGAGTGTTCACCCCGACAAGCAGGAGTATCAGGTTCGTGATCAGGCCAGTGTTGCCATCGAGGTCAGGCTACCAGACGGCCGGCCTGCGGCACATGGAACGGTGGCTTTTGCCGCCGTGGATCAGGCTTTGCTGGAGCTTGCCCCCAACAGCAGCTGGGATCTGCTCTCGGCCATGCGCCAGCCGCACAGCTATGGCGTCGAAACGGCAACGGCACAGATGCAGGTGGTGGGGCGCCGTCATTACGGCCGCAAGGCTTTGCCGGCGGGAGGAGGCGGCGGTAAAAGTCCCACCCGTGAGCTTCTGGATACGCTGCTTTTATGGAGGCCTTCAGTAGCGCTGGACGAGAACGGCAAGGCGGTGATCAAGCTGCCATTGAATGACTCCATCACCAGCTTTCAACTGGTCGCGGTGGCCGACTATGGCCCGGACCGCTTTGGTACCGGGAAGGCGAAAATAGCCAGCATACAAGACCTGCAGGTCATTGGCGGCTTGCCTGCATTGGTGCGCGAAGGAGATCGGTACACTGCGACAGTTACCCTGCGCAACGCCACACAACGAGCCATGCATCTGCGGGTGAACGCCGGCTATGAAGGATCGGGGGTGCCGTCGCAGGAACTCGCCACACAAGAGATTGATGTGGCTGCGGGCGCGGCAGGCACGGTCAGTTGGGATATCCAGGCGCCTGAGAGCAATCTGCTGGGCGAAACTGCTGTATTGAACTGGCGACTGGTGGCGCAGGAAGTGGCGGCCGGGGATTCGGGTGCTGCTCAGGCGGCTGCCGATGCCGTTACCGTTCAGCAGGCGCTGGTGCCGGCTGTTCCGGTCAGAACGCGTCAGGCGGCTTTGCTTTCGCTGGATGGCAGCAAACCGCCGGTCGAGCTGCCTGTGTCGGTACCGGCAGGAGCCTTGCCCGATACTAATGGAATACCACGAGGAGGCTTGCAGCTTTCTGTACGCTCGTCACTGGCAGGCGGTTTGCCCGGTGTGCAGGAATGGTTTGCTGCTTACCCTTACACCTGCCTGGAACAGCTAAGCTCCAAAGCGTTGGGTTTGCGCAGTCAGTCTGATTGGTACGGGATCATGCGGCGCCTCCCGGATTATCTGGATGATGATGGATTGGCTGCCTATTTCCCGGGTGCGCGTCGCGGTAATGAGGTCCTGACGGCCTATCTGCTAAGTGTCAGCCATGAAGCTCAAACCCTGGGCTTGCCTTTCGTTATTCCCAACGACAGCCGGCAGGCCATGTTGCACGGTCTGCAGGCGTTCGTGCAGGGCAAGCTGGTGCGCAACCGCTGGTCACCAGTCCAGGATCTGGATGCACGAAAACTGATGGCCCTTGAGGCATTGTCGCGTTATGAGCAGGTCGAGCCACGGTTGCTGGACAGCATAGCCATTACGCCTGACCGCTGGCCTACGGCCGCAGTCATTGACTGGCTGGCTCTGCTGCACAGAGTCCCCGGTATAGCTGATAGCCAGGCACGACAGGCGCAGGCAAGGCAGATCATACTGGCGCGCATGCTGGATCGCGGCACTGAGTTGGTATTGAATGAAGATGCGCAAAACGATAACTGGTGGTTGATGGCAGGGCGGGCATCCAATCAGGCGCGCTTGTTATTGACTGTTATTGGCCGGCCAGACTGGAATGAGGAACTGCCACGCATGGCGCAAGGCTTGTTGCGTCTGCAGCAAAAGGGTGCATGGCGTACAACGACAGCGAATCTGCAAGGCAGCCTGGCCATTGAGAAATTCTCCCGTCATTTTGAGCGCACGCCGTTATCCGGGCGTGTGGATATTGAACTGGTGAATCAAGGTCATCGTCAGGTCTTCGATTGGGACGCCATCAAGGCCACGGACGGCATCAGAATGCGTGACTTCTTCCTGCCATGGGGGCAGCCATCGTCGGATATCCTGCGACTGACCCAGGAAGGGCCCGGACAGGCCTGGGCAGAGGTTCGCGCGCTGGCTGCGGTGCCGGTGGCCCAGGCTGCCTCGGCCGGCTTCACGCTCGAACGCAGCGTACGGCCTGTCTCGCAAGCCGTCGACGGTGTGTGGTCCAGGGGCGATGTCTACCGCGTCACCTTGAATATTGACGCCAAAACACCCATGACATGGGTGGTGCTTACTGATCCGATCCCGGCCGGGGCCCAGGTGCTGGGCAGCGGCCTGGGTCGGGATTCCAGCATTGCAACACAGTCAGAGCGCGCGGGGGGCTATGGCTACGGTCCCAGCTTCGTCGAGCTCAGCTTTGAGTCTTATCGTGCCTATTATGATTATCTGCCCAAAGGGAAAACTACGGTGGAGTACACGGTACGCCTTAACACTGTGGGTCAGTTCCAGCTGCCGTCCACACGCATAGAGGCGATGTATCAGCCCGATGTGTTCGGCGAGTTGCCTGGCCCGCAAACCATGAAGATTCAGGCTGGAGCTCAGCCGTGAGCAGGGGCAAACATCAATGAAACCGGGGATGCTGGCCTGTTTGACCAGCCTGGTGCTGGCCTGGGCCAGCCCCGTCCTGGCGACTGCCTCGTATCAGGACGTCAGGCAGGCGTATCGATCCTCGGACATTCTGGTGATGGATCGTGACGAGCAGTTGCTCGGACGGGTGCGCAGCGACTTTCAGGGTCGGCGTGGCGACTGGCGTACCTTGAATGAGGTGTCTGTGGCCTTGCAAAGGGCGGTGATCCTGTCTGAAGATCGCCGCTTCTATGATCATGCCGGCGTCGATTGGCGGGCCGTGGCGGCGGCTGCATGGGGAAATGCGGTTCATGGGCAGCGGCGCGGTGCCTCGACGCTCAGCATGCAATTGCTGGGCTTGATTGATCCGTCGTTCAGCCGCGGACCGGGCGGACGCAGCATCATGCAGAAAATTGACCAGGCCTGGCAGGCGAGCGAGCTTGAGGCGCAATGGACCAAGACGCAGATCCTTGAAGCCTATCTGAACCTGGCGGCGTTTCGCGGCGAGCTGGTCGGCGTGGATGCCTTGTCGCGCGTTTTGTTCCAGAAGTATCCCAGTGGCTTGAATGCACGTGAATCAGCACTGGCCGCGGTGTTGCTGCGCGCGCCGAATGCCGCACACCCTGTGCTGGTACAGAGGGCGTGTGCCTTGTTGGGCGATATGGGCGTTCCGCAGGAGTGCCGGGGCCTGAGTGATTTTGTGGCGCTGGCTCTGATGCGTTCCAGCGGGCCATGGACGGGCGAGCGTGAGCTGGCGCCACACTATGGCAGGCTCGGCTTGCTGGAAAGAGCTGATGCCGCGACGCCACCGGAGCAGCAGATATTGCGCACAACGCTGGATGCAGATCTGCAGGGCTATGCGGTGCGTAGTGTGATGCGCCATCTCACCGAACTAGGCATGCAAAGCTTGCGCGATGCCGCAGTGGTGGTGCAAGACAATCGAACGGGAGAAATCCTCGCCTATGTCGGCTCGTCCGGTGATCTGTCGGCGGCGCCCAGCGTGGATCATGCCCGTGCACTGCGCCAGGCCGGGTCCACCTTGAAGCCTTTTCTGTATGCGCAGGCCCTTGAGCAGGAACGACTGACGTCAGTTTCCTTGCTTAATGACCAGCCCCTGAATCTGCCCACCGGGAACGGACTGTATATTCCCCGGAACTACGATCAGCGGTTTTCGGGTTGGGTAAGTGTGCGTACCGCCTTGGCTTCTTCGCTGAATATTCCTGCGGTGCGCACCTTGTTGATGGTGACGCCCGATGCCTTTGCCCGGCGCTTGCTGCACCTGGGTCTGCCACTGGATCAGAGTGGTGACTACTATGGCTACAGTCTGGCGCTGGGCAGTGCCGACGTCAGCCTGTTAAGCCTGACCAATGCGTATCGCGCGCTGGCCAACCTGGGCCGGTACTCGCCGGTGCGCGTTGTTTCGGAGACCCATGCAACTGCACCAGGACAGCAACTGATTCCGTCCGGCGCGGCCTGGATCATCGGTGATATTTTGTCCGACCGGCAGGCCAGGTCGCGTACTTTTGGTCTGGATAGCGTGCTCTCCACGCCGTTCTGGTCCGCGGTCAAGACGGGTACCAGTAAAGATATGCGTGACAATTGGTGTCTGGGCTGGTCGGAACGTTATACGGTGGGCGTATGGGTGGGTGACAGCGGGGGCGCCAGCATGAGGGAGGTTTCGGGCGTTACAGGCGCGGGCCCGATATGGCATGATCTGATGACTTATCTGCACCGCAAGCAGGGTAGCAAACAGCCGGCGATGCCTGCTTCGGTCAGCGCAGCGACCGTTACCTTCCAGCACGGTATCGAACCCGGGCGCAGGGATTTTTTTCTGGGCGACACGGCAGTCGACGAAGTCAGGCTGGCACAGGGCTATGTCCCGACCGGCAAGGGCTTCCCGAAGATTTCCACGCCCGCCTCTGGAACGATTCTGGCCCTGGATCCGGATATTCCGGCAGGCCATCAGCATGCACTATTGCGCGCGACCAATGTTGCAGACCAGACTGCAACCCGGGTTTTCTGGCAGGTTGACGGCAAGCTGGTCGGGCGGGGAGGGAAAGCCTATTGGGCACCAAGGCCCGGCCGACATGCCGTGCGGCTGCTGGATGAAGGTGGTGAGGTACTGGATCAGGTGCAAATAGAGGTGCGAGCGGGCCGGTTACAATAATGCAGCTATATAGTTCTGAACAAGTTGACAGATTTTGACTTAGCTTCCAGGGCCGACATCGTTAAACTTTTGTATACAGACCGATTGATTACTGAAGGGAGATCCGAATGAAAATTGCAGCTACGCTAGGCCGTGCACTGGTTCCACTAAGCCTGCTCATGCTGGCGGCATGCCAGACCACACCAGGTACTACCAGCACAACAGGCACTGACGCAACGGCTCCCGCTACGGCATCTACCGGTACGCCGCAGCCTGAAACGAGCATACAGGCCCAGCAGCAAGGTGCCCCTGTTGCGGTCTTTCTGGCAGATACCGCCGCACAAGTCGGCTGGACGCCCGTGAATATTCAGTCGGGCATGCTGTATGTCAATCCTCAGCCCGTGATCACGCGTGCAGACTTGTCAGGCATACAGGCCGGCGCCAACAAGGAAGGCCAGGGCTTGCTGGCACTTGAGCTGAGCGAGGCAGGTGCAAGCAAGATCACTAAAGCCACCACCGATAACCCGAACAAGCGGTTGGCTCTGGTGGTGGGCCGCACCATGCTGGCAGCACCCAGTTACTCCGAGCCGGTAAAGTCCGGGCAACTGGTCTTTGCCGTGGGTACCGAGGAAAATGCCACGGCTGCCGCACGAGCCATCGCAGGCGTTCCGCCTGCCGGCGCGCAAGGCAGTACGCCCGCTACGGGCAACACTGCACCCGCTGCTGCGCAATAAGCCTTTATTGCAAACATCAAAATGGCACCTTCGGGTGCCATTTTTCTTTTCCGATAACGATTTCCCGCCGACACCACTCTCCACGCCGGGACATCGCTGTTGTATTTTGACGGCGTCGATAGAAATTGCTCGTCAACTGTTGTAATCGTTTATAAAATATACGCTTTGCGTATATATAAGGATGCTTCCATGTCTGTCTCGCAACAGGTCTTTCTTCGTGATGCCATGCGTCGTCTGAATCTGACGCGTGATGTATTTGCCGGACGCATCGGGGTAAAACGCCGTGCGCTCGATACCTGGCTTTTGCCCGAGGGTTCACAGGAATACCGGGCCATGCCCGAAGTGGTGAACCGTTTCGTCACTGAAATCGTCGAGAATGAAGGATTGCTGCAAAAATATGCGCAAAGCGCACAGACGGGCCCTTTGCGTAACCGCATTGCCGCCGAGGGCAAGCCGCAATTGTTGTCTGTGGACCAATTCACCCGCGAATCGGTGGAAGAATTCTTTCGTATTGCAGATCAAATGCAGCCCATCGCCAGGCGCCAGAAAGTATCAAGGGTTCTTGAAGGTGCGGTATTGGGGAATTTGTTTTTTGAAGCCAGTACACGTACGCGGGTCAGCTTTGGTGCGGCCTTCTGCCGTCTGGGCGGCTCGGTGTGTGACACCACAGGCTTTACCTTTTCGTCCATGGCCAAGGGTGAGTCCATCTACGACACCAGCCGCGTCATGAGCGGCTATGTCGATGCCATGGTGATCCGGCACCCGGAAAAAGGTTCAGTGGCCGAGTTTGCGCGTGCCACAAACATACCAGTGGTCAATGGCGGTGATGGTCCTGGAGAGCATCCCAGCCAGGCTTTGCTGGACTTGTACACGATACTTACCGAGTTCTCCAGGCTGGGTAAGCTGCTCGATGGTGCGCACATAGCATTGGTCGGCGATCTGAAGTACGGACGCACCGTGCATTCGCTGCTCAAATTGCTGTCGCTCTATCGCGGCCTGAAATTTACGCTGATTTCTCCGCGAGGTCTCGAGATGCCTGACTACATTCAGGATCAGGTCAGCACACGGGGGCACGTCATCGAGCAAACCAACTCGCTGGAAAAAGGCTTGCCCGGAGCCGACGTAATCTATGCCACGCGCGTACAAAAAGAACGTTTTGCGTCCGAAGAAATCGAGGGCTATACCCCCGATTTCCAGGTCAACAAGGCAATTGTGGATCAGTGTTGCGGGCCCGATGTCATTGTCATGCATCCGCTGCCGCGCGACAGCCGCGAGGGAGCCAACGACCTGAGCGTTGACCTGAACCATGATCCGCGCCTGGCCATCTTCCGCCAGACTGACAACGGCATTCCCGTTCGAATGGCTATTTTTGCAGTGCTGCTGGGCGTCGAGGGACTGGTGCAGCATTCACTGCGCGATGTGACCTGGAGCCCGCCCACACATATTGGTCCGGACGACAGCGTTTTTCATGGTATCGATTAACCGGGAGCATGACCCGGCAAGGGCCTGGGAGCGCGGGCTCCTAGGCTGTTTTCTCGCCGCCCAGGGCATCAACCAGGCTTTCAATCAGCCTGGACAGCTCGCCGGTCATCAGCGTGAAGTCTGAATCGAATTGCTCCGCATCGTTGTGCGCGGCGCTATTCTGGCCTTCCTTGAGTACGTCCAGCGGATTGACGCGTTTTATGTCCAGACCCTCGGTCAGGATAAACGACACACGATCATTCCAGGTCAGCGCCAGCCGTGTGCACTGTTTGCCTGCCTGCACATGCTTGCGCACATCGTCTATTTCTATGCTCTGGCGCACATAACGCACTGCAGCGCCGCTGTCGCTGGTAGAGCGCAATTCAGTATCCTGGTCTACGGTAAAACCAGAGGGCGGTTCATCGCTGATCAGCCAGTTGGTCATGGCTGAAGCAGGGGATTGCTCCACATGCAGCGGCGAGACCGGCAACGAATCTATGGACTTGGCCAGCAGGCCCAGCACTTCGTCACTCTTGGCTGCGGCCGCTGCGTCGATTACCAGCCAGTGATTCCGGGTATCGATCCAGACGCGTGTATCGCGATAGACACTGAATGCCTTGGGCAAGAGCTCGTCGGTGACCTGCTCCTTGATTTCCTTCATTTGCTTGCGGCCAGGCTTGAAACCTTGCTGTTCCTCAAGATCCTGGGCACGTGCCTTGGCAAACTGATTGATCACGGTGGTAGGCAGCAATTTTTTGTCAGCTCGCAGCGTGATCAGATACTGACCATTCTGTGCGTATACCAAGCCCGTATCCTCACGTGGCGCTATCCACCCCAGGCTTTGCATATCCCTGCTGCTGCCAGGCTGGAAGGCATGTTTTTCGAGTGCGGCTTCCAGTGAGTCGGCGGTGCATGTCCATGAGGGGGAAAGGCGAAATATCCTGAGATTCTTGAACCACATATGCTGATGTCTTCTTGATTGATATGCGCGTATCCGGCCAGGGAAAGGCGTTGCGCTGCAAAATGAATGAGCGCTGATTGTAAGCCCATTTGCCGCGACAAAAAAATGGCCCGGTGCCGTAGCGCCGAGCCTTTGAAAGCACACCATGCTGCGCAGATAAAGCTCGCGGGGGGCGCAGCACAGGTGATAAAAAGAGCAGCCAATTACCGTACCGGGGGATCAGACGCACGGTAACAAGAAACGCAAAACTCTTTCTATTTATATAGTTTACCGATGTATTCTGACATTCTCCTGAAGCAGACCGTTGTCATGCATTTATATCGTTATCCTTTGTTTCCTTTACGAAAAACAAGCCTATCAGCAAGGTGATGGATGTGATGATGATGGGGTACCACAGTCCGTGATAGATATTGCCAGTGGCCGCAACGACAGCAAAGGCGACCGGCGGCAGGAAGCCACCAAACCAGCCGTTGCCGATGTGATAGGGCAGGCTCATGGACGTATAACGTATCCGTGTGGGGAACATTTCCACCAGCATGGCAGCAATGGGGCCGTAGACCATGGTTACCATGATCACCAGCAATGTCAGCAGCAGCACGATCATGATGTAGTTGATTTCCGATGGATCGGCCTTGGCCGGATAGCCATGAGCGCGTATGGCATCGGTCAGGGTCTTCTTGAGCTCTTTGGATCTGGCGGCAAAGTTGGCTCTGTCCAGGTGCTGACCCTCGAAAGACAGGAACTCATCATCGCCAATTCGTGCCTTGGCCAGTGTGCCCGGCGGCGCCGCTTCGTTGGTGTAATTCACCGAGTTGCCGGCCATGAAGGCTTTCAGAATATCGCAGGAGCTTCTGAACGACGAAACACCTACAGGATTGAACTGGAATGAGCATGTGGCCGGATCGGCAATGACCGTTACCGGGGCTGTAGCCTGGGCTCTTTCGAGCGAAGGGTTGGCGAAATGGGTCAGGCCTTTGAAGATGGGGAAGTAGGCGACAATGGCAATCAGGCATCCGGCCATGATGATGGGCTTGCGCCCGATCCGGTCAGACAAGGCACCAAATATCACAAAGAAAGGTGTACCCAGCAGCAAGGCCATGGCCAGCATGACGTTGGCGGTATTGGGTTCTATCGACAAGGTTTTGGTCAGAAAAAACAAGGCATAGAATTGGCCGGTATACCAGATCACAGCCTGACCGGCTGCCAGGCCAAACAAGGCCAGCAGCACAATTTTAAGATTGCTCCATTTGCCGAATGAGTCTTTGATGGGCTGCTTCGATGAGGTGCCTTCCGCCTTGATCTTGCGAAAGACCGGTGACTCGTTCAGGCGCATGCGTATCCATACCGATATTCCCAGCAGAAGGGCGGAAATCAGGAAAGGGATACGCCAGCCCCAGTCGAGGAATGCCTCTTCACCCAGCGATTTGCGTATGCCCAGTACCACCAGCAATGAAAGAAACAGCCCCATGGTGGCCGTGGTTTGTATCCAGCTGGTATAGAAGCCGCGCCGGTTCTGTGGCGCGTGCTCGGCCACGTAGGTGGCGGCGCCGCCATATTCGCCGCCGAGCGCCAGCCCTTGCAGCATGCGCAACCCTATGAGTATGACCGGAGCGGCCATGCCTATGGAAGAATAGGAAGGGAGGACACCGACAAGGAATGTGGACATGCCCATGATCAGGATCGTGATCAGAAAGGTGTATTTGCGCCCTACCAGGTCGCCCAGGCGGCCGAAGACCAAGGCCCCGAAGGGGCGCACGGCAAAGCCTGCAGCAAAGGCCAGCAGTGCAAAAATAAAGCCTGCGGTGGGGTTCACCCCCGAAAAGAAATGGGTGGCAATAATCGCGGCCAACGAGCCGTACAGATAAAAGTCATACCACTCGAACACGGTACCGAGAGAGGAAGCGAATATGACGCGCCGTTCTTCGGGCGTCATTGGCGGACTGGCCATCATTGGCGTGTTATTGGACGCGGCAGCCGGTTTGTTGACCGTTGTCGTGCTGTTCATTTTGTCTCCGTGTCGGATGCGGGGCATCAGAACTCTATTTTCTGGCTTGTTTGACGCCAGTCTATTCCCGAACATTAAAGTGGCATGCTGACATCAAGCTGACAAAATCCTTGGCTTGCACACTTGTAGTCCGGAAAGTCGATATTCAAGCGTCTGTTTTATCCTGGATGCGGCTGAATGTTATGCGCAGGCAAGTGCCACCGGCCTTGCCGTTGCGCGATCCGACTGGCATGAAAGCAATGCTGCCCCCGTGGTGGTCGGTAATTTCCTTGACAATGGACAGCCCCAGCCCACTGCCATCCACCCGGCTGCCCAGCACGCGGAAAAAACGATCAAATACGTGTTCGCGATCCTGATCCGATATGCCAGGTCCGGAATCCTCAACTTCGAGATAGGCGGATAAAGCATCTGCTCCGACGCGCACGGTGATCCATCCGCCAGGAGGGGTATATATGACTGCGTTCTCGATCAGGTTGTTGAGCAATTCGGCGAGCATCGTCTGGTCGCCGGCGATGAAGGGCGCTTTCGGGGCGGTTTCCAGCCCCAGGTCGAGCTGCCTGACCATTGCGGCTTTGACCCATGCAGACGTCTGGGTGCGGGCCAGTTCATTCAGGTCGATTTCATCGGAAACTACCAGGTGCGGATTTTCCACACTTTCTGCTTTGGCCAGGGTCAGCAGCTGATTGACCAGGCGTGTGGCACGTTCGGAGCCCAGAACCATCTGTTCCAGGCTGGCCGTGCGTTTGTCCGGGCTTTGTTCGCGCAAGGCCAGTTCGGCCTGCGTACGCATGCCCGCCAGGGGGGTCTTTAACTGATGTGCCGCGTTGGCGACAAAACGCCGCTGCGTCTCGTGCGTTGCCGCAAGGCGCTGGAGCAGACTGTTCATGGCGGCGATCAGCGGCACAATTTCCGCCGGTGCCAGGTCCGCCTTGATAGGTGACATATCATTGGCCCGTCGCGCTCGTATTCGCTCCTGAAGCAGGTTCAAGGGCTCCAGGCCGTGCGTCAGCCCCAGGCCGGCCAGCAAGGCCGCGAGCGGCAGCACAATGAGTTGAGGGGTGAGCATGCCGGTCAGGATCTCTTGCTGCAGGGTGGCCCGCATTTCATTGGATTGTGAAACCACCGCCAGGAATGGCAGGCCATCCTTATCCTGTCCTCCCCAGATATACGCCACGCGTATGCTTTGATTGTCAGCGGTTTCATTGCGCAGGCGCAGCTTGTCTTCTTCGTAGGTCCAGTTTTCAGGCAGCGGAATATGGGCGTTGCCGGCCACCGAGTTGCTGTTGGCGTCGCGTATTTCCCAGTAAGTCATGCTGGTGGGGTCGCCTTGCAATATCGTGGTCGCCGAAGGGCTTAGCTGTATGCCGTTCGCGATGCTTTGCTGCTCGACCTCGTGCTTGAGCATGCGCAGGTGGTCAGCCAGGGTGCGATCGTATGGGGCGTTTGCGATATTCTGGGCGATGAAGTAGGTAATGACCAACCCCACGCTCCAGAGCAGGAACAGCGGGCCGAACATCCAGATGATGATCTTGTTCAGCAGGGCGCCTTGACTCTTTTTGCGTCGGAACAAACCGAAAAATGAAGTCTCGCCGGCCGATTCGCTGTCGGCGTGTGTTTCTTTGAGGACTTCCGGGTCTATCAGCATTCAGGTACGGCTGTGTGCATTGGCCGCCGGAGCTTCATGCGGCCAGCGAGTCGCTGTGGTTGTCGGGCTCCAGGCAGTATCCCAGGCCGCGAACGGTGACGATCCTGGCCCCGCTGGGTTCGATTTTTTTGCGCAGCCTGTGGATATAGACTTCGATGGCGTTAGGAGTGACTTCTTCGCCCCATTGGCATAAAAGATCGACCAGTTGATTCTTGCTGATCATGCGACCGCAACGCGAAAGGAAGATCTCGAGCAGGCTGGTCTCGCGGGCAGAAAGTTCCAGGGGTTGGTCTTTTATATGGGCTATGCGACCATTCAGGTCAAAGCTGAGGTCTTTGTATCGCAGTACGGTTGTGCCTGTTCCGGCGCTGCGGCGGGTCAGGGCGCGCACGCGGGCTTCCAGTTCGGTCAGGGCAAATGGCTTGGCCATGTAGTCGTCGGCACCCAGGTCCAGCCCCTTTACGCGCTGCTCGACGGTATCGGCGGCGGTAAGAATAAGTACCGGTAGCGGTGTCTGGCGCTGTCGCAGTAATCGTAATACCGACAACCCGTTCATCTGGGGCAGATCCAGATCCAGTATGAGCAGGTCAAAGCTTTGTAGATTGAGCGCGGAATCGGCGCTGGATCCATCGTTGACGACATCGACGACATAGCCTTCATATCGTAGTGAACGAGAAAGCCCATCGGCAAGAATACTGTCGTCCTCGGCAATTAGAATTCGCATGGCTGATAGTGTCGACTGGGTGACGTACGCGGGAAAACCCATTTTGGCACCATGGTCGTGACCTGAACAGTCAGGGTTAACGATGGGTAAAACTGGATATCTGTTTATTTGTACAGTATAATTTGATGCAATAATCCAGGTACAGCGCCAGCCCGATACCGGCTGGCGTAACAATAATTTGTCAGTAAGGGCAGGCCACCACAGTCACCTGCCTTATCACTCAGTTTTCCAGTCAAGGACCCTAAATGGACGACAAAAACAGCAAAGCCGCCGGCGAGCGCAACAAGGCATTGGCCGCCGCTTTATCCCAAATTGAAAAGCAATTTGGCAAGGGGTCGGTCATGCGTTATGGCGACGATACGATCGAACACGACATACAGGTCGTGTCCACCGGTTCGCTGGGGCTCGATATCGCCCTGGGCGTTGGCGGTCTGCCTCGCGGGCGTGTTGTCGAAATCTATGGCCCCGAGTCGTCTGGTAAAACTACGCTCACCTTGCAGGTCATTGCCGAAATGCAAAAAATCGGTGGCACCTGCGCCTTCATCGACGCCGAACACGCCCTTGATGTTCAGTATGCCTCCAAGCTGGGTGTCAATCTGGCCGATCTGCTCATTTCTCAACCCGATACCGGCGAGCAGGCCCTGGAAATTACCGATGCCCTGGTCCGTTCGGGGTCGGTCGATCTTATCGTCATCGACTCGGTCGCGGCGCTGGTTCCCAAGGCTGAAATCGAAGGCGACATGGGGGACTCCCTGCCGGGGTTGCAGGCCCGCCTCATGAGCCAGGCCCTGCGCAAGTTGACTGCCACCATCAAGCGTGCCAACTGCATGGTGATCTTCATCAACCAGATTCGCATGAAAATCGGCGTTATGTTTGGCAACCCCGAAACCACCACGGGTGGTAACGCGCTCAAGTTCTATTCCTCGGTACGTCTTGATATCCGTCGCATCGGCGCCATCAAGAAGGGCGACGAAGTCGTCGGTAACGAAACACGCGTCAAGGTCGTCAAGAACAAGGTGGCCCCGCCGTTCAAGCAGGCTGAATTCGACATCATGTACGGTGCAGGCATTTCTCGCGAAGGCGAAATCATCGATCTGGGCGTGCAGGCCGGCATCGTCGACAAGGCGGGCGCCTGGTTCAGCTATGGCGGTACGCGTATAGGCCAGGGTAAAGACAATTCCCGCGAATACCTGAAAGAACACCCCGAAATGGCTCTCGAAATCGAGAACCGCATACGTGAACAATTGGGTGTGGCGGCGCAGGTGGCTGCAAATTCCTTTGCCCCGTCCAAAGACGAACCCAACGAGTAAACCGTGCCGGCTGGGCATCATGCCCGCCCGATCCCCGGTGGTGAAAGCGCCATGTCTTCAAACGACGATTTCGAAACCATGTCGCCAGCGGGCGATAAGGCCAACGCCCCCAAGAAGTCCGGTCCATCCCTGAAGGCTCGCGCCATTGGTTATTTGTCACGGCGCGAACACTCCCGCCAGGAGCTTGCCCGAAAACTGGCGCCATTTTCCGAAGATGCCCACGATATCGAGCTCCTGCTTGATCAGCTCGAGCGTGAAAACTGGCTTTCCAACGAACGTTTTGCGCACAGCCTGCTGAATCGGCGCGCATCACGCCAGGGCACCAGCCGCATACTGAATGAACTCAGGCAACATGGCGTTTCCGAGGCTGCCATCGCCGATGCGGGCCAGCAATTGCATGCAACAGAATTTGAACGTGCCCGTGCGGTATGGGAAAAAAAGTTCGGCCAACCACCTTCCAACCCCAGGGAATATGCCAGACAGTACCGGTTTCTGGCCTCCCGTGGGTTTGCTGCCGAATCGTTACGTCGCATATTGGGCGATATCCCCTACGGGGCCGATTAATCGGTTTCAGCGTACCGTCTTTATTCCCGTCAACGTCTTGAAGCACGTATCGTGTGCCTGCTGCACAAACGCCTTCAGATAATCGGCCTCAAGGTCTTCAGTGCGCACCGCAGCGTACAAGGTGCACCATACGCCTTGTTCACCCAGGCGGCAGATGGTTAGCAAACCCTGGTTCAAGTATTCCGTCAGTGCCCAATTGGGAAGGGCTGCCACGCCGCGCTGGCTGGCAACGAGCTGGGCAATAATGGGTGTAAGCTCAGCCCGCCGTATGGTGGCAGGTTCCACATCGGCAGGATCCAGGAACGCCGTAAATACATCGAGCCGTTGTCGTTCCACCGGATAGGTAATAAGAACCTGGTCGGCCAGTTGATGGGGCTCTATATATTTGTGCTGAGCGAGCGGATTGGCGGCAGCCACGGCCAGCACGACTTCATAGCGAAACAGCGGAATGTACTCAATCGCGTCCATAGGCTGCGGATCCGATGTAATCACCACATCCAGGTCGCCGCGCAGCAGCGCTGGCAATGGAGCAAACGAAAAGGCCGCCGACAGGTCCAGCTCCACATCCGGCCAGTCACGCCGGAAGCTGTCCAGTGCCGGCATCAGCCACTGGAAGCACGAGTGGCACTCTATGGCCAGGTGCAAGCGGCCGGTACGGCCCGCGGCAAGCCGCTGCAAGTCGCGTTCGGTGGCTTTCACCTGGGGCAATACCGTATCGGCCAGCGCCACGATACGCAGGGCGGCAGTGGTCAATCGGGCTGGCCGTGTGCGACGGTTGAGCAGTGGTGTCTTCAGGCGTACTTCCAGATCGCGCAACTGATGTGAAAGGGCGGATTGGGTTACGTGCAGTCTTTCCGCGGCTTCCTGCAGGCTGCCGGCATCGCGTATTGCACACAAAGTTTCCAGATGACGTATTTCCAGCATAGCCGCTCTTTTAGTGAATAAGATTCATATTAAGAATGTTGAATTTGATTTTGATTCAATCAATTGTACGGGCACAATAGATTCCACGCAAAATTTATTCATTCATTGGCTTAGTAAAATGACAATTATTCATAGTTTAGGGTATCCACGTATTGGGGCACAGCGCGAACTCAAGCGTGCCGTGGAAGGTTACTGGGCCGGCAAGCAAAGCGCAGACGAGCTTGACAATGTCGGGCGCATGCTCAGGGCCAGGCACTGGAAGCAGCAAGCACAGGCCGGACTCACGCTGGTGCCTGTAGGTGATTTTGCCTGGTATGACCATATTCTGGAATGGACTTGCCTGCTGGGGGCGGTGCCTGCACGCTTTGGTCAGTCGGGCACCGAACCGGTGCAGCTCGATACCTTGTTTCGCATGGCACGAGGCCGGGCGCCAAGCGGAACCCCCGCCGCCGCTTGTGAGATGACCAAATGGTTCGATACCAATTATCACTACATCGTCCCCGAGCTGGTTCCCCGGCAGTCCTATCGCATAGCTCGCAGCTATCTGTTTGATCAGATTCGTGAGGCCCAGGAGTTGGGCTATCGGGTCAAGCCGGTCATTCCCGGTCCGCTCAGCTGGCTTTGGCTGGGCAAGGGCGATGCCTTTTCGGAAGGTGCCGGTGATACGGCCAAACTGGCCCTGCTCGATACGCTTCTCCCGGTCTATGTCCAGGTCCTGCAAGAGATCAGGGCGCTCGGCGTAGAGTGGGTACAAATCGACGAGCCCATACTGGGGCTGGATTTGCCCGAACCCTGGCGGCAGGCCTTTCAGCGTGTGTATGAGACGCTCGCAGAAGGCGGGGTGCGTATACTGCTGGCTACCTATTTCGAGGATCTCAGGGAAAACGCAGGAATACTGCAAGACCTGTCCGTGGCAGGGGTACATGTCGATCTGGTCCGTGCGCCTGATCAGCTGGCGCGGGTACTGGCCGTTCTAGACGACGAGCAGGTACTTTCGGCGGGGCTCATAGACGGACGCAATATATGGCGTACCGATCTTGATAAAGCAGCCAAACTGATACGTGCTGCAGCGGCGCAACTTGGTGAGCGGCTTTGGCTGGCCCCGTCATGCTCCTTGCTCCATGTCCCGGTCGATCTGGACTCCGAACACGAACTTGACGCCGAGTTGCGTGGCTGGCTGTCGTTTGCCAGACAAAAACTGGACGAACTCAAGTTGCTGGCAGCTTCCTTAACTGATGAGGTGGATGCCGACACCCAAATTGCCTTGCAGCGTCAACGCGAAGTGCTGCAAGGGCGCAAGCAATCGGAGCGGATTCATCATCCGGGCGTGCAGGTGCGACTGGAGAATGCCCCTGGCTTGACGCGTAATCGCGCACCATTCTCACAACGCGTTGCCAGCCAGCAGGGAAGGCTGGGCTTGCCTGCCTATCCGACCACCACCATAGGTTCGTTTCCGCAGACACCAGAGATTCGCCTGGCGCGGCGGGACTGGAGGCAGGGCGCACTGAGCGACACGGCCTACGAGAAAGCCATGCGGGCTGAAATCGAGCATGTCATTCGCTTCCAGGAACGGATAGGGCTCGATGTGTTAGTGCACGGCGAACCCGAGCGTAATGACATGGTCGAGTACTTTGGTGAGCTGCTTGGCGGGTTCGCTTTCACCCAGAATGGATGGGTGCAAAGCTATGGCTCGCGTTGCGTAAAGCCGCCCATCATATTCGGTGATGTGGTTCGCCCTGTAGCAATGACGGTGGGGTGGTCCGCCTATGCGCAATCCCTGACGGACAAGCCGGTGAAGGGCATGCTGACCGGGCCGGTAACCATACTGCAGTGGTCTTTTGTACGTGACGACCAACCGCGCGAGACGACTTGCCGGCAGCTCGCACTGGCCTTGCGTGACGAGGTTGCCGATCTGGAGGCGGCCGGTATTGCGGTGATACAAATTGATGAACCCGCCATACGGGAAGGTTTGCCGCTGCGGCGGGCCGACTGGCAGCAGTATCTGGACTGGGCCGTGGACTGCTTTCGCCTGTCTACAGCCGGAGCCAGGGAAGACACGCAGATACATACCCACATGTGCTATTCGGAGTTCAATGACATCATCGAAGCGATTGCCGCCATGGATGCAGATGTCATCACGATAGAAACCTCACGTTCGAATATGGAGCTGCTCGAGGCATTTGAGGATTTTGACTACCCGAATGACATCGGCCCGGGCGTTTACGACATCCACTCGCCGAATGTGCCCAGGCTGGAATGGATGGTCGACCTGATCAAGAAGGCCCGTAAACGCTTGCCCGCCGAACGCTTATGGGTTAATCCTGATTGTGGTTTGAAAACCCGTGGGTGGCCTGAAACAGAAGCAGCCCTGCTCGCCATGGTGAAAGCAGCACAAACACTGCGCTATACTTAGAGGGTTTACCGAATTCGCCTGCCCCGTTCATGCCACTGCCACCACCTGATATTGCCCGCGAGCCATTGCATACGCGTTCCATACGTGTGAATTCGTATGCACGGGCAGACGGGCAGTGGGACCTTGAAGCCGAGCTCATCGACATCAAGTCTTATGATTTCGACAAGCGCAATGGCACCGTCACCCATCCTGCGGGCGAGCCTATCCATCACATGCATCTGCGCGTCACCATTGATGCGCAGTTCGCCATTACGGCGGCGGTCGCGGCATACGATGCCGCGCCCTACGACGAGCATTGCAGCTGCATAGCCCCAGACTATCAAGCGCTGGTCGGCATGAACCTGCTGCGCAATTTTCGCCAGGCCGTCAAGAATCGTTTCGCCCGGGTGGCTGGCTGTACGCACCTGACCGAACTGTCGTATGTGCTGCCCACAGTGGCTGTCCAGACAATGTCGAATCAACGGCGCCAAGAGCAGGCGGCAGACCCCAGCATCAAACCATTTCAGCTGTCAGGGTGTCATGCCCTGCGGCTGAGCGGACCGGTGGCGCAGGAGTATTATCCGCAGTGGTATGTGGCGCCCGAAGCAGAGGCAAAGTGCGAGTAGGCAACTCTCAACAGCGAACATTGGCGCCATGCAGCGCTGGCGTCCGCATTATTTTTCTTATTTCTACGTTCTGACAGGTAATAAATGAAAATTCACGAGTATCAAGGCAAGGAACTGCTGAAGAAATTTGGCGTGACTGTGCCACGCGGGATTCCTGCTTTTTCCGTCGAAGAGGCCGTTGCAGCCGCCGAGAAGCTGGGCGGTCCGGTCTGGGTGGTCAAAGCGCAAATTCATGCAGGTGGCCGTGGCAAGGGCGGTGGCGTAAAGCTCGGCCGTTCGCTCGATGAAGTCCGCCAGCTGTCCTCTGAAATCCTGGGTATGCAACTGGTCACACACCAGACCGGCCCCGAAGGCCAGAAAGTGCGTCGCCTGTACATCGAAGAGGGCGCCGACATTCAGCAAGAATATTACCTCTCCGCAGTCACCGACCGCGCCACGCAGAAAGTGGCTTTCATTGCCTCAAGCGAAGGCGGTATGGATATCGAAGAGGTTGCCCAGTCTACGCCGGAAAAGATCATCACCGTGATGGTCGATCCGCTGAAGGGCTTCACCCAGGCCGATGGCGAGACACTCGCCAAGGGCGTGGGCATGCCCGCCGATTCCGTAGCGCAGTTCATTGATATCTGCCAGAAGGTTTATGCCTGCTACATGGAAACCGACGCTTCGCTGGTCGAAATCAACCCCCTGAATCGCGACAGCAAGGGCAATATCATTGCACTCGACGCGAAATTCAACTTCGATTCCAACGCACTGTTCCGTCATCCCGAAATCGTTGAGTACCGCGACCTGGACGAAGAGGACCCTGCTGAAATCGAAGCCAGCAAGTTTGATCTTGCCTATATTCAGCTCGACGGCAATATCGGCTGCCTGGTGAACGGTGCCGGTCTGGCCATGGCCACCATGGACACCATCAAGCTGTTTGGCGGCGAACCTGCCAACTTCCTGGATGTGGGCGGCGGCGCCACGGCCGAGAAAGTCACCGAGGCTTTCAAGATCATGCTCAAGAACGAAGGCGTCAAGGCCATTCTGGTCAACATCTTTGGCGGCATCATGCGTTGCGACATCATTGCCGAAGGCGTGATCGCAGCATGCAAGGCGGTCAACCTCAGCGTGCCGCTGGTCGTGCGCATGAAGGGCACCAACGAAGAGCTGGGCAAGAAGCTGCTGGCCGAATCGGGTCTGCCCATCATCAGCGCTGACACCATGGCCGAAGCCGCGACCAAAGTCGTAGCCGCCGCGAAATAAGAATATTGCCAAGGATTTGTAAATGTCGATTCTGATCAACAAAGACACTAAAGTCATTACCCAGGGAATCACCGGAAAGACCGGCCAGTTCCACACTCACATGTGCCGCGAGTACGCGAATGGCAAAGAAGCCTTCGTTGCTGGCGTACACCCCAAGAAGGCAGGCGAAAATTTCGAAGGCGTGCCCATCTTTGGTTCGGTCAAGGATGCCAAGGCTGAAACCGGTGCTACGGTGTCCGTCGTTTATGTTCCGCCAGCAGGCGCAGCGGCAGCCATCTGGGAAGCGGTTGAAGCCGACCTCGATCTGGTCATCTGCATCACCGAAGGCATTCCAGTGCGCGATATGCTTGAGTTGCGCAACCGCATGCGTGAGCAGAACAAGAAAACCTTGTTGCTCGGACCAAACTGCCCCGGTCTGATTACACCCGATGAAATCAAGATCGGCATCATGCCAGGCCATATCTCCCGCAAGGGTCGTATCGGCGTGGTCAGCCGTTCCGGCACCCTGACCTATGAAGCAGTGGCTCAGCTGACCGAACTCGGTCTTGGCCAGTCTTCCGCAGTGGGTATTGGCGGCGACCCCATCAACGGTCTGAAGCACATTGACGTTCTGAAAATGTTCAACGACGATCCCGATACCGACGCCGTTGTCATGATTGGTGAAATTGGTGGCCCTGACGAAGTCAATGCCGCCGAGTGGGCCAAAGACAATATGAAGAAACCTGTGGTCGGCTTTATTGCCGGTGTAACGGCTCCTGCCGGCAAACGCATGGGCCATGCCGGTGCGCTGATCTCCGGTGGTGCTGATACGGCTGATGCCAAGCTTGAAATCATGGAAGCCTGCGGCATACGCACGACCCGTGATCCATCCGAAATGGGCAAATTGCTCAAGTCGGTACTGTAAGCAGTACATCTAGTAGTTGTCCGGCCCTGCCTGGCAGGGTCGGAATACCGCGCGGTCAGCCTTAAGGTTTCAAGACCGGCCGCGTGAGCAGGGCCTTGCGGCGAACCCCTTGAACAGCTGAATTATAATGGCCCGTTTTTTTTCCCGTCGTACTGGCTGCGGCCGGGGATGTTTCCATACGCCTTGATTAAAACGGACAATAGAAATGCTTGAGTTCTTTCAGTCACTACACTGGGGTGCTGTATTCCAGATCATCCTGATCGATATTTTGCTCGGCGGCGACAATGCCGTCGTGATTGCGCTGGCTTGTCGTAATCTTGAACACAAGCAGCGTATAAAAGGTATTTTGTGGGGCACGGCGGGTGCCATCATACTTCGCGTACTGCTGATCGCCTTTGCCCTGACATTGCTGGGCATTCCCTTCCTTAAACTGGTAGGCGGTGCCTTGCTGGTATGGATAGGGGTCAAGCTGCTGATCCCCGACGAAGACGAGCACGGCAACATCAAGGGCGGAAGCTCCGTATGGTCTGCCGTCAAGACCATTCTGATCGCCGACTTCGTCATGAGTCTGGACAACGTAATCGCGATTGCTGGTGCAGCCCAGAACACGCATCTTGATCACCAGCTCTACTACGTCATTTTCGGTCTGGTCGTAAGCGTGCCCATCATTATTTGGGGCAGTACATTGGTGCTGAAGCTGATCGACCGCTTCCCCATTGTCGTACTGTTTGGCGCCGCCTTGCTGGGTTGGATTGCCGGCGGTATGCTGGTTACCGACGTCTTTGTTGTTGAAAAATTCGGCCCCATATCAAGCACAACCAAGATTACTGCAGAAGTCATCGGTGCCATTCTGGTTGTCGCTCTGGGGAAATTGCTTGGCTCGCGCAAGGCGTCTGCAGCCAAATAAGGGTACACATGAGTCTATTCAAAACGTCCGGGCGCAAGAAGCCTGACGAGTCAGGCCTGTCTTTATTGCAAGGTCTGGGCATATTGGCCCTGATCGGTATTGCAGCTGCTGTCTTGCTCAATATTTTTGCTTAGAGGCGGCATGTCGGAAGCTCCAGCAAAACTCGTTATCGCCACTCGTGCGAGCCGGCTTGCCCTGTGGCAGGCCGAGCACGTACGCGACCGCCTGCAAACCCTGTATCCGTCGTGCCAGGTCAGCCTGCTTACCATGACGACCCGGGGCGACCAGATACTTGATCGCAGTTTGTCCAAGGTCGGTGGCAAGGGTTTGTTCGTCAAGGAACTGGAAACGGCATTGCTTGATGGTCGTGCCGACCTGGCCGTACATTCGCTCAAAGACGTGCCGGTCGACATGCAAAGCCCGTTTCTGCTGTCGGTCATCCTCGAGCGTGACGATCCTCGTGATGCATTTGTGTCCAACCATTACGCCTCGCTCGACGAACTGCCCGACGGCAGTGTGGTGGGCACTTCAAGTCTGCGTCGCGAGGCCCAGTTGCGTCAGCGTTATCCTGCACTGCAGGTTCAGCCTTTGCGCGGCAATCTGGATACCCGTCTGGGCAAGCTTGATCATGGTGACTATACGGCCATCATCCTTGCCGCCGCCGGCCTCAGGCGCCTTGGCCTCGAGTCCAGGATTCGCAGCTATCTTACGCCAGAGCAAAGCCTCCCGGCAGCGGGTCAGGGTGCTCTGGGTATAGAAATCCATGAATCGCGCACTGACATGCAGGCATGGCTGGCGCCATTGGCCGATCCTGACACCACCGCCTGCGCGCTGGCCGAAAGGGCAGTGTCACGCGTACTGGGCGGGTCCTGCCAGGTGCCCCTGGCTGCATTTGCGCAACGCGACGGCAATACGCTCAAGGTCAGTGGCCTGGTCGCCGAGCCTGACGGCTCGCGTATCATCAGGGCCCAGGCATCGGGCTCGCTTGAAGAGGCTGAACAGCTCGGAGAGCGCATCGCCCACGAGTTGCTGGACCATGGCGCTCGCGCAATACTCGACAAACTCGTGGCACCTGACGCTGCCTCATAAGGGGCATTCATCGTGTCTGCAACGGCTTTGACGCCCCGTGTCGTTCTGACACGTCCGCAAGGCAAGAACGAAGCCCTGGCCCGACGCCTGTCGGGTGCAGGCTTGCCGGCCTTGTTGCTGCCGGCCTTGCACATACAGTCATTGCCAGCGGACGCTGCCCATATTCCCGATCCAGACGCCTACGATCTGCTGGTGTTCGTCAGCGGCCATGCGCTGCAGTTTTACCTGCAGGCGCTGGATGAGCGCCGTGCCGGCTGGCGCTGGCCCGTGCATACGCGGGCTGCCACAGTAGGCGGTACGAGTGCGCGCATGCTCCGGGAGGCCGACTTCATTGCTTCATCGCAGATCATCCATCCTGGACCTGACCTCAGTCAGGACTCCGAAAGTCTGTGGCATTTGCTGCAACCCCGCCTTAATACCTTGAAAAAAGTTTTGATCATCAGGGGACGGACGGGCAGGGAGTGGCTGGGGAGCAAGCTGGAACAGGCCGGTGTGCAAGTGGACCGCGTGGCGATGTACGACCGGATTCCCGCGCTGTGGGATACGCAGCAAGCTGAACAACTGGGTCAGGTACTCGGCCAGGCAGAGCCCTGCGTATTCTTGCTTACCAGTAGCGAGAGTCTGGACGCCGTACATGCCAACGTCCGGCGTCTTGGGCTGGAGCATGGTTGGGCGCGGTCGCGCTTTGTCGTTATTCACGAGCGCATCGCGCGCCGTTTACAATCGTCACTTCAGGCATCTGGTAAGGTAGAGCCGGCAATGGTAAAAATATGCCAACCGGGCGATGACACCATTTTTCAGATGATCACGCTCGCCGCAGCACTTTAAGCAAGCACCTAGGATTACAATCTCGTCATGACCGATAAAAACACCGAGATCTCGCAGGCATCAGCCGCAACTACGCCGGTCAAACCGGGGCCGGCCACCAGCGCCCCCAAGCCCGCGAGCAAGGCCCCCAAGGCCGCCAAGGCCAGATCGCCATGGCTACCCGCTTTCATCGTCGTGCTGATCATTGCCGCGATCCTGGCTGCGCTGGTCTGGTATCAGCAGAAACAATTCGAGCAAACCCGTGCGCAGCTCATCAGTCAGGTTCAAAGCAGCAACAGCACTGTCAGCCAGGCCGTCGAGCAATCCCGTCAGGCGCTGGCGCTCACTCAGGAACAATCAGGCCAGATTTCGGCACTGGAAAATTCCTTGCGTCAGTTTCAGGGGCAGGTCGATGGCCTGGATCAAGCCTTCCAGACGCTCACCGACAGCGGCTCCGATCTGGTACTGATCAACGACGTTGATCACCTGGTCACGATCGCGCAACAGCAGTTGCAGCTGGGTGGCAACGTTGCCAATGCGGTAATCTCGCTCGAAACAGCCCAGGCGCAGCTTGCCAGGGCCAATCGTCCTGCGCTGGCATCCCTGCAACAAACACTGAATGGTGATCTCGACCGCTTGCGGGCCACCTCTACTATCGATATTGCGGCCTTGTCGACCCAGCTCGACGAGCTCAGCGGTCTGGTCAGCGAAGCGCCGCTCATGGTGCCCGACGATGCTGCACCGGAACCCGTGCCGGCACCACACGCCGCTGCCACGACTACGGCGCCAGCCAACGAACCCCAGCCCGCGCAGAACGACTCCGCGCCCTGGTGGCAGCAAAGCCTTGATACCGCTCTCGGCTGGAGTAAAGAAGCCTGGGATTCCGTGCGTCAGGATCTCGGTGAGTTCATTACAGTACGCCGTGTCGATGACGCCACCGCTTTGCTGATGTCACCGGATCAGGCTACGCGGTTTCGTGAAACCTTGCGCTTGCGTGTCATGACGGCACAACTGGCGCTCATGATGAAGCAACCCAAGATCTGGCAAGCCGAGACTGCTGCCCTGGTCACTTCCATCGAGTCGCGCTTTGACGAGCGTTCAGCACAAACCCGTCGGGCCCTGAAGATTGCGCGCCAAATGGCCGACACCAATATCGATGCCAAGCTCCCAACGGTAGACAACACCATACAGGCGCTTGAAGTTTTGCGTGCAGAACAAGTGAACCGGCAAAAGCTGGAAGGCACGCAGGCCGATACGCCAGCCTCCGGGCCCGAGCAGATAGAACAAACCCCTGATGCGTCACAGCCCGTCCAGGAAGCGCCCGAGGCTGTTCAGCCAGAGCAGGCGGATCCCGCCCAGGCAGACAGCTCGCCGGTTGAAACGGCCGAGTCATAAGGGGTCACATCATGAGAACCTGGTTCTGGACCCTGATCGTATTGGCCGCCGCGGTGGGCCTGGCTTTGGTGTTGCGCGAGCATAGCGGCAATGTACTGATCGTCGCCCAACCCTGGCGTATCGAGCTTTCACTTACCTTGGCCGTATTACTGTTGCTGGCCAGCTTCATCATTCTGTATTGCCTGATTCGTGTGCTGGCCTGGATAGGCGTGCGTCCGGAGCGTTTCCGTTCCTGGCGCAGCCTGCGCTCGCAAAAGCGCGAGCACGAACTGCTCGAGAATGGCTGGATCAGCGTCCTGGAAGGCCGTTACGCGGAAGGCGAAAAAGATCTTTCCAAATTGCTGGATCGCACCAAAACCAAAAGTCGCAAAGTGCTGGCCGGCCTGACGTCGGCACGGGCGGCGCATCATATGGGCGAATTCGCTCGTCGCGACGAAGCATTGACCCTGGCGCGCCAGAGCGCCCAGGATGACCCACGCCTTAGCGAAGCGACCGCAACCGTCACTGCCGAGATGTATCTGGATCAGAACCGGCCCCAGGATGCGCTGGTGTTGCTGCAGCCACTGCAGGACGCCTCTGCCCGGCATTTCCACGCAACCCGCTTGTTGCTGCGTGCCCACCGTCAATTGCGTAATCATGATCGCGTTTTCGAACTTACGCGCTTGCTGTCGCGCCGTGGCGTACTGGAAAAATCCGAGGCGGTTCAGCTTATCGAAACCTCTGCGGCAGCCCGTCTGCGTGCAGGCGGCTACGAAGAATTCAAATCCATCTGGGGCGATCTCAAGTCCGACGAGCGTGTGCTGCCCGATGTGGCGCTGGCCGCTGCAAATATTCAAGCCGGGCAGGGCAACATCGATGAGGCTTCGAAAATACTGGAAACCGCTCTGGCCGTAAAAATGGATGCTCGTCTGCTTAACGCCTACTCGCAGTGCCCGCCCGAGCACGTGGCTCGCAGGCTGAGCAAAGCCGAGGTCTGGCTTAAGTCGCATCCCGACGACTCCGCCTTGCTGGCTGCGCTGGGCAATCTTTGCCTGACCGGCGAGCTGTGGGGGCAGGGCGAGCGCTATCTGTTGCGCAGCATGAAAATACGCAGCGATATGCGCATACATGCTTTGCTGGGCAACTTGTACGACCGGCTGGGCCGTGCCGCCGATGCCATGA
Source organism: Pusillimonas sp. MFBS29 (assembly GCF_020687695.1). Taxonomy (GTDB): domain Bacteria; phylum Pseudomonadota; class Gammaproteobacteria; order Burkholderiales; family Burkholderiaceae_B; genus Pusillimonas_C. The sequence continues at coordinate 180,028 of NZ_JAJEWL010000002.1, forward strand.
AGCACTGGCGTCTCGCATCCAGCGTGGCCGGAGTGCTGCCGACGCTGCCCGCCCATCGGGTATTGCCTGCAGCCGACACACGTGCAGATCCCACATTGGTCGATGTCGAGCGCATGCCTGCGCAGGCCAGCGTCGTGCGTGACATGCATGTACCCCTGGCTGCCAGCGCCTCCGACTTCGTCAGCGACGACGAGCTCAGCGCCACTGCCGACGCTCCTGCAACACGGCCCCAGGTTCCGGCGCCCACATCGCAGGAAGTTGATAGCCCTGACGCCTATCCTGACGAATATTTCGACAGTGCGCCCATACCTGGTGTCGATCTGTCACAAACCTCGGATCGTCCTCATCGCGGTTCAGGCAACGATTGATTTTTTCTTGTTTTTATCTTTAAGGCTATATTAAGCATGAGCTTAGACCGCGTACCTGCTGGCAATAAACTGCCGGACGAATTCAATGTAGTTATCGAAATCCCCATGAACGCTGATCCGGTCAAATACGAAGTCGATAAAGACTCCGGTACCGTGTTTGTCGATCGCTTCATGCTGACAGCCATGCACTATCCCTGCAATTATGGCTACATCCCCCAAACCATTTCCGACGATGGCGACCCCGTTGACGTGCTGGTGCTGGCCCCGTTCCCCATACAGGTCGGTGCCGTGATCCGTTCGCGCGCCATCGGTGTGTTGAATATGGACGACGAAGCAGGTGGCGATGCCAAGTTGCTGGCTGTGCCTGTCGACAAACTCTACCCTCCTTACCGTAACATCAAGTCGCCGGCCGACTTGCCTGAAGAAGATCTGGCCCGCATTCAACATTTCTTCGAGCACTACAAAGATCTCGAGAAAGGCAAATGGGTCAAGGTCAAGGGCTGGGACGGTGCAGACGCCGCACGCAAGGAAATCGTGGACAGCGCCGAACGTTACGCCAAGGATGGCAAGTAAATGGAAACCATCATTCCCGCATTGCCCGTTGCAGCGCTGGCGGTGGCGGATTCGAGCGCAGTATTTCCTGTCAGGCGGGTTTATTGTGTTGGGCGCAACTATGCTGAACACGCCAAGGAAATGGGCTTTACCGGTCGCGAAGATCCCTTTTTCTTTTGCAAGCCGGCTGACGCGCTGCTGCAAGCGGCCGACGGCGAAGTTGCCAAACTGCCTTACCCGCCCAAAACCTCCAATCTGCACTACGAGATCGAACTGGTGGTGGCATTGGATAAGGGCGGGCGCGACCTCACCGTCGAACAGGCGGCTGAGTGTGTCTGGGGCTATGCCATAGGTCTGGACATGACACGCCGTGATCTTCAGGGCGATGCCAAGAAGCAGGGGCGTCCCTGGGAAGTAGGCAAGGCGTTTGATCACTCCGCGCCCATAGGTCCGCTGCACCCGCGCGAGAAGGTCGGCACGCTCGATTCCGGTGCGATTACGCTGAGCGTAAATGATGAAATCCGCCAATCCAGTGATCTGTCGCAGATGATATGGAATATCGCCGAATCCATCGCCTACCTGTCAGGCTTGTTCGAATTGAAGGCGGGCGATATTATCTTTACCGGAACGCCGGAAGGCGTAGGCCCGGTTGTTGTTGGCGACACGATGATCGGCGCAATAAAGGGCCTGGGTGAACTGCACGTAACAGTAACCGAGTAATCACTTAAATAAACGCAAGCTTGCGTAAACAAGGAGCGATCATGACTAATAAAATTCTGGCTCTGTTTGCTTTGGTCGGTTGCCTGGCCATGGCCGGGTGCGCCAATACTGTCGACGGCGCGGGTAAAGACATCAGCAATGCGGGCAATGCAATTTCCAAATCCGTGAAGTAATGGGCAGCAGGCACCCGTACCGGGCGACCTGAACCTGCCAGCCAAGGCCGGGCGCATGCCCGGCTTTTTTTTCGCCTGTCACAGGCATGGTTTCCCAGTGTCATCGCGTGCATGTCATAAAAGCGTCACGCTCATTTAATCTGTAGGTCATGCACAGTTTCTAAGATTCCGTCTGTTACGGCGATACGTCGCCTGGTATTTTAGGAAACTATTCATGCATTCAGCTATCAATGTCTCGGGCTTGAACAAAAGCTTTGGCGGCAAGCAAGTGCTGTTTGATCTGGGGCTGGCCGTAGAGCCGGGCGAGATGGTGGCCTTGATTGGCGCATCGGGTTCAGGCAAGTCAACGTTGCTGCGCCATCTGGCAGGCCTGGCTTGCGCAGACGGTGGCGCCGGCAGCTCTATACAGGTTCTGGGCCGTTCTGTTCAGTCGGCAGGGCGCTTGAACGGACAAGTGCGCCGCCTGCGTGCCGATATCGGCTACATCTTTCAGCAATTCAATCTGGTTGGTCGTCTTAGCGTGCTCAGCAATGTGCTGCTGGGGCGTCTGGGCCGCATGCCGCGCTTGCGCGGCTCACTGGGTCTGTTCAACCACGAAGAAAAACTAAGCGCCATGGCTGCTCTGGAACGAGTGGGCCTGGCCGAATTTGCGCACAGGCGGGCCTCCACGCTCTCGGGCGGGCAGCAGCAACGCGTGGCGATTGCCCGCGCCTTGACGCAAGAGGCTGAAATTATCCTGGCCGACGAGCCTATCGCTTCGCTTGACCCTGAGTCGGCGCGCAAGGTGATGGACATCCTGGCAGACATCAACGCAACCGACGGCAAAACCGTGGTGGTTACCCTGCATCAGGTCGACTACGCCGCACGCTACTGCGAACGCGTTGTTGCGCTCAAGGATGGACGTGTTCATTACGACGGCCCGGTGCAAGCGCTCAGCGGCGCATTTTTGAATGAGCTGTATGACGGTGATCTTGATGCCGGCCTGTTGCTGCCCAAGCCGGCGCAGCACGGAGCAAGCCATATACCCCTTTCTTTAGTTGCAGCCTGATGAGCGTGTGCTCATCGGGTTTTCTTTGTTTCGACTTGTCTAGACAAGTCGACCAGTCCCTACACAGGAGTAACAGTATGTTTAAAGGTATGCGCAAAGCGCTGCTGGCCACCGCAATCACGGGCATGTCTTTGTTTGGCGCCGCCCAGGCCGAAGAGCTCAAGGAGCTGAATTTCGGAATTATTTCCACTGAATCCTCCCAGAACCTGAAGGCGCAATGGGATCCATTTCTGGCCGACATGGGCAAGCAGACCGGCATGAAGATCAATGCCTACTTTGCCCCTGACTACGCCGGCATTATCCAGGGCATGCGCTTCGACAAGGTAGACGTGGCCTGGTATGGCAATAAATCAGCCATGGAAGCGGTGGACCGCGCCGGCGGCGAAGTCATCATGCAGACCGTTGCAGCAGATGGCAAGCCTGGCTACTGGAGCCTGCTGATTGCCCATAAAGATAGCCCGATCAACTCGGTTGAAGATATGCTGGCAAACGCCAAGGATCTGAACTTCGGCAACGGCGATCCCAACTCTACTTCGGGCTTCCTGGTTCCCGGCTACTACGTGTTCGCCAAGAACAATGTCGATCCCAAGCAAATCTTCAAGCGCACCCTGAACTCCAGCCATGAAGTCAATGCATTGAGCGTGGCCAACAAGCAGGTGGATGTGGCTACTTTCAATACCGAAGGCATGGAGCGTCTGGAACAGACCCATCCTGATAAAGCCGCCCAGCTTAAGGAAATATGGAGGTCGCCGCTGATTCCATCGGACCCCATCGTATGGCGCAAGAATCTGCCCGAAGCCACCAAGGCCAAGGTACTTGCCTTCTTCAATAACTATGGCGCCAACCAGCAAGAGCTGGATGTGCTGGCAGGCCTGCAGTGGGGCAAATTCCGTGCTTCCAGTGACGACCAGTTGCTGCCCATACGCCAGCTGGAACTGTTCAAGCAGCGCAGCCAGGTTGCTGCCGACAGCACGCTCAGCGACAGCGAAAAGAAGGCAAAGCTGGCCAGCATAGACAGCGATCTTGAGAAGTTGGCCGTACGTATGGCTGAACTCGAGAAGAAAGTCGCCAGCGCCAAGTAAATACTAAATGCCCCGTGCCGGCCCGACAGAGCGGCATGGGGCATTTGCACTAAAGACGATTTATCCCATGACAGGTTTGGTCTCTACTTCTTTATCGTATCAGGCACCCAAGCGTTCCTGGTCTCAGTTGCTGGGTTGGCTTGCGCTGGTGCTGCTGCTGGCATGGTCCTGGGATGGCGCGGAAATGAATCCCGTCATGCTCTGGCGCGATGCCGACAACATGCGTACTTTTCTGGCTGATTTTTTCCCGCCGGACTTTCGCTACTGGCAGCTGTACATGAGCGAAATGCTGATCACCGTGCAGATTGCGGTTTGGGGCACAGCGCTGGCCATCGTTTTTTCCATACCCCTGGGTATTCTTTGCTCTGAAAACATTGCGCCCTGGTGGATCTGCCAGCCGGTGCGACGCGTCATGGATGCGTTCCGCTCCATCAACGAGATGGTTTTCGCCATGCTCTTTGTTGTGGCGGTAGGCCTGGGGCCCTTCGCGGGCGTAATGGCTTTGTTTGTGGGTACCACGGGCGTGCTGGCCAAGTTGTTTGCCGAGGCGGTCGAAGCCATCGAACCCGGTCCGGTAGAAGGTGTCAGGGCAACGGGCTCGAGCAGCCTTCAGGAAGTCATTTACGGCGTGATACCCCAGGTGCTGCCGTTATGGATCTCGTACGCGTTGTATCGCTTTGAATCCAACGTGCGCTCGGCCACCGTTGTGGGCATGGTTGGTGCCGGTGGCATCGGCGTCACCCTGTGGGAAGCCATACGCGGGTTTCAGCTGGCGCAGACCTGCGCGATTCTCATCATCATCATTGTTGCGGTCAGTCTTATAGACATTGTGTCGCAGCGCCTGCGCAAACACTTTATTTAAGCGGAGACAGAGGCGGCTGGTACGCCTTTTTCAAACCATGAACTTGTCTAGACAAGTGAGTCCGAAGTATCTGGAGCTGGCGCAGACGCTGCGCGAGGAACTCGATATTTACGAGGCAGGTGATTACCTGCCTGCCGAATCCGCTCTGGCGGAGCGTTTCAATGTCAACCGCCATACCCTGCGCCGGGCGGTTGATGAGCTGATAGCAGAAGGGCGGGTGTTGCGTCACAAAGGGCGTGGTACCTGCGTGTTGCCACGACCGATCATTTATCCGGTTCATGCTGCAAGTGCCTACAGCCAGACGCTGGAGCATATGGGATTTCATTCCCGGGCCATCGTGCTGGGCAAGCGCAAGCGGACAGCCACTGCAGATGAATCGCAAGCCTTGCAGCTGAACAACGATGAGCCGGTGCTCGAGGTCGAAACCTTGCGTTTTCTGGATGATCAGCCCATCAGTCTGATTAGCCACTGCTTTGCCGAGCGCCATCAGAACGTGGTTCACGGCTATAGCGGTGGCTCCATGCGTGCGTATCTGGCGCAACGCGGCATCAGGCTCAAGCGCGTCTCCACACTGATAGGTGCACGTACCCCAACCCAGCGCGACGCTTTGCGCCTGCTCATGCCCAGGCATACGCCGGTCCTGAGCATACGCACGCTCTCGAGCAATGGCGACGGCGCTTCGTTCGAGCTGTCCAACTCGATCACGCGCGCCGATCGTTTCAAGTATCACGTCATTTCAGGAGAACAACATGACGATTAATCCGGATAAGGGGGCTGCCAGCGATGCGCTGGCCCGGCGCCAGCAGTGGATGCGTGTGCTGGCGCGAGCCGGCGCACGGCTGAACAGGTTTGACGATGTCTTGCGCCAGCATGAGTATCGCTACATACGTCCCGCCGAGATCGGCATGGTCATGGTACGTGGTCGCGCAGGCGCGACGGGTGCGGCATTCAATCTGGGCGAGATGACCGTTACGCGTTGCGTGGTGCAGCTGGACAATGGTCGTCACGGATATGGCTATGTGGCCGGTCGCAGCAAACCCCATGCGCAACTGGCTGCATTGGCAGATGCCCATCTGCAGGGCGAACAGCAGGACTACTGGATGAGCAGCCTGATTGAACCTCTGGAGCGAGAGCAAATGGCCGAACGTGCTGCCAGGGAAGCGCAAAGCGCTGCGACGAAAGTTGATTTCGTCACCATGGTACGAGGGGAGGACGACTGATGGACAACTTGTTGATGCCTGCCTTTGCAGAGCCGGTTCATGCTTCTCAACAGGTATTCCGGCATGCCCTGAAAGCATTGTCTGAGCCTGGCCTGCTTCAGAACGTCGGTGACGTGCCCGGCCTTGATTGCCTGGCGCCCGCGACCTACGCCCTGTGCCTGAGTCTGCTGGACAGCGATACCACGCTGTGGCTGAGTCCTTCGCTGGATACAGCGCAGGTCAGGGCCAACCTGACATTTCATTGCGGCTGTCCCATAGTCGAACAGCCGCAGCAGGCTGCGTTTGCCATCCTGGACGGTAGCCGCGATACGGATATTTCTGCCTTCAACACAGGCACCGACCGTGATCCGCACTTGTCATGCACGGTGCTGTTGCAGCTGGACAGTCTTGATTCCGGTGCGGCCACTTTATGGCGCGGCCCGGGCATTTTGAACAAGCGCACTGTGCGTTTGCCCTTGCCGCCGGCCTTCTGGGCGCAGCGGGTACAGCAGCCGTTTCCACAAGGCGTGGATATGTTCATGACGTCGGGTTCGAGTGTTATGGGCCTGCCGCGCAGCACCAAAGTTTCTCCTGCCATCCAAGAGGTGATCTGAATGTATGTTGCCGTAAAAGGTGGCGAACAAGCCATAGACAATGCACATGCCTTGCTGGCAAAGAAAAGGCGTGGTGATCTGTCCGTACCCGAACTGAGCGTAGAGCAGATACGCCAGCAAATGCCCCTGGCGGTCGCGCGGGTCATGGGCGAAGGCTCGTTGTACGACGAAGAGCTCGCCGCGCTGGCAATCAAGCAGTCGGCCGGTGATTTGCTGGAAGCCATATTCCTGCTGCGCGCCTATCGTACGACGCTGCCGCGCTTCATGTACAGCGCTCCACTACGCACCGAAACCATGCATGTCGAGCGCCGTATATCGGCCACGTTCAAGGATCTGCCTGGCGGTCAACGCCTGGGGCCGACCTTTGACTATACCCACCGCTTGCTGGATTTTTCCTTGCTTGCCGAGGGCTCGGCGCCTGCCAGGCTGGAGGAGGCGGTAGCAGAGCAACCCAAACCGTGCCCCCGCGTTGCCCAGATGCTGGCGCAAGAAGACTTGCTTACACCCGAGCAGGATACTGGTGCAGCCGTACCGGATATCACGCGTGAGGCCCAGGATTTTCCTTCCAGTCGCGCACAGCGGCTGCAGGCACTGGCTCGCGGCGATGAAGGATTTCTGCTTGCATTGGGCTATTCCACGCAGCGCGGCTACGGACGCAACCATCCGTTTGCCGGCGAGATACGCATAGGCCAGATAGAAGTGTGGGTAGAGCCAGAGGAACTGGGTTTCGCGGTACCGCTGGGCGATATCGAAGTCACCGAGTGCGAAATGATCAATCAGTTCGTCGGCAGCAAGACTCAGCCGCCACAGTTTACACGTGGCTATGGGCTGGCTTTTGGATACGCCGAGCGCAAGGCCATGGGCATGGCGCTGGTGGATCGCGCCTTGCGTGCCGAAGAGTACCAGGAAGAAATCGAATCGCCTGCGCAACAAGAGGAATTTGTATTGATGCACTGTGACAACGTTGAGGCCGCGGGCTTTGTTTCGCACCTGAAGCTGCCGCATTACGTTGACTTTCAGTCAGAACTGGATTTGATACGCCGCCTGCGCAAGGATCCTGCGCAGGATCAGGCCGCGCAAGAGGAGATGCAGGCATGAACACACAAACTGAAGCACCAGACACACAAGGCTATAACTATGCCTATCTGGACGAGCAGACCAAGCGCAGCCTGCGTCGCGGACTATTGAAAGCGGTGGCGATACCCGGCTACCAGGTGCCGTTCGGCGGCCGCGAAATGCCTTTGCCTTACGGCTGGGGTACGGGTGGCATGCAGGTTACCGCCGCCTTGCTGGGCCGCGATGACGTCCTGAAAGTCATAGACCAGGGCGCCGACGACACCACCAATGCGGTTTCGATCAGGCGTTTCTTTACTCGCACAGCCGGCGTGCAAACCACTACACGCACCGAGCAGGCCACACTGATACAAACCCGTCACCGTATACCCGAAACCCCTTTGCGCCACGACCAGATCATGATCTACCAGGTGCCCATTCCCGAGCCCTTGCGCTTTATCGAGCCATCGGATTCTGAAACACGCGCCATGCATGCCCTGAACGACTACGGCGTCATGCACGTGAAACTCTACGAAGACATCGCCACCTACGGGCATATTGCTACGACCTACGCCTATCCGGTCATGGTCGATGAGCGCTATGTGATGGATCCGTCTCCCATTCCCAAGTTCGACAATCCCAAGCTGCACATGAGCCCGGCCCTGATGCTTTTTGGTGCCGGACGCGAGAAGCGGCTTTATGCCGTGCCTCCCTATACCGAGGTATACAGTCTGGACTTCGAGGACTACCCGTTTGAACTGCCTACCTGGGAACACAGCTGCGCATTCTGCGGCAGCGAGACGTCATATCTTGATGAGCTGATTGTCGATGACGAAGGCACGCGCCAGTTTGTTTGTTCGGATACTGATTATTGCGGGCAACGTTCGGCCCGGCAGGAGGCCTCGGCATGAAAGCGCTTTTATCTGTACAAGACCTGACACTGCTGTATGGCCCCGAAAAAGGCTGCCAGGATGTCTCGTTCCAGCTCTATCCCGGTGAAGTGCTGGGCATAGTGGGTGAGTCCGGCTCAGGCAAATCGACCCTGCTCAGCGTGCTCTCGGGGCGAACGACGCCCGATCGAGGGCAGGTTTCCTACCACGGTCGCGATGGTGACGAGGTTGATCTGTACCGCAGCAGCGAAGCCCATCGCCGCTCCTTGTTGCGTACAGAGTGGGGGTTTGTCGAACAGAATCCGCGCGATGGCCTGCGCATGAATGTGTCGGCAGGCGCCAATATCGGCGAGCGCCTGATGGCGCAAGGCGTGCGCCACTATGGGCAACTGCGTCAGGCCGGATTGCAGTGGCTTAAACAGGTCGAGATAGACCCTACCCGAATCGATGACCTGCCACGCACCTTCTCGGGCGGCATGCAGCAGCGATTGCAGATCGCACGCAACCTCGTTTCCAGCCCACGCCTGATCTTCATGGATGAACCCACGGGCGGCCTGGACGTTTCCGTGCAGGCACACCTGCTCGATCTGTTGCGTGGCCTGGTACGCGAGCTGCAGCTTGCCGTGGTGATCGTGACACACGATCTGGCGGTTGCACGGTTGTTGGCTGACAGGCTCATGGTTATGCGCCGCTCGCGCGTGGTGGAGTCCGGGCTGACCGATCAGATACTCGATGATCCGCAGCATCCCTACAGCCAGTTGCTGGTCTCTTCCGTATTGCAGCCTTGAGGTGAAGAACATGAATCCCGTCATAGAAGTCCAGGGGCTGGCCAAGGCCTTCACCCTGCATCAGCAACACGGTGTAGTGCTTGATGTGCTGCAGGCATTGAATTTTTCGGTCCTGCCAGGCGAATGCCTGATCCTGCACGGCCGTTCCGGCGCCGGAAAATCCACGCTATTGCGTACGCTTTATGGCAATTACCTGCCGGCCGCAGGCAGCATACGTGTGCTGCACGAAGGCCGGATGATGGAAATGGTTGGCGCCGAACCGCGCCAGATCCTGGCCATTCGACGCGCGACCATGGGTTATGTCAGCCAGTTCCTGCGCGTCATACCCCGCGTCCGATGCCTGGATGTGGTGATGGAACCCGCCTTGTCGCGTGGCATGGAGTCCGGCCAGGCACAACGGCGCGCGCAAGATCTGTTGCGGCGTCTGGGAATCTCGGAAAGCCTCTGGTCGCTGGCACCCGGCACGTTTTCGGGTGGTGAGCAGCAGCGCGTGAATATCGCACGCAGCTTCATGGTGCACTGGCCCATACTTTTGCTGGACGAACCCACTGCCTCGCTGGATGAGGCCAACCGCAAGGTGGTGATAGAGCTGATTACCCAGGCCAGAGCCGAAGGCTCGGCCCTGATTGCCATTTCTCATGACGCCGCCACGCGCGATGCCATTGCCGACCGTTATCTGGACATGAGCCCCAAGGAGCTGGAACATGCATGTTGAACAAATACTGACCAACGCCCGCGTTGTGACCGACAGCGAAGTCTTTCACGGCACGGTGGCCCTGCGCGATGGTTTGATCCACGACGTAAGCCAGGGCGGCAGTTCGCTTTCACAGGCCCAGGATATGAACGGAGATTACCTGTTGCCGGGCCTGATCGAGCTGCATACCGACAATCTGGAAAAATACATGAACCCGCGTCCCGGTGTGGACTGGCCGTCGGAATCGGCGGTGCTGGCTCATGATGCGCAGATCGTGGCGGCAGGCATCACTACGGTGTTCGATGCGCTATCGATAGGTGATGTAAATCCCAAAGGTGACCGCTTGCGTCAGCTGCCCATCATGCAGCAGGCCATCGTCCAGGCCGAGCAGCAGGGCCATACGCGGGCCGAGCATCGTCTGCATTTGCGCTGCGAGCTCAGCCACGAAAAAACCCTGGGCATCTTCAACGAGCTGGTCGAGAACCCCCTGGTTCAGCTGGTGTCGGTCATGGACCATTCGCCCGGGCAGCGGCAGTTCGTCAAGCTGGAAAAATACCGCGAATACTATCAAGGCAAATACCATTTGAGCAATGCCGAAATGGAAGACTTCATCGAGCGACAGATAGAGAACTCACGCCGCTACAGTGATGAGTACCGTCGCTCGATCGCCACGCAATGTCGCCAGCGTTCGCTGTCGCTGGCCAGTCACGACGATGCAACGATGGAACACGCCCAGGAATCAGCCAGCTACGGCATGAGCATTGCCGAATTTCCGACCACCAAGGAAGCCGCCTCGGTCAGCCACCGGCTGGGCCTGAGCGTGCTGATGGGCGCGCCCAATGTCGTGCGTGGCGGATCACATTCGGGCAACATCGCCGCCACAGAACTGGCGAGCGAAGGTGTGCTGGACATACTTTCCAGCGATTACTATCCGGCCAGCCTGCTGCAGGCGGCGCGCATACTTTCAGAAGAAACTGACGGCTACGATTTGCCGCGAGCCGTGCGGGCCGTCAGCCTGGCGCCCGCCCGCGCAGCGGGACTGCACGATCGCGGAGAAATCCGCCAGGGCCTGCGTGCTGACCTGGTTCGCGTGCGCTCGCATCAAAAGCAATTTGTGGTGCAGCAGGTGTGGCGCAGCGGGCAGAGGGTGTTCTGATGGCCGGGCGTCTTGTCTACCTCATGGGCCCTTCTGGCGCAGGCAAAGACGCGGTGTTGCAGGGCCTGATGGCCTTGATGGGCGACAAAAACTGCTACCTGGCGCCACGGCTGGTAACCAGGCCGGCTTTTGAACGCGAAGCATACTCGGTTTCGGTGTCACCGGCCGAGTTCCAGCAACTGGAAGAGCAGGGCGGGCTGGCCCTGGCCTGGCGAGCCCATGGCCTGGCCTACGGCGTGCCCAGCGTGATAGATGAGCGGTTACACGAGGGCTGCGACGTGCTGGTTAACGGCTCGCGCGGCTATCTGCCCGAGGCATGCCGGCGCTACCGCAATCTGTTGCCCGTGTTGCTTACCGTTGATAGCAGCTTGCTGCGCCAGCGCCTGAGCAGCCGCGGCCGGGAAGGCGCTGTGCAAATTACTGAGCGACTGGAACGAAACTCGCGGTTTGCGGCATTGCCGCAGCACGCCGGCACAAACCCTGTGGTAACGATAGATAACTCTGGCCCCATCGGCGATGCCATTGGCATGCTTTACACTTATCTGAAAGAAACCCGATTCAGGCAGGAAGATACATGCGGCTAACCTTACTGGGCACCGGCAACGCCGGACAAGTACCCGTTTACAACTGCTCTTGCGCCGCCTGTGCACGGGCGCGCATGCAGCCTGAATACAGGCGCGGCCCATGCTCGGCACTGCTTGAATGTGGCGACCAGCGCTGGCTGGTCGATGCCGGGCATACTGACCTGGCCGAACGCTTCCCGCCCGGCAGCCTGAACGGCGTTATTCAAACACACTACCATGCTGACCATGCCCAGGGCCTGCTGCACCTGCGCTGGGGCGTGAACATGCGCCTGCCCGTGCTGGGGCCGCCCGACCCCGATGGCCTGGCCGACCTGTACAAGCATCACGGCATACTGGATTTTTCCCGCAAAATGCAGGCTTTTGAGCCTATGGATCTGGGTGGCTGTGTAGCCACCCCCGTACCGCTGGCGCATTCCAAACTAACCTACGGCTATGTGTTTGAAGCGGAAGGGCAGCGCTACGCCTACCTGACCGACACCGTGGGCCTGCCACCCGACACCCAGGCTTACCTGGCCCGCCAGCCTTTGGACCTGCTGGTGCTGGATTGCTCGTTTGCACCGGCCACCACGGCGCCACGCAACCACAACGACCTGAGCCGTGCACTGGAAACCATAGCCGGGCTGAACGTAAAGCAGGCCGTGCTGACGCATATCAGCCATGCGCTGGATGTGTGGCTTATGGACCCGGCCAATACGCTGCCGGAAGGTGTGATGGTAGGCCATGATGGCGTGGTGTTTGGGGATACGGCGCCAGCATAGGCCTCCGTGCTCAGTAGCACTTGGCATTTAGCGCTGACTTTCAACAGGCGGGCCACCAATGGCACTCGGAGTACGCGAAAATCGAGGTGCCGGAGCAGGATGCAGCAAACCCTCGACTCGGGTCAGGCTGTGCCGGGCGTTTAAATGAGGATGGGATTGTAATTCGCTTAGCTGAAGGACCGGTGAGACGCAGGCCTCGGTGCCCGTAAACACTTTTTCCCAGTGCGCCCGAGTCTGTTGTGCGAAGATGGCGGCAAAGCGCGTGCGAAGTGCAGGCCAGCTCTTACGGTCGTGTTGGTGGGGCAGCGTAGCGGGATCCAGCTGCAAGCCAGCCAGTAACGCTGCATAGAATCGTGGTTCAATTGCACCCACAGCCACCGCCTGGCCATCTGAGGTTGTATAGCTGGTGTAGAAATGAGCGCCACCATCCAGAATATTACTTTCCCGTTGATCTTGCCATTCGCCAGCTTGCCAACGCCCCAGTATAGGGGCCATCATCAGTAGTGTGCCATCTACCATGGCGGCATCTACCACTTGGCCCTTACCGCTGTTTTTAGATTCATAGAGTGCCGCTAGTACGCCCGCCAGCAGCAGCATCGCGCCGCCACCGTAGTCGCCGACAAAATTGATCGGTGGTGACGGCGCGGTGTCGGCGGCGCCAATGGTATGCAACGCACCAGCGGTAGCGATGTAATTGATGTCGTGGCCCACAGCGTCAGCCAGCGGGCCGCTTTGGCCCCAGCCAGTCATACGCCCGTATACTAGCTGAGGATTCCGCGCCAGGCAGACGTCGGGACCGAGCTTGAGTCGCTCCATTACCCCAGGACGAAGGCCTTCCAGAAGTATCTGTGAGTGCTGGATCTCACTTAATACGGAAGCTCGATCAGATTCGGTTTTTAGATCTGCAACCAATACCCGTTTGCCTCGACTTGTAAGTTCAAAGCGTGCATCGCGCTGCACGCCGGTGTCTGACGGTGTTGGTCGATCGATACGCAGCACATCGGCGCCCATGTCAGCCAGCATCATACCTGCCCAGGGAACGGGGCCAATTGCCTCCATTTCGATGACGCGTATACCCGTCAGTGGACCACTCATGATCGACGTCCCTGAAAACTTACCAAGGTGCGTCCTGATGTGTTGCCACGCAGCTGTTGTCCGGCATAGTCCATTAGTTGATTTAGAGAAATATGATGTACATGTGGCGTCAATTTCTCCATATCCGGCTTCCAGGTGCTGCCCAAGCGTTCCCACAGACATTGCCGTTGTGGCCAGGGCGCGTTGGCGTTGACGCCGAACATCTGCAGTCGACGCATAAAAAATGGCAGCCCGCTACCTTCGAACGTATTTCCCGCGGCGTTGCCAATGACAGCGATGGCGCCGCTATCTTGCATTGAACGCATCAGCCATGACAACATGGGACCACCTACGTTATCGATCGCGGCAGCAAAACGAGCTTTTTCCAGTGCTCGCTGCGGCTGATCCAAGACCGCAGCGTCGATGACTTCAGTCGCTCCCAGGGATTGCAGTACGGGTGCGTGGGCCAGGTTCCTGGTGATGGCCGCAACTTCGTAGCCGGCTTTGGCCAAGATGGCGATAGCCATGGTGCCCACTGCGCCGCTGGCCCCCGATACCGCCACAGGCCCGCTTTCACGAGTCAGACCAAGCTCTTCGAAGCGCTCCAGCGCCATAGCAGCCGTGAAGGCAGGAACGCCCAGAACGGCACACTCCAATGGTGTCAGACCGGGAGGAACTTGTTGCAGGTGGGCCGCGGGCACGCGCAGTATTTCGGCAAAGCCGCCATCAAAGCGGATACCAGTCTCATGACCGTGAACCAGTACAGTCTCGCCGGGATGGAATGAGGGTGAGGACGATTCAATTACTGTCCCCACGGCCTCAATACCTGCGACACGAGGAAAGTCGCTGATGATCTTTGCTTTCCCAAGTATGGACAGGCAGTCTTTGTAGTTCACGCCAGCGTGCAGGTTACGCACAAGCACCTCGCCTGGCGAGAGATCGTCCGGCCGCATGCGCTCCAGCGCGGATTGCACCTGGCCGTCTATCAGGTGACTACGCAACACTTCAAAGGATGCGGAGAGGGTAAGAGTATTCATTAGATCACCTGCTGTGCACGAAGCTCGGCTAGTTCAGCGTCGCCAAGACCGAACTCAGCGTAAATTTGACTGTTGTGCTCACCAACGGAAGGCCCAGTGCGTGGGATTGGCATCTCACGACCTACTACGCGCGGAACAATGCAGGGTGCTGGCAGACTCCCATAGTCCGGGTCAGATAAACGGATGATGGCTTCGCGCGCCTGAAAGTGTGGATCGGACTTGATGTCTTCAATGGTGTAAACCTTGCTGAACGGAATTTCATGCTCCGAAAGACGGGTACGAATTTCCTCGAATGAGCGTGCCTGAAACCACTGCGACAGTTCGCTGTCCAGCAACTTCATGTTCTCTACGCGCTTAGGATTGGTAGAAAAGAGTGGGTCAGTGATCCATTCTGGACGATCAATTGCGTGACATAGCCGGCCGAACGTGCCGGTTGACGAGGCAACTAACGAAAAATATATGCCGTCAGCGCTGCAATACATGTTTGAAGGGGCGGTATAGCTGGTGACGTTGCCGGCCCGGCCACGTACTTGACTCAGATGCTCGTGCTCGACGGGCAGAGGGTCAAGCAGACGGAACATGGCCTCGGTAGCTGCCAGATCAACTTCTGCGCCTTTGGCTTGAGGATCGCTGCGCAGCCTTACCATTTCTGCGGCAATGGAAAACGCGCAAAATACACTGGCTACTGAATCGCCGATTGGAAAATTGCTGTGCAGCGGTGAACCGCCTGACTCGCCTGTGAGATTCGTGAAGCCGCTCATTGCCTCGAAAATACGCGCAAAGCCGGGCTTGGTGCTATAAGGCCCGGTTTGTCCGAAACCCGTCAGACGGATGACTACCAGGCGTGGGTTTGCGCGATGGAGCGTAGCGATATCAAGGCCCCAGCGGTCCATCGTGCCGGTGCGGAAGTTCTCTATCAGCACATCGAAGCTGGGCAGCATGGACAGCAGAATTTCACGTCCGCGCGGTTTGCGCACGTCGAGCGTAATGCCACGCTTACCCCGATTGGCCACCTTCCACCATAACGCGACGCCATCTTTGACCGGCTGTAGCGTTCGCAGTGCGTCGCTACCATCAGGTAACTCCAGCTTCACTACGTCAGCGCCATGATCTGCGCAAAGCGTTGCACCAGCAGGGCCGGCCAATACAGTGGCCATGTCAAGGATACGTACGCCACTGAGCGCGCCGTTGGAGTGAGTTGATGAAGTCAAGAGAGGACCTTTCGAGTTAAGTGATGATATCAAGCTCAAATTTGCCAGTGATTGGCCATATTCGCAATAATCCATTTCGCTAAGCGAAATGATATTTTGAAATTGTTGACTTCCAATCAGTGGTCCTTAATCATGAAAGAACAAAAAACTTCCTCCAAGCAGCGCGTGAAAGCAATTACCCTTCCGGGTCTCGTCAACCCACACGACCTCAGCACTGATCGTCAGTTCTCGATGAGCATGGCACGCGGATTTGCAGTACTGCGTGCGTTCACCCCAGCCTCGCCGGTGCTAAGCAATGGAGAAATCGCCGATCGCACGACATTGCCCAGGCCTACCGTCTCACGTTTGACTTATACGTTGACGCTGCTGGGCTACCTTAGCCACGACAAGCACTTACGGAAATATCGCTTGGGCTCAGGTGTTTTAACGCTGGGTTATCCGTTGCTGGCGAGCATGCATATACGGCAACTGGCCAAACCGGCGATGGAAGCGCTGGCACGCGGTACAGGATGTACAGTTAATCTGGGTATTCGTGACCGCGATAGCGTGGTCTACGTTGACTCGGTACGTGCTGACCGCAGCAACCAGCATTTGCCGGATATTGGTTCTTCACGTCCCTTGATGGCAGCGGCAATTGGCCGAACGCTGATGCTCGCTTGTCCTTTGGCTGAGCGTACAGCCATTCTCAACTATCTGAAGATTCAGGATCGTGCGATGTTTGATTCGATGCACGACATTTGGGTTGAAGACGAAAAGCGCTTCGCAGCAGAAGGTTATTGCCATTCGCGCGGAGATTGGCGCAAGGAAGTGCATGCGATTGCCATGCCTATTCGACAAGCCCATGGCCAGCCACAGCTAGCCATAAATTGCACGATTGCCGCGCACGAGGCGCAAAGTGACCGCCTGGTAAGTGAGGTGCTTCCGCTGATGCGGGACACTGTGCGACAGATTGAACTCTCCTTGGGAATGCTCTGATTTTCTCGTGGATGCCCCTTACACCTATTTGTACAAGGAACTACTGAAACACCATGATTCGCAACCCAGAAAAATTTGCATCCCTGCTGGCCGAGGTACGCCAGTTCGTCCGCACAGAGTGCCTGCCGCTGGAGAAGCAGATAGACCAAGAAGACGTGATTCCCGAGTCGCTGGTACAACGCATGCGCGAGCTAGGAGTATTCGGACACAGCATTCCTGAAGAGTATGGCGGTGCAGGTCTGACCAGTGAAGAACTTTCGTTGATCAACATTGAAGTGTCTCAAGTTGCCACAACTTTTCGTGCTCGCTTTGGGGGCAATACGGGTATTGCTTCCGAATCGTTGGTCGTGGACGGTACACCGGAACAAAAGCAAAAATACCTTCCGAAATTGGCTACTGGCGAAGTCACAGGCTGTTTTGCGCTGACTGAGCCAGGGGCGGGTTCAGATGCCACCGATCAAAAAACCGTGGCGGTTCGAGATGGTGATCACTACATTATCACGGGTCGAAAATGCTATATCACCAATGCGCCGATTGCGGACTTGTTCACGGTATTTGCCCGTACGGATCCTGAATCGAAGGGAAGCGGGGGCATTAGTGCATTCCTGATTGAACGCGGCACGCCGGGCTTGAGCACCCCCGCGCCGCCCCGCAAGATGGGACAGCATGGTTCCCCGGTGGGAGAGGTAATACTGGACCAGGTTCGTGTGCACAAGAGCGCTATTGTGGGTGATATGGAAGGAAAGGGTTTTCGTACCGCCATGCGCGCATTGAATAAACAGCGGATCAATCTCGCCGGTTTGTGCGTAGGACCAGCCATCCGACTAGTAGAGGAAATGGTAAAGCGTGCAACCGAGAGATATCAGTTCGGTCAACAGATTGCCGATTTCCAGTTGATCCAGCAAATGATCGCCGAAAGCAATACCGAAGTGCACGCTGCGCGTGCGCTGGTACTTGAAACTGCACGCAAACGAGATGCCGGTGAGGACGTGACGATGGAGGCGTCTATGTGCAAACTCTTTGCGTCGGAAATGTGTGGCCGCGTGGCCGATCGTGCAGTACAGGTCTTCGGCGGTGGAGGCTATATGGCTGACAACGTCGCAGAACAATTCTATCGAGATGTACGCCTGTTCCGCTTATATGAAGGGACCAGCCAAATTCACCTTATCAATATCGCCCGCCGAACGGTGGCGCAACTAACTAATTAAATTTTCTACACCAAAGGAGTTAGACATGATGATAATTACTCGTTCCGTTCTGCTGGCTGCCACCTTGAGCCTGGCTGTATTAGGCCCTGCGGCTGCTCAGTCCGACTACCCCAATCGCCCCGTCAAGATTGTCGTACCGTACTCGGCAGGAGGCATCGTAGATAGCATCGCACGGTTGCTCGGAGACCAGCTGAGCAGTATGTACGACCAACCTGTAGTGGTCGAGAACAAAGCTGGAGCCGCCGGAGCAATCGGAATGAATTATGTCGCGAATGCGCCGGCAGATGGTTACACCCTGATGGTGGCAAGTCCGGCTCTCGCAGTGCTTCCCATTTTGAAGGAGACTGCGAAATGGAATGTCGCGCAAGACTATCGTTCGATTGAGGGTCTTGGCATCGTTCCCAATGTACTTGTAGTGCACCCTAGTGTGCCCGCAAAAACCATGGCTGAATTCGTTGATCTGGCCAAGAAGAGCGATACGCCTCTGACCTACGCTACTGCTGGACTAGGTTCATCTAACCATTTGTCTGGAGAGTTGCTGGTACAAGAAGCTGGCATCAAATTGACCGAGGTGGCGTATAAAGGCCAGACGGACGCGCTGACAGATCTGTTGACGGGTCGTGTACAGATGATGGCGCTGACCTCCGCTTTGGCAATTCCGTATATCAAAGAAGGAAAATTGCGGCCGCTGGCGGTAACGACGGGCAAGCGCACGGTAGCCACACCCGATCTGCCAACAGTGGCTGAGGCTGCGCAATTGCCCAACTACGCTGTAGGTACCTGGTTTGGTTTGGTGACTCAAAAGAAAGTGCCAGACGCAATTGTTGAACAGCTGTCAAAGGATGTGGCGGAAATCATGGCTAAGCCCGAAGTCAAAGCCAAATTTGATACCTTGGGCATGGAGCTTGATCTTATGGGGCCCGCCGAGTTCGATGGCTACCTCGAGGAAGAGCACAGTAAATGGAGCAAAGTCATGAAGAAGGCCGGTCTGAGCATTCAATGACAAATAGCGACTCTTATGGCTCATATCAAAACACCTATTTGCGACCAACTTGGAATTGAACATCCGATCTTCGGTTTTTCGCATTCCGCTGACGTCGTTGTAGCCATTGCCCACGCCGGAGGGTTTCCGGTGCTGGGCCTGGCGCGCGAGTTGCCTGAAGAGATACCCGGCCTCATCGAGCAGGTTGAAACCCGACTTGCGGGCAAACCCTATGGCATTGATCTGATGCTGCCGTCCAAGGTGCCACAGGAAGCCAGCATCGATGCGTTAAAGGGCGCATTGCCCCCCGAGCACGTCGAATTTGTCAAACGCTTGCGTCAGCACTTTAATGTGGTGCCTCCCGGCAAGCCTAGCTTTTTTACCACTCAAGTTCGTTCAGAGGCGTTATTCAATCAGCAAATCGAGGCTGTGCTGGATTCACGTGCGCGGGGAGTAGCCACTGCCATTGGCTTGCGTCCAGACTTGATTGCCGAGGCGAAACGGCGCGGTAAGCTTACCTTTTCGTTGGTGGGTTCTACTCGCCATGCGCGCAAAGCGCTGGAAGCGGGTGTCGAGGTACTGGTTGCCCAGGGGTATGACGCCGGAGGTCATACGGGCCCAATCGGGACATTGTCGCTATTACCGCAGATTATCGCGATGGCGGGTAATGCGCCGGTATTGGCGGCCGGAGGTATCGCGACCGGTGCTCAGGTGCTGGGCTGCTTGGGCATGGGTGCGCAAGGGGCCTGGTTAGGTACATTATGGATGGGGGCACGCGAGAACCACACGCCACCGGCGTTGCTGGCACGTTTGGTGGCGAGTACCAGCGAAGATACGTTGATTACGCGAGCTCACAGCGGTAAACCGTGCCGAGTCGTGCGTAGTGACTGGATAGACGCCTGGGAGGCACCAGACGCGCCATCTCCGTTGGGCATGCCAATGCAACAGGCGTTAGTGGGTGATGTATTTGCCTCCATACATGAGCGCGACGATGCACGATTGATCTACGAAGCTGCAGGGCAAAGCGTTTTCGGTATTGAGGCTCTGACCACGGTTGCGGAACAGATGAGCCGGCTGGTGAGCGACATGGACACGGCATGGGAGCGCCTGCATACCTGGAATCTCCGGTAAAAGCTTGTCAGCTACAACTGAAAACTGACTGACCGCTTCGCTCATGCGTTCAACGATCTGACTGGTATGGTGTGTCGGGATTATTGAGTTAATGATGATTTCATCATGCTTGAGCTGATACCACCGTAATCGCAAAACCGTCCCAACCCTTGGCGCCTACCGTTTGCACAGCCGTGCTGCTAAGGCGAGGATCGCCGGCCACCATGTTGAACAGGCTGCGCACCCCTTCGACGTCTGGGTCGTGGTTGTCGGGGTCGACCACGCCACCTTTGCGTACCACGTTATCGGTAACGATTACCGTGCCCGGCCGGGACAGCTTGAGCGACCACTCCAGATAATGCGGATTATTCTGTTTGTCGGCATCAATGAAGACAAAGTCAAAGGGCTCGACCCGGTCTGAAAAAAATTGCTTCAATGTATCTACTGCATTGCCCACTCTGACTGTTGCCAGGTCACTGAATCCGGCGCGGGCCAGGTTGGCCTGCGCGACCCTGGCGTGGGCCGGGTCCAGTTCCAGCGTAACAATGCTGCCGCCTTCCGGCAGGGCACGCGCCAGCCAGATGGTGCTGTAACCGCCAAGCGTGCCAATTTCCAGAATACGGCGGGCACCGCTGATTTGCGCCAGCAAATGCAGCAGTTTGCCCTGGTTGGGGGCGACGTTAATGGCCGGCAGGCCCGCGGCTTCGCTGTCGGCCAAGGTGGCATCAAGTACCGCATCGGACGGGGCCAGCGTGGCTGAGAAATAATCGTCAACCTTGTTCCATAAATCCTGATTCATCAAGTGCTCCTGATTGCGTAAGCCGTGGTCACGCGTGGGCGTGATCTGAAGGTGATTGCTTTAGCCACGCAGATGGCTTTGCCCAACTCGGTATCTGCGAATTGTCGCTGCCTGCTGCCGGGCGCACACTGCATCCATCATCCCAGCTGGAGAGCACGATGCGCAAGAATTCGAATGCCCAAAGCGGTCAAGGCATGACCGAATACATCATTGTAGTGGCGCTGGTGGCGGTTGCGGCCATTGCGGTATATCAGTTGTTCGGGCAGGTTGTACGCTCGCAAACGGCTGCCATGGCCAAGGAGCTTGCCGGGGAAGACGGCTCTGAACAATCCCGCATGGCCCAAACCGCAGCTGAAGCGGCGGCCGCTCAGGTGGCGGCCAAAACACTCAAGTCATTCACCGGTAACGCAGGGGCGGGTCAGTGAAGCCTCGGCTGTGTTCATCCCCGATCTGCTGCTCACAGCAAGGCCAGGCGCTGGTGCTGGCCATGCTGTTGATCAGCACGGCCCTGCTTGTGCTGGTCCGCTATTTTTCGGTGGGGCAGGTGGTGGCAGCCAAGGCCAGGCAATTGCATGCGCTTGATGCTACTGCATATAGCGGCGCCTTGATTCAGGCACGTGCACTGAATATGATGGCTTTCATCAATCGTGCGCATGTCGGGCATCAAGTCGCCATGGCGCATCTGGTCACATTGGGGTCGTGGGCCTCATTGGGTGGAACACAGGCACAGCAACTGGCTTCTGGCAATCCACCCGCACACCTTATTGCCATGATGTTCGGGCCCGCGCATGGCGCTGCCTATGTCGCTGCGTCGAAAGCCACAGGCTTTGGTAATTTATCCAAGCCTCAAGCTGATCTGGCGCGTGCATACGGCCAACACGACCGTGTCGTGCGCGAGGTGCTTGTTGAAGTGCAAAATGCTGTGGTAGAAAGCCTGCCTCACGCACGCAGGCAAGCCATGCTGGCAGTGCTAAGGCAAAACTATCCTGAATTTTCTGCGGGTGATGAGTTCAACCTGATTATCGATTCTGATGATTGGCCTGGTTACGCAAGCCGCCAGTCGGGGCACGGGCAGCTGCGCAATCTTGTCGAACAGGTAGTGTCGTTATACGGATTTCTTTCTCCACGAAACGACACGGCATATAACAACTGGGTAGTTGATGCACGCTGTCCGGGCTTGCGTCATCAGCTACGTCGCCGCGGAAGCACGGAACTTGATGCGCTGGGGCGCTGGCAATCCCTCGATACACAGTCGTTTCACGCCCTGCGTTCAAACCGCTGGATAGGTTGCTATTTTCGCGAGTACGCGATGGGTTGGGGCTGGATTCCCAGCGCACAAACCCAAACTATCGAAGATCCCCATGTTGATGATCCTCCCGCCGATTTCTCCGCACAAGACTTCTGGCGCTGGGTCCGGCAGGCTACGAATTGGGATATCACCGCCGGCAGTGACAATCCGCTTGCCAATTCTCGTGCCGCGGCCTCACGTCAGCGTTGGGAAGGTGGTGGCTTGCCAAGCTATTTTGATGTCATTACCCGCACGTCAAAGCCTCTGGGTTTCTCGGTCACTTTGCATCATCCCGGTCCCGAGGGATTGACGGTCAGTACGCATAGCGCTGCGGAAGCCTTTTTCGACAGGCCCGAACGGCGCAGCGATGCTAGCAAGGAGCAGGCCAGCCTGTTTCATCCATATTGGCAGGCGCGCCTTGTAAGCCCCGATCCCGTTAATGGTGCCAACAGGGGGTTGCCATGAATTCACGACGGGCACAGTGCGGTCAGGCTCTGGTTGAAGGACTACTCGCCATGTTGGTGCTGGTATCCATATGGGTAGCGGTGGCATGGCTGGGAAATTTGCAAGACATGGCTTTGACTGTGCAACATGCCAGTCGTCACGCGGCGTTTTCCTATACTCGCAATCCTTCGCCTGAAAGTTCGGTGAGCTTGCGCGGGCAATATTTCATGGGGCCGGCTCATCAGTGGAATGAACGTAGTGGCAAGGCTATGCTGCCTTGGCCCCGGGATCAGGTTCGAATTGACGTGAGCAGAAGCGCGGTGTTGGGTCAGCCGGCCCAGGCCGGCGGTACGAATCCTCTGGCTCATGTTTTGCGAAATGATTGGGGCTTGCTGGATAAGGGCATCGTACATGCGCAAGTCCTTGCGCTGCCAAAAGCCGATACTGTCCATCATCCAGACTTGTCCACCTCTCGTGCGTCCATTCTGGGCCTCAAGGATTTCAGCATCTACCCGCAACTGCGTCGGCATATTTCCATACTCGAGGGTGCCGGTCATGCATCCGGCGATGTACACGCCCAGCAGATTATTGGGCGGTCGTTACTGGCCTGGTCCGACAGCGCTCATGCATCCGGTGCAATAGGGTTACGGGTTGATGCAACCATGTCTGCAGTCGACAAGGCCTGGGATCGACAGCACCCGGTATTTGACTGGTTACAGCCATGGGCAGGCTACGTTCCTGCAGAACGCCTCGAACATTCATTCAGGGAGCTGCCATGAATCCGAACCTTGTTCGCACGTTGAGTTGCCGGTACAAGAATAACGCGCTGCGGTATATCGGCTGTACGGTCTTGCCAGGAGTGGTTCTGACTGGGTTCTGTGCGCAGGTGCAGGCAGTCGTTCCTGAGGGTTTGTCCGAACTGAATGTCCCGGGTTTCCAGTGGCAGGTACCACAATCAATGTGCTTGTCGGGAGTGCAGCTGCATATCAGGCATTTCTCGTCCGATAGCGGCGTGATGCCTGCCGCACAGTCGCTGGTAACCTATACAGGTCTGTTTCAGCGTGTCCTGACTATCCGTAGAAAGGTAGTCCTTTCCGGTTTGAGCTCAGGCTGGCATTGGTTGGCCGAAATTGATGCGAGCAGCACCGGAGCGCATGGCTATGTGTCGGCCTTGCATACAGGCGCCCAGGTAACGGGGGCGTCTCCGTTCGCCTCGGAGCGCTCGTTTGCGTGGTTGCCGCCACAGGCAAGGCGCCAGTTCGATCATCAGCATATTGTTGATGGCCGGCGTGTGATGCAGCAGGTCTACAGCATTGCTTTACCCATACCAGCACTTACTTCCTATGTACGGCGGCAGTTGCGAACCGACGGCTGGCTGCCCGAACCTCAATTGGCCGGATCCTCTGGCGGTATGGCCTGGGGCAAAGCACAAGCGCGTCTTTTGTTGTTTGCGCAGCAAGGAACAGCAGGAACGTCCTTGTATGTGCATTACATCGAATAATCTGCTCAAGGAAAATCATGCGCCTGCCTGTCATTAATCGTTCTCTTGCGTTATTGCTGCTGGCCGGTATTGCCGGGCTGGTGGCCGCCTGGGCAGCCAAACAGCATATTGACGGGCGGGTTCAGCAACTTGAGGCTCAGGCGCGTACTCCAATGGTTGAAAGAATTGTTGCGGCCTACGACCTGCCAGCCGGAACACGCCTTGCTGCGGAACACCTTGCTCTGCGCCATTTCCCTGCAGCGGTGGTGTCCAGTGACAGTCTTGCCCCATCACGGTTCACAGAACTGACGGGCACAGTGCTGCGCGCTCCGTTACGCGGTGGCGATGCCGTATTGCAGGTTCACACTGCAGCGCAAGAGCACGCGGCATTCTCCAGCCATTTGTCTGCCGGTCGGCGCGCGATTTCCATGCCTGTTGATGCCATCAATTCTGTTTCGGGGTTACTGCAGCCCGGCGATCTGATAGATCTGTACGTATCATTCGAGTATCAGCGTCGGCATATCACTGCCCCGTTGCTTCAGGGCGTGCTGGTATTGGCCACTGACGCGAATACGCAGTTTGTCCAGGGAGTCGACACTGCACCCCGGGGCTCTTATGCGACAGTAACGCTTGATGCTTCGCCGGAAGATGCAGTCAAGCTTGTTGCAGCCAGGCAAGGGGGTACGATTACCGCTGTATTGCGTCCACCTCAGGATACGGCATCCAGTCAAAAGGCTGTTCGTGGAGACCTTGCCAGCCTGCTGGGAGTGAATCGAAATCCACCTTTACCTTCCCGCAAGGCACAGGTTATTTACGGTAATCAGTCAGTGCGCAGCGTGTCCAGGCTAAAACCGGCATCACCGTCGGGGCCATCGCAAGCCAGTGGGCTGTTCAATCTTCCAGGCTCACCTGAATTGGTGAGCGCATGGATGCACGCCGCGATCAGGCATCAATTGAATCAGGTTGCTTCTCCCGAAAACCTGCTTCCTGACGCACCCGGCACAGACGTTGCAGTGCAATAGGATGGCAAGCATGAAGATGCGTGCGATCCTGGTTGGCTTGTTCTGGATGCTGATGGCACAGACCGGCGGTGCGGCGCCACCCCAACAGGCCGAGCTCAGCTTGCAGGTTGGCGAGGTCAAGGTTCTGGGCATCCCTGATGTGGCTCGTGTTGCCGTGGGCGACGGACATGTCGTCAACGCAGTGGCCACTGACGAAAAAGAGGTCATCGTGTTTGCTCGCCATGAGGGTTCCACTGTCTTGCAGATATGGTCGGCTGACGGCCAGCGCTGGCAATATCAGATACAGGTTGCACCAGAAGGGCTAAGGCAAATCCAGCAGGAGTTGCGCAGTGTGCTGGAGCGCATTCCTCATGCCCGGCTTTCTGCGGTCGGCGACAAACTCGTGGTCGAGGGTGATGATCTCTCAGATGCTGATCGCGAACGGGTTTCCGAGCTTGCCAAGCACTATCCCCAACTGCTCGATTTCACAGGTCAGGTTGGCTGGGACAACATGGTGTTGCTTGATGTGCAGGTGGTCGAGGTTCCGCGCATACAGCTGCAGGAACTGGGATTGCGCTGGAACACTGCCTCCGAGGGGGGCCTGAATGTCGGGGTGGCCTGGGACGGCGGTAGCAAAAGGTTGTCGGCGCGCCCGGGCGAGTCTGTCATGCCCATAGAGTTTCCGGCCACAGTGGCTGCCGGCTATTTTGGAGTAAATGCTTTGCTATCGGCGCGTATTAACGCGATGGCCCAGCAGGGCACTGCAGTGGTGCTGGCGCAGCCCCAGTTGCTTGCCCGCAGCGGTGCAACCGCCGAGTTCCTGGCTGGTGGTGAGGTGCCTTATTCGACTGTAGACGCCAACGGCAACACCAATACGGCATTCAAGCCTTATGGCGTGTCATTGCGCATTACGCCGCAAATCGAACGTAATGGCGCTGTACGTTCTCGTATCGAGGTCGAGGTCAGCTCTGTGGATAGCGCCATGTCGGTGACTAACGGCCCGGCGCTGAAAACCCGACGTGCGGCAACTGAGTTCAATGTACGCTCGGGCCAGACCCTTGTTCTTGCGGGCTTTCTATCACGCGAGCTCACCAGCAATATGGATTCAGTTCCGGGGCTGGGTGATATTCCCATACTGGGTGAACTGTTCAAATCCAGACGCTTTCAGCGCCACGAAACCGAATTGGCCATATTTGTTACGCCAATACTCGTTACCGCTGATCATCCTGGTCTTAACCGTCGCGTACAGTCAAGTGAGCAGGTGCTGCAGACAGCCTTTCCCCAGGCGCCGGTTATCAACGTGTCGCTCGATCCTTTGCCCGAGCCATTGTTGCCTGAGAATCATCCCGGCTGGGATCCCTGGCGGGGTCCTGGTTCACAGTGGTCTGCTTCACAAGTCGATCCATCGACGTCTGCCCTGCGTAACGCTGGAAACAATCAACACTTCTTCGTGGAGTAAGCCCATGCTGAATCTGGAGTTGCGTTTTGAAGACGGCAAGGCACGAACAGCAAGCTTCCCCCTGCCTCTGGAAATAGGGCGCGGGCCAGATTGTCATTTGCGTTTGAAGGCATGGCGGGTAGGCAAGCGCCATGCACGCATAGAGCGCCGGCCGGCCGGTGTTTTCATTGAAGACTTCGGAACATTGAGCGGTACGTTGGTGAATGGCATTCGTGTGGCCGAACACGGACCTTTGCAGGTCGGCGATGAGATACTGATAGGTCCGTGCCTCATGTATTTGAAGGAGGTCATTGCAAGTACGTCACCCATGCAACCAGAGCTGCCTGTCAGGACGCAGCTTGCAGGCCGCAGCGCGCCAGATGATGACCAGCCCGTAATGCACCATGTTCTGCAGTCCGAGCCAGACACTGCCGATCAACTCGTTGGCACGGAATGTCCCATAAGCACGCGGTTGTTTCACAGGCGCCGTTTGCATGCGGCCTTGCTGGAGTCACTTGATTTGCGACGTCGCGATATAGCCAGCATGAGCGATGAAGCGTTACGCAGCGAGGCAAGTTCGGCGCTAAGCGAGATCATCGCTGCAGATACCGAGTTGCCGGCCTCTGTCGAACGATCGGCATTGCTGCTTGAAGTCGTCAATGAAGCCGTAGGTCTTGGTCCTCTGGAGCCTTTGCTGGCCGACCAGGCGATCACTGAAATCATGGTTAACCGTCACGATGAGATATTCGTTGAAATGAACGGGCAGCTCAAGCGACACCAGGCCGCGTTCAGCAGCGAGCAAGCCGTATTGGGTGTCATCGATCGCATAGTTTCTCCGCTGGGGCGCCGTATTGACGAAAGCTCGCCCATGGTTGATGCGCGCTTGCGTGATGGTTCCCGTGTCAACGCGGTGCTGGCACCGATTGCTTTACGCGGCAGCAGCCTGACCATACGCAAGTTTCCACAAAATCGGCCGGATATGAACAAACTGCTGCAGCTTCAGGCGTTCGACGATGCCATGCAGGGTTTTCTGGCGGAAAGCGTTCGAAGCAAGAAGAATATCGTTGTATCGGGGGGCACTGGATCGGGCAAAACCACGCTGCTCAACGTGTTGTCCAATTGCATACCACGCGATGAACGTATTGTTACCATTGAAGACGCTGCTGAACTCAAGCTTGATCATCCGCATCTCGTTGCACTGGAATCCCGGCCCGCCAATCTCGAAGGGCGAGGCACGATTTCCATAAGGGATCTGGTACGCAATGCCTTGCGTATGCGTCCGGATCGAATTGTGGTTGGTGAATGCCGGGGAGGCGAGGCGTTCGACATGCTGGCGGCAATGAATACCGGTCATGAGGGTTCGTTGACAACCTTGCATGCAAATAGCCCACGTGATGCGCTGGCAAGGCTGGAAACCATGATCCTGATGGCGGGTATGGACTTGCCTTTAACGGCGGTACGCGAGCATATTGCAGCAAGCATACATTTCATTATCCAGCAGGCCCGCCTGGGCAATGGCCGTCGCCTGATTACATCGATCGTTGAAATTACCGGTATGGAAAGCGGACGCATACAAACGCAAGAGCTTTTCAAATACGTGCGCGTGCCGGTACCCGCATTTACGGGTTGCGGTGTGATCCCCGAGTGCTTCATTGATGAATCGGGCACACCTTGCCTGCAGGCGACCTTGTTTGACACGCGCACCGAACTCTTGCCGCACGGGGGTAGCTCGATGCAGGTGCTTTAGCCTGGGCCTGCGAGCAGAGGAGCAATGAATGGCAATATTTATATTTCTAGTGGCTGTAGCTGTCCTCGTGGGTATGTGCTGGTGGTTTTTGCAGAAATGGCTGGGAGTGGTCTATGTGCATTACCAGCAAGCATTCCAGAAACAAGCCAGCAAGCGACTGGATGAGTTCTTTCTGTTTGTTGACCCGGCGCAGCTCTGGCTGGCAAATCTGGCGATTTGTCTTCTGTTGATGGCTGTTGTGTATGGGTTGACAGGTGGCCTGGTCATGACCGTAGTGTCCGGTGCGTCTGGCTTGCTGCTGCCTCAATATGTCATAGGCAGGCTACGACGTCGGCGCCTGCAGCGTTTTGACGAACAGCTGCCCGAGATGCTGCAGGCACTGGCAGGTGCCTTGCGTGCAGGCGCGGGTATTCAGTCTGCCTTGCGGCATATTGTGGCCCAGAGTCCTGCACCGCTGTCGCAGGAGTTTGGCCTGATGCTGCGTCAGCAACGCATGGGTATCAGCTTCGAACAGGCATTGGCCGATCTATATCGCCGTATGCCGTTCGAAGGGACCGGGCTGGTTGTGTCGGCCCTGACTATTGCTGCACAAAGTGGTGGAAATCTTGCGGAAACGCTGGAAAGCATAGCTGCTACGTTGCGAGCCCGCTTGCGCTTGTTAAGCCGTGTGCAGGCCCTGACCTCCCAAGGGCGCATGCAGGCGTGGATTATGGCTGGTTTACCGCCCGTTCTGGCAGTTGTCCTGCATTATCTGGATCCTGATGCGATGTCGGCGTTGTGGGAAACTCCAGCGGGGTGGGCTGTGCTGCTTACCGTGGCAGTAATGGAGGGCATCGGCATATGGCTCATACGCCGCATAGTTGCTATCCAGATCTAGGAGCTCGGGCATGCTCTTCTGGATAAGTTGTCTGGCTGCCGGTTTATCTTTGTACCTGATGGTGTGGGTATTTACGCGACCACTGGCGCAATATCACTTACGGCGACACACAATGTTCGCGCCTGCGCTTTTTCATTTGATCTGGCCCTGGGTGCTTGCACTGCTTCCTGTGTGCAAGCCTTTTATCCCCTGGGGTATGCGGCACACTCTCGGTCAGCGCCTGTCGACAGCGGGGGTGGGGCCCTGGTGTTTGCCCGAGCACATCGTAGCCATGCAAGTGCTCGGTGGCCTTGTTGCGATGATGGTTTCAGTCCTGGTGTTACGTGTCTCAGGATTAGCCAGTCCGCAGTACGTGCTGATTGCATGCTTGTTCTCGGGTACTGCCGGCCTGGCATGGCCGCGTTATTGGTTGCATGAACTAAAGTCCCGGCGTCAGAGGCTTATGTTGCGGGAATTTCCCTTCCTGCTCGACATGACAACGTTATGTGTTGAAGCCGGGTTGAATCTGCAAGGCGCCTTGCAGCAGGCTGCGCAGCATGGGCCCGACGGTCCGTTGCGCGCCGAGCTAAGGCATGCTCTGGCGGATATGCGCGCAGGGTTGCCCCGTGCTCAGGCCTTGCAGGATCTGGCTGATCGTTGCGGACTGACCGCCGTGCAAAGCCTGGTGACGGCGTTGGCTCAGGCCGATCAGCTGGGCATGAGTCTTGGCCCTCTGCTTCGGTCCCAGTCAGAGCAACGTCGGGCCGAACGCTTTCTGCGAGCTGAGAAGCTGGCGCTGGAAGCACCGGTCAAAATGCTGTTTCCCATGGTTTTCTGCATTTTTCCTTGCACTTTCCTGATCATTGGTTTCCCGATAGTGGTCAAGCTGCTGGCAAACAGTTCATGATCACCCCTGGAACACCAGCGCCGTGGATCACTGCCCACGGGTTCACGCTCTACAAAGCCACCTGTTTCCGGTTGCGCCTGCTTGGTTTGCACGCCACGGGCCCCTTGCGCTGGCACACCGGTTTGTATATTGCGCCGTGCAATGCCATACATACGCTGGCTTTGCCTGAACCCATTGATGTCGTCTTCCTGAATGCGCGTCATCAGGTGCTGGCGCAGCATCAGGTAAAGCCTTGGCGTATAGCCTGGTGTGCTTCGGCCACCGCCGTGGTGGAGCTGCCCGCCGGCTATTGCCGCGCCTGCCCCGATTATTACCTGTCCATCCGCAAAGCCCTGACATCAGGGTAAATCCGATATTGCCTTCATTGGCGTCGTCATGCATTGTTCAACCGAGCGCTTGATCGGTCCATAAACAAAACAGCCGGCAAGCAGAGCGGGGGCTGGCCCCTTGCCCGGAACGGAGAAAAATGTGGCGGTTGGCGATCCTATCTTGCAGGTAGAAGGGCTGACGCTGGCGTTCGGCGGTGTCAAAGCGCTGAATGGCGTTGGCTTTAGTGTGCAGCCTGGTTCCATCACCACGGTGATCGGCCCGAACGGCGCGGGCAAAACGTCTTTGTTCAACACCATTTCAGGCTTCTATCGCCCCAGCCAGGGTGCGGTCAGGTTCAAGGGGCGCGATATTTCGCGCCTGCCGGCGCCGCAACGGGCCAAGCTTGGCCTGGCGCGCAGTTTTCAGAATATTGCCTTGTTTCGCGGCATGTCGGTGCTGGACAACATCAAGCTGGGCCGGCACTGTCGCCTTAAAACCAATCTTTTCCAGGGTATGTTTTATCTGGGTGCGGCCCGACGTGAAGAGGTTGCGCTGCGGGCCGATATTGAAGAGCGCATTATTGATTTTCTCGAGATCGACCATATACGCCACGCTTCGGTGGCAGCCTTGCCCTATGGCCTGCAAAAGCGGGTGGAAATGGCGCGCGCATTGGCGATGCAGCCCGAAGTCATTATGCTCGACGAACCCGTGGCGGGCATGAACCGGGAAGAAACCGAAGACATGGCGCGTTTCATTCTTGACGTTCGCAACGAGTGGGGCGTGACCGTGCTGATGGTTGAACACGATATGGGCCTGGTCATGGATTTGTCTGATCATGTGGTGGTGCTTAATTTCGGGCAGGTGATTGCCGACGGATCGCCCGGGCAGGTGCAGGCCAACCCCGAGGTCATACAGGCTTATCTGGGCGCGGGCGATGTGTCCGATCTGCGCCGTCGCTTGCGCGGGGCGGAACAGGAACAGATCGCATGACAGACTGGCTTTTCCTGTTTGAAGTCACGCTGGCGGGCATCGGCAGCGGGGGTCTGTACGCACTGGCCGGCCTGGCTTTCGTGATCGTGTACAAGGCCACGCGGGTGGTGAATCTGGCCATAGGCGAAATGCTGATGATGGGCGCCTATATTTTCTTTGCATTTGCTTCGGGGTTGCAGTGGCCAATCTGGCTGGCGGTGGTGCTGGCCATATTCTGCAGCGGGGTCATGGGCGGCGTGATAGAGCGCCTGGCCATCCGCCCCATGCTGGGCGAATCGCCCATTTCGGTGTTCATGGTCACGGTGGGGCTGGGTTCCATCATGGTGGGGCTGGTCGAGCTGATCTGGACCGCCGATCAGCGCCGCTTGCCCGAGTTCATGCCTGCCGAACCCATCTTCCTGGGCGAGGCCTTTATTTCTTCCAAGGTGTTTTACGGTTTCTGGATTGCGGTGGCCCTGGTGGCGATTGTGGTGGCGATCTTTCGTTATTGGCGCGGCGGGGTGGCCCTTCGTGCCACGGCTTCGGACCAGGGCGCGGCTTATTCCATGGGCATCAATGTGCCGCGGGTGTTTTCGTTGGCCTGGGTCACAAGTGCCGCACTGGCCGCCGTGGCGGGCATTGTGGTGGGCGCCATAGGCGGGCTGTCTTCGTCCATGGGGATATTCGGGCTGTCGGTTCTGGTGGTGGTGATTGTGGGCGGTCTGGATAGCGTCGTGGGCGCCTTGCTGGCCGGTCTGCTGATCGGTGTGCTCGAGGCATGGGCCAGCGCTTATCTTGGGGGTGAATACAAGCTGCTGGTTACGTTCATTGTGCTGGTGGTGGTGCTGATGCTGCGGCCTTATGGCTTGTTTGGCACTCGCGAAATTGAGAGGCTCTGAGCATGCGCATAGCAACTGCCAAACAGAACTATATTGCCGACGAGGCCTTGTTTGATACGGCTACGCAGCGTGTGTGGATGGCGTTGTTTGGCCTGGCTTTGGTGGCTTATCCGTTTCTGGCCAATGACTATTGGCTATACCTGGCGTGCCTGGTGGCCATACATACGGCCAGTGCAACCGGCTTGAACATACTTACCGGCTATACCGGCCTGGTCAGCCTTGGGCAGGCCGCATTCATGGGTCTGGGCGCCTATACGGTAGCCGTGCTTGAGCAACGCTACGGCACGCCATTCCTGTTGAACCTGGTCGTTGCGGGTGTGGTGGCCATGCTGGGCGGGCTGATCGTCGGTATTCCTTCTTTGCGTGTGAAGGGGCTGTATCTGGCCATCGTGACCATTGCCGCGTCGTTCATTGTTCATTTTGTTTTTGGCAATCTTGAATTTACCGGTGGTTCAGGCGGAATGACCGTGCCCCCGCCATCGTTCTTTGGCGTGGCGCTTGATACTTCGTTCAAGATCTATTGGCTGATCGTTCCCGTAACGGTACTGATGGTTCTGGGGGCCGCCAATCTGTTTCGCACACGCATAGGGCGCGCCTTTATCGCCATACGCGACCGGGATATTTCGGCAGAAGTGCTGGGCATACCCTTGCTGCGCTACAAGCTGTTGTCTTTCGGGCTTTCTTCCTTTTATGCCGGAGTGGCGGGTGGCTTGTGGGCCTACTTCTTCCGGGTGGTCACACCCGAAAGCTTTCCTCTGATCCTGTCCATATTCTTCCTGGCCGCGATTATCGTCGGCGGCATGGGGTCGATACTGGGCGCCATATTGGGCGCTGTTTTCATGACCATGGTGCCCGAGATCCTGCGCGTGGTGATAGGCGCGCTTCCTTTCGAGGGCGACACTTTGCGTTTTGTGTCGCCGGTACGCACTATTGTTTTTGGTCTGTTGATCGTCGTATTCCTGATTTTTGAACCTCAGGGCCTGGCCGAGATGTGGCGGCGGGTACGACGCTTTTTTCACCTGTGGCCCTTCCGTAACTGAGCGGTGGGCTGATTGATGCACAACATTTCATAACACCAGGAGACAACCATGACTCGTACGCATTCCTTGCACAGGCTGGTCAGGCGGCTGGCTTTGCCTTTTACGCTGGCGACGGCCTTGGCAGCGGGCGGTGGCGCCTATGCGCAGCAAAAGGACGACATCGTGATCGGCGGTTCCATTCCCATGAGTGGTGTGTTTGCCTTTGCCGGAGTGGGTATTCATGCCGGTCTGGGTGACTATGTAAAGATGCTGAATGAAGCCGGTGGCATAGATGGCAGGCAGGTGCGTTATGTGCCTGAAGACACCGCCTACAAGGTTGATGTTTCAGTGGCGGCATTCAAGAAGATCACCAGCCAGAACAAGGTGAATCTGTATTACGGCGATTCCACGGCCTTTTCCAAGACCATCAATCCCGAGCTGGATCGCATGGGCAATATTTTGATGACGGGGGCGTCGTTTGCAACCGAGATCAACGATCCCGAAAAATTCCCGGCGCAGTTCCTGGTTGGCCCCGACTACACCGAGATGTTCGGTATTCTGCTGCGCTACATCGCCAAGGAGAAGCCCGGTGCCAAAGTAGCCTTTGTGTATTCCGATACCGAGTTCGGCCGTGATCCCATCGACGAATCACGCGAGGTTGCCAAAAGCCTGGGCCTGAATGTAGCGGCCGAGATCATGACGGCGCCAGGCAGCGTAGACGTTTCCACCGAAGTCCTGAAGCTGCGCCGCGCGAACCCCGACTACACCATATTCCACGGCTATGTGCTGGCGCCCATACCTGAATTCGTGGCGCAGGGCCGGCAAATGGGCCTGAAAACACGCTATATGGGTACTTTCTGGACGATGGACAACTCCACCGTCATGAAGATGGGCGAGAACGCCGATGGCTTCATGGGCGTGATGCCTTTCCGCTACTACTATGACGAAGAAGGCGATGCGCCCATGTTGAAGAAAATCCGCGAGATGCGCCCCGAATACCAAAGCACGGCCTATATGCAAGGCTTCCTGGCCGGCATGCTGATGACCGAGGCGGTCAAGCGCACGCTCGCCGACGGCAAGGAGCTCACATCCGAAAACATGAAGGCCAGCCTGCAGTCCATCAAGGATTTCGATACGGGCGGCATTATCGGTGTGCCCATCAGCATCAAGGGCAACTCGGTTCCGGTGGGCCGCATTTATCGTGCGGACTACAGCCAGAAGAAGATGGTGCCGGCATCCGACTGGATAGTGCTTGATTAGGGCAACGCCATGACGCAGGTGCTTGATATCAACAATATCGAGGTGGTCTACAACAAAGTCGTGCAGGTGCTGCGCGGCCTGTCGCTGTCGGTTCCGGCCGGGCAGGTCGTGGCTTTGCTGGGCAGCAACGGCGCGGGCAAATCGACCACGCTCAAGGCGATTTCCCGCTTGCTGTCGCTCGAGAACGGCGAGCTGGTCAAGGGGCGTATCACCTTCGATGGCAACGATATCGCACAGATGGCGCCTCAGCATCTTGTGCGCAGCGGCATGAGTCATGTCATGGAAGGGCGGCGCGTTTTCGAGGATCTTACTGTCGAAGAGAATCTGGTGGCGGCCACTTATGCGGTATCGGGCCGGCGCATAGAGCGCAGCGACTTTGATCTGGTCTACGACTACTTTCCCAGGTTGCACGAGCGGCGGCGTGGGCTGGCGGGGTATTTGTCCGGAGGCGAGCAGCAGATGCTGGCCATAGGTCGGGCGCTGTTGGCCCGCCCGCGGCTAATGCTGCTTGATGAGCCGTCTTTGGGCCTGTCGCCCATGCTGGTCGAAAGCATATTCACGATTATTGCGCGTATCAATCGCGAGCAGGAAACCGCCATGCTGCTGGTCGAGCAGAACGCCTCGGTGGCCTTGGCCATCGCGCACTACGGCTACATCATGGAAACCGGCAAAGTCATGATAGACGGCACGGCAGAGAAACTGGCACAGGACCCCGACGTACGCGAGTTCTATCTGGGGGTAGGGGGCAGCGGAGAAACCCGCAGCTTTCGCAATATCAAGCACTACAAGCGCAGAAAGCGCTGGCTTTCTTAAGGCCTGTTAACACTTTGGAAGAGAGGAAGGGCATGTCTTCATTGGACTCCGGCCTGCCTGAGCTGACCATGCCGCAGATGCTGCGTCAGCAGGCCTCGCAGATACCGGGACGCATAGCCATACGGCAGAAGGATTTCGGTATCTGGCGCCCTTATACCTGGCTTGAGTATTGGCAGAGGGCCTGCCATGTTGGCATGGGGCTGAATGCGCTGGGGGTATCGCCCGGTGGCCGTGTGGGCGTACTGTCCGAGAATCGCATCGAATGGGTACTGAGCCAGCTGGGCGCCGGAACCATAGCTGCGGTCACGGTGGGCTTGTATCCCACCAGCCCGGCCGCAGAAACCGCCTACGTGCTGGATCATGCCGATGTCGAGGTGGTGGTGTGCGAAGATCAGGAACAGCTGGAAAAGGTGCTTGAACGGCGTCATGAATTGCCCAGCCTGCGGCACATTGTCCTGATAGAGACCAAAGGTCTTGGCAGCTACAGCAGCGAAGAGCGCGAACTCATATCCACATTTACCGAGCTTGAGGCCGCGGGTTCTCAGGCGTACGCAAAGGCTGCGGCTGTTATCGATGATGCGCTGGAAAATCAAACCCTGAGCGATGTCGGCCTGATGATCTACACCTCGGGCTCTACCGGCAAGCCCAAGGGGGCCATGATTACTTATGGCAATATGCGCGGTGTGGCGCCCGGCATCATGGACAGGCTGGGCCTGGACGGCAGCGATGCTCATCTTTCATACCTGCCTTTATGCCATGTGGCCGAGCAGATGCTCACGACCTTTGTGCCGATTTATTCGGGAGCCCAGGTAAACTTTGGCGAGTCCATACGCACCGTGCAGGAAGACTTGCGCGAAGTGGCGCCAACCCTGTTTCTGGGCGTGCCGCGTATCTGGGAAAAGCTGCACGCATCCATCACCATCAAGATGCAGGAAGCCCATCCCTGGGTACAGGGCTGCTATCGGCGTGCCATGCGGGCATGCGCACCATTTGCCGATAAGTCGGCGTCGCAGCGTACCTTGTCCGAAAAGCTCATCTATGCGTTCTGGTACTGGCTGATCTTGCGGGCCTTGCTGAATTTCATTGGCTTGCGCCGGGCCCGGGTGGCGTTGACCGGTGCAGCGCCCATTCCCACGGATATCGTGACCTACTTCCGCACCATGGGCTTGCCCCTGGTCGAGGTTTACGGGCTGACTGAGAGCACCGGCATGATACTGGGCCAGCATCGAGATCGTTACGTGGCGGGCACAGTGGGTGAGCCCATTCTGGGGGTGGAGTACCGTCTGGGTGAACACGACGAACTGCTGGTGCGCGGTGACATGGTGTTCGCCGGCTACTACAAAGACCCTGATCAGACCCGGGCTGTGCTGCTCGACGGCTGGCTCAAGACCGGCGACGTGGTGGCACAGGAAAATCGTATGCTGCGTATCGTTGATCGTCTGAAAGACATCATGATTACGGCGGGTGGCAAGAATCTGACGCCTTCCGAGATAGAAAATAAGGTCAAGGCCAGCGCTTATGTCAAGGAATGCATCGTGATCGCCGAAGGGCGAAAATACGTGTCGGCGCTGATTCAGATCGAGTTCGACACGGTATCGAAATGGGCGGAGTCCAAAGGCATCGCGTTTACCCATTTCCGTTCGCTTGCCGAGCACCCTGATGTGCGTGATCTGGTGCAGGAAGCGGTGGATGCAGCCAATGCGCAATTGGCCCAGGTATCGCACATCAGGCGATTCCACCTGCTGACCAAAGAACTTGATCATGATGACGGCGAGGTCACCGCTACGATGAAAGTGCGGCGTGCCAGTGTTTACAAGGGCTACGCCGACCAGATTGAGGCGTTGTACACATGATGGCGCGGGCCGGGTCGCGAGGTACTCATCAAGCCGTGGACGAAAGCCGTCGCACCGAACTTGTGCTTGCCGCTGCGCGCCTGTTCAGGCTCAATGGCTACGAGCGCACAACGGTGCGCGAACTGGCCGATGCTGTCGGTTTGCGATCGGGCAGCCTGTTTCATTACTTTCGGAACAAGGAAGAAATACTGCTTGCCGTCATGGCCAACGGTATTCAGTCAGTGATTGATGAGGGACACGCACTGATGCTACGGTACGAACAGCCCGCCGAGCGGCTCGAGGGCTTGTTCCGTCTGCACATGTCCAGCCTGATAAATGGTGTGGGCGGCGACGCCATGCATGCCATGATCTATGAATGGCGCAGCCTGACTCCACAGGCCCGCGAACAGATTCAGCAACTGAGCACCGCCTACGAGCAGCTCTGGCATCGTGCGATCAATGACGTTGTGGCGCTGGGCCTGGTGCAGGGCGACCCGGCCATCATACGCAAGCAGGTTCTGGGCGGCATGAACTTTACGGTGCGCTGGTACCGTCCGGATGGCCGGCTCAACGCCGAGCAGGTGACCAGGGAGCTGCTGCGTGCCGCGCTGCCCGGATTGGCACAGCATTTGGGGCTTTAGCGCGAATAACCCGTATGACGGTTGCCCGGGCTGCCTAACCGCGGGCTGTGTAGTTGGCGCCAAAAACGCTATGGTAGGCAGGATAGAAGCTGCAATAGAGCACGGCCGCCACGATGATGTTCACCGGGGTCAGCAATACTTGCACGGCGCCGGGTGAAATTCCCAGGGCGGTAATGAACGAACCCGCCATCTGAATGGCAAAGAAGATGGCCGCCCAGCTGATGCCGTAGGCCAGGAAGGGCAGTTTATTGCGCCAGCAGGCCACCATGGAAAAGAACAGGGCTTGCGACATCTTTATGTTGTGCCAGCCTATCAGTGCCGGTGCATGCCAGAACAGCGCCGAGATCACCACATACAACAGGGCGAAGGTAATAAAGGGGCCGCGCATGGCGGTGACCAGTGCGGTCTCGTCGATGGCGCCGTTCACATCGATGGCGCTCATCAGGCTGTCCAGAAAGGGCAGTGTGGCAAAGAACCCGCCGGCCAGGCAAAAGATCAGATAAGCCAGGCCCAGGGCGAGCAGTCGCCTGCGGGTTGACTGCTCGCGCAGCGGCTCCAGCCACATGGTCAGCAGCATGGGTTTGCCGTTGGAGATATTGCGGCATGCCGACAGCGTGATGAAGGTCAGCATGGGAGTGACGGCAATCAGCAGCATTTGCCCGAACAAGGGTATCAGGTAGCTGACGGTGATCAGGAATCCCGTCATCAGGCTCCAGAAAAACATGGCCATGGGCTGGCGCTTGAAAAGCTGGAAGCCGTTCTGTATCCAGAGCCAGCCGGCCGAGATGGGAAGTGTAGCTGCTTGCATGGTGAATCCGGGTTGCTAAAGGGCAGGTGCGGGCGTGTTGCGGCGCGCTCGCAGTATGCGCTCGAAATGACGCGGGTCATGCGGCTTGAGCGTCTGGGCCGGCCTGGGCAGATAAAAATCATAAAGACGTGATACCCAGAACCTTAAGGCCGCCGCTTGCAGCAGCACGGGCCAGGCGAGTTTCTCTTCGTCGGTGAACGGCCGGACGCTGGCGTAGGCTTCCAGCCAGGCCTGCAGCTTGTCGTGCTGAAATACGCCTGTGTTGCGCTCTATGCACCAGTCGTTCACGCTGACCGCAACGTCGAACAGCCACGTATCGCAGCCTGCGAAATAAAAATCAATGATACCGCCCATGCGGGGCATCTCGAAGGTGCCATCGAATAAAACGTTATCACGAAACAGATCGCAGTGCGCCGGTCCGAAGGGTAATGCACGATAGGTGTCGCTGTCGGCAAATGCTGTCTGTTCCTGAAGCACTTGCGTGATCAGTTCAGTCTGCGAGCCGGACAGGAACGGGATTACCTTGGGTATGTTTTCCTGCCACCACGACAGGCCGCGCAGATTGGGCTGTGAAATGCTGAAGCTGCGGCCGGCCAGATGGGCGCGCGCCAACGTATGCCCGGCCAACGCACAGTGCGCGGCGCTGGGATCGGGTTCGTAGCCTCCCGACAGGCGACTGACGATGGCACATGGCTTGCCATGCAGGGTTGTCAGGCGGGTGCCGTCGTTAAGCGTCTGGGGCTCCGGCACCGGCACACCGTGAGTGGCCAGGTGGTGCATCAGCTCTATGTAGAACGGCAGCTGTTCCCGGGTAAGTACTTCAAACAGCGTCAGGACGTACTCGCCTTCGGTTGTCGTCAGGAAATAATTGGTGTTTTCTATGCCGGCCGTAATGCCGCGCAGGGACACGAGTTCGCCCAAGGCGTAGTCAGTCAGTAATTTCTGCGCGTCAGATTCGCTGACGGGAGTAAAAACGGCCATATGCTGCAAGCTCCGCCTGTATGAAGCGTAAATAAAGAAAATGCCCGCAAATCGGGGCGATTGATTTTAGTCTATCGGCCCGTCTGCACAAGGTCGGGCACGAAAAATCTGTCCTTCAGCTGTTGCAGGCCAATGCGTTCCAGCATTTCTGCGAGTCGCTGGGCCGGTTTCCTGCGCGGAAGATCCTTGAACTGGGCGATGATGAGCTCATTTTTCATTGAGTGTTCCCATCCTACCAGCTCCGTTACGCTGACCTGATACCCATGTGCTTCCAGCTGCAGGCAGCGCAGTACATTGGTGATCTGGCTGCCGAATTCCCGCGTATGGATCGGATGGCGCCATATTTCTGCCAGCGGGTCAGCCAGCGCCTTGCCTTTGTTTTTTCGCAGAATGGACGCAACTTCGGCCTGACAGCAGGGCACGACCACAATATGTTTGGCCTGCTTTTTCAGGGCAAAGTGAATGGCGTCGTCGGTGGCGGTATTGCACGCATGCAGGGCCGTCACAATGTCGACGGCGGCAGGAAGCTGGTCGGAGCTTATCGAATCGGCGACCGACAGATTCAGGAAAGACATGCCGCCAAAGCCCAGTCTTGCAGCCAGCTCGCGTGAAGTCTGGACCAGTTCCTGCCGGGTTTCTATCCCGTAGATGTGGGAATTGTCGTTCAGGTCTTTGAAGAACAGGTCGTAAAGAATGAAACCCAGATAGGACTTGCCTGCGCCGTGGTCTACAAGCGTGACCGAGCCGCGTTGCTCCTTGACGTCTTTCAGCAACGGCTCGATGAACTGGAACAAGTGGTAGACCTGTTTCAATTTACGGCGGCTGTCCTGGTTCATCTTGCCGTCCCGGGTCAGAATATGCAGGGCTTTAAGCAGTTCTATCGACTGGCCGGGGCGGATTTCGTGGGTGTTGGGCATGGGAACTGGGCGAAGCGCCGGCTTGGGGCGCGGTGCGGAAAGCTGTATAAAGCGTCAGTTTAACGAAAACGCGTTGAGCGCAGGTGGCCGGCTCCCGTATACTCATGCGCATGCCTAATTCAGACAATCTACATATTGGCCACGACGGCGGATCCTATCCGGACGCCTATTATGTGCGCACCGGGGAAACCGGCTTTTCATCCACATTGCACTCGCAGGGTGCCTGGCAGCCTGGCGAGCAGCATTTGGCGGCAGCCTCCGGTCTGGTGCTGGCCGAGGTAGAGCGCCGACTGCCCAGCGATAAACTCGTTTCACGTGTCTCCTTCGACGTCCTGGGAGTGATCCATTCCGGGCCGTTCACCATAGATGTCCGGATGCTGCGTCCGGGCCGCTCGATAGAGCTCATCGAGGCCACCATGCGTCATGGTGACCAGATCAGCATCCAGGCTCGGGTCTGGCGCCTGATGGCAAGCGATACGTCGCAGGTCCAGGGGCAGGAGTGGCCGGTGTTGCCCCAGCCCGAGGCTTTCCCGGCGTTATTGTTCTCCGAGGTATGGGACGGCGGGTTCATTGGGTCGCTGGAAGCACGCCAAGCGGCAGACGCACGGGGCGGGCGCGGACAGACCTGGCTGCGTACTCCTTATCCACTGGTGCACGGCGAAGTCGATCCGCCCGTTGCAGCTTTCGTGAAACTGATTGATACCGCCAATGGCCTGGTAGTGCGCGAGCGTCCTGGCGATGTTTTCTTCGCCAATGTCGACCTGACCATACACTTCACGCGCCAACCCGAAGCCGGATGGATTGGTTTCGATACGCGTGCCAGCTTTGGCCCTACCGGGTTGGGTGAAACCTTCTCGGTTCTGAGCGATATTCACGGTCCTGTGGGGACTGCAGCGCAAAGCCTGACGGTGCGCATCCGCGACAAGTAGCCGACAGCTTTCTTAGCCGTTGGCTTTCAAGCACCATTTTTTAAAGTTCCTGTCATGGAAATCAAAGTCAACTTTCTGGACAAGCTGCGCCTTGAAGCCAAGTTTGACGACTTCACCGTAGTGGCCGACCAGCCCGTCCGCTACAAGGGTGACGGCTCGGCGCCTGGTCCCTTCGATTATTTTCTGGCCTCGTCGGCCTTGTGCGCGGCATATTTCGTGAAGTTGTATTGCGTTACCCGCAACATACCCACCGAGCACATCCGCCTGTCGCAGAACAATATTGTCGACCCCGAGAATCGCTACCAGCAGACATTCAAGATACAGGTTGAGTTGCCGCCCGACATTTCGGCAGCGGATCGTCGGGGCATCTTGCGTTCCATCGAGCGGTGCACGGTCAAGAAAGTCGTGCAGACTGGCCCGGAGTTTGTCATTGAAGAGGTCGAGAACCTGGATGCGGATGCACAGTCTTTGCTGACCTTGAAGCCGGCTGCCGACGCCAGTACTTATATCGCAGGCAAGGATCTGCCGCTGGAGCAGACCATCGCCAATATGTCCGGGCTGCTCGCCAGCCTGGGCATGAAGATCGAGATCGCCTCGTGGCGAAATATTGTGCCCAATGTGTGGTCGTTGCATATACGCGATGCCCACTCTCCGATGTGTTACACCAACGGCAAGGGGGCGACCAAGGAAAGCGCCCTGGCGTCTGCGCTGGGCGAATTCATCGAGCGACTGAACTGCAACTATTTCTATGGCGGCGTATTTCTGGGCAATGACATCGCCGACGCGTCGTTTGTTCATTATCCGGACGAGCGCTGGTTCAAGCCCGGCCCTGACGACGTGCTGCCTGCCGGAATTCTGGACGAGCATTGTCTGCAGATTTATGACCCCGACGATGAGCTGCGGGCTTCGCATCTGTACGATACCAGCTCGGGCAATATGCATCGTGGCATCTGTGCATTGCCATTTGTGCGTCAGTCAGACGGCGAGGTGGTGTATTTTCCGTCCAACCTGATCGAGAACCTGTATGTCAGCAACGGGATGAGCGCCGGCAATACCCTGGCCGAAGCGCAGGTCCAGAGCTTGTCCGAGATCTTCGAACGCGCGGTCAAACGCGAGATTCTGGAAGGCGAGATGGCCCTGCCAGACGTGCCACAGGAAGTGCTGGCCAAATACCCCGGCATAGTGGCCGGAATTCAGGCGCTGGAAGAACAGGGCTTTCCTGTGCTGGTCAAGGACGCCTCATTGGGCGGCATATATCCGGTGATGTGCGTAACCTTGATGAACCCGCGCACCGGGGGTGTCTTTGCCTCATTCGGAGCGCATCCCAGTTTCGAAGTAGCGCTCGAGCGCAGCCTGACGGAGCTGCTGCAAGGACGCAGCTTCGAGGGTTTGAACGACCTGCCGCAGCCGACTTTCGTCAGCGGCTCGGTGACGGAGCCAAATAACTTCGTCGAACATTTCATAGATTCCAGTGGCGTGGTGTCGTGGCGGTTTTTCAGTGCGAAGGCAGATTTCGAGTTTGTGGAATGGGATTTCTCCGGCCGTGGCGAAGACTCGAATGCGCAGGAAGCCTCAACTTTGCTCGAGCTGCTGGAAAGCATGGGCAAGCAGGTGTACATGGCCGTGTACGACCAGTTGGGTGCCGTGGCTTGCCGCATCCTGGTGCCTGACTACTCAGAGATCTACCCGATAGACGATCTGATCTGGGACAACACCAACAAGGCATTGTTGTTCCGCGAAGATATCCTGAACCTGCATAAGCTGGACGACGCAGGCCTGGCTGCACTGCTTGAGCGCCTGGAGGACAACGATCTGGATGAGCATTCCGATATTGCCACACTGATCGGAATTGAGTTTGACGAGAATACCGACTGGGGCCAGCTCACTGTTCTTGAGCTCAAGCTGTTGATTCATCTTGCCTTGCAGCAGTTCGAAGATGCGCATGAGCTGGTGGGCGCCTTCCTGCAATACAACGACAACACGGTCGAACGCGGACTGTTCTATCAGGCACTGAATGTCGTGCTCGAAGTAGCGCTTGATGATGAGATGGAGCTGGATGACTACGTCGTGAACTTCCGCCGGATGTTCGGCAACGCCCGAATGGATGCCGTTCTGGGAGCATTGGACGGCAGTGTCCGGTTCTTTGGCCTGACCCCGACCAGCATGCAGCTGGAAGGTCTGGACAGACACCAGCGTTTGCTGGACAGCTACAGAAAGCTGCACGCGGCGCGGGCAAAGGTGGCCAAGCATAGCTAAGCGCACTGCCTGCAAACATACTCACTGATAGGTGGCAAATGAAGAAGCTGATCAACAACCCTCATAATGTCGTTCGCGAGATGCTTGAAGGTCTTGCCCTGGGTAATAGTGACATTATGCTTGCAGATGATGCCCAAGTGATCATCCAGCAAGGCCTGGCAGACCCGGCGCAGCGCAAGGTCGCCGTTATATCAGGTGGCGGCAGCGGGCACGAACCGGCGCACGCAGGTTATGTGGGGCTGGGGATGCTTACCGCGGCAGTCGCGGGCGACGTCTTTACCTCGCCTGATGTAGATTCCATCTTCGCCACCATCATGGCAACCGCCGGTCCGGCCGGCGCCGTGCTCATCGTCAAGAATTACACCGGAGATCGCCTTAACTTCGGGCTGGCGGCAGAACTCGCCATACAAGAAGGCATCCCCACCGAAATCATTGTCGTCGCCGACGATGTTGCGTTGCGCAGCACTGTGCGACCCGAGCGCAGCCGGGGTGTGGCAGGGACTGTGTTTGTACACAAGATTGTGGGTGCAGCCGCGGCGCAAGGCTGGGCATTGGCCGATGTGGTTGCCCTGGGGCGAGCCGTGTCAGCAGCCACGCAGTCCATGAGCGTTGGCTTGAGCGCCTGCACTATACCTGCCAGTGGCCAGCCCGGATTTGACCTGGCCGACAATGAAATAGAGTTCGGCCTGGGCATACACGGTGAGCGCGGTGTCAGGCGCGCCGAACTGATGCCTGCCGACGACATCGTCGATGTTTTGCTTGAT
Source organism: Pusillimonas sp. MFBS29 (assembly GCF_020687695.1). Taxonomy (GTDB): domain Bacteria; phylum Pseudomonadota; class Gammaproteobacteria; order Burkholderiales; family Burkholderiaceae_B; genus Pusillimonas_C. The sequence goes on from NZ_JAJEWL010000002.1 coordinate 224,523, forward strand.
GCAGCGCTCAATGGGCTCGATGCTTCCGGAGCAAGGGACGTTGCCGTCATGGTGAATGGCCTGGGCGGCACGCCGGTCATGGAGCTGCACATCACTGCAAGGCGCCTGTTGCAGAAGCTGGGCGACAGCGGTCTTCCAGCCAGTCGTGTGTATGTTGGCAACTTCATGACCGCACTCGAAATGCAGGGAATGTCGATCACGCTGCTCAGGCTTGAGCCAGAATGGATGCCTTTGCTGGATAGTCCGACAGTGGCCAGGGCGTGGCCGGTGACCGGGCAGGCTACCGGCGTTTTGCAGACCTGCACCTTGCCCAGGCGTGCCAGGCCGCAGTTTGACGACTTGCAGCCCGGTCCACAACAAGCCGTGATAGCCAAGGCCTTGACAACAGTTGCCGATACCTTGACCGCAGCCGAAGATTACCTGACTGAACTGGACAGCAAGGGCGGGGATGGCGATCTGGGATTAAGCATGAGCCGTGGTGCAGCTGCATTGCGAGCGCTGCCCGCGCATGTCAGTGGCAGTGCCGAGGCAGCGCTGACATCGGCGGCACACGCTTTGCAGGGTGCCATTGCCGGCAGCTCCGGGCCTTTCTATGCAACAGCGCTCATGCGGGCGGCGCGTGTGCTCAGTGGTGTGAGTTCGCCCACGGCCCAGCAATGGCAGCAGGCTTTTGCGGCGGGCGCCGAAGCCATTACCGAGCTTGGTGGAGCCAGGGTCGGCGACCGTACCATGGTCGACGCCTTGCAGCCGGCCGCACAAGCGTGGCGTAAGGTACTGGAGCAGGGTATCGGGCCAGTGCAAGCGTTCGAGGCGGCGGTTAGTGCCGCCGATCGGCATGCGCGTGAAACCGCCGGGCTGCAAGCGGCACTGGGCCGGGCCAGCTATCTGGGTGAACGCGCCATTGGCGTGCCCGACGGAGGCGCTATGGCGGTGTCAATCTGGATGGCCGCCATCTTGAAGTCCCTTCAGGCCTGAAGCGGGTCAAACAGCACAATCCCGGCCTTGCGGCTATTTTTTGTCGGACTTGTGATCTGGCTTATTCCTGGTCTTGGTCGCCGCCAGGTCATGTAATTCTTTCTTGCTCATGGACTCGTACATGGACTTGGCGGGTCCTTTCAGTTCACTGACTTTCTTATCGCCTTCTTTGGCCGCCAGCGCGATGCCGGCCGCCTGTTGCTGGGATTTTGATTTTGCTGGCATGGTGAATTCCTTGCATGGGGCAAAGAAGAAGGAAAGCAGGAAAAATAATTGCGTTTTCTGTGCTTAGTCGACACGGTCACGCAGTTCGGTGACGCCCGCCCTGGTGGCGCAATGGTCGCAACAGAACATTCTTCCGCTTTTTTCCAGGCCGTGTCCAATGATGGGCATGCTGCAGTGTTCGCACCTTGGCGCGGCCTTATGGATTGCACACTCGAAACTGTCAAAGGTATAGGTTTTCCCCTGAATGCTCAGTTCAAAGCATTTATCATATTCATTACCGCAGGAATCACATTTTTTCATAAGAGTCTCCTTGGTGTCGGGCATTGTCTTGTGCGAAATCTCCGCTGCCCAGTTCGGTAACGCCATCTGTCGGCGTATTCAGCGATTGCTCGACAGCAAGGCTGATCTGTTCGCGCCCACGTTCAAACGCCTCCAGCAGTTCAGTTGCCGTGGCATCCCGCGCGCCGAACGCTTGTATCAGCGCTTCGTCGGAAATCTCGAAGCTGCGATCCTCTCCTTCATGTTTCCAGTTAAAGCGTATGTATCCTTCGTGATATTTGGCTTCGGTGGCTTTGGCGAATTTGGTCATGAATAGCTTCCCATGTTGATGCATGAATAAGATGTGCTGTTTTGCAGGTTCGGCAGCAAGCGGTATGCCTGGGCAGCCGGCTACTTGTAATCCAGTGCTTTCCCTGGTGATTTTCCGGACAGGCACGGTTCGGCCTGCTGAACTGTCTGAAAAAATGACGATCCAGACACTGCAGCAATAAATGTGCCCGGAAGAAAGTTCAGATGAATTGCGTCGATATGGCAAAATTGAAGCAGAAGGTGCCTGTTTTCAGGTGTCCGACACCAAGGAGGTTGTATGCTCAAACGTGCTCTAACGGTATTTGCCACAGCGTTCATTTTTGCCAGTTGTTCATCTGTGGACCTGAACGAACCGTCCGGCTCGCCATCACATGGCTGCGATGCCTCGCAAGCGTCTCATGTCACCGGCAAGCATATCTCTCCATCGCAGGAACAAGAGGCCCTGCGCAGCAGCGGCGCTGCCACGGTCCGTGTCATCCGTCCGGGGCAGGCCATCACCCGTGACTATCGCGCCGAGCGCCTGAACCTGCAATTGAACGATTATGATACGGTGGTCAGGGCCTATTGCGGGTAAGACGTCCTGACCATTTAAGCCTCTTCGGCGGGGCCTCGCTCGCGGGTGTTGCCCATTGGAACTATCCCGGGCTGCCCGGGGCGGCCCATGGCCGTCTTTTCTCCAAACGAGGCAATTTTTCCGGCGGGCTGGTCTGCCGGATTCAGTGGCGTCCATATGGGCCCGGGTGCCACCGCGTTCACGCGTATGTCCTGCTTGATCAGGTTGGAAGCCAGCGACATGGTGAAGGCGTGAATGGCACCCTTGGTGCTGGAATAATCAAGCAGCGTGCCATGACCTCTCAGGCCGGTGACTGATCCCGTATTGATGATGCTGCCACCTTTGCTCAGGTGCGGCACGGCCGCGCGGGCCATGTAGAAATAACCGTAGATATTGGTGCGCATGGTCAGATCAAAGCGCTCGTCGGTGATGTCTGCCAGACTCTCGGCGTGCTCCTGAAAGGCGGCGTTGTTCACCAATACATCCAGTCGCCCGAATTTCGTTACCGTCTTCCTGATGGCCTTTTCACAGAAGGCCGGTTCAGTTACGTCGCCTTGAATGAGCAAACATCTTGCGCCTTCGGCTTCAACGGCCTGCCTGGTTTCTTCGGCATCGGCCTGTTCTTCAAGATAGACGATGGCCACATCCGCGCCTTCGCGTGCAAACAGGACAGCCACGGCACGGCCTATTCCCGAGTCGCCGCCGGTTACGATGGTGGCGAACCCCTTGAGCTTGCCGCTGCCATGATAATGGGGCGCATCGTACCTGGGTTTGACGCTCATATCCTCTTCCATACCTGGTTTTTCCAGGTGCTGGGAGGGCATGGGTGGTTCAGGCTGCTTGCGCACACCCGTCTGGGCCGCATTCTTTCCGGATTTTTTGACAGATTTGAGCGCGTCTTTCTCGTCTTGCCGGTGCTCGATTCTACGTTGCTTGTCGGCAGTGCGTTTTGTGGTGTCTTTTGGGGCCATGGGCTGCTCCTGTTAGTGAACCTGCAGAAGCAGCAAGCAAATATCATGCTTGGAATAGGGGAGGCCCGCTGCGGCCTGGTCTGGTCAGGCAAGCCCCGGGTCAGGCGGTGAACCTACCAGTCCACCTTCGCGTACAGGACTTTGCCTGTTTCTGACTCGGTGATGTACAGGCCTGTCTGGTCGTGGTTGAAAGCGGCGTTGGTGGTCAGCAAACCTTGGGGTGCCTGTATGCGCCGGATGGGCTCGCCGATCTGGTTGAAGATCCACACCGAACCCATGCCCAGATGGCAGATGGCAAGGTTGCCTTTGGCATCCATTGCCAGGCCATCAGGCCCGCCACCGCCGCTAAGCCTGATGAATGCGCCTACTTTGCTGACACCGCCGTTGGCATTAAGTGGCAAGCGCCATACCGCGTTGTCGCGTGTGACGGCCAACAATACCGACCGTTCGTCAGGAGCAAGGACCAGTCCGTTCGGACTGGGCACGTTATCGAGCAGACATTCGAGTTTGCCTTGAACGGTCAGGCGAAACAGCCGGCCGGTTGGATCATGCAAGCCAGTCTGCCCCTGATCGGTGAAATAGATATCGCCATTCTTTGCGAAGACTAGATCGTTGACTCCTTTGAAGCGCTCGCCGTTGGGCCGGTCATAGTACGCGCTCAAAGTATGGGTTGTGGTATCCAGTGCCATCAGGCCGTTCTTGTAATCGGTGATGATCAGGCGTCCGTCGGGATGAAAGGCCAGGCCGTTGGGTTCGCCGTCATATTGAATAATGAGTTCGATGTTGCGTTCTGGAGAGATACGAAAGATGCGTCCCCATGGGATGTCGCATATCCATAAATTGCCTGCCTTATCAAATGCCGGCCCTTCGATAAAGCTGCAACTGGGCGCGCCCGGCCGGTGAATTGTCAGCCAGGAAGCCGTGCCATCACAGCGATGGGTGGCATCGTCGAGTTCGGCAAAAATGGTGGCGGCAATACGATCGGGAGCGGCAAACATAAGTCGATTCCAAAGTGGGGGTTCTGGCAGGCAGGTCATTCTGCCTGCCAGCTTGTGATTATAGTGACGGCGGGCAAGAGCGGGTGAGTGCCGGAAGGCGTCAAGAATGGTAAAGACGCCCGTCGCCAGACAATATTCATTCTGTCGGCATCTTATACTCGAAATCCCTTACGCTACATTCCAGGAGAACCATCATGGGATTTTTCAATAAGATTTTAGAAAAACTTGGCATCGGCAGCGCCCAGGCAGCAGAAGCGCCTGACGCAGCAACGGCAGCGCCTGATTACGCATCAGCTGCTGCCGCCGATGTGACAGCCAGTGCACCTGCCGCCCCGGCATCGATACCGGTCACTGACGTTGTTGCGCAGCTTGAAGCAAAAGCCGCCTCCAACCCCCAGAAGCTTAACTGGCGTACTTCAATTGTCGACTTGCTGAAATTGCTGGATCTGGACAGCAGCCTGGCGGCGCGCAAGGAACTGGCCGGAGAATTGGGATGTCCTGCCGATCTGATGGGGGATTCCGCACAAATGAATATGTGGTTGCATAAGGCGGTTTTGGCCCGCATTGCACAGAATGGCGGCAATATTCCCCAGGATATGCTGGACTAACACTCCGGCATACCAATAGCGCGGCTTTATGGGGCTGTGGCGATGCGTAGCGCACGCTGCAGCGATACCAGGCTCATCTGGCCGTGCCCGTACTCTGAAAACTCCTCATAGCTAACGTCTGCACCTGCACCGTGCAGGCCATCGGCAATCTGTTTGCTCGCGCTGCGCAGATATTCACCGCGGTGGCTGCCACGGGCGGCCGCTTGACGTGAAGCACGCATGCGCGTGCCAACGAGAATGGCTACCTGCTTGTTGACCGCCAGCTGTTTGTCGAAGGCCTCCCACGCCTGCATGACTGCGCCGTCATGCCACCAGGCTGAAGGGTCACCCATGATGTACCGATCAAATGTGTCGGGCTGGGTGAGCAAGGTGTGCACTACGAACAGGCCGCCATACGAATGACCCCACAGCGATTCCCGCGTTAAGTCAATATTGGCGCGTGCCTGCACCAGTGGCTTGATCTGTGTCGTGAGCAGATCAAGAAAGATATCTGCACCGCCGCCGACACGGGCACCGACCGTCGGTGCGGTTACCGGCTTGCCGTTATCCATGACCGGCGGCGTGTAGTCATAAGAGCGTGCGTCGACGTCAAGCCGGCCGTCTATGTCGTAACCGATAGCGACGAGTACCGGTGCGTTGTCACCCGCAATCGAAGCAAAATCCCTTGCGGTCAGCGTAGCCATGGCCGAATTGCCATCGAGCATATACAACACCGGATAGCCGTTATTCGAAGGGCTTGCGCGCGGAATCGACAGCTCTATGCGGTAGTGTCTCTGGCCGTCAGCCGACACCATTTCATGCGTTTCGAATCGATACAGCTCAGAGACGCGCCCGGAGCGGGCGTTTGTCGTATTCGGCGCTGCACTGGCAGAAGGTTGGGCTGAAGTGTTCTGGGTTTGAGCCGGGGCAAGGCCTGTCAGGCAAAGCAGGCAGAGCAGAAGGCATGGTTGAATCAAGCGCATTTATTGATCAAGCGTGGCGCCGCCATCCACCCGCAGATCGTGCAAGGTGATGTGGGTGGCACGATCCGACAGCAGGAAAAGTACCGCTTCGGCAATTTCGTCCGGAGTGGCGATTTTTTGTAAAGGTATGCCCAGGCGATAGTGCTGGCCCGATCCGTTAATGACGTTTTGTGCGGAGCTGCTGGTTTTCCACATGGCCTGTTGCATGGGCGTGTCGGTCGATCCGGGAGATACAATGTTTACACGTATTCCAGAGGATGCCAGCTCCAGCCCAAGGCAACGGCTCAGCTGAGTCACTGCAGCCTTTGAAGCGGCATAGGCTCCCATGGCCATGCGGGGAGTGCCGGCGGCGTTCGAGCTGATGTTAACAATGGCGCCTTTCCCACGTGCCTGCATTTGCTTGGCCACTATATTGCACAGGTTGAAGACGCCGTTGGTGTTGCATGCAAAGGTGCGTGCCCACTGCTCGGGGGTGAGTTCGGTAATGTTGCCCATTTGCAGGATGCCTGCAGCACAAACCAGTTTGTCAGCAGGGCCGAACTTCTCGATGCCTTCGTTTACCGCAAGCACGACTGCATTGAAATCGGAAACGTCCACCTGGATGGCGTGGAGCTGCTCGGGATAACTGGTCTGCAAGGCTTGCAGGGCCGTAATATCCAGGTCCAGGGCGACTATGCGCGCTTCCTGTGCCAGCAACTTTTGAGTCAGGGTGTAGCCTATGCCGCTGCCGGCGCCGCTGATGACGACGCATTGCTGAAAAAATTCGCCTGAGCTGCTGATAGTCATTGTGAGTCCTGCAAGGCATGGGAGGCCAGCCAATGCTGGAGCTGCCTGGTGCTGGTGGATACGCCGCAAAGCTGTGCAACGTACTCTATGGCCATGGCGTGTTCCGCAGCTGAAAAGTCAGCGGTTGCATCGCTGACAAAAAAAGGCTGAATGTCGTTCATGAACGCATCAAGCGCCGTCGTCATGCAACCTATGTGTGAGTATATGCCGCTGATGATCAGCTGGTCGCGACCCTGGTCCTGCATGAGCTTCTTCAGCGCCGAGCGGTAGAAGGCGCTGTAGCGCCATTTGGTCAATACGGTGTCCTGCGGTGCAGGAGCAAGCGCGTCAATAATCGATACTTGCTTTGCATTGCTCGGGTCGCTCAGGCCAGGCCCCCAAAAATCAGTCAGCAGCGCCCGGTCCTGGGCAGGCTGAACTGAAGGCTGGGCGGTATAGATTACCGGCACGCCAAGATCATGACATTGCTCGCGCAGGGCGACTATATTTCTGATCAGGGTAGGTATGGGCTCGGCATTTACGTCGTACTTGTGCAGAAAATAGTGCTGCATATCATGAATGAGCAGCACTGCCCGGTCTGGCTGCAGCGTCCAGTTGACACGTCGCCTGGGCTCGGTGCTGGGCATGGGGTAAGCGGCGATGGCAGGTATGCTCACGGCTTGTGATTCCTATACTGTTCGATAACGACCCGGCCATGTATGTCCGGGTCGCACGTGTTTTATTTCACGCTGATTCTGGTGATGCGGTCACGCGTTTCGTCTTCTTTACCGCGTGCCTTGTTGATGGCAAATACATGGCCTTTACCGTCTGTGCTCAGATGGTTGGGCAGGCTGCCGGCATCCAGGTTGGCGATCAGCTTGCCGTCCAGGTCAATGACGGCAATGGAACCTGCGGCGCGGCTGACGACATAGGCCAGTTTGCTCTTCGCATCCCAAACGGCATTGAGCGGGCCGGCGCCGACGCTGACGGTATGCAGGACGTTGCCGTTATTCAGATCGACAAGCAGCACATTGTCGCTACCTTGCGATGCGACAAACAGAACTTGTGCTTCCGGCGCGACCGTAACACCGCTGGCACCCTTGGCGCCCGGCAGCGCGTAGACTTTGACGGTTTCCTGTTTGGCCAGGTCGATCACGGCAGCTTCGTTGGTGGTCAGGCTGACGGTGTAAAGTTTGTTGTTCTTGAGGTCGAGTTCCACGCTAAGGGGGCTGAAGTCTTCACGTGTCCCGGATTTGATGGCGATGGAATCCAATTGCTCAAGCTTTTGTGTGTCGAAGACCAGGATCTCGCTCACACCAAAAGCTGATACGTAGGCGCGATGGTGCTTTCCATCCACTACGACATCGCGAGCGTGCGGGGCGACACCGCGGTCAAACTGCTTGATCAATGACAAGTCAGATTGCTTGTACACGGCGATCGTGTCGGCCCGGGTGTTGGTCACCCATACCGTGCCCTGTACATCATCAACGGCTACACCATAGACGGCCATGACCTGGCCTTTGTCATCGCTCTTGTCCACGGCGGGCGTGACATTTCCTTCTACTTTGAGGGTGTCGGCATTTACCTTGAGCAGCGTCGACTCCTTGACCGGAGGGCGGCCCACTGACGAGGTGACAAACAATGCGTTGCTGGCTGCACTGTAGGCGCTTTGGTACATGCCGGGCAGCAGGCGCTCTGATGCGATATCGAATTTGTCCGCACCAGCGAATTTGATATCAGGCGATACCTTCAGTTCAAATATGGTGGCGGCCGATGGCTTTGCAATTTGCACAACGACAGGATGGCGGCCAACAGCAGCGTCGGCAGGGATGGCGACGGTGGTGCTGAATTTTCCTTCCTGATCAGCGGTCAGCACCTGATCCTTCGCGATGTTCTGGCCACTGCGCAGCAACTGAATTTCCTGTCCGGACTTGAATCCGGAACCCCTGATGTTGGCCGTGCTTCCGGGTGTTACCACGCCCGTGCTGCTAACCCTGCCATTGAAGTTCGGGTCGGGTTGGTCGAACAGGCTGTCGGCGTACACACTGCCGCCGGACAAGGTCAGGGCGGCGAGCAGGGCAGCAGTACGTTTCAAAGCGATAGCTCTACTAAGCTTAATGGCAATAAGATGGGTTTGCATTTAATGTCCTTGATGTAATCAGACTGGACAGCCAGGTTGAAATGAGTAAGCGTTAAAGGGTGAGCGGAACAGCAAGCGCTAATCGCATGGCTGCTCCATACGACAGGCCGCCGCGTCGGCCGCCGTCAAGGCCCGATCCAGCGTGGGCAGCAGCTGCGCGACTGCGTGCTCTCCGGTCAGGTGCGCGTGCAAAGAGTCAATGTCGTGAGACTGCATTCGGGTAGTCCAGGGCAGCCACATGTCGGGATGCAGGGTTTCGCCCTGATGATCCAGAGCCGCGCGGAAGTAGAGCAGCTCGCCGCCATAGGTTCGGTGATGGTGCTTGCGTACCAGTGCGTTGCTGTGGTCGACCGATGCAAGAATGCCGCCCAGCTGGTCATCCGTCAGTTGGCCCAGTGCATGTCCGCTGTCGCGCAGAAAGGTCGTGACGCCCTCGCGATTGAGTTTTCCGGGGCCCAGTGCGTCAGGATCATAGCCTGCGATATGCATGATGGCCTTATAGGCTGCGTCGTGCTCGGGCTCCGGACGTTCGCGCCAGGCATCACTGGGATAGGCATCGAGCAGGCATACCACGCCCACATGGTGTCCTCTTGCTTCCAGCACGCAGGCAAGTTCGTGCGCAATGATGCCTCCTACCGACCAGCCTGCCAGGTGATAGGGGCCTTCACTTTGCATGGCGACGATCTGATCGGCATAACGATTGGCCAGGTCACTCAGGCTTTCTATGTCTGCGCTCTCGTGATCCAGCCAGGGCGATTGCACGCCGTATACCGGACGTGATGTGGGCAATCGTCTTGCCAGTAGTCCGTAGCACCAGCTCAGGCCGCCGGCCGGATGTATGCAGAACAGGGCAGGGCGTTCTTGCCCGGCGTCGGGCTGAAGTGTGAAGTTGCTGCCGAAGCCATGGCCCAGCGCAGGCAGGGCCGTGGTGTCTGCATGGTCCAGGTAAGAGGCCAGCCGTGCAACCGTGGGGTGCTCGAAAATGGCTCCCAGCGTCAGATCTTGTGCAAACTGTTTTCGCAGCAGCAGTGCCAGCCGGGCCGCCAGCAAAGAGTGACCGCCCAGCGAGAAGAAGTCATCGTCGGCGGCTGGATTGTTCGCCAGTCCAAGGACTTCCCTGAATAGCGGGGCGACCAGGAGCTCGGTTGCGGTTTGCGCCTGGCGGCCCCTGCCGGCTGAAAACGTCGGCGCGGGCAGGGCCTTGCGATCGAGCTTGCCGTTCACGTTTACGGGCAGTGCATCCAGCCATAGTATGGCCGAGGGCACCATGGCTTCCGGAAGATGGTCTCTGGCAAAAGCCAGAGCGTCATCGGGCGAGCCATGCCGGCCTTCATGCGCCACCATATAGGCGACCAGACGAACCAGGCCGGGCGTGTCTTCCCGTGCCACGACAACCAGCTCACGACATGCAGGGTAGCGACCGAGTACCGCTTCGACCTCGCCCAGTTCTATGCGTTGACCGCGTATCTTGACCTGGTGGTCCAGGCGGCCAAGGTAAATCACGGCGCCGTCCTGGCGCCAGCGGGCCAGGTCGCCGGTTTCGTACATCCGTGCTCCGGCCTGCGCGGCGAACGGATCCGGCACGAAACGTTCTGCGGTCAGGTCCGGCCGGCCCAGATAGCCGTCGGCCAGCTGGCGTCCGCCCAGGTATAAAGTGCCTGTCACGCCCGGGGGCACCGGTCGCAGATCCTGGTCAAGAATGTAAAGCTGGGTATTCCATACCGGCAAACCTATAGGCAGTGGATCGGAACGGTCATCCCGATGTGCGTGCCAATAACTCACGTCGACCGCGGCTTCGGTCGGGCCGTAAAGATTGTGCAGCCGGGCGTCGATCAGGCTATGGAATCGGTCGCGCAAGCCGGCACTTAATGCTTCGCCGCTGCAGTACACATGGTCGAGCTTAAGTCCTCGGCTTTCAGGCTCATTCAGGAATGCAACCAGCATGGACGGCACAAAATGCACAACGTTGACGTTCTGATTCCTGATCAACTGGTTCAGGGCATGCGGATCGCGATGCAGCCCCGGCTCGGCAATGGCCAGCGTGGCGCCGCAAAGCATGGGCAGGAACAGTTCCCAAACCGAAACATCAAAGGTATAGGGCGTCTTCTGAAGAAAATTGTGCTCTGGTGTGAGTCCGTAGTGGGCCTTCATCCACAGCAGACGGTTGACTATGGCGCCGTGGCTGACTACGACACCCTTGGGCTCACCCGTGGAGCCTGAGGTGAAAAGGACATAAGCCGGATCGCTGGCCACCGGTGCGGACCAGGCCGGTAACTCGTTCTCGGACGTGAACAGGGTTTCGACATCCAGCTGCGCGCATGCCCCCGACAGCCGGGGCAGTGTGCTGGCGTCACCTATGACGGAGGCCGGTTGTGCCAGAGCCAGTATGCGAACGATACGGTCGTCGGGCTGTTCAATATCCAGCGGCAGGTAGGCGGCGCCTGCCCGCTGGATGGCGTGCAGACTCATGACCATGAGGTCGCTGCGGGGCAAGGCAACAGCGACTACGTCGCCTGAGCCCACGCCGGCCATGCGCAAGCCAGCTGCGGCGCGGCCGACCATGGTGTCAAATTCGCGGTAGCTGATTACTCGCTCACCGAAACGCAGGGCGATACGCCCGGCATGATCCCGACAGCTTGCCTGGGTCAAGGCACTGAGCGTTGTGTCGGGAACGTCGTGTCCGGTCTGGTTGACACCGTGTACCCAGTGTTGCCATTCCACCGGGCCCAGCGTTTGCACGGTAGCCAGGGACTCGGCTTGCAGGGCACGGTCTATGAAACCTATCACTCGTTCCAGATGCGTATCAAGGTCGTGTTGTCGATACAGCTTGGGGTTGGCCTCAAGCTCCAGCCGCAGCTGCGAGCCATCTGCCATGGCCCTGAAGTTGAAGTTCAGATCCTCGACCGGACCTGCACACAGCACTTCCTGATGCGCCTGCAGCCCTGATTGTCGATAGGGCGCGTCGAAGGGCAGGATATTGACCAATGGCCCGTGAAGGCGTCGCAGCCCGCCCAGCAGCCCCAGATCGCGGCGTAGCTGCTCGCTGCGATAGCGACCGTGCTTGCGGGCCAGACGCAATTGCCTGGACGCAGCGCGAAAACAGGTATCAAGCGGTTCGTGCTGGCTTATGTGCAGCGGTAGCGGTGCTACGTTCATGATGGTTGCAACACTGCGTGCACTTGCGTTGCCCATGCGCCCCATCCAGGGAACGCCTATCACCGTTATGTCCTGGCCGGTATGGCGCTGTACATAGGCTGCTATCAATGTCGTCAGCATGTCCGGCCAGCTGCACTGGGCCTGTTCCTGCCGGTGTTGCAATCGCGCAATCAGATCTTCGTCCAGCTCGCGTCTGGCTTGAAGGATGCCGGAAGCTGTCAGCGCAGGAGCGGCACACAGGCTGGCGACTTCGTCAGACCCGCCCAACTGGTCCAGCCAGAAAGACGCATCTTCGGTGCGCTTCACACCTTTCCGATAGGCGATGTCTTCCTTTACGACTTCCTGGAAAGGGGTCAGTGGCGTGCCTTCAGCACCTTGCCCTATGAATGCCTGATACAACTGTATGCTGCGCTTTTCAATCAGCGACATGCCATAGCCGTCTGCGGCCAGGTGATGAACACGCTGATACCAGAAGAAATGCTGCTCGCCGGCAATGAACAGGATGTGGCGCGCAAGGGGTTGGGCAACCGGGTCAATGGCCGAGCGCAGGTCGCCAAGCATCTGTGCTTTGGCCTGTTCTGCAGCGTTGGGCAGCTTACTCAGATCCACGATCTCGAGCACGGGGGTTGCAGTGTCATCCAGATACTGCAACGGGCCCGACTCATGATCAATGAATCTCAGGGACTGCGCGTTGGCCTCTTGCAGCGTCTGATTGATGGCCTGCACAAACTTCGAAAGATTCAGCGTATCGCGAATTTCGGTGCAGTGTCCGGTGTTGAATATCGGATTCTGCGGATCCAGTCGTTGTGCATACCAAAGTCCTTCCTGTGCTTCGGTCAGTGGCACCGCGCCCTGTGGCCCCTGCATGAAGTGCCTGCTGTCAGGCGCGGTTGTATTGAGATCGTCGACTTTCATAACGCTGGAACGGCACGCATGCGGGCTTACAGGAATCGCTTTGTGGCAAGAAATGTTGGTTCGGTAAGAAAATCAGGATCAGCGTGACTGTCCTGCCTGAACCAGCTCCCACCAGTGCCCCAGCGTGGCGTTGAGTGCCATCTCGGAAAAGTCCATGGGAGCGCCTGCCTCACTCCATTGCGAGGCCAGTGTCATGGTGCGCATGGAGTCCAGCCCCAGGTCCATGAGATTGTCATCGTCGGCAATCTCGCTCGGGTCTTCGTGCAGTATGCGGGCAATATCGGCACGCATGGATTCCAGTGTAAGAGTAGTGCTCATGAGTTGTGTTGTGTTTGTTCGAGTTGGGCGCGCAACTGCGCACGTAAAGTCTTGCGACTGATTTTGCCGACGGCGGTCTCGCTGAATGTATCGACGAAAACGATTTGATCGGGCACCTTGAACTCGGCGATGCCTTGTTCGCGTACCCACTTTTTCAGTTCGATGGCCCGGGGCTTTTCGTTCTTGGGAATGATGAAGGCGCAGCTGCGCTCGCCCAGATAAGGATCCGGTACCGAGACCACGGCCGCGTCGAAAACTCCAGGATGCGAAAGCAGGTAGTTTTCGACTTCTTCAGCTGAAATTTTTTCACCCGCACGATTGATATGGTCGCCGGCCCGGCCTTGTACGACCAGATAGCCTGCAGGTGTCAGTTTGACGATGTCGCCGGTACGGTAATAGCCGTCTTCAAAAGAGCGCTGGTTTGCGCCGGGGTTGTTGTAATAGCCGCGTATGGTGTAGGGGCCACGCGTCAGCAGATGACCGGCCTGTCCGGGTGGCACCGGTACGCCGTTGTCGTCCAGGATCAATATTTCGTCATCCGGGCTGATGGGGCGTCCCTGGGTTTCCATGATGGTGTCCTGATCGTCGTCCAGGCGGGTGTAGTTGACCAGGCCTTCGGCCATTCCGAAAACCTGCTGGAGCGTTACACCAAAAATCGGCTTGACGCGTCTAGCCACTGCGGCGCTGAGTTTCGCACCGCCAACCTGCATGACGCGCAGCGTCGACAAATCCGGTTTGCTGCGTTCCGCAGCGTCCAGCCAGAGCATCAGCAGTGGCGGGACAAGGCTGCACTGCGTGACCTTCTCGCTCGCAATGAGCTCGAAGCAGTCTTGTGGTGTCGGCGTGGGGCTGAGCACGACGCGGCCGCCTGCATACAAGGTACCCAGAAAGCCCGGTGAACTCATCGGGAAGTTGTGCGCCATTGGCAAGGCGCAAAGCATGACGCTGTCGGCATCCAGCCCGCAGATGCGGGCACTTTCACGCAAGGTGTAGATATAGTCATCGTGCGTACGTGGAATCAGTTTCGACAGACCGGTGGTGCCGCCCGAAATTTGCAGGAATGCAATGTCTTGCGGCGCGGCAGCCGTGGCGGGCAACTGTGTGTCTGCGGCGCCGTCCATGAGCGCCTGCAGGCTGGTGTGACGTCCTGACGATTCACCGATAACGAAGACTTGCTCCAGATCGGGGCAGCGTTCCTTAAGCGTATCCGCGAGGCTGCAGTAATCGAACCCGCCGTGCTCCGCGGCACAAAGATAGGCGCGGGCACCACTGGAATTCACGAAGTGTTCTATTTCAGTGATCCGATGGGCGGGCAGGGCGTATACGGGTACGATGCCCACCCTGAACATACCGAATATGACGCTGACGAACTCAGGAATATTGGGCAGGTGAACAACTATGCGGTCACCGGCATTGAACCCACCGGCCAGCAGGCCCGCTCCGATCGTCGAGGCATCCCGATCGAGTTGTTCATAGCTTAGCCGCTGTTTATTGCCTGCTACTGCGATACGCTGGGGGTGTTCAAGCGCGCGCTCGCGCAACATGGTGCCAAAAGTTTCTCCACGCCAGTATCCGGCCTGTTGGTAACGCTGTACGTATTCTTCGGGCCAGCCATGCTGGGGGCCAATGTGTTTTGCCATGAGTGTGTGTGTCTATGTCTTGTGCCGGAACGGTGGCTGGAACAAGTGAATAATAACACTTCTCATTCTTGTATTTGCCTGCTTCAGGGCCTGATAACAGCTTGCTCTAGGCGGTGGTGGCCAGAAACTGTTTCAACGCATTACCGGCAGCGGCGTGCAGCATGGGACCATGTGCCAGCCCGGGCAGAATATCCAGGCTGTTTTCAGGGTGCCCCGAGTTACGCAAGGCATTATGAAACCGCTGGGCGAAAGGGATGGTGGAAACGCCAAATTCACGTATTGCTCCGGCAACGGCAGGCTGGGGACGCCAGCGCTCTTCGCTCCCTACCAGCATATGCACAGGCCGGGCATTTCCGACTTCCAGCAAGTCACCCGGGTGACGCTCCTGCAGCAGGGCCAGCATTTGTGGCCAGTACCACCACAAGGAAGGGCTGGCCGAATAAAAGCGGTTGAACATGGCAGGCCGTTTTATCCAGCAATAAAGGCTGAACAGGCCTGCATAGGAATGACCGAACAGCGTGACGGGGCCAGTCTTTGCGGTTTGATCCAGCAAAGGCAGCACCTGCAGCTCCAGAAAATCCATCAATGAATCCGCTCCACCACAGGGCCATTCCGCTTTTCTCGGATCGCTCATCAGGCCGCGCGGGCCCGCTGGCGTGTAGTCATGGGCGCGCCACGGCGCCAGAATGCTGCGCTCGGCCAGCCTGTAGCCCAGGCTGGCGATCTGTATCTTGTCTGTGTCGACGACATCCAGAGCGCAGGACAAGGTCTCGTCCAGCCAATGGCCGTCCAGAAACAGCACGGTGGGCAGGCTGGCATCAGGGCCGGCGCCGGCGGGGCGCCACAGGCGCAGGCGGTACTCACGTCCAGCGGTGTTGGTCAGAAGGTGTTCGTTGGAAGAAAATACAGGCATGCTCGAACAATCCCGATGCTATTTGTTCAGGTTCACCATATACGTGCCTTCCAGAGGAACGGTCAGAAAGCGTTCGTTGATCTCATCCAGTGTCTTCTGTGCGGAAATATCGCCTAAGCGTTCGGGATGGATCCAGCCTGCCAGCGCTTCGATAAAGATTACGTGCAGGGGAGAGTCGTTGAATGCATGCCAGATTCCGTGGGCGTTGCCGTTGCGTACCGCAGGCAGCGCACCCAGCCGGTTGGCGTCAATGATGCGCTCAAGGCTCTCGCGGGCCTCTTCCTCGGCAGCGCCCGTGCCAATGACCAGGCCGGTGCGAGTGCGCTTGCCCGATCCGGTGCCGGTTGCAACATAAATCGACGGATTGCGGGAGTTGATATATTCGAAGCTGAGCCGTCCCGTCACGGTTTTCAGTACATCGCTGCCTATATTGTGGCCACCCGCATATTCAATCATTTCACTGAATGTGCCCGTGCCCGGCGAGTTGCAGCAATCGGTGCTGCCGGCGTGGGCATGCACAAACACCGGCGGTCTTTGGTCAGCGGGCAGGTCGGTCAGCCGTTTGGCGACATTGGCCATATGGGATTGGTACAGCTCGATGAAGGCTTCGGTGCGTTCCTCTTGCCCCAGGGCCTGACCCAGGGCGCGCAGGCTGGGTATGGTGTTTTCCATGGGGTTAACGAAGAAGTCGATGATCATCACCGGTATGCCGGCGGCGTTGAACTGTTTGATGAGCAGGGAGTCTTCCGGGTCCTGTCCTTTGCCTATGCCGGCGAAACTGGCGGTAAGCACGACCAGGTCGGGTTGCAGTGCAAGTGCCTGCTCGACCGAAAAGGTATCGGCCGTATGCCGGCCTACCACGGGTATGTCTGCAATGGCGGGAAAGTGCTTCAGGTAGTTCTGGTACTCGTTCGCGAACGAGGTGCGGAATTCGTCGGACCATCCGGCCAGTATGCTGACGGGATCGGGGTGCAGCAAGGCCAGCACCTGCACGTGGCGGGCCTGGGTCAGAATGATGCGTTTGGCGGGCGCCTGCAGGCTTATGCTGCGGCCCAGCGCATCGGTTACTGTAATGGGCTGGGCGCTGACTAATGCGCTGCTTGCCATCAGGCAGATCAAGGCGCATGCGCGGGCGAATTTCAATAGCATTTTTTCACCTTACCGGGGCACGTAGCCCGTCAATCAATACTTGCAACATGCCCCGCGAGCATGGTTCTATCCGGGTTTCAACGCCATAGCCTTCGGCCAGGGCAGCCGGGGTGATGACCTCGGAGGGCAGGCCCTCGCCCAGCAATTCGCCTTGTCTGATCATGACGGCATAATCGCTGTGGCGCAGCGCAACGTTCAGATCATGCAGCACAATCAGGGTGATCAGGCCATGCTCGTGGGTTTCCTGTCGCAGCAGATCCATGACGTGGAACTGATAATTCAGATCCAGCGCCGAGAGCGGCTCATCGAGCAGCAGCAAGCGAGGTCGCCGGATCAGCGCCTGGGCCAGGCCCACCAGCTGTTTCTGGCCCCCCGACAGCTGATCCAGAAAATGCATGGACAAATGCTCTATGCCCAGGCGCCTGAGGAGTTCCATGACCTGATCCAGGTGAACATGACCGGCATCGGCTGACAGTGCAGACGCACGCGCCGCCACCAGCACTGATTCCAGCACGCGCAGATGCACGGAAGCCGGCAGCGATTGCGGCAGGTAGACCACGTGTTGTGCACGCTGCTCGAACGAGATTTTTTCCAGATTCTGCCCGTTCAGACGAACCGACCCCTGCTTCAGTGGCAGCAGCCCGGCCAGTGCCTTGAGCAGCGTGGATTTGCCACTGCCGTTGGGGCCGAGCAGCGAGACCAGCTGTCCTTCGCCCATGGGTTTCAGGCTAAGGTCCGGAATAATCGCCTGTTTACGGTAGGCCACCCGCAGATTGCTGACTTCAAGCATGGCGATCAATTGCTTTGGCGGCGTAATACCACCGACAGGAAGAAGGGAACGCCGACTAGCGAGGTCACGATCCCCACGGGAACGATGCTGCCGCTGGCTATATTCTTGGACGCGATGGAAGCCAGTGACAGAACCATGGCGCCAATCAGGGCGCTGCCCGGCAGATAGAAGCGATGGTCTTCGCCGAACAGGCGGCGGGCAATATGCGGAGCAATCAGGCCTATGAAGCTGATGGTGCCGACAAAAGAAACGGCCAGCGCCGCGAGCAGGCTGATGCGCAGCAGCGAGGTGAGTCTCAGGCGTTGCACATTGATGCCGAAACTGAATGCACGGTCTTCACCCAGGCGCAAGGCGGTCAGTTTCCACGCGTCACGCATGGCCAGTGGCCAAATCAGGGCGACAGCCAACGCCATGGCGCCTACTTTGGGCCAGGTGGCCCGGGACAGACTGCCCATGGTCCAGAACACCAGGCTTTGCAAATCTTCGGCACTCGCCACAAACTGCATGAGCGAGACCAGTGCATTGAAGGAAAATACCAGGGCGATGCCGAACAGCACCAGGCCTGAGCTGCTCATGGCTCCCCAGCGGGCGGCCGCATCGAGCAACAGGGCCGACAACAGGGCAAATACAAAGGCGTTGCCGGAAATCATCCAGGCATGGGGCAGCCCGGGTATCGACAGGTTAAGAACGATGGCCAGTGAGGCGCCAAACGCGGCGGCTGACGAAATACCCAGCGTAAACGGGCTGGCCAGGGGGTTGTTCAATATGGTCTGCATTTCGGCGCCGGCCAGCCCCAGTGCCATGCCGATTACGACAGCCATCATGGCATACGGCAGGCGGAACTCCCAGACTATGACCCGCATGGTGGGTTCTGCATCAGCGGGCTGCAGCAGCGTGTGGAACAAATCAGCCCAGGTCAGTGCGGAAGGGCCGAGGGTAAAGTCGGCCAGCATCGAAAATACGATGACACCCACCAGTGCGGCAATCAGCAGCCAGCGCGTCTTGAGCAGTTGCCGATAGTGCGTCTCGGCAATCCCCGATGTTTGAGCAGAAAGCATTAAATGCAGAATGAGAATAGTTTACAAAAACGAAAGTATAGAGTATTCGGGCATCAGGACGTGCTGACTGTCAACGCACTGGCAGGAAGTTAAAGAACAGCAAGCCTTGTACGTAATTGATGCCCACACGGCGCAAATTCTCGTCCAGCAAATTCGCTACCAGGTCCAGCCGACCTATCAGGGCGCCGAACTCGCGCTCGAAGCTCAGGTTGGTGGCCGAATCGCTCATTTCATTGGCCCACAGCAGGGGAGCGCCGGAAGGACTTTTCCGGGTAGCCAGCAGCCAGGCTGCGGTTTCGACGTTGCGGGCGGCGTTATAGACATGTTCGGCGTTGAGCACATCGGATATGTAGAAGCGTGTCTCGCCATCGTGTGCACTGATGATCATGTTTGCCATGCCGGCAACGAAGGCGCCGACCCGATCACCGGTATATACGGGATCGAGCGCTACGGCCAGGATTTCAATGTCGCGCAGTCCGGCCAGTTCCGGGGGCGGCCGGCCGCTATTTATCATGCGGCGCCCGCGCTCGATGGCAGCTTCTATCGTGGGTTCGCCGGTCTTGCGCCATTCGGCAGGGTTGCGGCGATAGAGCTTTTCAAGCAGGCGTGTCAGGCTGTCCAGATTGTCGCGCATGGCGATGGTGACAGTGCGGTTGAAGTCCGTCTGGCCCAGTTGATCAAACGATACTTCTTCGGTGCGTGGCGCGGTCGCGTCGGGGTTGAAGGGTGGCAGGGCGCAACCCGAGAGAAGCAACAGGCCCGCCACCATAAGGACGAACGCCGGCGGCTGGCAAAGATTGTGCTTCATTTCGGCGAGCAGCGTGAGTTTTCCATGAGCGCAGAGATTAGAATTTGGTCTGTTTCGTCCGGCATCGCGTTTTCTTGAGTAAAAGGTGAATATACCCTGCCATCAAACTCTGGAGTGTGTTTAGTGGATAAACAGATAAAACGCGGCTCTCTCGAAATGGCAAGTGCCATGGTTATTTCGGGCACGATAGGGTGGTTTGTGCTGATGTCGGGTCAGGCGGTGTCCGATGTCGTGTTCTGGCGTTGTGCCATCGGGGCTCCCGTGCTGTTGCTGATCTGCGCACTGATGGGCTATCTGAACCCGAAAAGGCTGGGCTGGACACGATTTTTCTGGGCCCTGATCAGCGGCGTGGCCATCGTGGGCAACTGGCTGTTGCTGTTCGCTGCCTATTCCCGTGCCTCTATAGGCATTGCAACCGCGGTGTACAACACGCAGCCCTTCATGCTGGTAGGCTTGGGAGCCTTGTTTCTGGGCGAGCGCATCACACTCGACAAAGTGCTGTGGCTCGGTCTGGCCTTCGTGGGAATGCTGGCGATCACACAGCAGCATGGTGCCGGTCCAGCTTATGGCGCGGGCAATTACCTCGTGGGTGTTGCTCTGGCCCTGGGCGCTGCGTTCTTGTACGCCGTGGCTGCGATCGTGGTCAAGAAGCTGACCGGGACGCCTCCCTACCTGATCGCGTTGATTCAGGTCTGCAGCGGAATTTTGCTGCTGGCTCCGTTTGTCCAGGTAGAGTCGCTGGCGAGTCAACCGCCGATAACCTGGCTGACTCTGCTGACGCTGGGGGTGGTGCACACCGGCCTGATGTACATATTGCTGTATGGCGGCATTCAGAAGCTGCCGACCTCCATTACCGGTGCGCTGTCATTCATTTATCCGGTTGTGGCCATTCTGGTGGATTGGATCGCTTTCGGGTACAGACTGCAATGGATGCAGTGGCTGGGTGTCGCTGCAATATTGCTTGCGGCTGCAGCCATGCAACAAGGCTGGGGCTTGAGGCGTCCCGCAACAGTGTGCTAGTGTGCGGCTTCACTCGTCGTAACAACTGATCCGGCCAGCATATCCATATGCCCATTCTGTTTGCACTAACCACGTTATTCCTGATGCAGGCCGCCGGAGAGGTTCTGGCGCGGCTTACGGGCTTGCCATTGCCCGGCGCCCTGATCGGCATGCTGCTCATGCTGGCGGCGCTTATGGTGTATGGCCGTGTGCCGGCCGGTTTGCGCGACACCTGTCACCACATGCTCAAACACCTGATGCTGCTGTTCATCCCGCCGGTGGCCGGCATCATGCTGTATATCGGTCCGCTTGAACGCGAGTGGATACCTTTTCTGCTGGCTTGTATCGCAGGGGTGGGGCTGACCGTCGTGGTTACCGCCGTAACACTGCGCTGGATGCTGCGTATAACCGGGAAAGATGAGTCATGAGCAGCAGTCTGCTCGCGGCCTGGGCTTATCTGGCTGATACCCCGCTGTTCTGGCTGGGCTTCACTCTGGCGGCTTATCTGCTTGCCGCAACGATTTATCAACGCAGCGGGGGGAATCCCTTGCTGCTGCCTGTATTCACTGCTGTCATCGGGGTGGTTGCTTTTCTGTATGCCACCGGTACGCCCTACGAGGTCTACGCAAAAAACACCTGGCTGCTGGAGTTTCTCATCGGGCCCGCGACTGTGGCTCTGGCCATACCGTTGTACAGCCAGTTGGGCCGACTGAAGCGCCTTTTTCTGCCGGTCATGGTGGCACTGCTGGCGGGTTCGGCTTGCGCCATTTTGTCAGCCATAGGAATCGCCTGGGCCTTGGGCGCCAGTGTGCAGACCCAGATGTCACTAGGTCCAAAGTCAGCCACCATGCCTATTGCGATGGAAGTCGCTGCCATAAATGGTGGCCTGCCGTCATTGACTACCGTGGCGGTCGCCATAACTGGTATATCGGGTGCCATGATCTGCGGATTGTTGCTCAAGGTGCTGCGTATCCATGATCCGGCGACCCGTGGATTTGCTCTGGGGCTTAGCGCGCATGCCATAGGTGTGGCGCGCTCCTTCCAGACAAATGAAACAGCCGGTGCTTTTGCCGCCCTTGGCATGGGCCTGAACGGTATCGCCACGGCGGTGCTGATGCCGCTGCTTTTGTCTTTGCTGGCACTTTTCTGAAGCGGGCGCTATGATTTTGTCATCAGGAACGCCCTGAAGCGCAGGCATCGGCTGCGCTTCAGGGCTGCACAAATAAAATAATGCAAGGAGACTCCATGACCAGTATTTTCGACCAGGATCTGCCCCAGACGCCTGCCAACTACACCGCGATATCGCCTTTGTCGTTCATAGAGCGCTCCGCCTATACGTATCCGCAGCACCTTGCAGTCGTGCACGGCAGCGGGCCCACCGCCTTACGCCGTACGTGGTCCGAGCTTTACAGCCGCTGCCGCCAGCTGGCCAGCGCCCTGAACCGGTCGGGAATCGGCAAAGGCGACACCGTCGCCGTGATGCTGCCCAATACGCCACCCATGGTCGAGGCTCATTTCGGCGTACCCATGGCCGGCGCAGTGCTTAACACCATTAATACGCGGCTGGATCCGCAAACGGTCGCATTCATGCTCGACCACGGTGAAGCCAGGGTGGTGATTGTCGATGCCGAATTCGCGCCGACCATGAGCAAGGCGCTGGAATTGCGTACGTCAACAACGCCCATCAAGGTCATTGATGCAGCCGACAGCCTGTATACGGGTTCCAGTCTGCCCATCGGTGATACGGAATACGAGGCCTTCATCGCCGGGGGCGATCCCGAGTTCGCCTGGGAGCTGCCTGAGAACGAGTGGGACGCCATCGCACTGAACTACACCAGTGGCACCACCGGCAACCCCAAGGGCGTGGTTTACCATCACCGGGGCGCTGCCACGGCAGCCATATCCAATATTCTCGAATGGGACATGCCCAAGCACGCCGTCTACTTGTGGACCTTGCCCATGTTCCATTGCAACGGATGGTGCTTTCCCTGGGCCGTTGCGGCGCGAGCAGGCGTCAACGTATGTTTGCGGCGGGTCGAGGCCAAGGCCATATTCGACGCCATCCGCGAGCATGGCGTCGATCATTATTGTGGTGCGCCGATCGTGCACGGCATGCTGGTGAATGCCCCCGACAGCCTCAAGGAGGGTGTACCGCAAGGGGTAAAGGCCATGGTGGCTGGTGCGGCGCCACCGGCGTCCATGATAGAAGGCATGGAGCGCATGGGCTTCAACCTGCTTCATGTGTACGGTCTTACCGAAACCTATGGGCCGGCTACGGTTTGCGCCCAGCATGACGACTGGAGCCAACTCGATATTGGCGAGCGGGCGCGGTTGAATGCCCGTCAGGGCGTCACCTACCATCTTGAGCGCGGGATTGCCGTCATGAACCCCGAAACCATGCAGCCAGTACCGGCTGATGGCGTAACCATGGGCGAAATCATGTTCCGGGGCAATATCACCATGAAGGGCTACCTGAAGAACCCCAAGGCCACACAGGAAGCTCTGGCAGGCGGCTGGTTTCACAGTGGCGACCTGGCCGTCATGGACCCTGACGGCTATGTGAAGATCAAAGACCGCAGCAAAGACATCATTATTTCCGGTGGCGAAAATATTTCTTCCATCGAGGTGGAAGATGTGCTGTACCGTCATCCCGATGTGCTCGCCGCGGCAGTGGTGGCACGCTCGGACACGCGCTGGGGCGAAACTCCCTGCGCCTTCATCGAGCTGAAAGAGGGTTCGGCAACCAGCGATCAGGCTATCATCGAGCATTGCAAGAAGCATATGGCCGGCTATAAGGTACCGCGCCACGTAGTGTTCTGCGAATTGCCAAAAACCTCGACCGGCAAGATACAAAAGTTCGAGTTACGCAAGAAAGCCGAAGCGCTGGAACCTGTGGTCTGACCGGTAGTTCCGGGCGCGCGGTAAACTTGCGTCTGCTTATTTTTAGGGAACGAGTAATGCCTTCTTTTGATGTGGTTTCTGAAGTCGACAAGCACGAACTGAGCAATGCCGTTGATCAGGCCAATCGCGAGCTGTCCACGCGCTTTGACTTCAAGGGCGTCGATGCCAAGTTCGAGCTTGACGGCTTTGTGGTCACGCAAACAGCACCCAGCGTATTCCAGTTGAATCAGATGCTCGACATCCTGCGTGGCCGCCTTACGGCGCGCAGCATCGATGTGCGCTGCATGGAAGTCGGTGATCCGCTTGAAAACCTGGGTGGGGCACGCCGCAAGGTCACGATCCGCCAGGGCATCGAACAGGCCATCTCGAAAAAACTGATCGCTGAATTGAAGTCAGCCAAGCTCAAGGTGGAAGCGCAAATTAACGGCGAGAAGCTGCGCGTGTCCGGCAAGAAGCGCGACGACTTGCAAGGCGCAATGGCTTTGATGCGCAAGTCAGATGTCGATCTTCCGCTGCAGTTCAATAATTTCCGCGACTAAGCCGGTCAGGGGCGCAAGCGGTAACCGGTACGAAAGATCCAGGCAACAGTTACCAGGCAAAGGGCCAGGAATAGCAGCGTCATGCCCAGGCTGACGTAAACATTCACGTCGGCCAGGCTGTAGAAGCTCCAGCGGAAACCGCTGATCAGGTAAACCACCGGATTGAACAAGGTTACGGTTTGCCAGAAGGGTGGCAGCATGTCTATGGAATAGAAGCTGCCACCCAGAAAGGTCAGGGGCGTGACAATCAGCAATGGCACAATTTGCAGCTTTTCAAAGCCGTCTGCCCATATGCCTATGATGAAGCCGAACAGGCTGAATGTCAGGGCGGTCAGTATCAGAAACAGCAGCATCCAGACCGGATGGTCAATACGCAGCGGAACGAAGAAGGTGGCAGTCAGCAAAATGATTGCGGCCAGAATAATGGACTTGGTCGCCGCTGCTCCTACATAACTGAGCGTGATCTCCAGATACGAGACGGGGGCGGACAATAATTCGTAAATGGTGCCAGTGAATTTCGGGAAATAGATGCCGAATGATGCGTTCGATATGCTTTGCGTGAGCAAGGAAAGCATGATCAGGCCAGGCACGATGAAGGCGCCGTAGCTGATACCGCCCACTTCTGTGATGCGGTTGCCAATGGCCGCGCCAAAAACCACGAAGTACAACGATGTGGAAATCACGGGCGCAATAATGCTTTGCATCAGCGTGCGCCAGGTTCTGGCCATCTCAAAAAGGTAGATGGCCCGCATTGCGTGCAGATTCATGCTGCGCTCCGTACAAGTTGCACGAAAATCTCTTCGAGGGAACTTTGCTTGGTTTGCAAGTCTTTGAAGACTATTCCGGCTCGTGCCAGGTCGTGAAACAGGCCGGCCATGTCATTATGCTCATGCTGAGCGTCGTAGGTGTAGACAATTTCGCAAGCATCATCCGACAGGGCCAGCTGATACCCCGATAGCGCTTGCGGAATGGCTGCCAGTGGTTCGTACAGCTGGAGGGTAAGCTGCTTTTTGCCGAGCTTGCGCATGAGCTCGTGCTTTTCTTCGACCAGCAGGATTTCCCCATTGTTGATGACGCCTATCCGGTCTGCCATTTCTTCGGCTTCCTCGATATAGTGAGTCGTCAGAATGACCGTCACTCCAGTTTCGCGCAGTGTGCGCACCACTTCCCACATTTCCTTGCGCAGAGAAACGTCCACACCTGCGGTGGGCTCGTCAAGAAAGAGAATCTGCGGTTCGTGCGACAGAGCCTTGGCTATCAGGACTCGGCGCTTCATTCCACCCGACAATGTAATCAGTTGATTGTCTTTCTTGCTCCAGAGGGACAGCTGGCGCAGGATTTTTTCTATGTGGGCAGGGTCGGCGGGCTTGCCAAACAGACCTCGGCTGAAACTGACGGTCGCCCAGACTGTTTCGAATGCGTCGGTCGTCAGTTCCTGCGGCACCAGGCCGATTTTTGCACGGGCCTCACGGTAATCGGTGACGATATCGTAGCCGTCGGCGGTGACGGTACCTGTGCTGGGCCTGGCCAGGCCACAGATTATGCTGATCAGCGTGGTCTTGCCGGCTCCGTTAGGGCCAAGAAGTGCGAAAATTTCACCTTGCCGTATCTCAAGATTGACATTCTTGAGCGCCTGAAAGCCTGAGGCGTAGGTTTTACCGAGATTCGCAATTGAAATTATGGGGCGCATGAAGTGATTCCGGCTGGACTGCGGCACAATGCCAATGGTACACGCTTGAAAGCTGCCTTTGCTTGTCCAACACGGATTATTACTGCAATGAATGTTTCTTCACACAAACTGGCCTTGCTGACTACTTCGCAAATGGCACAAGCCGATCGGGCGGCTATTGCCTCAGGGGTCAGCGGAGTTGCCCTGATGGAAGCGGCGGGTGCCGCCGTTGTCGATGCGATTGCCCGGCGCTGGGCTATCCGTAACGTGACCGTATTGTGTGGCCCGGGCAACAACGGTGGTGATGGCTTTGTGGTTGCCAGGCATTTGCGTGATGCCGGCTGGCCTGTACGTCTGGGCCTTTTGGGCGCCCGTTCGGCACTGACCGGTGATGCCGCCCATCATACCCGGTTGTGGGGTGACGATATCCTGCCCCTCTCAGCCGAACTGCTTGATGGCGCGGAGCTGGTCGTGGATGCCTTGTTTGGTGCCGGGTTGTCGCGAGCACTAGACGGCGATGCGGCGGCAATCATTGATGCCCTGATTGCCG
This sequence comes from Pusillimonas sp. MFBS29, assembly GCF_020687695.1. Taxonomy (GTDB): domain Bacteria; phylum Pseudomonadota; class Gammaproteobacteria; order Burkholderiales; family Burkholderiaceae_B; genus Pusillimonas_C. The sequence continues at coordinate 250,713 of NZ_JAJEWL010000002.1, forward strand.
GCCGGCTGCCGGTCTGTGCCGTCGATGTGCCCAGCGGCCTGGATGGGAATACCGGACAAGTATTGGGTGTTGCCGCGCCGGCCAGCCTCACCGTTACTTTTTTCCGCAAGAAACCGGGGCATGTGCTGATGCCCGGCAGGCAACTTTGCGGTGAGCTGGTTGTGGCAGATATTGGCATACCGTCAGAGGTACTCAAAGATCTGCCCATCAGCAGTTTTCAGAATGGGCCTGATTTATGGCTGTCGCGCTATCCGGTTCCTTCACCGCACGAACACAAGTACCAGCGTGGCCATGCGCTGGTGGTGGGTGGCCGTACCATGACCGGGGCAGCCAGGATGGCGGCCATGGCTTGCGCAAGGGCGGGGGCGGGGCTGGTAAGTATTGCTGCGCCGGCAACCGTCTGGCCGGTTTATGCGGCCAGCCTGACCAGCATCATGGTGCAGCCTATGCACGAGTCGGGCACACTGGATACCATCCTGTCCGATACGCGCATCAATGCGGTGTTGCTTGGCCCCGGTGCAGGTATATCCGATCTGACACGCCGGCAGGTATTGCAGGCACTGTGTAGTGCGAGGGCTGTTGTACTCGATGCCGACGCCATCAGTGCGTTCGGCTCCGATCCGCAAGCGCTGTTCAAGGCGATAACCGGGCCTTGTGTGCTTACGCCTCACGAAGGTGAGTTCAATCGCGTGTTTTCCGTTGAGGGAAACAAGCTCGAGCGGGCTGTGCGGGCGGCGCAGGCCAGCGCTGCGGTGGTGGTGCTTAAAGGCGCCGATACCGTGATTGCTGCGCCGGACGGACGGGCAATCATAAACGCCAACGCACCACCAACATTGGCTACCGGCGGTACGGGTGACGTGCTGGCCGGCCTGATTACGGGTTTGATGGCGCAGGGTATGGAGCCCTTCGATGCGGCAGCCGCAGGCGTGTGGCTGCATGGCGAGGCAGCCCGGCTGTTTGGTCCCGGGCTGATATCCGAAGATCTGCCGGGTATGTTGCCACGCGTTCTGCGGCGCATGTTGCGGCATCATCTATCGCGTTAAACTGCGGGTACCTTACTACGCGAGCTTTTCATGTCCGACGTCATAGCCTTGATTTTCGATTTCGACGATACGCTTGCACCTGACAGCACCACAGGTTTCCTGGCTGACATGGGCGTCGACGTCGAGCAATTCTGGAATGATCAGGTAGGCCCCTTGCTGTTCCAGGACGATTGGGATCCGGTTCCTGCCTATCTGTATCAGATGATAGCGCTGTCCGAGTCCGGCACTCACGGCCCCATTACGCGGGAACGACTCGAGGCCTGGGGCAGGCGGTTGCCGTTGCATGCCGGTGTGGAAACGCTGTTCAGCCGCCTGCGCGAGATGATCAGGGTACAGCATCCGCAGGTGCAGATTGAGTTCTATCTGATTTCCAGCGGCATAGGCGATGTCGTGCGTCAAACTCCCATCGCGCACGAGTTCACCGATATCTGGGCGTCGGAATTCATTTATGACGATGCGGGCGCCATTCGTTTTCCTCGGCGGATAGTCAGCTTTACCGATAAGACCCGCTATCTGTTCCATATTCAGAAAGGTATAGTCGGTCCGGCTTCGCGCAACAAGCCCTTCGAGGTCAATCGAAAGATTGCCCCGGACAAGTTGCGCATTCCTTTCGAGCAAATGATATTCGTGGGCGACGGCTATACAGATATTCCCTGTTTTTCGCTGATCCGGCGGTCGGGTGGAGTGGCTTTTGGCGTCTGGGATCCCAAACACCGTGACAAGCGCAGCCGGGCATGGGGCTTCATACAGGAAGGACGCGTGTCGAACCTGAATCAGGCGCGCTATGACGATGAGGCCGAGCTTTACCAGTGGCTGGAAGAGGCCGTGGAAAGTCTGGCAGGGCGTATCACCCTTAACAATCGGATCTACCGTGGTTGATGCCGATGCGATGCAACTGGCGCTGGCACAGGCCGGGCTGGCTTATGCGGCTGGTGAAGTACCGGTGGGTGCAGTCGTGCTTGATGCCGAAGGTGAGCTGATAGGCAGCGGCTTTAACCGCACCATAACCGACAGTGACCCGACAGCACACGCCGAAATCGTGGCATTGCGTGTGGCGGCTGCGCACATGGGCAATTACCGACTGCCTGGCGCCAGACTCTATGTAACGCTGGAGCCCTGCATCATGTGTATCGGCGCCATGTTGCATGCACGACTGGATCGCATTGTGTACGGGGCGGCAGATCCCAAGACCGGGGCTTGTGGCAGCGTGCTGGCTGCGCACGAAATATCCCGGCTGAATCACCAGACGACAGTACAGGGTGGTGTGCTTGAAGACGAATGCGCAGAACTGTTAAGACGTTTCTTCCGTGAACGTCGTGCCCAGGCCAAGGCAGGCAAGTCGGCCTGAGCATTTCCGGCAGGCGCACATGCCACTGACCGCCGGCATGCATTACTATATTTCCCGTTAGTTTTAATTACCCATACAGGTTCAAGATGACGCAGTCCCACCACGAGCACGGCCATGATCACGATCATCATCATGCCCATCAGCACAAGAAGCCAGGTGGCATCTATCTGATTTCCCCATCTGGCGCAGTGGCCGATCCGGCTGTGCTCGATCTGGCCCGCCAGCGTCTGGCAGATCTGGGGTTCAAGACGTCAGTAGATCGCACGGCCCTGGCGGTACACGAGCGCTTTGCCGGTACCGACAAGCAGCGCCTGGCTGCCATCAACCGCTCGCTCAAGCAGAAACATCCTATCGTCATGGCCACGCGAGGCGGTTACGGACTGAGCCGTTTGTTGCCACTCATAGACTGGCAGCAGGTTGCCGATAGTGGAAAAACTTTTGTAGGTCTGAGCGATTTCACGGCTTTCAATCTGGCATTGCTGGCCAGAACAGGCGCCGGCAGCTTTTCAGGCCCAACCGCCATCTTCGACTTCGGGGCGAAGAAGATGGACGATCTGACAGCTGCACTGTTTGTCGAAAGCATGTGCCAGGAGCTCGAAATTCTCAGCTTCGAAACCCAGGATGCAGACCCGGTCGACGCCCGGGGGGTCCTGTGGGGCGGGAACCTCGCCATGGTCGCCTCGCTGGTGGGTACGCCTTATATGCCCAAGATTCGTGGCGGCATACTGTTTCTGGAAGATATAGGCGAACACCCCTATAGAATCGAGCGCATGCTGACGCAGCTTTTGCACGCCGGCATACTGGAACGGCAGAAAGCCATCGTGCTGGGTCGCTTCACCGACTATCGCCTGGGCAGTGCCGATGGCGGCTACGATCTGCCGTCCACCGTGGCCTGGCTGCGCTCGGTGATCAAGGTTCCCGTGATCACGGGTTTGCCTTATGGGCACGTCCGGGTCAAGGCCACTTTACCCATAGGTCGAAAAGTGGGTATTGCCACAGAGCCGGGCATGGCGCATCTGGTGCTCGAAGAGCATTTTTAACGGCGGCTTGTTAAACTAGCAGGTTGTTTTTCTTTTTTATGTGAACGGCATCCTGTGATCTCCACCGCAAATCTTACTATTCAGTTTGGCCCCAAACCCCTGTTCGAGAATGTCAGCGTCAAGTTCGGCGAGGGCAATCGCTATGGCCTGATCGGGGCCAACGGCTCGGGCAAGTCCACCTTCATGAAAATCATTGGTGGCGACCTGGAGCCGACCGCGGGCAATGTGTCGCTGGATCCCGGGGTGCGTCTGGGCAAGCTGCGCCAGGATCAGTTCGCCTACGAAGACGTTCGGGTGCTGGATGTGGTCATGATGGGGCACGTGGAAATGTGGCAGGTCATGACCGAGCGTGATGCCATCTATGCCAACCCCGAGGCGACCGAAGACGACTACATGCATGCCGCCAATCTCGAGGCGAAATTTGCCGAGTACGACGGCTATACGGCCGAGGCCCGGGCCGGCGAACTGTTGCTGGGTCTGGAAATTCCGGTCGAGCAGCACGAGCTGCCCATGAGCGAAATTGCACCGGGCTGGAAGCTGCGCGTGTTGCTGGCCCAGGCATTGTTTTCAAATCCTGACGTGCTGTTGCTGGACGAACCCACCAACAACCTGGATATCAATACCATTCGCTGGCTGGAAGACGTGATCAACAGCTATCAAAGCACCATGATCATCATCAGTCACGACCGTCACTTCCTGAATCAGGTCTGCACGCACATGGCTGACCTGGACTACCGTGAGCTGCGCATCTATCCCGGCAACTATGACGATTACATGCTCGCCTCCACCCAGGCGCGCGAGCGCCAGAGTGCAGCCAATGCCAAGGCCAAGGAGCGAGTTGCCGAACTGCAGGACTTTGTACGCCGTTTCGCAGCCAACAAATCCAAGGCCAGGCAGGCCACGTCCCGCCTCAAGCAAATAGACCGCATCAAGGCCAGTGCTGTCGAGGTCAAGCCGTCCTCGCGTCAGAATCCCTATATACGTTTTGAGCAGAACAAAGTGCTGCATCGCCTGGCAGTTACTGTTGATCACATCAGCAAGTCTTACGACGCACCCGTGATCAAGCCTTTTTCCGCCATGGTAGAGGCCGGGCAGAAGATTGCCATCGTCGGTGCCAACGGGGTGGGTAAGACCACTTTGCTGCGCATGCTGGCCGGCGATCTCGCGCCCGATACAGGCAGTGTAAAGTGGTCTGAAAGTGCTGATCTGGGCTATATGGCTCAAGACGTCTCCGATCAGTTCGAGTCCGACAAGAACCTGTTTGACTGGCTGGGCGATTACCGCCAGGCCGGCGACGATGACCAGTCCATGCGCTCGGTATTGGGCCGCCTGCTTTTTTCGGGCGACGACATCACCAAGGAAGTGAATGTATTGTCGGGTGGCGAGAAAAACCGCATGAGTTTTGGCCGCCTTATGCTGGGTCGTCATAATGTGATGCTGCTCGACGAGCCCACCAACCACCTGGATATGGAGTCGATCGAATCGCTGCAGTTCGCCCTGGAGCTGTACAAGGGCACCTTGTTCTTCGTATCGCACGACCGGGAGTTCGTTTCCGGCCTCGCAACGCGCATACTGGAAATCATGCCCGGCGGCGAAGTGGTCGATTACCACGGTACCTACGATGAGTATCTGTCCTCACGCGGGATAGAGGCCTGATCGCACCGGGTTTTTGCCATGCTCAGTACCTTGACCGGCCTGGCAAGCTACCAGGAAGACATCAAGAAGAGCCGCTTTATTGCCCTGGCCGACAAGGTAGACAGTCCCGCGCAGGCCCTTGATTTCTTTGCAGCGCACAGCGTGGCGGACGCCACGCATAATTGCTGGGCCTATCGTATGGGTGACGAATATCGCTTCAACGATGACGGCGAACCGGGTGGCACGGCAGGACGCCCGATACTTCAGGCCATAGATGGTCAGCAATGCGATCGCGTGGCTGTACTGGTTGTACGGTGGTTTGGTGGCGTGAAGCTCGGGCCCGGTGGCCTGATCAGGGCTTATGGCGGTGTGGCCGCCCAATGCCTGCGGCTGGCTGCAAAAACCGAGATCGTTGATGAGGTCCGGGTATGCTGCCGTTGCAGTTTCGCCGATATTGCATTGGTGCAGTCGCGCATGGCAACCCACGGGGCACGTGTCGTCCAGGAAAGCTTTGATGACCAGGGTGTGGTCTGGCTGCTGGCCGTGCCCCGAACCAATCAGCCGGAAATGGCCGCACAATTTACCAACCTGACGCGCGGTCAGGGTGAGTGGTCATTGGTCGGTGATGCCTGAGGTTCGCCGACCCAAACCTGTGCGTTAACCGGCCTGATCGCTGTCCTTTTCCTGGGCGGCAATTTCCGCATGGACCTTTTCCATATCGACTTCCTTGACCTGGGCAAGCAATTCTTCAAGCTGGGCGGGTGCCAGGGCGCCGGCTTGAGAAAACAGCAGCACTTGTTCGCGAAATACCATCAGTGTCGGGATGGACCGGATATTCAGGGCGGAGGCCAGCTCTTGCTCGTCTTCGGTGTTGACCTTGGCGAATACGACATCTTCATGCTGCCTGGATGCTTCTTCAAATACCGGTGCGAAATTGCGGCACGGGCCACACCACGGCGCCCAGAAATCCACGATCAGCGGCTTGCCATCCTGGATGGCTGTCTGGAAAGTGTCCTTGTTCAAGTCTATGGTGCTCATGGGAACCCCCAATAAAAAAGCGGCTTGCCAGCCGCCAGTGTTTTGATGATAGATGAACGTCCAGTGTAACGCCTTTATTGAACAGGGGCGATCGCAGCCCCGTAATATCGGGGCTGCGTTACATAAACTTACTCCGGGAAGAAGGCGTACTTGATGATGAACAGCACGGCAACGAGCAGGGTGGCCGGATGGATGTCGCGGAACCTGCCGGTAACGGCCTTGAGCACGGCGTAGCTGATGAAGCCGAATGCCAGGCCGTTGGCAATGGAGTAGGTGAACGGCATGACGATGGCCGTCAGGGCGGCGGGTGTGGCTTCAGTGATGTCGTCCCAGTCGATCAGGGTGATCTCGCGCAGCATCAGGCCGGCCACATAGAGCAGGGCGGGGGCCGTGGCATAGCCGGGCACCGAGCCGGCCAAGGGGGCCAGGAACAGCGAAAGCAGAAACAGTACTGCGACGGTCAGGGCGGTCAGGCCGGTGCGCCCGCCGGCCTGCACGCCCGAGGCGCTTTCAACGTAGGCGGTGGTGCTGCTGGTGCCCAGAAACGAGCCGGCCACGATCGCCGAGCTGTCGGCAAGCAAGGCACGCCCCAGCCGATTGGGTTTACCCGGCTCTATGAGCCCTGCACGCGTGGCCACGCCGATCATGGTGCCGGTTGCGTCAAAGACTTCGACCAGAACCAGTACAAGAATCACGTGGACAAAGCCGGTATGCAAGGCACCCATGATATCCAGCTGAAAAAAGGTGGGCGCCAGGCTGGGAGGAGCCGAGAAAATACCTTGATACTCATTCTGGCCTGTGAGGACGGACAGCACGGTGACCGACAGGATGCCGATCAGGATGGCACCGCGCACTTTCAGGGCATCGAGTGCGGCAATAATGAAAAAACCCAGCAGGGCGAACAGTGCAGGTGGCGCAGTCAGATCGCCCAGGGCAACTTTGGTGGCGGGATGGGCCACAACGATACCGGCGCTACCCAGGGCAATGATGGCCAAAAACAGGCCTATGCCTGCGGCGATGGCTGATCGCAGCGATTTGGGAATGCCCTTGACCAGCCAGGAGCGCACACCGGTAACGGTAATCAGCACGAAGATCATGCCGGAAATGAATACCGCACCCAGCGCTTGTTGCCAGGTATAGCCCAGGCTGCCAACAACTGTGAATGCAAAGAAGGCGTTCAGACCCATGCCGGGCGCCATGCCTATCGGCCAGTTGGCGACCAGGGCCATGATAAGCGAGCCCAAGGCCGCTGCCAGGCAGGTTGCAACAAAGACAGCGCTTTTATCCATGCCAGTGCTCGACAGAATTTCCGGGTTCACGAAAATAATGTATGACATGGTCAGGAACGTGGTGAGACCTGCCAGGATCTCTGTACGTGCAGAGGTGTCGTGCTCGCGCAACTGAAAAAAACGTTCGAACATGCGGTTTTCCTATGAGTGCATTGACGCGCGTTTGCGGCACAAGCAGGAAGGGCTTCGATTGCCCATTATTGCCCGCCGCACCTTGCGCATCAGCAAGATTCTAATTCCATTTTCCCGTGCGGCGCGTGTACACAGGCGGTTGTACACTATCGCCATGATAATTATTGGCTTTGAAAGTTCCTGCGACGAAACCGGCGTCGCCCTGGCCTGCACCAGCAGGGGCCTGCTTGCGCACGCCCTGCACAGTCAGATCGCCATGCATCGTGAATATGGCGGCGTCGTACCCGAATTGGCGTCGCGCGATCACATACGGCGCATCCTGCCCCTGACACGGCAGGTGCTTGAGCAGGCCGGCCTCGACGTGGACGACATCGATGCCGTGGCCTATACCGCCGGCCCGGGGCTTGCCGGGGCATTGCTTGTGGGTGCCAGCGTGGCACAGTCCTTTGCCTGGTCGCGCGGCCTGCCGGCCATACCCATCCATCACCTTGAAGGGCATTTGCTTTCGCCACTTTTGGCCGAGCCCAGGCCTGAGTTTCCCTTCGTGGCATTGCTCGTGTCTGGCGGCCATACGCAGCTGATGCGCGTCGATGCAGTAGGTTCCTACGAGCTGCTGGGCGAAACGCTGGACGATGCGGCCGGCGAGGCCTTCGATAAAACAGCCAAGCTGATGGGCTTGGGCTACCCGGGTGGGCCTGCCTTGTCGAAGCTGGCCGAGCAGGGTGATTCCGCTGCGTTTGATCTGCCCCGGCCCATGCTGCACAGCGGTGACCTGGACTTCAGTTTCAGTGGTCTGAAGACCGCAGTGCTGACTCGTCTGAAAGCCATGGAAAAAGGCAACGGTACGCTGTCAGACCAGCAAAGGGCTGATCTGGCGGCTTCGACCGAGGCGGCCATAGTCGATGTGCTGGCAAGAAAATCCATCAAGGCCATGAAGCAAACCGGTCTGAAGCGCCTGGTCGTGGCAGGCGGTGTCGGGGCCAACAGGCATTTGCGTGCACAGTTGAAGCAGGCCATGGAGCGCCTGAAGGGGGAGGTATATTTCCCGCCGCTCGATTTGTGTACGGATAACGGCGCAATGATTGCCTATGCCGGTGCGCTGCGCATTCAGGCCGGCTTGGCCAGGCTTGACGGCAATAACCATGCCTTTACGGTCAGGCCGCGTTGGGATCTGCACGATGTTTGCATTCGACCCGAAAAAGAGCAGGCGGCTGTTCAAGGCTAGTGGCTGTTCGATGGCCGCACAGCAGGCAGCACAAGAGCACTTATTTTTTCTTGCCGCCTATGCGGCTTTCCTTACCTGTCATCAAGCGGCTGATGTTGGCGCGGTGTCTGTATATCAGCACCGCGCTGATGATGACAATGGCCAGCGCGATGGACGTATCCAGACGCCAGGCTACATTGCCGCCCAGCAAATAATAAAGTGGGGCGAAGATGGCCGCCAATATCGAAGACAAAGACGAGTACCGTGTGACGTAGGCAAGAATCAGCCAGGTTGCTGCCGTGGCAAACGCCAGCCAGGGATTGATCGCGATCAGCACACCCAGCGCGGTCGCCACGCCCTTGCCACCCTTGAAGCGCAAAAACACAGGAAATACGTGGCCCAGAAATGCCGCTACCGCGCTTGCTGCCACAAGCACCGGACCTATGCCGAAATGCTGTGCCACGTAAATGGCGATGAGTACCGCAACCCAGCCCTTGGCTGCGTCGCCGAGCAAGGTCAGTCCTGCTGCTGTTTTGTTGCCGGTGCGCAACACGTTGGTGGCGCCCGGGTTCCCGGAACCAAAGCTGCGCGGGTCGGCAAGCCCCATGGCACGACTGACAACCACGGCAAAAGGAACTGACCCAAGCAGATAGGCGAGAATTATCGTGCCTGTAGAGATCAGAATAGTGGTAGCAGCTGTCATAGTGAAGTTCATGTGTCCTGAAGGTTCTGCCGCGATTCTACCCAGAGTCACCCAAAACAACAAAACGACCGGGTACAATTCGCTACGTTCGGTTGATAGGGATGGAAGGCAATGCACATACTGGTATCCAATGATGACGGCTACACGGCACCAGGACTGGAAGCGTTAGTGCAAGCCTTGCACGGACTGGGCGAAATGACCATCGTCGCACCCGAGACCAACTGCAGCGGCGCATCCAATTCCCTCACGCTCAATCGGCCGATGTCGGTCCGCAAGGCCAATAATGGTTTCTATTATGTGAACGGTACGCCATCCGATTGTGTGCACATTGCCCTGACCGGACTGCTCGATTTTCGTCCTGATCTGGTGGTCTCAGGCATCAACAATGGTGCCAATATGGGTGAAGACACCCTGTATTCGGGCACAGTCGCTGCAGCCACCGAAGGCTATCTGTTTGGCATTCCCGCCATCGCTTTTTCCCTGACCGAGAAGGGTTGGGAGCACCTTGATGGAGCCGCAAGGATTGCCCGCCGGATTGTCGAACAGCACAAGCAGAATCCTTTGTCGGGTTCTACCTTGTTGAATGTCAATATTCCTTCCGTACCCTACGAAGCCATCCAGGAAATCCGGGTGACCCGATTGGGCAAACGCCATCCGTCCGAGCCAGTGGTGAAAAGCAGTACACCCTACGGCGAACCGGTTTACTGGATAGGCCCTGTGGGTAGCGTTTCAGATTCTGCGCAAGACACTGATTTTGGCGCTATCGGCCAGAACGCGGTCTCTGTGACGCCATTGCGTTTTGACCTGACGCATTATGAGCAACTTGATCAAGTCCGCAACTGGGCGGGGCCGCTATGCGTAAGCCCTTAGTGCCGTCGCCTTTTGCCACCGGCAGCACCAATCGCTTTGGTCGAACCAGCTTTGGTGGCGGGGTCACTGCCACCAACAGCAATACGCGTGTGTTCTTGCATGGCAAGACCGCTGCGAATGTGTCGGCCGCAGCGCCCGATATGTCAACAACTGTTAATCTGGGTTTGAATTCCGATCGTTCGCGTGGCATGATGATTGCCCGACTGCGCAAGCAAGGCATACAAGACGAACGCGTGCTCGCTGCCATGATGGCTGTGCCCAGGCATTTGTTTGTAGACGAAGGCCTCGCCAGTCGCGCCTATGAAGACGCAGCGCTCCCCATTGGATACAGCCAGACCATTTCGCAGCCCTGGGTTGTGGCCAGAATGATATCCGCCATGTGCGAAAACCGTGTTCCGGTTAAAGTAATGGAGGTGGGTGCAGGCTGCGGCTATCAGGCCGCTGTATTGGCGCAATTCATAAAGGAAGTACACGCAATCGAACGGATACGTGGTCTTTACGATGTGGCCCGCGAACGGCTTCGAGCGTTGAAGCTTATAGGCCGCGTCCGTTTAGGGTTTGGCGACGGTATGGCAGGACTGCCTGGTGTCGCGCCTTTCGACGGTATCATCGTTGCCGCAGCCGGTATTAAAATTCCCCAGGCGTTGCTGGAACAGCTAACGATTGGGGGCCGTTTGATCGCCCCGGAAGGGACGACAGCGCAACGCCTGATTCTCATAGAGCGTACGGGCGCCGCCACATGGCGCCGCGAAGAGCTCGAATCGGTTCGCTTCGTTCCATTACGACCGGGTACACAGCTTTGATACAGGAGATCCCCATGCAAGCAGGGACGTTTCAATTTTTGGTCACCAAGACACTACCATTTTCCAAATGTTCGTCCCGCGCCTTGATGCTGACTGCCGTTGTGGCAACGATTACGTTGGCCGGATGCGCATCGCGAACGGCCCAGGCGCCCATTACCGACATGACAGGCACCGAAACGCCTGTCGCCCAGTCTACTTATGTGGTCAAGGCGGGCGACACGCTGTACAAGATAGCCCTGGCACATGGAATGACGCTTGCAGAGATCACCAGCCTGAACAATATTGCCGATCCTGGCCAATTGCGAATTGGCCAGGTTCTTCGTCTGAACAAAAGTGCACCGGCGCCGTCGGGTGGCACCGCTCCCGCCGTGGCCACTCCGATTCCTGTCACACCGGTCGAACCGGTTCAGCCGACCAGCACGGTACGTGCCAGTGACGCCAGCGTCGTCAGCTGGGGTTGGCCGGCACCCGGAAAGATCATCCAGAGTTTCAACACCAATACCAAGGGCATAGACATCGAAGGCGCCGCCGGAGATCCGGTGCATGCCGCAGCCGATGGCAAGGTAATGTATGCGGGCAATGGCGTGCGGGGCCTTGGCAACCTGATACTGCTGGGCCATGGCAACGGCTTCATCACCGCTTACGCCCATAACCAGGCCTTGTTGGTCAAGACAGGCCAGGAAGTAAAGAAGGGCGACAAGATCGCCGCCATCGGGCAAACCGATACCACGTCACCGCGTCTGCACTTTGAAATACGTCGCAGTGGTACACCGGTCAATCCGCTGTCTTATCTGCCCGCACGATGATTCCCTCGCTGGTCTTCGACCTCGAGACCATTCCGGATGCGCAAGGCTTGCGACGCCTGAATCCGGAATGGGACACCGGCCTTACGGATGAACAGGTCATCGAGGCTGCGCTCGAGGCGCGACGAGCCTCGCACGGGTCGGATTTTCTGCCGCTGCACCTGCATAAGGTCGCGGTGGTTGGTTGTGTATTTCGCGACGACAACGGCTTTCGCGTTAAAACACTGGGCAAGGCCGACGACCCCGAAGAAGTGCTGCTGTCAGCGTTCTTCAAGACCATAGGGCACTATACCCCCAGGTTGATCAGCTGGAATGGCTCGGGTTTTGATCTTCCGGTATTGCACTACCGCAGCCTGATCCATGGTGTGCAGGCGCCACGCTACTGGGACATGGGCGAAGATGACCGCGACTTCAAATACAACAACTACATCAGTCGCTACCACAACCGGCATATCGATCTGATGGATCTGCTGGCGAAGTACAACGGCCGTGCCAATGCTCCGCTGGACGATCTGGCCAAGCTTTGCGGGTTTCCCGGCAAATTGGGTATGGACGGCAGCCAGGTCTGGAAGGCGTGGTCGAACGGTCAGGCCGACGAGGTCCGGGCGTATTGTGAAACTGATGTGGTGAACACCTGGCTGGTGTATTGTCGTTTCCGCCTGATGAAGGGCGAGCTGGACCGCCAGGCATACGACGCCGAGGTGCAGTTGGTGCGCGATACGCTGCAGGCCAGTGACGCTGCGCACTGGAAAGAATACATGGCAACCTGGGATGCCGGCTGATCCTGCGATCCATGAAACTGTCTGAAAGACTCTCGTTTTAACTGAAACAAGGTCGAAATCGTTTGAACAGCACAATGAGGCCTCCTACCTACCACAAGGAATCCTCATGAAAAAAACGATCGCCCATTCTGCCAAGCTTGCCACCCTGACCGCCGCCCTGGCCCTTTGCGGCACCGCGTTTGCGGCGACGGGTAGCGCGGCGAGCACATCGCCGGGCGCCAGTGCCGAGGTGGCCACTACGAGTGTGGAGCAGTCTACGAAACAGATGAGCAAGAAAGGCCATCACAGGCACGGCCACAGGCATGGTCATGGACGCATGCACGATGCAGCCATGTGGGTGCCAGGCTATGGCCCGCTGGACAAGGAATTTGTTGACACCTTGTCGCTGAATGATGACCAGCTCAAGCTGGTCGAAGCAGCCAGGGCCGAGCAGAAAGCCGGTCGGGCAGAGCGGCGCGATGCCATGAAGGCAGCGCACAAAGAAAAGCTGGAGCAGCTCAAGAGCGGGAAACTTGATCCTCAAGCCGCACTGAAGCAGAAGGATGAAGGTCGTCAGAAGCTCATGGACGAGCGCCGCAAGGTTGACGAAAAATGGCTCGCCGTCTGGAAGGGGCTGGATGACTCGCAGCAGCAGAAAGTAGCGACTCATTTCAATGAGCGTGCCGAAAAGTTTGCGAAGCGCATGCAAGAGCGCAAGGATCGCAAAGCGAAAGCTGAAAGCACCACCTCTTGATCCCGCCCTGGCTCCCGGTAGAACCGGGCGCTTGGCAATATTTTCAGGAGCCGGCTTATGCCGGCTCCTTGCTTTTGGCTTCGCGCGATCGCCAGAGCGGGTAAAATTCGGGCCGGAGAACACCGGGGCCGCTGCAAGCAGGCATATTGCCGCCAGCCTGAGCCCGGGTTCTTAACGCTTTAGGTATCTGGATAATGACGCTAGAAGTATTGGAAATTGAATCGCTGGACCTCGAGGCACGCGGTATTGCCCGTCGTGACGGCAAGGTTGTTTTTGTTGATGGCGCCTTGCCCGGCGAGCGCGTGCTGGCGCGCATGGCAAAACGCAAGCCTTCCTTTGACACAGCAAAGACCGAGCAGATATTGAAGTCCTCGTCGCAGCGGGTGAGTCCGCCCTGTGAGTATTTTGGCGTTTGCGGAGGCTGTGCCATGCAGCATCTGGAGCCGGCGACCCAGGTTGCCGTCAAGCAGCGCGTACTCGAGGATGCGCTGGAGCACGTAGGCAAGGTCAAGCCGGCACGCGTGCTGCCACCTCTGCATGGCCCCACCTTCGGCTACCGCTATCGTGCGCGTCTGTCAGTGCGTCTGGTCAGGAAAAAAGGCGGGGTGCTGGTGGGTTTCCGGGAGCGTCGCGGCAGTTACGTGGCCGACATGACACGCTGTCTGGTTTTGCCGCCGCAGGTATCGGAGCTTCTGCCCAAGCTGCGCGAACTGGTTTCATCGCTGGCACAGCCCGATCGAATCCCTCAGATAGAGGTGGCCGTGGGCGACATGACCATTGCACTGCTGCTGCGTCACATGGAAGCACTTACGGCGGACGACATCACGCTGTTGCGTGAATTTGCCGAACGCCATAACGTTAGCTGGTGGCTGCAGCCCAAAGGCCCCGAAACTGTCCATTTGCTCGATGCTGCCGACGAAGGCAAGCTGGCTTACTCCTTGCCGGAATTCGGCTTGCGCATGCCTTACCGGCCTACGGATTTCACCCAGGTCAATCATGCAATCAATCGTACGCTGATCTCAAAGGCACTGAGTCTTCTGGATGTTCAGGAAGGCGACCGCGTGGCAGACCTGTTTTGCGGACTTGGCAACTTTACCTTGCCGCTGGCTACGCAGGCCGCCTCTGTGGTGGGCATCGAGGGCAGCACGGCGCTGACCGAACGGGCCCTCGAAGCAGCGCGCCAGCATGGCCTGGAAACCAGGACGGCATTCTCTACACTGAATCTGTTCGAGGTGGATGTGCAATGGCTACGCGATCTGGGGCGATTTGATCGCGTTCTGATTGATCCGCCCAGAGAAGGCGCAGAGGCTGTGGCCAGGGCGCTGTCGGCCTTGCTGCCCGAGGAGCGCCCCGAGCGCATCGTCTACGTTTCATGCAGCCCCGGTACGCTGGCACGTGATGCAGGCATACTGGTAAACGAAGGCGGCTATCAGTTGCAAAGCGCAGGTGTCGTGAATATGTTCCCGCACACGGGCCATGTGGAGTCTATTGCGGTTTTTGATCGCAGTAGCAAACGGCCCACCTGAAGGGTGGGCCGGGTGGCTTAGCGGGTAGCGTCGAGCACCCGCTGCGCTTCGATTCGCACGCGTTCTGGCGCAGTGCCGCCTATATGGTTACGTGCGGCAACCGAGCCTTCCAGTGTGAGCACGCTGAACACGTCTTGCTCTATTGATGCATGGAAGGCCTGTAACTGCTCTAGGGACAGATCTGCCAGATCGCAGCCCTGTTCTTCGCAGGCGCGCACGGCATGCGCCACGGTTTCGTGGGCATCGCGAAAGGGGATGCCTTTCTTGACCAGGTAGTCGGCAAGGTCGGTGGCGGTGGCAAAGCCCTGCAGGGCAGCGGCTCGCATGGCCTCTGGCCTGACCTCGATGCCGCCAGCCATATCGACAAAGATGGTGAGGGTGTCGCGGATGGTGTCGGCAGCGTCGAACAGACCTTCCTTGTCTTCCTGATTGTCTTTGTTATAAGCCAGTGGCTGGCCTTTCATAAGCGTCAGCAAGGCAACCAGGTGACCATTCACACGCCCGGTCTTGCCGCGTGCCAGCTCGGGCACATCGGGGTTCTTCTTCTGGGGCATGATGGAGCTGCCGGTGCAGAAGCGGTCGGCAAGATCGATAAAACCCACGCGCGGGCTCATCCACAACACTAGCTCTTCCGAGAGCCGTGAAATGTGGGTCATGATCAGGGCGGCAGCGGCGCAAAATTCAATGGCGAAGTCGCGATCGGACACCGCATCAAGCGAATTGCGGCAAACTTCGTCAAAGCCCAGGCTGCGGGCCACGCGTTCACGATCTATGGGGTAGGACGTGCCGGCCAATGCAGCTGCGCCCAGGGGCAAGCGGTTGACCCGCTTGCGGCAGTCTGCCAGACGTTCGGCATCGCGGCCGAACATTTCGGCGTAGGCCAGCAGGTGATGCCCAAAAGTAACCGGCTGTGCAACCTGCAAATGGGTGAAGCCCGGCAGGATGGTAGCTGCGTGTTCGAGGGCCAGCGTAGCCAGCTTGTGACGCAGTTGACCCAGCAAATCGATGGCCAGGTCAATTTCATTGCGCATCCACAGGCGGATATCGGTGGCTACCTGGTCGTTGCGTGAGCGGCCGGTATGCAGGCGCTTGCCGGCATCGCCTATGAGCTCGACCAAGCGCTTTTCAATGTTCAGGTGCACGTCTTCGAGGTCGATGGACCACGTGAAGGAGCCGGATGCGATCTCTTCGAGGATCCGGGCCATGCCTTTCTGGATGGCCGCTTCGTCGTCGGCACTGATGATGCCTATGGACGCCAGCATGTCGGCGTGCGCCAGCGAACCCTGGATATCGAAGGGGGCCAGACGCTGTTCGAAATTGACGGAAGCCGTATAGCGCTTGACGAGGTCGGAAACGGGCTCGGAAAACCGGGCGGACCAGGCCTGCGCCTTGTTGGCAAACTGGTTTTGCAGATCGGAAGAAGTATTTTTTGGCATAGTGCCGTGATTATAAGGGAGGAAGCCTTAAGTTATGATTGAAGGCTGCCAAATTCACGAGATTGACGCAACGCAATGCAAGAACTGCAAGAACTACAGGAGCAGAGCTGGCTGGTACGCTGGATGGGTGACAACTGGATAAGCCACAACGTGCCTGATGCCCTGTGGGCGCAGGTGCTGCTGGGCGTGGCTGTGCTGGCTGTTGTCGTGGTGGTGACGGGCTGGATTACAACCCATGTACTGACCAAGATCACGCGTCGCGCATTGACCGCCGTGGGCCACAACGACTGGTCTGTGGCCTTGTCACGTCGACGGGTGTTTCGCAATGTCAGCTACGCGATGCCGTTGCTGGCCATCATTGCGAACATAGGCCTGTTGCCGATTGACGATAAATACGTAGGCATGCTGACCCGCGTTTTTCTGTCTGCGTGCATAGTTTTCCTGTTCATGGCGATCAATGGAGCGCTGTCGGCATGGCAGGATATCTATTCAGCCAGTTCACGGGCGCAAACGCGTTCGATCAAAGGCTATCTCGAACTTGCAAAGATCGCTGTCTGGGCGATCTGCCTGATTCTGATCATTTCCATACTGGTCAATCGTTCTCCATTATTAATGCTGTCCGGCCTTGGTGCGTTGTCGGCAGTTCTGCTGCTGGTATTCAAGGACACCCTGCTTTCGCTCGTGGCCAGTACACAAATGACGTCGAACGACATGCTGCGCATCGGCGACTGGATAGAAATGCCGCAGGCGGGGGCAGACGGTTTTGTCATCGACATGGCATTGCATACCGTCAAGGTGCAAAACTGGGACAAGACCGTCACGACGGTGCCGACCTACAAGCTGTTTTCCGAGAGTTACCGGAATTGGCGCTATATGTTCGAGTCGGGCGGGCGCCGCATCAAGCGCAAGCTGCGCATAGACGCCAGCACCGTGCGTTTCCTGAATAACGACGAGATTCAGGCACTGAAGCGGTTCACGCTGCTTCACGATTATCTGGATGGCAAGCAGCAGGAGCTGGAGGCCAGCAATCAGGCGCTGGGCGATAATGCCGGCCTGGACGGAAACCGGCGGCGCCTGACCAATATCGGCACCTTCCGGGCCTATGCGCTGGCTTATCTGCGTACCCAGAGCGAGCTGCACCAGGACATGCTGATGATCGTGCGCATGATGGAGCCGGAGTCGCAGGGCATTCCCGTCGAGATCTATTGCTTTGCCAACAATACCGCCTGGGTTGAATATGAGCGCATACAGGGCAATATCTTTGATCATCTGCTGGCTATCTTGCCCGAGCTGTCTTTGCGTTTGTACCAGGCTCCTTCAGGTGCAGACTTCAGCAAAGGCTGGGCAGATACGCCCGCACAGGAATAAGCATGATGCCTGCCGGCGTGCGATAATTTTCCTTTACTCTGGAGCCAATTAATGAAACAAGTTTCGGCCATCATCAAGCCGTTCAAGCTGGACGAAGTACGAGAAGCGCTCGCCGACATGGGAGTCAGCGGCCTTACCGTCACGGAAGTGAAGGGTTTTGGCCGCCAGAAAGGCCACACCGAGCTGTATCGGGGTGCCGAGTACGTGGTTGATTTTCTGCCAAAGCTGCGCATAGACGTCGTCCTGCCAGCCACCATGGTCGATGCCGCCATCGATGCCATTATCAAGGCTGCCTATACGGGCAAGATAGGCGACGGCAAGATTTTCGTTACGGCCGTCGAGCAAGCCGTGCGGATACGTACCGGCGAGTCGGGCATAGACGCGCTGTAAACCGGGCTGGCGGAGTACTGAAACATGGCCTTGCGTGCCACGATATTCAAGCTTGAATTGCATGTGGCCGATACCGACCGCAACTATTACGGCAGCCATGTGCTGACACTGGCCAGGCATCCGTCCGAAACCGACGAGCGCATGATGCTCAGGGTGCTGGCTTTTTCCTTGTACGCGAATGAAGATCTTGCGTTCACACGTGGGCTGAGCACAACCGATGAGCCGTCGCTCTGGCAAAAGGATCTTACCGGCGCCATTCTGAACTGGATAGAACTCGGTCATCCCGATGAGCGGCGTCTGTTGCAAGCCAGCGGTAAATCAGACGAGGTCGTGGTGTTTTGCTATGGTGGCCACGCCAGCCAGGTCTGGTGGCAGGGTGTGCAGGGCGCAGTGGCCAGAATGCGCCGGCTAAGCGTGCTTTCGGTCAACCCTTCGGCGGTGCAGGCTTTGGCCGCGCTGGCACAGCGCAATATGGTCTTGCATGTGACCATACAGGAAGGCGTTGCCCTGATTGCTTCCGACAGCGACAGCGTGTCAGTCGAGGTTGAGCGCTGGCGCTAAGTTACACCCTGGCCGGATCCTGCCCCTGGGCATAGGCCGATCGCGCTGCGAGCGCCCAGAATTCCGGCAAAAAGCACTCGGCGACCAGCAAAGGCTCGCCGCCGCGCCAGAACACAGAACAACGTGCCAGCAGCTTGTGGGCAGCGGGGCGATCCAGACCGTAAATGCGTCTTGCGGTGCCATAAAACGGGTTCTGCTGGTGCAGACGGCAGGCAAAGAAAGGAGAGCGTGTGATTTGCGGATTGTGATACAGCATGTCTGCCAGCGGCCGTGAACGCAAGCGACGCATGCCTTGCCATAATCCGTGCGATGCTTTCAATGGTGTGAAACTGCGTGCAAATACGCAGTCGATGCCGTCTATGGACATCATGATTTCACGCAGCCAGACCGGGTCGCGGGGATCGCGCCTGAGCATCCATGCCTCGTCGGGATGCAGGCCGATCGCCTGCTCGTTCACGACCCTTAATTGCACGTTTCCCAGTTGGCGCAAACCGGCCGTCAGGGCGCCAGGCCGGAAAAGCCAGTGTTTTTGTATTCGGCCCAGACAGGGCATGGGGGCCGACTTCCATGTGCTTCGTTGGTTAGGCTGTAATTGCATAACCACTATTATCGCCAAAGTCTTAAAATATCGCTTATGGAAAAAGTACGAATTTCAAAATTAATGGCCGAGCAGGGCTTGTGCTCTCGCCGCGAGGCCGACGCCTATATCGAACGAGGCTGGGTGCGTGTCGACGGCGCAGTGGTATCAGAGCTGGGCAGCAAAGCCTGGCCCGGCCAGAAGATCACGCTCGACAGGCAGGCGCAGCGCCGCCAGACCTCACGTGTGACCATTTTGCTGAACAAACCGGTCGGTTACGTTTCAGGCCAGGCCGAGCAAGGGTACCGGCCTGCTGTTTCACTGATCAGCGCGGCTACACGTTATCGCGTTGATAAATCGCCGCTCAAGTTTGAACCAGGTCATTTGCGCGGTCTGGCTCCCGCAGGCCGGCTTGACATCGATTCCCAGGGCTTGCTGGTGCTTACACAAGATGGCCGCATCGCACGCCAGCTGATCAACGAAGATTCCGACATCGACAAGGAATACCTCGTGCGCGTGCAAGGCAAGATTGCCGGTAACGGGCTGGCCATGCTCCGGCATGGCCTGTCGCTCGACGGCAAACCGCTGCGTCCGGCATACGTCGAATGGCAGAACGAGGATCAATTGCGTTTTGTGCTGCAGGAAGGCAAGAAGCGGCAGATCAGACGCATGTGCGAGCAGGTTGGCCTGAAGGTCATAGGCCTGAAGCGTGTGCGTATGGGGCGTATCGTGCTGGGCGATCTGCCTCCCGGGCAATGGCGTTATCTGAAAGAGGGCGAACGTTTTCTGTAGTCATCGCCTGTCGGGCACCGGGCTTTCATATTGCATATGCCCGGTGTTGTTCCCGTCTGGCCTATGATTCGTGCCGCTTCAGCGTAAAGCCGGCCCTGTCGTCAATTTTCAGCCTTTCGCTCAGCCAGGGCAGCGCGACCGCCAGTTCATCGTGCAGCGTCCAGGGTGGATTCAGCACAAACATGCCGCTGCCATGGAGCCCGTACCCGTCTGTCGATGGCTTGCGTACGGTAAGGCTGGCATGCACCCAGGGTGTTTTCAGACGTTCGAGTGAACGCACCAGCTCCTGAACCTCAAGGCGCTGAACCAGGGGATACCAAATTGCAAAGCAGCCTGTTGCAAACCGCTTCAGGCCTTCGTTGACCGCCTGCAGGGTTTTTCGGTAATCGTGCTTGTCCTCGTAAGAGGGGTCGATGATGATGACACCCCGGCGCGGGGCGGGGGGTAGCTGGCTTTTCAATCCAGTGAAGCCATCTGATTCATGGATTGTGGTTTGTCGCAAGGCTGCACGGCCCTGGCTCTGCAGGTTTTGCCTGAGCACATCCACTTCCGAAGGGTGCATTTCGAACAGGCGCAGGCGGTCTGCAGTGCGTAGGGCACGCAAGGCCAGCCAGGGAGAGCCGGGGTAAAAATTGGCGACGCCGTCGGGATTGAAGTGATGAACCTCTTCCAGATAGCGCTCTACCAGCGGCGGCATGTTGTCGGCGCCCAGCAGGCGATCCAGGCCGTCGGTGAACTCGCCGTTCTGGGCAGCCCAGTCGCTGCGCAAGTCGTACAGGCCGGCCCCGGCGTGGGTGTCTATGACCCAGTACGGGGTATCCTTGCGATTCATGTGATCCAGAATATGCACGAAAATGGCGTGCTTCAGGACGTCGGCATGGTTGCCGGCGTGAAAGGCGTGGCGGTAGCTGAACAAAAGGGTTCCTTAGAAGAATTTGTCGGGTGTCATGCTGAACACCTCGTCAGTAACAATCGCATTACAACCCCAATCCAGCAACTCTTGTGCGCGCGCTGCGTCATTGACGGTCCAGATGGCTACCGTACAACCCGCCTTGCGTACTTCATCGACGATGGATTTGGTGGTGTAACGGTCGTTCAGGTTCAGGCCGCAGCATTGCAGGCGCTGTACACGATCATGCCAGTCGGCCGGGACTTCTTTGGCGATCAGCAGTGCGCGAGGCAGCTCCGGGGCTTCTTTTAGTGCGGCTTCCAGAGCGGTTTCAGAGAACGACGACAGTAGCGGAGCCTGTGTGGCACCGGCCCACAGCTTGCGGGCCAATCGGGCGACCTGTGTGCCGGTTTCGGCCTCAAGGCCGGTGTGAGGCTTGATTTCTATGTTGCTGCAAATGCCGTTAGCCAGGGTATAGGCGGCGATGGCATGCAGCGACGGCAGCGGCTCGCCTGCATACTCGGCAGAATGCCAGCCGCCTGCGTCTACCTCTGCCAGTTCGGCCCAGCTGCGCTCGGCCGCGTTGCCCGATGCATTCGAGGTGCGATCCAGACTGTCGTCGTGCAGCAGCATGGCGACTCCGTCGCGGCTGAGCTTGACGTCGTATTCCATCATTTTGAAGCCTTGTCGGGCACCCAGGCGAAACGCAGCAAGTGTGTTTTCGGGTGCGTGGCGGCCAGCGCCACGATGTGCTATCAATGCGGGGTAAGGCCACTGTGGCCCGGGGTGTGTCATTTCAGTGTTCCGGAGTCAATTTGCAGGCACTGCGATGTGCAGCATGGTGTGGCTGGCATTTTATCGCTCCTGCCGTCTGCCTTGCTGTAATGGTGGTGGTAAACTGCATAAAATTTTCACGTGCCGCTCTGGTTTTTATAATATTGGCGATTTATATCGCCTTTTTTGATGTTACCGTCTTGCGGGCTCTATGGGGTCGCAGGTCAGTGAGTGTTTAATGTTCGATTTTATTCGCACCCATCAACGCCTGATGCAGCTGGTTCTGCTGGTATTGATCCTTCCGTCCTTCGTGCTGATTGGCGTAAGCGGCTATACCAATTACGTATCGGGCGACCACGATATCGTCACGCTCGGTGATACATCGATTACTCAGCAAGAGTTCGATCAGGCGCGCAGCAATCAATTGCGGCAGATGCAACAGAGCAGTCAGGGTGGCTTTGACCCGGCAGTGCTCGATACGCCTGCTGCCCGTAGCGCTTTGCTGGAATCAATGATAGATCGGCGTGTGCTGGCTGAAACAGCGGCCAACGAGCGATTCAGCGTGTCCGACACTGTCTTGCGCCAGGCCATCGCCGCCATGCCTCAGTTGCAGGTCGACGGGCAGTTCTCGCCCGAGCGCTACAACGATGCACTCGCGTCCGCAGGCCTGACTACCCGCGACTTCGAGCAGAGCCAGCGTGGCGAAATGGCATTGAGCCGTGTGCTTGGACCCGTTTCCTATACCGCTTCGGTGCCATCGGTCGTAATCGATAAGCTTGGCCTGGCCCTGACCGAGGAGCGTACGGTACGCTTGCTGGCCTATCCGGCAACAGAGTACGAGAGCGACGTGCAGATTTCCGATGCCGATATTCAGGCCTGGTACGACAAGAACAAAGAAAGCCTGCAGCTTCCCGAGCAGGTAAGCGCAGAGTATCTGTTGCTCGACGAGGCTGCCGCCATGGCGAACCTGCCGCAAGTCAGCGACGAAGAGCTGCGCAAGTACTACGACCAGAACAAGGCGCGCTATGTGCAGCCTGCACGTGTCAACGTCAGCCACATCCAGGTCAACATACCGTCCGATGCTACCGAAGAGCAGCGCAAAGAAGTGCTGGCCAAGGCCCAGGATCTTGCCAAGCAGGCACAAGCCGATACCGCCAGGTTTGCAGAACTGGCCAGTGCCGAGTCCCAGGATGCCGGTACCGCCAAAGCAGGTGGAAAACTGGGCTGGATCACCCAGGGAGCCTGGCCGGCCGCACTCGAGCAAGTGGTTTTTGCACTTAAGCCAGGTCAGGTTTCCGATGCAGTAGAAGGGCCCGGCGGCTATCACGTATTCCTGGCGAACGAAGTGCAGCCGGAAAAGGGCGAAACATTTGAAGAGGCCAAAGCCAAAGTCGAGGCTGAAGTCCGTCGCCAGCTGGGGGCCGACCGCTATGCCGATATGGCCACCAAACTGACCAGCCTGGTCTACGACAATCCGACCAGCCTGCAGCCGGCTGCCGACGAGCTGGGCCTGAAGATAAAGAGTGCTGCGGGTATCGCCCGTGATCGGTTGCTCTCATCCGATGAAGTCGGTGCCAATGCGGCTTCGGCCAGCGAAGATGCTGCCTTGCTCGACGACGTGCGTGTGCGCCGGATTCTGTTTTCACCTGCTGTCCTGAACGAGAAACAGAACTCGGGCGTGATCGAGATCACTCCCGGCAGCATGGTCGTCGTTCGTGTGGCTGGCGTCAAGCCTGCGCACATTCCCGAAGTTGCCCAGGTATCCGACTACATTCGCGAGCAACTGAAGGACGAGCGCGCCTTGTTGGCTTCAGAGAAGGCCGGACAGGCAGCATTGGCCGACTTCAGCAAGGTAGTCGAAGAAGTGCCTGAAGGGTTCGGTACGCCTCTCGAGGTCAGCCGCATCAATTCACAAGGTCTGGATAAATCCATTGCCGATGCAATCTTCGGGACATCCACAGACAAATTGCCCGTATACATCGGAGTGAACGGGCCCCAGGGTTATGTGATTGCACGTATCGAAGCCGTGAAGCCTGGCGATGAAAATAATGTCATGCTGGCCGCCTTGCCTTTCCAGTTGAATCAGGCCTTGGGCCAGGCTGAAGAGCAAGCCGTACTGCAAGCCATGCGCACCGCAGCCAAGGTAACGTTGTTGCCGGAGGCCCAGGAGGCACTTGCCGGCGAAAACGACAGCCAGAATTAACCGGCTGTCACTGCAGCTGACCCATGTTCCTGCAGCATGGGTTCCAGCTGTTTCCATACATTGTCGGCCAGCACTTCCTGTGCGGCCTCGTTCGGATGTATGCCGTCGGGCTGGAACCGGTCGCGGTCTGCAGCGATGCCTTCAAGCAGAAATGGGGTCAGTTGCGTGTTGTGGCGCTCAGCCAATAACGGAAACAAATCCTGGAACTTCCGGGTATATGCACGGCCATAGTTGGGTGGTATCTGCATGCCCAGCAACAATACACTTGCGTTGGCCTGTTGTGCCAGCGTTATCATTTCCGACAGGTTTTTTTCAGTCATGGCAAGCGACAGCCCGCGCAGGGCGTCGTTGGCGCCGAGTTCGATAATAACGATATCGGGCTGGTAGTCCTGCAGCGCTTCGGGTAAACGGCTCAGGCCTCCGCTGGTGGTGTCGCCGCTGATGCTGCTGTTTTGCACCTGATATGGCTGCTTGTGTTCATGCAGGCGCTTTTCAATCAGGGCAACCCAGCCGGAATTGCGCCGCAGGCCGTATTCTGCCGAAAGACTGTCGCCGATCACCAATATGGTGGACGCAGGGCTGTTATGCTCTACCTGGGCCCAGGCTGCTCCGCCTGACAACATAAACACTGACAGCACAGCTATTGCAAAACTACGGCGTATCGACATCTGTATGATCCATTCCATTGAAGTTAACGAGTTGTGCCAGCGGGTCGTGGATTCGTCCGGGGTACTGGATATTCTGGATAATGTAAGCTTTAAGGTGGCAACCGGTGAAGCCCTGGCCATCACGGGCAGCTCGGGTTCAGGTAAATCGACCCTGCTTGGACTGCTCGCGGGTCTGGATGTTCCCAGCTCCGGCAAGGTTATCCTGCTTGGACAAGATTTGTTCGCCATGAATGAAGAAGCCCGGGCCGCATTACGGGCAGCCCATCTTGGCTTTGTGTTCCAGTCATTTCAGCTTCTGCCCAATCTTACCGCGCTTGAAAACGTCATGCTGCCACTCGAACTGGCCGGCAAGCCGGCGCGTGAAGCTGCGACCGCCATGCTGGAAAGAGTTGGTCTGCAAGACAGGCTGATGCACTATCCCAAAACACTTTCCGGCGGCGAACAGCAGCGCGTATCCCTGGCGCGCGCCTTTGTAGTACAACCCAGGCTGCTGTTTGCAGACGAACCCACTGGCAGCCTGGATACCCGCAACGGGGCACGTGTGATCGAGCTGATGTTTGAACTGCATCGTGAGCTCGATACGACGCTGGTAATGGTTACTCATGATCCGCAGCTGGCTGCCTTGTGCCAGCGTGAGCTGCATTTGTCTGGCGGCCGTGTGCAACCGCCTGAATCCGGAGTCTGAATGCTTATGTTTCGTCGCATGTCTTTTTTATTGATTGCCGCAGTGTTGTTCGTGCCAGGCATGGCGAGTGCGCAGGGCTATATCACGCGTTTGCTGAATCATCCCGTACCCGGAGGTGTTGCGGTGGTTGATGCAGGCAACGCTCCAGCAGCGCCTGCCGCGTACTTCAAGGGTGAGCAGGTAATGGTGCTGCAAGACAGTGACCAGAGATGGATTGCGGTGGTTGGGCTCGATCTGAAAACCCCCGTCGGGGCACATACCGTGCAGGTACACGATGCCAATGGCAAGCGTCAGCTGAGTTTCAGCGTGAAGGCAAAGGAATACAAGAGCCAGCACATCAGGCTGAAGAACAAGAGCCATGTAAACCCCGATCCCGAGCAAACCCGGCGCTTTGAGCGCGAGTATGAGGAACAGATTCGGGCATACAAGAATTTCCGCCCCACAATGCCAAGCAATGTGTTGCTCGACAAGCCCGTCAGTGGCCGTCTGTCCAGCCCCTTTGGTTTACGGCGCTTCTTTAACGGTGAAGAGCGTAATGCCCATTCGGGACTTGATTTTGCAGTACCTGCCGGAACGGCGATCAAGGCGCCGGCCGCGGGTGTCGTGACCATAGTCGCCGACTATTTTTTCAATGGCAAGACAGTTTTTATTGATCATGGACAGGGCTTTGTCACCATGTACTGCCACTTGTCGGCATTCCAGGTCGAGCAGGGGCAGCCAGTCGAGCGAGGGCAGGTCATAGGCAAGGTAGGTGCGACAGGGCGCGCCACCGGACCGCATTTGCATTGGAATGTCAGCCTGAACAACGCGAGGGTTGATCCGGCCATTTTCATCAATGCTTTTGTGCCCTGATTCCTGGATTGATGCTTAACCCTTGACCCGTACGATTTTCTGTACCTGGGGTACGTGGCGTATTGCCCGTATGACCTGGGCCAGATGCTTGCGGTTGTCGACCTGTACTGTAAGGTGGATCAGACCGGTGGTAGCCGCATCGTCGGGCATCGTAAGGTGCATGATGTTCGAGTCAGCCGCGGTAATTTCGGCTGCAAGACGGCCGAGCACACCGCGCTCGTTGATGACCGTAACGTCAAGACGGGTGCTCAGGTGACGCGCAGTATTGGCGTCCCATACGACAGGTATCCAGCGCTCGGGTTCGCGCGCGCGCTGCCTTTGGGCCACCGCACATTCGTCCATGTGCACGACCAGACCGTGTCCGAGGCGTATGCCGCCAATAATTGCATCGCCCGGCAGCGGGCCGCAGCATGGCGCCAGCTGCACCGCCTGGCCTTCGTTGCCATGTATGACTATGGGTGCGCTGGTGACGGAAGAGAGCTCGTCGATGGCGGCAGCCGTTGTGGCCAGTAGCGGGTTTTCGGGGGCAAACCGCCGCGCAACGACTGCGGCGAGGCGTTTGCCCAGGCCAATATCGGCCAGAATCTCGTCGCGGGAACTGGCGCCGGAGCTCTTGGCGAGTTTTTCCCATTCGGGATCGTCTTCGGCCGGCCGCGGAAGATTCATCTGATCGAACGCCTGGTTGAGCAGGCGCAGGCCGAAAGCGACGGACTCGGCATATTTCACCGTTCGCAGATAGTGGCGAATTTCGGAGCGGGCACGACCCGTGCGCACATAGTTCAGCCACTGTGTGCTGGGGCGGGCAGCCGGTGAGGTAATGATTTCCACCGAGTCGCCACTTTTCAGCTCGGTACGCAACGGCGCAAACTCCCCGTTGATCTTGGATGCGACTGCCTGATTGCCGATGTCAGTGTGAATGGTGTAGGCAAAATCGACGGGGGTGGCACCGCGTGGCAGCGAAATGATCTTGCCCTGCGGCGTGAATACGTATACGGCGTCGGGAAACAGATCGACCTTGACGTGTTCAAGGAACTCGCCCGAATCACCGGTCTGGCTCTGGATGTCGAGCAGCGACTGCAACCATTGGTGGGTGCGTTTTTGCAGATCGTTCAACGAAACGTCGTCGTCTTTGTAGAGCCAATGCGAAGCGACGCCTTCTTCTGCAATGTGATCCATGTCGCGCGTACGAAACTGGAACTCCACCGGTGTGCCGTAGGGGCCGACCAGCGTTGTGTGCAGGGACTGATAGCCATTGAGTTTGGGAATGGCAATGTAATCCTTGAACTTGCCAGGCACAGGGCGGTAAAGCTGATGCAGCGTGCCCAGTGCAAGATAGCATTCCGGCAGCGTATGCACTATGACGCGAAAACCGTAGATATCGAGTACGTCGGAGAACGACTTTTTCTGCTCGACCATCTTGGAATAAATGCTGTACAGCGATTTTTCTCGGCCGCTTACTTCGGCCTCGATGCCAGCGGCCGGCAAGGCAACACGCGCGGCCTCGGTGATTTTGCTAAGTACCTCGCGCCGATTTCCACGTGCAGCCATCATGGCCTTGTGCAGAACCTGATAGCGGTTTGGATGCATGGCCTGGAAGCAAAGGTCTTGCAGTTCGCGAAACAAGGCATTGAGTCCGAGCCTGTGTGCGATAGGCGTGTAGATCTCCATGGTTTCGCGCGCGACGCGTCGTCGCTTCTCGGGTGCCACGGCACCCAGCGTGCGCATATTGTGCAGGCGGTCGGCAAGTTTGATGAGAATGACGCGCACGTCGCGTGCCATGGCCAGCAACATTTTGCGGAAACTTTCGGCCTGCTGTTCGGCCTTGGTGGCAAAGTCCAGGCGGTCGAGTTTTGACAACCCGTCTACGATTTCAGCCACATCGGTACCGAATTTTTCGGCAAGCTCCTGTTTGCTGATGCCCTGGTCTTCCATGACATCGTGCAGCAGGGCAGCCATCAGGGAATCGGCGTCAAGCTTCCAGCCGGCGCAAATTTCGGTAACGGTAATGGGGTGGGAAATGTAAGGTTCGCCGCTTGCCCGGAACTGGCCCAGATGAGCTTGGTCGGCAAAGCGGTATGCTTCTTTTATGCGCTCGACTTCCTTTGGTTTAAGGTACTGGCTGACTATTTTTGTCAGCGGGTCGAGCGATGCAATGGTGTTGGGGCCTTCCTGGGGTGGCGGTAACTGTGCTGGTTTACCGCCACCTTTGCGTCGGCGCAGCCGTGGGCCTTTCTTTAGCGCGGCCAGCAGGCCTGAAGAAGCACCACGAAATACGGAAAACGCCATGGAATCCCCAGAAGTTGATCAGGTCGGCACTTTGCGCAGCATTTCCAGACCGGTTGCGCCGGCAGCTATTTCGCGTAGGGCGGTTACTGTGGGCTTGTTTTTGCTGTCGAGGCGAGGCTCGTGGCCTTGGGCCAGTTCACGGGCGCGGTAGGTCGCTGCCAGCGTCAGGTTAAAGCGATTGGGTATTTGCTTCAGGCAGTCTTCAACAGTAATGCGTGCCATTTTTTACCTATGGAATTAAAGGGTTAGAAGCATCAAGCAATGGTTTTGCTGATGCCCAATTGTGAAAAGAGTTCTGTATGCCGCCGAGCTTGCGTGGCATAACGCAGACGCGTGGCTGCAACAATTTCGGACAGTTGCCGCAACGCGACGCTAAATTCTTGATTAATAATAACATATTGGCACTCGGAAGCGTGCGACATCTCGCCTCCGGCGGCCAGCAATCGGCGCGAAATAACTTGTGGTGAGTCTTGCCCACGCTTGGTCAGGCGAGCCTCCAGGGCCTCGATCGAGGGCGGCAAAATAAAAATGCCAATTGCCTGAGGAAAGTGCTTGGTAACCTGACGGGCGCCTTGCCAGTCTATTTCGAGCAGAACGTCGTGTCCCTGGCTCAGCGCTTCATCGATGCGGTCGCGTGGCGTGCCATAGAAATTTCCATGCACTTCGGCCCATTCCAGCATTGCATTGTTGTCGCGCAGTTCGTTGAATTCGTCGTGGCTCACAAAGCGGTAATGCTTGCCGGCTTCTTCGCCAGGCCGCGGTTCACGGGTAGTGCAGGAAATAGATAAAACCAGGCTGGGGTCTTGGGCAAGCAAGGCATTGACCAGGCTGGATTTGCCCGCGCCGCTGGGAGCCACGACCATGAAAATATTGCCAGAGTTAGACGACATGATAAGCGTTACAAAAGAAATGTCAGGGGCAAGAATAGCAAAAGAACGATGCCTGTGGCTAATTAAGCTGGTCGGGCGCCTGATGGCCGAGCTCTTCCAGGGTTTGCTGGAACACCTTAGCGTTACCACATAAGAATACGGCGGCGTCGCCCATGTTCATATTGAAAGCGAGATCCTGAATTTGCGTACGGACCTCGTCCGGATGGCTGACGGCTGTCACATGCACATCGCCATCCTGCTCGAACTGCTCGGCCGGTACGAAATCTGCCACCAGGTTGATGTCGGGCGCACTGATCACGACGTAAGCAGTGAACTGCAGGTCTTCGATCTGGACATCAAGGATCAGACCCTGCTCAAGGGTGTCTACAAGTGTGCTCTGGGGCTGGATACTCATGGAAGGGTAGCTTGCTGGTGTGAAATGTGTGGAACAGTGCAGATTGTACGTGAACTCGATAGCAACACCGTTTGCCGTGGTGCTATCGATTGAAGTCCAGCGTGGCAACGACAGGCGTGTGATCCGACGGTTGCTCATTCCTTCTGGGGTCTTTGTCTATCGTACACGAGGCGCAATAGGGCAGCAGGGCATCCGAGAGCAGAACGTGATCAATGCGCAAGCCGGCGTTGCGCCGGAAGGCGAAGCGTCGGTAATCCCACCAGGTGAAAGATTTTTCCTCTTGGTCGAACTGGCGGAATGCGTCAGTCAGGCCAAGTGCAAGCAGGGAGTTGAATGCTGCGCGTTCGGGTTCGGAAACCAGGACGTCACCCTCCCATTTCTGTGGGTCGTGAACGTCTTCGTCATGGGGCGCCACGTTGTAATCCCCCAGAATTGCCAGGCGTGGATAACGTTGCAGCTCTTGCTGCAGCCAGTCGCGCAAGGCCTGGAACCACCTGAGCTTGTATTCATATTTGTCGCTGCCTACGGCCTGTCCGTTGGGGCAGTAGGCACTGATCACGCGAATGTCACCCGCCGGGCTTGCCAGCGTCGTTGCGATGATGCGTTGCTGAGGATCTTCAAGTCCGGGCAGGTTGCGTTGTATGTCGGTGCCGGCTGCCTTGGTAATGATGGCGACGCCGTTATAGGTTTTTTGTCCTGCCCAGCAGGCCTCAAAACCCGCCTCCCGAAAAGCTTCGATGGGAAATTTGTCGTCGGTCAGTTTCAATTCCTGCAGACATAGTGCTTCTACAGGAGAACTTTCCAGCCAGTCCAGCACCTGTTGCAGGCGTACTTTAAGTGAATTGACGTTCCATGTTGCTAGCTTCACGTGGTCCTCGATTTGTCTAAGTTATTGAGCTGATTGGATTTATTCTTGGCGATAGGTTACCCTAGAAGAGTACGAAGGCGCACGGTGCGCCTTTTGTAATGCTACTAAGGAGTTCAACATGACAAGCAAACCGACTGCCAAGAAGCAGCCATTCGTAATTGAACCACTTAACTGGGTCGCACCCAGCGCATCGAACGAAAAAGCTGAAAAAAGCGCCGACGATGCGAAGCAAGCCAAGCAGCAAAAAGAATCACAGGAATAAAGCCGGCCTGATCGAATTCTGACAAAAAAAGCAGAGCCCATCCGCTCTGCTTTTTTTGTCAGCATCCGGTGGCAAATATGCGGTTATCATATTTTGTGCAGTGCGATAATATTTGTCGCTAAATACTCACTCATGGATACATACCGGGAGCCATCACATGGAAGACGTCGTTGTAGTTGGAGCATGCCGCACCGCTATCGGAGACTTTGGCGGAGGATTGAAAGATGTTGCGCCTTGCGAGTTGGGTGCGACCGTAATCAGGGCCGTGCTGGATCGCAGCAATGTTCCGGCTGCTGATGTCGGTCACGTTGTTATGGGCAATGTCATCAATACTGAGCCACGTGACATGTATCTTTCTCGTGTCGCTGCGGTGCAGGCCGGCATTCCGCATGATACGCCGGCATTCAACGTGAACCGCTTGTGCGGATCGGGTTTGCAGGCCATCGTTTCAGCCGCTCAAACCCTGATGCTTGGCGATGCCCGGGTAGCCGTTGCCGGCGGCGCAGAAAGCATGAGCCGTGCACCTTATCTGGCACCGGCACATCGCTGGGGTGCCCGCATGGGCGATAGCGCGCTGCTGGACATGATGACCGGCGCCTTGTCAGACCCATTCGAAAAAATGCACATGGGAGTCACTGCCGAAAACGTGGCAAGCAAATACTCCATCAGCCGGGAAGAGCAGGATAGTCTCGCATTGCAGTCTCACCAGCGGGCCGAAGCAGCGATTGCGCAGGGCTATTTCAAGGATCAGATCGTTCCCATTGTGCAAAAGACCCGCAAGGGTGATGTCGTCTTTGATACTGACGAGCATGTACGGATGGGTGCAACCGCCGAGAACTTCTCGAAGCTCAAGCCCGTCTTTGTCAAGGAAAACGGCACGGTCACCGCGGGCAACGCATCGGGCCTGAATGATGGCGCGGCTGCCGTATTGCTGATGACGGCCAGTCACGCACAGGCCCAGGGCATGGCGCCCATGGCAAGACTGGTGTCCTACGGACACGCTGGCGTAGACCCCCGCTATATGGGTATTGGCCCGGTGCCGGCCACGAAGATCGCACTCGAGAAGGCAGGTCTTGGCATAGAGCAAATGGATGTTATCGAAGCCAACGAGGCGTTT
Organism: Pusillimonas sp. MFBS29; assembly: GCF_020687695.1. GTDB lineage: Bacteria > Pseudomonadota > Gammaproteobacteria > Burkholderiales > Burkholderiaceae_B > Pusillimonas_C. The sequence continues at coordinate 282,674 of NZ_JAJEWL010000002.1, forward strand.
GCTGCGCAGGCGTGTGCGGTCACCAAGGGTCTGGGCATGGATCCTGCCAAGGTGAACCCTAACGGCAGCGGCATAGGCCTGGGTCACCCCATAGGCGCCACAGGCGCGATCATTACGGTCAAGGCACTGCATGAGCTGACGCGCATCCAGGGGCGCTACGCGCTGGTCACCATGTGCATAGGCGGCGGACAGGGTATTGCAGCGATCTTCGAGCGTGTCTGAGTCACAACCTTACCTGGTCGATGAGCCCACGCTGTCCGAACTTGACGGCATACGCTATCTGCATTTCGGTACAGAGTGGGTGCAGGGTGCAATGCGCGTGCGCAAGCCCGCCGAACTGGTGCTGGCCTACACGGCCCAGATGATGGCCTGGCTCATGTTTCTTGAGCCGGCCAAATCCGACCAGATCGGCATCATGGGGCTGGGAGCCGGATCCCTGCTCAGGTATACACTCAAGTACACGCCGGCTTCAGTCGTTACTGTGGAGTGGAATCCGGCCGTTACGGCAATCTGCCGCGCGTACTTCCGCCTGCCCGAAACACGCAGATCCCGCATAGACCACCAAGACGCGGCCTTGTGGGTGCAGGACAGCCGGAATTTCAATCGTTATATGGCATTAATGGTCGATCTGTACGATGCTGACGCGATGGGTCCGGTGCGCGATTCCCTGGAGTTCTATCAAGGTTGCCATCGCGCCCTGGCAGACACCGGTGTCATGACGGTGAATTTGTTTGGCGACCACGCCAGCTTTGGCCCGAATCTGCAGAATATTCGCGAAGCTTTCGACGGCAGAGTGCTGGAATTGCCCGAAATGGACGCCGGCAACCGAATCGTGCTTGCGTTCAAGGGGCCGGTGCTGGATGTCAGCGCCAGACAGTTTTTGCTGCGCGCAGACGAGCTGCAGTCCGGGTACGACTTGCCCGCACGCCGGTGGGCCAAAGAGCTGTTGTCCCAGCGGCCCGGGCGCTCACTGTCTGTGTAGCAAATGGTCGTGGTCTGGCTTGATGCAGCAGTTTTCAAGGGATATCCCTTGGGGTATTTTGGCGTTCAACAGGTTAGACTACCGCCCATCTGCGGCGCGCAGATGCGCCGCCAGTTATTTGTCCAAGGAGCATTTCATGAGGTTTAGCAATTCTGCCAAGCTGGCTTTCGGAACCGCAGCAATCCTTAGCGCGCTGACGTGGGGGCCGGTGTCGGCGCAGTCGGTGGCGGTTACCTCCATTGTCGAACACCCGGCGCTGGACTCCATCAGGGACGGCGTCGCGCAAGCACTGAAAGAGGCCGGTTACACCCAGGCCAAAGGACTGGAATGGCAATTTCAGACGGCACAGGGCAATACTGCCATCGCAGCACAGATTGCGCGCAAGTTCGTAGGCGATAATCCCGATGTCATCGTTGCGATCGCCACACCTTCAGCTCAGGCCGTGGTTGCCGCCACCAAGTCGATTCCGGTCGTTTACTCGGCAGTTACCGATCCCATAGCTGCGCAGCTGGTGCCATCCATGGAGCCATCGGGTACCAACGTCACCGGTGTCTCCGACAGCCTGGCACTGGAAAAGCAGGTCGAACTCATCAAGAAAGTCGTACCAAACGCCAAGCGGGTAGGTATGGTCTATAACCCTGGCGAAGCCAACTCGGTGGTTGTCGTCGAGCAAATGCGCAAGCTACTGCCACAAGCAGATATGTCGCTGGTCGAGGCTACGGCAGCCCGCACCGTCGATGTCGGTGCGGCAGCACGCAGTCTGGTTGGCAAAGTTGACGTTATCTACACCAATACCGACAACAACGTGGTATCGGCCTACGAGGCCATGGTCAAGGTTGGCATCGACGCCAAGGTTCCCCTGATTGCGTCCGACACCGACAGCGTCAAGCGCGGTGCCATTGCCGCGCTGGGCGTGAACTACAAAGATCTGGGCCTGCAGACCGGCAAGATGGTCATCAAGATCCTGAAGGGCGAGAAACCCGGCAATATTGCCTCTGAAACCAGCGACAAGCTCGAGCTTTACGTCAATCCGGGCGCGGCGAAGAAGCAGGGCGTCACCCTGTCCGAAGAGTTCATCAAGTCGGCCACACAGGTTGTCGAGTAAAATATTGTTGCTTGTCGGCTGAAAAGCGGCTGCACGGCTTAAAGCAGGCGGGTTGTTGCCTACAGCCCGCCTGCTTCTGTTTTTGGCTGGATTGATTACCTAAATGTCTATTTATTCTCTGTGGGGCGCGCTTGAAATCGGCCTGATTTTTGGCCTGGTGGCGCTCGGTGTATTCATCTCGTTCCGGGTGCTGCGTTTTCCCGACCTGACCGTGGATGGCAGTTTTCCTCTGGGCGGTGCAGTAGCCGCCACGCTTATCAGCGCAGGCATGGACCCATTCACGTCGACACTGGTCGCAACCTTCGCAGGCGCCTTCGCCGGTATGGTCACGGGCTGGCTGAATGTAAAACTCAAGATCATGGATCTGCTGGCCAGTATCCTGATGATGATCGCGCTGTACTCCATAAATCTGCGCATCATGGGCCGGCCTAACGTACCGCTTATTTCCGAACCCACCGTATTCACCATCCTGCAGCCGGAAGGCTTGAGCGACTTTATCGTTCGTCCCTTGCTGTTGCTGGTGCTGGTCATCGTCATCAAGCTGGGGCTGGACTGGTATTTCGCGACCAAGGCCGGTCTGGCCATGCGCGCCACAGGATCCAATCCGCGCATGGCGCGTTCCCAGGGTGTTGCGACAGGTAACCGCGTGCTGGCAGGCATGGGCATCTCGAATGCGCTGTGCGCCCTGGCCGGTGCCTTGTTTGCACAATCACAGGGCGGTGCAGATATTTCCATGGGTATAGGCACCATCGTGATCGGCCTGGCCGCTGTGATCGTAGGAGAAAGCATCATGCCGTCGCGTCGTATGGTAGTGCTGACGCTTGCCGTAATCGTGGGTGCCATACTGTATAGATTCTTTATCGCCCTGGCACTGAATGCCGACTTCGTGGGTTTGAAAGCCCAGGATTTGAATCTGGTGACCGCCGTGCTGGTGACCATTGCCCTGGTCATCCCTTTGATCAAGCAACGACTACGCGGCAAGAAGCAAGGGGGATACTGATATGTTGAGCGCCAAGAACCTGCACATTACTTTCAATCCCGGTACGCCCATAGAAACCCGTGCCTTGCGCGGCATGACGCTCGAGATACCCGCAGGCCAGTTCGTTACCGTCATTGGTTCGAACGGAGCAGGCAAGTCTACCTTCCTGAATGCCGTCTCCGGTGATTTGCCCGTAGACGAAGGCAGCATTGTCATCGATGGACAAGATGTCACCCGCCAGCCGGTATGGACACGTGCCGAGCGTGTTGCGCGGGTATTTCAGGATCCCATGGCCGGCACCTGTGAAGACCTGACCATCGAAGAGAATCTGGCTCTGGCCTCCAGCCGAGGTGAACGCCGTGGACTCGGCACAGCTGTCAGGAAATCCATGCGTGAAGAGTTTCGGGAGCGCTTGTCCACACTCGGCCTGGGTCTGGAAAACCGCCTGACCGACCGCATAGGCCTGCTGTCGGGCGGCCAGCGCCAGGCTGTCAGCCTGCTGATGGCTGCTTTGCGTCCTTCGCGCATACTGCTGCTCGACGAACACACCGCGGCGCTCGATCCACGCACGGCTCAGTTTGTGCTCGAGCTCACCACCCGTATTGTGGCGGAAAGCAAGCTCACTACCATGATGGTGACCCACAGCATGCGGCAGGCGCTGGATGTCGGCGAGCGCACGGTCATGTTGCACCAGGGTAATGTCGTACTTGATGTATCGGGGCCGCAGCGCCAGGGGCTGGATGTCCCTGATCTGTTACACATGTTTGAGCGTGTTCGTGGCGAAGCACTTTCCGACGACGGTTTGCTGTTAAGTTAGGCTGGCGGTTGCAATACAGCCTCCCTGCAGGGTGGCTAATGGCGCGGTTTTCCATATATACTCACGCTTTAACCTAGTGCCCAGGGCCCGGGGCGGACTCATGAAGTGCCGCGCTGTACAGGAGTTATTGAATGCCTAACCTTACACTGCCTACCCGGCGGAAAGGATATGTTGTTGTGCTTGCCGGCCTTCTCGTGCTGGCTGCGTGTGGCGAAAAACCAGAACAGCAGGGGCCGGGCGGCATGAAGGTACCGGTCAGCGTAGTGACTGTCGAGCCATCGCGCACCGAAGTCTTTGTCGATCTTCCAGGCCGTGTCCAGGCACTTAAAGATGCTCAAATTCGCGCTCGTGTCACCGGGATAGTTACCGAGATCAATTTCGAACAGGGCAGCGATGTCAAAGACGGGCAGCTGCTGTTCACAATCGACCCTGCTCCTTATGCTGCCGAGCGTGCGCAAGCGGTTGCCCAGCTCAAGAGCGCCGAGGCCGACGTGCGTAGCGCACGATTGCTGGCAGATCGCTATGCCAAGCTGATCAAGGCCAATGCGGTCAGCCGTCAGGAATACGATAACGCTGTCGCCCGATCGGGCCAGGCAGAGGCCGCAGTTGCTGCTGCCAAGGCCGCGCTGCAAGGTGCCGATATCAACCTGGGCTATACCAAGGTCACATCTCCTATCGATGGACGTATCGGCCGCTCTATGGTGACCGAAGGTGCGTTGGTCAGTGCGGCCGAAGCCACGCAAATGGCGGTGGTCCAGCAGCTCGACAAAGTCTACATCGACGTCACCCGTTCCACCACCGAGCTGGCCGAATTGCGCCGGGCGCTGGCCGACGGCGTGCTGACCCAAACGGGCGATGGCAGCCCCGTAGTCCATGCTTTGCTCGAAGATGGTTCAACCTACGACCACGCCGGCAAGTTGCTGTTTTCGGGGGTAACGGTTGATCCGGGCACGGGTCAGGTCAGCCTGCGTGCCGAGTTCCCCAATCCTGATCAAATACTTTTGCCTGGCATGTACGTACGTGTACGTATTCCACAAGGTGTGGACGACAAGGCCTTGAAGGTTCCGCAGCAGGCCGTTCAGCGCACCGCCGATGGTCTTAGCAGCCTGTTCGTGGTTCGCGATGGCAAGGCGGCGCCCGTGCCGGTGTCCACAGGCATCATTATCGATGGTCAGACCCTGATCACAAAAGGTCTGAAGGCCGGCGACCAGGTCGTTGTCGAAGGATTCCAGAAAATTCGTCCGGGTGCGCCGGTACAGGCTATGCCATGGAAACCGGGCGCGCCGGCAGGCGGGCAGGGTGGTGCCGGGCAAGCCCAGCAGGGCGCGCAACCAGGCGCAGCTCCTGGTAAAGACGGCGGCCAGGCATCCAAAGACGGCGGCCAGGCAACCCCCGCCGACGCCAAGCCTGCTGCCAAATCCGCCGAACAAGGCTGAATTTCAGCGTCAAGTATGCTAAGGAGCCCGAGTACCTGCCCGGGCTGTGCAGCAAGCCAATGCTAGCAAAGTGAGCACTTATGCCGCAGTTTTTTATTGAACGTCCTGTATTTGCCTGGGTGATAGCCTTGGCAATTACATTGGCCGGTATCCTGGCTCTGGTCAACATGCCGGTCTCGCAGTATCCCGAGGTTGCCCCACCAACCATTTCAATACAGGCAACTTATCCGGGCGCGTCGGCCGACGATGTGTCCAAATCGGTTGCCAGCGTGATCGAGAACGAATTGAACGGCGCCACCGGCCTGCTTTATTACGAATCGGTCAGCGACTCTTATGGTTCGGCTGAAATCACCGCTACTTTTGCTCCGGGAGTCGATCCCGACCTGGCGCAGGTTGATGTCCAGAACCGTATTTCAAACATTAGTTCGAAGTTGCCCGCCGCGGTGATGCAGCAGGGGCTCCGGGTCAGTAAAAGTAACTCCAACTTCCTGATGGTGGTGGCTCTGTCTTCGACAGATGGTTCGCTAGACCAATTTGCCCTGGCTGACTACATCACCCGAAATGTCCAGAACAGCATATCGCGCGTACCTGGTGTAGGTAACTTTCAGCTTTTTGCCGCGCCGCGTGCCATGCGTATCTGGGTTGACCCGGACAAGCTCACGGGTTTCAACATCAGCATGTCCGAAGTCAATGCTGCCGTCGGATCGCAGACACAGCTGATTTCAGCAGGCATTCTTGGTTCTCCCCCCAACCCCGACAACCAAAGGGTCTCGGCACCTATCGTGGTCAATGGCGAATTGTCTACGGTGTCTGAATTCGAAAACATCATACTCAGGTCCAACCCCGATGGCTCCGCTGTCCGCATACGTGACGTGGCCAGGGTAGAGGTTGGTGCCGACAGCTATCAGTTCGGCGCCAGGCTTAACGGGAAGACCACGGCCGCGTTCGCCGTATCGCTGGCAACCAATGCCAATGCGCTTTCGACGGCCGAAGGCATCAAGACTCAGATGGAAGAGCTGTCCAAGTTCTTTCCCGAGAACATCGAATACACCATACCCTACGATACAACGCCCTATGTAGAGATTTCCATCGAGCAGGTCGTGCACACGCTGTTCGAGGCCATGGTGCTGGTGTTTGTAGTGATGTTCATTTTTCTTCAGAACGTACGCTATACCCTGATTCCGGCCCTCGTTGTGCCAATTGCCATCCTGGGCGCCTTTGGCGTCATGCAGGTCATGGGATTCTCCGTCAACGTGCTCTCCATGTTCGCCATGGTGCTGGCCATCGGGATTCTGGTCGATGACGCGATTGTCGTGGTCGAGAACGTCGAGCGCATCATGGTGGAAGAAGGGCTCTCGCCCAAGGAAGCCACCAAAAAGGCGATGCCGCAAATCAGTGGCGCAGTGGTCGGCATGACTCTCGTGCTGGCTACGGTATTCCTGCCACTGGCTTTCATGAGTGGCTCGGTAGGGGTGATTTACCAGCAGTTTTCCGTCGCCATGGCAGTCTCGATTGCGTTCTCGGGCTTTCTGGCCCTGAGCTTCACGCCCGCGCTGTGCGCAACGATACTCAAGCCTATTCCGAAAGGCTTCCACGAGCAGAAGAAAGGTTTTTTCGGCTGGTTCAACAGATCTTTCGACAAGGTGACTTCGGGCTACGAGGGCTGGGTTGCACGCAGCCTCAAGCGCAGCGGACGCATGTTGCTGGTATATCTGATCCTGGTCATTGCCATGGGCTGGATGTACATGCGCCTGCCCACTTCCTTCCTGCCCGATGAAGACCAGGGCTATGTTATTGCCAACATCGAGCTGCCTTCGGGTGCGACCGCCAACCGGACCATAGACATCATCAAGAAAGTTGAAGGCTATTTCATGGACCAGCCTCAGATGCAGAACATCGTGACGGTCCAGGGCTTCAGCTTCAACGGTAATGGCCTGAATTCGGCAATTGCGTTTGTGCCGCTTAAGGATTTTTCCGAACGCAAGGGCGAAAGAGATTCCGCTCAGGCAATTTCTGCCAAAGCCACACAGACGCTGCTGTTCGGGTTGCCGGACTCTATGGTGTTCTCGGTGATGCCGCCGGCGATTTCCTCGCTGGGCAATGCTTCCGGCTTCGATTTGCGCCTGCAGGATCGCGGCTCCCAGGGGCACGACGCGCTGATGGCCGCTACCCAGCAACTGCTGCAGGCGGCGAGCCAAAGCCCGATTCTGGCCGATACCCGCGTGACGGGTCTGGGTGGCGGTCCACAGCTCAAGCTGACCATAGACCGCGAAAAGGCCGCGGCGCTGGGTGTCAGCTTCAGCGAGGCGGCGAACCTGATCTCGACTGCCATGGGTTCGTCGTTTGTGGCCAAGTTTCCCAATATGGGCTGGATACAGAACGTCTGGGTTCAGGCTGACCAGGATCACCGCATGACTGTGGCCGACATCATGAAGCTGAGCGCCATCAACAACCAGGGTGAGACCGTGCCGCTGTCCTCCTTTGTGACCGCAGAGTGGGAGCAGGGTCCGGTCCAGGTGGTGCGCTATAACAGCTATGAATCGATTCGTATCGGCGGATCTGCGGCGCCGGGCTATTCCACCGGCCAGGCCATGGAAGAAATGCAAAGGCTGGTCGCCGAGCTTCCGGCTGGCTTTGGCTATGAATGGACGGGTCTGTCTTACCAGGAGAAGCAGGCCGGCAACCAATCCATCTACCTGATGGCTCTGGCGATGCTCGTGGTCTTCATGGTGCTGGCGGCGTTGTATGAAAGCTGGGCGATACCGGTTTCCGTCATGCTTATGGTGCCGCTGGGCATGCTGGGCGCAGTGGGTATCGTGACCGCTCTTGGCATGTCCAACGACGTCTACTTTACGGTCGGCATGGTAACGGTGATTGGGTTGGCGGCCAAGAATGCCATTCTGATTGTCGAATTTGCGAAGGACACCTACGCAGAGGGCGGCAGTCTCATTGCGTCTGCGGTTGAGGCGGCGCGCTTGCGTTTCCGTCCCATACTGATGACATCGTTCGCCTTTATTCTGGGCGTGGTGCCGCTGGCCATTGCCACCGGCGCAAGTTCGGCCAGTCAGAATGCAGTGGGCCGGGGCGTTGTAGGCGGGATGTTGGCCGCCACACCGCTGGCCATGCTGTTCGTGCCAACATTCTTTGTTGTGATCATGGGCCTGTTCAAAGTTAAACCCAAATCGCATGGGTCGCACGCCGCGCCGCTTACGAACGTTCACCACAACGAATCAACACAATCGGAGCCCCATACTTCGGATAGCGGGGATAAAGCATGAGTTCACGAGGACTTCGACTAGCAGCCCTGCCAGTGCTTGTTTCACTGGCATTGGCAGGCTGCTCGCTTGCACCCAAATATGAGCGGCCGGCCATGCCCGTGCCAGACCAGTATCCGGGTAGCGGGGCGATGAGTAATACCGGTCCGAACAGTGCCAGTACCGTATCGCCCCAGGTTCAAAGCAGCGCCGACCTGGGCTGGAGCGAGTTTTTTACTGATCCGCGGCTGCAGTCGCTGATCAGTCTGGCTCTGACCAATAACCGCGATTTGCGCATTGCCGTGGAGCGCGTGCAGGAAGCGCATGCGCAGTATGGCATTGCCGACAGCGAGCGCTTGCCCACCATAGGCGCCGGCGCCAATGCGCAGATCACGCATAATCCTGAAAACCTGCGCACGAGTCCCGATGCCGACAGCGTCACGCGTTATTACCAGGCCGGTGTAGGCATGACGGCGTTCGAGCTGGATTTCTTCGGCAGGGTGCGGAATCTGTCGGAAGCGGCTTTCCAGCAATACCTGGCTACGGAACAAGCCAGCCGCACCGTGCATATCAATCTGGTTGCACAGGTTGCCGAGGCTTATTTCCGTTTGCGCACCACCCAGCAGCTCAAAGCCCTGATGGAAAGTACGCAGAAGTCGCGCCGCAACACGCTGGATCTGGTCCAGGCACGCTACGATGGCGGAGTCGCTTCCGCGCTTGACCTGAATCAGGCCCGTGCCCAGTTCGATACGGTCAGGGCCGACCTGATGGCCATTGAGCGCGCCGAATCGCAGGCCCGCAATGCCTTGACGCTGCTTTTGGGTACACAGATTCCCGATGACCTGCCCACTCCAGCCGTGTTCGGCCGTGATCAGGTCCTGGCCGCCATTCCGGTTGGATTGCCCTCTGAGTTGCTGGAGCGTCGCCCGGACATTATCGGTGCCGAGAACGCTCTGCTGGCTGCCAATGCCAATATCGGAGCGGCAAGGGCGGCGTTCTTTCCCACGATATCCATAACCGGGCTGCTGGGTTTTGCCAGTCCGCAGTTGGGCGGGCTGTTCGGTTCCAGCCAGGATTTCTGGCAATTTTCGCCGCAGCTGACTGTTCCCATCTTTTCGGGTGGTGTAGCAGGCAACCTGGATCTGGCCAAGGCACGCAGCAATATCGCTGTTGCACAGTACGAAAAAACCATACAAACGGCATTTCGTGAAGTGGCCGATGCTTTGGCCGGTGAAGCAACCTATAGCGGGCAGATCGAGGCCTTGCGTGCACTCGAGGCGTCTGCCCAGGAAACGCTGCGGTTGGCCAAGTTGCGCTACGAAACAGGCATAGACAGCTTCCTGCAGGTGCAGACTGCCGAGGTCGATCTGTACACGACGCAACAAAGCTTCCTGCAGACAGGTATGGATTCGCTGCTTAACAGGGTTGAGCTTTACAAGGCCCTGGGTGGCGGCTGGCTTGAGGACTCGGCGCCGGCTCAGGCGTCCGACAATACAGGAAGTAAGGCAAAATGATTCAGTTGGGTGTGAACATCGATCACGTGGCCACGCTGCGGCAGCAACGCCATACCAGCTATCCTGATCCCATCCAGGCTGCGCTGCGCGCTGAAGACGCGGGCGCCGATGCCATCACCCTGCATCTGCGCGAGGATAGGCGCCATATACAGGATGCCGACGTATATGCAATGCGCCCCGTGCTGCGTACGCGCATGAATCTTGAGTGCGCGATTACCCCCGAGATGCTGACGATTGCTTGCAAGGTTCAGCCGCATGATGTCTGCCTCGTGCCAGAAAAGCGCAGTGAATTGACGACCGAGGGCGGGCTCGATGTGCGGGGCCAGTTCCCGCTGGTCAAGGGTGCCGTGACACAATTGCAAGATGCCGGCATCCGGGTATCGCTTTTCATAGACCCCGAAGCAGAGCAGATTGATGCGGCCTTCCAGGCCGGCGCCACCGTCATTGAGCTTCACACAGGCGGCTATTCCGACGCGGCCGACGAGGCAGCCGTTGAGTTTGAGCTCGCGCGTCTGCGCGCCGGAGTGGCGCAAGGCCTGAGGCACGGCATGCGGGTGAATGCGGGCCATGGACTGCACTACGAAAATGTGCAGGCTATCGTAGCCATTCCCGGTATATCCGAATTGAACATCGGTCACGCGATTGTGGCGCGTGCCGTTTTCGATGGCTGGGAAAAGGCCGTGCGCGATATGAAGGCATTGCTGAGCCGTAGATAGCTTACTCTGGTATAAGAGTAAGTCATGTGATTCAAACAGGAAGCTTACTAATGTCTGCAACGGCTCTAGACTATCTTTTATCCCGGCGCTCATGCAAGTTTGTCCAGGCTCCCGGGCCCAATGAAGACGAACTCGCACAGATTTTGCAGGCGGCCATGTCGGCACCTGATCATGGACAGCTTCGGCCCTGGCGCTTTACCCTGATCCGCCAGGAATCCATCGGTCGTTTTGCTGACCTGGCAATGGCGTCGATCAAGGCTGCCGGTCTGCCGCTGACCCCTGAAAAAGAAACCAGCACGCGTAACTGGCTGTCCCGGGTTCCGCTATTGATTGCCGTGGCATGTCGTCTTGATCATTCCAATACCAAGATACCGGAACATGAGCGTATGCTGGCCACAGGCGCCGCAGTCACCAATATTCTGAATGCGGCCCACATGCTGGGCTATGGGGCTTTCTGGAGTACCGGTATTGGTACCTATGTGGAAGAAGTAGCCGAGGCTCTGGGTTACGATAGTCTGGACTATCGTTTCATGGGGTATGTCGCGCTCGGTACGCCCATCAGTGCGCCGCAGTTGCTGGCCAGGCCGGATCACGGCGAGTTTGTGAACACCTGGACGGGTAACTGAGGTCTGCGTTTCTTGCAAGATCATGGTCTTGTGATGCGCGTTGAGCAGCGGCGCCTGCCTTGAACTTATTACCGGAGCACGCGCAATGAAGCAATTGAAGACTGATGTTGCCATTATTGGCGCCGGCACGGCAGGGCTGTCTGCCTATCGTGCGGCCAAGAAGGCCGGAAAACAAGCCATACTTATCGAAGGCGGACAGCACGGCACCACATGTGCCCGCGTCGGTTGCATGCCCTCCAAGCTGTTGATTGCCGCTGCCGAGGCCGCTCACACGGCGGCTAACGCGGCGCCCTTTGGTGTTCACATACAGGGCAGCGTTCGCATAGACGGCAAACAGGTCATGGATCGCGTCAAGCGAGAACGCGACCGCTTTGTCGGGTTTGTACTGGACAGTGTGGAAGGCATTCCCGCCGACGAGAAGGTCAGCGGTTATGCCCGATTCCTGTCTGATACGGTGCTTCAGGTGGATGACCATACCGAGATCACCGCCGGCAGCATTGTTATTGCCACCGGGTCCTCGCCTTTTGTGCCCGACGCCTACCGCTCCGGAGGGGACCGGGTCATCGTAAACGACGATGTTTTCTACTGGGACGACCTGCCTGCAAGCGTGATGGTGGTGGGTTCGGGTGTAATAGGGCTGGAGCTGGGGCAGGCCCTGGCACGCCTGGGCGTCCAGACCACGATTGTGAATCGCAGTGGCGGGGTGGGCGGGATCACTGATCCGGAAGTCAGGGCCAGTGCGGCTGCAGCTTTCCTGGACGAGCTTGCTCTTGAGCTGAATGCGGAAATCAAAAGCGTGCGTCGCGCAGGTGAGCAGCTGGAGGTCGTCTACCAGGCGGAGAATGGTGAAGAACACACCGCCAGTGTTGATTATTTGCTGGTCGCCACAGGACGTCGACCCAATCTTAAGGCATTGGACCTGCACAATACGTCGGCCACGCTCGACGACAAGGGTATGCCTGAGTACGATGCGGCTACCTTGCAGATAGGCACCAGCCCGATTTTTATTGCCGGTGACGTCAATGGTGTGCTGCCGCTATTGCACGAGGCGGCCGACGATGGCCAATTCGCCGGAGATAACGCAGCGTCTTATCCCAATGTGCAGCCGGCACAGCGTCGCGCTCCAATGGCTGTAGTGTTTACCGACCCGCAACTGGCCCAGGCGGGCGTGCGGTACAAAGACCTGCCGGCCCAGGGAGTGGCCATAGGCGAGGTCGATTTCAGAAACCAAGGGCGCTCTCGGGTCATGCTTAAGAACCGGGGCAAGTTGCGTGTGTACGCAAGCGTGCGTGATGGTCGATTCCTGGGGGCCGAGATGGCAGGCCCGGCCATGGAGCACATCGCGCATTTGCTGGCCTGGGCGGTGCAGAAGAAGCTGACGGTTGCCGAGATGCTGAAGATGCCTTTCTACCATCCTGTGGTGGAAGAGGGGTTACGTACGGCGTTGAGGGATTGCGCCAGGAAACTGGTGGAGGCAGAGCTGGAGCAGGTATGCGAGGGGGATCAGGCGGTCAATAACGCTTGAAGGGTGATTGCGTGTTTTTTAGACGCACAGCGGTTGCATGATCCCTTGGTATTTGTTGACGCACAGCGGCTGCATGGTCCCTTGGTATTTATTGACGCACGGGGGTGTCTGGGGCTGGGCTTTGCTCCCCGTGACTGGTTCGGCGCCTGCGCGCCGAACGCCGCATCGCCTCGCTCGTACGCCCATTCGGGCTTCCTTCGCTTCCGGCTCGCTCAGCCCCGGAAGTCGCCGCAGCCCGGCCCCAGACACCCCCCGTGCTGCGTCATGAATATCAAGGGACCATGCAACCGCTGTGCTGCGGCCGCTGCATCATAATTGAGCCGAACCCCGAGTCCCGCCAATTATCCCTGCTGCTCCAGCAGGGTTTTCACCCCGGCCGTGAGCACTTCGACCGACTCGGTATCTGCCGCCAGGTAGCGTGCCTTGCCGTTCGCGTCGAAAATATACACGCCACGGCTGTGGGCGACTTCATAATTGTTGGGATTGTCGGCAGACGGCTTTTCAATCTGGAATGCCACCCGGTAGCGGCGAGCCACGGCAGCTACCTGTTTTTCAGTGCCCGTCAGGCCCATGGCGCCGCTGTCAAAGGCATTCACATACGCTTGCAGGATGTCCGGTGTATCACGATGCGGATCGACGCTGATGAATACGATGCGCACCTTGTCGGCCTGCTCGCCCAGCTCGTTCATGACTTGCGACAGTTGCGCCATGGTTGTGGGGCAAATGTCGGGGCAACTGGCGTAGCCAAAGAACAGCATCACGGTACTGCCCTTGAGATCTTCTTCGGTGACGGTCTTGTTGCCGGCTGCCTGTAATGTGAATTCCAGGTCTGGCAGGAAGCCGCGCACACTGTGCAAGGCAGTTTCGGCCTGGGCAGCAGAGGTACCGGCCAGCAATACGCCGGCCAGCAGGCTGAGAAAGAAACGATGAATGATACGCATGGCAGTCACGACAGAAACAGGCAGTAGAACCTGATGATTATAGGCCAGCCGCTTATACAGCGGCCTCGGCCATGCCGCTGTGGCGCAGCAGCGCATCGATTGAAGGTTCACGCCCCCGGAATGCCCTGAACGAGTCTGCGGCCGGGCGTGATCCGCCTACCGCCAGGATTTCGTCCAGGAAGCGTTGGCCGGTTGCTGCGTCCAGGGTGTCGCGCGGCTGCCCGGGAGCAACGGCGGGACTGTTCTCTTCGAATGCGGCATAGGCATCGGCCGACAGCACTTCAGCCCATTTGTAGCTGTAGTAGCCCGCACCATAGCCTCCGGCAAACAAATGCGAGAAGTTGTGCGGGAAGCGATTCCAGGAGGGGGGAAAGAGTACAGCGACTTCCTGGCGCACCTGGTTAAGCTGTTCCAGCACGGCCGTCATGGACAGGCCCTGGGCTTGGTCGTGAATCAGCATGTCGAACAGTGAGAACTCCAGCTGCCGTACCATCTGCATCCCGCCCTGGAAGTTGCGCGCCGACAGGAGTTTGTCGTACAGCTCGCGTGGCAGCGGCCGGCCTGTTTCGACGTGGGCGGACAGGCTCTGGATGACCTTGTATTCCCAGCAAAAATTCTCCATGAACTGTGATGGAAGCTCGATGGCGTCCCATTCCACACTAGCGAAAGCTGAGGCACCAGGGTCATCGACCTGCGACAGCAAGGCGTGCAAGGCATGGCCACTTTCGTGGAACAGGGTAATGACATCGTCGTGCGTCAACAGGGCGGGCTTGCCATTGTGTCCGCGTGAAAAGTTGCAGGTCAGGTAGACCACGGGGGTCTGAATGGCCTGGCCCAGACGGCGACGACTGCGTTCGCTGTCGACCCATGCGCCGCTTTGCTTGCCTTGGCGGGCATACAAATCCATGTACAAGGTGCCCAGCACCTCGTCCTGAGCCGATATGACTTCATAAGCCTGTGCGTCGGCATGCCAGGTGGGTGCGTGGCTGGGCCTTAATTGCACGTTGAACAGGCTGGTGACTACATGGAAGAGGCCGGTCAATACCTGCGGTTCGGTAAAGTATTGTTTGATTTCTTCTTCAGAATACGCGTAGCGGGCTTCGCGCAGACGCTCCGACGCAAAGGCGATATCCCAGGGTTGCAGATCGCTCAAGGCGAGCTGGTCTGCGGCGAATTTACGCAACTCAGCCAGATCGCGGGTGGCATGCGGCTTGGCCTTGGCTGCCAGTTCGCGCAGAAAATCCAGCACCTGGCCGGCGTTGTCGGCCATGCGTGTTTCCAGCCGCAGACTGGCGTAGCTGCTGTAGCCCAACAATGCCGCCTCTTCGGCGCGCAATGCAAGTAATTGTTCTATCAGCGCCGAGTTATCCAGTTCGGCGGGGCCTTGCTCAGACGCAATGGTCGAGTAGGCGCGATACATGTCCTGGCGCAACTGACGGTCGAGGGCGTTCTGCATGACAGGCAGGTAGCAGGGCATCTTGAGCGTCAGCTTCCAGCCGTCCTGGCCGTCGGCCTTGGCTGCATCGTGCGCGGCCTGCACGACATCGGCGGGCAAGCCTGCCAGCCGTGCCTCATCGGTCAAGAGCAAAGACCACTGATCGACCGAATCGAGCACATGCTCGGAAAATTTCTGGGACGCCTGTGCCTGCTGATCGGAGATTTCTGCGTAACGTTCGCGCGCCTTGCCTTGCAGCTCGACGCCGCCGAGCCGGAAATCGCGCAGGGCGAGATCTATGATGCGCCGGCGTACTGCCGGCAACCGGGCGTATTCGGGAGCATCCTTCAGGCGTTTGTACTGCGTATACAGACCGGTATGCAGCCCGACCCAGGTGGAAAACTCGGTAACCAAGGGCAGGCATTGGTTGTAGGCCGCGCGCAGTTCAGGAGTATTCACCACCGCGTTCAGATGGCCCGCGACGGACCAGGCCCGCCAGAGTTTCCCGGTGGTGTCTTCCAATGGCTCAATGATCGCATCCCAGGTGGGAGCCAGGGCAGGCTGCGCGCATGCTTCGACAGCCTGCCGGCTTTCTTCGATGAGCATGCTGATGGCAGGCTCGATATGCTCGGGCCTGATTGCGGCGTAGTCGATCAGTTCGGAAATTGGGAACAGAAGGGGATTTTGAGTCATTGCTACCGTGTTGTGTATTGCGTTCAGGCGGCGCTGCGCTCGGCAGCTTCCAGCGTGTTGACCAACAGCATGGCGATGGTCATGGGGCCGACACCGCCCGGAACGGGTGTGATGCGGCCGGCTACCTTGACGGCGGATTCGAAATCGACGTCGCCTACCAGTTTGCCTTGCTCGGTACGATTGATGCCAACATCGATAACGGTGGCGCCGGGCTTGATCATGTCGCCCGTGACCATGCCTGGTTTGCCGGTTGCGACCACGAGAACGTCGGCACGACGCGTTTGCGCTGCAAGATCGCGTGTCTTGGAGTTGCACAGCGTGACCGTGGCTCCGGCGGCCAGCATAAGCATGGCCATGGGTTTACCCACAATATTGCTTGCGCCTACCACCACTGCTTCGGCGCCCCACAGCGACACATTTTCGGATTCCAGCATCTTCATGACGCCGTAAGGCGTGCAGGGGCGGAACAGCGGTTGACCGGTCATGAGCAGACCTGCATTGCTGATGTGAAAGCCGTCTACGTCTTTTTCGGCCGCAATGGTTTCGATGACCCGCGCCGAATTCATGTGGCGTGGCAACGGCAGCTGAACCAGTATGCCGTGAATTTCGTTGTCGGTATTGAGCTCGCGCACGATGTCGAGCAGGGCGTCTTCAGTGATATCACCGTCGAGCCGGATGACTCGCGAATTCAGGCCGGCCTTTTCGCATGCCGCAGCCTTGTTTCGTACATAAACCTGCGAAGCGGGGTCTTCGCCGACCAGGACAACGGCGAGGCCGGGCGTGATGCCACGTGCTTTCAAGGCCTGGACGCGGGTGGATACTTCAGACTTGACGGCTTCGGATAAAGCTTTGCCATCGATGATGCTTGCACTCATGCTGCGGTCTCTTTGGTCAGGGCGATCTTCATCAGGTCGGCCACGGTGGTTACTTCAAGTTTTTCCATGATGTTGGCGCGGTGAGCTTCGACCGTCTTGATGCTGATGTTCAGGTCGCCGGCAATCTGCTTGTTCAGTCGGCCGGCAACGATGCGTTCCAGTACCTGCTGTTCGCGGGCCGTCAGGCGACTGAGCACGGCCTGATGATTCTTCTGGGCCTGGGCTTGATTCACGCGCTCGGTGGCTTGTTCAAGCATGCGGGCGACAATGGTACGCAGGTCAGTTTCGTTAAATGGCTTTTCAAGAAAATCCACGGCACCTTTCTTCATGGTGGACACCGCCATGGGAACGTCGCCGTGTCCGGTGATGAACACGATGGGCAGCGGGGCGCCGCGCTGGTTGAGCTCTTCCTGGAGCTCGAGTCCGCTCATGCCGGGCATGCGCACATCGGCGATGAGCACGCCTACCTGGTCGGGTTCGTAAGCATGCAGGAATTCTTCAGCACCGCTGAAGCTCCGGACGCGGTAACCGTTGGCTTCCAGCAGCCAGCGTAATGAGTCGCGTACCGCTTCGTCGTCATCAACGATAAAAACAGTGCTCGGTGCTTGAGATGTAGTCATGCATTCAACTCCTGGGGATTTTCTGTTGTGCTGTTCGCTTGTGGCTTGGCGCAAGGCAGGGTGAAACGGAAGATAGTACCGCCTTCTGGATTCTCGCTGGCCCATAGACGGCCATGATGCGATTCGATAATAGTACGGCAGATGTTCAGCCCCATGCCCAAACCTTCGGATTTGGTGCTGTAGAAGGGCTCGAACAGGCGTTCAGGGTCGCGCAGGCCGTGACCGCGGTCGATAACCGCGATTTCAACCAGGGCGCCTTGATCTGTAATAACCAGATGCAGGGTGCGGTAGTCGCTGCTTTCCATGGCCTCAACCCCATTTTTAAGCAGGTTCAATAATACCTGCTCTATAAGTATGGGGTCGGCCAGTACATCGGGAATGTGTTCGGGCAGGTCGAGCTGAATGTCGACCTGGCGTTTGCGCGCGTCAATGTCGGCAAAACCTACCGCATTGTCAACGATGCGCATCATCGGCACCGGCTGGCGACGGGGCTCGCTGCGCTTGACGAACTCGCGTATGCGGCTGATGATCTTGCCGGCCCGTTCGGCCTGGTTAGCCGCCTTTTCCAGCGCTTCCAGCAAGCGCTCGGGATTGGCGTTGCCAGACTTGAGCATGGCGACGGCGCCCATGTTGTAGTTGCTGATGGCCGTTAGTGGCTGATTCAATTCGTGCGCCAGCGATGAGGCCATTTCACCCATGGTGGTCAGGCGGCTGGTGAGCTGGATTTTTTCCTGCTGAACGCGGGATGCCTCTTCGTGAGTACGCCTTTCGGTGATGTCGCGTGCCACTTGCAGGCGAACGCGACGACCGTCGGTCCATGCCAGTATGCGGTGATGCACTTCGAACCAGCGCTGGGCGGAATCCGAGAAGGTCTCTACGGTTTCGTCGGTGAATCTTCCCAGGCGGCCACCCAGCAGCTCGGCGTGGCCGTTGGATTGCGCACCGAAAAAGCGCCGGTAGGTGCGGTTGGCAAAGAGCAGTTCCAGACCGTCGCTGGTGTCGGCCACCACCGAGATCGCGTCATCCAGCCCTTCGAGCACCGTCATGAAGCGCTCGTGCGCGGCGGTGAGTGCTTCGCGTATGCGCTTGGGCTCGGTAATGTCGGTCATGGAAGTCATCCAGCCTATCTGCTCGCCGTTCGGGTCGCGCAGCGGCGAGACATACATGCGTGCAGTAAAGCGCGAGCCATCGCGCCGCTGGGCCTCGACTTCCAGGCCGCTGCTGGGAGTGCGTCCGGACAAAAGCAGATCCAGGGTTTCCTGGTGTTGGGCATGCCGGCCCGGCAGCCAATAGGGAAAAGGTGTTGTGCGTCCGATCAGGTCGGCTTCGTTCCAGCCTATCATGCGGCAGAACGCCGGGTTCACGTAGGCAATGCGTCCGTGCATGTCGAAGACCCGCATGCCCGTGGACATGGAGTTTTCCATGGCACGCCGAAATCCCGTTTCCGCAATCAGGGCGGCTTCGGCCCGCGTGCGAAAGCGCGTGTAGCGCCAGAGCGCCAGCAGGCTGAGAACGATGACCAGTGATAGGGCGGCCACCACCATGAGCAGGCGCTGCTGGCGCGTTTCCTGATCTATGGTGACGAACATGACGCTGTCGTTATGCAATTGCTGCAGCCAGACGAATACGCCCATGACACACAGGTACAGGATCAGCACGATGACCGGCGTCAGCCAATAGAAGCCGCGGCGCGGATGATTCGCCTGGTCGTAAAACGTGGTCGGTATCAGGGATTTCTTGGAAGGAGTCGCCATGATTTCAGGTTCGAGCGCTTGCAAAAGGCTTGCGCAGGTCAATTGCTACAGGCATTTTAGACTGTAACGACATCGACATTATTTCACATTATAAAAATTCATACCATAAAATGAAATTTTGCTTGTGCATATTCAAGCTCTTTCCTAGAATTGAACCATTCGGGGATACCGCTGGCCCCGCACGGCTATACGCATTCGGTAGTTATTCAGGTATAACGTGAAGGTTGTTGCCAGCTTTCGTATCCGACTCCGCCATCTCAACCAGGAGACAGCTTATGTCCTCTCTTGATCAAGTAAATAATAAAACGAACGTCGATGACGACGCTCTGGAAACCAAGGAATGGCTCGAAGCGCTCGAGGCCGTCCTTGATCGGGAAGGGCCGGAGCGTGCACATTTCCTGCTCGAGCGATTGATCGATCTGGCACGACGCTCCGGCGCCTACATACCGTTTTCTCCGAATACCTCGTACGTCAATACCATTCCTCCCGGACTCGAGCCCGCACATCCGGGCAATCTGGTGCTGGAAGAGCGCATCCGCTCGTACGTGCGCTGGAATGCCATGGCCATGGTGGTCAAGGCCAATAGCCATAACCCGCCCGATGGTGGCGATCTGGGCGGCCACATTGCGTCATTCGCTTCGCTGGCAACCATGATAGGTTGTGGCCAGAATCATTTCTGGCATGCCGAAACCCCCGATCACGGCGGTGACCTGGTTTATTTCCAGGGCCACTCTTCGCCCGGCATTTATGGCCGTGCCTATCTTGAAGGGCGCCTGACCGACGAGCAGCTTAACAATTTCCGCCAGGAAGTCGATGGCAAAGGCCTGTCTTCCTATCCGCACCCCAAGCTCATGCCGGATTTCTGGCAGTTTCCTACGGTGTCCATGGGCCTTGGCCCACTGATGGCCATTTACCAGGCCCGCTTCCTCAAGTATCTGCATGCGCGCGGCATTGCCGACACCAGCAAGCGCAAGGTCTGGGTGTTCTGCGGCGACGGTGAAATGGACGAACCCGAATCCCTGGGCGCCATCAGCCTGGCCTCGCGCGAGAAGCTCGACAACCTTATCTTTGTCATTAACTGCAACCTGCAGCGGCTGGACGGCCCTGTGCGCGGCAATGGCAAGATCATCCAGGAACTTGAAGGCGACTTCCGCGGCAGCGGCTGGAACGTCATCAAACTGATCTGGGGCGGCTACTGGGATCCGCTTCTTGCCCGCGACAAGGAAGGCATTCTGCGACGCGTCATGGAAGAATCCGTCGACGGCGAGTATCAGGCCTACAAGGCGCACGACGGCAAGTTTGTGCGCGAGCACTTCTTTGGCAAGCACCCCAAGCTGCTGGAAATGGTCAGTCGCATGAGCGACGAAGACGTTTGGCGTCTGAATCGCGGTGGCCACGATCCTTACAAGGTTTATTCCGCCTTCAAGGCAGCCACCGATCACACCGGGCAACCCACGGTTATTCTGGCCAAGACCATCAAGGGCTACGGCATGGGGCACGTAGGCCAGGCCAAGAATCCCACGCACCAGCAGAAGAAACTCGATATGGATTCGGTGCGTGAATTCCGCGACCGCTTCAATATTCCTATTCCCGACGACAAGCTCGAAGAGCTGCCGTATTTCAAGCCGGCTGAAGACTCGCCGGAAATGAAGTATCTGCACGAGCGCCGCAAGGCACTGGGCGGATACTTGCCGAAGCGTCGTGAAAAGGCCGACGAGCACCTTATCGCGCCCAAGCTGGAAGCGTTCAAGCCCGTGCTGGAACCCACTGCCGAGGGCCGTGAGATTTCGACCACCCAGGCTTTCGTACGCATACTGAACCAGATCCTGCGCGACAAGGATCTCACTTCGCGCGTGGTGCCCATATTGGCTGATGAATCCCGTACCTTTGGTATGGAAGGTCTGTTCCGCCAGATCGGCATCTATGCGCCTGAAGGGCAGAAGTACACCCCCGTGGACAAAGACCAGGTGATGTACTACCGCGAAACTGAAAATGGTCAATTGCTGCAGGAAGGGATCAACGAGGCCGGCGCATTCAGCTCATGGATTGCCGCCGCCACATCCTATTCCACCAACAACCGGATCATGATTCCGTTCTTCATTTATTACTCGATGTTCGGTTTCCAGCGCGTTGGCGATCTGGCCTGGGCAGCGGGTGACATGCAGGCACGCGGCTTCCTGCTCGGCGGTACGGCAGGACGCACGACGCTCAACGGCGAAGGCCTGCAGCACGAAGACGGACACAGCCACATCATGTCGGCACTGATCCCCAATTGCGTTTCTTACGATCCAACGTTCGGGCACGAGCTCGCCGTGATCATTCAGGACGGCCTGAAACGCATGGTAGAGAACCAGGAGAATGTGTTCTATTACATTACCGTCATGAACGAGAACTATCCCCAGCCTGGTCTGAAGGCCGGCGACGAAGAGGGCATAGTGCGTGGTATGTACAAGTTCAAGTCGCAAGACGAAAGCAACAAGCTGCGCGTTCAGCTTATGGGCTCGGGCACGATTTTGCGTGAAGTACTGGCAGCACAAGAGCTGCTCTCCAGCGATTGGGGCGTGGGTTCAGATCTCTGGAGCGTAACCAGCTTCACCGAACTGCGCCGTGACGGTATGGATTGCGAGCGCTACAGCATGCTTCATCCTGAAGATACCAAGGCACCGGTTCCGTACGTTACCCAGAAGCTGCAGGACACCACCGGCCCCATCATTGTCTCGACCGACTATGTGAAGGCCTACGGCGACCAGATCCGGCCGTTCATGCCTAAAGACCGGGTCTTCAAAGTGTTGGGAACCGACGGTTTTGGTCGCTCGGACTTCCGCTACAAGCTGCGTGAGCACTTTGAAATTGATCGTCACTTTGTGGTGCTGGCCGCTTTGCGCGGGTTGGCCGATGAGGGCAAGCTGCCTATGGCCAAGGTTGCCGAAGCCATCAAAAAGTATGGCATCAATCCTGAAAAAGCCAACCCGCACCACGCCTGAAGGGGGACACGAACATGAGCAATACCATTGAAGTGAAAGTCCCGGATATCGGTGATTCGGGAGAGGTGGACGTTATCGAGGTGCTGGTATCCGAGGGTGACACGATAGCAGCAGAGCAAAGCCTGATTACGGTGGAGTCCGACAAGGCCTCCATGGAAATTCCGTCTTCGCAAGCCGGCGTGGTCAAGTCGCTGTCCGTCAAGGTGGGCGACAAGGTCCAGGAAGGTTCAGTCATTTTGCTGATTGAAGTTCAGGAAGGAGCCGCGGCCAGCGCGAAAGAAGACAAGCCAGCCAAGGCGCAAAGTCAGCAGTCCGAACCTGCCGGCCAGCCCCAAACCAAGGCGAAGGCGGAGCCTGCAGCCGCCCCGGCATCGCAAGATGGCGAGCGGGCCACCATTGTCGTGCCCGATATCGGTGACGCCACCGACGTCGAGGTGATAGAAATCATGGTAGCGGTGGGTGACACGATCGCCGTCGAACAAAGCCTGATTACCGTCGAATCCGACAAGGCCTCCATGGAGGTTCCTGCTTCGCGTGCAGGAGTGGTCACGGCCGTCAAGGTCAAGCTGGGTGACAAGGTTAACGAAGGCTCGGAAATCGTTGAGATTCAGGCTGCCGATGAGCAGGCACCGGCTGCGCAATCACAACCGTCTGCTGCAGCTGAAACGCCTGCAGCGCCTGCAAAGGCCGAAGCGCCTGAACAAGCAGCAGCCGCAGCGCCGGCCGCAGGCAGCATGGCGTCGGTTCCACCCGAGCGCCATTCGCCGACGGCCGCCTATGCGCAGGCCGATGTTCCATCGCGCAACCTGCCGCATGCCTCTCCATCGGTGCGCAAGTTTGCGCGGGAGCTGGGCGTGAACCTGGCCACGGTCAAGGGTTCGGGTGCAAAGAACCGCATTACCAAGGAAGACGTACAGCAGTTTGTCAAAGGTGCCTTGTCCGTGGGAGCCGGCGCCTCGGTTGCTCCGGTTGGGGGTACGGAAGGCGGCCTGAGCGTGTTGGGCTGGCCCAAGGTTGACTTCGCCAAGTATGGCTCTATCGAGACCAAACCGCTGTCGCGCATCAAGAAGATTTCCGGTGCAAACCTGCATCGCAACTGGGTCATGATTCCCCACGTCACCAATAACGACGTGGCTGACATCACCGAGCTGGAAGAATTGCGTCAGACGCTTAACAAGGAAAACCAGAAATCGGGCGTCAAGGTCACGATGCTGGCCTTCCTGATCAAGGCGGTTGTGGCTGCGCTCAGGAAGTTCCCTGAGTTCAATGCCTCGCTGGATGGCGACAATCTGATCCTGAAGCAGTACTACCATATCGGTTTTGCTGCAGATACACCCAATGGGCTGGTGGTGCCGGTGATCCGCGACGCCGACCAGAAGGGCATATTCGAATTGGCTACCGAGACCTCGGAACTGGCCAAGCTCGGACGCGAAGGCAAGCTCTCGCCCAGCCAGATGCAGGGCGGTTGCTTCTCTATATCGTCTCTGGGCGGTATAGGTGGCACATCGTTCACGCCCATCATCAATGCGCCTGAAGTCGCTATTCTGGGTGTGTCGCGCTCGGCCCATGCTCCGGTCTGGAATGGCAAGGAATTCGAGCCCCGCCTCATGTTGCCTTTGTCATTGTCATACGACCATCGCGTCATTGATGGTGCTGCCGCGGCGCGTTTCAATGCCTATCTGGGCAGCCTGCTGGCCGATTTCCGCCGCATTGCCCTATAAGGAGGCCACATGAGCACAACGGAATTGAATGTGCCCGACATCGGTGACGTCAACGAGGTGGATGTCATCGAGGTGCTGGTTGCCGTGGGCGACAGCATCAAGGCTGAACAAAGCCTGATCACGGTGGAATCCGACAAGGCGTCTATGGAGATCCCGGCCGCTAAGGCGGGGGTGGTGAAGGCTGTGCTGGTCAAGGTCGGTGACAAGGTCAGCGAAGGCTCGCCTATTGTCCAGATCGAAGAAGTTGCTGCGGCGTCCGGTACTCCCGCATCCGACAGCACTGGCACCAAGCCCGCAACTGCCTCGGCGCCACCTGAGGCGCCGGCCAGCAACACAGCACCGGCCAGCACTGCAGCGGCAGCAAGTTTTTCCGGTTCGGCCGAGCATAGCTGCGACGTCCTGGTGCTGGGTGCAGGCCCCGGTGGTTATTCTGCAGCGTTCAGGGCCGCCGATCTGGGGCTTTCGGTTGTGCTGGTCGAGCGCTATGCCACCTTAGGCGGAGTTTGTCTGAATGTAGGCTGCATTCCGTCCAAGGCCTTGCTGCATATGGCATCGGTGCTCGAGGAAGCGCAGTCACTGTCCGCTCATGGAATTTCCTTTGGCGAACCCAAGATCGATCTTGACGCACTGCGTGGCTACAAAGACGGTGTCGTTGCCAAGCTGACCGGTGGTCTGGCCGGCATGGCCAAGGCCCGCAAGGTCACCGTACTGACAGGCGTCGGCGAGTTCGCCGATCCGCATCATCTGACCGTAACCGGTCAAGACGGCACGACCCGGACCGTCAAGTTTGGTTCGGCCATTATTGCTGCGGGCAGCCAGTCGGTAAAGCTGCCATTTCTTCCCGAAGACCCTCGTGTCGTCGACTCTACCGGCGCCTTGCTGCTGTCCGGCATTCCCAAGAAAATGCTGATCGTAGGCGGCGGCATCATCGGGCTTGAAATGGGCACGGTATATTCCGCGCTGGGCGCGCGCTTGGATGTCGTGGAAATGCAAAGCGGCCTGATGCAGGGCGCCGACCGTGACATGGTCAAGGTCTGGCAAAAGAAAAATGCTGATCGTTTTGACAACATCATGCTCGATACCAAAACGGTGGGTGCCGAGGCCCGCGACGATGGTATCTGGGTTACATTCGAAGGCAAGAATGCACCCAAGGAAGCGCAGCGTTACGATCTGGTGCTGCAGGCAGTGGGGCGTACGCCCAATGGCAAGAAGCTGGGTGCCGACAAAGCCGGTGTGGCGGTTACCGATCGTGGCTTCATACAGGTTGATGCCCAGATGCGCAGCAATGTGCCACACATCTATGCCATCGGTGATATTGTCGGCCAGCCCATGCTGGCTCACAAGGCGGTGCATGAAGGCCATGTTGCTGCTGAAGTCATCGCTGGCGAGAAAAGCTTCTTCGATGCCCGCGTGATTCCTTCGGTTGCCTATACCGATCCGGAAGTGGCATGGGTAGGCCTGACTGAAGACGAAGCCAGGAAGGAAGGCATTGCCGTCACCAAAGGCGTCTTCCCCTGGGCCGCGTCGGGTCGTGCGATTGCCAACGGGCGCGAAGAGGGCTTTACCAAGCTGCTTTTCGACGCCGAGACGCATAGGGTCGTGGGTGGCGGCATTGTCGGTACCCATGCTGGTGATCTCATAGGTGAAGTGGCACTGGCTATAGAAATGGGCGCCGATGCAGTCGACATCGGTAAAACCATACACCCGCACCCGACGCTGGGCGAGTCCATCGGCATGGCCGCCGAGGTTGCCGAGGGCAGTTGTACCGATTTGCCGCCCGTGCGGCGCAAATAGCCCGGGTGCCCGGGCAGTGGCGCGGGCCATCCTGAAGGCTGGTCCGCGCAACGATTTGAAAGGCAGGTGCTAACATTGGCATCTGCCCTTGGTTTTTCTATAAGCAACACACATGTCCATGTCCATTCCTGGCCAGACCGCAGGCTTGCAAGCCTGGCTGAGCTATCTTGAGTCGCTTCACAGTACTGCCATCGATCTCGGTCTTGAACGCATACGCGCAGTTGCCGATAAACTGAATCTAGCGCTGCCTTATGTCAAGATTACAGTGGGCGGCACCAATGGCAAAGGCTCAACCTGCGCCATGCTTGAAGCCATTCTGCTGGCCTCGGGATATAAGACGGGTACCTATACCTCGCCGCATCTGGTCGACTTCAACGAACGCATACGCATCAATGGCGACTTCGCCAGCGACGAGCAGATTATCGAGCAGTTTGTCCGGATAGAGCAGGCGCGTGGCAGTACGACATTAAGCTATTTCGAGTACACAACATTGGCTGCCCTGATGTTGTTCGAGCAGCAAAAAATGGATGTTGCCATTCTTGAGGTCGGACTTGGCGGACGCCTCGATGCCGTGAATATGGTCGACACAGACTGCGCCATTATTACCAGCGTCGATCTTGATCATACCGATTACCTCGGAGACACCCGGGAAAAAATCGGCTTCGAGAAGGCCCATATATTCCGTCCCGGTCGCCCGGCCATCTGTGCCGACCCGGTTCCACCGCAAAGCATTATTGATTACGCGGAACAGATACAGGCTGATCTGTGGTTGTTCGGCAAGGATTTCAACTATTCCGGAGATCGGCAGCAGTGGGCATACGGTGGCCGCGGCCAGCGACGCAGCGGTATGGCGTATCCCGGCCTGCGCGGTGCCAATCAGTTGCTGAACGCGTCGGCGGCGCTGGCGGCTCTCGAGGCCTTGCGCCCCAAGCTGGTGGTTCCTCAGCAGGCGGTTCGCATCGGTCTGTCTCAGGTTCAGTTGCCTGGTCGCCTGCAGATACTGCCCGGAACACCCACCATTATTCTGGATGTGGCGCATAACCCGCACGCCGCTGCAGCGTTGGGGCAGAATCTCGATGCCATGGGATATTTCCCTCATACGCACGCCGTACTGGGCATGCTCAACGACAAAGACATTGCAAATGTTGTAAGCAAACTGGCTCATCGTGTCGATCGCTGGTATTGCGCCAGTCTGCCTGGTGCCAGGGGATTATCGGGCGAAGAACTGGCTGGTATTGTTCGCAAAGTAGTAGCCGGTACTGCCGCCGTCCCCTCTATGGTGGACAACAGCATTGAGGCCCGGCGCACCCAGACCGACGAAAGGGAAACGAGTGACCGTCCCGGGGTCAGGGCACAGCCCGTGGCGCCGGTGAAAGCCGCAACAGTAACCGTTTCCAGTTTCGAAAATCCGGAACAAGCCTTTACAGAAGCGCGGAAGCAAGCCAGCGACAATGATAGAATTCTCGTGTTCGGTTCTTTTGCAACAGTTGGCCCGGTTCTTCAGGCGTTGGGAAGGGCCTGAACCGGTGTCCTGCCCGGAATTGGCAGGTGCATCAGGTTCGGGTGGGTCAGGTAGCCGCAGGTTTTTACAATAGGTTTTTGCTCCATGGGATTGTTCTCACGTAAAGAGGCCGCTTCTGATTCCGGTCGCCGGCCCACATCGCGCGCATCATTGTCCAGTGAAGCTCAGGCCAACGAATTGCGTGGTCGTGCACGACGCAGGCTGATTGGGGCGTTGGCGCTGGTGCTGGCGGCCGTTATCGTCGTACCCATGCTTTTCGATTCTTCCGTACCCGAGGAAGAGGTCCGCACACCCGTTGTGGTACCCGCCATAGTTCCGCCGGCCACCGATAATAATGTGGCGCTTGCTCCCACGGCTCCCGATGTATCCGGCACCAATACGCCAGCCAATGCCGGCACTGTAGTCCAGGATCCGGGCAGTGGCACTGTTCAGCAACCCGAGCCGGCGCAGCCTGAACCAGCTCCGGAAGAACCTAAACCTGAGCCGGCACCTGCCGAGTCTGAACCGGCCACACCCGAGCCGGCCAAGCCCGAACCGTCCAGGCCTGAGCCTGAACCGGCCAAGCCTGCTCCGGCGCCAGCCCCCAAGCCAAGCAAACCCCAAACCGAACGTACCGACGACGGCTCGGTCGCCATTGCCTTGCTGGAAGGGCGCAGCCCCGCGGCCAGCAAACCTGCACCTTCTGCAGGAAACTACATACTGCAGATCGCGGCCTACACCAACCAGGACGATGCAAATGTCCGGCGCGATCGGCTCATTTCTGCGGGCGTGACCAACACTTATGTTGAGAAAGCCACCTCCGGCGGCAAGCCAACTTATCGCCTGCGGGTGGGGCCTTTCCCCTCGCAGGAAGCCGCGCAGGCGGCACAGGCCCGGTTGCGGGCGCTGGGATATGACAACGGCTTTATTTCCACCAAGTGACCAGCTTCGACTACCTGGTGTTGGCCATCCTGGGCGCGTCGGCCGTCCTGGGGTTGCTGCGCGGCCTGGTCAAGGAAGTCTTGTCGTTGCTGGCCTGTGTGGTGGCGTTTCTGTCAGCCATCTGGTGGGGCCCCGAAGTATCGATCTGGCTCACTAATCTGATTGAAAACAACTTGTTGCGAACGGCGGTTGCCTATGGCGTGGTATTCATCGTCATGATGCTGCTGGTAGGGTTGGTCAACATCACGCTGACCACGCTTATTAACAAAACCGGCCTGGGTCAGGCCGATCATGGGCTGGGCGGTTTATTCGGTTTGTTGCGGGGTGCGCTGATCGTATTGGTATTGGTGGCGTTGGCCGGTTATACCGAGCTGCCAGCCGAGCCCTGGTGGCGCGACGCCAAATTTTCAGGCCTGGTTGTCCAGGGCCTGCAACAGATCAAGCTGATGCTGCCTCCGTCCTTGTCGTCATGGTTACCTTATTGATATCCTTTTCAGGAAAGTAAAATGTGTGGAATTGTTGGGGTTGCCGCCAAAACCCCTGTAAATCAGCTGATTTACGATAGTCTGCTTTTGTTGCAGCACCGTGGCCAGGACGCAGCGGGCATAGCCACCGCACAAGAGCAGTTCTTTAATATGTTCAAGGCCCATGGCCTGGTGCGCGATGTTTTCCGCACACGCAACATGCGCGCATTACCTGGTTGCAGCGGCCTGGGCCAGGTACGTTACCCCACGGCAGGATCCAGCGAGAGCGTAGACGAGGCCCAGCCTTTTTATGTCAATGCGCCTTTCGGCATTACATTTGTGCACAACGGCAACCTGACCAACTGGCGTGAATTGCGCGAAGAGTTGTTCCGCATAGACCGGCGCCATATCAATACCAATTCCGACTCCGAAGTCCTGCTCAATGTGTTCGCTCACGAGCTGCACCTGGCCGCCAGCGGCGGCGCACTCGATGAAGACGCTATTTTCAAGGCGGTGGCATCGGTGCACAGACGCGCTAAAGGTGCTTATGCCGTGATTGCACAGATTGCCAATTACGGCATGGTCGCATTTCGCGACCCTCATGGAATCAGGCCGCTATGCATGGGCTCGAACGAGACCGGGCAGGGCGCTGAATGGATGTTCGCCTCCGAGTCCGTGGCCCTGACCGGTTGCGGCTTTACCCTGCAGCGTGACGTTGCACCCGGCGAGGCCGTATTCATCGATCTGGACGGCAAGGTCAGCAGCCGCCAGTGTGCGACGGATCCGGTACATACCCCCTGCGTATTTGAATACGTATATTTTGCAAGGCCGGACTCCCTGATGGACGGTGTTTCCATCTACGATGCCAGGCTGAATATGGGCGAGTATCTGGGCGATAACGTGGCCAAGTCCTTGCGTCTGGGCGATATCGACGTGGTCATGCCCATACCCGATTCTTCACGTCCGTCTGCCATGCAGCTGGCAGCGCGACTTGATCTGAGCTACCGCGAAGGCTTCATCAAGAATCGCTATATTGGTCGTACGTTCATTATGCCGGGCCAGGCAGTACGCAAGAAGTCAGTGCGCCAGAAACTCAGTGCAATCGATATGGAATTTCGGGGCAAGAATGTGCTGCTGGTCGATGATTCCATCGTGCGCGGCACCACTAGCCGTGAAATTGTCGATATGGCCAGGGCGGCCGGTGCGAACAAGGTGTACTTCGCCTCAGCGGCGCCGGCGGTGCGCTTCCCCAATGTGTATGGCATAGACATGCCCACACAGGCCGAGCTGATTGCCACCGGGCGAGATACCGAGGAAATTGCACGGGAAATTGGCGCCGATGGTCTGGTCTACCAGGACCTGCATGATCTGGAGCAATCCATACGCGACCTGAATCCGGCCATGACACAGTTCGAGTCGTCGTGCTTCAACGGACGCTACATTACCGGCGATATCGACCAGGCCTATCTCGAACGGCTCAGTGCCAGCCGTGGCCAAAGGCCTCAAGCCGGTGAAATGGCCACCAGCAACGATATGTCGGCCAATAACGATTACGAATGATCAGACCGGGGCGTGGTCAGGGCGCATGAGCAGGGCGGCTACGCCCAGTGCTGTGATGACCAGGAACAGGCCCAGGCTCCATAAGGCGTATTCAATTCCCAGCAGATCAACGCGGGCATCCATGCACGAGGCAAAGATGCCGAACAGCCAAGGGACGTTGGCATCCAGACCGCTATTGACCATGAAGCGGTCGGCGAACGTCATGTCGCAGGAAAACATCTTCGCTGCCACCGTGTACTGATACCAGGCGGCCAGGACGCCAGATATGCCCAGCAGAGTGACCAGCATCCCGGCCAGGCGTCGCAGGCCCGCGGCAATTCGGCCCGCCAGCAGGCCGAGCCAGCAGGTCAGGGCGATCACCACCAGCACCAGTCTTTGCAAGACACACCAGGCGCAGGGTTGCATGTCGAACACGTGCTGGGAAACCAGGGCGAATGTCAGGGCAGCAACGCAAAGCAGGGCGATCAGGTGCAGGATTCTGGATGGCATGTCAGTCGGTGTATTCAGTAGCTGGAGTGAGTGCAGGTACAGCGCTTCTGGGCTGGGAAGCATCCAGGGCGGCAAGCAGTTTACGTTCGAATTGCAATTGGACACGCGGATGGGCCAATGATTCACTTTCGATAATGAAAATGTCTTCGACCCGGTCGCCCAGGGTCAGGATCTTGGCCATCTTGAGGGTGATCTCGTGCTGGGCGAAAACCTGGGACAAGTTGTACAGCAAACCGGGCCGGTCGGCGGCCGTAACTGACAAACGCCAGGACGCACTGCGTTCGTCGGGTTGCAGCTCAACGTTGGGAATCATGGGAAATACGCGGGCACGACGTGAACCAGGACGCCAGCTGGCATGACGGGTTGGACGCTCGCCTTCTTCGGAGGGTTGCTGCAGCTGCCCGGAAAGCTCGTGCTCGATCAACGTTGCGTTGGAGCGGTAATCCTTGTCGTGGGCCGGGAGCAAGACGACGAAGCTGTCCAGTGCCCAGCCATGCTTTGTCGTGTGTATGCGGGCGTCCTGCACGCTCAGGGAGCGGTGGTCGAAGTAAGCGCAAAGTGACACGAACAGGTCTTTGCGATCCTGGGTGTAGACCATGACCTGCAGGGCTTCATTCTGGCCCAGCACTCTTACCTTGACCACGGGTTCGGGAGAGTTCACACGGTAGTACAGATGGCGGGTGTGCCAGGCTATTTCACTGGCTTCATGCCGCAGGAAATAGGCTACGTCCAGTTCGTCCCAGAATGCATCGCGACTTTCGTCACGCAAGCCCATCAGGCGTATGTCGGTTGCGGCGGCCGCCTTGCGCTGGGCAAGCACCGTGCCGGTATCGGGCTTTGCTCCGCCGAGGGCGGCAATGGTCTGCTGATACAGATCTTCCAGCAGCTTGCCTTTCCAGGAATTCCAGACTTTGGGACTGGTGCCGCGTATGTCGGCGACCGTGAGCAAATACAGTGCCGTGAGCTGACGCTCATTGCGCACGCAGCGCGCAAACTCGTGAACCACATCAGGGTCGCTCAGGTCTCTTTTTTGCGCGACGGTAGACATCAGCAGGTGCTGTCTGACCAGGAAGATGACCAGCTCCCGGTCTTCGCCGTCTATGCCGTGGTCGTTGCAGAAACGGCGTACGTCTATGGCACCCAGTTCGGAGTGATCGCCGCCACGCCCCTTGGCAATGTCATGAAACAGCGCAGCCACGTAGAGCAGCCAATGCCGGTCAAAATTGGCAATCAGATGGCTGGCCAGCGGGTACTCCTGGGCATGTTCGGGCATGGTAAAGCGGCGCAGGTTGCGTACGACCATCAGAATATGCTGATCCACCGTATAGGCATGAAACAGATCATGCTGCATCTGGCCGACGATGCGCCGGAATACCGGCAGATAACGAGGCAGGATGTTCATCATCGTCATGCGCCGCAAGGCGTGCACGATACCGCGTGGCTGTTGCAGTATCTGTATGAACTGATGCCGGTTTACTGGATTGCGCCGGAATTGCGCATCGATGCGACGGCGGGCATGCCACATGGCGCGCAGCGCCTGTGCCGACATGCCGACGATTTCCTGGCGTTCCTGCATGACCAGAAAGACGCGGAACAGCAAGGCCGGATTGCGCTCGAAGCCATCATCACGACGCAGGCTCAGGCGGTTCCGGACAATGCAGAAGTGATCGTCTATGTTTCGTATCTGAACGTCCGGCATGGGAAACAGCAGCTCTTCTATGCTTTGCATAAGCATCGCATTGAGCTGGCTTACCACGCGAGCTGCCCAGTAGTAGCGCTGCATCAGGATTTCGCTGGGACGGCGGGTTTTGCTGGCCTCAAATCCGTAAATGGCTGCAAGTTTGGGCTGCAGGTCAAAAAGAACGCGATCTTCACGCCGGCCGGCCAGCAGATGCAGTTCGATGCGCAGCCGCTTGAACGCCTGGTCAGCACGGCGCAGCGCCCGAAACTCGGCCACCGTCAGAAGGTCTGATTTGGCAATTTCACGCCAGGTACGGCCCTGGCCGGCTGCCTGGGCCAGCCACTGAACCACCTGTAGGTCGCGCAACCCTCCGGGCGCTTCCTTGCAATTGGGTTCCAGGGCATAGGGGGTATCCTGGTGGCGGGCATGGCGCTGCTGCATCTCCGAGCGCTTGGCCTGAAAAAAAGTTTGTGCGTCGAGCTGTTCCTGCATTCTATGGCGCAGCTGTGCCACAAGGTTCTTGCTACCCAGCAGCCAGCGTGCTTCCATCAGCGAGGTTTCCACGGTGATGTCGTTGGCGGCTTCCTGCCTGCACTCGGAAATGGTGCGCACGCTGTGGCCCGGTTCGACACCCAGATCCCACATGGCCGCCACGAAAGCCTCTATCATGCGTGTGCTCTCGCTGCTGGGCTGTTCGCTGAGCAGGATCAGCACATCGACATCAGAATAAGGATACAGCTCCCCGCGCCCATAGCCGCCGACGGCAACCAGGGCCGCACCGGCGGGTAAGGGGTAGATTCGTACCAGATCCCGTAAGGTCTGGTCGGTGGCGCGCCGCAGTGCCGTCAACAGGGCATCGGGGCGCAGATGCTGGCGAAATGCGGCGATGGCTTCTGCCTTGCGGGCGGCCAGCTGGTCGCGCAGGTCGGCTACTGCCTGCCCATGCATGGTTGAGTCGCCTTTATACAGGATCAGACTGCCCGGATCAGGGCAGGAGGCTCGCGCATGCCTTCGGAAACAGTCAGAACCTCGTAACCCGTGTCGGTTACCAGAATGCTGTGCTCCCATTGGGCGGACAGGCTGTGGTCGCGGGTTACGACCGTCCAGCCATCGGCCAGGGTGCGGATTTCCTTGCGGCCGGCATTGAGCATGGGTTCGATGGTGAAGATCATGCCTGCTTCGAGCTTCTGGCCTGCACCGGGCTTGCCATAATGCAGGACCTGGGGATCCTGGTGAAACTTGCGCCCTACACCGTGGCCGCAGTACTCGCGCACCACCGAAAATCCGTTTTTCTCGGCATGCTGCTGTATGGCGTGGCCGATGTCTCCGAGGGTTGCCCCGGGGCGGACTTGCTCTATGCCCAGCCACATGCTTTCGTAGGTGGTTTCGGTAAGGCGCCGCGCCAGGATGGAAGGCTCGCCTATGTAGTACATGCGGCTGGTGTCGCCGAACCAGCCGTCCTTGATGACCGTGACGTCGATATTCATGATGTCACCGTTCTTCAGAACTTTGTCGCCAGGTATGCCATGGCAGATGACATGGTTCACCGATGTGCAGATGGAGGCGGGGAAGGGCGTGTAGCCAGGAGGCGCGTAACCCACCGTGGCGGACTTGACGTTCAGCTCGTTGGTGATGAAATCCATGCACAGTCTGTCGAGTTCGCCCGTGGTGATTCCGGCGCGTACATGCGGCTCCAGGTAGTCCAGCGTGGCGGCGGCGGCCTGGCAGGCGGCGCGCATTTTATTCAGATCTGTAGGGTCGGTAACGAGACTGCTCATGGATGGCTTGAATTGATTGGTGAAAAAATAGTAGAATTATAGGCTTTCTTGGAATTTCAAGAAGAGCATTGCCCCGGGAAACACTAGTGGTTTCACTAGCGGTTTACCGGGAACCCAAAATCGCGTGTTGGGCGACAAAAGGGTGTTCGGTAATTAAAGTATATCGGATACACGCCTGGCACAAGACCAAACCCTTGGAGAATTCAAATGTCTTTAATGCGTGAAATGCTGGAAGCCGGTGTGCACTTTGGCCACCAAACCCGTTACTGGAACCCCAAGATGGCACCGTACATCTTCGGTCACCGTAACAAGATCCACATCGTCAACCTCGAACAGACCGTCGTCAAGTATCAGGAAGCAGCCAAATTCGTGCGCCAGCTGGCAGCACGTGGCGGCAACATCCTGTTCGTTGGCACCAAGCGCGCTGCACGCGAGCTGGTGGCCGCCGAAGCCGCACGTTGCGGCATGCCTTATGTCGACAGCCGCTGGCTGGGTGGCATGATGACCAACTTCAAGACCGTCAAGACTTCGGTCAAGCGTCTGAAAGAAATGGAAGCGCAAGTTGCTGAAGGCGCAACCGAGCGCATGAGCAAGAAAGAAGCGCTGATGTTCGAACGTGAGCTCGAAAAGCTGAACAAGGGCATTGGTGGCATCAAAGACATGAACACGCTGCCTGATGCTTTGTTTGTCATCGACGTTGGCTATCATAAAATTGCCGTTGCCGAGGCACGCACGCTGGGCATTCCCGTTGTGGCCGTTGTTGATACCAACCACTCGCCCGACGGCGTTGACTACGTCATCCCTGGTAACGATGACTCCGCCAAGGCTATTGCCTTGTATGCGCGTGGCATGGCTGACGCTGTACTGGAAGGCCGCGAGCAGAACCTGAACGGTCTGGTCGAAGAGCTGGCCGAAGGCGACGAAGAGTTTGTCGAGATCGAAGAAGAGCGCGAATAAGCGTTAATGCCCGGCCAGCGCCGGGCCGTGGCTGCTCTTGCGGGCAGCCCCAACGCCTGTTTTGCATCTGCCCCGGTTCAGCCGGGGCGTGTTTTAGTCAACTGGAGAAAATAGTGGCTCAAATTACCGCATCCATGGTTAAAGAACTGCGCGAGAAAACCGACGCTCCCATGATGGAGTGCAAAAAGGCACTGACCGAAGCCGACGGCGATCTGGCGCGTGCTGAAGAGATTCTCCGCGTAAAGCTGGGCAACAAGGCCAGCAAAGCTGCTACACGTATTACCGCTGAAGGCCTCATCGGCCTGCATATTGCCGCAGACGGCAAACGCGGAACCGTCGTCGAAGTCAATTGTGAAACTGACTTTGTTGCCAAGAACGACGACTTCATCGGCTTCATCAACGAAGTGGCCGAGCTCATTACCGAAAAGAATCCCGCCGACGTCGCTGCCCTGGGTGAACTGCCCATGCGTGATGGTACCGTCGAAAGCGTTCGCGCCGCACTGGTCGGCAAAATTGGCGAAAACATGAGCGTGCGTCGCTTTGAACGTTACGAAACAGCCAACCAACTGGCCAGCTACGTACACGGTGGCCGGATCGGTGTACTGGTCGATATCAACGGTACCGAAGAAGTGGGCAAAGACGTGGCCATGCACATTGCTGCGACCAAGCCCAAGGCTCTGGACGCCAGCGGTGTCGCCCCCGAAGTCATTGCAGCCGAACGCTCCGTCGCCGAGCAGAAAGCCGCAGAATCGGGCAAGCCCGCCGAGATCGTGACCAAGATGGTCGAAGGCTCGATCCAGAAGTTCCTGAAAGAAGTTACCTTGCTGTCCCAGCCGTTCGTCAAGAACGACAAACAAACCGTTGAGCAGATGCTCAAGGAAAAAGGCGCCAGTATTTCCCGCTACGCCTTGTATGTCGTGGGTGAAGGCATAGAGAAAAAGTCGGAAGACTTCGCAGCAGAAGTCGCCGCAGCCGCTGCCGGTAACGCTTAGTAGCGCATTCGGCTAAAAAATCGGGCTTTCGGCATCACGAAAGCCCGACTCTGGCTTAAACTCTCGTTGGTTTGTTTACCTGGGATACTACCTATGACCACCCGATCGTATAAGCGTGTTCTTCTCAAACTTTCCGGCGAGGCGCTGATGGGGGAAGACGCGTTTGGGATCAATCGCGCCACCATCTTGCGCATGACTGAAGAAATAGCCGAAGTCGCCGCAATGGGCGTCGAGCTGGCGATAGTCATCGGTGGCGGCAATATTTTCCGTGGTGTTGCGCCTGGCGCACAAGGCATGGACCGCGCAACGGCCGACTACATGGGTATGATGGCGACCGTCATGAATGCCCTGGCCCTGCAAGATGCACTCAAGAACCGCGGTATCGATGCCCGCGTGCAGTCTGCACTGAATATCGACCAGGTCGTCGAGCGCTATATACGGCCGAAGGCATTGCGATACCTGGAAGAAGGCAAGGTTGTTATCTTTGCCGCCGGCACCGGCAACCCTTTCTTTACCACCGATACGGCGGCCGCATTGCGCGGCGCGGAAATCGGTGCTGAAATCGTACTCAAGGCAACCAAGGTCGACGGCATATACAGCGCCGACCCCAACAAGGATCCGGAAGCCACTCGCTATGCGCGCATCAGCTTCGACGAAGCCATTGTGCGCCGGCTGGAAGTGATGGACGCCACGGCGTTTGCGCTTTGCCGTGATCAGAAGTTGCCCATCAAGGTATTTTCCATCAATAAGTCCGGCGCCCTGAAACGGGCAGTTTCGGGCGGAGATGAAGGCACACTGGTGCACGTTTGACAAAGGAATAATAATGAGTCTTGCAGAAATCAAACAGTCGGCAGAGTCCCGTATGGGCAAGTCCATAGAGAACCTCAAGGTCAGTCTGTCCAAGATTCGTACCGGTCGGGCCCACGCCGGCATACTCGATCATGTTCAAGTCGAATACTACGGTTCCCCCGTGCCGGTCAGCCAGGTTGCCAACATCAACCTGGTCGATGCCCGCACCATCAGTGTGCAGGTTTGGGAAAAGAATATGGCTGCTCCGGTGGAAAAGGCCATACGCGACTCCGACCTGGGCCTGAACCCGATTTCCATGGGTGACAGCATACGTGTGCCGATGCCTGCTCTTACCGAAGAGCGTCGGCGCGATCTGACCAAGGTCGTACGCAACGAAGGCGAAGATGCAAAGGTTGCCGTGCGCAATCTGCGACGCGATGCCAACGACAGCTTGAAAAAGCTGGTCAAGGACAAGGAAATCTCTGAAGACGACGAGCGTCGCATGCAGGATGAAGTGCAAAAGCTCACCGATAAGCACGTGGCTGAAGTCGATAAGCTCGTCGCCCAGAAAGAAGCCGAGATCATGACGGTTTAACCGTCGTGTCCAGGCATCGGATATTCCCTACATGGTAAGAAGCTCAACGCTGTCTATCCCCGAGAGCAATGACATACCGCAGCACCTGGCCATTATCATGGACGGCAACGGGCGTTGGGCGACCAAACGTTTTCTTCCTCGTACAGCCGGCCATTTCCGTGGCGTGCAGGCTGTACGTCGTGTCGTCGAAGCCTGCGGAGAGCGGGGCGTCAAGTATCTGACGCTATTTGCTTTCAGCTCCGAAAACTGGCGCCGCCCCAAAGAAGAAGTCTCGGTACTGATGCGGCTGTTCATGCAGACGCTCGACAAAGAAATCAGCAAGCTGGAAAACCAGGGTGTGCGCCTGCATATCGTGGGTGATCTATCTGCTTTCGAGCCCAAGCTGCAGGAAATGATAAAGGAAGCGCAGGCGCGTACGGCGGGCAACGATGCCTTGCATCTGACCATCGCGGCCAATTATGGCGGACGCTGGGATATCCTGCAGGCCTTGCGCAAGCTGATGATCGCCAAACCCGAACTTGCCGCTCAATCTGACGCCATTGCTGAAAGCGAGCTTGCTCCATATTTGTCGATGGCCTACGCGCCTGAGCCTGATCTGTTCATACGAACAGGCGGTGAACAGCGTATTTCCAACTTCCTGATTTGGCAACTGGCCTATACTGAGCTGTATTTTTCTGACGATTTCTGGCCTGATTTTGGCGCCAAGGAATTGGATGCCGCCTTCGAGTGGTATCGCACGCGGGAAAGACGTTTCGGGCGCACCAGTGCCCAGCTCGCCAAGTAAGCCAGGGGGAGGTTCCCTTATATGTTAAAGCAGCGTGTCGTCACAGCGGTGATTCTGCTGGCAGTGTTGCTGGCTTCCTTGATGGCATCCAGCCCGTGGCCGCTGGTGCTGCTTTTTGTTCTGACAGCCGTTTGTGCACTGTGGGAATGGTTGCGCCTGACGTGGCCCGGCGCAGGGCATGTCGTGCCTCCCGTTGCCGCTGCATTGTGTGGCATTGTGCTCCTGGGGTTGGCCTGGCAATGGCTTAATAAAGCATCCCCGACACCATCCATCCCGGCGCATTCCATATTTGGTGGATATTTGCTCCCCCTTGTTTCAGTCCTGTGGGTGGGGCTGGCAACGGCTCTGGTCGTCCAGGGCCAGGCCACGCGGCGCTCGGGCGGCGTTTGGCTTAGTCTGTTCGGCCTTCTGGCTGTCGTGGCCGTGTGGTTTGCACTGGTCCAGATGTATTTGCACCGAGGCGCCTGGTTTCTGGTGTCCCTGATGGCACTTATCTGGTTTGCGGATATTGCCGCCTACTTTACCGGTAAGGCGTTTGGGCGCCACAAGCTTGCACCGCGGGTCAGTCCGGGAAAAACCTGGGAAGGTGCGGCGGGTGGTGTGCTGGCTGCAACGGCCTGGGTCTTGCTCAGCGCCTGGTGGCCAGGTAGTTTTGGCGATGCAATGCTGCAGCGCTGGCCCTGGTGGATGGTTGCCTTGATTGCCGTCTTTCTTGCTGCTCTGTCGATTATCGGCGACCTGTTCGAGTCGTTGCTCAAGCGCAGGGCGGGTGTCAAGGACTCCAGCCAGCTGCTGCCCGGTCACGGCGGCGTATACGATCGCATCGACGCCTTGCTGCCCGTAGCCCCCATTGCACTGCTGATTACCGGAGTCTGATATTCATGAAGTTTCAACAACTATGCGTGCTGGGCTCTACGGGATCCATAGGCGAAAGTACGCTGGACGTTGCCTTGCGCCATCCCGAGACCATGGCTGTTTATGCCTTGAGCGCATACAGTCGCATGGAAAAACTCGCCGAGCAAGCCCGGATTGCGCGGGCCAAGATTGTGATCGTTCCGACCGAACAGGCGCGTGACCGTTTTCGCCAGGCCTGGGCCGGCGATGGTGCTGGTCCCGAAATCCGTATCGGCGCGCAAGCGCTGGTGGATACCGTTCTCGATTCCGAGGTAACTACGGTGATGGCCGCTATTGTGGGCGCGGCAGGCCTGCCTTCGGCGCTGGCAGCGGCTAAAGCCGGAAAGCGCATACTTCTGGCCAACAAAGAGGCGCTGGTTGCCGCCGGCGGGCTCTTTATGCGCACCGCCCGGGAAAACGGCGCTGAGCTTTTGCCCATAGACAGCGAACACAACGCCATTTTTCAGTGTATGCCCCAGGTAACACGCGCCACGATACCGACCGAACCGGCTGCCGGCGTACGACGCTTGTTGCTGACCGGATCTGGTGGTCCTTTTCGTCAGACCGCGATCGATCAGCTGGCCGGTGTTACACCTGACCAGGCTTGCGCGCATCCGAACTGGAGCATGGGGCGCAAGATATCCGTGGATTCGGCCACTATGCTCAACAAGGGCCTGGAAGTCATCGAGGCCCATTGGCTGTTCGCGATGCCCGTTGACCGCATAAAGGTGGTGATTCACCCGCAGAGCATGGTCCATTCCATGGTGGAGTACGAAGATGGCTCCATACTCGCTCAATTAGGTCAGCCTGATATGCGCACGCCTATCGCCTATGGCCTGGGTTTTCCCGAGCGCATAGACAGCGGAGTCGGCCTGTTGCAACTGGCCATGCTGGGACGGCTGGATTTCGAAGAGCCGGATTTCGAGCGCTTTCCCTGTCTGCGTCTGTCCTTTGACGCGCTCAAGACAGGGCAGGCCGCTTGTGTGGCGCTCAATGCAGCCAATGAGATCGCAGTTGACTGCTTTCTGAAACAGCAAATTCGCTATACTGAAATCGCGCCGGTTATAGAATCCTGTCTGGAACGCATAACGGGTCGTTCCGATACCAGCCTCGATTCCCTCGACGACGTTCTGGCGCTTGACGCCCATACGCGTGGCATTGCCACCGAGCTTTGCCAGCTTAAGGCCTGACTACCCCTTTAACAGGTGCCAGACCGGATTCTTCAGGAACTTCATGTTATTTACCTTGCTTGCCTTTGCCATTGCGCTGGGCGTATTGATTACGTTTCACGAGCTGGGCCACTATTGGGTGGCACGGCTGTGCGGCGTTCGCATCCTGCGATTCTCGGTAGGGTTCGGCAAGGTGGTGTTGCGTCGCACGGATCGCCACGGCACGGAGTGGGCCTTGTCGGCCATTCCACTGGGCGGATACGTCAAGATGCTGGACGATGCCCAGCCCGGTGACCCTCCTTCCGTAGCTGCCCAGGCGTTCAACCGGAAGAGCCTGAAACAGCGCAGTGCAATCGTCCTGGCAGGTCCCGTTGCCAATCTGGTGCTGGCCGCACTGCTTTATGCCGGCCTGAATCTTGCCGGCACCAGCGAACCCGCGGCGATCCTGGCCGAGCCGCCGGCGAATAGCTTGGCCGCACAGGCCGGCATTATGGCCAATGACCGCGTGATCGCCGTTAATCAGCAGGCGGTGCAATCGTGGGGCGAGGCGCGCTGGCAGCTAATGGACGCCCTGAGCAGCGGTGGAAAGGCCGAGTTACGGGTGGAAACGGCAGAAGGCTTGCAGCGCGAGCGTATCCTGCATTTTCCGCCCGCTGCCATCGAGCCCGATGGCGCCGACCTGATGGCCGAGGCCGGCTTGTCGCTGGCCACACCCAAGCCCAGAGTCACAGGCGTTAATGCGGGCGAGCCCGGTGAGCAGGCCGGTTTACAAGCTGGTGACGTCATCGTCAAGGTGGGTGAGCTTGATCAGCCCAGCGCCGGTGCCATGGTCGAAGAAGTCAAGAAGCACCCCGGGCAGGTCTTGCCAGTTACGGTGCTGCGCGATGGTGCAGCCCTGACCCTTAGTGTTCTGCCCCTGGCGCAAACGGGGCCCGACGGTCAGGTAACCGGTCGCATAGGCGTCATGCTGGGTGCAGACTTTCCGATGGTGACGGTGCGCTACGGTTTGTTCGAGAGTCTTGCGCGGGGCGTATCGCGTACTTTCGAGACTGTGTGGTTTTCCCTTAAGATGATGGGGCGCATGATTGTCGGCGACGTGTCGCTGCGCAACGTGAGCGGCCCGGTAACCATTGCCGACTATGCCGGACAGACAGCGCGAATAGGTTTTGCTGCCTACATAGGGTTTCTTGCACTTATTAGTGTTAGCATCGGCGTGTTAAATTTATTACCCATCCCCATGCTGGATGGCGGGCACTTGATGTATTACATTCTTGAAGGTGTACGGGGTCGACCCATTCCCGACAAGTGGCTTGAAAACGGTCAGCGCATTGGCTTGGGCTTGTTGGCAGCCCTGATGAGTCTGGCGTTTTTCAACGATTTTTCCCGCCTTTTCAGCTAGCGGCTTTCTGTCTTACAATCTTCCACCATTTAATCGTCCAAGGATGCACCAGGATGTCGTTTAGCCGGAAATTATCCTTTTCCAAGCGCGCACTGCCTGCTTTACTGGCTGCTTTGCTCATTCCCAGTTTCGCCAGTGCGTTTACGCCCTTTGTCGTGCGTGACATTCAGGTTAATGGCATACAACGCGTCGATGCAGGCACGGTCTTCAGCTACCTGCCAGTACGGGTCGGTGAAGAATTCACCGAAGTGCAGGCGTCCGAGGCCATCCAGCGTCTGTACTCCACCGGCTTTTTCAGTGACGTAAAAATCGACACGGCCAACGATGTCCTGGTGGTAACGGTCGAAGAGCGCCCGACCATTGCATCGGTTTCATTCAATGGCATGCGCGAGTTCGACGCGCCGGGCATTACCAAGTCGCTGGCACAGGTCGGTTTCGGCCAGGGTCGCGTGTTTGATCGCTCCATGCTTGAGCGCGCCGAATTTGAGCTTAAGCAGCAGTATCTTTCCAAAGGCAAGTACGGGGTTGAAATCAATCCCATCATTACGCCCTTGCCGCGCAATCGTGTCGGGGTGAGTTTCGATATTTTCGAAGGCGACCTGGCCAAGATCAGCGAAATCCAGATTGTCGGCAACGAGGCATTTTCCGAAGACGACCTGCTCGACGAAATGGAGCTCACGACGTCGGGCATGATGACCTGGTATACCGGCACCGACAAATACTCCCGTGAAAAACTCGAAGGCGATGTCGAGCGCATACGTTCCTTCTATCTTGATCGCGGTTATCTGGAATATTCGGCCGAACCGCCGCAGGTAACTATTTCGCCTGATCGCGAAAGCATC
Source organism: Pusillimonas sp. MFBS29 (assembly GCF_020687695.1). GTDB lineage: Bacteria > Pseudomonadota > Gammaproteobacteria > Burkholderiales > Burkholderiaceae_B > Pusillimonas_C. The sequence goes on from NZ_JAJEWL010000002.1 coordinate 325,281, forward strand.
TTCGTGAACCTGACGCTGCACGAGGGCCAGCCCTATGTCGTGCGCAGCGTGAAACTGGCAGGCGACCTGATCGGCCTGGAAGAGCAGATTCAGCCGCTTATCCAGGTCAAGGAAGGCCAGGTTTTCTCGGCCTCTGACACCAACGCCACCGTCAAGGCCGTTACCGATTACCTGGGCAGCCTGGGCTATGCGTTTGCCAACGTCAACCCTAATCCGGCACTCGATCGCGAAGCCCATGAAACCGACCTGACCTTCTATGTGGATCCAGGCCGCCGTGTTTATGTGCGCCGCATCCAGATCGGCGGCAATACCCGTACCCGCGACGAAGTCATACGGCGTGAAATGCGTCAGCAGGAAGCTGCCTGGTACGATTCGAACAGCATCAAGGCTTCGCGTGAACGTATCGATCGTCTGGGTTACTTCAACGATATCAACGTGCACACTACGCCGGTGGCGGGTTCTCCCGACCAGATCGACGTTAACGTTGATGTCGTGGAAAAGCCCACGGGCCTGATCAACCTGGGTGTGGGCTATGGTTCAACCGACAAGGTGATTCTGTCGGCCGGTGTCAGCCAGGACAACATTTTCGGCAGTGGCAATACCTTGTCATTGCAAATGAATACCAGCCAGACCAACCGGGCGGCGATCATTTCGCACACCAATCCGTACTGGACCCAAGACGGCATCAGCAAGACCACCTCGCTGTACTACCGTCGTACCACGCCTTATGAAAACAGCGATGCCACCGGTGATTATCGCGTTACCGCGTTCGGGGCAGGGCTGAATTTCGGGGTGCCCATTTCAGAATACGATCGTGTTTTTGCCGGCGTGAGCTTCGAGCGCAACGAGATCAGCCATTTCCGCGACAGTGCACCACAAGCTTATCGTGACTACGTCGACGAGTACGGCGAGAAGGCCAACTCCTTCATATTCAACCTGGGCTGGTCCAAAGATACGCGCGATAGCGCAATCGCTCCAACGCGTGGCAGCTATACAAGGCTGTCTGCCGACGTTTCCACCATGGATCTTCGGTACTACATGCTCAGTGCCCAGCAGCAATATTATCTGCCGCTGGGTCGCTCCTATACGCTGGCATTCAATGGTCTGGCCGACTGGGGCAAAAGCTACAGCGACAAGTCCTTTCCTGTCATCAAGAACATATACGGTGGCGGCATAGGTTCCGTACGCGGTTACGAAGGTGCGTCACTGGGCCCGCGCGATACACTAACGAACGACTACCTGGGCGGTTCCCGTCGTCTGGCGGCAAATATCCAGCTTTATCTGCCATTTCCCGGTGCAACGCGTGATCGTACCTTGCGCTGGTTCCTGTTCACCGATGCAGGTCAGGTTGCCAGTACCGATGGCGGTTGCGCCCAAGGGGTCAACAATCAGGTGGAAGATCCTTGCGGCTGGAAATACTCTGCAGGTATAGGTCTGTCGTGGCAGTCACCTCTGGGGCCGCTGCAGCTGTCTTTTGCCCGTGCGCTGAACGCGAAACCAGGCGACGACAAGCAGGCGTTCCAGTTCCAGATCGGCACAGGTTTTTGATGTACTCTATTTAGTGGCACAATAACTCTTTTATCTCTGCTAATTCGCAAGGTAGATTTTTCATGAAGTCTCAATTCGCATTAAAACTTACCACCTTAAGCCGCAACATCGGCCGGGCCAATCGTGCACTGACACTTGCAGCCGTGCTGGGTGTTGGCGCGGCCATCGTGGCGGTACCGGCGCCAGCCCAGGCGCAGGCAACCAAGATTGGCTTTGTGAGCACCGAGCGCATCCTGCGCGACTCCAAGCCAGCCAAGGCAGCGCAGGCCAAGATCGAAGCCGAATTCAAAAAGCGCGATACCGAACTGCAGAACATGGCCAACCGTTTGCGCAGCGAAGCACAAAAATTCGACAAAGATGCACCAGTGTTGTCTGAATCCGAGCGTATCAAGCGCCAGCGTGCGCTTGCCGATCTCGATTCCGACCTTCAACGCAAGCGTCGCGAGTTCCAGGAAGACTTCAACCGTCGCCGCAACGAAGAGTTCTCCGGAATCGTCGAAAAGGCCGATGCAGCCATCAAGCAAATTGCCGAACAGCAGAACTACGACCTGATTATCCAGGATGCGGTTACTGTCAGCCCACGCGTCGACATCACCGACCAGGTCATGAAAGCACTCGGCGGCTAATACAAGATGCCGGTATTGTTAGCGCCTGAGCAGGCGCCCACCCTGCAAGCACTGCTGGCCCAGGCCAATGTCGCAGGTCTGGATTGCATACCGGTCGAAACCAAGGACGCAGCCCAGACCCGTATCCGGGGCCTGGGCTCCTTGCTTTCTGCCGGTCCTGAAGAAATCAGTTTTCTGTCCAACCCGCGGATGCTGGGGCAATTGCAGCAATCCCGTGCGGCGGCGGTTATCCTGACCCAGGCCGCATACGACACCCTGGATTCAGGCAGTTATACATTTCAGCCGGTTCTGTGCAGCGAGCCTTATCTGATGTATGCCTTGCTGGCACAGTGGTTCGACAGACATCGCATCAAGAATCTGCCGGCGGGTATCCACCCGAGCGCCATCATTGCGCCAACTGCACAAATTGCAGCCGGTGTTGCTGTGGGCCCGCATTGCGTGATCGAAGATGGTGTACGCATAGGGCAGGGCACACGTCTTGGGCCTGGTTGCATCATTGGAGCAAACTCGGTAATCGGAGCCGATTGCCTGTTGCATGGCCGGGTAACGCTGTACCACAACGTTACCATCGGCGATCGCGCCATTTTGCATTCGGGCTGCGTATTGGGCGCTGATGGCTTCGGCTTTGCGCCCGACCCCCGGCAGGAAAGCGGCGCCTGGGCCAAGATAGCGCAGATTGGTGGTGTTGTGCTGGGCAATGATGTTGAAATCGGGGCCAACACAACGGTTGATCGCGGTGCAATCGAAAACACCCTTATAGGTGACGGCGTCAAGCTCGATAACCAGATCATGATCGGCCACAACTGCCTGATTGGCGACCACACCGCCATGGCGGCTTGTGTGGGCGTTGCCGGGTCAACGGTCATCGGCAAGCGCTGCACGATAGGCGGAGCGGCAATGCTGTCCGGGCACCTGACCCTGGGCGACGACGTGAACGTCTCGGGCGGCACGGCGATTACCTCGAGCATCAGTGAACCCGGACGTTACACTGGCGTCTACCCCTATGCCGAGCACGTTCAGTGGCAACGCAATGCCGCTGTTCTGCCCCAGCTGAGTACGTTGCGCCGACGCATCAGAGCACTGGAAAAACAACAATCTTAAACAAACTTTCGTATCGTACGAATTTATTTGCAGGATATAAGAAGATGGAACTGGACATCAATCAGATCATGGCCAGGCTGCCGCATCGATACCCGATGCTGCTGGTTGATCGTGTGCTGGAAATGGTACCGGGAAAAAGCATAGTGGCCATCAAGAATGTCTCGATGAACGAGCCGTTCTTCACCGGTCACTTTCCTCATCATCCGGTTATGCCCGGCGTACTCATCATCGAGGCGCTGGCACAAGCTGCCGCATTGTTTTCCTTCGAGGATGACGCCGGCGTCAGTCCGGCAGACAAAAAGATCGCGTACTATCTCGTTGGCGTCGACGGTGCACGTTTTCGCAAGCCTGTTGTGCCGGGCGACCAGTTGCGTCTGGAAGTCACCGCCGACCGCATCAGCCGTTCCATCTGCAAGTACTCGGCCTGCGCCACGGTCGACGGGCAGGTCGTTGCAGAAGCAAAGATCATGTGCGCAATACGTGTGCTGGAAGACTAGTCATGTCCAGCCTGATACACCCCACTGCGATTATTGCTCCGGGCGCCCGCATTGCAGATGACGTGCAGGTCGGTCCCTACAGCATCATCGGAGAAAATGTCGTCATCGGTTCGGGTACGGTGGTGGGGCCGCATTGCGTGATCGATGGCCACACGACTATAGGCGCCAATAATAATTTTTACCGGTTTTGCTCTATAGGCGGTATGCCGCAAGACAAAAAGTATGCGGGCGAACCCACGCGCCTCGAGATCGGCGACGGCAATACCGTACGGGAATACGTCACTATCAATACCGGGACTGCACAGGATGTAGGCGTTACCCGCCTCGGAGACGATAACTGGATCATGGCGTATGTGCATATAGCGCACGATTGCCAGATTGGGCACCACACCGTAATCGCAAACGGCGTGCAACTTGCCGGCCACATTCATATTGGCGACTGGGCGATTCTGGGTGGGCTGACCGCCATACATCAGTTCGTGCGCGTCGGTGCCCATGCCATGGTTGGGGGCACCAGTTCCATCCGTCAGGACATCCCGCCTTATCTGATTGGTGCAGGCGATCCGTTCAGGCCGGTTGGCATCAACTCCGAGGGCCTGAGCCGACGCGGGTTCACTCCTGAAGCCATTTCGGCACTGAAAGAGTCCTACAAGCTGCTGTACCGACGCAATCTTAACGTCGAGCAGGCTATTGAGCAGATGCGTCAGCTTCAGCAAGCGCAACCCCAGGCAAGCGATGCCATCCAGCTCATGGTGGATTTTCTCGCGAGCTCGACCCGGGGCATAGTGCGCTCATGAACATGCGTGTCGGTATGGTCGCCGGCGAACCCTCCGGTGATCTGCTGGCCGCGCGCATTATCCGCGGGATCAGCCGTCACGACACCGGCAGCCAATGCCAGGGCATAGGCGGCCCGGCCATGGTTCAGCAAGGTTTCGACGTCTGGGCGCCCATGGATGCCTTGACCGTTTTCGGTTATGTAGATGCGCTCAAACGCATGCCCAGTCTGCTGAACACGTATTTCAAGGTGAAAAAGCGCTGGCTGGACAACAAACCGGATGTGTTTGTCGGCATTGATGCACCTGACTTCAATTTGCGCCTGGAGCATCAGTTGCGGCAGGCCGGCATACCTACGGTGCACTTTGTGGGCCCGTCAATCTGGGCCTGGCGCTATGAGCGCATACACAAGATACGCCAGGCTGTGTCGCACATGCTGGTGCTGTTTCCTTTCGAGGAAGAAATATACAAAAAGGAAGGCGTGCCTGTAACCTATGTCGGGCATCCTTTGGCCGAGGTCATCCCCATGAAGCCCGATAAGCCGGCTGCGCGCCGTTATCTGGGCGTAGACCCCGGCGCCCGCGTTCTGGCGCTTATGCCGGGCAGCCGCGCTTCGGAAATCCGTCTGCTGGGGCCACGCTTTTTGCAAGCTGCACAAATCCTGCTCAGGCAAGATCCTGCGCTGCAGATACTCGTACCCATGGTCAATTCCGAACGCCGAAAAGAGTTCGAGGCCCTGCTGCGGGAATATCCGGTTGCCAACTGCCATATTGTTGCGCAGTCTGGCGACGATAAGGCGCGGGCCGCAACTCCAGAGCTGGCACAGCCAGGCAATGCGTCCACCACAGACTTTGCAGGGCGTCCCGCTGCCTGGAACGTCATGGAGGCCGCAGATGCGGTCCTGGTGGCCAGCGGTACAGCAACGCTCGAGGCAGCATTGTTCAAGCGGCCCATGGTGATTTCCTATGTGCTTTCACCCATGATGAAACGTATGATGGAATGGAAGTCAGGGCAGGCGCGTCCTTATGTGCCATGGGTAGGCTTGCCCAATGTGCTGGCCCGTGATTTTGTCGTGCCCGAGCTGCTGCAAGACGATGCAACGCCCCAGGCGCTGGCCGAAGCCAGCTGGAAGGCGCTGACCGATGCTCCGTACGCCCGGCAGGTTTCCGGGCGCTTTGAACAAATCCACGAATCGTTGTGGCGCAATACGCCGGAGCTGGCTGCTCGCGCCATTGTCCAACAGGTTCGCTAAGGCAACAGATGGCAAACAACAACGGTCAAATGTACCCACAAGCTGGCAGCCAGTTTGATCTGTTTGGTGCCGGTCCCGCTGTCCTGAATGTGGCGGGTATCGATGAAGCCGGGCGTGGTCCTCTGGCCGGGCCGGTGTTTGCGGCTGCCGTCATTCTCGATCCGGATCGTCCCATCACAGGGCTGGCGGACTCCAAGAAGCTGAGTGCAGCGCGTCGTGAAGGGCTGGCCCTGATCGTGCAGGAGCGGGCATTGGCCTGGTGTATCGCCAGTGCAAGCGTCGAGGAAATTGATGCGCTGAATATTCTGCAGGCAACCATGCTGGCCATGCGCCGCGCATGTGAAGGGCTGTCCTTGCTTCCTGGTCAGGTGCTGATTGACGGCAACCGGGTTCCCCAGGGTTTATCGTGCGCAGCACAGGCTATAGTGGGCGGCGATGACAGCGTGGCAGAGATCTCGGCAGCATCCATACTGGCCAAAACCGCCCGGGATGCCGATTGTCTGCTGCTGCACCAGACCTATCCGGATTACGGGTTCGACCAGCATAAAGGCTACGGAACCGCATTGCATCTGAGCCGCCTGCAGGCACACGGACCGTGTCCGGCACACCGGCGCAGCTTTGCACCGGTCAGGAAGCTGCTGCAGGATTCGGAAAGCCCCGGCGCGACAGTCAGTGTTGCCGTTCAATAAATCAGGAGATACGTTTCCATGAAGCATATTTCCTCGCGCGATAACGCTGTTTACAAGCAGTTGTCGCGTCTGGCTGCAGGCAAAAGGGAAAAGGGTGCAGACGGCCACGTCGTGCAACGCGTGGTACTTGAGGGCGTGCATCTTTGTCAGGCCTGGCTGCAGCACGTGGGTGTCCCGGAACTGGCTTTGTTTGACCTGCAAAAGCTTGAAACGCAGTCTGAGTTGCAAGCGCTTGCCAATGTTTTGCCCGCTGGTGCCTGCCTTAGCTGCGAACCCCGTCTGGCGGCAGGCTTGTCGCAGGTGGGCCACGGGCAGGGCGTCTATTTTCTGGCTACAACACCAACGCCCACCTTGCCTGATCATATAGACCACAATTGCCTGTGGCTGGATCATCTGCAGGATCCGGGTAACGTAGGCACGTTGCTGCGCACGGCCGCTGCGGCAGGCATACAGCATGCCTATCTGTCTGCAGGCTGTGCCTCGGCCTGGTCGCCCAAGGTGCTGCGCAGCGCGCAGGGCGCGCATTTCGTGATGACGATACACGAGCATATGGATCTGGCAGCGCTGCGCAAGCGCCTGGATGTGCCACTGGTTGCGACGGCACTGCATGACGCGCAGTCTTTATACGATGTTGCATTACCTGCCGAGTGCGCCTGGGTTTTCGGCAATGAGGGGCAGGGGGTGGATCCGGCCTTGCTGGCTCAGGCCGACATACGGGTATTCATTCCGCAGGCAGCCGATGTGGAGTCGCTGAATGTGGCGGTTGCAGCCGGTGTGTGCCTGTTTGAGCAGCGCCGTGTCATATTGCACGCGTGACGGATGGTGTGGGCCGGGCTTTGCTCCTCGTGACTGGTTCGGCGCCTGCGCAGCACCCTGGCTCCCGCAAGAAACCAAGCAGCCTGTGCAAAAAGAAGCCTGGCGATCAAAGAATCAAACCGCACAGCGAATATCAACGCCCATTAGCACCCGAATCGTCAGAACATCCGCCGATTTAGCCCCACTTCATCGAGCACCTTGGTGGAAATTTCTTCAATAGACCGCGTCGTGGTGGACAGCCAGGGAATATTTTCCATGCGCATCAGGCGCTCCGCCTCGGCCACCTCATCCCGGCATTGCTTGATCGAGGAATACTGACTGTTCGGGCGCCGCTCGTTGCGCACTTCTGCCAGGCGCTCGGGTTGTATGGACAGCCCGAACAGCTTCTTGCGATAGGGCGCCAGCGTGGCGGGCAGGGAGCCTCGGTCGAAATCCTCGGGAATCAGAGGAAAATTGGCTGCCTTGACCGCATACTGCATGGCAAGGTAAAGACTCGTAGGCGTCTTACCGCAGCGGGACACCCCCACCAGGATGACATCAGCCTGCTCCAGCCCGTGTATGAACTGCCCATCATCGTGGGCCAGGCTGAAATTGATGGCTTCGATGCGATTGGCGTACTGCTTCGACATGCCGCCCATATGTGAACGGCCCACCGAATGACTGGACTTCACTCCCAGCGCAGTTTCGATATGTTGCACAAAAGTGCTGAACAGATCCAGGAAAGTGCAGTTCGCTTCACGTATGCTTTGGGAGATGGCTGGATTGACCAGCGTGCTGAATACCAGAGGCGGAGCGTTTTGTTCTTCCGCGCAGCGATTGATCCGCACCGCGGCAGCCTCTGCTTTTTCCACGCTGTCGATATATGGAATACGGATCGCCTGGAAAGAGAACTGGTCAAATTGCGACAGCACTGAGTTGCTGAATGTTTCGGCGGTAATACCCGTGCTGTCAGAGACAACAAATACGGTTCTTTCAATCAGGGAATCAGACATGGAATAAAGTCAGCGCACAAGGCGCTATAAACGGTACAATCGCAAAGATTAACAGTCACCGAACCGGCAGGCAAGGCTGGTTTGCTTAGTGCACCGCTTACCAAGGGTTTTCCTTGCGGAAATTCTGGCGCGCTAAGCAAACAAGCTTTCTTTTATATAGTTAAGGTGACTTTATGTCTTATGTAGTGTCTTTCGAGCAGCTCCGCATGACGGATGTCGACTCGGTCGGAGGAAAAAACGCATCACTAGGTGAAATGATCAGTCAGTTGGCCGGCGCCGGGGTAAGGGTCCCAGGCGGGTTCGCGACCACTGCCGACGCATTTCGCGATTTTCTGAAATCCACCAGGCTCGATGAGCGCATTGCAGAGCGTCTTAAAACCCTCAATGCCGACGATGTACGCGAACTGGCCCAGGGCGGTGCCGAAATCCGTCAATGGATCATCGACACTCCGTTTCCTGCCGAACTCGAACAGGCCATTCGCAGTGCTTTTGCCGAACTCGACGCAGACGGCCAGGGTTCGTTTGCCGTGCGCTCTTCGGCAACGGCCGAAGATCTGCCCGACGCTTCCTTTGCAGGCCAGCAGGAAACCTTCCTGAATGTGGTCGGCATCGACGACATTCTGGAAAAAATCCGCCACGTGTTCGCGTCGCTTTACAACGATCGAGCCATTTCGTATCGCGTCCATAAAGGCTATGCCCACACGGAAGTTGCTCTTTCGGCCGGCATACAGCGCATGGTGCGCTCCGACCGCGGCAGCGCCGGCGTGATGTTCACGCTTGACACGGAATCGGGCTTTAACGACGTTGTGTTCATCACCTCGTCTTACGGCCTGGGCGAAACCGTGGTGCAGGGCGCCGTCAACCCCGACGAGTTCTATGTATTCAAGCCTACATTGGCTTCGGGTCACTATCCCATCATCAGCCGCCGTATTGGTTCCAAGCTTATCAAGATGGAATTCGACGAAGCGCGCACATCCGGACATGCCGTGCGCACGGTCGACGTGCCGGTTTCCGAACGCAACCGCTATTCGCTGACCGACGAGGAAGTCATTGAGCTTGCCCGCTACGCAGTCATCATCGAAGAACACTATCAGCGCCCCATGGATATTGAATGGGGCCGTGATGGCATCGACGGCAAGATCTACATTCTGCAGGCTCGTCCGGAAACCGTGAAGTCGCAGCAAGGACGCAGCGATGTGCAGGAACGCTATCGCCTGAAAGCCACCGGCGACGTGCTGGTAACCGGCCGGGCCATCGGCCAGAAGATTGGTTCGGGCCAGGTACGTATCGTGGCCGACGTTTCCGAAATGGACAAGGTCCAGGCCGGCGACATCCTGGTCACCGACATGACCGATCCCAACTGGGAGCCCGTCATGAAGCTGGCTTCGGCTATTGTCACCAACCGTGGCGGCCGCACCTGCCATGCGGCGATTATTGCTCGTGAACTGGGTATTCCGGCTGTCGTTGGCTGCGCCAATGCCACCGATATCCTCGACAATGGTCGCGAAGTGACCGTATCGTGTGCTGAAGGCGACGAAGGCCGCATCTACGAAGGGCTGATCGAAACCGAGATAGAAGAAGTCCGCTGGGGCGAAATGCCAGATATCGGCCTGAAGGTCATGATGAACGTGGGTAACCCGCAGCTGGCCTTCGACTTCTCGCAGATTCCCAACCATGGCGTGGGTCTGGCCCGTCTTGAATTCATCATCAACAACAACATCAACGTGCACCCCAAGGCAGTGCTCGACTACCCCAATGTCGATGCCGAGCTCAAGCAGGCCGTTGAATCGGCTGCCCGTGGCTATGCCAGCCCGCGCGCCTTTTTCGTTGAAAAGCTTGCCGAAGGGATCAGCACACTGGCTGCTGCGTTCTACCCCAAACCCGTCATCGTTCGTTTGTCTGACTTCAAGTCCAACGAATACCGCAAGCTGGTGGGCGGTTCGCGCTACGAACCCGAAGAAGAAAACCCCATGCTGGGCTTCCGTGGCGCATCGCGCTACATTTCCCAGGAGTTCGAAGAATGCTTCAAGATGGAATGCGAAGCACTCAAGAAGGTGCGCGACGAAATGGGCCTGACCAACGTCGAGATCATGGTGCCTTTCGTACGCACCTTGCCTCAGGCAGCCAAGGTCGTCGATCTGCTGGCCAGCCATGGTCTGGCACGGGGTGAAAACGGCCTGCGCCTGATCATGATGTGCGAAGTACCTTCCAACGCCATTCTGGCCGAACAGTTCCTGCAATACTTCGACGGCTTCTCCATCGGTTCGAACGACATGACCCAACTTACCTTGGGCCTGGATCGTGACTCGGGCATGGAGTTGCTGGCGGCCGACTTCGACGAGCGCGATGAAGCGGTGCAGTTCATGCTTCGCCGGGCCATCCAGGCTTGCCTGTCTGCGGGTAAATACGTGGGTATTTGCGGTCAAGGCCCCAGCGACCATCCCGACCTGGCCAACTGGCTGCGCGATGAAGGCATTCTGTCCATGTCGCTGAATCCGGATACCGTGGTCGACACCTGGCAGCGTCTGGCCAAACCGAACTAGTCTGGCAAAACAGAGCTGTAACACGACAAAGCCGGTGTGTGGCCCACACCGGCTTTGTCGTTAATGGCTGGTATCCGCAGGGTTCAGCGCGTGCTGCCGTAGGCATGCAGGAAAATATCTATGATGCAATCTGCCTTTTCCCTGGCCTCCGATGCGCTCATGCGCTGATGGGCACCCAGCAGGTTGCGTATCATTTCAGCCTCGCACAGGCAGCGCAGATGCATGGCCATCCTGTCGGCATCCACATCGCGCAAGCTGCCTTTTTTGATTTCCTCTTGCAGTTTGCTGGAGATTTCCGTCCAGACGTGCTGTGTGCCGCTTTCGTAGAAGCGCCGGCCCACGTCGGTGGTGCCGCCCACTGAAATGGCCACGCGCAGGATCTCTACGGTTTCGGGCGCGTTGACCAGCGTGAGCAACGAGGCCACGAAGCTATGCAATTGCTGGCTGAAATCACCTTCAGTCTGCAGCAATTGCAGGACATTCTCGGCGTGCTGCTCAGCCGAGTGCAGCATGGCCTCGAGCAGCAACTCTTCCTTCGACGAAAAATAGTTGTACAGCGTTGCCTTCGATCCGCCCACCCTTGCTGCGATCTGCGACATGGATGCGGCATCAAACCCCACTTCACGGAAAACTTCCAGGGCAACGCTCATGATTGCATCTTTTCGGGCTTCGCTCTTGGTTCTCATGGTCGCCTCTTTATTTCTGAACTAATCCGTACAGTTTTGCTTGACAGGAGGTTTTTGTCAAGCTTAAACTGACCGTACAGTACGGTTATAAATCTAAAGTTCCGGACCGGATATGTCCGCAAATCTGCATGCGGATCTATCCGGTCCGGTGCCTTTCAACTCTTGAGATGCATCCATGAAGCCCAGTTACCGATTTTCCCTCAGCAAAACCGCCGCGCTATTGGTGATGGCCGCCACACTGGCCGCTTGCGGCCAGCCCGAGCAGGCGCCACCGGCCGCCGCAGCCCCTGAAGTGGGGGTACATACCGTGCAGACCGAACCCCTGACCCTGGTCACGGTGTTGCCTGGCCGCAGCGCGGCGTTTCGCATCGCCGAAGTGCGGCCGCAGGTCAATGGCATAGTCGAGAAGCGATTGTTCGAGGAAGGGGCCGAAGTAGAGAAGGGGCAGCAGCTGTATCAGATCGACGATGCGGTGCATCAGGCCGAATATGATCGTGCCAGGGCCAATCTGGTTACGACCGAACGTCTGGCCAAACGCTATCAGCGCCTGCAGAAAACCAGCGCCATCAGTCAACAGCAGTATGACGACGCCATGGCCGCCTGGAAGCAGGCCCAGGCACAGGCCGAGCTGGCACGTATCAACGTGGTCTACACCAAGGTGCTTGCACCGATTTCGGGTCGGGCCGGGCGCTCCACCGTTAGCGAGGGAGCGCTGGTGACCAATGGACAGGCCACGGAAATGGTGACCGTGCAGCAGATCGATCCCATTTATGTCGATGTGCAGCAGCCGGTGACCGAGGTGCTGCGCCTGCGCAAGGAAATGGCCAACGGCCGGCTTGAGCTGGCGGGTGCCGACCAGGCAAAAGCTTCCTTGCGTCTGGAGGACGGCAGTATCTATCCGCATGCCGGCACATTGCAATTCTCGGAGGTCACGGTCGATCCTGGAACCAGCTCCGTCACTTTGCGGGCGGAGTTCCCCAATCCCGACGGCGATCTGCTGCCCGGTATGTTTGTCTAGGCGCAGTTGAACGAGGGTGTGCGCAACGATGCGCTCCTGGTGCCCCAGCAAGCCGTCATGCGTGACCAGAAAGGTGATCCCTTCGTCTGGGTCGTGGACGCAGACAGCAAGGCGCAGCGGCGTTCCATCGTGACGCTCAGGACGGTGGGCAATCAGTGGCTGGTCGGTGGGGGACTGAGCAGTGGCGAGCAGGTAGTGACCGAGGGTGTGCAACGCGTGCGCCAGGACATGGAAGTGGTTGCCAAACCGGCCGAGAACGTATCGGTTGTGATGGACTTTTCCGATGTGGACGAGTCTGCTTCGGCTGCCCAAACCGAAGCAAAAGACCAGGCCGCAGTGTCCGGCAAGCCTGACACAAACGCTTAAGAGGACGCTGAATGTCAAAGTTTTTCATAGACAGGCCCATTTTTGCCTGGGTCCTGGCCATCGTGATCATGCTGGCCGGTGCGTTGTCCATATTCGGCATGCCCGTGAACCAGTACCCCAATATCGCCGCGCCGGCCATTTCGGTGAGCGTGACCTATCCCGGTGCATCGGCACAAACCGTGCAAGATTCAGTGGTGCAGGTGATCGAGCAGAAAATGAACGGCCTGGATGGCTTGCGCTATATGTCTTCCGAAAGCAACTCGGACGGCAGCATGAGCATCATCCTGACCTTCGAGCAGGGCATTGACTCTGATATTGCCCAGGTCCAGGTGCAGAACAAGCTGCAGCTGGCGACGCCGCTGTTGCCCGAAGAGGTGCAGCGCCAGGGCATACGCGTGGCCAAGCACCAATCCAACTTCATGCTGGTGGTGGGGCTGGTGGATGAAAGCGGACGCATGGATGCCGCCGACTTGTCCGACTACATCGCCACCAACTGGCAGGATTCGCTATCCCGTGTTGAAGGGGTGGGCGACTTCATGTTGTTCGGTTCGCAGTACGCCATGCGCATCTGGCTGGATCCGCAAAAGCTGAACAGCTTTGCGCTGACACCGGGCGATGTGGCCAATGCCATCCGCAGCCAGAACGTGCAGGTGTCTTCGGGCCAGTTGGGCGGCTTGCCGACCACCAAGGGCGTACAGCTGTCAGCCACCATTATCGGCAAGACCCGTCTGCAGACCATCCCTCAGTTCGAAGACATTCTGCTCAAGGTCAACCCTGACGGTTCACAGGTTCGCTTGCGCGACGTGGCCAAAATCAATCTGGGCGCCGAAAACTTTGCAATCTCGGGCCAGTACAACGGCAAGCCCTCGTCGGGCCTGGCCTTGCGCCTGGCCACGGGCGGCAACCTGCTGGACACGGTCGAACGTGTGGAAGCCACCATTGCAAAACTCGAACCCTTCTTGCCGGACGGCCTGAAGATTACTTATCCCTACGACACCACGCCGGTCGTGGAGGCATCGATCGAATCGGTCGTGCACACCTTGTTTGAAGCCATTGTTCTGGTCTTCCTGGTGATGTATCTGTTCCTGCAGAATTTCCGGGCCACCCTGATACCCACGCTGGCCGTGCCGGTGGTGTTGCTGGGCACCTTCGGAATTCTGTCTGCCTTCGGCTTTACCATCAATATCCTGACCATGTACGCCATGGTGCTGGCCATAGGCCTGCTGGTGGACGATGCCATTGTGGTGGTCGAGAACGTCGAGCGGGTGATGGTCGAAGAGAAACTCTCGGCCCGCGATGCCACCCGCAAGTCCATGGGGCAGATTCAGGGCGCGCTGGTGGGCATTGGCGTGGTGCTGTCCGCCGTGTTTGTGCCGATGGCATTCTTTGGCGGTTCGGCGGGTATTATCTACAAGCAATTCGCCATTACCATCGTGTCGGCCATGGGCCTGTCGGTGCTGGTGGCACTGGTGTTTACGCCGGCCTTGTGCGCCACCATGCTCAAGCCTTCGGCAGCCGATCATCACAACAAAAAAGGATTCTTCGGCTGGTTCAACCGCATGTTCGATCGCGGCAACGACCGCTATCAGCGCGGCGTGTCGGGCATGATCAGGCATCGCGGGCGCTATATGGTGATCTTTCTGCTTATTGTCGGCGGCCTGGCGGTGCTGTTCACGCGCATTCCGACGACCTTCCTGCCGGAAGAAGATCAATCCATCATGTTCGTACAGGTGCAGACGCCTGCCAACTCCAGCGCCGAGCGTACCCAGGCCGCTCTGGATGAAGTGAACCAGTACCTGCTTGAAGACGAAGCGGGCACGGTCGATTCCGTCATGGCGGTCAAGGGCTTCAGCTTTGCCGGGCGCGGCCAGAACTCGGGCGTTGCATTCGTCAAGCTCAAGTCCTGGGAAGATCGTCAGGGCGACGCTACCGACGTATTCAGCCTGACACAGCGGGCCAATGCGCGCCTGTCCCGGATCACGGATGCGACCGCGTTTGCCTTCGTGCCGCCCGCCATTATTGAAATGGGTAACGCCACCGGTTTTGACTTCTACCTGCAGAACATGGGCGGCCTGAGTCACGACGAAATGATGGCCGCGCGCGACCAGCTGCTGCAGCTGGCTGCCCAGGACCCGGCGCTGATGATGGTGCGCCACAACGGCCTGAGCGACGAACCGCAATACCAGGTGTTGATCGACGATGAAAAAGTTCGCGCGTTGCAGCTGAACCTGTCCGATGTCAATGAAACGATGTCCGCCGCCTGGGGTTCCATGTATGTGAATGATTTCCTCGATCGCGGCCGGGTCAAGCGTGTGTATATCCAGGGCGAGATGGATTCACGTCTTGCACCCGAGGATTTCGGCAAGTGGTATGTGCGCAATGCCGAAGGCGATATGGTGCCGTTCTCGGCCTTCGCCACCGGCGAATGGACTTACGGCTCGCCCAAGCTGCAACGCTTCAACGGCGTACCGGCCATACAGATACAGGGCGCGCCCGCGCCTGGATACAGCACGGGCGAGGCCATGCAAGCGGTCGAACGCCTGGTTGACCAACTGCCTGAAGGTGTGGACATCGCGTATAACGGCCTGTCATACGAAGAGCGCCAGACCGGTTCGCAGGCCCCCATGCTTTATGCCCTGACGGTGCTGATCGTGTTCCTGAGCTTGGCCGCGCTGTATGAAAGCTGGTCGGTGCCGGCCTCCGTCATGCTGGTGGTGCCGCTCGGCGTGATCGGGGCTGTCATCGCCACCTTGCTCAGGGGCTTGTCCAACGACGTTTTCTTCCAGATCGGTTTGCTGACCACGGTGGGCCTGTCGGCCAAGAACGCGATCCTGATCGTGGAGTTTGCCAAGCAGCTTTACGAGCAGGAAGGGCGCACGCTGGTCCAGGCCGCTGTTGAGGCAGCCAGGCTGCGCCTGAGACCCATCATCATGACCTCGCTGGCCTTTACCTTCGGTGTATTGCCCATGGCGCTGGCCAGCGGAGCCGGCGAAGGCAGCCAGCACGCCATCGCCACTGGCGTGGTGGGCGGCATGATCACGGCGACAGTGCTGGCCATATTCTTCATCCCGCTGTTCTTTGTGGTGGTGATGTCGTTGACGAAGAAAAAATCATCGGTGGCCGGCAGTCAGCCCGCCCTGGAAGGAGCGCAGTCATGAGATTTGCAATGATCACGTCGGGGGTGGCCATCAGCGTGCTGTTGCAAGCCTGCTCCATGACGCCCAAGTACGAACAGCCGGCCCAGCCGGTGGAAACGGCGGCCTGGCCGCAGGGGCAGGCCTATGGTGAAGCGCCGGCACAAGAGGGCAGGGCTGCAGCCGATATAGGCTGGCAGACTTTCTTCAAGGATCCCGCCCTGAAGCGGCTGATTGCCGTTGCCCTGGACAACAACCGTGATTTGCGTGTGGCCGCCCTGACGGTCGATGCTTATCGGGCCCAGTACCGTATTCAGCGTTCCGAGCTGTTCCCCACGCTGGATGCGGCGGGCAATGGCAGCCGCCAGCGCCTGCCGGCCGACTTGTCGCCCGCCGGTGTGGCGGGCATTTCCTCGCAATATGACGTGGGCGCGGCCATGTCGTACGAACTGGATTTCTTTGGCCGGGTTCGCAGCCTGAACCAGCAGGCCCTGGAAGAATACCTGGCGACCGGGCAGGCACAGCGCAGCGTCCATATAAGCCTTGTGGCCGATGTGGCACAGGCCTATCTGGCCTGGCAAGCCGATCAGGCATTGCTGGAGGTGGCGCAGCGCACGCTGCAGACCAACGAGAAAACGCTGGCCTTGATACAAAGCAGCTTCGATGTGGGTGTGGCCTCGGCACTGGAGGTGCGCCAGGCGCGCACCACAGTGGACGAAGCGCGTGCCTACGTGCAGCGCTATACACGCCAGGTGGCGGTGGATGTGAACGGCCTCAGGATGCTGATGGGTGGTCCATTGCCCGCCGATATGCCGCAGGGCCTGAAGCTGGACAGCCAGGTATTTGCCGCCGTGCCGGCCGGCCTGCCTTCCGATTTGATGCAGCGCAGGCCCGATATCCTGGCAGCCGAGCATCGCCTGATCGGGGCCAATGCCAATATCGGCGCGGCTCGTGCCGCGTTCTTTCCGCGCATCAGCCTGACCGGTGCTGCGGGTACCGCCAGTTCGCAAATGTCCGGCTTGTTTGAAGGCGGTTCCGGAACCTGGTCCTTCATGCCCGGCATCTCCGTTCCCATTTTCAATGCCGGCCGCCTGCGCGCCAATCTGGATTACGCCGAAATCCAGAGTGATATTCGTGTGGCCCAGTATGAGCAGGCCATACAGAACGCTTTTCGCGAAGTCTCGGACAGCCTGGCCGCACGCGGCACCTACGGCAAACAGCTGCAAGCACAGCGCGAACTGGTTGAAAATACCAGCGAGTATTTCAAACTGGCCCAACAGCGTTACGATGAAGGGGTGGACAGCTATCTGAACGTGCTGGATGCCCAGCGTTTGCTGTTCACTTCGCAGCAGCAGTATATTCAGGATCGTCTGGCACAGTTGAACAGCGAGGTCGATCTGTATAAGGCGTTGGGCGGCGGCTGGCTGGAAACCGATGCTGCGAATGTCGTACATTCCGGCTAGCACGCGTATCAGGGGCGCAGATGGACGAACAGGCACATAAGGTAGTGATTGTCGGCGGCGGTGCGGGTGGCCTTGAGCTGGCCGCCAAGCTGGGGCGCAAATACGGGCCTGCCCACGTACTGCTGGTCGACAAAGACGGCGGCCATATCTGGAAGCCTTCCTTGCACGAAGTCGCAGCCGGAACGCTGGACATCCACCGCGAAGGCCTTTCGTATTTCATGCTGGCCAAGGATTGTGGTTTCACCTTTATTTATGGCGAGCTTGAAGCGGTCGACCGGCAAGCCAGGCTGCTGAAGCTCAAGCCCGTTCTGTCCGACTCGCAAGACGAGGTCTTCCCCGCCAGAAGCATAGCCTACGATACGCTGGTCATGGCGGTGGGCAGCAAATCCAACTTCTTTGGTACGCCGGGCGCGGCCGAGTTCGCGATAGCACTTGACTCCACCGCCGAAGCCGAGCGTTTTCGCCTGCGCCTGCTGCATCAGCTGGTGCTGGCAAGCCGAAGAAAGGCGGCAGAGCCCGGCTATAAGTTGAATATAGGTATTGTCGGCGGCGGCGCCACCGGCGTTGAGCTGGCGGCCGAGTTGCTCGAAGCCTGCGCCGATGCATCGTTTTACGGCCTGAACGACCTGGACCCCGCCGCCGACATACGCATTACCCTGCTTGAAGGCAGCCCGCGCATTTTGTCGGCCTTGCCGGAAAAACTATCGACCGCGGCGCAAAAGCTGCTGGAAAGCAGGGGGGTTGTGGTCAAGACATCAGTGCGTGTCGCATCCGTGGCGGCAGACGAGTTGACTGACAGCGAAGGCAATCGCTATCCGGCTGATCTCTGTGTCTGGGCGGCGGGCATCGAAGCGCCGGCCTGGCTGTCCGGGCTTGGGCTCGAATTCAATCGCAATAATCAATTGGTCGTGGACGGTAGCCTGCGCAGTACCGATCCGTCCATCTACGCCCTGGGTGATTGTGCCCAGGCACCCTGGATCGGCGAAGACCGCCCGCTGCCCGCCCGCGCCCAGGTCGCACATCAGCAAGCCAGCTTTCTGCTCGATACCATGCATGAGCGCATCATGGGCCGGCAACCCCGTGATCGCCAGTTCCAGTTTCGCGATTACGGTTCGCTGGTCTCGGTAGGGCATAGCCGCGGAGTAGGCAATCTGATGGGTGTGCTGTCGGGGAAAAGCTGGTTTGTTGAAGGTTTGCTGGCCCGGCTTATGTACATGAGCCTGCATTTGATGCACCACCTCGCAGTGCTCGGTCCGGTGCGTACCGGCACACTGGCCATAGGGCGCCTGTTCATGAAACGCGCTGCGCCGCGTGTCAAGCTGCACTGAGTCCGTCGCGCCGGCGCACTACAATCAGGCCTTGCAGTGTGGCAAGGAGTAGCGAGAATGAGATTTTATGCGCGGCTGAATTCGCCTTTGGGCGCTATGTTGCTCAGCTCAAACGGCACGCATCTTGACGGCCTGTACTTCGACGACCAGAAGGATCGGCCGCCGGTCGATGGCTTGGCGCCCGTGAAAGCGGGCAAGGCTGATCCGACGGCAGGCATGATGGCGGGCGCAGCCATCAAAGACTTCAAGGCGTACAAGAAAGCGGTTCAAGCCGATCTCTTCGATAATGAAGACCAGAACACCACCGGCCCGGCCGGTGGCGGCCCAGGGGCGGCGTGGGATGCGCAGCAGTGCCTGGTCGTCATGCAGCCCGACACGCCCGCCGGCGCCCTGAGTGTGTTTCAGCAAACCCTGGCTGAGCTGCAGGAATACTTCAACGGGGATCGCAGGGTATTTGGCGTTCCCTTGCATCTGCATGGAACCGACTTCCAGATCAAGGTCTGGGAGGCACTGCTTGCCATTCCTTACGGTGAATATGTTTCTTACGGCGATGTCGCCCTGTCGGCAGGCCTGACGGCGCAGCATGGGCGTCCGGTGGGAACGGCTGTGGGGCGCAATCCCGTCAGCATTATCGTGCCTTGCCACAGGGTGCTGGCCGGCAGCGGGCGCCTGAACGGCTATACCGGCGGGCTTGAGCGCAAATTCGCCCTGCTGGAGCTGGAAGGTTTCACCCTGGCATAGGAGCGTGGCGGCGCCGGCCCCGCAAATGCGTTCTAGTCACCCTTTCGGTTGCGGGTGTCGTGCTTCATGATGCGTTCTTTTTCCCGCTGCCAGTCTTTATCGCGTGCAGTGTTGCGCTTGTCGTGCATTTTCTTGCCGCGTCCCAGCCCGATATCAAGCTTGATGCGCCCGTTCTTGTAGTGCAGGTTCAGCGGTACAAGCGTATAGCCGCGCTGTTCCACCTTGCCTATCAGTTTGCTGATTTCTTCCGCCTTGAGCAGCAGCTTGCGCGTACGGGTGGAATTAGGATGGATATGCGTGGAAGCGGTAGGCAAGGGGCTGACGTGCATATTGATGATCCAGATCTCGCCGTCTCGTACGATAACGTAGCTTTCCTTCAGCTGCACATGCCCGGCACGTATTGCTTTTACTTCCCATCCTTCCAGCACAAGACCCGCTTCGTAGCGTTCTTCGATGAAGTAATCGTGCGTTGCTTTGCGGTTATCGACAATGCTCATGAATCACAATATGGCTGTAGACTGTAAAATCCATACATTCTATCCATTAACGACTTTCGATGCATAAAGTACAGCGTTCTGTTCTCGTCCCGCATAGCAGTGCACAAATGTTCGATCTGGTGGCCGATGTGGCCAAGTATCCTGAATTCATGCCCTGGTGTGGTGGTACCACCGTGCACAAGCACGATGAAAATGGAATGGAGGCTTCTGTCACCATCAATATTGCCGGCATCCGGCAAACCTTCACCACCCGCAACGAGCATCAGTATCCCGAGCTCATCACCATACATCTGGTCGACGGCCCATTTTCGATGCTGACCGGCACCTGGGCGTTCCAGGCCTTGGCTCCAGACGCCTGCAAGGTGGTCTACACCATGGAATATGCCTTTTCCAGCCGTGCCCTCGAGGCCGTGGTCGGCCCCATATTCAATCGTATTGCCAGCAGCTTCATCGACTCCTTCACGCAACGTGCGCAGGCCGTTTATGGGCACTGATATTGATGTTCAGGTGGTCTATGCGCAGGCGGGTTCCGTGTGGCAGGCCAGGCTGACATTACCGGCAGGCAGCACGGTAGGGCAGGCTATTGATGCCAGCGGTTTCGCACGCAGCAATCCAGACTATCCGCAAGCTGTACTGGCTGTCGGCATATACGGGCAGACCTGCACGCTCGATCGCCAACTGGCCCCGGGAGACCGTGTCGAAATATACCGGCCCTTGAATTTTGACCCCATGGAGTCCCGCCGGCGACGGGCGCAGCACCGCAAGGCGTTCATGACCAAGCGATTGTCACGCACATGACAATAATAATAATGACAAGGCGCTATGGTTTCAGGGGTAACGGATAAGACTTATAGTCTGACTGAACAAATCGAATTGCAGAATGGAGACAACATATGGAATTTCGTCTTAGCGACGAGCAGCAGGCTTTTGCACAAGCCGCGCGTGATTTTGCCGAGGGCGAACTGGCCCCGAACGCCGCTCACTGGGATGCCGAAGGCATTTTCCCGCGCGATGCCTTTGCACGCGCCGGCGAATTGGGTTTCTGCGCCATTTACGCTCCTGAAACCATAGGCGGGCTGGGCCTGCCGCGCCTTGACGCAACACTGGTCTTCGAGGAAATGGCCGCCTACGACCCATCCACAACTGCCTTCCTGACCATACACAATATGGCTACTTGGATGATAGGCTCATGGGCGAGCGATTCGCTGCGTGATACCTGGGGGCCACAATTGGCCACGGGTGAAAAGCTCGCGTCTTACTGCCTGACCGAACCGGGCTCGGGCTCCGATGCCGCCTCACTGTCGACCCGTGCCGAGAAGAAGGGCGCCGCCTATGTGCTGAACGGCGCCAAGGCGTTTATTTCCGGTGCCGGTGACACCGACATGCTGGTGGTCATGGCGCGCACGGGCGATAACGGGCCCCGCGGCATTTCCGCTTTTGCCGTACCGGCCGACACACCCGGCATCACCTACGGGCGTAAGGAAGACAAGATGGGCTGGAACAGTCAGTCCACTCGTCCCATCACTTTCGATAACGCCGAGGTGCCCGCCGAGAACTTGCTGGGAAGCGAAGGGGAGGGTTTCAAGTTTGCCATGAAGGGGCTGGATGGCGGGCGTATCAATATTGCCACCTGCTCGGTTGGCGCGGCCCAGGGTGCCTACGAAACCGCCCGCAACTACATGGGTGAACGCAAGCAGTTCGGCAAGGCATTGGCTGATTTCCAGGCCTTGCAGTTCAAGCTGGTCGACATGCTTACGCATATCGTCGCATCACGCCAGATGGTACGCCTGGCGGCAGCCAAGCTTGATATGCAGGATCCCAATGCATCGTCTTATTGCGCCATGGCCAAACGTCTGGCAACCGACCTGTGCTTTCAGGCCTGCCTTGATGCCCAACAGATCCATGGGGGTTATGGTTACCTGAAAGACTACCCGCTGGAGCGGCTAGTGCGCGATACGCGGGTACACCAAATACTCGAAGGCACAAATGAAATCATGCGCGTCATCGTGGCGCGGCAACTACTGGAAAAAGGAGCAGACATCCGATGAATTCCCCGGTCTTGTTCGAAGAATTGGATACGGCCGATGGCCGCAAGGTAGCAGTCGCCACGCTGAATGCGCCACAAACGCTCAATGGCCTGTCGCTCGATATGTGCAAGTTGCTGGCCAGCCAATTGCGGCAGTGGGAAGATGATACGCAAATTGCACTCGTGCTGTTGCGCGGTGCCGGCGAGAAGGCCTTTTGCGCCGGCGGCGATCTGCACGGCATCTATCAGGGCATGAAGGACAACAGCAGCGGCCAGGCATGGGACAACACCTACGCGCGCGAGTTCTTCGATGTCGAATACCGGCTTGACTACCATATTCATACCTACTCCAAGCCCTTGCTGTGCTGGGGCAACGGTATTGTCATGGGTGGCGGGGTAGGTCTCATGATGGGCGCCAGCCATCGGGTGGCTACCCAAACCACGCGGTTTGCCATGCCTGAAATCTCCATAGGCCTGTTTCCCGACGTGGGCGGTACGTGGATGCTGGCACGCCTGCCAGGCGGGATAGGCCTGTTTCTGGCCCTGACCGGTGCGCAACTGGGTGCGGCCGACTGCACGATGCTGGGCCTGGCAGACTACACGCTGGCAGCAGAAGAATGGGACGCCTTGCTTGCCGCCATCCAGACATCGTCATGGTCGGCCGAGCGAACTCAGAATGATGTGTTGTTGCGTAATGTGCTGCTGGGCTTGCAGGGCACCGGATCCGGACAGCCGGGCCCATTGAGCACCCATTATGATTTGATCAGGCAATCCTGCGATGGTGCTGATTTTGCACGCATTTGTGAAAACATCGCCGGCTTGGCCCAAAGCGACGATCCCTGGCTGAAAAGGGCAGGAGCTACGTTTGTGGCGGGCTCTCCCGGCTCTGCCCGGCTGAGTTTCGAATTGCTGCGTCGCGTACGACTGATGTCACTGGCAGATGTCTTCCGGCAGGAATATATCGTCAGCCTGCAATGCGGCGTGCATGGCGACTTGCAGGAAGGCATACGCGCCCTGATCATCGACAAGGACAAGCAACCAAAATGGTCGCCGGCAACCCACGATGCGGCCACCGACGCCTGGGTGCAACGCTTTTTTGCCATTCCCTGGCCTGCCCACGAGGCAAACCCGCTGGCCGATCTGGGCCGTCAAGCCACCACATAACATCATCGAACCAGGAATATTTTCCAAGGAGACAAAAAATGAGTCGTATCGCATTTATTGGTTTAGGCAATATGGGCGGTCCCATGGCCTTGAACCTGATCAAGGCAGGGCATGATCTGGTGGTTTTTGACCTGGCCGCCGCCGCAGTCAAGGCAGCGGCCGATGCCGGCGCAAAAGCGGTGGCTTCTGCTCAAGAGGCGGTGAAAGACGCCGAAGTCGTGGTAACCATGTTGCCGGCCAGCAAGCACGTAGAAGGCGTGTACCTGGGTGAGCCGGCCTTGATTGACCACATCGCCGCAGGCACGCTGGTGCTTGAATGCAGCACCATCGCCCCCGAATCCGCACGCAAGGTGGCCGATGCCGCACGCGGCAAAGGCATACGCATGATCGATGCACCGGTTTCCGGCGGCACCGGTGGTGCGGTGGCGGGTACGCTGACCTTTATCGTGGGTGGCGAAGCCGAAGACCTCGAAGCAGCCAGACCCTATCTTGAAAAAATGGGCAAGAACATTTTTCATGCCGGAGCCGCCGGTGCGGGTCAGGTTGCCAAGATCTGCAACAACATGCTGCTGGGTATCCTGATGGCAGGCACATCCGAGGCGCT
Source organism: Pusillimonas sp. MFBS29 (assembly GCF_020687695.1). Taxonomy (GTDB): domain Bacteria; phylum Pseudomonadota; class Gammaproteobacteria; order Burkholderiales; family Burkholderiaceae_B; genus Pusillimonas_C. The sequence goes on from NZ_JAJEWL010000002.1 coordinate 349,146, forward strand.
GGCCCTGGGCGCAGCCAATGGGCTCGACCCCAAGGTGCTGTCCGACATCATTGCGAAAAGCTCAGGGCGAAACTGGGCGACGGAACTGTACAACCCCTGGCCCGGAGTGATGGAGCATGCGCCGGCCTCGAAGAACTATGCCGGCGGTTTTGGTGTAGACCTCATGCTAAAGGACCTGGGCCTGGCGGCTGAATCGGCGCTAAATTCGCGTGCTTCGGTTCCTTTGGGCGAGCTGGCACGGAATCTTTATTCGCTGCACAGCTCCCAGGGTAGCGGCGGGCTGGATTTTTCCAGCATATTGAACCTGTACAAAAAGTAAGGGCCGCCGCATGCGGTAAGCATGGCTAGGGTGTAACGATGTCGTAGGGAAGCATCTGCACGTTTATCGCAGGGCCTTCGGCGCTGCCAAGGCGGAAATCGGCCTGGCCCAGGTCCGCCAGTTGCACCTCCATCAGAACGTGCACGGCATCGCTTGCTGATTGCCCGTCGCTCTGATCGCCGGCCGCCGCTTTGGCGGCATTCACGATCCGCCCGACGGGATTCTGGGGGTTGTTGGCATCGAAAGTGTCGGTGCCTGACAAGGTTTCGGCCTGCAGGTCTGTTCCATTGTGTATCAGCCCATAGGCCATGCGACGCTTGACGGTGCCGCGATAGTGGCTGCGGGCGACGACTTCCTGGCCTGGATAGCAGCCCTTGGTGAAGCTGACTCCGTCGATCAGATCGAGGTTCAGCGTTTGGGGAATGAATACGTCTTGTATCGCAGCCTGCACCCAGGGCAAACCGGCCGCAATATCTTGCGCCTGCCATGCGGTGCGTGCCGCTTGTGAAGGCTGTTCTGTTGCCATGTCGGTTGCGGTAACCAGCCACCATCTGGCGCTGGCGCCCTTGGCACTGATTGCTGCGATCCAGTCGCCGGCCTCGGTATGTACGACCGCCCATGGGGCAGGATCTTCGGGCAGGGCGGCGGCCTGCTCCAGCAAACCGGCCTGCGACCCGGCCGGGGTATTTGCATCAGCGGTGCCCGTCGATGCACCGACGCCCAGCACGCTCAGGTTGGTGACGCTGATCTTTACTTTGGCCCTGAGGACAAACATGGAAAGCCGTTTGGCTACCGCATCGGCGATATCGGCCTTGATCAAGGCACGCAAGGTGGGAACTTCGCTGCCGGATAGCGGCCATACCACCATGGTGCCCAGCAAACGGCCTTTGGCCGTGCAGAATCCGGCCAGGTGGGCGTGGCCCGGAGACAGGCCGGCGATATCGTGACTAAGCTGGCCATGCAGAAAAGTGACGGCATCCGGGCCGGTGATTTCAATGACAGCCAAATCGGCCAGGGAAACGACATAACGGGAAATACTCATGACTGACAACTCTTCAATTCAACAGGACACCAGCGTTTATGATAATGGGCTTTAATGAAACGTGCCGCGCTCTGGCTGCCGTGGCCCATTTGACGACAATTTACTGCGCCGCCAGATAGGCTGGGCTACACTCTGGTGCTCATGAAAAAACTCAAATTGATAATTTTGTATCTGCTGCTGGCAACGGCCCTGGCGGCCGCAGCCATCAGCGCCGGCGCCTGGTACTGGGCTGAGCGGCCCGTTGACCTGGCTGCAGACCGGGTCAACTACGTGATTGAGCCGGGAAGCCGCCCACGTGCCATAGCAAGGACTATGAATCAGGCAGGCATACAGGTCAATCCTGACGCATTTGCCCTGCTGGCAAGGCTCACGGGCCTGGACAAACAGCTGCAAGCCGGGGCTTATGAAGCCGTTCAGGGTGATGGGCCGCGGGTATTGCTCGAACGCATGGCCAACGGCGACATGACTCAGACACGGCTGACGCTGGTGGAAGGGTGGACCTACAAACGCATCCGCCAGGCTTTGCGGGACGACCCCAAGGTGAAACAAACCCTGGAAGGTGTCAGCGATGAAGAGTTGCTGGAGCGCCTGGGTGCGTCATCGTCCAGCACCGAAGGGCTGTTTTTTCCTGATACCTATGTATTTGCGCCCGGCACATCTGACTTTGACGTGCTGCGACGTGCCTATCATGCCCAGCACCAGTTGCTGGAGCGCCTCTGGAACGAACGTGACCCCGATTTACCTCTGCAAACGCCCTACGAAGCCTTGATTCTGGCCTCGATAGTGGAAAAGGAAACCGGGCACAGCAACGATCGCAGCCGGGTTGCAGGCGTATTTGTGAACCGCCTCAGGTTAGGCATGCCCCTGCAGACGGATCCGACCGTGATCTATGGCATGGGCGATGCCTATCAGGGCAGGATCCGTAAAAAAGACCTCACGACCGACACGCCCTGGAACACCTACACGCGCAACGGCCTGCCTCCTACGCCGATTGCCAGCCCCGGGCGCGCGGCGCTGCTGGCGGTACTGCATCCCGAAGAGCACAAATTTCTGTATTTTGTCTCGCGGGGCGACGGTACCAGCGAGTTTTCGCCCAATCTGGCTGCCCACAATCGAGCAGTTGCCAAATACATTCTGGGGCGGCGAAATTGAGCAGGGGCTGCATGATAGTGGTCGACGGAGGCAATGGCGCCGGAAAAGGCACCTGTTTGCGTGATATCGAGGCTTATTTGAGCACCCGGGGGCTCGAGGCAGTAATGACCCGGGAGCCTGGTGGAACACCCATAGGCGAGAAGATCCGGGATATTCTGCTGGACAACTCTGCAGCCGAAATGTGCGACGTAACTGAGTTGATGCTGTTTGCCGCGGCCCGTGCACAGCACGTGCGCGAGAAGATCATCCCCGCCCTTGAGGCTGGAAAAATCGTCGTATCCGATCGTTTTGACTCGGCTACCATCAGTTTTCAGCATTATGCGCGTGGTCTGGACCTTGATTTGATCAACTGTCTGAATGATATGGCGGTCGCAGGGCTGAAGCCCGATTTCACCATTATCCTTGACCTGGATCCGGCAGTTGGGCTGCAAAGAGTGACGTCCAGAGGCAGTGAACTTGACCGGATGGAGAAGGAAAACCTGGCGTTTCTCGAACGCGCCAGGCACGGCTATATAGAGCAGGCCAGGCTGGCACCCGGGCGCTTTGCGATTGTGGATGCCGCACAGCCTTACGAACAAGTGCGCGGCGAAATCCGGGAGCTGGTTCGACAAGTACTGATCAGGCACGGGCAGGGTGGCCATGAGTGATTTCGTTTCCTTTTTGCCATGGCAGGAAAAACAGGCGGCAGCGTGGCTGGGGCAACGTGAACGCTTTGCACATGCCTGGCTGATCCACGGACTCCCAGGCATAGGAAAACGTCAGTTTGCGCTGGCGGCTGCAGCGAGTCTGCTGTGCGAATCGCCTGCGGGTGGTTTTGCCTGCGGCCAGTGCGCGGCCTGTCTCTGGCTGAAAAGTGGCAGTCACCCCGACATGCGGCGCATTCGCCCTGAAGCCATGGCACTGGAAGAGGGCGAGGCCGGTGCCGTGTCGGACGACAGCGCGCCAGCGGGTGGCGCAAAGAAGACGCCGTCCAAAGACATTAAAGTCGAGCAACTCAGGGCACTGCACAACTGGTTCAACACGGCAACTCACCGAGGAGGCTGGCGTGTAGCGCTCATTTATCCGGCTCGGGCCATGAACGCCGTTACAGCAAATGCCTTGCTGAAAGTGCTCGAAGAGCCGCCCGAGCATACAATTTTCCTGCTGGTGGCCGATGCGCCCGACCGGCTTTTGCCTACCCTGGTATCGCGTTGCCGTCGCCTTCCGCTTTCGGTGCCCGGGCCGGGCGAAAGCCTCCCATGGCTGCAGGCCCATGGCGTGTCCGAAGCGGAGCAATGGCTTGCGGTCGCAGGTGGCGCCCCCTTGCTGGCCCAAGAGCTGGCGCAGTCTGGCGACAAGCCGTATCCTGAGTGGCTGGCCCGATTATTGGGCGACCTCGCCGCTGCCCGTACAGCTGATATTGGCGCATTGGCAGATCAACTGGAGGCTCAGGCCCCCGAAGCCTGGATAGACACCTTGCAGCGGGCTTTCCTGGATTTGATGCTGGCCGCATCGGGTGCATCTTTGCGTTATTTTCCTGCGCTGGAGAAGCAGGTTGCCGCTGTCGCCGCCGGGGCGTCTCCGGCTCGTCTTGCCGAGACGGCAAAATGGCTCGCCCAGCAGCGCGCGGTAGCAGGCCATCCCTTGAACGCCAAGTTGTTTGTGCACAGCACCCTGCAACGAGTTGCGCTGGCTTGTGCTCCGGCAACTTAAGGATTTTCGTTAGAAGCTATTATGTTTGTTGATTCCCATTGTCATTTGAATTTTCCCGAGCTGGCGGACAACCTGCCGGAAATCCTGGATCGTATGGTTCAGAACCAGGTCACCCATGCGCTGGTGGTAAGCGTGAACATGCCGGACTGGCCCGGATTGATGGACCTGGTGGCGCCCCATGATCATCTGTACGCCTCGGTAGGCGTGCATCCCGATTATGAAGATACGCCTGAACCCGGCGTGGACCAGCTGTGCGAATTGGCCCAGGAACCCAAGGTTGTGGCGATCGGAGAAACCGGACTGGACTACTTTCGGTTGTCTGAGCCGCTGGAATGGCAACGTGAGCGATTCCGCACTCATATCAGGGCCAGCAGGCAGAGCGGGCTGCCATTGATCATACATACCCGTGCCGCCAGCGCGGATACCTTGCGTATCATGAAGGAAGAGGGCGCTGACGAGATCGGTGGCGTCATGCATTGTTTTACCGAGTCCTGGGAGGTTGCCCAGGCTGCCATGGAACTGAATTTCTATATTTCGCTCTCTGGAATAGTGACATTCAAAAAAGCCCAGGACCTTCAGGACCTGGCGCGGAAAATGCCGCTCGACCGGTTGTTGATAGAGACGGATTCACCATTTCTGGCACCAGTGCCACACAGGGGAAAGACCAATGATCCCTCTAAAGTCATGCATGTGGCAGAGAAAATTGCTGAGCTAAAGGGCGTAACTTTGGCTGAAATTGCACAACATACAACAGATAATTTCTTCAAATTATTCAATAAGATAGACAGGTAATCTAATATTAATTATTTAAAGTAGTTTATTAGACGTAATTTATTTAAAGTTAAATATCCAAAGTAAATTATCCAGACTTAATTCTCAGGTAGGTGCAATCATGACCAGTCATCACACTAGCCGGATCATCGATACAAGGCAATTTTATTGCCTGATTCTGTGTTTGCTCGCTGGCCTGGTGCTGTCGGGTGCCGCCTTGGCCGCCAATCCTGCAAACTGGTGGAACGATATTGCCAATGACCGTGTGTCCGAGGTGAAGAAAGCATTGAGTCGTGGCGCTGATCCGAACTCGATCAGCCCGGATGGCCAGCCTGCAATCATGCAGGCCATCCGGGACGGCTCCTGGAAGGTATACGACCTGCTTGCCGCCAATCCCAAGACGGTGCGTAACGCCATTAACGTCAATCGTGAGACTCCGCTGATGTACCTTGCTGTAGCCGGTGAAACGCAGCGTGCGCAAGACCTGATCAACCGTGGGGCGTTGGTCAATCGTCTGGGATGGACTCCTTTGCAGTATGCAGCCTCGAAGGGACACCTTGAGACGGTCAGGATGCTGGTCGCGAACAAAGCGATTGTGAACGCGCCCGGGCCGGACGGAACGACCGCACTCATGATGGCCGCTTACGCCGGCAGCGAACCCGTGGTCCAGTATCTGCTTGACGTTGGTGCAGACGTCACGATGAAAACGACGCAGCAGTATGATGCGGCATTTTGGGCACGCCTGAAAAACCATAATACGTTGGCAGGCAAGCTGGACGCGCTGTCCGCCAAGGTGATGGCCGAACGCAGCGGCCAGCGTGGCACCGGGGCCGGTCAGACTATGCAAGCAAGCAAGCCGGCACCCCAAGCCAGCGTCAAGAAGCCTTCAGATAATTCAACGTCACGTTATTTCGACCTGGATCGCTTTAACGAAAATCCCGAGCCCTGAGCTGCTGGCCGCCTGACGCCGTCAGGCGGGTGCGGGCATGAATTCCGGTCGCAATATTCCCGACAAGGAAGAATACGGCAGCACGAGCTCGGGCTGACCAGAGGAGTAGGGGGCCAGCTGATAAGAGTCGTACTTGACGACAAGACCCTGATCAGTGAATCCAAAGTTCTCGCTGACCTGGAATGGCCACATCCGGTTGAATGTTTCCGGATCATGCTGGGCGTCGGGGTGCGACGCAAGCCAGTTGGCGTGAGCCTGTTTCAGCGCAGCAACGTATCCGTCGTATTGGCCGGGCCGCAGGATGCTGTCCAAGCTCAGCACTTTACCGGTGTTATTGTCCCAGTTAAGGAATTGGGTAGCCGAAATGCCGTGCGCCGAGCCGGTCTGATACTGCCAGGTGTTCAGCTCGATTACGGTCAGGGAGCGATTCCGGTAGCGGGCTTTGGCAACCATGACGGTGGAATCCCGCGGGGCGGCTGTTTTCCAGAAATAGTCTTCGTATTCCTTGATGGTGAAATAAGGAGCAGGGCCGCTGGTGCCGATTCCCGTCATCATGGCCAGCGCGTGATCGACCAGCTCGGTCAGCTTGGGGACGCCCGGAAACACCAGCGAGTTGAGCTCAAGCGTCGGGCATTCGCCCTTGCAGCCCGGTTTTGTATGTTCCCATTTGAACTCCTGGGTGAACAAACCCTCTTTGCTGGTTTGCTCCCCGATTTCTACAGGTATTCTGGAAATATTCGCAGAAGGCCCGCTGGTACAAGCAGCCAGTACACCCAAGGCAACAGCGGTCAGGGCGAATCGGAAGACTGGACGTGAATACATGCTGGCCTTTATTTGATGGTGCTGGCGTCCTGGCCGAACAACAGTTTGCGGGAGGCATCGTCGCTGACAGAGGGCGCAGTATTGATCTGTTCTGCTTTCTCGTACGCGCGACGTGTGGCGGGACGCTGTGCGATGGCTTCAAACCAGCGCTTGAGATGAGGGAAATTATTCAAATCCTGTTCCTGGCGCTGGTGCGAAACGATCCATGGGTAGCAAGCCATGTCGGCAATGGAGTACTCGTGCGCAATGAACTCCCGGTCAGCCAGGTGTTTGTTCAATACTCCGTACAGACGGCCGGTCTCGCGCACATAACGATCGATGGCGTAAGGGATTTTTTCCTGGGCGTAAGTATTGAAGTGGTGATTCTGGCCAGCCATGGGCCCCAGGCCACCCATTTGCCAGAACAACCATTGCAAGGCCTCGTTGCGACCACGCAGGCTGGTCGGCAGAAACTGTTTGGTTTTGTCAGCCAGATACAGCAAAATGGCGCCCGATTCGAAAACCGGGATTGGATCACCACCGTCGATGGGGGCATGATCGACGATAGCCGGAATGCGATTGTTGGGCGAGATCTTCAGAAATTCGGGCTCGAACTGATCGCCTTTACCAATATTGATGGGGAACAGGGTATAGGGGATGGCGGCTTCTTCCAGGAAGAGGGTGATCTTGTGGCCATTAGGTGTGGTCCAGTAATACAAATCTATCATGAATGCTCCAGGGCTTTTTCAATGTCACGGCGCATGGCCTCGGGTTTCGTGGTGGAGCCATAGCGCTGCAGGACCTCACCATCACGCCCGAGCAGGAACTTGGTGAAGTTCCATTTAATGCTCTGGCTGCCAAGCACGCCTGATTTTCTGGTTTTTAGCCAGGTATACAAAGGGTGGGCACCCGGGCCGTTGACGTCGATTTTCTCAAATAGGGGAAAGGTCACACCATATTGCTGTGTGCAGAAGCCGGCTATCTGTGCGGGTTCACCCGGTTCCTGTCGTCCAAACTGATTGCACGGGAATCCCAACACAAGCAAGCCTTGATCCCGATAGGTTTCGAACAAGGTTTGCAGCCCCTTGTATTGGGGCGTAAAGCCGCATTCCGACGCTACGTTTACGATAAGCAGGACTTTGCCTTGGTAGTCGGAAAAATCTATGGTTTCGCCATCAATGGCAACCGCGGAAAAGGCATACACCGATGTCATGCTAGACCTTGCCGGTATGGATGAAGATCACTTAACTTTAGCATCTAACGCCCATTGTTTGACGGCCGCCATGGTGTTGGGTACGTGGTCGTCCGGATTGCTGCTGCTGAACGCGTAATAAATTTTGTGATCGGGAGTAATGACATAGGACACGCGGCCGGCCATATTGGGGCGAAAGGACATGCCCGCATCGTAAGCCTGGATGACTTTGGCGGCGGGGTCGGCCGCAACCGCAAATTTGCTGCGGCAGGCACTGACGGAAAACTTCTTGAGTTTCTCAAGGTCGTCGGCTGAAACGCCCAGCACAGTTGCGCCGTATGCCTTGTACTCGTCGGTTGCCTCGGCAAAATTGTGGGCTTCTATGGTACAGCCCTGAGTGAACGCTGCCGGGTAAAAATACAATACAACCGGCCCCTGTTCGAGTGCCTTGTCCAGGGAAAACTCAAAGGCTTCGCCCGCCAGTGTTGCGGCCAAAGTAAAGGCGGGCGCAGCATCGCCCGGCTTCAATTGTGCCGATGCCATGCCTGGTACTGCGCAGGAAAACGCCAGCATGATGAACATTCGAGCCAGAGATGAGTGCAGGAGTTTCATATTCAGCCCTTGATCAAGTGTTGTGAAACGGGTTTTCTTTTATGACTGGCGCATCGCAATCCAGCCAGGACCAGCTAATATGTCATTTTCATGACAAGTAATGTGATCTTGAGCAGACGCTTTGCGGCTTTCATCATAAACCGCGCTCAGGAGTTCTGGAACCCGGCAGCGTATATCCGAACGTATGACACCTGAAATATTTGGTCTGGTAATCTGTGCAGCCGCCTTGCATGCGAGCTGGAACCTTATCTCGAAGAAAGCCAATGCCTCGGCAGGCCATTTTGTCTTTGCATACAGGCTGATTTCCGCGCTGCTGTATGCGCCCTGGGTCGTCTATATTTTCTGGGCAGACGGCATGAACTGGAGCGCAGCCGTCGTTTTCTTCATAGTCCTGTCCAGCCTTCTGCATCTGGGCTACAGCCTTTGCCTGCAATGGGGTTATCACGCAGCGGACCTGTCCGTGGTGTATCCCATGGCGCGGGGCACCGGTCCGTTACTGTCCAGCCTTGCTGCTTTCATCTGGCTTGGTGAGCAGCCTTCCACATCAGGCGTGCTGGGCATACTCAGTGTGGTACTGGGCATCTTGCTGATAGCGTCCAACGGGAACATCCGCCGCTTTGCCACGCCAGCAGCCTGGACCGGTGTGCGCTGGGGTGTGTTCATAGGTTTGTTCATTGCCGCCTACACCGTGGCCGATGCGTACAGCGTAAAGGTATTGCTGGTTGCGCCCGTGGTGCTGGACTGGTTGTCGGCGCTGGGTAATGCCGTCATTCTGGCACCTCGAGCATGGGTACGCCGGTCATCCATGATGGAGCAGATGCGCGGCAAGTGGGGCTACGCCCTGGCCGTCGGCGCCTTGTCACCGCTGGCCTATATTCTCGTTCTGTATGCCTTGCAAATGGGGGGAGATGTCAGTCTGGTCGCGCCGCTCCGTGAAATGTCGCTGATGATCGCCACACTGGCCGGGTTCTTTCTGCTCAAGGAACGCGCTTCGCCCGCACGCGTACTGGGCTGTGCCGTGATCGTTGCCGGGGTTGTGCTGCTCACGCGCTGATGGATGCATGCCTGGGAATCGAGTAAGCTTTACCCGTTCCGGAATTCACTAATCATTTTTTGCACGACAGGATGGATTGATGAGTCTTTATGCCCAGTTGCAGCAACGCGCAGCCCAGAATAAGCCCATACGCGTAGGGTTGATAGGGGCCGGTAAGTTCGGTGCCATGTATTTGTCGCAGATCCCTCGCACGCCCGGCGTCCACCTGCTGGGCATCGCAGATCTTTCTCCCGATGCAGCACGCGTCAACCTGGCCCGGGTTGGCTGGGAGCCCGGGCAATATGGTGCAGCGTCGGCCCAAGAGGCCTTGCATGACGGCACCAGCTGGATTACCGACGACTGGCGGGCGCTGGTTAATTTGCCAGAGATTGATGTCATCGTTGAATGCACCGGTAATCCCATCGCTGCCGTTGAACATTGCCTGGCTGCATTTGAGCAGGGCAAGCATGTAGTCAATGTCACTGTGGAAGCCGACGCGTTTTGCGGTCCGCTGTTGGGCAGCAAGGCAGCCCAGGCCGGTGTGGTCTATTCACTGGCCTTCGGCGATCAGCCTGCGCTTATTTGCGATCTGGTCGACTGGGCACGCACTTGCGGGTTTCCTGTCGTTGCAGCCGGGCGCGGGCATAAATGGCTGCCACATTTTTCCGAGTCCACACCGGACACCGTCTGGGGCCACTATGGTCTGACACCCGAGCAAGCCGAGCGGGGCGGGCTGAATCCGAAAATGTTCAACAGCTTCCTCGATGGCTCCAAGCCCTCGATTGAAAGCTCTGCGGTAGCCAATGCCACCGGCTTGCGCGTACCGTCCAACGGCTTGCTTTACCCACCCGCCAGTATTGAAGACATACCTTTCGTGACGCGCCCCGTCAGCGAGGGCGGCGTACTCGAAGGCAAGGGCATGGTTGAAGTGGTTTCATCGCTTGAGGCCGACGGACGCCGCATACCTTACGATATACGCATGGGCGTGTGGGTTACGGTCGAAGCGGAAACCGACTACATCAAACATTGCTTTGAAGAATACAACGCCCACACCGATCCCAGCGGCCGTTATTTCACCTTGTACAAACGCTGGCATCTTATTGGCCTGGAAGTCGGGATGTCGGTCGCTTCGGTTGCATTGCGCAAAGAGGCAACCGGGGTGGCCACTTGCTGGCAGGCCGACGTCGTGGCCACGGCAAAGCGTGACTTGAAGCCCGGAGAAATGCTGGACGGCGAGGGCGGTTACACGGTTTGGGGCAAACTGCTGCCCGCCCACAAATCAGTCGACTTTGGCGGTTTGCCACTGGGCTTGGCGCACGGAATCAAAGTGGTGCGACCGGTTGCCAAAGGCCAGTCGCTCAGCTGGGCCGACGTCGACATCGATACCACCACCTCGGCTTACCGGATACGCCGGGAAATGGAATCGCTGCTGACGCCACAGCGTTAATCGCCTGCAGGAAAGCCGGGCTTCAGTCCCAGTAGCCCGGTTTGTCGTAATGCTGATGCAGACGTAACTCGTAGTCGCGGTCCAGTGCAGCGTCTTCGTCATATTCGGGGCTGTTCTTGATCTGATCCCGTGTAAGAGACGTCTGGACCATAGATCCATTCCAGTCGATGCTGTCTATCCATTGGCTACCCAGCAATACCTTTTTGCCGCCCGGCCACCAGTTGCGGGTATCAACCAGCAGATAGCGAACAGCCCAGTCTTTGTCATCGAAGAGGAAGTCCTCGACATGACCGATTTCGCTGTCTGTTCCGGCAATCTGGTAACCACTCACATCCTTGCTGCTGCGCAGATGTACGTCCTCTGGATGCTCTGCAGCGCGCGCCGCGATCACTTCGGGCGGCTCATTTATGGCAGACCGATCCGCCTCGACATCCAGCCCGACCGGATAGGTGCTCGTACCCCAAAGATAGGGGCCGGCCCAATAATTGCCAAAGCCGTAGTAACTCGAGTACTCACCTTCAAGCAGACGGGATACGGGTTTATGCGTGTCGATGTCGGGGCTATTCTTCACCTGTTCACGTGTCAGCGACACATGAACCAATTCGCCCAGATCGTCGACACCGGTAATGGAGTAGGGCGAGATCAGAACGATACGACTGGATAGCCATGTGCCGGTCTCGACGACCAGATATCGCACACCCCAACGCTCATCATCAAAATAAACTTCCTTCACCTTGCCCAGCTCATCGTCGGTGGCCCTGATGGCGTAACCTTTAAGACTATTTACCGTGCGTAACATAGATATCTCCTTGTATTGATGCACGCCATCAACCAGCAAATGCCATGCCCGCCGCACTGGAGCCTGAGGTTTACGTCGGCATTACCATCCTGTACAGTGTTTTCTGGTGACTTGGCGGCTGGCCCCGATCCCGGTCCGGCCCGTAACCGTATAGCGGAGACTCATACATGGATATCGATGCATTGATGCTGGCCCGTATTCAATTTGGGTTCACGATATCCTTCCACATACTTTTTCCCGCCATCACTATCGGACTGGCCAGCTATCTTGCCGTGCTTGAAGGCTGCTGGCTAAAAACCGGACAACAGGTATACCGGCAGCTATACCACTTCTGGATCAAGGTATTTGCCGTCAACTTCGGCATGGGTGTCGTATCCGGCCTGGTCATGGCTTACCAGTTTGGTACCAACTGGAGCTATTTTTCTGATTTCGCGGGCGGTATCACCGGGCCGCTGCTGGCCTACGAAGTGCTCACCGCGTTCTTTCTCGAGGCCGGCTTCCTGGGCGTGATGCTGTTCGGATGGAACAGGGTAGGGCCAGGGCTGCATTTCTTTTCCACCATCATGGTGGCGCTGGGCACATTGATGTCGGCCACCTGGATACTTGCCTCGAACAGCTGGATGCAGACGCCGGCCGGCTACGAGATCATCAACAATCAGGTTGTTCCTGTTGACTGGCTGGCCGTGATTTTCAATCCATCTTTCCCGTATCGCCTGGTGCATATGGTCATTGCAGCATTCCTGGCCACTGCCCTGATGGTTGCTGCCTCGGCAGGCTGGCACCTGCTGAAACGCAACGATACACCGGCAATACGAAAAATGCTGTCGATGGCGATGTGGATGATTCTGATCGTAGCTCCTATCCAGGCTGTGGTCGGTGACTTTCACGGACAAAATACGCTCAAGCATCAGCCGGCCAAGATAGCCGCCATAGAAGGGCATTGGGAGAATACACCGGGCCAGGCTGTGCCCCTTACGCTGTTCGGCTGGCCCGACATGGAGGAAGAGAAAAATCACTTCGCGCTTGAGATCCCGCACCTGGGCAGCCTGATTCTTACGCATAGCTGGGACGGCCAGTTTCCGGGCCTGAGGGAGTTTGCCAAAGAAGACCGACCCAATTCCACGGTTGTCTTCTGGTCGTTCCGTATCATGGTTGGCCTGGCCTTGCTGATGATAGCCCTGGCATTCTGGGCTGCCTGGGCCAGATACCGTGGTGTGCTCTATCGGTCTCCACGCTTATGGCGATTTGCCCTGTTGATGGGACCGAGCGGTCTGATTGCCATACTGGCCGGCTGGTATACCACCGAGATCGGCCGCCAACCCTGGATTGTGTACGGACTGATGCGCACGTCCGATGCCGTCAGCCCTCACGGTGCCTTCGAGGTGGGGCTGGCGCTGGTCCTGTTCATTATTGTGTATTTCGTGGTTTTTGGAGCGGGCACAATATACATGCTGCGTCTGATACGCAAGGGGCCCGACGAGCACGAACCGCCGCTTCCCGGCGGCCCTGGTGAATCACGCACGCCTTCAAGGCCAATCTCGGCAGCCAGCGACGACGCCGCAGCTGAGCCCGCTACCTACGTTAAGGATGAATGAGATGGGCATAGATCTGGCCTTGTTATGGGCAATCATCATTCTTTTTGGTGTACTGATGTATGTCATTATGGATGGCTTCGATCTGGGCATAGGCATATTGTTTCCTTTCGTGCCCGGCAAGGAACATCGCGACATCATGATGAACACTGTCGCTCCAGTCTGGGATGGCAACGAGACCTGGCTGGTTCTGGGTGGTGCAGGGCTGCTTGCTGCCTTTCCGCTGGCTTATTCGGTCGTGCTCAGTGCATTCATGCTGCCGCTGATCTTCATGCTGCTGGGCCTGATCTTCCGCGGGGTTGCATTTGAGTTCCGCTTCAAAGCGCACGCCAGCACCCGGCATTGGTGGGACAAAGCCTTTATTCTCGGATCGATCACCGCCACTTTTTTCCAGGGCGTAACGCTGGGTGCATACATGCATGGTGTGCAGGTGGTCGACCGCAGCTATGTAGGTGGGCCCTTCGACTGGGTGGCGCCTTTCCCGTTGTTTACAGGACTTGGGCTGCTGGTTGCCTATGCTCTGCTGGGGTGCACCTGGCTGATCTTCAAGACGCAAGATGACTTGCACGACCGTATGCTGCAACTGGCCAGGCCCCTGACGCTGGTTTTGCTGGGCGTGATAGCCATAATCAGCATCTGGACTCCGCTCACACACAGCGCTATCGCCGAACGCTGGTTTACGCTACCGAACCTTTTCTGGTTTGCACCGGTGCCCTTGCTTGTGGTGCTGGCGGCCTGGTATTTGCTGCGCTCCTTGCAAAAAGAGCCGCATGCCGGTCCCTTCCTGCTGACGCTGGCCCTTGTTTTTCTGGGTTACAGTGGCCTGGGCATCAGCATCTGGCCCAATATCATCCCGCCGGGCATTTCCATTTGGGACGCATCTGCGCCGCCTCAAAGCCAGGGCTTTGCGCTGGTAGGGGCGTTATTGATCGTACCCATGATACTGATGTACACCGCCTGGTCGTACTACGTGTTTCGCGGCAAGGTGGTCTCTGGTGAAGGCTATCATTGATGAAACAGGCAACCCTCAAACGACTGTGGATCAGGCGCCTGGGCTGGTTGCTGGGCATCTGGGCGGCCAGCATCGCCGTGCTGGCGCTTGTGGCCTATCTGCTCAGACTGGTCATGAACGCTGTCGGCATGACCGCCTGACCGGCTGTATATCAGGGTTGCTTTACACACGCACCGGCGAATAACCGGCTTCCCGTATGGCGGCCTCGATGACCGTTGCGTCGGGTGCGCCGTTAACCAGCACGCGGTGACTATCAAGCTTTATGTCCAGTTGGGCCTGCGGCGCTGCTGCCTGCACAGCTTTGGTGATTGCGCTGACGCAGTGACCGCAGGTCATGTCATTGACTTCGAATTCCAGCATCGTAAAGACTCCGGTTAAGGCATGGTGATACAAACACGGAAGGGCCCGACTGGGGCCCTTTGAGTTGGCAGGGCCGGCATAGGCGGGCCCGGGTACCGGCAATATTTAGCTGGACAGTTTCAGCGTGCCGGTCATGACGGCCCAGTGGCCGGGGAAGGAGCAGAAGAAAGCGTAGTTTTCGCCTGCTGCCAACTTGCTTACATCGAACTTGACCGATGTGCTTTCACCACCACCGATAACCGGTGTGTAGGCGATAACGCGAGCATCGTCGGGTTTGACATAGTCGTTATCCAGGCCAGCGGCCATGCCATCAGTAGCGGCGCCTTGCTTGTCGGCTTCTTTGGTAATGACAACGTTGTGACCCATTGCAGCCTTGGGCAGTTGTCCGGTGTGCTTCAGGTTAATGGTGAACTCAGTGCAAGTTTTGTCGACAACGATTTCCTTGGTGTTGAACTGCATGGCGTCGTTGCCTTCGACGGTAATATCACACTGGGCAGCCAGGGCCGGCAGGGTCATAACGGACAGAAGGGCGGCGAAAGTGGCTTTTGCTAGCATAAGAGTTCTCCAGTTGGGATAGAAAGTATGGGTGCACTGCGTTTCCATGCACTATAGTGCTATTTAACCTCATCAGAATCAGGAAAGTCTTGATTCACGTCAAATCAGTAGGGGTTTACCATAACACGGAGGCATTGTGCACGATCTTGTCATCGAAACCAGAGAGCACGACCTGGGCGGAGGATTCAAAGTCGGTCGCGTGCTGCCGTTCCGGCAACGGCGTATGGTGGGGCCCTTCATTTTCTTTGACCGCATGGGGCCACATGATCTGCCTGCTCCGATCCCCCAGCGCATTGATGTACGGCCGCACCCGCATATCGGCCTGTCTACAGTCACTTACCTGTTCGAGGGCCAGATGACGCATCGGGACAGCCTGGGCGTAGAGCAGGATATTCTGCCTGGCGCGCTGAACTGGATGACGGCGGGTTCGGGCATCAGTCATTCCGAGCGATTTGACGGCATGCGTTCCCAGGGTGGTCGCATGGATGGCATACAGGCATGGGTAGCTGTCCCCGAAGCCAATGAAGAAGATGCACCGGCCTTTGACCATTATGCGTCCGACGCACTGCCGTTATTCAGCGAGAACGGCATGTCGGGGCGCCTGATTGCCGGGAGTGCCTTTGGCATGAGTAGCCCCGCCAAAACTCACTCGCCCCTGTTCTACGCCGATGTTGCGCTGCAGTCTGATGCCCGCATGGCGCTTCCGGCCGAGCATCCGGAGCGAGCGGCTTATATTGTCAGCGGCCTCGTCGAGCACGAGGGGCAACGATATAAGGCAGGTCAGATGCTGGTATTCGCACCCGGGGGTGCTCCCGAGCTTAAAGCGCTGGGCAATGCCCGCCTGATGGTGCTGGGCGGCGAACCGCTGGGTACACGCCATATATGGTGGAACTTTGTCTCGTCGCGCAAAGAACGCATAGAGCAGGCCAAGGCCGACTGGCTGGCCGGTCGCATTGCCTTGCCCGAGCACGACAGCAGCGAATTCATCCCCTTGCCGCAAACGGTGGCTTAACCTCCGCTTGCTGGCCGGCAGTGCGGGCAGGGCGTTCTATCGGATGCAGGTGTGAAAGGAATGTCTCGGTGCAGGCACGCCATGAGAACTTTTCGGCGTGGCTGCGAGCTAGCTCACGGGGAATTTCCAGCGCCCTCATGCAGGCCGATTGCAAATCCTCATCCATTACGCCGGCGGCGGACTCGCCCAGAACATCAATGGGGCCGGTCACCGGATATGCTGCCACCGGGCAGCCGCAGGCCATGGCTTCCAGCAGTACCAGGCCGAAAGTATCGGTGCGGCTGGGAAATACAAAGACGTTGGCGGCGTTATACAGGCTGGCCAGGGTTTTCTGGTCCATCACACCCGTGAAACGCACATCGGGATAGCGCGTCTTGAGTTCGGCGAGCAAAGGGCCGTCGCCAGCCACCCACTTTGTTCCCGGCAGATCCAGCTTGAGGAAAGCCTCGATATTCTTTTCGACGGCAACCCGTCCTACACATAAGAATACCGGCGGTTTTTCCTGATGTGGCAGAACCGGGCCCGGCTTGAAAATGTCCAGATCGACGCCACGAGACCAGAGCACGACCTGCTGGTCTGGAAAGCCATAGATCAGCAAATCACGCCTGACGACTTCTGTGGGTACCATGACGGCACTCGACGGACCGTGGAACCAGCGCAGGAAGCGATAAGTCAGCCCCAGTGGCAGTCGGGTACGTGCGTGTACATATTCAGGGAAACGGGTGTGGTAAGCCGTGGTAAAAGGTAGCTTGTTGCGCAATGCGTAAGCCCTGGCCGCCATGCCTAGCGGGCCTTCGGTGGCAATGTGCAAGGCATCGGCATCCGCGGCTTCAAGACGGGCGTTTACCTTGCTGCCGGGCAACAGCGAAAGGCGGATTTCAGTGTAGGTCGGGCAGGGCAGTGTACGAAACTCCAAGGGCGTCAGCAGGTCGACATCGTGGCCCATGCGGGTCAGTTCATTGGTTGTCTGGGTCAGCGTGCGAACCACACCATTGACCTGCGGACGCCAGGCATCCGTAACGATGACTATCTTCAATTTGACGTGACTCCTTCTACGGTTTCCGTTTCCACATTCGGGGGAACAGCTTGCTGTGTCAGGGTTGTGGCCGGGGCTGGTGCCGACTGTCGGGCCCGGGCTTTTCGTGGTTTGGGGCTGGCCTCAGGTATCCAGGTAATGATCTCCAGGCTGCCATCCAGATGTTCGACCAATGCGGTCAGACTCTCTACCCAGTCGCCGTCGTTGCAGTAAAGTATGCCGTCCACCTCGCGGATCTGCGCCTTGTGGATATGGCCGCACACCACTCCGTCGAATCCACGGCGCCTGGCTTCTTTAATCAAGGCATCCTCAAATGCAGTGATGAATGAGACCGCATCCTTGACCTTGTGTTTCAGGTATTGGGAAAGCGACCAGTAGCCCAGGCCCATGTGGGCACGGGCACGGTTGAACCACACATTGCCCGCAAGCACCAGGCTGTACAGCCTATCACCCAGATAGGCGAGCCAGGGCGCATACTGAATAACACCGTCGAACAGATCGCCATGGGTGATCAGCAGGCACTGACCCTTGAGTGTGGTGTGTTCGGCTTCCAGATGGACTTCTATTCCGCCGAAATGCTCGCCGGTGTACTGGCGGGCAAAGGAGTCGTGATTACCGGGAACATATACCACACGGGTACCCTTGCGCGCCTTGCGCAGGATTTTCTGCACCACGTCGTTGTGTGATTGTGGCCAGTACCATTTTTTCTTTAACTGCCAGCCATCGATGATATCGCCCACCAGATACAGCGTCTCGGACTCATGCTGTTTGAGGAACTCCAGCAGGGCCGCAGCCTGACAGCCAGCGGTACCCAGGTGCAGATCGGAGATCCAGATTGTTCTATAGTTTCTGGCCGTGTCGTTTGCTTGTATCAACTCGAATACACCGGTACGCGATTAATCATGCCAGCATTACAGCAAGCGCACGTGACGAACTGGTGACAAAAACATGTAGCAAGAAAGGGTGTGGCAAGCGTGCGACGCAGCCTTCAATATAATGCGCTGTCAGTCTGATCATTGTATGCGGGCCACAGGGCCCGCCAAACAGGAAGAATACTCATGGATTCCACCGTTATCTACCACAATCCCAAATGCGGCACGTCGCGCAATACGCTGGCCATGATCCGCGAGGCAGGAATTGAGCCTCTGGTTATCGAGTACCTGCAAACACCGCCCGATCGCGCAACGCTCGTCGATCTGATCCGGCAAGCCGGCCTGACCACGCGCGAGGCCATACGCCAGAAAGAAACGCTCTATACCGAACTGGGCCTGGATGATCCCGAACTCGGCGACGACCAGCTGCTTGATGCCATGCTGGCTCATCCCATTCTGATCAACAGGCCTTTTGTGCGCACGCCGCTTGGCACGCGTTTATGCCGGCCCAAAGAGCTTGTTCTTGAGATCCTGCCGGCCGCCGTTTGAAGCGGCGGCGCTTTATCATGCAGCCGGTAATGCCCGGCTGGATGGCTGATTCAGGTTCAGTACGGGGCCCAACGGCACGATGCCATTAGGGTTGATGGTGGCGTGGCTACCATAGTAGTGCTGTTTGATGTGGTCGAAATCAACCGTTGCAGCCACACCCGGCCACTGATACAGCTCGCGCGTATAGCTCCAGAGGTTGGGGTAGTCGACCAGGCGCTTCAGATTGCATTTGAAGTGACCGTGATAGACCGAATCAAAGCGTATCAGGGTGGTGAACAGGCGCCAGTCGGCTTCGGTGATACGATCGCCCACCAGATAGCGTTGCCTGGACAGCCTGTTTTCCAGCTCGTCCAGGCAGGCAAACAGCTTGCTGACTTCTTTTTCATAAACTTGTTGTTCGGTCGCAAAACCCGCCTTGTACACACCGTTGTTTACCGCATCGTAAATGCGGGAGTTTACTGCGTCGATCTCGGGCAGCAGCTCTTCCGGCGTGTAATCGCCTTCGCGTGCGCAGATACCATCGAATGCTGAATTGAGCATGCGCATGATCTCGGACGACTCGTTGTTGACGATGGTGTTGCGCTGAAGATCCCACAGCACGGGGACGGTTACCCGGCCACTGTAATCGGATTGCGCGCGCAAATAGATCTCGTACATATAACGCGCATTGCCTACCGGATCGGCCACCACGCCTGGGGCCGGATCGAAGGTCCAGCCGTGCTCGCCCATATAAGGATGGACGATGGACAGGCCTATCATTTGGTCCAGGCCTTTAAGCGCACGGATGATCAGCACGCGACTGGCCCAGGGGCAGGCCAGTGATACATACAGGTGGTAGCGGCCGGGTTCGGCCCTGAAGCCCGCTGCGCCGGTCGGGCCGGCGCTGCCGTCCGGGGTGATCCAGTTACGGAACTGCGCATCGCTGCGTACGAAGCTGCCACCCGTGCTGCTGCTGTCGTACCATTGATCGTGCCATTTTCCGTTAATCAGAAGCCCCATTTCAGTTCCTTGTGTCGAGCCAGGCTTGCGCCACCACGCGTACATCAGGGCGGCCGGGCAGGCCGCCTGCTTGTGAGTTACTGAGCTACGGCTTCCAGGGCGATGTCCAGCGTTACTTCATCACCCACGCCAGGAGCGAATTTTCCGGCATTGAATTCCGTGCGCTTGATGACGGCCGTTGCGTTGGCGCCGATGGCGTCTTTCTTCAGCATGGGGTGTGGGCCCTTGTAGAAGGAAGTTATGGTCAATGTAACCGGCTTGGTCACATCCTTGATGGTCAGGTCGCCTTCGACGCTGACGGGCTTGTCACCTTCAAAATTGACCTTGGTCGATTTGAAGGTTGCAGTCGGATATTTGGCTGTATCCAGAAAGTCGGCGCCTTGAATATGCCCGTCGAACATTTCAAATCCGGTATCTATCGACGTCATGTCTATGGTGATATCGACCTTCGCTTCTTTGGCTTCCTGGTCGAGCACGACAGTGCCGCTGGTCTTGTTAAAGCGCAAAATCTGCTTGGACATGCCCATGTGGTTATACGAGAACCTGGGGAAAGTATGGGTCGGATCTACCGAGTAAGTCTGGGGGGCAGACATGGCCTGGCCCGCAAGCAGAGTGGCAAATGCAGCAGCGACAAGAGTCGTTTTCATAAAGTTTCCTTGGTTGATCTGATTAAAAAATATTCGAGCTGACGATTATTGTGTGGCGACAATATTAAATTTGATGTCGATCTCGTTGGCGACAATGCTGAAATCCTTCCATTGGCCTTCGCCTACGGCAAAGTCGGCACGCTGGAATGTGAAATTACCTTTGAATACGCCGGCATCGCCGTCCTCTTCAAATGTGAAAGGAACCATCACTTCTTTGGTAGTGCCCTTGATGGACAGATCGCCACTCACTTCATAAGTGCCGTCGCCCGTAACCTGTACCTGCCTGGACACAAAGGTGGCCAAGGGATGTTGCCCCAGCGCCAGCCATTCGTCTTTCTCGAGCTCGGCGTTGGCTTCGTCGTAGCCGGCATCTATGCTGGCCAGCGTGATTTCAATGGCGACCCTGGCAGCTTGCGGATTCTTTGGATCAAAGCTGAATTCCGTGGCATTGATCTGACTGAAGCTGCCATCCATCTTTACGCTCATCTGGCTATACCCGAACGTTACAGTGCTGGCCTCGGAATCCAGGGCCGTATACTGCGCCGCGTGGGCGCCGCCAAACGCGCCCAAGGTGAGGGCGGTAGCGAACGCCAGCCGGCGCAGAATCTTGGCATTCATATTGCTCTCCATGAAACTGATTTCTATTTAACATCAGCAGTTTATTAAATTTTAAAATGCAGAAAAACCCCATGTTTTAACTATAATAGTTCCATCTTTGGAACAATAGGAATGCCATGGCGCCTTTTGCACTCTATGCAGACGATTTAATATTGTTTGCTCACATTGTTGATGCCGGCAGCTTTACGGGGGCATCCGAGCGTACTGGGCTGCCCAAATCAACCTTGTCGCGCCGCCTGACCGATCTTGAGAACGAACTGGGTGAGCGCCTGCTGCAGCGCAGTACGCGCCGCCTGGTACTGACGGAATTCGGCGAACGCATACTGGAATATGCACGGCGTCTGCTCGAAGAGACCGAAGCGGCCAGCGCATTGGCCCAACACCGGCAACTGACGCCGCAGGGCGTGCTGCGAATTTCCTTGCCCCCGGAGTTCTACGATCTTTCTTTCGTGAGTGTCCTGGCCGAGTTTACTGAACAGTATCCCGATGTACGACTCGAACTTGACCTGTCTGCGCGCCGTGTAGACCTGGTCGCTGAGCGTTTTGATGTTGCAGTTCGGGCGGCAACACAACTGCCTGACGACAATACGCTGGTGGCACGCCTGATCACAGCACTGCAGATGGGCTTGTATGCCAGTCCGGCGTATCTGCGCCGTCATGGCAAGCCACGAAATCCTGCCGAGCTTACTCAGCATATCGGCCTGGTGCTGGTTACCAGTGCAGGTGAACAGCAAGCATGGCGGCTGACCCGGGGCACCGAGCGTTGGGAAGGCTTGCCTTTGCACAAGATATCAGCGAATTCGCTAGGTTTGCAGCAGGCATTGGCGGCAAAGGGTATGGGCATTGTCGGGTTGTCGCACAACTTTGCAAAAAAGCTGGTGGCTGAAGGTGAACTGGAAAGAATCTTGCCTGACTGGTGTCTGCCACCAACCAATATATGGTGTGTCACGCCAGGCCGTCGCTTGCTGCCGCAGCGCACACTGGCCTTTATCGAGATACTGAAAAAGATTCTGGGCGAGGAACAGGCATGAACAAAACGGGCTGCACGTTTTCCTGTTCCCAGATCCAGCAATTGGTCATTGCCAGGAACCTGTTGCGCGATATGGATTAGCATGCCAGCCTGTCTGTACATCCTGATATCCTATGATCTGAACCTTCAGGCGCAAACAGACAGGATTAGGAAGAAACAAATGGCAAATGCCAATACCGAGCTGCATAAGCTCGATGGCTCACTGGTCTGGTCCGGTTTCAAACAGCTCACACCAATGTCCTTCTTTGTGACCGCATTTGGTGCGGCATTTGGCATTGCGGCGACGCAGGCGGGGCTTAGCGAGCCCCTTATCATCGGCATGAGCATACTGGTTTACGCCGGCGCCGCCCAATTTGCCACACTGGACTTGTGGGGCGAACAGATACCGTTATTCACCATGATGATCACGGTGTTTGCCATCAACGCCCGCCACTTGCTCATGGGCGCCACCTTGTATCCCTGGCTGTGCAAGCTTCCGCCTGCAAAACAATACGGCGTGACATCGGTCGTGTCCGACGCCAATTGGGCCATGGCGATGCAGGCCTTCGGGCGCGGGAAGCCTGGACTGGGCATCGTGCTGGGTGGTGGCCTTTCGCTTTGGGTGTTCTGGGTGTCCGGCACCGTTATTGGCACTTATTTTGGCAGTGCGATCAGCGATCCGAAACGATTGGGCCTGGACATGATTCTGGGGTGCTTTCTGGTCGCCATGATGGCTGGCGGCCAGAAGAACCTGCGTGTGCTCATGATCTGGATCGTGGCCGGCCTCTCGGCAATGCTGGCGTACTGGTACCTGCCTGAAAACATACACGTGATCATTGGCGCGCTGGCGGGCGGTATCGCCGGCGTGCTTTTAGGAGAGCAGGGCGATGAATCTTGACACAACAGGAACCGGAGCACTGTTTATCGTACTGATCATGGCTATCGTTACGTTAGCCACGCGTTGGGGTGGTGTCTACGTGATGGGATTCGTGCCAATCAGCAAACGGGTCAAGCGCTTCATTCAGGCCATGTCGGGCTCTGTGCTGGTGGCAATCGTCACTCCCATGGCTGTTACAGGAGATGTCGGGGCACAGCTGTCGCTGTTGGCTACGGGAATCGTTATGCTGTCGTTGAAAAGGCCTTTGCTGGCACTTGCCTGCGGAATCGTTGTCGCAGCGCTGGTACGGCTTTTTTGAACGGACAATCGCTGGCTGCACTGTTGGCAGCCAGCTTATCTTGCTGATCCTAAAGAACCTTACCGTTCAG
Source organism: Pusillimonas sp. MFBS29 (assembly GCF_020687695.1). GTDB lineage: Bacteria > Pseudomonadota > Gammaproteobacteria > Burkholderiales > Burkholderiaceae_B > Pusillimonas_C. The sequence goes on from NZ_JAJEWL010000002.1 coordinate 372,482, forward strand.
GGCACTTATGACTTCAAAGCGGGGCATTCACTTTCCTCAGGGGAAACATAGGCGTCTTCAGCGGGAATCGTCGCAACAACTTCAGACAGATCCCATTCGCTTTTCCCATCAGTTTTCACCTTGAGCATGTACATGTCATGCATCAGGATGCCGTCGCGGCGGATAGTGCCGCCTTTAGCGAAGAAGTCGTCGATCTTCATTTCACCCAGCTTGCTGCGAACGGCATCAGTCTCGTCCGTACCGGCTGCTTTAATAGCATTCAAATAAGCGGTGGTTGCTGAGTAAAGGGCGGCATGTGGTCCGGTTGGAGCGGCGTTGCTCGAAAACTCTGCATAACGCTTCTGCCAATCGCGCGAGGCATCGTCCATATTCCAGTACCAGCTGCCCGTGTAGTGCAGGCCCTTGGTGATCTCTACGCCCATGCTCTGCACGTCGGACAACAGAACCAGCATACCCGCCAGATCCTGTCCGGATGAGACGATTCCGAATTCGTGCGCCTGCTTGATGGCGTTGACCGTATCTGTTCCCGCGTTGGCCAGGCCAATTACCTTGGCGCCCGATGATTGCGCCTGCAACAGGTATGAAGAGAAGTCGGCCGTATTGATAGGCACATTCACGGTTTGAACGACTTTGCCGCCCAGCTCGTTTACAACCCGTGTAGTATCTTTCGCCAATGCATGCCCGAATGCATAGTCAGCCGCCAGAATAAACCAGGAGTCACCGCCATTTTTCACGGTTGCCGAGGCTGTGCCAGTGGCCAGGGCATAGGTGTTGTATCCGTAGTGAATGCCATATTTGGTGCAAGCCTTGCCGGTGATGTCGACACTACCCGGCCCGGTTCCAATGGTGATCTTCTTCTTTTGAAGGGCCAGCTGTTGCACGGACAGGGCAACAGCTGAATTGGTCAGGTCGGTGATCATGTCGACCTGGTCGGTATCGAACCATTTGCGCGCAGTGGCAGAAGCGACGTCGGCTTTGTTCTGATGGTCGGCGTAGATGACTTCTACCTTTTTGCCCAGTACGGTTCCGCCGAAATCACGGACCGCCATCTCGACGGCGGCGACTGCACCCGGACCGCTGAATCCGCTTGAATACATGCCCGACATGTCGCCAAGCACGCCAATCTTGACAACATCATCCGAGATTCCGGCAGCAGCGCCGCTTGTACTGAACGCCACCGCTATTGCGAACGATAATGCTTTTATACCAGTTTTCAACATGTCATCCTTCCTTGTGTTTTTTGTGGTTAATACGACATCAGGCGATGCTTTTCCATAGCCCTGAAGCATCGTAATACGATTTTAATAAGCTGTCTAAACAAGCTGAATCAGCATAATTCGAGCCACTGTCAAATTTGATACACATCAAGCCTGGAAGGGCAGAGTTTCCTGAAATTCAATACTGGTTAATTAAATCCATCTAGAATCCATGTACACCATACGATCACGATCTGCCACGCTGCGGGTCAAAGGTCGGTTGAAACATCGAAGAATAAGGAGACGTTCATGTTAAACAACCAGGTTTCAATCCGTACACACCGCAGTCTGCGCGCATTGTGTGCAGGTTTTGTCAGTGCCGCCCTGTTTGGCGGCGTCGCCCAGGCGGCAGAAGACTGGCCCGTCAAGCCCGTCACATCGGTAGTCGCATTCTCGCCAGGAGGAACCACCGATATTCTGGCTCGCGAAATCGCCAATGCGCTGACTCCAATGTGGGGGCAGAGCGTCGTTGTCGAAAACAAGCCCGGTGGTGCCGGAAACATCGGTACTCAGGCAGTCATTAGCGCGGAACCCGATGGCTATACCATTCTGATCAATTCCATCGGCCCCATTGCAGTTAACCCATCGCTGTTCAGCAAACTCAAGTTCGACCCCCAGAAAGATCTTGTGCCTATCGTACTGGTGGCCGACGTGCCCAACGTGCTGGTGGTGAATCCGAATAGCGGCATCAAGTCGGTCGAAGAACTCATACAGGCTTCCAAGAGCCGTGCAGGCGGGGTAAATTGCGCATCCACCGGCGTCGGAACGGCTGCCCACTTATCGTGCGAGACATTCGCGCGCCAGGCCAAGATTGAATTCACCCATATCCCATACAAGGGCGCCGAGGCTTTGAATGATCTTATCGGTGGACGAGTCGACTTTATGTTCGCAACAATGCCTTCCGTCATGGGGCATATTCGTGCCGGAACACTGCGGCCGCTTGCTGTATCGACCGCGACCCGATCGGTAGTCATGCCGGATCTGCCCACAGTTGCGGAAGCAGGGCTGCCGGAATTTGCCCTGGGCTCCTGGTTTGGCTATTTTGCGCCCAAAGGTACGCCGGATCACATCGTCCAGAAGATCAATGCCGACATTAATACAGTGCTGCAGGATCCCAACATCAAGCAGCGCCTGACCAACGAGGGTGCAGTACCGGTCGGGGGCACTGCCGAAGAGTTTGCTGCTTACGTTGCCAGCGAAACCAAGAAGTGGAATGCCGTCGTAACCGAGGTCGGCATCAAACTGGATTGAGCCTTGAACATTGATCTGGATGCGCTTAGAACGCTGGTCGCTGCGATTGACGAACGCAGCCTCGCCCGAGCGGCTGAGCGCGAAGGGCTGGTCACTTCGGCGGTCAGCAAGCGTATCTCGGAGCTTGAACGCAGCCTTGGCACAAAGGTTCTGCAGCGGCATAACAGGGGGGTGATACCAACTGCCGCAGGCTCGGCGCTGTACTACCGGGCCAAGGCCATTTTGGGACAAATGTCGGGCCTGACCAGCTTTATTGAGGATTTCGCGAGCGATGGCAGCCCCAAGATTCAATTGGCTTCGAATCGCTCAGCCATCGTTCTTTTTCTGCCTCGCGAAATTAAACTTTACCAGGAGCAGCAGTCCCAGCGGCTGCGGATCGATCTGCTTGAATCCTATAGCAGCGAGATACCGCGCCTGGTCGTAGAGAAAAATCTGGACCTGGGCATTTATCACGCAGTCGGCCCGGCACCCGGCGTCCATTCCGTGCCTTACCACCGTGACCGTGTCGTGCTGGTGGTGCCCAACGGCCATCCATTGCAACGCGAAAATGCGGTGTATCTGGACGAGGCCCGCGAATTCGATTTTCTAGGCTACTTTCCGCGCCATTCCTTCGAGGCTTTTATGGAACTGGCCGGTCACAGTCTGACCGGCCCCCTGAATGTGAAGATACAGGTGTCCAATTACGAGGCCCGCTGCAAAATGATCCGGGAAGGGCTCGGGATCGGCATCATGCCGGAAGGCATCGCCGATACCTACATCGCACAAATGGGGCTGGTCAAGGTGCCCCTTAAAGACGACTGGGCACTGCGCCAGTTCTATCTTTGTGTGCGTGATCCGGAAACCCTGCGTCCGTCCAGCCGCAGCCTTATGGATTTTTTTGCCCAGCAGGCCTCAGCTCGCAACGCCTAGCCTGAGTTCGCTGTCCGTATCGTCATTTCTCATATTCCTTAATTTTTGAGTGCACCGTTAACCATGTCACTGATTCCAGAACTGAAAATTTCATCCATGAAGGACCGTTGTTCCCCCGAAGAGTGGAAGGCACGAGTTGATCTTGCCGCTTGTTATCGCCTTATCGCGCACTATGGCATGGCGGATATGGTCGCCAACCATATTTCGCTGCGGGTTCCGGGCGAAGAGGGTACTTTTCTGATTAATGCCTACGGGCTGCTCTATGAAGAGATCACGGCCTCCAGCCTGATCAAGATCGACCATGCGGGTGAAGTGGTGTCGTCTCCCGATTTTGGGGACTTCAAATATGGTGTGAACCGTGCAGGCTTCGTTATTCACAGCGCCGTCCACGAGGCTCGCCCCGAGGTGGATTGTGTAATTCATACACACACATGGGCCGGCATGGCTGTATCTGCACTGGAATGCGGCTTGCTGCCGCTCAACCAGACGTCTATGCGTTTCCTGAAAATTGGTTATCACGATTACTGCGGCGTCGTGCTTGATCTTGCCGAACAGGAGTCGCTGGTAAATGATCTGGGCAGCAACGAAGCCCTGATTTTGCGCAATCACGGCTTGCTTACGGCGGGCCGGACAATCGGCGAAGCATTCAACTGGATGCATCGCCTGGAGCTTGCTTGTCGCGCACAGCTTGCTGCAATGGCTTGCGGTACGCCGCTGCGCAGCGTTCCCGAGCAGGTCGTTGAATCCACTTATATGCAATACCAACCACAGAGCCGCCGTCCGTATGGCCTAATGGAGTGGCCGGCGCTACTCAGGCTGGCGTACCGCCTGGATCCAGGTTTTGCGCAATAAGTACATAAGCGGAAGCGTTCCCGCTTTGGATGCGTGGCTGCTGCACGGGCAGCCTGCGTATCCACGCAGAGCGGGGTGCAGATTCATCCGGAGACTGGCTGCCTGATGGACCTGTATTTGGTGAACCTGTATTATCGACTTTACATAATACACATTATGCGTATTTTATTTGCCCATTGACCACTACGACAGGCACCAGTACTACATGGCACTGACCGAAGGCCCTGCAAAGCCGTAATGCAGGGCCACCCACAGTTTGAAATTATTCTGTGGTGGTGCCGTCGAAGTGCTCTTCTTTTTCGTCGGCTTTGGTGGCGTGCAGCACACCTTCGCGATGCTCGGGTGGCCCGTACAAGGTATACAGGCGCAAAGGTTCGGTGCCCGTGTTGATCACATTATGGCGAGCACCTGCCGGAACGATAATGGCGTCATCGTCTTCGATTTCGTAGGTATTGTCATCGATCAACACCTGCCCTTTGCCTGCCTCGAGGCGAAAGAACTGGTCGTGCGTTTCATGAACTTCGGCGCCGATCTCCTCGCCAGGCTGCAAAGTCATCAATACCAGCTGCATATGCTTGCCGGTATACAGCACCTTGCGGAAGTTATCGTTTTCTACAGTAAGTTTTTCGATGTTCTGGACAAAGCCTTTCACGTTACTACTCCTATAAGTTACGACCGCTATCGTTTAATCTTAACACTACCCTGTTCAATAAGATTCCGGATCGCATATGGAAGGTGCCCAATGACGCAAGCTATAAATTCCATGAACATCGGCGAAGCGGCCGGCGCATCGGGGGTTTCGGCCAAGATGATTCGCTATTACGAGGAAACAGGCCTGATTCCCGCCGCAGCGCGCACCCCCGCCGGCTATCGTGTCTATAAAGACACCGATGTGCACAGGCTGCGCTTCATACGGCGGGCACGCGACCTGGGCTTTGGTGTTGCCGAGATCGGCGAGCTGCTGGACCTGTGGAATGACAGCGCTCGTCACAGTGCCGCTGTCAAGCAACTGGCCCAGGCACATATAAGCGAATTGCAGAGCAAAATAGATGGTCTGCAGCAAATGGCCGACACTTTACAGAATTTGATTGATTGTTGTGCTGGCGATAACCGGCCCGATTGCCCTATTCTGTCGAGCCTGGAGGAGCATACCCCTCCTTAGTTCAAGAACAACATAAGAACACTCTGCAATAGGAGACATCATGCACTTGCGTTCATGCCGATTATGGCCTGCCGTACTGGCCCTGGGTTTTCTGGCGGCTTGCGGCAGCAACAAATCTGCCGATACAACCATTTCTTCTGCACAGGTGCATGATGCGGTGGCGCAGCTGGATAACGTTATCGCCGATGTCATGACGCGTACAGGCATTCCGGGCATGGCCGTCGCAGTAGTACACAATGGTGAAACGATTTACAGCAAAGGCTTTGGAGTACGGCTGGTTACCGAGCCCGCCCTTGTCGATGCCGATACGGTATTCCAGCTCGCTTCTTTGTCCAAATCCGTCGGTGCTTCGGTTGTGGCGGCACAAGTGGGCAAAGGCATTGTTGACTGGAGTACGCCGCTGACCAGACACCTTCCGTGGTTTGCCCTGAGCGATCCACAAGCCACCACACAGCTTACGATAGGCGATCTTTACGCCCACAGATCCGGCTTGCCTGACCATGCCGGCGATGACCTTGAGGAAATCGGGTACAGCCGCAGGCAAATACTGGAAAAATTGCGTTTTTTGCCCACCAAGCCACTGCGCAGCGAATACTTCTACACCAATTTCGGCCTTACGGCAGGTGCTCAGGCTGTTGCCGTTGCAGCCGGAACGGATTGGGAAAGCCTGTCCGAGCAAGATATCTATCGTCCACTGGGCATGCAGTCCACCTCGTCGCGTTATGCCGACTTCATCGCCCGCACCAATCGCGCCTCTCCCCACATTGGCGTCAACGGCCAGTTTCAACCGGGTCCGCAACGTCAGCCTGATGCACAATCACCGGCTGGCGGCGTCAGTTCCAGTGCACACGACATGGCCAGGTGGATGAAGCTGATTCTGGCTGGCGGCGCCTATGAGGGCGAGCAGATTATTCCATCAGACGCCCTGTTGCCGGCGCTCAGTCCGCAAATGCAGACATCACCTGCCACTGAGGATAGCGCAGCCGGCTACTATGGATACGGTTTTAACCTGTCCACCTCCAGTCTTGGCCATGTCATGTACGGACATTCCGGGGCTTTTATCATGGGTACGGGTACCGCTTTCAGCCTGCTTCCCGCTGCAAATACAGGCATTGTGGTCCTGACCAATGCCTGGCCTGTCGGTGCCGCCGAGGCTGTCAGCCTGACCTATATGGATCTGGTGCAGTTCGGGCGCGCACATGAAGATTGGGTCGCCTTTCTCAAGCCCTACTTTGCCGCCATGACGGCGCCTGAAGGCGAGCTCGCAGGCCTGCCATTTCCAGGCAACCCGATCCCGCCGCTTCCCGCACATGCCTATACAGGCGTTTACTTCAATGACTACTTCGGTCAGGCCAGCGTTGAACAGGCTGGCGGAAAGCTTAATCTGGTCATGGGACCGGCCGGGCAAACGTTTCCCTTGCAACACTGGGATGGCAACACCTATGTGTTCGAGCCTGATGGTGAAGTTGCTGCACCCGGGTCCCGCTCCAGTGTGAGGTTCGGAATTGGTCCGGCCGGTATGGCGCAAGACCTGAGCATAGAGGTATTCGACAAGGAAGGGATGGGCACGTTGCTACGGCAATAAATCGCACCGTGCAATCAGCGCTTGTCGGCCGTTGTGGCTTCAGTAACCGGAATAAAGCCCTGGATCAGGTTCGTGGGGTTATCCTGCATCGCAACTTGCTCGATGACGCCGTCCTGATCGATGGAGACACCATTGGCTGTGACTGCAGCCAAGGTGACACCTGGGGCCAGCGACTGCCCCACCCGATACGCCTGGGCCGGGCTGCCGTTGACCGACAGCAAGGCCGCCGCGCGCCCGCCGTTACTCCAGATAACTCCGGTGACCACAACAGGAACCCGCAAGGCATTGCCGCCAAACCAGCCGGCTACCCTGCCCGTATCCTGGCCCGCGGCTGTGCCGGCGTCGAGCATGGGTGGCGGTTGCGTCGGGACTGGTGCGAGCAACAGAGCTGCCCATACACCTATGCCGACCGTCAGCGTTGCGATTGCCAGGCCTCGCACCACACCAGGACCATCAGGCCGGGTTAATGCTGCGAGGTTGCCCATAGTTGCTCCATATTCATAATTTTGTCGCTTGCAAACCAAGCGGATGATTCTAAAATGTTCTAAAAAATAACAATTGTCAATTTTTAGTACGGAGAAGTGTCCTGATTCCAGCACGTATTATCCAGCAAACCGCAGCCAGCCGTCAGTCGGGTTTCTCGCTAATTGAAATCATGGTGGTGGTGGTCATCATGGGCATCATGGCCGCACTCATCGTTCCCAATGTTATGGACAGGCCGGATCAGGCACGCGCTGTCGCTGCACGCCAGGACATCGGTGCCCTGATGCAGGCGCTGAAGCTTTACAGGCTGGATAATGGTCGCTACCCCACTGCCGAACAGGGACTGGAAGCCCTGGTTGGCAAGTCGCCGGCTGCTCAGGCAGCGGGCACGCGCTCGTATATGGATCGCCTGCCCAATGACCCCTGGGGCACACCCTATCAATACCTTAATCCGGGCGTACACGGAGAAATCGACGTCTTTTCACTGGGCGCCGACGGTCGCACCGGAGGAGAAGGCAGCGACGCTGATATCGGCTCTTGGGCCAGGTAGTCTCATGGTCAATCCCGCTTCGCAGCCAGGCTTGGCCCGGCAACAGGGTTTTACTTTGATCGAGGTATTGATTGTCCTGCTTATCATAGGCATTGCAACAACCACGATCAGCGTGGCTGCGTTCTCTGATACGGATTCCCTGGCATTGCGAAAGGATGGGCAGCGTCTTGCGCAGCTGTTCACACTTGCTCAATCCGAAGCACGCAGGGCGGGCAGTCCGGTTATATGGCTACATGACCAGCAAGGCTACCGCTTTGTGCAAGCGCCACGCAAGCTGTTCCTGCCCGCAGGCATGAACCGCGAGCAAGGCCTGCTGCAGGCCACGGATTTTCCCGACAGCAGCCCGCTGCGCCCGCGTGACTGGACGCCGGACAACGCTATCGAAGTCAGCGTTCATCCTCAGGGAGCTGCCGAATTCAACACCGAATGGATCTCTGGCCCTCAGGTCGTGGAACTGCACGATGGCACGCATACCGTTCGCCTGGTGCGCCAGGGCAATGGTCAATACGAGGCCTTGCCATGAACCGTTCCATAGTTCAGGAAGGCTTTACCTTGATCGAAGTTCTGATTGCCCTGGCGATTGTCAGTATTGCACTGGCAGCCACCATACGCGCCCTGGGTGTCAGCGCCAGCGGAGCGCAAAGCATGCAGGAACGCACGCTGGCCTTGCAGGCCGCAGAGAACAGGCTGGCCGAACTGCGACTGCTGCGGGCTTTTCCTGCGCCAGGCCGCAGCAGCGAGCCTTGCCCCCAGGGCCCGCTGGCCTTGGTTTGCGAGCAGCAATTCCAGACCACGGTGAACGGAAATTTCCGGTTGGCGACCGTGCGCGTACGCTTGGCCCAGGGGCCTGTTCTGGCCGAGCTTAACGGCTTGCTGTCTTCATTGCCATGACGCGCGGGTCCATGATTCAGCAGGGATTTACGCTGATCGAAGTCATGATCGCGCTCGCGCTTATGGCATTGCTCAGCATCATCTCGTGGCAGGCGCTGGATCTTGTTGAAAGATCGAACCGGCGTCTGAACGCCAGCGCCAATGACACGCTGGCGCTGATGCGAATCATGGGCCAGCTTGAAAGCGATATTGCCCACCATGCCACAGCGGCCATCCTGCCCCAGGCTGGCGTGCCCCCGGCCACTGACACCCCTGACACGGAGCAGGCACCCGTCACGGGCAAACCAGCCTCACCCGCAAGTACCCTGCTCCCACCGGGCATACATTGGAGTGCGCCAGTGCTCACGGTATTGCGCTCTGCAGGCAATGGCGCCTGGCAGCAGGTCGTTTGGGGGCAGATCGATGACTCACTGCATCGTGCAGTCGGACCTGCTTCAACCACCCTGCCCTTGCCTCAGGCGGCGGCAAGTGAAATGGTACTCGACCAGGTTCAAAGCTTTTCGGTACGGGCCTGGATACCAGGCCATGGCTGGGCGGCACCCGACAGCACCGTGAGCCAGCAAGCAGCGACGGGGCTGGAGCTCGCCATCGTTCGCAGGCACAAGGACGTCGCCGAGACTTACCGCAAAGTGGTGTTGCTGCCATGAGGAAGCTGATGCGTCGTCATGCCACGGGCAAGTGTTCTGCACCACAGCGTGGTGTCGCCATCATTGGCGCTCTGGTGGTCGTCGCCGCGGCATCGGTTGCGGCTGCGACCATAATGGAAAGACAGGCCTTGCTTGCCGAAACCCTGACGGGTGAGCGTGATCGCGTACAGGCCCGATGGTTGCTGCGCGGTGGGCTGGACTGGTCGCGCATCATATTGTTCAACGATGCTCGCCGCAATCCCGTTACCCGTAACGGCGCCGTCTGGTCACAGCCCATAGAGGGACTGGAAGTGAGCACGCCGGGCGACGAACGCAAAGCTTATTTCTCGGGCCAGATCGAAGACGAGCAAGGCAAGTTCAATCTCTGGACCCTCGCAGTCAACGGCAATGTGCAAATCAGCGAGCTGGCCGCTTTGGAAACACTGCTGAGCGGGCTCGGCCTTCCGGCCGGACTGGCTGGCGCCATTGCGCGGCGGGTCGCAGAATCCCAGGCCGGCCCAAATGGCACGAATACAGCACCCGCACTACGCACTCTGGGAGACTTGCTGGTGATCGAAGACATGACACCCGCTATCGTTGATATCGTAAGCGCCTATCTGACCATCCTGCCGCAAAAGACCAGTATCAATGCCAATACGGCCAGTGCCGAAGTGCTCAGCGCAGTCGTACCCGGCCTGCAGCTGGGCGAAGCGCGCGATCTGGTCGAAGAACGTGACAGCGGAATCTGGTTCAACAATCGTGCTGATTTTTTCAACCGCCTGGCCAAGCCCGAGATCCGCCCGGGAAATCAAATAGGGGTAAATAGCGAGTGGTTCAAAGTGACCGGGCAAGTTACGCTGGGACTAACGGTGACCGACCTCCAGGCTTTGCTGCACCGCCAGGGCAATCAGCCACCTTCCATACGCTGGACAATAAATTAAATGAAGAGCCGACTGCGCCTGGCCTTGCCGCCCCTGACCCTGGTCGCGCCTGACGCCGTGGTGGCGTTTGCGCTGCTTGACCGGAATGGTCAGATACTACGATCCGGCCAGCTGCCGCTGGACCAGATCGCGCAGGCGATGCCCGCCGACCACGTACAGGCCATTCTTCACCCGGGCGATGCTATCGTTATCGACACCGTCCTTCCACCCTTGCCCGCCAAGCGACTTGCAGAAGCCGTTCAGTCCAGCGTGGAACCCATGGCGCTCACCGATGTGGCTGACCTGTGTATTGCGCATGGGCCGCGTGCTGCCGACGGCAGCGTCTGCATTGCCTGGACCGACCGGTCTGCCCTCCTTAAAGCCTGGAGCCAGCTTGAAGCGCTCGGGCTGCGTATCAAGGCCCTGGTTCCATTTTCCCTTGCAGTTCCGGCAAACGATCCGCATCCCGATCAAACACTGCAGCTTCCTGCAAACCAGCGTTGGCAAACACCGTTGCCTGGCTGGTCACTGGCACAGGCAGAATGGCGTCCGGTATCCACGGACAAGCGTTGGCGCAGTTCGGTTTTATGGTTGGCGGCGGCCGCTGTGTTATGGCTGGCAGGCTTGCAGATTTACGCAAGTCAGCTGCGTAACGAAGTCGATACACTCACTGCATCGACCGAAGCAGCCGTACGTGCTGCTTTTCCGTCCATCACCGTCATTCTTGATCCCGTCAAGCAGGCACGCAATCAACTGGACATGCTGCGTCAGGCGGGCGGCGAAGCCAGCGACGACGAATTCATGCCTCTCGCCCTGGGCGCTGCGCAGGTACTGGGTTTCGCTGAGGGCCATGTCGCTGCACTTGAATACGAGCAAGGCAACCTGACGCTCGTTCTTACGGAAGGCTATACCCCGCCCTCGAACGAAGCGGCACTGCACCAGGCAGCGGCTGCGCAGTCGCTGTTGCTGGCCAAGGATGATCAGGCCGCACATACCTGGCATATTCGTCATGCCATTGTGCCTTCCTCCGGAAAGGAGCAACCATGAGCGCCCGCTATCCCGTCCCCGGCAATTTGCCAGGCACTTGGCGCCGGCAGATCGATACCGTCGGGCAACAGCTGAACTCATGGTGGCGCCTGCGCAATCAGCGCGAGCAAAGACTGCTGCAGGTCGGCGGTATCTTCCTCGTTGCCTTCCTTATCTGGACAATCGGACTGCAGCCCGCGGTCAAGTCTATCCGGGAGTCAAGCGCGCAGCTGCCTCAACGGCACGCCGATGCGGCGCAGGTTCATGCCTACATTCTTGAAGCCCGGGCGCTGCAGCGCCGGCATGCCGGGACCATCGATCCTGCGCAGCTTACCGAGGCCTTGCAATCCAGCCTGCTGCGCGCCGGTCTTGACGATGTCGCGACGCTGACTACCGTGGACGAAGACGGGGAAACAACCCGTCAGTGGGAGCTCAGCCTGTTCAATGCCAGCGCCGTCAGCGTCATGGAGTGGTTGTCCGAGGTGCCCTATCTGCTGCGGCTTCAGACACCTGCCATTACACTGGAACGCGCCAGTGTCGACGGACGTGACCGCCCCGGGCATGTTTCGGGACGTGTGCTTGTCAGCCTGCCTGAAAAGGATCAGCCATGAGTACGGGGCGCCTTGGATTGCTCATTGCTGCACTGGCCGCCCTGGCTTGTGCGGCTGCGCTTCTGGTATTGCCGGCCCGTTGGCTCATGGCAGTCGTGCCTGGCCACTGGCCCCTGACCGTCGTCGATGCCAGCGGCACGATTTGGTCGGGCAGCGCCACAGTCGCACTCGGTACAAAAGAACACCAGCGTACCGTTTCTGCCCCATTACGCTGGGAAACTTCCTGGTCGCGAGGCCCAAAACTTACTGTTCATCATCCATGGCTGGGAGGGCCTCTGGCCCTGACGCCAGCCTGGCTGGGTCTGGGCGTATCCGGACAAACCTTGCAGTTGCCTGCGGCTGCGCTGGCAACGCTTGATGCGCGTATTGCCGCGGTCGATCCCGGAGGCACCTTGTCAATCAAATGGCCGGCCAGCGTCATCGGTCGTGCCCACAGGCCCGACGGGACAACGCTGCTTGAAGCGCATTGGCGCGATGCCGCCTCTGCATTGACGCCTATAAGCCCCTTGGGAGATTATGCGCTGGTGCTCAAGCAGAAAGGCCCGGACAACGTGAATGTCACGCTCAGTACCCGGGAAGGCGTGTTACGGCTCGACGGCCATGGCGTACTCAACCGGAAGCAAGGCTTTCAGTTCGACGGTACGGCGCAGGCCGATCCTTCGGCCAGTGCAAATGACCAGGTCGCGCTACGCGACGTCCTGGCAGCACTGGGACCCCAACGGAACAATCAAACGCTATTGCGATTCCGCTAATGCATATTAAGAACAGGTTTATCGATTCGGTTATGAGAAATCCAGCGCAAACTGAGCGTCGCAGCCATCACACCAGACCAGTGCTGTCGACCTTGTTTCTTGCAATGATCGTAGCTGGCTGCGCCACCCCGGAACCCATTGACAATGGTCCGTCGCAATTCGTGGTGCATACTTCATCCAGCGAAGGTTGGCGTCAGGAACCCGCAGCCAGGCCGGTGCCGCCCGAACCCCGGCCCCGCACGCGAAGACTGTCATCGAGCACGGAAACCGCCAGCGCCAGTGATACCCGCTCACACAGTGATGCCACATCAGAAGCATCCGGCAGCAATACCATGCTCAACTTTGTCAACGCGGATCTGCAAGGCGTCGTGCGTGCGCTGGCACGTTTCACCGGGCACAATTTTGTGGTCGACCCGCGCGTCAAAGGTAAACTGACACTCGTTTCGGAAGCTCCGGTGGATCAGGACACCGCCTATGCGATGCTGCTGAGCGCACTGCGCATGCAGGGCTTTGCCGTTGTCGATGTCGACGGCGTAAGCCGCGTCGTTCCTGAAGCAGACGCCAAGTTGTTGGGAGCCCCGGTCGCAAGCCCTCAACAATCGGGCAGCCAGTATGGCGGCGAACTCATTACCCGGGTGTTCCCATTAAAGTTTGAAAATGCGGTCAATCTGGTGCCCATATTGCGCCCCATGATCGCGCCCAACAATACGATCAACGCCTACGCGGGCAACAATACACTGGTCATTACCGACTACGCCGACAACCTTGACCGCATTGCACAGGTTATTGCCGGCATCGACACGGCACAATCCCTGAACACTGATGTGGTGCCCATACATTATGGTGTGGCGCTCGACGTTGCGGCTCTGGCCAACCAGCTGCTCGGCAACAACTCCGGCAACCCGGCCAACATGCAGGCGACCGTGGTTGCCGATCCACGAAGCAATTCCGTCTTGCTGCGCGCCAACACGCCTGCCCAGCTGGACGTTGCACGTGATCTGATCGAACGTATCGACAGTCCGGAAACCAAAAGCGGGAACCTGCATGTGGTTTACCTGCGAAACGCCCAGGCTACCCGCTTGGCCGATGTGCTGCGCGGCGTGCTCAGCGGTCAGGATGGCAATGACGAAACATCGGGCGATATGTTCAACAGTCTGTCGGACGGCGCCGGCGGAATCCTCTCGGGCAATAACCCTGGCGCGCTCAACACTGCCATGAATTCGACAACAGGTACTGCCGCGGCCGGCAACCTGTCATCGAATGCCCTGGGAGGGTCATCGGGCAATCTGGGTGGCTCTGGTAACAGCATGCGAACCAAAGCATTTACTGCGGGTGGCGCAACAATACAGGCCGATCCGGCCACCAATACCCTGATTATCTCGGCTCCGCCGCCGCTTTACCGCAGTTTGCGGGAAGTCATCGATCAGCTTGATCAGCGCCGCGCCCAGGTGCTGGTTGAAAGTCTGATAGTCGAAGTCAGCACCGACAAAGCCGCCGAGTTTGGCATTCAATGGATGGCGGGTGGCGACAGCATCACAAACGGCGGCACCTCGTTTATTGGAGGTTCTAATTATGGTGGCAGCGGCATCAGCAGGAACGGCGTGACCACGATCGACGCCCTGGCCCAGGGCTTGAGCCTGGGTGTCGTCAAGGGAACCGTCAATGTTCTGGGTACTGAAATCCTGAATTTAAGCGTGCTGGCCCGTGCGCTGCAGACCAATGGCGATGCCAATGTATTGTCCACTCCAAACCTGATGACCCTGGATAACGAAGAGGCCAGCATCATCGTCGGACGCACTGTACCCTTTGTGACCGGGCAGTACACAACCTCGGCCGACGGAGCGAGCAACCCGTTCCAGACGGTCGCCCGAGAGGACGTCGGCCTCACACTGCGCATACGGCCACAGATCTCCGAAGGAGGTACGGTCAAGATGTCGCTCTACCAGGAGGTAAGCAGCATCGACGAGGCGGCCTCCAACGTAAGAGGCGGGCTGATCACACGCAAGCGGGCACTGGAAACCAACGTCCTGGTTGATGACGGGCAAATCATCGTGCTGGGAGGCTTGCTGGAAGACCGGATCAACGACAGTACCAGCTCCGTTCCTGTCCTGGGCGACATTCCCGTGCTGGGCAATTTGTTCCGCTATGACAAACGCAGTCGTGCCAAGACCAATCTGATGGTCTTCCTGCGCCCTCATATTGTTCGCAATGCCCGCGACGGCGCCAGCCTGACACTCGATCGCTATAACTACATGCGTGCGGCGCAGTCCGGCTTGCCGGCGCGTTCCACTTGGTTCTCGCCCGACGCCGCCACCCAGCAGTTGCCTGAAGTCATTCGTGATCCGGGCACCGGCCTGCTGGATTTGCGCGATCCACCAGGCACGCTATGACGGCCCGGCTACCTTATGCCTGGGCGCGCGCGCACCGGGCCCTGATCCAGACTGGGCCTGCGGGCGCGGTCCTTGCCACGACCGCCAGTACGCCGGCCTGGGCACTGGCAGAGATCCGGCGCCTGCACGGTCAGCTTCCGGCAAAGTCAGTCAGCGAATCCGAACTCGATACGCTGCTGGCTGCAGCGTATGCCCAGACCGGTGATGCGGCAGCCGTGGTAGACGCGGCTGCCAACGAGATTGATCTGGATCGGCTGATGCAGGATATTCCCGAAATTGAAGACCTGCTCGAGGCCCACGACGACGCGCCCGTGATACGCATGATCAACGCCCTGTTTACCCAGGCGGTACGGGACGGTGCCAGCGATATACACCTGGAAGTCTTTGAAACGCATTCTGTGGTGCGTTACAGGGTGGACGGAACCTTGCGTGACATCGTCAACCCCCGGCGTGCCCTGCACAATGCCCTGGTGTCCCGGATCAAGATCATGGCCAGCCTGGACATTGCCGAAAAACGCCTGCCGCAAGACGGGCGTATCGCCCTGCGTGTCGGCGGCCGGCCGATTGACGTACGCGTCTCGACCCTGCCTACCGGCCACGGTGAACGAGCCGTGCTGCGCCTGCTGGACAAGGAAGCCGGTCGCCTTGAGCTTGAGCGCCTGGGAATGGACACGCCTGTGCTGGCCAGGCTTGATGCACTCATCCGCCAACCGCACGGCATCGTGCTGGTAACAGGCCCCACCGGCAGCGGAAAAAGCACCACGCTATACGCTGCACTCGGCAGGCTGGATGCCGGCACCACCAATATTCTGACTGTGGAAGATCCTATTGAGTACGACCTGCCCGGCATAGGTCAGACACAGGTCAATTCCCGCATCGAACTGAGCTTCGCGACTGCCCTGCGCGCCATTTTGCGTCAGGATCCCGACGTGATCATGATAGGCGAGATCCGCGACCTGGAAACCGCGCAGATAGCTGTCCAGGCCTCGCTCACCGGCCACCTGGTGCTCGCTACGCTGCATACCAACGATGCCGTATCGGCCGTCACCCGCCTGACAGACATGGGCGTGGAGCCTTTTTTGCTGGCCTCTACGCTGCAAGGTGTACTGGCCCAGCGTCTGATTCGCAAGCTTTGTCCGCATTGCAAGTCCGTTCATCCGGACGGAACCAGTGCCTGGCATGCCGGAGGATGCGAGCGCTGCAGTCATACCGGCTATATGGGCCGCACCGGCGTACATGAGTTGTTTGTCCTGGACGACAGCACACGTGCCCTGATACACGAAGATGCCGGTGAGCAGACACTGCGTCGGGCCGCCCAGCAGGCGGGCATGCGCAGCCTGCGTCAGGATGGCGAACGCTGGGTTCAACAAGGCGTAACCACACGGGAAGAAATGGCCCGTGTAACGCGTGACACCTGATTTTCGGAAGCCGATGCCTACCTATCAATACGAAGCCTCAAACGCCGCCGGACACGTGGAGCGTGGTCTGGTGGATGCGGATACCGAACGCAATGCAAGGCAAATATTGCGCACTCGCGGTTTGTTGCCCTTGTCGTTGAAGGATACCGGAGGACGCAGCAAGGGCGACCAACTGTTCAGAAGCAAGCGCATCAGCGATGCAGACCTGGGTTGGCTTACGCGCCAACTGGCCAGCTTGCTCGCCGCACGCCTGCCCCTGGAAGCGGCATTGAGCGCCACCCTGGAGCAGGCCGAGCGACAGCACGTTGCCCACGCGCTCGCGGCCGTCAGGGCTGACATTCGTGCAGGACACCGTCTGGGTGAGGCACTGGCGGCACGACCTCGTGACTTCCCGCCCATCTATCGCGCGCTGGTGGATGCCGGTGAGCAATCCGGCGACTTATCTCAGGTAATGGAAAAGCTGGCTGACTACATTGAGAACCGGGGGGCCTTGCGCAACAAGATTCTCACCGCTTTCATCTACCCCATTATCGTTTCGGTAGTTTCCATAGGCATTGTGATTTTTCTGCTGAGCTATGTCGTCCCGCAGGTAGTGGGCGCGTTCAACCAGACTCATCAGACCCTTCCCCTGCTGACCCGCATGATGCTCGCAGCCAGCGGGTTCGTGCAAGACTGGGGCATGCTCACCGCCATGATCATGGTACTGGCATTTGCCTTGTGGCGCTGGCGCTTGCGCAATCCCGATGCGCGCCTGGCCTGGCATGCACGTGTGCTGCGTCTGCCTTTGCTGGGACGCTATGTGCTGGGCGTGAATACGGCGCGATATGCGGCAACGCTGGGCATACTGACCAGCAGCGGCGTGCCATTGCTGGCGGCGCTCGAGGCTTCTCGGAGAACCCTGGGCAATGACAAGCTGCGCCTGGCCGTCGACGAGGCCACGCGGCATGTGCGTGAAGGCAGTCCCCTGGCTCCGGCCCTTGCGGCACAAAAAATCTTCCCTCCCCTGCTGATACATCTGATTGGCAGCGGCGAACGCACTGGTGAACTGCCCGCCATGCTGGAGCGCGCGGCGAGAACACTTTCCGCAGAACTGGAACGCCGCGCCATGACCATGACGGCCCTGCTCGAACCGCTGATGATATTGGTCATGGGAGGAATCGTCCTGCTCATTGTGCTGGCCGTGATGATGCCGATTATTGAAATCAATCAAATGATTCAATAAGCCCCGTTAGCCGATCCAATTGCCAGTTTGTACGGAATGGCGTCGGCTACCTGATCACAGGAGTATCCTGAACCAGCCTGAAACCCAGGTGTGACATCGGACTGTAAGGATCCGAACTGCGCCTGGCGCTGGGCCGGTACGACAGACAATACGATTCATTGCACAGGAACGATCCGCCCCGTATGACACGCTTGGGAGCACCAACCGGTACGCCGGGCTCACTGGGATCAAATGACTCGGCCGGACCTTGCGGATTGTCTATCGGTTTCTTGCCCTTGCTTGCCTGCATGGCGAAATAGTCGAATCTGTACCAGTCGGCCACCCATTGCCAGGCGTTTCCTGTCATGTCATGCAGGCCGTAACCATTTGGAGGGAATGTTCCCGCCGATACTGTACCGATGGCGCCTCCGGCCTTGGGGCTGACCACCGGAAACGCCTGCTGTGCGGTATCCCAGTAATTTGCCAGCATCTGTCCGTCTGGTGTCAGTTCATTGCCCCATGTGTAGGTGGCCTGCTCCAGGCCGCCACGTGCAGCGTATTCCCACTCGGCTTCCGTGGGCAGACGCTTGCCCGCCCATTTTGCATAAGCCTGTACATCGACATAGCTGACTTGCACGACCGGATGATCGCCCTTGCCTTCTATCGAACTGCCAGGGCCTTGCGGGTGACGCCAGCTGGCACCCGGCACATAACGCCACCACTGCGAATAGTCGGTAAGGTCGACGGGCTTATCGGTACCCACGAAAACCATCGCACCAGGCAGCAGTACGCTGTCGGGCGGCTTGGGTATGCCTGGCGGCAATTGCACACGTATGGTTTCCCAGTCTGGCTTTTGCTCGGCCGTGGTGACATACCCGGTTTCTTCCACGAAACGGGCGAACTGATCGTTGGTGATGTGGGTGACGTCCATCCAGAACCCATGTACTTTGACCGGGTGGGTTGGGCGTTCATTGGCCTGAGCCAGCTTGCTGTCACTGCCCATCAGGAAGACACCGCCCGGCACCCATGCCATACCTTCAGGCGTGTTCACACCATCGCCCAGAATAACGACAGGCTCTGTAGCAACTTGCTGCGAAGGCCAGTTCAGCCAGGCAGCGGCTGCGCCTGCAGTAACAAGCCCGGCAAATGCAACACCAGTCAGGAGCAGGCGGCGGCGTGGCAGTTTGGCTAAGCGCATGGTGTTTCTCACGAGTATTGCCTGGGGGCCTTGGCACCGTAGCAATTGTTTGCCCTGTGCCAGCATTTACGGATTATCAAAATGTAAAAAAATAGTAGCAGATTACACCCGGTACAACATAATGGATAATGCCTGCTATGGTGAAAATTCCGATGCGTCGACGCTCCCTCGTGCTTCTGCTTGCCGGCGGGCTCGCCGCCGTCTGCAGTGCCCTGCTGCTCTACTGGCGGGCAAATGCTCCGGAAACACGGCTCATCCATACCGAACCTTCCGAATATGCACCCGTGGTAGTGCTTGAGGAATACGGCCTGCGTTGCATGGACTTCAACACCATTGAAGACGGCGGTCGGCAATCCTGCATGGACCTAAGCGATCCTGACAGAATGGTATTTGGCTATACCCGCATGATGACCGCTGCGCTGCTGGTCAAACCCGACGTGCGCAATGTGCTGATCGTGGGACTGGGTGGCGCGACCTTGCCGGTGGCGCTGGGCAAGATACTGCCCAATGCCACAATAGACAGCATCGAGATAGATCCCGCAGTCGCACGGGTTGCAGAGCGCTATTTTGGCTATCGGCAAGGACCGCGCCAGCGCTTGTTCATTGAAGACGGCCGCGCCTTTGTAGAGCGGGCGCGTAAGGAAGGCGAACAGTACGACATGGTCATGCTGGACGCCTTCGACACCGACTACATACCTGCCCACCTGCTTACCCGCGAGTTCTTCGAAGAGGTATATGCCATTCTTGCGCCGGACGGCGTATTGGTGGCCAACTCATTTACCGTCAGCACCATGTATGCGCGGGAATCGGCCACCTACGCCGCCGTGTTCGGCGACTTTTTCAATCTGCGGGCCCGGAGCCAGAGAACACATGCCAATCGGGTCGTCATTGCCAGGCGAGGTCCTTTGCCGGATATCGACACACTGCAGCAAAACGCAGCCCGGATGGCGGCCAGGCTTGCGCCTTTCGGGATACACGCCGAGGAGATGCTGGAATTATTCTCACGCGAGCGCGACTGGCCGCCGAATGCGGCCATACTGAGGGATTGAGCAGCGGGCTATATCGCCTCGAAGCGATCGAAATACCGTTCAGTGTGGTGTTCCTGGTGTTCCACTGCATCGACCCGAGCCTGTGCGGGGCCGTGATGCAACCACGAAAGCATGCGGTCCACGTGGTCGTGAGGGCCTTGCAACAGGGCTTGCACAGTGCCATCATCCAGGTTACGTACCCAGCCACGCACACCCTGCAGATGTGCATGGCGCACGGTAGCCATCCGAAAGCCCACGCCCTGAACACGGCCGCTGACCGTTACGAGTATGGTTTCAACGTTGTGCTTGTCATGCAGAGTTTTAATCGTTGCTCTCCTGAATCTTGATAATTATCATGATGTCCCGTGACGAAACCGGTAATATAAAGTCAAAGTGGCCGCAGCACGATAGCTGCCCGCAACGGCTGTGTCAAAATCAACGGGCATTTACCATTTACTTAACAACGGGGGATTTTCATGAAAACCATTCTAGTACCGGTAGACGGATCCGAATCCGCACTGCGTGCTGTTCAGGCCGCCATTAAAGCAGCCCAGGATATGAATGGCGCCAACTTGTACCTTATTACTGTGCAAGCGCCAATTATTTCGGGCAATGTAACCCGCTTTTTTTCGGCGGAAGACATCCAGAGCTACTACCAGGACGAAGGCATCAATGCCATGCTTCCTGCCAAAACGCTGCTCGACGAGTCGGGGCTGCCCTACAACAGCGAAGTTGTCGTAGGCCCGGTCGCCAAAACCATTGTCGAGTACGCCAAAGACAAAAACTGCGATTTCATCATCATGGGCACGCGCGGCCTGGGTTCGATCACAGGCATGGTGCTGGGCTCTATTGCCACTAAGGTACTGAGCCTTACCGACGTACCCGTGACACTGGTGAAATAAGCCTTGATTTTCAGGGTGCGGCGCCTGTCGCACCCCTTTCGCCTACCTTTGCTGCAACCCAACTTTCAGCAGCTTGCCTTTGCCGGCACCGGCCAGCACATAAACGTAACCATCTGGCCCTACCCGCACGTCTCGTACGCGTTCGTCCCTGTCTTCCAGCAGTCGTTCTTCACCCACGATTTGATCATTTTCAAGCGTGAGCCTGATCAAGGCGCGTGCTTTCAGAGCACCTATGAACAAAGAATGTTGCCATGCAGGGAAACGGTCGGCATTGTAGAAAGCCATACCCGATATCGCAGGCGACACCTTCCAGTAATGATGAGGCTGCTCGGTACCCTGCTTATGTGTACCTGCGGCCTCTGGAATAGCCAGGCCGGAGTAATTCACCCCGTAGGTTGCCAGCGGCCACCCATAGTTTTTGCCCGCTTGCGGAATATTGATCTCATCGCCGCCACGCGGGCCGTGCTCGTGAGTCCATAACTGGCCCGACCACGGATTCAAGGCTGCACCTTGCTGATTGCGATGGCCGTACGACCAGATTTCGGATCTGGTCTGGTCGTTTCCTGCGAAAGGATTATCGGCAGGAATACGTCCGTCAGGATACAAACGTATGACCTTGCCCTGGTGTTTGTCCAGGTCTTGCGAAGTCGGACGCTGATTATTTTCGCCCAGTGCAATGAACAAATAGCCCTGCTTGTCGAAAACCAGTCGTGACCCAAAGTGTGCACCCGTCGACAGCTTCGGCATCTGGCGGAAGATCACGGTAAAGTCTTCGAGCTTGCGCAGATCATCGGATAACCGGCCATAACCTACCGCCGTGCCGGCGCGCCCCTGGTCTCCGGCTTCTGCGTAAGACAAATAAACACGCCGGCTCTGTGAAAAATCAGGTGCCAGGGCGATGTCGAGCAAACCACCCTGCGAACGACTGTAGACCTTCGGCACGCCCTCGATCGGGTCAGACAGTCCGGTGGACTCACGCCACAAGCGCAGTTGGCCTGGCCTCTCGGTG
Source organism: Pusillimonas sp. MFBS29 (assembly GCF_020687695.1). GTDB lineage: Bacteria > Pseudomonadota > Gammaproteobacteria > Burkholderiales > Burkholderiaceae_B > Pusillimonas_C. The sequence goes on from NZ_JAJEWL010000002.1 coordinate 394,502, forward strand.
ATCAGCATGCCTGCAGCATCGGGCAGGAATGCCAGCGCCCAGGGATATTCCAGCCCTGTCGCCAGTTCCTGAACAACCACCTTGCTTTCCTTTGCGGCCGGCACTTGCCCGGGCTTCTCCTGGGCAAGTGCCGAAGTACCTGCCCACGAGAAACATAAGGCTGCGAGCATCAATGCCCGCCTGGAAAACGGAGTGAGTGTCTGATCTTTTTTCATTCAGCCTTGCCCTTTGCCTTGCTCTGCATGGCCACCAAATTGCTTGCGCATGGCCGACAGCACCCGGTTGGCATAATCAGCATTGCCGCGCGATTCGAATCGCGAGAACAGCGCCGCACTAAGAACAGGTGTCGGCACACCTTGATCAATGGCTGCCGCCAAAGCCCAGCGCCCCTCGCCCGAATCGGATACACGCCCTGCGTAGCCATTGAGTTTCGGGTCTTTCTGCAGAGCTTGTGCAGTCAGGTCAAGCAGCCATGAGCCGACCACACTGCCCCGACGCCAAAGCTCGGTGATTTCGGGCAGGTCGAAATCATACTGATAGTGCTCCGGGTTGCGCAGCGGCGTTGTTTCCGCGTCTATCTTGCGTTCCTGCTTGCCTATGTTCCCGTTATGCAGAATATTGAGCCCTTCCGCATAGGCAGCCATAATGCCGTACTCGATACCGTTGTGTATCATTTTTACGAAATGCCCCGCCCCGTGCGGGCCGCAATGCAGGTAACCCTGATCGGCGCTGCTTTGCGTGGTGCGCCCCGGCGTGGGCTCAGCCGCATCAGCGCCTGGCGCCAACGCAGCAAAAATGGGCTCCAGATGCTGGTAGGTGGCGACCTCTCCACCTATCATCAGACAATAGCCTCGCTCCAGCCCGGCAACCCCGCCACTGGTACCTACGTCCATGTAATGCAGACCAAGCTCCGTCAGTTGGCCGGCACGCCGGATGTCATCGTGATAAGCGGAATTACCGCCATCAATGACGATGTCACCCTCGTCGAGCAGCGGCGTAAGCGTTTCCAGAACGCTGTCGACCACAGCGGCAGGTACCATCAGCCACACTGCCCTGGGCCTGGCCAAGGCCTGAACAAATCCCGACAGATCGGAAAAAGCCTGAGCTCCGTGCGCGGCAGCGGCTTCCAGCGCTTGTGGCTGGCTGTCGTACACCACACACTCGTGATCTCTGGCCAACAGGCGCTGCACCATATTGCTGCCCATGCGGCCCAGGCCCACCATTCCCAATTGCATACTTTGTACTCCCGAATCAAACTGGAAAAGTCCAGACCGACATTATATTGGCCCGCATGCGCAGGCCTGCTATGGGCCAGGCTTGTTGTCGAGCAAACCCTTGAGCAGGTCGACTGGAACCGGAAATACCAGCGTTGAGCTTTTATCGCCGGCCACCTGGGTAAGGGTTTGCAGATAACGCAGCTGCATGGCTGACGGCTGGGTCGCCAATATTTCGGCAGCTTCCATCAAGGCCTGCGCTGCCTGCTTCTCGCCTTCGGCATGTATCACCTTGGCACGCCGCTCACGCTCAGCCTCGGCCTGACGAGCTATCGCACGCACCATGTTCTCGTTCAAGTCTATATGCTTGATCTCGACGTTCGTAACCTTGATGCCCCAGGAGTCGGTTTGTGCATCAAGAATCTGCTGCACATCGATGTTGAGTTTCTCGCGTTCGGACAGCATTTCATCGAGCTCATGCTTGCCAAGTACGGCTCGCAGCGTGGTCTGAGCCAGCTGACTGGTGGCATCCAGATAGCGCTCGACCTGGATGATGGCCTTATCCGGGGCCACCACACGGAAATACACCACCGCATTCACCTTAACTGACACGTTATCGCGTGAGATAACGTCCTGACTGGGCACATCCATGGTGACCACCCGCAAGTCCACTCTGACCATCTGCTGGATCACCGGAATGACGAAGATCAGCCCCGGGCCTTTCACACTGCTGAAGCGACCCAGTGTAAAGATCACGCCGCGTTGATATTCCCGCAACACCTTGATGGCGTTGATAACCACAATCAGCAAAACAACGATAATGGCTGTAAGTCCTATGTTCACGCTATAAAACATGTGATTCTCCTTGCGGGTCTGTTAACAGGCCCTAGTCTGCCGGGCGATCGATGCCGGCCCGGCTGCTGCGCACGACCTGCAGAACCAGGCCTTCCAGTGCAATAACCTTTACTTCATCGCCTGGTGACAAAGGTTCATTGCCGCGTACTTTCCAGCTTTCACCACGCACCTGAGCATAAATCATGCCGTTCTTGCTGAACGTAACCCTGCCGATTGCGCCGAGCATATCTTCGCTGCCGCTTACCACGGCCCGTTTGCGCACCCGCAGCGCGACGGTGCCTATGGCAATCAGCAAACCTGCGCTGACCACTGCCATACCGGCCAGGAATGGCAAGGAAAGATCAAAGCCTGGTATACCGGTATCAGTCAGGAAGAGCCCTCCCAGAACAAACGCAATAATGCCGCCTATGCCCAACGCCCCGAAACTGGGCAGGAAGGTCTCGGCGATCATCATGGCGGTGCCGGCGGCTATCAGGGCCACGCCGGCCCAATTAACCGGCAGCAACTGAAAGGCATACAGTGCCAGGAGCAGGCAAATCAGGCCGGCCACACCAGGCAAGGCTGCGCCTGGACTCATCAACTCGAAAAACAGGCCATAAATACCCAGCATCATCAGCACCAGCGCAACCTGAGGGTTAGCCAGCAAAGCCAGTACCTTTGTACGCCAGCCAGGCTCGACCCGGTCTACAACTGCCTGTGCGGTATCCAGCGTGACGGTGGTGCCACCGTCCAGTCTGATCTGGCGGCCATCGATCTTTTCAAGCAACTGCGGCACGTCACCTGCAATGACATCAATCACCCCGGCCTTGAGGGCTTCCTGCGCCGACATGCTCTTGGCCTGCCTGACGGCCTGTTCGGCAAAATCGGCATTGCGTCCACGCAACTGGGCCAGACTGCGGATATAGGCCGACGCGTCGTTGATGGCCTTGGCTGCCATGGCATCGGGCTTGCCGGCCTCGTCTTGCCCGTTCTTTTTGTCAGGAGGATCCGTGCCTGGCATACCCAGCGCCACCGGTGTTGCTGCACCAAGATTGCTGGCCGGTGTCATTGCGGCAATATGGCTGGCATATAGAATGAAAGTGCCGGCGCTGGCGGCGCGGGCTCCGCTTGGGCCCACAAAGGTCGCGACGGGAATCGGAGATGCCAGTATCTGGCGGATAATGGTGCGCATCGAGGAATCAAGCCCACCGGGAGTATCCAGCTCGATAAGCACCAGCTTCGAACCGTTATCGATCGCCTCGCGCATGCCACGTGTGATGAAATCTGCGGTTGCGGGGCTGATGATGCCGTCGACATGAAGAATAGTGACGGTCGGCGATTGCGCATTTGCCCTGGCCGGAGCCAAGGCACCCAAAGCCAGGGCAGCCAGGAAAATAATACTGACGAACCACGCAATTCGTGTTCTGTTCATGTTCGGCCTCCGTGTGGCGTTACGCCTGCACCGACCTTGCCGGCAAAGGGCAACAAGCGCTCAAGGACACCGTCTCAGTATAGACCCTCTAGCTCGGCGGCAAGAATGAGGGCGTGATTATGGTCTGGATCCCTGGCCCCATAGATCAGCGTAATGCGCTTGCCCTTTGCCGATGCGATCAGGGCGTGCAAGCGTTCTCGCTGCTCCGGGTCACGTAGTTCACTTTCATAGCTGTCGCGAAACTGGTCCCAGTTTTCCACCTTGTGCCCAAACCATTTACGCAAGGCCGGACTAGGGGCAAGATCCTTGCACCACTCGTCGTAGGGCAGATCCTCTTTGCTGACACCTCGTGGCCAGAGCCGATCAACCAGCACGCGATAGCCGTCGGACGTGGCAGCCGGCTCGTAAGCCCGCTTGATATGTACGGATTTGCTCATGATTTCAGCCCGTATGCGTCATGGCCAGAGGCTGGATCCAGTCGTCGTACTGCTCAGCGCTGACGTAACCCAGCGCGAGTGCCGACTCACGCAGGGTGATGTTTTCCTTTTGTGCCTTCTTGGCAATGGCTGCCGCCTTGTCGTAGCCTATATGCCGGTTCAATGCCGTGACCAGCATGAGATTCTTTTCAAGATTGTCTGCGATCCGCCCGGTGTTCGGCTCTATGCCGACGGCGCAATGGTCGTTGAAAGCCAGGCAGGCATCGGCAAGCAAAGCAATGCTTTCCAGCACGTTGTGCACCATAACCGGCTTGTACACATTGAGCTGAAAATTACCCTGGGATCCGGCAAAAGCCGTGGCAGCATCGTTACCGAACACCTGCACGCAGACCATGGTCATGGCCTCGCACTGGGTAGGATTGACCTTGCCCGGCATGATCGACGAACCCGGCTCGTTGTCGGGTATGTTCAGCTCGCCTATGCCGCAGCGTGGGCCGCTGGCCAGCCAACGTACATCGTTGGCCATTTTCATGAGGGCGCCCGCAAGCGTACGTAACGAGGCCGATAGATTTACCAACGCATCATGCGCAGACAGCGCAAAAAACTTGTTTTCTGCCGAACGAAACGGCAGTCCGGTAATCTGCGCGATGTATCCTGCTGCGGTATCGCCAAAACGGGGATGGGCATTCAGGCCCGTACCCACGGCGGTGCCACCTATGGCCAGATCGAAAATGCCCGGAAGATCGGATTGCACGGCATCCAGCGCAAAATCTATCTGCGCCACCCACGCTCCAATTTCCTGCCCCAGCGTGATCGGCGTTGCATCCTGCAAATGGGTACGTCCCGTCTTGACCACATTGTCGTAGGCCTCGGACTTTGCCGCCAATGTGCTGCGCAATGTGCCTGCAGCAGGGAAAAGCCTTTGCTCAAGCTGCTGGGCGACGGCAATATGCATGGCAGTCGGAAAGGTGTCATTCGATGATTGACCTCGATTGACGTGGTCGTTCGGATGCACAGGCTGCTTGGAACCCATCTTGCCACCGGCCAGCTCGATGGCGCGGTTCGAAATAACTTCGTTGGCATTCATGTTCGATTGCGTTCCCGAGCCGGTCTGGAACACCACCAGCGGAAACTCGTCATTCAGTTTGCCCTCGATGACTTCGTCGGCGGCCTGCACAATAAGAGCGGCAATATCGGCCGGCAGCTCGCCCAGCTCTGCGTTCGCCTGTGCGGCTGCTTTCTTGAGTATGCCCAGTGCGGTAATCACAGGAGGCTGCCAGGTAAATCGCCCGACGCCTATGGGGAAATTCTGGATGGAACGTTGCGTCTGGGCGCCCCAGTAATGGGCTGCCGGTACGGCAATCTCGCCCATGGAGTCAGATTCAATTCTGTTTGTCATTGCCGCTGCTCCTGTGAAAGGTCTTTACAAAGAAATGGTCTGCACTTGCTGCAGCCTGGCCGACCATACTTGCGCCACGTCCAGCATGCGATTGGCAAAGCCCCATTCATTATCGAACCATATGAACAGGTTGGCGAAACCATCTCCATTGGTACGTGTCTGGCTCGCATCGATAATCGCCGAATGCACGTTATGGTTGAAATCGACCGACGCATGCGGATGATCGGAATAATCGAGCAAGCCCTGATAGCGTTGCGTTGCCGCCAGCAGCGTTGCATTGAGCGCTGTTGCCGGCACATCGCTTTGCAACTTGAGCATCAGATCTATAGCCGAAACGTTCAATATGGGCACGCGAATTGCCTTGGCCTGCACCTTGCCTCTCAGTTGCGGCAGCAACCGCTCTACGCCTTGCGCCAGCCCGGTTGCCACCGGAATAATGGACTGCATGGCCGAACGCGTCCGGCGCAGGTCTGAATGATGGTAACCATCTATCATGGGCTGATCATTCATGACCGAGTGCAGTGTGGTCAGAAATGCGTGATCGACCCCAAAGGCGGAGTCCAGCTCGGCAAGTATGGGCACAATGGCGTTGGTGGTGCAGGACGCACTGGAAACGATGATTTCCTCGCCTGTCAGATCATGGTGATTAATGCCATAAACCACAGTGCAATCAACATCCTGTGCGCTGTTGCCCGGATGTGAAACCAGCACTCTGGGGCATCCCGCATCAATGAATCGCTGCAGTTGCTCGCGAGAGCCGTAATGGCCTGAACACTCCAGCAGCAAATCTATATCAAGCGCAGGCCAGTCTATGGCTTCAGGTTCGGTTTCATGGGTGACCTGTATCGGATGCCCATTCACCACCAGGCCGTTCTCACCCTGCTCGACCTTGCCCGGAAAAATACCGTGGGTGGAATCGAACTGCGACAAGTACACCATGCTGGCCAGGTCGGCCGGCTCGTTGATGGCCACAACCTGGAAATAATCTTTGAGCGGCGATTCATACAGCGCTCGCAGTACGCAACGGCCTATTCGGCCATAACCATTGATTGCCAGACGTAGAGGGCGACTCATGCGGTGTTCTCGACTTGTTGAAGGTGGCTCAAGCGCCGCGCCCCATGCAGCGTCGAGCATGCATGGGGCGCGGCGGCACCTTACACTGTACTACTTTCTTCAGGCAGACTACATGGTGGGCATGATGAACTCGTTGCCCTTGCTGATGTTCTCTGGCCAGCGCTGCATGATGGATTTCTGCTTGGTGTAGAAACGCACACCTTCTTCACCATAGGAATGCGTGTCACCGAACAGGCTGCGCTTCCATCCGCCGAAACCGTGCCACGACATCGGCACCGGAATAGGCACGTTCACGCCCACCATACCTACCTGGATACGCCGTGCGAATTCGCGTGCGGTATGACCATCGCTGGTAAAGCACGACACGCCGTTACCAAACTCGTGACGATTGATCAGATCAACCGCAGCTCCCAGATCTGGCACATGAACGCATGCCAGGACGGGTCCGAAGATCTCTTCCTTGTAGATGCGCATATCGGGCGTAACGTTATCGAACAGCGTACCGCCGACATAAAAGCCTTGTTCGTGGCCTTCGACCGTATAGTCGCGCCCGTCAACCAGCAGATCGGCACCCTCTTCCACACCCAGGGCAATATAGCCTTCGATGCGTTTCCTGGCCTCGTCGGTTACCACGGGACCCATTTCAGCATCCAGGTACATGCCATCCTTGATCTTCAGGGTTTTGGCGCGCTCTTGCAGGGCCGGCAATATCTTCTTGCCAACGTCGCCAACCAGTACAGCCACGGAAATCGCCATGCAACGCTCGCCGGCCGAGCCGTAGGCTGCACCGACCAATGCGTCTATGGTGCGTTCGATATCGGCATCCGGCATGATGATCATGTGATTCTTGGCACCACCAAGCGCTTGAACACGTTTGCCAAAGTGTGCACCGCGCTCGTAAATGTACTGGGCGATCGGCGTAGAACCCACAAAGCTGACTGCTGCGACATCGGGATGCTCGAGCAAGCCGTCAACCACTACCTTGTCACCCTGAACAACGTTGAACACGCCGTCGGGCAAGCCTGCTTCCTTGAAAAGCCTGGCCATCAGCAGCGACACGCTCGGGTCACGCTCGCTGGGCTTCAGGATAAAGGCGTTACCGGCCGCAATGGCCATGGGAAACATCCAGCATGGCACCATGCAGGGAAAATTAAACGGAGTGATGCCGGCGACAACGCCCAGCGGCTGACGCATGGTCCAGTTGTCTATGCCATTGGCCACCTGCTCGGTGTAGTCGCCTTTCAGCAATTGGGGAATGCCGCAGGCAAATTCGATCACATCAATGCCACGCGCGACTTCACCTTGCGCGTCCGTGAACACTTTGCCGTGCTCTGACGTGATCATCGCAGCCAGTTCATCGGTATGCTGGTTCATCAGTTGCAGGAATTTGTTCATGACCCGCGCACGCTTGACCGGCGGCGTATCTGCCCAGGCGGGTGCGGCCGCAGCTGCTGCGGCCACCGCAGCATTCAGGTCATCCAGCGTCGACAGCACGACCTTGCGGGTAGCAACACCGGTAGACGGATTGAAAACATCCTGCTTGCGCGTGCCATTGCTGGCAACGGTTTGCCCATTGATGAAGTTGACGACGTCTGCGCCATCCGTGTAGGCAGCCTGTGCGCTCAGTGTGCTTGTCGCCTGATTTTGATCTTTCATGAAGGTCTCCGGAAATTGGATTTCTGACAGAAAAAGTATAGGCACCCAGGGCCCGGTCAACAAGACCATATCACTGGATACATTGTTTAATTTAATAGACAATAAGCATGACAGGCGACCGGAATCCATTTCTGCGCGCCATGACCATCGGGAGTCACCCAATTGAAAGAACAGAAAAATGAGCTGATGTGGTCACATATCTACTGGCTGGGCATGTTGGGCACCACCGGCAGCTATACGGCTGCGGCCCGGCGACTGGGCGTCAGCAAGGGTGCAGTCAGCCTGCGCATTGCCGAGCTGGAACAGGTATCGGGAGTGGCACTCGTACAGCGCACTACCCGCAGCGTGAGGCTTACCGAAGCCGGTCAGGCACTCGTCGAAAGCACACGCCAGGCGTTTCTGGAAATTGAACAGGGCTTCGACAGCATACGTGACCTGGCAAACAGGCCGCGCGGTGTCGTGCGCGTAACGGCACCGGTCGCGCTGGGCAGACAGATAATCATGCCCATGATGGACGGCTTTCTGCGGAACCATCCCGATGTACGCGTGGAAATCGAACTGTCGGACCACATAAGCTCTTTGGCACGCGAGGGCTTTGACCTTGCCATACGGCACACCGGACACGTACCCGATACACACGTGGCATGGCTGTTGCAAACCTCAACCACCCTGCTTGTGGCAACCCCCGAATACCTGCAACAACACGGTCATCCCAAAAAGCCCCAGGATCTTGCCGCTCATAATTGCCTGTATTACCTGCGCTCGGCAGCAGCACCCGCCTGGAGTTTCGCGCCGATAAGGCGCGAGAACGAGCGTCATAGCGTAGCAATCAAAGGCAATTTTTGTGCCAACAACAGCGAAGCCCTGCGCGAGCTGGTGCTGGCCGGCCAAGGCATAGCCTTGCTACCCGATTTCACCGCACAGTCCGAGGTGGATGCCGGCCGGCTGGTGCACCTGCTGCCGGGCTGGAAGCCCGTCGGCGTATTTGGTGATGCCATATACGCCATCCGGCCCTATAGCGCCTATGTGCCGCTGGCCGTACGGGCTCTGGTTGATTACCTTAAGACAGCTTTTGATCCTGCCAGCCAAGCACGCGTGCAGTCGCCGGCGCGCTGACGCAGATATTGCGCAGCATGCGCATAGGCCTGCTCGAGTGACACCGGCCCCGGAGCGAGGCTAAAGGCGGCGGTAATGCCTGCCTGGTATAGGGCTTCGTAACCGTCACCCAGTGAACCAACCAGCGCAATTACCGGAATACCGTTACGGCTGGCGTATCGGGCTACACCCGCCGGCGTCTTGCCCAGCAAGGTTTGCGCATCCATACGTCCTTCGCCGGTGAAGACCAGATCCGCCCCTTCCACGGCCGCAGCCAGGCCGGACAGCTCTGCCACCAGCTCCACACCCGGCCGGAACGAGGCGTTAAAGCAGGTTTTCACAGCAAAACCCAGTCCGCCGGCAGCACCCATGCCGGGAATATTGCGGTGATCCACAGCGAACTGCCTTGCACAGACGTCGGCAAAATGTGACAACGCATCGTCGAGAACGGCCACGTCTTCGGCCGACGCGCCTTTTTGTGGCCCGAATATCGCCGAAGCACCACGCAAGCCGCACAAGGGGTTATCGACATCGACAGCGATTTCAAATTGCACGTCTTTTAGCCGCGCATCGACGCCATCAAGCACAACGCGGTCAAGCTGACGCAATGCTGCGCCACCTCGAGGCAACTCATGACCTTGCGCATCGAGCAGGCGCACACCGAGAGCCTGCAGCAAACCGGCGCCGGCATCATTGGTTGCACTGCCCCCCAATCCCAGAACGATATGCCTGGCCCCTGCCTGGACCGCCGCCTGAACCAACTGGCCGACGCCGTAGCTGCTGGCCTGCAAAGGCTGACGCTCCAACGGGGCAATCTGTTCGAGCCCCGCTGCCGCCGCCATCTCTATGAACGCCTTACCGTCGCCGAGCCAGCCCCAGTTGGCCTGGCACGCACGGCCATTGGCATCGACGACATCGAGCCATCGTTCCTGCCCACCCGTTGCAGCCAGAACGGCATCGAGCGAGCCTTCGCCGCCATCGGCCATGGGAACGCAAATAATCTCTGCGGCCGGCAATACCTCACGAACCCCATCGGCAACAGCTTCAGCAACCTCTGCCGCACTCAGGCACTCTTTAAATGAATCTGGCGCTATAACGATACGCATGCAAAACAACCTTATTAAAGTATTGGAGCAACCTGTCGGGTTGCATCAAGCGGCTTACTTGCGTACACACACCACGTTACGCGGACTGCCCTGCTGAAACGCATCGATATTGGCAACCAGCTGGTCAACCAGGCCTTGTATGGCTTCCTGGCTGGCCCACCCCACATGTGGCGTCAGGATGAAATTAGGCAAATCAAGCAGCTGCATCAGGGGATGGTCACTTTCAGGCGGCTCGGGCGTGGTTACGTCGAAACCGGCGCCACCCAACTGACCCGAGCGCATGGCGCGTACCAATGCTTCATCGTTGACCAGGCCACCGCGAGCCGTGTTGATCAGCAATGGCTTGCGGTTCATTTTCGCAAACTCATCATCGCCAATGAGATTTCGGGTCTGGTCATTCAACGGACAATGCAGAGTAATGACATCAGACTGTTCCAGGAATTGCTCGAACGGCGTGTACAAGCTGCCCTGCTTCGGACCATTTTTACGTGCCGCAAACAATACTTTCATCCCCAGGGCCCGGCCTATGGCCGCCACTGACTGACCTAGCGAGCCCTCGCCGATAATACCCAGGGTGGAGCCGGCCAGATCCTTGATAGGATAGTCAAAATAGCAAAACTGCCGCGCCTCCTGCCAGCGCCCGGCCTTGACTGACTCCCGATAGGCCACGATGCTGCGACGCAGTGCAAATATCAAGGCGAAGGTATGCTCGGGAACGGTATTCACGGCATAGCCGCGAATATTGGACACCACAATGCCTTTTTCCGCGCAGGCCTCGAGATCGATATTGTCAGTACCCGTTGCCGCTGCAGCGACCATCTTCAGCCGGGTCGCGGTTTCAAGCGCCGCGCGGCGCACCGGGACCTTGTTCGTGATGACGATATCGGCGTTGGCTATCCGTTCGGCGACCTGTTCGCTGCTGGTACGTTCGTAGACCGTGAGTTCATGCTCGAATGAAAACGGACGCATGACGGTTTCAGGTGAAATGGTGTCGCGATCCAGAAAAACGACTTGCAGCGCTTGAGTGGCCATTGGGTACCCTGTTATTTGATAGATGGCAATACGGACCGCCCATGCTGCGGCGGGACCGGTTGATAATCCGATATAGTAATAGGAAACGTATACGACACGAACTATCGCAATCCAACGCATTGCGCGACCAACGAGAATTCAAAATGACACCACGGAAATATGCAGTCCAGGACTTCTTCCGCAACCCCGAGCGCGGCTTCTTTCGCCTGTCTGATGACGGCGCTCTGCTGGGATTCATGGAGCCCGTGTCCATCGACGGCCAGGCAGCCCGCATGAATGTTTGCGTGCAGGAACTGAACGGCAGCACGCCCACCGGCACCATACGACGCCTGACCCGGGAAACCGAAAGGGATATCGCCCAGTTCTTCTGGAAAGGGTCGGACACCATCATCTATGAAAAAGATTTCAATGGTGATGAAAACTTTCATGTGCTTGCCGTCGATGCACACAGCGGTGCACTTACCGACCTGACCCCCTTTCCCGGCGTGCGTGCAAGCATAGAAGACGACCTGGAGGATGATCCGGATCACATGCTCATCAGCCATAATGGCCGTAACCCCGAGGCATTTGATGTCTATCGCGTCAATATCCGCAGCGGTGAACTGACACTCGTAGCAGAGAACCCAGGCAACATCATCGGATGGCAGACCGACCACGACGGTCGGGTGCGCGCCGGGATTGCCAGCGACGGCCTGCATACCACGCTGCTCTATCGTGCCACCGAGGCAGACGAGTTCAAGCCCATTATCACGACCGACTTCCGTACCAGTGTCGTGCCGCAGTTCTTCACCCCCGATAACCGTCGCATGTACGCATTAAGCAATCGTGGACGCAACTTCCTGGCCCTGGTTCTTATCGACCCCGCCAGCCCGGACCAGGAAGAAGAGATCTTCAGCGCCACACACAACGACCTGGATGGTGCGGGGTATTCGCGGCTGCGCCAGGTGCTGACCGTTGCGGTTTATCAGTCGGACAAGCCTCAGTATCACTTCTTTGATGACATCAGCGCCCAACGCTACAACCGCATCTGCGCCAAGCTTCAAGGCTACGATGTAGCACTGCAAAGCAGCACCAAAGACGAGAACAAGTTCATTGTTGCCGCCTACAACGATCGTACCCCGGGCAGCCGATATATTTACGATGCCGTGCAAGATACACTGGACAAGCTGGCCGACATCAATCCGGCCCTGGCCGAAAGCGACATGGCCACGGTGCAGCCTGTAAGCTATCAATCACGAGACGGCCTGACCATACACGGCTACCTGACCTTGCCCGTGGGCCGGGAAGCGAAAAACCTTCCGTGCATCATCAATCCCCACGGCGGCCCCTGGGCACGAGACGGATGGGGCTTCAATCCCGAGGCACAGTTTCTGGCCAATCGTGGTTATTGTGTACTGCAAATGAATTTCAGAGGCTCTACCGGCTACGGCCGCGAGTTCTGGGAAGCCAGCTTCGGCCAATGGGGCCTGGCCATGCAGGACGACATCACCGACGGCGTTCAATGGCTTGTCGACCAGGGTATTGCCGATCCGCGACGCATCGCCATCTACGGTGGCAGCTACGGCGGTTATGCCACCCTGGCCGGCATCACCTATACCCCCGAACTGTACGCGGCCGCAGTAGACTATGTAGGCGTCTCGAATTTGCTGACCTTCATGAATACGATACCGCCGTACTGGAAACCCATGCTCACAAAAATGCACAGCATGGTGGGCAACCCTGAAACAGACCTCGAACGCCTGAAGGCGACTTCGCCCGCCCTGAACGCCGAGCACATCATCACGCCGCTATTCATCGCCCAAGGTGCGCACGACCCCAGGGTCAACAAAGACGAAAGCGATCAAATGGTTGCCGCCCTGCAGGCTCGCGGCGTGGATGTGGAATACATGGTGAAAGATAACGAAGGGCATGGCTTTCACAATGATGAAAACAAGTTTGAATTCTATGAGCGCATGGAGGCTTTTCTTGCGCAGCATCTGAAACCATCACAGCCCGAATCAACTTAAAGGAAACCGATCATGAAACTGTATTATCTTCCGGGCGCCTGCCCACTGGCATCGAATATCGCCATGGAATGGGCCGGCCAGGATTACGAGCTGAAGCTGGTCAGCCGCGAAGCACTCAAGCAACCTGCTTACCTGGCATTGAATCCTTTGGGCGCCGTACCCACGCTGGTCGATGGTGATTTCATCCTTACCCAGAGCTCCGCCATACTGGAATACATTGCCGACCTGAATCCCGAAGCCGGGCTGCTGCCCGACACCGCACGCGGGCGTGCCGAGGTGCGTCGCTGGCTGGGGTTATGCAATGCCGATATCCACCGCACTTTCGGGAATATTTTCGGGGTACAAGGTCTGGCCAGCACGCCCGAGGCTCAGCAGGAAGTGGTGGAAAAGTCTGCTGCCAGGCTGCAGGCGCTGTTTGCGCTGGCCGACCAGCAGCTGGAAGGCCAGGAGTGGTTAGCCGGCACGCGTTCCATCGCAGATCCCTACTTGTATACCGTTCTGCGCTGGGCCAAGGCAAAGAATATCGATCTGTCAGCAATGAAGAACCTGTCGGCTTTCCATGAGCGTATGGAACAAGACAGCGGCGTACAGGCGGCTTTGAAGGCGCAAGGGCTGAGCTGACAGCTTTTGCCGTCGGGCAGCAAGTGTTCGTTCCAGCCGCAGTTGCGCTCTGCTGTGTGGTATCCAGGAGCAGCGGCGTCTATCGTCCTTCCAATGACAGCCAGCGTCGTGCACGCTCAATGATGGGTTTATCTATCATCTGTCCGCGCACGACGACAGCGCCGAGGCCACGCGCCAGTGCCTCGTCTCCCGCAGCAACAACGGTGCGGGCCCATTCCAGCTCTGCTTTCGTAGGACTAAAGCCTTTGATTGCCAGGGGGATTTGCGCGGGGTGAATGCATACAGTGCCAGTGAAACCAATGGACCGTGCTTGCGAGACCAATCGGGCAAATGCTTCGAGATCTTCAATGGTGGCGACACTCCCCGGCAAGCCCCAGCAAGCAAGGCCGAATGCATGGGCTGCGTTGACGACCGCATGCGCCGCCCAAACCAAGCTTGGGCTATCGGGAGAAATGCCCAGGGCAGCAGCGTAGTCTTCCCCGCCAAAGCCCAGGGCTGCCAGATCGGCATGCGCGGAAGCGATGGATTCCAGATGCAGGACTCCCTTCGGAGTCTCTATCAGGGCGATGATGGGAATCTCTGCACCTTCATGGCGTAACTGATCGGCTAACTGCTGTACTTGTTCCGCCGACTCTACCTTGGGCAGCATAACGCCAGCGATAGATGCCAGCGGCAAACACTTCAGGTCTTCGCTCAAAAGGTCTGGCTCAGCATTGACTCGCACCAGAATGGGCGCGGCCTGGCCCACACTATCAATCGCCCGAGCCAGATTTTTGCGAGCCTCGCTTTTGCTATTCAACGGTACAGCATCTTCCAGGTCGAGAATCAATGCGTCCGCGCCTCGCTCTGCTGCCTTGGCAAACAGTTGCGTAGACACCGCTGGAACGAACAGGAGCGAACGGAAGCATTTCATCATTGACATTTCACTGCTCCCCTTTCCTGCATGGCGGTGATTTCGTCATTACTTATGCCTGCTTCACTCAAGACCTCAACGGTGTGCTGGCCAAGCTTGGGAGCAGGGCGACGTATGGATCCAGGTGTCCGACTCAACCGGGGAGTGATGTTATGCATAACCACCCCCTCCTCATCGTCGCCCAGTGCAAGGTAGCATTCACGACCAATAATATGCGGGTCAGCCAGCACCTGAGCGGTATCGTAAACCGGACCCATGGTCACGCCTTTTCCGCGGAACAACTCGAGACATTCCTCCTGTGTCATGCCTTTGACATAATCCGCAACCAACTGGTCCAGCTCCACATCGTTTTTGAGTCTGGCTTCGTTCGTCGAAAAACGTGGATCGTCGGCAAGCGCTGGATGGCCTATCGCTTCCATAACTCGCCTTGCCATTACATCTGTCGAACCCGACAGCGCGACCCACCGCCCATCCCGACAGCGATAGACATTGCGGGGGGATGCAAGCTTCTGTGTAGCATCCGGCTGAACGCGGGTCGCAGCATAAACAGCCGGATCAGATCCCAATATGGCCAGCATAGGCTCCAGAAGCGACAAGTCGACGACCTGCCCTTCCCCGCCATTGACCTCTACCTCACGTAGCGCAGCTAACGTGGCAAACGCTCCTGTCAGGCCAGCAATCATGTCGGCCAGTGCAAGGTTCGGCAACTGCGGGGTTCCGTCCGGCTGGATATGCTTATGAGCATATCCACTGAATCCCTCGATCAGGCTGCCAAAGCCAGGGAGATCTTTGTACGGCCCAGTCTGCCCCCAACCCGATACTCGTATGATAATAAGCTTTGGATTGATGGCATGAAGGCTTTGTGGGTCAAAACCCATGGCTTCAAGTGTGCCGGGCCGGAAGCTTTCTATCAGCACCTGAGCTGATTGAATCAACTTGCACAGAGCTTCGCGGGCTCCAGCATCACGCAATTCAAGTGCCAAACTACGTTTATTGCGAGCATAGACACGCCACCATGCATCGAGCGCCCCTCCCTCCGGTAATTCTATTTGCCAATGCCTCAAGGTGTCGCCGGCTCGCGGCGACTCCACCTTAATGACGTCTGCCCCAAAATCCGCTAATTGCAACGACAGCATGTTCCCGGCAACGAGCCGGGACATGTCCAGCACCCGGACACTGCTCAATACGCCTTGCATCGACGGATCTGCCACGACCGATGACAGGTTCAGGAAATTCAACCCCTTCGTCATTTGATTTGCAGATCAAGCTCGCTCACCAGGCCTTCCCAGTAAGGTGCTTGTTCACGCAATTTAGCGAGGAACTCATCATTGCTCAGCTTCAACACTGCTGTCTCGGTAGCAGCAAAGCGCTCAAGCAGTCGGGGATTGTTTAACGCATCCTCAACCGAAGCTTTGATCTTGCCGATGGCCTGATCGGGCACACCGGCTGGGGCAAAGAGCCCGCCAAGCACGCCAATGGGCGGTCCGGCCAAACCAGCTTCATTGAGAGTGGGCACATCGGGCAGAGACGCTTCACGCGCTTCACCGGTGACGGCCAGAGCTTTTAACTTCCCGCTCTTGATGTGTGTCATCGATGCCGTCAATGAGTCAACTGAAAACAGTACTTGCCCACCCATCAGATCAGTCAGTGATGCGCCACTACCCTGATAAGGAACATGAGTGGATTGCACACCGGCACGCCGCAGGAAACTCTCGGATCCGAGATGCGTCATGTTACCGATGCCTGAGGAAGAGTACGCCGTCGGTCGAGAGCGAATAATGTCGACAAGTTCTTGAATGCTGTTCGGTGCATCGGGAGTATTGGCGACCAACACAGCAAACGGCGCCCACATTAACGGTGCCACGGGAGTAAAATCTTTAAGGGTGTAGTTGGCTGCCGGGTTCAGAATTGGTACGATCAGCAATTGTGCTGTGGAACTGAACAAAACTGTATAGCCATCTGCGGCCTCACGTTTCACCGATTGATGAGCGATAACACCGCCTGCCCCAGGACGATTCTCGACGATAACTGTTTGACCAAGTTTGGGCGCCATGAATTCCGCCAGCATCCGGCCGACCATGTCGCTTCCAGAACCCGGCCCCTGTGGGATAACTAAAGTCACGGCCCGTTTCGGGAAGTCATTGGTTTGTGCATAAACAGGACCGAACAGCCCCAGCGAAGCCAAACGCTCATTACCTACCGGATATTCATGGCTGCGCAGGCAATGTCGCGGCTGGTC
Source organism: Pusillimonas sp. MFBS29 (assembly GCF_020687695.1). Taxonomy (GTDB): domain Bacteria; phylum Pseudomonadota; class Gammaproteobacteria; order Burkholderiales; family Burkholderiaceae_B; genus Pusillimonas_C. The sequence goes on from NZ_JAJEWL010000002.1 coordinate 411,560, forward strand.
GATACCTCGGTACGATCATCGCTGAAGCTGACCAGTCGGCAATGGCGCATCCTGGTCGTGCTTAACCACCTGGGCACTGCGAACTCAGGAGAAGTCGCCAAAACAGCAGGCTTCGACCACAGCCAGGTCAGCCGCGTGGCAGCTGAGTTAACGAGCCTGGGACTCGCCGTACAGCGCATGGACGACACAGACCGGCGCAAGCAGGTGCTTACTCTGACGGAAAAAGGCATGGAAACTGTGCGCCAGGGGTTACCATACTCAATGCATCGTGAGCATCAGTTGCGTTCTCGCTTGACCGAGACCGAATACGCTACCTTCTGTCATGCTCTGGCTATTCTGACCGAGGAGACAAACGCCATGCTTGAAAACGAGCGCAAATACCAGCCGTAGCTGTGGTTCTCTTGACCAGCATGTGCTTTCCCAGAAGCACATCTGTCAATAAAACCCATCAAGCACCGCAGCCGCAAAAAAAAAGCCGACGATGGTAAAAACCATCGCCGGCCTGATAACTACGCAATAACAGCCTGGAATTACGACCCCAGATAAGCCTTGCGCACCTCATCGTTGACCAGCAGATTGGCGCCGGTATCAGCCAGCACCACTTTGCCGGTTTCCAGAACGTAGCCGCGATCTGCCACTTGCAAGGCCTTGTTGGCGTTCTGTTCGACCAGAAATACTGTGACACCCTCTTCCCGGATCGTGCGGATAATGTCGAAGATCTGCGCAATGATAAGCGGCGCCAGGCCCAGCGTGGGCTCGTCAAGCAAGAGCAACTGCGGCCGGGTCATCAAGGCCCTGCCTATCGCCAGCATCTGTTGCTCGCCACCAGACATCGTGCCCGCACGCTGATTGCCACGTTCTTTCAGGCGTGGAAATAGCGTGTAGACGTGATCCAGTCCGGCATCGATGTCATCGCGCTTCAGGAAAAAACCACCCATCTTCAGGTTTTCAGCCACCGTCAGATCGGGAAATACCCGACGACCCTCGGGGGAAATGGCAATACCCCGCTGCATGATCTTGTGCGTGTGCATCTGGGTAATGTCTTCACCCAGAAAGCTGACCGTGCCACTGCTTGCCCGAGGCGAACCGCAAACGGTCATCAACAGTGTCGTCTTGCCGGCGCCGTTCGCGCCGATCAGAGTGACGATTTCGCCCTTGTTGACCTCGACCGACACATCGTTAAGCGCTTGAATGGCACCATAGTAGGTATGTACGTTTTGGAGCTTAAGCACTTATTCTTCCCCCAGATAGGCTTTGATGACACGAGGGTCGACACGGACATCGGCCGGCAAGCCTGTAGTAATTGGCTTGCCATGTTCCATAACAAGTATGCGGTCGGACACGCCCATCACCAGGCTCATGTCGTGCTCGATCAGCAAGACTGCCACACCAAACTCCTTGCGCAATTGATCGATCAGCTGCTGTAGATCGCGTTTTTCCTGAGGGTTCAAGCCTGCAGCGGGCTCATCCAGCATCAGCAGGCGCGGGTGAGTGATCATGCAACGCGCAATCTCGAGACGGCGCTGGTGACCATAGGCCAGATTGCCAGCCTCACGGTTGGCATACTGCCGTATATCCATGAAGTCCAGCCATTCGGCTGCGCGCTTTTGCGCCTGCTCTTCCGAGCGGCGGAATGCGGGCGTTTTCAGCAGGCCGTGCAGCATGCCGGTTTCAATGTGCGTGTGCTGCGCAACCAGAAGATTCTCGAGTACCGTAAGGTTCTTGAACAGGCGCACGTTCTGAAAGGTGCGGACCAGCCCATGCTGGGCAACTTTATGGCTGGGCAAGCCATTGATAGGCTTGCCGTCCATCACGATGGAACCCGTCGTGGGTTTGTAGAATCCACCCACGCAATTGAACACCGTGGTCTTGCCCGCACCATTCGGGCCGATAATGGCAAAGACCTCGTCAGACTTCACATTGAATTCAACATTGTCGACGGCAAGCAGGCCTCCGAACCTCATGGTGAGGCCCGTTACTTCAAGCAATACTTCGCTCATGCTTTCAACTCCACCTGCGGGCGTTTAACGGGCAGCAGACCCTGCGGGCGCCACATCATCATCAACACCATAACCAAACCAAAGATCAACATCCGGTACTCGGCGAACTCGCGTGCGATCTCGGGCACGACGGTCAGCACGATGGCGGCCAGTATTACACCCACCTGAGAACCCATGCCGCCCAGCACCACGATGGCCAGAATGAGGGCCGACTCGATGAAGGTGAAGGACTCCGGATTGACCAGACCTTGCCGTGCCGCAAAAAATGCCCCGCCGAATCCGGCGAACATGGCGCCCATCGTAAATGCGGACAGCTTGATGCGGGTAGGATTCAGACCGAGTGAGCGGCAGGCGATTTCGTCTTCGCGCAAAGCTTCCCAGGCACGACCTATGGGCATGCGTATGACGCGGTTGGAAACGAACAAGGTGAACAACGCCAGGCACAGGGCCATCAGGTACAGGTACACGATGACGTCTTGTGTGCTGTATTCCCACCCCAGCAGTTCATGAAAGGTGGTGACGCCTTCAGGTGCACGGCGTGCCATGGGAAAGCCGAAAACCGTAGGCTTGGGAATGCCTGAAATGCCGTCAGGCCCACCGGTAAGCGAATACAGGTTGATCAACAGCAGACGAATGATCTCGCCGAAACCCAGGGTGACAATGGCCAGATAATCGCCACGCAGGCGCAATACCGGGAAGCCCAGCAGAAAGCCGAACAATGCTGCCATGCCTCCGGCAAATGGCAATGCTTCCCAGAAACCCCAGCCAGCCCAGTGATACAGCAAGGCATACGTGTAGGCGCCGACGGCGTAAAACCCCACGAACCCAAGATCAAGCAGTCCGGCGAAACCCACCACGATGTTCAGGCCCAGCCCGAGCATGACATAGATGAGCACCAGCGTTGCAATGTCAACCTGTGCGCGACCAGTGAAAAACGGCCAGACCAGGGCAATGGCGACCAGCAGGAAGATCAAGCCGCGCCGCATGGAATCGTTAAGTACCGGAAGACTGCGCTTTTTGGCCGGTGATTTGAATACCTTGCCGAGCGCAGGCCTGACGATAGCCTGAAAGGCAAACACTATGGCCATGCCCCAAAGGATCATGTTCCATTCGGGCTTGAGATGCGTTTCCATCCCCACCCTGACGATTTGCAAACCAAATATCGGCGCAATAATGACCCCGGCCATGAAGGCCGCGATCAGTGCGTTTTTTATGTTGTTACCCATTACACTTTTTCCACTTCAGGTTTGCCCAGCAGTCCTGTAGGCCGGAACAGCAAGATGAAGACCAGCAGGCTGAATGCGACAATATCCTTGTATTGGGACGAGATATAGGCGGCTGCAAATGTTTCAGCCAACCCCAGCAACACGCCACCCAGCATCGCACCGGGAATGCTGCCAATTCCACCCAGAACAGCCGCGGTAAACGCCTTGATACCAGCCAGAAACCCGATGAACGGATTGAGCTTGCCGATAGCCAGGGCGATGAGCACCCCGCCTACGGCCGCCAGCATGGCGCCTATGATGAAGGTGAAGGAAATGATGCGGTTGGTGTCTATGCCCAGCAGGTTTGCCATACGCAAATCCTGGGAGCAGGCGCGGGAAGCACGGCCCACACGCGAGTATTTGATGAACAGCGACAGTGCGATCATCATTAGCACGGTGACCACGATGATCATGATGCGTGAATAAGGCGCGGTAATAACGAAGTCGCTACCCATCTGGAACTGGAAGGAACCCGTAACCAGGGCAGGCACAGCCATATCGCGTGCACCCTGGCCGATGGCGACCCAGTTCTGCAGGAATATTGACATGCCGATCGCAGAGATCAGCGGTACCAGACGTGGACCACCACGCAATGGTGCGTAGGCAACCTTTTCAATGGCGTAGCCATATACGCCTGTGACCAGTATGGCAACAATAAGCATGATCAGGATAATGACGACCAGCGGCAGGCCACTGCCTACGCCTATGGCTGACAAGGTCACAAGCCCCACGTAGGCGCCGATCATATAGATCTCACCATGCGCGAAGTTGATCATGCCGATAATGCCGTAAACCATGGTGTAGCCGATGGCTATCAAGGCATAGATGGCGCCAAGCGACAAGCCGTTAAACAGCTGTTGCGTAAGTTGGGGAAGAAGATCAGACATAAAACAGATATTTCCGGTACGGTAATCCGGGTGAATTCACAGATTAACCGGGGAAGAAAGAAAGGCTCCGGCCCGACCGGACCGGAGCATACTACTGTGCTGCGATATTAGAGCTTCAGCTGCTCGAGATTACCTTCTTTGTCCCATTTGTAGACGGCAAATTCGAATTCCTTCAGGTCGCCCTTGGCATCGTATTCAACCTTGCCGATGGCCGTGTTGAAAGTGTTGCTGTGCATGTAATCAGCAACTTTGGCGGGATCCTGACCTACAGCGTTGATACTGTCGACCAAAATTTGCACGGCTGCATAGGCTGTCAGTGTGAAGGCGCCGTCGGGGCTGCGATTGGCTTTCTTGAAGTTTTCCAGCACTTTCTCGTTGCCAGGCAGCTTGGTGAAGTCGGCGGGCAAGGTAACCAGCAGACCGGCTACAGCAGGCCCGGCAATGGCGACGAGATCTTTGTTGGCAACGCCTTCAGGGCCCATGAACTGAGTTTGCAAACCTTGTTCGCGAGCCTGGCGCAGCAACAGGCCGAGCTCGGCATGATAGCCGCCGAAGTAGATCAGGTCGGGATTCAGGCCCTTGAGCTTGGTGATGACGGCCGAGTAATCGCTGTCGCCAACGTTGATACCCTCGAAGAGTGCGACATCGGTGCCGCCCTTGCTGAGGTTATCACGCACCTGCGTGGCAACACCCGTACCGTATGTTTGCTTGTCGTGCAGAATGGCGACGGTTTTGGGTTTGACCGTATTGATGATGTAGTTGGCCGCAAAGGGGCCTTGCTGGTCATCGCGACCGATGGTGCGGAAGAAATAATGAGGTTTGATGGTGTCGGTAACCAGCGGAGAAGTGGCTCCGGGAGTGATGGCAACGATACCTTCCTGTTCGTATACGTTTACTGCAGGAACGGTAGTACCCGAGCATGCGTGAGCAACGGCAAACTTGGCGCCTTCGTTGATGACACGGTTTGCAGCAGGTACCGCCTGCTTGGGTTCGCAACCATCGTCAATAAGCAAAGGCTCAAGTTTCTGGCCCTTGACACCGCCGGCGGCATTGATGGCTTCGATGGCGGTCAGCGCGCCCGCCTGAATCTGGTCGCCGTACTGCGTGGCTGGCCCTGTCATGGGCTGGGGAATACCGATCTTGATGGTGTCGGCAGCATAGACGCTGCCAGCGATGGTTAGTGCGCCCAAGGCCACGACCAGGGGTGTTAGTTTTTTAAGAGCCTTCATGCCTGTGCTTCTCCGGGTTTTAAGCCCGCCGCTTCAGGAATTCGTTGTGCGAATTCATATGGTTTATTGCGGCGGGCCAGTTTTGTTAGCGTGCGCCTAGAACGGCTAGCGTATTCTGACGATTCGTAACAGGCATGTCACTACGGATAAGCCCTTAGAGCACCAATAAGGCTTACTTGTCGAACTCGCTGGACAACTCGGCAGCACGCTGATAAGCGGCCTGCATGGCTTGCTGGACGATCTCGGGAAAGTGCTGGCCCTGCAGGACATCAAGTGCGGCAGCGGTGGTGCCACCTTTCGAGGTAACCCGCTCGCGCAGTGTTTGCAAATTTTCGTGCGATAAGGCCGCAAGCTGGGTTGCACCCGTTAGCGTCGCCAGAGCCAGGGTTCGTGCCTGATCATCGGACAGCCCCTGCTTGATGCCACCCTGTATAAGTGCTTCGAGGAAAAGGAATACATAAGCCGGGCCGCTGCCTGACAAAGCGGTGACGGCATCAATCTGGCTATCGGTATCGACCCAAACGACGTCTCCGACCGCTTTCATGAATTGGTTCACGACCATTTTGTCGTCTTGCGAGACGCCCGACAGCGCCAGCAAGCCGCTCGCGCCATTGCCTATTAAAGCGGGCGTATTGGGCATGCACCGGACTATACGGGTAAAGGGCTCGCCGTCGCGGCCCAGCCAGCCCGATAGCGTATCGGCGGAAATGCCTGCCGCGATGCTGACAACGAGTGTGTCTTCCTGCAGGAAGGGCCGGCACTGCATGACCGCTTCTTTCAGCACCTGGGGTTTGACGGCAAATATCCAGACCCGGCGCCGTGCGAGCGTATCATCGGGCGTTTGCGACACAGTAGTGCCCTGCGCAGCCCAGCGCTCAAGGGCTGGAGCATTGACATCGATGACATGCACGTCGTGGGCGCCACAACGTTTGCCGATAAGGCCTGCAGCCAAGGCAGAGGCCATGTTGCCGCCACCAATGAAGGCGATAGTGAGTTCTTTTGTCATAGGAAGAATATTGTAGCCCCTTGGAATTTCAGTTTGACGAAAGTCAACGCTTATCGTTACAGTCACGCCAGCGTCATAAACGTGAAATAAACTCAGTCCCGCGCCGGGTCAACAATCATACGCGGCACAACAGACAACTCTGGAGAAGAAAATCATGCGAGTCAAGCTTTGCGCATTATCCCTGGCCGGCATCATTGCCAGCATGGGCACGGCACACGCCGCTACCGACATCAACTTCTGGCACTCGATGCAAGGCGCCTTGGGCGAACGCGTCAATGCGCTGGTAGAAGACTTCAACAAAAGCCAGTCAGATTACGTCGTGCATGCGATCTACAAGGGTACGTACGGCGAGTCCATGAATGCGGGCATCGCCGCCTTCCGTGGCGGCCAGGCCCCCGATATCCTTCAGGTTTTCGAAGTCGGTACCGCCACCATGATGTACGCCAAGGGCGCAGTCAAGCCGGTGCAGGAAATGTCGGAAGAAGCCGGTGACCCGATCAATCCAGATGATTTCCTGGGTGCGGTAGCCAGCTACTACTCGTCGGCCGATGGCAAACTGGTATCCATGCCGTTCAACAGCTCCACACCAGTTTTCTACTACAACAAAGACGCTTTCAAGAAAGCGGGTCTTGACCCAGAAACACCTCCCAAAACCTGGCAAGAAGTCGCCGAAGCCGGCAAGAAGCTGCGCGACGCAGGCATGGAATGCGGCTACACCACCACCTGGCCTTCCTGGATCCAGCTGGAAACCTTCGGCGCATGGCATAACACGCCTTACGCAACGAAAGACAACGGTTTCGGCGGTCTGGATGCACGCCTGGCCATCGATCAGCCTTTGTTTGTCCGTCACATCAGCTTCCTGGCCGATATGTCCAAGGCTGGCACATTCACGTATGGCGGCCGCGGCGACACATCGACAGCACTGTTCACAGCAGGCAAATGCGGCATGTTCACCGGTTCCAGCGGCAGTCGTGCCAACATCATCAAAACCGGCGAATTCGAATTCGGTACGTCTTCCCTGCCCTACCATGAAGGCGTAGCCGGCGCACCACAGAACTCGATTATCGGTGGCGCATCGCTGTGGGTATTTGCCAAAAAGAGCCCGGAAGTCTACAAAGGCGTGACCAAATTCTTCAAGTTCCTTTCCAGCCCCGAGCAGGCTGCCCAATGGCACCAGGGCACCGGCTATGTTCCAGTCACCAAAGCTGGCTTCGAGCTCACCAAAAAGTCCGGTTTCTACGAAAAGAACCCAGGTACCGACGTAGCCGTCAAGCAGCTTGACGCCACTACCACCGAGAACTCGCGTGGCATCCGTCTGGGCTATCTGCCCCAGATCCGTGAAATCGAAGATGGCGTCATGGAAGAGATCTTTTCGGGTAAAGTCGAGGCCGAAGCAGGCCTGAAAGACATCGTCAAACGCAGCAACGAATTGCTCAGCCGTTTCGAGAAAAGCGTGAACTAAGCCATTTAGGCTTAAAATCCCTGCCGTAAGGGTGCCGCCGGGCGTCCCTTGCGGCATTTTCCATGCACGACACAATTGTAATTTTCACCCCCGCGGGCGACGATTGCCTGTGTATTAATCCCGGTCAGCACCTATCCATACCCGTTCCGACATGGAAAAACGCGTAACTTTCAACCACAAGACGCTACCCTACCTGCTGCTTGCACCGCAGTTGGTGATTACCGTTATATTTTTCTTCCTGCCTGCGGGCCAGGCCATGTGGCAGTCATTCCGGCTGGAAGATCCCTTTGGACTATCCTCGCAGTTTGTGGGGCTCTCCAACTTTGTCGAGCTGTTCGCCGACGACGACTATGTTCAATCTTTCAAGGTCACTGCCGTATTCTCAGTGCTGGTGGCCGTCCTGGGCTTGTCCATCTCGTTGCTGCTGGCCGTCATGGCCAACCGTGTCGTGCACAAGGCTGCCGGCATATACAAGACACTCCTGATCTGGCCGTATGCCGTCGCGACTGCGGTAGCCGGGGTACTCTGGCTGTTTCTGTTTTCCCCTTCGGTCGGGATACTTGCCGTGTTCCTGGCCGACAGCGGCATAGCCTGGAATCCCAGGCTCGACGGCGATCACGCCATGATACTCGTGGTGCTTGCTTCGGTCTGGAAGCAGATTTCCTATAATTTCCTGTTTTTTCTGGCCGGCCTGCAATCGATTCCCCGTTCGCTGATTGAAGCCGCAGCCATCGACGGAGCCAGTCCCGCACGCCGATTCTGGAGCATAGTCTTTCCCCTGCTGTCGCCCACGACCTTTTTCCTGCTCGTCATCAACGTCATCTACGCTTTCTTTGATACTTTCGCGATCATCGACATCATGACGCAAGGTGGCCCCGGATCCAGCACAGCCATTCTGGTCTACAAGGTCTACAACACGGGTTTCAAAGGCCTGGACATAGGCTCTTCCGCCGCCCAGTCGGTCGTTCTTATGCTCATCGTCGTGCTGCTTACCGTCGTACAGTTCCGTTATATCGACCGCAAGGTCAATTACTGATGCACCAACCATGCCTCTCAATGTTTTACCGTCAAGGCTTCCATGATTGAACGACGCCCTATCCTGGATATCATCACTCATGTGATATTGATCATCGGAGTGGCGGTTATCGCCTTTCCGCTGTACGTCACCTTTATCGCATCGACCCAAACCGCGCAAGAAGTGGCGCAGGCACCCATGTCGCTGTTGCCGGGTAACCAGTTTCTGGAGAATTTTCGCACCGTCCTGACAGGCGAAGCGGCCAACACACCGCCGGTTGCACGGATGATGTGGGTCAGTACCGTCATGGCACTGGCGATTACCATCGGCAAGATCGTCATTTCGATGCTATCGGCCTTTGCCGTGGTGTATTTCCGCTTCCGCTTCCGGATGTTCTTTTTCTGGATGATTTTCATCACACTGATGTTGCCGGTCGAGGTGAGGATATCGCCTACCTATAAAGTGGTGGCCGACCTGGGCATGCTGAACAGCTACGCCGGCTTGACCCTGCCGCTTATCGCCTCGGCCACAGCCACCTTTCTGTTCCGCCAGTTTTTCCTTACGGTTCCCGATGAACTGATCGAAGCGGCCCGCATCGATGGCGCCGGCCCCATGCGTTTTTTCTGGGACGTGCTGCTGCCGTTGTCGCGCACGAGCATTGCCGCCCTTTTTGTGATTCAGTTCATCTACGGCTGGAACCAGTATTTGTGGCCGCTGATCATCACCACTAACGAAGAAATGTACCCGGTGGTGATAGGCATCAAGCGCATGATAGCCGGGGGTGACGCCGTCACCGAATGGAATCTGGTCATGGCGACCGCCCTGCTGGCTATGATCCCGCCGGTCGCAGTCGTGATCTTCATGCAGAAGTGGTTTGTCAAAGGCCTTGTGGATGCCGAAAAATAATACTCAGGACAGCCCTCATCAATACAGAATTTGGACGTACACATGGCTACTCTAAGCTTTAACAAAGTCACCAAGACCTACCCCGGGAATATCGCCGTCATACACGGCATAGACATGGAAATTGCCGATGGCGAATTCATTGTTATCGTGGGGCCGTCCGGCTGCGGGAAATCCACACTGATGCGCATGGTGGCCGGGCTGGAAGGCATCAGCGGCGGCGAGATCAGCATAGACGGCAAGGTCGTCAACAAGCTCGAGCCCGCCGAACGCGATATTGCCATGGTGTTCCAGAACTATGCGCTGTATCCGCACATGACGGTCTTTGACAACATGGCTTACGGGCTGAAGATACGCAAGCTCGGCAAAGCCGAGATTCAGCGTCGTGTGGAAGATGCCGCCCGTATTCTCGAGCTGTCCCATCTGCTCGAGCGTCGTCCCCGTCAGTTGTCGGGCGGCCAGCGTCAGCGGGTTGCAATGGGGCGTGCCATCGTGCGCGACCCGAAGGTATTCCTGTTCGACGAACCACTGTCAAACCTTGACGCAAAACTGCGCGTGCAGATGCGCCTTGAGATCCAGAAACTGCATCATCGTCTGAGAACCACCAGCCTGTATGTTACCCACGACCAGGTGGAAGCCATGACACTGGCGCAGCGCATGGTGGTGATGAACAAGGGGATACCCGAGCAGATCGGCACGCCTGCCCAGGTATTTGAGAAACCCGCATCGACTTTCGTGGCCAGTTTCATCGGTTCGCCTCCCATGAACCTGATCCCGGTTCAAATCGATGATCAACGTCAGATACACGACGCAGACGGTGCCTTGCTGCAATTCGATGCCGACTCGGTGCCTGCCTCCTTGCGGAATCGCAAAGCGATTATGGGCATACGCCCCGAGCACATGCAGCTGCATGCCAGCGGACTCAAGATGGAAGTCGAGATGGTGGAAATCCTGGGTTCCGAGCAGCTGATTCACGGACGGCTGGGTGATACGCCCATTATTTTGCGTTGCCCGGTTGGCGTCACGAAAGACTATCCGCTGGAAATCGGCGAGGCAGTTCAGGTTGGCAGCGACGGCAAACACCCGCTGCACTGGTTCGATCCCGAGTCAGGGAAACGTATCGAAGACTGATACGCACGACCAGAATAAAAATGCCGGCATACGCCGGCATTTCTTTACCAGGGCCAGGCTTTTCAGTACGGGCCGTACCCGCCGAAAAACCTGGTCGCCGGCTTATTTGTAGACGGTCTTGGAGCCGTCTTTGTGCCAATTGAAGATGTCGAACTTGAACTCGTTCAGGTCACCCTGCTTGTTCCAGGACACCTCGCCGATAGGCGTGGACACTTTGTTTGCGTGCAGCCACTCGGCAACTTTGATCGGATCATCGGCGCCAACGCCCTTGATGCCTTCGGCAATGGCGACCGTGGCCGAGTAAGCCGTTAGCTGGAAGGCACCGCCCGGGTTACGCTTCTTGTCGGTAAAGGCTTTTACAATCGCAGCGTTTGCAGGGTCTTGGGTAAAGTCGGCGGGCAATGTAACCAGCAGGCCTTCAACCGCCTCGCCGGCGATGGCATTGATATCGGGATTACCCACACCTTCAGGGCCCATGAACTTCACCTTCAGGCCTTGTTCCGCGCCCTGACGCAACAGCAGGCCCATTTCGGGGTGATAGCCACCGTAGTACACGAAGTCGGCGTCGGAGCTCTTGAGCTTGGTGATGACGGCCGAGTAGTCGCTGTCTCCTGCGTTGATGCCTTCGAACAGCACGACCTTGACGCCGGCCTTTTCAAGCTCGGACTTGACCGAGTTGGCAATGCCCTGACCATAGGACTGCTTGTCGTGCAAGACAGCAACTGCCGACGGCTTGATTTTTTCGATGATGAACTGCGCAGCAGCGGGACCTTGCTGATCATCGCGACCGATGGTGCGGAAGATCATGTCGTAGTTCTTGTCATCGGTAACGGCCGGGGAAGTCGCCGACGGGGTGACCATTACGACGCCTTCGTTGTTATAGATATCGGTGGCGGCAATGGTGGCACCGGAGCATACGTGCCCGACCACGTAATTGATTTCGTCATTGACTACACGGTTGGCTACCACAGGGCCCTGCTTGGGTTCGCAGCCGTCATCGATGGTGACGGTTTCGATTTGCTTGCCGAGCACACCGCCCGCCGCGTTGATTTGCTCAACCGCCGTATCCACGCCTTCCTTGACCATGTCGCCATACTGGGTAAGCGCACCCGTGAACGGGCCTGCGATAGCGATCTTGATGGTATCGGCAGCGAAAGCACCACCCGAAACAAACAGACTCGCCGCGACGCTGATTACGCCGGCGATGGGAGTAAAACGAATATTCATACAACCTCCTGAAAGTACGCCAGAAAGCATACACCGAAAGCTACAGCAGCGCCGCTGGTCGGCTTCAGGGTTTTCCGCTAGAAAGGCGAAAAAAACCCCGGAGCACAAGGCGACCGGGGTGTCTTGGCAGATGCGAGATGCCTATTGCAGCAGGCTGCGCAGCATCCAGGCATTTTTCTCGTGGACGTCCAGCCGCTGGGTCAGCAAATCGACGGTGGGTTGGTCATCAACCCCTTCTGCCTTCTTCAACGCGGCGCGCGCAGTTTTTGCGACTGACTCGTTACCCTTGACCAATAACCGGATCATGCTTTCGGCATCGGGCACCGACGAGCTTTCCGCGATGGACGAAAGCTTGGCATATTCTGCATACGTGCCTGGCGCAAAATGGCCCAGCGCCCTGATACGTTCGGCAATGGCGTCAAGCGCCTGCCACTCTTCCGTGTATTGAGTCATGAACATGAGGTGTAGCGTATTGAACAGCGGCCCGGTGACGTTCCAGTGAAAGTTATGCGTCATTAAGTACAGCGTGTAGGAATCGGCCAGCATTTTGGACAGTTCAGTCGCAACGGTGGCGCGATCCTTGTCAGAAATACCGATGTCGATGGGCAAGCCCTTGGAGCTCATTTTTTCCACTTTACTGCTTGCCAGCTTGCTTGTTCTTGCCATAGAAACCTCCGGGAAGTAGAAATAATTCGGGTTAACCCCAGAATAACACGCAGCCAGGAAAAGCACAGGTAAATACATGCATTCCGCATTCGAACGACGCTGGAACCATGCCTATGCTTCGACCAGCTCCGGATCCAGATACTTCACCCCCTGCAAATCGCACGAGCTGACGGTCTTTATCAACGCGTCAATAGCCGCCGGACGCGGGAAGCTTTTACGCCAGATCAATACAACACGGCGGTCAGGCACGGGTTTCTTGAACGGTATGAAATCCAGGAGATCGTTCTGCACGCCTGGCATCGACAGGGAACTGGACGGCAAAACCGTTACCCCTATGCCCGCCGCCACCATATGACGTATGGTTTCCAGCGATGAGCCCTCGAAGGTGCGCTGTATGCCCTCACTGGCGGCGGAAAAGCGGGAAAGCTCGGGGCAGACTTCAAGTACCTGATCGCGAAAGCAATGGCCCGAACCCAGCAGCAGCATGGTTTCGTCCTTAAGCTCCGTCGAGGCAATTTCCTTGCGTCCCGCCCAGGGATGAGTCTTGGGAACGGCCACCAGAAATGGTTCGTCGTAGAGCGGATGTATCGCCAGACCGGTATCCGGCAGGGGCAAGGCGACGATGGCGCAATCGATTTCTCCTTGTCGCAGCAGTTCGAGCAGACGCATGGTGTAGTTCTCTTGCAGCAGCAATGGCATTTGCGGCGTCGCCTTGATTTGCTCGGGAACCAGTTTGGGCAGCAGATAAGGTCCTATCGTGTAAATGATGCCTACACGCAGTGGCCCCGCCAGCGGATCATGGCCCTGGCGCGCTATTTCACGCAGATTGGCCCCCTCTTCCAGCACTCGCTGCGCCTGGGCAACCACACGCAAGCCTATGGGCGTTATGCCAACCTCGGTGCCGCCACGCTCGAACAGCACGACGCCCAGCTCGTCCTCGAGCTTGCGTATGGCCACCGACAGGGTGGGCTGACTGACGAAGCAGGCTTCCGCAGCCCTGCCAAAATGCCGTTCCCGGGCAACAGCCACGATGTATTTCAGTTCAGTCAGGGTCATGTTTTGTGTCTCGCAATAATGTATATGTTGGTGACCAGGCCGGAGCCCTTGTACCGGCTTGCCCGGTGCGAATTCAGCTTCGCAGAAAATCCTGTTTGTTGCGCATCCAGCGGCGCATATGGGCCTGTGCGTGGTCGGGATAACGATCGCGCAGCTCGGCAACCGCCTCACGCGCCTGTTCGGCAATGCGCGCATCGGTCTCTATGCTGGCAAAACGCAGCAAGGCCTGGCCGGACTGTCGCACACCCAGAAACTCTCCCGGCCCGCGCAGTTCCAGATCTCGTCGGGCGATCTCGAAACCATCTGCCGTTTCGTACATGGCTCGCAGCCGCTGACGCGCAATGGCCGACAGTGGCGATTGATACATCAGCACGCATATTGACTGATTACTGCCCCGCCCTACCCGTCCGCGCAACTGGTGCAGTTGGGCCAGGCCAAAACGCTCGGCGTGCTCGATGATCATCAGCGAGGCGTTAGGTACATCCACACCGACCTCAATAACGGTGGTGGCCACCAGAAGGTCTATGCGGCCTTCGCGAAAATCCTGCATGACCAGCTGTTTTTCTGCGGTTGGCAGCTTGCCATGTATCAAACCCACCCGCATGTCGGGCAAAGCCTGCTCCAGTCGGGCGTGGGTATCGACCGCGGTCTGTAACTGCAGCGCCTCGCTCTCTTCTACCAGCGGGCAGACCCAATAAGCCTGCCGACCCTGGCGCACCTCGGCCATGACGCTCCCCAGGACTTCATCGCGCCGGGCATCGGCGATAAGCTTGGTCAGTACAGGACTGCGCCCCGGCGGAAGCTCGTCTATGGCCGACACATCCAGATCAGCGAAAAAGGTCATGGCCAGCGTGCGCGGTATAGGCGTTGCACTCATGTTCAGTTGATGGGGTATCAGTGCCTGCTCGCCCAAAGATTCCTCGCCCTTGCGGCTGAGTTCCAGGCGCTGCCCCACTCCGAATCTATGCTGCTCATCAAGAATAACCAGACCCAGCCGGGAGAAGGCAACTTTTTCCTGAATCAAGGCAGTGGTACCGACAATCAATTGGGCCTGCCCCGATGCCACCTTGTCGAAAGCCGGCTTCCTTTGCTTTTCCGACAGGCTGCCCGACAACCACGCCAGCTCGACACCCAGAGGCTCGAGCCAGGCCCGCAGCTTGTGAAAGTGCTGCTCCGCCAGAATTTCGGTGGGCGCCATCATGGCAACCTGGCAACCGCTGGCAATCGCCTGGGCCGCTGCCAGCGCAGCAACAATGGTTTTGCCGCTGCCCACATCACCTTGCAGCAGCCTGTGCATGGGGAAGGTGCGCAGCAGGTCTTGAGATATTTCCTTGACCACACGCGCCTGGGCGTTCGTCAGGGAAAAAGGCAGACTGCGCATCAGCCGCTCAGGCAAATCGGCCTGCGCGCCATCCAGCGCAGGCGCACGTTGCCGGCGCCGGGCAGCTCGGGCAGCGGCAAGCGATAACTGCTGCGCCAGGAGTTCGTCAAACTTGATGCGCACCCAGGCCGGATGCTCACGCTCGATCAGGTCGGCGTAAGACACATTGGCCGGCGGGTGATGCAAAGTCCGTATGGCATCGGCAAACGGAATCAGGCCATAGCGCTCGCATAGCTCGCCAGGCAGGCTGTCAGTCAAATCTGCCACCGCCAGCCCGCCATCTATGGCTTTGCGCAGACTCAGTTGCGACAAGCCGTCGGTCGTCGGATAAACCGGCGTCAAGGCTGTGGGTAGCGGCATGCCCGCCACGCTAACTTTAGGATGTACGATCTCGTACCCGCCAAATCCGCTGCGCACTTCGCCCCTGACCCGGACCCGCTTGCCGGCTTCTACCTGCTTCTGCTGACTGGGATAGAAATTAAGCCAGCGCAATGCAAGCTGCCCGGTGTCGTCTTGTATGGTGGCGTGCAACTGCCGGCGCGGCCTGAACTGGACCTCGCTGCGTATGATCTCGCCCTCCACTTGCGCCGACGCACCCACCTGTATCGAGGCTATCGGCATGATACGGGTTTCGTCTTCGTAGCGCAGGGGCAGATGGACAATGAAGTCCGAAGGCTGATGCAAGCCCAAGTGCTGCAGCTTGCGCTCGATCAGCGACCCGCCCTTCTTGTCAGTTGCCTGCCTTCCAGGGCGCTTGCCGGCAGCACGGACGGGCGCTTGGGAAGCAGCCACCGCTCGCCCGTTTAAATGACGATAATTGCTTCAACTTCGAACTGGGCGCCCTTGGGCAGGCTGGCCACACCAAGCGTGGAGCGGGCTGGAAAAGGCTGGGGAATGATGTCGGCCATGATGGCATTGGCACTGGCGAACTTGCTGAGGTCAGTCAGATACAGCGTGAGCTTGACGATACTGTCCAGCGTACCGCCGGCCGCTTCAATTACCGCCTGCATATTGGCGAAAGATTGTCTGACCTGGCCTTCGAAATTCTCGGAAACCAGTTCTCCGGTGCCCGGTTCAAGGCCAATTTGGCCAGACAAATAAACGGTCTTGCCAGGTCCGGCCGCAACGGCTTGTGAATAAGGGCCTACAGCGGCGGGGGCTGCATCGGTATGAATGATCTGTTTGGTCATGATGAGTCTCGGTTAAGTCACAGCAACAACTATTGGAGTTTAATCATCTATAGCTAAAATTAAAAGCCCCATACTCAACATACCGTGGTCTGATGTACAGCCCGCACCGCGATGGATTACTTGTCGACGAAAGCTCTTTCGATGACGTAATCGCCGGGCTGCCCCACTCCGGCTGACACGACAAACCCGCGTTTGTCCAGCATGGCACTGATGTCGGCCAGCATGTTGGGACTGCCGCACAGCATGGCACGGTCGACGGCCGGATCCAGCGGCGGCAAACCAATATCGTCAAACAACTGGCCTGACTCGACCACATGGGTGATGCGCCCTTGATGTTCGAACGCCTCACGCGTGACGGTGGGGTAATAAATCAGCTTCTCGCGCACGACATCGCCAAAATATTCGTTATTGGGCAATTCGTTCTGGATGTAGTCTGAGTAGGCCAGCTCGCTTTTGTAGCGCACGCCATGCAACAGTACTATTTTTTCAAAACGATCATAGACTTCGGGGTCTTTGATGATGCTCATGAACGGCGCCAGGCCGGTGCCGGTTGCGAAAAGATAAAGATGCTTGCCGGGCTTGAGGTCGTCGGCGACCAGAGTGCCTACCGGCTTCTTGCTGACCAGTACCGTATCGCCCTTCTTCAGGTGCTGCAGACGCGAAGTAAGGGGGCCGTCTTGCACCTTGATGCTCAGGAACTCAAGATTCTCTTCGTAGTTCGCACTGGCGATGCTGTAGGCTCGCATCAGAGGTTTGCCATTGACCTCAAGGCCCAGCATCACGAAATGGCCGTTGTGAAAACGCAAGGCCGAATCACGGGTGGTTGTGAAGGAAAACAGCGTGTCGTTCCAATGATGAACGTTAAGAACCTGCTCTGTATTAAAAGCTGCCATGTGTCTGATAAAAAGTGATTGCCTGCGGGCAGATGAATAAACGGCCAATTTTGTACCGGGGCGCGCAAACGAAGGAAAACCGATTTTAGCCTACCCGCACATATTGTTGCCCAAGCCTGCATGGGCATAAGGGTATATTAAGGTTCAATACCCGGAATTCAAGGGCGTTCGGGGCAAAACACGCCAATTGTTTAATCTGGATCAATAATTTGCATGCCTGCGGGCATCATTTCCGGCATTTCTGTTGGGCAGTCCGCCTTTTACATGATATCTTTTCCGTCTGTATAAGAATGATTTTCGTTAATATACGCAACTACCTCATCCGATATCCATTTGCCCGGAGAAATTCATGCGCACCCTAAAAGTAAAGCACGCCTTGCTGAAATCCATGGCGGTGGCGGGGTTTACCGCCATCTCTGCCCTGTCTACCGCCGCCATGGCTGCTGACGTCAACCTGTACACCACACGTGAACCCAAACTTATACAGCCTCTGCTTGATGAGTTCACCAAAGACACAGGCGTTAACGTCAATACCGTATTCGTCAAGGACGGCCTTATAGAACGGGTTAAAGCCGAAGGGGAAAAATCACCTGCCGACGTGCTCATGACCGTTGATATCGGCAACCTGCTTGACCTGGTCGAAGCAGGCATCACGCAACCAATTCAATCGAAGGTACTTGACGACACCATCCCGGCCAACCTGCGCGGCGCCGATCACCACTGGTATAGCTTGTCCTTGCGTGATCGCGTGGCCTATGTTGCTGCCGACCTGGACGTCAGTGCCATTACCTACGAAGCTCTCGCCGATCCGAAATGGAAAGGAAAGGTCTGCATCCGGTCTGGCCAGCATCCATACAACACCGCCCTGATAGCCGCCATGATTGCTCACAATGGCGCCGAGGCTACCGAAGACTGGCTGCGTAACGTGAAGAACAACCTGGGTCGCAAGGCCGCAGGGGGTGACCGCGATGTGGCTCGCGACATTCTGGGCGGGATTTGCGACATCGGCATTGCCAACGCCTATTATGTTGGCCGCATGAAGAACGCAGAGCCAGGCACCGATGCGCGCAAATGGGGTGACGCCATCAAAGTGGTACGCCCGACTTTTGCCAGCGCCGACAGCAAGGGCACGCACGTGAACATTTCTGGCGCTGCCGTGGCCAAACATGCGCCCAACAAAGACAACGCAGTCAAGCTGCTTGAATACCTGGTGTCACCCAAAGCCCAGGGCTTGTATGCGAATGCCAATTACGAATACCCCATTCGTGACGGCGTTAAGCTCGATCCCGTTGTAGCCAGCTTCGGGCCTTTGGTTGTCGATCCCCTGCCCCTGGCGGAAATCGCCAAACACCGCAAGCAGGCCAGCGAGTTGGTCGACAAGGTCGGGTTCAACAACTAAGTCCGGTTACAGTACGACTTGGCGCGGGCCTGCGGGCCCGCATTTTTTCGACTCACGCAGGGACAGCCGCAGTTGCTTTCATTCGTAAATTATTTTTCCAGGCCTGGGCTGGGCTGGCGTATCGTCACGTTATTGATCGCCCTGTGTGTGCTGGCTCCGGTAGCGGCCTTGCTGTGGTTCGCCGTGCAGGGTTCGGCCGACCACTGGGCTCACCTGCTGCAGTTCGTGCTGCCCGTTGCTTTCCGCAACACGGTATTGCTGCTGCTGGGCACCGGGGTGCTGGTCAGCTGCCTGGGCGTAGGCAGTGCCTGGCTGATCACCGCGTACGACTTTCCCACAAGACGCATGCTTTCCTGGGCGCTGCTGTTGCCCCTGGCAGTACCCACTTATATCGTCGCCTTTGCCTATCTTGATTTGCTGCATCCGATAGGCCCCATCCAGACTCTGCTGCGTGATTTGCTGGGCTACGACAGCCCGCGACAATTCCGCCTGCCGGACCTTCGCTCACTTCCCGGTGCCATCTTCCTGCTGGGCTTTGTGCTCTACCCCTACGTTTATCTGAGCACACGCGTCATGTTTGCCACGCAGGCAGCCAGCCTGCTTGAAGCCGCACGCATCCTGGGATCCAGCGGCCGCAGTGCATTTTTCCGGGTAGCCCTGCCCATGGCCCGCCCGGCCATTGCTGTGGGTGTCAGCCTGGCCTTGCTGGAAACGCTGAACGACATCGGAGCTTCCGAGTTTCTAGGCGTGCAAACCCTGACCGTTTCCGTTTATACAACCTGGGTCACCCGATCCGACCTGGCCGGTGCTGCACAAATCGCTCTGGCCATGCTCGGCATTGTGGCCGTGCTGATACTTTGCGAGCGTTATGGCAGGAGACGTCAGCGTTATGCCAGCACGCAACGCACGCGTACGCTGCGGCCACGCAAGCTCAAGGGTGTTTATGCACTGACCGCCATGGCGCTGGGATGGTCACCGATAGTCATAGGGTTCGTTGCGCCCGGCCTTTATCTGCTTAACGAGACCATCAAGCATTTCAACGACGTAGGCTCTATCTCCGACCAGCTCCTGAACAGCGGCTACAACACTGTAAAGATCGCCCTGATCGCCACGACACTGACGGTTGCCGCCGGTCTTGTGGCGGCCTGGACGGCCCGTCTGGTACGGCACGGCGCACCCATGAATATGTCCAGGCTTTGTGCCCGCGTAGCCACCTCGGGCTACGCCATTCCTGGAACCGTGCTGGCCATAGGCCTGCTGATGCCCATTATGCTGCTGGACAAGTCAGCCGCCTGGATCTGGCAGGCACTGGGCAATCCTGAACCCGGCTTGTTGTTCATGGGCACCAGCGGTGCGCTGGTTGGCGCCTATATGATCCGATTCCTGGCCATTTCCATAGGCGGGATAGAGGCGGGTCTTGCCCGTATTCCGCCGTCGCTGGAGCATGCTTCAAGGTTGCTCGGTGAAACATCCAGCGGCACACTACGCCGGGTTCATCTGCCTTTGTTGCGTCCGGCGCTCGGTGCGGCAGCACTGCTGGTCTTTGTTGATACCATGAAGGAGTTGCCCGCTACACTGCTGCTGCGGCCTGTCAATTTTGAAACACTGGCTACCTGGCTGTATGCCGAAGCCGCGCGCGGCACCTACGAAGAAGGCGCCGTGGCAGCCCTGGCCATCGTCCTGGCCGGGCTTTTGCCGGTGATATTGCTGGCGCGCGCTCAACTCAAAACAAGTCATTAACGCTGTTATGTCAGAATCTCTAAAGCTCGATAATGTCACCCTGGCCTACGACACGCCCGAAGGCCTGACGCCGGTGGTGCAGTCACTGTCGATGTCGCTTGAGCGCGGCAACATAGGCTGTCTGCTGGGCGCATCGGGCTGCGGCAAAACCACTGTCCTGCGTGCCATTGCCGGGTTCGAACCCTTGCGTTCAGGCTCTATTTCGCTGGGCGATGCCTGCCTGTCGGAAGTCAGCTGGCAACGCGAACCCGAGCTTCGCAATGTCGGCATGATGTTTCAGGACTACGCGCTTTTTCCTCATCTGACGGTCGAAAAAAACATTGCCTTTGGATTGCGCAAATGGGAAAAATCACGCCGCAAGCAGCGAGTTAGCGAATTGTTGACGCTGACCGGCCTTAGCGGCTCGGAGCACCGCTATCCCCATGAGTTATCGGGCGGCCAGCAGCAGCGGGTGGCGCTGGCCCGCGCCCTGGCACCAGAGCCTGATCTGTTGCTGCTCGATGAACCGTTTTCCAACCTCGACGTCGATACCCGTGAGCGCCTGGCGTTCGAGGTGCGCGACATACTGAAGAAAACCGGCCATACCGCGCTTCTGGTCACTCACAATCAGGCTGAAGCCTTTGCGATTGCTGATCGTATCGGCGTCATGCAGCAAGGCCGCATCGTTCAATGGGATACCCCGCACGGCCTGCATCAGCATCCGGCGAATGAATTTGTGGCCGACTTCATCAAGCGTGAAACCCTGATGGCATTGCGCGCCCAGGCCTATTTGCGCGGTGGCAATCCCTAGGGGTACTCCCGCCTGGCTCAGGCTTTCTTAGGGATCCAGCCCCAGCTCGGTGCATTTGCGCGTTAGCGTATTACGCCCGATTCCAAGGCGTTGTGCGGCTTCCATACGCTTGCCGCGGCTGTGCGACAGCGCCGCTTCTATCAGCACACGCTCGAAATCCCGCATCAGCGTCACCATAACGGCGGGTTCGTTGCGAGCCAGCCTGCGCCCTGCTTCCCGCGTCAACGCATGTATCCAGGCCGGCGTCTGATCATCGCCGCTCGCGTCAAGCTCAGAGCGCGCCATACCCGGAGCCGCAATCGAGCTATCGTTCGAATCAAGGCCGGTGGCGCCGGACAAGGCTGGTTGGCCCTGGCCAAGCGCGTGCTCCAGCACCTCGGGAGGCAAATCCTTGGTTTCTATCACCTGACCCGAAGACATCACCGTCAGCCATTGGCAGAAGTTCTCGAGTTGGCGGATGTTACCCGGAAACTCAAACGACGACAGGCAACGCATGGCTTCGGCAGAAATGCGGCGTGGCGGCACGCCCAGCTCCTGTGCACTGTTCTGCAGGAAAAGCCTGACCAGCGCAGGTATATCTTCGGTGCGCTCGCGCAGGGGTGGCAAGCGAAGACGGATTACATTCAGACGATGAAAAAGATCTTCCCGGAAACGACCTTGAGCCACGCGCTGCTCCAGCGGCTGGTGTGTGGCCGCCACGATGCGGACATTGGCTTGTATGGCCTGCGAGCCACCCACACGGTAGAAGCTGCCCTCGGCCAGCACACGCAACAAACGCGTCTGCAGCTCAAGGGGCATGTCTCCGATTTCATCGAAAAACAGCGTGCCGTTATGGGCTTCTTCAAAGCGGCCGCGACGTTGCTGCGTGGCACCCGTGAATGCGCCGCGCTCATGACCGAACAGCTCGGCCTCGAGCAAATCTTTAGGTATCGCGGCTGCATTAAGCGCAATAAAAGGCCCGCCGGCCCGATTGCTGTGATCATGTAAGGCACGGGCGATCAGTTCTTTACCGGTGCCCGACTCACCCGTGATCAGCACCGTGACACTTGAGGCTGCCAGACGACCTATCGCACGGAAAACCTCCTGCATGGCGGGTGATGCAGATTGAGCCATGACGCGCCCGGCTGGCCTGGGGCCGCTACCCGAACCCTGTTCCGTCGAGACTTCTGCTTCATCAGTGCGTGTGGCACGCTGTATCAGCCCTACCGCCGCATTCACATCAAAAGGTTTGGGCAGGTAGTCGAACGCGCCCTTCTGAAAGGCCTGCACGGTACTGTTCAAGTCGGTAAACGCGGTCATGACGATGACCGGCAGATCGGGATGAGATTGCTTGATCCTGTGCAGAAGGCTCAGGCCGTCCTCGCCGGGCATGCGAACATCCGTCACAAGCACCGAGGGCGTGTCGGACTCAAGCGCCTCGAGCGCTTCGCGGGCCGACTCAAAGCTGCGGGCCGTCACCGACACGCGTGCCAGGGCTTTCTCCAGCACCCAGCGTATGCTCTGGTCGTCGTCTACTATCCATACCGCTTTCATCAAACTGGCTCCAAAGGCAGGATCATGCGGAACTCCGTCTGACCCTCTAGCGTATCGAACTCCACAATGCCGCCATGCTGCTGGACGAACTCCTGCGCCAGGCTCAGTCCCAGGCCCGTACCGCTGGCCCGCCCCGTCACCAGGGGATGAAACAACCTGTCGCGCAGCGCGGCCGGAACACCCGGACCGTTATCCAGCACCGACACCACGATGGCAAGCTTGGCCTGATGGTTGGCCAGCAACAGCTGGCGCCCTATTCGCGTACGCAGAATAATGCCCGGCGCCTCGATCGAAGGCGCCTCGCTAAGTGCCTGCGCAGCGTTGCGAGTAATGTTCAGCAGAGCCTGCAACAGGCGGGCAAAATCGCCTTTGACGTCGGGCGCAGAAGCGTCGTAGTCGCGTGTCAGCGTGATTTGCGGGAACTCTGCCTTGACCAGGGTGCTGACGCGTTCGCAAATCTCGTGAATATTGAAAACGCTTTGCTGCAGCGTTTCACCTTGCGGTGCAATCAATCTGTCGATCAACCCTGCAAGCCGGTCAGCCTCCGCAATAATGACGCTGGTGTATTCAGCCAGCGCATCGTTGTTCAATTCAGCTTCCAGCAATTGCGCCGCGCCGCGTATGCCACCCAGCGGATTCTTCACCTCGTGCGCCAGATTGCGCAGCGATTCCCGTTGCGCGGTCAATTCCTTGCTGAGCTGCTGATGGCGCCCGAGCAGAATATGGTTTTCTATCAGCCTGACTTCGATCAAGGCCTTCCAGGGCTGCTTGTCCAGCGGCACAACAGCCAGACTGGCCGTTACCCGCTCGCCCCGTCTGTCGACCATAAGGTCCTGGCGCAAGATGCCGAACCTGCCGGCGATGGCATCCGGAAGCCGTTCGGCCAATGCCTCGTCCGACCCAAACAGCTTGTAGACGGGCTGCGCGATCAGTTGACGGCGCGACATGCTGAAGAGCTCTTCGGCCGCCGTGTTCGCGTGCTCGACGCAACCATCGTCGTTCAGCAACAGCACAGCGGTCGATAGTAAGTCGTAACTGGCTACGTCCATGATGGTTCCGGATATTGCTGGCAAGGGGCGGTCCGGAAACCGCCCCGGAGTACTACAGGCTGTAATACATATCGAACTCGACCGGATGGGCAGTCATGCGCAGGCGGGTGACCTCGGCCATCTTGAGCTCAATGAAGGCATCCAGCATGTCATTGCTGAACACACCGCCACGTGTAAGGAACTCGCGATCCTGATCGAGCGCAGCAACGGCCTCTTCCAGTGATGCGCACACTGTCGGAATCTTTGCGTCTTCTTCAGGAGGCAGGTCGTAAAGATTCTTGTCGGCGGGATCACCAGGGTGAATCTTGTTCTGCACGCCGTCCAGGCCGGCCATCATCAATGCAGA
The DNA here is from genome assembly GCF_020687695.1 of Pusillimonas sp. MFBS29. Lineage (GTDB taxonomy): Bacteria > Pseudomonadota > Gammaproteobacteria > Burkholderiales > Burkholderiaceae_B > Pusillimonas_C. Next base: position 435,728 of record NZ_JAJEWL010000002.1, read on the forward strand.
GAATGCCAGGTAGGGGTTGGCCAGAGGATCGGGGAAACGTGCCTCGACACGGCGTGCCTTGGGATTGCCAACATACGGGATACGGATGGATGCCGAACGGTTGCGGGCGGAATATGCCAGCTTGACCGGCGCTTCGTAGTGGGGAACCAGGCGCTTGTAGGAGTTGGTGCCGGGATTGGTAATGGCATTAAGCGCTCTTGCATGCTTGATGATGCCGCCAATGTAATACAGGGCAAATTCCGACAACCCGGCATAGCCGTTACCGGCAAAGAGGTTCTGGCCATCTTTCCAGATGGACTGGTGCACGTGCATACCCGAGCCGTTGTCACCAACGACGGGTTTGGGCATGAAGGTGGCTGTCTTGCCATATACATGGGCCACATTGTGTACCGTGTATTTCAGGATCTGGTTCCAGTCGGCACGTTCTACCAGCGTGCTGAACCTGGTGCCGATTTCCAGCTGACCGGCACCGGCCACTTCGTGGTGATGCACTTCGACAGGCACGCCCTGCTGCTCAAGCAACAAGCACATTTCGGAACGCATGTCGTGAAAGGAATCAACCGGCGGCACAGGCACATAGCCACCCTTGGTGCGGGGGCGGTGACCCAGATTGCCGCCATCAAGTTCCATGCCGCGCGACCAGGGAGCCTCTTCGGACTTGATCCTGACGAAGCAACCCGACATATCGTCGTTCCATGTGATGCCGTCGAATACAAAAAACTCGGGCTCGGGGCCAAAATAGGCGGTATCACCCAGGCCGCTGGACTTCAGATACGCTTCCGCGCGCTTGGCCAGCGAACGGGGATCACGGTCATACCCTTTCAGGTCCGAAGGCTCAACCACATCGCAAGTCAGGTTCAGCGTGGGCTCTTCGCGGAAGGGATCCATGCGCGCGGACTTGGCGTCGGGGATGAGCACCATATCGGACGCTTCGATACCCTTCCAGCCGGCAATCGAGGAGCCATCGAAAGCGACACCAGTTTCAAGCTTGTCTTCATCGACAGTGTGTGCCGGTATCGTCAGGTGGTGTTCTTTGCCCAGCGTGTCGGTAAAGCGGAAATCTACAAAAGCAACTTCCCGTTCTGATATGAGTTTGATGACGTCTTCGGGTGTGGACATGTAAGGCTCCTGGACCAATGAATGCGAAAAAATAAAGACATTACAGCTTAAGCAAAACCCATGCCAGATTCTATCGCCATGGTTCATGCCAGATCGTGCACGCCTGAGCCGTTGCGCGCACCATTAACGGGCGCAACGCACTATTATGGTGCATATTATAGTGCGTAAGAGGGTGTTCCTAGTCCAAAAATTCAGATTGCAAGTCATTAAGGAATTCCCAACCCCGCGGCGTTGCCTGCAAGCGATCACGCGATGGCTCGAGCAGACCCCTGGCGACCGCACGGTCGATGGCCGGCGCAATCGCAAGTATGGACTGACCTGTGCGCTCAATGAAACTGCTGCGTGGCACGCCCTGCTTCAGGCGCAAGGCATTGAGCATGAATTCAAATCCCAGATCCTGCCAATCCACCTGCTGGTCCTGCGCAAGATGGCTGCCATCACGCAGAACCGCGTTCTTCATCCAGCTTGCAGGATTCTTCAGCTTGGCCTGGCGCACGATTTTGTCGTGAAATGACAGTTTCCCGTGAGCGCCCGGGCCTATGCCAAGGTAATCGCCAAATTCCCAGTAGTTCAGATTATGGCGACAACGCTGCCCTGCTTGTGCGTAGGCAGAAACCTCGTAGCGCTCCCACCCGCCCGCAGACGTTGTCTCGGTGATCAGATCCTGCATGGCGGCACTGGTGTCATCATCGGGGACACTGGGCGGATACTTGGCAAAGACCGTGTTCGGTTCCAGCGTCAGGTGATACAGCGACAAATGACCGGTCTGGAAAGACATGGCCTGACGCAGATCCTCTGCACATTCTCCGAGCGACTGCTGCGGCAAGGCGTACATGATGTCCAGATTGACCCTGTCGACTGCCTTCTGTGCCATCTCTATGGCTGCGCAGGCCTGACTGGCATCATGAATCCGTCCCAAAGCGCCAAGCGCCCTGTTGTTGAAACTTTGTATCCCTAAAGAGATACGATTGACACCGCTGGCGGCATACTCGGCAAACCGCCCTGCTTCTACCGTACCCGGGTTGGCTTCCAGAGTGATCTCGGCATCGGGCAGCAGATTAAGGCAGGCGCGTATCATTGCCAGCATCTGGTCTATTGCCTGGCCGGACAACAAGCTGGGAGTGCCTCCGCCGATAAAGACCGAAATCACTTGCCGGCCCCACACCAGGGGCAATGCCTGCTCCAGATCAGCCTGCAGTGCGGCCAGATAGTCTTGTTCAGGCAGTTCGGCGCCCAGCTCGTGCGAGTTGAAATCGCAATACGGGCATTTGCGCACGCACCAGGGCACGTGCACATACAAGGAAAGCGGCGGCAGACTGGTCAATATGGTTTTCCCGCCTGCCGCAGGCATAACCAAAGACTGCGTGCCCAGACCCGGCCGGCGGCCGGCCGCAGGGCTGGTTTCATCGACCCTGGGGACTACGGTAGGCCTCTTCATTTTCCGGCCTGGTCCAGCATGGCTTGCAACAAGATCCGCAAGGCGCGCGCCCGATGGCTTTGCGAGTTCTTTTGTGCAGGCTCAAGTTCGGCAGCCGTCTTGCCCAGCTCGGGAAGATAGAAATGCGGATCATAGCCAAAGCCGTTGGCGCCTTGTGGCTGGTCCACAATCTGGCCGGGCCAGACACCCTGAGCGATCAGAGGCATGGGATCATCAGCCGATCTGACATACGCCAGCACCGCCACATAACAGGCTGAACGATCGTCGTGGTCTGCCAGTTGCGCCACCAGGTGGCGGTTATTGGCGGCATCGCTTTTCTCGCCGCCCGCCATCATGGCAAATCGGGCCGAATAGACCCCGGGAGCACCATCCAGCGCCGCCACGCACAAACCGGAGTCATCGGCCAAAGCCGGCAAACCCGTGTGCCGGCTGGCATGGCGGGCCTTGGCCAGCGCGTTCTCGACAAAGGTCACGTGAGGCTCTTCAGCCTCGGACACGCCAAGCTCACCCTGGGCCACCATGGTGATGCCGGCCTGGGCCAGTATCGAGGAAAACTCTTTCAGCTTGCCTGCATTATTGGAAGCCAATACTACTTCAGACATGTTCATTATCCTTGTTCAGATGTTTTGCTTGCGGCCGCATCCTGGACCAGCAACGACACCAATTCCTTGGCAAACACAGGAAGGCGATCGAACTGCCGCACACAAATATGCAAGCGTCGCAATGCCCAGGCATCGTTCAGGGCAATCAGCTTCAGCGGAAGATCTTTCAGATAGCGCCGCCCGGCCGTTTCGGGAACGACACCTATTCCGACATGCGAAGCAATCATGCGGCAGGCGGCTTCAAAATTGCTGACTTCAACACGAAAGCGCAAGACACGGCCCAGATCATCGGCTGCCTGCAATAAAAAGGCATGAATGGCGCTGGTCTCGGACAGGCCGACATAGTCGTACGCCAGGGTGTCATCGAAATCTATGGTGTCGTGCCCGGCCAGAGGGTGATCCCGATGGGTAACCAGTACCAGCCTGTCTGTCCGGTAAGGCAGGAATTCTATATTTTCGCCGCCGCCCGCCTGGGCGGTAATACCGATATCGGCCGAGCCGTCGGCCACCGCCTTGACCACAAGATAGCTCAGCCGTTCGCGCAGCTCTACATTGACGTCGCGATGCGTGCCAAGATAGTGGGCCAGAATATTCGGCATGAACTCGTTCATGGCTGTCGTGTTGGCATAGACACGTACACGCCCTTTCACGCCGCTGGCGTATTCCTGTATATCGCCGCGCAAGTGCTCGAGCTGACGCATCACTATGCGCGCATGGCGTACAAAAGCCTCGCCCGATGGCGTCAGGGTAACGCCCTGGCTGTTGCGATAAAACAGGGCCGTGCCCAAATGATTTTCCAGATTCTTGACCCGATTGCTGGCTGCCGGCAACGACAGGAAGGAACGTTCCGCGCCCTTGGTCATGCTCTGCATGCTGGCCACATTCACCATCAGCTGCATGTCGGTCAAATCAAAGTGCATGGCCATCGTGTGTTCCCACGGGTGTTCTCTTAAAAATTGGCAAACCCCGGCTTAAGCAAGCAATAATTGGCAAGAATGCCTGATTCGGGCAAAGTAAGCCCTATTGTAATGAACCCGGACACCCCCGACATGACCCAGCACAATAATTCCTTTCAGGACATCCGTGATGCAATTCGCGACCTCTGCGCCCAGTTTCCGCCTGAATACTTCCGCAAGATCGACGAAGAGCGCGGCTACCCGGAAGAATTCGTCAACACGCTGACCGAAGCAGGCTGGCTGGCCGCCCTGATTCCCGAAGAGTATGGCGGCTCTGGGCTGAGCCTGACCGAGGCCTCGGTCATCATGGAAGAAATCAACCGCAATGGCGGCAACTCCGGTGTCTGTCATGGCCAGATGTACAACATGGGTACCTTGCTGCGCCATGGCTCGGTCGAGCAGAAGCAGTTGTATTTGCCCCGAATCGCCAGCGGTGAACTGCGCCTGCAATCCATGGGCGTCACCGAGCCCACCACTGGCACAGACACCACCAAAATCAAGACGACCGCCGTGAAAAAAGGCGACCGCTACGTGATCAATGGCCAGAAAGTATGGATCTCGCGCATACAGCATTCCGACTTGATGATCTTGCTGGCCCGCACCACGCCTTTGGAGCAGGTCAAGAAAAAATCCGAAGGTATGTCGATTTTCCTGGTCGACCTGCATCAGGCCATAGGCAACGGCATGGAAGTACGCCCGATCCCCAATATGGTCAATCATGAAACAAATGAACTGTTCTTCGACAATCTGGAGATTCCCGTCGAGAACCTGATTGGCGAAGAAGGCAAAGGTTTCAAATACATCCTCGACGGGCTGAATGCCGAGCGCACGCTGATCGCCGCCGAATGTATCGGCGATGGGCATTGGTTCATAGACAAAGTCACTGCCTACGCCAAAGAGCGCATTGTTTTCAATCGTCCGATTGGCCAGAATCAGGGCGTGCAGTTTCCCATTGCCCGCGCTCACATAAACGTTGAAGCCGCCAGCCTGATGCGTTTCGAGGCCTGCCGTCTGTACGATGCCCATCAGCCCTGCGGCGCCCAGGCCAATATGGCCAAAATGCTCGCCGCCGATGCCTCGTGGGAAGCCGCCAACGCCTGCCTGCAATTTCATGGCGGATTTGGCTTTGCCAACGAATACGATATCGAGCGCAAATTCCGCGAAACCCGCCTGTATCAGGTTGCGCCTATTTCGACCAATCTTATTTTGTCGTATGTGGCCGAGCATGTACTGGGTCTGCCGCGCTCTTTTTAAACAACTGCAGCGAACACACCGTCATTCACTGGTCTAACAAGGATGTACCCCATGAGCCACCCCAGCGCCCAACTCGCCGAATTCGTTTCCCAACTCAGTTATGAAGACATTCCCGAGGCCGTACTGCGCCGTACCGAAGACTTGCTGCTCGACTATCTGGTGTCTGCGCTGGCAGGCTCCAGCGCGCGTGCAGTCCAAAGCATTGCGCAGTTCGCCGATACGATGGGGCCGACCAGCGGCCCTTGCGAAAACCTGGTAACCCGGCGCAGTACCAGCCCGATGTTCGCAGCCATGGTGAATGCCGCGTCAGCCCACATGGTCGAGCAGGACGACGTACACAACGGCTCGGTATTTCATCCGGCTGCTGTCGTCTTTCCGGCCGCGGTTGCCGTGGCACAGGCACTGGGCCGTTCGGGCAAAGACCTGCTGGTCGCTTCTGTGGCCGGCTACGAGGCGGGTATCCGGATCGGTGAATTCCTGGGCCGCTCACACTACAAGATATTCCACACCACAGGTACGGCCGGCGCACTGGCCGCCGCCGTGGCGGCCGGTCGGCTGCTCAACCTTAACAGCGAGCAAATGCTGAACGCCCTGGGTTCAGCTGGTACACAGGCGGCAGGCCTGTGGGAGTTCCTGCGCGATGCCGCCGACTCCAAGCAGCTGCACACATCCAAGGCGGCAGTCAACGGTGTGATTGCCGCCTATCTGGCGCATGACGGATTCACAGGCGCACGACAGATACTTGAAGGCCCCCAGGGCATGGCTGCAGGCATGTCCACCGATGCCAATCCCGCCAAACTTACTGACGGCCTGGGCACACGCTGGACCGTGCTGGAAACCTCGTTCAAATTTCATGCGTCCTGTCGCCACACCCACCCCGCTGCAGACGCCCTGCAGCAAGTCTTGCAGTCACATCAACTCGCAGCAAGCGATATTGCCTGGGTTGTGGCGCACGTACACCAGGGGGCCATCGATGTCCTGGGGCCTGTGACCAAGCCTGCAACCGTGCACCAGTCCAAGTTTTCAATGGGTACGGTCCTGGGTTTGATCGCCTTGCATGGGCGGGCCGGGTTGCCGGAATTCGATGCAGCGCTTAATGACCCCGAAACCGCGGCATTCCGCGAACGGGTTTCAATGGAACTCGACGCCGAAGTCGACGCTGCCTATCCGGCACAATGGATAGGCAAGGTCACCGTTCAGACCCTTGATGGGCGCACCCTGACAGGCCGTGTCGACGAGCCCAAAGGCGATCCGGGCAATACCTTGTCGCGCCCCGAACTGGAAGACAAGGCCATGCGGCTGGGCACTTACCGCAACGCAGCCAGCCGCGAAGAAGTACAAGCCATCATCAGCAAGGTCTGGAGCCAGGCCGATGCCGAGCGGGCCGGGCATTACCTGGGCTGATTGCTTGCAAGACAGCAGCGCAGGCCGCGCCGCTCAGGCCAGGGCCTGTTTTTGTGCTGACAGCAACTGCGCTATGCCGGCCTGTGCCACATCCAGCAGATTATCGAGCGTCTTGCGCTCGAAAGTCTGCCCCTCGGCCGTGCCTTGCACTTCAACGAAATGACCGGCGCCCGTCATGACAATATTCATGTCGGCACCACAACCCGAATCTTCCGTGTAGTCCAGGTCCAGCAAGGCGTGGCCGTTTACCAGCCCTACCGACACCGCAGCCACATGATCCAGCATGGGACTTTCAGTCAGCACGCCCTGCTCGACCAGGCCGCGCACAGCCAGCGCGGCAGCCACCCAGGCGCCGGTGATGCTTGCACACCGCGTGCCGCCATCAGCCTGTAGTACGTCGCAATCCAGATGCAAGGTTCGTTCGCCCAAGGCATTCAGATTGAACACCGCACGAAGGCTGCGGCCTATCAGGCGCTGGATTTCTTGAGTACGGCCGCTTTGCTTGCCGCGCGCCGCCTCGCGATCCGAACGCGTATGCGTGGAGCGTGGCAGCATTCCGTATTCGGCCGTTACCCAGCCCTGCCCTTTGCCCTTCAGAAAGGGCGGCACCTTATCGAGCACGCTGGCATTGCACAGCACATGCGTATCGCCCGCCTTGATCAGCACGGATCCCTCGGCATGGCGCGTGTAGCCGGTTTCAATGACCAGCGGACGCAGCTCTGATGCGCCACGCCCGGATGCGCGCGTGGGGATGGATGGTGTGGAAAGACCCGTATCAGTCAAGACTAACTCCGATTAAAAATTAAAAACCTTACAATAACCGGTTTAACACTTCTTCAGGACAACGACCTTCATGATCCGCAGCATGACCGCTTTTGGCAATGCACGTGCCGAATCCCCACAAGGCAGTGTTTCCATCGAATTTCGTACGGTCAACAGCCGATTTCTGGATGTCAGCTTTCGCCTGCCCGACGAACTCAGACTGGCCGAAAGCCCGATACGCGAGCAACTGGGTCAAGTCGTAAAACGCGGCAAGGTCGAGATTCGTGCCAGCTATACGCGTCCTGAAGTACAGGACCAAAGCTCGCTCGACCTGCACTACCTTACCCGCATCGCCACTCAGCTCGAGCTGGCCCGCCAGTACCTGCCGGACATCGCCGCGCCCAGCCTGGCAGAACTGACAAGCGCCAGCGCGCAGAACTCGCCATCTACCGACACATCTGTCTGGCTGTCATTGTGCACGCAGGCCAGTACACAAGCCCTGACGGAATTGCTGGCTGCCCGCGAACGCGAAGGTCGTCGCCTGGCCGACATGATGCTGGAATGTGCCCGCAACATCACCGCCATTGTCAACCAGGTCGAAGTCGAACTGCCGGAATTGCTCGCCGAGCATCAGGCAAAGATCGCCTCGAAGCTGCGCGACGCGCTGACTGCTGCGAGCCCGGAAGGCTTTGCCCAGATCAGCGGCACAGAGCTGACCGCACGCATCGCCCAGGAAGCGTCGCTGTTTTCCCTGCGCATAGACGTCGCCGAAGAGCTTTCGCGCCTGCGTTCGCACATTGCCGAGCTTGAACATCTGCTGAGTGCCGAACCAGAAGCAGCCCGCCCCGGCGCCAAGTCCCAGGGCGGCAGCGTGGGCAAGCGACTTGATTTTCTGTTCCAGGAAATGAACCGCGAGGCCAATACCCTGGGTTCCAAGGCCAGCGCACTAAGCGTGACCCGCGCCGCCATCGATCTGAAACTGCTTATCGAACAGATGCGCGAGCAGACGCAGAACATAGAGTGATCAGCATTAATTGACAGCCCGTGTGTAACGAGCAACGAGCCGGCACTTCAAGCGCCCTTCTTCACCAACTTGTGATCGTCCTCGTGTATCCACTCGCGCCAGATGGCCACCAGCAAGGCCATCAGGACGGGGCCGACGAACAGGCCGACCAGCCCCATGGTCTGAACGCCGCCCACCAGACCGAAAAAGGTGGGCAGGAAAGGTAGCTTGACCGGTCCGCCCACCAGGCGCGGACGCAAGGTTTTGTCGACAATGAAGAGTTCAACCGTCCCCCAGATGAACAGCCCAAGGCCTGCCATGGGTTCGCCCGAACCAACAAGGTAGAGCGAAACAAGGCTGAATGACAAAGGTGCACCGCCTGGTATCAGGGCCATGAAGCCGGTGATGACGCCCAACAACACCGGCGAAGGTACGCCCGCAATCCAATAGGCCAGGCCCAGCACCACACCCTCCCCCAGAGCAATCAGCCCCATGCCCGTTACCGTGGAGTTAACGGTCGCCGGCACTACCCGGGAAAAACGGCGCCAGCGCCCCGGCAGGATGCGGTCGCCCACGATATCGAGCTGGCCCAGTATGTGTTCCCCGTCTTTGTAGACAAAGAACAGGGTGATGAGCATGAAGATCACGCCCAGCAGCAGCCTGAATACGTCACCGGTTGCCGACAGCAGCATGCGGTATATATTGCCCAAATGCTCGCCACTGACGATTTCCACCATTTCGCCCAAGGCGTGAGGTTCGCCCAAATAAGTTGTCCAGTATTCGGCCAGCCGCGCCCCCACCAGCGGCAAAGCCAGTATCCAGGCCGGCACGGGCATACCGTGACGGTTCGCGGCTAACGCCCAGGCAATGAAATTGCTGGCCTCGGTGAATGCGTAGCTGAGTGCCAGCGTCAGGGGCACAATCAGCACCAGGATCACAATCATCAGCGCAAGCGACGCAGCCAGCGCATTGCGGCCGTTACAACGCCGCAGCAGCCGCTGATACAGCGGCCAACTGGCCAGGCTGATGATGGTTGCTGCCAATACGGGAACCAGGAAACCACTCAGGAAATACAGGCCAACCAGAATAAGCAGCACCAGTAGCCAGCGGGCAATAAGGGAAGCAGGCAATACAGGGTGCATGATGACAGGGGTGTTTCAGGTTAAAAGCCACTTTTGGTGACTAAAGGATGGAAGGATGCCGGGCTGATGGCCGCCACAGGACAATATCACGAAAAAACGTATGGGCGCTTTATCCTGGCAGGCCACCTGATCCGGATTTGGTCTCATACGCAGCTCAGGGATCAGGCGTCCAGGCGTCAAGAAAGGCAAGCAAGACCTTGGCCGAGTTATCGGCAGCAATGCCCATGAAAGTATGCATTTCATTCGCCCCCTCGCCGCCGCCGGCCAGGTCGCTGAGTGAGCGAAAGGCAATAAAGGGAACGGCGTTGACATAAGCCACCATTGCACATGCAGCGCTTTCCATGTCCAGGACATTGGCCTGGAATGTATTGAATACATACTTTCGGTATTCGGCGTTATCGACAAATGCAGCACCCGAAACACCGTTGCCTCCGACTACCAGACGCGGCTGGCGACGCAGGCACTGGCTGCCGGTATCGCAGGACTGCAGGGCAATATCCTTTAGATTCTGAGCCACGGCCAGCATTTCAGGGTCGACATCAAACCAGAACTTTTTATGCACCTTTGGTTGGTCGGCGGTGATCACTTTGACTGGACGAGTACGCATCATGCCGTAGCCGGGCAAGCCCAGATCGTTGGGCGAGCCGGAGCCGAATACGCCCGGCGAATCTTCCCGCGCCATAAGCAGCTCAAGATACTGCCCCCATTTTTGTGCAACCACCACGTCGCCGATGTGCAAATCGGGATTGACCCCGCCGGCAATGCCACTGAACACGATATGAGTGATCTTGAAGTGATCAAGCGCCAGTTGGGTCGTCATGGCAGCATTGGTCATGCTGATGCCGCTCAGAAATAGCACGACTGGTTTATTCCGCAGCACGCCGGTGGTGAAGCGAGTGCCGTTAACCGAGAAATGGCGTGCTTGTTTGGTCTGGTCCAGCAAGAGGCTTAATTCGGGTTCGAAAGCCGAGATCACGGCAACTCTGGGAGTTTCGTCCAGCCATGGCGCAGCCACGGCAGGCCGTACCAGCGTCAGCGCAAGCAACAAGGCCGGCAGCAAGGTACGTAAGGTCAAGGCAATCAGGTTCATACTGTCTTACTCAGTCGTTGAATCAGGGGCGTATGCTGTGGGTAACGCTCGATAAGTGCCGCTGCCACGGCCAATTCGAACTTGTCGAATTCAAAACCGGGCGCCACCGTGCAGCCGGCCAGGGCGTAGTCGTCGGGATTGGCTAGTTCGGCCGCAAACCAGCAGCCGGCGGGCACCATTACCTGGAAAGAAGCATCGTCAACATGCAGGGCATCGCCCAGCACATGAGTACGCTGGGCGCCCGCTGCATCGATTACGTGTATGAGTACCGGCCCACCTTTATGGAAATGCCATAGTTCATCGGCATCGATACGATGCCAGGCCGAATACGCGCCTGCCGACAACAGGTAATAAATGGCGGTGCAGGCACTGCGCGAACTGCCGGACCCTTCGCGCACGACGGAATCAGTGCTGCGGTAGGTCTCGATGTAATGACCGCCTTCAGGATGAGGCTTAAGGTCGAGTCGCCGGATCAGGCGGTCAACCTCGGGGTTGATCGTCATGATCCTTGTGCTCCGGGTTGCTTCAGGTGTTGCTTGAGTTGCAAAAGATTGTATCTGCCCTGCACCAGATTACAAAGCTGGCAATCACCCTAACAACCTGGCTTATGTTCACAGTTGTGATGCGCCAGGGGGTATCATGTGAGCCAGCATTGTTTCCGCCAGACTCATGACCACAACCACCTCATCGACCGACGCTGCAGAAACGCCCTACGCATGGGCCAGGCTGGTTGTTTCCCTTTTGCTTATGACGCTGGGCGGGGTCGGCATGTATTCGGTCACCGTTGTGCTGCCGCAGATCCAGGCTGAGTTCAATATAAGCCGTTCCGACGCCTCGCTGCCCTACACCTTGACCATGCTGGGCTTTGGTGTGGGCGGCATCCTGATGGGACGCTTGTCTGATCGCTTCGGCGTGATTGTGCCGCTGGTGGTGGGAACGCTGGGCCTGGGTCTGGGTTTCATCCTTGCCGGCTCGGCCAGCTCGCTGTGGCAGTTTATTGTGATTCAGGGCCTGCTGATCGGCCTGCTGGGCACGGCAGCCAGCTTTGCTCCCCTGGTGGCCGACACCTCGCAATGGTTCACGCGCAGGCGCGGCATTGCTCTGGCCATCTGCATGAGCGGAAACTATGTCGCAGGCACAGTCTGGCCCCCCATATTGCAGCACTTCATCGACACTGTGGGCTGGCGCCAGACCTATATGGGTGTCGGGGTGTTCTGCCTGGCAGTCATGCTGCCGCTCGCACTGGTTTATCGCAGGCGTCCTCCTTCCATACCCGTGGCCGCCCCCGGCCCGTCAACACAGCGGCAGAAATTTTTTGTACTCGAGGCGGCACGTTTTCACCCGTCGCGTCCCATCGGTATGTCGCCCGCCGCGCTGCAGACTCTGCTGTGCATCGCAGGGGTAGCCTGTTGTGTGGCCATGGCCATGCCGCAAGTGCACATCGTGGCATATTGCGGTGATCTGGGCTTCGGCGCGGCACGTGGCGCCGAAATGCTGGCGCTGATGCTGGGCCTGGGCATCATCAGCCGGCTCGGATCCGGCTGGATATCGGATCACATCGGCGGCCTTCGCACCTTGTTGCTGGGGTCGCTGCTTCAGGGCATTGCACTGCTCATGTTTCTGCCTGCCAAGGGTCTGGTATCGCTCTATGTGGTATCGGGAATGTTCGGGCTGTTCCAGGGTGGCATCGTACCGGCCTATGCCCTGGTCGTACGCGAATACTTTTCGCCTTCCGAGGCCGGAGCCCGAGTGGGCACGGTACTCATGGCAACCCTGTTCGGCATGGCACTGGGGGGCTGGCTGTCGGGCGCCATTTTCGACCTTAGCGGCTCGTACCAGGCCGCCTTTGTCAATGGCATCGCCTGGAATCTGCTGAATGTCGCCATCATGGGATTCCTGCTCTACCGCCTCAAACGCGGACCCGGCCAGGCAGGTTCGCCGGTACAGGCCTGATCTATAGCAGCGGTCGATGCGCCGCCGTAGCGGCTATGGTCGGCTCACCGGATCGGCAAATTGGTCGCCGACTTCGGAATCCGATCAGAAGCCGCCGCGCGTTTTACGCCAGGCGGCTTTTTTCACACCTATTTGGCTGTATATAAAAACAGTGAAATTCAAATATCCCCACAGCTTATGCGGATGAGTTAAAAAATAACTTAAATTTCTTCTGTAACTATCTAATATATAGCATTTTTTCTGATATTATCTGTTGAATCAAAAATACCTGGATGACCGGCAATGCCTTTCCCCTGGAATCCACCCCGTCCTTTTTGTTCGTTCCTGGCCGCAGCCTCGCTGTTGCTCGCGCCTGGGCTTGGCGCACACGCTCACGCAGAATCCAGCACTTCAGCGCAGGCATCAGACGCCCGGTCCGCCATACAGCAAACCCACATCGTCAAACGCCAGAACCTGCAGCCGGTCAGCTACGCCGCCAATCGTGCGTCGCGTGGTCAGCTACGGGTCGGCATACGCCATCCCGGCCAGAATGGCAGCGACATCGTAGTAAACCGGCCCGCGCCTGATGACGATCTGGCACCGCTGACTGACCTGGCCAGCCTGCGCGCCGAGGTTGCTTTCGTGCAGGATCTCGAAACCCAGCATGTACTGTACGACAAGAACAGCGACGCAATTCGCCCCATTGCTTCCATTTCCAAGCTCATGACGGCCCTGGTCGTTACCGAGTCCGGTCTGCCCATGGACGAAGTGCTGACGATTTCCGACGCCGATGTCGACCGCATGCGCTATTCGCGCTCTCGCCTTCCGGTCGGTACCGAACTGACGCGTGGCGAAATGCTGCATCTGGCCCTGATGTCGTCCGAGAACCGCGCGGCCCACGCGCTGGGGCGCTATTATCCGGGCGGCATGCCGGCCTTTGTTCGCGCCATGAACGACAAGGCCCGTGCCCTGGGCATGCGCAACACACATTTCATCGAGCCTACCGGACTGTCCAGTGAAAACGTATCTACATCGCGCGATCTGGTCAAACTGCTGCAAGCCACCCGTGAACAAAAGCTCATCCATCGCTACAGCACCGACGACAAGCACGAATTTACCGTTAGTCGAGGCCGTCAGCTGGCCTACCGCAACACCAACCGGCTGGTACGCAATGCCAAATGGGATATCCAGGTATCCAAGACCGGGTTCATCAACGAGGCCGGCGAGTGCCTGGTCATGCTTACCCGCATCGATAACCGCGACGTGGCGATTGTTCTGCTGAATGCCAGCAACCACACCCGCATAGGTGATGCCGTACGTATACGCACGCTTTTGGTTGAGAACGAAAGCAAGCTGGCACTGCTCTGATCCCGCCGGAATGTGTATCGCCTACCTTGCCATTGCCGCGCACCCTGACTGGCCATTGTTCATCGCGGCGAACCGCGACGAATACCACGACAGGCCCTGCCTGCCCGCTGCTCCATGGGCGCAACACCCGGATATTATTGCCGGACTGGACTGTCAGGCCAGCGGCAGCTGGCTTGGCGTTACGCGACAAGGACGATTCGCACTCATCACCAATTACCGGGACCCCGCCCACGTGATGAATAACGCCCCGACACGGGGGAAGTTGGTCAGCCGCTATCTGACTGGTCAGGAGCCGCCGCATTCTTATGCAGACAAGGTCCATGCGCAAGCAGCCGCCTACAACGGCTTTAACCTTATTGTCGGGGACAGGAACGCAGCGTTTTATACGGCAAACCGGGAGGAATCTACCGGACCTCGCCAACTGTCACCGGGCCGATACGTGCTGAGCAATCACCTGCTGGACACCGCCTGGCCCAAGGCCGAGCGCTTGCGTCAGGCGCTTGACGCCTTTCCGCTGGAAAATCTGGAACGGTCGTTGACACCGGTTTTTGAGATGCTTAAAGACGGCACGCCTGCGCCCGACGATCACTTGCCCAGTACAGGCCTTAGCCTGGAGCGCGAACGCCTGCTCAGCAGCCCCTTTATCGTGAGCCCTGAATACGGCACACGCTGCTCTACGGTCATCGCGCTGCATGCCAGCGGACGCGGGTTGCTCAGTGAAATCAGTTATGACGCCTCCGGGGCGGCCACCGAACGCCATGACTGGCCGTTTCAGGCCACCGACAGGGCCGACGCGCCAGCAGCCTGCGCCTGATCAGTGCAATGTCCGCCCTGTATCAGCTGACGGCACGCTCTCACTGCCCTGCTGCTGCAGGGAGTTCATGGCTGCCTCCCAGCTACGCAAAGGCACACAGGTCTGAAGCCTTACGATAGCCTGCTTGATCAGCGCATCATGCAATTCATGTCCGATTCTGGACGCCACATCCAGCGTAGCGTCACCCTGCAGTTCGGCCAGCCGGCTGAGCGTGAGCTCTACGTTGTCGACTGAAACCTGCTTGTCGTTTGCGCCATGGAAGAAATGGAACATCGTGGCGGGAGGAACATCGGTGGGCGGGGTTGCGTACAGGCCGGAAAATGCCAGCACACGACCGGCCAGATCGTGTTGGGCATGACTGGCCTCGAGTGCCAGCGTAGCGCCTTGCGAGAAACCCGCCAGTGCTGTTTGCTGCCCTGACAGGCCATAAGCCTGCTGCCAGTGCTGAATTTGTGCGATCAGATCGGGCAACTGATTGGCGGGGTCGTGGTAACCGTGGGGCAAAACCACCATACACAAGGGAAATGCCTGCTTGAGGGCGTCAGCGAGCGGCATCAGCTGTTCAGGTCCGGCCGCTTCTCCGTGCAATAAAACAAACAGCAGCTGTGGCCGGCCCTGCGCCGGAACAAAAATCATAGGTTCGGGAAGGCCCGGTTTGGTCGCCATGCGGTAGAAATCCCTGGTTTGAAACAATGGAAATTGTACGTCAGATAGCCTGCGGCCCCATAACCGGCGCCACCCGGCACGGCAACTTCCATTAAAATGACTCCCTTTACACTGGATATACTCATGGGCAATTCGTTGAAACCTCAATTGGCCGAGGCCGTGAAGACCGCCATGCGTGCCAAAGATTCGGCTCGCCTGGGAACCTTGCGCTTTCTGCAGGCTGCCGTCAAACAGAAAGAGGTGGACGAGCGCCGCGAGCTGGACGACGCAGAAATCGTTGCCATCATCGAAAAGCAGGTCAAGCAACGGCGTGAATCCATTGCCGCCTTCGAGCAGGCAGGACGCACCGAAACGGCAGAACAGGAAAAAGCCGAACTCGCCGTGTTGCAGGAGTTCCTGCCTGAAGCGGCTGATGCGTCCGAGATCGAAGCCGTTATTGCCGGCGCCATTGCCCAAGTAAGCAGCGAAGGGGTTACGGGTGCACCGGCCATGGGGAAAGTCATGGGCCTGGTCAAGGCAGCACTGGCCGGCCGCGCCGATATGTCGGCGGTATCAGCCCAGGTCAGGCAAAAGCTGCTGTAACAGGTGATTTACTTGTAGGCCACGCACACCGAGGTATCCATTAATACGGATTCCCGCATGGCTTGCAAAGCCCCGTTATCCCACGGAGGGTGCCCCCATACCGTGTGGGTAACCTCTGTGTGGCTGGCATCTATGGCCCGGATATCACTGCGGGCCACCACCCCGCCAAGCGGACTGCGCACGATTACCGTGCCAGTCTGCATGTCTGGATCAACCTGCGCATAGATATCGTACTGATTTTTGCCTGTCAGGCATTCGCCCGCCTGATTTTGGGCGCGCAGATAAACGATTTGATAGTTGCGCGGCACGGTGTACGACACGCTGGGAGAACTGCCGTCTGGTTCGATGCCCACGCATCCCGACAACATTGCCAGCACTCCGATACCGGACACTAAAGCCTTAACACTACGTCTCATGACCGTTTCCATGCATACAGTAAGCCGGTAAGCCGCACGCGCATTGCACACCGGAAAACTAGAAAGTTAGCATGTCCGACACTATCGGAAAAGCTTTTTCAGGCGCAGGCCTCGGCCGCCATTGCGCTGTTCAGGCAGGGATAATCGGTGTAACCACGTGCACCGTCGGAATAGAAGGTAGAAGCATCCCATTCGTTCAATGGCGCATCCGTTTGCAAACGGGTAACCAGATCGGGATTGGCGATGAAATCCTTGCCAAAGGCGACTGCGTCGGCGCGACCTTCTGACAAGGCTTGCTGGCCACTGCTAGCATCGTAACCTTCATTCACGATCACCGCACCGCCAAACAGCTGCTTCATTTCAGGCGCCAGGCTGTCTGGTCCGAATGATTCTCGGATAAACAGGAATGCCAGGCCTCTTTCACCGAGCTCACGCGCCACATGACTGAATAACGCCCTGGGATTGGAATCACTGACGGAATGCGCGTCGCCACGTGGTGAAAGGTGTACCCCGACGCGCCCTGCGCCCCAGACACTCATGCAGGCATCCACCACCTGAAGCAGCAAGCGCGCGCGGTTCGGTATCGAACCGCCATATTCGTCAATACGCCTGTTGCTGCCGTCGTGCAAAAACTGGTCAATCAGGTAACCATTGGCCGCGTGGACCTCGACACCGTCAAAGCCGGCCTCCCAGGCATTGCGGGCCCCGACCGCAAAATCCGAAACAATAGCCGGAATCTCTTCTATATGAAGTGCACGCGGTACCGGATGGGGGCGTTCGGGTCGCAGCAGACGTACAGGGCCGTCGCAGGCAATCGCGCTGGGGGCAACCGGTATTTCGCCATTCAGGAATTCGGGATCGGATACACGGCCCACGTGCCAAAGCTGCAGGAATATTTTGCCGCCCTTGTTATGGACGGCCTGGGTAATAAGCTTCCAGCCCTCGACCTGGGCGGTAGTCCAGATCCCGGGGGTATCTGCATAGCCGACCCCCTGAGGCGAAACAGAGGTAGCCTCAGACAGGATGAGTCCGGCCGTTGCCCGCTGTGCATAGTAGGAGCGCATCAGATCATTCGGGATCCGGCCGCTGGACGCACGACTGCGCGTCAGGGGTGCCATGACAACGCGATTGGGTAATGTTACAGAACCTAACTGAACGGGATCAAACAAACTTATCACCATTACTGTTGCCTTAATTTGTTGTCCATAAGGGTTTGTACCAGAATTTCGGCCATCCTAGCAATCGACTATCGTATCGGCAGGTTTTTCGCTTGATATAAAACAAGGATGCAGCATGGGACAATTTGCCGTCATCGGCCTGGGACGCTTCGGATCCGCCGCTTCGCTCGAGCTCATGAAGATGGGCCATTCGGTACTCGCCGTGGATTCCAACAACAAGGTCGTGGATAAGATGGCAGACCAGGTCACTCGAGCGGTCATCGCCGACGTAACCGACCGCGAGGCCCTGGAAGAGCTGGGACTGGATAACTACGACGTGGTTCTGGTTGCCATCGGAGAGGATGTACAGGCCAGCCTGGTTTGCGTCGTGCATCTTAAGTCGCTGGCCATTTCCACCATCTGGGTCAAGGCCACCTCACACGCCCAGCATCTGATTCTAAGCAAGCTGGGCGTGGCTCGCATTATTCACCCCGAAGAAGAAATGGGCATAAGGGTCGCCCAGGCACTGAGCTACCCCATGGTCAACGACTATATTTCGATAGGCAACGGCGAATTCGTTGTCGAGATAGATGTCAGTGAACGCCTGGAAGGAACCTCGCTCAGCAAAATCCTGAAGGATGTACCGGACACCATACATGTCCTGCTGGTCAAGCGACGTGCCGACATCACCGTACACCCCCCCGGTGAATTCACCTTGCAGGCCAACGACATACTGGTCCTGCTGGGCCAGCTTGGCACCCTGAAGACCATCGCACCCAAGCTCGCCTGACCTCATGCGCAACTGGCTTCCCTTACATAGTTATCAGTATTACCAACGCGTCAGGCGCACCGGAATGTTCCGTTCCAGCCCACCTGTGGTGCTGGCTTCGGGTTTCCTGCTCCTGATATTGCTTGGTACCCTGCTGCTGTCCCTGCCCATGGCGGCCCGGGAACCTATCAGCGCGTTCACGGCGTTTTTCATGGCGACGTCGGCCGTAACCGTTACCGGCCTGGCCACCATCGAGCCATCGATAGCCCTAACCAATTTCGGTCAGATAGTATTGATCTCACTCGCCCAGCTGGGTGGACTGGGCTTTGTGACTTTTTCCGTCGTCGCGGCAATCGCGCTGGGCAAAAGAATGAGCCTTAGCCAGCAGGCACTCGCACTTGAAGCCCTGAACCAGACCAGCGTGTCGAAGATACGAAGAACCGCTTTTGCCGTATTCAAGATCTCTCTGGTCATTGAGTTGATTGCTGCCGTCATACTGGCGCTATGGTGGTCGCTGGACTATCCACCACTTACCGCCATCTATTACGGGGTGTTCCATGCGATCGGCGCATTCAACAACGTAGGCTTCTCATTGTTTCCCAACAGCCTGGCGCAATTCCTTGGCGACGCTGTTACCGTATTCGTATTCACCTCTTGCATCATTCTGGGCGGCATAGGCTTTTCCGTTCTGAACGATGTTGGCCACAAGAAGCGCTGGGCGCCCTTGCGACCCTATACAAAAGTCATGCTGATGGCCACCCTGATCCTGAACCTGGCCGGCTTTGTGGTGTTGTGGGCTTTGGAATCAAACAACTATGCAACCTTGGCCGGCTTGCCATGGCACGAACAGGCGCTGGCGGCGTGGATGCAAAGCGTCACCTCACGCACTGCCGGCTTCGTTACGCTCGACATCACCCAATTGCACGACAGCTCCACCCTGATCATCATGCTGCTGATGTTTATAGGCGGAGGGTCACTTAGTACGGCCAGCGGCATCAAGATCGGAACCTTCGTCATCCTGCTGGCTGCTGTCTACTCCTACCTGCGGCATCGCCAGGAAGTGGTGCTTTTCAAGCGATCCATATCGTCGGATACTGTCCAGAAATCCCTGGCGCTGCTGCTGGTTAACAGCGCCCTGGTCTTCCTGGGTGTATTGATTCTGACGATACTGGAAAAGGCCCCCTTCATCAGCCTGCTATTCGAGGTTGTATCAGCTGTAAGCACCACAGGCATGAGTCGTGATCTCACGCCACAGCTGTCAACGGCCAGCCAGGCAGTCATTGCCCTGCTGATGTTTGCCGGGCGCCTGGGCCCCCTGACCCTGATATATAGCCTGGCAACCCAGAAACGCAGCCGTGTGCGCTACCCGGAAACCGAATTTCAGGTGGGTTAACGGGATTACCGGGCTTCTGGCTGGCCAGGCAGGGCCCTCTGCCCCTTGCACCCCATGCAAGTGCGCCACACTTAAATAATGCCGCGCTCGCGCCAATCGCTGCGTGTGCTTTCGCTGATGCCGATACTTTCCAGGACCTCATCGGTGTGCTGACCCAGGCTCGGCGCCGCGCTGCGCACATCGCCCGGTGTGGCGCTTAATTTGGGCACGATGCCCGGAAGCTTGATCGGTGTTCCGTCGGGCAACGATGAATCCAGGATCATGTCTCTGGCCTGATAATGCGGGTCGTCAGCGATGTCGGCCACATCGTAAATCTTTCCGGCTGGTATATGGCTTGCATTCAAGGCCGCCAGAACATCGTCCAGCCGGTTTTGTCCGGTCCACTCTGAAATCGCCGCGTCTATCATCTCTACCTGCCTGACCCGACCCACGTTGTTTTCCAGCGCTGGATCATTGCCCAGGTCTTCGCGGCCTATGACTGTCATCAGTCTTTTGAAAATACTGTCGCCATTGCCTGCAATCAGCACATACTTGTTATCGGCGCAGCGATACGCATTGCTGGGCGCAATGCCCGGCAGACTGCTGCCGGCCGCTTGCCGGATTTCATTAAAAACAGAATATTCAGGCAGCAGGCTTTCCATCATGTTGAAAACGGATTCATACAACGCAACGTCGATCACTTGCCCCTGGCCGCTGCCCTGATCACGTGCGCGCAAGGCCAGCAAAACGCCTATGACGCCGTGCAGGGCCGACAAGGAGTCACCGATGGAAACGCCCACCCGCACCGGTGTGCGCCCCGGCTCTCCGCTTAGATGGCGCAAGCCTCCCATGGCCTCGCCTATCGCGCCAAACCCGGGCAAATCACGGTACGGCCCCGTCTGGCCGTAGCCCGACACGCGCAGCATGACGAGCGCAGGGTTGATGGTCTTGAGATCTTCCCATCCCAGACCCCAACCTTCCAGGCTGCCGGGCTTGAAGTTCTCGACCAGCACGTCAGTTTCCTTGATCAGCTTGCGAACAACTTCCTGGGCTTCGGGCTGGCGCAGGTCCAGGGTAATGGACTTCTTGTTGCGTGACTGTACCTGCCACCATACCGACGTATCGTCATGGATAAGGCGCCATTTTCTTAAAGGGTCGCCTTTCACAGGCGGCTCGACCTTGATGACCTCGGCCCCAAACTCACCCAGCATCTTGGTCGCAAAGGGCCCTGCGATCAACTGGCCCATTTCCAGGACACGGACTCCGCTTAACGGTTTGCTCATGTTTTCCTCGTGAATAACTTCTTTTGAAGGCTGTCAGCCCATATTTTCATATGTTTCAGCCCACGCCGGGGCAAATATTCGGCGCTCTCAGGCACTTGCCGCGCTTTTGCCGTGAGTTTGCGAAAAGCCGCAAAATTTATGCTAGAATCTCGTTCTTCTCTGGTCTTGATTTGGTCGGCCAGCGAAACCGCTAAAGGCTGAATGGCCATTAGTCTCGGGGCGTAGCGCAGCCTGGTAGCGCACTTGCATGGGGTGCAAGGGGTCGAGTGTTCGAATCACTCCGTCCCGACCAAATACAGAAAGGGCTTACAAGTTTTTGCTTGTAAGCCCTTTTTCTTTGCTCACATATACCAGTTTTGCATGGCCGTGCACATTTCCGCATTGCCTGACAGCGCGGCAAGCATCGTGCAAACCGCTATGCCGGCGGAGAGCGACTCATGCTCTGTTTGGCTCAAATGCAATTTCACGCGGCGTTCCGGAGTTGGGTTGGATTCCAGTTCAGCGGCATAGTGCGACTCTTCACGCTCCACCCAACGGCTCAGGAGCGCCTCAAGCTTCATGTCAAGTTGGTGACGGCATTGACGGGCATTCCAGCCAAATGCAGAAGGGCTTACAAGCCTTGTGTGCCTGTAAGCCCTCTTTCCCCCACTTGTTTGCCTCTTCCCCTTTATTTGTTCGGGTGCTGCCCGCCCAATCTTTATTGGTCTGCGGCCAGGGCCAGCAGTTGCTCCGGATCCATGTTGCGGGTGGGATGCGCCGGGTCGGTTACATCCAGCGTCACAACGGGACTGGCTGCGTCAGGCGCGGCTGCCAGCACTTCGGTTTCAGTAATTCTTATGCTGCCGACCGGGCCCGATGCCTTGACGGCAAGCTTGATCGCCCGCGACGCCACAACTTCAACTGCTGGCGCTGCCAGCTCACGGACAGCGGACTGCACGACCGTACCATGGATATCGCGACTCAGATCGACAGGCCCGGCCACAACCACTGCTGCCACATCGACACCAGGATAGCCGCGGCTCGTATTCGCGCCAGGGGCGGGTTCATTCGGTACCGGCGTACGCGGTTCCTGAACAGGGACGGTCTGCGCGCCGCTCGCCGGAGCGGCAGCGGGCGCGCCAGCGGCCCGGCTGGCTATCATATCCAGATCGGGACAGCTATGACCGGCAGCCTCGTAGGCCAGGCGGTTTTCTGCTTCACCAAAGCAGAAGAAACGCACGACAGCCACCTCACGAAAACCCAGTCTGTAGGCCGTAGCGGTATCTTCGCGGGCGTTACAAGCCACGCTTTCGCTTGCAACCGAGCCACCTATGCCGAACCCGGTTACGCCAACACCAAGGGTATTGCTCTTGCCGCAATTGTTCGAGCCCCCGAACATGCTGGGTGCCATGTAAACATTAGGCGTGGTATGTATACGTTGTTTATCAGGCATTATCGAGTCGCCAAACGTGATATTGCCCATTTGCATATACGCGCCCTGCCCCATTTCGTTGGTCATGATGCCCGACTGGGAACTTGCGTCGGAGTTGCTGACCGCATCTGCTGTTGAATTGGCGGTGGTTCCGGTTTGCCCGAAAGCTGCCGTACTGCACAAGACCAGCGCCGTAAGTATCAAGCGTTTCATGGTTATTCTCCTCTGAGATATACAGCTTCGGGGGCTGCCCGGAATTATTCTGTGTATTCTGTTTTGCCTACCAACTGGTGAACCCGCCAAAGCCCAAGGCCGTATCGGCACTTGAGTCAGGATCTTCGCTGCCGGTTTCAGCAGTGGCCCGATATTCGCTGGAGATGCTTGCACTCATGCTGCTCGAACCGGATCCTGTTGATGAAGCCTCGGTTTGAATAGCAGTTTCAGCACTGCCAAACGAATAGGTTTCAACCGAGGTCATGGTGGTGTTAATGCCCGCACTGGCGCGCGACGACACTGAAGTCAACGGGCTACCCGAGGGCGAACCGGAACTGGAACTTGCCGCCAGCATGTTGTTGGTATGAGTCTGTGTCAGGGACAAGTTGCCACCCGGTATGGTTCCGGCGGCACAGGCATACCCTGTTGCTCCGATTGCCATCATCACAAATATTATCCTGGTCATGATGTCTTTCTCCGTGAATGACGATCAGTGCGGAATGCTTTCCTGCACAGTGTCTCCGGACAATGTGCTGGAATTGCTGACCACACGCTGTTTGACCTGCGCAATAGGCTGGGCTGTTGGCGGGCAGCTATTGCCCAATGCCACCCAGGCCAGTCGGTTTTCATCTTCTCCAAAGCAGAAGAAACGCAGTACTGCCACGTCCTGATATCCCAGGCGATAAGCCGTAGCGGTATCTTCACGCGCATTGCAAGGGTCGCTTTCGCTGGCCATGGAACCGCCAATGCCAAAGCCCGTTACCCCCACCCCCAGGGTATTGCTTTGACCGCAACTATTGGCCCCGCCAAACATGCTTGGCGCCGTATAAACGTTGGGCGTGGTGCGTATGCGTTGGCTATCCGGATATATCGAATCGCCAAAGGTAATGTTTCCCATGCCCATCTCGGCCTGCTGCCCCATTTGCGACGACATATTCCCTGACTGAGAAGTCGCAGTCGAGCCACCCGATGCATTAGAGACTGCATCGGCAGCCGTATTGCTTTGAGCCCATGCAACGCTGTTGCCGCCACATAAGATCAGTGATATCAATAAAAACCGTTTCATTTGTCTTCTCCTGCGGGGCTAACCCCTTGCGGCGATATTCTGCCTTCTGGATATAACCAAGAATTTTTATTAAGTTGTATTTATTCTAGGTAAACACGAAGCTAATCTTTTATACATTTTGTGATACGTATCTAAATAAATGCTGATTTTTGTTTAGTGAATAACTTAATTCCAGCGAAAAATAACTAATCGATAAAGTAACAATTTAAGTGCAAATAAAATCGATCGACGATTATGTATCTTCGTTTGGAGTCTGGGTTTGCTGCTTCTTTTTGCCTCGTAGCTCAAGCATGGCTTCACCATAGGCTTGTTGCAGCTCCTTGATCTGCCGCTCGTACTGCTCTTTCACCTCCAAGGGATTCACGCGCAAGGCATTTTCCAGCCCGCGTTTTCCTTCGGCTACCCAACGCTCAATTTCCGAGACGGGAAGATCAAATGCCTGGCTGCCCTCCTTGACAGTCATTTTTCCCTGGATAATATCCATGACCAGCACGCTTTTACGGCGAACAGTCCAGCGCTTGATCTCGTCGCTGGTTTTTCCGTTAACCAGTAAGTCTTCTTTCTCACTCATCACTCCTCTCCCTTTGCCCCACAGGCACAAGCCCGCCTGCCGTCATTCCGCCTTGAGCCTTCGCCAACCCGACGAAAGAACCGATGGATTGTTGGAGCTGGGATAACTGGGCAACAAGCGCATAGCCTCCAGTGCCTGTGCGCCAGGGGCCTGCCACCGCATCGGCTGATCCTGCGGCACACAAGAGAAAGCGCCATCCACCCCGGACAGCCAGTCCTGACGGTAATCCGGAGGGAATGACATGTTCTTGCCGTACCCGGCGATAGCCTCAAATTCGCCGCCGTGCAGAGCGCTGAATGATTGCTCGGGACCACAAGTATTTTCTGATGTCTGCGCACTACCGGTGGCTGCGACGTTCATAACGCAAACCATGCAGATAAGCAGCGTAGGCAGTTTCATGACATTTCTCCGAGTGTGTGGGAAGTGTCCTCCCCACACACATCAAACTCACATTCCTGAGAAGTGAATTACCAGGTCCATGCGCCAAAACCGAGGTTGCCGGTAACGCCGCCGCTACCTGCTGTGTGGTTGCCCCATGAATTACCCGAAGTACCACCGATTGCAGTACCCAGGGTGAAGCCACCACCGGTCGAGCTTGTCACCGTCTGACCTGCTGACTGGCTTGCGACACCCTGAGGAGTCAGGGCAACTGAAGCACCCGCCATGGACTGGCTACCCGACTGCGTTCCCTGTAGCGCGGCACCGTTACCGATAGAAGCGCTGCCGCTGGATGCGGTCGAACCGCCACTTACGCTGGAACCAGCGTTACCCATACTTCCGAAAACGCCTACGCCAAAACCTGCGGCTTGCGCCATACCGATGGAACTCACTGCCAATGCTGCAGCCAAAATTGCTTTTTTCATGATGTGTCTCCTGATAATTCGAGAAACCGTCTCGACGCGGTACTGCTCCTTGTCGTGGCTCCATGCAATTAATGCCGGAGCCCTGACGACTGCTGTTTGAAGCCCTGCGCCATTCGAATCCAGATATGGCAAACAGTGCGTTCACAAAACCCAGGCAAAGCCTCTCCCCTGAGCCCTGGCGGCCCAATTCATCACTCATTTCGGGTAATCCCTCCCGACAAAAAGAGGAGGCTTTATTGTTTAAACCTTATGGCCTATTCCAAATTGCAAGCCTTGGTTACATAATCCACCCCAATCGTATTCATCAACATTCAATCAACTCTGTTGGTTAACTTATGAATAAGAGGATGACGTAGCTGATTAATAACTTGCACGTATCGCTTCTTATGTTTGTGCTTATTCTAGGTTCGTGCGTTTTAATAATATTCACACTTTGTGATATTGAAGATTATTTAAAAATAAATCTGCACAAGCGGATAAGATGAGAACTGGGAGACAAGAGGTGGACCCGAGAATTCAATACTGCGTGACGCAGATCGAGCACAAAATACTTAACGGATCAACTGAATTCAATGCGCACGATGCGCTCGTTCAGGAACTGGCGAGTCATATCAACCTGACTCGCTTTCACCTGACGCGACTGTTCCTGAAAGAGTTCAAGTACTCGCCACACGACTATATCCAGCACAATCTGATGGGCCGATGTGCACTGATGATTGCGCATACGACACAGTCCATGTTTTCTATCGCGATCGACATGGGGTTCTCGAATCAGCAGGCGTTCACGCGCGCCTTTACCAAGTATTGGGGCATCGCGCCACAACATTTTCGCCAGGCTCACGCCTACTACACTGCGATGCGAAAAAAGACCGCCGAACTGCCGGTCGGCGATGCTGATCAATACGAAGTCAAAGTTACGAATATGCCGGGTACGCAGATCTGGGCCGCCCGTTATGAAGGGCTATCCCGACAAAAACATGCATGCTGGAATGATTTCAGGCATTTGTATGAACAGCATGTACCAGAAGGACGAGGAAATTATTTTTCAGGGCTGAGCTACGATACTCCCATGTTCGTACCGCAATCCTTCATGCGTTACTACTGCGGCGTACCGGCATGTCGTGATATCTGCCGCAAACCTGAAGAGGCGTTTGAAATTTCCCTGCCGGCCGGGCGCGTGGCAGTCCTGAGTGCTGAATGCCGGTCACATGAATTGCCGCGCATCTATGACTATCTGCTTGACAATTGGCTGCCGACTTCGGGCTACAGCTTGCGCGCAACCTGCTTTGCCGAGCAGTTCACAACCATGCCGTTGCATTGGGACAGCCAGAGAATTCCGCTCAAGCTGATGTGCTGGATCAGCTGAAAGTCGACAAGTTCACCGGAAGGCAGCCGTGAAACTTCTGAACGGGGCCGTATATACGGTCGCAAGCGTGTACATTACATTACAGTAGATACAAATAATTTCATGTTTATGAAAAGTTGACGCCTTTTTGCGATATAGTGGTAACAAATATATGCGTCGCTAAGAGCGAACACCACCAAAATGGCTGGGTAGGATTACGACATTTTCCTGAATGTTTGGCTGATATTGCATCTGGCAAGCACCAGAGATAATCCTTGGCATAGCGCTCGAATATTTACAAACTTCAAGTTCGGAAATGCGCATGACCACCCTTATCATCATCGAGCCGCATCCTCTGCAACAACTTGGCCTGCAGCGGATTCTGGCCGAAATCACCACCCCAGCCTGTATTATCCATGTCGAAGATTATTCAACCCTGGACAAAGATACGCCAGGTGAGAAATGCGATCTTGCCCTGCTGTCCATAAGCTCTTTTAACGATATACAACGGCTGGCCGCTGCCACCGAACGCGTTCACTCACCCAAAGCCATATTGCTGCTTGCCGAAAGCGACGAGATGCCGCACAGGCTGCACGGGCTGCCGGCGTCAGTCGCAGGCTATATACCCAAGCATACCTGCCCGGCAACCCTTCAGGCATCTGTCCTGCTGGTCCTGGCCGGTGGACGGTGTTTTCCCTTGAGCAGCACCGCAGAAGCCAGCGGACAGAAAGATTTGCTCCCTCGTCTGAAGCCGTCGAAATGGCCGGCCACCGACGGGGCGCCGTCAGCCAGGCCCGACGATCGAGTCGTGCGTATTGAGTGTGAACTATTGGGCCTGACCCCGCGCCAGTATGAAGTGCTGGTACTGCTTGCGCGCGGCTTTCGCATGAAAGAAGTTGGCCGCCACTTGAACATTTCGGTGGCGACAGCCAAGGCACATACCGAAACGCTGTACCAGCGTCTGGATGTGCACAACCGCAATGCCGCCGTTTATGAGGCGTTTGCCCGGGGAGCGTCTTTGGGCTGGACTACAGCAAGCCCATCTGCAGGCGAGCGGGCTCGCTGATCATCTCGCGGCTCCAGGGTGGATCCCAGACCAGATCAACCGTGACGGCATCCACGCCGTGTATCGAGAGCAACTTGCTGCGTGCTTCGTCGGCAATGAATGTACCCATGCCGCAACCGGGCGCAGTCAGCGTCATTTTCACTTCTATGCGAAAGAGCTCTTCACCGATAGGAATGATGTCGCAGGCATACACCAGGCCCAGATTCACGATATCAACGGGAATTTCCGGGTCGTAGCAGGTAGCCAGCATGCTCCATGCCGCATCTTTGACGTACTGCTCGGTAATCGGGCCGTCGTATTTGTGAACGGGATCTTCAGTGGGCTCGAAACCCAAAGCATCACCATCCACACCTTCTACCCGGTACAGGTTGCCTTCGACCATGACCGTGTAGCTTCCGCCCAATTGTTGGGTAATGGTTGCCTCGCAGCCTTTTTCTATGGTGACTGGAGAACCATAAGGAACCGTCACGGCCGGACAATCCCGGCTGACAATGACGTCTTCACGCGTGTAACTCATGACTGACCTCTTTCTATTCGGTGCGCGCAATATCGCGCGCCTGGGTAATGGCGTTATGCAGCGTATGCCAGGCCAGTGTGGCGCATTTGACTCGCGCCGGAAATTCCCGCACTCCCGACAAAACTTCGAGTTTGCCGAAATCACGCTGTTCCGGGTGTTTTTCAGTCAGCATGGCGTGCATATCGCGGAATAATGCTTCCACTTCTTCTATGGTCTTGCCCTTGACTGCCTCGGTCATCAGCGAAGCCGATGCCGTCGAGATGGCACAGCCGTGGCCAATAAAACTGACCTCTTGAACGATGCCGCCATCGACCTGCGCATAGACCGTCAGTTGATCGCCGCACAGCGGGTTATGCCCATCGGCACGATGGCTGGCGTCATCCATGGCATGGAAGTTGCGCGGGTGACGGTTATGGTCAAAGATAACTTCCTGATAAAGCTCGCGTAGATCGCTCATGCTTCGCGTCCCGTTCCAAACAATTTTTGAGCCTTGCGTAACGCAGCCACCAGCGCGAGAACATCCTCTTCGGTGTTGTATAAGGCCAGCGATGCGCGTGCGGTGCCAGGTATGCCGAACCGTGTCATCAAGGGCATGGCGCAATGGTGTCCGGCGCGAATGGCAACCCCATCAGTGTCAAGGATGGTGCCCAAATCGTGCGGATGGATCCCGTCGACCACAAAGGACAAAATGCCCGCCTTGGCAGCGGCCGTGCCTATGAGGCGTATGCCCGGCAACTCAAGCAACTGTTCGGTGGCAAGCTGCAGCAAATGGTCTTCGTAGCTGGCGATGGCTTCCAGTCCTACACCCTGAACATACCGGATGGCCGCATCCAGGCCCACCACGCCGGCAATATTGGGCGTGCCGGCTTCAAAGCGCTGCGGTACATCGGCGTAGGTGCTGCGTTCGAAACTGACGGTGTGAATCATGTCGCCACCGCCTTGCCAAGGCGGCATGTCTTTCAATACGTCGTAGCGTGCATACAGCGCACCCATGCCGGTGGGGCCATAAAGCTTGTGGGCAGAAAAAACATAGAAATCGCAGTCTATGGCCTGCACATCGACCACGGTATGGGCCACTGCCTGTGCGCCATCGACCAGCACCAGCGCACCCGCCTCGTGTGCCATGCGGGTC
The DNA here is from genome assembly GCF_020687695.1 of Pusillimonas sp. MFBS29. Taxonomy (GTDB): domain Bacteria; phylum Pseudomonadota; class Gammaproteobacteria; order Burkholderiales; family Burkholderiaceae_B; genus Pusillimonas_C. The sequence continues at coordinate 465,041 of NZ_JAJEWL010000002.1, forward strand.
ATTTCCTGAACCGGATTAATGGTACCCAGGGCATTGGATACATGAACGATGCCGACCAGCCGGGTACGCGAATTAAGCAATGCGCGGTACTCGTCCATATCGAGCTCGCCGCTGTCGGTCACCGGCACGACCCGCAACCGGGCCCCGGTGCGTTCGCACAGCAATTGCCAGGGCACGATATTGGAGTGATGCTCCATGCCTGTGACAAGGATTTCATTACCCTCTTTCAGATTGGCCCAGCCCCAGCTGTAAGCCACCAGATTGATGGATTCGGTGGTACCGCGCGTAAAGACGATTTCTTCATCGCGGGCGGCATTGAGCAGGCGACGCACACTTTCCCGGCCCTGCTCGTACAAGTCGGTAGCGTGCTGCGACAGGAAATGAACGCCTCGATGAATATTGGCGTTGGACTGCTCGTAATACTGGCATTCCGCCTGAATGACTGCCGCCGGCTTTTGCGTCGTGGCGCCGTTGTCCAGATAGACCAGTCGACGCCCCTTGACGGGACGCGACAGGATGGGGAAATCACCCGTGAGGTTCAATTGAGGCGTCTGCGACTCGACCAGGGTAGGTGCATTCATGCAAATTCTCCAAGGTCCAGACCAACTGGCGCCAAAGAACGTATGGCACCCACGATGCGCCGACGCAAGACTTCAGGTTCGATGCGGGCTACCGCTTCGGCCGCAAATGCATAAGTCAGAACGCTGCGTGCGCTCGACTCATCCAGACCACGGGTACGCAGGTAAAACAGACTGTCTTCGTCTATCTGGCCCACGGTGGCGCCGTGCGCACATTTGACGTCATCGGCATAGATTTCCAGTTCGGGACGGGCATCCGCCTTGGCCATGCGCGACAGCAACAGACTGTCGGAGCGCTGCACCGCATCGGTCTTGTCGGCGCCAGGTGCCACCAGGATACGACCACTGAATACACCTCGGGCGGTATCAGCCAGAACCCCGCGATAATACTCGCGACTGACGCCGTGGGGCATGGAATGGCCGATCAATGTGTGGTGATCGACATGGCGCTTGCCATTGACGTAATACAGCCCGTTAAGCAAGGTTTCGCAATGATCGCCGGTAAAGTCGGTGGAAATGTCGTGGCGGGCCAGGCGCGCGCCAAACGACATCGAGTGCGAGTTGTACACTGAACCTTTCCCTTGCACTACATCGATCGCACCCAGATGAAAAGCCTGTTCATCTTCATGCTGCAGCTTCAAGTGGGTGACGTGTGCATCGGCAGCCAGTTGCGCGCGCGTCACGGTATTGGTCAGGCTGGCACCGCTGTTCTGACCGAGAAAATGCTCGACAATCACCGCACGCGCACCGGCCTCTGCCTGAATCAGGTTGCGGGGAAAGCTGGCAGCCTGCTGGCTGGCGGCAATGAATACAACATGCACCGGCTTTTCAAGTTCAACACCACGAGCCAGCCGTATGACTGCACCATCGCTGGCCAGGGCCAGATTGAGCGCGGCCGTGCTGGAACCCTGCGTTTCATCGCCGAACAGTTCCTGTACGGTATCGGGCGCGTCGTTCAATGCATCTGACAACGCCAGCACTTGTGCACCACTGGGTAGATCTCCGATATCGGAGAGCGAGGCATCGAACCGGCCATCAATGAACACCAGCCAGTGACCGGGCTCGTTCGCCCGGACCTTGCTGACCAGGTCGGCTGCGGAGGCTTGCCCGGCCGGCAGGAAAGTCTGCTGCTCAAGTGTGGCCAGCGAAGTGTGGCGCCAGTTTTCCAGTTTGGTGGTAGGCCAGCCCTGGCTGGCAAACCTGTCGATAGCGCGTTTGCGCAGGGCGGCCAGCCAGGGTACGTTTGCGCCTGCCAGGCCTTGCCCTCGGGCGGCAAAGTCAGCCGTCCAGGCTTGTACAGTACTCATGCCGCTGCCCCTTTCTGTGCCTGGGCGTTCTCGGTGATCCAGCCGTAGCCGCGCTCTTCGAGTTCGAGTGCAAGCTCGCGACCGCCCGAACGGACAATGCGGCCACCGGCCAGTACATGCACGAAGTCAGGCACGATGTAGTCGAGCAGGCGCTGATAGTGCGTGATGACGATCAGGGCACGTTCTGGCGAGCGCAGGCGGTTGACGCCGTCGGCCACTACCTTGAGCGCGTCGATGTCCAGGCCGGAATCGGTTTCGTCCAGAATGGCCAGCTTGGGCTCAAGCAAAGTCATTTGCAGGACTTCATTGCGCTTTTTCTCACCACCCGAAAAGCCCTCGTTCACAGAGCGATACAGGAATTCTTCACGCATGCCTACGGCTTGCATTTCGGTCTTGACGCGCTTCAGGAAGTCCATGGCGTCAAGCTCGGGCAGACCCTGGTGGCGACGGGTTGCATTGACCGCAGCCTTCAGGAAATACGCATTCGAAACACCGGGTATTTCGATGGGATACTGGAAGGCCAGGAACAGGCCCGAACGGGCCCGATCTTCAATGGACATGGACAACAGGTCTTGCCCCATCCAGTCGACTTCACCGCTTTCTATCTTGTAGTCTTCGCGACCGGCCAGCACTTGTGACAAGGTGCTTTTGCCTGAACCGTTAGGCCCCATGATGGCGTGTACTTCGCCGGCTTTGACTTCCAAATTCAAGCCTCGCAGGATCGACTTTTCTTCGACCGAGGCGTGCAGATTCTTGATGCTGAGCATTACTGACTTCTCCATTAACCTACGCTGCCTTCCAGACTTACGCCGAGCAAATTCTGTGCTTCGACCGCAAATTCCATGGGCAATTCCTTGAAAACTTCCTTGCAGAAACCGTTGACGATCATCGACACGGCGTCTTCCGCGGACAAGCCGCGCTGCATGGCATAAAACAACTGATCTTCACCGATACGCGATGCAGTGGCCTCGTGTTCAACACTGGCCGAGGGGTTCTGCACTTCCATGGTCGGGAAGGTATGTGCGGCACATTTGCTGCCTATCAGCAGCGAATCGCACTGCGTATAGTTGCGGGCATTCTCGGCCTTGGGCGTGACGCGCACCAGGCCGCGGTAAGCGTTGCTGCCATGGCCGGCGGAGATACCCTTCGAGATGATGGTGCTGCGCGTATTGCGCCCGATATGTATCATCTTGGTGCCGGTATCGGCCTGCTGGCGGTGGTTGCTGAGCGCCACGGAATAGAATTCTCCGGTGGAGTCATCGCCACGCAAGATCACGCTGGGATATTTCCAGGTAATGGCCGAGCCCGTTTCCACCTGCGTCCAGGAGATGCGCGAACGTGCGCCGCGGCAGTCGCCCCGCTTGGTAACGAAATTGTAGATACCGCCCTTGCCGTCTTTGTCGCCCGGATACCAGTTCTGTACGGTGGAGTACTTGATCTTGGCATCGTCGAGCGCAACCAGCTCAACTACAGCAGCGTGCAGCTGGTTTTCGTCGCGCATGGGCGCTGTACAGCCTTCCAGATAACTGACCGATGCGCCCTCTTCGGCAATGATCAGGGTACGTTCGAACTGGCCGGTATCTTGCGCATTGATGCGGAAATATGTGGACAGCTCCATGGGGCAACGTACGCCCTTGGGAATGAACACGAAGGACCCGTCGGAGAATACGGCCGAGTTCAGCGCAGCGTAAAAGTTGTCGCCCGGGGGCACTACAGTACCCAGATACTTGCGAACCAGTTCGGGATGCTCTTTGACGGCTTCAGAGAAGGAACAGAAAATAACGCCGACCTCAGCCAGCTGCTTGCGAAAAGTCGTGGCTACCGAAACGGAATCGAACACGGCATCGACCGCGACACCAGCCAGACGGGCGCGTTCGTGCAAAGGCACACCCAGCTTCTCGTAGGTGCGCAGCAATTCAGGATCGACCTCGTCCAGGCTTTTGGGCGCGTCTTTCTTGCTTTTGGGCGCAGAATAATAGCTGATATCCTGAAAATCTATGGCCGGAAAACTGACCTTGGCCCACTCGGGCAAATCCATGGTCAGCCAATGACGGTAGGCGGCCAGCCGCCACTCGAGCATGAATTCGGGCTCGCCCTTTTTCTGCGACAACAAACGTATGGTGTCTTCGTTCAGCCCCTTGGGTATGGTGACCGATTCGATCTCGGTCACAAAGCCCGCCGAATATTCACGATCGAGGAAAGATTCGATGGGATCGGCGGCGGGCTTGACTCCCGCTGGCTTGACTTTGGGTTCGGTTACAGAACTCATTTGGCTTGACTCCATGTCATGGGACGTGATTGGACCCGGACACTTGATTTGGAAACCGGATGCTTGCTCATGGGAAATTCGTTGGGTGTGGTTTGAATCATGTCGGCTACGCTGACCTCTTCGAGCGTACGCCTTACAATGGCGTTGATGCGCTGCCAGTTGCTGCGGATGTGGCAGCCGGCCTCGACGCTGCAAGCGCCAGGCAATGCTGTGCATTCAGTCAGCCCAAAGGGCTGTTCTTCCAAAGCGTCTATAATGTCGGCCACGCTGATTTCGCTGGCCGACCGGCTAAGCATGTATCCGCCACGCGCACCCCTGCTGCTGTTGACCAATTCATGCTGGCCCAGCAACTTGAGTATCTTGCTGACGGTAGGTTGGCCCAAGCCCAGCGCGCCGGCCAGATCCGACGCACTGAATATGCGTTCAGGGCTGGCCGCCATGTGGGTTAGCACCAAGGTGCCGTAATCGATGATTTTACTGATGCGCAGCACTCGCTGCCTCCGACTTGCTACAGTAACCATATAGTACTACTTTGGTACTGTATGCGCAAATCAAAAAAGGTCAATCCGTATCGTCCCCAGCCTGCTGCAAAGCCCACATCTGGGCATAGCGCCCACGCTGTGCCAGCAGCTCGCGATGCGTTCCCCTTTCCAGCACTCTGCCGTGATCCAGCACCAGGATTTCATCCGCATCAACGATGGTGGACAGCCTGTGCGCAATGATGAGCGTGGTGCGCTCTTTGGCGATCTGGTTCAGCTCATCCTGTATCAATCGTTCGGTGCGGGTATCCAGTGCACTGGTAGCCTCGTCCAGAATGATTATGGGTGGGTTCTTCAGCAAAGTACGTGCAATGGCAACACGCTGCTTCTCGCCGCCCGAAAGCTTCAGGCCCCGCTCGCCAACCTGGGTCTGGTAGCCGTCAGGTAGCCCCATTATGAAATCATGAATGCTGGCAGCACGGGCGGCCTGAACAATTTCATCCTGGCTCGCCAAAGGATTGCCGTAGGCAATGTTGTACAAAATGCTGTCATTGAACAGCACGGTATCTTGCGGCACGATGCCTATATGCTGGCGCAAACTGGCCTGGGTGAGACCGCGGATGTCCTTGCCATTGATCCGTATGGTCCCGGCCGTTACATCGTAGAAGCGAAAGAGCAGGCGCGACAAAGTAGATTTGCCCGCACCCGAGGAACCCACCACCGCCAGGGTATTGCCCGCCGGTATGGTCAGGCTTACATCGAACAAAATCTGACGGTTGCCCTCGTAACCGAAATCCACATGCTCGAACTCTATCGACGCATTGCTGGTCTTGAGATTGCGGGCGTCGGGCGCATCGGCGACCTCCTGGCCCTGCTCCATCAGGGCGAACATGCGCTCCATGTCGGCCAGGGCGTGCTTGATTTCCCGGTACACGAACCCCAGGAAATTAAGCGGTGCATAAAGTTGCGTCAGGTAGGCCGAAACCAGCACCACGTCGCCCACGCTCATATCGCCCTTGACCACACCATCGGCCGAGAGCCACAGCAGTACAGTCACGCCAATCGTGATGATGGCGCCCTGCCCTACATTCAGGAAATTCAACGACACCTGGTTCTTGACGGCAGAGTCTACCCATTTGCCCAGGTTGCGGTCGTATCGATCCAGCTCGTAGCCCTCGTTGCCGAAATACTTCACCGTTTCATAATTGAGCAGTGCATCGATGGCTTTGCTGTTGGCCTTGCTGTCCAGATCGTTCATGCTGCGCCTGTACACCATGCGCTTCTCGGTTACCAGCAAGGTAAATAAAATATAAGCGCCTATCGTACCCAGTGTGACTACGGCAAACGGCCAGTCATAGCGCCAGAGCAAAATGGCAGCCACCATGCTGATCTCGAGCAAGGTCGGTAAAATATTGAAAACCATGAAATTGAGCAGGAAACCAATACCTTTGGTGCCGCGCTCGATGTCACGGCTCAAGCCGCCAGTCTGACGTTGCATGTGAAAGCGCAATGACAAGGCAAACAGATGTTTGAACAGTTGCGCCGCAATACGTCGTATTGAGCCCTGAGTAACCCGGGCAAACAGTGCATCACGCAGCTCACCGAATACACTAGTGGCCAGACGTGCAAAACCGTAGCCCAGCAACGCGGCAACCGGCAACACCAGCACCGTCGCGGGCACGCTCAGTTGGTCGACGATATCTTTAAGATACAGGGGCAGGACGACGCTGGCCACTTTGGCGGCCACCAGACAGGCTATTGCGGTGATCACCCGCCACTTGAATTGCCACACATAAGGCAGCAGGGATTTCAAGGTCTGGAAGTCGTTGCGGCGAGCTGGTGCGGGGCCGCGATGAGTGAATTTCATGAAGAAGCTGGAAAAGTATCTGCTGCCTTAATTGTACCGGTGTCAGGGTTCAGGTCGTTACGCTGAGCCAGCACACCGCGCTGACTCAGCAGCAATTCATAGAAGGCACGCCCGGCACTGGACAGGCTTTTATCGCTGCGACGTATCAAATATAAAGACCGCTTTATTCGGCTGCGCGGCGCCAGAGGAATGACCCGGATGCGCTCATGCTTGAACTGGAACAGGGTCATGGAGGGCAACAGACTGATGCCCAGACCTGCCGTTACCAGACCCGTGACCGTTGCCAGATGGTCGACCTCGAGGAAGCCGTTCAAGCCGGAAAGCACCGGGTGGCTGGCAAGACTCTGGCGGATGCTGCTTCCCTTTCCCAGATGAATGATGGCATTGCCCTTGAGTTCGGCAAGACGTACGGTCTCATGCTGCGCCAGAGGATGGTCGTCGCGGCAGACCAGATAAAAATAGTCTTCACACAGCGGTTCGGCATGCAGACCGTTCATGTCGCCGCTTTTGGCCGCCACCGCAATATCAGCTGCCCCCAGCCTGACCATATCCAGACATGGCATCAGCAAGGCATCATGCAGATGCAGTTCGACACCCGGATAGCGTTCGTGAAACTGTGCATATATGCCGGGCAACCAGCCTGCTGCCAGTGAGGGCAAGGCGGCCACGGCCACGCTACCCTTGCGCTTGGCAACATGATCCTGGATATCGCCCAGGACCGCATCCAGATCGTTCAGCAGCCGCTGCGCCGACTCGTTGAACAGGCGCCCTTCCGGCGTTAGCTCGACCCGGCGTGTGGTTCGGTCGAACAGACGCACCCCTGCCGCATCTTCCAGCGAGCGTATGAGCGCGCTGAAGGCTGGCTGGGTCTGGTGGCAACGGCTTGCGGCCTTGGTGAAATGCTTTTCCTGAGCCAGGGCTACAAAGGCACGCAACTGGCGTGACGAAAGATTCATAAAAAAACAGTATCAATGAATAAGATATTTCTATTTAACTAATTAATACCATGACCGTATAGTACAGGCAAAGCAACAACAGACAAGCGCGATCATGGAGACAAACTCATTCAAGATAGGCTGCGCCACTGGTTTTTCCGGCGACCGCAGCGATGGCGTTCTGCCCGTGGTCCGCACGCTCGTGGATACGGGTGGTCACGCACTGATATTCGAAACGCTGGCCGAGCGCACGCTCGCCCTGGCGCAACTTGAAAAGAACCGCAATCCCGAGCTGGGCTACGAGCCGCTGCTGGTCGATCTACTGACCCCGGTGCTGGGCATGTGCCTGCAGCACAATATCCGCATCATCAGTAATTTCGGCGCCGCCAACCCTCCGGCAGCAGCACGCCGGATCCAGTTATTGGCCCAGGAACTGGGCTTGCGCGCCCCACGCATTGCCGTACTGTCGGGCGACCAGCTTAATCGACCCGATCAGCTGGCTTATCTGCGCGAGCAACTTGGCCCCGACCTGGACGGACTGGACATCGTCAGTGCCAATGCCTATCAAGGTGCAGGCGAAATTGCGCAGGCCTTGCGTGCCGGGGCGGACATTGTCGTCGCCGGTCGGGTTGCCGATCCTTCCCTTGTGCTTGGCCCTGCCCTGGCTCATTTCGGCTGGGCCGATGACGACTGGCACCGGCTGGGCTGCGCCACAATAGCCGGACACCTGCTCGAATGCGGAACCCAGGTCAGCGGCGGCTACTTTGCCGTGCCCGGCCTCAAGGACGTGCCAGGCATGGATAATTTGGGTTTTCCAATCGCTGAAATCAGCGCTGCGGGCGACATCGCCATCAGCAAGGCAGCCAACACAGGCGGGCTGGTCAGCGAGCAAACCGTCAAGGAACAACTGCTGTACGAGGTACACGACCCGGCGGCTTATCTGACCCCCGACGTCACGGCCGACATCAGCCAGGTTACCGTGGCCCAGTCGGGGCCGGACGTTGTGCGCGTCGGTCAGGTTACAGGCCATCAGCGGCCCGACACCCTGAAGGTCAACATTTGCCATCACGGAGGGTGGCTGGCTGAAGCCGAGATTTCATACGCCGGCGTACAGGCCGAAGCCCGCGCACGACTGGCGGCCGACGTCGTACGCAAGCGACTGGGCAGCGCCATGCCACTGCGAGCCGACCTGATAGGCGTAGCCAGCGTGTTTGGCGATGACGCGGGTGATTATTTGCGCGCATACCCGGTCGGCGCCGCACGCGATGTGCGCTTGCGCATTGCCGGTACTCACGCACAAAAAGAGGTTGCCGAACGGGTGCTGCGTGAAGTCACGGCCTTGTATTGTTGCGGACCGGCCGGCGGAGGCGGTGTACGCACATCCCTGCGGCCCCGGCTGAACAGTCTGTCCAGCACCATTCCACGTGAACTGGCACCGGCCAGCTGGTCCTTTATGGAGGACGCATAATGCCATCGGATAACCAGCACAAAACAATACCCTTGTACCGACTGGCACACAGCCGTAGCGGCGACAAAGGCGATATATCCAATATCAGCGTCATCGCCCTGAGACCAGAATGCTTTCCCTTGCTCAAGACACAACTTACAGAGCTAGCGGTATCAGACTGGTTCGCTTTCCGGCATCCGGTCCGCATACAACGCCACGTCATCGAATCGATACAGGCCCTGAACTTCGTGCTGCACGGCGTTCTTGACGGCGGCGTAAACGACGCCCTGAACCTCGATACCCATGGCAAGGCCCTGTCCTTTCATTTACTCGACTATCCGGTAATGCTCGACGGCACACCGGAAGCAAACCTGGTGGATCCCACCTGAGCTTCAAACATATCTACAAAAGGAGACCTTTATGACACCTGCAACATTTCGCAAAACCCTGCTGGCCGGTCTGATCGGCATGCTCAGCCTGCCCTTGGCCGGACAGGCCGTGGCTGCAGGCTATCCCGACAAACCCATTACCTTCGTGGTTCCGTTCGGACCAGGCAGCGCCACCGATCAACTGGCCCGCGCCATCGGACAAGGCATCACCGAACAAACGAACCAGGTCGTCGTCATCGAGAACAAACCCGGCGCCAGTGCCATGATAGGTGCAAGCGACGTGGCCAGGGCTCAGCCCGATGGCTACCGTGTACTGATCACGACCAATACTTCACAGTCAGCCAACCCTCATTTGTACAAGACACTGAGCTACGATCCGGTCAAGGATTTTCAGCCTGTTTCCCTGTTGGGTACCGGCGGACAGATCATGGTGGTGAATCTGGATTCGCCTGCCAAGACCGTCAAGGAGTTCATTCAGCTTGCCAAAGACAAGCCGGGCGAGCTCAGCTTTGGCAGCGGCAGCTCCAGCAGCCGGGTAGCTGGTGAATTGTTCCAGCAAATGGCCGATGTCGAATTGCTGCATGTTCCATACAAAAGCAATCCATTGGTCATTACCGATTTGCTGGGCGGCCAGATCGACATGATGATGGCCGACATGGCCACGGGTCTGCCTCAGGTCAAGGCCGGCAAGCTTCGTGCACTGGGCGTTACCGATAACCAGCCCTTGCCACTGGCACCAGATGTCCCGACGATAGACAGTGCCGGCGTGCCTGGCTACAAAATGGGCTATTGGTTCGGTGCCTACGTACCCGCCAATACACCGGCCGACGTCGTATCCAAACTGAACGACCTGATCATCAACGCGTCCAAGCGCGATGCCGCACAGCAGTTCTACAAACAGACCGGCACCAAGCCTGTTACTTCCACACCCGAAGAGTTGGCCAAATTTCAGGCGGAAGAAACTGAAAAATGGGGCACCATCATCAAAAATGCAGGCATAGAGCCGTCGTAAGTTAACTCCTGTTACGGCTGATTTTCAGCTTGCACTCAAACGAGGCCGGAACAGCTAATACAATACCCTCTACCCCGACGGGGGCGTATCGGAGAATGTATGGCTGTTCCACCTTTTGACTACGAAGCTGCGCTGCTGGCGTGCGCGCAGGGCGATCAACACGCCTTCCAGCACCTGTACCAGCGAGAGGCCCCGCACATGCTGGCGCTGGGCCTGAAGATGCTCACCGAGCGCGCAAGCGCAGAAGAACTCGTTCGCGACGCCTTCGTCCTGATCTGGAAGAATGCAGACGGCTACGACCCGCAAACAAGCGGTGCCCGTGCCTGGATGCACAGCATACTTCGCTACCGGGCCCTGATGAAACTGCGCCAGACCGGTCGCGCACGCCCTGGTCTGGCATCGTGGTCCGAAGCGCTACCTGCCCTTCCTCCTCACGGCGATCCCGACAGCCTGCCACAGGCCCTGAACGAACTGGACGAGATTCCACGCCAGGCCATACTGCTGGCCTATTACCACGGCTACGACTACGAACAAATTTCCGAGCGTCTGAAGGCATCGGCGCCTAATATCAAGGCACGTGTACAAAAAGGGCTGGCCAGGCTCGCGGAGCAGCAACAAGCATGAGCAGCAGCACCCCCCACCCCGTTCTCCTGGCCGAATACACGCTGGGCCTGTTGAATACCAACGAAACGGCTCAGGCGCATGCCCTGCTGGCCAACGAACAAGATGCCGCCCGCACTGCGCTGGCCTGGGAAGAAAGCCTGCTTGAACTCACCGATCTGCTGGCGCCGGTAGATCCTTCACCGCTGCTGCTGCAGCGGATACAAAGCAGTCTGGGGCATGATGTCATGCCCACGCCGGCGAGCCTGTATCGCAAGCCCGACAGCGACAGCCGGCCCGCGCCTGAAAGTGCTGCCATTCATACCCAGACCACCCCCGTAATTCCGGAGCCCGCTGCAGCGCCAGTCAGCACCGGGACACCCTCTGTACCCACGACCCGCACAAACGCAGCCCCGACCCCACCCTTATCATCTTCCGACACGATTACCACACCAGATACGCAGCCTGAGGACGATGCCACGCAGAGCGAGCCTGAACTGCATATCAGTGTTGAGCCCTCCGAACGGCGTGTCAGTTCGCAAGCTAGCCGAGGCAAGTGCGCAAAGCAAGGCAATATCTGGTTCTGGCGTTGTGCAACGGTGGTTTTCGCATTGCTTGCCCTGGCACTCGCCCTGATTCCATCCGAACCCGTTCCCCCACCCATCAATATCGTCCAGGTGGCTCCCACACAGGCGGCCATATTGCAGGCGCCCGGAAGCAGCTCTACGCCGGCCTGGGTCGTTACGGTAGATCCGAACAACAATATATTGATGAGCCCGAAGGTTCGCAGCGATATTCCGTCCGATGCCTCGGTGCAGCTATGGACCTATAACAAGACCATCCCGGAAGCTCGCTCTTTGGGCCTGATCGATCCGAATCAGCCCGTTACGGTACCGGGGTCGCTGATGGGTAGCATAGGCCCTGATCAAATTTTCGAAATGACGCTGGAACCAAAAGGCGGCTCACCCACGGCCAGCCCAAGCGGGCCCATACTTTTCATAGGCCGCATGGTAACTTTCGGCGCGCCTGCACAAGCTGAGCCAGACAAGGTCGCTAGCACAGCACCACATTAACAGCCAGGCCGCCACGAGAAGTTTCCTTGTACTTGGTGCGCATGTCGGCACCGGTCTGGCGCATGGTCTCTATGACTGCATCGAGGGATACGTGATGTACGCCGTCGCCCTGCAGCGCCAGCCTTGCTGCATTGATGGCCTTGACTGCGCCCATGGCATTGCGTTCGATGCAGGGAATCTGAACCAGCCCTCCGATAGGGTCGCAGGTGAGGCCCAGATTGTGCTCCATGCCGATCTCTGCGGCATTTTCCACCTGCTGCGCCGTGCCGCCCAAAACGGCTGCCAACCCAGCGGCAGCCATGGAACAGGCTACGCCCACTTCACCCTGGCACCCTACTTCTGCCCCTGAAATCGACGCATTCTGCTTGTACAGAAAGCCCACGGCTGCGGCGGTCAGGAGAAAATCGATTACGCCTTGCTCGTTATAGCCGGGTATGAATTTCTGGTAATACCGCAATACCGCCGGCAACAGGCCTGCCGCTCCGTTGGTGGGCGCCGTCACGACGCGACCGCTGGCCGCGTTTTCTTCGTTTACCGCCATGGCAAACAAATTGACCCAGTCCATGGCGTACAGGACATCGGCCTTGTTTGAATCCCTGAGCAATTCGCGATACAACGCAGGGGCCCTGCGACGCACTTTCAACCCGCCAGGCAGGATCTGGCCGGCCTGCGGATTGTCGATGCCGCAACCCCGGTCTATACAGGCATTCATGACATCGGCTATATGCAACACACCTTGCCTGACCTCGTGCTCGGGGGCCAGTGCAGTTTCGTTGGCCATCATGATCTGCGCAATCGAAAGGTTCTTTGAAGCGCAAATGTCCATCAACTGTGCCCCGGTCGAGAACTCATATGGAACAGGATCATGCTGAGGGACGGTTTCATCGGTTTCAATGACGTCCAGGGCGCGTATGAAACCACCTCCGATGGACACATAGCGCTCATCACTGATGCTGGTTCCGCTGCCATCGAACGCCTGAAAGCGCATGCCGTTCGGATGCTCGACCATAGGCTTGATCCGGTAGGAAAAGGCCCGTGCGGGATCGAACGCAATGGCATGGGCGCCCCAGAGCTCCAGCTTTCCGGTCGTTTTGATCTGGCCAATCAGGCGACCGCTATCAGAGGGCTCTACGGTATCGGGCGAGGCGCCCATGAGTCCGAGCATAATGCCTACATCGGTGCCGTGACCGCGCCCTGTTTCGGCAAGAGAGCCATACAGCGCTACATTCAGTGTTGCCACCTGCTCCAGCAGGCCGCGCCCCTGAAGGTTGCGGGCAAAATTGCGCGCGGCACGCATGGGGCCCACAGTGTGCGAGCTTGACGGCCCTATGCCTATCTTGAAAATATCGAATACAGAAAGTGTCATGGCGGAACCCCGGATATAGTCCTCGCCGATTCTACACTGTGCTTGCCGGGAGTCCAGCAAGCCCGCACTGGCGGCATGCCGTCAGTACGGCTCCATCAGATCTCGGACGATGACGACCACCGCATTGAGCCTTGCAAGGCCGTGATCGATTCTATCGGCGCATTCTCGCGAAATTCACTTGGCGACATACCGACGTGATCGCGAAAAGCGTTAGAGAAATTGGCGGTACTGGAATAGCCCAGACGCTGCGCAATCCCGTGTATACCCAGTGACGTCTGCACCAAAAGGCGTTGCGCCCGGCACATGCGCTCCTCGCGCAGGAATTGCGACAGGCTGATTCCGTACTGCTTGCGAAAGATGTTTGACAGTTGCTTTTTATTGCAGCCAGTGACGTGTGCCAAATCATCGAGGCCAAGCGTTGCCGGGCCATTTGCGACATACTGCTTCACCGCTGTCAGCAGTTGTTGCTCGTTGTTTTCTTCTATTTGAATGACCGGAGGAGGGTAATACATGAGAGGCGTGACGGACAGGCACAAACAATCGACCCGGCGCGCAGCATAAACAGGGACAGGCATAAAGTTACGGTGCTGCGACCCGTTTGTCCAAACATTTAGCCCTTTATTAGTTTTTGTAGATTTTTGACATCAATATGACAAAAATTGTCTAAAAAATACAAAACCCCGGTTTCGCTCAGGGCGATACCGGGGTTGCTGGAATAGCTCCCTGCACTGGCAGGGAATATCCATCAGGTTGGCAAGGTGTTCTGGATGGGTTCGGTGCCGGAGGTTTGCTCAAGCGCCTGGGAAAGCATGTCCTTGACTGCACTCAGATCATTGCGCAAAGCCTGCAGTTCCGCACCGGAAAGCCGTACTGCTGCATCCTGGTCATGCGGAACTTCGTTCAGATCACCCAGCCGGTTACGTGCACCGCTTATGGTGAAACCCTGCTCGTACAGCAGGTCGCGTATGCGACGGATCAGCAGCACTTCGTGGTGCTGGTAGTAGCGTCGGTTGCCACGGCGCTTCACCGGCTTGAGCTGCGTAAACTCCTGTTCCCAGTAGCGCAGCACGTGGGGCTTGACGCAGCAAAGGTCGCTGACCTCGCCAATGGTGAAGTAGCGCTTGGCCGGGATGGGCGGCAAAGTGACTGGAGTTTCGCTGGTGCTCATGTGTTACCCGATGGATGCAGGGGTCTTGCCGGCTGATTCGACAACAACCTTGAGTTTCTGGCTGGCATGAAAAGTAACGACCCGGCGCGCCGCGATAGGGATGACTTCGCCGGTTTTTGGATTGCGTCCGGGACGAGGCGGCTTGTCGCGCACCTGGAAATTACCGAAACCGGACAACTTGACCTCGACACCGCGCGCAAGCGAGTCGCGAATTTCCTCGAAGAAGGTATCGAGAATATCCTTGGCTTCACGCTTGTTCAATCCCACGCGGTCAAACAGCAACTCCGCCAGCTCAGCCTTGGTCAGGGTACGTTCCGGATTCATAATTTGTTGTTCCTTATGCGCGCTGGCGTACGCCGTGGGCACTGACCAGCGCATCAAGCAGCAGTGTCATGCATTGTTCAACGGTGGCATCGTCGAGTGTAGCTTCCGGATTCTGAAGCCAGAAACGGAAGGCCATACTTTTCTCGGCTGTTTGGGCCGATTTATCTCGCCACACGTCGAACAGTTTAATATCTTTGACGATGCCAAGAGTAGCATTAGATTCGATCGCGCGAGTAAGTGTATTTAACAAATCCTGGTACGACACATCCAGATCGACCAATACCGCCAGATCGCGAATCACCACAGGCTGACGTGAAAGCTCTGCAGGTACGGGCAATTCACCAACGGAAATCGCCTCGACATCCAGCTCGAACACTACTGGCGCGTGTGCAAGATCGTACTGCTGGGCCCAACGCGGATGCAACTCGCCCAGCCAGCCGATAGCCTTGCCATCGAGTTCCAGCCTGGCCGAACGACCCGGATGCAGGGCGGGATGCGTATCGGCGACACACACCAGATTGCCGGCCCGTGCACCCAGCAGGCATTCAACATCATTGCGGACATCATAGAAATCAACGGGACGCGATGGAGTGCCCCATTGCTCTTCCACGGCAGGCCCCCAGGCAGCACCAGCCAGGCGCTGGGGCTGATTGATGCCGGCCACCGTCAGACCGCCATCGGCGACCTGGTCATCGCGCGCAAAAACACGCCCGAGCTCAAACACCCGAACACGGCTTTGCTTGCGGTTGGCATTGTGCACGATATTGGCCAGCAAGCCGCCCATCAGACTGGACCGCATGACCGCCAGTTGGCTGGCGATCGGGTTCAACAACCTGATCGGATTGTCGTTACCTGCAAAGTCGCGCTCCCAGGACTCTTCCACGAAAGCAAAATTGATGACTTCCTGATAGTCCTGGCTTGCCATGCTCGCACGCAAGGCGTGCGGCCCACGCAGCACTTCAGGGCTGGCCAGCATGTGCGCACGTGCTACAGGAGGCACATCGGGAATACGCTCAAAGCCATATACACGCGCCACTTCCTCGATCAGGTCCTCTTCGATGAAGAGGTCAAATCGATAAGATGGCGGGCTGACGACGAACACGTCGCCTTCCTGAACCTCGAAAGGCAGGCCCAGGTTGGTAAAAATGGTTGCTATTTCCGCACTCGAAACCTGCACCCCAAGAACCTTGTGGCAGCGTGACAAACGCATGGATACCGGCTCGCGCGCCGGCAAGTTGATTACCTGATCATCCAGAGGGCCGACCTGGCCACCGCAGATGTCAACCAGCAGGCGGGTCATGAACTCCAGATCGTCGGTGATCGAAGCAAAGTCAACGCCCCGCTCGAAGCGATGGCTGGCTTCGGAACTGAATTTATAACGACGCGGGCGACCCATGATGGCTTCCGGCCACCAGAAAGCACCTTCCAGATAGATATCGGTCGTATCCAGCGTCACGGCGGTGGCTTCACCGCCCATGATGCCTGCCAGACTTTCGACGGCATCGCCCGCTGCAATTACACCGACATCAGGCTCAAGGGTAACGGTTTGTCCGTTCAGCAGTTCCAGCTGCTCGCCTTGTTGCGCCCAGCGTACGGTCAGGCCGCCTTGTATGCGCTTCAGGTCGAAGACGTGAGTGGGCCGACCCAATTCCAGCATGACATAGTTCGAAATATCGACCAGCGCTGAAATGGAGCGTTGCCCCGCACGCTCCAGACGTGTTTTCATCCAGTCAGGAGTGGCTGCGCGCGCATTGACGCCGCGAATGACGCGGCCGGCAAAGCGTCCACAAAGGTCAGGCGCCTGTACGCTCACTGAAAGACGATCGTCCAGGGTAACGGGTACTGGCTCAAACGCGGGACGTGTCAGCGGCACGCCGGTCAGGGCAGACACTTCGCGTGCCACACCCAGAATGGACAGGCAGTCGGCCCGGTTGGGGGTCATTTTCAGGGTGAACAGCGTGTCGTCCAGATCAAGCGCAGTACGTATGGATACGCCGACCGGGGCCTCCGGATCGAGCTCGAGCAAACCTGCGTGGTCTTGTGACAGACCAAGCTCGCGCGCCGAGCACAGCATGCCCGCAGAGGCCACACCTCGCATTTTGGCAACGCCGATCTTCATGCCGCCGGGCAGTTCGGCACCTACGCGAGCCAGCGGCACCTTGAGGCCGGCTGCCGCATTGGGCGCACCACAAACAATCTGCAGCAGCTCGCCTGAGCCATCGTCGACCTGGCAAATGCGCAGCTTGTCGGCGTTGGGGTGAGCCGCAATCTCCTTGATATGCGCAACCACCACACCGCTGAAGGGAGGCGCCACCGTGGTGGTTTCCTCGACTTCAAGACCCGCCATCGTCAAGCGATGCGACAAGGCGTCGGTGTCTAGGTCGGGATTTGCAAAAGCACGTAGCCAGGACTCAGGAAATTGCATAATGTACTCGTCGTATTCGTTTTACAGCGGGGCCAGGCCGGCCGCGATCAGGCGCAGTGCCGCCTGTTTGCAGGTTTTCAGCGGTTGAACTGGCGCAGAAAGCGTAAATCGCCTTCAAAGAACTGGCGCAAATCATTGACGCCATAGCGCAACATAGTCAGGCGTTCCAGCCCTGAACCAAATGCGAAACCGATATAGCGCTCAGGGTCGAGCCCGAAATTGCGCACCACCTGCGGGTGCACCTGGCCCGAGCCGGAAATTTCGAGCCACCGCCCCTGGTTCGGTCCCGACGTAAACATCATGTCGATTTCGGCCGAGGGCTCGGTAAAGGGGAAGAATGACGGGCGGAAGCGCACGCAAAGATCTTCGGTTTCAAAGAAAGCGCGCAAGAAGTCCGTGTAAACACCCTTCAGGTCGGCAAAAGAAATGTCTTCGGCGATCCACAGGCCTTCAACCTGGTGGAACATAGGAGAGTGAGTAGCGTCGCTGTCTACGCGATAGGTACGCCCCGGAGCAATAACCTTGATGGGCGGTTTGTGCATGCGGGCGTAGCGCACCTGCATGGGGCTGGTGTGCGTGCGCAGAAGCAAAGGCAAGCCCTGGCTATCCTGCATGTCGACATAGAAAGTGTCCTGCATCGAGCGTGCAGGATGGTTTTCAGGGTTGTTCAGGGCCGTGAAGTTGGTCCAGTCGTTTTCGATTTCGGGGCCGTCAGCCACATCGAATCCGATGGAGCGGAATATGGCCTCAACGCGCTGCCACGATTGTATGACGGGGTGTATGCCCCCTACCCCCTTGCCCCGCCCCGGCAAACTGACGTCTATTGTTTCGGCTGCCAGACGCTTGTCGAGTTCAGCCTGGGCCATTTCCTGACGCCTGGCGTTGAGCAGACCCTCGATTTGCTGTTTGACCTGGTTGATACGGGCCCCTTCGGCCTTTTTCTGATCAGGAGCCAACTGTGCCAGGCCTTTCATCAGGGCAGTTAACGCACCCTGCTTGCCCAAAAATCGGGCCTTGGCATTTTCAAGTGCCGCAGCATCACTGGCCTGGGCAAACTGTTCTTGCGCCTGAACGATCAGGTCATCAACCGAAGGAGTCATAGGTAGCGTTTCCAAATACAAACGGAGCCCGCTAGAGCCCCGTTTGCAGCAATACAGAATCGAGATTGATCAAGCAGCCAAAGCAGACTTGGCTTGTTCAACCACGGCAGCAAAGCCGGCTTTATCGTTTACGGCCATGTCGGCCAAAACCTTGCGATCCAGTTCAATCGAGGCTTTCTTGGTGCCGGCGATGAACACGCTGTAGGAAACACCCAGTTCACGGCAAGCCGCATTGATACGGGTGATCCAGAGGGCGCGGAACGTGCGCTTCTTGTTGCGGCGGTCACGGTAGGCATATTGCCCGGCCTTCATTACCGCCTGTTTGGCGACACGGAATACATTACCGCGGCGACCACGATAACCTTTTGCTGCTTTAATAACTTTTTTGTGACGGGCACGGGCAGTAACGCCGCGTTTTACGCGTGGCATATCAGATCTCCTATCAAGCGAACGGCAACATTGCCTTGACTGCGCTCACATCTGCATCGTGAACGGCAGCCGAACCGCGCAGATGGCGCTTGTTCTTGGTTGTTTTCTTGGTGAGGATGTGACGTTTGAACGCCTGGCCCCGCTTGATAGACCCGCTACCACGAACCTTAAAGCGCTTGGCAGCGCCTTTCTTGGTTTTCATCTTAGGCATGATGTAACTCTGTGATTGATGAATGTAGGTGGCCCCCAAACAAACTGGCGGCGCTTGCACAACCCGGCATTCACTTATTGATTTCTTTTCCGGCTACCCCAAATAGGCTTGTTGCCATAAATTGGGCATACACTTGGAAAAGCCCTTGATTATACGATGAATTAAAGCCGTTTGTCTAACTGATTCGCGCAACAACTTAGCCGTTCCAGGGCAGCCGGTATTGTATGGCTTCAGCAACATGCACCGACGCTATCTGTCCCTGCCCCTCCATGTCGGCCAGCGTGCGCGCCACCCGCAGAATCCGGTGCACGACCCGGGCAGACCAATTCCAGCGCTGCATACCCTGCGCCAGCAGCATTTTGCCCTGTTCATTCAGCCCGCAATGCGTGCTGATATCGGCTACCCCCAGCCTGGCGTTGGTCGTACCCTGCCGCTGCAGCTGACGCGCCCTGCATTGCGCCACCCTTAGACGCACGGGTTCAGAGGCTTCTCCTTCAGGTAAATCGACCCAGTTGGACTCGGACGCGGGCAGCGAGATCTGCAGATCCACCCTGTCGAGCAAGGGGCCAGACAATCTGCTGCGGTAGGCTTCGACACGATCCGGTGTGCAGCGGCAGCTTTTCTTCTTGTGCCCTTGCCAGCCGCAAGGACAGGGATTCATGGCTGCGACCAGCTGGAAAGCGGCTGGAAAAGTGAGTGTTCGCGAGGCGCGCGCAATGGAAACAACGCCGGTTTCCAGCGGCTCGCGCAATGACTCCAGAACGCGCCGCTGGAACTCCGGAAGCTCATCAAGAAACAGAACACCCTGGTGGGCCAGGCTTATCTCGCCAGGCCTGGGATAGGCACCGCCGCCTACCAAAGCCGGCATGGAGGCAGAGTGATGCGGCGACCTGAATGGCGGCCTGTCGGTAAACGTAGCCGGATGACCACTTAAACCTGCCAACGCTGACACTTCCAGCGCCTGCTCGGCGCCCAGACGCGGCAAAAGGCCTGGCAACCTGTGTGCCAGCATGCTTTTGCCGGTACCAGGCGGCCCCGACATCAGCAGACTATGACCACCGGCAGCCGCGATCTCGAGCACGCGGCGCGCCAGTTCCTGCCCCTTTACTTCAGACAGGCAGGGTTCGACATGAGGACACGCCGCCAGCACCGGCGGCTGCGCAGGCGGCAGCGCCCGAAGCCCCGCGAGATGATCTGCCACATCAAGCAGCGTGGGCGCAGACAACACCGTAAGACCGGGCACCAGCGCCGCATGACCGGCGCACCCTGCCGGAAGGACCAGCACCGCATCGGGATTGCTGCGCGCCACGGCCAGCGCAATCGCCAGCGGCGCCCCTACCGGAGCAATGGCACCGGTTAGCGACAATTCGCCTGCAAAGACATAATCCTGAAGCTCGCCGGCATAACCGGACGAAAGCACTTCCGGCACTTGGCCCGAGGCAAGCAAGATACCCAGCGCAATGGGTAAATCGAAACGTCCGGATTCCTTGGGCAGATCGGCCGGCGCCAGGTTGACCGTGAGACGCCCTGCCGGAAATTCGAAACCGCTGCTGAGTATGGCCGACCGTACCCTTTCACGGCTTTCGCGTACGCCGGCATCGGGCAGGCCCACCACATGAAAAGCCGGCAGGCCTGGGGCCATATGGACTTCGACACGTACCGGCAGGGCCTGAAGACCGCACAGTGCACGGCTGGCCAGCACAGCTAAAGACATATGCAAACCCCATGACTGTTTCACACAGGGGTCAGTATGCAGCGCTCCTTCTGCCCACAAGACCTGCCGGGCAGCAGATCATCCATTAGCGCTACTACTATAAAGCAGGGGAATCAGCGGATTTATTGGGCACCGGTGGCGCCTGGCCCTGGCTGCAAGGGAGTATCTGGCCGGCCTTCCAGCACCTGCACGCGTGACTCCAGCGCCGTAATTCGGGCCAGAGCGCGTTCCAGCAACTGCGCCTGAACATCGAATTCCTCGCGAGTGATCAAATCCATACGCGAAAATGTTTGCGCCATCATGGCTTTGACGTTGCGCTCGATATCGGCCGCCGGGCTTTTGGCAATGAGCTCGGACATATTCTTCTGAAAATCTTCAAACCAATCATTGCGGTTAACCATTGCTACCTCCGGATTCATTCATACATGCACAGGAATTTGCCTGCAGCGACGACCCGCTAGTGTAATGCAGGCTGCTCCCAATATTAAAACACCCCTGGGCCGCAGCGCAGGGGTGTTCCGAATGCCCGCTTAACGCGGGCGATACCATCGGGCCAATTCAGGCCCAGGCAGCAGAATTACGACTTGGGAGCCGAATCATCTGCGGGAGGTGTTACGCCCGGGTTGGGGCTGCCATCACCAACCGAGTTCTGGATGGCGCTATCTGCTTTTGCCGCGCCGTCTTTAATGGCGTCAGCGGTTGACTTTGCGGCATCGGAAGCCGCATCGCCAATTTTCTCGGCAGCAGACGAGAGCTGTTCGCCGGCGGTGGGCGCAGGCGTAGTCTCAGTTGCCGAACCCGACGATGGAGCAGGCGTTGGTTCCGGAGCAGGATCGGGTGTTGGCGCAGGTGTTGGCGCAGGAGCAGGAGTCGGAGCAGGTGCTTCGGTACCGGCAGCACCATCCATAGGTGCGCTGCTATCGTCTGCATCCGAACATGCAGCGAGCAGGCTCATGGAAGCTACCATGGCAATAACAGCCAAATGTGTACGAGTCTTTTTCATATTTACCTCTCTTATCCAATGTCGCGTCTGTCTGTTTCTACTGATGCCGGTGCGACTAGCGGTTCAGCGGCAAGCTTGTTACAACTGGCTTGAAAATGATTCTAGCGACAGAAACCCGATACCGATCAAACCTAGTGTAAATACTAATTTCTATTTTTTGATTTGGCTGAAGGGATTTTTCCCCACTTCCCTTAAGTGGCAAGTCTTTACAGCATTCCGCCCTTTGCACGGCCCCGAACACACCGATACAAAATCCGGGCTGCCGCTCTTGTTTGCTTACACTCCAGCGCATCCCTGCAATGCCCTGTTTTGGTGCGCAGCGTCCTGGACATGCACCACATTAATGCCCTTGCAGCGCCATTTGCACCCTGCCGCAGTGCCGATCCGGTGCAAAAGCTGTAGTAAAAAACTGGCATCACTATTGCTTGATCCTTGTCATCACATCACGAGGAACTGCAATGAAGCTTATTACCGCAATCATCAAGCCCTTCAAGCTGGACGAGGTACGTGAAGCCTTGTCTGAACTGGGAATACAAGGCATGACCGTCACCGAGGTCAAGGGATTTGGTCGCCAGAAGGGTCATACGGAACTGTATCGTGGCGCAGAATACACGGTCGATTTTCTCCCCAAGCTGCGTCTTGAAATGGCTGTCTCCGATCATCTGGTCGAACAGGCTCTGGAAAACCTGTGCGCTGCCGCACACACCGGCAAGATCGGAGACGGAAAGATATTCGTCACGTCAATAGAACAAGCGATACGGATACGCACAGGCGAAACCGGCGAAAGCGCACTCTGAGCCACTTACCCATCAAGTCAAATTTCCGGGCCTGCAAGCCATGCGCTGCACCGGTCCGCAACTGGAGAATAAATAATGGATAAAGCCGATTTGGCGTGGGTGAGTGTTTCCACCCTGCTGGTTTTGTTAATGGTCGTTCCCGGACTCGCCCTATTCTACGGCGGCCTGGTCAGGGCCAAGAACGTCCTGTCCGTACTGATGCAAGTGCTGTCGGCATTTTCACTGGCGGTCGTGCTCTGGTTCATATACGGTTATTCACTCGCCTTTACCGAAGCGAATGCCATCATAGGTGGCTTCTCACGCTTGATGTTCAGCGGCATGTTCGATCTGGGCACATATACTTTCGAAATGGCCGGCAGCATCCCCGAGCTGAGCTTTGCCGCCTTCCAGGCCACTTTTGCGGGTATTACCTGCGCCCTGATAGTAGGCGGTTTCGCCGAACGTACGAAGTATTCGGCAGTAATGGTCTTCACGCTTATCTGGATGACCTTCTCCTACCTCCCCATCGCACATATGGTCTGGGCGCCCGGAGGCTGGCTGCTTGAGCGTGGGGCACTGGATTTTGCCGGCGGTACCGTCGTACATATCAACTCCGGGATCGCAGGACTGGTGGGTGCCTATGTGGTCGGCAAACGGATAGGCTATGGCCGCGAATCCATGCAGCCGCACAGCCTGCCCATGGCCATGATCGGGGCATCCCTGTTGTGGGTGGGCTGGTTTGGTTTCAACGCCGGCTCTGCACTCAGTGCCAACGAAACCGCAGCCCTGGCATTCTTCAATACCCTGGTCGCTACAGCAGGCGGTGTGCTCGCCTGGATACTGATCGAGTGGAAATACAAAGGCAAGCCCTCATTGCTTGGCGGCATCTCGGGCGCCGTGGCGGGCTTGGTGGGCATAACGCCGGCAGCAGGTCTGGTTGGACCAGGCGGGGCATTGATTATCGGCATCATCGCCGGGGCTGCATGCGTATGGGGTGTGAATGGCCTGAAACGCCTGCTCGGCGCAGACGACACCCTGGATGTGTTTGGTATACACGGCGTAGGCGGTATTGTGGGTGCGCTGCTGACAGGCGTATTCAATGCCAAGCCGCTCGGCGGCCCCCGCCTGGAAAGCCTGAGCGAAATTCCCTATCAGGTTTGGCTGCAGGCTGAAGGTGTGCTGGTTACCATAGTCTGGTCAGCCATCGTTGCGTGGATCGCATACTTTATTGCAGACAAGACTTGCGGCCTGAGGGTTAGTGCCGATGTCGAGCGGGAAGGCCTGGATATCAGCACCCACGGTGAAACAGCCTACCATCGTTAAGTATGTGTGGCGGGTACACGCCACACATGCCTTCAAGCCGACAAGGTAGCCAGATCTATGCGCTCTGCCCGATTCAGGGCAGACGCTACTTTCACACGCAGGGCATTGGAGTGCGCATGGCGCACTTCATTTTTTACGTCGAGCAATTGCTGGGGATGCATGGAGAAGCCGGTAAGACCCAAGCCCAGCAGCATGCGGGTAACGGTGGAATCGCCGGCCATTTCGCCACATATCGAGACGGGCTTGCCGGCCCGCTCGCCGGCATTGATCGTGTGGGCGATCAGACGCAGCACAGCGGGATGCATGGGGTCATACAAATCGGCTACTTCGCTGTCACCCCGGTCTATCGCAAGCGTATATTGAATGAGGTCGTTTGTTCCTATGGACAAGAAGTCCAGCGCCTCGACGAACGGCTCGATGGCAATCGCAATGGCGGGGATCTCGACCATGGCACCGAGCGAAAAATTGCGCTCATAGGGAACGCCATCGGCATCCAGGCTGGCACAGGCCTGCTCTATGGCCTCTTGGGTGGCACGAACCTCGTGCATATGCGAGATCATGGGAATCAGTATGCGCACATGACCATGCAACGATGCCCGCAGCAAGGCACGCAGCTGGGTTCTGAAAATATCAGGGTTGGCCAGGCAATACCGTATGGCACGCAGACCCAGGGCCGGGTTGGCTGCCACCGTTACGTCACCGTCAAGGTTCTTGTCTGCACCCAGATCCAGAGTACGTATCGTGACGGGGCGTCCGCCCATGGTTTTGACCACCGAGGAATAAGCCTGATATTGCTCTTCCTCGGACGGCAGATCGTGGCGCCCCATGAAGAGAAACTCGCTGCGAAACAGGCCGATGCCATCCGCACCTGCAGCCACTGCCTCGAGCGCCTCTTCGGGAAGCTCGATATTGGCTTCAAGCTTGATGGGAATACCGTCGAGTGTTTCGGCGGGTGTATCCCGCAGCAAGGCAAGTTCGGCGCGCTGGAGCCGGTAAGCTTCCTGACGCTGCCGGTATTCCTCGAGTACCTTTTCCGAAGGATTAACCAGCACGGCACCGGTGAATCCGTCGGCAACCAGAATATCGCCGTCGCGCACCAGCGCACGGAAATGTCCCAGCCCCACCACCGCCGGCACATTCATGCTGCGTGCAACAATCGCCGTATGGGAAGTCGGGCCACCCAGATCCGTAAGAAAAGCAGCAAACCGGCCGCCGCGCAAACGCAGCATGTCGGCCGGAGAAATATCACGTGCCACCACAATAAGCGGATCGTCGCCCAGATCGGCTTGCAGGTTGGGCAAAAGCGCTGTGGAACCCGACAGCACACGCAATACCCTTTCTATGACCTGGCGAATATCTGCGGCGCGTTCACGCAGGTATTCATCTTCCATGAGGGCAAACTGCTCGACCAGCAGTTGTCCCTGGCTGGTCAAGGCCCATTCAGCGTTGTACTGCCGTTCGATGATGAGCGCACAGGTTTGCTCGAGCAGCATGGGATCATCGAGCAGCAATGCGTGCACGGTAAGCAAAGGCCCCAGCTCGCGTGGCGCATCTTCAGGCAAGGTATCCGCCATAAGCTGCAGCTCGTTGCGAGCCTTGGTCAGCGCCGTTTTCAGGCGCTCGCATTCAGCATCGACTTCGTGCTCGGCAATACGATAGTGTGCAACTTCGAGTGCCGCAGCGCTCATGACGGCCGCCCGCCCTATGGCATAGCCCTTGACCACACCCTGCCCCTGCATGCACAGCAAAGCGCACAGATCCGGCGTATCGGTGTGTACGGACATAGTCATGATTTCGGTTCCTGACAAGGGAAAGTAGTTTATTCCGGTTCGCCGAATTTATTATTAAACAAGGCCTGAATGTCGTCCAGCGCCTGTTGCGCATCGTCTCCGACGGCATCGACCTTGACGGTTACGCCCAGCCCAGCAGCAAGCATCATGACACCCATGATGCTTTTGGCATTCACGCGCTGCGCACCGCGCGCAATGAAGATCTCGCTCTGGTAGCGGCCAGCCAGCTGAGTCAGTTTGGCTGCGGCCCTTGCATGCAACCCCAATTTATTGCTGATGACGATATCAATGGATGGCATAAAGTTTCTTTCTTATAGAAATATCGGCCTGAACCGGCCGATCAGAACTTGCATTCGTTGTCAGCGTTGACAATGCCTTTCTGGGCGCCTAGCTGAACGTTCTTGCTGAGTTGCTCAGGGTTATCCTGGCGCTCGGTCAGGGCTTTAAGCACCATGCACAAATTGGTGCCGGTAATCAGATGGGCGCCGTAACCTTCCTCTGAGACCAGTTTAATCGCTCGCTTCGCAATGTTGAATGGTGTCGCGCCAAAAATATCGCAAAGCACCAGCGTGGCCTGCCCGTCAGAGGTCTGCTTCAGTATGCCGGCCAATTCGCTGGACAGCACTTCCGGATCACCGTCGGGCGGCACATCGAATACCGTCAGATCGGGCTTCTCGCCCAGCACGTGTTCCGAACAAGACGCGAAAGACGAACCAAGAGGCTCGTGCATGACCAATACTATGCTAGTCATTTCAGGCCGCACTCGCACCCGCAGTCGCGTCCGGGCTGTTGGCAACGACCTGCTCCAGCGCTGCAGCAAAACAGTCGCCTACATCAAAACCGGTTTGCTCGGTAATTTCCACGAAACAAGTCGGACTCGTGACGTTGACCTCGGTAAGGTAATCGCCGATGACATCCAGCCCGATCAACAGCAGTCCTCGGCCCGCAAGGCGCGAGCCGACGATTTCGGCGATCTCGAGATCGCGCGTGGTCAGGGGCTGCGCCACACCACGCCCGCCGGCAGCAAGGTTGCCCCGCGTTTCGCCTGCCAGCGGTATGCGAGCCAGCGCATAAGGCACAGGCTTGCCGCCTATCAACAGAATACGCTTGTCGCCCTGGGCAATTTCCGGAATGTAGCGTTGAGCCATGATGGATCGCGTACCGTTCTCGGTAAGCGTTTCCAGTATGGCGCCGATGTTGGGCTCTGCTTCGCGCATGCGGAATATGCCCGTCCCGCCCATGCCGTCCAGCGGCTTGACGATGACATCGTTGTACTTGGCATGGAAGGCGCGCAAGCGTGCCATATCGCGCGTAACTATCGTAGGCGATGTCAGTTCTGCAAACTCGGTAATCGTGAGCTTCTCCGGATGGTTGCGTATGGCTGCACCCGAATTGAATACCCGCGCGCCCTGCCCCTGCGCATATTCGAGCAAATGCGTGGCATACACGTATTCCATGTCGAATGGGGGGTCCTTGCGCATGACCACGGCGTCGAATTCCGACAACAGGGTCTCGCAGGATGGTGTCCGTTCGACCCACCAGCCTTGCTCGTGCAGATCGGCATCGGGCACCAGACCTATGCCTGTAGACACGGCCTTGACGGCGCCTTCGTCGATATACAGCCCCTGCTGATATGCGACGCTAAGGGTATGGCCCCTTGCCGTCAGTGCACGCATCATTGCCACTGAAGAGTCTTTATAAGCCTTCAGCGTGGGTAAAGGATCGATAACAAACAATACATGCATAAAACGCACCTGCCTGCCCTTGCCGGTGTTGACCGACAAGGGCGTTAATGGGACGCAGAGCCAGCCGCCTAGTCGCCTGCCTTGCCTGGCGCGGTTTTCTTGCGTGGCGCAAGCACCATGACCATCTGGCGGCCTTCAAGTTTGGGCATCGCTTCAACCTGACAAATTTCAGCCAGATCATCACGCACTCGTTCGAGTACGCGCATGCCCAGTTCCTGGTGCGCCATTTCACGGCCACGGAAGCGCAAAGTCACCTTGGCTTTATCGCCATCTTCAATGAAGCGGCGCAAATTGCGCAGCTTGACCTGATAGTCACCTTCATCGGTGCCAGGACGGAACTTTACTTCCTTAACCTGGATAACCTTCTGTTTCGCACGGGCCTCATGCTGGCGTTTTTGTTCTTGGTATTTGAACTTGCCGTAATCCATCAGACGGCATACAGGCGGCGACGCATTAGGCGCGATCTCGACAAGGTCGACTTCGTGTTGCTCTGATAGCTGGAGCGCTTCGGAGGTTCTTACGACCCCCAGTTGCTCGCCGTCTACTCCAATAAGACGCACCTCGGGAATACGAATTTCGCCATTGATGCGATGGGCTTTTTCGGTTGCGATGTCTAAAACTCCTAGAATTAATAAAAAAATCAGGCTTGGCCGGACTCACCGCCATTATGACGGGTATTGATGGCATTACGCAGGTGCTCGGTAAAGTCGTTGACCGACATGACCCCCAGGTCGACACCGCCGCGCCCGCGTACCGCTACTTGTCCGGTTTCACGCTCTTTTTCGCCGACTACCAGTATGTAAGGAACCTTTTGCATACTGTGTTCGCGGATTTTACGGGTGATTTTTTCACCACGCAAATCGGAAAACGCTCTAAACCCTTGTTTTTTCAGGCCTAGAGCAACTTCTGCCGCATAATCGGCCGACGACTCGGAAATGCAGCACACTACGGCATGCTCGGGAGACAGCCAGGCAGGCATGGCTCCGGCATGGTTTTCTATCAACATGCCAATGAAACGCTCGAGCGAACCCAGTATGGCACGGTGCAACATAACGGGGGTACGGCGCTGATCGCCGGCATCGACGTATTCGGCACCCAGACGCTGCGGCATAGAGAAGTCAACCTGTATGGTGCCGCATTGCCAGTGGCGCCCAATGGCGTCTTTCAATGTGTATTCGATCTTCGGACCATAGAAGGCACCTTCACCGGGTGTGATTTCGTATTCACAACCCGTGCGGTTCAGACTTTCCATGAGCGCCTGCTCTGCCTTGTCCCAGACCTCGTCTGAGCCTATACGCTTTTCAGGGCGGGTTGCCACTTTATACAGAATCTCGGTGAAGCCGAAATCGGCGTAGACCTTCTGCAGCAATGCGGTGAAATCGGCGCATTCGTCTTGCAGCTGATCTTCGGTACAGAAGATATGGCCGTCGTCTTGAGTAAAGCCGCGCACGCGCATCATGCCATGCAAGGAACCGGACGGCTCGTTGCGATGGCACTGCCCGAACTCACCGTAACGTATGGGAAGTTCACGGTAGGAGTGCAGGCCGGCATTGAAAATCTGCACATGTCCGGGACAGTTCATGGGCTTCAGGCCATAGACACGATTCTCGGACTCAGTCGTGAACATGTTCTCGGCGTAGTTGTCCCAATGACCCGTTTTTTTCCAAAGGGAAAGATCAAGGATTTGCGGCGCCTTGACTTCCTGGTAGCCGTTGTCACTGTACACCGAGCGCATGTATTGCTCGACCTGCTGCCACAGCACCCAGCCTTTGGGGTGCCAGAAAATCAGGCCCGGTGCCTCTTCCTGGAAATGGAACAGGTCAAGCTCGCGGCCCAGCTTGCGGTGATCGCGCCTTTCGGCCTCTTCCAGCATGGTCAGGTAAGCGTTTTGCTCTTCCTTGCTGGCCCAGGCCGTGCCGTAGATACGCTGCAACATTTCATTGTTGCTGTCGCCGCGCCAATAAGCGCCGGCCACCTTCATGAGCTTGAAAACCTTGAGCTTGCCTGTGGAAGGCACGTGCGGGCCACGGCACAGGTCGATGAAGTCGCCTTCGCGATAAAGACTGATCGCCTCGTTGGACGGAATCGATGCAATGATTTCAGCCTTGTAGTGCTCGCCTATGCTCTTGAAGTATTCCACGGCGTCGTCGCGCATCCACTCTTCACGCGTAACGATTTCGTCTTTCTTGGCCAGTTCGGCCATTTTCTTTTCGATGGCTTCGAGATCTTCAGGCGTAAACGCACGCTTGTACGAGAAATCGTAGTAAAAGCCGTTGTCGATTACCGGGCCTATGGTTACTTGCGCATCGGGAAACAGCGATTTCACCGCGTACGCCAGCAAATGCGCCGTGGAGTGACGAATGAGGTCCAGACCATCGGCGTCTTTTGCAGTAATGATTGCCAGGTTCGCATCTTGCTCAATCACAAAACTGGTATCTACCAGGCGGGCTTCGGCGCCTCCGGTGCTTACGCGGCCTGCCAGTGCGGCACGACCCAGTCCCGTTCCAATGGAGTGCGCCACATCGCTGACCGTGACCGGACCGGGATATTCGCGCTGTGAACCATCGGGCAATGTAATTTGAACCATAGAACGTCCTGAAATGCAAAAACGCGGCACTAGCCGCGTTCTGGGAATATTGTTTTGCTAGTTAGCAGATAAACCGTACGCGGCGACAGCTAGAAATGCCTGGTCGTAGTTCGCGTAGTGGTCATTGGGCTTGAATACATAAATTAGAAGTTCTTCAAGTGTAACACCTGTTGCGGCGCTGTCTGCCGGCCAGCCCGCAAATAGCGCGATAAACCCCGGCTAACGGAATCTCTGGTGTTGTGAAAAAACCCGTTTTGACAAACAATAAATATATAGGATAGAATCTCGTTCTTTCTAGGCGGTTAGCTCAGTTGGTTAGAGCGCTACGTTGACATCGTAGAGGTCGCTGGTTCGAATCCAGTACTGCCTACCAGATACTTGCTTACATGGTTGCATATAAGGTTGCACACAACCGGCCATGTAGCCACATAACCCGCACAGCATAAGGCTTTGCGGGTTTTTTTGCGCCCGTACTCCACCACTGAAAACGATCCGCTCATGGCTCGCAAGCCCGCGACACGGCACGACTGCCCTGCTGCGCACATGATCCTGAACCGCTAGAATGCAGAACAGCGTAAAGCAGGATTACCAACCGTTAAAGGAATGAACATGAGCAAGACACCCGCTTTGTTTGTCGGCCACGGAAGTCCCATGAATACGTTCGAGCAGAATGGCTATACCGAAGCGTGGCAAGCATTCGGGCGGAATCTTCCCCGGCCCAAAGCGCTGCTTGTCATTTCTGCACACTGGTATTTCGGTGCCACAGCCATCACTGCCATGCCCAATCCCCGAACCATCCATGACTTCTACGGTTTCCCGCAGGCGCTGTTTGATTACCAATACCCTGCCCCTGGCGACACCGACCTTGCGGCTCTACTCCGTTATCGGGGGATCAGGGCATTCATCACACTCGGTTAATTACACCATTCCAACCGCATTGAGCCAAGACTCTCATACGGTAATTCTCAAAGTTCCTGAATCCATACGCTCTGCGTGAGAGCATCTCCATCTTCGTGTGGAACCCTTCGGTAATCCCGTTGGATTTGCTAAATCGCCACATCCGCACGATCGGTTCAAGCCATGATGTTAACGTGGCAGCCAGCGTCTTGGCTGGACTTTGCTCGAACTGGCGGATCAAGGCCAGGAACTTAGGCAACAGCCGCTGCGCTCGCCCGGCCCTCATGTTCTTCATCACCAAAAATCCATTCAACTGCTGTTTGGCAAAATACAGAGCCTTCAACACCGGCGACTGGGCCAGGTACTGGTGCAACCGCTCCTTTTGCACCGCAGACAGCTTCCAGTGATGGCGCCGCATCAGGCTCAGTAGCCCGCGGTTCTTGCGCCCCTCGGGGTCGTGCTGCTGCCATAGCTTCAGAAAATGCTGGTTCACCAACCGCACGACATGAAAGCGATCAGCCACGATCATGGCATTGGGAAAGTACTGCTGGGCAATGCGCCGATAGGTCTCGGA
>NZ_JAJEWL010000003.1 GCF_020687695.1 Pusillimonas sp. MFBS29
CGCTTTCGTTGTTTTTTAGCACCTGTACCCCAGCTTGTACCCCACCGTTCCCATTCAATGGAGAAAGCGCATGGAGACTGGCTTCAACCGCGTCGATTAGATTCCGCCCCAGGCCACCAGTTACAATTAGCCCAACCGTTTTCGGTTGGGTTTTTTGTTGCCTGAAGCGCCAGTGTTGGCGCGGTTCCGCCGATTTGTCTCGCGCGCGGTGGGTGCGTTCCAGTGCCCATTTCCGCCCTCTCCAGCCTCTCTGGGCTCTTCCCCATTATCGGGGGATCAGCACATTCTTCAAACTCGGTTAATCACACCATTCCAACCGCATTGAGCCAAGACTCTTAATCGGTAATTCTCAAAATTCCTAAAGCCATACGCTCGGCGCGAGAGCATCTCCATCTTCGTGTGGAACCCTTCGGTGATCCCGTTAGACTTGGTGAACCGCCACATGCGTACGATGGGTTCGAGCCATGATCTTAACGTAGCGGCCAGCGCCTTGGCCGGACTTTGTTCAAACTGGCAGATCAAGGCCAGAAACTTGGGCAGCAACTGCTTGGCCCGCTTGGCCTTCAGGCTCTTCAACACCAGAAATCCGTTCAGCTGCTGCCTGGCAAAATATAGCGCCTGCAATACCGGCATTTGGGCCAGGTATTGACGCAGGCGCTCTTTCTGCACCGATGATAGCTTCCAGTGATGCCGACGCATCAAGCTGATCAAGCCTCGATTCCTGCGCCCCTCAGGATCGTGCTGCTGCCATAACTTCATGAAATGCTGATTGACCAGGCGAATACCTTTGCGGCGTATCTCGGCGCCGTTGCCGAAGGGGCATTGAGTGGCTGGGCCGGCGGCTTGGCACTGCTGGGCATGATTTTTTTGCCTGGACTGCTGGTGCTGGTCGCTGCCTTGCCTTTCTGGGAAATGCTGCGTCACCGTCCTGGTATCCGCACGGCAATGGCGGGCATTAATGCCGGCGTCGTCGGCATCCTTCTGTCAGCCCTCTATGACCCAATATGGACAAGCGCTATTCATAGCAAAGAGGATTTTGGATTAGTACTTGCCTTATTCGGCCTATTGACGGTAGGACGCGCACCTCCGGCACTTGTTGTGCTGCTGGCCGGGTTGGCCGGATGGATCATGGCAGCCTAAAAACACTGTATCCGTATCGGCTGCGATGACAAACCCGGTTTGGCACCTTCGTCAATCAAAGACGTCGTAAAGAATGTCAGCGACAACCGCCGTGGCCACAGAGATCAGAATCAAATCCGTGCCGGCGACACGCCATTCGTAACCAGGGTGTCGCGGCAGGCGACCCAACAACGAACCAGGCACCATTTTCTTGGCAATCCCGGGAGGCAGGGGTTTACCCCGTGCCAGATTTTCTCGTATGCCGGGCGGTAACGTGGAGTAGCCTCCCAAGCCGAAATCCAGCGCATACTCCCGCGCCAAGGCGGCGGTAATACCGGCATACACCAGATCGCCCAGCAAATCGTCACCACGCAAATGGCCGTGGCGATCCCTGTGATCATCAAAATAGTCGTAATAGCGGCCACGATCATCGTAACGGCGATCAGTATCGTAGCTGTACTTATCCGCTCCTCCCTTGCCTGGGTTGCCCGCGCCGGCATTGTCGTTGCCTGAATTTCCCTTGTTGGGATGACCTGACGCATGCTGGTTGCCCTTGCCGCCATTGCCTTTGCCGGGATTGCTGGCGTTGTTGCCTTGGCCCTTGCCTTCAGGAGGCGCCGCTTGGGCGCTTAAAGCCAATGAACAGGCTGCAATTAAAGACGCGACGATCACTCTATCCAATTTCATTATTCGTCCTTCCATCAACAGGATGGAGCAAGCATACCGCCAACCTTATTTCAAAAATAACCCATCCTGTATCAGGATGTATCGCCCGCAGTGAGGGGGGGGTAGAACGTGGATTAATACCTGTTTCAAGGATGTCACAATGGCACGAAGCAAGAGGACAGAAGGCACTGCGCATGTTGGCGGTAGCCCACTATGGTCGATTACTGACCAAGCGGTACGCTATGGAATGATTGGCAAGTGAAGCCCACCGGCTCGCCTTCGACGTCCGATGTAATCACCGTTATGCCGGACGCGTAGTGCCCGAGCGCTTCGCGAAAGCGCAAAGGCTCGATGGCAGTACTGGAAAATGACATATGGCAGGGCCTGCAGTCCGCTTCAGAATCAGTTTGAAATTTCTCTGCGGACGATTTCCGCACCGGCACTCAATGCACTCAGCTTGGCTCTTGCAACGTCACGAGACAAGGGAGCCATGCCGCAGTTGGTGCACGGATAGAGCTTGTCAGCATCCACAAACTGAAGTGCTTTGCGCAGCGTATTGGCGACTTCCTCGGGTTTTTCAATGGTATTGGTTGCCACGTCAATGGCCCCCACCATCACTTTTTTACCCCGAATCAGTTCGATCAGATCCATGGGAACGTGAGAGTTATGACACTCCAGCGAAACAATATCGATATTGGATTTTTGCAGCTTGGGAAAGGCCTCTTCATATTGCCGCCACTCTGAACCCAGCGTTTTTTTCCAATCCGTATTGGCTTTGATGCCATAGCCATAGCAGATATGGACAGCCGTTTCACACTTCAGACCTTCAATCGCTTTTTCCAGCGTCGCCACGCCCCAATCATTTACGTCATCAAAGAAAACGTTGAATGCCGGCTCATCAAACTGGATGATATCGACGCCGGCAGCCTCCAACTCCTTGGCTTCCTGATTGAGGATTTTGGCAAATTCCCAAGCCAGCTTCTCACGGCTTTTGTAATGGGCATCATAAAGCGTGTCGATCATGGTCATGGGGCCTGGCAGTGCCCATTTGATCGGCTGTTTGGTCTGCTCGCGCAAAAACCTGGCATCATCGACAAACACAGCCTTTCGGCGGGCGACAGCGCCCACGACCGTCGGTACGTTCGCATCGTAGCGATTACGAATCCTGACCGTTTTACGATTTTCAAAATCAACACCGTCCAGGTGCTCAATAAACGTCGTCACAAAATGCTGGCGCGTTTGCTCGCCATCACTGACGATATCTATGCCTGCATGTTGCTGTTCTTGCAGTGACAGGCGCAACGCATCTTGCTTGCCCTCGTTCAATCCCTCATCTTGCAATTTCCAGGGCGACCAAAGTTTTTCGGGCTCTGCCAGCCAGGAAGGTTTTGGCAAGCTGCCGGCAGTCGAAGTGGGTAACAGTTTTTTCATAATAAGTAACCTGAATTTCTGGTTGTTCAAAGAGCGTAGTTGGCGGACCAGTTCTCAAGAATTGCTCGGTACGGCTTGATAAAGTGCTCTTCAACAAACCTGCCCTGCTCAATAGCCAGTCGGCTACGTTCTTCTCGATCGTAAACAATACGTGTTAATGAGTAATCCTGATGCTTCAAACTTGGCTGATAGGATTTCCCGGCCGCAGAGTTAGCGTTGTAGATCTCGGGCCGATAAATTTTCTGAAAGGTATCCATCGTGCTGATGGTGCTGATCAGTTCAAGGTTCGTGTAATCACGCAGCAAATCACCAGAGAAATAAAATGCCAGAGGTGCGGCACTATTCGCGGGCATGAAATAGCGAACATTCAACCCCATCTTCTTGAAATACTCGTCTGTCAGGGAATATTCATCCTGCTGGTATTCCACACCCAATACGGCATGCTGATTATCCGTCCGATGATAGGTCTTGCTGCTCGACACACTAAGACATATCACGGGCGGTTTGGTGAAGTTCTCTTTGTAAGTATTTGAATTCACGAAGCACTTGAACAGTTTGCCATGCAGATCGCCAAAGCCATCTGGAGTGCTGAATCGTGGCTGATTTTTGCTGTGTTCCAGCAGCAGCACACTGAAATCGTAATCTCGCACGTAAGAAGAAAAATTGTTTCCTACGATGCCTTCAATGCGTTCATTGGCTTTTCGATCCAAAATGCTCGTCTTCAGCATCTCAATCAAGGGCAGAGCATGGCTATCGCCCTCACCGTTAATACGCATTTCAACGGAGACGATGTCAAGATTGACGGCATAGCGGTCGCCTTTCGGATTATCCCAATGCGCCAGGGCATTGAAACGATTGTCTATCATCCTCAAGGTGTTGCGCAGATTCTCCTGACGACTCTCGCCTCTCGCCAAATTGGCAAAATTGGTTGTGATCCGCGTGGTGTCTGAAGGACGATAATCCTCGTCGAAACATATGCTTTTAATAGCAAATGTGAACTCTTTACTCATTGTGATCTGCTGCCTTAATTTCCGATAAGCCCTGCGCCGATTTTCTGCTTGCTCAACGCCACCCCATCTTCTGTTTTTATGGGGCAGCCTTGACATCGACAATGTTCAAGGCAAATTTTATGCTGATCAACACATGAATAAAAGTGATTTTATCTAATCAACCAATTAGATTAATTCATGGAATAGGTGCCTTCACCGCACCGGGCACGGGGCATCAAACCACGGCAGGCCTTTTCGCCTGCTCGATGAACGCCCGCAGGTAATCGATCCCCACATCCGCCTCGCGAGCCCCCAGATAGATATGTTTGGCGATGCCCTTCTTGCCCAGCCGCACCGGCACCACATCCATCATGCCCGCATATTCCAGCACCAGCCAGCGAGGCAACGCCGCCACCCCACGGCCGCTGGCGACCATTTGCAGCATGATGTCCGTGGTCTCGATAGCTTTGTGGCGCTTGGGCGTAATACCGGCCGGCGTCAGAAACATGCTGTAGATATCGAGCCGATCGACGGGAACCGGATAAGTCACCAGCACTTCGTTGGCAAGCTGTTTGGGGCTAACGTATTCCTCCGTGGCCAGCTTGTGATTGCCAGGGACAACCAGGACTTGTTCATAGTCGAATACAGGCTCGAACACCAAGCCAGGCTTATTCAGTGGATCGGGCGTAACCAGCAAATCGATCTCGTAGCCGAAGAGCGCCCCGATACCCCCGAACTGGAACTTCTGCTTCACGTCCACATCCACATCCGGCCAGGCTGCCAGATACGGGGAGACGATCTTCAACAGCCACTGGTAGCAGGGATGGCATTCCATGCCGATGCGCAGCGTGCCGCGCTCTCCCTGAGCGAACTGACGCAGGCGTTCTTCAGCCAAGGTCAGTTGAGGCAGCACCCGGTTAGCCACCGCCAACAGGTATTGACCCGCTTGCGTGAGTCTCAGGCTGCGCCCTTCACGTAGCCAGATATCGGTGCCCAGTTGCTGCTCCAGCTTCTTCATGGTGTGGCTTAACGCCGATTGCGTCACGTGCAAGACGCCTGCCGCCGCGGTCAGCGAACCTTGCTTGTCGACCTCTCGCACGATGGATAAATGGGTACGATCCAGCATATCAATGATCAAAATTCATGGTTTGTTGAAACAAAACCATTTTACTTCATCATTCTGCAAACATACGATTCGCCAATACAAGAATTTTTGAGAGCACATGACCATCACCACCATCCACAACCTCGGCTTTCCGCGCATCGGCGCCGACGCGCACGTCAGTTGCTGCGGTGGCGTGGCCGCCGGTGAAATGACCAAGTGGTTTGACACCAACTACCACTACATCGTCCCCGAGTTCACCGCTTCGACCGAATTCAAACTTGACGCCACCCGCCTGCTGGAGCAACTGGCCGAAGCCAAAGCCCTGGGGGTGAAGGCCAAGCCGGTGATCGTCGGTCCGGTGACCTACCTGGCGCTGGGCAAGGCCAAGGACGAGTCCGACAAGCTGGCGCTGCTGGGCCGCATTTTGCCGGTCTACAAGCAATTGTTGAATAGCTGTTCGCGAAGATCAGCGATAACGCGTGACATATAAGCTGTGCGTCTCCAAATGACTTGAAGGTTATGGCTCCATTCAACACCCTCGACCTGCAAAGACGTTAACCCGTGCCCAGAGAGCGGAGCAAGAATGTCCTCCGACATTGCTGTGACTAGGTCACTATTCCTGATTAGCCCTGAAAAATAAACAGGTGAGGCATCAACTTCCAGCTGCACATCGGGGGCGGATAGCCCTGCATTTGTAAAAAGATGATCGATCCATTGGCGGGTGCTGACTTGTGAGACCGGTAGCAACCATTTGCACTTGTAGTAGTCGCGACTTGGTCTGACAGTCACCCGGTTTGATCCGTACGATTGTCAGATCAAATTCAATTATTTAATGTGGTTATTTTATCGCGCCACGCCTCCTTGCCATCCGTTAATGTTTGCATCGGGGTTCGCCCACAGCACATCTTGCTTTGATGCGTGCGCTCCTCGTTGTAATACCGTAGCCAATCATCCAGATCCGTTTGCAGCTCTTCAATAGAGCGGTAGATTTTCCGCCTGAAGGCGACTTGATAGAACTCCTGCAGGATCGTCTTATGGAACCGCTCGCAGATGCCATTGGTTTGCGGGTGGCGCACCTTCGTTTTGGTGTGCTCGATGTCATTCAAGGCCAGATACAACTGATAGTCGTGCGTCTCGGGACGACCGCAATACTCTGTACCCCGGTCGGTCAGAATACGCAGCACGCCCATGCCTTGCTCCTCGAAGAAGGGCAAGACCCGGTCATTGAGCAAGTCGGCCGCGGTAATCGGCGTCTTGGTGGTATACAGCTTGGCCGTGGCCCACTTAGCGTACGTGTCCACAAAGGTCTGTTGGTAAAATACGGCCAACGCCTTTAATGGTACCCACGTAAAACGTATCCTGGCTGCCCAGGTAGCCAGGGTGCTCGGTCTCGATTTCTCCGTAGACAATATCGTCTTCCTGCTTCTTTTCCAGGGCAACAACTTGTGCTTCGGTGAGTACCTCGCCGGTTTGTGCCACGTGGCGCTCCAACGCCCTCAGACGCTTCTTGAACGACTCCAGATCCCGACGAAGCCACACCGAACGCACGCCGGAAGGAAAAATAAAGATGCCGCGTTTGCGCAGCTCATTGGAGACACACACTTGGCCGAACGCCGGTTGCTCTAAAGCAAATAAGGCTATGGCGGCTTCTGTCGCCTCGTCGACACGATTACGTAAGTTCGGCTTTTTCCGGTTGGCGTCGAGTAACGCCTCGACACCACCGGCTTGCATGGCCGATTGATAACGGTAAAAGGTATCTCTGGAAAAGCCCATTACCTTGCAGGCACGCAACACATTGCCTAGCTCTGTCGCTAGATTCAGCAGGCCCACCTTGTGTTTGATGACATTCTGAGGAACACTATTCATGAGGTTACTCCTTGGCGCTTTCGCGCTGGTTGATAAAGATTCGCACCTCTATCAAACCGGGTAACCTCACCTTTGGCAAGGTCCTACTGTCAGATCAAATCGAAACTACTTCAGTTAAGGGCGTATTACTCATGTAAGCGTTTTTTGCTTAGGCATTACGTATGTTTTTGGAAGGGGCAGAGAAGATAACGTCGTTGCCATACTACGATGTTTGAAAAATAGCTCGTTTACGGGAAACAGCAAGTTTACGGCTTGGCTGTCAAACCAGGCCGTGTGTGCCATCTTTAAATTATGTCGCTCAAAGAGCTGCTTCCATCTTAGGTTTGATGGTAGATTTGCGCTCCCTTCTTGACGAATTCGATGGCTTTTTCCTGCATGCCTTGGTGCAGCGCTTCGTTCTCTTGCAAGCCTTTCTGCTTGGCGTAGTTACGGACGTCTTGTGTGATTTTCATGCTGCAAAAATGCGGTCCGCACATCGAACAAAAATGAGCGACTTTCATTGAGTCTTTGGGCAGGGTCTCGTCGTGAAAGTCTTTGGCCGTGTCGGGGTCAAGACCCAGATTGAACTGATCGTCCCAGCGAAACTCAAAACGAGCCTTGGACAAGGCATTGTCCCGTATGGCGGCGCCTGGGTGCCCTTTGGCTAGATCTGCAGCATGTGCGGCGATTTTGTAGGTGATGATGCCGTCCTTGACATCTTTTTTATTTGGCAGCCCCAAGTGCTCTTTGGGCGTGACATAGCAGAGCATGGCAGTACCGTACCAACCGATCAGGGCTGCGCCTATGCCCGACGTGATATGGTCGTAACCTGGTGCAATATCAGTAGTCAAGGGCCCCAGAGTATAGAAGGGCGCTTCATGGCAGTGCTTCAGTTGCATGTCCATGTTTTCCTTGATCAGGTGCATGGGTACGTGGCCAGGCCCCTCGACCATGACTTGCACATCGTGTTTCCACGCGACTTGGGTCAGTTCGCCCAGCGTTTTCAATTCGGCAAATTGTGCTTCGTCATTGGCATCGTAGCCTGAGCCGGGACGCAGGCCGTCTCCAAGGGAAAAGCTCACGTCATAGGCCTTCATGATTTCGCAAATATCTTCGAAGCGCTCATAAATGAAGCTTTCTTTATGGTGAGCCAGACACCACTTTGCCATAATCGATCCGCCGCGTGACACAATACCTGTCATGCGCTTGGCTGTCAGGGGAATGAAGGGCAGCCGAACGCCCGCATGGATCGTAAAGTAATCGACGCCTTGCTCGGCTTGCTCTATCAGTGTATCGCGGAATATTTCCCAAGTCAGGTCTTCGGCTTTACCGTCTACTTTTTCTAGTGCCTGATAAATGGGTACGGAACCGATCGGCACTGGCGAGTTGCGTATGATCCATTCGCGGGTTTCATGGATGTTCTTGCCGGTCGACAGATCCATCACGGTGTCGCCTCCCCAGCGTATCGCCCACGTCATTTTTTCGACTTCGTCACTGATGTTGGAACTGAGCGCCGAATTTCCTATGTTGGCATTGATTTTGACCAGAAAATTC
Source organism: Pusillimonas sp. MFBS29 (assembly GCF_020687695.1). Classification (GTDB taxonomy): domain Bacteria; phylum Pseudomonadota; class Gammaproteobacteria; order Burkholderiales; family Burkholderiaceae_B; genus Pusillimonas_C. The sequence continues at coordinate 8,710 of NZ_JAJEWL010000003.1, forward strand.
CTACCTATGATCATAGGCTCGCTTTCGGGGTGATTGATATTGGCTGGAATGATGGCCCGGCCCCTCGCGACTTCCTGGCGTACAAATTCTGGTGTGATCGCGTCTGGGATGGCGGCTCCAAACGACTGGCCCGCGTGCTGACGCAGTAAACGCTCGACCAGCTTCTCACCATCCGGACCGCTGGCGCGCAGCATTTCCATATAGCGTTCGCGTTGCAGACTCTCGCGGATGGCGACGAACTCCATCTCGGGAGTAATAATGCCGCGACGTGCGTAATGCATTTGCGTCACATTTTTCCCGGTTACGGCGCGACGCGGTTTGCGATTCAATCCGAACCGCAGAGAACTGAGCTTTACGTCCTGCAGGCGTGCTCGTCCGTATTCGCTGCTAGCGCCGTTCAGTTGTTCGGTGTCCTTGCGCTCTTCTATCCAGGCGCTACGCAATGCGTCCAGACCTTTGCGGATGTCGATCTGGATCGAAGGGTCGGTGTAGGGGCCACTTGTGTCGTAAAGGGTAAGTGGAGGGTTTTTTTCACCGCCGAACATGGTTGGCGTATCGTCTTGCGAGACTTCCCGGAATGGTACGCGGATATCCGGTCGCGAGCCTTGCTGATAAACCTTGTTTGATTGGGGAAGGGGGGAGATGGCCGCTGCGTCGACTTCGGCGCTGGCTGCTGAAAAGATGAGGTTAGTGTCCAAGACATGCTCCAAAAGTTAACAATGGAGCCGATAGGGGATAGACTCGTTTCTATCGGTCGGCATGAGGCCAAACGATATTGACAAGCGCGCTCCCAGCATCGGCATTATCCGTACTGGTACGAAGGGACTTTCTCAACCCGCTGAAAACAGCGAGTACCCCTGCGTGCGAGCCAGTATAGGGCATAAGTTGGTGGAGCGGGTCTGCACTTTAGCCTTGCCATCCTTTGCGTTTCGTCCTGGGAGTGGAAAGCCAGCTCGACTTGGCCCCGAAGGAGGCTACAAAAACTGGATGCGATACCAATCGCTTTATCTGCCATATAATGCGCTTCATGTTCGCCCTTTAAGCCCCCTTAGCGTAAAGGCATGGCGTCTGGCAGTTTTGTTGTGCTTGACCGTCATATCGTTTCTGTCTTGGTCGGTTATTTCCACGTGCTACATGCCGATTCTCTCCGGCGAACGTGACGGTAAGCTGGCGATCACCTTTTGCACCGTAGGCGGCGGTGCCAGCACGTTGCAGCTGGATTTGGCTGGTCAGACGAAACATCTTCGCCTGACGAACATGCGAGTAGCCAGGAGTATTCCTTTGGTTTAATAGTGTTTCAGGCAGTAGTGCCGAGCCAGGATGCCGCTGTCCTGGTGAGAATGATCTCGCACAGTCCTGTGGTGCTCTTACATCGTAACTAGACACTGCCGCTACCTGCTTTGGGCCTGCCGCTAGGCTCTCGCGGCCCCTTCAAGCCCCGGTTGATTTTCATGCGTGGTCGTTCTTGTATCGACCTCTTTTTGACGATACTCATTCCGAGGTTTTTCATGTCCATTTTCCAGGTTCGCACCAGCGGCGCCGCTGCAGTGGCAGCGATCCTCTTTGCACTGTCGGCGTTTTCGCACGTCTCGCTTCAAACCAAGCAAGCTCCGATAGAAAGCAGTTATAAGGTCGTTTTCGGCGTACCGCATGACCGATTCTGGGCGGGTTCCAGGATGGTGGCGTAATGGTTCACTATTGGACTGCACAGCTTGAAATTGGCTACGCCGTTCGCCATATAGTTTGCCCCGCGCTCCAGCAGCTCCATGTTAGCGCCGGTGTAATACTGACCCACCGGGGGTGCGGTTGACTACCGACTGCCGGCCCCGGACAAAAAATGATTGGCCGGCCCACAGAACCACCGGTATCGATAACACCAGTTCAATCCAAGTTTGGGCTGTCATGCTGAACCAGCCCAACTGGTGACCGAACATAGCCAAGACGGTGACAATAACGGTGAATGGCAATGTGCATCCTTGGCGCATTACATTTTTGTAATGTACCTGGACCCGTAATGGTTATGCACTAGAGCGGAGCTTTCGTGTTCGTGCTAGCGGACCTAGTTATTAAAACCACGTCCATTTAGATCGCCCATAGGGCGATAGGGGCGCTCGCCGCGCGGGCCAGCATTCGCAATCAGTGCATATCGGGCTGTCTGTTTCCATTGCCATGAGTGCGCCGCCCCAAACACCGACTGTACCGCCATCCGTGTCCGCTGCCCTGGCTTTCGCGGCATAAACGGCGTCCTCCCCGCCAGGCGGGTCCCCTCCATATATTCCACGGTCCTGTTCATCAGCCCCGGCCAGCGGTTCAGCACGGCAAGGCGACGAACTCACGGCAACGGCGGCAACACCGCAGGAACCGTATTACTGCGAACGCCGAAAACCTACGACCAGGCTCGGAATCTTCGGCCCCGGTCAGCAGGAAAACCAACCGGCTTTTGAAGGATAGGACTATGGAACTGACGGACACACTATTCTTATCGGCAGTGCAACACCACTTGTCCTGTCACCACTCACAAACAAGGTAGATTACACACTGGCTGACTTTAAGCTCATCGGTACATTCGCCTGCCCTCCCCTGTGGTTGATAGTGAAAAACGACGCAAAATGGAAGACTCTTGAGGACTTCGTGCAGGACGCCAAGAAGAATGCGGATGAGATAAGTGTTGGAACGTACGGCAGCCTGTCGGCAGCAGACTTCCTTGTTCAAAGCTTCAGCAAAGAAGCGAATATCAAGGTAATCAATACACCTTTCAAATCGACTCCGGACGCACTTACTAATGTCTTGGGCGGGCATGTGGACGCCGCATTGGTGTCGGGTGGAGGCGGCTTGCTGGGTGGTGGGAAACTGCGGATTCTGGCAGTTGGTCAAGAATCACGCCTGAAGTCGTATCCGGATGTGCCCACTTTCACAGAAGCAGGCTATCCAATTTCTGTGGAATTCTGCTATACGTTCGCTGTTCACAAAGATACCCCCAAGGCAGTTGTTGACCGCTTGTATCAAGCACAGAAAGCCGCGATGGAAAACGATCCGGAGAACATTGAGCGTGTTTTTCAGAATGCCGATATGGAGGCACGTCTCGGTACGCCGGAAGAAACTATGGCGCTATATAAAGAAAATCATGCTCTCTTCTCAAGGCTGGTCGATGAAATGCGCGCGCCCGGCAAGTAGATAAATGGACGATTCATCAAACACTCGAACTAACTGAAAGCGCAGATCGTGCTTGGCAACGCCCGTAGCAGTAGCGACCGCGACTGAAATCGCGCCAGATGCTAGAATACGCCGGTCATTGGGGAGTAGCCTCTCTTCGTCACGAAGAGGCTTACGTCAACATACTTGACCAGCAGGTCATGGCGTAAGCGGTTCCCGAGCTTGGCAAGACCTTTGACCACTACGCTTCCGTATATGGCCGGGGATGCGTGGTGGTCAATCGTCTGTAGACCGGTCTGGAAATTCTTATGGAAGCCCTCCTCGTCTCCACCGGAGTCGTTGCTCTCGCTGAAGTCGGCGACAAAACCCAGCTCCTCGCCTTCATTCTTGCCGCTCGTTTCAAGAAGCCTGTACCGATTATTCTCGGTATCTTGGCGGCCACCATCGTCAATCACGGTCTAGCGGGTGCCTTGGGCGCCTGGATTACTTCAGCGGTCAGTCCGGAAATCTTGCGCTGGGTGTTGGGGCTCTCCTTCATTGGCATGGCCATCTGGACGATGATCCCGGACAAGATTGAAGAGGAAGAAACTCAAGTCGCCAGGAAATTTGGCGTCTTCGGCGCAACGCTGATTACCTTCTTCCTTGCCGAGATGGGTGACAAGACCCAGATCGCTACGGTCGCGATGGCCGCGCACTATGCTGTACCGCTCATGGTGGTCATCGGTACCACGCTCGGGATGCTGATTGCAGACGTACCCGCTGTTTTCGTTGGTGACAAGCTTGCCAACAAAATTCCGATGAAACTGGTTCATTCAATTGCCGCTGCAATCTTTGCGCTGCTCGGCATAGCCACCCTACTCGGGGCCGGCTCGAGACTCGGGTTCTAGAGCCACACACAAAAATGTCGACATAGCCAGGCTACCCACGCTGCCCCCGACACTACCGGATCGGCACTTTCCTTTCCTCGGGGCCGTCGTACTGCCAGATATATTCCCTGGGAATAGGCCCTTTATTGCGGCCGCCTTGCTGAGTTTGCTCCCAGGCATGGGACAAGATCCCTACTGAGCGCGACAAACAGAACAAACCGCGCGCCAAAGGCGCCGGGAACCCCAGTTCGGCATAAATGACGGCAGTCGCACCGTCGATATTCATCGGAATCCGCTTGCCTGCCTTCCTGCAGGCAAGCTCGTCTTCAACCGCCCGCCCTATAGTTGCGAACCGGCCGCCAACTACGCCCCTGGAGGCTGCTTCATCCACGAGTTCGAGCAGTCGGGGCGCTCTCGGGTCTATCGGATGAAAGCGGTGGCCGAACCCTGAAACAAACTTGCCATATTTATCTATCGCAGCGTCCAGACCCGCTTGCGTCGCCTTAACCAGTTCAATTCCGGCATCCATTTGCCGCGCGATGTCGATATACAGCTCAACGGCCTGTTCGCCTGCGCCGCCATGCACATCTCCCAGGACATTCACTGCCGACGCCATCGCACTGTTCAGGCCGACACCGCAAGTGGCGGCCATGCGGGCAATGGCGATACTGGGTGCCTGCGGACCATGATCAACGGCAGCCATGAGCGCCGCATCAAGCAAGCGTGCCTGTTCATCGGATGGCAGCTCACCCCGCGTCATCAGCCAAATCATCTGGGCAAAACTGATGTTGCCGATGAGATCCTGAATCGGGTAGCCTCGATACCTGATGCTGCCCGGCTCCATATCAATAATGGAAGTACGCCACCAATCCTTTACACCCCGGCGCACCTGTTCGGCTTCGTTGGAAGTAACACTCATACAACCTCCTGCTGCTTAAAGCGCAAGATTTCATCTGCGCTGTATCCCAATTCCGCCAGTATGGTTTCCGTATGTTCGCCTAAGCGCGGCGGGGGTGCATCCACCGAAGGCGCTGCGCCATTCAGCTTGAAGCCGGTTCGCACCACTCGTATGTTGCGCCCTACCCCAGGCACATCTTCAAAAGAGGCGAGCATGCCACGGTTGGCAATCTGTGGATGGCTCAAAGCCTGAGGTACGGTATAAACAGGGCCGGCAGGCACGCCTTCCGCGCTTAGCAGCTCCCACCACTGCTCAGTGGTTTTCGCATTCATTGCCTGCTCCATCAGGTCTTTAAGTTCCTGTCTGTTCTGCAACCGTGCCTGACGATCCGCGAAACGGGCATCGCTAATCCACTCGGCGCGCTCGAGAATACGAGCTACTTTCTCGAAGTGCTCCTGCTTGTTGGCGGCAATATTGATCAGGCCGTCACCCGTCTTGAATGCGCCTGAAGGGCTAGCCGTCATATTGTCATTGCCCAGCGGGTGCGGCTCGCGCCCGGCAACCAGATAATTGGATACTACCCAGCCCATCGTGGCCATGGCTGCCTCAAGCATGGACACATCGATGAACACTCCCTCGGTCCGGTTTCTATCAGCCAGCGAAGAGGCGATCGCAAAAGCGGCCGTGATGCCCCCCACCGTATCGGCAACCGGATAACCCACACGCAAGGGCGCCGATTCGCTGTCACCCGTAATGCTCATGATTCCGGACATGCCTTGAATGATCTGGTCGTAGGCAGGCAGGTCACGCAAATCACCCGTCTGCCCGAACCCGGAGATAGCGCAATAGATCAGCTTCGGATTTTCTTCAAGCAATGCGTCGCAGCCCAGACCCAGCCGCTTCATAACGCCAGGACGAAAATTTTCCACCAGAACATCTGCGGTGCTTACCAGCCTGCGCAGTACGGCCTTGCCGTCGTCATGCTTCAGATCCAGTGTAATGGAGCGTTTGCCCGGGTTTTGCGCCAGAAACGACACACCCATATTGTTGCGATTCAGTTCCGGATCAGCGCCCAGTTGCCGGGCCAGATCGCCGCTCAGGCGCGTCTCCACCTTGATGACATCGGCACCCATATGGGCAAGCTGATGGCAACAAAACGGGCCGGCCAGAACGTTGGTCAGATCCAGTACACGGATCCCTTTCAAAGGTTGCGTTGTCATGTGAATGTGCTTTTACTCAGCCTGAATGCCGGCGTTGCGAATAACTTCAGCCCAAAGCTGCGTATTAATTTTCCGGCATTTTAGTGCGTCCTGAGCCAGATACGCTCCGCGAGTGATCTGGCCAGAAAGTCGATCGCACATCGCACGCGTGTCATGCCAACCGCTGACCCGGCCCCATTACTTAATCAAAGACGTCGTAAAGAATATCGGCGACAACCGCCGTGGCTACAGAGATCAGAATCAAGTCGGTACCCGAATTCCCCTTTCCAGGATTGCCGGATGCGTGCGGGTTGCCCTTGCCGCCGTTGCGGGACTTGCCGGGAGAACTTGCGCCATTACCTTGGCCCTTACCTTCGGGTGGTGCTGCGTGCGCGGTCAGAACCAATGAACATGCAGCAATACAAGACGCGACTATCGCTCTATTCAGCTTCATCTTTCATCCGGCTACTTGCTTTGCCGCACAGTCACCTCTTTCTGTGCTTGCAGCACTTTAGGTGGCCAGGTGCTCTTGATATATGCAAGCACCGAGATAATTTCTTCGTCGGTCAGTATCTCACGATACGCGGGCATATCGCTTTCGTATCCCGCCGGGGCCGTCTTGCCTGGAACCAGGCCATTCTTGACCATATCAAACAGCATGGCATCCGGGTGGTGCCAGGTGTGGCCAGTCTTGTCATGCGGAGGCGCAGGCAGTCTGTCATTAGGCTGACGCTCCCGCCAGTTCGGCTGGCCTTGCAACGACGCACCATGGCAGGCCGCGCAATAGTTTGCATAGATGGCTTTACCCACCACCACCCGTTGCTTATCAGACGGATCGATGAATGCAGGGCCGGGATCACGCCCGACGCCATATAAAAACGCAACGGCTCCAAGCGCGACGACCCCGGCCACTCCAAAAATCAATGTCTTGTTTGCCATATCGATATGCTGCCTGACTAACCTTTATCTTTCCCGCCACACTGACGGGACCAAGTGTAATCATATTCGGTTCAGCATGCTGCATCCCCGGCATCTTTTGCATTTCGGCGGGAGAAAACCACATGGTGTCGTGTAGTGACGTGAACTGTTTCATAAATTCGTTATTTCGATTATTATCGAACTATAGTATTTAATTTATCTGAGTTGAAAACGGAATGAACACTAAAGACGCTGTGCGGGCGTTAGCCGCAATCGCCCACGAGTCGCGCCTTGAAGCTTATCGTTTGCTGGTACAAGCCGGCCCTGCCGGGCTGCATGCCGGGCGGCTGGCCGAGCTTCTTGAAGTGCCGCCGTCATCCCTGACTTTCCACCTCAAAGAACTCGTTCATTCGGGCCTGCTGACGTCTCGCCAGGAAGGCCGATTTGTCTTTTATTCGGCAGAGTTCGGCACCATGAGCTCGCTGCTGGCATACCTGACGGATAACTGCTGCGGCGGGAACCCCTGCTTGCCGGTCAGAAGTGATATCACGCCGTTCTTATAAAAAGCCTGCGAAACGTCCAGTCCTCGGTCATCAAACAGTGCCTCCATTTCCAGAATAAAGAGAATCTCCCGTGCTTGTCGCACTGCTTATCTTCCTGCTCACCATCGTGCTGGTCATCTGGCAACCCAAGGGGCTCAATATCGGCTGGAGCGCCAGCCTTGGCGCCGTGCTGGCGCTGGCTTTCGGTGCAGTCAGCTTCAGCGATATCCCCATTGTCTGGAATATTGTCTGGAACGCCACCGCCACCTTTATCGCCATCATCATTATCAGCCTGCTGCTTGATGAAGCAGGTTTCTTCGAGTGGGCTGCCCTGCATGTCGCACGTTGGGGTGGAGGCCATGGCCGCCTGCTGTTCTCGCTGATCATTCTGCTTGGTGCGGCTGTATCGGCCTTCTTCGCCAACGACGGTGCAGCGCTGATACTCACTCCCATCGTGATGGCCATGCTGCTCGCCCTCGGATTTAGTCAGGCGGCAACGCTTGCTTTCGTCATGGCGGCCGGCTTCATCGCAGATACGGCCAGTCTCCCGCTCGTCGTGTCGAACCTGGTCAACATCGTATCGGCGGACTTCTTCGACATCAGTTTTGCGCGATACGCAGCGGTGATGGCGCCCGTGAACCTGGTCTCGGTGGCGGCCACCTTGATCGTGCTATTGATCTATTTCCGCAACAGTATCCCGACCTATTACAAAGCCAGCCAACTCAAACGGCCAGCAGAGGCCATTCGCGACCACGCAACCTTTCGCGCCGGATGGTATGTGCTCGCTTTTCTGCTGGCAAGCTTCTTTGTACTGGAAGGCTTTGGCATCCCCGTCAGCGCCCTGGCCGCCACAGGCGCAGTCATTCTGCTGCTGGTGGCCGGGCGTGGCCATGTCATCAGCATACGGAAAGTGGTGCGTGAAGCCCCCTGGCCCATAGTGGTGTTCTCGCTGGGCATGTACCTGGTGGTGTACGGCTTGCGTAATGCCGGGTTGACCGACGTGATCGCCGGATGGCTCAACGCCATGGCGGATCAAGGCCTGTGGAGCGCGACACTGGGTACCGGTCTACTTACGGCCTTGCTCTCTTCCATCATGAACAATATGCCCACCGTGCTGGTGGGCGCACTGTCCATCGATGCCAGCCAGGCAACGGGCCCCATCAAGGAGGCCATGATCTACGCGAACGTCATCGGCAGCGACCTTGGCCCCAAGATTACACCCATAGGAAGCCTGGCAACGCTTTTGTGGCTGCATGTGCTGTCACGTAAAGGTGTAAAAATCACCTGGGGATACTACTTCAAGGTAGGAATCGTACTGACGCTGCCGGTATTGCTGATCACCCTGGTGGCACTGACCTTGCGATTGAGCACTTTCTGACACCGTACAGCAAGCAAGGCTTGCCATCTGATATCAACCCTTCTTGCAGGTGTTCACGCCTAGTATCGAGTACGCGGGGCAGGTTCGCACCAAGCCTGTTAACAGGGGTATGACGCCCAGCCAGCCCCACCAGCCGACCGTCCCGGTGGCGGCCAGTGCGATCAGGACAACACCAATCAAGATGCGTAATGTCCGGTCTATGGTTCCAATGTTGTATTTCATCGTGACGCTCCTTCAGTCGTAGAAATCGTGAGATATCGTCGGTTCCAGGGGGCCTTCATCAGCAGACGCGCCATACCGCAAAAACCCGTAAGGCCCGCAAACACCAGACCGGCCCCGACCAAAGCCGATATGCCAAAGAAACCTGGATGCACAGCGGCGCCCAGCACCGCACCAAGCAGAATCAGCGTGCCCGCCGCAATATGCACTTGCCGCTGCAATTCCAGAGGTCTTGATACGTCGCGTTCAACGTCAAGGCCGGCGCGTTTCCAGGCGTCCAGCCCACCTTCGAGCACATACAGGCTGTCGTCTGGGCAGCGGCCCCGCATGCAATTCGAGATAAGGGCCGCATTCAGCCGGGTGCGATTGCCCGAGCGGCAATAAAAGATCGCCCCCTGTTTGATTTCGGGCGGCATCCCGGCGGCTTCGAGCGACTCAAGCGGCAGATGCAACGAACCTGGTATGTACTGGCGGGCGCGCTCGTCTGCGCTACGCACATCGACCAGCACGGCGCCCTGCGCCGTCAGGGCCCTGGCCTGCATGGGTGTCAATGCCTTCATAGGTGAAACCTCCCAATGGTTAAGGGCAGTAGATGGACTTCAGCACCGCAATGATCTTTTCGACTTCCGGATTGGCAATACGGTAATACAGCACCTGGGACTCTCTTCGATACGAAACCAGCCCTTCTTGCCGCATGCGCGCAAGATGTTGCGACAGCGCCGACTGACTTAACCCCACACGTTCCAGGATGGTGCTTACCGACATCTCGTCATGCTGAATCAGCAGGCATAACACCAGCAGCCGATTTTCATTGCCGATGGCCTTGAGCAGACTTGCGGCCTTGCCGGCGCCTTCTTGAAGAATCTGTAGGTCTTGTTCGCTGAATTTCATTGCTCACTTCAAATTAGTTTATTCTAATTTAGCATATTCTAATATAATAAAGCTACTGGTATCTGTTTGCCGTCGAGAAAGGACATCTCATGCATCCACGCTCCCCTCACGATTCTTCCACCGATTACGACGCAAATATAAATCGCCGCCGCTTTCTGGCCCTGGCCACAGCTGGCGCCCTAAGCACCGCTCTGCCCACCCCCACGCTGGCGGCGCCTGCGGGTATCAAAACATCCGCCCGCATTGTGATCGCGGGCGCCGGGGCAGCCGGGTTGTCCGCCGCTTCTCGTTTGGCCGAGCGGCTTGATGGCGCCAGCATTACCATCATTGACGCACGCCGCCAGCATTTCTATCAACCCGGCTACACGCTTGTTGCCGCCGGGGTGAAACCGCAGCAGTATGTGGTGTCCGACACGGCAGCTTACCTGCCGCCCGGCGTGAACTGGGTCCAGGAAAGCGTTGCCGAGATCGACCCGGAAGCACGCAAGGTAGTTACCTCCGGCGGCACCACGCTGGCCTACGACTACCTCATCGTCGCCACTGGCTTGTCATTGCACTACGATGAGATCGAAGGCATGGAGCCGGGGCTGATCGGCAAAGACGGCATTGCCAGCATCTACAACGGACATGAAGCCGCCTACGCCAGCTCGCAAGCATTGCACAACTTCATCGAGCGCGGTGGCCGAGGCATCTTCACACGGCCCGGCACGGAAATGAAGTGCGCTGGCGCGCCGCTGAAATTCACCTTCATTTCCGAAGACATCGCAACGCGCCAGGGTCGGCGCGACAAACTCTCCATTGAGTACTTCTCGAACAACAAGTCACTCTTCAGCGTTCCCATCGTATCGGAAAAGGTGCGCATGCTGTTTCGGCAGCGCAATATCCCGGTCACCTACGAACGCGTGCTCACGGCCATCGACCCTGGCCGCCGCCTTGCCACATTCCGCACACCCGATGGCACCGAGGAACAGTCCTATGACTTCATCCATGTCATTCCCCCCATGCGTGCGCCTGCCGTAGTGCGTAACAGCCCCCTGCCCTGGCAAACCGGCAACTGGGCATCCGAAGGCTGGATGGAGGTCGATCGCCACACGCTGCGCCACATCCGCTATCCGGATGTCTTTGGTGTGGGCGATATCGCTGGCGTGCCCAAGGGAAAGACCGCCGCCAGCGTCAAGTGGCAGGTGCCCGTCGCGGTCGACCATCTGGTGGCCGACATCGCAGGAGCCCGCAGCGACCAGCGCTACGACGGCTATACATCGTGTCCCTTGATCACCCGCCTGGGGCGCGCGATGCTGATCGAATTCGACTACGAGAACAATCTGGTGGAATCATTCCCCGGCATGATCGCCCCGCTCGAAGAACTCTGGGTCAGCTGGGTCGTGAAGACCATGGCCCTCAAACCCACTTACATCAGTATGCTGCGCGGCCGCGCGTAAATCCGACTGGAGCCCAATATGAAAGAACTAGACCCTCAAATGTTTCTAGCCGTCTTCCAGGAAATGCTCGGCCCCTTACTGTGGCTGCTGCTGGCCTTGGTCGGTGTCGGCACACTGGCTTTCGTCGCACTGCTGGCGCGCGAACGCAGAATCGCCTGGCGGCGCCTGGCCTGGTCAGAACTCATAGGCCTATTCGGCGGCGTGATCGCGCTGGTGTTCATGGCGAAAGTCTCGTCATCCGGCTACAGCGATGCCGCCGGCCCTGCCGACTGGATTCTCCTTGCCCTGATATTCGTGTTGGGCGCAATCGGAACCGCGGTCATCGCCTACACAGCCATCGGCTGGGTAGGCACGGCAACGCGCAAGCCGGCAGCCTGAGCCATTAGCCCCCCCACCCGGACTCAACCTTCCTTGCGCAGGGTGAATCTGGGGAAGAGGTTTTCGATTTCCTGCACCAGGTGTGTGCCGGGATAATCGGTAAACCGCAAATGGTTCAGATCGTCATTCCGACAGCCCGTAGTACGAAATACCTGCAATGCGTAATCAGTAACGCCGGCATCGGCCAGTTGCCGGGCCAGCCTGCGAATCTCATCGACATCGTGCAGGCGCGGATGAATGGTGGTGCGAACTTCATGGCTTACCCCGCTTTCCAGCACGGCCTGCAGGCTTTCGTATGCCGGGACACCGCTATCCCGTACCTGAGTGACGGCGTCGTAGCGTGCCGCAGTCGCCTTGATGTCCAGACCCACCCAGTCCACCAGCGGCAAGACCTGGCGCAAACGCCTGGGATGCGTGCCGCCGCTGTGCAGCCCGATCTGAAAACCAAGCTCGCGCGTTTCACGCAGAGCCGCTTCCAGGCCGGGATCCATGGTGGGTTCGCCGCCGCTGAACACAACGGCGTCGATCAGCCCGACACGGCGCGCCAGGAAAGCATGAACGGTCTTCCAGGCCAGAGGACTCTGTGCCGTACGTTGCTGCAAGTGGGGGTTGTGGCAATAGCCACAGCGCCAGGGGCAGCCTTGCACAAAGATCACTGCCGATAACCGGCCAGGGAAATCCGTGGCGGTAAAGGGCGTGATACCCCCGACTTTCAGGGTAACGCTTGTGGGCGAGGCAGCGGTCGACACGGCGTGATCAGGCAGCCAGGGTTTCGGCCGGGCTATGTGCTGCGTCACGGCCCAGGCCTGCAGCGCCTTCGGTGAAGTAGCGACGCTCATGGAATTCGCCTTTCTTTCCGATGTTGAACGAGGACACAGGGCGGTGATAGCCCATGACGCGTGTCCAGACTTCGCACGGTTGGCGTTCTTCGTTTTTCAATTCAATAACGGGGTTTTGTGCTGACATGGTCGGCTCCTTTTTCAGTAGGTTGGTGTAGAGAAAGATGGCACTGCCCTTACGCGACTTTCAGCTGTTTGCGTGCAAGAATTTCTTCGTCGCATTTCGGGCAGTATGGGTGGTTGCCGCTAAGATAGCCGTGCACCGGGCAGATCGAGAAAGTCGGGGTTACGGTGATATAGGGCAGGCGGAAACGGCTCAGGGCGCGCTTGACCAGTTCGCGGCAGGCTGCCGCACTGGATAAGGGCTCTGTCATGTACAGGTGCAAGACCGTGCCGCCGGTGTATTTGCATTGCAGGGTATCCTGACGCTCCAGGGCCTCGAAGGGGTCTTCGGTGTAGCCCACCGGCAACTGCGAAGAGTTGGTGTAGTAAGGCATCTCGTTTGTACCGGCCTGCAAAATGCCCGGAAAGCGCTTGCGGTCTTCCTTGGCAAAGCGATAGGTCGTGCCTTCGGCGGGCGTGGCTTCCAGGTTATACATATGGCCGGTCGCCTGCTGGAACTCCACCATGCGCGCGCGCACGTGATCAAGCAGACGCAGCGCGAACTCATGCCCCCAGCGTGTGGTGATGTCGTGCTCACCGCGCGTGAAGTTGCGTATCATCTCGTTGATGCCATTCACGCCCAGCGTGGAAAAGTGGTTACGCAGCGTACCAAGATAGCGGCGCGTATAAGGAAACAAGCCGTCGTCCATCAGTTGCTGGATTAGCTTGCGCTTGATTTCAAGGCTGTCGCGACCCAAGGCCAGCAATTCATCCAGGCGAGCGATTAAGGCGGCTTCATCGCCGGCATGCAGGTACCCCAACCTTGCGCAGTTAACGGTGACCACGCCCAATGAGCCGGTTTGTTCGGCCGAGCCAAACAGGCCATTGCCACGCTTGAGCAGCTCTCGCAAATCGAGTTGCAGGCGGCAGCACATGGAGCGGATCATGTTCGGCTTGAGCTCGGAGTTGATGAAATTCTGAAAGTACGGAAGGCCGTAACGAGCCGTCATTTCGAACAGCAGTTCAGCGTTGGGGCTGTGCCAGTCGAAGTCTTCCGTGATGTTGTAAGTAGGAATGGGGAAAGTGAAAACGCGGCCCTTGGCATCGCCTGCCATCATGACTTCAATATAGGCGCGGTTGATGAGATCCATTTCGGCCTGCAATGCGCCATACGTGAATGGCATCTCTTGACCGCCGATCACCGGCACCTGTTCGCGCAAGTCTTCCGGGCAGACCCAATCAAAGGTCAGATTGGTGAAGGGCGTTTGCGTGCCCCAGCGCGACGGTACATTCAGGTTGTAGATCAGTTCCTGCATGCACTGGCGCACGGCTTCGTAGCTCAAGGCGTCCTTGCGCACAAAGGGTGCCATATAGGTGTCGAAGGAGCTGAAGGCCTGGGCGCCAGCCCATTCGTTCTGCATGGTACCCAGGAAGTTGACGATCTGCCCGACAGCACTGGACATATGCCGCGGCGGCCCGGATTCCACGGTGCCTGGCACGCCATTCAGGCCTTCGTGCAACAGCGTGCGCAACGACCAGCCTGCGCAATAGCCGGACAACATATCCAGATCGTGGATATGTATGTCGCCTTCGCGGTGAGCCTGACCTATGTCCGATGGATAAACATGATCCAGCCAGTAGTTGGCGATTACTTTTCCAGACAGATTCAGAATCAGCCCGCCCAGGGAATAGCCCTGATTCGCGTTGGCGTTAACCCGCCAGTCTGCCCGGCTTAGGTACTCGTCTACCGATGCCCGTATATCAATCCGCGCCATGATGTAAATCCTTAAATATCCATATTTAGTGTTTTGTGAAACTCTAAACCACTACATATGGTGTTTCAAGGAAATCATCAAGCTAATTTCAAAAACCTTAATCCAGCTCAAATTCGCAGCCCAGCGCCGGAGCAGCCTAATTGCCCAGGCATTGACTTGTTATATCAATGCATATACAATGCATATATATTTTCAATTTGAGCTTCATTTTTTTGAGTACTCTAAATGCTAGGCAAACCCACTAAAGTGAAGCCCAATAAAAAAGATAGTCAGCTACTGATACGCATCAGTACCGCCGAGCGCGAACAGTTCCTGCAACTATGCGAAGAACTGGACACCACCGCCGCTCGTGAAATCAGGCTATTCATTCGCGCATTTATCAAAAAGCATGAATCCAGCGAATAGGCCTTTTTAGAAAGGAACGCAATATGTCCAAGAACGTCAAATCCCTCAAGCAAAAGATCAAAGCTCGCCAATCCAAAGTGGCAAAGCACGAAAGCAAGATCAAAGCGCTGAAAAAATCGCTGAAGAAAGCTGCTTAAGCTTTCAGCCGGCCCGGCTAACGGGCAACAAAAAAGCCTGGCCCTGGTTTCATACCGGGCCAGGCTTTTTTTGAAACTGTATTTATTTAAGGGCTAGAATCAGGTTAATATATTTAGGAACAAATACTAATAAATCGAGACATGCATGCCTATCGCCCAGATCAGTGCAGGTTCACAACGCTCCGTAGCGCTCGACAACAAAGGTACTGCCTGGGGATGGGGGGCATTCAAAACCGCCTACCCAAACCGACAAGAAACTCTTCCCGCAGAGATTTGCTCCACAGACAAATCCAAAATTGGCCACCACCGCTACGCTCAGCCATATGCGCAAATGCTCAACCCGGGTACGCCCTTTGACCTGATCGCCGATGGCAGCGTTCACATACTGGGGGCCTGCGGCAGCGGGGCTTTGCTGGCTTGCCGTCCCGTCATTGCACCAGACCACGGAGCAGCCCACCAAAAGCTTCAGGCCATCCCGCAAGGCATACGGCAGCTGGCCACCATGCACACCGTCAGCCTGGCGCTACTGAACAACGGCAGCATCTGGTCCTGGGGTTTCAATCACCTGGGCCAACTGGGCAGACCAGCGCATCCGGCGCACAACACCGAGGCGCAAATCAAGAATCTGCCTGCAATCGACAGCCTGGCCTGCGGTTCGGCACACGCTCTGGCCCTGGATCAGTCCGGCAATGTCTGGAGCTGGGGTGCAAACCAGGCTGGTCAGTTGGGCCACGGAACCCTTAAATCCTCCGACACTCCGCGCAAACTTGCCCTGCCTGATCCTGTTGTTCAAGTTGCTGCCGGCGATACGCACAGCATGGCACTCGATGCAAATGGCCAACTGTGGGCATGGGGCGCAAACAATCATGGCCAGACCGGCAGCGCCGACGCGGCTTTTTTTGCTGAACCTGTAAAAATCCAGCTTGATTTCCCAGTACGCCAGATAGACGGCGGGCAGTTCTACACCGCCGCCCTTGCCGACCAGGGCGAAGTCTTTGCCTGGGGCTGGAATGGACTGGGGCAAATCGGTTTGCCGCAACCGCATTCATCTCCGAAAGCGGTGCAGATTTCCGGCCTGCCGCCTGTCACCCGCCTGGCCGCTGGTGCAGGTCATGTTCTGGTCAGCGATGACGCAACTATTTTTGCCTGGGGCGACAACCGCAGCGCCGCCTGCGGCCGACCCGCCCAAGACACAGTAATCCTGACCCCCAATCCCATCCATCTGGCCTGAGGGCATCAGCATGAACAAAAGCGACCCATACCGCGCCGGTGCACCACTGGCAGCCACAGTCAATCCTGCCAACCCGAAGCGCCGCGATGTATTGCGCTGGTCCATGGGTCTGTCGGCCGGCCTGATACTGCCGCCGCTGGCTGGTTGCGGCAGCGGCGACAGTCAGGCAGCCACCGAAGACACCCTGCCTGAAGCCACCCGCATCTACGCCAAGGACGGCCTTATCGATATAGAGCTGGTGGCTGCGTATGCCAGCAACAGCGTTCAGTTCGCAGCAGGCGCACAAGACGTCTACCCCGGCACTTCGCAGTTGGTGAACGCCCACTTACGCAGCTTTAACAGCGGTGGCCTGGCCCCCACCCTGTACATGAATGCCGGCGACACTTTGCGCCTTTTGCTCAAGAACAGGCTGCCCGAAAATGATCCCGATGTATCTTCACTGAGCTATCTGAATTACCAGAACAGCACCAATCTGCATTTTCATGGGCTGCACGTCGATCCCAAAGAGATCCGTCCCGGGGTTTTTGGCGATTATGTGGTTGATACCCCCGATGCGGGCGTCAAGCCGGGCGCCGACCGCCAGCATGAAATCGCCCTGCCGCCACATCACGTCAACGGAATTTACTGGTATCACCCTCATTTGCACGGCTCAACGGCCACCCAGGTAATCAACGGCATGTTCGGCGCCATTGTGATCAATACGCCGCGTAACGACTTCAACCTGAACGACAGCATCCGCGAACGAGTCATTTTCGTGCACCGGCTGAACCTTTCCGATACCGGCACCAGCGACACACTGTATGACTACGTGGCCAACACCAACGGTGCATTCATGCTTAACGGTGCCTATCAGCCCACTATCGTGATGCGCCCCGGGGAAATCCAGAACTGGCATCTGATCAACTCAGACGCCTTCTATCCCTTCAATCCGGTGCTCGACGAGCACACCATGTGGTATTACGCCCGCGACGGAAACACGTTCCAGCGTCATTACCGTCCCATCACCGCCAGTACTGCGGCCCAAACAGACAACGCCCATTGGCCTGGCAGCATCATGTATCCGGGCAATCGCGATTCCATACTGGTGCAGGCCAGCAAAACACCGGGCACCTACTACTTGCGTTCTGCCAAGGCACCTTCAGGCATGAACCAGGAAATCGTGGCGCGCATAGTCGTTGAAGGCGCGCCGGTCGAAATGGATCTGCCCAGCCCAAGCCAGTTGCCCTTGTATAACAACTTCCTGCCCATTACCGATGCCGAACTGGCCGAGCATGGCGGCAAGACGCGTGCTGTGGTTCTGGCCATCGCCAACAAGGACAGCTCACTGTTCCCCCAGCCTATCCCGGCTGACGAAGAATGGTTTGTACCCCAAGCCGATGGCTCTTCCTTGGCCAACACGGTGTTTGCCACGGGCAACGAGGGAACCAAGCTTGCGCCTTTCCAATCGTCGCTGGCAGCAACCCAGACCGTAGCACTCAATGCCGTCGAGGAATGGACGCTCTATAACATGAGCGGCTATCCGCATCCCTTCCATATTCACATCAACGACTGCTATGTCATCAAGGTCAATGGCGAAGACATCGAACCCTATTGGGCGGATACCATTCCATTAGCTCCGGGCGGCACGACCACCCAACCTACGTCCATCACCTTCCGCAGTCGCTTTACCGACTTCACCGGCAAGTTTGTCTGGCATTGTCATGCACTGGACCACGAAGATATGGGCATGATGGAGCTGGTTGAAGTGGTTGCATGATTACAGTTGCCAAACGCCATGCACGGCATGGCTGGGCCGGCCTATCTGTCCAGCCATGACAACGCCAGCCTGGATAGATAGGTAGCCCCGAGCGGCAATACCTCATCGTTGAAGTCGTAGCTGGTGTTATGCACCAGGCATGGCCCGTGGCCGTGCCCCTCCTCGCGATGGTCGCCGTCGCCATTGCCTATGAAGGCATAGCAGCCTGGCTTGACCTCCAGCATGAAGGCGAAATCTTCGGCGGCCATGATGGGGGTTTGTGTAATCAACTGACCCTCGTCCACAATCTCCGCGATCACACCACGCGCAAACTCGGTTTCTGCTTCGTGGTTGAATGTGGCAGGATACTTGCGCTGGAAGTCGAAGTCGCATTGCGCCTCGTTGGCACTGCATGTCAATTCGGCAATCTCGCGCATGCGCCGCTCAATCAAATCCAGCGTTTCAGTGGTGTAGGCACGAACCGTACCGCGCATCTCGCAAGTATCGGGAATAACGTTGACGGCCTCTCCGCCGTGAATCATGGTCACCGATATGACCGCGACATCCAGCGGCTTCTTGTTCCGGCTGACAATGTTCTGGAACGCACCCAGAATCTGCGCGGCTATGGGCAAAGGATCTACGCCCAGATGAGGCATGGCGGCATGGCCGCCCTTGCCGCGCACCGTTACAGTGAATTCGCTGTTCGAGGCCAGCACCGGCCCCGGCGACAGGGCAAACGTGCCGCTGGGAATACCCGGCATATTGTGCATGCCGAATACCGCATCCATGGGGAACTGCTCAAACAGGCCTTCCTTGACCATTTCACGGGCGCCACCGGCCTGCTCTTCGGCGGGCTGGAAGATGAGATATACGGTTCCGGCAAAATCACGGTGCGCGGCCAAGTACTGGGCCGCACCCAGCAGCATGGTGGTGTGGCCGTCGTGGCCGCAGGCATGCATCTTGCCGGGGTGGCGACTGGCATGCTCAAACGTATTTGCTTCCTGCATCGGCAATGCGTCCATATCGGCGCGCAGCCCCACCGTACGTCCGTTGTCGGGCCTTTCGCCGCGTATGATGCCCACCACGCCGGTTTTCGCCAGGCCGCGATGTATCGGAATGCCCCAGGCCTCAAGCCGTTCGGCAACCAGATCAGCCGTACGGGTCTCTTCGAAAGCCAGTTCGGGATGTGCATGGATATCTCGGCGGATGGCGCGTAGCGCATCGGCCTGGGCGACGATAGCGTCGAGTAGCGGCATGAAAAGTATCGCTTTGATAGAACCAGGAAACCCAAAGTGTACCGAATCAGTATCTAAGCAGAGCCAGTACCTGTACTGGCCACCCTGGCGGCCCGTTCTTTTTCTACTCGTGCAGTCACATCGCGCGCCATGGCGACCGATCCCACTGCCGATCCGCTATCGTCCTTAACCAGCGCAAAAGTCATTTCCACATAAAGTTTGCGCCCGCTTTTGTGCACGGCGCGGGTCAGTGTCGGCCGCCCTTGCAGTTTGGTCTGACCATGCTCTATGGCTGCATTGAAACCGGCCCAATGAGCCGCACGTAAATGTTCAGGGATGATGGGATCAAGACCGTTGCCCAGCATTTCGCCAGCGCTGAAGCCGAACAGGGCACAGGCTGCCTGATTCCAGCGCGCGATGTTGCCCGCACGATCAACGTAGATCAGGGCGTCGGATACCTGGTCGATAATTCCTTCGGCCAGCAAGGGTTCATTGCTCATAATATTTTTCCCCAAAATTCACTATCACTTGATAGTACCGCCACACGACCTCAATGATGGAACTGCCGCAATTTTGAAACGTAGGTATGCGAGCATTAGGCCTCATCCATAAATGGATGGTGCCAAGCAGCTATTGGATACAGTGATGAACATTGCTTACCCGGAGTCTGAAATGCCCGCAATCAACCAAGTTTCCTCGCCCTATCGCAACTGGAAGGTCAAGCAGTACACCCCCTCGCTGGAAATGCGCCTGCTGCAAGAGCGCGCCCACCAGAATCAACCTCCATTGCTCTCTTTGCACGCCAAGGGCGAAACCCCGGAGCAAACCGCCGACA
The DNA here is from genome assembly GCF_020687695.1 of Pusillimonas sp. MFBS29. GTDB lineage: Bacteria > Pseudomonadota > Gammaproteobacteria > Burkholderiales > Burkholderiaceae_B > Pusillimonas_C. The sequence goes on from NZ_JAJEWL010000003.1 coordinate 28,885, forward strand.
CACTCAAGTAAGCGCGCCCGCAGCCGTTATCGATCATAGTCCGCGTGCGACAACGGCTGCACTGCCTGGTTCTCGCCTTCACGATGTAATATGTATGGGCAATATCACGCGCCGGCACTCGGCCACTCATTTGCTCAGCCGCCGGCAGCTCCTGGAAAGCGTGCTGCTTGCCGCTCCGCCATCGTTGAAAATTGCCAATATTGCCGGCCTCCAGGCAGCCCTGGCATTGCTGGTCGCTTCTTGCCACGGTGCATCTGTCGCCCTGGCCGCATCTGGTGGGTTTTCCCGCCCTGGGCGCACTGGCGGCCTTGTTCGGGCGCTACTCCTCGCAGCGTGACCGCCACCGCATTGTCCTGATTTGCGGACTTTTGCTGGTTGCCCCGGCGTAACGATTCCCTCACTCATCAGCTATATGGGCGCCTCGCGCCCGGTTATGGTGCTGGTGCTGGCATTATCCGCCGGACTCTACACCCTGGCCGTATCCGCCTGGCGCCTGGGAGGCGGGCCCGGGGCTGTCATTTTTGTTTTTGCGGCGGGTGCCGTACTTGGCCCGGTAGACAGCCTGGCCACGGTTGGCGAACGTACGATCGCCACCGCCTGGGCCGCTATTGGCGCCACTGCAGTCATGCAGGGAGCTCATCTGCACCTGACCATGAATCGGTCATTGCAGCGCATGGCAGGTACGGTTCTGGGCGCCTGTATTGTTTGGGCAATTCTCGCCCAGAATCCCTCGTTCTGGGCTATTGCCATTGCCGTCGTGTTTTTCCAGTACATCACCGAAGTCGTCATTGGCTTTAACTATGCCTTGGGGCAAGTCGCCATTACACCCATGGCATTGCTGATGACACACCTGGCCGCGCCTGTGGCACACAGCAATATGCCTGTGGAGCGCGTGATCGACACTATAGTCGGCGCCGCCATAGGCATAATCTTTGCGGTGATTTTCTCGACAGTCGACGACCATGCCTACCTGGCACGACGCCACGGCAAGTTCAAGCTCTGGCGGCGCAATCAATAGGTCGCGTGCGCCGTTATGACGTGGTGTCAAGGTAGCGCAATACGCCCTTCCCCACAGCGTGACCGCTGGCAAAACAGGCCGTCAGCAAATAGCCGCCCGTCGGCGCTTCCCAATCGATCATTTCTCCTGCGCAGAACACGCCAGGTAAGGCTCGCAGCATCAGGCTGTCATCCAGGTCATTAAAGCTCACGCCCCCTGCCGTGCTGATGGCCTCGTCCAAAGGCCGCATGCCATGCAAACGCACAGGCAGGCACTTGATAGCCTGCGCCAGCCGGCCAACGTCGGCAAAGTCTTCTTTTGACAGGCACTCACGCAGCAGCCCAAGCTTGGCCCCCTTCAGCCCAAGACGGCTGCCCAAATGACTGGACCATGAGCGCGAACCTCGCGAATGAGCAACTTCACGCTGCACACGGGCGTGGTCGCGATCCGGCAGCAAATCGATATGCAGCTGCGCCTCACCCTGCGCCAGCAAAGCGTCACGCAAGATGGATGACCAGGCATAGATCAGCCCGCCTTCCAGCCCATCCGATGTGATCATGCATTCGCCGCGCCGCATGGGTAGGCCGGCCGGTGCCATGGCAATGGATTTCAAGGGTTCACCGGAATGGCGTTCTGAAAAATGTGCACTCCAGTCCACCAGAAAGCCGCCATTGGCCGGTTGCAGGGGTTCGATCCCGACACCTTTGCCGGCCAGCACTATCTGCCAGGCACCATCAGACCCCAGGCGCGCCCAACTGGCTCCGCCCAAGGCCAGCACGGTGGCGTCATGCCGTCTGAACACCTGGCCCTCTGGCGTATCAAGCACTAATGCACCATCTTCGATCCAGCCTCGCCACCGGTGTCGTGCATGCAGGGACAACCCACTGCTGCGCAAACGCTGCAGCCAGGCGCGCAGCAAGGGCGCCGCTTTCATTTCCTTCGGAAAAACCCGCCCCGAGGAACCGACGAAAGTGTCTATACCAAGGCCATGTGCCCATTCACGCAGCGCCAATGCATCGAAATCATCAAGCCATGATGCCACCTGCGTGGCTCGCGCGCCAAAGCGCGCACGAAAAGCCTCGGCAGGCTCGCTGTGTGTCAGGTTCAGACCACCGCGGCCGGCCAGCAGGAACTTGCGCCCCACCGAGGGCATGGCATCGTAAAGGTCAACCCGCACCCCGGCATTCAGCAAGACCTCGGAAGCCATCAAGCCGGCAGGCCCGCCTCCGATCACAGCAACAGAAAAACTCGATAAATGCTTGCGCATTTTTGGCATTAAGGTTCCAGTCAGATACAAGAGCGTAACAAGAGACTTCTGGCAGACTCTAATTTATTTCAATGCAATGCAAAGGCACATCAAACACTTGCTCCGCACAAGTTTGCTCGATTACGCTGGCCTTCATGTTAAACATCAGGAGCAGGACCATGAAGCTAAGCCGTCACATCGCCAGGGTTGCGTTGGCTGGGTTAATCTCTCTGGCCACTGTAGGCACCGCCTCCGCCGACGATAAAACAACGAATACCATACTGGGTGCCGGCCTGGGTGCCGCTGCCGGCGCCGTGCTGTCAGAGGGCGACGTCATGATGACCCTGGGCGGCGCTGCCGCAGGCGGCGTGCTGGGGAACATACTTACAGAAGACCGCAAGTATCACCGTCACTGGAAGGACCATGATCGCTCGTACCGATCTGATCGACGCTATGCAGACAGCCGCAAATATCGCGGCAAGCATTACTACAAGAAGCACCATCACAAACGGCATCACCGTCACGACGACTAACGGCGCACCGCCAAAGGCTGGCAACTACTTTACAGCTGCCAGCCTTTGGTTCAGCGCATCCAGCGGCAACGCGCCATTGGCGCGTGTGCCGTCGGCAAAGATAATGGCAGGTGTACCTTGCACCATCATGCCCCGTCCTAGCGCCAGCACCTTTTCAACCGGCGTCTCACACACCGCTTCCGGCGGCACAATCCCGTCCAGCATCCAGGCGCGCCAGGTCGCGGCCTGATCTTCCGCGCACCAGATATTACGGGCCTTCTCGGTCGAGTCAGGCGACAAAATTGGGAACAGGAAGGTGTAAACCGTGATGTTGTCGACTTGCTTCAGCGTTTGGTGCAGGCGCTTGCAATAGCCACAGTTAGGATCTTCAAACACCGCTATCTTGCGTGAACCATCTCCTTTCACCTGCTGCACCGCCAGTTCAAGCGGCAAGGTATCGAAGGCAACCTTGGACAGCTCTTCCATGCGTTCAGCGGTCAGGTCGCGGCGGTTCCTGGCATCGATAAGCGCACCCTGAAGGACGAATTCGGCCGTTGCGTTCGTATAGACGAGATCACGACCTATCTGTACTTCGAAGAGATCCGGGAAGGGCGTAGGCCTGACCTCCTTGATCTGAATTCCGGGGAACCGACCCTCGAAAGCCGTCCGCACCGTTTCTGGCGTTGCTGCGCCCTGGGTTGCCGTCTGGGCCGGTTTGGCGGTCTCGCCGGCTTGGGATACAGCCTGCGCCTGCACTAGAGCGGGTGACGCAGCCAAGGCCAGGCCCGCCGCCATTATTTTTAATTTCAACAACATAAAATCCCCGAAAATTACTTGAAAAGCATGTTTATCTGCCTGCGCCGCCGATCAGCATGCGCTTGAGGAAAGGAATTCTGTCGACCATCTGCATGCCCGTATTGCGCCCCCAGGAAGCGGCCGCAGTCCGGTTGGCAAACAATCTGTGCAAGCCATCGGTGGTCATGCTCATGGCCAGAATGGGCTCGGCGCGGGCACGACGATATCGGCTCAGCACACGAGTATCGCCCACCCGTCGATAAGACTCTTTGGATGTCAGTACGTTCAACAGGTCGTGTACATCACCCAGCCCCAGATTAAGCCCCTGCCCGGCCAGAGGATGCACTCGATGCGCTGCATCACTGATCAGTGCAACACCGGGAGCGACCATGCCGCTGCTTTCCAGGAACAGCGGGAAACCAAACATCGGACTACGGACCCGCAAACGCCCCAGCCGGCCTCCGGTCGCCGCCAACAGACGGGTTTCCAGTTGTTGATTGCGCTCGGATTCGGGCAGGGCCAGCAAGGTTTTCGCCATGTCATCAGGCACGGACCAGACCATGGAGACTTGATGGCCGTCGGAGGTATCAGGCATGGGCAGCAAAGCCAGAATGCTTTCCCCGGTAAACCACTGCATAGCCACATTCTGTGACGGCAGTTCGCTGGTCAAATGTACGACGACGCCCTGGTCACCATATGCACGCGACTTGTGGCTGATGCCGGCCGCCTTGCGAACCGCAGACTGTGCGCCGTCTGCACCCACCAGCAAGTCCGGTTTCAAGGCACGCCCGGTATCAGTGAAAACCGTTGATGATTCCAGCCTTTGAAATCTTTCCGCATGCCAGACAATGCCAAATACCTGCACAGCTTGCTGCAGTACGCGCTCAAGCTCGCCGGACTCGACTATCCAGGCCAGGTTGGTCTGGGCCGCCTGCCAGGCATGCAAATGCACGGCACCGCTGGCATCGCCATACACTTCCATGGCCTCGACCGGTGTCACGCGCGCCATGTCGAGCATGTTCCAGACACCCAGACGATCAAGCAGCGCCTGGCTGCTGCTGGAGATGGCATAGACCCGTGGGTGATACACATCGGGCCCCAAAGCCTTTGGGGGCGTGCGCGGACCCAGCAGCGAGGCCTGGAAGCCGGCCCTGGCCAGACCCAGCGCCATGGCCAGGCCCGCAATACCGCTGCCGCACACCAATATGGATTCTTTACTCATCGCGCCGAAGGAGCTCCTGCCTGCTTGGGCCACAGCACCCAGACTTCACCCTGCTGCTTCATGCGGCCCGCCAGGGCGCCGGCTTCATCACCGAATCCCCAATAGTAATCAGTACGCGCTGCGCCCTTGATCGCCGCGCCCGTATCCTGGGCAAACACCAGGCGCTGCAGCGGTGTGCTGGATGCCGGCTGACGCGTAGAAAGGTACAGCGGCGCGCCCAGGGGCACGAACTGGGTATCCACCGCCACGGCGCGCTGCCCGATCAAGGGTATGCCATAGGCGCCCTTGGGCCCCAGCTCGGGATCGATAACAGCTTCTTCACTGAAGAACACCATCGCCGGATTGGCATTGAGCATTTCCTGCACTCGTGAAGGATTATTTTTCGCCCAGGTCTTGATATTCTGCATGGAGGCCTGTGCCAGCTTCAGCTCGCCTTTTTTGGCCAGCCATTGCCCTATGGACATATAAGGGCGGCCGTTGTGGTCGGCGTAGGCGAGACGTATGGTAGAGCCGTCAGTCAGCTGCGCACGGCCGGAGCCCTGTATTTGCAGGAAAAAAGCTTCAACCGGATCGTTGACCCAGACTATGGCACGCGGCTGGCGATCAGGCGATGCAGCAATTTCGGCACGGGTGTCGTAGGGCACGACACGCTTGCCCACCACTTTGCCGCGTACTCGTTTGCCTGCCAGATCCGGATAAACCGCGCCCAGGTCTATGGTCAACAAGTCATCGGGCACCGCGTATAACGGCCATTGGTAGTCACCCTGGCGGCTGCGCGATGCATGCACCAAAGGCTCGTAGTAGCCGGTAACGGTATTGCGCGCAGGCTTGCCGGCAGCATCGAGCAAGCGCCAGGGTTGCAAGTGCGTCTGCAAAAACTGGCGCACACTGGCTGACGGTGCACTGTCGGGATTCAAGCCGGATTGTGCCGCCGCAGCACAAACAGGCTGCCACACACGCGGCGTGGCTCGCGCCTGCTGAACCAGCGAGCCCGATACGGGGCGCATGAGCCCTTTGCAGTTGTTGATGAAGGCTTTCCAGACATGATCCAGGCCGTCGTTTTGCCAACCCGGCAAAGAGGCCCAGGATGTTTGCTGGAATTTGCCAGCCAATGATCTGGCCGGCGTTTCCGGCAACGCACCCAACGCAGGAACACGCAAGGGCTGTTCGGCAATATTGATGGGCGCGTCGGGCGCACCGGGGGAGGCACCGTCGGGCGTAACGGGAACGCTGCTGCAGCCAGCCAGCACGGCCAGCAGCGCAGTAAGGGACAATATTCTTTTCATAGACTCGCGAAGTCGGGTTTAGTGCAGTGTACGCGGCATAGCCAGCACGAATTCCTGGATGGGTACGTCGAATGGCACACCGTTTTCACCTACACAATGGTAAGACCCTTTCATGGACCCTACAGGCGTAGGCAGCGGACAACCACTGGTGTATTCGAAGCTGGCGCCCGGCTTGAGCAAAGGCTGCTGGCCAATGATGCCCAGTCCACGTACCTCTTGGACACGCTGATTGCCGTCGGTAATAATCCAGTGACGGCTGACAACCTGGGCCGCATGCTGGCCATTATTGGTGATTCGGACCGTATAGGCGAATACGAACTGCTGCTCATTGGGCTCGGACTGATCAGGCAGGTACTGTGGCGTAACCGTAACCGCAATGTCATATGGCTTCATGCCTACGCAACTCCTTGAATAGTATTGGCCGGCCATGAATAAAACCGTAATATTGGCAGAATAGCCGGCGCCAACCTGCAATAATGACATATTCACGCCTTGTTATTGCACCTTAACCGATTTTACGCACATGCCATTTACCCAACCTACCCGTATAGCCCCCAGCTTGCTGGCCGCCGACTTCGCCAGACTGGGCGAAGAAGTCAGGAACGTCGTGGCCGCAGGTGCCGACTGGATCCATTTCGACGTAATGGACAACCACTATGTTCCCAATCTGACAATAGGACCGATGGTCTGTGAGGCCCTGCGCCCCCACACTGATGCGCCCATCGACGTGCACCTGATGGTTGAACCGGTCGATGCCATTATCCCGCAATTTGCCAAGGCCGGGGCCAACATTATTACCTTTCACCCCGAGGCGTCCCGCCATGTTGACCGAACCTTGTCTCTGATCAAAGAGCATGGCTGTAAGGCAGGGCTGGTATTTAATCCTGCATCGTCCCTGCACTGGATGGATCACGTCATGGACAAGCTGGATGTAGTGCTGTTGATGTCGGTAAACCCGGGCTTTGGTGGTCAGAGCTTCATCCCCGGAACGCTGGCAAAGCTGGCCATGGCCCGCCAGAAAATCGACCGCTGGCAAAACAATGGCGGGCAAGCCATTGCCCTTGAAATCGACGGAGGCGTCAAGGTCAACAATATTGCAGAGATACGGGCTGCCGGCGCAGATACTTTCGTGGCCGGCTCCGCCATCTTCGGCCAGCCTGATTACAAGGCAGTGATCGATGCCTTGCGCAGCGAAATTCTCAAGGGTGAATCAGTGTCCGTCTGAACCGGGCGACGCCTTGCTGTCAGCGGCCCAAGGGCATTATTGCCGTTTTCGCGTTTTCAATGCGCTGCCTGGCAACAATGACCGCCGCTCGACGAATATGGAATTACCCGGAATCTTTTTCGCCTGGCTTTTGGCACGCGAGGCGAATTCGGCAATCTGATAGCTGGTCAGGGGCATACCTGCAGCCACCTTCACCGCCCCTATCGACAAACTGATAAGGGGATGAAAAACCGGCTCGCCCTGCCGGTTTTCTGCAACGTAGCCCCCGGCCTCAAGGTGCGCGGGCTGATAAAAAATTACGGTTTCCCGGGCAAAGCGGTCAAGTATCTGCTGGCAGCGCTCGCGCCAGTCGGTGCTGCGAAAGACGATAATGAAGTCGTCCCCGCCTATATGCCCCAGGAAATCGACATCCGGATCAATATGCTCGGCAAGCAGGCTTGCTGCCGTCTGTATGACTGCATCACCCTTGCGATAGCTGTATGAATCGTTGAAGGGCTTGAAGTGATCAAGGTCTACATAACAGACGCAGAAGGCAACCTTGCTGTTGAGCATAACGTCTATGTGCTCGTTGATGGGCACCCCACCAGGCAGCTGCGTCAGCGGGTTGGCGTGCTTGGCGGCCTTGATTTGCAGCGCTGTAATCTCGCGGATCAGATCAAAGCCTGTACCCACACCCTGATAGTTACCTTGTCGGGTAATGATGAACCCGTCGAACTGATGGCCCGAAGTGACCTCGGAGATCAAGTGTCCGATATCCTGCAGGGTGGTCTGGTGGTCAACAATGATGGGCTGGGTTTCAATGAAGTCGGCGCAAGGCTGCTCGCCACGCTGCGCACGATAAGAAGGCCTCGCCATGCGCTCAAGCAGGCGTGCACGGTAAAGCAGGCCGATGGGCACGCCATCGCGTAATACGGCCACCAGCTGCAATTCGGATTGCTCGCTAAAAATGGCATAGGCATCTGCAATTGGCCTGTTGTGCTCGACTACCGGCACCTGACGCAAAATACTGCTGACGGTCGGCGTCAGGTGCTCCGAGGTAGAGAATTGCTGATGCAGCGCCGGCGTGGGCAATACCTCAAGAATTTCCGTGCGCAATCTTGTGATCGGCGGGTAATCTGGTGCGGCCAGAAAGTACCCCTGTCCGTAGCGTATGCCCTGGCTGCGTATCCAATGGAACTCTTGCAGGGTTTCTATCCCCTCGGCAATCACGTGCGCACCCGATTTTCTGGCGATGTCGCAGATGGAGCGCACGAATTGTTGTTTGAGAGGATCCTGGTTGATGTCGCGGACCAGGTATTTGTCGATCTTGATGTATTCGGGACAGAGTTCAATCCAGAGTCTCAGGCTTGAATAGCCTTCGCCCAACCCGTCCATGGCAATCCGTACCCCGACGGATCGGTATTCCGTGATTGCCTGCCTGAGCTGGCCGCATCCTGGGATGGCCTGTGCACCAACAATTTCCAGAACGACGTTCGCCGGCGACAAGGCTCCGGTGTGGCTCAGCAGCATGCCGGCCTCCTGGCCGGACATTGCCAGTACTTCTACGCCCATGTTCAGGAACAGTTTGCCCTGGATGCCCAGACTATTGAAGCGATCCATGTGCAATTTCAGGCACCGCTTTTCCAGCGATGCCAATTGGCCGCATGCGCGGGCCACGTGAAACAACAGGCGTGGGTCGTGGAGATGGCTGTTGACGGGCCCCCGCACCAGGGCTTCGTAGCCCAGGATCGTGCCCGTGCGCAGATCTGCTATAGGCTGAAATGCAGAATCAAGCATGCCTTCCTGCAACACAGAGTGCAGCTCTGCTTTCAAGGCGGCCGTAACCGGCACCTGCAGCAGGGGCACTTCTGTGTTGGAGGCCTGCGAGGCTGCACCGTGAATCGGGGCTTCTGACATGTTTGAATTAGAACCTTCTCGGAGACATGCAGCAAACGCTACAATGCTTCACGCCTGCTGACATTCTGCCTGTTATTTTTTCACAATAGTATAGCCACATGACATTGACAACCATACTTTTCGATCTGGATGGCACTTTGCTGAATACCATCCCTGACCTGTCGCAGGCCGCCAACGGAATGCGGCAAGATCTGGGGCTTCCCCTGCTGCCCGAATCAACCATTGCCACATACGTGGGAAAGGGCACTGCAAACCTGGTGAAGCGCACCCTGTCGAACAACCCGAACGGCACAGTGCCCGACCAAAACGACATAGAGCACGGGCTGACGCTATTCAATCGTCATTACCATGCCTGCAACGGTCATAATTCCGTTCCGTATCCTGGCGCCCTGGAAGGGCTTCAGGCATTTGCCGACGCCGGCTACAAAATGGGCATCGTCACCAACAAGCCCACTGAATTTACCCTGCCGCTGCTGGAGCTTGCAGGCATCGCAGGTTTTTTCCAGTGTGTGGTCGGCGGTGACACCTGCGAACAGAAGAAACCCCATCCCATGCCGTGGCTGCACGCCTGCTCACTGCTGAATTCCGAGCCTCATCAGACTTTGGCCGTAGGCGATTCCGTCAATGATGCGCTGTCCGCCAGAGCAGCCGGACTGACCGTGCTGGCAGTCCCTTATGGCTACAATGAAGGCATGGACGTGCGTGATCTTGAAGTCGATGATATAGTTACGTCCATTGCCGAGGCAGCCCGTTGGGTCGCCAATTGTAAAACCGAATACCAAGAATCATGACCACTACCCTTTATTGCACCGCAGCCCCCCGCGCCTACTGGCGCTGGTGGCGTTTGTGTTCTGGGTAGCGGTAATTCACTCCCGGCACCAAGACTCTGTCTTTTTCGTGCCGTCAGCATTACCAGGAAAGCAGCCCGGAACCAATGAATGGCCGGGCTTTTTTGATTCCTGTCCCGGTCTGTATGTAAACCACACAGAGACCCCTCATGACAGAAATCGAATTCAACGCACTGGCAGCACAAGGCTACAACCGCATACCTCTCATCGCGGAAACCTATGCCGACCTGGACACGCCCCTGGCGATTTACCTGAAACTGGCGCACAGCGGCCCCGAGGGCGGGCGCAACAGCTGCCTGCTGGAGTCAGTCGTGGGCGGTGAGCGCTTTGGCCGCTACTCCTTCATAGGCCTGCCCGCCAAGACGATCATACGTGCCAGCGGCACGACCACAGAGGTCGTACACCAGGGAAAAGTCGTCGAAACCCACGAAGGTGACCCCCTGAGCTTCATCGAGGCCTACCAGGCTCGCTTCAAAGTCGCGCTTCTTCCCGGAATGCCCCGCTTTGCGGGTGGCCTGGCGGGCTATTTCGGCTACGACAGCGTGCGCCACATAGAACCCCGCCTTGGACCTGCAGTCAAACCCTTCCCGGCCGGACAGGAAGAAGGCACGCCAGACATCATGCTGCTGCAGGTTGATGAACTAGTGATTGTCGATAATCTTGCGGGACGCACCTATCTGATGGTGTACGCCGATCCCGGCAGGCCTGAAGCCTACGTTCTGGCCAAGCGCCGCCTGAAGGAATTGCGCGAAAAGCTGCGCACTCCCGTAGTGATTCCCTACGCCTATGCCAGCATGCAAACGACTGAACGGCGCGATTTCGAGAAACAGGACTACATCAGTGCCGTGCTCAAGGCCAAGGAATACATTGCCGCCGGCGACCTGATGCAGGTACAGATCGGGCAGGTCATTGCCAAACCCTTTCGTGACTCGCCGCTGTCCTTATACCGCGCCTTGCGCTCGCTGAACCCCTCGCCATACATGTACTACTGGAACTTCGACAATTTCCAGGTCGTGGGCTCTTCTCCGGAGATCCTGGTCCGCCAGGAGGTCGTCACCGAAGCCGAGCGGCAAAAGAACATCATCACCATCCGTCCCTTGGCGGGCACCCGCAAGCGTGGCGCGACGCCAGAAGAAGACCTGGCGCTGGCCGAAGAGCTGACCGCCGATCCCAAGGAAAGGGCCGAGCACGTCATGTTGATCGATCTGGCCCGAAACGACGTTGGGCGTGTAGCCAAGACCGGCACCGTAAAAGTAACCGACACCATGACCATCGAGCGCTACTCACACGTCATGCACCTGGTATCGAACGTGGCCGGCGAACTGAACGACGACATGAGCAATATGGACGTCCTGCGTGCCTCCTTCCCGGCCGGGACGCTGACCGGCGCTCCGAAAGTACGGGCAATGGAAATCATTGACGAGCTGGAACCGGTGCGTCGTGGCATTTACGGCGGAGCCGCAGGTTACCTGAGCTATGGCGGCGAAATGGATGTGGCCATTGCCATACGCACCGGCATTGTTAAAGACGGCATGCTGTACGTGCAGGCTGCAGCGGGCATTGTGGCCGACTCGGACCCTGAAAAAGAATGGCAGGAAACGGAAGCCAAGGCACGCGCCGTCCTGCGCGCCGCCGAGCAAGTCCAGTTTGGCCTTGATGAACCTATTTAATACGCAACGCATAGCCCGGAGAAGCACATGTTATTGATGCTTGATAATTACGATTCGTTTACCTACAACCTGGTGCAGTACTTCGGCGAACTCGGCGAAGAGGTGCGCGTGCTGCGCAACGACCAGACAACTGTGGCAGAGATTGCCGCCATGAATCCGGCACGCATCTGCGTATCGCCCGGCCCCTGCTCACCGGCCGAAGCCGGCATATCCATAGAGCTGATACAGCACTTCGCCGGCAAGTTGCCCATACTGGGCGTATGCCTGGGCCACCAGGCCATCGGGGCAGCCTTTGGCGGTGACATTGTGCGCGCAAAACAGATCATGCACGGCAAGGTTTCCAGCATTACGCATAGCGGCACCGACGTTTTTGCCGGTCTGCCGTCACCTTACGACGTTACCCGATACCATTCCCTTGCCATCAAGCGTGAAACCCTGCCCGAGTGCCTGGAAGTCACGGCCCAGACCGACGATGGTGAAATCATGGGGGTACGCCACAAGACCATGCCGATCTATGGCGTGCAGTTCCACCCGGAATCGGTGCTCAGCGAGCACGGCCATGCTTTACTGAAAAACTTTCTGGCGATCTAATGCAGATAAAAGACAAGGAAACCCCCATGACCACCATCACCCCTGCCGAAGCACTGTCGCGGTGTATTGAGCATCGTGAAATCTTCCACGACGAGATGCTGCACCTGATGCGCATGCTGATGCGCGGTGAAATGTCGCCGACCATCGCCAGCGCACTGCTCATGGGCCTGCGTGTCAAAAAGGAAACCGTCGGCGAAATCACCGCGGCCGCTCAGGTCATGCGCGAATTTGCCTTGCCGGTAAACATACCCAATACACAAGATCTGCTGGACATGTGCGGCACCGGTGGCGATGGCTCCAACACCTTCAACATTTCCACAGCCGCCATGTTCGTGGCGGCTTCGCAAGGCGTGAAAATTGCCAAGCACGGCGGCCGTAGCGCGTCGTCTTCTTCCGGCAGCGCCGACGTGCTTGAAGAGCTGGGCGTCAACGTCATGCTCAGCCCCGAGCAGGTGGCAGAAAGCCTGGAACGCACCGGCGTCGGCTTCATGTTCGCCCCCGCCCATCACAGTGCCATGAAAAACGTGGGCGCCTTGCGCAAAGAACTGGCCGTACGGACAATTTTCAACATTCTGGGGCCCTTGACCAACCCGGCCGGAGCCGCCAATCAACTGATGGGTGTCTTCCATCCCGACCTGGTCGGCATACAGGTTCGCGTCCTCGAGCGCCTGGGCTCCAACCACGTGCTCATCGTACACGGCAAAGACGGCATGGACGAAGCCTCACTGGGCGCTGCCACACTGGTTGGCGAACTGAAAGACGGCAAAATAAGCGAATACGAAATTCACCCTGAAGACTACGGAATGACCATGGTATCGAACCGGTCCATCAAGGTCAGCAACCGGTCTGAATCGGCAGCCATGGTGCTTGATGCCCTGAATAATGTCGACGGGCCGGCTCGTGATATCGTTGGCCTGAACGCAGGGCTGGCCATCTACGCCGGCAATAAGGCCGACTCCATCGAGCAAGGCCTGAAGATGGCCTTCGAATCACTCGCCAGTGGCGCTGCTCGCGCCAAACTGGATGAATTCTGCACGTACACACGGACGTTTAAACAATGAACGATATTCTTGCCAATATCCTGGAGACCAAGAAGGTCGAAGTCGCTACCGCACGTCAGATGCGCAGCGAATCGGATGTCTTGCGTGAAGCAAAAAGCCGCAAGGATCTGCGCGGCTTCGCACGCGCCATTGAAGAAAAGATCGCACAGGGCAAGCCCGGCGTTATCGCCGAGGTCAAGAAAGCATCGCCCTCCAAAGGTGTCATACGCGAGAACTTCAATGCGGTAGACATTGCGACCTCTTATGCTGCGCACGGGGCCGCTTGTCTTTCGGTGCTGACCGACGTCAAGTTCTTCCAGGGATCTTATGACTACCTGCGCCAGGCACGGGCAGCCTGCACGCTGCCGGTGTTGCGCAAGGATTTCATCATCGACCCCTATCAAATCGTGCATGCGCGCGCTTTGGGGGCAGACTGCATCTTGCTGATCGTGGCGGCACTCAGCCCGCAACAACTGCGCGAGTTCGAAAGCGTGGCCCGTGAACTGGGCATGGACGTGCTGGTCGAGGTCCATGACCGCAACGAACTCGATATTGCCCTGCAGCTTGAAACCACGCTGCTTGGCATCAATAACCGCAATCTGCGCACTTTTAAAACCTCGCTCCAGACTACCCTGGACCTCCTGCCCGAGATACCGGCGGGCAAGCGCGTAATCACCGAGAGCGGCATCCTGACCACGGCAGATGTCGCCCTGATGCGCGAGCACGAAGTTCATGCCTTTCTGGTCGGCGAAGCCTTCATGAAGGCTCCTGAGCCCGGCGTCGCGCTGCAAGAGCTGTTCTTCAACCATTAAGGCCACCTATGTTCGAGCTTGCCGAATCCGACCCTGAGCTGTCCAAAGAAGAAGCAGGTCCGCTTGAGGACGAGCTGCGCACCGCCTTGCTCAAGGCACAGTACGCAAGGCTCCAGCAAAAGAATTGCGCCCTGCTCATCGTCATTGCAGGCATTGATGGGGCCGGCAAAGGCGCCACCGTGTGCATGCTGAACGAATGGATGGATGCCCGCCATATACACACGCTGGCATTCGACCCGCCTTCAGCATCCGAACAAGGTCGGCCCTGGCTTTGGCGCTACTGGAAGAACCTGCCGGCCAAAGGGAAGACCGGTATTGTGTTTGGTTCATGGTACCGGCCGTTGCTGCAAGAGGCGGCTCGTAAAAAACCCAGGCAGAAACGCTTGCTGGCGCTGTCGCGTGCCGTACGCGAATTCGAAAGTACGCTGGCGCAAAACGGGGTTCAGGTCGTCAAGCTTTGGTATCACCTGTCACGGCAGGCACAAAGCGACCGTACTGAAAAGCTGCTGTCCGATCCTGATACTGCCTGGCAGGTGCGCCCTGAAGACCTTAAAGTAAAGAAAAAATTCCCGCGCCTGCGCGATGCCGGCGCACTGGCCATATCGCTGACACACGAAGCGCATGCACCCTGGGCAGTCATTCCGGCCGCCGACACGCAAATGCGTGAGATCAGCACCGGACAGGTCATACTGGCCGCCCTGCGCAAACGACGCATCGCACCCAGACAGCCGATCAGCCAGGCTGACACGGCCACGCTTGAATCGCCGGCACCTTCCCTCGACAATCTCGACTACAGCGCCAGGCTCGGCGAAGACGAGTACGACAAACTTCTGCCCGAATGGCAAGGACGCCTGGCCCGCCTGGTGCGCCACAAGAAATTTGCCCAGACACCGGTGGTGCTGGTATTCGAAGGCCAGGACGCAGCCGGCAAAGGCGGAACCATACGGCGCATTACTCATGCACTGGATCCACGCCAGTTTCGCGCCATCCCCATTTCTGCCCCATCGACCGAAGAACTTACCCGCCCGTATCTTTGGCGCTTCTGGCGCGACTTGCCGGCTCCCGGGCACATTTCGATTTTTGATCGCTCCTGGTACGGACGGGTGCTTGTCGAAAGGGTAGAAAAATACGCAACCGAAACTGAATGGCAGCGCGCTTACGAGGAAATCAATCAGTTTGAATCACAATTGCTGGCCAGTGGCACCGTGGTTCTGAAGTTCTGGCTGGCCATCAGCAAGGAAGAGCAGCTTGAGCGTTTCCGTGCACGCGAGGATTCGCCCTTCAAGTCGTTCAAAATCACGCCCGAAGACTGGCGCAACCGCAAGCAATGGGATGCCTACACAAAGGCGACCAACGATATGTTCAAGTACACCAGCACACAAGCTTGCCCATGGCACGTAGTATCTGCCAACGACAAGCCCCATGCACGCGTGGCGGTACTCCAGCAGGTCGTCAAGGCGCTCGAAAACGCCCTGGACCTGGATTAGAACCTGTTAACACGACTCATCATGACACGACCCGACCACGCCTGCCCTTTATGCCACGAACCTGGCGGCCGCATCATATGGCAAAACGGGCAATTGCGTGTCATTGCCGCAAACGAACCCGCGCACCCGGGCTTTACCCGCGTCATCTGGCAGGAACATGTCGCCGAGATGACTGATTTGCCGCTAGAGGCGCGCAACGTATTAATGGAAGCCGTCTGGCTGGTGGAACAAGCTCAGCGCAAGGTGCTTCAGCCCAGCAAAGTCAATCTGGCCCAGTTCGGCAATATGGTGCCTCATGTGCACTGGCACATAATTCCGCGCTGGACGAACGATAGCCATTACCCCGAAGCCATCTGGGCTGCCGCGCCGGCCCGCACTCCTGAACAGGCCGCCGCCTGGGTCGAACAGCAGGCCGAAATCCATGCAAAGCTGCCGCAATACCGGGCTGAGTTACATGATATGTTGCTGCGCAGCAACATAGGGTTTACCCCCAAGCCATAATGTAGTTATAATTCTCGCACTGCATTTTTACGCGTCGACATTTTCATACAGCACACGCTGTCGCTAGCAGTTGACTGATTCGTCAGCACCCATGTCGAACGCCATCGCTCCCTGACCTCCGAGCCTCTCGCTGCGTATCCAAAACGCTGCACCTTAGGTTGATTCGGTCGGCACGATGCTCCAATCAACCAGCGCTCCGGGCTCACTTCCATCGCCCCTCGCTATGTGCATGCCGTTCATCCGGCAAAGGATACACATGTCTTTCGATACTTTAGGTCTCGCCCCTTCCCTGTTGTCTGCCGTTCTGAAAGCCGGCTTTACCGAGCCCACCTCAGTCCAGGCTGCCGCCATCCCCAAGGCACTGGCAGGTCACGACCTGATGGTTTCATCACAAACCGGCAGCGGTAAAACCGCAGCCTTCATGCTGCCCGCCCTGAACCGCATCTCTCACATGCCCCCCAACAAGGGCTCGGGTGTGCAAGTGCTGGTTCTTACACCTACCCGCGAACTGGCCATGCAGGTTGCCGACGCCACCAAGCAATATGGCGCACACCTGCGGGATCTGCGCACGGCCGTGGTCGTTGGAGGCATGCCGTATGGCGCGCAACTGAAAGCCTTGTCGCGTCGCGTCGACGTATTGGTTGCCACTCCCGGCCGCCTGATCGACCACCTGCAAGCCAAGCGTGTCAACCTTTCCACCGTTCACACACTGGTGCTGGACGAGGCCGACCGCATGCTGGACATGGGCTTCATTGAAGACATTGAAACCATCGTCAGCCGTACGCCGGAAGATCGCCAGACCTTGCTGTTTTCGGCCACGCTGGACGGCACGATTGCCCGTCTGGCCGCCAAGATGATGCGCGATCCTCAGCAGATCGAGATCTCCGGCCACAAGCAGAAACACAGCAACATTACACAAAGCCTGCTGTACGCAGACGACAATGGCCACAAGATGCGCCTGCTGGACCACCTGCTGCGCGACAGCAACCTGGATCAGGCCATAGTCTTTACTTCGACCAAGCGTGGCGCCGACGATCTGGCCGATCGCCTGGCCGACCAGGGCTTTGCCGCAGCGGCACTGCATGGTGACATGAACCAGCGCCAGCGCACCCGTACCCTGGGCATGCTGCAAAAAGGCAAGCTGCGCATCCTGGTTGCCACCGACGTCGCCGCACGCGGCATTGACGTTCAGGGCATCAGCCACGCCTTCAACTACGACTTGCCCATGCAAGCCGAAGACTACGTCCACCGTATTGGCCGTACCGGCCGCGCCGGACGCAGCGGGCTGGCTTACACGCTGGCCACGCACTCCGAACGTCATAAAGTACGTCGTATCGAACACTTCATCGGTCAGCCCATACCCGCCGAAGTCATCGAAGGCCTGGAGCCCAAGAAAACGGCGCGCCCCACCTACACCGACCGCAAGGGTAGCGGTGGCAAGAAATTCGGTTCGCGTGGCGGTTTTGGCGGCAAGCCAGGTTTCGGCGGTGGCAAACCCAGCTACGGTCGTAAGCCCGAGGGCGATCGCGCACCCTACGGCGATAAACCAGCCTTTGGCGGCAAGCCGCGCTTTGCCGACAAACCCGCGTATGAAGGCCGTCCGGCACGCAGCGAGCGCGCATTTGGCGACAAGCCTGCATTCGGGGATCGTTCTCCGCGCAGCGAACGCGCAGGCCAGGGCGACCGTCCGGCCTATGCTGGCCGCCCCGCACGCGACGATCGCCCTGCGTTCGGTGACCGCCCTGCCCGCGCAGCACGCCCCGAGTTTGCACATAAGGGGCCCAAGCCAGCCGGTCGCCCTGCGGCCCGCCCCGGTTTTTCCAGCGGCAAGCCCACTTCGACCCGTGGTAAAAGTGCAGCCCGTCGCAGCGAATTTGCCTGACCGATAAACGGTAACTGGTTCAGCCCACACGGGCTGGCCAGTCCAGCACTCGTTACAATAGCGGCATGAAACAGCTACTGCACAAGCCGCTATTTTTTGCGTTCCTGTTGTCGATACCCTTGTGGATAGTCTTCAACAATTACATCGTTGCCATCACCGTCTCGTTGCTGGTGGCCTTTCTGGCGTCCATGTGCTACAGCCTGTACCAGATGAACCGGAAGAAAAAGCCTTGAAGCGCGCCGAATCAATCCCTGCGGGCCTGCCCGCGCCCGACGCCGGGGCACGAGCCCATCAGCAAGCTGTAGAACATTACCTGAGCCGGCAAATTCAGGACAGCGAATCAGGGTTCCTGCCGTTCGAGCAATGGATGGATATGGCGCTGTACGCTCCCGGCCTGGGCTACTATGCGGCCGGCAGCACAAAATTCGGCGCCACCTTGCCCACAGGCGACTTCACCACGGCACCCGAGCTCACGCCCTTGTTCGCCCAGACACTCGCCCGGCAGGTCAGGCAGATTTTGCTGGCCAGCGATTCATGCACGGTACTGGAGTTTGGCGCAGGATCGGGCGCCATGGCTGCCGCCATGATTCCCGCCTTGCGCGAATTGGGGCTTGATCCTGTTTATCAGATCCTGGAAGTGTCGGGCGACCTGCAACAACGCCAGCGCCAGCAACTTGCATCATTTGGCGATGCCGTGCAATGGCTGACGGCCTTACCCCACGAATTCTCGGGTTGCATACTGGCCAATGAAGTGCTTGACGCCATGCCTGTAACACTGTTCAGCTGGGATCAGCAAGGGCAGCTGCAGGAGCTTGGCGTACGCATGGCACCCGCAACGGCTGACGATACCAGCAGCCCTTTCGAACTCGCACAGCGCACGGCCACAAGCCAATTGCAAGAAATCCTGGCCAGGCGCATGCCGCCCCTGCCAGGCTACCAATCTGAAATCAATCTGCGAGCCGAAGCCTGGGTCAGGGAAATGAGTACATGGCTCAAGCAAGGCGCCGCCCTGCTGATTGACTATGGCTTTCCCCAGCACGAGTACTATCATCCGCAAAGGGCTGAAGGCACACTCATGTGCCACTACCGCCATCACGCACATGCACAGCCGCTGCTGTATGCCGGCCTGCAGGACATTACCGCTCATGTTGACTTTACCGCCATGGCCGACGCAGCGCTCGAAGGTGGATTGGACGTTCTGGGCTATACATCACAGGCGCGCTTTCTGATGAATGCCGGTTTGCCTGAATTGCTGGCCCACCCAGCCCCGATCGGCACCTCGCCGGCTACACAGACTCAAACCTTGTCGGCAGTGCAAAAGCTGTTGTCGGAAGCAGAAATGGGCGAGCTCTTCAAGGTGCTGGCCATAGGTCGCGGCATGGATCAGCCACTGCTGGGCTTTATTCGCGGTGATCGTCGCGACCGACTGTAAGCATGCTGTCACGCAAGTACGCCACCAGCGGCGATCGTGTATCGCGTCGTGCCAACAGCAATAAAGACAGGCAGTTACGCGCCGCAGGATCTGACAGTTCGATGAAACGAACATGATCCGATGCATATGAGCGTGTCACGCCCGGCACCAATGCTACGCCCAGGCCGCTGGCGACGAGGCTGACAAGCGTCTGCACCTGTATTGCCTCTTGCTTGATACGAGGCGTGAATCCCGCTGCGAGACATAGCGTCAAGGCAACGCTATGCAGCCCCGGAACGATCGTGGATGCATAAATGACAAAGTCTTCGCTACGGCATTGCTCCAGGCTGATCGCCCGCTGCGAAGCAAATCGATGCCGGGAGGGAACCGCCAGGACCAGATCGTCGCGCTGGATCACCCATGACTCCAGCGCGGGATCGTCTGCTATGGGCCCCCGCACCAGGCCTGCGTCGAGCTGATGACTGCGTATCATGGACATCAGGCCAAGCGAGCTGTCTTCCCTTAATTCAAGCTTGACATTGGGATAGCGACTGCGGAACGCATTAAGCGACAGCGGCAGCAAGGCATAGGTGGCAGAACCAACAAAACCCAGTCGCAGACTACCCCACTCTCCGAGGGCAACCAAACGTGCCGTACGGCACGACTGGTCAGCATAGAACAAGGCGGCCCGGGCGTCTTCAAGCATTGCTTCGCCAGCCGGCGTCAGGGTAACGCCGCGTGCGCCGCGATCAAGCAGCTGAACGCCAACCTCTTGTTCGAGCTTCTGAATGGATACCGACAGCGCAGGCTGTGCGATAAAAAGCGCTTCGGCCGCACGTCGAAAGGTGCCGAACTCGGCAATTGCAATTAATTGCTGAAACTGACGCAGGCTGACAGCCATAATAATTAAATATCAATCAATACTTAAACAATATTAGACCATTATAGCTGGCTTCGTTACGCTCTAGCGATCATGAGTCTATTGTCTTACACCAACACAGCCCTGGGCGGCATCCGCGTCCTTGACCTGACCTCTGTCGTTTTTGGTCCGTATGCTTCGCAAATACTGGCTGATTACGGCGCCGACGTCGTCAAGATCGAGTCGCCGGCCGGTGACTCCACCCGCAACACCGGTCCGGCAATCGAAACCGGCCTTTCAGCAATTTTCCTGGGCATCAACCGGAACAAGCGTAGCGTCGTCCTTGACCTGAAACAGGAGTCAGCCCGGAATGCCTTGCTGACGCTGGTTGATCAGGCTGACGTCTTCATGCACAGCATACGCCCACAAAAAATGGCCCGGCTGGGACTGGATCCCGAGACCCTGTGCGCCCGCAATCCCCGGCTGATCTACGCAGGCCTGCACGGCTTCGGCAATGGCGGCGCCTACGAAGGACATCCGGCCTACGACGATACGATCCAGGGGTTGAGCGGTGTGGCCGACATCGTGAGGCGCCAGACCGGAACGCCCCGCTACCTGCCCACCATCGCAGCCGACAAAACATGTGGACTCATCGCTGCGCATGCCATCCTGGCGGCGCTGTTTCAGCGCGAACGCAGCGGACAGGGCCAATTCGTAGAGATACCCATGTTTGAGTCCATGACTTCTTACATGCTGGTCGAACACCTTTACGGCAAGCACCTGCCTGCTACAGGGGAAGCAGCGGGCTACCCGCGCATACTGACGCCGTGGCGCAAACCGTATCAGACCGCAGACGGCTATATCTGCATCATGCCGTACACCGATACTCACTGGAAGCGTTTTTTTGAAGGCAATGGCCAGGCGGCGCTGGCCGCTGATCCTCGATTTACGAGCATTTCAGCACGCACCCGCCACATTGACCAGCTTTACGAAATCGCCGGCACCACCATGCTGCAGCGTTCCACCCAGGAATGGCTGGACTTCTGCGCCCAAAACGAGATCCCGGCAACCCGCGTCAATTCGCTGGAAGACCTGGACCAGGACGAGCATCTGCGCAGCGTGAATTTCTTTGTCGAGATGCAGGACGATCATGACAATACCTATCGCTTTACGCGCAACCCCGTCGTTATGGAAAAGTCTCGTGTGCCGCCCACCATGCCTCCCAGGCTGGGCGAGCATACTCAAGAAATACTTCTGCAATCAGGGCTGTCGCAGGCCCGAATCGACCAGATGCTGCAGACTGGCGCGGCAGGACGCGCCCAGGCAACGCAGGCGGCACACGCAATATCAATAAAGGAGGAGCAATGAGCCACACACTCCCTACACTTGGCCGGGGTTACTACTGGCAGGAACTGAAGGCGGGACAACGTTTCCAGACCTTCAGACGCACCATTACCGAAACCGATCTGGTCAACTTCATCAGCACCACCGGCATGCTCGAGACCATTTTTATCGATACGACCTATGAAGGCGCCATCAAGGGCCGGCCGGTGCCGGGCGCGCTCACCTACGGACTCATCGAAGGACTGCTCATGCAAGGCATGATCCAGGGCACCGGCCTGGCCTTGCTGGAAGTCCACAAGAAAATGCTCGCGCCCGTCATGGTTGGAGACACCGTCCGGGCCGAGGTAGAGGTAACGCTTGTTCGCCCGACATCCACGGGAAATCGCGCCATTGTGGAGTCGCGCATCGACGTTAAAAATCAGCGCAACGAAGACGTCATTACTTATACCGCCACCCGCATGCTGGCGGGCAAACCAGAATAAATCGTCAAATAACACACCCAAGGAGATCTCATGCACAACATTCGACGCAAGCTATGCGCCGCTCTGGCAACGTTGCCATTGGCGCTCGCATTCAACACGCAAGCCCAGGCACAGACAGATACATGGCCGGAACGCCCCATCACCATGATCGTTCCTTTCCCGCCCGGAGGCCCCACTGACCTGATCGCCCGCGTGATTGCCAAGCAATTGTCGGAACAGGTCGGGCAACCCGTGGTGGTCGATAATCGTGGCGGTGCAAACGGCACCATAGGAATGACAGCGGCGGCCAACGCCAAAGCAGACGGCTACACCATTCTTTACAACACATCGTCGATCTCGCTCAGCCCCAACCTGTTCAAGGAACTTGCATTCGATCCCGTGAAGGATTTTGACGCCGTCACATCGACTGCCGTGATACCGATGGTATTGCTGGCACACCCGTCCGTTCCAGCCAACACTGTTCAGGAATTCATCGAGTACGCCAAGAAAAACCCCGGCAAGCTTTCCTATGGCAGTGCTGGCGCAGGGAACATCACCCACCTGACCGCCTTCCTGTTCAATCAGTCGACCGGTATTGATGCGGTGCATATTCCTTACCGGGGCAGCGCGCCGGCCATGACGGATCTGGTCGGTGGCCAGACCGCTTTCATGACCAATACGATGAACGACTCTCTGCCGTACATACGTGCAAACCGCCTTAAGGCACTGGCCATCACCAGCAAACAACGCAGCCCGGAGCTTCCCGATGTACCCACCGTGGCAGAAAGCGTGATTCCGGAGTTCGACATGGGTGCCTGGCAAGGCATAGTCGTGCCGGCAGGAACACCCCCGGCCATCATAGAACGGCTCAATACGGAAATTCTGACCGCACTGAAAACGCCGAGCATACTTGAGCAATTGGCCAAACAAGGCGCGCAGCCTCTGGGGTCGAGCTCACAAGACTACGCGGCCTACATCCAAAATGAAATCAAGCGTCTGGGTGACGTAATCAGGGCAGCCGGCGTCAAACTGAACTAAGCTGTCAGCTTGCAGACCGGGCGGGGCTCATCTGACGCCTCGCCCCCTTTTTTCAGCCCTGTCATTTGACGCCGCTCAACGCGGCCAGGCGCGCTTCGTAAAGCGCGGCCTTGATGCGTTCCGGGCGTCCTTGCTCAGCCCGGGCTATGGCGCCGGCATCAATTGCACGCACGGCCTGGACGCGCCTTTCCCAGGCCCCTGCGTCGATCTCTTTCACACACCCGGCCGCACCGACCAACGCCAGAAACCGGTCAGGCTTGCGCAAGGCATCGCATCGTTCGATAAGCGCCAGCCATGCGGCCGGTTCTGCCGCACTGATGCCATCCAATATGACGGGAAGCAGGCGTGCGTAATCCTGGCATTCGCCGGGAGCCTTCACATGACGTGCAACGCCTTGTGGATCATCCGACAACCTGCACACCAGTGCAAACCGGGCCGCCAGACTCAAACCCGACTTGGCGGCGCAGACCAATTCCGCCGATGCAATCGCTTCATTGAAACGCAGGCCTGGCAGCACCCTGGCCAGCGCTCCGGTATCGTCCAACACCTGAAACATCCGGCTGGCCTGCGGCACCATCAGTCCTTTTGCCACCTCGCGCCAGACGCGTTCGGGCACCAATGCATCGACCTCGCCATCGGAAACCAGCTGCCTGGCCAGCGTCAGCGTTTCAGGTGCAATTGAAAACTCATGGAAACGCGCGGCAAACCGGGCCAGTCGCAACAGCCGGACAGGATCTTCGACAAACGCCTGGCCCACGTGCCGCAAGATGCGATGCTGCAGGTCGTCTTGCCCGCCCAACGGATCGACCAGACGGCCATCCGGTGCTTGCGCAATGGCGTTGACTGTCAGGTCGCGCCGCTGCAGGTCCTCTTCCAGCGTAACATCGATACCGGTATAAAAAGTAAAACCCTTATAGCCACGCCCCGACTTGCGCTCGGTGCGAGCCAGCGCATATTCTTCTTTGGTTTTCGGGTGCAGGAATACCGGAAAGTCTCCGCCCACAGGAATAAAGCCCCTGGCGGACATCTGTTCCGGTGCAGCGCCCACCACCACCCAGTCCCGGTCGCCCGCCGGCAGGTCAAGCAGGGCATCGCGCACGGCGCCACCTACGATATAGACATCAAGCCCTTCTATGGCCGGATCGTGATCCTGGGCGGCCAGGTCAGGCGCGCGACATGTGCCGCCACTCACGCTCATGGCAGGGCAACACGCTTATTGGGCGACGGTGAAACCGTACCCAGTCGCTGCTTGAGCGATTGCGGCTTGCCGGTAAACATCATGGCGTAATACGTTGTATTGGACATGACGTTCTTCACATAAAGGCGGGTTTCAGTGAACGGGATGGTTTCGGCGAAAATAGCACCTTCCACAGGCGCCTGGAATTTGGAGCGCCACAGCACCGGACGACGCGGTCCCGCGTTATAACCTGCCGTTGCCAAGACTTCGGATCCGTTCAGATCATTAAGCACCATGTTCAGATAATTGGTGCCCAGAATGGTATTGGTGTCGAAATCATTGACTGAAGACTGCTTGAAATCGGTCATGCCGATTTTCTTGGCGACCCAACGGGCCGTAGCCGGCATGAGCTGCATGAGACCCGAAGCGCCCACACGTGAGCGCGCATCGGTGATGAAGCGTGATTCCTGCCGGATCAAACCATAGACCCAGGCCGGATCAAGATTTATTTCCCGTGCTTTTTCAGTAACGCGCCCTTCGAAGGGCGCGACAAACCGCTGAGAAAAGTCGATTTCGCTTTCTGTTTGCAGCGAAGTATTCACCACGCGGTCATAGATATGCTCGTGACGTGCCAGCTCGGCAGCCGCCAGCAGCTGGCGATCAGTCATGCCACGCAAGGTGTAGTTCCATTCGGGCACGGCCTCAGGACGCCAGCCAAGGTCGAACAGGGCGATGGCACGCTGCAGGCCGGGATTCTCGAGGGCCTCTTTGAGTTCCGCTACCGTAAGGGGGACAGGTGCCGGCGGTATTGACGGCGTGAGGCCCAGCTCTTCGCTGGCTAATTGACCGTAAAAATCGAGCTCGCTGGCAATCGATCGATAGTGCTCGGTGGCAGCCTGTTTATTGCCCAGCGCCGCCAGGGCACGCCCCTGCCAGTACACCCATACAGGTTCTGAAGCCTGCCGCTTGCTCATGCGCTGTATGGCTTTATCGACGCGATTCCAGTCTATGCGCGGCTGGCGCAATTCGGACCGCACCTGCCATGCATGGTTGTAGTCAGTAAGGGGAATATTGCCTGACTTACGGTACCAGTCAACGGCATTCAGCTCGACATTAAGTGCTGCAACCAGGCCGAACTGGCTCCAGACCCATTCCATATCCTTTTTGGGCAATACCTTGGCCCACTGGCTTTGAACGTATGCGGCATTGGATTCCCTTTGGTCGCCGTATGCCAGCCGCGTCAGGGCAATGGCCGTCAATTCTGTTTCAGCACGAGTTCGCGGAGCCTTGCGACCGGACAGCCATTTCTTGGGGTTGTTCATAAGCGCAGCGTACTGCCTCATTTCAGACCCATCGAACATAATGGCGGCCAACCGTTGCGCATTACCCTTTTTGCTGGTTTCCAGCGTAGCGCGCAGCTCCTGTTGCAGGTCTTTCCAGCTTACGACCTGGCTGCTGGCAAGCTGATCCAGCATGCTCCAGCACATGGAATTGGGCTGAAAAGTATCCATGACCTGCTCGGCCTTGACCTTCTCGCCCAGCATGTGCAGAGACAACAACCTTGAGCATCGCTCGAGCGAATTACTGTTTACGACAGGCCCCAGCTGGGCTGCCAGACGATAGTTGCCGGCACGCGCCGCTGCGATAATCCAGTCGCCCCGAAGGCGATCGCTTAAGTAGCCTTCCGGATGCGCCTGCATGAAACGCCTCATTTCATCATCCGGCACAGGCAGGGTAGGATCCTGCAACTTGCGGCGCAAAGACCAGTATTCGGCGTAAGTACCAAGCACCGGGTCAGTCTTGGCCAACGGAATCAGCGCTTCAAGCTCGGCCCACTGCTTATTCTGCATGGCATCGCGCGCACTGATGACCGCTTCACGCGCGTTGGGCGGTGTGATCAGCCTGGCAACATCTGACACACTGCGATCGGTCGACAAGCTTGCAAGCAGCGTCGCTGCGCTCATGTCCAGACCTGCGGCAGTGGCTGCCTGCCTGCTTTCTGCAGCAGAAGCTCGCGCCCCGGCCTTGTTGATGTTATCGGCCGGGGCACTGCTGCGCTCGGCCCCGGCACAGCCTGCCAGACCCAGCGCCAGTGCAAGGGCCAGGCTCAAGCGAGCGCTTCCAGACAGCTGCGGGCTTTTCTGATACCGTTGTCGTTTAAATAACATCCTGACTTGATCCCATATAACGTCGCAATGAATAACAGCACACCGAACAATGCAGCATCGCTACGCACGCAGTTAAAGGCCTTGAGGGCTGCGCAGAACCCTGTTGACCGCAACCGAGGCGCGCTGCTGATTCGTGGCCGCTTGTTCACGTGGCTGGCTACCACGCGCACTGCCTTGCGTGAGGCCGGAAAACCCGTGCCGCAACATATTGCAGCGTTCTGGCCGATTGGTGATGAGCCGCCACTGCAACCGTTGCTGGAGCAGTGGGTGGAAGAAGAAGGATACCAAGTATCCCTGCCTGCCGTCACTACTCCAAACGCTCCGTTGCAATTCAGATTCTGGACACCAGGGGCAGCCATGCAGGAAGGCGCCTACGGCATACAGGAACCGGTCGGACCGGCCGCCCCGCCACCCGATATCATTCTGGTACCCACGCTGGGCTATACGCGCCAGGGTGACAGGGTGGGCTATGGCCAGGGCTATTACGATCGCACGCTGGCCGACCTGAAGGCCCAGGGACACCGCTTCACGGCCATAGGCATTGCCTGGGCCACCGGCGACCTGGCGGTTGCCGGCATAGCACATACGCCCGCCGAGCACGATTTCCGACTGGACTCGATTCTGACCGACAAGGGGTGGGCAGTACCAGCGCCTGTGTTGACGTGATCGACTCCTAATAGAATGCGGCACTCCAGACACCGTCACGCCAACTACTATATGGCCAAGGTGGTGTATTGGGCATCGCGCAGGCGCCTCGCGCGCGCCGTTTCCGGCTGCATAATCCAGGATGCAAGTGTGCGGCTGTTCGAGCAACAAGGGTGTGGGCAGCCCAGTGGGCTGCCCACGTTGCGAGTTCCGCACGCGCCTGGATTGTGTGGCCGGAAACGGAAAGCCCCTGGCATAGCCAGGGGCCGCAGCGCGTGAAGCCGCAGCGGTGTTCAATACACCACCTTGGCCAGTCATAGCAGTAACAGTGACAATGCCTGTTACTGTAGCAATGGCATTAATACCAGCGCACCATCACCCTTCCAGACTCAGCCGCTTCCAGATCGCCAAAGTCACTTCCGCATTATTCAGCGTATAAAAATGCAGGCCAGGCGCCCCGTTATCCAGCAAGTCTTGCGACATACGTGAAATCACATCGATGCCGAACGCCTTGATCGACGCCTTGTCGTCGCCATAGTCTGCCAGACGCAGCCTGATCCAGCGCGGGATCTCTGCCCCGCACATATTCGAGAACCGTGCCAGCTGCGTATAGTTGGTGATCGGCATGATGCCTGGCACCACAGGTATATCCACACCCCTGGCCTGGACCCGGTCTACAAAATCATAATAGGCATCGGCATTGAAAAAATACTGCGTAATTGCACTATTTGCTCCTGCCTGCACCTTGCCCAAAAAATGATCCAGATCAGCCTGGGCGCTGATGGCTTGCGGATGCATCTCGGGATAAGCGGCCACTTCAATATGAAACCAGTCACCGCTATGCTCACGAATGAATGAGACCAGCTCGCTGGCATAGTGCAGTTCGCCGCCATCGCCGCCCATGCCGGATGGCAGATCGCCACGCAACGCCACAATCCGCTTGATACCCTGCTCGCGATATACATCCAGGATATCGGCCAGCTCGGACCGGCTGGCGCCTATGCACGACAAATGGGGTGCTGCATCGCAACCCAGCTTCTGCATCAGTTTCACCGTATCGGCGGTTCCGGCACGGGTAGACCCGCCGGCACCAAAAGTTACGCTGACATACGCCGGGCGCAAGGCCAGCAGTTGCTTGGCCGAGCGCACCAGTTTTTCCTGTGCTGCAATATCGCGGGGTGGAAAAAACTCGAGACTGATTGCTTGCTTGTTGCTCATGAAGTCAATAACCTGGACAGAAGACCCGAGACAATGCTGTAAACCAGTGCGCCCAAGACTGCCCACCAGAAACCATTGACCTGAAAGCCTTTGAGCACCGAGCCGGCAAACCAGAACACCAGCGCATTAAGCACCAGCAGGAACAGGCCCAGCGTGATGATGGTAATAGGCAAGGTCAGCAATATGAGCACTGGCTTGACCAGGGTATTCAACAGACCCAGCACCAATGCGGCGATCAGAGCCGAGCCAAAGGAAGCCACTGTGATGCCGGGCAGGATATAGGCCACGATCAGCAAGGCGACTGCGTTCAGGATCCAGACAAGTAAGAGTTCCATGATTTACGCTCCGGTAATGAGCACTGCTCATTGTTGCCGTGACCCGGGCAGGCCACGGTGGACTACGATAAATGCTTAGTAACGATAGTGGTCGGGCTTGTAAGGTCCGGCCACCGGCACATTGATATAGTCGGCTTGCTCTTGACGCAGCTCGGTCAGTTTCACGCCCAGTTTTTTCAGATGCAGGCGCGCAACCTTTTCGTCAAGGTGCTTGGGCAATACATAGACCTTGCCTTTTTCGTAGGCTTCACCACGCGTGTACAGCTCGATCTGCGCGATGGTCTGGTTAGTAAAGGATGCCGACATCACAAACGAAGGATGGCCAGTGGCGCAACCCAGGTTGACCAGACGACCCTTGGCCAGCAGGATGATGCGCTTGCCATCAGGGAAAATGATGTGATCGACCTGAGGCTTGATTTCTTCCCACTCAAGGTCTTCGACCGAGGCAACGTCGATTTCGTTGTCGAAGTGGCCGATATTGCAGACTATGGCCTGATCCTTCATGCTGTTCATGTGGTCGCGAGTGATCACATGATAGTTGCCGGTAGCCGTCACGAAGATGTCGGCCTTGTCGGCAGCCTCGTCCAGGGTAACGACCTTATAGCCTTCCATAGACGCCTGCAGCGCGCAGATAGGATCAACTTCAGTCACCCACACCTGGGCACGCAGCGCTGCCAAAGCCTGGGCGCAGCCCTTGCCTACATCGCCAAAACCGCACACAACCGCAATCTTGCCTGCCACCATGACATCGGTGGCACGCTTGATGCCGTCGACCAGCGACTCCCGGCAACCATACAGGTTGTCGAACTTGGACTTGGTGACCGAGTCGTTGACGTTGATGGCGGGAAACGCCAGCTCGCCCTTGCGGGACATTTGATACAGGCGATGCACACCGGTGGTGGTTTCTTCGGTTACGCCACGCACTTGTGCCAGGCGTGTGGAATACCAGGACGGATCCTGGGCCAGCTTGGCCTTGATCGACGCGAACAGGATGCGTTCTTCCTCGCTGCCTGGCTTATCAAGCACAGAGATGTCTTGCTCTGCCTTGGCACCCAGATGCAAGAGCGTGGTGGCGTCGCCGCCATCATCCAGAATCATGTTGGCGTACTGACCGTTGGGCCAGTCAAAAATCTGATGGGTGTACTGCCAGTAGTCTTCCAGCGTTTCGCCCTTAATGGCAAATACAGGCGTACCACCTGCGGCAATGGCAGCGGCAGCGTGATCCTGAGTGGAAAAAATATTGCACGAAGCCCAGCGTACTTCCGCACCCAGTGCCTTCAGGGTCTCGATCAGGACCCCGGTCTGTATGGTCATGTGCAGGCTGCCGGCAATGCGTGCCCCCTTCAGCGGCTGTGCGGCAGCAAATTCTTCTCGCGTGGCCATCAGGCCCGGCATCTCGGTTTCAGCGATCGCAAGTTCGCGACGCCCCCACTCTGCCAAGGCGATATCGGCAATTTTGTAATCGGTAAAAGTGGTGTCTGCGACAGTATTCATGGGTGATCATCCAATAAACCTGTGCCAGACTAAGCGCCGAATACAGCATGAGCTCATCTTCGCCTGGCAAGGGGAACGATGAGCGCAGTTGTAACGAAAAGGGCAACCTGAGCCTAGCGGGTGGTGGCTTCGGCAAGGCCGGCCCCAACGCCGTTGCAGCGCTCCTCAGGAAGCCCTGATTGTAGCGTACTTAATTTGAGGAATGCGCAGCGCGCAGGAAAAACGAACGCCTACCCCTTGCGTCGGGGATAGCCTTGTTCAGTAATGCGCTGCCAGACCTCGCGCTTTTCGGTGTCGTCAAGAAAGACCCAGTTGGCAACTTCCATCGCCGTACGCCCGCAACCACGGCAGATGTCGTCATACAGCGTCGAGCACACCGCCACGCAAGGCGAGTCGGTGGGGCTCAGGCTGCTGGCGTCATCACGCCGGATTTCGGAAGTGTCCATAGAGGTTCTGGCTTATGCCGCTTGCTTCAGGGCTTGTACCTTGTCCAGCGCTTCCCAACTGAACTCGGGCTCGGCACGGCCGAAGTGTCCGTAGGCCGCCGATTTGGCGTAAATCGGACGCAACAGGTCGAGCATATTGATAATGCCTTTCGGGCGTAAATCAAAGTTTTCCCGTACCAGCCGGGCAATCTGCTCGTCGGGGATCACGCCTGTACCTTCGGTATAGACGGTGATGTTTATGGGCTCTGCCACGCCGATGGCATAGCTGACCTGAACCTGGCACTGGCGCGCAAGACCGGCTGCCACGATATTCTTGGCCACATAGCGCGCCGCATAGGCTGCCGAACGGTCGACCTTGGAAGGATCCTTGCCCGAGAATGCGCCACCACCGTGCGGGCATGCGCCACCGTAGGTATCAACAATGATCTTGCGGCCAGTCAGCCCGCAATCGCCCTGCGGCCCCCCAATGACGAACACGCCGGTGGGGTTGATCATGAACTTGGTTTTGGGCGTCAGCAGTCCATCGGGAAAGCTGGGCTTGATGATGTTTTCAATGACGGCTTCCCTGATGTCGCCTTGCGAGATCTCGGGTGCATGCTGAGTGGACAGCACCACGGTGTCGACCTCGGCGGGCTTGCCGTTGATATAGCGGAAAGTAACTTGCGATTTGGCATCGGGGCGCAGCCAGGGCAGGCGGCCATCTTTGCGCAATTCGCTTTGGCGCTGCACCAGACGATGCGCATACCAGATGGGTGCGGGCATGAGGTCGGGCGTTTCGTCGCAAGCGTAACCAAACATCAAGCCCTGGTCGCCGGCGCCCTGGTTCAGTATTTCCTCGGCGCTGCGGTCAACACCCTGTGCGATATCGGGAGACTGCTTGTCGTAGGCGACCAGCACGGCACAACCTTTGTAGTCGATACCGTAGTCGGTATTGTCGTAGCCTATGCGCTTGATGGTGTCGCGTGCCACCTGAATATAATCGACATTGGCAGTGGTGGTGATTTCACCGGCCAGCACAACCAGGCCTGTATTGCACAGCGTTTCAGCTGCAACGCGGGCATTGGGATCCTGAGTAAGGATGGCGTCGAGGATGGAGTCGGAAATTTGGTCGGCGACTTTGTCGGGATGACCTTCGGAAACGGATTCGGAAGTAAAAAGGAAATCGTTATTTGCCACAGCGATGCGTCCTTGGTAGCGCCGGTGCCCCGGCAAGAGATTGAACGAAACGCGTTGCACCTTGGACCGTTGCTATGCTTTGGTATCTGGGCGCGACGCTTTAGCGGATTTTTTGCGCAATGCCCAAGGCATCGTGCTATCGCCCCGCAAGTTGTCGGTTAACTCAGCGATAAACCCTATTTTAAGCGAAAATAGATTCGTACTCACGTTTCCACTTTTTACACAAGGGTTATTGCTCCAGCTATGCTTCTGGCTCTGTTTCGTTTTCTGGCCTGGCTTCCCCTGCCTGCTTTGCATGGTTTGGGCCGCCTGGCGGGAGTCATCGTCTACCTGCTTCCCGGCAGCTACCGCAGAAGGCTGCAGGCCAATGCACGGCAGGCAGGTTACCCCGATGCACGATTCGCCCGCAAGGCTGCAGCCGAAACCGGTGCCATGATCATGGAAACCCCAAAGGTCTGGCTGCGCATCCGACAGTGCCTGGAAAAAACTCACAGCGATGACGACGACGTCGTGCGTGCCGCCCTGGCAGAAGGCCGGGGTATTTTATATTTGACGCCTCATCTGGGCTGTTTCGAGATCACCGCGCGCTACCTGCTGCAACACGGGCCGATTACAGTCATGTACCGGCCACCACGCCAGGCCTTTCTTGAGCCCGTGATGGAACAGGCGCGCAACATGTCCGGCCTGAAGGCCGTACCCGCTACCATGCAGGGCGTGCGCGAGTTCGTACGCGCACTCAAGCGCAACGAGGCTGTCGGCATGCTGCCGGACCAGGTACCAGGCAGCGGCGAAGGGGTCTGGGCACCGTTTTTCGGCAAGCAGGCGCTGACCATGACACTGGCGGGCCGACTGGCGCGCCAGACCGGCGTGGCAGTGATACTGACGGCCGGAGAGCGCCTGCCCGCCGGCAAGGGCTGGCGCATACATTATGTGCGCCTGCCCGAACCGTTGCCAGAAGATCCAAATGACCTGGCCACCGCCATTAACGGCGCCATGGAACAACTGATACGGCGTTTCCCGAAACAGTATCTATGGAGCTACAACCGCTACAAAATCCCGAAAGACGCACCACCGCGTCCTCTCGATCCTTAGTCAATGACCTTGAACAAGCTGCCTTTACTTCGCTCGGTATTTTCATATTTTGGCCGCTGCTCGCCCGCCACGCGCCGTCGATGGGCCCACGTGCTGGGATGGCTGACACGCAAGCTGCTGCGCTCAAGGGTGCACATCGTACGTACCAATCTTGCCTTGTGCTTCCCGAAACACTCCGAACAAGAACGCGAGGCATGGCTGCGCCAGCATTTCCATTTGCTGGCCCTGTCGGTGGTCGACCGCGGCCTGTGCTGGTTCGGTCCCAAAGACGCTATTCTCGATGCCACGCCGATCACAGGGCTGGAACACCTGGATGCGCTGCTCAAGGCACGCAGAAAGATCATCTTGCTCGCACCTCACTTTATCGGGCTGGACGCCGCGGCAACACGACTCACCCTCTTCCTTAGCGAATCGGCAACCATGTACACACCGCAGAGCGACTCGGATGTCGATACGCTGGTGCGCGAAGGAAGGGGTCGCTTCAATACCGTGCACCTGGTCAGCCGTCACGCCGGCGTGCGAGGACTGATACGGCACTTGCGCAACGGCATACCGGTGTACTACCTGCCTGATATGGATTTCCGCGAAACAGGCTCGGTATTCGTGCCCTTCTTCGGCGTACCGGCGGCCACATTGCTGGCCACCGCACAGATCGCAAAAGCCTGGGATGCCGCAGTGGTCCCCATCGTGAGCCGGCTGGACACCGCGACAGGTCGGTATGCCATAGAGGTTCTGCCGCCATTGGCGGATTTTCCGGGCGAGCAGTCGGCCGAAGACGCAACAGCGCGCCTGAACAAACTGATTGAACAGTGGATACGTGTTGATCCGCCCCAGTATTATTGGGTACACAGGCGATTCAAGACACGCCCCGAAGGCGAGCCCCGAATTTACTGACCGCCGCTACACGCCGCCTGCGTAGTCCGCCTGGCGCCAGGCCTCAAAAACGGTAACCGCCACAGCATTCGACAGATTCAGGCTGCGCTGTTGCGGCAGCATGGGCAAACGCAAACGCTGCGTTTCAGGAAAGCAGGCCAGCTGCTCTGGTGACAGCCCTGCGGTTTCCCGCCCGAAAACAAATACATCGTCGGGAGTAAAAGAAAACGCTCCGATCAGGCGACTGCCTTTGGTCGTCAGTGCGAAGCGCCGGGCCGGGTCGCCGCCAATGGCATCAAATGCCACATTCAGATCGTCATGAACCTGGATGTCCGCCCACTCGTGGTAATCGAGCCCCGCTCGTTTCAGGCGCTTGTCGTCCAGCTCGAAACCCAGAGGCCGTACCAGATGCAGGCGTGCACCCGTATTGGCAGCCAGACGAATGACGTTACCGGTATTGGGCGGAATTTCGGGCGAGACCAGGACGATGTGTACCATGAGAACATTAAAAGTGGCGCTTCGGACAACGCGCCGAAGTAGAGCCAGTGATTTTACAGGGTATGGTCCTGGTCAGCCGGGTCTGCCGCGTTCAGCACGCTGTGGCCTGCGGCATGATAGGGAGTACGGGCAAGCACAAGACCCCATACCGTTGCAGCGCCTGCTGCCTTGCATGCCTGAGCGATGCCATGCAAAGTGCTGCCGGTAGTCAGCACATCATCGACCACTGCAATGTGGGCGCCGTCGATGCGTTCCGGGCAGGCATACAACGAACGGATACTATCCATACGGGCTGTACGCCCGAGCTGCGCCTGCTTGACGCCTTCGCGCATCCTGAGCACCAGGCCGGGCCGGCAAGGTCTTTGCAGCTGTCTTGCCAGGCGATGGCAGACCTCGGCAGCAGGATTGAAGCCACGTCGCCGCAAGGCCGCACGGCTGGCCGGCACAGGCACCAGTACCATTCGATCCGGCACCACAGGGCACGACGACCTGAGTGCATCAGCCAGCAGACCGGCCAGCATGCCTGCGGTGGTGAATTGCCGCTGCATTTTCAGGCGATGGATCAGCAAATCGCCTGGCGCCGCGTAATCGAAGGCGGCAATTACCCGGTCAAAGGCCGGAGTACGCCCGGTGCAATCGGGACAGCAGCCATGAAGATCGAGTTCCAGCTGGCACACCCCGCAACGTGGTCTGCCACTGGTCATGCTGCGCGTCACTTCGTGATAGCAATAGGCACACAGTCTTCCGCCACACGCTGTGTCCTGACACAGGCCGCAGACAGTGGGCACGCGCGCCAGCAAACGGGCAGCAAATTCGCGCATGACATGCAGATAGGCCATAATAGGGGCTACTGAAAGGCAGAAAACTGCCTGTATCTAAGCATTTTTCGGTTACCGAAACCAGACGTACCTGCACCTTAATGTCACAGCCTCCATCATTGCGCATCAACCCGGCTAATGTCAGTCGGCAATTTGCACGCCGCAGCCCGCTCGATAGCGCCCAGTTCCTTTATGGCGAGATCGCGCAACGCATGCTGCAACGATTGAGCTATATACGCATTTCCCCAAAAACCGTGGTTGACGCGGGCTGCGGTGCAGGGCACGCGCTGGAACCCTTGCGTGCACGCTACCCCAGCCTCGACTACACCGGCCTGGACAGCTGCGCCGAACTGCTCGAAGTCGCGCGCGAACGCTATGTTGCCAAGCCGGGGTTCTGGCAAAAACTGCGCAACAAGCCCACACCGCCCTTGCGCTTTGTCCAGGCCGATATGGCCGGCTCCGGACTCGAGCCCGAGTCCCAGGATCTGGTCTGGTCCAATATGGCACTGCACTGGCATGCCGAACCACACGACGTGCTGAGCGAATGGCGTCGTATTCTCAAGCCCGGCGCCCTGGTCATGTTCTCCTGCCTGGGGCCAGGCTCGATGGCCGAACTGCGCAATGCCATCAGCCAGGCAGGCCTGAATACGGTTACCCCTGAATTCGTCGACATGCACGATTTTGGCGACCTGCTGATCGAACGCGGCTTTGCCGATCCGGTCATGGATCAGGAAGTGCTGACACTGACCTACCGCAGTCCGCAAAAGCTGCTCGATGATATGCGCATACTAGGAGGCAACCCCAGTCTGGATCGCAAGCCAGGACTGAGCGGTCGGGGATGGTATCAAAGATTGCTGGACGCCCTGGAGTCGCAGCGCAGCGACGACGGCACGATACATCTTAGCCTGGAAGTGGCTTATGGCCATGCATGGCGCTCGGCGGCCCACCGGGCGATTACCGGAGAAACAAGGATTTCTGCAGGTTCTATCGGGCGCTCGAAAGACCCGAACAACACACGCCCCACTGTCAGGCCGCGCAAGGTCGATGACCCCTGAACGGTAACGTTCAGGAATTGCTGGTATTTCTTTTACGTGAGGAATCTATGCCCAGCTGTTTGAGCTTGCGATACAAATGGGTGCGTTCCAGACCGGTTTTTTCGGATACACGCGTCATGCTGTGGCTCTCGCGGCCCAGGTGGTATTCGAAATAGATACGCTCGAACTCGTCGCGAGCGTCGCGCAAGGGCTGATCCAGCGTAATGTTGCCCAACAATGAATTATTGGCATCTGCCACAGGCTCGGGGGCGCCTGGCATAGGCGTGGTTGTGAGCGGCTGCGCCTGGTCGGGACGCTGATCTGCCTGGCGCGCGGTTGTTGCCGTGGCCGAGGTGATGACAGGCCGGGCAAGCCCTGCGGCGATGGTCTTGAGCAGCTTCTGTAGCGTGATGGGCTTCTCGAGGAAGTCGACCGCCCCAATGCGCGTGGCCTCGACCGCCGTATCGACCGTTGCATGCCCGCTCATCATGATGACAGGCATATCGAGCAAACCTTGTGAACCCCACTCTTTGAGCAGACTGACTCCATCGGTGTCTGGCATCCAGATGTCAAGCAGCACCAAATCAGGCCGTGCACGCAATCGCGCGGCCCTTGCTTGAGCGGCATTCTCTGCAAGCTCTACGCTGTGCCCCTCGTCGTAAAGAATTTCAGACAAGAGTTCACGAATGCCAATTTCGTCATCAACCACCAGGATTCTGGCCATAAAGCGTCACCTACCTTTTTTCCGCATTATCGTTCCCTTGCTTAGCTTCGTCCAGCGTAAGCTGGGCATCGGCAAGGCGCATCAAGAGGATGGAAATGCGAGCTCCCCCTTCACGACGGTTGGATATATCAATGCGACCGCCGTGTTCCTCGATAATTTTATTCACTATAGCAAGACCTAGCCCTGTTCCGCTGGCCTTGGTTGTGACATAGGGTTCAAACACCCTGCTTAACACCTGGGGCGCAAAGCCAGGCCCGTTATCGGACACCGTGAGCCTGACCGCCAGATGTTCGACTCCATCATCGCCCCGAGACTGAGTGCGTTTAGTCTGGACATAAATTCTGGCATCCGCCAGCGACTGGTTCTGGCATGCAGCATCCCGCGCATTCGCCAACAAGTTGTGGATGACCTGACGCAACTGCGTGACGTCACCTTCGATATGCGGTAGCTGCGGATCGAACTCTACTTCCAGACCCACGTTCAGGCCGTCGCCCCGAACCGCGCATTCTACGGGATCCCAGCCATATAGTGTCAAGACATCGCCTATCAGTTCGTTGATGTCTATGGGCTGCATCTGAGCCGGCGGGGTACGCGCATACTCGCGGAAATCGTCCACCATTTTCTTCAGCGATCCGACCTGACTGATGATGGTATTGGTCGAGCGCGTCAGCATGGCAGCATCTTCTTCGTTCAGACGCCCTCCCAGCTTCATGGCCAGCCGCTCGGCGGAAAGCTGTATGGGCGTCAGCGGATTCTTGATCTCGTGCGCCAGGCGCCGCGCAACTTCACCCCAGGCAACTGTGCGATTGGCTGAAATCACCTCGCTTATGTCATCGAACACCACCAGATAGCCATTGCCGCGGCCATCGACGTTCAGATGGGTACCCCGGGCCAGCAGGGTAACAACATGTCGTTTCTTTTCATTGTCGATCGCCGCCTCGAGTTCCAGCTCGAACTGTTGCTGCCAGTACAAGCGCTCGGAGCCCACCGCCGCATGTGCGGCAAATGCCTGTCGTATCAGCTGCGACAAGGCAAAAGCGCCATCTGCCGTTTCAAGCGGGCGCCCTTTGACTGAGCGCAGGTCCACACGCAAGATGCTCTGAGCGCCCTGGTTGAACATGGTCACGCGGAACATTTCATCGAATACCAGCACCCCCGAAGACAGATTGCTCAGCACCGACTCCAGGTAGACGTTCGAACGCTCGAGCTGCTGGCGATTTTTCTCGACCATCTGGCGGGCTTCTTCCAGTTGTCGTGTCATCGCGTTAAATGAGCGGGTCAATTGCCCCACCTCGTCGCGCTCCGGCGGCTCAGGCAGCGGACGATAATCACCCACACCCACGGCCTGCGTACCTGCCGCCAGCGTCAGCAAGGGGCGTACGAGGCGCCGGGATACGGCCAACGCCACCACAACTGCGGCAAACACAGCCAGGATCAGGGCCAGCGTCAGCGTGATGCCGTATAGCTTACGCAGACCCAGACGCGACAGGGCGAGTTCCTGATAATCCCGAAATCCTTGCTGAACCTGGTTCGCATTGCGGGCGATTTGCTCGGGCACCGGCTCTATCACCTGGAGCCAGCGCATGTCGGCCGCAACACCCAGCGATGAAGAAAGCCGCTCATGTGTGGCAATAGGCACCACGACACGCAAATGCAGGTTAACGTTGTCATCCGGGTCGTTGTCCCCTTCGGGAGCTTCGTCCACCTCGGCAGCCGAATAGCCACCGGCAATCCGCAACTGATTGAGCACGCTGGTGGGTGGCACATCGGGAAACAGCTGTCCGTAAGCCGACGATGAAAAGGCAAGCAAACGCCCGTTGCCCGTGAACACCAATGCCTCGGATACGCCACTGGCCTCGCGCAGGCGAGTGATCATGACCGCCATCTCGGCATCGCTGGCATTGCTCATGTTCTTCGAGATCTCCCGGGCACGACTGCTGAGATCACCCAATTGTGAATCCAGCGCGGCACGACCCAGATTCAGCCCGGACTCCAGGGCACTGTCTACCCGCACGTTGAACCACGACTCAATCGAACGAGACATGAACTGCACTGACAACACGTAAATCAATACGCCCGGCAGCACACCTATCAGCGCAAAATACAAGGCAAACCGGCCAGTCAGGCGGGCGCCGAATTGCCGGCGCCGAATTTGCCTGATCAAGCGCATTGCCAGCACCACAACCCACGAAATGAGCGCAACGGCAAAAATCAGATTCAGGATCAGCAGTGAGTCGTACTGCTGTGCGTAGCGCGATGCGTTGCCGGTCGACCAGACCAGCAACGCCAGCAGAGCCAGCGCGCTCCCGGCCGCAATGACCAGCGCGATACGCAAGCTCCAGCGGACTATGGCTGGCGCTTGTCTACGGAGATTGAAAAATTGAAGTTTTTCCATGGAGTCGCCAGGGACCAGGCGCTGCTGTTGTAGGCATCAACCTGAAAGGGTCGGGCCAATAGCGAGGTATCCAGTCGCACCCGCAACCGGCCTTCGTATAGTTCGTCATGCTCAAGATCTTCTATCCTGGCCACGTCCCAGCCGCGGATGTTGCGGACCACGGACAGCGCGTCGTCAAGCGAGGATTCCGGCAACGACAGTTCACCGGTACCGACACGCCATTGTCGTGTGAGCGCGTTATACACAATCCGCCAGGTTTGCCGCTGGTCCACGACTTTCTTGTCGAACCACCACCAGCGCGAGGACAGGATTTCAAGGTCGGCCGTGAAGTAGATGGGCACGCCCTTCTGCGCAGCGTTGCGCAACTCGCCCTCGACAGAGAACTCGACATCCGCATCAATATACAGGCTGCCGTCACGCACAACGGGATTCACGCTGACCACGCGCTCACGCTGATCCGGCAAGTCGATCTCGGCTTGCACAGGCAGAAAGAAGCACAGGACTATAGCCAGCAGCAGTCGCAACATTGACGCTCACGAGGATGAATAAAAAACACCGGATTCATACTGTATTTTTGACGACTCAGGCCGCCTTGGCAAACAGGGCGTAAAAGAAACCATCATGCGACATTGCCTGGTCCTTTTCCAAAGGCAGCCACTGCCCGGGCGCCGCCAGGCGAATCGCATCAGGATGACGCCGGACAAACTGCTCGGCCTGCTGCTCGCCCTCTTGGAGAAATATGGAGCAGGTCGCATAAAGCATATGCCCGCCCGGCTTGACTGTCGTCCAGAGGGCATCCGCGATGCTGCGCTGCAGAGCGGCGGTTTTGGCGATATCCGCTGCGCGCCGCAGCCACCTGATGTCGGGATGTCGACGCACTACACCCGACGCCGTGCAAGGCACGTCGGCTAAAACGGCATCAAAAGGCTCACCGTCCCACCAGCTCGCGACATCAGCCGCATCGGCGCAACGCAATGATACAGCGCTGCCGTCCAGATGCAGGCGCTTCAGGTTCTGCCCGACCCGTTGCAGCCGGGCCGGATCAGCATCCAGCGCCAGCAAGTTCAAGTCGGCCCGCTCCAGCAAATGGGCTGTTTTGCCGCCCGGTGCAGCGCACGCATCCAGCACGCGCATGCCAGGTTGCAAGGGTAATAAGCGCCCTGCCTGCTGCGCGGCCAGATCCTGTACCGACCACCAGCCCTGCTCGAAGCCAGGCACATCCTGAACAGGCCGTGGGGTCAGCAACGCTATGGCTTCTTCCTGAATATGAACGGCGGGAATTTCTGCCGCCTGCAAGGCTTCCAGCACTTGTGGCACCGTGGCCTGCCGCAGATTTA
Source organism: Pusillimonas sp. MFBS29 (assembly GCF_020687695.1). Taxonomy (GTDB): domain Bacteria; phylum Pseudomonadota; class Gammaproteobacteria; order Burkholderiales; family Burkholderiaceae_B; genus Pusillimonas_C. The sequence continues at coordinate 69,438 of NZ_JAJEWL010000003.1, forward strand.
CGCGCAATGTCATGGGGCCGGGCACATTTGCGGCGTGCAGCAGATCCTGCCAATGCTCCGGGTAGCTGCGGCGAACCTGGGCTATCCACCAGGCCGGGTGATTGAACATCGCTTCCGGATTTTCCCCGGCCTGAGCTAAAATGCTGCTTCTTTCCCGTATAAAACCCCGTAAGGTGCCATTTAGCAACGCTTTGTAGTTGCGCATGCGGTGCTGGCTACCCGCCGCCGTGACCGCCTGATCCACCACCGTATGCACGGCATACACCGGGATATGACGCCACTTGTCGGAGTCAGGATCTGCATCATCGGCGTATTCCAGTGCGCTATCAAGCAACGCCAACGACACCAGCAACAAGGCGTCGAACAAAGGATTCGGCGGAGTGCGCCGGACCAGTATCTGCTTTATCGCACGTGCCAGGCCAAGACGACGCATGGCATGGAATGCCACCGACTGGGCTGATGCACGCAGGAAAGCAGGCGTATCAGCCAGGCTGTCCGATAAGGAACGGCCGGCCAGCACTTCCTGCACATTCCGGGCGCTGGCCAAAATGGTGTCGGACAATGTGGGTGTACGGGTTGGCTTGGAAGGAGTATTGGGCACGAACGCAACAACCTGCGAGAGTCTGTTTTCAACCGGACTTTATCATCAATTCGCGAACAAGACCTGTTTGCACCCGGAAAGCCGACGACTCGCTCCAGGCAAGTTTTTTACAGATTTTTTATCGAGCCACTGGCTCAACGAGGTAAATCATGAGTTCCCCAAAAGTCGGCTTTGTCAGCCTGGGATGCCCCAAGGCACTGGTTGATTCCGAGCGCATCCTTACGCAACTGCGTACCGAAGGCTATGCAATCACACCCGACTACGACAATGCCGATGTCGTGGTCGTCAACACCTGCGGCTTCATCGACAGCGCCAAGGCTGAATCACTGGATGCCATAGGCGAAGCTATCGCCGAGAACGGCAAAGTGATCGTTACCGGCTGCATGGGCGTCGAGGAATCATTGATCCGTGATGTCCATCCGGCAGTGCTGGCCGTAACCGGCCCGCAACAATATGAACAGGTGGTGCGGGCCGTGCACGAAGCGGCGCCCCCCAGCCTGACCCATGACCCCTACGTAGACCTGGTGCCACCCCAAGGCATCAAACTGACGCCCCGCCATTATGCCTACCTGAAGATTTCGGAAGGCTGCAACCACCGGTGCAGCTTCTGCATCATTCCGTCCATGCGCGGCAACCTGGTCAGTCGCCCCATTGGCGATGTCATGGGCGAAGCCGAACGCCTGGTCAAGGCCGGCGTCAAGGAATTACTGGTCATTTCACAAGACACCAGCGCCTACGGCGTAGACGTCAAGTTCCGCAGCGGCTTCTGGAACGGGCGCCCCATCAAAACGCACATGACCCAGCTAAGCGAAGCGCTGGCCGGTTTTGGCGTATGGACCCGCCTGCACTACGTGTATCCCTACCCGCATGTCGATGAAGTCATTCCCCTGATGGCCGACGGCAAGATCCTGCCCTACCTGGATATTCCCTTCCAGCATGCCAGCCCCAAAATACTGAAGGCCATGAAACGGCCTGCCTTCGAAGATCGCACCCTGGCGCGCATCAAGAGCTGGCGCGAGGCCTGTCCGGACCTCACCCTGCGGTCCACCTTTATCGTGGGCTTTCCTGGCGAAACAGAGGAAGACTTCCAGTACCTGCTCGACTGGATGACCGAGGCCCAGCTCGACCGGGTGGGCTGTTTCCAGTACTCGCCGGTGGAAGGCGCACGCGCCAACGCACTGCCCGACCAGGTTCCCGACGAGGTCAAACAGGAACGCTGGGACCGCTTCATGGCTCATCAGCAAGCCATATCCACCGAAAGGCTGGCCAACAAGATCGGCCGGGAAATGGACGTTCTGATCGACGAGATCGATGACGACGGCGCCATAGGCCGATCCAGTGCCGACGCGCCCGAGATCGACGGCAATGTTTTTGTTACCAGCGAAAAAACGCTGAAGCCAGGCGACATGGTTCGCGTGCGTATCAGCGATTCAGACGAATACGACCTGTACGGCGACGCGATCTAGCTAACGTTCCTGCCAGCCTTGCACAAAGGCTGCCACGGGCTGGCGCTTGCCGCCGGCCTTTTGCATTTCGAGCAGACGCAGCACGCCTGCAGCGGTTGCGATGTCGATTCCCTGGGGCCCGGCGTGCACCACCTGCCCGGGCAGCACGTCGGCAGCGCGCCCGCTGTCTTCGGGCAAGGCCACAGCATCCCACACCTTGACGGGATCCTTCAGCCCCGGCAAGACCATGGTCGAGCCCGGCACCGGGTTAAAGGCACGTATACGACGGGCCAGCTCAATCGCAGGCTGGCTGAAATCCAGTGCCGCTTCCGACTTCTCGAGTTTGGCCGCATAGGTCACACCCTCGTGCGGCTGCGGCTGCGCCTTCAGCTCGCCCGCCGCCAGGGCGGCGATGGCATCGATAATGGCGGTTGCGCCCAGAGCAGCCAGTTCATCATGCAGCGTAGCCGCACTATGGGTTTCAGTGATGGGAATCGCGCGTGTCAGCAGCATGTCGCCGGTATCCAGGCCTTCATCCATTTGCATAATGGTTACACCGGTCTGCGCATCACCCGCTACGATGGCACGCTGTATGGGTGCGGCGCCGCGCCAGCGCGGAAGCAGGCTGGCGTGGATATTGAAGCAACCATGTACGGGCAGAGTCAGCACCCATCGGGGCAGAATCAGGCCATAGGCTGCCACCACCATCAGGTCAGGTGCGGCCTTGAGCAAGGCTTGCTGTGCCGCCACAGCGTCGTCGGGATATTTGCCATCCAGGCGCAAGCTGCGTGGCTGGCAAACCGGAATGCCAGCCGCCTGCGCAGTCTGCTTCACCGCACTGGGCGTAAGCTTGAGCCCGCGCCCTGACGGGCGATCGGGCTGGGTCAGGACCAGCGGGACTTCATGCCCGGCGGCCAGAATGGCTTCCAGCGCCTGGCTGGCAAAAGCTGGCGTACCAGCAAAAACGATTCGCATAAACAGAAAGGCCGATTCACATCATGAATCGGCCATCATAACAATAACAAATGGTTAGCAGGGCCTGGCGCTCAGGCCTTGAGCACCTCGCGTTCCTGCTTGCGCAGGCGAGTCTTGATGCGGTTTTGTTTCAGCATGGACAGGTACTCGACAAAGACCTTGCCCAGCAAGTGATCAAGTTCGTGCTGCACGCAGACTGCCAGCAGGCCATCGGCATCGAACTCGTAGGTTTCGCCCTTTTCGTTCAGGGCACGCACCCGTATGCGTGCCGCACGCTCGACCTCGTCGTAAATGCCCGGAACCGACAGGCAACCCTCTTCGTAAACCTGAATTTCGTCGCTTTTCCAGATGATTTCGGGGTTGATGAGGACGATCAACTCATTGCCGTCTTCCGAGACGTCGATGACAACCACACGCTCGTGCACATCAACCTGTGTGGCAGCCAGGCCCACGCCGGGTGCGTCGTACATGGTTTCGGCCATGTCGCGTACCAACTGGCGTATACGGTCGTCGACCTGCTCGACAGGTTTCGCAACCTTGTGCAGGCGGGGGTCGGGATACCGAAGGATGGGAAGTAAAGCCATAGAAACTGATCCGCTGATACGGGTAAACCGTTATCATAAAACAAACATTGCCTGCGTGCCCCGGTACCAAACGGCGCCACGGAGTCGCAGCGCGGCAAGTTAGTCCTGCTGTCGCCAAATTTCACCTGCCTTATGTCACACTAGAGCATGCCTCTTACATTAGCAAAAGAAGAGCTCAGCTCCTGGATACGCCTGTCGCTTGAACCCGGCCTGGGCCCCGCCCTGGCCCGCAATCTGCTGGCCGCGCTGGGTTTGCCCCAGGATATCTACGCCGCGTCTGCAGGCAACCTGGCAAGGCTGCTGCCCGGCCAGCTCGTACAACAGATCAGGCAGGCCCCCGGTAACGAGATCCTTGAAGCCATTGCCAAGACCCTGGAATGGCTGGATCACCCCCAGCATCATCTGCTGACGCTTGCCGACAGCAGCTATCCGCGGGCACTGCTCGACATCCACGACCCTCCGCTGCTGCTGTATGCCAACGGCAACCTCGATCTGCTGAATCGCTCCGCCATCTCGATAGTCGGTGCACGCAATGCAAGCGCTGCAGGTCTGGACAACGCCCACGCATTTTCCCTGCATCTGGCTCAATCAGGCTGGTGCATCGTCAGCGGCCTGGCGCTGGGCATAGATTCAGCGGTTCATGAAGGCGCCCTGCAGGCCGGCGGCAGCGGCGGTGGCACGATAGCCATCATCGGCACTGGCATAGACATCGTTTATCCGGCCCGAAATCGGGACCTGGCTCATAAAATCGCCCGGGAAGGCTTGCTGATCTCGGAATTTCCTCTTGGCCAGCGTGCGTTGCCCTATCATTTCCCCAAGCGCAACCGCCTGGTAGCCGGCATGGCGCGCGGCATTCTGGTGGTCGAGGCCGCCAGGCAAAGCGGCTCGCTCATTACCGCCCGCCTGGCAACCGAAATGGGCCGCGAAGTCTTTGCCATACCCGGCTCCATACATTCGCCCCTGTCGCGTGGCTGTCATGCACTGATCCGTCAAGGCGCCAAGCTGGTCGAATGCGCCGAAGACATCCACGAAGAGCTGGGCAAGCCCAGGCTGGCCGGTGTACCGGCACCCACACCAGCCATGCACCGCGTGCAGGTATCCACAGAAGCGGCCATTCCCGAAGCCGCACACGAACCTGCCACACAACGCATCCTGGACGCCATGGGCTTCGACCCCGTCGATCTCGACACGCTGCAGCGACGTACCCAGCTGGGCCTATCCGCACTGAACAGCAGCCTGCTGGCACTCGAGCTTTCGGAAACCGTCGCCAGGCAGGACGACGGCCGTTTCCTGCGCCGCTCAACATTACAATCACGGTAATATACAGAGTTAATATTCATAATCTGTTGCCGCGGCCAGCCTACCAAGGAATCCTGTCATGTCCTTACCCAATAAAGTAAAAATCGTCGAAGTCTCGCCCCGCGATGGACTGCAAAACGAAAAGGAATTTGTCGACACCGCCCTCAAGATCGAACTTATCGACCGTCTGTCTGCGGCCGGGTTTGTCAATATCGAGGCCGCCTCGTTTGTGTCCCCGAAATGGGTGCCACAAATGGCCGATGGCGCAGAAGTCATGGCAGGCATCACACGCCGGCCAGGCACCATCTATTCAGTCCTCACCCCCAACATGCGTGGCTTCGAGGCCGCACTGGCCGCCGGTGCCGACGAGGTCGTTATTTTCGGCGCAGCCAGCGAAGCCTTCTCACAGAAAAACATCAACTGCTCCATTGCCGAATCCATTGCCCGTTTCGAACCTGTGGCGCACGCCGCCAAGGAAGCCGGGCTACGCCTGCGTGCCAGCATAAGCTGTGCGTTAGGTTGCCCGTACCAAGGCGAAACCCCCATCGCTTCGGTGGTCGATGTGGCCCAACGCATGCTGGCCCTGGGCTGCGACGAAATCGACGTGGCCGACACCATAGGCACAGGCACCGCGAAGCGCGTGGGTGAAGTCATGCGTGCCGTTACCGAAGTCGTCGACCCGGCGCGCGTCTCGGGCCATTTTCACGACACCTATGGCCAATCCCTGGCCAATATTCTGGCGGCCATGGAAGCCGGCATCACCATTTTCCACAGCTCCGTCGCCGGCCTGGGTGGCTGCCCTTATGCCAAGGGCGCAACCGGCAATGTGGCCACCGAAGACGTGCTGTACATGATGCAAGGTCTGGGCATAGAAACAGGCATAGACCTTGAAGCCGTCGCCGACACCGGCCTGTGGATGTCGCAACATTTGAATCGCAAGTCATCCAGTCGCGCCGGAACCGCGCTGGCAGCACGCAAGGCAGCCTGAGCTTGTTGTCGCACTTAAGACCCAGCCCCGAAGAACACAATCAGCTCCTGCAGGAAATCGGGCCATTGCCGATCAAGGGAATGGCCTGGCCGGCATGGATCAAGCTGATGGCATGGGCCACACTGGCTTTCATAGGCTTCCAGATCATTCGCATCGCCGCAGGCCCGCTGGGACAAAACATCAGTCCCATGGTCACCGGCAGCATTATTGTTTGCTATGTGGGCCTGCTTGTCCTGGCACGCTACATGCAAATATCGGTCACCTCAATTACCGAAACCGGCATACAGCAGTCGTGGCTGGGCCGACGTGAAATCGCCTGGGAAGAAATTCAGTTCGTGAAGTTCATCCCCTTGCTGGCATCGAAAAAAATGATCTGCTTTCCGGCACGCGGCCGGCCGGTGGTATTCCAGGCCGGCACCAAAGAACTGCAGATTGCGTTTGCGCGAATTTCGCTGGTATACCGGAGGCGCAAATAGGCTGCGCCTTACTGGTAACTCTTGTCATCAAAGAGCTTTGCTTGCCGCAATAAACCCGGTTCTTAAGGCGGTGTCCGGGTCCGACTTGCCCCACCATCCTGCTCTAAAGACGTGGTGCCTGGCACTGGACAGAGCGGAGATTGAGCACGCCACCGGGCTGTGCCCTGCCGGGGAGGCAAGGCCGCAACTGTTCGAGCAACGCGAGTGCAGGTAGCCCGGGGGGCTGCCTGCGTTGCGAGTTTTGCGGCCGCCCCGGCAGGGAATAGCCTGGTGGGAAATCCCGGCGCAGCCGGGATCGTGCGATTTTCCGCGGCGTCCAGTGCCAGGCACCGCGTCTCTTTAGAACATGAGGCAAGACGGTAAAAAACGCAAAGCCAGGCTGCTAAAACGTCAATCGCCTAATCAGCGACAACTGGATCAGACACAGCCGGATATCCAATACACAACTGCATAACAGGCTCCAGGGGGATCCCCAGCCCCAGCACATCGGCAGTCGCCTCATCGTTGAAGCCCCCCACCCCGACGCACCCCAGCCCTTCGGCAACCGCCTGCAGTTGCAGATTCTGCGCGGCGGCCCCCGCCTCGAGATAGACATAACGGACCCCACGCCGGCCAAAAGGGCGTTGGTCCGCAAACGCTTGGGCTGGCTTAACCATATCGGCACAAATAACGATAATGCAGGCTGCCTGCCCTATCCAGGGTTGCTCATCAATAGCCGCCGCAGCCAGTGCCGGCCGCAGATCCGAACCATGCAGCAATCGCAAAGATTGATCATTTACACCAATCTCGTACAGCCCCTGGTCCAGCCCCGCCACCCGCGCCGCCTGAACATACAGGCGTAAAGGATGCATGGCGTGGGCGGAGGGCGCCGTGCGGTTGCCGTCAGGCCCCGTGATTCCCTGTGCCGCCCACAACAGCCTTTGCAGGGCTTGCAGCGGTACGGCCGCGTTGGAAAAATCCCGGACCGTCCTGCGCTGCAACAGGGCCTGCCTCAGACTGATTTCTGCCAGACTCATCGTACCGGCAATCCGTACATCAGCCCGCCATCAGTCCATTGGGCGTTCAAGCCACGCTCGATCTGCAAGGGACTGCCCTTGCCTACGTTGCGCTCGAAGCTTTCACCGTAGTTGCCGACCTGCTTGATGATGTTATAGGCCCACTTTTCATCAACGCCCAGGTTTTTGCCTGAACCTTCGGTCACACCCAGCAGGCGCTTCACATTCGGGTTCTCGCTTTTAAGCTGCTCATCAACATTGGCCGAGGTAATGCCCAGTTCTTCGGCACCTATCATGGCCTGCAGGGACCACTTCACCACATTCAGCCAACGATCGTCACCCTGACGCACAAACGGGCCCAACGGCTCTTTGGAAACGATCTCGGGCAGCACCTGGTAATCATCGGGATTGGACAGCTTCGAGATACGGATCGAAGCCAGGCCCGATGCATCGGTGGTGAACACATCGCAGCGGCCTGCAGCAAAGGCATTGACCACTTCGTTGAACTGCTCGATCACCACAGGCTTGTAGTTCACGTTATTTGCGCGCGCCCAGTCAGCCATCGTGCTCTCGTTGGACGTACCGGTTTGCATGCACACCGATGCGCCATCCAGCTCTTTGGCGCTGCTCACGCCCAGTGACTTGGGCACCAGAAAGCCTTGGCCGTCATAGAAATTGACGCCGGCTGAAATCGCACCCAGCGCCGTATCACGCTGCTGCGTGACTGTGGTGTTGCGCGCAAGCAGATCGATCTCGCCTGACTGCAGTGCTGTGAAACGTTGTTGAGAACTTAGCGGCACTGCCTTGAATTTCGAGGCATCGCCCAGCGTTGCTGCGGCAACAGCACGGCACATATCGACATCAAGGCCCTTCCACTCTCCTTTTGCGTCGGGCGCCGAAAAGCCTGCAAAGCCTGTGGTGACTCCGCAGTGAACCACCCCGCGCTCCTTGACCACATCGAGCGTATCGGCGTGAGCGCCTGAAAACCCGGCCGCCAGGACTGCAACGCCTGCAACATACTTGAACTTGCGCATGGAACATCCCCTATTAAAAACAACAAGCTTTTGATCGCATCTTACTGCAATCAGGCCAGGGGAAAACACATGTACTTATTCATAACTGCGGATATCGTCGATGACCTTGCCGTCATTGGGCAGGCTATCAGGCGCAACCGGCTCGATATCGGCGCGCAGCTTGGTGAGCTCGCGCACCGAGGCGGCAACACGGGCCAGCACTTCCGGATCGTGCTGCGCAAGCTCGGCCTGCAGTGTCATCAGGTCATTGCCCACCTTGCCGGAGATCACCAGCCGTGCCTTGCCGATCTCGGGATGCCGTTTGAGTACGCTGGCCACCTGGGCGGGATGTACAAACATGCCCCTGACCTTGGTAGTTTGATCGGCGCGTCCCATCCAGCCCTTGATCCGCACGTTGCTGCGGCCACATGGTGAGCTGCCCAGCATCAACATGGACAAGTCACCCGTACCAAAGCGCACCAGCGGATAATCGGGATTCAAGGTGGTGACGACCACTTCGCCAACCTCTCCGTCCTTGGCGGGCTGACTGGTGCCCGGCCGTACTATCTCGAGGATGATGTCTTCGTTCACCACCAATCCGTCCCGGGCCGATGTCTCGTAAGCCATCATGCCCAAATCAGCACTGCCGTAGGCCTGATAACCGTCAATGCCACGCTCGGCGAACCATTTGCACAACGACGGCGGAAACGCCTCGCCGGAAAATAGCGCCCGTTTGATCGAAGGCAGGGCCACGCCCAGCTCATCGGCTTTTTCAAGAATGATCTTCAGGAAACTTGGAGTACCGGTGTAACCCGCAGGCGCCAGATCGGCAATGGCCTGCACCTGTTGCTCCGTTTGCCCCACACCGCCCGGAAACACCGTGCATCCCAGCGCGTGTGCAGCCGTTTCCATCATGGAGCCGGCAGGCGTGAAGTGGTAAGAGAAGCAGTTGTATACCAGTTCGCCACTGCGAAAACCTGCTGCGTAGAGCGACCGGGCAAAGCCCCAGTAGTCCGGGCGGCGGCTTTCAGGCTCGTAGATGGGCCCGGGAGAAGCAAAAACCCGCGCGGCCTCACCCCAGCCTATGGCTGAAAAACCGCCGAACACCCTGCTTGTAGGGGAAAGCTCTTGCCCGGCCTGACCCTGTCTCATGGCCAATTGAGCCTGGAGCAGCTCGCTTTTCCGTATGACGGGTATCTGTACAAGATCGGCACGGCTGCGGATGACGTCAGGCTCGACTCCTTGCAGTTGCTGCGCAATGGCCGGAGCGCGCTCACGGGCCCGCTTCAGCGCATCTGGCAGACGTGCCAGCAAGCTGTGCTCACGCGCTGCGGCGTCTGCCGCCTCCCGGTCTTCATAATATTTGCTCATGATTCATCCCGCCAGGACATCCGCCTGGTCAAAAAACGCATGCACTATCGCCGGGCCTAAGCCAGCCAGCGCTTGCGTCGCCGATAGAATTTGGTGTCCCGAAAGTTCTTGCGCTCACCACTGGATACGCCCAGATAGAATTCCTTGACGTCTTCGTTTTCGGCCAGTTCACGCGCTTCACCGTCCATCATCACACGGCCGTTTTCCAGAATGTAGCCATAGTCTGCATAGCGCAAGGCTATGTTCGTGTTCTGTTCAGCCAGCAGAAAACTGACTCCTTCACGCTGATTCAGGTCCTGAACAATTTCAAAAATTTCTTCCACGATTTGCGGTGCCAGCCCCATCGAAGGTTCGTCCAGCAGAATCATGGTCGGACTGGCCATCAGGGCACGCCCGATTGCCGTCATTTGCTGCTCGCCACCCGAGGTGTAGCCTGCCTGGCTGCCACGACGCTGCTTCAGCCGTGGGAAATACTGATAGACCCTGTCCAGCGACGCATTCAGTTCACCCCGGCTGATATTCCGTGTGTAGGCACCGGTCAGCAGGTTCTCTTCGATAGTCAGGTGTGCAAAGCAATGACGCCCTTCCATGACCTGCACGACCCCGCGCTTGACCAGATCAGCCGGCGTAAGCTTTTCGATACGCTCGCCGCGATAATCGATGCTGCCTTTGGTCACATCGCCGCGCTCAGCCTTGAGCAAATTGGACACTGCCCGCAAGGTGGTGGTCTTGCCAGCGCCATTGGCCCCCAGCAATGCCACGATCTTTCCTTCCGGCACACACAAGGAAACCCCCTTGAGCACCAGAATCACGTGGTTGTAGATAACCTCGATGCCATTGACATTAAGGAGAATATTTGGGGTCTCGGCCTGAACAGTCGCATTCATACATTTGTTTCCGGTAATTGCCGGGACCGGTAGCCGCCCTGGAGCGACCACCGGCAACCTGACACTACATTAGCCCTCGCACTTACGGACTTCGAGTTTCTTCTCGGCGGCGTACTTGGCAGCAAGATCCTTGACCAGCGGTTCTACATACTTCTTGTCGGACTGATACCAGTCGGACACGATTTCGAACTTGGAGCCGTTCCACTGAATAATGCGTGCCCAGTCATCGCCCATATGGTTGCTGCACGAGGTCTTGACCGGCTTCATCAGCTTGGCGAAGCCCAGCTCTTCAAGGCGTTCCTGCGTGATGTTCAGGTTCTCGAAACCCCAGCGGACTTGCTCAGGCGTCATGTGTTTGCCCTTGCCGTACTTTTCCTGGGCGGTACGTATGGCTTCGACCTGAAGCATCGAGATCATCATGCCGCGTGTGTGTGCAATGGTGCCCACGTACTTGCCCTCGGTATCAGTGCCCTGGCCCTTGTCGTAGACGTGCTTCTTCAGATCTTCGTGTACACGGCCGTGGTCGGCGCTGTTATGAATGGTAATGCCGTTATAGCCCTTGGCGACCGCACCCAGATCCTGGACGTCGTTTTCGGAGCTGGCCCACCAGATGCCGTACATCTTGTCGCGCGAATAGCCGACAGCCTGGGCTTCACGAATGGCGGTAGGCGTCATGATGCCTGCGCTCCAGAGCAACAGGAAGTCAGGGCGGCTCTGCCGTACCTGCAGCCAGGTGGATTTTTGCTGCACACCGGGTGCCGTTACAGGATAGAGCAGAAGCTCAAAGCCATTGGCCTTGGCGCGCTCTTGCAAAAGGGCAATAGGCTCTTTGCCATAAGGAGAGTCGTGGTAGACCAGGGCAATCTTCTTGCCCTTCAGTTTGTCTTCACCACCCAGCTTCTTGGCAATGTCCTGGATCATGACGTCGGCGGCCGTCCAGTAGGTACCCAGCAGCGGGAAGTTCCACTTGAACACAGAGCCGTCAGCCGATTGCGACAAGCCATAACCCACGGTTTCGATCGAGAAGCCGTCAACGATGGCCTTGTCGGTCAGGGCAAAAGTAATACCAGTAGACTGGGTATCAAACCCGGATGCACCACCGTGGCTGTTCTTCAGGCGCTCGTAGCACTCCACACCGCGATCGGTTGCGTAGGCGGTTTCACACTCTTCGTAGACTATCTTGACGCCGTTGATGCCGCCATCACGTTCATTGACGAGCTTGAGGTAATCCATCTTGCCGTCAGCCCATGGGATACCCAGTGGGGCAAAAGAGCCGGTACGATAGGCCAGCAGCGGTATGAACTGCTCTTCCGCGGCCGCCGCAGGCAAGGATGCCGTAGCCAGGGTGCCTGCTACAGCAACCATGGCTGCAGCGAATTTAAAGGAACGTTTCATCTCCAAGTCCTCCTGATGGTGTCTATATGCACCGTTTGCGTTTCGACATGACCTGAATCGGCCAGCCGGGTTACTGATGTGTTGCCGGAAAAGTCTGCCCAATTAATGCGGGAAGGGCCAGATACGTAGTTTTTCTTTACCTATGCTCCAGAGTCGCGCCAGTCCGTGAGGTTCGACAATCAGGAAAAAAACGATCAGGGCGCCAAAGACCATGTGCTCGATGTGCGAGGCGATGTCAACGGATATGGACAAGCCAAACAAGTGCGGCACGTTGGTCAGCAAGACCGGCAGCAGCACCATGAACGCAGCACCGAAGAAGCTGCCCACAATTGAGCCCAGGCCGCCGATAATCACAATGAACAGCAGTTGCAGGGAGCGGTTCAGGTCAAAAGCCAGCGGCTCCCAGGAACCCAGGTGTATGTAGGCCCACAGTGCGCCTGCCACACCGATAATGAAAGAGCTGACGGCGAAGGCAGTAAGCTTGGCATAAACCGGGCGGATCCCGATCACCGATGCGGCCACATCCATGTCACGTATGGCCATCCATTGCCGCCCTATGGCCCCACGCACCAGATTCTTGGCCAGCACGGCAAACACCACGACGAAAATCAGCACGAACAGATAGCGTTGGACCGGCGTCTGGACGGGCAAGCCGAAGGCGGTCAGGGCCGGCACCGAGACGTTGCCCGACGACGAATAATTGGTGAAGAACGGTATGCGCAGGAATGCCCAGTCAACAAAGAACTGGGCAGCCAGCGTGGTGACCGCCAGATACAAGCCCCGGATGCGCAGGCTGGGAACCCCGAACACCACGCCGACCAGGGTGGCGAATACTCCGCCCAGCAAGATCTGGATAACCAGCGGCGTAGCCGGAATGCGCACACCGAAATTCCAGGCGGCATAGGCACCAACCGCCATGAAGGCGCCCGAACCTATGGAGATCTGGCCGCAATAGCCCACCAGAATATTCAGGCCTATCGCTGCCAGCGAAAGTATCAGGAAGGGTATGAATATTGCCTGCAGGAAGTAATTTGAGGCCAGCAGGGGAACCGCCACGAAGGCAACAATCAGCAACCCTGTCATGAAGGTTCTGTCTTGCCTTATGGGGAAAATCTGCTGATCTGCCCGGTAGGTGCTTTTGAACTGGCCGTTTTCACGATAAAACATAGTCGATACCCAAGTCGCTTAAACGCGGTCAATAATTTTTTCGCCAAACAAACCTTGCGGGCGGAAGAGCAAAAACACCAGGGCGAGCATGTAGGCAAACCAGATTTCTATACCGCCACCCACAAAAGGCCCCAGATAAATCTCGGATAGTTTTTCACCAACGCCAATGATCAGGCCGCCGATGATGGCGCCGGGCACCGAAGTGAGCCCGCCCAGGATGACCACCGGCAGTGCGCGCAATGCGGCAGTGGACAAGGTGAACTGCACCCCGAACTTGGAGCCCCAGATAATGCCCGCCACCAAAGCAACCAGCCCTGCTACCGTCCAGACCACCACCCAGATGCGATTGAGCGGAATGCCTATGGATTGCGCTGCCTGGTGGTCGTCTGCAACCGCGCGCAGGGCACGACCGACCGAGGTGTACTGGAAGAAAAATGCCAGCGCCGCGACCAGCAGCGCCGAAACACCGGCGGCGGTCAGGTCTTCAAGACTGATAAGCAGGCCACCTTCGAATACCGTGTCGAGGATGAAGACGGGATCCTTGGGCATGCCGACATCGATGGTGTAAACGTTGCTGCCGAACAGTATCTGGCCCATGCCGTCCAGGAAGTAGCTGATGCCTATGGTGGCCATCAGCAGGGTGGTTCCTTCCTGATTGACCAGATAGCGCAAGACCCAGCGCTCGATCGCCACGGCGATCAGCCACATGAATACGGCGGCAAAGACGAAAGCCAGCACGTTCGCCAGGAACAGGCTTTCTATGCCCAGCCACCTGGGAATCCATTCCGACAGGCGTGCCATGGCCAGCGCAGCGATGAGCACCATGGCGCCCTGGGCAAAGTTGAAGACCCCCGATGCTTTGAAGATCAATACAAAGCCCAGCGCCACCAGGGAATAAAGCATGCCCGTCATCAGGCCGCCAAACAAGGTTTCCAGAAAAAATGCCATGTTGGATGTCCTCTGGGTTAATGGCTTGCGCCAAGATAAGCCTGGATCACGTCAGGATTCTGACGCACTTCATCAGGCAAGCCATCGCCAATTTTTTTGCCGTAATCGAGCACCACCACCCGGTCGGAGATATCCATGACAACACCCATATCGTGCTCGATCAGCACGATGGTTGTGCCGTATTCGTCGTTGACATCAAGGATGAAACGGCTCATGTCTTGTTTCTCTTCGATGTTCATGCCGGCCATGGGCTCATCAAGCAGCAGCATGCGCGGTTCCATGGCCAGCGCGCGGCCCAGGTCAACCCGCTTTTGCAATCCGTAAGGCAGGCGCCCGACCGGCGTCTTGCGATAGGCCTGTATTTCCAGAAAGTCGATGATGTTTTCAACAAATTCACGGTGGGCAATTTCTTCGCGCTCGGCCGACCCCAGGCGAAACGCCTGGGCCAGCACACCGCTTTTCATGCGCAGGTTGCGACCCGTCATGATGTTGTCCAGCACGCTCATGCCCTTGAACAAGGCCAGATTCTGGAAGGTGCGCGCGATGCCCATCTCGGCGGCGCGCCTGGAATTCATTTTTGCGAACTTCACACCAGCCAGCGTGATTTCACCCTGCTGCGGCGTATACACGCCATTGATCACATTAAGCATGGAGCTTTTACCGGCACCGTTGGGGCCGATGATGGATCGGATCTCGTGCTCTTTGACGTCGAACGAGATATCGGTCAGGGCTTTCACACCGCCAAAGGCGAGCGAAATATTTTTCATGTCGAGGATGACATCCCCGATGCGCTGATTGCGATCGGTTTGACTCATAGCGGACTCATAGTGGGTTGCCGGATTGCTGGCCTAAGCAGCCTTTTGGGTGTTGCCTGGATAGACAGTGGCCGGGACAATTTTCAGATCTGCTGAAATCTTGCCGCTGCGCCCGTCTTCGAACTTGACTTCGGTTTCAATGAACTGGTTGGCCTTGCCCTGAAACAGGGCATCGACCAGCACACCATACTTTTGCGCGATAAATGCACGCCGTACTTTGCGGGTGCGTGTCAGCTCGTCGTCGTCAGGATCCAGCTCTTTGTGCAGGATCAGGAAGCGGGAAATTTGCGACCCTGCGAGCTTGGGATCGGTCGCCAGTTCGGCATTGACCTGATTCACGCAGTCGAGGATCAGTGCATAGACCTCGGGCTTGCCGGCCAGATCGGTATAGCCTGCATAAGGCAAACCTTTTCTTTCAGCCCAGTTTCCTACCGCTTCAAGGTCAATATTGATGAAAGCACATACCTCGGATTTGTTGGCGCCAAAAGCCACTGCTTCCTTGATATGCTGGAAAAACTTGAGTTTGTTTTCTATGTACTTGGGCGCGAACAGGCTGCCGTCCGACAGTTTGCCAACGTCTTTGGCGCGATCGATGATCTTGAGCTGCCCGTCGTCATCGAGATAGCCTGCATCACCAGTGTGATACCAGCCGTCGGCGGTGTAGGACTCGGCCGTGGCTTCGGGATTGCGGTAATAGCCCTTGAACATGCCTGGACTTTTTATCTGGATTTCGCCATCGGACGCCACCCTGATCTCGACACCTTTTACAGGTGGCCCGACCGTGTCGGAACGCACCTGGCCATCGGATTGAACACATACGAATACCGAGGTTTCGGTAGATCCGTACAGTTGCTTCAGATTGATGCCTATCGACCGATAGAACACAAACAGATCGGGGCCTATGGCCTCGCCGGCGGTGTAGGCGACACGAACCCGGCTCATGCCCAGGGCGTTGCGCAAGGGGCCGTACACCAGCACATTGCCAATGGCGTATTTAAGCCTGTCGATTGCGCTGACACCAGGATCTTTGTCGAGGATGCTTACACCCACCCGGCGTGCCAGCTTCATGAACACATGAAACATTTTGCGCTTGATGGCGCTGGCGTCTTCCATGCGGATCATGACGTGAGTCAACAAGCCTTCGAGCACCCGTGGAGGTGCAAAGTAATACGTTGGCCCGATATCGTGCATATCGATGGAAACCGTTTCTGGCGACTCGGGATGGTTCACGGTAAAGCCGGTGACCAGAAACTGCGTATACGAAAACATGTTCTGGCCTATCCAGGCAGGCGGCAGATAGGCCAGCACATCTTCCTGGTCGGTCAGGTTTTCAAGTTCCTGAACTGCCAGCGCACGGTCGATGAGCGCATGGTGCGAGAGCATGACGCCCTTGGGCTTGCCCGTGGTGCCCGACGTATAAAACATCGCTGCGGCGTCGTCCGGCTGAATCGCTGCCATGGCCCTGGAGACATAGTCGGGGTGCGCATTGGCATAGTCATTGCCCATCTCGAGCAGGCGCTCGTAGCTCAGCAGGCGATCTTCTTCCTGATAGTTGCGCAAACCGCGTGGATCGTCGTATACAACATGGGTCAGGGCGGGACACTGGTCGCCGACCTCGAGCATCTTGTCGACCTGCTCCTGGTTCTCAACAACTGCCACGCGTATTTCGGCATCTTGCAGGACAAAAAGCATTTCCTGAGCCACTGCATCCTGGTACAGCGGCACTGGTATGGCCCCTATGGTCTGGGCGGCCATCATGGACAGGTACAGACGCGGGCGGTTCTCACCTACAATGGCGACGTGTTGTCCTGGCTCAACCCCCAGGGACGCCAGCCCGTTGGCCAGCATGCGTACCTGAGCAGAGAGCTCGGACCACGTTACGGTTTGCCAGATGCCCAGATCCTTTTCACGTATGGCAGGACGTGAGCCGC
Source organism: Pusillimonas sp. MFBS29 (assembly GCF_020687695.1). GTDB lineage: Bacteria > Pseudomonadota > Gammaproteobacteria > Burkholderiales > Burkholderiaceae_B > Pusillimonas_C. Next base: position 86,328 of record NZ_JAJEWL010000003.1, read on the forward strand.
GAACTTGGGCATGGTGCTCTACCAACGCCGGAAACGTGCTCGGCACAGCGATGCTTTGCACAGGCGGATTTTGGGGCATGGTTGTCTCCTTCAGCCAAAAAGGCAGCCCCTTGGAACAGGGCTTTTGTAATCTGTATTACCAGCTGCTTTATGATCTGGTTTTTCTTAAGTTGTGCTTAAGTTATTAGTTTGCCGGCGCGTCAACTGTCACCAACGTGACATTCCCGCACTTTCTAGGGTTAATCCTCATGCTACTGAAAGACTCTCTGCAGAATGCTGCTGCCTGGTTCGATCTGCTGGATGCCGACCAGCAGGAACGTGTGCAGCGCGACGTACAGGTCACGCATTACCCTGCAGGAGCCATGATAGAACGCAAAGGCGAAAAAGCCTACGCCTGGATGGGAGTCCTGACCGGCCTGGTCAAGGTGTCGGTGGGCAATCAGGATGGGAAAATGGCTTCGCTGACCGGGGTCCCTCCGGGAGGCTGGATAGGCGAAGGCTCATTGCTCAAGCGCGAAGCGCGTAAATACGACGTTGTCGCCTTGCGCGACTCGGCAATTATTCGCTTGCCGGAAAGCACCTTCAACTGGCTGCTCGACAGCAGCATCCCTTTCAACCGCTATCTGCTGCACCAGCTCAACGAGCGCGTAGGACAGTTCATAGGCAAGGCTGAATACGACCGCCTGCTGGCGCCCGACGCGCGTGTGGCCCGGTGCCTGGCCGAACTGTTCAACCCCCTGCTTTATCCGGCCAAAAGCACGCGGCTGGACATTACCCAGGAAGAAATCGGCTATCTGGCACGCACCTCACGACAGCGCACCAATCAGGCGCTGCGCACGCTGGAAGCGGCTGAATTGCTGAAAGTGGAATATGGGGCAGTCCAGGTACTGGATCTACCCGGACTGCGTCAATACGGAATGTAGTGCACTGACCGGAGCAGGCTTGCACGCCTGGCCCGGTCGTATAGGTCAGTCCAGCTTCAGGCCGGCCTTCTTGATGACGGCGGCCCACTCTTCCCGCTGAGCCTCGGCATAAGACTTGAAGTCTGCCGCGCTCATGGGCAAAGGCTCCACACCCATGGCTCGTATCTTCCCGTCGACTTCGGGCGACTTCAAGGCTGCCTGCAAGTCGGTATTCAGCTTGTCCACCACATCGGTGGGCAGTCCGGCCGGGCCTACCAGCCCTTGCCAGGCGTAAGCGGTAAAGTCTGCCACCCCTGCCTGTGCCATCGTCGGAACATCAGGCAAGGTTGCCAGCCGCTCAGGTGTGGCAACCGCCAGCACACGCAGCTTGCCTGCCTTGATGTTCGATGCGGCGGCGGCCGAATCAACAAAGCCCACGCTGACCTGTCCGCCCAGCAAATCCTGCAGGGCCGGTGCGGCGCCTTTGTATGGAACGTGGGTAATCTTGACGCCGGCACGTTGCTGGAACATTTCCAGGGCCAGATGATGAGGCGAGCCTGCGCCTGCCGACGCCGACGTCAGCGTACCCGGCTCCTTGCGAGCCGCATCGATAACATCCTGCACGGTCTTGAAGGGAGAGCTTTCGTTGACAGCCAGCATCAGGGGAAATCGTGCCAGGCCGCCAATATAGGTGAATTTTTCAGGGTCGTACTGCAAGGACGAATACAGCGAGGGGTTGTAGGCCAGCGTACCCGAATCAGCGGTTCCAAATACATAACCGTCAGGCTGCGCCTGTTGAATGTACGTGGCGCCGATAATGGTCGCCGCACCCGGTTTGTTCTCGACTACGATGCTTTGTCCCAGCGACTTTTCCATATTCGCGGCAACCAGGCGCCCGATAACGTCGGAGCCCCCGCCTGCCGGGTAGGGAATTACCCACTGAACGGCACGTTCGGGCCAGGCAGCGTGGGCCAGGCTGGCTGCCCCAAGCAGCGAAAGGGCCGCCAGGCTCTTGATGAATTTGGACATCGATGTTTCCTCCGTTGAATTAATACAGCTTGTTCTGTTCGTTATTATGCAACGGATTTGACATACATCAAATACGGCAAGCGCCTGACATTTAACGCGTCCCCAATTAATTTTTCGCAATATTTATAAGGGACGGAATCCGTCCGGCGCACTAAAATACCTGCATCCGCCCAAACAGGGCTCTTCTCATTCACTCCACAAGCATAAGGCTCAACCATGTCAGAACATCCGACGCATGCACTCCCGTCTTATTTGAACTCCCACGAACTTGGTCCATGGGGGATTTATCTCGAGCAGGTCGAGCGCGTGACGCCTTATCTGGGCAAGCTGGCCCGCTGGGTCGAAACCCTGAAACGGCCCAAACGCTCACTCATCGTCGATATTCCCATCGAGCTTGATAACGGCACCATTGCGCATTTCGAAGGCTACCGGGTGCAGCACAATACTTCGCGCGGGCCCGGCAAAGGCGGCGTGCGTTTCCACCAGGACGTCACCCTGTCCGAGGTCATGGCACTGTCCGCCTGGATGTCCGTCAAGTCGGCAGCCGTCAACCTGCCCTTTGGCGGCGCCAAGGGCGGGATACGTATAGATCCGCGTAACTATTCGCGCGGGGAACTCGAGCGCATCACGCGTCGCTACACCAGCGAAATCGGGGCCATCATCGGGCCCAACAAAGATATCCCAGCACCCGACGTCAATACCAATGCCCAAACCATGGCCTGGATGATGGACACTTACTCCATGAACGAAGGCGCGACAACCACCGGCGTTGTCACCGGCAAGCCGGTCTCGCTGGGCGGCAGCCTGGGCCGCGTGGAAGCTACCGGACGCGGCGTCTTCGTTGTGGGCCGTGAAGCCGCCCGCGATGCAGGAATTCCTCTGGAAAACGCACGCGTCGTCATACAGGGTTTCGGAAACGTTGGAGGTACCGCTGCACGCCTGTTCTACGAATCCGGTGCCAGGGTCATCGCCATACAGGACCACACCGGTTGCGTGTACAAGAGCACCGGCCTTGACGTTCTGGCATTGCTGAAACACGCGGAAGAACACGGCGGGATTGCCGGCGCACCCGACACCGAAAGCCTGACCGTATCGGAATTCTGGTCACTTGAAACCGAGCTGTTGATTCCGGCAGCCCTTGAAGGACAGTTGCACAAAGACAATGCCAACTCAATTCGGGCCAAAATCATTATCGAAGGCGCCAATGGCCCGACCACCCCCGAAGCGGACGACATCCTTACTTCCAAAGGTACCCTGATCGTCCCCGACGTACTGGCCAATGCCGGTGGTGTGACCGTCAGCTACTTTGAGTGGGTGCAGGACTTTTCCAGCTTTTACTGGTCCGAACCGGAAATCAATCAGCGTCTCGAGACCATGATGATAGACGCCTACACATCCATCTCAGCCGTCGCCAAGGAACATCAGGTCAGTCAACGAACATCCGCTTTCATTACCGCCTGCACACGGATTCTGGAAGCACGCGAGGTGCGCGGTCTCTATCCCTGATCGCCGTTCTGCCACGGGCGTACCGCCGGCGCAAAAGCGCCCGGCGATACGCCAGGCCTTTCATCAATCGATGCACGCATATGCTCGATGGCGGGCGATATCACACGACGCTGCCGCAACGCCTTAGGCAAACCCGCAGCCGCATCGACAAGAACGCGCCAAAACATGCCCGACACACGCGCCTGCTCCAGTCTGGCGCAGGTACAGCGCCATGCCGGCCCAACGGGACGGCGCATCCAGGCCAGCCAGATCTCGTTACGTATGCGCCAACGCTTGCGCGGTCGGCTATCCTGCACAGCTCGTGGCAGTCGCTGACAAATCACATCTTCCATATACACCACATGCATACCCTGCCCGGCGATATCCAGCGACAGCAGGGCTTCCTCGCCCCCCGTGAAAAACGGTGGCCAGAATCCACCTGCGTCGAGAAAAGCGCGAGTCCGCACGATGCACGCACTTGCGCTGAAATCGAGCAGACGCGGACCAGGCAAATTTCCTCGCGGCAATGAACTTTTAGCCATACGGCCGCAAGCAGGACTCAGTTGCCGAGCCGCCCCGATCCGGACACAGGCGCTCAACACCGCAATCTCGGGCATGGCGTCCAGTATGCTGGCGGCACGCTCCAGCGCACCGGGCTCCCAGCGCGTATCTGCATCACAAAATGCGATGTAGGGTGTATGAACATACGCCGCAGCAATGTTGCGGGCTGCCCCACCCAGATTGCGCCTTGCGCGAATCAGCATGACTGAAGGAAAACGCTCTGCAATGGCCGCAGCCGTTCCATCTGTAGATCCATTGTCGATCACCAGAATCGGCCATGCTCCCGGCAATTTACACAAAGCGTTCAAAGTGCCAAGTACAGTCACCCGGCTGTTGTACGCAGTAACAACGATCGATACACGTCCTTCGATGGGCATTAGTAGGCTTACCTGATAATTAACTCGAAGCCTTACCCAGCATTCTCCGTGCCCGGCATACCTCTGGTTTTCACCAAGAGGCGTGCTCGGCCTCGGTCGCGTCGTATTCATCCAGCCGGTTATAGAGAGTCTTCAGGCTGATGCCCAACATTTCCGCTGCAGCTTTTTTAACCCCACCACACTGCTTGAGCGTTGCAAGAATAATGCGCCTGTTGGCGTCTGCCAACGGAACCCCCACTGGCACCAGGACCTCTGAGCCCCAGCCGGCGGAATGCCCTTCAAGCTCAAAGTCGTTGAAATCGCCGGCAATAATCTCATCGGCCAATATATAGCTGCGATATACATAATTGCGCAGCTCCCGGACATTGCCTGGCCAGGAATAAGCCCGGATGGCCTGCAGTGCCTCGGGCGCAAAGCTTTTTTCAGTATGGTTCTCGGTGTTGAGCTGTGCCAGAAAATGTTCCGCCAGCAACACGACATCATCCTCGCGATCGCGCAAAGGCGGCAGCTCCAGCGGGAAGACACTCAGCCGATGATATAAGTCTTCGCGCAGCGCTCCACTGCTCACAGCCAGTTCAGGGTTGCGGTTGGTAGCGGCAATCACCCTGACGTCAACAGCAATTTCCTCGTGTGTGCCCACACGCATGAAACGTCCGGTTTCCAGGACCCGCAGCAAGCGCACCTGCAGCTCCAGCGACATTTCGGTAATCTCGTCCAGGAACAGTGTCCCGCCGCAGGCACGCTCGAAATACCCTTTATGTTGTCGGTCCGCACCGGTAAAACTACCCTTTTCATGACCAAAAAGCTCGCTCTCGATCACATTGGATGAAATTGCACCACAATTGATGGAGATGAGTGGTTGCTTATGCCGGGTACTGGCGCGGTGGATGGCTTCGGCCGCCAGTTCCTTGCCGGTTCCACTTTCGCCGATCAACAAAACCGTCGCCCGTGTCGGGGCAACTTTTTCGATATGTGCACACAGCAGCTCCAGGGCACGGGATTTACCCACCATCCCCGCAAAGCAATCGCTGGCGTTCGATACCTGTCGCTCAATCGGCATGGACTGGAGCTCACCCAATACGCCGCGCAAGCGCCTGAGACAGACCGGCTTGAGCAAATACTCGACTGCTCCGCAACGCAGGGCCTGAATTGCATGGTCCACGTCTGGATCAGCGGTCATGAAAACCAGCTGAGTGCCTGGCAGCTCCACCTGCTTGCATAAATCGATACCGGTGCCGTCGGGCAGGTTCACGTCCAGCAACATGACGTCAGGTTTTTGCCTGTCGATCTGTATCCGGGCTTGCCTGATATCACCTGCCTGTGCAACGGTATATCCATCTTCGGCACCTATGTCTGCAATCAGCTCACGAACCGCAACATCGTCCTCGACGACTAAAAGATGTGGCATGAATACCCTCTTCACCTTGGTTGCATGACTTTGGACTAGCATGTAAGGTCATCGTACTAGCAGATACGGGTAAATATGCTTGTTAATTGAAACGAGATATGTTTCACCACCGCCGGAGCCGTTTCGCCAATGTGCCACCCACTTACCACAGACCAACGATGAAAAAAGCATCCCGCATTCTGGGCCACACCCCCCAGGCGTTCGAGCTTGCCCGAGCTATCGTGAAGGCAGCCCCTACCGAGGCCAGTGTGCTGCTTATAGGGGAAAGCGGGACGGGCAAAGAGGTTGTTGCCCGGGCAGTTCATCAGCGCAGCCACCGGCATACCGGGCCCTTTATCGCCGTAAACTGTGGCGCGATCACGGAATCCCTGGCTGAAAGCGAGTTTTTTGGCCATGAAAAAGGCAGCTTTACCGACGCGTCGGCAACCACGCAGGGCTGCTTTGAGCAGGCTCATCACGGCACGCTGTTCCTGGACGAGATCACGGAAATGCCTTTACCGATGCAAGTGCAGCTGTTGCGCATCCTGGAAACCGGTCAATATCACCGGGTAGGGGGCACAAAACAGCTCAAGGTCAACGTCCGCATCATCGCCGCCACCAACCGGGACCCCAGGCAGGCGGTACAGGAAGGCAGGCTGCGCTCGGACCTGCTGTACAGGCTGGCCGTGTTTCCAATACGCATGCCGACCTTGCGGGAACGCAAGAAAGACATCATGTACTTCGCACGGCGCTTCGTCGATGAGCTTAATCGACAGGAGAACACGCAGAAAACGCTCGCGGCATCGTCCAGGAAAGCACTCGAAGCCCATAACTGGCCCGGAAATATTCGTGAACTGAAGAACGCCATTACGCGCGCCCACATCCTGGCGGACGACGTGATCGAAATTCAGCCTGTGACTTCCCAGTACCTGAGCAATCCGCCCGAAATCCACGATGGGCATATCAAGATCCCCGTTGGCACTTCCCTGCTCAAGGCTCAGCAAGCAATTATTACGGCCACCCTGGACTCGTGTCACGGAGACAAGCGTCAAGCCGCTCTTGCCCTGGGCATCAGTCCCAAAACGCTCTATAACCGTCTGGCGCAATACCAGAATGAAGCCGACTCCAAGCCACATTCCTGAGCCTGGAACTTCTTACACCGATCGGTAATTTATCTTACCCTTGCCGGGCACATTCCATGGCCCACGCCCCTGTGGGATTGCTCGCTAAACCTGGCATCAGTATTGCTTGATTCTCAGTACAAGCCAAACTTATGCCAGGAGCGACCACGTGACCCAGATACGCATTGAACAGCAGGCGCGCCAACAACTATCGCTGACACCCAAGCAACAGCAATCCGTCAAGCTGCTCCAGATGTCAACGCTGGAGCTGAGCCACGAAGTCAATACAGCCATCGCCAACAACCCGTTTCTGGAAGAACCCGACGAGACGCAGACTGATCCCGAGGCAAAGGAACAGGATACCCATACGGAAATGAAGGCCGGAACAACGCAGGAGCATGACATGCCCGATATGCCCGCCGCCTGGTCCGGCGACTATCCGCGTCCGCACAACACCGTCGAAGGCGCGAACGACGTAGGTGTCTGGGCACGTAGCGTTACATCGCTTCAGGACAGCCTGCTGGCGGACCTCTGCAACTATGCGCTCAGCGAGCGCGACCGACGGCTGGCTGAACACATTATCGAAGCCATGGACGATAACGGATACATGCGCACGCCCTTCTCCGAACTGGTTGTTCCCGGCCAGTTTGATCCGGAAGTGGATAATGACGAATGGGAAATTGCCTTGCGTCTGGTCCAGCAACTGGGCACACCCGGCCTGGGCGCGCGCGACCTGACCGAATGCTTGAGGCTGCAGCTGGAGGCCCTGCACACTGCAACACCCCGTCGCGCCCTGGCCTTGCAGATCGTCACCGGGCATCTGGACAAACTCGGTCGTAATGATACGCCCGGCCTGGCGCACAGCCTGCGCCGCACAGAGCAGGAAATACAAGCAGCATGCACGCTCATACGCGGTCTTGAGCCCTATCCCGGCAATCGGCACAGCACCGTCGATCCTTCCTGCTATATCGTCCCGGATGTCATTGTGCGCAAGTCAAACACACAATGGGTCGCCGCCTCGAACCGGGACGCCATACCGCAAGCACGACTCAATGCCACATACGCCCGCCTGTTCCGTGGCACACGCTACAGCGAGCGCGCCCTGATGGCAAAAGAGTTGCAGGAAGCCCGCTGGCTGCTGCGCAGCCTGGAACAACGTGGCAACACCATACAGCGCGTAGCGCAGGCCATCGTCGCCCGCCAGCAAACCTTCTTTGAATACGGCGAAATCGCGCTGCGGCCGCTGATGCTCAGTGAGGTCGCCGCAGAACTCGATATCCACGAATCAACTGTCTCGCGCGCTACCAGCAATAAATACCTGGCATCACCACGCGGAATCTTCGAGTTCAAGCACTTTTTCTCGCGTGAGCTGCCAACGCAATCGGGTGGCACATGTTCAGCCGGCGCCGTACGCGCCTTGATACAGGAAATGATAGAAGACGAGGATCCAAAGTCACCATTGTCTGATGTGGTACTCGCCCACAAGCTTGAGCGTGAAGGCATAGTTGTAGCGCGCCGCACGGTATCCAAATATCGCGCGCAGATCAAAATACCCTCTGCCGAACTGAGACGCGCCTTCTGAGATGGCGGACCCACCGGATGCAGGGGTGAGCGAAGATCGGTAAAATGGCCTATTTCGCCGCTTTACTACCCATGGCTATGCCCGCCCCCCGCTCCAGCAACATGATGATATTCACAGCCCCATGACTGCGATACCGTACGCCGTCAGGGCTGAGAACATTTATAAGTCCTTTGGCACCAACAAAGTGTTGCGCGGTATCTCGTTTACGGCTGAACAGGGGAAGGTGCTGTCCATCATCGGCGCATCGGGCTCCGGGAAAAGTACCTTGCTGCGCTGCATCAATCATCTGGTCGTCCCCGACGAAGGTCTGATACACATCGGTGCGGAAACCCTGCGCAGCCACAAGAGGCGTGATGGTACCGCAGCCAGTACTGACATTCGCCAGCTTGAACGTGTGCGTGCCCGCCTGGGCATGGTGTTCCAGAATTTCAACCTGTGGTCGCATCGCAATGTCCTGCAAAACCTGCTGGAAGGCCCATTGCACGTTCAGCACCGTCCCAAGGCGCAAGCCACCGAGCATGCCATGCAATTGCTGACCAAGGTGGGTCTGGCCGACAAAAAAGATGCGTACCCCAGCGAACTGTCGGGCGGACAACAGCAAAGAGTGGCCATTGCCCGCGCACTGGCCATGAATCCCGATGTGCTGCTGTTTGACGAACCCACCTCGGCGCTCGACCCGGAAATGGTCGGAGAGGTACTCAGGGTCATCCGCCAGCTTGCCGAAGAAGGCCGCAGCATGATCCTGGTGACCCACGAAATGAAGTTTGCCCAAGACGTATCCGACCACACGCTGTTCATGCATAACGGCCAGATTGAAGAAGAAGGCCCGCCAGACCAGTTGTTCAGGCAGCCCGGAACCGAGCGTCTGCGCCAATTCCTGCAACCTGCATACTAAAATGTGGCGGCGTCAAGCCAAATGCCACAAGAATAACCAACGGCTGTTCCCAGCCTCCCCTCAAAGGAATCTTAAAGTGATCACTCCCTTTTTGCAGAAAACCGTGCTTTGCGCCGGCCTGGCCCTGGTTGGACTCTCAGCCACTGCCGATACCCTGAAGATAGGCACCGAAGGTGGCTACCCTCCCTGGAGCATGGTCGATGCCAGCGGCAAAGTCAGTGGTTTCGATGCCGACGTCGGCAACGCACTTTGCAAAGAACTGAACGCGGACTGCCGCTTTGTAGTTCAGGCTTTCGACAGCCTGATTCCGTCGCTGGACGCCAATCGCTTCGACCTTATCATTTCCGGAATGTCGGTCACGCCCGAACGTGCCAAGCGCATCAACTTCAGTATCCCCTACGCAGTCGAAGACGCTATCTTCGTACTGCCCAAAGACAGCCCGGTCATCAACGCAGGCACCCCTGAAGAGATCTTCAAAGGCCTGGCAGGCAAAACCGTAGGCGTACAAGGCGGCACAACCCATGGCGACTATTTGCGCCAGAACGCGGGCGACGTCAAGGTCAAGAACTACGACACGCTGGACCAGATGCAGATCGACCTGGACGCCCGGCGCCTGGATGCCACGTTTGCCGACCTGACATCGCAATCGAAATTCCTGAAAAAAGTCGGTGATCAGCACTTCAGTCTGTCCAGCCTGACCATCAAAGGCTCTTCCGCACCAGAGGTACTGGGCTACGGAATCGGGGTCGGCATCAACAAAAACAATGCCGAACTGAAAGAAAAAGTCGACGCTGCACTTTGCAAGCTGATCAACGACGGCGTCATCAAGACATCCAGTGAAAAATGGTTCGATATCGACATCTCGAACTACGAGGTCTGCAAGAAGTAAGCGCAAGGCCCCATGCTAGAGACCATTCTTTCGGTGCTGGACGAAGGCTGGGGCTGGACGCTCCTGCGCGGCGCCGGCATGACGCTGCTGATTTCAGTGCTGGGCATGGCGCTCGGCATAGGCATCGGCATACTCGGCGCCAGCATCAAAACTTCAGGCCCCAGGCTTCTGGGCCTGGTGGTCAGCCTCTATACCACGCTGGTACGCAGCATTCCCGAACTGCTCATCATCTACCTGCTGTTCTTCGGGTCGGTGCAGGCCGCCTCCGATCTGGCGGACGCGCTGCGCTGGGAAGACGCCATGACAAGCTGGTTTCCTGCGTTGGTTGGCATACTGGCAATCGGATTGATTGCCGGCTCTTACGCGGTTGAAGTATTTCGTGGCGCGCTCAAAGCCATTCCTGCAGGGCAAATTGAAGCTGCACGCGCCATAGGCATGTCATCACGCCAGCGTCTGTTTCGTATCGTCATGCCGCAGATGTTCTGGTACGCCTTGCCGGGCACCAACAACGTTTGGCAGACCGCCTTGAAGGACACTGCCCTGATATCGCTGGTAGGTCTGGTAGAAATCATGCGTGCCGCCGTGCTGGGTGCAGCAGCAACCCGCGAGCCGCTGGCGCTATACCTGATGGCCGGCGCCCTGTATTTTGTGATTGGCGCTACCAGCCAGGGAATATTCGTGATGGCAGAACGGCGTTACGGACACGGCATGAGGAGTCATGCATGATGGACGCAGAACTGTTCCGGCACACCGTCACCAATCTCTTCCAGGGTTTCGGCCTTAGCATCTACATTGGCCTGAGCTCCATTTTTCTGGCTTCCGTGATCGGGCTGGGCCTGGCCATCATGCGCGGCAACCCCAACAGCATGGCTGCCCGGTTCTCCTTTGCGTACAGCACCTGTTTTCGTGGCACCCCTTTGCTGGTACAGCTGTTCGTCCTGTACTACGGCATTGGCACCATGGATTTCGTGCGCGAAAGCCCCGCCCTGTGGTGGCTATTCAGCGACGGAGGTCGATGCGCCATTCTGGCAATCGGCCTGAACAGCGGCGCCTATATCAGTGAAGTACTGCGTGGCGGATTTCAGGCGGTCCCCAAAGGCCAGATCGAAGCCGCCCAAGCCTGTGGCATGTCGGCCCTGATGCGCTTCAGGCGTATCGTGTTTCCGCTGGCTATCCGTCAGGCCCTGCCTGCCTACAGCAACGAGATTGTATTGGCCATCAAGGGCACCAGCCTGGCATCCACTATCGCTGTCATGGAGCTCACAGGGCATGCCAAGCGGCTGATGAACCAGAACTACGCGATTATCGAAACCTTTGTGCTGGCCGGCGCACTGTATTTGATGATCAACTTCTTCCTGCTGGCCTGCCTGCACATGGTGGAGCGCAGGCTAAAGCACTAAGCATCCGGCCGGCAGGCTGAAAGCGATCGCTGACTTTCGAATCGCCGCGGCTGCCCGCTGACAGGATCCGTAAATTCAATGCTGCGTGCCAGCAGCTGCAAGGGGCGACTGAAATCGTCGTCCTGGGCATAGGGCAACAACACCGGATAGAAACCATCGTTTTGTATGGGCAGGCCCAGTGCACTCATGTGCACACGCAGCTGATGCTTGCGGCCCGTATGTGGATGCAGGCGGTAACGCCCCACCTCGTTGTCAGCCTCGATCAGTTCGATGCGGGTCTCGCTGTTGGGTTCGCCCGGCACTTCCAGCATGGTGAAGTGCCCGGTTCGCTGTTCCATGCGGCTGCGATGCACCAGCGGAAATGCCAGATCGGCTCGCACACCCGCCAAGGCTTCATATTCCTTGTGTACCGCGCGAGTCTGAAACAGCGTCTGGTAGGCGCCACGGCTTGCCGGATGAGCACAGAATACCAACACCCCTGCCGTGTCCCGATCCAGTCTGTGTATGGGGCTGAGTTCAGGCAAGTTCAACGACTGGCGCAGCCGGACCAATGCAGTTTCTTTCAGGTAACGTCCGCCGGGTATGCTGGCCAGGAAATGAGGCTTGTCGACGACAACCAGATAATCATCCCGAAACAATACCGGCAGCCCGGAAGGCAGACGGACTTCTTCAGGTACTTCGCGGTAATACCACAACCAGCCCAAGGCCTGGTACTTGCTTTCAGACGTTTGGGCCACCCCGGCTTCATCAACGATATCACCGCGAGCCAGGCGCTCGAGCAGGACATCGCGGGGAATATGCGGAAAGCGCTCGAACAGGAATTCGCGCAGCAGCGACCATGGTCCTGGCGGCAGATACACCCGGCTGGGCGCCACACCATCGCGCGTCGGCAAGGGCGCGCCACGAACGAACTCAAGACGCCGCGACTGCTTCATGGGCACTGCCCCATGCACAGCAAACGCTCAGGCTGCCCAGTCAAGCACGACCTTGCCACTTTGACCCGACAACATCGCATCGAAACCCTCACGGTACTGGTCCACTGGATAGCGATGAGTAATGATGGGTGAAAGATCCAGCCCGCTTTGCAGCATCGCAACCATTTTGTACCAGGTCTCGAACATTTCGCGACCGTATATGCCCTTGAGTTCAAGGCCCTTGAAAATCACCTGATTCCAGTCTATGCCCACGCCCGACGGCAGCAAACCCAGCATGGCAATCTTGCCGCCATGATTCATCTGCTCGAGCATGCTGGTAAAAGCACTGGGTACACCAGACATTTCCATGCCGACATCAAACCCTTCAGCCATACCCAGCTCATCCATGACTTCACGCAGCGACTCACGCGACACATTCACGGTGCGGCTGGCTCCCATTCTGGCAGCAAGCTCAAGGCGATAATCATTGACGTCGGTGATCACCACGTTGCGCGCTCCCACGTGACGCGCAATCGCCGCCGCCATGGCGCCTATAGGCCCGGCGCCGGTAATCAGCACATCTTCGCCCACCAGATTGAAGGCCAGCGCGGTATGGGTGGCATTGCCGAAAGGATCGAAAATGGCCGCAAGCTCGTCTGGCACATCTTCGGGAATCTTGAAGGCGTTGAAAGCCGGAATGGCCAGATACTCGGCAAAGGAACCAGGCCGGTTCACGCCCACACCCAGCGTATTGCGGCACAAATGTCGTCGCCCCGCGCGGCAGTTACGGCAAAAGCCACAAGTAATATGCCCTTCTCCGGACACGCGGTCGCCAATCTTGAAACCGCTGACCTCTTGTCCGATTTCAACGATCTCACCGACGTATTCGTGGCCCACATGCATGGGGACAGGGATGGTTTTCTGCGCCCAGTCATCCCATTTCCAGATATGGATATCGGTTCCGCAAATGGCCGTTTTCCTGATCTTGATCAGGACATCGTTATGACCGACCACGGGCCGCTCGACATCGGTAAGGGTAAGGCCTTCAGCAGGCTCAAGTTTGGCTAGGGCGCGCATGGCGGATTCCTGGAATGTGAAGGCTCTATTATAAATCCGCGATCAGATGGCAGATGGTAACGTTAGGCTCGCCTCAGAGCCAGGCTGACTGCAGCGTTGGGCTAGCTTCAGCGCTACGTGGTTGGTATAGTGGGGGTCGAAAAAGATCGTTGCGGAACAGATGCCGGTTTTCTTATGGTGGTGGCGCTCGCCGCTGCCTCAAACTTTTTCTCTGCCCCTCCATACCAACCACGTAGCCACTTATGTAGTCCGCCATCACTGCAATTTCCGTAACGCTGCACCGAGCACGAAACTGCGCTGTTCACGATGCCACATTTCAAACCTGCTCTTAAAAGGCCATCGTGGCAGGTGCTGTGCAGGCGCCTTGCGCAAGCCGGGCTGGTCGTTTGAATCGGAGATTCAAGGTCGCGGTCGTTCAAGCCCGGCGCTTATGGACAGCCGGGGGCTGTCCATTCGGGCGCGTTCCGCGACCGCTCCGATTTAAACGGCCAGACCGGGTAGCCCCTGGCTACGCCAGGGGCCGCAGCGCGTGAAGCCGGAACAGTGCCTGTCACGATGACCTTCTTAAGAACACGATGAAATGAAGCCCAATGAAGCTCAGACTATCACCCCCAGCCGCCGCCCCACCTTCTCGAACGCCGCGACGGCCTGATCAATCTGCTCTGAAGTATGTCCAGCACTCATCTGCGTGCGTATCCGCGCCAGTCCCTTGGGCACCACCGGATACGAAAAACCAATGACATAGACGCCCTCGGCCAGCAAAGCCTCAGCCGTATCGGCCGCCAGCCGGGCATCGCCAAACATTACTGGAATGATAGGATGCTCTCCCGGCACCAGCTCAAAACCCAGTGCCGCCATCGCTGCCCGGAATCGCTGTCCATTGGCATGCACCTGCTTTCTTAATGCCCGCCCCTCATCACTGGCGAGCAGCTCAAGGACCCGCAGCGAGGCCGACACAATTGCAGGTGCAAGGGTATTCGAAAACAGATAAGGGCGGGAACGCTGACGCAGTAGCTCGACCACCTTGGCATGGGCTGCCACATACCCGCCGGAGGCGCCACCCAGCGCCTTGCCCAAGGTGCCGGTCAATATATGTACCCGCCCTTCCACGCCACAATATTCCGGCGTGCCGCGACCATTTTCACCAATAAAACCCACCGCATGCGAATCATCGACCATCACTATGGCGTCGAATTCATCGGCCAGATCACAAATGGATTTCAGGTCGGCAATAATGCCGTCCATGGAAAATACGCCGTCGGTGGCAATCAGCTTGTAACGTGCCCCGGCGGCATCGGCCGCCTGAAGTTGTGCACGCAGGTCGGCCATATCATTGTTCTTGTAGCGATAACGCTTCGCCTTGCACAGGCGCACGCCGTCAATAATGCTGGCGTGGTTCAGTTCATCGCTGATGACCGCATCCTGTTCGCCAAGCAACACCTCGAACAGGCCGCCGTTGGCATCAAAACAGCTGGAATACAAGATGGCGTCGTCCATCTTTAGAAAGCGGGCAAGCCTCTGCTCCAGTTCCTTGTGCCCGGTTTGCGTTCCGCAAATAAAGCGCACCGAGGCCAGCCCGAACCCCGCACTATCCAGCCCCTGCCTGGCCGCTGCAATCAAGCGCTCATCATTGGCCAGGCCCAGATAATTATTCGCACAGAAATTCAGTACCTGGCTGCCATCGACCAGCCGGACCTGAGCCGACTGCTGCCCCGTCATGACACGTTCTGGCTTGTAAAAGCCATCGTTACGCAACTGCGCGATCTGTGCGCCTACATGCTCAATAAATTTGCTCTGCATCGTGTACCTGCCTCAAAAATCCATCGTCAAAAGATCAACGTTGAAACCACACTATACTGCGGCCAAAAAAAAGCCAGCCCACATGGGACTGGCCTTCAATGCATACCGGTGATTTTTATGCGGCTACCGGCTGCGGCGTACCTTCACGCCGCAGCCTGACCTCTTGCTTGAACCAGACCAGCGCAAGTATCAGCAAGGCCGGCACATAGAACCAGAACTCGGAAGGACGGTTCGGATTGGGCACCTTCACTTCGGCGATATCCCAGCCCTGCTCCCATCCTGCGCGCCTGGCCTGGCTGCCGAAGCGGACTGCCGCAACTTGCACGTGATCTCCCAAGGCCATGACCGTCACACCCGCTGCAGACAAACGCGCCATGCCGGCGGCATCACCGGTTGCCTGGCTGTTCTCGGGCAGTGCCGCCAAAGGCACCGCCACCGTCTTCTGTTTGTCGTCGCCTTCCAGACTCATGCCCTTGATCTGCACGACCAGGCGCCCCTTGGGAGGCATTTCGGCCGCAACCTTGAGCAACTCGGCAGCCGGCCGCACTTCATATTTGGGCGCCACGTAATTCATGAAGAAGTCAGGACGGAACAACATGAAGGTAACCAGCAACAGCAGCACGACTTCCAGCCAGGTCGCCCTGGCACGCATCCATTTCATGGTCGCCGCGGCGAATGTAAGGGAAGCCAGTATGGCCCCGCCCACCACCAGCAAGAGTTCACCCGTACCCTCGATATCGATCAGCAGCAGCAAGGGATTGAAGATGAACATGAAGGGCAATACGGCGGTACGCATGGCATAGGTCACGCCCTGAATACCCGTCTTGATGGGATCTTCGCCGGAAATCGCCGCCGCGGCAAAGGTGGCCAACCCCACTGGCGGCGTAATGTCGGCCATGATGCCGTAATAAAACACGAACATATGCACGGCAATCAGCGGAATCACCAGGCCGCTTTGCGCCCCCAGTTCAACCACCACGGGCGCCATCAGCGTTGCCATCAGGATGTAGTTGGCTGTCGTGGGCATGCCCAAACCCAGCACCAGACATACTGCTGCCGTGAACAACAGCATCAGCAACACATTGCCCATGGAAACCAGCTCGACGAATGCCGTCATGCGCAGGCCCAGGCCTGTCAGGGTAATGGCCCCGACAATCAGGCCGGCCGTGCCGCAAGCGATGGCAATGCCTATCATGTTGCGGGCGCCTTCCTGCAGACCGGTAATGGTTTCAGATACGCCGACCTTGGCTGCGGGAGCCACCGACTGCTTGCGGAACCAGGCGATCAGGGGCCGCTGGGTAAGCATCTGCAACACCATGGACACGACTGCCCAGAAGGCGGACAGGCCTGCCGAAAACTGCTCGACGGTCAGGCACCACACCAGAATCCCTATGGGAATCAGGAAGTACAAACCCGAGCGTACCGTGGGCCAGGATTCGGGCCTGACGGGGTTGGTAATGCTTATTTCAGTGGGCAAGTCGGGGTGCCTGGCCGAAATGCGCAGCAGCCACAAATACAGGGCGATCAGGATTACAACCAATATGGGCGTGGCGGCGTCACCCGCAACAGCCTGCACTCCTATGCCTATCCAGTACACCAGCGCCATCACAATCAGGCTGCCGGCGATACCCATGCCCCAGCCGGCCAGCTTCTGCATGAAAGTACGAGGCTGGCCTGCAGACATCATGGGCTGTATGCCCAGTTTCAGGGCTTCCAGGTGAACGATGTAGAACAGCGCAATATACGAAATGCTGGCGGGCAGCAGTGCGTGACGCAAAATGTCGGTATAGGGTATGCCTACATACTCAATCATGAGGAAGGCTGCAGCACCCATGACCGGCGGCATGATCTGCCCGTTCACGGACGACGCCGTTTCAATGGCGCCGGCACGTATGCCGCCATAGCCGGCCTTTTTCATCAGCGGAATGGTGAAAATCCCGCCAGTGACCACGTTTGCCACCGACGATGCCGACACAATGCCATTAACGGCAGACGAAGCCACCGCCACCTTAGCTGGGCCGCCGCGCAGGTGTCCGAGCAACGCAAAAGAAACCTGCATCATGTAGTTGCCGGCGCCACAGCGGTCAAGCAGCGAACCCAGCAACACAAAAATGAATATATAAGATACTGAAACGCCCAGCGCGACACCGTAGACGCCTTCGGTCGTCAGCCACATGTGCGAGACCAGACGTTCGATGGATGCGCCGCGATGCGCCAGCGCATCGGGTAGCCATGGGCCCAGGAAAACATAGGACACGAATACCGCGCCCAATATCGCCATGGGTGCTCCCAAGGCACGGCGTGTCACTTCCAGCAGCAGGACCAGGCCGACGGCTGCCACGGTGACATCCATGACGGTCGGGATGCCGGGACGAGTAGCCAGTTCTTTATAGAACAGGAACAGATAGGCGCCACAAAAACCGGCGACGATCGCCAGCACCCAGTCAATGAGGGGCATTTTGTCGCGCGGCGAGCTTTTTCTGGCAGGATAGGCCAGATATCCCAGAAACATTGCTATACCCAGGTGCAGGGCGCGCGCTTCAGTGTCGTTGAAAATCCCGAAGTTAAGGGCAAACGGCAAAGGCGAAGCGTACCAAAGCTGGAACAGTGACCAGGCAATGGCGCCGCAAAAAAGAACTGCACCAGTGATTCCGCCTACATTGCGGCCACCGCGATCGACGTCGGCGACTAATTGTTCCAGCTGTGCATTACTCTGCTGATCAGCGGCAGATGGCGATGAAGAGGTGCTCATATTGATTTACCATGGTAATTCTTTCGGGTGTATCCGGCAGGAAATGAGCGCCTGCCGGACTGTACTGCAAGACTGGTGGCCGCAGGCCGCCAAATACTGCCCAATAAACAGAAAGGCGTGCTGAAACGCACGCTCTTTCTTTTATCTACTTATATAGATGGTGCTCGCGGGTATATTACAGCAAGCCTTTTTCCTTGAAGTATTTCTCGGCACCAGGGTGCAAAGGAGCGGACAAACCGTTCTTGACCATGTCCTTGGCTTCCAGATGACCAAAGGCGGGATGCAGCTTCTTGAAATCATCGAAGTTTTCAAATACAGCCTTGACGATCAGGTAGACGGTTTCCTCGGGCACGTCGATCGACGACACGAAAGTGGCCAGCACACCATAGGTGTTGGTTTCCTGAGGATTGTTGGGATACAGACCGGCAGGGATCGTTGCCTTGGCATAGTAGGGATAATCGGCGACCAGCTTGTCAACCACGGGACCTGTAAGCGACATCAGTTGCGCGCCGCAAGTGGTGGTCGGGTCCTGAATGTTGGCCGAGGGGTGGCCCACACCGTACATAAAGCCGTCGATTTTGCCATCACACAGGGCGGGACCGTGTTCATCAGGACGCAGCTCGGATGCCAGCGAGAAGTAGCTCAGGTCTTTGCCGCTGGCCTTCAGGAATTGCTCCATGGAAGCGCGTGTGCCCGAACCCGGATTACCTACGTTGAAGCGCTTGCCTTCCAGGTCGTCGAACGACTTGATATTGGCCTCTTTGCGTACAACGTACGTGAAAGGCTCGGGATGCAGCGAGAATACCGAGCGCAACTTCTTGAATTCGCCTGCGTCCTTGAACTGGCCTTCGCCGTTATAGGCATTGAAGCCCACGTCGGATTGCACCACGCCCAGATCCAGTTCACCAGCCTTGATGGTGTTGATGTTGAATACCGATCCACCAGTGGATTCCACGGAGCACCGCACGCCATGGTCGGCGCGATCTTTGTTCACCAGGCGGCAAATAGCGCCACCGGCAGCATAGTAAACACCGGTAACCCCACCTGTGCCAATGCTGACAAACTTTTGTTGTGCAGCGGCAGGCAGCGGCGATGCCAGTGCGGCAAACATAGCGGCTGCACCGGCAGTCATGGCCAGGCGCTTGCTGACGGCGGAATTAAATAGTTTTCGCATAAGTGTTCTCCTTGGGTTCCCCCGAATGACTATTCCCGGACTTTTGATCCGGTGTGATGCGCAAGCATGCGCAAATGTTCCGCATGCAAAGGCAATCGGCCATTGTATAAAAACGGCTTTGTCGAAAACAAATAATTACATTAGGGTTTGTACCTAAGCCTGGCAGCCACCCTGATTTACATCATTTCGGACGCAAATACTTGAAGGTACCAACGGCTGTCGCCAGCAGCACGGTGTCGTCCATCCAGACCTCTGCACGCGAAAAATAGACTGTGCGCCCCTTGCGCACCGTATAGCCCTTGGCTATCAGGGTGCCGCCGTCGCTGCTGTCGAGGAAGTTGGTGGTCAGCGATAAGGTCAGGCTGCGCGGCGCCGGAGCGCCCTCGGGAGCGTACAGGCCACAATAGCCTGCCACAGAGTCCAGCAGGCTGCATATCACGCCACCGTGGACCCGGCCGGTACGATTGCCTAATTTTTCAGAGACGGGCAAATGCATTTCTGCATATCCGTCGGACCAGTGCTTGAGCTCGATGCCCATCCACTCAAGGTACGGATTATTGAGGGGAAGCGATTCACTGTTATTCAAAATATTGCACCAAAAATATCAAAGTTAAATTGTTCGAACCAGTGCGAAGCCGGACGTCCGACATGGCATGGCATTACCGGCTGCATTCCGGGTCGGGACGCGTTGCAGTGCCGTCCCCGACGATCAGCTCCAGTCTTTCATTCTCAAAGTCGGCGTGCAGGGGTTCCAGCGCGGGCATGCTCTTGTTCGCCCTGGACGACAGCTCATTGAACCGTGACGCTTTGCCATACAGGCCCTGTTGCCCGGCCACCGCGGTAACGGTCTCATTGTAGTGACGACTGACCGTGTCGAGCGTGCCGCCCAGCTTCTTCAGGCGCTCGGCCACCACCACGACCTGGTTGTATAGCTCACCTGCACGCGCACTGAGCTCGTGCGCCTGCTCGTTGCCACGTGCAATCATCCACAAATTGGCCACCGTTTTCAGTATCGGCATCAGGGTCGTGTGCGAGACGATGATGACATTACGCTGGTAACCGTAGTTGAAGAGTTCCTTGTTATGTTGCAACGCGGCGATATAGGCGGACTCGATTGGCATGAACATCAGGACGAAGCTGGGGCTGCGCATGCCAGTCAAATTGCTGTAGTCTTTCTTTGCCAGATCATCGATGTGGTTGCGGACCGCCTTTACGTGCGCATCCAGCGCCAGCAGTCGTTCGGGTTCTGTGTCGGCAGCCACCGACCGATCGTAGTCGATCAGCGACACTTTGCTGTCAATGACCAGATGCTTTTGATCCGGCAGCTTCACTACGAAGTCGGGTTGGCGGTCGTTGCCCTGCCCATCTTTGAATCTGGGCTGAGACTGATAATGATCACCTTTAAACAGCCCGGCCAATTCCAAAGTGCGCTCCAGCTGCATCTCACCCCAGTTGCCGGTGGTTTTCTTATCGCCCTTCAGGGCCGTGGCAAGGGTATTGGCTTCGGCGCTCATCTTCAGGCCCACTTCAAGCACCCGCCTGATTTCCGCACCCAACGAGACGTGCTCGCGCACGGACTCATCATGCACTTGATTGACGCGTTGCTGAAACTGCTCGATCTGCTCGCGAAAGGGCCGAAGCATGGCATCCAGCGAGCTCTGGCTGTTCTGGGCGAAGGCTTTGCCTTTTTCTTCGAGAATTTGATTGGCCAGATTCTGAAACTCATGCCTGAGTTGCAAACGGGACTGCTCAAAGTCTTCTTTCATCTGCCGCACGCCGGCCAGTTTCTCGGTGTGAACCGTGCGCAGCTCGACCAGATCGTTTTCCAGCGCAGACGCCGTACGCATAAGGCTCTGCAGCTCGGCCTCTTTGTGGGTCAATGCCGTGCGGCCTTCTTCCAACCGCTCCTGCAGGCCCTGCACGGTAGCTTGCCGCTCTGCCCGTACGGCGGCAAGGCCAGAGCGGAAAAACAGACCGCTGAAAATCACCCCCACCAGCACGCCCGCCAGCACAAGCAACACTTCCGTCGAGTCTATGGAATAAGCAATCATCAATAACCTGAATTTAGGGAACTACCCCTTTTTTACACCGAAGCAGTTCTCCAGTGAGGGGAAGCTGCCATCCTTGACCTCGGAAGCGTATTGCTGCGCAGCGGTTCGTATAAGCGCCCCCACGTCGGCAAACTGCCTGGCAAACTTGGGAATACGGGCGCCGCTCAGGCCCAGAATATCTTCGGTCACAAGGATCTGGCCGTCGCAAGCCGGGGAAGCTCCTATGCCGATGGTAGGCACAGCCAACGCTTCGGTAATGCGACGCCCCAAGGCCTCGGCAACCCCTTCCAGCACCACGCCAAACGCGCCCGCCGCTTCGTGCGCGAGCGCATCCTGCAGGATGCGCTCTGCGGATTCGTCGGTCATGCCTTGAGCCTTGAATCCACCCATGGTGTTTACATATTGCGGCATCAGCCCCACATGCGCCAGCACCGGAATTCCCCGGTCTACCAGAAACCTGACCGTGTCAGCCAAAACGGCCCCGCCTTCCAGCTTCACACCATCGGCACCGCTGAGCGCCAGCATTTTTGCTGCATTCGCAAATGCCTGCTGCGGCGACTCCTGGTAACTGCCGAAAGGCATGTCGACAATGACGCATACGTGGCTGGTCGAACGCACCACAGCGGCGGCATGAGCAGCCAGCTGATCAACGGTGATCGACAAGGTATCGGGCATGGCATAGCCCACCATGGCCGTGGAATCACCAACCAGGATCATATCGAGGACATCGTCGAGCAGGCGCGCAAAAGGTGCCGTGTAGGCAGTCAGGGCTGCAATTTTCTGCTGACCTTTGTACTGCATCAGTTGAGGTACGCTGATACGTTTTGCCTGGCTGTGCACGCTCATTTTGCTCTCCTGGAAGTCACAACTTATGGTCTGCAGCAGCTAACAAATTGAAAGTTTTCTGCGCCGCAACAACCGTATAATGAGTCAGATTAGACAAAAGAACAAATCCGGGCCACAACCCGGTTCTAATGGGTTCTAATGTTTACTCATCGCGGAGGGCACACATGTCTGGCAATCAGAACACCATCTCTTTCCACGACGGCAAATCGGCACCCCAGACAGGGCTGGGTGTATGGCAGGTAGAAGATGACATTGCCGCATCCGTAGTTACTACCGCCCTTGAAATAGGTTACCGCTCCATCGACACCGCTGCCATTTATGGCAACGAACCGGGTGTGGGCAAAGGCATAGCCCAGTCTGGCATTGCCCGGGACGAGCTTTTCATCACGACCAAGTTATGGAATGATCGGCATGGCCACGATCTGAGCAAGGCTGCCTTGAATGAAAGCCTGGAAAAACTGGGACTCGACTACGTCGACCTGTACCTGATTCACTGGCCCGCCCCTGCACAGGGGTTGTTCGTGCAGGCGTGGGAAGGTCTCATCCAGCTGCGCGACGAAGGGCTCGCCAAATCCATAGGGGTCAGCAATTTCACCATCGATCACCTGCAGCGGTTGCTTGATGAAACCGGCGTGCTCCCGGTCGTCAATCAAATCGAGCTGCACCCCAACTTCCAGCAGCAGGCCTTGCGTGAATTTCACGCCGAGCATGACATAGTCACCGAAGCATGGAGCCCACTCGGTCACGGACAACTCTTCCAGGACCCCACCCTGGCCGGCATTGCGCACAAACACGGCTGCACCGTGGCACAGGTCATGCTGCGCTGGCACATTCAATCAGGCCATATGGTCATCCCGAAATCCGTGCACGCAGACCGGCTTGCCGAAAACTTTCGCATTCTTGAGCAGCCGCTTGATGCCGACGATATGGCGACCATCGCCTCGCTGGACCAGGCCGACGGCCGCTCAGGCCCCGACCCTGAAACCTTCTTCCTGTTGAAATAAGCCTGCAGCCTCAGGCCGCCCTGCGCGCTCCGGCGCTCAGGAATGCGGCCAGACCCGGTGCGCAGGCGAATACCAGACACAGCGCGGCGGCGGCCTGCTGCGCCCCCTGCATCCCCCCGGGCTGTGTAAATCCGGCTGCATTGGTAACCATGCCGGCCAGAGCGGCGCCCATTGCCATAGCATAAAGCTGCAGTGTGGTAATGGCTGCCGAAGCAATATTTTCCTGCCCCTTGGGTGCTGCCTTGAATACACGCGTCAGCAAATTTGGCCAGCACAGACCTACCCCCACTCCCACCCCTACCAGGGGAATCATCAGCCAATTGACGGTCTGACTACCGTCCTGCGAAAGCCCGCTCAAGGGCAGCAGAACACCCAGCGAAGCCAGGGATATGCACGACAGGAGAGGCCCGGTCTGAATCAGCCGATTGGCAATGGCTGGCGAACGCCCGGAACTGATGAACGACCCCAGAGTCCAGCCAGCCGACATCAGGGCCGTCCAGTAACCCGCAACCAGAGGACTTTTGTCATGTACGACCTGAAGAAAGTAGGGAATATAGATTTCGGTCGTCACTCCTATGCTGAGCAAGCAGATACAGGCGTACAGGCTGCCAAGCACCGTGCGGGGCGAATAGGAACCTGTTGGAAAGAGCCGGATGCTGGCGTGGCGGTCTGCACGTCCGATCAGGACAGTCATGAGCAGGCCTGCGACGATTCCCGCTACATTCCAGGCCCAGTGCTGCGAAAGACTGGCCAGCGATACCAGTAGTACTGAAGAGGCCAATAAAGTAATCTTGCCCGCCGGCGCCTGAACCCGTTTGGTGCTGCTGCCGGCTGATGGCTGAATTTGCGTATGGACCAGCAGGGCCAGCAAGCCCGCGATCGGCAGGATGGCCCAGAATGCCAGGCGCCAATGCCCGGTCTGGGCAAAAATACCGCCTATTGCAGGCCCCATCAATGTCGCCACGCCCCACATGCTGGACACCAGCACCATTGCACGCGACCACAATCGCTCATCGAACACCATGCGCACGGCCGAATAGCTCATGCTCAAGAGCAGTCCGCCGCCCAGACCCTGCACCGTACGACCAAGCAGCAACGCGAGCATGCTGGGCGACATGGCGCACACCGATGTACCCAGTATGAACACAACAATCGCCGACAAAAACGCGTGCCTCAGCCCGAGCCTGTCGATCAGTTTGGGAGAAAGTGCCGAGCCCAGAATCGAGGCCACGACAAACAAGGTGGTGTTCCAGGCATAGTATTCCAGCCCGCCTATATCGCTCACGACAGACGGCAGAATAGTCGTCGCAATATAGACATTGACGGCGTGCACCGCCACCCCGCCGGCCAACGCCAGCGATCGCAGACCATTACGGCCCCTTAATAGCTCAGACCATGAACCGGTATGTTTGTCGCGCATAAACTCGCCGTTGCCTGTTGCCCCGCCGGAAAGCCGGCTCTGCAGACACAACGCGCCTGTATTAATAATGTGGCGGTTTCTCGTGCGCGTATGCGCCTGCCTCGCCGCCGTCGGATCCGGCCTCCTGCAGGCGCTTGACCAACGCTGTACACAATGCGCGCAACTCATCCATCTGCTTTTGCTGTTGATACAGCTGATCGCTCAGGCTCTGGACCATGTCCTCCTGGGCGGTCAGCTTGATTTCAATATCAACCAGACGTTGTTCAATATTCACGCTTTACCTGTGTACGAAACATCAAAAGGGCATTTTAGCGAGTTCCATCCTTGAGCGTGTTTGCTATCCCTAGGCCAGCAGGCTGCGCAGCACGTACTGCATGATGCCGCCGTGACGATAATAAGCGGCTTCGCTGGGCGTATCGATACGGACCAGGGCTTCAAACTCGACATCGCCTGCCTTGACCTTCACGGCCTTGGGTATGGCGCCCGAGTTCAGTTCGGTAACCCCGGTGATATCAAACACTTCGGTACCGGTCAGGCCCAACGATTCGGTCGTCTGGCCGTCGGGGTACTGCAAAGGCAAAACGCCCATGCCCAGCAGGTTGGATCGGTGGATGCGCTCGTAAGATTCGGCGATGACGGCCCTGACGCCAAGCAAGACAGTGCCCTTGGCAGCCCAGTCACGCGACGATCCCGATCCGTATTCCTTACCGGCCAGGATCACCAGCGGTATGCCCGCAGCGATATATGCCGTTGAGGCATCGAAGATGGTCGAGACGGGTGCATCGGGCTGGGTAAAGTCGCGCGTGTAGCCACCTTCCGTGCCCGGTGCCAGTTGGTTGCGCAAGCGGACATTGGCAAACGTGCCGCGTATCATGACTTCATGGTTGCCGCGGCGCGAGCCGTAGGAATTGAAATCGGCAGGCGCAACGCCGTGTGACGTCAGGTAGGTGGCAGCCGGGGAGTCTTTCGCGATGGATCCCGCCGGACTGATATGGTCGGTGGTGACCGAATCGCCCAGCTTGGCCAGCACCCTGGCACCGGTGATGTCGGAGACCGGCTCAGGATTGCGCGGCATACCCTCGAAATAGGGCGGCTGGCGCACGTAGGTTGACTCGCCCTTCCAGTCAAAAATGGCTCCTTCGGGTGTGGGCAAATCGCGCCAGCGCTGGTCACCCGCAAAAACGTCGGCATAACCGCTGCGATACATTTCGGACGCAATGGATGATTCAACCACGGCTGCGACCTCGCTGGCCGATGGCCAGATGTCTTTCAGATAGACGTCTTTGCCGTCTTTGCCCGTTCCCAACGGATCATTGAACAGATCAATATCCATGGTGCCTGCCAGGGCGTAGGCCACGACCAAAGGCGGAGACATCAGGTAGTTCATCTTGACTTCGGGATGGATGCGGCCTTCGAAGTTGCGATTGCCCGACAGCACGGACACGGCTGTCAGATCCTGGCTGGTAACCGCCTGGCTGACTTCGGGAATCAGCGGCCCCGAATTGCCTATGCAGGTGGTACAGCCATAACCCACCAGGTTGAACCCAAGGGCCTCGAGATAGGGCGTGAGTCCGGCGCGATCGTAGTAATCAGTGACCACCCGGGATCCCGGAGCCAGACTGGTCTTGACCCAGGGCTTACGCTTAATACCCAGCTCGACTGCTTTCTTTGCAAGCAGGCCGGCGGCCATCATGACCGTAGGGTTGGAGGTATTGGTGCACGAGGTAATGGCAGCAATGACAACGGCGCCATGGTCAATCTGGCATTGGCCGCCATCAGCAAGGGTGATGGAAACAGCCTTGCGCGGAACAGACGATGAAGCAGCCGGCGCGTCTTCCGTATGATCGGTGGGCGCAGCCGATTCCTTTTTGGTGTCGTCATGAGACGGAGGATCGGATGCGGGAAAGGTTTGCTCGACTTCCTTGTCGTAGCCCTGCAGGGTTGCTTCCAGCATAGTGGACAGAGCTCCCCGGAAGGACTGCTGCGCATCGGTGAGTTCGATGCGATCCTGAGGCCGTTTTGGTCCGGCAATAGACGGTACGACCGTCGACAGATCGAGCTCGAGGCGCTCGGAAAAACGCGGTTCGGACTGCGTATCGTGCCACAAGCCTTGTGCCTTGGCATAAGCCTCGACCAGCGCGATCTGCTCGGGCGAACGTCCGGTGAGTTCCAGATAACTTAGCGTGACCTCGTCTATCGGAAATATGGAAATAGTGGAGCCGTACTCAGGGCTCATGTTGCCGATGGTGGCACGGTTGGCCAACGGCACAGCCGAGACGCCCGGACCATAAAACTCGACAAACTTGCCGACCGCGCCATGCTTGCGCAGCATCTCGGTGATGGTCAGCACCAGGTCAGTGGCTGTGGAGCCTTCGGGCAGGAACCCGGTCAGTTTGAAACCCACGACGCGTGGAATCAGCATGGATATCGGCTGGCCCAGCATGGCGGCTTCGGCTTCAATACCACCTACACCCCAGGCCACTACGCCCAGACCGTTGACCATGGGGGTATGCGAGTCTGTACCCACACAGGTGTCGGGGTAGGCCGTTGCAACGCCATCTTTTTCGTTCACGAACACCACGCGCGACAAATGCTCGAGATTGACCTGGTGAACAATGCCGGTTCCGGGAGGAACGACCTTAAAGTCGTCGAAGGCATTCTGGCCCCAGCGCAGGAACTGGTAACGCTCGAGGTTGCGCCCGTACTCAATGTCTACATTGCGCTCAAAGGCATCGTTTGTACCGAAGGCATCGACAATGACAGAGTGATCAATAACCAGCTCTACCGGCGCCAGCGGGTTGATTTTGCCGGCATCGCCGCCAAGCGTCTGCATGGCTTCACGCATGGCAGCCAGATCGACCACGGCCGGCACGCCAGTGAAATCCTGCAGCACAACCCGCGCCGGTGTAAACGCGATCTCGCGATCGGGCTGGGCATCGGGGTTCCAGTTTGCCAGCGCCTTGATGTCGTCAGCGGTGATGTCGCTGCCATTTTCAGTGCGCAGCAGATTTTCCAGCAGTATCTTCAGGCTGTACGGCAGGCTGGCCACATCGAGCCCGGCCTTTGCCAGCGCGTCGAGTCGATAGATATCGTAGGATTTCCCCCCTACCTGCAGTGAGCTTTTGGCATTAAAGGAATCGATACTGGCCATGATACTGATCTCCTGTAGCAGCTAGCCCCGGATCGGGGCGAATCTACCCACCTTAGCATGATCGGGCCTGTATATAAATATCAGCCCGGACCACCCCATGAGTCATATATGCGTCATAAATCCCTCGCAGGCATCGGTTAAACTAAGGGATTACCCTTAACTGGAACTACCATGACCTACGTCGTAACCGAGGCCTGCATACAGTGTAAATACACCGACTGCGTCACGGTCTGTCCCATGGACTGCTTTATGGAAGGCCCCAACTTCCTGGTCATCAATCCCGATGAATGCATAGATTGCTCGATCTGCGTCGCCGAGTGCCCCTTGGGTGCCATCGTAAGCGATCATGAAATTTCCGATGACCAGCGGCACTTCATAGACATCAATCGCCGGCTTTCGCAACACCCGTCGTGGAAACGCATCAGCAAGGTCCAGCCCCCTATGCCCGACCACGCGCACTGGGCCGCCGTCAAGGACAAGCTTGCCTTGCTGGAAACAGAGCCGGCCTGAATACGGAGCGCACTGACATTGATGCCCTGAGCCATAGGCTCAGGCTATCTCATTGATCAGAATAAACAACTTTTCTTTTCAAATGAGACTGATTATCATTTAGATATATCACCTTCAGGAAAACATCATGTTGTTGCTTGCCCAGAAAACCAGTCAGGTCGGTTTACATATGTCGGTTGCCTTTGGCATAACTTACGCATTCACCGGTTCGCTGGCGACCGGCGGACTGGCCGCGATCCTCGAACCCATCTGCAACGTCTTGCTTTTGCCTCTGCATGACAGGATGTGGGGCAAGCTTCGTCACACGAAATTGCAAGCGCAATAACCCATACTACCAGGCAGGGTTATGCAATTTTTCCAAAGCATCGAAGCTATATTACTTGCTTAACATCCCTTATTGATGCCGTCTGGTACGGCCGGTCTTTTTGTTGTGCATGGAGTTTCCCTGATGACCTATCCCGCCTTTTTTGACCTTGCGCCCAAAATCACCATGCAAGACCCGCTGGCTGCGCTGCTCGGCGCGGCAGACGAAGGCATTCTCGAGTACTCATACAGCGACGCCGTAAAACTGGCGGGGCATTCATGCCCCACCGTGGCCGGCGCCTATCTCATGACCCGCAACGCCCTGCGCAAGCTATATGGCGACGACCTGCCGCAGCGCGGCGGCATCAGGGTCGAATTTCGCGACGATGCAATTGATGGCGTCACGGGTGTGATTGCCAATGTTGTCGGTTTTATCACTGGTGCCACGGTCGATACGGGCTTCAAAGGGCTGGCAGGCAAGTACGACCGTCGTCAGCTCATGGCCTTCAATGCACCCATAGCCGGCGAAATTCGGTTTCAGCGGCTCGACACCCGGGCAAGCGTCACGGTTGATTTTCATGCCAGTGCCGTACCGCCCACGGCGACCCTTATACCCGCCTTGCAAGGCATACTGAAGGGTCAGACAAGCCTTGCCGAGCGGGCACGCTTCGCTCAAGACTGGCAAGAGCGCGTCAGGCAGATTTTTGAAAATGCCGATCACCCCGGATTGATAACCTACGCCTGAAACCAGGGGCAGGTTTTTCTGGCCGTCCGCGACGGCCAGCATCGTCAGGCGCGCCTGCGATCGGCGCTGGTGTTCAGATAAAAGTTGCGCTTGTTCTCGTACATGGCAAGATCCGCCTGACGCAGGGTATCTTCCAGGTGCTCGCCCTTGCTGCATGTCGTCATGCCCATTGACATACTCAGCGCCGGCCCGGTGTAGAACTGGTTGTTCAGCTCTATGAGCTTATGAATGTTTGCCTGCATTTCTTCGCCTGCCTTGGTATCGGCCCCCGACATCAAGACAACGAACTCGTCGCCTCCGATACGCGCCGCCTGGCAGTTTTTACCCAGAACCTTGGACAGCACCTCGCCGGCACGCCGCAGCAAAGAGTCGCCGACAATATGGCCGAACTCATCGTTAACGGTTTTCAGGTTGTTCAGGTCAAGGATAATGACCGTGGCCGGGAACAGCCCCTTGCGCTCCATGCGACTGATCTCGTCGACATAGAATGAGCGATTCTTCAGGCCGGTCAGGACATCGTGCTTGCCCAGATACTCGAGGTAGGACTCTGCCTTCTTGCGTGCGGTGATATCAGTGAAGGCAAGCAACACCATGCTCCAGTCATGCTCATGGCCAGGAAACATCGAGAACTGCAGGAGCACGTGCAGCTTCTTGCCATCCAGCGAATAGTTCACGACTTCGCCCTGCTGGAATAAGCGGCCTTCCCACAGATCTATCAGTTGCTGCTGGAAAGACTGGCGCATGTCGTCGCGAAAGATCTCGGGCAGGCGCTTGAGCAATTCATTTTTATCGCCTGCACCATATAAGAACAGGGTGTAGCGATTCACATCCAGCACACGGATTTCGGCCATGCAACGATCGACGAATTCCGGATGGACATCAACGAAAGTTCGAAAGTCAAAGATGCCTTGCTTGCGTATGTCGTCGAGCAGCCGCTTGATGCTGCTGAAGTCTTCGACCCACAACGACACCGGTGCCTGGGTGAACACACCCCGGGCATACTGTTCACTGGTCATCAGGCGGCGACGGGCGCTCTCGAGGTCGGTGATGTCGTCTATCGAGATCAGAACACGCTTCCAGTCTGATTCGTGACCGGGCAGAATCACACCCTTGAGCAGGATATCGAGCCGCCTGCCCTCGAGGGAATAATTGACTGTTTTACTTTGGAATGTTGTCTGGCCGTTCCACAGCTGCTCGAGCTCGTCGAGAAAGGCGTCGTATGTGTCGTCGCGCAGCACGTCACCCAGACGTCCGGCCAGCTCGTCGAACGTCGCGGCAGCATACAGCTTCAGGGTGCTTTGATTGACGCGCACCAGACGTATGCTGTTGGAACAGCTTGTAAGGTGTGCGGGATCCTGCATGACGAACTCACGCAGATCGGTTACACCCTGGGCACGCCAGCGCTCGAAAAGCTCATGAAGACGGCTATAGTCTTCCAGCCATAGCGCGGTAGGCGCCACATCGAATAAACCAGCAACATCGTTTGATTCCTGAGAATCACCGAAATGATCAGCAGACATGATAGGTTGGCAACCGGTGGTTCAGGACAATTCCGATTGCGCCCGCGCTATAGTCGCTTCTATCGGTATACTGCAGCACAAATACCTAATAGTAGAAAAGCATCAACGCAAATAACTGTCTTGAATATTGTTTTTACTTAAAGACATAATGTAATACAAAATCGCTCATAACATTAATCAATAACCATTACCCATGCAAGGTTACCGCTCAAGTGGCATGGGCCACTTGCGACCATACACTGCGAATATTTGATTGCATTTCACGAACCAAGACATGCTGGATGCTCCTGAATCCCCTCTTGTAACAGCAGACAGCGAACAGCATCTACATCGCTTTCCCGTCATTCTCATATCGTTTACGTTGATTTGGGTAGGCGTACTGACACCACTTGGAAACTACTGGCTGGCCACCCAGACACTCTCGTTCGGGCTGATTACTCCACATAACGCAATGCTCAGCCTTTTATGCGGCGGTGCATTGCTGACTGCCCGCAGCCGGCCACGCATCTCCCGCGGGCTGGCCGTCATTGCCCTGATCGCATCCCTGACGATGGCGCAAGAGTTCCTTGCACCACCAGGTAGCGGCTGGTTGCCTTCCTGGTACGAGGAAAGCGCCCGTATAAAAACCAAGGATTTTTTGATCCCTGCGATGCTGGCGGCAGCCATTTTCTGCAGCTCTCTGGGAAGCCTGGGCAGGCGCGTGGCGCGTGCCGTATCCGTACTGATCATTCTGTTCTGCCTTCATTATCTTTTCTTTCGACTGACAGGCGCCACAACAACCACCTACGAGCACACCAATAATACGGGCAACCTGGGCGCCCTGCTTGGCATATTGTCCGGCTGCGCAACCTTCGCCGCCAGCATGCATCCCGTGGCGCCGCGCATTTTTGCGTATCGCAATCTGTCGATGATCAGCGTTGTGGGCGCCTTTGTAGCGGTGTTCTCGTGGTATGCCCTTTCGGGCCAGAACAACATCACCAACTATCAGTATTCACACAATGTCGCCAACCGCATCCAGGAGAACCTGCATCGCGAGGTCAGCGATCAGATCGCCCTGATAGACCGCATGGCACACCGCTGGAGCATACTAGACACAATACCGTCGGAAACCGTGATCAACGAAGAGCTTTTCAGCTATCTGGATGATTACGAAATGCTTGAGCATGTATTCGTGATTGACCCAAACAAGCAAGTTCGATGGGCACCGGCAACACAAAATCAGGTTCCCGACTGGCTGAGCGATTATCTGCGTGATCCCGAGGTGGCCGCCTGGCTGGACAACCTGCATCTGTACGGACAAGCCAATATCAGGGCTATGGAAGGCGTCACGGCAGTCAGCCCACGCTCGCTCATTGCCGGTCCGATCACCAGCACAGCCATGAAAGGCTGGACCATCCTGGCTGTTCAGAACCTGGAGATGCTGGTCGCCAAAGTAGTGGGTCCCAGCCCTGGGAATATTCAGTTCCTCATCACTACCAATGGCCATACACTGTATGACGTTGTCAGCAACGAAGGACAACTGTTCCGTATCAGCGACTCGCCCGTATTGCTGCCCGGCAACATTTCCTGGGACATGTCATCGTGGTACGTGCAGCGCTGGGCCACGACCCAAACCCTGCTGCCTGACCTCATCCTGCTCATTTGCCTGGCCTTTACAGACGGCATGATCATTCTGCGCAAGCAGGCGCTGCAGCTACTCAATCGCTCGGAACAGTTGCGGTACAACGCGCTACACAAACTCCTTACCGGCCTGCCCAACAGGACGCACCTGGAAATCGAACTCTCCGAAACCTGCAGCGCACCAGACAATTATCCGATAAGACTCATTAGCTTCGAGCTTGATGGAATCAAGCTCATCAACGACACGTTAGGTCACACCGTAGGCGACCAGGTTGCGCAGCAGGCTGCGCGACGCATAGCGAATGAAGCAGGCCAGGCGCACTTCGTCGCCCAGATCGAAAGCAATGAATTTGTCGTGTTAATGCGCAATGCATCGCGCGGAGAGGCGCTGAATCTGACCAATCGCATCCTTGCCGCTTGTGCATCGCCCTGCGAATTCGAGAACATGGAACTGCGCCTGACAGCAAGTGCAGGCATTACCAGTCGCCATGTATTTACCGACACCCCCATGGATCTTCTGGGGGAGGCCGATCTTGCGTTGGGCTTTGCCAAGCGGGTGGCGCCCAGCTTCTGGCACGAATACACTGCAGAACTGGGTGTGGAAGTTGCTGAACGCCTGACCCTGCGCAACGAACTTCAGCAGGCGCTCGATAACAATGACCTCGATCTGCATTATCAGCCCCTGGTTGCCGGCCACACCGGGAAAATTGTCGGTATCGAAGCACTGGTGCGCTGGCGCCATGCCACCATGGGAAATATCCCGCCCGACAAATTCATTCCAATCGCAGAAAGCACCGGACAAATCACGCAACTGACAGCATGGGTAATTGACCGCGCCTGTCAGACCATCAGCGACCTGCACCAGCGCAAACTGACCGACTGCCACGTCGCCGTGAATATCTCGCCCCAGGTATTCGACCGGCATGACTTCATTGCCTTGATCACCTCCACCTTGTCGCGCCACAACCTGCCCGCCCGACGACTTCAGCTGGAAATCACCGAAGGCACCATGCTGAATGACCAGACCCATACAGCCGGCAGACTCCAGACCCTGAAAGAACTGGGCGTACATTCATCCATAGACGATTTCGGCACCGGCTACTCCAGCCTGGGCTATCTGAAGGCATTACCCATAGATAAGGTCAAGATAGACAAATCCTTTGCGCAAGGCATGACCACAGCAAGCAATGACGCCGCCGTCATCATCAAGACCATGATTGATCTCGCCCATCACTTGCAGCTTCAAGTCGTTGCAGAGGGTGTTGAAACCATAGAGCAGTATCAGTTCCTGCTCGAAAACGGCTGCGACCAGTTCCAGGGTTACCTTTTCTCCAGGCCGCTGCCCTTAAGCGAACTCGAGCGCCAGCTCGGCATAAGCAACTGCCTGTTACCCGGGCAAATCACCAGCACAAGCACATGAAACTGGCTGCCAATCTCACCCTGCTTTACCCTGGCCTGACGCTGCCCGAACGCATCCGCAGCGCAGCACAAGACGGCTTCACGGGTGTCGAGATCCTCTTTCCTTACGATATGCCAGCCAAGGAGCTTGCCCGACATCTGCAGGCCCACCAGCTTAAGCTGGCATTGATTAATACCCCGCCAGGAGCTAACGGTGAAAAAGGCCTGGCCTGCCTTCCGGGCGCGGAAACGCAATTTCTTGTCGGGTTGAAACAGGCACTGGATGTCTGCCAGGTTACAGCTTGCCGCAACATCCATGTAATGGCCGGCATGCCTCCCGCCGACGCGCATCCATCCGTTTGTCGCAGCACGCTTATCAGCAATCTGCGCAAGGCTGCAGCCCTGGCAAGCAGCGCGGGCATTACTCTGACTCTTGAAGCACTTAATCGCGACGACATGCCCGGGTATTTCTATTATTTGCCCGCACAGGTAGCAGACATCATCGCTGAGGTCGGATCACCCACCATTCGCCTGCAACTCGATTTCTATCATTGCCAACGCGAGCACCTGGATCTAAACCAGGAACTGTGCAACGCCTTGCCACTGATACATCACGTGCAATTCGCATCTGTGGTACAGCGGCGCGAGCCTGACCTGACCGATCCTGCTGTCTGCGCGGCCCTGCGCAGCTTGCAGTCTGCCGGCTACCAGGGATGGGTCGGTTGTGAATACCATCCGGAAGCCGACACCAGCACCGGCCTGGCATGGCGCAAATCGTATCAGGCCCTGCTTGAGCATCGGCTATAGGCCATACGCGCCGGCGGCCAGAAATCGTGGGGCAATGCAACATCGGCCTCGACATCCAGCGGCCCGGGTAGTTGCTCGGCAACGCACTCACGCAAAGCTACACACATGCGCTCCAGGGCGGCCAGTCCGGACGCGCCTTGGGTGACCTCATCCCACCATATACGGTGCACGGCGCGCACTCGTACGGGAAGCTGGCCCAAGCCCACGTACTGCGCCATCGCCAGTCGATGCAAACCACGATTGATCTTGAGAATGCGACCTTCACGGGAAATGGCCACACCAACATCGTCGCGTGTGCGGGATGCGACATATCCGCGCGACGCCATATCATCCAGGTAGCCAACATACACGTCGAGGTACGCCTTGATTTTTTCCGGCGCATCGAGCAGTATGCCCTGCCTTGGAGAAGACCATGGCTGGCCACGCTCTATACAGGCCATCAGTGTCTGAAAATGCTCGGCACGTTCAAGCTGATGACGATTTTTATCGATGTCTGTGATGAAACGGTAGCGCGTACCCACCCGCAGGTCATCGCGCCGCAAATCCCATGAGCCATCCCATATGAAGGCAAGGGACGAAGGCCGTTTTTGCCGCTTTTGCGGCATGAAGTCGACATTGCGTATCAGGGTACGCGGATCGATATGCAGTGTGAGGGGACGTTCACCCAGGAACGCTTCCAGGTTATGTCGCGGCAGACCCGCCCGCTCGATGTACTGCGCACCGGGCTTGCCTTGCAGCCAGCGCATCAGAAGCATGTTGCCTACAGGCAAGCCCAGACTGCGCTGCGCCCTGGCGCGCGTCCAGTTCGTAAAATGGGCAAGCCACACCTTGTGGCGTATCTTCGGCGAGCCGAACTGCAGCATTTCCGGATCGGCATCAGGCCCCTTGAATACTGAACCAGCATCAGAGGCGGCGACCGACTCACGATTTTTGGTATCCATGCATTTATGTTGCCAGTAATGCCAGATGGTTGCAATTACATGAAATACGGGGTTGGTAACAAATTACAAACCGCTTTTCGCACGACATTCCCCGCTTTTGGTCAAAATCATGTTGTCAGCGCTTATGATCAATTTTTGAGAATAATCCGTCGTACGCGCACCAGACGGCAAACCAACTCTCCATCATGGCCATCATGACTACCAGCGAAAATATACTAATCAAGAATCACGGCAATGGACGCATCGATCTGACCATCAATCGCGCTGACAAGCACAACGCCTTATCCCGCTGCGTCCTGGCAGATCTGGCGCAGGCCGTCACCGCTCAGGCGCAATATCCCCAGACCCTGTTTGTAGTCATACAAGGTGCAGGCAATCGCTACTTTGCCGCGGGTGGCGATCTGGTTGACCTGTCATCGGTACGCAGCCCTGAAGCCACCAAACTAATGAGTGACGAAGCCAGGGCCGCCCTGGACACCATACGCAACTGTGAAGTGCCGGTCATTGCCTGCCTGAACGGCGACGCCATAGGCGGAGGCGCTGAATTGTCTCTGGCCTGCGATATGCGGGTCATGACATCCACCGCTCGCATAGGCTATATCCATGCCAGACTTGCGATTACACCCGCATGGGGCGGCGGCACCGACTTATGCAATCTGATCGGCTCCGCCCGCGCCTTGCGCATGATGACCCGCGGCGAAATGATTCCTGCAGATCTTGCCCTGCAGTGGGGGCTGGCGGATGCCGTTCTGAATGACGGTATTGACGGCCAGGACATGCAGGACTTCCTCGCACCACTGCAGCAACGCTCGGGCACAATCATGCGCTGCCTGAAGCGCCAGACGGTCGCGGCACGCCAGGGCTACAGCTACGCAGAACGACGCGAGGCGGAACAACAGCACCTGATCGAGACCTGGACGCATGAAGATCACTGGAACGTCGCTGACCATATTCTTTCCAAAAACAGATAGCCGGCACCGGCACCGGCAGCGCGCCACAGTACACTCATGCCCATTTGATCACTTACATTTCACAGGAGCATCACCATGGCAACCCGCCTTTCCGTCATTGCAACCCGTACCGGCGACGCGGGCACCACCGGGCTTGGCGATGGCAGCCGGGTCCCGAAAAACGCACCCCGTATAGAAGCCATGGGCAATGTCGACGAGCTGAACAGCGTCATCGGCCTGCTGCGCACTGAAGCCCTGCCGACCGGGATCGATAAGCTGCTTGCCCGGGTACAGAACGATCTGTTCGACCTGGGTGCCGAGCTTTGCATTCCGGGGCATGCAGCCATCACCGAGGCTCATGTCACTTTCCTGGACACCAGCCTGGATCACTACAATGCCGACCTTGGAAAGCTGCAGGAATTCATTCTTCCCGGGGGGAGCCGGTCTGCTGCACTGGCCCATCTTGCGCGTACCGTCTGCCGTCGCACGGAACGCTCTGTAGTTGCGCTGCATGCCGACGAAACCATTAATGCACCCGTCATGCAGTACCTGAACCGTCTGTCGGATCTGTGCTTCGTACTGTCCCGGGCACTGAATCGCGCAGCTGGCCAGAGCGACATATTGTGGAGCCGTGAACCTGTTGTCTAAGCAGCAGCGGGCTCTGAAGGCAATAACATAATGATGGCAGCCGTACAGACCGAGATTGCCGCCATGATCAGAAACAAGCTGGAAAAGCTCGAAGACTTCACAATAGGGCCGAGCAACCATACCGCCAGCGAGCTGACGCCAAAGGAAACTGCCAGGCGCATGCCCGCTACACGCGAACGCATGCTGTCATCAACGTACCGGACTATCATCGCATCGGTAAACGGGATGGCACCGAAAATGCACACCATAACACCGAGCAAGGCAACAAATACCCACCAGCCGCTGGCGGCTGCCGCCAATATCAGCCAGGGTATCTGTGCCAGCACCATGCACAAATACAGCCGCTTGAGCGACACCTTGTCAATAAGATGCCCGACAACTACCTGTGTTAATGAGGCCAGTGCATAGACCAGCGCAAGCAACAGGCCAATCAAGGCCGGATTATTGATCAGACCGTCGAACCGCTCAGTCAGAAACTGTGTATTGCCGTTGGTGGTGAAGTTAAAAAGCAGGCTGCCGGTAATCGCCGCAACCGTCATGACAACAAGTGCCCTGGCCAATTGCCGCGCAGGCAGGACCACGGTGGGAGGCTTGCGACTTCGTCCGGGAGCCGCACCCTGGGGTTCACACAAAAATAAAAATGCCAGCCCGCAGATGATCGAAACCAGACCAGGCACAAAAAAGGCTGCGCGCCAGCCCCAATACTGCACCAGAAACCCCGTGAGCAGTGCCGCTCCGGCCACGCCCAGGTTACCGGCCAAGCCGTTCACGCCTATGGCCGCTCCCGGGCGACTCGTGCGTTGAACCAGCATGGGGATGCCGACCGGATGGTATATGGATGCAAACACCCCTATCAGGGCCAGACCGGCAGCCAGTTGCCAGGGCCCCTGCGCCGCCGATGTCAGCAGCGCAGCAGCCCCCAACCCAAAGAAGAACACCAGCATCATCTGTCGACGCCCCCAAAAGTCTCCGAGGCGGCCGGCAGGAACCGAGCCGATTCCGAACAAAAAGAAAGCGCCCACGCTGTAAGGCATCAGGTCTTCCCAGCGTGCAAATCCAAATTCAGCCGAAATAGCGCCCACTGCCGTGGCAAAGATCAATAAAAACAGGTGATCAAGTGCATGGCCAATATTGAGCAGCAACAGCACAGGCCGGGGATGGTCTGAGGGTTGCACAGGTAATGACAATGTTTCAGCGTTCATAGGCATGGATCGGTCATGCAGTACATGGCCTTTCAGGCTCCCGTTGTCGCGCCGGCCTTGGCATCCGGCATCACTCCCTATATATTAGACAGCTTGACAGGCGATATCCAGTCCACCCCATAGGGCTTAAGCCAACAACACTCCGAGTCTTTGATCATCATGGCGGCACCAGGCTGGCTGATTCCCGTAACGGCAATTTTCGTTCTGCAAACCACCACTTCCTTTGTCGGACGGCTCATCCCTATTATTGCTCCTGCGGCCTCCAATGAATTCGGATGGAGCGGCAGCTCGATCGGCTACCTGACGGCCAGTTATTCCCTGGGCGGACTCGCAATACTGGCTGGTGGCGCGACCATGCTCAAACAAGTGGGCGGTGTACGCACC
Source organism: Pusillimonas sp. MFBS29 (assembly GCF_020687695.1). Taxonomy (GTDB): domain Bacteria; phylum Pseudomonadota; class Gammaproteobacteria; order Burkholderiales; family Burkholderiaceae_B; genus Pusillimonas_C. The sequence continues at coordinate 125,173 of NZ_JAJEWL010000003.1, forward strand.
GTTCAGCTGACCCTGCTGCTGGGTGTTGCAAGTATGGCGCTGTTTTTGCAACCAAGCATCGGCCTCGCCCTTCTTGCCTGCTTCATCATGGGTTTAAGCAATGGCGCCGCGCATCCAGCCGGCAGCGAAGTGCTGCAACGATTCTCACCGCCCGAGAAACGCAATCTGATATTTTCCATCAAGCAAGCCGGCGTTCCGCTGGGTGGAGTCATTGCGGGACTGGCCATTCCGGCACTGGTTCTGCTGACAGGATGGCGTACCGCCCTTTTTGCCTGTGCCATCCTGATTGTGCTGCCCACGCTGCTGACCTGGCGCCTGAGTCTCAGGCTGGACGAGACACGCGGCGTCAAGCCCTGGCATTTCACCTTGCCCGGACTGCATTCGCTACGCGCCTTTCGCGCCCCTTTGCAATCGCTGGGACACAATCCAGGCCTGTTCAGAATGTCTATCGTTGGCAGCCTGTTTGCGATTACACAAAGCTGCTGGTTCACTTTTACCGTGATCTATCTGATCGATAAACTGGAGTTCTCGTTGGGATTGGCGGGAGCCGTATTTGCCGTAATGCAAGTCGGCGGCGTGATCGGCCGAGTTGCGCTGGGCTGGTTTTCTGACTACGTTCATTCAGCCACCTTGTCACTGTCTGTTGCGGCAATACTTTCTGCGGTCACCACGGTACTGCTGGGGCTCAGCACGCCTGCATGGCCATTATGGGCCATAGTCACGCTGGCATTTGTGGCGGGCAGTTCGGCAGCAAGCTGGAACGGCGTTCAAATAGCCGAAATCGCACGGCGGTCACCACCCGATCAAATCCCTGAAACAGCGGCCGGATCCAGCATTCTTATCAATCTGATCAACATGCTGGTGCCGGCTGCCTTCGCTGCCTTTGTGGCATTCAGTGGTCGCTATGATTATGCATTTGGCCTGGTGGGCCTTTGTACCTTGCTGGTGCTGGTCGCGCTGCCGCGCGACAGACAAGCGGCAAAATAGCTCTGGTACCGGTGCCTGGACCAGTCTGCCCGCCTGGTCACGATCGCGCCAGTAACTCTTCACGCAAGTCAGTCAGAACCCTGCAAAATACCGTTGCCGGCAAAGAGGTAATGGCCGGCTCAGGCTCGTGTCCGGTTTCATGGATCAGCGTCAACCCTGCTGTGCCCATCAGCACGTGACACAGGCCGACGGACTGCTCGATACGCGCCCGCACTGCGCGGGCGACAAGTCGATGATGTTCCGCTCCGCCAAATGCAAGCTGTTGGCCAGCCCACCAGGCCCCGCTTTTATCTGCCTGCGCACCAATTTTCTTGGCGTCCCAGGCATTTGATTGAAACGCCTGCATGCGGCGCGCATCATCTTCCGGAAACTTCAGGCCCTGGATGAAGCCTTCAACCGATGCCATCAACCGACCGTCCATCAGAAACGGAGACAAGGAGAAATTCGACAGCGCCACCCCGCGCCAATCGCTGGAGGTATAGGCGACGTTCAGGCTGGACCCGGCTGCATTCATGGCATTACCTTTGGTGGTTAACGTTAAAAGCAAAATTGTCGCTGACCAGACACCTATGCCTGCTGGCTTAACTTGCGCCCGCCATACTCCGCCAGGCCAATTCCGGCCAGGATCAGCACCAGTGCCACGCCATGATAACCATGGAACTCCTCACCGATAACGACCACCGCCAGCAATGCACCCCACACGGGCAGCAGATTGATGAACAGGCCGGCACGATTCGCCCCGATCAGTTCGACCGCACGAATGTAGAACACCTGGCCCAGAAGCGACGGAAAAATCACTATATAGAGAATGACCCACCACCCCTGCATGGCCGGGACTTGCGTTGCTCCTTGCATCATTTCAAAGGCCAGCATGGGCAAAGAAGCCAGGGTGGCGCCCAGACAGAGAACAAACATCGACGTTGTCCAGTGCACATGAGGTTTGCTGCGCAGCGCAGCTGTGTAGAAACCATAGGAAACGATGGCAACAACCATCAATGCATCGCCAAAATTGATGTTCAGGGCCAGCAGATTATCAAAGTTGCCCCGTATGGCTATGACTATCACCCCTATGAAAGAGATCAGGAATCCTATGGCCTGCTCTGGCACAATGCGGCTGGAAAACAAGATGAAGCTGGTGCAGAACACAAACAGCGGCATGCCTCCTTGCAAAATGCTGCTATTTATCGCGGTGGTGAAGACCAGCGCGTAATAAAGCGCAACACTGAAGCCGGTGAATCCCAGAGCACCCAGAAATAAAAGATAACCCAGTCGTGGTCGTATAGCTGGCCAGTCGTCCACGATCTGTTTTCGTTGGAAAACATACAGCGCAACCATCACGCTTGCCCAGCGTATGGTAACCAGAACCATAGGCGAAGCATGGCCGACCGCCAGTTTGCCTGCAACCACATTGCCTGCCCAGAAAAGTGTTGTCAGCGCCAGTAACGCGTATGCTTTGTAGTTGTTCACATTCGACATCGATACATCAGAGGGAGAGTGGATAGTTGGGTCTGGCGTCGGAGAACTCGTTGGGGAAAATCACCTTGATATCACCCCGCTGAACCTGAGTCAGCACCGGCACAGCACCCATGTTCTGGCCGTCAACAAACCTGGTCGGACCATATGGCATTATGTGCCCTTCAAAAGTCGAAGATGCCAGCGCGTTAATAATCGCATCGTGTTCAACCGAAGCAGCGCGCTCCAGCGCATCAGCAAGCAGCAGGACGTCCGAATAGTTGATGGCAATATTGAAGTTCCAGGGCTTGCCGGCCGCCTCGACCTGCCTGCGCAGCGCCTTCCCCTCGGGATTGTGCGGATCATGCCAATGATTGCAGTCCATGATGTTCTCGGCCGCCAGGGGAAATTCTTTCACGAAACGCAGGTTCGAGGCTGCGCCATTGAGTATCGAGAAAACCCCTTTTGAGCGAACCTGCTGCTGCAAAGTCCGCATCAGCAGTACGGTCTCGTCGTAATAGGAAGACGGGATGATCAGATCAGGTTTGAGCCATTTGATACGCTCCACCACATCGGACATACTGCGCGCCGGTGTCGGGTGCGCAATGAAGTCCAGGGTATCAAAACCATGCCTGGGCAGTTCCGCCTTTATGATCTCGGCCAGACCCGATCCAAACAAGCCGTCTTCATGCACAAACACGACTGTCCGGGAGGGTTGGCCTGCGGCATCATTGATGGTAAGCAGGCCTCTGATGGCTGCCTGGGTGCAAATCGAGAAGCCTGGACTGAACCGGAAGGTATTCTTCAGGCCACGCTGGACGACCAGGTCAACCACACCGACATCCACAATATACGGCAGGTTATAACGCGCAGCCTGCTCACTGGCCGCCATGCACAACGAGCTGGAAAATCCGCCAATAATCGCTATGACGCCTTGAGCATTCAGCCACTCGACTTGCTGAGCCGCTACCTGAGGGCTGGATCGAGCATCGGCGAAGACCATTTCGAGCCGGGCGCCGTCCAAAGCCTTGATGCCGCCCATCGCATTGATCCTGGCAATCCCCATCTCGGCGCCGGTTCGACCAAAGCCACCATCCATGGAGAAGGCGCCGGTAACCGGCTGCAATATGCCTACCTTGACGGGCGCCGGCTGAGCGCGCAGCAGCCCGGGGACAACCAGTGAGGCAGCTCCGGCGACGCCCGCCTTGATGAAGCTGCGTCTCTTGTCAGTGGTATGGGTCATTAACATGTTACTGATTGCGATAATGAAAGCCCGCGGGTGTCAGGGTTGAAGCTTCCATGACAATATCCGATCTGATCTGTGCCAAAAAACACAATGCTATCCCATTAAGCCAAGTAGCGTCATACCCGCACCTTCTGCCAGCCAATTCATTTCACCGGGTTACCATCCGGCCCGTTTTTCCGCCCATCTGTTTCGCACGGTTTCAACCGCACCAGTACACAAGCATTCGGTATTAGGATGGCTTTGACTAAACCGTCTGTGAAACAGAATGGGAAACGCATATGTCCTTTACATCAATCAACAAGCAGCCACCGGCTGCCCGCCACGCCAGGTCCCGATGGCTGCGCGGCGCCATCGTGTTGTGCCTGGCTTTTACTGTTTCAGCCTGCGCATACGATTCACCCTACTACCGGACCTCAGGCGGCCATAGCAGCCACTATTACGGCGGTCATGACCGCAATTACCATCGAGGCAGCTACTATCCCAAACGCCCTGACTGGCGCGCGCAGGCCAGACATCGCCAGATCCAGCGACGCCATCATGCCGAGCTGCGGCGTCACCGGGCACAGTCACGAGCTCATCAGGCAGAACGACGTCGCTTTCATGAAACACGCAAGCACCGCGCCGCACAGCGAGGGCATATTCGCGCACACGAGCAACGCCGTGGGTCCAGGGACGCCAGGTCACATCGGGAACATCGTCGGCACCAATAACCTGGACTCAGCAACGGCATCATAAGTTGGAACTTTAGCGGCGGGCGCAATTCCCCTGTTGCAGGGCGGTGCTATCATGGTTGGGCTGCTTACCAGAGAGCCCTCCGTTGATGAATATCACCTCCACAAGCAAGCATGCCGGATCAGGCCTGATCCTTCTGACACTGGCCTGCTTGCAGCCGGTTTCGGCGCAAACCCTCGCGCCGATAGTCGTCACCGGCACTGTCGAGCGTCCCGTTTTTGAGGTGCCGGCTTCGGTAAGCCTGATCGATGGCGAGCTCATGCGTGACCAGCAGATGCAGGTCAATCTTTCGGAAAGTCTGAGCGTTGTACCCGGGCTGGTGATTCAGAACCGGCAGAACTACGCGCAAGACCTGCAAGTTTCCATACGCGGCTTCGGCTCACGCTCAACATTCGGCATGCGTGGAATTCGGCTCTATGTAGACGGCATTCCGGCCACGATGCCGGACGGCCAGGGCCAAACCTCCAATATTGATATTGCATCCATCGATAGGGTCGAGGTGCTGCGTGGGCCGTTTTCGGCCTTGTACGGCAACTCCTCGGGTGGCGTGATTCAGGTCTTTACCCAGGATGGAAGCGGCCCTTTGCAGATCACTTCCAGCTTTACCGCTGGCAGTGACAACCAGCGTCGCTACGCACTGAAGGCAAGCGGCTCTGCACAGGAAGACAGGCTGGATTACCTGCTCAGCACCAGCCGATACACGACCGATGGCTACCGCGACCACAGCGCAGCGCGCAAGAATCTGGCCAACGCCAGGCTCGGCCTGCAACTTGACGACAACAGCCAACTGACGCTGGTTATGAACAGCGTGGATCTCAAGGCGGACGACCCGCAAGGCCTGACCTACGACGAGTTCAATAACGATCCCCGCAGCGCGGCACCCAACGCCTTGCGTTTCGATACGCGCAAGACAGTAAAACAAACCCAGGGCGGACTGACCTATCAGCGCCGCATCAATGCCGAAAACGAATTGCGGCTGATGGCCTACTACGGCCAGCGCAAGACCACCCAATATCTGGCGATTCCCGTCGCCACACAGATGAATCCCGGCCACGCCGGCGGCGTCATCGACCTTACACGAGACTATGCCGGCGCTGATCTGCGCTGGACTTCCCGGCTTACCGTGGCAGGCCGCCCCCTTACCCTGATTGGCGGCATCGCCTACGATACGCTGACCGAAGACAGGCTGGGCTATGAGAATTTTTCAGACGGCCGATTAGGTGTTCAGGGTGATCTGCGCCGCAAAGAAGTTAACGAGCTATGGAATATCGACCCCTACCTGCAGGCATCATGGCAATTCGCACCGCGCTGGACACTGGATGCAGGCTTGCGCTACAGCACCGTACACTTCAATTCCGATGACCGCTACATTACCCATGGCAACGGCGACGGCAGTGGCTCGGCGCGGTACGAGGAACTGCTTCCAATGGCGGCGCTGCGCTATCAGCCTGTCGAAACGTTCAGCGTTTATGCCACCGTGGGCCGTGGTTTTGAAACACCAACCTTCAATGAAATATCCTACCGGCCCAACGATCTTCCGGGCCTGAATTTCGGACTTCGGCCGTCCGTCAACACCAGCATCGAAGTAGGGGCCAAGGCGAAACTGGGTGGCGGCATGCTGACCGCCGCCCTGTTCCAGACACGCACCGAAGACGAAATCGTCTCTGCAGGTGGCGTAGGCGGGCGCACGACCTATCGCAATGCCGGCCGCACACGCCGCAATGGATTCGAATTGGGCTGGTCGTCCAATATCGCCCGCCACTGGCGCGCGGAGTTCGCCTACACCTGGCTGGATGCACGCTACCGGGACAGCTTTTATTCGGGGGAACCGAATCCCGCCAATCTGGTGCCCGCCGGTAACCGGATACCGGGCATTTCCGAACACTCGTTCTTTGCATCGCTGGCGTGGGCGCCGTCCACGGGCTGGCGCGCAGGCATAGAGGGCCGCTACCTAAGCAAGTTCTATGTGAACGACAGCAACGACGAAGCAGCGCCCGCCTACTTCACTGCCTCCCTGCATGCGGGGTATCTGTGGCAGTTCAGCGATTGGGATGTTAACGCCTTCGCCCGTGTCGATAACGTGCTGGACAAGCACTATGCCGGCTCCGTCATCGTCAATGCCGGCTTCGGCCGCTACTATGAGCCGGCACCGGGACGTAACTGGACGGCAGGCCTTGGTGCGACGTACAGATTCTGAGCGGTATGTGCGCTTTGTTGTGAACTTTTGCTAAGCTAATAACGTACGCCGGGATCATTCTGGCAATCCGGAGCACGAAGCATGACCCTGGAAATCGTCGTAGTTCTCGTTATTGCCCTCGTGGCAATCGTATTGTTTGCAACCGAGAAGCTGCGCATTGATGCCGTGGCCTTGCTGGTACTGACGAGTCTGGCACTCACGGGGCTGGTAGACACCGGAGCAGCCCTGAGCGGCTTCAGCAATCCGGCCACCATCACCGTTGCGGCCATGTTCGTGCTGGCAGCCGGTCTGCAAAACAGCGGTGCGCTGTCCGGAATCGGCAACCTGTTAAGCAGCGCGAAGTCTCCCGTGCAGTTTCTTCTGATGCTGTTTGCCGTGCTGGCCGCCATCGCGCCTTTTGTGAACAACACCGCTGTCGTCGCCGTCTTCCTGCCCATCGTCATGGCCGCCACGGCCAGCATAGGCATGTCGGCCTCCAAGGCGCTCATTCCCTTGTCCTATGTATCGCAGATGGCAGGTGTGTGTACCCTGGTTGGTACTTCGACCAACTTGCTGGTCAATGCCATGGCGCGCGATCTGGGCCATCCCGGCTTCACCATGTTTGAATTCACGTCCCTGGGTGTGATCTGCCTGGTGGCCGGCTGCCTGTATTTACTCACGCTCGGACGCTGGCTGCTACCCTCCGCACGCAACCCCGAACTGGTCGAACACTACGAGCTGGGCAAATACATCACCGAACTGCGGGTCATGCCTGAATCTTCCCTGATCGGCACCTCGGTCGGCGAAGCCAAGCTGGGAGAAGAGTTCGGGGTGTATGTCCTGGAACTGCTGCGCGGCGATCAAAAAGTGTGGTCACCCCGCTCTCAAACACTGGAAGAAGGCGATATTTTGCTCGCCCGTGGCGACTGGTCACAGCTGGATGAACTGCGCAAAAATGCCGGCCTGGAAATGAACGCCGAGTTCAAACTCAAGCAGCGCTCTTTTGAGGATGTTGACCAGGTGCTGGCCGAGGTCATGATCGCCCCGCGTTCGCGTCTTATCGGCAGTTCCCTGGGCATGCTGGATCCGGGCTGGCACCACGACACCACCTCCCTGGGCATACACCGCCGCGGCCAGGTACTGCGGGACGAACTGCGCAACGTACGCCTGCAGGTCGGTGATATCTTGCTGATGCTGCTGCCCGAGTCCGGTATGGCCGGCCTGCGCAAAGACACCAACGTGATTGTGATCTCCGAGAGGCAACCGGATAAAGCCGGTGGCTGGCGTGCGCCGTTTGCCTTGATCACCATGGCATTGGTGATAGGCGTGTCCGCCGTGGGTTGGGCGCCTATTGCGGTAACTTCGCTGGCAGGAGCCGTTGCCATGACGCTGGCCGGCTGCCTCGATGCCGAAGATGTCTACGATGCCATAGACTGGCGCATCATCATCCTGATGGGTGGCCTGCTGCCGCTGGGGATTGCCATGAGCCAGAGCGGGGCGGCCCAGTTTCTTGTCGAGAACACCATCGGCCTGGTGAGCGCCTTCGGGCCCGGCGTCGTGCTGGCCGTGCTGTACCTCATGGCCTTGCTGCTGACGGAGTTCATGAGCAATGCAGCCGCCGCAGTGCTGCTCACGCCTATCGGCATGTCTACGGCCAGAATGCTGGATGTAGACGCCACGCCTTTTTTGATAGCGGTAACCTTTGCCGCCTCGACCAGTTTCACCACCCCCGTGGGTTATCAGACCAACACCATGGTATATGGCGCCGGCGGCTATCGATTCAGTGACTTCGTAAAGGTGGGCCTGCCGCTTAACCTGATCTTCTGGGTGCTGGGCGTGATCTTCATTCCGGTTTTCTGGCCTTTTTAGCGACCTGCGCCACCCGGTAAGCGTTGCCGGCAAGACCCCGTCGCTTAATAAGGCACCTTCGTGTTGAACTGGACGTTCAGGCGTACGGTGGCTTCTGGCAGGGCCTTTTTCAATGCGCGTAATCCATCAACCGCCTGCGCGAAGTCAGCATAGCGCACAACCGTAATGCCTGTGGATTCAAAATGCTGTACAGCGCTTGGTTGCGGGAACACCTGCGCAATACGCGCCTGCAGGTCCGACTCCGTGACGCCGGCAACAGTTAGTTCATTCCTGCTCAGGCCGACGCCACCTTGCCGATCAAGCAACAGCGTAACGCCATCATCGGCACCCTGTGACGGAATACGCCTTAGCTCGATCCGCCCGATCTTGTAGACCGGCATTTCGCCAAGCTGTGCGATTTGAGCATCGGATAGTTTCTGCCCTGGACTCAGTGCAAACACCGGCTGGGCGGCCAACGCCATCGACACACCAAGCAGCCCGAGAAAACCGCGAAAACTTTTATTCATGACAAGACCTTTTAGTGTAACGAGAGCGCTATTGCGCGATGACCCGCGCCTCAACATATAGACCAAACTCAACGGGATCCCCGTCTTCGTCTGTGATCTCGCAGGGCTCTGACTCACGAAGGATCCGCTGGCCGTCTACAACCTCGATAACCTTGCCTGGCACGGACGGGTTCGAGGCGATACTGAAAATCTCCCACTCACCCAGAGCCGGTTCGCCATAAAAGCTATAGCTGCCGAGCGCATAATCCTCGAACTCATCCTGCCCGTCGGCTTTGAAATGATCGTTCGGGTGCTTAAGGACCGATACGGTGCCGGTCGGTGATTTGACTGCTATACCAACTGAGCCCAGACACACATTATCGCCCGACAGGCGTACCTGAAACTGATCCACGACCAGTGCATCGGCCTTAAGCGTACCCAGCGTTGTAACCCTTTGGTATGAAAACGAACCCAGGCGAGTGGGCGCATTTTCCAAATCCGGATCGGGCTCGCTCTGGTACCAATACAACACTGGCGTGAAGTCCGGGATCTGCACATCGTCTGCGCGGCTCATACCCGGATTTCTGGCATATTCCTGTGCCAGCTCTACGGCCCGCACGGCATCGGGCACACCAAAACCATACCAGTCGGAGTGTTCGTATCCCGCCGCATTGGTTTGCCATCCCAGATTCACGGGAAAAGACGTCGCACCATCATAGATATCGGCTGCGCTTCCCATCTGGTCCATGAGCTGATTGGTGGCAAGGTTCATCAGTGAGCCAAAGCGCTTATCGCCGCCCCGCGGTATGTTATGAATGTAATCAGCATCCACTTTGCGTGCCGAGAGTCGCAGAATATCGCGTACGTCACGCCAGGTAAGGTCAGGATTAGCGCTAAGTATCAAAGCGGCGACGCCCGAAATGGTGGGCGTCGCCGCCGATGTGCCATTCATATAGGTATAGTCGCATTCGGGGTTATCCGGCACACCTTCGCGAACGGTTTGTCCTCGCAGGAAGGGTGTTCTTGCATTAGTGCGGCTATAACCTTCTATGCATCCGCGTATGTCGGTACTGAATATGGTGGGTCCGTCAACATCGCTGCCGACACTTTCACCGTAATTCCCTGAACTACCGTATTCACCGCCTAGTCCGGTAACCCAGACAACCGGTCCCGCGCTGCTGTAGCTGCTGGCGCTGCCTTTGGCGTTCAAGGCCGCAACCACGACGATATTGGGCTCCAAAGCTTCCGGGTCATTGGCCGGATTGGTGCAATCAAAATAATACGGCAACCCGCCGCAGCTGTTGGAATCAAAGGAATTACCTGCGGCCTTCAGGAAGACGGCTCCCTTGCCATCGCGCAGATTCTTGAGTCCCCTGATGGCGATCTGCTCACCGCCGCCCACATCAGATTCATAGGGCAGGGTTTCGTCATCGCCGCCGTACGACGCATTGAATACGTGGGCCTTGCTTGACCATGAGGCGCCACCATAAGCTTGCGTATAGACGTTTTCTTCTTGCTGTCCTTCCAGAAGGTTTGCCGCCCCCAGGTTGACCAGCGGCGCAATTCCCATGACACCTTTACCGTTCTGGGCGGCACCGATGATGCCGGCCACAACGGTGCCATGAGGTGCATTGCTGGGGTCAAGATGTACAGGGAAAGGGTTGCTGGTTTGGGTCAGGTAATTCCAGGACATGGACGGATCGGCATTGGGAGCCAGATCTTCATTAGCCAGGTCTGTGCCCGAATCAAGTACCAGCACATTAACTCCCTGGCCTTTGATACCTTGACGATGCAGCGGCTCGATATTCAGATCAAGCCCGCCACTCGCTGTCTCGGGAAAATCCGTAAAGTAGCTGGAGGCGTAATTCAAGGCCCACTGAAACGTATACAAAGGCTCGGTTTCGCCCGTTCGGCAGGCGTATTCGCCAACTTCAGTACAAGTGGCGATGTCATCAGAACCCGAACCACCACATGCAGCCAATGTCGATACGACCAAAGGCAGCAGACAAATCCGCAACTTGCTTCTCATGAGTCACCCCGAATCCAGTTCATTGCGCTACTGCGCGTTCAGTTGCACGAGATTTTGGCTTTGCCTGCCTCGCCTGCGCGAACTTTATAAGAACCCGGAGATAATTACAAGATACTTCTTATGGTGCTGTTATGTTACCAAAAGGCACGCGGAGCCCGGCGGCCACAGCCGGCACAAATTCGGCTTGACCTACCTGATAACCACGATAGTCAAGCGGCCAGTCCGAGTAGTGGAGTCCGGATTTCGTCCGAAAGCTCTGCAGGTATTTCAGTCGCCGTCAATTGCTGAGCCCCCGTTGATGCCATGTCTGCAGAAGAATTTTTATCGCCAATCGTGAATCCCCCCACCAGCTCCACCAGATGATCGGCCTGCCTGTTTAACTGTGCCGCCGCTTTCGCCGCGCTATCAACTGAGGCGGCGTTCTCACCGGTAACCATACTCAAGGACATAACCGCTGTGTTGACTTGCTCGATGCCAGTCCGCTGCTCCAATGTTGCCACACTGATTGCATTGATCAGCGCGGTAACGCCCTTGATCTGAGCGACGATATCGCTCATGGCGCTGCCAGTATCCTGGGCGAGCTTGGTTCCGAGCTTCACGGTCTCGTCACTGTCCTCTATAAGCGCCTTGATATCCTTGGCCGCCTGGGCACTCTTTTGGGCAAGACTGCGGACCTCGCTGGCAACCACAGCGAAACCCCGGCCATGCGTCCCGGCGCAGGCAGCTTCAACTGCGGCATTGAGCGCGAGTATATTGGTCTGAAATGAGATACCGTCGATGATGGACGTAATGTCGTTAATCCGCGCTGACGAGGCATTGATGGCGTTCATCGTGGCAACAACCTGCTGCACGGCCTCGCCACCGCGCGTGGTCGCATCACTGGCAGCCAGAGCCAGATTTGATGCACGGACGGCATCATCCGCATTATTTTTGACCGTTACAGCCAATTGCTCCATGGCAGCTGCAGTTTCGGTCAACTGAGCGGCCTGCTCGTCCGTACGAACAGACAGGTCTGCATTAGCCGCCACAATATTGTGGGAACCCGCCGCGACATGCTCGCTGTTTTCACGAACTGCCTGCACTATGTTTCGGAGGGAGTCCTGCATATGACTCATTGCCCGGATAACGCTCTGCTGATGGGCTCGATCAACATTGATATCGGCCGTCAGGTCGCCGCCCGCGATCGTATTGGCCACGCGTGCCACCTCTCGCGGCTCGCCGCCCAACTGCCGCCTCAGATCGCTGGTAAGCATTATTCCCAAAGCAATGGCAAGCAAGGCACCACTCAAGGTCAGCACCAGCATGAGCCGCAATGTATCGGTGTAGATATGGTCAGTGCGGGCAGCCAGCTCCCCCGAACTGTTCTGCTTTTCCAGCATAAGTGAGCTGAGCATCATTTCGGCTGTGTCCCCCAGAGGCTTGGCTTCTGCCTGCAATCGCACAAGAACGGCCGGGGAAACCGTCTCCATTGCAGCCTGTTCCAACTCTTGAGCCAGCCCCTCGATCGCTTGCCCGTATGCATCAACTGCCGAGGCTGCCGCCTCGGCAGAGGCCTTACCCTGCTCGGTTGTCACGAGCACACGGAATTTTTCTATTTCAGCAGACGCTGCCTGTATAAAGTCACGCATGAAATAGACATCGCCAATGCGTTGACCCTTATCCGTCGCGAGCAACGCACTGCGTAACGCACGCCCTGCCGCCACTACATTATTCTGCGCCTGTGCAGCGTGGCGCAATCCTGCCACCTCCTGGTGATACATGAGCAAAGCCATTTGCCGAACCTGCTGGGTGGACCAGATACTCACCGCGCCGATAATAGCGGCTATCGTCGCAACGATAAGAAATCCAAGCGTAATTTTTGTTCGTACTGTGAGATTTGAAAGCCCGTGCACATGCGACTCCAGCGGAAGAAACCGCAAGTCTACGGAACGGACATGTCATGCGTTTTACAACTGAGGCTAGCCGGCAGGCGGGTCGAACAAGTTGCGCTGAATCTGCAACAGGTGGGCCTTTAACGCGTTTCGCGCCTGTTCTGCATCACGATCTTCAAGCGCAGCAACAATGGAACGGTGCTGGCGCTCGTATTCCGCACGACGCGCCGGTGTCAGCGAGTTGCGCTTCAAGCGACCCCAATCCGCTTGTTCGCGGACGCGATTGGTCAGTGCCAATACCTGTAAAAAGAAATGATTGTGTGTGGCTTGTGCCAACGCCTGGTGCAGCTCGCCATCCCATCGTTCAAAGTCTTCTATCGATTCAGCCTGCTCACCTTTTATCAGGCACTCATGCATGCGGGCAAAATCGGTCCGTGTCGCATGGCGCACAATGAGTGCCGGCATTAAAGGCTCGATTAACAGACGGGCCTCCATAAGCTCAGCCGGGCTGGTCTGATCTGAAGATGGTCCGTCATTATCCAGACCTGCGTTTATCGGACGCGCGACAAAGGTTCCGCTACCAACCGCCTGGGTGATCCAGCCTGCGCTGCGCAAAGCAGCCAGAACCCTGCGCACTGAGCCGCGGGAAGTGGCGAAACGTTCACTCAGTTCGCGCTCACCCGGCAGCTTGACCCCCACTGGCATACGCCCGGAGCGCATCTCGGTCAGCAGATAGTTGGCCAGCGACTGCGCACCGGCGCTGCGCAATCGCAGCTCAAGCATGTCGGAAATCATGGTTCGGGAATGCCGGGTCGGGTAAAAACGCAAGGATAGCATTTTTGTACCAATTGGTCATAAACAGGCGACATTCCAGAAAGAAGGCTTCACTGTTGAAATAGTGTTTGCACCTTAGATGCCTCCCCCATATACTTTCAGTTCGATACCAATAATGAGAATTGGTACTAAAGTGGTTCAAAAATATCGAAGGAAATATATGCGTATTGCAACCTACATACAAGGTAATCAACGCTATGTGGGCGTTGTCAGCGAAGACGGGCAGACAGTCCAGGCACTTGACGTCGAACCGGAATTGGCCGCACAAGGCGTACTCGGCCTGATTGATGCGCACGAAGATCCGTCGGCGCTGAACAAGCTGGGCCGGGGCGACGCGGTCCCGGTAAGCTCGGTGCAATTGCTTGCGCCTGTGCCGCGCCCCCGCCGAAATATATTTTGCGTTGGCCGCAATTATCACGCGCATGCCAGGGAGCTGTCGGGATCGGTCTTCAAAGCCAATAACGCTGACCCTGCAGCATGGCCTATCGTATTTACCAAAGTTCCCGAAACGGTTATCGCGCATGGCGATGACGTCATACTTCCCGCCGGCATCACCGAACAGATCGACTACGAGGCAGAATTGGCCATCGTCATAGGGAAAGGCGGTAAAAACATCAGCAAAGCAGAAGCCATGGACCACGTGTGGGGCTACACCATCGTTAACGATGTAACGGCACGCGACGTTCAGATGCGTCACCAGCAATGGGATCTTGGCAAATCATTCGATACCTTCTGCCCCATGGGGCCGTGGCTGGTCACCGCCGACGACTTTGACGGTGCCAACACACGAGTACAGTGCTGGGTCAACGATGAGCCTCGTCAGGACGGACACACTGCCGACCTTATTTTTGACTTACCCACCCTGATTGAAACCTGCTCGCGTGGCATCACGCTTTATCCGGGCGACATCATCGCCACAGGCACGCCTGCTGGCGTAGGCATGGGACTGAATCCGCCGTGCTACCTGAAATCCGGCGACCGCGTCCGAATCGAGATTGACGGCATCGGCACGCTTGAGAACACCTTTCGCTAAATCATTATATGTAGCACCTTCAGTCAGATAGAAAAGGGTCGCTCACCGACCCATTATTCAGCGAGGAAGACAACAATGAAGACAACTGCATTAAAGAGTCTGGCAGCCGGGATCACGATGCTGGCTGCCACGACCGCCTGGGCACAGTATCCCGACCGGCCCATCACCATGATCGTTCCGTTTCCGCCTGGTGGTGTAACGGATACCGTGGCGCGCCCCATCGCCGACGCGCTGGGCAAAGAGCTGGGACAATCCGTGGTAGTCGAGAACAAGGCCGGTGCGGGCGGTGCCATCGGTACCGGCGAGGCAGCCCGTGCCAAGCCCGATGGCTACACCATCATGCTTATGCTGTCATCCATTTCCATCCTGCCCGAAGCCGATAAGATCCTCGGTCGCAAGGCAGCGTATGAGACCACAGATTTCAAGCCCATCGCACGCATCACCGCAGACCCTACCGTCCTGGTGGTGCCCGCAAAATCTCCCTGGTCCACAGTCGATGAGTTCGTTGAAGCTGCCCGCAAGGCACCGGGTGAGTTGAACTACGGCAGCTCAGGCATCTATGGATCCATGCACGTCCCCATGGCCATGCTGGAAAAGGACGCCGAAATCAAGATGACCCACGTTCCTTATACCGGTGCAGGGCCGGCGGTTGCAGCGTTGCTTGGCGGCCAGGTCGACGCAATCTCTACCGGTCCTTCCAGCATTCTTCAGCACATCAAGGCGGGCACAGTCCGTCCTCTGGCACATTGGGGTGACAAACCCCTGAATGCGCTTCCGGATGTGCCCGGCCTGTCCGAGGCGGGCTACGATGTGAAGTTCGTCCAATGGTCGGGGATTTTCGCACCTAAGGATGTACCGGCTGACGTTATAGAACGCCTGCGCGATGCTGCCAGGAAGGTGGCAAACGATCCTGAGATTCAGAAAAAAGTACTGGCCGCAGGCAGCCCGATCGACTACATGGACGCTGATGAGTTCCAGGCATATTGGGACGCAGACGATGCCGTATTGCGAAAAGCGGTACAGGATATCGGCAAGGTAGAGTAGCCGGCTGGCAGCCGCTGATCTTATTCAAATACAGCGGCTGCATCCAGCTCGCGCCATTGGCCTGGCAGCAATCCGTCCAGGCTCCATGGGCCTATCCGCACGCGCACCAGGCGCAACGTTGGCAGGCCCACTGCGGCGGTCATGCGTCGCACCTGACGATTTCGTCCTTCTTGTATCGTCAGTTCTATCCACGTGGTTGGCACACTTTTGCGAAATCGAACGGGTGGAATTCGCGGCCAGATCAGCGGCTCGGCCATTACATCGACCTGCGCCGGCAGCGTCGGCCCGTCTTTCAAAACTACGCCCTGACGCAGTTGCTGAAGTTGGTCCGGACCTGGTTCCCCTTCTACCTGAACCCAGTAGGTTTTGGCCATTTTGTGCCGGGGATCCGCAATACGTGCCTGCAAGCGGCCGTCGTTGCACAGCAAAAGCAGGCCTTCGCTGTCTCGATCCAGACGTCCAGCAGGATAGACGCCAGGTACATCAACAAAGTCTTTGAGTGTTGCACGGCCTTGATCATCGCTGAACTGGGTCAGGACATCGAACGGCTTGTTCAACATCAGCAGCCGCGGCTTGTCGACCGGTGCCCGAGCAGCACGGCGAACAGGCCGGTAAAAACGATAGTGAGTGCTCATAAGAAACTAAATTACCATGTCTGCCACGACTATAATGAGTGGTAACAAGGCAGTATTTTTTCTATGTCAAAAAAAATCCCTCCCATGAACCCCTTGCGGGCGTTCTACGTCGTAGCAAGGACCAAAAGCCTGACCAAAGCAGCCAAAGAGCTCCATGTGGGTCAGTCTGCAATCAGCAAACAGCTGGACGTCCTGGAAAAATACCTGGGAGTGAAACTGTTTCGCCGTGAACAACGAGGCATCAGCCTGACAGACATAGGACAGGAACTGGGTGATCGCATCATGCCGGCCTTCGACGAGATCGCCGACGCCACACAAAGCATCATCGAACGCGGGAATGACAACAAGATACGTGTACATACCTACACGACGTTTGCTGCCAAATGGCTGATTCCCCGGCTGGAGACCTTCCACAAGCAATATCCGGAATTCACCGTACTGATCATCAACTCGGTCAGTCATGTAGACTTTGAAAAAGACCGTATCGACTTCAGCATACAGTTAGGTAGCGGAAACCAGCCCGACACCGAAGTAGACCTGATGTTCGACGACATCATCGAACCGGTATGCAGCGCGGCCTTTCTGCAGAAACATGCTCCGGAAACCCGGTATCCCCAGGCACTTTTGCGCACGCGCTTACTGGTTTCGCATTATCGGCCCAAAGGCGAATGGGCCATGTGGGCCAAGGCACACGATTATCTGGCAGAAATCGCCGATACCCCGCAAATGAATTTCAGCAGCTCGGTCCTTACATGGCAAGCCGCTGCAGACGGCCTGGGCGTGGCCATAGGACAAGCGGCACTGCTGACCGATGACATCCAGGAAGGGAATCTGGTGTTCCCGTTCAATCAGCCTGTGAGAACAGGCCTTTCTTTTTATCTGCTTCGACCCAAGGTCCGTCGCGAAGCAAGGAAGGTAGTGCTGTTTCGCGACTGGATACTGGCCCAGGCAGCAGCAACCCGGCCTCTTTTGCCCGATTGCTGACTGCCACGGCCAGCGTTCAGCCGGCCTTCAAGACCAGCGCATCAACCGCCAGTACGCCCTGACCCTCTGCCAGCACCAGCATCGGGTTGACCTCGGCTTCCTGTATCTTCAGCTCCGGCCGCAGTGCCAGCATCGAAAGATTCGAGATGGCTTGCGCCAGCGCCTCGAGGTCTCCCTTCTGCTTGCCTCGTAAACCCGTTACGGTTTTCAGCATCTTGACCTCGGCAATCATTTCCCTGGCCGTCTCTACGGATACAGGTGCCAGGCGAATGCTTCTGTCACGCATGACTTCCGCCCAGATGCCACCGGCGGCCAGCATAATGATGGGACCCGCATCCGGATCGATACGGTAGCCAACCAGGACTTCCGTCATGCCCTTGAGCATGGGTTGTACCAGAATCTGATCACATAATGCGTCGGGCGCTTTCTGCTGCAGGTTCGAGCGCAAGGTCCCGAAAGCTTGCGACAAGTGCGCTGAATCGTTAATGCCCAGCACAACGCCGCCAACCTCGGTCTTGTGCGGAATCTGGGCCGAGCAGATCTTTGCGACCACCGGATAATCGAACGGCAGGCTCGCGCTATCTGCACTCAAGGGAACTGTGACGTAATCAGCATGAGGCACCTGCAAGCTGTCCAGCACTTCATAAGCCTGTGCTTCGCTTAAGGTATGTGCATCGGCACCTTCGGGAATCTTTGCATCGGCAGACGCAGACGGTTCACGTCGCGCCCAAACAGCGGCAATCGCATCCGCGCAGGTTTCTGGCGTACGGAAGCAGGGAATGCCTGCCTGAGTCAATGTGCCCAGCGCTTCAGGCGCATCGGGTACCAGCATGACTGCGAGCGGTTTAGCCGAGTTTGTAAACTCCAGGATGGGCTTCACAGCCAGCTCCGGATGCAGCCGTGCCGACGACCCCACAACGGCAACAACCATATCAAACTCGGGCGCTTCCAGCATTATCTCCAATGCTTTCTTCATGACCTCGTACTTGGTACCCGCCAGGGTCAGGTCAAGAATGCGGCCCGCTGATCCAGGAATCTGCGCCTCTTTCAGCTTGCGCTGCGTTTCTTCAGACACTGACTGCACGGTTACATCGCGCATACCGAGCTGATCGACAACCATGGCCGCACCACCACCGGTGGTTGCCACCACGCCAACAGTCTTTTGCGACGGCCGCGATTTGGCTACACCTTGCGCCAGAGGCATGACCTCGAACAGCGTCTCGAGCATTTCGACGCGCACCATACCCAGGTCTTTCAGGAATGCATCGGCGATATCGTCTTCACCAGCCAGGGCGCCCGTATGCGTGGCAGCCATTTCAGCTGCGGCGCTTGACCGGCCAAGCTTATAAGCAATAACCGGCTTGCCCCGACGCGCGGCCTCGAGCGCAAACGCCTTGAGCTTGTCGCCATGACGCAAGCTTTCAAGAAACAGCACGTAACCCTCGATAGCCGGATCATCGAGCGTGGACATGCAGATATCACCCACGCACAAATCAACTTCGCTACCAACTGACACCAGCCCTGCAAAACCCACCCCGCGCGCCTTGCCGCGAGACACCAATGCCCCAATCATGCTGCCGCTATGCGACGCAACGAAGATTTTGCCTTTTGGCACACCGGGTTCAGCGAACGCTGCATTGGCGGTCAGGACCAGGCCATTGCCGGGATTCACCACACCAAGGCTGCTAGGGCCCAGTATCCGTATGCCGGTTGCTGCAGCGATCTCGCGAAGCTCATTCTCGCGCTGAACGCCCTCTTCACCCGACTCCGAGAACCCGGCAGCCAGAATCGTGACGAGTTTCACACCAAGCTGCGCGCTCTCCCTGACGGCGGGAACGACCGTGTCGGTAGGCGACAGTATGAATACATGCTCGGGCACTTCGGGTAAAGCGCTCAGGCTAGGCCAGGCTTTTTCGCCTTGCACCTGGCTACGGTTAGGATTGATGGGATAGATTCTTCCGGCATAGCCCGAATTGCGCAAAAACTGCAGGGGACGCCCACCTGTCTTGCCCGGGTCATCCGACACCCCCAGCAAAGCGATACTTTGTGGATACAGTAGAGCCTGCTCCAAACGCTCATTGATAGACATGTTCATCCTCATGCCGCAGGTGCTTTGGGAGCACGCTGTGAGAACGAACGACCAAAAACCCCTTCCGCAATTCTGTTCTTCAGGACTTCAATGGAGCCACCCGCGATCATCCAGCCGCGAGTGCGGCGTACACAGTACTCCACCAGAGCCTCCTGGCTGAACCCCATACCACCCATGACCTGCATTGCATCGTTCGAAACTTCCCATCCTGCCAGGTTGCAGGCCAGCTTCGCCATGGCCGTGCTTTGCGCCGAGGGCAAACCCTCTTCACCTTCAAGAGCGGCCTTATACAAAAGCAACTGTGCCTGCTCGAGCTTCATCCACATTTCCGCAAACTTCCATTGCAGGCCCTGGAACTCGCAAAGCTCACGACCAAACTGCTTGCGGACCATGGCATGCTCTCTGGCCGCGTTGAAGGCGTAGCGGCCCAAGGCCAGCGCACGGGAAGCATTCCCGAGGCGTTCGACGTTGAATCCGGAAATCTGTTTCTTGAACCCGCCCGGGCCTAAAAGCAGATTCTCTTTTGGAACACGACAATTATCGAAGTACAGCTGAGACCACTGTTCGCCGTTCATGAAGTTCGACGGCGTGCCCACTTCAAAGCCCGGCGTACCGCGCTCGATCAGTATGGAACCTATGCCTCCTACGCCCGGGCCGAACCGGACATAAATAAGGAATAACTCAGCTTCGGGGCTGTGCGTGGAGAAAATCTTGCTGCCATTCACGATGTAATGATCACCGTCCAGTACAGCCGACGTCTTCAGGTCGGTCACCGCGGAACCCGCGTCGGGCTCGGTCATCCCCAGAGAGATCAGTTTTCTGCCCGCCAGCAAATCAGGCAGAAAGCGTTCCTTTTGCTCTTTGGTGGCATACTCGACGAACGTACGAATAGGCCCGAAGTTACCCGCTTGCACGATGTCGCCGCTCTTTGGGCATGCTAGCGCAATCTGCTGTATCGCCAGCACGGCATGCATCAAGGATCCACCCTGGCCTCCGTCTTCTTCTGGAAACACAATGCCCAGCAAGCCCTGCTCGGCCAGCATTTGAGCCGTTTCCCATGGGTAGCTGCCTGAATGAGCCCGCTCGAGTGCGCCGGGGGCCAGCTTGTCTTGCGCGAATCGCGCCACGCTATCAGAAAATGCCTGATACTCTTCCGAAAGATTGAAATCCATGATGATCCGCTAGAAAGAATTAGTTCATTGATATGGTTATCTTAGGCTTGGTAAGGTGCCGGTAGTTCTGCCAATAACGGCTCCAAATATGCCAAAAAAACATATCAGAAATAAAAATGCATACCTTGTCAGGCTCACGTGCCTAAACCTTGCCGCACAGGTCGTCCAGGCTTGCGCTGCGATTCAGGCTCCATAATTTCTGGCTGACAAACGCCGTCCGGGTATTGCCCAGCACAGGCTCGACAAGCTCGTTGAATTTTTCCTGAAGCTCTGCATCAGACAAGGGCATATCCGGATCGCCCTTGCGAGTAGGTTGCACAGCCTCGAAAGTTTTTCCGTCAACGGTTTCAAGGAAAACCCGTGCCGCGCGCTGACCCGGAAATGCGGTATCAAATACCGGATCGACAGCCAGTTCTATTCGGGACATCAGCGACCGCAAACCAGGGTCTGCCAGACGCTCATCGCTGAACGCAGCCAGCCGGACACTGCCATGCGTCAAGGCTGTGGCCACGACAAAAGGAATGCTGAACCGTGCCTCGGCAGCCGTGGCCGGCGAAGGATTCCCGGCAACATCAAGCGCCGGCCCATACGTAGATACGACGACGCGCCGTACCTGCCCGGGTTCAATATTGTGCTGGCCCCTCAGGACAATGGCACCATCGATCGGCGCAAAAGTATGGCCGCAGCACGCATGGTTCTTGAACGTGACCGAGCAAATATTGTACGTATCGTGAATGTCGGCAAGCACTTCCTGCCAGTCGGGGTCATTGCTCATGGCCCGCCCCATGCCAAACTCGCCTTCCAGTACATCAAGCGAGCCGGTCATGCCCTGTGCCGCACCCATCGCCGCCAGCAACCCTGCTTCTGCAGCCCGGCCCGAATGCAATGGTTTGGACATGGAGTCCATCTTGAACGCCTGTTGCAGGCCTGCGGCAAAGGTTGCCGCAGTAGCCAGCGCATGGGCGAATTCTTCTGCATTCAGCTTGAGCAAAAGCGCGCCGGCCGCTGCTGACCCGAACACACCAACGGTGCCTGTGTTATGCCAGAACTTATAGTGGTCACGACCCAAAGCCTTGCCAATGCGAGTGGAGATCTCGTAGCCCGCAATGACTGCCCTGAGGAAATCTTCTCCGTTGGCCTTCAGATGCTGCGCCAGTGCAAGGGCGGCGGATATGGTGGGCGCGCCGGGATGATAAATGGCGTATTTATAGATATCGTCAACTTCAGCTGCATGCGATGCAGTTCCATTGATCAGCGCTGCGGCCCGTACATTTGCACTTTGCCCCAGGGCCAGCAGCGCGCTTCCCGTATCAAGCTCATCGGAAAGCGCTGCCTGCAGCTTGGTCGTAACTTGCATGACCGAGCCAGGAATAAGCGCGGCGTACCAGTCAATGACCGCGCGTCTGGCATGGTGCAACACCTCATCCGGCAGGCTCTTCTGCGCCAAACCCGCACCGTAACTGGCAAAGGCTTCACAAACGTACATGACTTTCCTCTTTTTAAAAACTTGATTCGGTGACGCTCCAGACCAGAACGCCACCATCGGCTTGCTACACAGCGTTTGCAATCACCTTGTACATTACCGGGTAGTAGTTGTCGCCATAACCGGCATCAACCGCCTTTTTCAACTTTTTCGCGGTCACTGCAGTCAGGTCGTCGTCGACGCGCACTGAAGCAGAAAGCGCCAGTGCCAGGTTCAAATCCTTCAGTGCATAAGAGGCAGAAAACATTTTTTCCGGGAACACATCCTTGGCGAGGTAGTCAGCACCGGTAAGCTTCAGACCGAACGACGCAGCTGAACCCAATCCCAGTACGTAAGCCAGCTGATCTTTCGAGACACCCGCCTTTTCCGATATGGCAAAGGCATTGGCCAGCGCATGGACGGTATTGATCAGAACCATATTGTTCATGGACTTGACGACCTGGCCGGCACCGGTCGGGCCACAAAGCACAACATCACTACCCATGCAATCCAGATACGGCTTCAGCCCGTCGAACTGATCCTGCTCGGCACCGACGGTGATCAGCAAGGTTCCGCTCTGGGCAGCGGCCCGGCTGCGGGCCACCGGTGCATCAATGAGCTGAACTCCTTGCTCCTTAAGCCGGGCGGCAAGCTTGCGCGTGCGCTCGAGATCGCTCGTGCTCATGTCGACGATGGTTTTCAGCGGACCAGGTTGCGCCAGCAAGCCCTGTTCCAGACACACCTGCTCCACCTCGTTGATCGAAGGCAGTGACAAGAACACGATTTCTGCCCGCAAGGCAATTTCAGACACGCTGCTGGCTATCACACCAAAGGAAGACAGCGCGCACACATTATTCATGTCAAGGTCAGTTGCCAGAACCTCACAGCCTGATTTCGTGGCCAGGTTCCTGCACATGCCCGCGCCCATTGCGCCCAGGCCAATAAATCCCAAAGTCGGCTTCATACCAACCCTCCCTGGCGAACGCACTTCACACGGAGAAATTCACGCAGGCCTTCCACACCGCCCTCGGAGCCCAGACCGCTATCCTTGTAGCCACCGAATGGCGTTTCCGGCAGCGATGCCTGCAGCTCATTGATGCAAACGACGCCGCTCTGGATCTCATTGGCGAATCGGTAAGCCAGTTTCATATTGTTGGTGAAGGCATACGCAGCCAGACCGAAAGGCAGGGCATTCGCTTCGGAGACCGCTTCATCAGCGGTCTCTATGGGTATCATCAAGGCGACCGGGCCGAAAGGCTCTATACGGCAAACATCGGCAGCCTTGTCTTGCAGGGCAAGTACGGTCGGCTTATAAAAGTAGCCCGGCCCTTCGACTGGACTGCCACCTGCAAGCAGGGAGGCTCCCGACTCAACGGCATTGCGCACCAGACCATCGATTGCGTTCAGGCGCCGCTGATTTTTCAGAGGGCCCATCTGGGCCTTTGCATCAAGCGGATCCATGACGCGCACATTATTGGCGTGCTCCACAAACCGCTCACAAAATGCTTCGAAAATGTCTTTATGAACAAGAAAGCGCGTGGGCGATGTACATACCTGGCCGGCATTGCGATACTTGGTCGCCACACATGCCGCCGCTACCTTATCGATATCGACATCGTTCCAGACGACAACCGGTGCGTGCCCGCCCAGCTCCAGCGTGGCTTTTTTCATGTGCAGGGCTGCCTTGGCACCCAACTGCTTGCCGACATCGGTTCCACCCGTGAAGGTGATCATGGATACCTGCGGTGATGTGCAGAGCTGATCTGCAATGGCAGCAGGGTCACCAAACACCATATTTACAGTGCCTTGAGGCAGACCCGCACGCTCTATCGCCTGGGCAATAAGCAGTGCGACACCGATAGTTTCCTCGGACGGCTTAAGCACAATGGTGCAACCCGCGGCAAGGGCGGCACTGATCTTGCGCGAAGGGGTGATGGCAGGCGCATTCCACCCTGAAAAGCCGCCCACAACCCCGTAGGGCTCCAGCTGCGCCAGCTGCTGTATGCCGGCCGATCGCGCAGGAATAACGCGACCATACAGGCGCCGGGCTTCTTCAGCCGCCCACTCGAACATCTCGGCCGCAACATCAACCTCTTTTTGGGCTTCAGACAAAGGCTTGCCAAGCTCGGCGGTAATCTGGCTGGCCAACTGGTCCCGATCAAGGCGCATCTCTTGCGCTACTTTGCGCAGCAACTCCGACCTTACCGTCGGGCCGGTTTTGCGCCATGAGGCAAACGCAAGATTCGCGCATTCAATGGCTTGCTCAACGTCGCTCTGCGAAGCAGCTCGGTAGCGTCCGATCTCTTGTCCGGTAGCAGGTGAAATAACCGGCAGCTCGACATCACCGGTGCCGCTGCAGAACTTTCCATTAATGTATTGTGAGTACTTCATATTCCTGGCTCCAACCTTATTCGATCACGATATTCGCGCTCTTGATAATGCCCGCCCAGCGCGACGACTGGTCCTTAATATGCTGCTTGAACTGGGCAGGAGTGCTTGTGAACGGATACTGATCCAGCGTCAGCAGCCGGGCTTTTACTTCTGGATCGGACAACACTTCGTTAACGGCGGTATTCAGCGTGCTGACCACGTCTTCGGGCATGCCGGCTGGTCCCATCAGGCCATTCCATGGTTCAGCATCGAAACCCGGCGCAGTTTTCTGGCCAATGATCTCTATATTTGGCGCACCCTTGTCAGGTGAAGAACTGGCAGACGCCAGCACGCGCAGCTTGCCCGCTTCTACCTGTGGAAGCGCAACAATGCCCGCCAGCAACGCATAGTCTACGCGCCCTGCAATAAGATCAGGCATAGCGGCCGAGTCACCTTTGTAAGGAACGTGCAGCGCTTTGATACCCGTTTCTTCTTTAAGCCACTCGCCAGCCAGATGATTGACGGCACCCGTGCCGGCCGAGGCATAGCTCAGCTCGTTGTTTTTGTCGCGGCCATAGGCGATCAGATCGTCGAGCGTTTTGAATGGCGAATCTGCAGGTACTGCCAGGTAGTACGGATAACTGGCCACCAGGGCCACAGGCGTGAAATCGTTGATGGCATCGTACTGAATATTTTTCTGTACATGCGGAATAATCGACAGCGTGCTGCTGCTGCCGAGCATCAGGGTATAGCCATCCGGTTTGGCCTTCTGCACAAGGTTGGCCGCAACGACACCACTGGCACCTACTTTGTTCTCAACCACAAAGGTCTGTCCGAGTTTCTGGCTCAGTTTGTCTGCCAGCAGGCGACCAACCGTGTCAGTAGGACCACCCGCCGAGAAACCGATATAGACGGTCACGGGCTTGTCCGGATAGCCAGCCGCATGCGCGAACGACGAAACACCCAATGCCGCAGCACCTATGCATGCTGCGGCAAGTCCGAGCATGGAACGACGATTGATAGACATAAACATCTCCTGAGTCATTATTTAATATGCATGCCGGGACGCACTGCTTTATTCCGGCAAAGAACCGCTGCAGTCTATCAATCAAACACCACGGCCAGAGACTACTTTTTCTCTGTCTAACATGCGTAAAACGAATATCAAGCAGAAGAAATGTCTCTCTCTGTGCCAGTCAAACGCCGATACACTCTTCTTATCTCATAGGAGCAAAGCATGAATATCGGGTTTATCGGATTAGGCAGAATGGGACTTTCTCTGGCTCGTTCATTGGTCAGCAAGGGCGAAACGGTTTGTGTTTTCGACCTGAATGCAGAAGCAGTAAGCACGCTTGAATCTGAAGGCGCGCAAGGCGCCCGGAACGTCGCCGAGCTGTGCAGGAACGCGGATATTGTCTTCACGATGCTGCCTGGCCCCAAACAGGTCAATGCGGTAGCGCTTGGCGCAGACGGCATTATCGAGAACTTGCGTCCCGGCTCCATCTATATCGACATGAGCACTATCGATGTCGATACTGTAGACGCCTTGCATCAGGCATTTTCCGAAAAAGGCATTGCTTTCGGTGATGCGCCGGTAGGCCGCTTGGCTATGCACGCAGACAGAGGTGAGTCTTTGTTCATGCTGGGTATCGATGAACAGTACGTAGCCAAGGTAGAACCTGTTCTGTACAAAATGGGCACTACCGTTTACCACTGCGGCAAGGCCGGCAATGGCACGCGAACCAAGCTCATCAACAACATGATGGTCCTGTCCTACTGCCAGATAAACTCCGAAGCACTGGTGCTGGCACAGGCTTTGGGCCTGGATCTGAACAATACGTTCAACGTGCTGACCAGCACGACCGCCAGCAACGGCCAGCTAAAAGAGAAATGGCCCAACAAGGTCCTGAAGGGCGATCTGTCGCCGGGCTTTGACCTGGCGCTTGGCTATAAAGACATTTCCCTGGCGTCCAACGCGGGCGCATCAAGCCAGGTTGCCCTACCGGTCTGCGACACAACCAGAAATGTCTTCAGGCTTGCTCTGGCGTCGGGCAAGGCCGGCCAGGACACCTCCAGCATTACGGACTTCTGGGCCGAACTCAATAACTGCCCCAAGCCCAGGCTTAACTAAAGACCATTGCCATAACAAGGCACTTGGCTATTACATAGTGCATGCCTCGCACCGGGGCTGCACAATTCCAACGAGGAGACTACTCATGCATGCAAAAAAACTACTGCCTGTCGCCAGCCTGCTGGCGGCACTATGGGCAGCCCCGACTCTGGCCACTGCAGCCATTTCTGACGACGTGGTCAGGATAGGTGTTCTTACCGACCTGTCTGGCGCCTATTCCGGCAACGTGGGTCCCGGCTCGGTACTGGCCTCTGAACTGGCCGTTGAGGAATTCGGCGGCAAGGTGCTTGGCAAACCCATCGAACTCCTGACCGCCGACCATCTGAACAAGGCAGACGTCGGTGCAGCAAAGGCCCGTGAATGGCTGGATCAGGAAAAAGTCGACGTAATTACCGAGTTGGGCAATAGCGCGGTCGCCCTGTCAGTCATGAACATTGCCGAGGAAAAGCAACGCATGACCATGGTGACAGGTGCAGGCGCAACCCGCATTACCAGCGAGGAGTGCAAGGCCACCAACGTGCACTGGGTATACGACACCTATGCTTTGGCAAAGGTTGGCACCATGCCGCTGGTTGAGTCTGGAACCAAGACCTGGTACTTCATTACGGCCGATTACTCGTTCGGCCACTCCCTTGAGAATGACGGATCGCGCTTCATCAAGGAAGCCGGTGGAAAAGTTCTGGGTTCATCCAGGTATGCGTTCCCCGGCACAGACTTTGCCTCATTCCTGCTTTCCGCACAGTCCAGCGGTGCCCAGGGTGTTGCATTGGCAAGCGCCGGCGCCGACCTTCAGAACGAAATCAAGCAGGCCAATGAGTTCGGTCTGACGGCAACCCAGAAGATTGTTGCCATGCTGATGAGCATCACCGACGTGCACGGGGTCGGACTTCAAGCTGCCCAAAACATGAACTTTGCCGAAACCTTCTACTGGGATCTTGATGACGAATCCAGGAAGTTCTCGCGCAAGTTCTTTGAAAAATTCGGCAAGATGCCGACCGCCCTTCAGGCCGGCCAATACTCAGCAGTACTGAACTATCTGCGTGCTGTCGAGAAATCGGGCAGTGACAATGTGACCGATGTCATTGAGACATTGCAAAACATGCCTATCCACGATGCCTTTGCGCGAAACGCCAAGCTCAGGAAAGACGGCAAATTGCTGCACGACCTTTATCTGGTTTCAGTCAAGTCACCCGAAGAATCCAAGGAACCGTGGGACTATTACAAAATCGTCAAGACGGTGCCTGGTGAACAAGGGTTCATGCCACTGTCTGAAAGCAAGTGCCCCCTGCTGAAAAACTGACCGGGACCTTACATGTACGAGGTTTATGCGATCAAGTACGCATCCGTAGCTCGCCGGGCAGCCGATAACTTCCTGGTTCATGACCTGCATGACGGTCAAATGGATCTTGATTTTTATTTCTGGCTGATCCAGGGAGAAAACCGGAACATTCTGGTCGACACGGGCTTCAGCGCCTGTTCCGCAGCAGCGCGGAACAGGTCATTCCTGCAGAGCCCCGAAGCGGCGCTGGCCAAGCTGGGCCAGCGCACCAGCGACATCGATACCCTTATCCTGACGCATTTGCACTACGACCATGCAGGTAACGTAGATGCCTATCCGAACGCGCAGGTGCATATTCAGGATGCCGAGATGCAATACGCAACAGGGCGCTACATGTGCTATAGCGCCTTGCGTCACTTTTTCTCGGTAGACGATGTCGCAACAGTGCTCAAGCGGGTTTACGAAGACAAGGTCACCTTCCATGACGGAGACGCGCAAATTGCGCCGGGCATCGAGCTGTACAAAATTGGCGGCCACACTGCCGGGCTTCAGATTGTCAGGGTGATGACCCGGCGCGGATGGATAGTACTGGCCTCGGATGCCATGCATTACTACCGCAATTATCAGAACGAGAACCCGTTTCCAGCTATTGTTCACGTTGACAAGATGCTGGACGGCTACCGCCGTATTTCAGCATTGGTCGAGTCGGACTCACACATCATTCCAGGCCATGATCCTCAGGTTGCACACCAGTATCCGTACCTTGGAAGCAAAGATGAGGGCATCTATTGCCTGCATGAAACACCCGACCTGAAAGGAGAGCAACATGGTTAGCGTTCAAGAGTCGCTTGAACAGTTGCCTGAACGTTTCAACAAACGGGTCAGGTTGGTGGAGTATGCCAGACGATTGAATACCCGATTCTTGCTGATCGCAGGTACTGCCAGCTTTCGTATAGAAATTACGAACGGCAAGGTCAGCGCCGTTCAGCCCGGGCCGTTCATCATGGGTGAGTGGGACTTCCTGATGCAGGCTGATGAGGACACCTGGCAAAAATTCTGGCGTCCCATGCCGCCGCCGGGCTTTCATGACCTCCTGGCCTTATCCAAGGCCAAAAGACTGTCGATCCAGGGAAACATCTACCCTTTCATGTCGAATCTTCTTTACTTCAAGGAACTGCTTTCGGCAGCCCGGAGCCGGGAGACCCACTGATGAACAACCCCGTTGAAATTGAACCCATCACCGGCCGCTATCTTCGAATGCCCTTGCAGGGCAAGCAGCACCGGATTTACTTTGAAGAAGCCGGGAGCGGCATTCCGTTACTTTGCCTGCATACGGCCGGCTCAGACACCCGCCAGTATCGCGGCCTGATGAATGATCCTGCCGTCACGGATCATTTCAGGGTAATTTGCTTTGACCTTCCCTGGCATGGAAAATCTTCGCCACCGGCCGGCTGGCACGAACAAACCTATCAGCTGACCTCTGCCGACTACGCAAATATTATTCTTGACGTCAGCAAAGCGCTGGGGCTTGATCGGCCTGTGGTCATGGGTTGCTCGATCGGAGGACGAATCGTGCTGCACCTTGCCCTGCATCATGCCAGCCAGTTCCGCGGCCTGATCGGCCTGCAGTCCGGTGCGCATGTGGAACCCTATTACGATCTGGGCTGGCTACATCGCCCCGACGTACACGGAGGCGAGGTATGCGCCGGCATCGTGTCAGGTCTGGTAGGCCCTGCAAGCCCAGAAGAGCATCGTTGGGAGACGCTTTGGCATTACATGCAAGGCGGCCCTGGAGTCTTTAAGGGTGATCTTCACTTTTACACCGCCGACGGCGATATTCGAAAAGACGTAAGCCGCATCAATACGCAGGAATGCCCGTTATGGCTGCTGACGGGAGAATATGATTACTCGTGCACGCCTGAAGACACCGAGTTTCTAGGAAAATCGATACCAGGCTCGAAGTGGCAGATCATGAAAGGCATGGGCCATTTTCCAATGAGTGAAGACCCGGAACGCTTTTTAAGCTATCTGTTGCCGGTGCTTGAAGAAGTGCGCACACTGAAATAAAGCATGATCGAGGGCTCAGTCTTTTGAGCCCTCGATCAGACAGCGTGCAGCCGTATAGCCGAATGTCATCGCCGGCCCGATCAATGATCCACCACCGGGATAGCGGCCTCGGAATACACTGGCCATATCATTGCCTACCGCAAAAAGCCCGGTCACCACGCTGCCGTCGGGCCGCAAGGCTCGCGCGTGTTCGTCGGTGCGTATGCCGGCAAAATTGCCGATGTCTCCGGCGTACATCCATACGGCGTAGTAGGGTGCTTTGTCCAACGGGGCCACATTAGGGTTATAGCTATTGCCCGCGTCACCCAGGTAATGACCGTAGGCGTCCTTGCCCTTGCCGAACTCGGGATCCTCGCCGCGACGGGCATGCTCGTTGTAATTTGATATCGTGGTCTTCAGCACCTGAGGATCTGCCCCCATCTTTTCCGCCAGTGCCTCAATGCTGTCGGCGCGCAGCAAGTAACCTTTTCGCAGCAAATCGCGCAGCGGCAGGAAAGGCTTGGCATACCCAAGACCATACGTGCTGAAGGCTTGCGCATCACAGATCAGGAAAGCGCCAGCCGGACGGCCCGCAGCTTCATGCTTGATCAGCGTCTCGACAAAATCATGATAGGAGATGCTTTCGTCCACAAAGCGGAGGCCATTGCGCAGCACCGCGATCATGCCCGGCTTGCCCTGGTTCACCGAATGAATAATGCCTCCCCACGAGCCATCAGGGCGCGGGACTTTCGAAATAGGCATCCACGCGCCGGCATTGCTCACTTTAGCGTCTACATACCCACCGGCCTGCTCAGCCATCCGGGCGCCATCGCCAACATTGCCTGGCGCGGTCAATGATACGTGTTCGTCGGCAAGTGCCGAATGAGTGTAAATAGCCGAGCGACGCTCAATGTTGTGTGCAAAACCACCGCTGGCCAATATGACCCCGCGACGCGCACGCACCTGCACCACTCGGCCATTACGATTCACACTGGCACCCACTACCTTGCCGTCATCGATCAGCAGTTCGACCGCGGGTGAGAACGTCCAGATCGGCGTACCCAGATCCAGAAGCGTTCGTGCCAGCCGGGCGATCAGGGCATTGCCATTGACCAGCGCCTGCCCCCGCCCGTACCGGGCTTTATCCCATCCGTATTTGGCCAGCAGCGCACAAACCCGCAAAGTGGACTTCACGGATCGCCCGAATCGGTAAAAATGCCCCAGATCCGAGCCGGAACTGACGCCCATGCCAAACAACGACAGTTCTCGCGGTAATGGCCTGAGGCGATGCAGCTCCTTGCCCAGGATGTCTGCATCTGTTGGAGCAGCGTGCAAAGAGCGTCCCAGCCTGGCCCCGGGCATAGCCTGATGATAGTCGGGCATGGCGTGCGACACATTAAAGGCAACACCCATGTCTTCGACGAAGAAACGGACCATGGCAGGCCCATTCTTCAAGTAAGCCTCGATGAACTTCTCGTTGTATTCATCACCAAGATGTGCGCGAAGGTACTGCCGCGCTTCGTCGATATCGTCTG
Organism: Pusillimonas sp. MFBS29; assembly: GCF_020687695.1. Taxonomy (GTDB): domain Bacteria; phylum Pseudomonadota; class Gammaproteobacteria; order Burkholderiales; family Burkholderiaceae_B; genus Pusillimonas_C. The sequence goes on from NZ_JAJEWL010000003.1 coordinate 156,634, forward strand.
CCAGGCCTTCGTTTGCCATCAAGTGATTGCACGGGATCCAGATATATCCACCTGACGTGGCGGTTGTGCCGCCGAAAACAGGGGCTTTCTCGGTCAGCAGAACATCCAGCCCCGCCTTGCGTGCCGTAATTGCCGCCGCAAAGCCGCCGGCACCCGAGCCGATTACCAGGACATCGCATTCGTGGGTATTAATAGTTGCAGCCATGAGCCGCTTGCCTCCGTGCTTTGAATAGATATGCGGGCAATGCTGCTGTCAGGCGGCTGCCCCGCGCCTGGATACCGCTGCGGGGCGTTTCGCCAAGCCCGCCAGAACGATATCCGCCGTGCTGTCTATAAACTTTTTATCAATGGCTCCGTGGCCAACCAGCAGCCTGTAGAACATGGGCCCGTACAGCACATCAATAGCGGATTCAATGTCCAGGTTTTCGTCGAATTCACCGCTTTGAATACCACGCCTTAACACTTCCCGGACCGCTTCCCTGCGCTGCCAGACATAGCCGTCAACAAATGCCTCTGCCGCGCCGGACTCACTGATCCCGGCAGCGACAAGGTCGCGCACCACCCGCCCGATCTTGCCCCGGTAGACGCGTGCAACCTTATGCATCTGTGCCTTGATGTCGTTGGCCGCACACCCTGAGTCCGGGAACGATATTTTCGGCAAGGCAACAGTCAGAAACGCCGCAACCGCCAAAGATTGACGACTGGGCCACCAGCGATAGATGGTCGATTTTGCCGAGCCCGCGCGCGCTGCCACACCTTCAATCGTAAATGAAGATATGCCGCCTTCATCCAGCAACTCGTAGGCGGCTTTAAGAATTGCGATACGGGTGTCATCTGCGCGGGGACGCCCACGCCTGCGGACTTCTGGTTTTGACTCGATGTTGTTCAGATCAGCGGCAGACATTTTCGGTAATCGCAGAGTGGCGTTACCCGGGAAACCGGGAACACTTCTGCTTCTATTAAATACGGTTCGTATCGTATCTGTAAATATTGACATAGGTCAAGGATATCAATATTATTTACACGATACGCAGCGTATCGTAATTCAATGACCTCTGGCACAAGCAAAGGAGCACCAAGTGAGCGAAATCCAGACAAAATTCATGTTCCGCCTGAGCCTTGAAGTAGGTCCACACCATGTTGTTGGCACGACACCGGCCGGCAGCCGACGCATTGCCCCGGTTGCAGGCGGCGTATTCGAAGGACCGGAACTATCGGGCATAGTGCTGCCCGGCGGCACCGACTGGATTACGGTGGATCCGGCAGGCACCTGGTTCCGGATAGACGTGCGATTGCCATTGCAAACGTCGGATGGCGAGATCCTGACGATAGCCTACCAGGGCTGGCGCAGCGGCACCAAAGACACCCTTGAACGGCTAGGCCGGGGCGAAGAGGTCGACCCCGATGACTATTACTACCGGGTCGCGTGCAGTTTCGAAACCGCCTCGATCAAGCACGCCCGGCTCAACACCATAGTGGCTATCGGCAACGGATGGCGGCTCCCGTCCGGCCCCGGCTATGACATTCATGAAGTGCTATAGCACCCACGGGCTTTCCGCATTGCGACAAACCATCTTTATGCGATGCGCTTAAGTTTAAATCAGAGCAAAAGGAAAAAAGAGTGAATTCATTATTGGTTGAGGATGCACAGGAAGTCTCTGCAACAGCGATTTCCGGGACCTGGCTTGAACTGTTCAACAAGGCCATAATCAGCAAAGATCCAGCCCAGCTCGGTTCACTATTCAGCGCCGATTGCCATTGGCGTGACCTGCTGGCCCTCACCTGGGACTTTGGCACGACTTCAGGCAATCCGGAAGTTACCGGCCAGCTGTTGCAGCACGCAAGGCGATCCGGCGCGTGCAATTTCGAGATAGATCCCAAGCGCATCGAACCATTCCAGGCTGAACGTGCCGGTGAAAAGGTCATTGAGGCTATCATCCGGTTCAAAACGGCTACGGGCATTGGCACCGGCCTGGTTCGTTTCCGGCAACAAGACCTGGATCCTGACACCCCTCAAGCCTGGACCTTGCTGACCGCCCTGCAAGACCTGGCAGGCCATGAAGAAGAAACGATGCGGCTTGGCCGCGAGGAACATCCCTTCGAGCGTGACTGGCACGGACCAAACTGGCTCGATAAGCGGCAAGAGCACAAGCTGTACAAGGACAGCAGCCCCGATGTGCTTGTCGTGGGAGGTGGGCACGCAGGCCTGAGCATCGCCGCAACGCTTAACGCCCTGAGTGTCGACGCCCTGGTTGTTGACCGTATGGCGCGCGTGGGGGATAACTGGCGCAAACGCTACCACGCGCTCAAGCTGCACAACAAAACGCCAAGCAATCACCTTCCTTACCTGCCGTTCCCCTCGACCTGGCCCAACTACATCCCCAAGGACAAGATTGCCAACTGGCTGGAGTTCTACGTAGAGGCCATGGAAATCAATTTCTGGACCAGCACGTCGTTCGAAGGCGCCACACGTGACGAGAGCACCGGCGTCTGGAGCGCCAAACTCAGACTGGAAGACGGCTCGGAGCAAATTCTGCATCCACGTCATATTGTGATGGCAACCAGCATCAGCGGAACGCCTAATCTGCCGGAGATCCCGACCCTGGATCAATTCCAGGGGCCTGTACTGCACTCCAGCCAGTATGCGGGCGGTGCGCAATGGAAAGATAAAGAGGTGCTGGTCTTTGGTACGGGTACGAGCGGCCATGACATTGCCCAGGACCTGCATGGTCATGGCGCCCGCGTGACCATGGTGCAACGCAGCCCCACCGAAGTCGTCAACATTGAGCCCAGCGCCCAGCTGTATGACGGCATTTTTTATGGTGAGGGCCCTGCCTTTGCTGACCGGGACCTGATCAGCTCATCGATACCCATGGGCGTTGTCAAGGAATCGTACAAGCTGCTGACCCGCAAGGCACAGGAATACGATGCCCCGCTGCACAACAGGCTCAAGCAGGCAGGTTTTCGACTGAACCTTGACCTGTCCGGCTGGCCCCTGAAATATCGTACCCGCGGAGGCGGCTACTATTTCAATGTCGGCTGCTCCGATTTGATAGCAGACGGCAAGATAGACCTGATACAGTATGACGATATCGCTGCCTTCGAACCGGAAGGTGTCCGGCTGGCGGACGGGCGCATGGTGAATAGCGAGCTGATAATACTGGCTACAGGTTATAAAGGACCAGACCACCTTGTGCCACCGCTGTTTGGCGACACTGTGGCAAAGAAAGTCGGGCAAATCTGGAATTTGGATGAGTCGCAGGAATTGTGCAATATGTGGCGCTCAACCGGACAACCAGGACTCTGGTTTACCGGCGGCTCATTCTCTCAATGCAGAATCTACTCGCGCTACCTTGCCTTGCAAATCAAGGCAGCAGAACTAGGGCTCTTGCAGCCTGCGTAGATAGGCAGTTATAAATATTACTTAACATATAGACTAATTTTCAATACAGGAGACTGATATGCGTATGGTAATGAAAACAGCCGCCGCCCTGATGTTCGGGATCGGCCTGATGACGGGCGCTGCAGCCCAGGAAGTACTTAAAATTGGCGTAGTCAGTGCGCTGGACGGTCCTGGCTCCGAATGGGGCCGCGGGGTCGACGGCGGCACCAAGATTGCAGCCAAGGAAGTCAACGACGCAGGTGGCCTGAAAGTGGGTGACAAAACCTACAAGATCGAGGTCATTTCATACGATGACGCCTACAAGGCAGCGCAGGGAGTTTCCGCCGCTACGCGTCTGATTGAGCAGGACCAGGTGAAGTTCATTCTGGGGCCACTGGGTTCAGCATCAGGTCTGGCAGTCAAGCCCATGTATGAACAGAACAAAGTTATTGGGTTGGTCAACACCTACACACCGCAAATGCTCAAGGATGTCGAGTACATCTTCCGTGTGCTGCCGACAACCTCTGAAATTGTCGAGCCCATGGTCAGCTGGATCAAGCAGCACAACCCCGAGATAAAGAAAGTCGCCGTGCTTTCGCCAAATGACCAAACTGGCTGGGACAGCCAAAAAGCACAGGTTGCCGCCTACGAGAAGTTCGAATACGACATTGTCGGCACCGAACTGTTCGAACGCTCGACCCGTGACTTCCAGTCATTCATCACACGCATCATGGTCAAGCAGCCGGATCTCATCGAGCTCGACACCACCCCGCCGAGCACCGCAGGGCTGATCATCCGTCAGGCCCGTGAACTCGGCTACAAGGGCATGTTTTCCAAGATTGGCGGTCCCGGCGTACCTGAAATCGTCAAGGCCGCAGGCAAGGAGTTTGCAGAAGGCACCATCACCTATGTGGCGGCCGACATGTCCAACGAAAAGTACAAATGGCTGGAGCAGCAGTACACCAATTTCTATCCTGCTCCCATGAATGCGTTCAACGTCTTTTTCTACGACGGTGCACGCATGCTGTTCAAGGCGATGCAAAACGCCGGCACTGTCACCGATACCGACAAGGTACGTGACGCACTGGCCGAGGTCACCCCCTTCGAAGGCATGCAAGGCGCCCTGGTGTGGGGTGGCAAGGAACTGTATGGCAACAACCATCAGATCCAGGCACCCGTCTTTGTCGGTGTGATCAAAGACGGCAAGGAAGTCATTGTCGAGAAAATCGACGTGAAATAAGCCATGCTGCCCGGCGGCCGCGCCGCCGGGCCACATTCCTCAATGTGAATTTTGCCAGCTCTGAGGGCATAACATGCTTCAACTACTCAGCCAAGTAGCAGCCAACGGTCTGATGACCGGACTGGTCTACATACTTATGGCTCTCGGTTTCACGCTGATCTTCGGCATCATGCGGGTGGTTAACTTCGCCCACGGTGAGCTGTACATGATCGGCGCATTCGTTATTCTGATGCTTTTCGGCACTTTCGAGATCAACTATTACGTGGCGGTTGTGGCCGGGGTGTTCATCGCAGCACTTATCGGTGTCGTGCTTGAGCGTACTCTCCTGCGCCGTTTTGTCGGCAAAGAGCTCAATGGCATGATCATGGCCCTGGCGATCTCGATTACGCTGCAGGCACTGGCCGCCATCTTCTTCGGTCCCCAGGAACAATCGGTTGCCCGGCCAGTCAGCGGCATCTTCAACATAGGTGGCGTCATCGTGCCCCGCGACCGCATCGTGGTCGGCGGAATCGCGTTGCTGGTACTTGCCGTGTTCTACATATTCCTTCGCTATACCCGCTATGGCCTGGGTATGCGAGCCGTTGCGCAAGACGCAGACGCAGCTGCATTGCAGGGAATCCGGCCCGGCTTCATCTATGCCCTGGCATTTGGTGTGGGCAGCCTGCTGGCCGGTCTGGCCGGGGCTCTTATGGCACCTGTATACACAATTTTCCCCTATATGGGCTCTGTGCCGATGATGAAAGCCTTCATCGTTGTCATTCTGGGAGGCCTGGGCAGTTTGCCTGGCGCCGTCATTGGTGGCCTGTTGCTGGGGATGGTTGAGTCTACCGTCGCCTCGTTCTACAGCTCTACCATTGCGACGATGGTCGCGTTTGGCCTTGTCATCCTGATCCTGTTATTCAGGCCGAATGGTCTTATGGGGCGCAGCCAATGATTACCAAACACAATATCTCACAGTCGGGCAATCCGGGAAGCCAGGGCTCGCCGGCCCTGAAAGGCCTGGCCTTGCTTGTCGGCGCCGTCATTGCAATTGGCTGGCCTTTCGTGCTCAACAATCCATTTCTGACTCATATCGGCGTATTGTTCTGGATGTTCACGCTGCTTGCCCTGAGCATGAACCTTATGCTCAGGATGGGGCAACTGTCGCTTGCGCACGGCGCGCTGATGGGTCTGGGTGCCTACGGGTCAGCACTCCTGATGATGCGCCTTAATGTACCTTTCGTTCTTGCCTTTCCGGCCTCAGGCCTGATTGGTGCGCTGTTCGCACTGATCACCGGGCCCATCATGCTCAAGATCAAGGGCGTATATTTTGTGCTGCTTACCTTTGCCTTCGGCGAAATCGTAATACTTACCTTCATCGAATGGGTTGATTTATTCGGCGGAAATAACGGCCTGTTTGGCGTACCGCGCGCCTCGTTTTTCGGCATCGCGCTGAAGGAACGCTGGGCCTACTATCTGTTTGCCCTGGTTCTTGCCGCGCTTGCTTATCTGGGGGTCCGGGCGCTGTACAAGAGTGAAGTGGGGGCAGTTATCGATGCACTCGACACAGACGAGGATCTTGCACGGTCGCTGGGCGTGAATGCGCTGCGCTACCGTCTGGTCGTGTTCACGATTAGCGGCTTCCTGGCCGGCATCGCCGGTGGATTCTATGCCAGCTACTATACATTCGTGACACCCGACGGATTCACGTTCTGGACCGCAGTGAACGCCATCATCATGAACGTGCTGGGTGGCATTGCCCTGCCCATAGGCTCTGTTCTTGGCGCCCTGCTCATTGTGCCTCTGCCTGAAATTCTCAGAGACGCCAAGGAGTACCAGAACCTGGCCTACGGCGTCGTCCTGATTATCTTCCTGCTGTTTCTGCCGAACGGGTTCATCGGCGCGTACCGGCAATATCGCGAACGGAGGCAGCGAACATGAGCGCAGTTCTCGAGGTAAAGGAATTATCCAAACGTTTTGGTGGGCTGCTGGCAACCAACAATGTCAGCTTCACCACAGAACGCGGCGAGATCGTCGGCGTCATCGGTCCAAACGGCGCTGGCAAAAGCACCCTGTTCAATCTGATCACCGGCACCATCAAGCCCTCATCCGGACGGGTCAGCTTCTATGGTGAGGACATCACTGGTTGCACGCCTGAACAGGCTGCACAGCGGGGGCTGATCCGCACCTTCCAGTCGGCCACGGTGTTCAAAGAAAAGACCGTGCGTGACAATCTACGGATAGGCATGCAGTTCAACCGCCTGGGGCGCCCCTTCCAACTGCTTGATCGGGCGCGGGTGAAAGAATTTCGCAGCGATGCAGGACGCATGGCCACAGAGCTTCTCGACTTTGCCGGCCTGGAAGCCTATGCAGATCGACCCGCCGGCGATCTTCCCTATGGGGCGCAAAAAATTCTGGGCGTTGCCATGGCGCTGGCCACTGAGCCCAAGCAATTGCTGATGGACGAACCGGCAGCCGGTCTGAATCCCGTCGAAACCGAGAGCATGGGACACTTGATCCAGAAAATTCGGTTGGAACGCCAGATCGACGTGGTGCTTGTGGAGCACGATATGGCCATGGTCACCAGCATCTGCGACCGGATCGTGGTCATTAACAGAGGAGAAATCATCACTATTGGTACGCCGGAAGAAATCCAGCGCCATCCCGAGGTGATCGAAGCGTATCTGGGAGTAGACCTTGAGTTTGATTGAACTAAAAGACCTCTCGGTCCATTACGGGCCGATCGTTGCTGTCAAAAAACTGAACGCTTCGTTCAAAGAGGGTGCGATTACCTGCATACTTGGTGCCAACGGCGCAGGCAAGTCGTCAACGCTCAAATGCCTGGCCGGACTGGTGCCGCCCAATGGCGGGCAAATCCTGTTCGATGGCAAGGACGTCACGCGCAGTGCAGCGCATGACATGGTCGGCCGGGGCCTGACGCTGGTTCCCGAAGGACGCAGGCTGTTTCCCGGACTGACGGTCTACGAGAACCTGCGACTGGGAGCCTATACCGGGCGTTCACGCCAGGACATGGCCGAAGACCTTGAACGTGTGTACAGTTATTTTCCACGCGTACACGAGCGGCGGTCCCAGCTTGCCGGCAGCCTGTCGGGCGGCGAACAGCAAATGGTCGCGATTGGCCGGGCACTGATGAGCCGGCCACGCGTTTTGCTGCTTGATGAGCCGTCGCTTGGCCTGGCGCCCAAGATCATCGTCGATGTGGCAAAGATCGTTCGCAGTATCAACAGCACCGGCATCACTGTAATCATCGTCGAACAAAATGCCAGGCTCGCCTTGCGGCTGTCCAGTTATGGCTATGTGCTTGAAACGGGCCGCCTGGTCTACGAAGGGGCGAGCGAGACCTTGCTGAATGATGACCGGATCAAGAACGCCTACCTCGGAAAATCTGCGTCCATAGGCTGATCAGCGTGCAGCGGGTGGCGACGTCAACGCATGGCGGGAAACGTCGCCCCACCCGTACACCATCTGCCATAGCCTGCTTTCGGCATTAATTGTCCGAACATATTAGAATTATGTTCGATCATTATGAATTTCCATCAACGTAGCACTGGTGACCCCCACAATGCCTAATATCTACCAAGCTGCCATGTACAACGCGGAACGCCACCCCGGCAAAGTAGCGCTATCCGATGAACAGCGCCAGCTGACCTTCGCCCAGCTTTGCACGCGAGCAAGAGAGCTTGCCGCCTATCTTTCTTCTTTGGGCGTGGAGCGCGGCGACCGGGTCGGCCTGCTGCTGCATAACTCCATTGACTACATCGCCCTTCTGCACGCAACGGCAGTCGGAGGTTTTTGTGTGGTACCTGTCAACACACGCTATGGCGCCAAGGAACTCGCGTTCCTGCTGAGCGACTCCAGTCCCAAAGTTGTCATTTACGATGCCGAGTTCCAGGAAAACATTGCACGGGCACGAGAATCCATTGCGGATGAAGCTGGCATGACCTGGCTCGATTCCCTGCCCGAGCATTTTCCGCAAGCATCCACCCTGTCTCCGGTTGAAAGGCGCTTTGGCACCGTTGAAGATGACGACGTGGCAATCATCATGTACACGTCAGGCACAACGTCGTCACCCAAAGGAGCGATGCTCACCCAAGGCAACCTCGCAGCCAATGCCGTCAATTACATTGTCGAGCTTGGTATTGATTCGACTGCCCGATCCCTGCTGGCCACACCGCTGTTTCATATCGGAGGCTTCGGCGTTGTCAACGGTCCCATCCTGTACGCTGGCGGGAGCCTGCATATCGTGCCGCGCTTTGATGCCGATGCAGTCATCGAGGTGCTGAACACCAATCGTCCTACCCATTTGTTCCTGTTGTCGGCGATGTGGGTCGGTCTCACAGACCATCCCCGCTTTGCCGACCTTGTCATGCCTTACGTCACTTTTGTGCAGACCGCAGCAGCACCGCTGGGAGAATGGCGGCAACAGCTGATTCGAAAGGTATTTCCGAATGCCGAGTTCAGCTGGGGCTTCGGCATGACGGAAAGTTGCGTCACTACCATCAAGAACCGGTATACGCGCGAGATCCTGGAGCACCCGGGCTCCATCGGTTATATATGGCGTCACGTCCAGTACCGCCTGGTCGATGAAGCCGGCCAGATACTGGCCGACCAACGCGGCCCCGGCGAACTACATGTGAAAGGGCCGACGGTCTTCAAAGGCTATTGGAATCAGCCCGAACTGACCGCCGAGGTTCTCGATAAGGAAGGATGGCTGCGTACCGGCGACATCCTGCGCATCGACGACGATGGCTTTGTGTATTTTGAAGGCCGCAGCAAAGACATGATCAAGACCGGTGGTGAAAACGTGGCCGCGCTGGAAGTGGAAAATTGTCTGGCCGGCCATCCCGATGTACGCGAGGCAGCAGCCTTTGGTCTGCCACACGAATATTGGGGTGAGGAACTGGTTGCGGCCGTTGTGCCCGCTTACGGGAAATCACCCGACGTCGAAGATCTTCGTGCGCATTGTCGTAACGCGTTATCAGCGTTCAAGGTCCCCAAGCGCATCTTTATCGTCGACAGCCTGCCCCAGTCTTCATCGGGGAAGGTACAAAAGTTTCGTCTGAAAGAGGAATTCTCGTCATGACCGCGCAAGTATCGAATTTCTTTCATCAAGGCTGGTTGCAGGCACTTGGTTCGGCAGCCAACCACGACAGCTTTGTGGCGCAGCACAGTGCACTGGCCACATTCAATATGGGCTTTCGCAACACAGAAACAGGGGAAAACGCCTGGATCGCTTTCGACGAAGGCAGAGTGACTGCGGGAACCGATACAACAACAGCCATCGCGTTCACCTTTGCGGGCGACACCGCCGCATTCAACGACCTGCACCGCGGTTTCCCCTTTAACAGGCTGGTACGCCAGCATCGCCTGGTCGTTGAAGGTGATATGCGCAGCTGCGTGCAGAACTGGCTGCTGATTTACGCTGTCACCCGTTTGGCCGCCGGACTGGAGCACTGACATGCCTTACATCACAACGTCTGACAATATACGCGCCTATTATGATTTCGGTGGATCCGGGCCCGCTTTGATCATGGTGCATGGCGCCAGCCAGGACAGCCTTTCGTGGCAATACAACATCGACTTCTTCGCCCAGCATTACAGCGTCTACGCACTCGATCTGCCAGGGCATGGCAAAAGCGGCATGCCCGCGCAAGGCCCAAACCGCAACTCCGATGCCAATGCGCACTACCTGATCAGCGTCATCGACGCCCTGGGACTGGAAAGCGCCACATTAATAGGCCACTCCATGGGTGGAGGTATCGTGGCGCGGGCGGCTACCCTGGCAAAAGACAGGGTACAAGGACTGGTTCTGGTCGACGGGGCCTCCGTCAATGTGACCAAGTCTTCGGGCTATAACCCGAAGATACTGGAAATGGCCAGCATCAATCCAGGTGACTGGTTTGAGGTGACATTCCGTACCCTGATGGGCACGACGACTTCACCCGAACGGGCTGAAGAAGTCGTGACGGACGCCCGCCGTTGCATTCCGGCCGTTGCCTTTGCCGACATTTCTGCATTTGGCGGTTTCCGCATGGAGCATATTCTTGACGACATCGACTGCCCGGTGGTTATCGTTGAGGGCAGCGAAGACTGGTCTGTGCCGCCCGAATCCGCCCGCGCGGTTGAGACTGCGTTGAGGCAAAGGAGCGTGCCCGTCGAGTATCTGGAATGGGAAGGCGTCGGACACTTTCCTCAATCAGAATGTCCGGAAACATTTAACGTTGAAACGCTGGCCGCCATGAGACGGCTGGGGCTATAAGACCATGAGACGCGGCCAGCACGCGAATAACGGCCCTACGTTATATCAAAGCGTCAGCGACCATTTGCTGAGTCAGATCCAGAGCGGTCACTTTGCAGTCGGCAGCAAGCTTCCAACCGAGCGGGAATTATGTGATCAGTATGCGATAGGACGTCATACTGCTCGCGAGGCCTTGCGCCGGCTGAGCGATCTGGGCCTTATCGAGCGGCGCCGTCGTGCCGGAACAACCATCATCCGCCAGCATCCGCAAGCAAAGTTTGGTGTAGCACTGAATACTACGGATCAGTTGCAGCGCTATCTTGAGCTGACCGACCTGCATGTCACGCACGTCACACCTGATCTGCCTGGCCAGCCACCCGAAACGGAGCTGCCCGATGGACCCGCAGCCTGGATAAAAGTAGAAACCTTCCGCAGCCTGCCCGGCAACAAGCGCCCCATTTCGTGGACAGATATCTATCTGAGAAACGAGTACGAAAGCATTGTTGAAAAGATAGGCACACAATCAGGCGGCGTATACAGCTTGCTGACTGAATGCTTTGACGAGGCGGTAGAGAGTATTGAGATGGAGATTTCCGCCTCACGTTTCCCGACCAAAGTGGCGCGCCTGATGGGCTACGAAGAGTCGGATCCGGCGCTCCTGATGATAAGGACATTCAGGAATGCAGCGAGCAAGATCATGGAAATAGCCGTCAGCTATTACCCTCCGTACGATTTCAGGTATGTGGCCACCTCATTTCCCACAACCTGATCCCCAATCCCTTCCAACACAATCATCGGTTCAAAGGTAGAGCAATGAAACGCAAATATGGTAAAGCCGTTACGGTAAAAACGAGTGGTCAGCACGCATTGGTGCGATTCGATCGCGGGGTCAACCGCAATGCCCTGGACCAGGACACCATTCTTGCCCTGACCAGTGTGGCACATGATCTTGCTGATGCCCTTGATATTCAAACGGTCGTGCTGACCGGGGCCAAGGACATATTTTCAGCGGGTATCGATCTGAAAGACCCTAAAAAGTGGGAAGAGGCGGAAACCGCCCTTCTGGATCGCCGCAATGTGGCCCAGCGCGGAGCCAGGCTTTGCCGCCTCTGGGAAGAACTTCCGCAGATCACCATTGCAGCCATCGAAGGCGCTGCGGTAGGCGGATCGGCCGCCCTGGCACTTGCCTGCGACTGGCGCGTGATGGCCAACAATGGCTTCATCTACCTTCCCGAGGCGAAGGTGGGGCTGAACATGGGCTGGGGTGCCATTCCCCGCATGACATCCCTGATCGGTGCAGCACGTACCAAACGCGCCATTCTGCTCGCGGAACGGCTGCCCGCAGCAACCGCTCTGGAGTGGGGCTTGATCGACGCGATCGCTGAACCCGAAGGCGCCGTTGAAGTTGCGCAGGAACTGGCCGCGCGCAGCGGTGAAACACCGGCCGCAATCTTGCGCATGACCAAGGAAGCGGTCAATGCACACGCGACAGCCTTGCATAAACTGGGCATATACATGGACGCAGATCAGGCACTGGTTTGCAGGGACAGCACCGAAGGCGCATCAGCCCGCGCGAAGTTCATGGGGAAATCATAAATGGACGGCCATCCTACGACAGACATTCCGTTGCTGTTTGCGCCACTGAACATTCGTGGGGCCACGGTACGCAACCGGATCGTCATTGCCCCCATGTCGATGTATTGTGCTGAAAACGGATTTCCGACGGATTTTCACGCGCATCATTATGCCCAGTTTGCGATAGGCGGCGCCGGCATTGTGTGCGTAGAGCAGGCGTCTGTCACACGCGTGGGCCGGATCACGAACGGTTGCCTGGGAATCTGGTCTGATGAACATGCCGAAGCGCTCAAGCCCATAGCCGGCTTTATCAAATCGCAGGGAGCAGTTCCCACCTTGCAGATTGCACACGCAGGCAGGAAAGCCAGTGCACAAAGAGCATGGGAAGGAAATGGTCCGCTGACGGCGGAAAATATTCAGAACGGCGACGAATCCTGGACACCCGTAGGTCCATCGGACCTGGCTTTCGCCGACGGATGGCTGCAGCCACACGCACTGACCATTCCCGAAATCCATGAGCATGCGGTTTATTTCGCCAAAGGAGCCGTCAGGGCCTTAGAGGCGGGATTCGACATTATCGAGATCCATATGGCTCACGGATACCTGCTGCAAAGCTTTCTGTCGCCGTTGGCGAACAAACGCAACGACCAGTATGGCGGAAGCCTGGAGAACCGCATGCGATTTCCGCTGGAGGTCGCAACCGCCGTACGGGCAGCCATCCCTCAGGACACGCCATTATTTGTGCGGATATCTGCGGTGGACTGGATTGAAGGTGGCTGGGAGATCGAGGACAGCGTTGTGTTTTCCCGCGAACTCAAGAAGATCGGAGTCGACGTAATCGACTGCTCATCGGGTGGCAATCTTGTGATGGGTGCCACGAACGCCAGTTTCAGGCGCGCACCAGGCTATCAGGCGGAGTTTGCCCGACGCATCAAGGCCGAGACCGGGATTCAGACGCAAGCAGTGGGCTTGATCCGCACCGCGCAACTGGCAAATGAGCTGCTTGAATCGGGGCACGCAGACCTGATTGCGATCGGTCGCCAGGCCTTGTTCAATCCGAACTGGCCGCATCATGCTGCAGAGGAAATGGGCATGACCCGCGCTTTCAAACACTGGCCACACCAATATGGCTGGTGGCTGGAGAAATGGAAGTCAGGTCTGAGTGCCAATGGCGAGACGCTGAACGTACGGTGAAAGCGCCCTCACGCCATCCCCTGCCCGCCATTTACATCCAGCGAAACGCCGGTAATGAAGGCGGCGTCATCGGAAGCCAGAAAAGCGACCGCGCCGGCAATATCCTCTACGCCGGCGTGACGACGCAAAGGAATTTCCGAGACGATACGCTCGCGCTCTTCGGCACTACGACGCTCCGCCCACAAACCGCTGGTGCGGGGCGTCAGCACGACCCCGGGGCAAATACAGTTCACGGTAATCCCGTATTCACCGTATTCCATTGCCAGCTGTCGTGTTAACGCCGCGATGGCGCCCTTGGCGGCCGCGTAGTTCGGCCCCGCAATCAGGCTGCCATAGCGGCCCGCTTTCGAGCCGTAGTTGATGACCCGCCCTGCGCCACTGCGCTGCATCAGGGGCAACGCAGCACGGCAAGCGCGCACCGCCCCCATCAGGTTCAGGTTCAACACCTTATCCCAATCACCATCCGTTTCATCGGCGAAGCGATATGGCGTATGCAACGAGCCGCCCGCATTATTGACCAATACATCCAGCCTGCCGGTTGCATCAAACACACTTTGAATGGCCTGGCGTATTTCCGCCTCGCTGGTGGAGTCTGCCTGTACAACCCCCACCTGCAGGCTCAGGCGCGCCGCATCCTGGCTCACGCTTTCGAGCGCACGCGGATCAAGGTCGGAAACCCATACGTGCATGCCTTCCTGCGCCAGCCGCAACGCAGTCGCCTTGCCTATTCCCGCTGCAGCACCAGTCAGAAATGCCGTTTTCCCTGCCAGGCCACGCATCGTCATTCAACCTTGATATTCGCAAACTCGATGACTTCGGCCCAGCGTTTTGTTTCTGTGTCCAGCAATGCACGGAAGTCAGCTATCGATCCACCCATGGGCTCTGCACCTACGTTGGCCAGCCGCTGTTTGAACGTGTCGGTAGCCAGGATCTTGTTCACTTCTGTGTTGAGTTTTTCCAGTATGGCAGGAGGTGTGCCAGCGGGAGCCAGTATCGAGAACCATCCTTGTGACTCGAAGCCGGTTACGCCTTCTTCTTCCATGGTCGGAATATCGGGCGCGGCTGCACTACGCTTCTTGGTAGTCACTGCCAGTGCCTTGACCCGTCCGGACTTGATGTTCGGTAGCGAGGCGGGCAAGTTATCGAACATCATCTCGATCTGCCCACCCATGAGGTCCGTCAAGGCGGGAGAACTGCCCCGATAAGGAATGTGCATGATATCGGTACCGGTCATTGATTTGAACAGTTCCGATGAGAGGTGCGGGGTGCCACCGATGCTGGACGAACCGTAATTGACTTTTCCGGGTCGCTCTTTGGCGTAGGCAACCAGCTCTTTCACCGACGATACCGGCAACTTGGGATTAACGATCAACACATTGGGTACCGTTGCCACAACGATGATGGGATCCAGCTCTTTCTGCGGATTGAACGGATTGGACTTGAAAAGCTGAGGGTTGATGGTCAAGGTTTGTGGTGCGCCGATAACCAGCGTATAGCCATCAGGCGCGGATCGTGCAGCAGCCTCCATGCCAATATTTCCGCTTGCCCCGCTACGGTTCTCAACCACGAAGGGCTGCCCCAGTGCGCGTGCCAGGCGGTCGGAAATTTCCCGCCCGACGATGTCAGTGGCTCCCCCAGGCGGAAATGGCACAATCACCTTGACGGGACGATCAGGATAATTAGCGGCCGTATCCTGTGCCTGGGCAACGCCCGACATCATCAGGACAGACAGTACGATCGGAAGTGTTTTAAGGAATCGCATTTGAAAGTCTCCTTGTGGTTTAGTAATCCAGCGCTTCAGGTCTGCATGCCCCAACGCTGGATGGTTCGCTGCTCGATGGTTCGGAAGATAAGGTTCTCGACCACCAGGCCGATGATGATGATGGTCAGCAAACCAGCAAATACTGCGGCAATATCCAGCTGATTCTTGCTTTCATAGATAAACCACCCCAGCCCGCCGCTGCTGGAGCTCACGCCAAATACCAGCTCTGCAGCAATCAGCGTGCGCCACGCGAACGCCCAGCCTATCTTCAGGCCCGAAAGTATGCTTGGGAATGCTGCCGGGATAAGGATTTTCATAATGAAGGACAGATGCGACAAGCCATAATTGCGTCCGACCATCTTCAGCGTTGGCGAGACAGCCTGGAACCCGGAATATGTGTTAAGGGTTACCGCCCACAATACTGAATGCACCAGGACAAACACCATGGTCATCTTTCCCAAGCCAAACCAGATCAACGCCAGCGGCAACAAGGCAATTGCCGGCAACGGATTGAACATGGCTGTCATCACCTCGAGAAAATCGGTACCCAACCTCGTGGTGATTGCAAGCAAAGTCAGCAAGGCAGCCAGGGCTATGCCAGCGACATAGCCTGTCATCAGTACATCGAGCGACACGCCGATACGCTCAGGCAACTGTCCGGCAAATGTGGCATCAAACAATGCAAGACATGTCTGCGTAAAGGTCGGAAGCAAAAGTTCATTGTCCAGATAGCGGGCATAGACCTCCCAGAGGCATGCCAGAACGGCCAGGACAAGCAACTTTCGCAACCACCCCTGATCCCACAAGCGCGCCATCAAAGGCAAGGAGTTCTCGACAATACCCAGGCTCTCGGAAGCTTTGGGCTCTTTATAGACATTCGGGCGCGCGCTATCGCGCAAGACGTCATCAGACATGGCCGCTCTCCTCGATCTCTTGGGAAAAAAGTAGATGCTTGATTTCATCCTCCAGCGCGGCTTGCGCACCATCCTGACCTGAGCCCGGATCGATGCCATTGAGCTCGGCCCTGACCTGGCCGGGATGCGGAGACAGCAGCAGGATGCGGCTGCCTATACGGACGGCCTCCGGGATAGAGTGTGTGACGAACAAAACCGTGAAGCGCGTCTCTTCCCAAAGCTGCATAAGCTCGTCTTGCATCTTGCGTCGTGTCAGGTCATCCAGGGCGGCGAACGGCTCATCCATAAGAATGATGTCCGGTTCCATGGCCATGCCGCGCGCTATGGCGACACGCTGCTTCATACCACCAGAAAGCATGTGTGGATAGCTATCGACAAACTTTCCCAGATTGACTTTATCGAGGTAATACAAGGCACGTTCCTCGGCCTCCTTGCCTCGCAAAGTTCCAGACGACTTCAGTGCGAACTCAACGTTTTGCCTGACGGTTTTCCAAGGCAGAAGTTGGTCAAACTCCTGGAAAACCATCATGCGATCAGCTCCTGGCCGCAGCACTGGTTTGCCTTGGAGCAGAATCTGGCCTTCTGTTGGACGCAGGTAGCCGCCTACCGCCTTCAATAAAGTGGACTTGCCGCAGCCTGAAGGCCCCAGAAGAATATATCGATCGCCCTGCCGTACCGAAAAATCCACTCGATACGTAGCGGTCACCAGATGTTCACGTGTCTTGTATTGCAGGGTGACTCCCCTGACTTCAAGCAAAGGTGCCGTCATGAAATTACCCCGCTATCAATAGTATGCGTATCCCCACCAAGTTGATTGGGCACGTCGAAACCGCCAAAGTCGGCGACATATCCGCTGCCGCTCCTGCGCACAAAACATGCATGTGGTTCGGCAAAATGCGCGGGCAGCAATATGGCATTTTCGTCAGCACAAGCAGACAGCAATCGCAGGCGTGTACGGACACCACCATCAGGGTCGTCATCGAAGCCGGTATACAACTGCGGATGATGAATCTGCAAGGGATGATGAAAAATATCTCCGCTGCAATACGCACGCTTGCCCCCGGAAGCAACACGTATGCACACGTGACCTGCAGTGTGCCCAGGTGCCGGTTCGACGGTCAGTACACCATCGAGCTCATACCCGTCATCGACCAACATCATTTGGCCAGCCTCCACCACAGGCAAAATACTGTCGTTGAAAACATGGTCGTTGATATGCCGATGCTGGTAATCCGCCCTGCGTGCATCCCAGCGATCAAATTCCTTGCGGCCGAATAGATAGCGGGCATTAGGAAACGTAGGCACCCATTTGCCATTAGACAATCGCGTATTCCATCCAACATGATCGCAATGCAAATGCGTACACATGACGTAGTCAACATCCTCAGGTTGTATGCCAGCCTCGGCAAGGCGTGACAACCAGGGCGTGTCGCACATATGAAACCGTGGAACCTGCGGCCTCTGTTTGTGGTTGCCGACACACGTATCAATAAGCACTATGCAATTCGGTGTACGTAGCAGCCAGCTGTGAATGCTGGTGCGAAAGCGATTCTCCGTTGCGTCGTAGAAAGTGGGCTCCATTTGATGACGTAATGGTTCAAGCATATGGGACTCAAACGCCGGAAAGAGTTCGTGCGGCTGAAACCCAAGTCCCAGCCGTTCCTCGATTCGCTCTACACCAACAGTGCCTAACTGTATTTTCATGTGCCGACCATTTCGTTAGTTCCCGGGCAGATCATGCATCTGCGTTACGAACAAATCTTTCCACGATGCTGGCTTGGTTTTGATCGTTCCTATTTCATGCATGAAGTCGGCAAAGGCCATCAAGCCTTGCGGCGTAAGGTTGTACTCAACCTTTGGATCAGACAACATCTCGACAACGTCCTCGACGGGATCGGTATCCTTTGTGATGTCCAGATAGATTTGTGCGGCCTCCTGTTTGTTGGCCGTAATAAACTTCTGTGCCTCGTCGAGGGCGTTCAGGACCGCCTGCGTTACCTTGGGGTTTTTTTCCTGAAACCGATTCGTCGTATACACCACATTGGTTGAGCTAGGCCCACCCACTACCCCATAGGTATCGATGACGGAATGGAAGCCCGGCTGCTTCAGTTCCCGGTAAGAAAATGGCGGAACCGTGAAATCGGCAGTGACCTGGCCTTTACCTGACAACATGATTGCCATGCTGTCTGACAAGGGCATGGCAATCGTCAGCCGATCCAGTACGTCGTACTTATCCTGGCCAAACGCCTTGGCCGCCGCCATTTGCAGTACGACCGCCTGAGTGGAAACCTTGATACCCGAGACAACAATCCTGTCTTTTTCGGTGAAATCTTCAACGGTCTTCGTTTCGGGATTGCGACTTACCAGATACATTGGCATCGCATTCAGGGAAGCCAGCCCCGTTACGCTGGCCGGCGTATTCTGTGTACGAGACCACATGGTCAGAAATGGCGGCGGACCGGCCACTGCGAAGTCCAATGCACCGGCCAGAAGCGCATCGTTCATGATTGAGCCGCCCGTAAACTGATTCCAGCTTACTTTTACATCCGACAACCCCAGTTCACGAGTATGCTTTTCTACGAGCTTTTGCTCCTGCATCACCATCAGCGGCAAGTAGGCAATGCCGTACTGCCTGGCCAGACGCACTTCCGTGACATCGGCATGTGCAGGCGCTACACCCAGGCACAGCACCAAACCAGCCACACCCAGGATATTCTTGAATTTAAAGGCTTTCATTGTTTGTCTCCATTGCATAGTTAAAGCCCGGCCGCACAACTTCTGATTGTTGGTCGGCCACGACACACCCTTTAATCCATCAAGGTGCCACCATTTACATCCAATACATGGCCGGTGATGAAACTGGCGGCAGGACTGGCAAGAAAATGCACCGCGTCGGCAATTTCAGCGGCAGTTCCCAGCCGGCCCAAGGGAACTCGTGCAGCGATCTCCGGCCAGCGCTCGCGAGGGATCATCTCGCCTTCGATGGGACCAGGAGCCACTGCATTGACACGAACGTTTGGCGACAGCTCGGTTGCCAGCGACTTCATCAAGGAAATCACGCCCGCCTTGGAAGCGCAGTAATGGGCCTTGGTACCGCTGTTACCGGCGTTCAAGGCGGCAAAACCCGTTTTCCCGGCGCGCGAGGTCAGTAGCGTCAGGCTGCCTTTGGCTTCGGACAAAGGCGCGATGGCGGCCTGGGCGACGATAAAGCTTCCCGTGAGATTCACGTGCAGCAACCGGGTCCATTCATCCAGCGGGATGTCGGCGACTGGTCTGGCAGGCGCCGTGATGGCGGCCGAGTGAACCAGAGCCTGCAAAGGCCCCGCCTTCCCGGCATGGGCCAGCAGGCTGCCGACCTGCTGCGTGTCGCACACGTCGGTGCGAATGTATTCGCAGCCCTCTGGCAGAGCCTGGCTCGGCTCTGCCAGATCGGCGATGAATACGCGGTAATCGGCAGACAACCTTTGCACTATCGCCCAGCCGATATTGCGCGCCCCACCGGTAACTATGGCTATGGGTTTCATGGGTTGTCCTTAGTAGTCCGATACACCCACGTGGCTGGAGGCAGGATCGACCGCAACATCAATGACCGTAGCCACACCGGATTCACGAGCCTCTTTCAGCGCCTTGGCCAATTCCTCGGCGGTGGTAACACTGACGCCATGACAACCCATACCGCGGGCAATCTGCGCGAAGTCGGTGTTTGAAAAATCTACGGCAATGCGGCGATCTTTCAGGTTGTCGCGCACCATGCCCAGCCCGCTGTTATTGGCAACCACAACTGTGATGGGCAGGTTTTCCTGCACGCAGGTGGACATGACGTTCATGGTCATGGCGAACCCGCCGTCTCCGGTCAGGCAAACAACGTTTTTCTCGGGGTGAACGAGCTTGACGGCTGCAGCGGCAGGCGCCCCCCAGCCCATGCCGCCTATGCCACCGGGAACCACCAGTTGTCCGGGAGTGCGAACTTTCAGGGTGGTTGTTGCCCAAATGCGGTTGGTGCCGGCATCCAGCGTCAGCATGTCGTCGGGTGTGAGGAAGGCATCCAGTACCTTGACGACCTCTGCATTGTGCAGGGTTCCCGATGCAGCCGTGGTGGGCTGGTCGAAAACGGGGTGGTTCGCCTGAATGGTGGCGATCCAGCTCAGGCGCTCCTGGCGCTGGTCTGCACCCAGATCGTGCTTCAGCAGTGCATCGATGGCGTCACTGCCATCGGCGCAAATGGCAAGATCTACCGGATAGACCCAGCCGGCATTGCGCGGATCGACGTCAATTTGCACAATACGCTGCACACCGGGCTTGATGAAGTCAGGATCACGAAACTTGATGTAGTCGGCGCCCAGGCTGGCCCCGATGACCACCAGCATGTCGGCATCCTTGACCGCTGCATTGGCGGATTTCATGCCCCATGTTCCCAACATGCCAACGGCTGTCGCGGACGTTTCATCGACAACACCCTTGGCGTTATAGCTGGTAGCTACCGCCAGTCCGAACTTATCGGCCAGCTGGGCAACCAATGCACGCCCACGGGCATTCTGCATGCCGTTGCCGACAACCAGCACTGGCCGCTTCGCCGCTTTGACCAGATCTGCCAGTTCTTTGATTGCCTTGGGATCAGGCAGGGGCATGGCGACTTCCTGGTAACCCTTGGAAGGATAAAGCGTGACACGGGATTGCTCGGGCATTTCGCGACGAATAATGGGCGACTTCAGCACAACAGCCGTGGGCCCCTGGCGCGGCAGACCGGCCTGCTTGTAGGCTTGCTGAATGGCGTAGACCGCCTCGTGCGGCTCGGTTGCGTAGTACGTGGATTTGGTCATGGTCTTCATGACAGTGCGGACGTCTGCCGCACCATAATCGCCGGTCATGGTCTGGTATACGCCATACATGCCGAAGCCGTCGTAGCACGACGTATCTGTAAGCACCAGCATCGGTGTACCGGCGAAGTAGGCTTCGAGTATGCCGAACGCACCCGTCGTGCTGGCAAATGGGCCTTGCCCCATGTAAACGCCAGGCTTGCCTGTGAGGCGCCCCACCACCTGGGCCATGATCGACGCTACTTGCTCGCCTCGTGTCAGGACGACCCGCAGTTCCTTTCTGGTTTGATAGAACTCGTCGAGCATCCAGGTAACACCCAGGCCCGGCAGGGTGAAAGCGTACTTAACGTCAAGTTCAGTAAGCGTATTGACTATTGCCTGCTTGGTTGTCACGGCAGCAGTGGCAGCGATTCCATCCATTTCATTCTTCCTTGAAGAGGTAATTTTCTGCATAATACAAACGTTTGCATTAAAGTGTCAAACATGATTTAAATAGGGATTTTGTGAAATAGTGCTATATTTATGACTATCGTTTGCAAAGAACAGGAAAAATAAATATGGCAGCCAGCTTGCAAGATGTTGCCCGCATGGTGGGGGTCTCCATCAGCACGGTTTCGCGCGCCTTGCACCGTCCCGAAATGGTAGATGCCGCCACCCGTGAACGTATCAACGTTGCCGTGGCGGCATTAGGCTACGTGCCTCAAGGTGTAGGACGAGCCCTGGTATCAAGACGCACGCGCAGTATCGGTGCCGTGGTGCCCAGCATAGGCGTATCGGCCTTTGGTCAAACCATAGAAGCCTTGCGGCAAGGGCTGGGTATGGCCAACTACACCCTACTGCTGGCGCAACCATCCATCAAGGAACAAGCCGATTTAAGCCCTTTGCGCACACTCATCGAAAGAGGCGTGGACGGCATCGTCCTGCTGGGCAATGACTGCCCGCCACCCTGGATCGATCTGATCACCAAGAACGATCTGCCATTCGCCACCATCTGGGCCGACTCGGGCAACGCGCTGGCAGGCGCCATTGGTTTCGACAACTATGTTGCCGGCCGCAAAGCCGCCGAACATTTGCTAGACCTGGGGCATCGTGAGTTCGCGTTCATCAGCGGTCACCTTGCCTTTAATCAACGTGCCCGGCAGCGCTACCAGGGTTTGCTGGAAACCATTGCTGCAGGCGGCGGACGCCTGTCACGAGACCTGATTGCTGAAACAGATTACGGGTTCGCCGAAGGTTATCAGGCCACCAAAGAACTTTTGGGCAAGAGGCTGAAGTTTTCCGCACTCATTTGCGGCAACGATTACCTGGCTCTGGGGGCAACGGCCTGTTTGCGCGAACACGGCCTGTCCATCCCCAACGAAGTGTCGGTCATCGGTTTCAACGACAGCCAGTTCTCCGCTTTCGTAGATCCGCCACTTACTACGATTCATTTTCCATCGGTTGAAATCGGGATGCTTGCAGCCAAAACCCTATTGGCCGCAATTGACTCGACAGAGCCCATGCCACCACCTCAAATGCTGCCGACGTTTTTGGTAAAGCGCAGCTCAACCGGACCCGCCGCCTGACCCATACAACAAAGCGCCGGCGCAGTTGAACTGCGCCGGCGCTTTTGGCAGGCCCTGAGTCAGAACGGAATCATCACCTTCAGCGTGCCGCGATGGCTTTGAATATGCGACGAGAACTCACCGTCGTATTGCAGTCGGAAATCAATGCCGCCGGCATTCGAGATTTGCAGGCCGGCACCGATACGTCCGATGACATCATCCGTGGGCACCGATGTCTCGAACGATCCCGTTCCCGCCGGCGCACCCTGCAGGCGGGCCTTGACCGTGTATTCATCCTCTGACAGCAGCGAAACACCGCCGTACACATATGGCCGCATGACGGCACCGTTATCCAGCGATATCCGGCCACCTACTTCTATCATGGGCGACAGGCCCACAACAAACTGGTTGCTGCTTTCCACCTCAAGATGCATGGCGTCGCGCGATTCGCTGTAGCTGGGCATATGCGTATAGAACATATCCAGATCAACATACGGCTTGACGTAGTAGGTATCGGTGGCGAACGTACGCGCAGCGCGCAGGCGCAGTGCGGCGCCATAGACATCCAGGTCTGCACTGGCCTGGCTTTCCAGGCTTGGAATACGAATGTTGCGGTCAATATCGTGTTGGCCATAACCACCGCCCAAAGCCGCCGAAAAGATCCATGGGCCGGTCTCGCGCTTCAGCACCAGCCCGACATAACCCGTATCGCCCTTGCCGCTGACACGTCCGTCGTTACCGCTCATGTGCGTGTTCTGATAGGCTGCCGATCCACCCAGGAACCAGCCCGGGCTGACCTGACGTTGCCCGCCAAACTGGTAAGTGACTCCGCTGAATGAAAAGCCCGACACGCCCCCCTCGCTGTCCTGGTTGGTATTCACACCGGAGACCTCGCCCCACAGGCAGTTCTGCTCGCCAGTAAGTGCATCGGCACCCTGGAAGGTCGGGCACGACATCATGGCACCGGTGAAGCGGGCCATTCCGGCCTGCATCTGGGCGCCGGGCGCTACAGCCACACCGGGCGAAAGGTCTGCCAGGCGGTCCGAATAGGTATCGCTGCCCTGACGCGAGGCCGTATCAAGCGCGGCATACAAGGGAGCCATGTCTGAATTGCCGCCTGCATCCCAGGTTCCCTGCACATGTTGCGCCACCGAACGCGGATTATCCGACAAGGACATCGACTCGGAAGCGAAGTCTGCATCCGCCGCTTTCACGTGCACATTCCTGCCATCCAGCCTGGCGGCGTAATCGATGATCGGGCTGTCCAGAGCGCTTGGCGTACCCAGGATATCGCCTTCCAAGGTGGCCACGGTAACTTCGCGCTCGGGAAGCAGCGCGATCGGGCGCACATCGATGCGGCCATCCAGGCGGGTCTCGCCTTGAACCACCATACGCGGCGACTTGAACTGAACGAAATCCACATCGGCCTGCAGCAAGCCCTCGGACTGCAGGTTGAAGTCACCGGTTACGGTCAGCAGGTCGAACGCGCCAGGCTTGCCGATGGCCACCACGCCGGCGTTGTCAATATTGGCTTGGTAAAGCGTTGCACCGCTAAGCGTACCGGTAGCGGCATTATCTACATCGCAGGCAATGCCGCCGTCACCTCGTGCGCATTCGATATTGCCGCGTATCGAACCCGCGTTGTGAATGTTGAGCATGGCGCCCATTGCATTGTCAGCAGCCAGCTTCATGCCGATTACCTGCGGCGGGGTGCCTTCATAGTGCACGGCCGTGTCGCTGGAACCGGTCGAAATGCTGCCAAAATCATTCACGATCAGATAGTTCTGGTTGTTACCGACTATCCATACCCCATAGGCCTCGGCAGTGACAGAGCCATTGACGGTAACGGAAACCTCTCCGGAACCTTGCGGACCTTCGCTTTGCGCAAAAATACCTGTGGAACCACTACCCGAGGCGGTGAGCGTACCGTTCTGTGCCACGGTGACATTGCTGCCAGCGCCGGTGCTGCCTGTGCCCGCAGTCGTGCCGGCAAATCCACCGCTGGTGTTGCCGCCGAGCCCGCCGCCGCCTCCTATGGATTGGGCCACGACGCCAAAAGCGTTTGCGCCCGTGGTCGTGATGGTGCCGTTCGTCGTGACATTGACGGCCCCGCCATTTCCGCTTCCGCCGGCATCATTGGCATTCGCCGCAGACCAGGCAGAACCGAGCTTGATCCCCTTTGACGTATCGCCGGCAATACCTCCGCCGCCACCAATCGACTGGGCCACGATCGCATGGGCGCCGGCGCCCGCCGTGGTGATCCGGCTTTCAGTATCGTTCAGGTTGACGGTAACGTTGCCGCCGTCACCCGCCGCTCCACCGCGCCCGCCCAATACGACGCTGGTCAGGTTATCGGCATCGCCGGCCCCGCCCACGCCACCGCCGCCGCCAATCGATTGCAACAACATGCCATAGGCCCGGTCACCGGCCGTACTTGCGTCAAGACCCATGGTTGCGTTGACCGTTCCACCGTGGCCGGATGCGCCGGCGTTGCCGCCGACCGATACGAACATGGCGTGGCTGTCCCCGTCGATATCCTTGGAGTCGCTGCTCCCTGCGCCGCCAGTACCGCCACCGCCGCCAATTGACTGCATGGCCACAGCGGGCGCCTCATCGCCCAATGTTGAAACATTCAACCAACCCTTTGTTTGCGACGCCTGTATGGCGCCACCATCGCCGCTCGCGCCGCCCTCTCCACCGTGCGCGCCGCCAATCGTAAGCTCACCTTTCGCCTGATCCGAGCCATCGCCACCCAGGCCCCCGCCGCCACCGATGGACTGCAGCAGCATGCCATAGGCTTGATAGCCTGCCGTGGCAATGCCGGCGCCATGCGAGCTCGGCAGATAGTAGTTAATCGTTCCGCCGTCTCCTGCCGCGCCGCCACTGCCTCCCACACCAAGAGTGATGCTGGCCTGGACCTCGCTGCCCGACGCGCTGGATGAGCCGCCCGCACCTCCACCGCCGCCAATGGACTGGGCCAAGATGCCATCGGCCCAGTCCCCGCTGGTCTGTATTTGTCCGCCGAAATCAAGGTCAACTTCACCGCCGTGGCCACCACTGCCTCCGGTGGCGCCAACGCCCACGGTAAAGGAATAGCTGACACCCTCATCGCTGCCGGCTTCCTCGCCGTCGTCAAACATGTCCAGCCGCTCGAGTATGGGGGTGGACGAGGCGTCAGCGCCGACAGATCCGCCCAGGCCGCCGCCACCGCCAATGGACTGCAACAACATACCGTCAGCATCGCCGCCTTCTGTGCGGATTGCGCCCGACAGCGCCGCCGTAACCTTGCCGCCCACAGCACCCGACCCACCGGTCGCTCCCAGGGTAAGGTTGAATGATCCGTTCAGACTACCGCCACCCTCATCGGGCGTCTCGCCGCCTCCCGTCCGACCTGCGGAAATGCCTATGGTGCCACCCTGCGACACACCGCCACCGCCACCGACAGACTGGGCTACGATGCCGCGTGAACCGGACCCGCGCGTGCGGATCGTAAAGTTCGGATTCACGGCCACATCTACCTCGCCACCCACACCACCAGCACCACCCGTGCCACCCAGCGACATGGTCAGATCCACGTTGGCCATACCGCCATTCGAGAACGCGTTGCTGCTGCCCACCCCGCCATTGCCGCCGCCACCGCCAACCGATTGCGCCACGACACCGTTAGCGAAATGACCGTAGGTAATGATGCTGGACGCAGGCAGCGTGGTACCTGGCGCCGACAATGCAGGCGGCAACCCGGAACTACTGGTGTCAGAATCCCCCAAGGTAACGTTCACTGCACCGCCGGCACCGCCCCCCGAGCCCGTGCCACCCAGTGCCATCCCGACCGTAGCAGAAATGGAATCGCCGTCGCTCAGCGTGGCCGCCATCGCCGACGAATCGCCACCGTTACCGCCACCGCCGCCGACGGACTGAGCCATCACGCCGTGCGAACCATCACCAATAGTGGCAACGGATGACTTTTCTTTCAGTACAACCTGTGTCAGGCAATTGCTATTGCTGTCGCCGCAGGCATCGCTACCCGTACTGCCACTGCCTCCGATGGCCGCTTCAAGATTCAAGGCCACCGATGCACCTTCGCCCGTGGGCACCGCCAGCACTAGGTCGCGGGCGCTCGCGCTGCCTCCGTTACCGCCACCACCGCCTACCGTCTGCGCCAGGACGCCGAACGAATCGTTAGGTGCATAGGTGCCGGGGTCGATGTCGGAACTGGCGAAGTCTGCGCCAGTGACAATACGGGAATTGCTCAAGCTGACGATGGCCGAATCACCATGGCCTCCCCCGCCGCCACTGCCCCCCATAACCAAGGCGGCATTGAACCCCACCGTGGCATCGGCATAGCTGGAATCTCCGCCGTTACCGCCGCCGCCACCGATGGACTGAGCCAGCACACCAATGGCGTGCTGACCGCCGGTGCCGAGGTCCAGGTCGCTATAACTGATCTCGACCGGCCCTGCGGAACCACCGGTGCTACCGCTGCCGCCCAGTTGCAGTGCCAGGACCGACGCAACGCTGACGTTCTTGACGCTACCGCCATTGCCACCACCGCCACCGATACTTTGCCCGACGATACCCGCGGCGTAGTCGCCATGGGTCAGCACATTCGAGCCATCGCCTGATGTCCAGCCATCGCAGGCACCCGCGTTGGACATGCACACCGAACCGCCGTCTCCGCCGCCACTGCCGCTGCCGCCGATGGCCACAGATACACCCACCGATGCGGTGAACGTATCCCCGCCATTGCCGCCGCCACCGCCTATGGATTGCCCCAGCATGCCAAGGCTGAAATCGCCCGAGGTATGGATCATGCCCGGATCATGCATCGTGACCTGACCGCCGGTACCGCCGGCCGACCCGGTGCCGCCCACACCCACTACACCCACACTGTCGCCGCCACTGCCGCCACCGCCGCCTATGGACTGTCCCACAATGCCCAGGGCGGCTTTACCGGTCGTCGTGATGGATCCAGTATTGTTCATGATCAGGTCACCGCCGGCCGATCCCGTCGTGCCCGCTGCGCTGCCCCCAACGCTGAGCAGGCCCGTGGCGCTGCCGGACACACCGCCGCCGCCACCGATGGACTGTCCCACCATACCGTGGGAGCTATAACCCGAGGTCGTGATGGCACCCGAATTGCTCATCGTTACCAGATTGGCAGTGCCGCCGCCGGCGCCATCGCCACCCAGCGCGACCGCGGCAGAAGTGTCCGCACCCCCTGCGCCACCACTGCCCGCAATGGATTGGCCCACCACACCATACGAATGATCACCGGTAGTGGTAATGGAACCCGCAGTTGTCGTGGTTACCGTGCCGGCGTCACCGCCATTGCCACCATTGCCCCCCTGACCGCCCAGGACCGCAACGAAGTTGCTGCCGGTGCCGCCACCGCCGCCAATGGACTGGGCCAGGATGCCCGACGCATAGGTACCTGAGGTCGTGATGGCGCTGTCACCCTGAGTAACGACATTAACGGCGCTGGCGTTGCCGCCATACCCACCGCCACCGCCTTGCCCCGCAATGGCCGACCCATCGCTGGCATCTCCGCCCTGTCCGCCCAGACTCTGGGCGGCAATTGCGGGAAGATTGGCACCTCGCGTGGTCACACTGGCGCCGGAATACAGATTCACCGTTACGGCCCCACCCGTACCGCCCTGACCACCCCAATGATCTTTTGATGGCCCCTTGCCGCCCTTGCCACCCACAGCCCGCGCCGCGATACCCGCCCCTTCGATGGCCGCACCGGAGCCCGAGTCCGCCACGTCCAGCAACACGCTGCCGTAGGCATCCACCGTTGTTTGCTGGGTCCAGCCCCCGGTGCCCTGGCCGCCGCCGTTACCACCGTTATCACTGTTATCCGGGTTATCGGGATTCGCGTCGACACCATCGCCACCAATACTTTCAGCATTAATGCCAAACAGCTTGCTGTCGCCGTCCGCCTGCCAATAACTGCTGGTCGCGCCCTTGTGGGTCACCTGTACCGTTCCACCCGTGCCCGCGTTGCCGTTGTAATTGCCTCCTGTTGCGCCTATTGAGCGCGCAGAAAGTGCTGCCCCGCTTGCATACGTCTTCAGGCGCGTATCACTACTGCCCAGATTCACCGTGCCGCTATCCGTGATGATGGCCGTGCTGGCGTTGGCGCCATCTCCGCCCACCTGATCACCGTAGTCAAGGGTGGGATTATTCTGTTCTCCCCCGGCACCGCCCATGGCCAAGGCATCGATACCGAACAGGCCGCTGTCATCGGCAACGGGCACTGTGCCCTCTATGGTCAGTACACCGGTGTTTGTGATCGAAACCTTCTGGCCCAAACCACCATTACCGCCGTCCGAATTGTTGTTGTCGTTATCCTGGTCGGCCAGACCACCCAAAGACACGCCCGAGATGAGACTATTGTAGGAACCTGTGCCCGAACCGCTAAGCGTGATGCCAGCGCTGTTGTTGATGGTTATGTAACCACCATCACCCGCCGTGCCCTCATCCACACCAGCTCCGCCGATCGACGCCCCCGTCAGCACACCCAGCTTTCGGTTATAGCCGCTAATCGTCAGGACATCACCAGAGTCCACACCAAAGGAACCACCATTGGTGGCAATCGAAATATCAGCCCCGCTGTCGCCATCCTTTTCGTCACTCTTGTCTACGCCTGCATCGCCCTGACACACTGCGTAACCATAGGTATAACTACCGGCCGCAATATTCTGCGTGGGACTGCCCTGACAAGTGGAATCAGCCCGTGCTCCACCAGAGAGGCCCAGCGTACACGCCCCCAGCGCAGACACAATCGCAAGCCGCAATAGGCCCTGACAAGACAGCCTGATCGAGACACCATTTCGATAAACAGGATTCTGCTTCATGTTTTTCTCGCATAATTAAAAATGGCGGACCCTGAAGCACGAACGACCACAGGCGCGTACTTTTACGCAAGAAATTATGTTGTGCAGGCTTGCACCGAAACAAGAATTTTTCGATGAAACGTACGATTTAATCGTTGAAATGCATGGTGAAAAAGTTGCATGTAACGCTTGGCACGCGTAACATGTTACTTATACAAACCGAGCGCGAGGCCCACCATGCCTAACCTTTCCGTGAACGAACGCGTGCAAAAGTATCGCAACTCCTTGCGCGCATCCGGCTTACGCCCCTTGCAGATATGGGTGCCAGACACTCGCATGGCCGGCTTTAACGCCGAATGCGACCGTCAGTCCAGGCTTATTGCCGAAGCCGAATGCAAAGACACAAAGCTGGATCAATTTATGGACAACGCGCTGTCGGACACAGACGGCTGGACGGAATAAATGCGCGGAGACCTGGTCATGATCGCCATGCAAGGCGACTTTGGCAAACCACGCCCGGCACTGGTAATTCAGTCGGATCTATTCAGTACACATCCAACTGTTAGTATTCTGCCCATCACCAGCACACTTGTGGACGCACCATTGCTGCAGGTCACTATTCACCCCAATGCCAATAACGGACTACGCAAACCATCACAGATCATGATCGACAAAAGCATGACCGTTAAACGCGACAAGGTCTCCGCACCGATTGGCAAGCTGGACGACAATACGATGGTCGAGGTTGATCGACGCTTGGTACTGTTTCTGGGAATTGCTCGCTAGGCAAAATACTACTATGCCGAGGGAAAAAGGCTGCCTGCAGTACTCTTCGTTTGATAACGCGTACGGCATGAATGAAGGGTAGATCTTCACAAGCCTGGTGGCTACCCTCAGCGGCTTGCGTCAGAATGCAACTGTACCGCGCGAGACGCCTGGGTAGCCGAAGCACTCGGTGCCAAGCTATCCCTGCCCGCTTTCAAACTGGCCGTGAGCCTCCATCGCACGCAAGGAGTACACATAGGCTGCACCCGCATTAAGCGCGATGGCGGTTCCCAGCGCATCGCTAAGCTCCGCCTCGGTTACACCCGCTTGCCGCGCAGCATTTGCATGTGCGGCAATGCAACTGTCGCAGCGCGTGGTAACCGCTACAGCCAGCGCAATCAACTCACGTGTTTTGGCATCCAATGCCCCATTAGCGCCCTGTGCTGCATTGAGTGCACGAAAGGCAGACAGCATCTTGGGGTTGTTCTCTGCAAATGGCGTAACAGCGTCACGGGTATTTTCCATTTGAGCTATCCAATTGTTCAGCATGCTTTCTCCGATTAAATAAAGTGGTAATGAAAATTTGTCCGACCTGGGCCGTTATGAAAGGCGCCGTATGGCGGCCCTTCATGCTCTGGTGGTCAAGGAATGATCGCGGCTATGGCCTCAGGATCGATGTTGTTTCGATAGTCGTCGATATCAGCCTTTACATAGGCTGTAAATTTGTCAGTGGGCAGGTCCATTTCCAATGCGCCATCCTGACGAATTATTTTCTGCACTTTCGGGTCATTGAGTGCAAGTGAAAGGTTTTTCGACAAAATATCCACCACTTCGCGAGGTGTTCCTTTGGGAGCTGCCAGGCCATACCACTGGGTCACCACAACAGGAATCCCAAGCTCTTTGAATGTTGGAACATCGGGCAGCGAGGGGTTTCGCTCTTCACCAGTGACCGCTAATAACCGAAGCCCGCCGCTGCGCACTTGCGCAACCAGGGGTGGCGCAGTAGCAAAGAAGCTTTCGATCTGGCCTCCAATCATGTCCGTGATAGCGGGTCCGGACCCACGATATGGCACATACAGAAGATCGGCTTTTGTCTTGAGCTTGATCATCTCCAGGCCCATATGTGCAGCGCCGCCCGGTGAAGTAGAGCCAACAGTGATTTCTTCCTTGCCAGCATGTTCAAAGAACTGCTGTGCCGTTTGGAAGGGCGAGTCCTTCGCTACAAAAAGACCGTGCGGAGCTTCGACTGCCGCACCTATCATCTCGAAGTCGTCCGGCGACTTATAGGGTAGCGAGTCGCCCCGCACAACTGGCGCCACCGCTATGTTTCCACTCATTGCAAGCAACAGCGTATAACCATCGGGACGACTCTTTGCTACGATGTCGGCAGCGATATTCCCGCCTGCGCCAGGCTTGTTTTCCACCACAACGGTTTTGTCCAGGCGCTTGCTCATCGCGTCTGCCAGCAGGCGGCCGTAAAGATCCCCTCCTCCACCAGGCGGGAAACCGACAGTGAGGGTGATGGCTTTATTAGGAAAGTTGGCCGCTGACACCGGGCCGGCAAGTATGCCAAGTCCCGCTATCAGCAGCGCGCAAAATGCAGACACAAGATTCCGGAATCGCATGTAAATTCTCCTTTGGGTTCATGGGTTTATGGATTTATGGGTTTTACGGTAATACCAACTTAGTCAATGCACGCCCGACGGTGTACATGATGGAGTTTCAAGCAGGTTTCACGCCGTGCCGAACAGGTCTTTCTCTGGGTTGGAAAAGCGCGCGTTTGCAGGAGAATGCTGCAGCGCCTCGCACCAACCAGCTATGGCGCTAGCCCGCGTTTCGGGCATACCAGGGTTGAAGTCGCGCAAACGTGCATCAAGCTGCTCCCAGTTAAAAGGAGCCTCTGGATCTCCTTGCCGCTTGTCGCGCATGGCGGACAACACTTTGCCGTTCTTTAGGGTGATGGTGACGGTAGCGGGTCGCCGATCGGGAAAGGCTGACGCATAGCCAGGCTCCGGAGCTATCGTTATACGAGCAGCAAGCGCGAGTAAGTCCGGGTTATCCAGTTTTGGCCGCTCCATGTCATCCAGCGCCAATCTGCCATTTGTCAGTAATACGGCCAGACAGTAACGGCCTGAGAAGCACGTTTCAGCGGGCTTAGATGGCCAGTCGACTTTGGCGATACGCAATGCTTGCGGGAATATCGATACATTCACAGACTCGATAAACTGCGGGTCAAGGTCGTGCTCGTCAATAATTGCCTGAGCAGCACCAATCGCCGTGAAAAGCTGGCCACAGGTCGGCCATGGCTTGATCGTGGTCGAAGATATCCGGTCGGTCACGCCCAGATCTTTATCCAGACAAGAAAGATCGCCATTGCCGTGAAGCAGCGCATGCATGCCGCGGCTGCCAGACATGAAATCCCGAGCTCCCGGATACCCGAGCTTTGCGGCATAGGCGGCGGCTATCCCATTTCTTACCGCAAAAGCGGGATGCAATGCTTTAGCCTCGTGTGCGCCATCATCGACAAACTGCCACAAGCCGGTAGCTTGTGTGGCGGCGATGCCAAGTGCGTGATGGATCTGATCGGCATCCAGTCCCAGAACCGTAGCACTCGCCGCAGCGGCCCCTAGCGTTCCCGCAGTTGCCGTTGCATGAAAGCGCCCGGAGTGCTCACCGCCCAACGCTTCGCCTGCGCGTATTGCAACCTCATATCCGGCCACGATTGCGGCGGTAAAACGCTGATTGCTGAGTGGTGTAGTTGTGCTCAACGCCATGGCGGGGGAAATCGCCACAATGCCTGGATGCAACATTGCAGTGCGATGGGCGTCGTCTATTTCGCACAGATGAGCGATGCCCGCATTGCACAACGCTGTTGCTAGCGGGTGGGCGGCTCCACCGCCAAAGATCGGGGCGGCACCCTCTGCTGGAATCAGCTGCAGCGCCAGTTGCTGCAGGGTGCTTGCCGCAGCAAGCGAAGACCCCGAACAGCCGGCCGTAAACCAGTCCAGTAACGCCTGCGAAACCCTATGCCGCGTTGCATCAACGAAATCCCGTTGGGGTAACGAGGCTATATATGCGCACAGCCGACTTTCCGCGCCAATCATTTTGCCGTTTAGTTTCATTTAATGAAATATATTTTATTAATTGAACCGTACGGGCACTTTGGCACATATATTAAAAAAACGCAATAAGGAAATGCGCTCTTTAATATCTAACTGATTTCTTTACCTGGAAAATTGGCGGGACGTGATGCGAATCCATGAGATCTCAATATCTGGACGGCAGCAGCAGCAGCCTGGATTTGCTGCTCTTCCGTTTGCCGGCTAAGAATGCCGGTGATCTGAAGGGCACCGAGCAATGGTCCATGCAGTTCAGACACGGGTACGGATACAGACGTCAACTCCGGTGAGCGCTCGGCACGCGTGATGGCATAGCCGCGCTCCAGCACTTCTGCGCTGCGCAGTGAGCCCCCATCGGTAAAAGCCCGCAATACGTGTGAGGCAGAACCCCCGTCCACCAACGGAACACGCGTACCGACCTCAAATACGTATCGCACATCACGCGAAACGTTCTCTCTGAACAGGCATACCCGTTGTTCACCCTCGCGGATATAGAACGCCACGCTTTCATGTGTTTCGGCCACAATAGCGCGAAGTACCGGCTGAATACGCTGCCCCATGTCGAACGTGGCGCGATATAGCGCACCCAACCGCAAGAGACTGTGGCCAGGAGAATAGCGGCCATCTGCTCCACGCTGGACGTATCCATACTCCATGAAGGTTCCAAGTAGGCGTAGCAGCGTTGCCTTGTCAAGTCCAGTCATGTCGGCAAGCTCGCGCAATTGCAACCGCAACCGGTCTTCTGCAAAACACTCCAGAATAATTAGCCCGCGGGCCAAGACTCCGACCGGGGGACTTGGAGTGACCCTGGGATTTTTATCTACTGCTTTCATAATGGATAGGCCTTTATGGTTCTTGACAGATTGACTAAGAAAAGATATCTTATATTTTATTAAACGAAATACGTTTCATTCAATAAAATATACTATATGAAGAGCGCCAACCTGATGCTGCATACACAAACCTCTGTGCCCCCACAATCATTGCTTTCCGCTCTCGCTCGTATTGTGGGCCCACATGGCGTCTTGACAAAACAAGTCGACACCGAGGCATATTCCATCGAACATCGCGGCAACTACCCTGGCCAAGCCTGGGCTGTCGTGCTGCCGCGCACAACCGACGAGGTCAGTGCAGTGGTACGGACTTGCGCAGAACATTGCGTGCGGCTGATCCCTCAGGGTGGCAATACCGGGCTCGTGGGGGGCTCCACACCTGACGACTCAGGCCATGAAATTGTTCTCAGTTTGAAACGCATGAACCGCATCAGGAACATTAGCCCCTTCGACAATGCCATGACGGTCGAAGCCGGTTGCATCCTGCAAAGTGTACAAGAGGCAGCCGCAGCGCAGAATCGAATGTTCCCGCTAACACTTGGTTCGGAAGGCAGCGCAACCATTGGCGGCAATCTTTCCACCAATGCCGGAGGCGACCAGGTTGTACGTTATGGAAACACGCGAGAACAAGTATTGGGACTGGAGGTTGTGCTCGCGGATGGCAGCGTACTGAACGGACTATCAAGCCTGCGCAAAGACAACACCGGGTATGATCTGAAGCACTTATTCATCGGCGGCGAAGGCACATTGGGAATCATCACTGCTGCCACACTGAAACTGTACCCCGTGCCTCGTCAGCAGGCTACTGCGTGGGTTGCGTTGCAAAGTCCTGACAAGGCGGTCGCCCTGCTTGCTGCCTTGGGCGAAGAGCTGGGCGACCGCGTCACGGCTTTCGAAATAATGGCAAGAGAAACCGTGAATCTTGTCCTGACCCATTTTCCGCAAATGCGCGAACCCCTGCCCACAGCAGCACCCTGGGTAGTACTGGTGGAGGTCTCGGAAGCATCCCGGAGCGTGCCAGTACGAGAGGAATTTGAAGCCGCTCTCGTCCAGGCCATAGAGACAGACTGTATTCTGGATGTCGCCCTGGCAGCTTCGGGGCAACAGAGGCAGGCGATGTGGAACATACGCTCCCATATACCGGAAGCCCAGCGCAAGGATGGGCCTTCGCTTAAGCACGATATTTCGGTACCCATATCCCGTATTTCGGAGTTCATAGAAACAGTGGTGCCGCGCATGCAGGCCATCGTCCCCAGCATACGTTGCATCACATTCGGGCATGTTGGCGATGGCAATCTGCATTTCAACCAGAGCAAGCCCAAAGAAATGGCAAAAGAGGAGTTCCTTGCCGCAGCAACAGCAATTCATGAAGTTGTACATGAAACTGCGGCGGCGATTGGCGGATCGATATCGGCCGAGCATGGAATTGGCCGACAGAAACAAGACATTCTGCTCCGGTACAAGGACCCAGTAGCAATACAGATGATGTATTGCATCAAAAACGCCTTGGATCCCAA
This sequence comes from Pusillimonas sp. MFBS29, assembly GCF_020687695.1. GTDB lineage: Bacteria > Pseudomonadota > Gammaproteobacteria > Burkholderiales > Burkholderiaceae_B > Pusillimonas_C. The sequence continues at coordinate 192,370 of NZ_JAJEWL010000003.1, forward strand.
CAATATTTTCAACCCTGGCCGCGTACTGCCACTAAGGCAATCGCTATAGCTAACCCCTTTCATATCAAAAGGTATTGTTCATGCCATCTTCTGTATTCGACTCCGTTAGTATGCAACATCTATGGAGCACCGATGAACTTCGAGCCATATTCTCCGAGGAAAACCGTATCCAGAAATGGCTGGATTTCGAAGCCGCTTTCTCCCAAGCCCAGGCCCGGCTTGGACTGATCCCCCAGGACGCCGCTGACTCGATATCCTCCCATGCGAATGTTGCAAACATCGATATTCCTGCAATGGCTGCGGAAATGCGCAGAATCAAGCATTCGCTCGTTCCCATGCTTAAGCAACTGATTGCACAATGTGGTGATCACGGGCAATGGGTCCACTACGGCCCTACGACCCAGGACGTACTCGACACCGGGACTGTGCTTCAGCTGAAGGAAGCACACGCGATATTCTTGCGGGATCTCAAAGCATGTGCGCGAGAGTTGGCGAGACTGGCGCAAGCCCATCGGGACACTCTGATGGCTGGCCGCACCCACGGCGTTCAGGCCCTGCCGATAACCTTTGGTCATAAATGCGCAATATGGCTGGACGAGGTATCGCGCCATCATGAACGTATGCGTCAAATCGAGCCCCGGTTGTTTGTAGGCATGCTGATCGGCGCCGTGGGAACACAGGCCTCCCTTGGGGCCGAAGCGCGAGAGCTGGAAGAGATGACATGCGCCACGCTGGGCCTGGCAGTACCTGATATAAGCTGGGGACCGGCACGTGACCGGTTTGCCGAATATGCGAACCTGCTGGCAATGGTCGGTGCTACATTTTCCAAAATCGGCAACGAACTCCGAAATCTGCAGCGCAACGAGTTTGCTGAAGTAGAGGAAGGTTTTACAGAAGGCAAGCTTGGGTCTTCCACCATGCCCCACAAGCGCAACCCCACTTCTGCAGAAAATGTGGCCGGACTATCGCGAACTTTGCGATACAACGCAGCCATGATGACCGAAGCCATGGTTCAAGAGCACGAGCGAGATGGCATCGCATGGAAAACAGAATGGAAAGCACTACCGGAGTGCTGCCTGATTGCCGGCGCTATCTTGCTGCAATCACGCAATCTGCTTGCTGGCTTGCGGGTAGATCAGGATGCAATGGCTGCCAATCTAGACATGATGCGCGGTTACCTGCTATCTGAACGGGTCATGCTTGAGTTAGCGAAGAAGGTAGGCAAGGATAATGCCCACGAGTGGGTATATGAAGCATCAATGAGAGGCATTGAGAAAAAAATCGACTTCAGTTCCGCCATGCATGATCACGGCCAGATATCCAAAGTGCTGTCAGACGAGGAAATTGCCGAGCTGACCGATCCCGCTAACTATCTGGGACAAGTCGGTACAAGTATTGACCGAACTCTGGCCAGCCAGAATGCAAGCGGCTGGATGCGCGACGATACAACACAGTCTGCCTGACCTTTTAATCTTTTACTTTTAGTAGCTGAACCAATACAACCATCATGATGCCAATACCATTAATCAACACAACGGATCTGGCGACTCTCCTCCAGGATCAAACAAAAAGAACGGTTATCTGCGATTGCCGTTTCGATCTAGCTGACCCCGAAGCAGGACTTCGGCACTATTCGGCGGGCCATATGCCTGGCGCAGTGCATATCGATCTTGATCGCGTACTTAGCCGCAAGGCGGGGCCCGAACAAGGCCGCCACCCACTACCTGCTCGCGAAGATTTTACGGCAGCTATGGCAGCGGCAGGTGTCAGCAGTGATACATGGGTAGTCTGCTACGACGCTTGTGATTCCATGTATGCATCAAGGCTGTGGTGGATGCTGAGATGGATTGGTCACGCGAAGGTGCTGGTACTTGACGGAGGGCTGAAGGCATGGATGAAATCAGGCGGCCCACTCAGCACAGGCGAGGCGGAAGAACATCCTGCAGGCACACTGACTGTTGGCGAGTCGCTCGTAGACACAATAGATTATGACCAGGTCGTCGAAAACCTGGACTCCAGAACAGCACAAGTTATCGACGCGCGTAGCCCCGAGCGCTTTCGGGGCGAGGGTGAAACCATAGACCCAGTCGGCGGGCATATCCCTGGCGCGGTAAACCGGTTTTTCAAAGATAACTTGCAGCCTGATGGTTGCTTCAAAAGCGCACCAACATTGCGTCAGGAGTTCCTGGCCTACCTCGACGGCCAGGAACCCGCCAAAGTTATCAGTCAGTGTGGTTCGGGTGTCACTGCGTGCCACAATCTTCTGGCCATGGAGATCGCTGGTCTGCATGGCGCCGCGCTTTACCCTGGCTCATGGAGCCAATGGTGCAATACCGCGGGCTCGCCCATCAGCCGCTAGGAGCGTAGTTCTTTGATGAAAACAGACCCTGACATTCTGCCGTTTTTTGACGAAACCACGAATACGGTTACCTATCTAGTCTCGGATCCTGCGACCAACCAAGCCGCCGTAGTCGACCCAGTACTTGACTACGATCATGCCAGCGGCGACACGTCAGCAAAGTCCGCCGATCGCATCCTGCAAACGGCAAGCCAGGCAGGGCTGAAAATCATTTGGGCACTCGAAACCCACGCCCATGCGGATCACCTGAGCGCAGCATCCTACATCAAGCAACGCACGGGCGCACAAATCGCTATTGGTGCGCAAATTCGTGAAGTGCAGACCATTTTTCGGCCAATCTTCAACCTGGACGATGTATCGGAGGATGGTAGTGAGTTCGACAGGCTGTTGATTGATGGCGAAATGCTCATGATCGGTTCCATGCCCGTCGAAATATTGCACACACCCGGACACACCCCCGCATGTGTCTCATACCGGATCGGTAATACGGTATTTGTGGGTGACACGCTATTCATGCCCGATTACGGCACTGCGCGTGCCGATTTCCCCGGTGGCTGCGCCAAGACCTTGTTTTGCTCAATCCGACGCTTGCTAAGCTTGCCGCCAGATACGCGCTTACTTATGTGCCACGATTACAAAGCTCCGGGGCGCAGTAACTACGCTTGGGAATGCACGGTAGAAGAAGCACGCAAGCACAACATTCATGTGCATGACCAAGTAACTGAACAGGAGTTCGTTACCATGCGACAAGAACGCGACAAGACCCTGCGCACGCCATCCCTGCTTTTGCCATCCGTTCAAGTCAACATACGAGCCGGCCGCTTCCCCAAAGCAGAATCCAACGGCGTTGTTTACTTGAAAGTTCCGGTGCGCCTGATGCGGGAGGCCTCGATTTAATGGGACACCCCTTGAAGATATGCTGCCAACGAAAGCTATGGACGTACGTTACATACACCTGACGAAACACGACCGATCCGTTCAGCCCGCTAATCCCTGGAAAACGGCTTCCCATCGAAATCCACGGTGACCAGATTACCGTCCAGCTCGCCCATGCCGGGTGCATTCAAGGGCATTCCTGGGGCGGACACGCCCTTCACCGAGGCGTTCGCCAGGAGCTTGTCTACTACGTTTGCCGGAACATGGCCTTCAACAAGCTGGCCTGTGCCTTCCAGCACGCCCGTATGACAGGAGGCAAGCTCCATGGGTATGCCCAATTCCTGTTTGATCGACGCCATGCGATTGGTTTTGATCGCTTTCACTTGGAACCCCGCATCACGCATGTGATCGACCCAGCCGGAACAACAGCCGCAATTGGGATCCTGGTAAACCGTAATGGCGCGGTCGGTTGCGTGAACAGCCGATGACGCCACCGCAAGCGCAGCCATGGCAAGCCATACTTTCATGAAAAAGCTCCACATAAATTCAATCCTGTAACTTTCAGGACCACAGCATAACTATATCGCTTTAATTCGCAGCTCTTGAGCAACTTGATCTGCTGCGTCGCAATATCAATCCCCGGTAGCCTGACGCCCGGATTGTGGGTACATTCAGCTCATATAGTCTGACCTAATATTAGCCGCTTGCACGGGAGAGACATGGAAACCAGTGATCAGAAAAAATTCGATATCGCTGTAATAGGCGGCGGCGTGATCGGGTCCTCGGTTGCTTATTTCTTGCTCAAGCAAGATCCGCAGCTGTCTGTGTGTGTGATAGAGCCCGACTCTACTTACGAATATGCATCGGCACTGCGATCTTCCGGAGGCTGCCGTGTGCAATTCACCGGTGAAGAGAACATTGCAATGTCATTGTTCAGTATCGACTTCATCAAGCAGTTCGACGAGCACATGTCAACGGCCAGGCATTCCGCGCACGTAGACTGGGTGGAAGGCGGTTATCTGTTCATCGTTCCTCCCGAACACGCGGCACAGCTAGAGAAAAACGTGGTTCTACAACGCGCCCAGGGCGCCACGGTCGACTTGCTTTCTTCACCCGAGCTTAAGGCAAAGTTTCCCGCCATGTATGTGGACGATTTGGGCGCCGGCGCTCATACCCCACACGACGGTTGGTGTGATCCAAATGGCCTATTGTGGGGATTTCGCCGCAAAGCGGTTGAGCTTGGCGCGACCTACATTGAAGGGAGGGTCGTCGATGCCGAAGTGACAAACTCCAGGGCGGTTTCCGTTCGGCTCGATCAAGGCGAAACCGTACATGCCGAGGCCTTCGTTAATGCAACGGGCGCGTGGTCTGGCGATGTCGCGCAACTCTTTGGCATGACACTGCCAATTTCTCCGGTGCGCCGATTCGAACACTATTTCACCCCGGGCACTCCGGTTGGTCATTTGCCTTATGTTAAAGACCTTTCCCGACTGGCATTTCGGTCAGAGGGGCAAGGTTATTCCGGCGGCCTGGTCGATGGCGACGTGGCACGTGGATACCGCTTCGATATAGATCACGACTACTTCGAGAACGTTGTTTGGCCTGCCGTAGCTCATCGTTTTCCCGCCTTTGAAGCGGCAAAATGTCACCGCACCTGGTCGGGTCTGTACGAAGTGAATGAGCTCGATGGAAATGCAGTCATCGGTGCCTGGAACACGAGGCTGCCCAACCTGTACACGGTGGCGGGTTTCTCCGGGCACGGCATGATGCACGCGCCGGCAGCGGGACGAGGTATCGCCGAGCTCATTATCAGGGGCCGCTACGAAACGATCGATCTGACGCGTTTGGGTTACGAGCGGGTGGAAAAGCATCAACCCTATCCCGAGCTGGGCATTCTTTAGAACGGTAGTCCAAGGCCTGAGTGGCAGGTATCAGGCGGTGATTTCTGGGCCATTTTCCATTTTGCTCATCACAATGAAATGGGTGATTTGAAGTCGGGTCCTGGAGCCACCGACCAAGTCACTGACCAACTCACTGATGAGATTTCTCGCCTGATGGTGGTGATGCAGGGCGAAATGACTCGCAATGAATTACAATATTGCCTGGGTCTGGAGCATTCGCCGCACTTTCGTAATGCTTACCTTAATCCTGCGCTGAATGCGGGCTTTATCGAAATGACCATCCCTGAAAAGCCCAACAGCCGTTTACAGCGCTACCGCCTGACCACGCGGGGGAAGAATCTGATTGGTCATTTTAGATAACAGCGTCGCAGCAACTCAATCTCGTCCAAACATAGTCCGCATCACTGGTATTGGCAGTCGTTTGATTCAAGCAAACCATGCAATCATCGCCGTTCGGACTTGGTCTTGCCTAGTGTCAGTAGGGCAACCCCTGTAGCGATCAGGGCAGCCCCCGGCATCAGACCTTCGGGTGCTGCTTCGCCTTGCAGAAATATGGCGACGGGCACGCCCACAAGGGCGCCAACAGACCCCAGCAAGCTCAGCAGCACCGGCCCGCCTGTTTTCTGCAGCATGAACAGCAGCAGAAACATGCCTGCAAAGACGACCGACTGCGTGGCGATCAGGACCAGCGGCAAGCTATCGTGCATAGGCACCGCGAGCGAGAATCCGGGCAGCAAACCAACGCTCAGCAACATCAATGCAGCCGCAACCAGCATCCCTGGCGCCAGCGCATCGGGGGATGCTCCGGTGGGCCAGCGCAGTGTCCGGTAGAGATTGCCGATGGCCAACAGAACCGGACCGGCAAGTGCAAGGAGAATCCAGAATCCATCCGCATCGGGGGCGGAAAACTTGCCTACTGCCAGAACAATGGCGCCGGCCAGCGCCGCCGCCACCCCGGCCGCGCGCATCATTTTGAACCGTTCCATCTGCAGTGCGAGCGCTCCCACATAGGTCAATAACGGAGGCAGTGAGATGATCAGGGCGACAAAGCTCGCGCCTACATGCGGGATGGCTGAAAAGAAAATCAGATTGGAGCCGGCTACTCCCACCAGTGCAGACACGGCATAGTATTTAAGTGCCCGCACATTGACCGGCGGCAGATCCCGACGTAGCGCCGACACAGTCATCAGGACCAGGGCCGCACCGATGATTGACCAACACAGAAACGCCAGTGGCGACAGGTGCACCTCACCCGCAAGCTTTGCCAGATTCGTGGACAACCCCAGCAATGAACCGCCGGCCAGAAGACATAACAACGGCAGCAACCAATTCCTTTCACGAGCGACTTTGTGCGCTTTAACCATAAAACCCGACATATTCAAGCTCTTTGCAGACTACCTTGACATCAAGATACCGTCCCATTAATCTTGATGTCAAGATAAATTAATAAAAGAACAGGTGCCATGGATCAAGTCGACAGAATTCTCACGCAATGGCAGCAAGAACGCCCTGACCTGAAGGTTTCTCCAATGGGTACGATCGGACGCATCAAGCGACTAAATCAGTACTTGGTCCGCGGCATGGAAAAAACATGGTCGGCACACGGCTTGAATGCGGCCAGTTTCGACGTCCTGGCGACTCTACGCCGGGCTGGCCCGCCCTATACGCTATCACCGGGAGATTTGATAACTTCAACCATGGTGACCTCGGGCACGATGACGCATCGTATCGACCAGTTGGAAAAGATCGGGCTGGTCAAGCGCGTCAGAGATCCAAACGATGGCCGCAGTTTTCTGATTTCTCTTTCTCCGAAAGGGCGGAAAGTCATCAACGGGGCCGTCACGGCCCACGTCGAAACGCAGAGAAAACTGGTGGCCAGCCTTACAGATAGGCAGCGTGCTCAACTGGATGATCTGCTTAGGCAGTTCCTGACTGGATTTGAGGGCGCCGACAACTGCACCAACCAGCCAGCCAGTGAGCCAACGCCCGGCCTGCTACCTCGCGAAAGGTGATCTGTCGCTACCGGGCAAGGTTAACCAGTGATAGCGGCATCCTTTGCAACTATCTGCAGCGGCTCAGGCAAGGTTTTGAGGCTTTCCCTGAAAAAGCGTCGTTGCCCTGAGCCCAAATCTTGCACTACGCGTGCAAGCCGCTCCACCGCAGCGAAAACCTGATGGCTCAGCCCCTCGCTGTGAGTGCGAAACCACACAAACTCCAGCAGCAGGTTGGCTACTTGATGAGCCCCGTAGAAAACCCGGCCTGCATCGTTTTCTTCAAGCGTGAAGGCAGCAACATTCGACCAGTCGTCGTAGCCCTTGGCACGAGAAAACGCGGCTTGGAACGGCTTGACTGCCTCTAGCATTTTGCCAACAGGAAGGGGCGACTGCGCTTGAAAGCGCTTCAAGTCTCCGCTTTTGTCGTCACAGTGGCCACGAGCGATACGGAGTACAAATACTGTATTCCAGGCAGAGCTTCCGCCAACACCAAAGCGGTCACATATCCATTCGGATAGCCCCAGCCAGCGCAGCGATAATCCTTGCACCGTCTGAACATCCTGGTCGTTGAGTACAGCAAGCAGTCGCTGCTGCCAAAATAACCACAAAGTCCATCCAATGTTTGCCGCCACATCCTGAGCGGCCTCGACAGAGTCCGCCTCGTAGGCGGCCTGGAGTGCCTCTGACAGGGCACTAAGCGCCTTCTCGGCCTCATTCATTCTCGAGACTCGATCAGCATTTTTGTCCTCGAGAGCGCTGCCTTTGTGCAGCAAGGCGCGCAAATTCAGGTATTCGAAGCGCACGCGAGGGTTATAGCGAATTACGGGCGCCAGAAGCGGGTCTGATGCTAACCGGTCCAATCCGGCATGAGCTTGCCTGATTTCCCCGCGCGCATAGCTATTCCAGGCTGAAGCGACCGACGCCATGGCCGACAAAGTAGGCATGGAAGGGCCGACAAATTCGGACTGGAGAATACGCTCAAGTCTTTTCAATGCGGCCTCGCTGCGCCTTACGTTACCGTGACGTCGCCATGCGAGACTCTCTTTGAGTATGGCCAACGCGCGCTGAAAGTCGTCCAGCGCCGTTCGGTCGGCTGCCCGATAGCTCGCAGCCCAACTCATACCAGTCGTCGTCATGCCATCCCGCGCAAGCCGCATGGCCTGGGTCAGATGATTCCAGTAGTCCCCATCCTGGGTCACATATTGCAGAAGATCTGCGCGCCGGGGTATATATCCCTTCAGACCCAGAAAGCTCGCCACGAGGTCCAGGCTTGCAGGCTCCTCACCGCGGCGGCAAAGCACCATATCGGCCTGCGCTTGCGTGATCCAGAATGGTCCCTGACTGCGACATGACGAATTGAGTAGTGCAGGGGGAAGGTCAATGGAGTTTCCCCACCCCACCTCGATACCCCACGTTGCAAAATCACGAAACGCGCGGGACACAAACATGCGAAGGTTCGTGCTGCCTGGGTATCGAGCCTGCAATGACGACGCCGGCACAAATACCTCTCCGGTTTTCTGTGCGTACCAAACTCTTAACAGCAACCAAACCGACTGATTCCGCGCAGGGATGCCGTTCACAAGAAGTGGACGACCTAGATCGATTTGGATTTTTCGTGTCATTCCGCGATGTTACAGCAGTTACGGCGATCTGATTGAACCTCATGAAACGGGAGTGACCTGTCCCGGCTTTTTCGATCCAAGGTAACTTGAGATAATGGCCTCTTCGATAGCGAGAGGCAAATGAAGAAGACGCGATACAGCGACGAGCAGATCGTCAGGATCCTGCGCGAGACCGACAAGGACACTGTAGCCGAGGTAGCCAAGCGCCACGGTGTGAGTGAGGCGACGATCTACGCGTGGCGCAAAAAGTTCGGCAGCATGGAGACCGACGAAGTCAAACGGCTCAAAGCGTTGGAAGGCGAGAATGCCAGGCTGCGCAAGCTGCTGGTTGACCGGGAGCTCGAAATCGACGTCATGAAGGAGATCAACGCAAAAAAGTGGTGAGCGTGCAGGCCCGGCTTGATCAGGCCAGATATGCCATTTCCCGTGGTGTATCGCAACGCCGGGCCTGTGCGCTGATGGATGTTTCCCGTTCCGGTTTGTATTACACGCTGAGGATGCCCGTGAAGGACGCTCCCGTCATTGAGGCAATGCGACGCCTCTCAGGACAATACCCACGATTTGGTTCGCGCCGTATCCGTATATTTCTAGGTCGCGAAGGACTCCATGTCGGTCAGGAGCGCTGTTCGCGCCTGTGGCGCGAAACGGGTCTTCAGGTGCCTGCCAAACGCAAGCGGCGCCGGGTAGCGGCCTCGCACCCCCGGCCTTGTCTGCCCACCGGCAAAAACAGTGTCTGGAGCTACGATTTCGTGTATGACGCCTGCGCCAATGGTCAGACACTGAAATGCCTGACGGTGGTCGATGAGTACACGCGAGAATGCCTGGCGATTGATGTGGCCGGCAGTATCCGGGCGGCACGCGTCATTGAGGTATTGAGCCGCTTGGTAAGCCTTCATGGGGCTCCGAAATATCTACGAAGCGATAACGTACTAAATGCAAGACCCTGATTGGCAAAACACAACAGCCATCCTGCGCGGGCTTTACGCCAGCGTTACAAAAAAAGAGCATCCAGCACTTCCCAGCCATTTCCGCTTATATGGGTCCGAGCAGCTCACCATAGTAGAAACAAGATCCTGGCGAGATTCGCAGGTCTTCACTGTACTTAAAACAGCTTGAGGGCCCAGCGGAAGGTCCAAGCATTATCTACGAGGTCAGTGATACGGCGCTGCCTCCACGGCCCTACTGAGAGGGATCGATCCGCTGGGTAAGCTTTGTTCGTAAAAACGTTGATACGGTTGGCCCGACTTGATAATGCTGTACGCAACACGGGCCATTTTTGCTGCGACAGCGGTCAGCGCCTTCCGACGCAGATCGGCGTTTCCCGGATCTGAACGGATATAGCGGTCATACTTGTCCTTGAAGGCGTTCTCACGAAGGCGGATAGCCACCTGTCCGGCCATCCAGAACGCGAGTCGCAAACGTGCATTACCCCGTTTGGACAGCTGCTCACGTCCACGTTGAGAGCCGGACTGCAGTTTCGCCAGATCAAAGCCACAGTACTTCAAGAATTGTCGGTGATGGGCGAAACGTCTGATATCGCCGACTTCTGCAAGTACTGTTAACGCAATGATTGGGCCAATGCCGGGCAGGCTGATCAATTGCTCGTAATCTTTGTTTGAGGTCAAAACCTCCTGGGCGCATTGCTCGAGGCTGCGTCGCAGCTCATTCAGATGTTGAGCTTGGCGCAACGACATCCGAAACGTCTCCACAGCCAAACAGTCTGGTGCATGCGGCAAAGCTGCCGAGTGTTCAGCCATCTGCCAGATTTCGGTTAACTTGGCGGTCTTTTCCACCTTTCTGCCGACTAATTCCCAGGCCTGCTTGATGAATGCTTCCTTCGACAGTCGTCGGACGTGGGCAGGCGTTGGGAACTCCAGCATAAATCTGAGCCACCACTCGATCCGTGTGGTCTGCCAATATCGCTGCATTTCAGGAAAGTACAGCGGTAGGTGGTGATTGACAATGGCGTGCAAGACCTTAGTTCTAGCGCGAGTGACTTGATAGTATGTCTTGGATAGCTCTTGCAGATCGTGATGCCCTGCGACCATGGGGTCAACATACCGCATCACCATGCCATGCTTGAGCATATCCAGAATGATCGAAGCATCCTTGGGGTCGTTTTTGTCCCAGGAGTTAAATTTCGCTTCACGATATCGGGACTGAGCGACAGAGGAGACAATGACCACCTCCACACCCGCCTGAATCAGGCGGTGTGCAATCGGGCGATGGTAGTCACCCGTGGGTTCGAGCGCGGCACGCCAAACTCCTGCTGTGGCGTTGATGAAATGCACCAAACGATCAAAGTCCTGTGCGCTATTCGTCATCTTGAAACGGCGTTGCTCGCCGCTAGCCAACTCAATGAAAACGGCATTGAATCGTCTGGCTATGTCGATCGCGAGCAGATGCGGTTTAGTCGTAGTATGTGTAATGTCAGCCATCTTGGTGTCCTCCGCAGGTCCTAGAGAAACCTAAGGATGCCTGTCACCTTGTTTGGCTGACAATCATTCTGCACTTACTATGGCCCGGAATTTGTGAGCACTCAATTACTGCAATGGGCTGTGAGCGAGCAACTGGAAACGGTACTGATCGAGCCAGGAAAACCCTGGCAAAACGGTACCAACGAAAGCTTTAACGGAAAATTCCGGGATGAATGCTTGTCCATGGAATGGTTCCGCAACCGCCTGGAGGCCAGGATCATCATCGATGACTGGCGCCGCCACTACAATGAGATCCGACCGCATTCCAGCTTGAATTACCTGACCCCACGGCAGTTCGTGGGAACACTAAGCAATCAATTAACCAACCCGGCCGGAATCTCTAGTTGCCACTGGTAGGAAATTCCCGGACAGGTCAGCACTCTATAAATCAATTTTTCTGCCATCACCGAATCAATAATTAACAACTAAAAAAAAACGTAATGTTTGATTGTAATCGTTTACATAGGAATGCACGTCCGAAATTTAATCCATCCGCCGTGGTCAAAGAGTAGGACGCCGATTCTGGATACGGTCGCTGCACGACCATACAGACAGCCGTTTTCGATCACGGCATCGTAGGGGCGACAAGTCCAGCCATCACCGGGGGGTACAACATCACCTTGTGCATTCCGTGCAATCGCGGGGCCGTTATTACTGTAGCGTCGGCGCGCAATCAGGTTGGTAATGGGCTGCATGCCATAGTCGCTGACCCGGGTTGCCGGAACAGCGTGTCTTTCGACGGCCCAGCCCAGTTGTTCCAGAGCCGTGGCCACGGCATCGGCGTGCGGGGCATTCTCGCCAAGCGGAGTATTGGTCTGTATGCGGACCAGATCTTGCAAAAAAGCGACCTGTTAGTCGAAATGGTCGTCGATCCAGTCGACCAAGTTCTTTGAAGCGGTTGTCGCCATATTTTTTTCTCCTTGCAGCGTAAACGACCGAGCTCGCTCAGCGATTGAAGAGACCATTGTTTCCTTTAACGTACATATTGTGCCCTACATGATATTGATACGCATTGTGCCGATTTCTATGATGACGTTATCCAGCGGCGTACTGACAGAGCGTTCTCCTGACAAAACGCTGCTTAAGCGTAAAGATACAACGGAGATAACTTCATGCCCTACGTCGTGACCGAAAACTGTATTAAGTGCAAATACATGGACTGTGTCGAGGTTTGTCCGGTGGATTGCTTTCATGAAGGTGAAAGCATGTTGGTCATTGATCCCCTTGTCTGTATCGATTGTGGCGTTTGTGTACCTGAATGCCCGGCAAAAGCGATCAAGCCTGACGTTGATGAAACGACAGCGCCGTGGGGACACTTCAACAGCAAGTACGCATCAATCTGGCCAAACATTAGCTATAAGACGCCACCAAACCCAGACGCCGAAGAGTGGAATGGAGTATCTGGAAAACTGGAAACCGCATTTGGTACTAATGATCCTTGGACAGCATAGGAGAAAACATGGCTGCTCACACACCCGAAACGATTCTTTCAGTGGAACATTGGAACGATTCTTTATTCAGCTTTCGTACGACACGCTCATCGTCCCTACGTTTTGATAGCGGGCATTTCCTGATGGTGGGGCTGCCCAATGGCGAAAGGCCATTACTGCGTGCCTACAGCATTGTAAGCGCAACCTATGACCCTTATCTGGAATTCCTGAGCATTAAAGTACCGAACGGCCCCCTGACCTCACGTCTGCAACATATCAAGGTCGGTGACGAAATCCTGGTCAGTCAGAAAGCCGTTGGTACCTTGGTCGTTGATGACCTTCTTCCAGGTAAAAACATCTATTTACTCGCGACGGGAACCGGACTGGCACCGTTTCTAAGCATCATCAAACAACCCGAAATCTACGATCGTTTTGAAAAGGTCGTGCTTGTGCATGGTGTACGACACGTCAGTGACCTGGCGTACGAAAACACAATTCGGGCTGAACTGCATGAGCACCCGCTGGTCGGCGAACAGGTGCAAGAACAACTGATATACGTGCCCACTGTGACCCAGGAAGACTTTCACACCCAGGGGCGCATTACGAGTCTGATTGAAAACGGGAAGCTTAGCAGCCTAAGCGGGTTACCTAAGCTGAATCCGGACACTGATCGTGTCATGCTTTGCGGCAGCGTCGGCATGCTGCAGGATCTTACCGAGCTGCTGGAAAGCAAAGGATTCAAGCCTTCTGAACAGCGCGGCGTGGCAGGTCATTTTGTAATCGAAAAAGCATTCGCAGAACAATAATCATTACACCAGACGTAACGATCTGGACTGATATGAAATTGATTACCCCCGGACTTTAAGACTACAGTCCGTTTAACGTTCATGGACACTACCTGGAGCGAGACAGACATGACAGAAGCAATTAGTAGGGTCAAGCCCGCTGAGAATCCCTTGACGATGGAGACCTTTGTTAACCAGACTCTGGATGACATTTTTTCGGCATGCACCCGCTGCGGACGTTGCGTTGAAGTATGCCCCACTGTCCCATTTTCCGGGCTTTCCGATGCCGCTCCAAAAGATGTGATATCTGATGTGCTGAGCTCGCTGCGTGACGATGTCACCATGTCGGCCGACGCAGACAAATGGATCAGCACCTGTAACGGCTGTGGCGACTGTATTCCAGCATGCCCTGAAGACATCAATGTCAGGCAACTGATCAGCATGGCCAACTCAAAAGTTGCCAAAAACAAAGACAAAACACCTTACGCCTTTCGCAAGATGGCGCGTGCCATTCGCATAATGGTTGGAATGCAACTGATCCCGGACGACGTCGCGCGCCTGCTCAGGCCCAAAGCGGTTCGTGATGCAGACGTTATTTTCTATACAGGCTGTAATCCGATCCGCACCCCGCATGTCTTGTTTAACGTAATGACAATGCTGGACGAGCTTGATGTCGACTACGAAGTCATGGGCGGAACATCGGCGTGTTGCGGCGTCGTGCACTCGAAGTGGGAGGGCGACCTCAAGACGGGTGGGCGTGTCACCGAACGGACGCTGCATAAATTTGGTGATTTCAAGCCACAAAAGGTGTTGAACTGGTGCCCAACCTGTCAGATACACCTGACAGAAACACTGAAAGGTTATCGTAAAGTCGAGTTCAGCTTCGACCACATCACCAAATTTTTACTTGAACGCGAAGAAGAACTGATTTCCCGCTTCACGACTCCGGTCAACATGCAGGTTGCCGTGCACACGCACAGCGGCGTCCCTGAAGTCGGGGCCGCGGTAATGCGCTTGCTACGCGCCGTACCCGGCCTGACGATAGTCGAAGAACTGCAGGAACCCGCTTATATGTGTGGTGCATCAGGTTCTGAAAAAGCACTGGAAATGAAGGAGCATTATCGTGCCAAGACGGTAGAACGGAGCAAATGTAACGACATCGACGCCCTCGTCACTTTGTATCATGCCTGTCATTTACAACTGTCATCAGACGGCCGTAAACATGGCTTCCAGACGATTAACTACACCGACATTCTTGTCCGTGCGATGGGTCTTGAGCCCTGTCCGGATACCGTAGAGCCCTATCGGGCCATTGGCGACTGGGAACAGATGGTACATGAGGCGAAACCCTATCTGGAAGCCAACAACATTGATATCGACACGGAAGAGCTCATCGCTGTTCTGCCCGAAGTATTCACGTCCGCCGAGTTTAAGGGTGGGCTGTGTCGTTTTGCACCACAGGCTTAGTAGCAATGACATGAAGTAGTATTTTTAGACCGGAAGGCATACAACAATAAGGAGACATCATGGATCGCCGTAATTTTATAATAAGCAGCGCGGCCGTCGCAGCCGGATTCGCCCGGCCAAGCTTAGCAGCATTAACTACATTCCCGTCACAAACTATCACGATGTACTGCCCGTTCACGGCAGGCGGCGCCACAGACGCCATCATGCGTCTGATCGCAAACTCGATGGCAAAAACACTCGATACGCCGGTCATTATCGCGAACAAGCCCGGCGCCGGGGGTACGTTAACTGCAACAACCATTCGCAATGCAAAACCTGACGGCTATACGCTGACGCAGGTTCCCATCGGGATGGTCCGCATGCCTCATATGCAGGCCAAGCCTACATACGATTTCACTGAAGACTTCACCTTTATCTGCAACGTAACCGGGTACACCCTGGGGCTGATCGTGCCGGCAAACTCGCCGTTCCATTCGGTCCAAGATGTTGTGGACTATGCCAAGAAAAATCCGGGTGCTCTAAATTACGCGTCAACGGGTGTTGCCGCATCCCCCAACCTTCTGTTCGCGAACTTTGCTCAACTGGCCGACGTGGACGTCAACCACATCCCGTATAAAGGGGATGCTGACATGCTGGTTGCCGTACTGGGCGAACACGTGGACGTCGGCACCGGCACAGCCACTTTTGCGCCTCACGTTGATGCCGGAAAGGTACGCTTGCTTGCCACATACGGCGAGAAACGCTCTGAACGCTGGCCTGATGTGCCCACGCTGAAAGAGCTGGGCTATGACATCGTTTCGGAATCACCATGGGGTATTGCAGGGCCAAAAGGCATGGATCCGGAAACCGTTCAGGTGCTAGCCGATGCAATCGAAACATCGCTGAAAGAACAGCGTGTGCTTGACGCACTAGGTGAATATGTAAAACCCGTCCTTTATATCCCACCTAAAGAATATGCCACATGGGTCCAAGAACTCTATAAAAGCGAAGAAGAACTGATCAATCGACTCGGGCTTGCCAACACTCTATAGCTACTGAATGATCGTCCATTATCCCAATCACGGAAATAAACATGAAGCAGACTTATAACCCTGACACGCTGCCCGCTCCCGGAGGCTTCTCGCACGTTGCGGTATCGTCCCGCGCGAAGACGGTCTATATTTCTGGACAAGTCGCCTATGACACCAGCGGTACGGTTGTCGGAGAGGGCGATCTTTCAGCCCAGACAACGCAGGTCTATACCAATATCGAAAACGCCCTTAAGGCATGTGGTGCCACTTGGGATGACGTCATCAAGACCACGCTGTTTGTCTGTGACCTGAATCTGGATAAAGCGATGATCATACGGGATGCCCGTGCCTCGTTTTTAGCCGATGAAGGCCGCCCCGCAAGCACCATGGTTGGCGTTCAGTCTTTGGCGCGCCCCGAACTTCTGCTTGAAGTCGAAGCCATCGCGATGCTCGACTAAGCGAAGCTCGCTTCACGCTTTATCCGGTAATTCACTTGTCGGGTTTTCATTGTGCTTGCTGATACTTCCAGTTCCTCTTCCTCGCGTTTGACGCTGTCGGGCCAGAACTTCGGTCCTGACGCGCACATCGTAGTCATTGGTGCAGGCGTCATGGGGCCCGGCATTGCTCACACTTTTGCGATGCATGGTTATCGTGTGACGCTTTGTGATGTACAAGACGCCATGCTCCAAAAAGGCATGGCGTCGCTAAAAGAAAGCCTCGAGCTACGCGCAAACCTGGGTTTGTGTACACGCGAGCAGGCCGCTGACGCACTAAGCCGCGTATCGGCCAGCCCAATGACCCCGAATGCCTACGCTGATGCAACGCTTGTCATCGAGGCCGTCACCGAAAACGAAAACATCAAGAGAACCGTATTCGCTGAAGTTTTCGAAGCCTGCGGGCCACGCACCGTCATCTGGAGCAACACATCAACATTGAACGTGTTCAAGCTTGTTGAGCCCGACGTTCTGGACCGTCTGGTGGTAGCTCACTGGTTTGCACCGCCACACATCCTGCCTTTAGTCGAAGTACTTGGCCCCGAGGACAGCAATTCGCCAGTGCGTGATGAAACGGCATCGATACTGAAGTCACTGGGCAAAACTCCCGTGCTGCTTGACAGTTTTGCGCCCGGTTTTGTTATCAACCGTTTGCTGCGCGCCTTAGGCCGGGAAGCGTTCTACCTGATTGAATCGGGGGTCATTTCTGTCGAGGCCCTAGATGTAGCCGTACGTGCAAGCCTGGCGCCACGCATGCAAATTCTAGGTGTCATGCAGCGTTATGACTACACCGGATTAGGCTTGAGCCTACGCAATCTTCAGGACCCTGCGATGGTTGATGCCCCTGTTGACCGCGCACCCCGTTTGCTGACCGAACGTGTCGAGCAAGGTGCGGTAGGAATTGCAGAAGGCCGGGGTTTTTATGACTATGGCAACCGGACTCCTGGCGAACTCCAGGAGGCACGGGATGAAGAGTTGTGGAAAGTCGTAAACAGCATGCCCGAACATATTTTTGATCCCAAGCCTATCTAACACATTGAATTTTCCGCCTTTATGACTCACAGCCTTCAGCCTCTAGTCGATCCTGCCTCTATTGCAATTCTGGGTGCCTCGGCAAACCCGCAGCGCCTGGGAGGCGTCCCCATTGTCCTGTTGCAAAAACATGGCTTTAAAGGGGAAATTTATCCGATCAACCCTAAGTACCCTGAAATCGGGGGACTGACATGCTACCCGGACATTGCGTCGCTACCCGGTTCGGTTGATCTGCTGATCATCGCTGTGGCCGCATCCGAAGTCGTGACTGCATTAAAAGATGCCAGCGCAAAAGGGATCCGTGCTGCGGTCATCTTTGCAGCCGGGTATGCCGAGCAAGGCGATGCCGAAGGCCAGGCGCTTCAAGAAGAACTGAAACGACATGCGCAGGAAAGCGGCATTCTGGTGGCCGGACCTAACTGCATGGGCTTTGCCAATCTGGATATCCACGCATACAGTACCTTTACGTCCGTCTATCGTACGGTTGAACCCCCTGTTGGCCCGCGCGATGTCGCGTTGATTACACAAAGTGGCAGCGTCAGTTCTGCCGTGTACGCTGCAGGTCGCAGCAAGGGCGTCCAGTTCAGTGTGGTCATCAATACCGGTAATGAAGCCTGTGTCGAGTTTTCGCAGTACATGGAATACCTGGCAGGCCGACCCGGCACCCAGGCCATTCTTGGCTATGTAGAAGGCGTGCGTGACGGCGACAATTTTTGCCAGGTTGCCGCAACAATGCGTGATCGTGGCCAATTAATGTCCGTCCTTAAAGTAGGCGACACCGAAAAAGGCGCCAGCGCTGCGGCCTCTCATACCGCGGCAATCACCGGACAAAAAGGCGTATACCAGGCCGTTTTTGAACGTCTGTGTGTTGTGCCCGCCAACGACATAGAGCATCTTGCCGACATGGGCTATATGGCTCGTTTCCGCAAGAAAGACAGCGGCCGTCGTGTCGCGATCCTTTCCATATCTGGCGCAATGGGAGCCCTGCTGTCCGATCAGTTCATCAAGGCCGGTGTCCAGGTGCCAACGCTGAACAATGAAATCCAGAGCCAGCTTCGAACAGAAATCCCCCAGTACGGCATGGTTGCCAACCCCGTCGATTTGACCGGCAACATCATGAACCGCCACAGTTTCGTGGCCGACGCCCTGACGTACATACTGGATGACAATGATGTGGATTTCGCGGTGGTTTATGCCCCCGGCTTTCTGATAGACCGCATGACCGATGCGATTAGCCAGGTTGCGAACGCCCAGTCGAAGCTGATCGCTGTCATTGCAACAGGCGATCCCACGCGGCAAGATGAGCTAGAACGCGTTGGCGTTCCTGTATTCGATAACCTGACCCGTGCGGTTGCGGCCTTATCCAGTCTTGCCACCTGGCACGAGAACCTTCAAAAATATGCGGGTCGACCCCTGCAGGACGACATAGCCGATGTTCAGCGCCTAACGATAGACACCACGCTTGAACCGCGCAATGCTGAAAGCGGCACACAACTGAACGAACATCACGCCAAACAGCTGCTTGCGCAGTACGGCATTCCAGTGGTTGCCGAGCACGTTGTACATAATTCTGAACAGGCCGCGCGTATTGCTGCAGAAATCGGTTATCCGGTGGTAATGAAAGTATTAAGCGCTGATATCGCCCACAAGACTGAACTGGGTGCCGTGGCGTTGAACCTCAATAGCTCGTCCGAGGTTATCAGTACCTTTGACCGGATTACATCAAATGTTCGTCGCGCTGCTCCCGATGCACGAATCGAGGGTGTGCTTGTTCAGGAACAGGTTGAAGCAGGCATTGAGCTTCTGTTAAGCGTCACAAAAGACCCAACCTTCGGGCCCGTTTTAAGCGTGGCATTTGGAGGCGTCTGGGTCGAATTACTAAACGACGTAGCGCAAGCACCGTTGCCCCTGACGCAATCTGATGCCACCGCACTGCTGAAATCACTGCGTGCATGGCCATTGCTTGACGGTTTCAGAGGCTCACCACAGGTGAATGTTAGAAAAATCACAGACAGCATATTAAAGCTTGCTGATCTGGCACATGCACTGCAGGGCGACCTTGACGTCATCGAAATAAACCCTTTGCGCGTGTATCCCGACAAGGTCGTTGCTGTCGATGCCGTCATTCGTGTTGCGACTCAACGCAAGCCCGTACCGTGTGCCGCATAATCAGGCGGGACCAGGCGTGCCACAACACGTCCTGCCTTAGGAGGTAATTGATGAAAGCGATTCTTTGTAAAGAATGGGGTCCGCCCGAGACCCTGGTTGTAGAAGACGTTGTAGGACCAAAACCTGGTCCAGGTGAAGTATTAATGGATGTGCACGCCGCCGGGGTCAACTTTCCCGACACGCTCATCATTCAGAACAAATATCAGTTCAAGCCCGACCGGCCCTTTTCCCCGGGTGGCGAGGTTGCGGGTATCGTAAAAGAAATCGGCTCCGATGTAACGGCTTGCCAGGTCGGCGACCGCGTGATCGGCACGTTTACATGGGGCGGCTTCGCAACAGAAGCCGTGGTGGTCGAAGAACGTATCGTTCACATCCCTGACGCCATGGACTTTACGACTGCCTCTGCGTATGTGCTCGCCTACGGCACCGTACTGTATGCGCTTAAAGAACGGGCCGCACTGGCAAAAGGTGAAACCTTATTAGTGCTGGGTGCAGCAGGCGGCACTGGCATTGCTGCAATTGAGCTCGGCAAAGCCATGGGTGCGCAAGTCATTGCCGCTGCCTCGACCGCGGAGAAACTGGAGCTGTGTCTACAACACGGAGCCGACCATGTCATCAATTATGAACAAGACGATCTACGGGAAAAAATCAAATCGCTGACCGACGGAAAAGGGATTGACGTCATATTCGATCCGGTAGGCGGGAGTTTTTCCGAAACGGCTTTCCGTTCTATCGCATATGGTGGCCGTCACCTGGTTGTCGGCTTTGCTGCGGGTGATGTACCCCGACTACCCCTTAACCTTCCGTTGCTGAAAAGCGCATCGATTGTCGGCGTATTCTGGGGCGCTTTCCTACGAAAAGACAAAACGCAGGCGCAGCGCCATCTGGACGAATTAATTCAATACTATAACGATGGGCATGTGCAGCCGCCTGTGACCAAAACATACCGGCTGGACGAGGTTCCTCTTGCGCTACGAGACGTGATCGAGCGACGTGTCACCGGAAAACTTGTTATTCTGCCCCGTGAGTCGATAGACGCATAACAGCCCGGCTGTTTCAATTTACGGAGCACGCATGAGCTTTAGGATTAACGAAGAACTGTCGTTCAAAAGGCTGGAGTTATTCCTGGCCTACATGAAAACAACCAGTATGGCCGAAGCCGCCGAACTGATGGACAGCAATCCTATCAGTGTGCACCGGGCGATCCGTTCCCTGGAAACAAGCTTGCGTGTGGCCCTTTTCCGGCGCGTTGGCCGAAACCTGATCCCAAGTGAAGCGGCACATGTTTTGGCTGAAGCTGCCGAAGAAGTGCTTGATCGGATGGAAGCGGGAGTCAACTCAGCGCGGGGAGTCGCCGGCTATGCATCCGACGAACTTAAAATTGGTTCGCTTTATTCACTGACGCATTCCTGGATGCCAAAGGTCATTATAACCATGGCCGAACGTCGGCCAGACTTGCGTTGTGAACTGAAACTGGGACGCGCAAAAAACGAATTGCTTCCCGACCTGCGTACCGGCAAACTGGATGTTGTATTTGCCGAAGTAGATAAAATAGGCTCGGACATGGTGTCTTTGCCCATTTTTGTAGATTCCGTCTACTTTGCAGTGACACGGGGATCGCCCTACGAATCAATGTCCGAAATTGATCTTGGGGTTTGCTTTGAAGAAAAAATCGCGACACTGACCGAAGGTCCGTTTACAACCGCGCGCCTCAGAGCCGACTTTATTGAGTTTCAACCTCAAGTCGTCATGGAAGTCGAAGACATTTTCACGCTGATGAATCTGGTTGCCAACGGTGTGGCCTGTGCCCTGGTTCATGGCCGGATACGGGAAATGTTCAAAAACAACGTATCGTTTGTTCCGGTGGCTGAGAAATTCAACATTCCCCAGACCGTTGGCGCCTGCTTTATGCGATCCCGGGAACGGGACCCCAACCTGCTTTCGCTGGTTGCTGCCTTGCGTTTACTTTCTGCCGAAGAGTCCCGTCGTACCCAACCGTCAACGCCCGGGGACGACGAAACTTAAACACAAGGAACCTCGGTCAGTCAATATGCACGATGGCCTCGATTTCCACTAGCATTTTGGGGTCAATCAGCTTACGCACCTCGATCAGGGTTGCAGCAGGCCCATCCACGAAAAACGGTGTGCGTATATCTTTGGTGTGTTCGTTGTAATCCTGAATATCCGTCGTATAGATTGTGTACTTCACGACGTTCGCCCAGCTTGCACCCGCAGCATCCAGCACTTCAGACAAGTTAGCAAAGCATTGCGCAACCTGTTCCCTCATGCTATTTACACCAACGACGTTTCCGTCGTTATCCCGGGCTGTGATTCCGGCAGTGAAAAGAAATTTACCTGAAACGACAACTCCCAGTGAGAACGGGACCTTTTGCTCCCAATTTTTCCCAAGATTTAACGATGTGCGGGTCATACTAATTATCTCCTTTTAGTGAAAATAAACGATCGTTACACGTCAGTGGGCCCGTGACCCAACAACCAGAACTTCCGCGTCCTCATCATGCAATGTGTTATTTATTGCGGTATCTTTGGATGATTATTTCAGAAGTGATTCGGCCGCATCCAGAAGATGCTGCAATACTGGATTGTTATTGCTCTGCAGCCATGCCAACCCATGCTGCAGACGTCGACTGCTGTTCGGTAATGGTTTGAAAACAACTCCTTCAACAGCCAGTGCTTTGATTTCGTACGGGACGATAGTAATACCAACGCCCGCAGAGACAAGACACAATAGTGTTTGCGAGGCTTCAGATTCACGAATGACGTGCGGGACAAAGCCCGCCTCCGCGCAGGCTTCATCCATAGCTTGTCGCAAATAAAAGCCTCGGCCTGACGGGTACGCCACAAAAGACTCATCCTTTAATTGCTGCAAAGATAATTGTTCGGATCGCGCGTAGCGGTGCGAGCTTGGCAAGGCGACGGCGAATTCATTTTCAGAGAGTTGTCGCGTCATAATACCCGTCCCCGCAAGGGGTAAAAAGCACAGGGCGGCGTCAAGCTTTTTTTCAAGCAACTCAAAACGTAGCTTGCCAGTCGGCCATGGCCCTTGGATATCCAGACTGATATCCGGGTGTGATTGACGAAAACGGCTAAGCAGACCTGGAAGGTGTGCTTGGCTTGCACGGCCAGTGTATCCCAATCTTAAACGACCGATTTCACCCTGTTGTGCACGCTGGCATGCTTGTGTGGCGTAATCGATGGCGTCTAAAGCAGGCTTAATATGCGTCAAAAAAACTTCCCCCGCTTCGGTCAATGCCACGCTGCGTGTGCTGCGCTCAAATAGTTTGACGTTCAGTTTGCCCTCCAGTTCGCGGATCCTGTGGCTGAGTGGTGGCTGAGCAATATTGAGTTTGCGGGCAGCGCGAGTAAAGCTCTTTTCCTGAGCTACGACAATAAAGCTACGCAGATATCTGAGTTCCATAGTGAGGGAGCGTCCTTGTTTTGTAAGCGCATCCGAGTGCGAGTTACCTTATTATTTATATAAACTAAGTATAAATGAAGGAACAATTATGTATTGGATTTAATTAATTGTTGTGGCTAAACTGTTTTCCGAGATTACTTTGCTACTCGCTACCAGTCCACCTCATACCTAGTTGTGATGTTCTAGTGGGTATCAATTTGGGGGAAACAGATGAATGAATTGAATGGTCGAGTCGCGTTGGTAACAGGATCAACCAGCGGCATCGGGTTAGTCATAGCAAACCGATTGGCGCAAGCCGGAGCTCGTCTGGTATTGCATGGACTTGCCAGTGAGGAGCAGGCTACAGATTTATGTGACACATTTGAAAGAAGCTACGGAAGCCGTCCCCACTTTGCCGACTGCGATCTGCGTGATTATGCTCAGATCGAGCAGATGGTGGCTGAACTGAACCAACGCTATGGGGCATTAGACGTCCTCGTCAACAATGCAGGCATTCAACATGTCAGTCCGATAACCGATTTTCCGCCCGAAGTCTGGAATGACATGATGGCTATCAACTTATCAGCCAGTTTTCACACCATTCGAATGGCGTTACCTGCCATGCAAGAGCGCGATTGGGGACGCATCATCAATATAGCGTCTATCAGCGGCCTGCGCGGAAGAGGTGGCAAAGTTGGATATAACGCTACAAAACACGGTTTGGTTGGGCTGACTAAATCAGTCGCTCTAGAGCTCGCTTCAACCGCCATCACCTGCAATGCGATTTGCCCGGGCTGGGTTCACACACCACTTGTACAGAAACAAATTGATGTTCTTGCCCAGCGTGAAGGGCTCGACAACGATGCTGCGACCCAACGTCTTATTGGCTTGCGCCAGCCATCAGGGAGATTCGTTACTAAAGAACAGATCGCTGAGCTTGCGCTTTTTCTGTGTTTACCCGCTACCTCTGAAGTACGGGGCGTGGCCTGGGCCATGGATGGCGGCACAACCGCTCAATAATCAAGGAAACCATCATGAGAATTGATCACACACACGAACCGGACTGTCGCAGCTGGGTTCCCGACGCGACAGGTCACAAAACATTTCCGCTGCAGAACTTGCCTATGGGAGTTCTTGATGAAGGGGGCGGCCGGATTGTCGTTGCAATCGGCGATTATGTGCTGGACGTACAGGCAGCTCTTGATCTTGGCTACCTGAGTGCTCTGGATCACGCGGCGCAGACCGCATTGCGATCATCGCGTCTGAATGGCTGGATGCAACTGGATGCTCCAGCGCGGTTGCAAGTGCGTCACGCTTTATTCGAATTGCTGAAGCAGGAAAGCCCGGCACAACGACATCAGCTGCAGATACTAAGAGAAAGGAACGACAGTCTAATGAGGCTGCCGGCAGATATCGGTGATTACACCGATTTCTACTGTGGGATTCATCATGCCGTCAAAGCAGGCTCGTTGTTTCGTCCTGACAATCCATTACTGCCCAACTATAAGCACCTGCCAATCGCCTATCACGGACGCAGCTCGTCAATTGTACCTTCAGGGCAGCCGGTCTGTCGCCCACGTGGGCAGGTTGAACGCGAGAATGGCCCTGAGTTGCAGCTCAGTGAGCGTATGGACTTCGAGCTGGAGCTGGGTGTCTGGGTGGGTCCTGGTACATCGCAGGGCACTTCAGTGTCTCTCGAACAGGCTGAAAATCATATTGCAGGATACAGTCTTTTCAATGACTGGTCTGCACGTGATATTCAGGCCTGGGAGTATCGGCCACTTGGACCTTTTCAAGGAAAGAACTTCGCTTCAACCTTATCTCCGTGGGTGATCACGGCTGATGCGCTAGCACCTTTTCGTCGTTCTGCCATGCAACGTGCGAAAGACGATCCTCCTTTGCTTGATTATTTGAAGAGCAGTCAGGACCAGGCGCACGGCGGACTGGATATTCATCTTGATGTGCATGTGTCGACAGCGTTGATGCGAACGCAAAATCTTGAAGCGTGCACGATCTCAAACTCACATGCGCAACACCTTTATTGGACTCCAGCTCAAATGCTGACACAGCATACTGTAGGGGGGTGCAATCTGAGATCTGGCGATCTGATGGCAACAGGAACAATTTCGACGCCTGACGATTCGGGTAATGGCAGTCTACTGGAACTGACGAAGGGTGGAAGCACACCGATCACACTTTCGTCGGGGGAACAGCGCACATTTTTAGAGGATGGTGATGAGGTGATTTTCACCGCGTATTGTGCACGCGATGATTTGTATAGCATCGGCTTTGGTGAATGCAGAGCACGTGTTGTGGAATAGGACGTATTACAGTCGTAATCATAGTCGTCGAGAGTTTCAATTGAAGTAGTTTACCGGCATTGAGCCCTCTGTGGGTGACGTGGTGACAGCTACGCCAATGCTTTTTTTCGGAAACCATCAATGGGATGTACAAGGCCGACGTGATTCATCGCCGTGGCCCCTGGAATACCAAGGCATCAGTGGACCTAGTCACGCTGGA
The DNA here is from genome assembly GCF_020687695.1 of Pusillimonas sp. MFBS29. GTDB lineage: Bacteria > Pseudomonadota > Gammaproteobacteria > Burkholderiales > Burkholderiaceae_B > Pusillimonas_C. The sequence continues at coordinate 217,924 of NZ_JAJEWL010000003.1, forward strand.
ATGGGTATCGTGGTTCAACCATCACCTCCTGCTGGCGCCCATCCGGTTTATTGCACTGGCGGAAGCTGAAGACAATTATGATCGGCAACAGACTAAAAGGTCGCTATCGAGGTCTAACTTAAACCAATCAGCCTTATATGGACGCCACCCTGTGTGTCAACTCGAATTTGTGCTGTGATTGACATGGCGAGAACGGTTGCAGCCTCCTTGCTAAAACAAGACGGTTACTACTACCGCTAAACTCCGACCGTGGGCGATCAGTGCCCAGGCGATACGTGCCATCTTGTTGGCCAGCGCCACCACATTAAAGGGCCGTTGAGCCAGGATTTGTTCCAGCCGCGCACTGCGGTGCTTCGCGTGAAAGAGCACCGCGCGCGCCGTGCATGAGCGGGTTGCGTAGGTACGGATCGCCGCGTTCGCTCAAGTGACCCACGGCTACCTTGCCACCGGTCCCTCGGTGGCAAGGCACGAGCCCCAGGCTCGCGGCAAACTCGCGCGCGTTGCGATACCCCTTGGCATCGGTGCCCAGCACCGCCGCGAGCGCGGTAGAGCCCAGTAACCCCACGCCAGGGATCTCACGCACCCGACGCGCACTGTCCAATTGAGCTTCCAGCCCTCCACGAACCCCGGGGCGGTTCACCCGCCCCTCAAAACACGGGCGTCGGTAACTGCTAACCTACTCCTTGAAAGCCACGCCATCAAACCGCGGCTTGCCAAGCAGATTCGGCACGAAGCCTTCCAGCTTGTCGGTGTGAGCATTCAGCTGCGTTTCGAAGTTCAGCGGGGTGAACAGGTCGTTGTCGTGCAAGATCTGCTGCACTTTCTTCAACGCCACCACGCGTTCCTCACGGTCCACGATACTGCGGGCTTCTTCCATGGCTTTGATCAGCTCTCCATCGGTCACGTCAACGTGGCCGGCGTTAAAGAACGCTTCAAGGGCGAACAGGCCGTCGAAGGTGGTCGACGGGTCGGCACGACCGGTCCAAAGCGAGATGAACACGTCGTCGTTGTTTTCACGGAAGAAGCGAGACAGCGCGGCGGCCGGGGCCAGGCGCACCACATCCAGGTTGATGCCAGCCTGCGCCAGCATGCTGATCAGCACTTCCTGGCGTTGCTGCCAGGCCTGATCTGGTAGGCCAACAGCCGATAGCGTCACGCCGTCGGGGTACCCGGCTTCAGCCAGCAGTTCTTTGGCACGAGCCACGTTGTGCTCGTACTGAATGCTGGGGTCGTGTGCCCAGTACTCTTCCGGGAACAGGCTGGAAGCCGGCTTGCCCAGGCCCAGGGTGGTGACCTTAGTGAACTGGTCGCGGTTGATCGCCAGATTCACGGCTTCACGCACACGGGCGTCGCTGAGCGGCTTCTTACCGTAGTTCACGAAGAACTGGTTCACTTGCAGCGTGGGGGCGCTCACGGCCACCACGTTGTTGGCGCGGTCGACCACCGACCTCTGCTGGGGCGAGAGCCCGTAAACGAAGTGGTTCTGGCCGGCTACGACAGAGCGCAGGCCGGTGTTCACGTCAGCCACATACACGAAGTTCAGAGCGTCGACGTTTGCCACACCGTCTTGCCAGTAGGCGGCGTTACGCTGAAAAACCAGTGTGTCGTTGCTTGTCCACGAGCCAAACTTCCACGGGCCGGTGCCCACAGGGTTGCGGTCGAGCTCGTCGCCGCTCTCGGCCGCCTTCGGCGAAACCATCATGCCGGCGCGGTCGGTCAGTACGCCGGGCAGCGAAATGTCAGGCGTATTCAGATGCAGAGTCACTTGCATCGGCCCGGTCACTTCAATGCGCTCAACGGCCTTCATGGTCGACTTGACGTTCGAGCGTTCGCCGGCGCGTGCGCGCTCAAGGTTGTACAGAGCGGCTTCGGCGTCGAACGGCGTGCCGTCGTGGAACTTCACGCCTTCACGCAGGTCGAGCACCAGCGTTTTCGGGTCGGTAAACGTCCACTTCTCGGCGAGTGCCGGCTTAAGTTCCAGCGTTGCCGGGTCCATGCCGATCAGGGTGTCGTACACGGGGTACAGGAACGCATGGTCGTAACCCGAGCTGCCAGTGAGCGGGTCAAGCGTGGTGGGGTGGCGGAACGACGCGACGCGAAGTTCGGATTCCGCGGCATGGGCCGGTGCTGCCGGCAACACCAGGGTGGTGGCGAGGGCCAGTGCGGCAACCCCGGCCAGGCGGCCTGCACGCCGCTTCAGTGCCTGGGCAAAAGCGCCCGTCTGGCGTTTGAATAGCAATGTCATCTATGTCTCCCTTCCTTTGTGTGCTGAATGGGTAAAACCTACGTACTAGAAAGTGGTGGGCCAGGCGGCCAACTTGCGTTCCGATTTGCCGCCGCGTTTGCCGCGCGCAATGCGCAGGCTGCGCTTGAGCACCTCGCGAGTCTCGACGGGGTCGATCACGTCATCGAGGTAATGCAGGCCGGCTGCTCGCCACGGCGAGCTTTGGCTGCGCATTTCCGAAACGATTTCTTTTTTCGCGGCGTCGCGATCTTCTGCGGCGCTCAGCTTGCGGCCGAATGTGACTTCAGCGGCCAGCTCGGGGGCCATGAAGCTGATGTCGGCGCTGGGCCAGGCGTACTGGAAATCCATGTTCATGGGGCCGCCGCCCATGTTGTAGTAGGCCATGCCGTACGACTTGCGAATCACCAGTGCGATCTTCGGCACGGTGGCGTGTGCCACGGCTTCAAAGAAGTTGATGATCTGGCCCGCCACGCCCGCGTGCTCGGCGTTCTTCCCCACAAAGAATCCCGGGGTGTCATGCAGGAAGATCAGCGGAATGTGGAAGGAGTCGCAGGTCGTAATGAACTTGGTGCACTTGGCGCAGCCCTTGGGGCCCATGGCGCCGGCATTGAACATGGGGTTGTTCGCGATAATGCCGACGACCTGGCCGTCGATGCGTGCCAGGCAGGTGATCACACTCTTGTCGTACTCGGGCTTGAGCTCGAATAGCGTTTCGTGGTCGACCAGCGTGCGCAGCAGCTTGCGCATGTCGTACGCCGTGCGCGCCGACTCGGGCAAGATGCTCGTCAGGTTCTGTTGGCGCTCCTGAGCCTCGTCATCGTAGGGCAGCACGGGCGGCAGCTCGTCGCAGTTCGACGGCATGTACGACAGGTACTCGCGCACCAACGCCAGCGCTTCTTCTTCGTTCTCGGCCACGCGGTCGATCAACCCGGTCTGGCGGGCGTGAACCTTCCAGGAACCCAGCTCTTCGTTCGTAACCTTCTCGCCGGTGGCTACTTCGAGCACCAGCGGGCTCACCACGGCCATGCAGCTGTCTTTGGTTTGAATGGCAAAATCGGCGAAGGCGGCATACCAGACCGGCGAGCCGAACGATTCGCCCATCACGGTGGCCACCGAGGGCACGCGGCGATCGCGCAGCGCCATGTCGAGCTTCAGGCCCGACGAGCTCAGGCCATCCGACCCCTGAATATCAGGAATACGTGCGCCGCCCGCTTCGCCCATGCTGATGAAGGGGTAGCCCTTCTCCAGCGCCATCATGGCCACTTCATGGGATTTGCGGCTGGCCACACGCGCGCCGGAACCGGCAAGCACGGTCTGGTCATCGGCCTTCACCACCACGGGGCGACCGTCGATCGTGCCATACCCGCACACCCGCCCGTCGGAAGGCGTGCGTTCTTCCATGCCGGGCATGTCGGAATGGTTCAGCAGGCCCACTTCCAGGAAAGAACCTTTGTCGAGCAAGGTATTGATACGCTCGCGCGCATTCAGCGCGCCACGCTCGCGGCGGGCGGCGAGTTTCTTCTCGCCACCCATTTGCAGCGCCTGAGCCCGCCGGACGTGCAGCTCTTCCTGGGGCGTAAGCTTATTCATGAATCACCTCGAACAGCCCTGCAGCACCTTGCCCGCCGCTGATGCACATCGTGGCCACGACATAGCGGGCGTTGCGACGGCGGCCTTCCAGCAAGGCGTGGCCCACGAGGCGTGATCCGGTCATGCCGTAGGGGTGGCCGATGGCGATCGCGCCGCCGTTCACGTTCAGGCGCTCGCTGGGAATGCCCAGGAAGTCGCGGCAATAAACGGCTTGTACGGCGAAGGCTTCGTTCAGTTCCCACAGGTCGATATCGTCGACGGTGAGACCGTGCTTCTTCAACAGGCGTGGAATGGCAAAGATGGGGCCGATGCCCATCTCATTGGGTTCGCAACCGGCCACTTCGAAACCGATGTAACGACCCAGAGGCGTGATGCCGTGCTGCTCAGCGAATCGTTCGCTGGCCACCACGCACGCCGATGCGCCATCGGAAAGCTGCGAGGCATTTCCAGCGGTTACGGTGCCGTTGGCGCCGCCCACCGGTTTCAGGCCGGCCAATGATTCGAGAGTGGTGTTGGGGCGGGCGCCTTCATCGGCCTGCAGCGTCACTTCTTCGCGGCCCAGCTCGTTGCCCGCCTTGTCGCGCAGCACTTTCACGGTGGTGAGCGGAACGATCTCTTGATCGAGCCGCCCGGCCGCCTGAGCCGCCACCGCACGCTGCTGGCTTTCCAGTGCGAAGCGGTCTTGCTCTTCGCGCGACACACTGTACTTTTCGCCCACGTAATCGGCGGTTTGAATCATCGACCAGTAAAGGTCGGGGCGGTTTTCCTCGATCCAGGGCTCGCGAAAGCGATGCACGTTGCGATGATCCTGCACCAGGCTCACCGACTCAACGCCGCCGGCGACCAGCAGGTCGGCCTCACCCGAGCGTACGCGCTGCGCTGCGAAGGCGATGGCCTGAAGGCTGGAACCGCAGGCCCGGTTTACCGTAACGCCGGGCACGGAAGGGTCAAACCCCGCGCGGAGCAAAGAATGGCGTGCAATGTTGCCGCCGGTGGCGCCTTCGGGCAGCGCGCTACCCATGATGACGTCTTCGACCTGGGTGGGCTGCACCCCGGCACGTTGTACAGCATGGCTGATGACGTGGGCACCCAGCGTGGCGCCGTGCGTGTCGTTGAACGCGCCGCGATAGGCCTTGGCGATGGGGGTACGGGCCGTGGAAAGAATTACTGCGTTCAAGATGACTCCCGATTCAGAAGGTAAGCATGTGCAGGCGAGTCGCAAAGCGGAACCTGCATTGACTCGACGTTGAAAACATCTTAGAATAAAATCGATTTTATTGTCAAGCTCACCTCGTTTTCGGGGCGGGTCAACGAATGAAGGAAAGACAGTGTCGACAACCAGAATTGAGTCCGAAGTGAATGCGCGGGTGCTGCGTGTCGAAGTGGCCGTTGGTGACGAAGTGGGCGCAGACGACGTGGTGATGATGGTGGAATCCATGAAGATGGAGATCCCCGTGCAGGCGGAGGCCGCCGGCCGCGTCAGCGCCATACACGTGGCCGAGGGCGACACGGTCGAGGAAGGCCAACTATTGGTTGAGCTGGCTGCGTCATGATCCGCAAGGTTCTTGTTGCCAACCGCGGTGAAATCGCCGCCCGCATCATCGAGGCCTGTCGGCAGTGCGGTGTCGCGAGCGTGGCCGTGTACTCAGAGCCCGACGCACAGGCGCCGTATCTGAAGCAGGCCGACGAGGCGTACCCGCTGGGCGGCGCACTCGCAACCGAAAGCTACCTGAATCAGGCTGCGCTTCTCGAGATCGCCGGCAAGGCGCAGTGCGACGCGGTTCACCCCGGCTACGGCTTCCTGGCTGAGAACGCAGAATTTGCGACGGCGGTCGAGCAAGCCGGCATGGCCTGGATCGGCCCTACGCCCGAGTGCATCGTTGCCATGGGCAGCAAGCACCAGGCACGGCAACTGGCCGTTGAGCTGGGTGTGCCCGTCGTGCCCGGCAGCGCCATTCTGTCTGCCGACGACGCAGCGCTTGCCGAGGCGGCCTCCTCAGTGGGCTTCCCCCTGTTGGTGAAGGCGTCGGGCGGCGGTGGCGGTATTGGCATGCGCGCCGTGGCGAAGCCCGAAGATCTGGCAGCGGCCGTACGGGCCACCCGTGACTTGGCCGGCAAGCACTTCAGCGATAGCGCCATTTACCTTGAGCGTCTGGTGGCGCAGCCCCGCCATATCGAGGTGCAGGTTTTTGGCTTCGGCGATGGCCAGGCCGTGCACCTGTACGAGCGCGATTGTTCCATTCAGCGGCGCTATCAGAAGGTGGTGGAAGAGGCACCGGCCCCCAATCTGCCAGAAGCCACGCTCGAAAAAATGCGTGCGGCCGCGCTGGCATTGGCTTGCGGCCAGAAGTACCGGGGCGCCGGCACGGTGGAGTTCCTCTACGACACCGATACGGGCGAGTTCTATTTCCTGGAAATGAACACGCGCATTCAGGTCGAGCACCCCATCACCGAAATGATCACCGGCGCTGATCTCGTTGCCATGCAGATCAAGCTGGCAGCGGGCACATTGGCACCGATCGAACAGTCGGCGCTGAACCAGCATGGTCACGCATTCGAATGCCGCGTGTACGCCGAACGTCCGGCCAAGCATTTCCTGCCGTCCACGGGCGTGCTGGAAACCTTCGCACCGCCAGTGGAAGGCGCAGGCGTGCGGGTCGATACGGGCTATGCCCAGGGCATGAAAGTCACGCATCTGTACGACCCGCTCATTGCGAAGGTGATTACGTGGGGCGAAACGCGTGAACTGGCTGCGGCTCGCATGCGCGATGCGCTGGCGGCTTTCCAGGTCAGCGGGGTGGAAACCAATCTGGGTATGCTGCAGGCCCTAATGAGCCACGATGCCGTGCTCAATGGGACGCCTACCACGCAATTCTTGAGCCTTTACCCCGGGACGGCCGTGGCCTAGACCCAAAAACGGAATTTCGTTAGAGAATCGAAACGATTTTATTTCGATTCTCGGCGACCAACGCAGGAATGGGGCCTCGGCCCTAACGAATCTATGCCGGATACAGAAAAGCAGACGAGCGAGAACCGGAGACAACAGGCACAGAACGCTCCCCCCGTATTGGTGGAAGTGAAAAACCTGAGTATCTCGTTCCGTGCAGGCCCAGGCCTGCTGAATATCGTGCCCGACCTCTCGTTCTCGATTTCTCAGGGCGAGCGTCTGGCTGTAGTGGGCGAGAGCGGCAGCGGCAAGACGGTCACCGGCCTGGCTATGCTGGGCCTTCTGCCGCCGCGCCATGCCGTGCTTACGGGCGAAATCCTGCTCGAGGGGCGCAACCTGGTGGGCTTGCCGGAGCGCGAGCTGCGCAAGCTGCGCGGCCGGCAGATCGGCATGGTTTTCCAAGAGCCCATGAGCGCACTCGACCCTGTGTTCACGGTGGGCCAACAAATTACCGAAGGCGTTCGCCAGCACTTCAACATCAGCCGCCAGGCGGCGCGCGAACGCGCCGTCGAGATGCTCGACAAGGTGGGGATTCCGGCCGCACGCAAGCGGCTCGACGAATACCCACACCAGCTTTCCGGCGGTATGCGCCAGCGTGCGATGCTGGCGGTGGCCCTGGCCTGTGAGCCGCGCCTGCTGATCGCCGACGAACCCACGACGGCGCTCGATGTGACGATTCAGGCTCAGATTTTGGATCTGATGGGCAAGCTGAGCGAAGAAACCAATACGGCGATTCTGTTCATTTCGCACGACTTGGGCGCGGTGTCGGAGGTCTGTTCACGCATGCTCACGATGTACGCCGGCCAGGTCGTCGAAGACGCCATGATCGATTCGGTGCTGCATCGCCCGCGCCACCCCTATACCTCGGGCCTGTTGCGCTCGTTGCCACGCTTTGGCCGTAAAGGCGAGCCGCTGCCGTCGATTGGCGGTCGCGTTCCGCCGCCCGACACCATGCCCACCGGCTGCCGGTTCGCCGACCGCTGCCCGCATGCCATCGACCCTTGCCACATGCCGCAGCCCATGTTGCCGCTACCCAATGGAGACGCCGTGCGCTGCCACCGGCATGACGAGCTGAACCTTCCCGGTTCGGTTTCCTGAAAGAGGAATTATGCAGAACCAACCTCTAATCGAAGTGAAAGACGTGTCGGTGCTGTTCCCCGTGCAGGGCAGCCGCCAGCCGGTGCGCGCCGTTGACGGCGTGTCGTTCACCGTGCAGCCGCGAGAAACGTTCGGCATCATCGGCGAATCCGGCTCCGGCAAATCCACGCTCGGGCGTGTGATCGTCTGCTTGCAAAAGCCCACAGCGGGAACACTGGAGCACGCCGGGCGCGACCCCTACAAACTGGGTTCAGCGCAGATGCGCAAACACCGGCGCGATTATCAGATGGTCTTCCAGGATCCGAACGCCTCGCTGAATCCGCGCATGCCCGTTGGCGCCAGTATTCGTGAGCCGCTGGACATCGAAGGCGCCATGACACGCAGTCAACGCGACGAGCGTGTGATGGAACTGATGGCGCGCGTGGGTTTGCACACCGAACTGGCCTACCGTTATCCGCATGAGCTGTCGGGCGGGCAAAAGCAACGGGCCAATATCGCTCGTGCGCTCAGCTGTCGGCCCCAGACCATCGTCTGCGACGAAGCCGTGGCGGCGCTCGACGTCTCGATTCAGGCCGACGTGCTCAACCTGCTGGCTGAACTGCAGGAAGAGTTCGGCCTGACCTATGTGTTTGTTTCGCACGACCTGGGCGTGGTTTCGCACATCAGCGACAACATTGCAGTGATGTATCTGGGCAAGTTCATGGAGCTGGGCCCGGCCGAAACGCTCATGAATAACCCGATGCATCCGTACACCCAGGCGCTGCTATCGGCCGAGCCGGTGCCCTTGCCGCGCTCGATGCGCACGACCAAGCGCATCATCCTTGAAGGTGAAATTCCCAGCCCGTTAAATCCGCCGTCGGGCTGCCGCTTCCGCACGCGTTGCCCATTGGCCACCGAGCGCTGCGCCGCCGAAACGCCGGCCTGGGAACAGCACGGCCCGAATCATTGGGTCGCCTGCCATTACGCCGGCTCGTCGATCGTCGCTGATGCCCCCGCCGTATCGCAAGGAGCCCAGTCATGAACGCGGTTCGAGTACGCGCCATCGGCAGCCGGGTGTTTCAGATCGTCCCGACCCTGCTGCTTGCGACGTTCCTGGTGTTTGGCCTGATGCAGCTTGTGGCCGGCGATCCGGCCCTGTTGTACGCCGGCGAGAATCCTACAGCGGAGCGTATTGAGCAGGTACGCCAGCAGTTCGGCCTCGACCGGCCGTTCCTGGTTCAGTACGCCAGTTGGGTGGGCAATGCCTTCATGGGCGATTTGTCTGTGTCGATGATGTCCTCCGAGCCCGTGCTCGACGCCATTCTCCGCACGCTGCCACACACGCTTTTGATCGTCACGGTGTCGTTAAGCCTGTCGGTACTGATTGGTGTGCCGCTCGGCGTGATGGCGGCCACCCGCGCACGCACGCCGCTCGACACCACGATCATGGGTTTCTCATCGGTCGGTATTGCAGTTCCGAACTTCTGGCTGGCCATGTTGCTGATCACCGGCTTTGCCCTGAACCGGCAATGGTTTCCGGCCACGGGAGCGGTGCTCTTTACCGATGACCCGATCTCGGCGCTGTACCACACCTTGTTGCCGTCGATGGCGCTCGCCGCCAGCGGCACGGCCGAGATTGCGCGGCAAACCCGCAGCGCGTTGAGCGAAGTGCTGGCCTCGCAGTACGTGCGCACCTTGCGCGCCAAGGGCTTGTCGACCTTCCGCATCATCTACCTGCACGGCCTGAAAAACATCGGTGTGACCCTGTTGACCGTGATGGGCCTGCTGGTGAACCGCCTGCTGGGCGCCACCGTAGTCATCGAGGCGGTGTTCGCCATACCGGGCATCGGCAGCCTCGTCGTACAAGGCGCGGTGGCCAAAGACTTCCCTGTTGTGCAGGGGGTGGTGCTCGCCATGGTGATTCTGGTTCTGGTCATCAACCTCGTTATCGACATCCTTTACACCATCATCGATCCCCGGACCCTACGTCAATGAACGTCAAAGCCATACGACCGCGGCGCAATCTGTGGCGGCGCATCCTCTCCGACAAACGGGCCCTCGTGAGCCTGGCGTATCTGCTGGGCCTGACCGCGCTGGCGGTGCTGGCCCCCTTCGTGGCCCCGTACTCGCCCATCGAGCAAGACTATAGCCAGGTGCTGGTACCACCCGGTGGCGCGCACTGGCTCGGCACCGATGACGTGGGCCGCGATATTCTCAGCCGCCTGATCTACGGCGCACCGGCCAGCGTATTCGGCAGCCTATTCGCCGTGGGCGTGGCCGTGGTCATCGGCCTGCCGGTGGGCCTGTTCGCCGGCTATATCGGCGGCCGGCTCGACGACCTGGTGGGCCGCGTTATTGACACGCTGCTCTCCTTCCCGGCCATTGTGCTGGCCATCGGTGTAACCGGGGCGCTGGGCATCAATCTGGTGAACGCCATGTTTGCCATCGGCCTGGTGTTCTCGCCCATTTTGGCCCGCCTCGTGCGCGCCCAGACCCTGGTGGTGAAGAACGAACAGTATGTCGAGGCCGCCCGTTGCGCCGGTGCCGGCCATGTTCGGCTGCTATGGACCCATATCCTGCCGAACATCATCCACCCGGTCATTGTGCAGATCACGCTGCTGTTGGCGGCGGCACTGCTGGCGGAAGCGAGCCTCAGCTTCCTGGGCCTGGGCGTACAGCCGCCGGCCGCCAGCTGGGGCGGGATGCTGGCCCGCGCCTACAACTACATGGAGATTTCTCCGTGGCAGATCTATCCGCCCGGCCTCGCGATTCTGAGCGCAGCGCTGGCCTTCAATGCGTTGGGCGAATCGCTGCGCGTATTGCTCGACCCCACCTCTGACAGACGTTGAAGAAATGGCAGCTGAAATGAATTCCCCACTACAGATCACGATTATCGGCGCAGGCCTGATGGGCACCGGAATCGCCCACGCCTTCGCGGCGGGCGGTCATGCCGTCGCCTTGTACGACATCTCTCAGGAACGCCTCGACTCGGCCAGCGAAAGCCTACGCAAGATCGCCGAGGTGTTTATAGAAAGCGGGCAACTGACTCTGGAACAGACTGATGCCTTGCAGCAGCGCATCGCGCTCTCGCCTGACTTGGAAGCGAGCCTGGCCAATGCCGACATCGTAGTCGAAGCGGCCAGCGAATCGCCCGCCATCAAGACAGACATCTTCAATCAGCTGGCCCAACTGGCGCCCGCCGATGCGGTGGTCTGGAGCAATACCTCGTCGCTTGACGTCTTCGAACTGGCACCCACCGAACTACAGAGCCGGTTGCTAATCGCACACTGGTTCGCCCCGGCGCACATCCTGCCGCTCGTGGAACTGGTGCCCGGCCCCACCACCGAGTCGCAGCACATTGAGTCGGCCGAGCGGCTGCTTACCGACTTGGGCAAGACCGCCGTGAAGCTCGACCGCTACGTGCCCGGGTTCGTCATCAACCGGCTGCTGCGCGCCCTGGGCCGGGAAGCCTTTTACTTGATCGACAACGGCTACATCACTGCCGAAGGCATCGATCAGGCGGTTAAAGCCAGTCTGGCGCCGCGCATGATGGTCTTGGGCGTCATGCAGCGTTACGACTTCACGGGGCTCGATCTGAGCGCCCAGAATTTCAAGAATGCCAAGTTCGTTGATGCACCGGTCGATCTCGCGCCGCGCACGCTGCTCGAGCGGGTCGAGAACGGCAATCTCGGTGTGAAAACGGGCAAGGGATTCTACGATTACGGGGGCATGAGCGTGCACGAAGTGTCACGACGTCGCGACGAGCGGCTGCTCTCGGTGCTGAACGCCTGCGCCTCCGTGGTCACGACAGGAAGGAGTGTGTAGTCATGACCACCGTTACTCAACAGACGATCGATCGCGTTCTTGTTGCCACGATCAATCATGCGCCCGTCAATGCTTTGAATCAGGCGGCGCGCCAAGGTTTGAAAGACGCGCTCGAGGCGTTCGAAAACGATCGCAGCCTTGTCGCACTCGTGGTCACCGGCAGCGAGCGCTTCTTCAGCGCCGGCGCCGACATCACCGAGTTCACGCGCCCCGCACAGCCGCCTTCAATCGCCAGCCTGATCGAAACCATCGAGCAATGCGACCGCCCCGTGATCGCGGCCATTTCCGGTCGTGCGCTGGGCGGCGGGTTGGAGCTGGCCCTGGGCTGCCACCTGCGCGTGGGCACGGCCTCGTCGCGCTATGCCCTGCCGGAATCCAAGCTGGGTCTATTGCCGGCAGTAGGGGGCACCCAACGCCTGCCGCGTCTCATCGGCCCGGTCGAGGCACTGAAGGCGATTTGCTCAGGTGAAGAGATTCCCGCTAAGCGTGCACTCGAGCTCGGGCTCATCGACCAGATCGCGCAGGGCGAGCTGATTCCCGCCGCAGTGGCGCTCGGTAAGAGCTCGCAAACCGTGCCATCACGAGCGAACGCCCCGATTACGCTTTCAGCACAAGAACGGGAAGCCTTCGATCAAGAAGCGGCGCGTCTACTGAAGCGCCATCGCGGTCAAGAGGCCATCGATGCTTGCGTGCAGGCCGTGCGGGCTGCCGTCGACGGCCCGCTCGAAGTGGGGCTGGCACTCGAGCGCGAGCTCTTCGCCAAGCTGCAGGAAGGCGCTCAGTCGCAAGCGATGCGTCATGTTTTCTTTGCTGAGCGGCGCGTGGGTAAGCTGCCGGCCAGCACTCAAGCCGATTTCGAGCCGGCTGCCACGGTAGCCATCGTGGGCGGAGGAATGATGGGGCGGGGTATCGCCATGTCGTTGCTCGATGCCGGCCTCAACGTCACCCTCATCGATGTCGACGAGACTGCAGCCGGCAAGGCCGTGCAAGGCGTCGCCGGCCAGTATCAACGTGCCATCGACAAGGGCACGCTGACTGAGGAAGAGAAAACAGCGCGCATGCAGCGACTGACCACAGCGGTGGATATTGCCGCTGTAGCGCCCGCCGATGTCGTGATCGAAGCCGTTTTCGAAAGCATGGCGGTGAAGAAGGACATCTTCCAGCAACTGGGCCGTCATGCTCGCCCCGGTGCGGTACTGGCCAGCAACACCTCTACGCTCGACCTGAACGAAATCGCTGCCGCGTCAGGCCGCCCCGCCGACGTCGTGGGCATGCATTTCTTCAGCCCCGCGCACATCATGCGTTTGGTGGAAGTGATTCGTGGGGAAAAGACCAGCCTCAGCACACTCGCCCAGGCACTCGACCTCACCCGTCGCATGAAGAAGATCGGTGTGGTGGTGGGCGTCTGCGACGGGTTCGTGGGCAACCGCATGATCGGCAAGCGCTCGCAGCAGGTCGACCGTCTGTTGCTCGATGGTGCGCTGCCGCGCCCGATCGACGACGCACTCACCCGCTTCGGCTTCCCCATGGGGCCCCTGGCCGTGAATGACATGGCCGGTCTCGATGTCGCGCAGAACGTGCGCCAGTCGCGCGGGCAAGTCTTCCCGGTGGCCGACGCTATCTGCGCACTAGGCCGTTATGGCCAGAAAACGCAAGCGGGCTACTACCGCTACGAGCCGGGTTCCCGCAAGCCGGTCGACGACCCCGAGATCACCGCATTGATCGAAAAGGTGTCGGAACAGCAGGGCGTACAGCGCCGCGAGCTGTCGGAAGAAGAAATTCTCGACCGCACGCTGCTGCCCGTGATTAACGAAGGCTTCCGTCTGTTGGAAGAAGGCATGGCCTGCCACGCCGATGACATCGACGTGACGCTGATCCACGGCTATGGCTGGCCGCGCTCGACAGGCGGGCCAATGTTCTATGCCGAGCAGATGGGGCTCAAGACGCTGTGCGCAAAGATGGAGAAGCTGGCTGCAGAGCTGGGCGACCCGGCGTTTGAACCGGCCCACTTGTTACGGGCGCTGGCGGATGAAGGCTTGTCCGTACACGCACTTTCCAGGCGCGACCTGCCGGCCTAAGCGCCCCTCTTACAGAAAGCGAGACTCAATGTGAATGTGAAGAAACGTCAATCCAAACTGATTAGCCTGAAGGAAGCCGCAGCGCTGGTTCAAGACGGCGACCGCCTTGCCGTCGGCGGCTTCGGGGTTTACCAACACCCCATGGCCTTCGTGTATGAGCTGATTCGCCAGAAGAAGAAAGACCTCACCGTTGTCGGCATCGTGAACGGCAATGATGTCGATATCCTGACCGGGGCAGGGTGCCTGAAGCGCGTCGAGACCTCTTACGTGGGCTTCGAGAAGTTCGGGCTTGCGCCCAACTTCCGCCGCGCTGTGGAAGCGGGCGAGCTCGAGATCATGGACTACCCCGAGATCCTGAGCATGGATCGCTTCCGTGCCAGCCAGGAGAACTTTTCCTTTTGGCCCGCCTATTTCCTGGGCGGAAACGATCTGCTGCGCATCAACCCCGACATCAAGCCCTTCAACTGCCCGCTCACCGGCAAGAAGGCCTGGGCGGTGCCGCCGGCCGACCCCGACGTGGTGGTGATTCATGCCACCTTGGGCGACGAGTACGGCAATGTGCTCGTGCCTTCACGCCGACTCACGCCGCAAAGCCTCGATATCACTCTGGCACGCAGTTGCGACAAAGTGATTGTCACCGTCGAGAAGATCGTATCTACACAGAAGATACGTAAGCATCCTCACCTGGTAGAGATTCCGTCGTATCGCACCACTGCCGTGGTGGAAGCGCCTTGGGGCGCTCACCCCACGTCGATGCTGGGTGTATACGGGGGCGACGATGCCCACGTGAAGCACTATCTGGAAGCGGCCAAGTCGCCGGAAACGTTCCGCCAGTACCTCGATGAGTACGTGTATGGCGTTGAAAGCCATATCGAGTACCTCGACAAGATCGGCCTAGAGACCCTGCTGAGCCTTCGGAAAATGGATATTGCGTTATGAGAGAAGCCAACCTTTACGAGATCATCACCGTGGCCCTCGCCCATGACCTGCAGGAAGGCGAACTGGGCTTCACGGGCCTTACAACCGGCGACGGCGCAGCGCGTTTCGCCACGTCGATTCCGCTGGCCGCCGCCCAACTGGCGCGGCTCACGCACGCCCCCAGCCTCACCATCATGCTGGCCGGGTGGGTGCACAACCCCAATCTGCGCCAACTCACTTCCCTGCCCAACTCCGAGTTCGACGAAGAGCTGCGCGACCTGGAATGCGAAGCGCAGTCGCGCGGATTCCCGAACCACCCCTGGGCCATCAAGCGCGGCGATATCGATTTCGGTTTCGCCAGCGGTGCCCAAGTTGACCAGTACGGCAACATCAACAGCGTGTGTATCGGCGATTACCACAGCCCCAAGGTGCGGCTCATCGGCCCAGTACTGCAGCCCGAGCACATGACGCTCTTTGGCCGTGAGTACATCATGATGGCCAACCACGACGCCCGCCGCTTCGTTGAGAAAGTCGACTTTATTTCCGGCGTGGGCTACCCCGGTGGCCTGGAAGGGCGCCGCGAACTGGGCATCGAGTCGGGCGGCCCTGAGCTGGTCTTCACGCCCAAATGCATTTTCGACTTCGACAAAGACGTCGGGCGCATGCGTGTGAAATCCATCCACCCAGGCGTTTCCATCGACGACCTGCGCGAGAGCACCGGGTTTGATCTGGGGCCGTTGAACGACGTGCCGGTCACCCCGCTACCCAGCGCAGAAGAGTTGGAGCTCCTGCGTAACGAAGTCGACCCGTACGGGCTGCTGTTGCCGACCAGTTGAGTCGCCGCAGTGCGTGTGTTGAGTCGACCTGAAAAAATGAAGAGGTAAATAGTATGTCTGGAGCCTTAGAAGGGCTGCGAGTTCTCGATCTTTCCCGATTCATTTCGGGCCCGTACTGCGCCATGATGCTGGGCGACATGGGCGCGGAAGTGATCAAGATTGAAAAGCCGGGTAGCGGCGAACTCGTGCGCAGTTACGAGCCTGCGCTGGGCGGCAATAGCCTTTATTCCATGGTGTACAACCGGAATAAGAAGAGCCTGCCCATTGAGTTGCGTAAGCCCGAGGGCCAGGCCCTGCTTCGCGAACTCGTTAAAGAAGCCGATGTCCTGATCGAGAACTTCCGCCCCGGCACCATGGAGAAAATGGGCTGCGATTGGGAAACCCTGCACTCCCTGAACCCGCGGCTCATCATGGCCCGTATTTCGGGCTTCGGCCAAGACGGCCCATTCGCCGAGCGGCCTTGCTTTGACGTTATTGCGCAAGCCAGTAGCGGCCTCATGGATCTAACGGGCGACCCCGACGGCCCGCCTAGCGTAATCGGTACCTATATCTGCGATTACGTGACCGCGAGCTATGCCACCGTAGGCATCCTGGGCGCCTTGCAGGCGCGCCATCGCACCGGGAAGGGCCAGGTGGTGGACGTCGCTCTGCTCGACAGCGCCGTGTCGCTGTTGCTCACGGCCATTCCTGAGCGCATGCTGATGGGCAACCGCATGACCCGCCGTGGCAACCGCGACCGCTACGGCCCGCCCACGGCCAGCTATCTCACCGCCGACAACGATTGGGTGTATATCACCGCAGGAACCATGTTCCCACGCTTCGCCCAAGCCATTGGTCGGCCCGATTTGCTGGAAGACCCGCGCTACGGCTCATTCGCCGCCCGAATCGATAACGCCGCCGAAGTGGAAAAGATCGCAGCCGACTGGATCGGCGCACGGGGCACGGAAGAGGTACTAGCTACATTGCAGGCCGCCGACCTGCCGTGCGCGAAGGTTGCCACCATTGACGACGTCGTCACGAATCCGCAGTTGAAGCACCGCGGGCAGATTGTGGAAGTGGATCACCCCCGCGTTGGCAAGGTACCCATGCAAGGCGTCACCATCCGGCTTTCGGACACACCACTCAAAGTGGATCGGCCTCTGCCGGAATTGGGGCAAGACACCCACGAGGTGCTCTCGTCGTGGCTGAACTACACCGACACGACGATTCAGTCGCTGATCGACAGTGAAGTGATCGATGCCGCCGACCGCGACACCGTAAAGGAAGGGTGAGCGAGCGGCGCTCTCACTCCTGAGAGGCCGCGTTCACCGCTTGTTCTTCTTGCGGCGCGCGGCCGGTGGTGGATCGCACCACCAGTGCCGGCCGCACGAGCAGGGTTTCAACGTCGGCAGAAGGATTAGCCATGCGCTGAAGCAGTAGCTTGGCCGCATTGGCGCCCAGCTGTCGCTTCGGCACGCGCATGGTGGTGAGATTGATCTGAGGAAGCCGCGATGCAAACAGGTCATCCCACCCCACGATCGACAGTTCCTCGGGCACTTTGATGCCCATCTCTGACGCCGCCATCAAGACCCCGTACGCGGTCATGTCTTCCGACACCAATACTGCCGTAGGGCGCGGATTCTGGCGCAACAGCCGGTAGGTTGACTGGTGGCCGGAATCGATGGAGTATTCGCCGCTTTCTTCGAGCGCCGGGTCAGCGTGCCCCGCGTGCTTCTGCATGAAACTGCGGTACGCATTCAATCTTTCACGGGCGCCGCTCGATGATGCAGGCCCACCGATGAAGCCAATGCGTTGGTGGCCCAACGACGTGAGGAATTCGAGCACCGAATGCACACTGTGTTCGTTCTCAATGCCCGAGAAATCCTGTTCCACCGTATCCTGGCGCCGTACCAGCAGCACCGTGGGCACGTGTGCGCGCACCAACGCCTGGATGTCTTCATCGTTTGACGCGTAACTCATCAGAATCACGCCGTCGACCTGACGGTCGATAAAGTGTTGGATGTACTGACTTTGCCGGCCGCGACTGCCGTCGGTATTGGCGATGTATAGATGGTAATCGCGTTCGATCAACGCGTCTTCGGCACCCCGCACCACTTCGCCGTGGAAGGGGTTGGTGATATCAGACACGATCATCGCAATAGACCGCGTCTTGCCCGTGCGCAAACCACTGGCAAGCGGTGAAACCCGATAGCCCAGCTCATGGGCGATCTTGCGGATCAGCGCCTTCGTTTCGGGCTTGACGACGGCTTTGTCGGCAAGTGCGTTCGACACAGTCGAGGGCGCAACACCGCATGCTTTGGCCACGTCGCGCAACGTAGGGCGGGCTCTATTGTTGTTCCTCATAATGTTGCCACGGCGAAGTGTCTGCCATTGAAGGCAGGCCAAAATAAAATCGTTTGTGAGGCAGTATTTTACACGCCCGCAGCCCTATAAAGAACGTTAGCCCCATGTCCTGAGCGAAATTGCGCATTCCGAGCAAATGGTATTACCATTTAAGGATAGAGGAAGCGCAATATGGCAAACGAAATTCAACACCGCGCGAGCGCGGGACGCTAGCAGAACTGCTCCCGGCGATCGTATGGGCGAATTCGAGACGTAACTTCCACATCGAGGCGCGCAGTGTCTCGCGAATTAGATAGCCTTGGCATCGAATCGCGTGAATCAAACGTAGCCTTGTTCCACGCTGACCGACGTTTCTGCTCTTCGTTGTATTGCCACTTTTCACGCCGCTGCCCCGTTCGTAGGTCCTGCCTATCTGCAAATTTAGCACACCACGCCTTAAGTGAACTCTTGGCCGAATATCCCAGCGGACGCAGGTGCCGCACTCAACCGCCGCCCCAGCTTGTGGTCACGCTTGACGGCTCGCAGTCGGTCTTCATATGCATATGAATACATGAACTACTCGTAGGTAGTCCAAGATTTTGTCCGCAGCTCCGATGGGTTAAATTTCAACCGGCGTTGAGACGTCTTTGAAGACATTGCGATACGAGGTCACTCTCATCGTGTCATCTGTATGGTGAAGCGCACCGGGCAAGGCCTATCCAAATTGGAAGTCTTGAGGTGCTTGAAGCGCTACATCGCGCGGGAGGTGTTTTATGTTCTGCGAAGCCGTAATCAAGAGATTAATCGAGTGCAGATAGCGGCTTGACAATTAGAAGGGCGTCAGTTTAGCTATTCACCGTACTGGTTTTCACAAGGTAAGTTTCGGTGTCATGACTTCCATCAAACAATTCCTGAGGGACTACCCAGAGAACAAAGCACGGTCCATCTTGGAGGCCTATCGCTGGCCTAATAGGCAGGTCAGGTGCCCGCGATGTGGTGGAGAACGGTTATATAAAGAGAAGCGAAAGGGCCAACCTGGCTTTTATCGCTGTCCTACACCACACGTAACAGAACTTCTAGGCGGCGCCGGCAATCCGTATGTGTTTAGCGTGCGAGGCGACACCATACTAGACAGTTCCCGCATGCCACTTTCCAAGTGGCTGTACTGCTTGACGCACTTTGGCCCCTTGACCATACGCACCATAGGGGCTGGGAGTTTAGCAGCTGAAATTGACGTCACTCGAAAAACGGCAGCCCGCCAGATTGAATTAATCGTTGTGCTTAATGAATACTTTTCGGAAGGTCGCTGTACTTCCCATGAAACGAGTTCTTTCACACAATGGGCTCGCGATAAGTTTTTCAAAAGACCAGACCAAAATGAATTCCTTTTCCGGTACCAGCGCGAGAAGACAGAAAAGAGGCGCTTGAAGTACCAAGCAGAGGAAGAGGCTAAAAAAGCCCAGAGACGTCGGGATAGTCCCCTGTTTTCATCGCTATTCTAGTTACCTTCGAGTCGGCTAAAGCAACGCGTTCGTCAGAAATTCCAAACTAGGTACCCACGAAGATTGCTATCTGAGGAACCGGATCTGTAGGCTAGTAAGAAGGTAAACAACTTTCTCTTACTACTACATATGCACTACCAAATTCATAAACCACCACCAGCCACGTCCAGTTCAAGAGACGAAGACTGCACGCGCGCAACCAACGCTAAGCACAGGATGCACTGCGCCTGAGGAATCATTCAGAAGATTGAATTCATCCTAACAATACATTTTTTCTGTTTATTATCAATAAGTTACGAGAACAAAGGGGCTATTATCTATTGCGTTTTAGGTATAGGATATAGCCGACTCTGTATGGAAACCAAGGCTCTTCGAGCATAAAGGGGAGAAGCACATGTCGAAAACATAGCTTTTTACAGGAATCGCACAAAAGTTAGCTGCCAATGGCCGGCAGCTAACTTTTAGCATGTGCATTTAGGCGTAGAGACCTATACACATCATGCTAATGAATATCGGTGCTGTCAAGCACCGTAGGGATTTTTTTGTCAAAAAATCATACCGGCGCGATTCCCGTACGCGCCAGCCTGCGTTTGATGGTCAAGCGTATTCTGCGCAAATACAAATACCCGCCTGATATGGCGGAAGCAGCGATCGAACTCGTCTTACAACAAGCAGAAAAGCTCGGAGAAGACTGGAATCCGCTCTAAGGCATTCTTTTTTTATTGTCACCCTTCAGAGCATCTTCCTTCGTTCTGGAGCGTTTCTGTGAAAATCGACAGACTTTATTCCCTCTCGACAGACTTTATTTCTTCGCTTCAGACAACACTAGCAAAGACTCCCCCTACTCCACCGTCACGCTCTTGGCCAGATTCCTGGGCTTGTCCACATCAGTCCCCCGTGCGCACGCGGTGTGATACGCCAGCAGTTGCAACGGAATCGTGTGCAGTATCGGTGACAGCTTCCCGTAGTTTTCCGGCATGCGAATCACGTGTATGCCGTCGCTGCTCACGATCTTGGTGTCGGCGTCGGCAAACACATAGAGTTCGCCGCCGCGCGCATGCACTTCCTGCATGTTCGATTTCAGCTTTTCCAGCAGTTCATCGCGCGGCGCAATGGTCACCACCGGCATGGCTTCGGTCACCAGCGCCAGCGGGCCGTGCTTGAGTTCGCCTGCGGGGTAGGCTTCGGCATGGATATAGCTGATTTCCTTCAGCTTCAGCGCGCCTTCCAGGGCAATGGGGTAATGCATGCCACGGCCCAGGAACAGGGCGTTTTCCTTGCTGGCAAAGCGGTCGGCCCAGGCCATGATCTGCGGCTCCAGCGCCAGTACGGCGCCGATGGCTACCGGCAGGTGGCGCAATGATTTAAGCATCTCTGTTTCGCGCTCGTCGCTTAGCTGGCCTTTGGTTTGTGCCAGGGCCAGTGTCAGCAGGCATAGCGCGGTCAGCTGGGTGGTAAAGGCCTTGGTCGAGGCCACACCGATTTCTACGCCGGCCCGGGTAATGTAATTAAGCGCACATTCGCGCACCATGGCGCTGGTGGCCACATTGCAGATGGTAAGCGTATGCGCCATGCCCAGGCTGCGGGCGTGCTTCAGCGCGGCCAGTGTGTCGGCGGTTTCGCCCGACTGGGAAATGGTAACCACCAATGATCGTGGATTGGGCACGCTGTCGCGGTAGCGGTATTCGCTGGCGATTTCAACGTTGGTGGGCAGCTTGGCGATGGATTCCAGCCAGTACTTGGCTGTCAGGCCCGCGTAGTAACTGGTGCCGCAGGCCAGTATCAATACGTTGTCAATTTCCTTGAACACTTTGTAGGCGCCGTCGCCAAAGAGTTCGGGAGTGATGCTTTCGATATCCTGCAGGGTGTCGCCAACGGCACGAGGTTGCTCGAAGATTTCCTTTTGCATGTAGTGGCGATAGGGGCCGAGTTCGGCGGCACCGGTATGCACTTGAACTGTGTGCACTTCACGCTGGATTTCCTGCCCGGCCTGGTCGACTATCCAGACGCGGTTCAGCTGCAGGTCGACTACATCGCCGTCTTCCAGGTAGATGATCTGGTCGGTTGTGCCGGCCAGCGCGAGGGCATCGGATGCCAGGAAATTTTCGTTGTTGCCGCGGCCCACGACCAGGGGGGAACCGTGGCGCGCCCCCACGACACGATGGGGTTCGTCGCGGCAGAATACGGCGATGGCGTAGGCGCCGATCAGGCGGCGGCTTGCCTGCTGCACGGCTTCGAAAAGGTCGCTGCTGTACAGGTGGTCAACCAGGTGGGCGATGACCTCGGTGTCGGTCTGGCTTTCGAATACATAGCCGGCCGCCTGCAATTCGGCGCGCAGTTCGTCGTGGTTTTCGATAATGCCGTTATGCACCAGTGCAATGCGTGCGTTGCTCTTGCCTTGCCCGGAAAAATGCGGATGGGCATTGTGGGTGGCGGGTGCACCGTGGGTAGCCCAGCGGGTATGAGCGATGCCGGTAAAGCCGCTGATGCTGTCCTTGCGAACCTGTTCGGCCAGTTCGGCAACGCGCTCGGTACTGCGCGCACGCCGCAGTTCACCATCGGCATGCACGGCAACGCCGCAGGAGTCATAGCCGCGGTACTCAAGGCGCTGCAGGCCTTCGAGCAAAATGGGGGTGATGTCCCGTTGCGCAACGGCGCCAACTATTCCGCACATAATCTGGTACTCCAGTTATTTAAGTAACCCGTGTATTGTGCTTAAGCTTTAAAGAAATATGATTTCTTATTTTTTATATATTTGAATTAATATTTCTGTGACTTTTTATGTCGACAATATATTTCATTAATGATGATAATATGAAATATATGAATACTCCAGACAGCCAGCTTACGTTCGACGATCTCGATTTACGCATTCTGGAACAGATCCAGACAGACTGCGCCCTGACCAACCAGGAGCTTGCCCAGCGCGTGCACGCATCGGCACCGACGTGTTTGCGTCGTGTGCGTCGGCTGGTGGAAGCGGGCGTGATCGAAAAGCAGGTGGCCATACTGAATCCGCAGAAAGTAGCCAACAGCCTGACTGCCATTATTGAAATCACGCTCGATATTCAAACGGCGGAACACCTCGATGCGTTCGAGGCCGCCATCAGTCAGGCTCCCGCCGTGCTGCAATGCTATCGGGTCTCGCCGGGGCCGGATTTTATTGTGGTGGCGCAGGTGGCCGATATGCCGGCCTATCACGCCATGGCGCATGAAATGTTCACGTCGCACGCCAATGTGCGCAATGTGCGCAGCTTCTTTTCAATTCATCGAAGCAAGTTTGAAACGCGCACGGTGCTGCCTGCGCAACGCACGGCTTAGAATGACCTGAATCCATCGGCCCCGTAGCACGGGGCCGCCTTAGAATGTGGTGTCAGGGTCCAGCGGATACACTGGCCGCTGCAGGTTCCTGAAGGGGAACAAGTCGTAATTTGAACTGGTTACCCCCTTGCTGTCGCATTCGACATAGCCTTTGGCAATGGGAAAAAATACAGGGCGACAGTACATGCGCGACTTAAGCAGCAGGAAGTCTTTGCTGGCGGGATCAACGCCCACGCAGTCAAACACACCCAGGTCCCAGGGTTCATGCGTTCTTTCCGTGACCACGATCTGTACGCTACCGGTGTCGAACAGGGCAGTACGGCCCATGCTGCATTTCATGCCGCGATAGGTTGGCCCGGTAATCACATACTCTCCCGGGCTAAGGCGCACTACCGTTCCGCTGAGCGTGACAGGTGTTTTTTCTATGCCCAGGGTAGTCAATGGCCTTTTATTGCCTAACGCGATGGTCATGGCAGCGCCTTCTCCGGCCTTGAACATTTCGTCTACTGCCTGGGGGTCGCACAAGGGCCCGACGGCGATATTGTCCAGGCCTTGCGCCATGGCTTCCTGCAGCACTTCCATGGTGTCGCAGGTTCCCCCCGACATGCAGTTGTCGCTGTGATCCAGCAGCAGCACAGGGCCGTCGGCATTGCCGCATTCAGGCTGTGCGATACCTGCTTGCGCGGCCATCTGCTTGGCCGCGCGTATTGAATCGGCCAGCGACGGGCTTTCATACACGTAGCCGTCGCGATCGGCCCAGATGCCTTCAGCCAGTGTGTCGGCCGCCTGCTGTGCCGAAGCCTGATCCTTGCCCACCACGATCACACTGATGCAGGGGGCAGGAATATCGGCCAGGGCAAATCCGGCCATAATCGTGGCAGCATGCACGACGCCCTGCTCTTCCAGCTGTATGGCCTTGCCGACGGCGGCCTTCATGGCGGGCGACTGGGTTGAGCTTTTCAGCGTATGGGTCATCAGGGGCAGGCGCCGCCAGGCTACCGCGGTGCTGATCTGGCCGGCCATTTTCTGCAGCAACAATTGGCCCGCCAGCTGCCCTGCTTCGTACATGTCGATGTGAGGATAAGTCTTGAAGCCGACAACAATGTCGGCGTTATCCATCATTTTCCGTGTAACGTTGCCATGCAAGTCCAACGCCACGGTAATGGGTGTGTCGGGGCATAAGGCACGCAAACGTTCAAGCAAGTCGCCTTCACCGTCATCAGAGTCTTCCACCGCCATGGCGCCATGCAGGTCCAGCATCATGGCATCACAACCCGGCGCCGCATCAAGTATGCGCTGACACATGCTGTGATACGCCTGCGCATCGACCCGACCGCTGGGATTGGCTGCGGCCGACAAGGGAGTGACGATCTGTGCACCCACACCTTCGGCCAGATCTATGAAGGCACCCATGGCCGTACGCACGCCTTTGTTGGCGGCGTAGGCCTGCTCATCGTAGTCGGGGCCCCGGATGCCGAAATCGGCCAGCATGGTCGGTACGGGCGAAAAGGTATTGGTTTCGTGGTTAAGGCGGGCAATTAACAGTTTCATTAAACGTACTTCCGTCAGCGGGCTGCAACGCCGGCTTGCTGCAGCATCGCCTGCAACAACACATTGCACCCGGCTTGCAGATGCTCTTGTTTGGCGTCTTCGATCTCGTTATGGCTGATGCCGTCTTTGCACGGCACGAATATCATGGCGGTGGGGGTAACCCGCGCCATGTATACGGCATCATGGCCCGCGCCACTGACGATGTCCAGGTGCGAAAGCCCCAGCGCCTGGCTGGCCTGGCGCACTGCATCGACCTGTTCCTGGTGAAAAGGCTGTGGCGGAAAGTAAACCACTTGCTTGATCGCCACGTCTACACGGCCCTCGCCCTTCAGGTCGGCGCACAGTGCCTGTACGGCAGCATCCATGGCGTTCAGGACATCATCGGACGCGGCACGCAAGTCTACGCTGAACTTGACGGTGCCCGGTATGACGTTGCGTGAGTTGGGGTAAGAGTCTATCCAGCCCACGGTGGAGCGTGCGTGCGGTGCATGGTCCAGCGCAATCTGGTTGATGCCCTGTATCAGTCGGGAGGCGGCCAGCAGCGCATCGTGGCGCAACTCCATGGGTGTCGGGCCGGCATGGGCTTCCATGCCGGTCACTACCACGTCGTACCAGCGCTGGCCCAATGCGCCCGTGACAACGCCGATCACGGTCTCGGCTGCCTCGAGTACCGGACCCTGCTCGATGTGGGCCTCGAAGTAGGCCTTGACCGGGAAATGGGCGCTGGGTGTTTCGCCTGCATAGCCGATTCTTGCCAGCTCATCGCCTACACTTTTGCCTTCGGTATCGGTTTGCGTCAGTGTTTCTTCCAGACCAAAGGCACCGGCAAACACACCGGATCCCATCATGACGGGTACGAAGCGTGAACCCTCTTCGTTGGTCCAGACCACGACTTCCAGCGGGGCCTGGGTTTGTATGTTGTCATCGTTCAGGCGCCGTATGACTTCCAGGCCGGCCAGTACACCGTAGTTGCCGTCGAATTTCCCGCCGGTCGGCTGGGTATCGATATGGCTGCCGGTCATGACCGGCGGCAAGCTGTTGTCCAGGCCGTCGCGGCGTGCAAATATATTGCCGATCTGATCCACGCGCACCGTGCAGCCGGCTTGTTCGGCCCATTGCACGAACAAGTCGCGGCCCTGTTTGTCGAGATCGGTAAGGGCCAGACGGCACACACCGCCTTTAGGCGTGGCGCCGATTTCAGCCAGCGACATCAGCGAATCCCACAAGCGCTGAGAGTTAATTTGCAATTCGGTGTTCAGGGTAGCGGTTTCCATAATCAATGACCTCGGTATGCTATGCAAAGGGCAGGCGTCTTATTCAGAGACGCCAACGCCCAGATATTTATCCTTGACGAGCGTGTCGGCCGCGAAGGCCTCGTTGCTGTCATGATAGACAATACGCCCGCTTTCCAGAATGTAGTGCCTGTCGGCCAGTTGAGTGCAAACCTCGAGGTTCTGCTCAACCAGCAATATGGCAATGCCACTTTCCTTGATAAGCTTGAGCTGAGCGACGATCTCTTCCACGATGACCGGCGCCAGACCTTCCACGGGCTCATCCAGTATAAGCAGTTGCGGTGCGTTCATCAGTGCCCGGCCTATGGCCAGCATTTGCTGTTCGCCACCCGACAGTTGCCCGCCGCCGTTATTGCGCCGTTCGCGCAGTCTTGGGAAAATGGTGTAGATATCTGCAAGCGACCAGCGTGACTTCTTGTGCGCCGCCAGCTTCAGGTTTTCTTCTACCGTCAGCAGGCGGAATATGCCGCGGTGCTCGGGCACGAAGCAAATATCGTGATCGGCAACCTTGTAAGTAGGCAGTGCCGTGATGTCGGCGCCGTTGAAGGTGATCCGGCCCTGTTTGGCGGGCACGATGCCCATAATGCTCTTCAGGGTGGTGGATTTACCGGCGCCATTACGCCCCAGCAAGCAAACCAGCTCGCCCTTGTCTACCTGCAGCGATACACCCTGAATGACATGGCTCAGCCCATAATAGGCATCTATGTTCTCGACGGTAAGCAGCATCAGGCACCTCCGGTAATCATGTTGCCCAGATACGCTTCGCGCACACGCGTATCACCCTTGACCTGATCGGGCGCGCCTTCCACCAGCACCTTGCCCAACTGCATCACCGTGATGGTATCGGAGATATCCATGACGATGCCCATATTGTGTTCGATCAGCACCACGGTCAGGTCTTCACGCAGACCATGGATGATGGCTTTCATGGCATCGATGTCGTCAATGCCCATGCCCGATGTCGGCTCGTCCAGGAAGATGATCTTGGGCTTGGCTGCCAGCGCCATACCGACTTCCAGCCGGCGCTGTTGACCATGTGAAAGCTGGCTGCTGGTACGGTTCACGCAATGGCTCAGTTCCAGCCTGTCGAGTATGGAACGAATCAATTCATCGTGTGCATTGTGCAGCAACGCGGCCGACCAGAAATGCAGCGCCTTGCCCGGCTGTATGCCCTGGGCCGCAATGCGCAGGTTCTCGCGCACGGTCAGGCTGGGAAACAGCGAAGTCACCTGAAATGACCTGGCCATGCCCCGCTGGACACGTTCGTGGTCGGGCAACTTGCCCACTTCTTCACCATTCAGCAGTATGGTGCCCGCTGTCAGGGGAACCGTACCGGTCAGTGAGTGAAACAAGGTCGTCTTGCCGGCGCCGTTGGGGCCTATCACCGAATGTATGGTGTTGGGCATTACGCGCAGGTCCACTCCGGACACCGCCACGAATTTCCCATAGCGTTTGACGACGCCTTTTGCATCAAGAATAGGCTGTGTCATGACGGCTCCTTCGCATCTTCTTTCGTCTTGCCTGCAGGCCGGTAACGCTCGGCCAGCAGTTTCAATGCGCCCCATAAGCCACCCTGCATGTACAGGCTGATGGCCATCAGCAGCAAGCCGAACACCAGCAGCCAGCGCGGCCACAGCTGCGAAAGCCAGTCGGATACGATCACGTAGAAGGCGGCGCCCAGCAAGGAAGCAATCAGGCTCCCGGTTCCGCCCAGCACAGTCACAAGAAGAATGACTTCACTCATGTGGTAGCTCAGGCTGGTCAGGGGCGCGATGCCTGTCATCATGGCGTACAACGCGCCCGCCAACGCGGTCAGCCCGCCCGAAATCATGAACGCGGTCAGCCTGAAATACTTGATGTTGTAGCCCAGCGCCGTGGCGCGATCGGGGTTGTCGCGTATGGCCAGCAGCGTGCGCCCGAAAATGGAATCCACCACACGCTGCACGGCCCAATAGGCGATGATGAAAAGCACGGCCACAAAACTGTAGTATTGCCAGGCCGTCTGGTTGGGAAAGAGTTCGTAGCCCAAGATCGACAAAGGCAGGCTGGGGATATCCAGCAAGCCGTTATCACCGCCCGTCCACTCTGGCGTGGAATACGCAATGAAGTAGAACATCTGCGTAAGCGCCAGTGTCAGCATCACGAAATAAACACCCTTCTGACGTATGGCCAGCCAACCCACCATGCCGGCCACGATGGCGCCGATCGCAATGGCAGCAAGCAGCACCATTGGCATGGGAATGCCGGTGCGGGTCAGCAATATGCCCAAGGCATAGCTGCCCACGCCAAAGAAAATACCCTGGCCAAAAGACAGCAAACCCGCATAGCCCAGCAGCAAATTGCAACCCAGCGCCGCCAGCGCAAAGATCAGGACTTCTGAAGCCAGTGATCCCGACTCCAGGAAAACCGGCAACAACAGCACACCGGCCACGGCCATCAATAGATAGCGATTGTTTTTTATGATGGTCATTGGCTTCTCCCCATCAGGCCGTCAGGTCGAAGCAGCAGCACCAGCGCCATCGCCACATAGATCATCAGACTGGCGCCTTGCGGCCAAAGCGTGCTCATGAGGCTTTGTACGATGCCAACCAAAAGCCCGCCCAGCAATGCGCCGCTGAAGCTGCCCATGCCGCCCACCACCACGACCACAAAAGCCACTGCCAGCGCTTCTATGCCCATAAAGGGCTCTACACCGCGCAAGGGCGCCGCCAGGACGCCGGCCAGGCCCGCCGTGGCGGCACCCAGCGCAAAGGTCAGGCCAAACACCTTGTAGACATTGAAGCGCAGCAGCGTGACCATTTCGGCCGATTCACTGCCAGCGCGCACGATGCTGCCCAGGCGTGTACGTTCGAGCAACAGCCAGATGGCCACGGCCAGCACGGCGGAAATGGCAATCAGGAACACCCGGTATTTGGGATAAATAAAGGAGCCCCACATGATCACGCCCTTGAGCGAATCTGGCGGAGGTACGTTCACACCGACCGGCCCCCAGTACAGAATGACCAGTTCCTGTATGCCCCAGGCCAGGCCCAGTGTGAACAGGATATGGAATTCGTGTGGCAGATCGTAGATGCGACGCAAGAGCAAGCGCTCGACGCCCCATGCGCACAGCCCAACCAGAATGGGCCCAATGAAAAGCACAACCCAGAAGCTCAGGCCAAGCTGAATAAGCTGGTAACACGCATAAGCGCCCAGCAGATAGAAGGCGCCGTGCGCGAAGTTCACGAAGCGCAACAGGCCGAACACGATGGAAAGACCCACGGCAAGCAGGAAGTAAATCATTCCTATGCCTATGCCGTTAATGACCTGCAACAAATATAAATTCATCGGCAGGAACCCCCCGCTCTGCCGCCCGGCTGCATGCGTGCAAATCGGGGAGGAGAACTATCAGTTATGTTGGACGGTTAAAAAAAGCCAAACTGCCGGCGGCCGGCGTAAGCAGACCGCCGTGGTTGCCATCAGGCCGACATTTTGCAGCCGGCTTCCTGGGGTGACAGGAACGATTGCCCGCCGTGCAGAAGCTCGGCGTAGTCGTCCTGATCTTTCATGGCGGACTTGGCCTTGCCCTTGAGCAGATAGTAATTCTTGATCACCTGATGGTCGGCCTTGCGAATGGTTTCCTTACCCGTCAGCCCGTCGTATTCCGCGCCCTCCATGGCCTCGATGACCTTGGCCGGATCGGCGGAATTGGCCTTGACGATACCGTCGGCCATCATCTTGGTGATGATGTAGGCCCCCGCAAGGCTGTAATTGGGATTGATATTGAACTTGGCGCGCGTTTGCTCGACCAGCTGCTTGTTAAGCGGCGAATCAATGGTGTGCCAGTACTGAACGCCGAAGTAGACGTCCTGGCACAGGTCGGCACCCAGCGACTCGAACTGCTCGAGCCCCGAAGCCCAGGCCACCAGAATGACGGTGTTGGTCTTCATGCCGAAGCTGACCGCCTGGCGCAAGGTTTCCGAGCTTTGCGAACCAAAGTTCAGCAGCACCAGGACATCGGGCTTGGCTGCCATGGCGTTGGTCAGGTAGCCGCTGAACTCGCGCTCATCGAGGGAATGGTAGCTATTGCCCACGTGCTCGAGGTTGTTTTCCTTGAGGATATCCTTGGTGGCGGTAAGCAGACCCTCGCCAAACACATACTGTGGCGTAATGGTGTACCAACGCTTGGCATCGGGATGCAGTTTGATCAGCGGCCCGACCGTTTCGCGCACGGCCCCGTAGGTAGGAACCGACCAGCGGAACATGGCGCGGTTGCAGTCGGATCCGGTGATTTCGTCGGCGCCCGCCGTGGTGACCAGAATACCGCCCTGCTTCTCCAGGCTTTTGCCCATGGCCAGCGCTTCCGACGACAAAATGCCGCCCGAGAAGAAACGGGCTTTTTCCTGCTCGAACAGGTCTTGTACTTGCCTAACGGCCGTCGCGGGCTTGCCCTGGGTGTCGAGCACCTTGTACGACACAGGCCGCCCGATAAGGGTTTTGTTTTGCTCGACAAACAGCTGCATGCCCATTTCGGCAAATTTGCCATTCGCGGCAAACGGCCCCGACATGGGATTGGGCGCACCAAAAATAATGGGTTCTTCAGCGGCAAAGGCCGTTTTGATGGCAAAAGGAGTGGTCAGCGCCGCAAGGCCGCCCACTTTCAGCAGGTCACGTCTGTTCATAATGTCTCCGGGCGTTCTAATCGTTATGAATGCTGGTCAGCCAGCTATTTGATGGCCAAGTATTTGTCTATAACTGCGCACAAATCCTAGCAGAACTGCAATAGGGTGAAAATATACAGATAAGAAGATCTAAAATAATCGTACAGTTATATTTCAAAAAACTGTACTGGCCCCTGATCAAAGCTGTGCAGAACCCCTCAGCCTTTCGAATTCCTGCAAATAGCGGCGCCCCATGCGCTCGACATCATGCTCCCGACGCACATAGGCGTAGGCGTGCTCCACAGCCTCTGTACGAAACGCCGTATCGTCCAGCAGACGCTGCATGCCGGCCGCCAGGGCTTTGTGGTCACCTACCCTGCACAATATGCCGCGGTCCTGGGCCAGACTTTCCTTAAGGCCGCCGGCATCGGTGGACACAACAGGTACCCGCTGCAGAAAAGCATCCAGCACGCTGCTGCCCAGCGCCTCGTCCACCGAGCTCATGGCGAAAACATCCATCACACTGTACAGGCTCTCGATGTCTTCCTGAAATCCCGCAAACAGGTAGGTGTTTTCCAGCCCCAGCTCTGCCACACGCGCCCGCGCAGCCTGCTCGGCATTACCGCCTCCACCGAAATGAACAAAGACAAAGTCATCGCGCACCTGGGCCAGGTCGTGCACTGCGGCAATCATGGTCAGCGGGTCTTTGCCCTCTACCAGGGCCGCCGACGTGGCAATCACGCGTTTGCCTTGAAGCGGCCATTCATTCAGGAAGCGCTGGACGCGGTGCTGATCAATCACGGCCGGCTCGATGGCACTGCGGATGATGACAGGCTTGAAACCCAGGCGTCTCGGCTCTGCCGCTGCCGATTCGCTGATGGCCACAAACAAGTCTATACAACGCCACTTCAGACGAATCTTGGTATCGTTGCGAACGCGAAAATCGGTACGCCGCGAAAAAACAACCGGCCGCTTGTGCAGCCAGCGCGTCAGGCCCGCCCAGGTAATGGTGTTGGCCGTTTGCGCATGAATAATGTCGAATTGCCTGGCTGTCCGGGCCAGGAAACCAAGCCGCGCCATCAGGCCGGCCGGCTCATACACTTCGAATCCCTCTGACCGGGCCGCCTTGGCCAGTTGTCCGCCCGGCCGTGCCATCAGGGCAACGTCATGCCCTTCCGCGCGAAACTGGCGCATGCAGTACATGGTCTGCCGCTCACCGCCACGCCAGCCTCGCTCCAGGTTCAGTTGCAAAATCTTCATGGCATCACTCAAAGTTCCAGGTCCGCAACCGGATTGCGATGGCGCACGATGTTGATGATGAGAGCGATCAACGCACAGGCCATCGCGGCACCCAGCCCCAGCCTGGCGCCGTTAGGCCCGGCCAGATTGAAAGAGAGCCCCACCAGCGTCGTACCCAGGGTTTGGCCAAATACGCGTGTGGTGGCCTGCATGCCACCGGCGGCGCCGCTGCGGTACCTGGGCGCGCCTGCCAGCATCGCCCGATTATTGGGCGTCTGGAAGAAGCCAAAGCCCGTCCCGCCCGCCAGCATAACCAATATGAACCACAGAAAGCTTGCCTGGATCGACAACAGAAGCACGCCCAGCAGGCCCAGGGCCATGACTCCCGCACCAATGCCGCACAACACGGCAACGGCATAGCGGCCCGACAGGTAGCCGGCGACCGGTGCCATGACGGCAACGCCAATCGACCAGGCCCCCAGCAGCACGCCAACGTCGGCATAGGAATAGCCCAGGGTATGCTGAAAGTAAAAGGGAACGGCGACAAACGCAGCCATTTGCGCGGCAAAGGAAAACACCGAAGCCCCCACGGCGTAAGCAATGGGCGTAATACGCAACAAATCGACAGGCACCAGGGGCGCGGCCTGCCCAAGCGAGCGCCTGACCAGCACCCAGCCGACCAGGCCGGCCGACAACAGGCACAAGGCCGCCAGCGTCGGCGCCCTGACCAGCGCATCCAGACCAAAGATGGACAAGCCAAACACCGGCACGCTGAGCGCGCAGGCCGTCCAGTCGAAACGGCTCTTGCTGCGCGGCACATCCGGAAGAAAACGTATGCCTGCATAGGCCAGCAGGCATAACGGAATGGTCAGCAGGAATATCCAGTGCCATGAGGTCATCTGCAAGAGGAAGGCGCCGGCAGTCGGGCCCAGCACGGCCATGATGCCGACCGTCATGGCATTCAGGCTCAGGCCTACTCCCAATTTGCGGTTGGGATAGATATTGCGCACCAGCCCGCCGAACAGGCACATCAGCATGGCACCGCCCAGCCCTTGCATCATGCGCGAAATGGTCAGGCTGAGCAGCCCCCCCGCCGACGCCGAACCGATAGACGAGACCATGAACAGCGTCAGGCCTATGGCAAACATGCGCCGAAACCCGATGCGCTCCGCCACCGCTGACAACGGCAAAAGGGAGACGACGACAACCAGGCTATAGGCAATCACAATCCAGACGATCTGCCCGGGCGCTATGCCCAGCTCCCGGGCAATCGCCGGCAACGCCACATTGACCATGCTGGCATCGAGCACAGCAATGGTCAGTGCAAGCATCAGGGTAGCGGCAGCCCAATGGCGCCGGGGAGCCTCCAGGCCGTCAGGCAAGTCGGACTGACCCCCGGATTCAGCGCCTGTACTCATGACACTCTAGGATTTCTTGACGGGCCGGGTCCAGCCTTCTATGGTTTTTTGCTGAGGACGGGATATGGTCAGCTTGCCGGCCGGCGCATCGCGGGTCAGCGTGGTGCCCGCGCCCAGCGTGGCGCCCTGGCCTACCCGTACGGGTGCAACCAGTTGGGTATCCGAACCGATAAAGGCGTCATCTTCGATTACAGTCAGCCACTTGTTGACGCCATCGTAGTTGCAGGTGATGGTGCCGGCACCGACATTGACCCGGGCGCCGATCTGGGCGTCGCCAATATAGGCCAGATGATTGGCTTTGGAACCTTGGCCCAGCACGCTTTTCTTGATTTCGACAAAATTGCCGACATGGGCCTGGGCACCGATCTGCGCGCCCGGGCGCAAGCGCGCGTAGGGCCCGATGCGCGCATCGTCGCCTACCTGTGCATCCTGGATATGGCTGAAGGCCTCGATGTGTGTGCCGCTGGCAATAACGGCATCTTTAAGAACGCAATGCGGCCCGACGCGAACGCCGTCGGCAAGCTCTACCTTGCCCTCGAAGACACAACCCACATCAATGAATACATCGCGCCCGCAAGTCAGGGAACCGCGCAGGTCAAAGCGTGCCGGGTCGGCCAGGGTGACGCCCTGCTCGAGCAGCCGGCGAGCCTGCTCTTGCTGCCAGCTGCGTTCGAGCTGGGCCTGCTGCACTCGACTGTTGACCCCAAGGGTTTCCCAGCCATGGCCGGGATGTGCTGCATGAACCGGCACACCGTCGTGGACGGACAGGCCAACTACATCGGTAAGGTAGTACTCGCCCTGGGCATTGTTGTTGTCTATGCGTGTCAGCCAGTCTTTCAGTTTGGCGGTCGGTGCAGCCAGAATACCGGTGTTGACCTCGTTGATGGCATGTTCCTGCTCGGTGGCATCTTTATGCTCGACTATCCGTACGACCTGGTTATGCTCGTTACGCACGATACGCCCGTAGCCGGTGGGGTCGGCCAGTTTTTCGGTCAGCACGGCCATCCCGCCCGCGCGGGCCTGCAACAAGCCCTGCAAGGTGGCTGACTGAACCAGCGGCACATCGCCATAAAGCACCAGGGTAACGTCGTCTGCTCCGTCGCCTTCGAGCAATGCAGGCACTGCTTGCTGAACGGCATGGCCCGTGCCGTGCTGCGGGCTTTGCAAGGCGAATTCGATATCGGCCTGGTCTGAAAAAGCCTGCTTGACGCGGTCGGCGCCGTGCCCTACCACGACGATGATGCGTTTGGGATCAAGGGCGCGTGCATTATCAAGCACATGCGCCAGCATGGGTTTTCCCGCCAGCGGATGCAATACTTTGGGAAGGTTGGACTGCATGCGCTTACCAAGGCCGGCAGCCAGAATCACAATATTGAGCATGAAAATACTTGAGTAGTCACTAAAACGGTCAGAATACCCGGAAACAGGAGGCCACACGCGGCCGCTGGCGACTTATTTTAACTATCTGTATCGCTTGATGAGCGCGTACGCTTGCGTGATGCGGTCTTGCGGGCAACTTTCCTGGCCGGGCGTGCCGTACTGGTGCTACGCGCTGATTTCCTGGCGGTCTTGCCGGGCGCACTTCCCATGGTAGAGCTGGATTTGGCATGCTCGGCCGCGGCCTCGGAGGTCGGGCGAGCCGCCTCTGCATTTTGTAACGTAGCCGCAGTCGCCGCAGCCAGTGCATCGAACTGCTTCTGCAGCATATCCCACCAACCTTGTGCGGCTGACATGTCAATTGCCGGGTCGGCCTTTTGTTCAGGCGATTCGGCTGCCGGGGGGGCTGATGGCTCGGGCGCAGGGTCCTTGGGTGTTGGTGCAGGTGCTGCAGCCTGGCCTGGCTTGATGCCCAGCACCACATCAAGCGGAGAAGGTCCCGGGGTCGCGCCGGCCGACACTCCCGAGCTGGCCGCGAAGGACTGCAGGGTCATGATGGTAGCCCTTTGTACCTCCAGCCCCTGTATGGTGCTGGAAAGCATGGATAAATTCATGCGCAGCCAGTTTTCAACCGCCCGCAGGTCGCTGATGCGGCGGTCCAGATCTTCAATGGACATGGGCGGTGTCAGGGCGGAATGTTCAAACCCGCCGCCGGTGGCCAGCCCTTGCCAGGCCTGGCGCATCATTTCCATGCTGGCCATCATGGGGTTCCGGGCCATGTCACCGCCTTGTCCAAAACCGGGCAGTACAAAGGGATTATTAGCTTGATTGGCCATGTCGGCTCCTTGGGCACTATCGTTTGAGGGGTGAACTGACGGAAAGCGCTAACGGGCAGGCCACTAGCTTAAACCCAAGCCACACATTCGTCTAATTCAGCCACTACAACCGGAAAACTAGACGATAAGGCCTTGTTCAATTCGTTTTTGCAGGCCCTCGAGCACAACCAGTTCGGCCTCGCGCGTGAAGGCATCGGTTTCCAGCAGTTCACGGATTTCGGCCATATCGGCCAGACGGATCTCACTGACTTCACCATCAAGATTCTTTGGCACCACGGTTTCGGCCAATACGCAGTCACTGACCAGCACATCTTCGACCTGATAGCCTTCGGGCAAGCGCCGATGCATGCGCAAGATAATGCGCAGCGGAGAGCGCTTTTCAAGGTCTTGAGGCTCCAGTCCCGCCTCCTCGTTGCTTTCCCGCAACAAGGAATTATCCAGGCTTTCCCCCGCGACAGCCAGACCGCCCACGAGAGTGTCCCATTTGTCCGGGTCGGTTGACTTGCTGAGCGCGCGCCTGGCGACCCACAGGCGACCATCGGGGGACCAGGCATTCAGATGCACGGCCTTGGTCAGCAGCCCCAGCGGCCGCACCGCGGCGCGTTCAATCGCACCCAATCGGCGGCCTTCTCCTATTACGTCGAGCAGCTCATTGCGCCAGCTGCGCAGACAGCCGGTATCCTTCAAAGAGAGCGCCAGCCTTGCCAATACGGCGTTCAGCGACATGCGCTGGCTGGGCGCCGCGGTGATATGAACCGCTTCATCTTCGATATGCACGCCCGGCAGCCCATGCAGGTGTCCGGCGGCCCTGGCGGTGACCCAGCCGGCAACGCGACCGGACACGGTCAAGGGCCGCGAGCCGCTGGGCGGCAAGTGTTGAATTCTTCTGATTAGTTGTTGGTAACGGGTCTGGACGACGGGCACCAACGCGCTGGCGTGTGCTTCTTTCATGCAATAATTGTAGTGTAAGCATGCCCGCCCATGCCCGGTTTTTCATGGGTATCAGCGCAGAGCCAGCCCACAGTCAGCTCTAGTTCGCTATAATTCTGCGGTCTTTAAGTAAATTCGAGCAGGTAGTTCTGGCTTTGTCATTTTAAGCCTGCCGTCCAATAATTGTGTGCTCATTCGGCGTTCTTTCGATACATTTGTTTGATCAGAATCAACGTTTGGTTAGAGCGCGTCGTATTTCGAGGTCAGCATGAAGAAGTTGAGAGGGTTACTGGGCACTGGCGCATTGCTCATGGCAGGCGTAGCCAGTGCACAAATAAAGGATATGCCCGGAGGCCCCAGAGTTAATCAGCTCAACCTCCACGAGGGGGTGACGCAGATACAGCAAGACATCGTCTGGATTCACTGGATGATGCTCATTATCTGTGCCGTCATTTTCGTGGGCGTCTTCGGGGTCATGTTCTACTCCATCATCATGCACCGCAAATCGCGCGGCGCAGTCCCCGCGAAATTCCACGAGCACGTCGGCGTTGAAATCGCCTGGACGGTCATTCCCTTCCTTATCGTTATCGGCATGGCCCTGCCGGCCACACGCACCGTGGTCGCCATGAAAGACACTTCCAGTTCCGACCTGACCATCAAGGTCACCGGCTATCAATGGAAATGGGGCTACGAATACATCGACGGCACGGCCAAGGGCGTAAAGTTCCTGTCCAACCTGTCCACCCCCCGCGCCCAGATCGACGGTACCGAACCACGCAGCGACACCTATCTGCTCGAAGTCGACAATGAAATGGTCGTACCCGTCAATAAAAAGGTACGCCTGGTACTGACCTCGAACGACGTCATTCACTCGTGGATGATTCCCCAGTTCGGTGTCAAGCAAGACGCCATGCCCGGCTTCCTGCGCGACACCTGGTTCCGTGCTGAAGAAATCGGTGTGTACCGTGGTCAGTGCGCCGAACTCTGTGGCAAGGATCACGCCTTCATGCCCATCGTGGTCAATGTCGTATCTCAGGAAGACTACGACAAGTGGGCGGCAGACAAGCAGAAAGCCCTGGCTGCACTGGCCGACGATCCCAACAAAGAATGGACCAAAGACGAACTTGTCGCCCGCGGCAACACCGTCTACACCGCCAACTGCGTGGCTTGCCACCAGGCTAACGGTCAGGGCCTTCCAGGCACCTTCCCTGCGCTCGATGGCTCCGAGAAATACGTACTCGGCCCTATGAAAGACCAGATTCTTACCGTGCTTAATGGCCATCCGGGAACCGCCATGGCGGCCTTCCGCGACC
Organism: Pusillimonas sp. MFBS29; assembly: GCF_020687695.1. Lineage (GTDB taxonomy): Bacteria > Pseudomonadota > Gammaproteobacteria > Burkholderiales > Burkholderiaceae_B > Pusillimonas_C. Next base: position 255,181 of record NZ_JAJEWL010000003.1, read on the forward strand.
AACTGAACGACGTAGAAATCGCAGCAGTCATTACCTACACCCGCAACGCCTGGGGCAATGCAGGCAAGGGTAAAGACCCGGTAGTCCTGCCGGCCGACGTCAAAGCCTTGCGTTAAGCCGATAGCACGTGTAAAACAAATTTGAATGTTTCTTGCCGGGATGGTGCCAGGCGTCATCCCGGATAAGTAGGAAGGAGTCCACAATGAGCAGTGTTACTGCCGATCACGTCTCAGGCCACGGCCACGACGATCACGACCACAAACCGCACGGCTGGCGCCGTTGGCTGTTTGCCACCAACCACAAAGACATCGGTACGATGTACCTGATCTTTTCGTTCTGCATGTTGCTGGAAGGCGGCGTGCTGGCTTTGCTGCTGCGTACTGAATTGTTCTCGCCGGGCTTGCAGTTCTTCCAGCCCGAGCTGTTCAATCAGTTCACCACCATGCACGGCCTGATCATGATTTTCGGCGCCATCATGCCGGCGTTCGTGGGCTTCGCCAACTGGATGATCCCGCTGCAGATCGGCGCATCCGACATGGCATTCGCCCGCATGAACAACTTCAGCTTCTGGCTGTTGCCCATTGGTGCCATTCTGTTCACGGTATCGTTCTTTGTACCCGGCGGCGCGAACGCAGCCGGCTGGACCATGTACGCACCGCTGTCGCTGCAAATGGGTCCGGGCATGGACTTCAACATCTTTGCCGTGCACATTCTGGGTGCATCGTCCATCATGGGCGCCATCAACATCGTCGTTACCATCCTGAACATGCGCGCACCGGGCATGACCCTGATGAAAATGCCGTTGTTCTGCTGGACCTGGCTCATCACTGCCTACCTGCTGATCGCCATCATGCCGGTGCTGGCCGCTGCGGTCACCATGCTGCTGACCGATCGCCACTTTGGTACCTCCTTCTTTAACGCCGCTGCCGGCGGTGACCCGGTCCTGTATCAGCACGTGTTCTGGTTCTTCGGCCACCCCGAAGTCTACGTCATGATTCTGCCGGCCTTCGGTATTGTGTCGGCTGTTGTACCCGCCTTTTCGCGCAAGCAGCTGTTCGGCTACGCATCCATGGTGTACGCCACTGCCGCTATCGCCATCCTGTCCTTCCTGGTCTGGGCTCACCACATGTTCGCCACGGGCATGCCGGTAACCGGTCAGCTGTACTTCATGTACGCAACCATGCTCATTTCCATTCCCACAGGGGTCAAGGTATTTAACTGGGTTGCCACCATGTGGCGCGGGTCCATGACCTTCGAAACGCCCATGCTGTTCGCCATCGGCTTTATCTTCGTGTTCACCATAGGCGGCTTTACCGGCCTCATCCTGGCCGTGGCACCTATCGATATCGCCGTTCACGACACCTACTACGTGATTGCCCACTTCCACTACGTGATGGTTGCCGGCTCGCTTTTCGGCATGTACTCGGGCGCCTACTACTGGCTGCCCAAATGGACAGGCCGCATGTACAGCGAAAAGCTGGGCAAATGGCACTTCTGGACCAGCATGATCTCGTTCAACATCACCTTCTTCCCCATGCACTTCCTGGGGCTGGCCGGTATGCCACGTCGTTACGCTGATTACGCTGCCCAGTTCACCGATTTCAACGAAATCGCCACCATAGGCGCCTTCTTCTTCGGCTTCTCGCAACTGATCTTTCTGTTCCTGACACTCAGGGCCTGGAATGGTCGCGGCGAACCGGCTCCCGCCAAGCCATGGGAAGGCGCTACGGGTCTGGAATGGTCTGTGCCTTCGCCTGCACCTTTCCATACTTTTGTAACGCCCCCAGTCGTCAAATAAGGCAACGCACATGACACCCGAACAACGCCGGAAGAATCGCAACACAGGTATCGCACTGCTGATTGTCGTGATCGCAGTCATTGCCTGGACCTTCTGGCGTGGCGGGTCACTGGGCGGATAACGTAATGACCACCGACATCAAAGACCTCTCACGCCGAAAACTGAATTTCTTTCAAACAATGAAAGCGGTGGCCTGGGGGTTCTTCGGAGTACGCAAGGGCAAGGGTTATACCGAAGACATCAACAACCTCAATCCGGTCCACCTGATCATCGCCGGCCTGATTGCAACGTTGTTGTTTGTAGTGGGCCTGGTCCTGGCGGCTCGTTGGTTCATTGGCTATTTCACAAACCAATAATATTTTCTATTCAATAATTCGCAGGAGAACACCATGAGTGCAGGACACATGGCTCAGGGCAAAGAGGCACCTTACTACTACGTGCCCGCCGAATCAGTCCATCCCGTACGAGCAAGTATTTCCTTGCTCATGACACTGCTGGGCGCCGCGCTTTGGATCAACAGCTATGAAGCCGGTTTCTGGCTTTTCATTGCCGGCATACTTTGTCTGTTTGTCGTGCTGTACGGCTGGTTTGGCGATGCCATCCGCGAATCCGAAAGCGGCATGAACAGCCAGCGGGTCGATCACTCCTATCGCTGGAGCATGGCCTGGTTCATTTTTTCCGAAGTCATGTTCTTTGCAGCCTTTTTCGGCTCGCTCTGGTATGCCCGCGAAGTAACCACTCCCTGGCTGAGCGATCTTGATCACCAGAATCTGCTGTGGCCTAACTTCACCGGCACCTGGCCCAACCTTGGACCTGCAGGCGTCGTGCCCGAATTCAAAACGGTAGGCCCCTTCTGGCTGCCCACCATCAACACGGCACTGCTGCTGACTTCCGGCCTGACCCTGACCATTTCCCACCACGCCCTGCGTGCAAGCCATCGCGGCAAGGCCATCTTCTGGCTGGCTGCCACCGTGATCCTGGGCTTCACTTTTGTGGCTTGCCAGGCTTACGAATATCACCACGCCTACCAAGACCTGAATCTGCGCTTCGACTCGGGTGCTTACGGCGCGCTGTTCTACATGCTGACCGGCTTCCACGGCTTTCACGTCATCCTGGGTGCTACCTTCCTGACCGTTATTTTGTTCAGGTTGATTCGTGGCCACTTCACGGCTGACCACCACTTTGGTTTCGAAGGCGCAGCCTGGTACTGGCACTTTGTTGACGTGGTCTGGCTGGGCCTGTACCTGTTCGTCTACTGGTTCTAAGGCTGTACTGCATCAGCACGAACGGCGCCCCATGGTTACTGCAACATGGCGGCGCAGCCCCCTGAAAGGGGGCTCTTTTTATATGGGCCTTGGCGCCGCACCCGTTCAGCGGGCGATAATTCCGGTGCTTTGTATCCAGCCCATGTGATGGGCGAACAGCACAAACAGAAACAGGGCTATCGACAAACCTATGCGTACCGTCAGGGCATTGACGGTACGGTTGGTGCCCCCCTTGTCACGCATAAGGTATATCAGCGCCGACGCCAAGCTTCCTATAATTCCCAGGAACGCTAGGATCACGATATAACGCATTGTTTGGCCTCCGGTTAAACCTACAATTTTACAGACATGGCACGCCCCCACACCATTTATCGCACATTGCTTGCCCTGCTTTTGCTGGGCATCGTGGCGGGCGTATGCATATCGCTGGGTAACTGGCAGCTGGATCGTGCCGCCCAGCGCATTGCCATCAAGCAGGAAATCGATACCGGGCGCAACAGTCCGCCCCTGCATGTCACTCCCGAAACGCCGGCGCAGGAACTCACCGCATGGCGCCCCGCCAGTGCGCAGGGTGTATGGCAGCATGATCTGACCGTGTTGATCGAGAACAGAAACCATCAGGGCCGTCCCGGCTACTGGGTGGCCACCCCGCTGATCCTGACGGGCACCCCGGATACCGCCGTGCTGGTGCTGCGCGGATGGCTGCAGCGTCCGGCATCAATGGAACAACCCTTGCCACCTGTTCCGGCACCACAGGGCGAACTGATTATTACCGGCGAACTATTGGCCAGAGTGCCGCGGCTGTACGAACTTGACAGCGCCACCCGGTTACCGGCACATCTGCCCGATCCCGAGCAGCCGCTGCCCCGCGTGCAGAATCTGGCGCTGAGCGATTACGCAGCCGCAACTGGCTTAAAATTCATACCCATAGTCTTGGCACAGACTGCCGATGCCGTGATGGCGCACAACGGGCATGTATCAGGAGCCTCCCTGCTGCGCGAGTGGCCCGAGCCCTCTCTGGACGCCGACAAAAACAAGGGTTATGCCCTGCAATGGTTTGGTTTCGCCACCATTGCGATCGTGGCGTGCCTGGTCATCATCTGGCGCGCATTGCGCCGCCGTGGCAAGTCAAAAACTTTTTAAGGAACTTTCGTGGTCAGCAATACTCCCGTCACACCCAGTCAGACACGTCGCCCCCGCTCCATGTGGCCGTTGTACCTGATTGTGGTCATGTGCCTGGCACCCGTGGTCTTTGCACTGCTTGCTTATTATGTGCCCGCACTGGGCCTGCGACCGACCGACCACAACAACTACGGCACGCTCATACAGCCGCAGCGCCCCTTGCCTGATGCAGCCGCCCTGTCTTTGCGTACGCTGGACGGTCAGCCTTTTGATCTGGCCAGCCTGGACGGAAAATGGATACTGGTCACCGCCGACAGCGCGGCCTGCCCCGAGTCTTGTGTCAGGAAGCTGTTTATTTTGCGCAATTCCCACGCCAGCCAGGGTAAAGAGGTCGAGCGCCTGACACGCGTATGGTTCGTCACCGACGACGAGGAAATTCCGGAGCAGGTCATGGAAGCCTACAAGGGCACGCATATATTGCGGGCTGACCCCGCACAGCTTGCTGCCTACCTTGCCCCGCAGGCCGACGCCGCCGGACGTGAGGCTGCGCTGCGTGCGCCCATGTGGATCATAGATCCGCTGGGCAACCTGATGATGCAATTCCCCGCCAACGCGGAACCAACAGAGGTTCGTGACGACATCCGCAAGCTGTTGCGCAACTCACGCATAGGCTAGCCAGATGAGTCTGAAGACCGCAACACAGCGCATGATGGCGCGCTATCGGAAACTGGTGTTCATGACCTGGTTTCTGACGCTTGACCTGATTATGTTCGGCGCTTTTGTGCGCCTGACGGATTCCGGACTGGGATGCCCCGACTGGCCAGGCTGCTACGGCAAGATCACGCCCATAGGGGCCAGCAGCCACATCGAAGAAGCACTGCAGGCCATGCCATATGGCGCAGTCAGCTTCTCCAAGGCCTGGATAGAAATGATCCACCGCTACGTAGGTTCGCTGCTGGGTCTTATGATCATAGGTATCGTCTACATGGCCTGGCGCTACCGCCGGGAACTGGGCCATACGCCGCGCCTGGCCATCGTGACACTCGTGGCCGTCTGCGTTCAGGGCGCATTTGGCGCCTGGACCGTTACCCACCAGCTGATGCCCATCGTCGTCACGACCCATCTGTTGGGCGGCATGACCTTGCTGGCCCTCATGACATGGCTGGCCGCACGTGAGAAAACGCATGCCGTCGTACCGGTACAAGCCAGGAAATGGCTGCCATGGATGGCGGGTGGTCTGGCGCTACTCTTTACACAGATCGCCCTGGGCGGCTGGGTCAGTACCAATTACGCGGCACTGGCGTGCATGGACTTCCCTACTTGCCACGGACAGTGGGTTCCACAGATGGATTTCGAAGGCGGCTATTCTCTGATACGCGGTCTGGGCATGCTGCCATCGGGCGAGATGATTTCCCAGTACGCGCTGACCGCCATACACTGGACCCATCGCAACTTTGCCTTTCTGGTATTTGCCTATCTGGGCGTATTGGGCTGGAAGCTGCGTCGTATCCCGGGCCTGGAAGGACCGGTGCAGCTCATGCTGCTCCTGTTGGTGGCACAGCTGCTGACCGGCCTGACCACGATCTTCTTTCAGTGGCCCTTGTTGATCGCCGTGTTGCATAATGGCGGCGCCGCCGGCCTGGTACTGGCCAGCGTCACACTGGTACTGCGCCTTTCCGGCGCACAACCGACTAAAATACCGGCATGACATCCATTTCCGCTCCCACTCAGAGTATTTTCCGGCAGTATCTGGTACTCACCAAGCCGCGCGTCACCCAACTGGCGGTGTTCTGCGCTGTCATTGGCATGTTTCTGGCCAGCCCCGGGTTGCCTGACCTGGGCATAGTCGTAGCCGCCACCGCTGGTATCTGGCTGCTGGCAGCGGCGGCCTTCGCCGTGAATTGCCTTATCGAACAGGAAATCGATGCACGCATGCTGCGCACGGCACGACGCGGCACGGCTCGTGGCACCATCAGCAATACCCAGGTGATCTTGTTGTCGGGCCTGCTGGGAGGTCTGGGCATGGTGGTGCTGTATCACTTGGTTAATCCGCTGACCATGTGGCTGACCTTTGCCACCTTTGTCGGCTATGCCATTATCTATACCGTCATCCTGAAACCCCTGACACCGCAGAATATCGTGATCGGTGGTCTGTCGGGTGCCATGCCGCCTGCTTTGGGCTGGGCCGCCGTGGCCAATGCCGTACCAGCCGAATCCTGGGTGCTGGTCCTGATCATATTCATCTGGACTCCCCCTCATTTCTGGGCGCTGGCGCTGTATCGCAACAATGATTACGCCAAGGCCGGCCTACCCATGCTGCCTGTCACGCACGGCAAGCAGTTCACCCGCCTGCATATACTGCTGTACAGTTTCGTCCTGTTTGCCGCCACACTGCTGCCTTATGTGGTGCGCATGAGCGGCCTGTTTTACCTGTGTGCGGCGATAGCGCTCAGCGGGATGTTCGTTGTGTATTCCTGGCGCTTGTATAAAGCCTATTCCGACGAACTCTCGCGCAAGCTGTTCCGCTTCTCGATCTTGTACCTGGCCCTGCTTTTTGGCGCCCTCCTGATCGATCACTGGATCCAGTTGCTCTGATCCTATTTTCCGGAAATCTTATGTCTGTGTTTTCAAGCAAACGTCGTACCGTACTGTCTGTTGCGGCCATGGTCGGCCTTGTGCCCATGCTGAGCGCATGCGGCAAAGAAGAGCTGACTTTCACCGGCTCCGACATCACCGGCACCAAGCTGGGCCAGGAAATGGTCATGGTCGACGGCAGCGGCCAGGAACGCACACTGGCCAGCTACAAAGGCAAGGTCGTACTGGTATTTTTCGGCTTTACCCAATGCCCCGACGTTTGCCCCACTGCCATGGCCGAACTGGCTCAAACCATGGAATTGCTGGGCGAAGATGCCGACAAGGTGCAGGTGCTGATGATCAGCGTGGACCCGGAACGAGATACGCCTGAAATTCTGTCGGCTTACGTATCGGCCTTCGATCCCCGCTTCGTCGGCCTGACCGGTACGCCGGAACAACTGAGCACCACTGCCAAGTCGTTCAAGGCCTACTACGCCAAGGCGCCGGGCCCGACCCCTGACCAGTACACCATGGACCACGCTTCGTCGTTCTACCTGATCGACGCTGAAGGCGAGGCACGGGCCCTGATCAGCGGCAACGCCTCGGCCGACGACATCGCCAGCGACATCCGGCAGTTGCTGTAAACAGGCGTTTATTTCAGATCAGGCAAGGGTTCGTGCTGGCGCTCGCCCGACTCGAACTCCTGCCAGACGGTCAGGGCGCGCAATCGCTGCCGGGCTATGGTTTCAACTTTCTCTCTTAGCGCGGGATCCCTGTCGAGCAAGGTGTTCAAATCTTTCTCGAGCAGCATGAGCAGCCGGCTATAACCCAGCGAAGTCACATTGGCCTCGAAATCGGTATTGGTCAGCAAGGCCATTTCGCCAAACATTTCACCCGTTCCCAACTCCACCGCCGTGCCATCTGGCAAGTGCAGGGTAACCGCCCCGGAAGCGACAAAATACATTGCCCGGCTGCGCCCTATGCGCATGCTGATTTGCTGATTGGGAACGGCAAGACGCGGCTTGAGCAGCTTGCTGATGGCCGCCAATGCTTCGGGCGACAAATCCTCGAACAGCTGAACATGCCCCACCAGCCCCCTGGCGCTCATGGCGATATCCAGAGGGGGATGCTTCTGTACGTGATTCCAGCGCAGATCGATCTGTTTCACCAGATCGGCATACATCTCGCCAGTGATCAGCGATTGGGACAACATGTCACGATAGCGTATGCGTTCCAACGCCCGGGCCATGCGTCCCAGATAGGCTTCCTGGAGCCATTGCGCAAAAACGGGGTATTGCAGATCCATGGCCTGCAAGGCGTTTTGCAGCAGCTCCAGCCTGTGCTTGTGGGCGTCGATAATAATGCCGGTCGCCTCTGCGCCCAGCAAGGGCTGCAGTTCCTTTTCAGCAAAACGTATCAATTGCTGCGCCACCGAACGCTTGCACATCAGATTGGTGAACCGTTTGGAGAGCTCGCTTCTGAGCCAGACCTGAAAACCAAAGAGATAGTGCAGCCTTAATGACAGCCGGAAGCCCGTGGAATAGCGCAGATCGGCGGCAATGGCCGATTTAAAGCCGTTCAGGCCCCCTGCACGCACTGCATCGCTCAGGCGCTCTGCCCTGGCCAGCAGGGATTCGGCAGTGCGCCAGTCAACCACTTGCGCCTTCAGCGTATCGAAAAACAGCTCTTCTTCGCGTGCTGCGATGACCGCCAGGCCCATGGATACCTTTTCATCCAAAGAGAGCTGAGCCAGTTCTCCCCCATCGACACTGGCCAGCGTGGCATCGAATACCGACTGTACCTTTGCCCGGGCATCCGAACCGATATGGTCATAGTCGGCGATTTCATCCGCTTTTCCACGCAGTTCTTCCAGAGCCACGACAACGGCCTGATTACGCAAGGTTCGCTCGAACGGGGTCAGTTGGTTCAGCCTCAGGTGGCTGATCAGTTTTCGCAGGCTGACGCCATTGACGAATAAGGTCATCAGCACAAAACCCGTGGTCGCAACGGCAATGAACTGGCGCGTCTCGTAGGGAACATTATGCTGTTCGGTAACCGCCAGCGCGAGTGCCAGTGAGACCGCCCCCCGCAGCCCGCCCCACCACATCACCACACGATAGGCCGGACTGACCGACGTACCAAAACGGGTCAGGCCCAGCAGTGGCAACACGCCGAAAACCATCAGGGCGCGGGCCAGCAGTGTCACGGCAAACAGCAGCAACACCAGCAAGATCTGCATCCAGGTAATGTCTACCATCATGCGTGGTATCAACATGGCTGCAAAGATGAAGATCAGGGAGTTGGCCCAGAATCCAAACTGGGACCATGAGCCGGCCAATTGCTCGAAGGTGGCAGGCGACATGCGGGTACGGCCGCTGGAGCCCACGACCAGTCCGGCAATAACCGTAGCCACCACCCCTGAAACGCCCAGATAATGCTCTGAAATATAGAAGGTAAGATAAGCGACCGCCACGGTCAGGGTAATTTCAGCAGTGGGCCAGCCACGTAGCCAGATGAACAGACTGCAGGCCAGGCGCCCCATCAGGAAGCCCGCTGCACCACCACCGATAAAGCTGAATATAAAGCTGTAGAACACCTTTCCAGTCGACAAAGTACCCCCGCCCGCCAGGACGGTCAGCAATACCGAATAAAGGGCGATCGATGCGGCATCATTGAACAGCGACTCACCTTCAACCAGCGTGGTCAGGCGTTTGGGTGCCCCCACTTCACGAAACACCCCCACCACGGCCACGGGGTCGGTCGTGGCCACGATGGCGCCCAGCATCAGGCATACGGCCAGGCTATAGCCCGATACCGCACTGATGGAAAAACCAACGGCAATGGTACAAACCACCACCGCCACGATGGCCATCATCAGTATGGGGCCTATGTCGTCGAGCAGGCGACGCACATTGATAGCCAGAGCGGTCTCGAAGAGCAATATGGGCAGAAAGACAAATAAAAAGGTTTCTGATGAAACCTCGAAGTCTTGCAGCGAATCGAGGAAGTCGGATACGACCAGAGGCGCCCAGCCGTGTACATGAATAATCAGGCCGAGCACAAAACCAACTATGGCCAGCAGCACCGAATAGGGCAAGCGCAGGCGACCTGCCAGCGGCGGCATGAACGACACCAGCGCCAGCAAGCCGGCCAGACCAAAAACCAGGTGTCCTATCTGCATTGTTGTGGGATCCTTCCCCGACTGCCATTAAATGGAGATCCAAGGATATCGCTTTTTTGCCTTTTACATCTATAAAAAAACGGGACACCTACAGGTGTCCCATAAAAACATCCGCTTCAAAAGGGAGGGGAAGAGGAGAAGCCGAAGCGGACGCTGAAACCATGCCTCGCGCATCGTGGGCAGACGCATGGTTCACTTGTTTAGTCAGGCAGCGTGCGAATAAGTTCGGCCGCCGGCAATTGAAGGTGTAAAAGAATTTGTCAGCAGCCCGTGCGGGCTGCCGGGCCTTAACCAGCCAGCGTTACACGCAGCTTTTTGAATGCCGCAGCTTCGATCTGACGAACGCGCTCGGCGGATATGCCATATTCGGCGGCCAGTTCGTGCAAGGTTGCTCCGCCTTCGTCTTGCAGCCAACGTGCCTGAACGATACGGCGCGAGCGTTCATCCAGCCTGTCGAGCGCATCGGTGAGCCCTGTGCTTTGCAAGGCATCGTAGGCACGGCGCTCGAGTATGCGCGAAGGCTCTTGCTGCTCGTCGTCGGACAAATAAGAGATGGGCGCGTAGCTGTCTTCGTCATCGTTGGCTTCAAGGGCCATCTCGCGACCGGACATGCGCACTTCCATTTCAGAGACGTCTTCAGGACGCACATTGAGTTCGCGTGCGATATCATCGACCTGCTCGGGAGCCAGAGTCTGACCATCGGGGCGCATACGGCGCAGGTTGAAAAACAGTTTGCGCTGCGCTTTGGTCGTGGCGACCTTGACCAGACGCCAGTTGCGCACAATGTATTCGTGGATTTCGGCCTTGATCCAGTGCACGGCAAACGACACCAGCCGTACACCGCGGTCGGGATCGAATCGCTTGACCGCTTTCATGAGACCGACATTGCCTTCCTGGATCAAGTCAGCGTGAGCCAGGCCATAGCCCAGATACTGGCGTGCGATGGAAACCACCAGACGCAGATGCGAGGTAATCAATTGACGGGCGGCGTCAAGGTCGTCTTGATCGCGCAGCCGTTTACCCAGGTTCGTTTCTTCTTCCTGGGTAAGCATGGGCAGGCGATTGACGGCGCTGATATAGGCCTCGATCGTGCCTAGCGCACCCGGGTTGGAAATTGCCATGGCCAGCTGGTTGCCGGACAGGGCCAAAGATTGCGAACTTTGAGTCATCGAACTAGCAGTCCTCCTGGAACGGTGCTTACCACGTAATATTAGCACTCTATGACGCTGAGTGCTAATACCGGATAAATTTAAATTCCGAATATACAGTAAGATCATTTTTCCGCTTAAAAGTTCACAATCACTACTCTATTCCTCTCTTTTCCCGAGACCCTGCCATGTCATTCAGAAAATTCCCGATTTCCGCCGCCCTGTTTGCCGCCATTGGCCTGGTATCGGCCGCCCCGGGCTATGCTCAGGTAAAAATAGGCGTCCTCACCTCGGCCACCGGCCCCACCGCCATGGTTGGCATTCCGCAAAAAAACACCGTTCCGCTGCTGCCGACCCAAATTAGCGACCTGAGCGTGGAATATATCTCCCTGGACGACGCCAGCGACCCCACGCAGACTGTCACCACCGTTAAAAAGCTGCTTAGCGAGGAAAAGATCGACGCCCTGATCGGCCCGACCGGCTCGCCCAATGCCATGAGCGTCATACAGTTCATGGCGGAATCGGGTACGCCCATGCTTGCCCCCGTAGGCACCGCAGCGGTCGTGCTGCCCATGACGCCCGAAAAAAAATGGGTGTTCAAAACCACCCAGAACGATGACATCATTGCCAAGGCGCTGGTTCAGCACATGAGCCGCACGGGCGTCCAGACCGCCGGCTTCATCGGTTTTAACGACGCCTACGGCGAAAACTGGCTCAAGGTATTCACCGCGCTGGCCCAGCAGAAAAATATCCGGATCGTGGCCGTCGAGCGTTACCAGCGCTCCGACAGCTCGGTTACCGGCCAGGCACTCAAGGTGCTGTCAGCCCGTCCTGATGCCGTATTGATTGCCGGTACCGGCACGGCCGCCGCGCTGCCCCAGACCACGCTGGCCAAACAAGGCTACAAGGGCACCTTCTATCAAACCCACGGCGCCGCACTACCGGCGTTTCTGAAGCAAGCCGGCCCGGCGGCGGAAGGCACCGTGCTGGCAGCCAGCCTGATGCTGGTGTTGCCTGAAATCGACGACAGCAACCCGGCCAAGAAGATTGCCCAGGACTACATCGATCGCTACAAGGAAAAGTACGGTGAAACGCCCGCCACCTTTGGCGCCAACGTATTCGATGCCGGCCTGCTGCTAGAGCAGGCCATTCCGGTAGCCGCCAAAACGGCCGAGCCCGGCACCAAGGAGTTTCGCAGTGCGCTGCGCGACGCGCTGGAACAAACCAAAGAGCTGGTTGCCACTCAGGGCGTCTATAACATGAGCCCCGAGGATCACAGCGGCTTCGATGAACGCGGCCGCGAGATGATCACGGTAAAAGACGGTCAGTGGCGCCTTCTGAAATGATCACCCTCCACGCAGGCGTTCTGCGTGGAAATCGATGTGATCCTGCATGAAGGTGGAAATAAAGTAATAGCCGTGGTCATAGCCCTCGTGCCGGCGCAGCACCAATGGTTGCCCGGCATGGGCGCAGGCGGCCTCGAAAGCTTCGGGATGCAATTGCTCGGCCAGAAAGCCGTCGGCCAGCCCCTGGTCTATCAATATGCCTCGCGGAAATGGATTTTGTGATTTTTCCATCAACAGCGAGGCGTCGTGTTCGGTCCAGGCCTGCCGGTCGGATCCCAGATAACCTGAAAACGCCTTTTCACCCCAGGGGCAGCGCACGGGAGCGGCTATCGGCGCAAAGGCCGATACCGACTGGAATTTGTCGGAATGCTTCTGCGCCAATACCAGCGCGCCATGCCCACCCATGGAGTGGCCGAAAATTCCCACGCAGGCTGCCTGCCCCGGCAAAACGGTAGTAGCTATTTCAAACAGCTCGTCGGCCACATAGCTTTCCATGCGGTAGTGCCGGCTCCAGGGTTCTTGCGTGGCGTCCAGGTAAAAACCGGCACCGGTGCCGAAATCCCAGCTGTCATCCTCGCCGGGAATGTCGGCGCCGCGTGGGCTGGTATCGGGGGCCACCAGCATCAGACCATGCTGGGCCGCCAGACGCTGGGCACCGCCCTTGATCATGAAGGTTTCTTCAGTGCATGTCAGGCCCGCCAGGTAAAACAGGGCAGGAACCCGCCCTTCGCTCGCCTGCTGCGGAATGAACACCGAAAAACGCATAGGCAAGCCTATGGCTTCGGATTGATGCCGGTAGTAGCGTTGAACACCGTCAAAGCAGCGGTGCTCGCTGAGCAGCTCCAGCTCGTTGGGCTTGGGACTGGTCATCAGTACACCACAACCGAGCGAATCGACTCGCCGCGCTTCATGAGATCGAAACCATCGTTGATCTGATCGAGCGACAGCTTGTGGGTGATGAGGTCGTCAATGTTGATCTTGCCGTCCATGTACCAGTCAACGATTTTTGGTACATCGGTACGCCCGCGCGCGCCGCCAAATGCCGAGCCTTTCCATTCGCGCCCGGTAACCAGCTGGAAGGGCCGGGTGGCAATTTCGGCGCCCGCTTCGGCGACACCGATAATAATGGACTGGCCCCAGCCGCGGTGACAGCATTCCAGGGCCTGGCGCATGACTTTGGTATTGCCTATGCACTCGAAAGAATAATCGGCGCCGCCGTCGGTCAGCTGAATGATGTGGTCAACGACATTTTCAACATCGTTCGGGTTGATAAAGTGTGTCATGCCGAACTTGCGCGCCATGGCTTCGCGTTCGGGATTCAGGTCTACACCGATAATCTTGTCGGCGCCCACCATTTTGGCGCCCTGTATGACGTTAAGCCCTATGCCGCCCAGGCCGAACACCACCACATTCGTACCCGCCTCGACTTTGGCGGTGAACAGCACGGCCCCTATACCCGTGGTCACGCCGCAACCTATGTAGCAGACCTTGTCAAAGGGTGCGTCACTGCGTATCTTGGCCAATGCGATTTCCGGGACCACGATATGATTGGAGAACGTGGACGTGCCCATATAGTGATGCACAGGTTTGCCGCCCACAGTGAAACGCGAGGTGCCATCGGGCATCAAACCCTTGCCCTGCGTGGCGCGTATGGCTGTGCACAGATTGGTTTTGCGCGACAGGCACGATTTGCACTGGCGGCATTCGGGCGTATACAAAGGGATGACGTGATCGCCCGCCTTGAGCGAGGTCACGCCCGAGCCTGCCTCCAGCACAACACCGGCACCCTCGTGGCCCAGTATCGAGGGGAAAATCCCTTCAGGATCAGCGCCCGACAGGGTGTAGTAATCGGTATGGCAAATCCCGGTTGCCTTGATTTCGACCAACACTTCGCCCGCCTTGGGGCCGGCCAGCTCGACATCTTCGATAGTCAGTGGTGCGCCTGCCTTCCAGGCAATAGCCGCTCTCGTTTTCATAACCTGCTCCTGATGACTGTTTGCAAACCATGGCACTTGCCACCATCGTCACAACGGGTGGGCAACATCCATTGCCGAGATGTTAAACGAAAAAAAGCGACGATGTTCCGGAAATGGGCGACGTTGAGCAGAATTTGCACCCAACCTTCAGTACTCTGACCCTCTGCCCGTCAGAGCCACTCCGAAACGCAGCAGGTAATACGAGCAGGCGTCGGCCCAGCGCCCCAGCCAGCCACGCCGCTCCAGGCTTGCTTCGGTTACCCGCTGTGCATTGGCCTGGATTTCTGCCTCAAGCGTCCGGGCCAGCTCTGCGGCAAAATCAGCATCTCGCACACAGACGTTCGCCTCGCGGGCAAGCAACAGACTGAAAGGATCGAGATTCGATGAGCCCACCGTGGCACAGTCATCCATGACGGCCACCTTGGCATGCAGATAACTGGCGGTGTATTCGTATAGCTCTATTCCGTCATCGAGCAGCTTGCAATACAAGTAGCGTGATGCCCGGTACTGCATGGCGTACTCCACGCGCCCCTGCAGCAGCAGCCGCACCCGTACACCCCGCCCGGCCGCCCGCTCCAGCGCCTTGAGCAGACGCCGTCTGGGGAAAAAGTAGGCGTTGGCAATCAACACTTCGGCCTGTGCCTGCGCGACCGTCTTCAGATACACATCTTCGATCGACTGGCGCAGCCGTATGTTGTCGCGCAGTACCAGGCTTGCCCGCCGTCCTGAAGGGAAGACAGGCTGCTTCTCCTTGCGCCGTGACTGCATCCATTGCCTGATGTTCTTCACGCGCCGGTAAAACGCCGCCCAATCGTCGCGCCTGCGCCAGGCCATGCGCAGCCAAAGGATACG
This sequence comes from Pusillimonas sp. MFBS29, assembly GCF_020687695.1. Taxonomy (GTDB): domain Bacteria; phylum Pseudomonadota; class Gammaproteobacteria; order Burkholderiales; family Burkholderiaceae_B; genus Pusillimonas_C. The sequence goes on from NZ_JAJEWL010000003.1 coordinate 270,443, forward strand.
CTGGGCCCGGGATGCATCATCAACAATGGGCCCGCGCAAACTGACGGCAAAATCAAAACGCGGACGCGGTCCTTGCCCGTCGTCGGGCACATCAACGTAGTCATCCAGGATATTGATGCCGCCCACGAACGCCACGGCATTGTCCACCGTCGTTACTTTCCGGTGCAACCGCCGCAGACGTCGCAAATTGAACCGGATGGCGCGCAAGCCCGAGGGCTCGGGTCGATAGACCCTGAACTGTGCCCCCATATCGGCCAGCTGCCTGCAGACATCCTGAACGTAATCCTGACTGCCGAACCCGTCAAGGACCACTCTTACCTTTACATCGCGCTCACAAGCCTGGCGCAGATGATCCAGGACCTTCTGACCGGTCTGGTCAAGGTTGAAAATATAAGTTTCCAGATGAACCGTGTGGCGGGCGGCATCGATGGCCTTGCATAAGGCAGGAAAGAAAGCCTCGCCGTTATGTAAAAGCTCGATCTGATTGCCATCGTGCCACTTCAGGCGCAGGTCTTTGGCTTTCATATACGGTCACGGCAACTCAAGCTCGGCATAAATCGGCGCATGATCGGAAATCTGCTTCCAGGGCACGCCTTGCAAAACACGCGCCTTACGCACCGCAAACCCTCGCTGATAGATGCGATCGAGCCGCAGCCAGGGGAATGCCGCAGGAAATGTCCGGGGCGGTGGCGTCATGCGCGCGGCACCATTGATACCCAGTTCGTGTACTTTTGTGGCCAGTGGCGTCTGCGGCATGCCGCGCAGGGTATTACGCAGCCGCTTGACCGAATGACGCAGCAGACGGGGACTGGGATCGTGATGAGGCGCAATGGCAAAGACTTCGTACAGGCCCAGCTGCTGCACGAACAAGGGCGCCAGCCGGTTGCTCCAGTCATTGAAGTCACCCGCGATCAGCATGGGCTCGCTTTCAGGCACCAGGCGGCTGATGCGTTCGACCAGTGCGGCGACCTGCCGTGAGCGCCCTCCCGCAAACAGACCCAGATGAACCACCAAGCAGTGCACCGGTACGCCCTGCACGTCGATCAGCGCATGCAGGAGCCCACGCTGCTCAAGCCTGTGATCGGAGATGTCCTGGTTTTCGTGCTCGAGTATGGGATAGCGCGACAACAGTGCATTGCCGTGGTCTGTATGCGGACGCACGGCATTGCAGCCATAAGCGGCATGCATGTTCAGTGCCGCCGCCAGGTACTCGTGTTGCGTATCGAGACTGAGGCGCTGCTGGTTGCGCCCCTGAACTTCCTGCAGAAAGAGCAAGTCGGGGTGCAGGCCGTATAGGCCGAGCCTTAAGTCAGACAACGATTCGCGGCCGCCCGTCGCGGACATGCCTTTATGAATGTTGTAACTGACGACCCGGATTACTGACACCCGTTCCCTCCGTGCATTGCCTGCCGCAGATAACCAATTACTACAATGTACTACTTTACTTCCGTATTGCGCAGCCGGATATGCAGCTCGCGCAATTGCTTCTCGTCGACGGCCGAGGGGGCTTGCGTAAGCAGGCACTGGGCACGCTGGGTTTTGGGGAAAGCAATAACATCGCGTATGGATTCAGCCTTGGCCATCATGGTAACCAGGCGATCAAGGCCAAAGGCCACACCACCATGCGGAGGCGCACCGTATTGCAGCGCATCAAGCAGGAAGCCGAACTTGGCACGAGCTTCTTCGGCGTCGATATTCAGTGCCTGGAACACCTTGGTCTGGATGTCGGCGCGGTGTATGCGCACCGAGCCACCGCCGATCTCCCAGCCGTTCAGCACCAGATCGTACGCCTTGGCCAGGGCCTTGGCAGGATCCGTTTCGAGCAGGTCTTCGTGACCGTCTTTGGGGCTGGTGAAAGGGTGGTGGGCTGCAAAATAGCGCCCTTCTTCCTCGTCGTACTCGAACATGGGGAAATCGACCACCCACAAAGGCTTCCAGCCAGCCTCGAACAAACCGCCCTGCTGACCGAATTCGCTATGACCAATCTTGACGCGCAAGGCGCCAATGGCGTCATTGACCACTTTGGCCTTGTCTGCGCCAAAGAAGATCAGATCACCGCTTTGCGCACCGGTACGCTCCATGACCTTGGCAAGGACATCGACGCTGATGTTCTTGACGATGGGTGATTGCAGGCCTTCGGGTATGGCCGCCACGTCGTTGACCTTGATGTAGGCCAGGCCCTTGGCACCGTAAATGGCAACAAACTTGGTGTAGGCGTCGATCTCGCTGCGTGGCATGCTTGCACCGCCGGGTACGCGCAGCGCCACGACGCGGCTGCCCGGATCATTGGCAGGCGCGGAAAACACCTTGAACTCGACATCCTGCATGAGATCGCCAACGTCGACGAACTCGAGCTTGACGCGCAGGTCGGGCTTGTCGGAACCATAGCGGCGCATGGCTTCTTCCCAGGCCATCACAGGAAAGGCTGCCGGCAATTGAACGTCTTGTACAGTACCGAAAACATGACGGATCATGTTCTCGAAAATCTCGCGAATCTGTTCTTCGTTCAGGAAGGATGTTTCGCAATCGATCTGGGTGAACTCAGGCTGGCGGTCGGCGCGCAAGTCTTCGTCCCGGAAGCATTTCGTGATCTGATAGTAGCGGTCGAAGCCAGAGACCATCAGCATTTGCTTGAACAGCTGGGGAGACTGCGGCAAGGCAAAAAACTGCCCGTCGTTCACGCGCGAAGGCACCAGGTAGTCGCGTGCACCCTCGGGAGTGCTCTTGGTCAGCATAGGGGTTTCGATATCGATAAAGCCCAGGCTGTCGAGGTACTTGCGCACTTCGATGGACACACGGTAGCGCAACATGAGGTTCTGCTGCATCTGCGGACGACGCAGGTCGAGCACGCGATGCGTCAGGCGGGTGGTTTCCGAGAGATTGTCGTCGTCGAGCTGGAAAGGCGGCGTAACCGAGGCATTCAGCACTTCGATTTCGCGGCACAAGATCTCGATTTCGCCGGATTTCAGATCAGGATTGCTGGTGCCTTCAGGGCGCAGGCGCACCAGGCCGGTTACACGTACGCAGAATTCATTGCGTATGCTTTCAGCGGTGGAAAAAGCCTTGACGTTATCGGGATCAACCACGATCTGTGCCAGGCCGGCACGATCGCGCAAGTCGATGAAGATCACGCCGCCATGGTCGCGACGACGATGAACCCAACCGAACAAAGTCACTGTCTGGTCAAGATATTCTTTACTGACCTCGCCGGTATAGCAGGTACGCATCAAGGATTACTCCGTATAAAATTCTTTAAGTTAAAAATCACGCCTGGCCGTTCTTTCGGCCCTTTTCATTTTCAGCCTGGTCAATACGACGCGCCGCATCGAGCACCGACGCCGCCTCGTGCCCCGCCTGCAGACCCTTGACGGAAGGCGGAGCCACCACCCCCATCGACACAATATACTTGAGGGCGGCATCGACCGTCATATTGAGTACTTGTATGTCCTGGCGCGGCATCATCAGGAAAAAACCTGATGTTGGATTGGGTGTCGTGGGTACGTAGACACTGACAAAATCACCGTTCAGCCTTTCCGCAATCTCGCCGCCGGGAACGCCGGTAAGAAACGCGATAGTCCAGGCACCCTGCCGGGGATACTGAACCAGAACAGCCTCACGGAAAGCCTGACCATCTGGGGCCAGGACGGTATCACTGACTTGCTTGACCGAATTATAAATCGACCGGACCAGTGGTATGCGACCCAGCAGTTGTTCCCATCGGTCGACCAGAGCCTGGCCGATAAAGTTTGCGGCAAACATTCCCGTCAGGAACACCACCAGCAATACCAGCAACAGCTGAAAACCCGGAATCTGCAGGCCAAACAAGGACTGCGACGACAGGAAGGCCGGTACGACGCTTTCCAGCGTACCAATCAACAGCGCAATCACCCAGACCGTAATGACCAGGGGTATCCAGATCAGCAGGCCGGTGACGAAGTATCGCTTGAAGAAACGCATGGTGCGCCCGGGCAGGCGTATCAGGTCGACGAGGTACTGCCGGCAGCTGGCGCGGCCGGTGCTGCGGCCGGAGCAGCAGCTGACGCGTTGCCGCCGCCATTACGGAAGTCTGTCACATACCAGCCCGAACCTTTAAGCTGGAAACCCGCAGCAGTGACCTGTTTTTCGTAGGCACTGGCGCCACATTCCGGGCACACAGTCAGGACGGGATCGGACATCTTCTGCAGAACGTCCTGGGCATGGCCGCAGGCGCTGCACTTGTAAGCATAAATAGGCACGAGAACACCCAAGCAAATAAAACCAAGGAACACAGGGTGCAGCCAGCAAGCCATCGGGCAAGCAGGACAAAACGCGCTGCACCAGCAAAACCTATCGATTTTAGCCGGTTTTGGCTGATGCTGCGGTCTGGAGCCTTTCCGGGCCAAACTCGGCCCGGACAGGCTTGCGGCACCCCGTTTTAGAAAGACTTGGGCAACAGGAACATGAAGGCTGCGACCAGGGTGGGAACGACTGCCGAAAGCAGCAGCTTCAGCGGCGAAATCGCGCCATCGGGGAAGCTGCCCTTGAGTATGGAAAAGCCCGCGGGGTTGGGCGCATTGGCAATAACGGTAAGACCGCCACCGGTTACCGCACCGGCAACCAGCATGTAGCGCCATTGCTCGCTGGTGCCTTCAACCAGCGAACCCAGATAAGTCAGGGCGGCGTTGTCAGTTACCGCAGTCAGGGCGGTAGCTCCCCAGTACAGCACCGTGGGTGACAGGCCGGCAAGCAGATCTTGAAGCCACCACTTCTGCAATCCGCCCAGCACGACCAGACCCGCCAGGAAGAAGCCCACCATCAGGCCTTCACGGATAAGCAGCGGGTTTTGATGGCGCTTGTAGGCATGGGCGTAGCCGATGAAAAGCATCAGGAAGCCCAGGAAAATGATGGGGTGATGCGCCGACACTACGACGCCGACCAGGAACACGGTATGAATGGCGATGACCACCCACGGTACAGCAGGGCGTACCGGGGCATCGTCCGCGTCAGGGTGTCCGCCTATGCTGCCGTCCAGCAAGTGGGTGCGGCACAGGAAGGTCAGCACACCGGCGTTGATGCACACGGCCACAGCCGCACGCCAGCCAAAGTGCGTGGACATATAGGCGGTATCCCAGTTAAAGGTTTGTGCCACCATCAGTACCGGCGGTGCAGCGTAGGCGGTCAGCACCCCGCCTATGGAGATGTTCACGAACAGCACACCCAGTGTCATGTACTTGAAGCCGTCCTGGCCGTGGCGACCGAAATACGTGTCGCGCAGCAGCAGGGCCGCCAGCGTCATGGCAGCCGGCTCGGTAATAAAGGAGCCGGCCAAAGGCACAAAGGACATGATGACGAAGAACATGGCCAGCTCATTGCGCAGCGGCAAGACCCGGGCGATCAGGCGCACGGCCATGTTGACGAGCTCGATAATGGGCCTGCTGGCTGCCACCACCATAATCACAAACACAAAGGCGGGTTCGGTAAAGTTGCGTGTGTCGATATAGGCAACGGCATCGCCCACACCGGAAACCAGGGCCATGCAGGCCAGCAACACGCAGGCCCAGACACCAAACACCGCCTCGACCTCGGAGAGCAAATGCCATAAGCCCGCATGGGCTCCGCCGCGATTGGCCAGGCGAGCAAATACCGGCACCGAAAATGTGTGCACAATCGCAATTGCAAACAGCGCAGTTGCAAGATATTCCATAAAGCTCGTCATCCCCGTCCTTCTTATTAATTAGATTGGTATAAATTACTGCAGCACCGTGCCTGCGAGCGCAGCGGCGACCAGCAATACGCCCACCGCCATATTGGCGCGAAACAGCATAAAGTTGCGATCCGGCCTGGACAGACTGAACACAGACATCTGCCAGATGAAGTGCCCCGCGATCACGGCCATGACCACATAATAAGGCCAGTCCATGCCCATGGACATACCACCATACAGCCACAAGGCGACGGTGGCCACATAAAAACCGCTAATCCAGATCTTGCCCTTGTCGGCAAAACGCAGTGCTGTCGAACGCAAGCCCAGCTTGATATCGTCGCGCACGTCTACATAGGCATAGATGGAGTCATAGCCCACCTGCCACAGCACCGCCCCCAGCCACATCGCAATCGCGCCTGGCGGCACAACGTTTTGCGTGTCGGACCAGGCCATCAGCATACCCCAATTGAAGCCGATGCCCAGCACCACCTGTGGCCAATAAGTAAACCGTTTGCACAGCGGGTACACAATAACGATGGGCACCAGCGCGACAGCCAGCCAGCGGCTGTATTCATTCAGCGCGAACAGCAGCAGCGCACACACCGCGAGTTGCGCCAGCACAAACCACAAGGCGTTCTTCAGACTCAGCTGACCGCTGGTCAGTGGCCGGAAGCGCGTGCGCTCGACTTTCTGGTCGATATCGCGATCGAAGATGTCGTTAAAGCAGCATCCTATGCCGCGCATCAATAATGCGCCGAGCGAGAAGATGAAAAGGCGGAACAGGGTGGGCCAGCCATCAGCGGCCTGGACCAGGGCGGCCAGGCACGGCAGCAGTGTCAGCCAGGTACCAACCGGCCGGTCAAGGCGGCACAGTCGCGCATAAGGTCCCCACGAAGACGGCAGCCAACGTGCAACCCAGTCATCCGGGCGCATGTCTGCCAGGTCCGGCGTTCCCGGCGCCCTCTCGGGAAATTGCGGACCTGCCATTCAGCTTTCCTTGATGAGCTTGCCCAGGACGGCAATACCTTCGCGGATTTTTTCTTCGGAAACGGTGACAAAGCTGAGGCGCAGTGTGTTGGCCTTGGCGTTGGGCCCGGTATAGAACGGTTCTCCGGGAACGAAGGCAACATTCTGCTCGATGGCCCGTGCCAGCAGCCTGGTGCCATCGATGTGCGCCGGCAGCGTCACCCAAATGAACATGCCGCCTTCCGGACGCGTCCAGGTGACCGTATCCGGGAAATGCTGGTCCATGGCATCGAGCATATAGCCGCACTGCTCTTTGTAAAGATCGCGCACCTTGGGCAAATGCGTGGCCAGGAAACCGTCTTTAATGACCTCGTAGACGGCCATTTGCGTAAGCGTGGCCGTATGCAGATCAGTTGCCTGCTTGATTTGTACCAGCTTCGATATGATCGGCTTGGGTGCAACGATGTAGCCCAGACGCAGGCCCGGAGCCAGCACCTTGGAAAACGTACCCAGGCGTATAACGGTTGCCCCCGCCTTGCGCCCCAGACCCAGCAAGCCGGGCTGAGCCTGACCGGCGTAACGCAGCTCGCCATAGGGATCGTCTTCGATGACGGGCACCTGCAAGGCCGCACAGCGCTCCACCAACGCCTGACGACGCTCAAGGCTGAGTGTCAGCCCGGTGGGATTCTGGAAATTAGGCAAGGCATAGATGAAACGGGCGCCGGCGGCACGCTCGGCGGTCAGTTCCTCGGGGATCAGGCCGCCTTCGTCGGTTGGCACCCCGACATAATTCGGTTCATACATTGAAAACGACTGCAATGCGCCCAGGTAGCTGGGCGCCTCGACCAGCACATTGCTGCCCGGATCGATAAACAGCTTGCCCAGCATATCGAGCGCCTGCTGCGAACCCGATACGATCAGGACTTCATCTGGCGACACGTCGGCGCCGTCGTGGCTCAGGTCTTGAGCTACCCAGGCGCGCAGGGGGGCATACCCTTCGGTGGGGCCGTACTGCAGCGCAGACTTGCCGCTCTGCTGCAGCACACGATCAAAGGCCTGATTGATGACCTCTACCGGAAAACCTTTGGGCGAAGGCAGGCCGCCCGCAAACGAAATGATCTCGGGACGTTCGGTAACTTTCAGAATCTCGCGTATGGTGGAGCTGGTAAGTTTCTGAGCACGCTGTGAAAAAGTATAAGGAAGGCTGTACGAATCCATGATTCTGAAAAGATGTCCGGTAAAGAGCAAAAAGAAGTAACGTTATAGGTTACCGCAATAGACGTCAAACCACCAATGAATGCGGTGGCCGCGCGCAGCCGGTGATGGTTCAGCCTTGCTTGTCACGGCGGCTGTCGCGCTTGACCTGGCGCAGCAACCACCAGAACAACGAAAGCGAGCATCCCAGCCCCACCACAAAGATGCCCACCACTATCCATTCGCCCGTCGTCATCACCGCTTCCTTTTAAAGTGCCTTGGCCGCTACCACCTGTGCGGTTGCCTGCCCGGTTGCTCGTTCAGCCTCGATCAGCACCTGCATTTTCTGACGGAAACGCAAAGGGCCGGCATCTTGAGGCAGATTCATTTTTGAAGGATCTTTGGCCATACCCTGATGCACCGCTTCGAGCACCACACGGTCTTCCTCGAAGGCACTTCGCACGTCCTCGGCGAACTGCCTGGAAACCGAGGCGTCATCCGGACTGAAGTTGCGCATCTGGAACCAGAAATACCGGGTGGTGTTTTCATCAACCGGCGTCAGGAAATTATAAGAATCCATCAGGAACACGTCGGGATGGAAGGGTTCAGTGTCGGACGCCGTGCCCGCCGGCGTGAAAACAGCCCGGATCACCGCATGAGCCGGCACGCGAACTTCGTACTGCTGCTTGCGATCACAGTTTCCGTTGAATTTGACGAACTTGGCATAGAAAGGCGCCACTTCTACATTGCGCATCCAGCGCGACACCACCACACCGTCATCGTTGACCTGTGTGTGCAGGCGCTCGCCTATTAGCGAGGCACTGCCGAACGACGTTTGATGCACCCAGGAAACATGCGAGGGATCAAGCAGGTTATCGGTCAGGTACAGGTAATTGCAATGGACCAGCATGGCGTCGCCCTGATTCAATCCCCAGGCAGGGTCACCCCAGTGCTCGACCTTGATGATGTCGTCCGGGTCGGCAACTGCCGGATCACCCATCCAGATCCAGATCAGGCCGTAACGTTCGGCCACCGGATAACTGCGCACCACGGCTGCCTTGGGCGGGCTGCCCATGCCGGGCGCGTGCGTACAGGCACCGGTACAGTCGAAAACCAGGCCGTGGTAGCCGCATTCAACCTCGTCACCCTTTAACCTGCCCATGGACAAGGGCAGCTTGCGGTGCGGACAGGCATCTTCCAGCGCCACCACGCCGCCATCCTGGGCGCGGTACAGCACGATGTCTTCGCCCAATATTCTGGCCGCGTGCAAATGGCGGCCCAGCTCATGATCAGTCGCCGCCACATACCAGGCGTTCTTCAGAAACATGAATACTCCTTAGCAATACTTGATTCTTCACACCAGGCAAATGATAGTCCATTCGCCTGGCCGATCAGAACAGGCACGCATTTATGGCAATCAGGGACCTGGCTGATTTATAATCGCGCACCCATTTTTCAGCACTGTCTCCCGACAACAAACTTCGGAATGCCCACACTATGAAATCATTGCACCGTTTTATCTTTGTGGTGCGCCATGGCGTCCACTGATCACCTTATCGACACCCTGGCAAACCAGGGCTGGGTTGTTTGCGACCAGACCATTGACGCAACGCTACGACACAATCTTTATACACAATCAGCCACAGCCTGGGCCAGTGGCAACTTCCAGCAAGCCTGCATAGGGCGTGGCGCCAGCCACCTGCTGAACCCCGCCATCCGCGGCGACACCATTTGCTGGATAGATGCGGCAACGACATCCGAGGCCGGCAGCAATTTTTTGTCCTGGTCCACAAGCTTGCAACATGAGCTGAACCGCCAGCTCTATGCCGGGCTGAACAGTGCCGAATTCCATTTCGCGCGTTATCAGACAGGCCAGGGCTACAAGAAACATCTGGACCAGCACCAGACACAACGCCACCGCAAAATATCATTGGTGTTGTACTTGAATCCCCAATGGACGGACTCTGATGGCGGTGAATTATGCCTGTACGCCCCGGAGGACGAAAACCAGGAAATTCAGCGGATACTGCCCCAGCCAGGCCGACTGGTGCTGTTTCGTAGCGACCTGTTCCCACACGAGGTCCTGCCTTGTTCGCAGACACGCTGCAGCCTTACAGGCTGGTTTCGCACCGATATGCCACCCTCAGGATCCGTGATGCCACTCTAGCGCTGCCAGGGCCAGGGCATCGATGGAGTCCACCACCGCGACACCCTGGGCCGGCCGCGCAAGTGGAGGCAAAGCCAGGGGCAGTTCGGTACAGCCCAGAATTACTGCGTCGGCTCCACGCTGGCGCAGCAGCTGCACGCAGTGTGCAGCAGGATCCAGAGCGGCTTCGGCCTGATTAAGCTTCACCAGCCTGATCGCTTCGGCGCAATAGCGCAGCAACTCATCGGCCTCGAGCAGCATACTGTCGTAGCCGCAAGCCTCGAGCTCACGCTGATACAGGCCCGAACTCAGGGTGGTAGCCGTACCGAGCAGGCCTATGCGCCCTCGGGTAATACCGCTGCGCCGCAGGTCATCAATGACTGAACGCACAATATGCAGCACCTTCAATGAGGTGCTGGCGGCGAGCTGCTCGTACCACAAGTGAGCGGTATTGCACGGAATGGCTATCGCCCCCGCACCGGCCCGCTCCATGTGGCGAACCCCATTGAGCATCCAGGGGAAAGGGTCGGCGCCTGTACCTGCATGGCCAGCCGGACGATCGGGTATGCGCGGATCGCTCCAGAGTATGGTGGGCACATGATGCTGGTCGCTGTCGGCATTGGTCAGGGCCGTAAGACGAACCATGAACACGGCACTGGCCATCGGCCCCATACCGCCCAGCACTCCGAGGAAACGGCCGGCAAATTCAGTATCGGGCATGGCTGTGCAATCGGAAAATTCAGAGGTTAATGGTGCAGAATCTTGGACAGGAATTGCTGTGCACGTTCGGAGCGCGCTTCCATATTGCCGAAGAACTCTTCGTTGGTACAGTCTTCGACGATCTTTCCGGCATCCATGAACACGACGCGGTCAGCCACCTTGCGGGCAAAGCCCATTTCATGGGTAACCACCATCATGGTCATACCGTCGCGGGCAAGGTCAACCATGACATCCAGCACCTCGTTGACCATTTCCGGATCAAGTGCCGATGTAGGCTCATCGAACAGCATGGCAATGGGATCCATGGCCAGCGCTCGTGCAATTGCCACACGCTGTTGCTGCCCGCCAGACAGCTGGCCGGGGAACTTGTTTTGATGTGCACGCAGGCCAACCCGATCGAGCAGTTTTTCAGCTCGCGCATGCGCCTCGGCAACGCTGCGCCCCAGAACCTTCACCTGTGCCAGCTCAAGATTCTGATTCACTGACAAATGCGGGAAAAGCTCGAAGCTCTGGAACACCATGCCTATGCGCGCGCGCAGCTTGGGCAGATTGGTATCAGGGGCACCCACCGACACGCCGTCTACGAAAATCTCGCCTTTCTGAAAAGGCTCCAGCCCATTGACCGTCTTGATCAGCGTGGACTTACCCGACCCGGACGGGCCGCACACCACAACGACTTCGCCGCTGGCCACCTGTGTGCTGCAATCGTCCAGCACCTGCGTGGTACCGTACCACTTGCTGACGTGCTTGAGTTCTATCATTCAATCTCCTGGTGCATCATGGCTGTCTAGCGAACTATGCTGGTACGCTGGCGCAGGTAACGCACCAGCAACGACGCAGCATAGCTCATGATGAAATAGACCAGCGCCACAAATATATACATTTCAATCAGACGGCCATCGCGCTGCGCCACCTTGACCGCCGCACCCAGGAAATCGGTCAGGGAAAGCACATACACCAGGGACGTGTCCTGAAAGAGGACTATGGTTTGCGTCAGCAAAATGGGGGTCATGTTGCGAAATGCCTGCGGCAACACCACCTTGCCCATCACTTGCCAGTAGCTCAGCCCCAGCGCATAACCCGCAGCCAGCTGCCCGCGCGGCACCGACTGGATGCCGGCACGCATGATTTCACAAAAATAGGCTGCCTCGAACAAGGTGAAGGTGACCAGTGCCGAAGTAAAGCCTCCGACCGCCACAGGCCGTGAGGCTCCGGTCAGCCAGGCGCCAATATAAGGCACCAGAAAATAAAACCAGAAAATAACCAGAATCAGTGGCAAGGCGCGCAACAGATTCACGTATGTGCCGGCCGCCCAGGCCAGAGGCTTGATGCCCGACAGGCGACACATGGCCAGCAAAGTACCCAATATCAGGCCACCCAGCGCCGACATGATTGTGAGCTTGAGCGTAAACACCATGCCGTCACGGAACAGATAGACCCATGAGCGCTGGATGACGTCAAAATCAAACTCGCTCATGACGCCTCCTTCTGGACCTTTACCGGGCCAATGAAGCCTGGCACCGCCAGGCGCCGCTCGAGCAATCGCATGCCGCTGACGACGATCAGATTCAGGATCAGATAAAACAGTGTGGCCAGCGCAAAGGTTTCAAAAACCTGGAAGCTGAACTCCTGCATGGATCGCGCCGCACCAACCAGCTCGAACAGGCCTATGGTGAAAGCAACCGATGTGTTTTTAATGAGGTTAAGCAGTTCTGAAGTAAGCGGCGGCAAGATAATGCGAAATGAGCTGGGCAAGAGCACATAGCGATATACCTGTGTCGTTTCCAGACCCAGGGCGGTAGCTGCCATGCGCTGGCCCGGCGGTAGGGATTCTATGCCCGCCCTGACCTGCTCGGCCACGCGCGACGACGTGTAGAACCCCAGGCACAGTACTGCCGGAATGAAGATGCCCCACGGCGGTGCGATCTGCTTGATGGCATCGCCCAGGCTGCGTGGCACGACCTCTGGCATAACGAAATACCAAAGAAACATCTGCACCAACAGCGGCACGTTGCGAAACAGCTCGACGTACGCCGTACCCAGGCGTCTGGCCCAGGGCATGCTGATGGTACGCGCCACACCAACCAGGGTGCCCATGCCAAGCGCGAGCATCCAGGAAAGTGCGGCGGTTCCTATTGTCCAGGCCAAGCCCCCCAGCAGTGTCTCTAGATAGGTGAAACCGCCGGGAGCCTCATCGAAAAATACCAGCCAGTTCCAGTTGTAATTCATGCTGGTTGGCTACTTACTTATACATTTCCGGATCGTACGAATCGGTAGGATTGGCCACCACTTTCTTGAGCTGATCGCTCATGGGCCAGTTCAAATTGACATCCTTGGGCGGAATGGGCGACTCGAACCATTTCTTGTAGAGCTCGGCCAGCGAACCATCTTTCATCATGCCCTTGATGGTGTCGTCGACCACCTTCTTGAACTCAGGATCATCCTTGGGTTCCATAATGGCATAGGGCTCTACGGTGTAGGCATCTTTGCTGATCATCCATTCGCTCGGGTCGCGCGATGTGGCAACCAGACCGGCCAGCAGGATGTCATCCATGAAGAAGGCAGCGGCGCGTCCGTTGTTAACGGTAAGGAAGGCCTCGGCGTGGTCTTTGGCGGGAATGATGTTCATGCCCAGGTTTTGCTGGTCGTTGGCACCGGTTGCCCAGCGTATATTGCTGGTGCCCGCCGTTGAAATAACGGTCTTGCCCTTGAGGTCTTCAAGATTGTTGATGTTGGACGACTTCTTGGCCACAAAACGGGTGGCGGTCACGAAAGTGGTGGGCGCGAAGGTAACCTGGGCCTGGCGCTCTTTGGTGTTGGTGGACGAACCGCAGTTCAGGTCAACTGTGCCGTTGGCCAGCAGGGGTATGCGGGTGGAAGAGGTGACCGGCACCAGCTTGACGTTGATGCTGTCCATGCCCAGCTTGGTCTTGACGGCCTCGACGATATTCTGACAGATGTCCATGGAATAACCGATGGGCTTCTGATTGTCGTCGAGATAGGAAAAGGGGATGGAAGCATCGCGATGGCCCAGGGCGATTTCACCACTGGATTTGATCTTTTCAAGCCGGCCGTCGGCATAAACCGGGGCGGTTGCCGCAACGGCCAAGGCGGTAAACAAGGTAATGGTTGCTGTTTTCATAGGTTTGTCTCCTGGGTGTATCTGATTTTTCTAGAATAGCTGGCGATACCCGTACAGGCCTACCGCGCCGCCAGTATGCACAAATACCACGTTTTCATCCTTCTTGAAATGCCCCGAACGAATCAGGGCAATCAAGCCAGCCATACCTTTGCCCGAATAAACCGGATCGAGCAAAATGGCTTCCAGTTCAGCCGTCAGTCGCAAGGCTTCGATCATGCTGTCGGTGGGCAAGCCATAACCCTCGCCAACATAGTCGGAATTTGCCACCACGTCGGCACGTTCAACCGACGAGGCGGGAAGCCCCATGTAATCTACCGTAGCCTGCACCAATTTCCAAACATTTTCCTCTTGTTTTTCGCGAGGCGCACGTACGCTGACGCCATATACGGGTATGCCACTATTGCTGGCACGCAAACCAACAACCAGACCGGCCTGAGTACCGGTGCTGCCGGTTGCATGCACAACATGGTCAATACGCACGCCGGTTTCGAAAGACTGATTCAACAGTTCCTGCGCACAACCCACATAACCCAGGGCGCCCACCGGGTTGGAACCGCCCCCCGGAATGACGTAGGGCTTGCGGCCGGCACTACGCAACTCGGCGGCCAGCTTTTCCATTTCCTGCTGCATGTCGGTGCCCGCCGGATACCGTCCGACAATTTCTCCGCCAAGCAGGCGATCAAGCAGGACGTTGCCTGACTCTTCGTACTCTTCGCTTGCATCGGTAACACGCTGTTCAAGCAATATCTTGCATTGCAGGCCCACCCGCGCCGCTGCGGCAACGGTTTGCCGGGCATGATTGGACTGCACCGCACCTTGCGTGATCAGGGTGTCTGCCCCTTCTTCAAGCGCCTGCGCCACGAGAAATTCCAGCTTGCGAGTTTTATTGCCGCCTGTGGCAAGGCCGGTGCAGTCATCGCGCTTGATATACAGATTCGGGCCGCCCAGATGCCGGGTCAGGTTGGGCATGAACTCCAGTGGCGTTGGAAAATGCCCGAGTCGAACTCGGGGATAGGCGGCAAGATGCATTGCTTGGGCTCCAAAAGTGTCTGTTTCATTATGGATCGTACCGATAGCGTTGCCGTTTGCCCAATACTATATTCTTAGAACCTTATGCAATTTTTGCATAGCGAACCGGGAGTTCACATGAAGCTGGCCTGGATAGAGGATTTGCTGACTTTGGTTGATGCGGGTACGTTTTCGCGCGCGGCCGTTTTGCGCAACATTACCCAGCCAGCCTTTTCACGCCGCATTCAATTGCTGGAAGCCTGGCTGGGTGTCGAGCTGATCGACCGGCGCAGCCAGCCCATGCGCCTGTCTGCCATCGCCGAACGCCATATTCCCGAGTTTCGGGCACTGCAACATGATATGCACCAGCTACGATCCCGCATACGAACCGAGCACCAGGGCATTGGCCGCATCGAACTGGTTACCCAGCACTCATTGACCATGACGCGGCTGCCAGCATTGCTGCAGCTCATTGCACAAGAGCCCGATGCACAACTGGAATTCAATGTTCGCTCTGAAAACCGCGACGAATGCGTCACCTTATTCATGCGCAAACAGGCCGATCTGCTGCTGTGCATGGAAGAGCACACCGAACTGTTGCTGAATCTCATACCCGATGCCAGCCGCCTGTACATGGGCACCGAAACGCTGATTCCGGTCAGTGCCCTGACCAGCGTGCATACGCCCATGCATCACCCCGATCCCGACAAAACCCTGAAACTGCTGGCCTACCCGCCCGACAGCTTTTTGGGCCGCATCATGTACAAGCATTGCCTGGGTGCACTGCTCCGACACCAGCCGGCGGAGGTTGTCCACGAATCCGTCTTCCTGGCCGGCATCAAGGAAATGGTAATGGCCGGGTTGGGCATGGCCTGGCTGCCCGAAGGCCTGGTGCAGCGCGAACTCGACTCCGGCAGCCTTATGGTGGTCGAAGACGACGGCCTGAAATCGGTAACGCTGGAACTGGGTTTGTATCGCAGCGCCTGTCCCACACACCCGCAAACCGTAGACCGGCTGTGGCATTTGCTGCAGAGGAACAAGGGTGAAAACTTGCGCCTCTGAAATCAGACTCTGGTCTAATAGAGCCCTGCGTCACAAACCCGATGCAATAAGAAAAATGAGCACTTCTCCCTTAGCCCCCTTGCAACACGCCAATTTTCGCGCCTTATGGTTGGCCACCCTGGTGTCCAACCTGGGAGGCCTGGTTCAGATAGTTGGTGCGGGCTGGATGATGACCAGCATTTCAGCGTCAAACGACATGGTCGCCCTGGTTCAGGCATCGACCACCCTGCCAATCATGGTTTTCTCGCTGGCTGCCGGGGCGCTGGCCGACAACTTCAACCGCCGCCACATCATGCTTGTGGCCCAGACACTGATGATGGTGGTGTCAGCCGCACTGGCCGTCTTTGCCTTCGCCGGCCTGATTACCCCCTGGCTGCTCCTGTGCTTTACCTTTCTTATAGGCTGCGGAACCGCCTTGCACAACCCATCGTGGCAGGCTTCAATGGGTGACCTGGTTCCCCGCGATGAACTACCCGGCGCCGTTACGCTGAACAGCATGAGCTACAACCTCATGCGCAGCATCGGGCCGGCGGTAGGCGGCATGATCGTTGCCATGGCAGGCGCAGCCTTCGCCTTTGCCGTAAACGCCGTCAGCTATTTCGCACTCATCAGGGCCCTGAAACGCTGGAAGCCGGAGCACAAGCCCAGCGCGCTCCCGCGCGAAGGCTTCGGCAGCGCCATGTCGGTAGGATTACGCTACATCGCGATGTCGCCGAATCTGCTCAAGGTCATGTTCCGCAGCTTTCTGTTCGGGCTGACAGCCGTATCGGTTCTGGCATTGCTGCCCCTGGTCACGCGCGACCTCGTAACCGGCGGGGCTTTTTCCTACGGCATTATTCTGGGTTGCTTTGGCGCTGGCGCCATAGGCGGTGCGTTACTCAATGCACGCGTACGTGCCAAATGGGCCAACGAAACCATCGTGCGCGGCACATTCCTGGTTTTCGCGCTCAGCGTCATTGCCCTGGCATTCAGCCGTCAGCTGTGGATCAGTTGCCTGGCGGTACTGCCAGCGGGTGCCTGCTGGGTCATGACGCTGTCGCTGTTCAACGTAACGGTACAGCTGTCTACCCCACGCTGGGTAGTCGGACGCGCCCTGGCGCTGTATCAAACAGCCACCTTCGGCGGCATGACTGCCGGAAGTGCTATCTGGGGTGTCGTGGCCGAGGCGCATGGAACCGACAGCGCACTGATTCTGGCCGGTGCAGTCATGGTCGGCGGTGCGGCAGTAGGGCTGCGCTATGTACTGCCCGAGTTCAGCAAGCTCAGCCTTGACCCGCTGGACAGGTTCAACGAGCCCGATCTGCAACTGGATTTGCGGCCGCGCAGCGGCCCCATCATGATTATGGTGGACTACGAAATTGCCCAGCAGGACGTAACCGCATTCCTGGCCCTGATGGCGCAGCGCAGGCGCATACGCCTGCGCGACGGCGCGCGGCAGTGGTCATTGCTGCGCGACCTGGAAAATCCGAGAATCTGGTCGGAAAGCTATCATGTGCCGACCTGGGTGGAATACGTGCGCCATCATCAGCGGCGCACCCAGGCTGACGGCGAGGTTTTCGACCAGCTGCTGGCCCTGCATCGTGGCGAAAGGCCTCCCCATGTACACCGCATGATAGAACGCCAGACCGTGCCGGTACGCGACGACACCCCCCTGAAAACGCATACGGAAATTCCGTAAGCAGCGATCTTAGAACGGAATATCGTCGTCCATATCGGCCAGATTGGCCGCAGGCGATGCCTGGGGTGCTGCCGGGCGCGGCTGGGCCGGGCGCTGGCTGCGTTGCTGGGCCGGTGCCTGGTTGTATTCGTTACCGCCACCCATGCCGGCGTCGGAATCGCGACCACCCAGCATTTGCATCTGGTCGGCAACAATATCGGTGCTGTAGCGATCGGCACCGGTGTCTTTGTCTTGCCATTTGCGGGTTTTCAGGCGGCCTTCAACGTAGACCGAGCGGCCTTTCTTCAGGTATTCGCCGGCAATTTCGGCCAGACGGTTGTAGAAAACCACGCGATGCCATTCGGTTTCTTCGCGTTTTTCACCCGTGGCCTTGTCTTTCCAGGTGCTGGTCGTGGCAATCGACACATTGCAAATGGCTGCGCCATCGGGGCTGTAGCGCACTTCTGGGTCTCTTCCCAGATTGCCGACGAGAATAACTTTGTTGACTGAGGCCATGACAATACCTTTAACTTGAAAATTTACATTAGCGTCATTATCGACGATTAATTCCGGCGCTGCTACCGAACACCGTAGAAGCGCGAAGACACGAAAGTGCCCATTCAGTCGCCGGACCGGACGGGCTCCATGGGCAATCAGTTGCAGCCGAAGCTCAGGTCTGGTCCTTGAAACCCCGTGCTGTCAGGAACCACACAAAGGCTAGGGCCGAGGCCAGCAGAAATACGGCAGAGGGTCGCTCCATGGCGGCCAGTATGCCCCCCATAACGCCTCCCAGGAACACGCCAAGCGACTGCGCCGTGTTGTAAAAGCCCAGCGCCAGCCCTTTGAATTCCGGGGGCGCCACCCGCGAAACCAGTGATGGCTGCAAGGCTTCAAGAATATTGAAAGAGATGAAGAATCCCACCAGCATCGCAACCGTGGCAAAGAAGCTGCTGCTGGCCAGCGGCATCAGCGCCAGGACAACCACCAGACCTGCCACAGCCGCCTCGAGCGCCACCTTGTGCACGCGCCGCGTTTCCGTGTAGAACACGGCCGGCACCATCAGCACGAAGGACAGCAGGATAACAGGCAGATAGACTTCCCAAAGATTGGCCGAATCGTATTGCCCCAACCTGGCCAGCAAACCGGGCATAACGATGAACAGAGCCATCAGAATGAAATGCAGGCAGAAGACACCGAAATTCAGACGCAACAAATCGATGTGCCCCAGTACATCGCGCGGTCGGGCCTGGACGATGGGCACCTTGGCCTGTGGCACGGAAGGCACGACGAAGCAGGCGATCAACAGGCAGACGAATCCCAGCAGGCTGATGGCCCAGAACAGGCCAGACAACCCGAACTCGCCCACCAGCACGGGCGAAAGCACCAGCGACACGGCAAACGATATGCCGATGGAGCCGCCGACCATGGCCATGGCACGCGTGCGTACCTCGGGACGGGTGGCATCAGCCACCCAGGCCGTAATGGCCGCCGACACGGCACCCAGACCCTGGATAACACGACCTGCGATGACCCAGTTAACGTTCTCGGCCAGGGCACAAATCACCCCGCCCACGATGAACAGCAGCATGCCAAAAACAATGATGGGACGGCGCCCCCAGCGATCGGAAGCCATACCCAACGGAATCTGCATGAACGCCTGGGTCAGGCCATAGGCACCCAGTGCAAGCCCGACGCGTGCAGCATCATTGCCACCGGGCAGTGTCTGGGCGGCGACGGCAAAAACGGGGGTCAGCAGGAACAGGCCCAGCATGCGCGAGGCGAAAAGCAGCGCCAGGGTAACGCTGGCACGCCTTTCTATGGCGGTCAGCTTTAACTTGGCTCTGGTCGATGGACCTGGACGTGCTGCAGGAGTACTCATAAAAACTCGGTCGGTTAAAAGGCCCTTGCGGGTTCCCCCTAGCGGGTTCCGTATTATCGCAAGTTGCGGATAATCGGTCAGCGCATGGAAACGGGCTGCGCGTTATAGTAGCAAGTTGGCCTTTGAAAGGCCCAGGAAAACTCACAGTCGACACAAGCTATGGAAGCGATACGCATCCGGGGCGCCCGAACGCATAATCTTAAAAACATTTCCATTGATTTGCCACGCCACAAGCTGGTCGTGGTAACGGGGCTGTCTGGCTCGGGGAAATCATCGCTGGCCTTTGACACACTGTATGCCGAGGGCCAACGGCGTTATGTGGAAAGCCTGTCTGCCTATGCCCGACAGTTTCTGCAGCTGATGGACAAACCGGATGTCGATCTGATCGAGGGCTTGTCGCCGGCCATATCCATAGAACAGAAATCCGCAGGCCACAACCCGCGTTCGACGGTGGGAACGATTACTGAGATCCACGATTATTTACGGCTATTGTACGCTCGGGTCGGTACGCCTTACTGCCCGGAACACAGCCTGCCGCTGCAGGCTCAAAGCGTCAGCCAGATGGTGGACAAGGTCATGGGCTGGGCCCCTGACACCCGGCTGGCCATCCTGGCCCCGCTGGCCCGTTCCCGCAAGGGCAGCTTCGAGGACGAGTGTGCAAGCCTGCAGGCTCAGGGCTTTGTACGCTTGCGCGTCAATGGTGAAATGGTCAGCATCGATACGCTGGAACCTTTGAAAAAGACGGGCAAGCACGATTTTGATGTGGTGGTAGACCGCCTGCGGGTCAAACCGGAAAGCAAGCAACGCCTGGCGGAAAGCTTCGAGACCGCACTTAATCTCGCCGACGGCCGGGTCATTGCCCTGAACATGGACACGGATGAAGAGCATGCATTTTCCAGCCGTTATGCCTGTCCGGTATGCCACCACAGCCTTACAGAGCTTGAGCCGCGCCTGTTCAGCTTCAACAACCCCGTGGGCGCCTGCCCCAGCTGCGACGGCCTGGGCTGCGTGGACTTCTTCGACCCCAAACGCGTTGTCGCCTTTCCTGAACTGAGCCTGGCCAGCGGTGCCATTAATGGCTGGGACCGGCGCAATGCCTTTACGCACACGCTGCTGACCAGTCTGGCTGCTCACTACGAATTTGATATAGAAACGCCGTTTGAAGCCTTGTCCCCTGAAGTTCGCGAGCGGGTGCTGTTCGGCTCCGGCGATGAAGAAATCTCGTTCCTGTATCTGAACGAGAAAGGCCGTACCACGGTCAAAAAACATACGTTCGAAGGGATCATTCCCAATTTGGAGCGGCGCTGGCGTGAAACCGACTCCAGCGCTGTGCGCGAAGAGCTGGGCAAGTACCGCCACACCAAGACCTGTCCGGACTGCCACGGATCGCGGCTGCGCACCGAGGCACGGCATGTGCTGATCGGCAACGAACCTGGCAAGGGCGAGCAAAAGGGTCGCGCCATTTTTGAAGTCGAGGCGCTCTCGCTGGCGGCCTGCCTGAGCTGGTTTCAGGAACTCGCCCTGACTGGCGCAAAGAAGGAAATTGCCGACCGCATCGTACGCGAGATCGAGGCTCGACTGCAGTTCCTGAACAATGTAGGACTCAGCTATCTGTCGCTGGACCGCAGCGCAGATACCATCTCGGGCGGCGAGGCACAGCGTATTCGCCTGGCCAGCCAGATCGGATCAGGCCTGACCGGCGTCATGTATGTATTGGACGAACCATCGATAGGACTGCACCAGCGCGATAACGACCGGCTGATCCAGACCTTGCAGCATCTGCGCGACCTGGGCAACAGCGTGATAGTGGTCGAACACGATGAAGACATGATCCGGTCTGCCGATTTTGTGCTCGACATGGGTCCGGGCGCGGGTGAGCATGGCGGGCGCATCGTCGCCCATGGCACGCCGGCAGAGCTGGCTACCAACGCTCAGTCGCTGACCGGCCAATACCTGAGCGGCAGCAGGCGCATCACCATCCCGACCCGACGTCCGGTCACGCCCGACCTGCCCCGGCTCGAGCTGAAAGGGTGCCGTGGCAACAATCTGAAGTCCGTTGACCTGTCCATTCCGTCGGGACGGCTGGTATGCATCACCGGCGTGTCGGGCTCGGGGAAATCCACGCTCATCAACGACACACTGGCCACCGTCGTGGCGCAAAAACTCCATCGCGCACAAACCGAGCCTGCTCCTTACGACAGCATCGAAGGCCTGGAGCATTTCGACAAGATCATCAACGTCGACCAAAGCCCCATCGGACGCACGCCGCGCAGCAACCCGGCCACCTATACGGGGATGTTCACACCCATACGCGAGCTGTTTGCCGGCGTGACCGAATCGCGCACGCGGGGCTATGACCCGGGTCGTTTTTCATTCAACGTGAAAGGCGGCCGCTGCGAGGCCTGCCAGGGCGATGGCGTGGTCAAGGTCGAAATGCACTTCCTGCCCGATATGTATGTGCCCTGCGATGTGTGTGGCGGCAAGCGCTATAACCGGGAAACGCTGGAAATACGCTATCGTGGCCGCAGCATCAGCGAAGTGCTGGATCTGACCGTCGAGCAGGCCCTGACCTATTTCGACGCGGTGCCCACCGTGTCGCGCAAACTGCATACCTTGATGGATGTGGGTTTGTCGTATCTGCGCCTGGGGCAAAGCGCCACCACACTGTCCGGAGGCGAAGCCCAGCGCGTCAAATTATCGCTGGAACTGTCCAAACGCAGCACAGGGCGTACCTTATACATACTGGATGAACCCACCACCGGCCTGCATTTCCAGGACATTGCCCTGCTGCTGGATGTACTGCGCAAACTGGTCGAAGGCGGCAATACGGTGGTCATCATCGAACACAACCTGGATGTCATCAAGACCGCCGACTGGCTCATCGATATGGGCCCGGAAGGCGGCAGCGGCGGCGGCCAGATCGTTGCCCAGGGCACCCCGGAAGATATCGCCGCAACTCCCGCCAGCTATACAGGCCGCTATCTGAAGCCGCTGCTGTCCAAATAAGAGGGCCCCTGGGGTGGGGCTGCTTTAATCCATGCGGAACAGCAGGCCATGCTCGCGGATGGCGTAGCGGTCGGTCATGCCTGCGATATAGTCTGAAATGGCGCGGGCCTGCTCCACATCATCGTCACGCCTGTGTGCCTTGGCCAGCAGCCGTGGATCGCGCAGGAACGCCAGAAACAGATCCCGCACTATGGTGCGTGCTTTCGATGTCATGCGCATGACCTGGTAATGACGGTACAGGTTTTCAAGCAGAAAGCTTTTAAGCTCATTGGCCTGGCTGCGCATCGATGGCGAGAACGCGGCCAGTGGCGGGCAGGCCCGCACTTCATCTACGCCGGCCGGCTGATGATGCCGGATATTGGCCTGCGTCGTTTCGGTCAGATCGACCACCAGGGTATTGATCATGGTGCGTATGATTTCAGCAACCAGCCGCTTGTTCTCGATACCGGGGTACTTGCGCTTGACCTGGGCATGGTGCGTGGCAAAGATTTCCAGCTCCTGAAGCTGCCCTATGCTGATCAGCCCGGAACGCAAACCGTCGTCAATGTCATGATTGTTGTATGCGATTTCATCGGCCAGGTTGGCAATTTGCGCCTCGAGTGAAGGCTGCGTGCGGGCCAGGAAGCGTTCCCCCACTTCGCCCAGCAAGCGCGCATGCCGGACCGAGCAATGTTTGAGTATGCCTTCACGGCTCTCGAAGCACAGGTTCAGGCCGTTAAATCCGGCATAACGCTCTTCCAGCTCGTCAACGACACGCAAACTCTGCAGATTGTGTTCGAAGCCGCCTGCATCGGGTGCAAACTCGCGCATGCAGGCATTGAGCTCATCCTGGCCGGCGTGACCAAACGGCGTATGGCCCAGATCATGCGCCAGTGAAATAGCCTCGGTCAGATCTTCGTGCAGGCGCAGGTTGCGCGCCAGCGTTCGGGCAATCTGCGCAACTTCTATGCTGTGCGTCAGCCGCGTGCGGAACAGATCACCCTCGTGATTCACAAAAACCTGTGTCTTGTACTCAAGCAGCCTGAAGGCATTGCAATGGATGATGCGATCACGATCGCGCTGAAACGCATTGCGCCCTACAGGCGGCGCCTCGGGATGCCGGCGCCCCCGTGTGCGCTCAGGGTCACAGGCATAAGGCGCAAGCTGAACCATTGCTGTCCTTACACCTGCGCCGGAACCGCGGTTTTTTCCAGAACCTGTTGCAGCGCCTGAGCCGGCACGCCCTCGCACAGGGCCTTGCCTATGGCTGACAACAGGACAAAGCGCAGCTGGCCGCCCTCGGTTTTCTTGTCGACCTGCATGTGGCTCAACCACTGTTCCTCACCCAGGTCGGGTGCCTGTACGGGACAGCCTATGGCCCGCACCAAAGCCCGTACACGCGCAACATCTTCAATCGGGAAATCATGCGTGAGCACTGAAAGCTCGGCCGCCTGCACCATGCCGCAGCCAACGGCCTCGCCGTGCAGCCAGGCTCCATAGCCCAGGCCGGACTCAATGGCATGACCGAATGTATGACCCAGATTCAGAATGGCCCGCAAGCCCGATTCGCGCTCATCTTGCGACACGACATAAGCCTTGAGCTCGCATGAACGCTGGATGGCATAGGTAATGGCCTGGCGATCAAGCGCACGCAAGGCTTGCACATTCTGCTCGCACCAGACAAAAAAATCGGCATCGATGATCAGGCCATACTTGATGACTTCCGCCAGGCCCGCCGAGACTTCGCGTTCGGGCAACGTGGACAGCACGTCAATGTCGATCTCGACAGCGATAGGCTGGTAAAACGCACCGACCATATTCTTGCCCAGCGGATGATTGATGGCAGTTTTGCCACCTACCGATGAATCAACCTGGGCCAGCAAGGTTGTCGGTACTTGTACGAAACGGATACCACGCATGTAGCTAGCCGCGGCAAAACCGACCATATCACCGATGACGCCACCACCCAATGCGACCAATACGGCCTTGCGATCGAGGCGATTTTGTAACAAGCCGTCGAAGATCAGATTCAAGGTCTGCCAGTCTTTATAGGCTTCACCGTCGGGGAGCTCGATATAGACGACGCGTTTTCCGGTTGCCGCCAGCGCTTTTTCGGCACGCTCACGATAATGCGGGGCGACCGTACCATTACTGACCAGCGCAATCGCGGTAGCATCAGCGGGGATGACCTGCCCCAGGCTGTCGAGGCGACCGGCCCCGATATGAATGGGGTAATCTCCCCCGGGTGTCGTAACCTGCACAGTCGTCATGATTGCACCTTGTATTGTTGCAGCCTGGAAACAAGCACGCGCACAATCTGGGTAGCCGGCGCGCTGCCTGTTTCAAGAATCAAGTCGGCCAGGCTTTCGTATATGGGTTCGCGCTGTTCCAGCAACTCACGGATACGGCCCTGCGGATCGGCTGTTTGCAGCAGGGGGCGGTTGCGATCCCGCGCCACGCGGCGAAACAGCTCTTCAGCCGTTGCACGCAAGTATACGACCACGCCGCGCTCTTTAAGATAACGCTGGTTTTCGTCTGCCAGCACTGCGCCGCCTCCGGTGGCCAGTACGATGCCAGGCCGTTGCGTACACTCATCCAGGGCTAATGATTCACGTTTACGGAACCCTTCCTCGCCTTCTATGTCGAAGATCAATGCTACCCTGACCCCACAACGTGCCTCAAGCTCGTGATCAAGGTCGAGAAATTCTCGCCCTGTTGCACGGGCCAGGTGACGACCTATGGTCGTCTTGCCCGCCCCCATCATGCCGATCAGGAAAACCGGCGTGTCATATGGCAACACTCTGGCATTTGATTGCTCTTTATTAAATGGCGGGTCCGGCTCGAAAGGTAAAGAATCATTCATTTGTGTATTATCCCACTTGCAACTCGAGCATACACCGCTACACTGCATTACACGGTTACATAAACCTGATGCGCAAATCATAGTCTGATCACGCTTAGACTTAAAATCGCCCCTAATGAGTTCCTCTACCAATTCCTCAAAAAACAATTCCAGTGCGCCAGGCTCCTGGATAGGTCGCTTTATCCTGAAAGCCGGCATCTTCGTTGCCGGCCTGGGTCTGTGCGGCGCGCTGCTCGGTTCGCTGGCGCTTGCCCTGGCCTGGCCCAACCTGCCGGACCTGAGCGCGATGATCGACTATCGTCCGCGCGTTCCCTTGCGTATTTACACATCAGATAAGGTCCTGATCGGCGAATTTGGCGAAGAGCGACGCAACGTGCTGCGTTTTCATGAAATCCCCGATGTCATGAAGTCGGCCATTTTATCAGCCGAAGACGACCGTTTTTATCAGCAT
Organism: Pusillimonas sp. MFBS29; assembly: GCF_020687695.1. Lineage (GTDB taxonomy): Bacteria > Pseudomonadota > Gammaproteobacteria > Burkholderiales > Burkholderiaceae_B > Pusillimonas_C. The sequence goes on from NZ_JAJEWL010000003.1 coordinate 296,199, forward strand.
GGCGGGATAGACTGGGCAGGGGTTGCCCGGGCTGTGTTGGCCAACCTGGCCAATATGTCCAAGACGCAGGGCGCCAGCACTATTACCATGCAGGTAGCGCGTAATTTCTACCTGTCGTCCGAGAAAACCTATACCCGCAAGTTCTACGAACTGCTGCTTACCTTCAAGATCGAAGCCACCCTGACCAAAGACCAGATCCTGGACCTGTACATGAACCAGATCTTCCTGGGTCATCGGGCCTACGGGTTTGCTGCGGCCTCACGCACTTATTTCGGCAAGCAACTGGGCGACATCACGCCAGCCGAAGCCGCCATGCTGGCAGGCATTCCCAAGGCACCGTCGCGCTTCAATCCCATTGCCAACTTCGAGCGCGCCAAAACACGCCAGCTATATGTGCTGGGCCGCATGCATAGTCTGGGTTATCTGAACGACGCCGAATACGAGCAAGCCAAAGCACAGGAAATCGTCCTGAAATCAGCCCCGGGTACACCTTCGGGCGGCTATGCCATCCACGGTGAATACGTCGCCGAACTGGCACGGCAACTTCTGTACAGTGTCTATCAAGACAACATTTATTCGCGCGGCTTCAACATCTACACCACCGTCCACTCCAAAGACCAGGAAGCTGCATACCAGGCGGTACGCAGCGGTATTCTCGATTACACGCGGCGGGCGCGCTATCCCGGGCCCGAAGAAACCCTGGCACTGCCCGAGGGCATAGAAAACAACCCGGCCCAGCTCGACACCTTGCTCGATGACTTGCAGGAAAAATACCCCGATGAAGGCGACTTGCTCACGGGCGTAGTGCTCTCGGCCAGCCCAAGCAAAATAACAGTTGCCCGTTCATCCACGGAAATCATCGACGTCACCGACAAGAACGCACTGAAAATTGTCGCCCGCGGTCTGGTCAAAGGCGCCAAGGACGACGTGCGCATTTCGCGCGGATCCGTGGTTTACCTGCACCAATATAACGATCACTGGGAAGTCATCAACATGCCTGAGGTTCAGGCGGCATTTGTTTCGTTGCGTCCCCAGGACGGCGCGATCAAGGCCCTGGTCGGAGGCTTTGATTTTGAAGAAGGCAAGTTCAACCGTGTTACCCAGGCATGGCGTCAACCGGGTTCGGCCTTCAAGCCCTTCATTTATGCATCAGCCCTCGAGCGTGGCCTGACACCGGCCACGCAGATATCCGATGAGCCTTTCGTGCTGACTGCAGCCCAAACGGGCTCCAAGGCCTGGACGCCGAAAAACTACGGCAGCAAGTACGAGCCCATGCTGACGCTGCGCCAGGGGCTGTACAAGTCCAAGAACATGGTCTCCATCCGCATCATGCAGGCGGTGGGGCCAAAATATGTGCAAGATTATGTCACCCGCTTCGGTTTTGATCGTGAGCGTCAGCCCGCCGTACTGCCGCTCGCCCTTGGCGCAGGCAGCGTCACACCGCTGCAGCTGGCGGGTGCCTACGCCGTATTTGCCAACGGCGGCTATCGCGTACCGCCGTACCTGATCGACCACGTGACCGACAGCACCGGCAAAGTCATCATGCAGTCCAAACCCGTCATTGCAGGTGACGCTGCCGCCAGGGCCATCGACCCACGCACCGTGTACGTTATGAATGACCTGATGCGCGGTGTGGCCACATCTGGTACAGGCGCCCGCGTCCATCGCGAACTCAAGCGCAACGACATCGGTGGTAAAACCGGAACAACCAATGATTCGCACGACGCCTGGTTTGCCGGGTTCACGCCCAAGCTTGTGGGTGTGGTCTGGATGGGCTACGACCGCCCACGCTCGCTGGGCTCCAGCGAAACCGGGGGCGGCGCATCGCTGCCCATCTGGCTCGACTACATGCGCGCAGCCCTGAAAGATCAGCCCCAGACCCCGCCTGGTCCTCTGCCCAACGGCCTGAGCAAGATTGACGGCGAGTTCTACTTCGACGAGTTCCCGCCCGGCCAGGCCATCGCACGCGTCGGCCTGCCATCGCCCCAGGACGTTCCCGTCGACGGCGGCGGTCTCGACAGCATAGGCGACTTGCTCAATCAGCTGACCGGCGGCGGAGCGCAACGCGAGCAGCCGCCTAACATCCCGTTTTAATTGGACCTATATGCAACCGCGCCTTGATACCCACTGCAAAACCGCCATTCGCCTGATGGCAGGCCTGTCTTTGGCCGCCATGCTGGCGGCTTGTGGCTACAAGGGACCGCTGTATATGCCGCCGCCTCCTGAGCCCGACGCCGAGCTCACCACGCCCCCCACACCATCCTCGCTGCCGGCAGACGACACCGCCGTCCTGCCCGGAGGGCCCCCATCGGCGGCATCCGGCGCCGTCCAGTAAAATCAGGTATTGGGCACCCGGCCCGCAACCTCTACTATCAAGCCATCCACGATGACTGTCGCTCCACATTTCAAGTTCAATAATGGCGTGCTCCACGCCGAAGATCTCTCGCTGGCCGAACTGGCCGACACCTACGACACGCCCCTGTATGTCTATTCGCGCCAGGCTCTGCGCGATGCCTGGGAAGCCTACCGGATCGCCAGCGAAGGTCGTGACGTACTGGTGTGCTACGGCATGAAGGCCAATTCCAACCTGGCGGTGCTCAACGAGTTCAAGAACCTGGGCTCGGGCTTCGATATCGTATCGGGCGGTGAGCTGGCCCGTGTACTGGCCGTCGGCGCCGACCCGGCCAAAGTGGTCTTCTCGGGTGTTGGCAAACAAGTCTGGGAAATGAAAGCCGCCCTGGAAGCCGGCGTGAAATGCTTCAACGTTGAATCGGAAGCCGAGCTGACACGCCTGTCCGAGGTGGCACAGGCAATGGGCAAGGTCGCACCCGTATCGCTGCGCGTCAATCCCGACGTTGATGCCAAGACCCACCCTTATATTTCCACCGGCCTGAAAGAAAACAAGTTCGGCATTGCCATTGAAAAGGCTGTGCAGGTGTACCAGCATGCCGCCACCCTGCCCGGCCTGAACATCGTGGGTCTGGACTGCCATATCGGCTCCCAGATCACCGAAGTCAGCCCCTATCTTGACGCTCTGGACAAACTGATTGCCCTGATCAAGACACTGGCCAGCCATGGCATACACCTGAAGCACCTGGACCTGGGCGGTGGCATAGGCATACGCTACACCGATGAAAAACCGCTGACGCCCAGCGATCTGCTGGATCAGGTCTTCAAGGTGCTCAGGCAACATCAACTCGAGTCGCTGCAAATTGTTCTGGAACCTGGTCGTTCACTGGTAGGCAATGCCGGTGTGCTGCTTACCCGGGTCGAATATCTTAAGCACAACGAGGCCAAGAATTTCGCTATCGTCGACGCCGCCATGAACGATCTGGTGCGCCCCACGCTTTACGATGCATGGCACAGCGTGGAAGCAGTCCAGCCGCGCCAGGAAGAAAGCAGTGTCTACGATATCGTAGGCCCCATCTGTGAAAGCGGCGACTGGCTGGCACGCGACCGCAAACTGGCCCTGCAACAAGGCGATCTGCTGGCGGTCATGTCGGCGGGCGCCTATGCGTTCACCATGGCCAGCCAATACAACACACGCCCTCGCGCTGCCGAAGTCATTGTTGACGGCGCTACGGCCCACCTGGTGCGGCCCCGCGAAGCACTGGAAAGTCTGTATTCCAGCGAAACCGTCCTGAAGTAAGCAAAAAAATACCGGGCCTTGACCCGGTATTTTTTTGCCTGTTCTGCAGCCTTTTTACAGCTCGCCGTAGGAATGCAGGCCGGACAGGAACATATTCACACCCAGGAAGGCAAAGCTGGTGATCACCAGGCCAACAAGGGCCCAGTATGCGGCCATGGTGCCACGCAGGCCCTTCATGAGCCGCATGTGCAGCCAGGCTGCATAATTCAGCCAGACGATCAGCGCCCAGGTTTCCTTGGGATCCCATTGCCAGTATGTACCCCAGGCATCGGCAGCCCACAAGGCACCCAGAATCGTGGCAACGGTAAAAAAGGCAAAGCCCACGGCAATCGCCCGATACATGATGTCGTCGAGGATTTCGAGCGAAGGCAGCTTGTTGGCAATAGGACCACGGAAGGCCAGAATGGTACCGACGATAATCGCACCCAGGCCGAAATAAAGCATCCAGGTTGCCGACAGTTCACGCGAACCAAAGATCATGGGTTCCGCGCACAGCACCGCACCCAGTACGAAGAGCGGTACCAGTTTGGCCAGCGAGCGCGTTTGGCCATTTTCCTTGACCAGGTAGGCAAAGCCCACCATGGCAGACAGCGAGAAGGTACCGTAGCCTATGAAATTGGCGGGCACGTGCAGTTTCATCCACCAACTTTTCAGGGCCGGTACCAGCGGCTGGATCTGGAAGGCTTCGCGTGTGAACGAATACCAAAGCAAGAACACCACGGCCGAACTGATCACCAGCAGCACGAATCCACCCAGCGCGCGGGTAGCATAGCGTCGTTCATAGTAAAGGTAGAACAGGGCTGTGATCAGTGCGAACAGCACGAATACTTCATACAGATTACTGACGGGAATATGCCCGATGTCGGGCCCCAGCAAGTGCCCTTCACGCCAGCGTACCAGCATGCCGGTCACACCGGCATAGACGGCCCCCCAGGTCAGTACCGTACCCAGCCACGCAGCCGTGCTGCTGACGAAACCGATCCAGTAGCACACCATGGCCAGCACAAACAGCGAGCACATCCACAAGATGGCCGATTGCGAAGAAAACAGATACTTCAGGAAGAAAACGTTCTCGGAGCGCGTAATGTCTCCTTGCCCAAGCCCGTTGCCACCGCTATATAGCCAGATTGCGAACAGGGCGCTCAGGCCGGCGGCAATCATGAGGGTGCGCAAAGGGCGCCACAGCCACGCCATCCAGCTGAGCCCCAGCACTGCCCCGCAAAGTATGAGCTTCTCGTAGTAGTCCATGCTGGCACTGAACTGAGTCAGGGCAAAGCCGGCACCCACCGCCAGAAGAAGGAAAAATGCGATGTCTGTCCAGTCGGGCTTGCCCCGATGGCCTCGCGAATCGCCACTGGCGGTCATGGCTTCTTGCCACATCGGTGCGCCCGACGAAAGAATGGAGTCGCTCATAGGTAGACCTTTTTACGTAGCAAGGCGTTTGAACGCCTCTTTGAAGCGATCGAACTCGTGATTGAAATCAAGTGTACGCCGCTGTGATGTCATGGCGGCAAGCAATTCGCTGCCATCGGCATGCGGTTTGATCCATACCCAGATTCTACGGTCACGAATGTAAAACATGGAGAAAACGCCAATAACCAAAAACAGACTGCCCAGATAAACAGTATTCTTGCCAGGGCTTCGAGCTATCTGGAACACGCTGGCTTCAAGCTGGTCGAAGCTTTTCAGTGTCAGGAATACCGGTGCCGGATAATCAGGCAGGTTGGCCAAAGCCAGCAGCGACATCTGCACCCATTGTTCGGCCTTAACACCGTCCGGACCATCATATTTGACCGCAGCCAAACCAGAACGTTCACGCACGATGTCACGCAGCTCGGTCAATGTCAGCTGAATCATAGGCACGGCAAAGCCCAGTACTTTTTCGCGATCAGCCTCGGGGACTTTCTCGATGATGCCGTTGAATCCCTGGCGGTAAAAGGTCTCGAGTGCTCCCTGGGCTGCCTTTTCAAGCATGGGGGCAGGCATCGACGAAGCGTTGGCATTCTTTTGCGCAAATCGCGCCGCAGCTTCCCGCACCAGGGCAGGCTGGGCAAGCGCCGCACGCAACTTCATGAATTCCACTACCGAGCTGTCGGCATCGGCAGGAATCCGGATATAACGATAGGGTTCGGCTTCGGATTTACGCACCCCGACCAGAAAGACGGGACTGCCGTCCAGTACCATGGGCAGCATATAGTTGGTGAACTCGTGTGCCTGGCCGTCTTCGCCAATGATGCGGTACTGCACGCTGGGGCCGACATTCTGCAAATGCTCATTCTTGGCACCCGCGGCACTACCGGTTACCGCCGCCACATGATCAATGACAGCCTTGGGCTGGGGCTCGACATCACCGGACAAATTCTCTACGTTGATCACGCGCAGGCCGGAAAATTCGATATTCAGGGGTATGGGCTGGCCACTACCGGTGGCGGTGATATCGACACTGTCTCCAATCGTTCCCTTGAGATCAAAGGGTGCGGCCGAGGCACCTGCCAATGGGTAGCCGACCAGCTGCACGGTACTGCCGCCATCATCAAAGCTGGACTGGTAGACGGTGACGCCCTTATAGCGCAAAGGCTCGTTCACTTCTATGGTCTGGCTGAACTTGTGGCCGGTTTCAGGATCGGTAATCTCGACTTCGCTCTTGAAGCTGCTGGGCATGCCCGTTGAATAATAATCAACGATGAACTTGTTCAGCTTCAGGGTGAAAGGCAAAGGCTGAACCAGCACTCCTTCGTCGACCGCAATTATGCCGCTGCTGCTTTGTGCACCTTCCGGTACCAGCATATTGGCCCTGAAGCTGGGATTACGCGGCGACAGGCGCCCGGTATCAGGCACCTGGGAAATCAGCATGTTTTCGGTAATGGGTTGCTTGCCGCCCAGCCATACCTGAAGACGCACCGGCAATTCGCTGTCGAGCAGGCCGCCGACACAGATCACAACAATGGCAGCATGGGCAAAAATATAGCCCAGCCGATTCGCGCTACCCTTCTTGGCCGCCAGCATAACGCTGTCGCCATCTTGCCTGACCTTGTATTTATACCCCTGCTTCCCCAACCATTCCTGCACACGTGCAAGACTGGCGGCCGGTGCAAGCGGCGCCACGGTTTCGACCCGGTGGTGGAAGGAGCGCAGGCTGCTGGCACGCACGTATTCGCGGAAGGACTGCATGTCGCGCACCATTTTGGGCGCGTTGCGCAGCAGGCAAATCGACGTCGACACCACCAGGAAGGCCATGATCAGCAAAAACCACCAGCTGTTGTAAATATGCCAGATGGAGAATTTGTCGAAGACCGCAAACCAGAATGGCCCGAACTGATCGATATAGCCGTTGGATGCCTGATTTTGCTGCAGCACCGTACCAATCAGGCTGGCCACGCATATGAACATCAGCAGGCTGACGGCAAAGCGCATTGAGCCCAGCAGCTCAACGACATCAGCGCCCAGACGGCGGGTGGATGTGGCAGTTTTCACAGGTGAAATCTTCATAAAAAAGGGGATGCTGGCAACAGCGTCCCCTTTATTTTAACTGCTTGCCACAGTGCGTTGCCGCGGCAAGTCGTACTGACTTTAGCGCAAGCCTGCAGCGTAATCAGCTACTGCAGCGATGTCGGCATCGGACATGCGATCGGCGATTTCGTGCATGACTGTGTTGTTGGCACGGTCGTTGCTGCGGAAAAGCTTGAGCTGATCGGCAAGATAGCTGGGATGCTGGCCGGCCAGGCGAGGATAGGTGCCGGGGACGCCTGCTCCGTTGGGGGAGTGACAGCCCGCACAGGCAGGAACCTTGCGATCGGGCAGACCACCGCGCCAGATCAGCTGACCACGCTCCATGGTGGCTTCGTTGGTAGCCGTACCAGCCGTTTTCATGTCGAGAGGCTGCTGCGACAGGTAATAAGCAATATTTTGCCGGTCTTCAGGCGTAAGGGCCGAAGCAAAGGGAGCCATGACCGACGGTGCACCGTTGGGGCCGCCACGAGCCGGTTTGGAGTTTTCGTCTTTTGGAGCAAAGTCGACCAGTTGCTTGGCCAGGTATTCGTGGGGCTGGCTGGCCAGGTTAGGGTTGACGGGAATAATGCTATTGCCCGCGGCTCCGTGACAGCTGGCACAGGCCAAAATGCCGCGTGCCATATCGCCGTTAGTGTATAGCTGCTCGCCTTTGGCGGCATCGGGCTTGGCAACGGCCACGTCCGCAGCATGTGCTAATGAAACTACGGAAGACCCCAGCAGCAGGCCGCTGGCAATTACGATTCTGGAAAGCATAAGCTTCATGAAGACCTCGACGATCGCTATTCGATCCGGGTGCGATAGACACCACTGTGACATGCCACTTCTACCCAAAGCAGCCCCTGGAAGAAATGGCGCAACTGTTTCAAACCTGCGATTATACAATAGCAGTTAAATTAACCGTACCAGGTAATCATTGTGTCCATTTTACATCGCGCTTCATTCACCGTTTCGGCCGCACGCCTTGACCAGCTGCCGCCGCCCACAACGGCTGAAGTCTGTTTTGTCGGCCGATCAAATTCGGGCAAATCGTCAGCCATCAATGTGCTGACCAACCAGCGTCGCCTGGCCTTTTCCAGTAAAACGCCAGGCCGCACCCGCCTGATCAACCTGTTCGGCATCCCCGATCCGGTCGAACAGGGTGCGTTCCTGGGCTTCCTGGTCGACTTGCCCGGCTACGGCTACGCTTCCGTTGCACGCGAGGCGCGTGAAGAGTGGGCCGACGTCCTTGGCGGATACCTGCGCACCCGATCATCGCTGGCCGGCATCGTCATGCTGATTGACATACGCCGTGGCGTCACCGAACTCGATCGTCGCCTGGCCGACTGGATAGCCCCAACCGGCACGCCCGTACTGGCTTTGTTGACCAAGGCCGACAAATTCCCTTATGGTCAGCGCATCAAGGCCGTCCAGGCAGTCAAGAAGCAGCTTGCCGATATCGGAGCCCTGAATGCCATGCCGTTTTCAGCCACCCACCGCCTGGGTCTGGACACGGCAACCGCTCAAATTGAAAACTGGATTTCCCCAAAGGTAGTGCCATGACTTCTTTTCTTCCTTTCAGCAACTTCCCCTCGACCCGCCTGCGCCGCAATCGCCGCGACGATTTTTCCCGCCGGCTGGTGCGTGAAAATGTACTGACGACCAACGATCTGATCTATCCCGTTTTCGTCATGGAAGGCCGGGGCGTGCGTGAACCAGTGCCTTCCATGCCAGGAGTCGTGCGCTATTCCCCCGATACACTGCTCGAGGCCGCCGAAGAATGCGTCAGCCTGGGTATTCCGGTGTTGGCACTGTTTCCAGTCATTGATCCCGGCCTGAAAACGCCCGACGGCGCCGAGGCCGCCAACCCGGAAGGGCTGGTGCCCCGAGTTGTAGCCTCGCTCAAGCAACGCTTTCCCGAACTGGGCATACTGACCGATGTTGCCCTTGACCCTTACACCAGCCACGGGCAAGACGGCATCATCGACGAAGACGGTTATGTACTGAATCAACCCACCGTCGAGATGCTGGTACGCCAGGCGCTGGTACAGGCACATGCCGGCGTCGACATCGTCGCACCCAGCGACATGATGGATGGCCGTATCGGCGCCATACGCATGGCGCTCGAGGCCGACCAGTTCATCTACACACGGATCATGGCGTATTCGGCCAAGTATGCCAGCGCTTTCTATGGCCCGTTCCGTGATGCAGTCGGATCGGCCGCCAACCTGGGCAAGTCAAACAAATCCACCTACCAGATGGATCCGGCCAACCGCGAAGAAGCCTTGCGTGAAGTGGCAGCCGACATCCGTGAAGGCGCCGACATGGTGATGGTCAAGCCCGGCCTGCCCTACCTCGATGTTCTGCGTGATGTGAAGGATGCCTTCGGTATGCCGACCTATGCGTATCAGGTCAGCGGGGAATACGCGATGATCAAAGCTGCCGCAGCAAATGGCTGGCTGGATCATGACAAAGTAATGATGGAATCGCTGCTCGCATTCAAGCGCGCAGGCGGCGACGGGATTCTGACTTATTTTGCGGTGGCCGCCGCCAAGTTGCTGAAGGAGAAATAAGCACCTCTCTCAGGCGTCCTGTCGATGCGGGCATGTATCTTGCTTTACCAAGGGTTTATTAACGGGGAACCATCCCTGCCTTTAGGAGCGACGTATGAGTAATCATGTTTACAAGCATTTGGCACTGACAGGTTCGTCGACTGTCGGGATTGAAGACGCGGTCAATACTGCGCTACAGAAGGCCAATGAAACGGTGCGCAATATTCAGTGGTTTACGGTAACCGAAACGCGGGGCCACGTTATCGACGGGAAGGTGGCGCACTGGCAAGTGACCATAGACGCAGGGTTTACGTTGGAGTAGGCGGTTGCCGGCTTTGTACCGTTCACCGGTTTCTTTTGGGCCGTTTGCTATTTTTGTACCGTTGACTGGTTGCTTGCGACGCGGTCGCGATGTTTGTACCGTTGACTGGTTGCTTGCATGGTGTGGGTGTCTGGGCCGGACTGTGCTCCGATCGCTGCGCCCCCTGCCGGGGGTACCCTTGCAGGCGCCATTCGGCGGGGTCGGGCCTGAACTCGCCATCCATCAGCCGCCTGTGGGCTGATGGATGACTCAAACAGCAGGCCCTCTTGCGCCCCGCCGCCTGCCCCCCGCTGCGGCTTGCTCAAACATCGCCCAGCCCGGCCCAGACACCCACACCACACCATGAAACACCAGCGGTCAACGGTACTTTTTGTGGGGCAGCGGCCTATTTGGGGCAGTTGGTTGGCGCGTGACACTGTTTACGGATTCACGGCACCGCGCCAACCGTGGCGATTTCCCTTCGGATATTCACCATTCTAAAAAGGCATGTGTGGCTGGGGCTGCGTAGGCGCCTCGCGCACGCCGTTCAATTCACGCTGACCGGAGAGGCAAGATCGCAGTTGTGTGAGCGCCGGTTTTCGGGCCACCGGCCCGACGGCGCGAGTTCTGCGATCGCTCCGGGCAGCGTGAATTGAACGGGAAACCCCGGCACAGCCGGGGTCGTGGCGCGTGAAGCCGGAGTGGCCCCAGCCACATATGCCTTTATTTAGAACGGGGGTAATGTCCATCCGCGAACACCTCGCCATTGCGCCATGAATGGGCGTGCGCGAGGCGCAGCCAGGGACGTAGCGCGTGAAGCCGGAACGGCCCCTGATACGCATGGCTTTCTTTAGAACCCGAAAACCCCGTCAAACTCCAAATGCTTTCGTTGAACAGGGAAATATCAATATCCCCAGACAATTCCACAATTACTTGGCATCACTCAACAGCAAACTACCCAGCGCAGACGACCTGCCACCCGATAACACCCTGTCCAGCACCGCACCGAAATCGCGGGCATTCTTGAACCCCACCACCCGTGCATCCGCCAATTGCTGACCATTCCGGTCAAAGAAAATAATTCCCGGAGGCCCGAACAGATTGAAGCGCTTCAGCAAAGCCCTGTCATCGTCCGTATTCCTGGTCACATCAGCCTGCACCAGCAGCAACTGCGACATCTGCGCCGCCACCCCCGGATCAGTAAATGTGAATTTCTCCATCTCCAGGCACGACACACACCAGTCTGCATAAAAATCCAGCATGACCGGTCGATTGGTATTCGCCAGCAGATTATCCAGCTCGGCAACCGAACGAACCTGAGTGAACTGCTTCTTGACCCCATCAGGATCCAGACCAGCCGGCACACTGCCGCCAACCACCGCTGGCGCAGCAAAAGGTGCGAGCGGGCGAAGCAGCTCGCGACCACCGGCCGCCATACCCACAATCAGGATTACAGCCCATAGCGCCAGCAACAGACCCACCGCCTTGTTCAGATATCGGCCCGCTCCCGCACCGGCCGGCACCGCCTCGAATGCACCCATCATGGCCGCGCTCCACAGGGCCAGCACGGCCCAGCCCAGCAACATGAGCCAGGCCGGCAGGATGGAGTTGACCATCCACCAGGCGGTTGCCAGCAGCAAAACGCCAAACAATCGCTTGATGCCATTCATCCACGGGCCTGCCTTGGGCAGCAACACACCCGATGTAGCGCCAACCGCCAGCAGCAGCAGGCCTTCGCCCCAGGCCATGGCAAACAGGGCCGTTCCACCCAGGACCAGGTCCCCCGTTTGTGAAATGAACAGCAGCACACCCGCCAGCGGCGCCGCCACGCAAGGCCCCACGATCAATGCCGACACCATGCCCATAAGGAAAACGCCGCCATAGCGCCCGCCAGGCAAACGTGCCAGGCGATGATTAAGTGCGGACTGCATGGCCGCAGGAGCCTGCACGGTAAACAGGTCGAACATCGCCAGTGCCAGCACGGCCAGCATTATGGCGAACACAGACAATACCCAGGGAGTCTGCAACCAGTTGGCCAGGCTGGCTCCGATCAGGCCTGCGGCAATGCCCAGCGCGGTATAGACCAGCGACATACCCAGTACGAACATCGCGGCCAGGGATAATCCTCGCCAGCGCGACACCTGCTTCTGCTCGCCCGCGTTGCCGGCCAGTATGGCAAGCAGTATGGGAACCATGGGCAGTACACACGGCGTGAACGACAACAGCAGTCCCAGCAACAAGGACGGGAGAATAATTTCCACCCAGCCGGCGCTGGCCAGATAGGATGCGAATCCGGTATCACCGAGCTTCAGGGCGCTGCCCATGCCGGCCTGACTATTCTGTGCGGCAATCGCGGCAAGCTCGGCCTGTGAGCGCGGTGCAGGAACGCTGGCTGCCACGTACTGCCCCTGAGCCTGATAACCACCCGCCACCGGCGTCAGCCGGATTTCCTTGGTCATGGGCGGATAGCACAGCCCCGCATCGGCACAGCCCTGACTCGTCACGGCAATGGTAAAGGGTTGCCCCGTACCTTGCGTCAGGGGCAAACGGACCGTGACCTGGTCATAATAAACCTCGAGGTCCTTGTCAAAGGTCGGGTCGTACTTGACGATGCCGGCAGGATAAACCGGCTGGCCCACTGCCGATGCAGAGGGCTGTGGCTCGACGGCGAACTCGAACCGTTCGCGGTACATGTAATACTTGGGGGCGATCTGGAAATGGATGTCCAGCGTATCAGGCATCGAGCTTGCCGCCGACATGACAAACGCGACTTCCGGATCAAGAAACTCTTCTTCAGCCTGCGCAGTGGCCGGCTGCAGCAAAAGGACTGCCAGCAGTACGCTGAAAAGCGCCGCCACGATCAGGAACACGCGCCGCGTGGACGTGGCCATTCCGATCAGGCCATCCGTCGTTGCGACCGGTGTCGTGTTGTAGCTTCGCGGCATGTACTGCATGAACTTTCCTTTAACCCTGTACTTGCGCACGAACCCATTCCAGGTAGCTGACAGAACCGCCCAGAACGGGCAGCACGAGCACTTCCGGGACTTCGTAGGGGTGCAGGCTCATCAGTCGTTCGATGAGTTCCTGAGCCCGCGATCCCGTGGTCTTGATGGTCAGGGGAACTTCTTCGGCGCCTTCAAGCTCTCCCTGCCACATGTACATAGACAAGCCGGCAACGCCAAGGTTCACACAGGCGGCCAGATGCTCTTCAACCAGCACATGCGCAATTCGCTTGGCGAGCAGCATATCGGGGGCGTTGCTGAGTATGACCACTACATCGTGGTCGGCGTATAAGGAAGTCACGGGCAGGACCTTTTCCAAGTAACTGAAGGCAAACGATTTTACCCCGGACGCTCCCATCCCGCCTTGCGCTCGCGCAAGTGCCCCGGCCCGGGCAACAGGCATTAAAAAACGGGCCTGAGCCCGTTTTCATGATGATGCCGGAATATTTATTCGGCTTCGACTTCTTCGACCTCAGGACGGTCAACCAATTCCATGAATGCCATTGGAGCATTGTCACCCTGACGGAAGCCCATTTTCAGGACGCGGGTGTAGCCGCCGTTACGCTCTTTGTAGCGAGGGCCGATTTCGGCAAACAGCTTGACCACTGCATCGCGATCGCGCAGACGGGCAAAAGCCAGGCGCTTGTTGGCCAGGGTAGGCTCTTTGCCCAATGTGATCAGCGGCTCGACAACGCGACGCAGTTCTTTGGCTTTAGGCAAAGTGGTTTTGATGGCTTCGTGAGTAATCAGGGAAACGGCCATGTTGCGGAACATGGCAAGACGGTGACTACTGGTGCGATTGAGTTTACGCAATCCACTGCGATGACGCATGATGTTTTCCTTATGAATCTAAATTGGCAGGCAATCCTGCCGGTTAACCGGATCTTCTATCAGCCAGGCTGCGGTCCGGGTGAGGGCGAGACTTTAGCACATTTTCAGTGCCTGGTCCTGGTTACTGCGGGCTGCCCGGGGGCGGCCCGCTTACTGCGTTCAGGGACGTTCCAGACCCAGAGGTGGCCAGCTCTCGAGCTTCATGCCCAGAGTCAGGCCGCGTGCGGCAAGAACTTCCTTGATTTCGTTAAGCGACTTGCGGCCCAGGTTCGGAGTCTTGAGCAGCTCGTTTTCGGTGCGCTGGATGAGATCGCCGATGTAGTAGATGTTTTCGGCTTTCAGGCAGTTGGCCGAACGTACAGTCAGTTCCAGATCGTCGACCGGGCGCAGCAGCACGGGATCGATCTGCTGAGCAGCACGCGACGGGGTATCGTCGTATGCATCGCCGGCGCCTTCCAGGGCAGCGAATACCGAGATTTGGTCCATCAGGATGCGGGCCGATTGACGAACAGCTTCTTCGGGCGACAGCACGCCATTGGTTTCGATATCGAGCACCAGCTTGTCGAGGTCAGTGCGCTGTTCAACACGGGCGCTTTCTACGGCGTAGCTGACACGACGCACAGGGCTGTACGAGGCGTCGAGCAAAATACGACCGATGGTGTGGGTACGATCATCCGACAAGGCACGGACGTTACCGGGCACATAGCCACGACCTTGCTCAACCTTGATCTGCATTTCGAGCTTGCCGGCGTCGGTCAGGGTCGCGATAACGTGATCGGGGTTGATGATTTCAACATCGTGCGGCAATTCAATGTCGCTGGCCAGCACTTCGCCGGCGCCCTGCTTGCGCAGCACCAGAGTCACTTCTTCGCGGTTATGCAGCTTGAACACCACGCCTTTCAGGTTCAGAAGGATATCAACCACGTCTTCCCGAACACCCGCAACGGTGGAGTACTCGTGAACCACGCCGGTCATCTGGATTTCGGTCGGCGCGTAGCCGGTCATGGACGAAAGCAAAATGCGGCGCAGGGCGTTGCCCAGGGTGTGGCCATAGCCACGCTCGAACGGCTCCATCACGACGCGTGCGTGATTCTTGCCTACAGGTTCGACTTCGATCGAACGGGGTTTCAGAAAACCTTGAGACAGCATGTGTATTCCTTTTCAATACCCTCGGCTCGTTACACCGATAAGGCTGACGGACTGACCAGTAAACCGACGTGGCAAACCGGTGAATGAACCGCAAAGCCCACTTTCCGGACCAGGCCGGAAAAGTGGGCGATAAGCGGAGTTACTGCAATACTGCGATTAGCGCGAGTACAGCTCGACAACCATCGATTCGTTGACGTCACGGGCGACATCAGCGCGATCAGGAGCTTGCTTGAACGTACCGGTGAGCTTGCTTGCGTCGACTTCAACCCACTGGGGCAAGCCCTGGCCGGTGGCCAGATCAAGCGACTCACGAATACGCAGCTGAGCCTTGGCCTTTTCACGAATCGAGATGACGTCACCAGCCTTGACCAGCATGGAAGCGATGTCGGCGGTACGGCCGTTCAGCTCGATAGCACGGTGGTTAACCAGCTGACGTGCTTCGGCGCGAGTGGAGCCAAAACCCATACGGTAAACGACGTTGTCCAGACGCGATTCCAGCAACTGAATCAGGGTCTCGCCTGTGTTGCCACGGCGACGCTCAGCTTCAGCAAAATACTTGCGGAATTGCTTTTCCAGAACACCGTACATGCGCTTGAGCTTTTGCTTCTCGCGCAGCTGCACACCGTAATCGGAGGTGCGAGCACCCGATGTACGGCCGTGCTGACCGGGTTTGGACTCGATTTTGCATTTCGAGTCGAGTGAGCGACGAGCGCTCTTCAAGAACAAATCTGTACCCTCGCGACGCGAGAGTTTGCATTTAGGTCCAATATAACGTGCCAAGATGCTTCCCCTTAGATGCGACGACGCTTGGGCGGACGGCAGCCGTTATGCGGCACGGGCGTGATGTCTGAGATGCTGGAGATTTTGATACCCAGCGCATTCAGTGCACGCACGGACGACTCACGGCCGGGGCCGGGCCCTTTGATGCGAACTTCTAGTGTTTTGATGCCATATTCCAACGCTACGCGACCTGCCGACTCGGCTGCCACCTGGGCGGCAAACGGTGTGGACTTACGCGAGCCCTTGAAACCTGCACCACCCGAGGTTGCCCAGGACAAGGCATTGCCCTGACGATCGGTAATGGTGATGATCGTGTTGTTGAAGGACGCGTGAACGTGCGCAATGCCGTCCGAAACGCTCTTCTTGATTTTTTTGCGTACGCGCGATGCGCCGCTGTTGGAAGCTTTCGCCATCTTCTATTCCTCGATTATTTCTTCAGGGAAGCAGCAGCGCGGCGCGGCCCCTTGCGGGTGCGGGCGTTGGTACGGGTACGTTGACCACGTACGGGCAAGCCACGCTTGTGGCGCATGCCCCGATAAGTTCCCAAGTCGATCAAACGTTTGATCGAAAGTTGTACTTCGCGACGCAAATCACCTTCAACCGTGAACACACCAACGTGTTCGCGGATACGCTCGAGTTCAGCGTCGGTCAGATCCTTGACCTTTTTGGAAAGCTCGATACCAGCGGATTCGCAGATTTTGCGAGCGCGAGTGCGACCAATACCAAAAATCGCGGTAAGACCGATTTCGGCGTGTTGATGCGGCGGAATGTTGATGCCAGCAATACGGGCCATGACTGTTCCTTGTTAAATCCGTTGCGCCAGGCTTAGCCTTGACGCTGCTTGTGACGTGGGTCGGTGCAGATGACGCGCACCACGCCGTGACGTTTAATGATCTTGCAGTTGCGGCAGATCCGCTTTACCGATGCCATTACCTTCATGGTTGACTCCTAGTTTCCTGTAACCGGCCGCTTATTTAGAGCGGAAAACAATTCTGGCACGCGACAGGTCATAGGGCGTGAGCTCCACTGTGACCTTGTCACCCGGCAGAATCCGGATGTAATGCATACGCATCTTGCCTGATATATGGCCCAGCACTACGTGGCCGTTCTCGAGTTTGATGCGAAAAGTTGCGTTGGGAAGGTTCTCGAGAACCTCTCCTTGCATTTGTATGACGTCGTCCTTTGCCATATCTTTTTACCGCATGGGCAGCCCGGTACCCTTGAAGTTCGCCTTCTTGAGCAACGAGTCGTATTGATGAGACATCATGTAGGCTTGCGCCTGGGCCATGAAGTCCATGGTAACCACCACGATAATCAGCAGCGATGTGCCACCAAAGTAAAACGGTACATTCCAGCGTGCCTGCATAAGTTCTGGCAACAAACATACCAGCGTTATATACAAGGCGCCTGCCAGGGTCAGTCTCATCAGTATCTTGTCGATATAGCGAGCGGTCTGGTCACCTGGCCGGATACCCGGAACGAATGCACCACTTTTCTTCAGATTATCTGCGGTTTCACGACTATTGAATACCAACGCTGTATAAAAGAAGCAAAAGAAAATAATAGCGGCGGAATACAACGTAATGTATAGCGGTTGTCCGGGCGACAGCACGGCAGCCAGATCGCCCAGCCAGCGCATATTCGGATTACTGGAGAACCAGCTGGTCACCGTGGCGGGCAGCAAGATGATGGACGAAGCGAAGATGGGAGGAATGACCCCGGACATGTTCAGCTTCAGCGGCAAGTGTGAACTTTGCCCGCCATAAATCTTGTTGCCGACCTGACGCTTTGCGTAGTTGACGGTAACGCGGCGCTGACCGCGTTCGACAAACACCACAAAGTAGGTAACAGCGATAACCATCACGAATATGAACAGTGCCGACAATACCGACATGCTGTCCGTACGGACCAGGTCGAGCATTCCAGCCAGCGCACTGGGCAAGCCAGCAACAATACCGGCGAAAATCAGTATGGATATACCATTGCCCAAACCACGCTCGGTAATCTGCTCGCCCAACCACATCAGGAACATCGTGCCGGTTACCAGCGTAACTACGGTGGTAAAGCGGAACAACATGCCCGGATCAATGATCAGACCTGGCTGGGATTCAAGCGCAACCGAAATACCCACAGCCTGTATCAGGGCCAGGAACACCGTGCCGTAGCGGGTGTACTGGGTAATCTTGCGACGACCCGACTCACCTTCCTTTTTGATCGCTTCCAGTGTCGGTACCACCACCGCCATCAGTTGCATGATGATGGATGCGGAAATGTAGGGCATGATGCCCAGCGCGAAGACTGAAAAACGCTCGAGTGCGCCACCGGAGAACATGTTGAACAGACCCAGAATACCGCTCTGGTTCTGTTGGAACATGTCGGCCAGCGCATCAGGATTGATGCCCGGAACGGGAACGTGAGTTCCCAGACGATAGACCACCAAGGCGAGAATCAGGAACACAATACGGCGTTTCAAGTCGCCGTATTTGGGCCCTGTCTTACTCTGTGCCTGAGCTTTAGCCACCGTTGCCCCTTAAGCCAGCGAACCGCCGGCAGCTTCGATTGCGGCGCGAGCGCCGGCCGTTGCTGCAATGCCCTTGAGTGCAACCTTGCGCGTCAGTTCGCCGGACTTGATGACCTTGGCGTAACGAACGGCCTGGCCCACCACGCCTGCCTGCTTGAGGACTTGCACGTCGACTTCATCGACAGGCAGACGCTCGAGGTCGGACAGACGCACTTCGGCGAACAGGTGCTGACCCAAAGGCGTGAAACCACGCTTGGGCAAGCGGCGTTGCAAAGGCATTTGACCGCCTTCAAAGCCGACTTTATGGAAACCGCCGGTACGCGATTTTTGTCCTTTATGGCCACGGCCACCGGTTTTACCCAGGCCCGAGCCTATGCCACGACCAACACGGCGGCGAGCATGTTTGCTGCCTTCTGCCGGCGATAGCGTATTAAGTTGAGTTTCTGACATCCCGATTCCTTTCAGGCTTCCGAGACGGTAACGAGGTAATCCACTTTACGGATCATCCCACGCACCTCGGGCGTATCGACCAACACACGGCTGCTGTTAATGCGACCCAGGCCCAGACCACGCACGGTTGCGCGGTGGTCTGCTTTGGTGCCGATTACAGAGCGCACGAGAGTAACTTTGATTTGCTTCTGTGCCATGACTTACCCCAGAATTTCTTCTACCGACTTGCCGCGCTTGGCAGCTACTTCGGCAGGAGTCGAGCAGGCACGCAAGCCGTTAAGCGTTGCGCGGACCAGGTTGTAAGGATTGCTGGAGCCGAGGCTCTTTGCAACCACGTTACGAACGCCCATCACTTCGAAAATAGCGCGCATCGGGCCGCCGGCAATAACACCGGTACCTTCTGCTGCTGGCGAAATGAGAACGGTAGAGGCTCCGTGCTTGCCAACGACGGTGTGATGCAGGGTACCGTTCTTGAGCGATACCTTGACCAGACCGCGGCGCGCCTGTTCCATTGCTTTCTGTACAGCGACGGGTACTTCACGGGCTTTTCCTTTGCCCATGCCGATACGACCATCGCCATCACCCACTACGGTCAAGGCAGCAAAGCTCATGGTGCGACCACCCTTGACCACTTTGCTGACGCGGTTGACCGCAATCATTTTTTCACGCAAGCCGTCGTCGTTTTCTTTTTCGGCGGCTTGCCTGCCTTGTGCTTTAGCCATTTGACAATTCCTTGCTTAGAACTTCAGGCCGGCTTCACGCGCGGCGTCGGCCAACGCTTTGACGCGGCCATGATAACGGAAGCCCGAACGATCAAAGGCAACCAGCTCGATACCGGCAGCTTTTGCTTTTTCGGCTACGCGCTTGCCGACCACGCCGGCAGCGGCAACGTTACCGCCGTTGACATTCTGGCTAGCGAGCTCTTTGCGCACTTCGGGCTCGAGCGTGGAAGCGCTGACGAGCACACGATCGCCTTCCGGCGAAATAATATTTGCGTAAATGTGCAGATTCGAGCGGTAAATCGAGAGGCGATGTACACGCAGCTCCGAGATTTTCCGACGAGTCGCAACAGCACGACGCAAACGGGAGATTTTCTTGTCCATAATTCGTCCTTGCCTGCGCGCTTATTTCTTCTTGGTTTCTTTCATGATGACGCGTTCATCGGCGTAACGCACACCCTTGCCCTTGTAGGGTTCGGGTTCGCGGTAAGCACGAATCTCAGCTGCCACCTGACCAACGACCTGCTTGTTGGCACCCTTGATGACGATCTCGGTTTGAGTGGGGCACTCGACCTTGATGCCGGCGGGCATGCTGTGAACGATGTCGTGTGAGAAACCAAGCTGCAACTTCAGGGCCTCGCCTTGAACCTGAGCGCGGAAACCCACGCCAACCAGATTCAAACGACGCTCGAAGCCTTTGCTGACGCCAGTTACCATATTGGCAACCAATGCGCGCACTGTACCCGACATGGCCTTGGCCTGGCGGGAATCGTTGGCAACAGCAAATGTCAGTTGGCCGTCTTCCTGGCGAACGACAACGTCGCCCGTCAGCTCTTGTGTCAGGGAGCCCAGAGGACCCTTGACGGAAATTTGACCCGCGCTGATCGTAGCTTCTACGCCTTGAGGTACGGGAACGGGGTACTTAGCAATACGTGACATGTGATTCTCCTTATGCCACGTAGCACAGCACTTCGCCGCCCACGCCATTGGCGCGTGCTTTGCGATCGGTCATGACACCGCGCGGAGTCGACACAATGGCAACGCCCAGACCATTCATAACCTGAGGGATGGTCTTGCTGCCCTTGTAGATGCGCAGCCCGGGACGGGACACGCGGTCGATACGCTCGATGACCGGACGGCCAGCGTAGTATTTAAGGGTGATCTCGAGGACAGGCTTGGCCTTGTCGCCCACGATCTGGAAACTGTCGATATAGCCTTCGTCTTTCAGCACGGCAGCAATAGCTACCTTAAGCTTCGAGGAGGGCATGCTTACCGACGTCTTGTTGACTTGTTGTGCGTTACGCACACGGGTCAACATGTCGGCGATGGGATCGCTCATGCTCATGTGTATTTCTCCTACCAGCTGGCTTTGGTCATGCCGGGCACTTCGCCGCGCATTGCCATTTCGCGCAATTTGTGACGAGTTAGACCGAACTTGCTATAAACACCGCGCGGACGACCGGTGACGACGCAACGATTGCGTTGACGGGTCGGGTTTGCATTGCGCGGCAGTTGTTGCAACTGCAGGCGGGCCTGATAGCGCTCTTCATCGGACTTTGACTGGTCGTCGATGATGGCTTTCAGTGCGGCACGCTTGGGTGCAAATTTTTCTGCCAGCTTGGCGCGTTTGATGTCGCGATTGATGAGTGAAAGTTTTGCCACGTCATCGCCCCTTAATTGCGAAACGGGAAGCTGAAGGCGGAAAGCAGTGCCTTGGCTTCGTCGTCAGTCTTGGCTGTAGTGATGATGCTGATGTTCATCCCACGTACGGCGTCGATTTTGTCGTATTCGATTTCAGGGAAAATGATTTGCTCTTTAACCCCGACGTTGTAGTTGCCACGTCCATCGAATGCACGACCCGAAATACCACGGAAGTCGCGCACACGCGGCAGAGCCACTGCGACCAAGCGGTCAAGGAATTCGTACATGCGGCGGCCACGCAGGGTGACCATGCAACCGATAGGATAGTCTTCGCGGATTTTGAAACCTGCGATAGCCTTACGTGTTTTGGTGACAACCGGCTTTTGGCCTGCGATCTTGGTCAAGTCAGAGACAGCGTGCTCGATGACTTTCTTGTCGGCAACAGCTTCGGACACACCCATGTTCAGGGTGATCTTGGTGATGCGCGGCACTTCCATGATGCTTTTGTAGCCAAACTTGGCTTGCAGGTCGGCCACAACCTTACTGCGGTAAAACTCTTGTAAACGAGCCATGTTCTTCGCCCCTTAAGCCTTGGCGCCAACGACAGCGCCGCTGGAACGGAATACACGGACCTTGCTGCCATCTACCACTTTCACACCAACGCGATCGGCCTTGCCGCTCTCGGGATTGAAAATGGCCACATTGGAAATGTGGATGGGCATGGTCTTGTCGATGATGCCGCCTTGCGTGCCCGCCATGGGGTTACCCTTGACGTGCTTCTTGACAACATTGATGCCTTCGACCAGAACGTGGTCGGCATCAACGCGCTGCAACACGGTGCCGCGGCGTTTTTTGTCGCGACCGGTCAATACGATGACCTCGTCGCCTTTACGGATTTTTTCCATGATGGGCTCCTTACAGCACTTCTGGAGCCAGGGACACGATCTTCATGAACTTCTCTGTACGCAGTTCGCGCGTTACAGGTCCGAAGATACGGGTGCCGATGGGTTCCAGTTTGGCGTTGAGCAGCACAGCGGCATTGCCGCCGAACTTGATCAGCGAACCGTCTTTGCGACGTACGCCTTTAGCGGTACGAACCACTACTGCGTTATAAATTTCGCCCTTCTTGACGCGGCCGCGCGGCGCTGCATCTTTGACACTAACCTTGATAATGTCACCGATAGCGGCATAACGGCGCTTCGAACCGCCCAACACCTTGATGCACATGATGGAACGTGCGCCAGTGTTGTCGGCCACATTGAGCGTGGTCTGCATTTGGATCATGATTTTTCCTGTTCCAACTTAGACGCGTGAGATACCTGTTCGGGTAACACCACACAACCAGTTTTGGTCCCGTCAGGCCCGGTACAACACCCGGCCCTGGGTTGAAATCTGCTAGAACACTCATACTTATTCAATAAGTATGGGTATTTTTGCTGCTTTTAAACTTACGTTTTGCCTGCTTTTTGCCTGGTAAACCTGTGCTTGCAAACTCACCAGGCATGAACCTGGGTTTACTAGCTTGACTTGCCAGCCTTCCCAAAGCAACTTCGGGCGGCTTGCCACCATTCAAAATAGGCAAGCTCTAAATGATATCTGAGTAACGATTAAATTGCAAGAGCTTTAGGGGGAACTTGTGGCTAAAGCACAAAATTTCACCCCAAAGCATTTTCTGCTGTCTTTTTTCATCAACGTCCATAAGTTACCCCGTAAGGCGAGCTGTACGGCTGGACCGGCATATCCATCAGGCCATTTTGCGGCTCGAAGTAGTAGCGCAGGTATAAACCGCCGGCCCACTGGTCGTAGTCGGAGGCGTTGTCGGCACCCAGTGTGGCGCCCAGGACCAGGTTCGGTGTGAACCGGTACTCGGCCGACGCACGAATGTTGTAGCCAAGCCCGGTCTTGCTTTCACCCTTATAGATACCGTTGCTGATTCCGGCGAGCTCAGGCGCCGTCGAGCCCGAGAGCCAATCGACCGCGGCGGCCTGCAGGCCGGCATCGGTCGGGAACATGTCGGCATCGCTCTGCTTGAAGTGCTGCACACCCAGGGTACCGTCTATGCGGTAGGTCAGCTTGTCGCTACGCTGGGCCCAGGTTATCGGCAGATTCAGGGCATAGAAGCTCTTGGGGCTGAAATAGCCACCGTGGCCATAGGTAAAGAACCCCTGGTTTTTATTGAAGAACGTGGCGTTCAGGTTCAGCCCCATCATGAGCTTGCTGTCAAGCTCATCGACCAGACGGAAGTAAGCGCCCGCATTGAACTCGGTCCGATGGTTATCGGCTACGTTGTTGCCACGCAGGCCATGCCAGGCGGCCGTTCCGTAAATACCTTCGCTGCCCCAGTCTTTGGCCACGGTAAGGCGCGCACCGGTGGCTGTTACGCCGCCCCACTGCATGCCCGTGCGCGGATCCTCGCTGCCGGCAAACGATGTCAGGCTGTCGGTGACCGGACGGCGGGACAAGTCCAGCCGGTACGATACCGTGCGCATTTCATCGATTGTGCCTTCGAACATGGCGCCCCCGGTAAAGGTCCGGTAGGGGAAGCCCAGCGGTGTAACACCCGCATCCAGTGTCAGGCCCTGCGTTTCGTAGCCCACCGACAGGCCAATACCGCTCGCGCGATTGCTGTCGGGCCCGGGCTGGGTCATCACGGCCGGTCCGCCGCCGAATGCTGCACGCGAGTACAGGTCGGAATCCAGGGCTCCTGCACTGAGCACGACCGGGGTCGTGTTGAAGGTGAACTTGCCGTCGCCCGCCGGAATCTTGATTTCCAGAGGTACCTGGGTGTCTGTCAGCTTGCTCATGCCAGGATCGCCTGACCTGGCCCTGACCTGTGTACCTATGGTGACTGTTCCGCTGCGCTCTTGCTGCAATTCGGCCAGCTCTCGTGCGATGGATGAAGTCCCTGGTGCTACAGGCGCCACACCGCGAGCCGCAGCAAACTGCGGTGGCGGATACTGCGACGGGTATTGCGCCGGATACTGTCCAGACATCGGAGCCGGAACTGCCGCTGCCACGGGCGCGCCCGGTCCAGCCAGGTAGCTGCTGGCCGGCGTAACCGGAGCCGGCACACCAGCCGGCACTACCGATGCAGCCGCACCAGGCACCGGCATTGGCATGGGTGCATAAGCGGCCGACACGGCCGCAACCCCCTGCGGCAGGCTGGCACTCGGAACCGGGTACGGCACCGCAGCGTAGGCGGACGCACCGCCCAGCAACGGTGTAGTGGGAACCAGCGTGTTGTAGGGAACGGGAGCATCAAGCGCAGACACGCTTTTTTGTCCCGGCATGCCCACGAAGGGATTGAGCGAGCCTGTTGCATTGCCGGCCACCGCCATGGCAGGAGCAACGGCACCTTGCCCGCCTTGCAACGACAAGGCCGTCTCGAGCAGGCGTTTGGCATCTTTGGTCTTGCCCTGACTGCGATAAACACGTGCCGCACCCGCCAGAATATCGGGATCTGCCGGCGCCAGAGATACGGCGATTTCTGCCTCTTTCAGAGCATAGCCGTGATGCTTCACCTGTTGCGCAGCCTGCGCTGCACTCAGGTGCAATTGGGCGCTATCCGGGTTGGCAAGCAGCAGCCTCTCGTAAAGGCCCAGGGCCTGTTCGCCTTCCCCTGCCGCCGTATACATACGCGCCAGCGCGCCAACAGCATCGAGGTTGTTCGGATTTCTTTGCAATACCGGAGCAAGGGTGTCGTAGGCTGCGACCAGGTCACCGCGCTCGCGCAGAGTATCGGCCTGCTTCACGAGGAAGCCGGATGACAGGTCATCCAGGCTGGCACGCTGGCCGGGCGTCAGGGCCTGGCTTTCAAGATAGCGGATCAGTCCTGCAGCTTCGACCATCTGATTGGTTTTGAGCAGGACACCCGCATATAAAAGTGAGCCGTCTATGCTCTGGGCCTTGCCATCGGCGCGCAAGGGACGCAACAGGGCAAGCGCACGGCCCGGGTCGCCAATGTCGGCATAAGCCTCGGCCAGCGCACCCATCATGCTCAGGTCGGATCCGCTGTTGGCCTGTATATGCATCAATATGCTGACCGCTTCACCGCGACGCCCCTGGCCGGCAAGCTGAACCGCCTGCTTGATGTACAGATGCTGTGTTGCTGTCTGATAAAGTTCGGACATGGCCGTCGTGCGCTGCTGTTGCGGAATCTGCTCCAGAGCGTTATAGACGGCCGCCCAGTCTTGTCTTTCGCTTGCATAGACGGCCATGGCATGCAAGGACTCGACATCGTTCGGACTCGACACCAGAATGCCCTGCATCAGCCCGTCGGCCTCTTTGGTGTAACCATTACGCTTGTACAGCCGGGCCAGCTCCAGCCTTACCCACGGGTTGGACGGATCGCTTTGCAAGGCCTCTTCCAGCGACGTCTGTGCCGATGCATAATTGCCAGCCTCGAGGGCGGACTTGGCCAGCCCGGCGGCGTACAGACCACGCATGCGCGTCAGGCCACCCGCCTTTTCCAGGGCGGCCGGCGACATTCCCTGCACGATCTTGCGTGCTTCGTCGGGCTTGTTGTTCTGGGCCAGCACAGTTACCAGGCCCCGCGTGGCCTCGGAGTCTCCGGGCTGACGGCGCAGTACGTTGCGATAGGCCTTTTCCGCCTGATCAAATTTACCTTCATCAGCCAGCATGTCGGCCAGCAGCACATCTGCGGCCACTTCTTTGGGTGCCAGCTTTTTGGCATTGCCCAGTGCTTTGCGTGCGCCAGCCACATCGCCGGCACGCCGCATGGTATTGGCCTGATCTATCGCCGCCCAATAACCCACGGTATTCAGTGAATTGCGCCAGCCGGAAGGATTGCCCTTGCTGGCGCGGGTCAGAAATGCCTTGGCCTCGTCCCAGTTTTTCTGACGCATCCGAATGATGCCCATTCCGCCCAACGCTTCGCTGTCGTTCGGATGTTCGGCCAGAACAGCCTGCAACTCGGCCTCGGCCTGGGCCAGGTAGCCGCTATCAATGAGCTTCATGGCGGAATCAGTGCGCTCACGCCACGGCACGACCGGACGAGGGGCCTTGGCAGCAGCCAGCGCCTTTGATTGTGCGATGCCTTGATCGAGCTGCTGCCTGATGGCAACATCGTTGGGATTGCGCTTCAGATAATCCTGAAACAAGGATCGCTGCGCCGGGCTGGGTGGGCCCAGCCACACCAGCGCTTCACGCCAGCTTTTGGCGGCTTCGTTTCCGACTTCCGGGTCAGCAGCCAACGTAGCCAGACTCCGTATGCCTTCGCTGCGGGTGGCCGGGTTACGGGCCAAATGCCTGGCCAGCGCCAATGCCGTTGCCTTGTCACCGGGCGACGCCTGGGCCAGGCGGCGCAAGCCCGCAATTGCCTCTTGCAGGCCATCCTCGGTGTAGCCCAGCGACGTGTAGTACTCGCGTCCGAGCGCCCCTTGCGGCGTGGTTCCCTGCAAGGCTTCCTGATACTTGCCGACAGCCGCATCCAGTTCGCCGGTAGCGGCTTCCTGACGAGCCTGCTCCAGCGCAGCAACCTTGCTGCCGGTACTCAGCAACAGATCTTGCTCGAGTCGTGCAATAAGCGGGCTGTTCGGATGCGTCGTGCGCAGCTTCTCCAGATAGGCCCTTGCGCTATCCAGACGCATCACCCGGATATCCAGCGTGGCCAGGCCATACCAGGCTTCGGCGCTGGTGGGATCGATCAGAAGCAGTTTGTTCCAGGCTTCGGCGGCACGCTTGGAGTCGTAGCGATCCTGCCAGAATTTGCCTTGTTCAATCAACGTCTTGCTTGCATCAGCTTGCGCCCAGCCTGATGAGTGCAGCAGGGCAATCAGTAATCCCGAAATTATTTTGCTGTGATATCGAGACATGCCTTCTCCCACGGTAAGGATAGTGTTCCGTCCTGGCGGAAACTGTAGTATTCATCCAGCGAGCCCATTCCAAACAGACTCAATACAAAATCGTAATAAACAGGTGTTGCGTCTTTATTGGCAAGATTCTCGCGCAGCAGCGCTTCGACACGCTGCTTTTGCCGTTGTACCAGCTCGGGCTCGTTTGCCGCCTTGAGATAAGGCAGCAACGCCGCAGAAAATCCGTACGGCCCTTCGCCCTGCGCCTCACCCGTTTGTGTGTCGACGGACTCCGGAGGCACGCCTGCGTCACGCGTCAGCGCCACCATGCCGTCCAGGGAAATCATCGCTGCGCGAAAAAGGGGGTCGGCCATGGGCGTCATGCCTGCCCACATATAATTTCGTATCGCGTCATAGCTGCCTGCAGCCCCTTTGTCGGGATCAACCGCAAAAGAGGCTTTTCCGTTTTCGTTGATCTGATAGACCGTCCAGTCAGGAGCCAGGCCGTGCGGTGTGACACGCGCCAGCATCTTGACCGTATTGCGGGCAATTGCGGCCCAGGGTCCATCAGCAAACTCCAGCTCAAGACGCCGCAGCAAAGGCACAGGCAAGTAGCTGGGATTCAAACGCCAGTTGTCCTTGTGGGCAAAGCCGTGCTTGCCTGGCAGCAACATCATGCCCAGGGCGGGCAGGTCTTGCATCTCCTGTTGCTCCACCAGCTCCAGCAGGTCATGAGCCGATTGCGTGTAGTCGGCCCGATCCCACAATCGGCCGGCTTCGAGCAGGACATACGCAAACCATAAGTCGGCGTCGGAAGCGGAATTGTCATCCAGCACACCCCAGCTTCCATCCTTGGCCTGGCCCCACTGCCACGCAGGCAGGCGTTTGGACAGATCGCCCTCGCCCAGATTGTTTATCGACCAGCGCCACAGCTTGTCGAAAGTCGGCTGATCGCCGGTAACCAGGGCAAAGAACATGCCATAGGACTGCCCTTCAGACGTGCTGTGTTTCTCCGTGGTGGTAGGATCGATCACTCGTCCGCTTTCTTCCACGAAATGCTGGCGAAACAAATCCCACAAAGGCCATTCCGAGCGCTTGCAGGTTTCAGCGGCCAATGCCGGACCAGACAGCAGCAACGAGGCCACCAGCGCACCCAATAACACCAGTTGCCTCATTTGGCGCGCTCCGGCTTGCGGCGACGCAGCCAGCGACTGATTGCCAGCAACAGTGCAATACCCAAAATGAGGCCAAGCACGATTGCCACGTTGCGCAGCGGCGGCATGCCGGGCCAGTATTTGACCAGCGTCCATTCCAGACGCCTCCAGGGGTCAAGATACCCGACGGTATAGGTCTGATCCGCCACCAAAGGACTGATCTGCTTGCCGTGGACCGCAACCAGACTGCCCTGGATACGACCTTCATAGCCCTCACCGCCCAGCAGTGCTTGTCCTGCGAGCATTTGCGAGGCAGCATCGCCGGCGGCAATAAGGACTATGCTCCTGCCTGGCTGCAAGCCCGACTCAAAGCCGGCAAAAATGGCGTTGGCCCCATCGCTGCTGTACGCCACCTCCGCCCGCACGGGTCGATTCACTTCGCGAGGGTCCGGAGTGATCCAGTCTCGCGACTTGTATTGCAGGTCGGACGTCGTGAACCGCTTTCTGGCTTCCTGCAATACCGCAGGCAGTCGCTCGTCGTACTGGCTAAGCCAGGACTGATCGCCGGAGGCAATAATGACCAGATCCTTGTCAGCCAGCGCCAGCCCGCCCTGACCCAATGCAACCGACACCGCTGTTGCAGGGTAGCCGGTGGACTCGCCGAAACGGCCCAAGAGCGTGAGATAAGTGCTGATGTCTTCCATGGCCGGGCTGGAGCCCAGCACGACGGCCGTTTCTGAAAGGTCGGCCATACGGGTGAACGGAAAGCCCGTCTCACTGAACGCAGCAAGGTCCGGCATTGGCATGAAATGCGGATAGCCTCGCAAATCTATGGTTGACTCGGGATCGATCGTGCCGCGAACGTTGTCGATGATCACATCACGGCAATGCCCTTCCTTGATGTAGTCATACATGTAGCGGTATTGCAGTTCCGAACGACGCATCAGACGCTCGAGAGGTACCTGCAGCCTGGCACGGGCCGGCATCACGTCGTTGAAGACACCAACCTCTTTCTGACCCAATGTCTTCAATTGCGCGACGGACAGCAAGGGGAAGGAGCGCTGGAACTGTTCGTTGACATCGAAAATCAGGGTCGAGTCCACCACACCTATCTGAGGCGAGTAGGTATAGCGCAAGTCTATTGGTACGGCTTTGGAACGCCAGCCGAATAAATCCGGCGGCATGCGCAAGGGGATGCGTACGGGCTGTGCACCGTAGCCAACCGCTTCCAGGGCCTGGGGCGGAACCAGCTCGCCAAACTTGACTGGCCGGTCTGTACGCAACCAGTTGGGTGCATCGTAAGGCTTGCGGGGTTCCAGTTCGGTTACACCGGTAATCGTTGCCGTCGAACCGGACAAGGCATTCTGGCCCAGCACCAGCGCCTGGGCCGCGCGCTTTAACTCGGCATGGTCGCGCCCCATAACCACCAGCAGCTTGCCATATTGGTCTTTTGGGTTGGGCACGATCTTAACCGCAGGCCCGGACAGGTGTGTTGGCGCCAACCCCGGAATTTCCGGGTTGTTACCAGACACGAATACGATGGCATTGCCTTTCTCGGGCAGATTCCCGTTCAGACTCACCGGAAAACTCGCGCCCCGGTACGATGCAAGGGCACCGAACCACGAGGCCATGATACCGGCCGACTCCAATGTGCCGGCATCTGCCCGGGTGAAGACGAAAGGCAATTCCAGCCGGCGCCTGTCGCGCTGATCGAAAAACGGCCGGGGCAGTATGGCCAGGTCGTTGGGCAGCACGAGGCGATCCACCGATAGCTCCAGCGTGCTCTGATTACTGATGTTGGCCCACAAGCTTGAATGCAGGGGATCCTCGCATTCAAGGGTGTAATGCCCGATGAACTGCACCTCGAGTTCATTGAACTCCGTGACCAGCGGAGCCGGCAAATCTATGCGTTGCTCCTGAAACTTGCCCGCACTCGCCTTGGGTACAGGCAGCGTCATGGCAACCACTTCATTCAACAGTACATTGATGTGCGAAAGCTCGGTGATCAGGGAAGGCGAATAGGTATAGCCCAGCGTGAGCTGTGCCCGGTTCACCACTTCATCGGCGCGGATATCAAAATAGCTGCGGTCACTCGTATCAACACCATTCAGGCGAAAAGGCCGGCGTGCACCCAGATCCTCCAGTGTCCAGACATAATCCGACCGGGTTTCACGGGCCTTTGCTGGGGGCTCAACGGACAACGCAACGGAATCCGGAACGGCGCCAGGACCTGCGGTTTGAGCATGTACGCTACCCAGCGCGCCCACCATAAGCAAGGCGGTGAACACGGTGGACCAAACTGGGCGAGCGGGCTTATCGGAAATTTTCATTTGCTGTCTCTTTTGAATGAATAGAGATCTATTCAGACTCGTCGCTACGCAAGCGTTGCCGGGCACGGGCCCGTAAACTAAGGAAGAATAGGACACCCATCAACAGCGCGCCCAACATGTAGAAAAAAACCAGAACGATGGGGCGTTCCGAGAAGAAAAACTGCATGGAGCGAAATGGCCCCAGCTCGCCGACGTAATAGGCTTTTTCGTCGGAAACACTTTCCATGCGCCCGCCAGTAAGAACGACTGCGCCCCCCTGGATATTCAAGCCCTGCTCCTGGTTGCCGGCCATGAAATCGATGGCCTGCATCAGACTCGCGTCGGATGCCCCGCTCAGCACGACAACACTGCGACCTTTGCTCACGGGTGATTCAAAACCCGCCATCAAGGTTGTGGACGGTGACAGCAGCGTGCCCGACGCCCCCGATTCAATTTGCAGAAACGAGGACAATCGGTCGAGGAACCCACCTATGCTCCAGAAAGCAGCAGTGGAGCGCTCAGGCTGCGACACACCCGTCGCCACCGGCAGGTGCGCCGCCCATTCCTTGAGCAAGGGTGTAGAGCCATTCACGCTGAAGATGAGCACATCCTTGTCTTCCAGCATGTTTGCTTCAGGACGCCGGGAGACCGTCAGGCCCAGCGCCGGGTAAGCCGTGGACTCACCGATACGACCCATCACATTCAGATAGGCTGCCAGGCTTGTATCGCCGGCGGCAGGCGGCAGTACCACGACTGTCTCGGATAGATCGGCCATGCGAGTGAATGGGAAGCCGGCGCTGCGAAATGCACCCAGATTCGGCATGGCCATGTGGTGCAACATGCCGGTCAAGTCTATTGTGGACTCAGGATCAATGGCACTGCGACGCGTATCGACCAGCGCGCCCGTACAGTCTTGTTCTGCTGTGGTCGGGTAGCGGAACTTGAACTCCAGGCTCGCATCCGAGGCAAAGCTATAGGCCGGTATCCTCACCTGTTCATGCATGATGCCGTCTTTTTTATCGATGATGCGATTAAAGACGGTGTCAGGTTTGGTGATCAGGTCGGTACGCCACACCTCGCTGCCATTGATCTGCATGCTCAAAGAGGAATCTTCGGGCAATCCATAGCTTACGTAGCGATATTTCAGATCCAGAGGGACGTAATCCACGCGCCAGCGCGATAGATCCGGCGGCACTCTTAGCCGCAGGGTAATGGGCCAGGGGTCCCGACCGGCTACGGTAAACCTGTTTGCCGGCAAGAGCTCGCCCAACTGCACCGGCCGGTCTGTCGGCAGCCAATTGGGCGCGTCATACGGCTTGCGGGGTTGATAATCGACCTTTCCTAACGTCGCAACCGGCCCCGAAAGCGCCTCCGCACCCAGCGCAAGGCCTGCCGCCGCCGTTTTGATTTCAGCGTCATTTCTCCCGGTAATCAACAGCAGTTTGCCGGATGAATCACGGGGGTTGGGGACCATGGCAACCGTGGGCCCCTGAATCGCAGGAAGACTCAGGCCAGGCAGCGAGTCGGCGCCACTCAGCACGACCACGGCATGTCCCGAATCAGGTAATGCAGACATGCGCGCCGAAAAGTCAACGCCCCGGAATCCGGACAGAGCGCCCAGCCAGGAAGCGACCACGCCGGCAGCCTGTAATTTTGCATCGCTGGCACCGGCCACCACGAATGGCAGCTTAAGCCTGCGAACGTCAGCTGTGTCGAAGAACGGTGCCGGCAAAAGCCCAAGTTCATTCGGCAGCACGACCGGATCCACATCAAACAGCAAGCGGCTGCCGCGATCAATATCGGCCCACAGGTCAGGGTGCACTGGATTCTCGCATGCCAGGGTGTAATGCGACACCAGCTGAATCTCAAGCTGGTTGTGACGCTGCAAAAATCCTAAGGGCAGTTCGCTTATGTGCTGCAATACCGTCGAGCCACCTTGCGGCTGCTCGGCCAGCATGATGGTGTCAACGACTTCACCATTAAGAATCACATTCAGGTGCGACAGCGACTCTATCAGTTTGCTGGAATACTGGTAGGCCAGCTCAAGACGCAGACGTTTTACCTGTTCATCCGAACGCAGGCCGAAATATATTCCGCGCGTGTCATCGACACCCCGCAGTTCTATGCTGGACGCCGGGGCCAGCTGTTCGAGCGTGACAGAATAGGAGCGTTCGCCCCAGGGTCGGCTCAACGCCACCCCGCTGGCATCGACTGCATGACTGCTTGCGCTGAAACCGGCCAGGCCAAGCCCTGCGAAGATGACGGCCAGTACGGTTCGCCACATGAAAGCCAGCATCACGATGCCGCCTCTTGTGTCTTGCCGGTAGTGCGCCGGCGCCCCACCAACACCATGAGACTCTCACGCACCAGCACCTTGAAGCCACGCACCGCAACCTTGGCGATATGGCGGCTGGCCCCCAGCGGCGAATCCGGCTCTCCCTCGACCCAGAAGTCGGCCCAGATATCGGCCCGGGCGAAGGTCAGCTGTGCCAGCTCAACCTGCTGCGCCAGACTCAGGTCAAGGAAGCGCAAGCCCAGCCTGGTATCACTGACAAATACCACCTGCACCGGAAAGAGCGCTTCGACCTGGTCACGGAAGATGGCAACCTGCAACGTGTCGCCCACCGCCAGCGGCACTGGAGCGGGCAGCGAAATGCCCAGTCCGTCCTGAGAAAAATCACTGGTGGTACACGCCATGCCATAGCCCCCTGGCAGGTGCAGGGTTGCCTGCAGTTCGGCATCGACTCGCGGCGAAGCGCGAACCTGGCGCTGTTCACCCGCCACGGCGACGCTGGCGCTGCAGATGACGATATTGTGCATCGTCCAGACCATATTCATCAGGGCGGTGAATACCAGCCCGCTGTCATTCATATTGGTCACGACCTGCCAGGCCCCTATGCTCATTCCGATCAGGTTCAATACCAGCAAAATAATGTAAGGCCGGGATAAGGTCCAGTCGAAAAACGATTTTTCTATCGTCCCGCCTTTTGCCGTAACGTTGAACGTCGCACTGTTGGGTGCAACCAGGGTAGCCAGGGTCGGCCGCATGATGTACCAGGCCAGTACCGACTCATACACTTCATTCCAGAAGGAATGGCGGAATTTCCCTTGCACCCGGGTGTTGGTCATGTAGGCATGAACGATGTGCGGCAATGCGTAGGCGGCAATCATCAACGCGGAAGCCTCGAACACCCGTGCACCAAAGAACAGGTAGGCCAAAGGCGCTGTCAGGAAAACCAGCCGCGGCAGTCCGTAGAAGAAATGCAGGCCTGCACTGACGTAACAAATGCGCTGGCTAAGGCTCAGCCCTTTGCCCAGCAAAGGATTGTGACTGCGAAGAATCTGGGCCATGCCCCGGGCCCAGCGTATGCGCTGGCCAATGTGCCTGGAAAGACTTTCGGTTGCCAGGCCGGCTGCCAGCGGGATGGCAAGATAGGCGGTGTTATAACCCTTGCGGTTCATCTTCAAGGCCGTCAGGGCATCTTCCGTAACGCTTTCCACCGCTACGCCGCCCACATCCAGCAGCGGCTCACGACGCAATACCGCACACGAACCGCAGAAAAAGGTTGCGTTCCACAGGTCGTTGCCGTCCTGGGTCAGGCCATAGAACAAGCGTCCTTCATTAGGCACCTGCTGGAATACATCCAGGTTCTTTTCCAGGGGATCGGGCGAAAAGAATACGTGCGGCGTCTGCAACATGGCGAGCTTGGGATCCTTCAGGAACCAGCCCACGCTGATCTGCAGAAACGAGCGCGTAGGTACGTGATCGCAATCGAAGATGACGATATATTCCCCGTTGGTACGGGGCAGGGCGGCATTGATGTTGCCGGCCTTGGCATGCTTGTTATCGGGGCGGGTCAGATACCCCACGCCCACCGAAGCGCAGAAATCGCGAAAATCATCGCGTCGGCCGTCGTCCAGAACATACACATTGAGTTTTTCGGCTGGCCAGTCCTGGGCAAGCGCGGCAAACACCGTTTGCCTGACCACGCTCAGGGATTCGTTGTAGGTCGGGATATAGATGTCTATTGTCGGCCAGCTGGCGAGATCTTGCGGCATCATGATGGGCTGACGCTGCAAAGGCCAGGCCGACTGAAAATAGCTGGCCAGAAGTACGGTCAGGGCGTAGATTTCAGCCAGGAGCAAACCGTAGCCAAAGCCTATGTCGAGCCAGGTTTCGAATCCCAGGGTGGACGTAACGCGCCAGTACATATATCGCAATGAGGCCACGACGGATATGGTCACCAGCACCAGTGTCACCAATCGCCCCTGAGACAGGCGGCCAAGAATGATGGCCGCACCAAAGCTCACCAGTGCAAACAGCGCCTGATAAGCAAGATCGAGCGGCGCCGTCACGACGACCACAAACAGACCCGCCGCCAGCAGCATCGTGAGTATGCGGATGATGCGGTAATTCCATAGCGGCAGGCTGACCAGCCAGCGGGCAAACTTTTCCGAGAGCCTTTCCACCCTTGCACCGCTTGCAGAACTCTGAACTTCAGACACCGCTCACTCCTTCTTAAAGCCCGAGCCTGCGCAGGACCCACTGACCACAAGCCTGCATGTCACGTGCGCCTTCGCTGTATGAGCGATACTGGAAGATGTTCTGGCCATAGGCCAGGGCCTCGCTGAGCGCCTGATCCGTATGCACCAGGCCCACTACACGCTCATCGAACGTAGTACGCAAAACCTGCGTAATGTCTTTACCCAACTGATGCGCCTGTTCGACCTGGTTGATCAGCAAGCCGTAGTCAATGAAATCGGGCCGGCCCAGACAATAAGTCTCGATAAGCGAGCGCATCTGCGGCAAGGTGGCGTACGACCCGGCATCGGGCAGCACAACGACTACGGCCAGCGATGCGGCCGTCAGGGCTTGCGACAAGTACACCGACGGCCCAGGAGGGGTATCGATGACCACCATGACATCATCTGCCAGCGACATGCCGTGCAGCTTTTCGCTCAGCCAGCGCTTGTTGTGCCGGAGCTCGGCCTCAAAGTCCTGTCGCTCCTGCTCGGTGCACTCGCCGTACGGAAGGAGTGCGACCCCCGCCTCGGTGGGACGAATGATGTCGCTCAAGGGAGTGCCATGGATCGTGCCGGACAGCCCGAGCCCGGTGGATTGATGCAGGGAAAAGTGATAGCGCAATCCGTTTTGCGGATCGAGGTCTACGGCAATGACAGGGTAACCCTGGGCCTGCAGGGCAGCGCTCAGGTTTGCGCTGACCGTACTTTTTCCGACCCCACCCTTGGCCGATACAACGGCAACGACTTTCATGAGCGGCGCAGACGCTGAAACAGCGATGACATTTGTCCGGGGCGACTGTCTGATCCGGAAGACGGAGCGGGTTGCGCGACTGGCTGTTCAACCTGCGACGACTGTCCGATACGCTTGAACAATGCCTGCAGACCGCGCTCGCTGCCTGAGGGGCGGTCTGCCGGTGACGCAGGAGCCTGATCGGGCTCTGCTGCCTGTACATGACCACGGGCTGATTCGATCGCCGGATCCTGCACTCGCAAAAACTGAAAGGCGGGCAAGGATGCGCTTTTTGGCTGTTGCTCAACTTCCTGGATGGCCTGGCTGCGCACAGGCGCAGGATCAGCTTGCCGCTGGCCGATCTTGATTTCAGTCAGTATCGGCCAGCGCGCTTGCGACGCACTCTTGCGGTCGTGGTCAACAATCTCTTGGTAGCGATCAGCCTGATCGTTATTAAAAGATTTGAACAGCTTTGCTATGTCGGGTGAACTAGCCATTACGTTTATCCTTAACACCATAAAAAACAGGGTGGAAACCTGCTTTATCTATCGCCCGAGGCGATACTTAAGTCCGCCATAC
The DNA here is from genome assembly GCF_020687695.1 of Pusillimonas sp. MFBS29. Classification (GTDB taxonomy): domain Bacteria; phylum Pseudomonadota; class Gammaproteobacteria; order Burkholderiales; family Burkholderiaceae_B; genus Pusillimonas_C. The sequence goes on from NZ_JAJEWL010000003.1 coordinate 332,389, forward strand.
TCGTCTACCGGGCCCACCTGCGTAACCTGCAGCTCATTGCCGGCACCCAGCAACAGGAACCACTCCTGGTAGACCCCTTCGAGAAAACCAGCCGCCCATTTCATGGACTCGGCTCCCAGCGTGGCCTTCAGGGGTGCAAGCATGTGCTCTACCATCAGATGACCACTTTGTTCCTCAAAGGTCACCAGGCCCCATCCCAGCTTGGCCCAATGCTCATTGGCCGCCGCTTCAAGCTTGTCGAGCGAGTCACAAGCCGGCAGAGGCATGGCACGGCCGGCCCTCAGGCCGGCATTGCGCGCCAGCATGCGCATGTCCTGGGTGGAAATCTGATGCAGCAATTCGTCTGACAGCGCTTCCAGAAAAAAAGCCCATTGCTCGCAGTGCAACTGACTGCTCAAGTAATCGACAACCTTGTTCTGCATGAAAGCCCTCTTGTTAAGCCTTTGATTATTAATGTGATGTGGTCAATTTATGCAATCAGACCGTGATATTTGCGTCCTAACTCAACAGTGGCGCGGAAGAATCCTTCTTTGCTACCGCAGTCATAGCGGGTACCGGCGTATTCACAGCCGTAAACCTTGCGCTGGTGCAACAATCTTGCAATGCCATCGGTGAGCTGAATTTCACCAGCCACCCCTCGGGGCGTAGCACGCAGGCAATCAAAGATTTCGGGCTCCAGCACATACCTGCCCACCACGGCCTGTGTGCTCGGCGCATCGGCCGGCGCAGGCTTTTCAACGATGGCCTCTATTTGCATGCAGGAGCCGCCCGTCACCTTGCCGGCCACAATGCCGTAGCGCGAACTGTGCTCACGTTCAATGTTCTGCAGGGCCAGGACACTGCCATCGTGACGATGTGCAGCCTCGACCAATTGTCGTGTCGCCGGCACATCGGAATCGATCAGGTCATCGGCCAGCAACACCGCAAAGGGCTCGTTGCCTACGATAGGAGCGGCGCACAGTACGGCATGCCCCAGACCCATGGGCACGGCCTGACGGGTATATATGCAAGTTACGGTGGAAGGAATGATGCTGTTTACGGCCTCGAGCAAAGCCTGCTTGTTCTTGGCTTGCAGCTCGGCCTCGAGCTCGGGCAAACGGTCGAAGTGATCTTCGATGGAACGCTTGTTCCGACCGGTGACAAATATTAATTCGGTAATGCCCGCGGCAACGGCCTCTTCGACCGCATATTGAACCAGCGGCTTGTCGACAATGGGCAACATTTCTTTGGGCATGGCCTTCGTGGCCGGCAGGAAACGCGTTCCCAGGCCCGCCACGGGAAAAACGGCCTTACGTATTGGCTTCATTAAACTATTACAGGAAAAGGGGTTCACGCTTAGGTGCGACATTGCCAGGCGTCTGCTACCCGTGCCCACCGGTATATGCACTGCCGTACCGGGCACGGTCGAACGCGCCACCGGGCGCAGTTTTATTTTTTTGAATGGCAGGAACTGGGCCTTGACGGAGAATCTCACGTAAAAGCTCGCTCATAAGTGGCAAGGCGGAGCTATGGACTTCTGGCCCATATTCTTAAGGCATAACCTTGCATCTTGAAATGCACGGCATGGCGCCTGAGGCGCCCTACCCAAACCCCTGAGTGCAGATTTAAAAATGCATTTTTTGGAGTTGCTGGAATTGTATCGATTAATTTCAGATAAGGCTATGAATTACCGTACTTTTACATAATATTTTCGCCGTCAAAATGACAGGAAGTGTTAATTTTTCCGCAAGAATCACGAACAGCCAGTATTGACAGGCATTTCGTCTGTAAATGGCAAAATTCAAACATTTGTCATAAGCGCACAAAATGTTGCTGTCGTGCAACTTCTTTTTGTTGTCGGGTGCGTGCTATAACAGAGCAGCCCCTGCAAACAGATGACTGCCGGCCCATTTCCCACCCCTGACGAGACTTTTCCATGTACGAAACACTGGCACTTTATATAGACGGCGAATTCATAGATGGTGGAGGTCGCAAAACCGACCAGATCACCAACCCCGCCACGCTGGAAGAACTGGGCCAGCTGCCACATGCCACCACGGCCGACCTTGACCGTGCCCTGGCCGCGGCCGCCCGCGCGTTTGAGTCATGGCGGCACAGCTCACCCATGCAGCGCTCCGAAATCCTGCGCAAGGTCGGACAGCTTTCTCGTGAACGCGCCCAGGAAATCGGCCGCAACATGACACTGGATCAAGGCAAGCCTCTGGCTGAGTCGGTAGGCGAAATCATGTCGTGCGCCGACCACGCCGACTGGCATGCCGAAGAATGCCGGCGCATCTATGGCCGCGTGATTTTGCCGCGCTCACCCGAAGTCAGGCAAATGGTGCTGCGCGAGCCCATAGGCGTGTGCGCCGCGTTCACGCCCTGGAACTTTCCCTATAACCAGGCCATACGCAAGATCTGTGCTGCCATTGGTGCCGGCTGCACCATCATCCTGAAGGGGCCCGAAGACGCGCCCAGCGCGGTGATGGCGATTGCCCGCATGTTCCACGACGCCGGCCTGCCTCCTGGCGTACTCAACATCGTCTGGGGTGTACCCGCCGAGGTCTCTGACTACCTCATTCGTTCACCCATCGTGCGCAAGGTATCGTTCACCGGTTCGGTACCGGTGGGGAAGCAGCTGGCATCGCTTGCAGGCGCCCACATGAAACGCGTCACCATGGAATTGGGCGGCCATTCTCCCGTGCTGGTTTTCGACGATGCCGACATCGACCGCGCCGCCAAGCAACTGGCCCGCTTCAAGGTGCGCAACGCCGGCCAGGTCTGCGTCTCGCCCACCCGCTTTTATATTCACGACAAGGTCTACGACCAGTTCCTCGAGGGCTTCGTCAATACCCTCAAAACCGTAAAGGTGGGCGATGGCCTTGATCCCGACACGCAAATGGGCCCGCTTGCTCACGCGCGTCGTGTCCCGACCATGCAGAAGTTCGTCGACAATGCCCTGCAGCGCGGCGGCAAAGTGGTGCTGGGAGGAGAAGCCCTCGACCGCAAGGGCCATTTCTTCTCGCCAACCGTGGTTACCGACTTACCCGAAGACGCCATGCTGATGACCGAAGAACCCTTTGGTCCCATCGCCCCCCTGGTACGCTTTTCCGACACTGACGACGTCATCAAGCGAGCCAACTCGTTACCCTTCGGCCTGTCGTCCTATGTTTTCACCAATTCGCTGCAAACGGCCACCAAGGTGTCCAACGGCATCGAATCGGGTATGGTCAATATCAACCACTTTGGCAGCGCCCTGCCGGAAACCCCCTTCGGCGGCGTCAAAGACAGCGGCATAGGCAGCGAAGGCGGTACAGAAACCTTTGACGGCTATCTGGTAACCAAATTCGTGACTCACGTATAGTCCATATGCAATGATCCACACCAGGCACAAAACTTGCTGGCGCGTCCTGCAGGAGGTGCCTAATGAAAACAACATGTTCTTTGCGTCTGGTTCCAATCATTACCCTTGGCCTGGGCATGGGTGGAGCCCAGGCAGCGGGCTTTCAGCTGCTTGAACAAAATGCCAGCGGTATCGGCAATTCTTACGCAGGTTCAGCCGCCATTGCCGAGAACGCCAGTACCATTTACTTCAATCCGGCAGGGATGACGCGGCTGCCGGGCGTGAACGTCTCGGGCGGCCTGATCGGCATCAAGCCATCTTTCAGGTTTGATGATGACGGCAGCACAGGACCGGGCGGCCTTCCTCTGGGATCGAACAACGGCGGCGATGCCGGCTCGTTGGGGCTGGTGCCCAACGCCTACGTGTCATGGGAGCTCAATCCGAACTGGTTCGTCGGGTTGGGCGTAGGGGCGCCCTTCGGGCTGATGACGGAGTACGACGAGGGCTGGGTCGGGCGCTATCACTCCAAGAAGTTCAAGATCAAAAGTATTAATCTGAACCCCTCGATCGCGTACAAGGTGAACGAGCAATTGTCTGTTGGTGCCGGGATCAACTGGATGCGACTCGACGCCAACTACAGGCGCAACAGCCCGGCTGCCGGCCTGATCACCCGATTGCCCGGCGGCATGTCCCATCCGCTTGCGCCTACGCTGCTGGGTGCACCCGACATGGAGGCGCAAGTAAAGATGAACGGCGATGCCTGGGGCTGGAATCTGGGCTTGATCTATCAACTCACTCCCGCCACCCGCATAGGCCTGTCGTATCGATCCAGCATGAAGATCAATGCCAGCGGCGATACCAATATCGATAACACGACACCCGTCCCGATTCCTGTCCATTTCGATGCAAACGCCACGGTCGAGTTGCCCGACACTGCAATTTTCAGCGTCGTCCACGACCTGAACAGCAAATGGCAACTGTTGGCCGATATTTCATGGACTGGCTGGAGCAGCATCCAGTCATTGAAGATAGACAACGGCAACCCGGTATTCGACGACGAACTGGACCTGCGCTTTCGTGATACCTGGCGTGTTGCGCTGGGAGCGAACTACCGGCTGAATCGTCAATGGACCCTGAAAGGCGGGGTTGCATGGGATCAGTCACCAGTCGATAGCAGCAAATACCGGCCCACATCTTTGCCCGACAACGATCGCTATTGGGTATCGATAGGCACACAGTACAACTTCAATGACCGCACCACCATCGACATCGGTTACGCCCACCTGTTCATCAGGAACACATCCATCGCCAACGATACCGATGCAAGCAAGGGAACCGTGCGCGGCGACTATTCATCCAATGCCAATATACTTGGCTTGCAGGTGTCACATCGTTTTTGACGCCTGCACCCGACACCAGTTTTCGTCCTTGAAAGCATAACGGGTGCTACCATAAGGCTGAGTATCATCTCAGCTAGCGTAACGGTGTTATTGAAGGGCGCACACTATGGAACCTATCTGGCTGGACCACTATCCTCCCGGGATACCCGCAGACATTACCGACGAAGCGGCCAAATACGATTCGCTCATGGCCATGTTCGAGGAAAGCTGCGCGCAGTTCGCACAGAATGTGGCCTATATAAGCATGGGGGTGAAGCTGACCTATGCCGAGCTCGATGAGCACTCCCGTCATTTTGCGGCCTGGCTGCAGGGCCAGGGCATAGGCAAGGGCGACAGAGTCGCGCTGATGATGCCCAATCTGCTGCAGTACCCCATATGCCTGTTTGGCGTACTGCGGGCCGGAGCGGTCGTGGTCAACACCAACCCGCTCTATACGCCCGGCGAACTTGAGCACCAGCTGCAGGACTCGGGTGCCCAAACCATAGTCATTGCCGAAAACTTCGCCCATACCCTTGAAAAGGCACTACCGAATACGGCAATCAAGACCATCATCACCACATCGGTGGGTGACATGCTGGGAACCATAAAGGGGGCAATCACCAATCTGGTCGTACGGCACGTCAAAAAGCTGATACCGCCTTACTCGCTGCCCGCCACCCACAGCCTGAAGCACGTACTCGAGTCAGGCCGGCGTGCAAAATATACGCGTCCCGAGTTGTCTCACAAGGATCTGGCATTGCTGCAATATACCGGCGGCACCACGGGTGTCGCCAAAGGCGCCATGCTGACGCACGGGAATATGGTGTCCAACGTATGCCAGGCGCACGCCTGGGTCGATGCTGCCCTGGATGGGCCACGTGAACTCGTGGTTACCGCGCTGCCGCTGTATCATATCTTCGCGCTGACGGCCAACTGCCTGATCTTCATCAAGCTGGGCGCCAGCAATCTGCTCATTCTTAATCCACGCGATATGCCAGCGGTGATCAAAAGCCTGAGCAAGCACAAGTTCACAGCCATTACCGGTGTCAACACCCTGTTCAACGCCTTGCTGAATCATCCGGATTTTTCCAGGCTGGATTTCAGCTCACTGAACCTGGCTCTGGGCGGTGGCATGGCGGTGCAGGAAACCGTCGCCAAGCATTGGCTTCAGGTTACCGGCATCCCCATTTCACAAGCCTATGGGCTCACTGAAACCTCACCGGCGGTCACCATCAACCCGCTTGATAAAACAGCATTCAACGGCTCTATCGGCCTGCCCATTTCGTCTACAGAGATCTCCATACGCAACGACGCCGGCCAGGATCTCCCGCAAGGCGAAAGCGGCGAGATTTCGGTGCGCGGGCCGCAGGTCACACCGGGCTACTGGAACCGGCCCGAAGAAACCAAAAAAACCTTTTACCCCGATGGTTTTCTCATGACCGGCGACATTGGCTATATCAATGACAAAGGCTATGTGTTCATTCAGGATCGCAAGAAAGACATGATCCTGGTCTCGGGATTCAACGTGTATCCGAACGAAGTTGAAGCCGTTGCCATGGAACACCCCGATGTGCGCGAGGTGGCGGCCATAGGCGTACCCGATGAACACTCCGGCGAAGTCGTCAAGCTTTACGTCATCCGCAAAAACGACACGGTTACCGAAGAAGAGCTGATCAAATTCTGCCGCAGCAAGCTGACAGGCTACAAAGCCCCCAAATCAGTTGAGTTCCGCAAAGACCTGCCACGCAGCAATGTGGGCAAGATATTGCGGCGCGAACTAAGGGACGAGGCCGGCGACAAGGGTTAAAGCGGGCCAATAAAAAGCCCCTGGGCAGCAAATGTGCTGTATCCAGGGGCTTTTGCAGTCTGCCGCCTGACGGCGGCCGACCTGAGCTTAGGCGTTAGATAACGCGTGCGGCTTCAAGCAAACGCACAACAGTCCACGATTTGTCGCGGGAGATCGGACGACCTTCTGCGATTTCAACCGTATCACCTTCGTTGTACTGGTTGGTTTCATCATGCGCTTTGTACTTGTTCGAGCGTACGATGATTTTGCCAAAGATGGGGTGCTTGACGCGGCGCTCAACGCGAACCACGACGGTTTTGTCCATCTTGTTGCTTACGACCTGGCCAATGAGGGTACGTTGGCGCTTGGCGGGTTGTGTATTTTGAGTTTCGCTCATTTTACTTTCCTGCGTTCTCAGCCATAACGGTGCGGACGCGTGCGATATCGCGACGGACCTTGCCGAGCTGACTGGTATTGGAAAGCTGCTGGGTGGCACGCTGCATACGCAGGTTGAATTGTGCCTTCAGCAGGCTTTCGAGCTCTTTGCTGAGCTCGGTAGCATCTTTGGAACGGAGTTCGCTGGCTTTCATGAGATCTCCTTAAGCACCAATGTGGCGCGACACGAATGTCGTGGCGATTGGCAACTTAGCGGCGGCCAGGCGGAAAGCTTCGCGTGCAAGCTCTTCGCTTACACCTTCCATTTCATAGAGCACCTTGCCGGGTTGAATTTCTGCGACCCAGTATTCCGGATTACCTTTACCTTTACCCATACGGACTTCGGCAGGTTTCTGCGAAATCGGCTTATCGGGGAAGATGCGGATCCAGATACGGCCGCCACGTTTGATATGACGGTTGATCGCACGACGTGCAGCTTCGATCTGGCGTGCGGTCAGACGGCCACGACCCGTGGCTTTCAGACCGAACTCGCCGAACGATACTTGCGCACCGCGAGTGGCCAGACCGGTATTGCGGCCCTTGTGCTCTTTGCGATATTTTCTGCGTGAAGGTTGCAGCATGTTTATTCTCCTTCAGGCGCCGGTGCGGCAGCAGCATTAGCTGGCGCGGCGTCTTTACGAGGGGCTCCACGACCGCGACCACCACCGGGACGACGGCTGTCAGGACGGTCGCCACGGGGCGCACGACGCGGACGGCGCTCTTCGTCACGAGGAGCAGCAGTTTCAGGAGGCAACTCGCCGTTAGGCAGCATGTCGCCCTTGTAGACCCAGACTTTGATACCGATAATGCCGTAGGTAGTTTGGGCTTCGGAAGTGCCGTAGTCGATGTTGGCGCGCAGGGTGTGCAGGGGCACACGACCTTCGCGGTACCATTCGGTACGGGCAATTTCGATACCGTTCAAACGGCCCGAGCTCATGATCTTGATGCCTTGGGCACCCAGACGCATTGCGTTCTGCATGGCGCGTTTCATGGCGCGGCGGAACTGGATGCGTTTTTCAAGCTGTTGCGCGATGGAATCGGCAACCAGCTGAGCGTCGGTTTCGGGCTTGCGGATTTCTTCGATGTTGACGTGCACAGGCACGCCCATCAGACGCTGCAAGTCGGCCTTCAGGCTTTCGATGTCTTCGCCGCGTTTGCCGATTACGACACCAGGACGAGCCGAGTAAACCGTAATGCGGGCGTTCTTGGCAGGACGCTCGATGACCACGCGACCAACGGAAGCGCTTTTCAGTTTTTTCTTCAGGTATTCGCGTACACGAATGTCTTCGGCGAGCATGCCGCCAAAGGCTTTATCGTCGGCGTACCAGCGCGAGCTCCAGTTGCGGTTGACCGCGAGGCGGAACCCAATCGGGTGAATTTTCTGTCCCATTGTGACTCCTTAAGCTCCGACTTTGACCACAATGTGGCAAGTCTGCTTCTCGATACGGTTACCGCGGCCTTTTGCACGTGCGGAAAAACGCTTCATCGATTGGCCCTTGTCAACATATACGGTGGTGACTTTGAGTTCGTCGATATCGGCGCCGTCGTTGTGCTCGGCGTTGGCGATCGCGGACTCAAGCGCTTTCTTGAGGATGCCCGCGGCCTTTTTGGGTGTGAAGGTCAGGATATTCAGCGCCTGCGCAACCGACTTGCCACGGATAAGATCCGCAACAATACGGGTTTTCTGGGCCGAGATATGGACTCCACGGATGATTGCTGTAGTTTCCATCACTTACCTCTTGGACTTTTTGTCCGCTGCGTGGCCCTTGAACGTACGGGTCAGCGCGAACTCGCCGAGCTTGTGACCGACCATGTTCTCGTTGATATAAACGGGAACGTGCTGGCGGCCATTGTGCACAGCAATTGTCAGCCCAATGAACTCGGGCAGGATGGTTGAACGGCGCGACCAGGTTTTGATCGGCTTTTTGCCCTTTTCTTCGACAGCTGCATCGACCTTCTTGATCAGATGCGCATCGACGAATGGGCCTTTTTTGATCGAACGTGACATGTTGTTCGCCCCTTACTTGCGCTTGCGGCGCGAGACAATCATATTGTCTGTGCGCTTGTTACTACGGGTACGATAGCCCTTGGCCGGCGTGCCCCATGGGCTGACCGGTTCGCGACCTTCGCCAGTACGGCCTTCGCCACCACCGTGCGGGTGATCGACCGGGTTCATGGCAACACCACGAACGGTAGGACGTACACCGCGCCAGCGCATGGCACCGGCTTTACCGATTTGACGCAAGCTGTGTTCTTCGTTTCCGACTTCGCCGATAGTGGCGCGGCAGTCGATGTGAACGCGACGGACTTCGCCAGAGCGCAAGCGCACCTGAGCGTATGTACCTTCACGAGCCAGCAGGACAGCCGAAGCACCGGCGGAGCGAGCCATCTGTGCACCCTTGCCCGGAAGCATTTCGATGCAGTGGATGGTGGAACCCACGGGAATGTTGCGGATAGGCAGGGTGTTGCCGGCGCGGATGGGAGCATCCTGACCAGACAGCAGCGTTGCGCCTACTTCCAGACCACGGGGAGCGATGATGTAACGACGCTCGCCGTCTGCGTAGCACAACAGTGCAATGTGCGCAGTACGGTTAGGATCGTATTCAAGACGCTCTACCTTGGCAGGGATGCCGTCTTTGTTGCGACGGAAATCAACCAGACGGTAGTGCTGCTTGTGACCGCCACCACGATGGCGAACAGTGATGTGGCCATTGTTGTTACGGCCAGAACCACGTTTTTTCTTTTCGAGCAGAGCTGCGAACGGTGCGCCTTTGTGCAGATCAGGGCTGACGACCTTGATCATGCCACGGCGGCCCGCCGAAGTTGGCTTGACTTTTACGAGTGCCATTAGTTCACCTCTGAAAAGTCGAGTTCCTGACCGTCTTTGAGCGAGACGTATGCCTTGCGCTCGTTACGGCGGCGACCCATGAAACGGCCAAAGCGCTTTTCTTTGCCTTTACGGTTCAAAACCTGGACGGACTCGACTTCGACTTTGAAAAGGAGTTCGACAGCAGCCTTGATTTCGGGCTTCGTAGCGTCAGCCGCTACGCGGAAAGCGATTTGCTGATTTTTTTCGGCTACGAACGTGGCTTTTTCAGTCACGATGGGAGCCAGGATAACTTGCAGTAAGCGTTCGGCGTTCATCCCAACATCTCCTCGAGTTGAGCGATAGCCGGCTTGGTGATCAGCACTTTCTTGTAGTGGATCAACGACAGCGGGTCGGCATAACGCGGTTCGACCACGGCAACGTGCGGCAGGTTGCGCGTAGCGAGATAAACGTTTTCGTCGAGCACATCGGTAATGATGAGTACCGATTCCAGGCCCATGCCTTTGAGCTTGTTGGCAGCCAGCTTGGTCTTGGGTGCGTCGAGGACGAAAGTATCGACCACGGCGATGCGGTCCTCACGAGCCAACTGGGAAAGGATCGCACGCAGACCGGCACGATACATTTTCTTGTTGACCTTTTGCGAGAAGTTCTCGTCGGGCGAATTCGGGAACGCACGGCCACCCCCACGCCAGATGGGCGAGGAAGTCATACCCGAACGGGCGCGGCCGGTGCCTTTTTGGCGCCATGGCTTTTTGGTGCTGTGCTTGACCGTATCGCGACCTTTCTGGGCACGGTTGCCGCTGCGGGCATTGGCCTGGAAAGCAACAACGATCTGGTGCACAAGCGCTTCGTTGAAGTCGCGACCGAAAATGGTGTCGGGTGCGGCTACCGTAGCGGAAGATTGACCTTGGTCATTCAGGAGCTTGAGTTCCATGATTAGGCTCCTTTCTTGGCCGACATCTTGATGGCCGGACGCACGACAACATCGGAATTCTTGTGGCCGGGGACAGCGCCCTTGACCAGCAACAAACCGCGTTCTGCGTCGACACGTACGATGTCGAGGTTTTGGACGGTACGGGTAACATCACCCAGGTGGCCCGACATTTTCTTGCCGGGGAACACACGACCGGGATCCTGGGCCATACCAATGGAACCAGGCACGCGGTGCGACAGCGAGTTACCGTGGGAGTTGCGCTGACCATTGAAATGGTGGCGCTTGATGGTACCGGCAAAGCCTTTACCAATGGTTGTGCCAGTTACGTCAACCTTCTGACCTGCTTCGAAGACGCTTTCTACGGCCACGACAGCGCCGGCTGTGAATTCAGCGGCTTTGGCGGGGTCGAGACGGAATTCTTTCAGGATGCTGCCGGCTTCTGCGCCGGCTTTTGCGTAGTGCCCGGCCTGAGGCTTGGTCACGCGGGTAGCGCGACGTGTACCGTAGGCAACTTGCACGGCCGCATAGCCATCGATTTCTGGCGACTTGACTTGGGTAACGCGATTATTCGACACGTCCAGTACTGTTACCGGGATGGACTCGCCTTCCTCGGTGAAAATACGGGTCATGCCGACCTTACGCCCCACAAGTCCCAGCCGATGAGCGGCGGGTGTAGGTGTCGAGTTCGACATCGTTTTCTCCATTCCCGACTGCGATTGGTCGGGGCTAATTACAGTACGCATAACTTGTTTACTTACAGCCTACGCGCACACGATTTCCTGATACCTGTTCTTAACCAAAACCGTTGCAGGCTTGCCCATAGCGGGTTTGCCATACCTGGGGTTTCTACACAACAATTGCGTAGCCCACCAAATTTTTTGGTCAAGCTTAGCACTTTAGCATGACTAGGCCACAGCTTGCAAGTCGACTATGGGGATTAACCCGGAATTCGCGCGCACGATGGCGGGAATGCAACAGTACGGGCCGGCGAGGCCTGGTGCAGGTTACCCGCGCCGCACCACAAACCTTTCCACATACTCGTTGGCGGGATGGTTACGGATATCGTCGGGACTGCCTACCTGCTCGACTTTTCCGTCCCGCAATATGACGATATTCTGGCCCAGACGCAGTGCTTCATCGATATCGTGGGTAATGAACACTATGGTTTTCTGCAGGCGCTGCTGCAAGGCCAGCAGCTGGTCCTGCATGTCGTAGCGAATAAGCGGATCCAGCGCCGAGAAGGCTTCATCCATAAGCAGCACATCGGCATCAATGGCCAAAGCACGTGCCAGTCCCACCCTTTGACGCATACCCCCCGACAACTCGTCCGGGTAGTTTTTTTCATACTCAAACAGGCCCACTCTTTCCAGCCAGGTACGCGCTGTCTTGCGAGCCTGTGACTGGCCTTCGCCGCGCACGCTCAGGCCAAATGCAACATTATCAATTACGTTGATGTGGGGCAGCAGGCCGAAGTTCTGAAACACCATACTGATGCGATGCCGGCGCAACTGGCGCAGTTCGGGCATGCTCAGGTCAAGGATGTTATCGCCGTCAACCAGAATCTTGCCGGCCGATGGATCAATCAGCCGGTTCAGGTGCCGGACCAAGGTGGATTTGCCTGATCCCGACAGGCCCATGATGCAGGATATCTGCCCACCCGGCAGTTTTGCACTGACGCCGGCCAGGCCCACGTTGCATCCGGTATCGGCCTGTACACTGGCTTTATCCGCGCCCTGGCGCAGCAGTTCGACTGCCCTGGCCTCCTGAGGCCCGCCTTCGCGCGGGCCAAATACCTTGTAGACATCGCGTATTTCGATTTTTACGTCCGTCATCAGAGCTTCTCTTGCAGGGGTACGCGCCGGCGCCGGCGCGGCTGGCCATAAGCCTGGGTAATCCGGTCTATCACGATGGCCAGAATGACAATGGCCACACCAGCCTGCAGGCCGCGGCCCACATCCAGGGTTTGTATGCCGGCCAGCACATCTTCGCCCAGGCCACGCGCGCCAATCATCGATGCGACCACGACCATGGCCAGAGCCATCATGGTGGTCTGGTTGATGCCGGCCATGATGCTGGGCCGCGCCAGAGGCAAGGTGACCCGGATCAGCATCTGCCAGCGTGTCACGCCAAAGGCCTGGGCCGCCTCCATGACATCGCGGTCAACCTGCCTCAATCCCAGGATCGTCAACCGGATCAAAGGAGGTACGGCATAAATAATGGTGGCGAACAGCGCGGGCACCTTACCCAATCCGAACAGCATGAGGACGGGGATCAGGTAAACAAAGCTGGGCAGCGTCTGCATCACATCGAGCACTGGCGTCAGCACACGGCGCAGCCAACGGCTACGCGCGGCAATGATGCCTATGGGCACGCCCAGAATAATGGAGACCAGGGTGGAAACCAGAACGAGCGCAAAGGTTTGTATCAGCTTGTCCCACAAACCCACGGCGCCAATCAGATACAGGCAGACCACATACAGTACGGTTGCTATCGGCTTACGGGTCGCATGCCAGGAAAGTGCCGCAACAAGCAACAGAAACGCCCACGGTGGAACGGCTTGCAGCAAGCGCTCTACGGGCAACAGCAGCGTGGTCAGCATAAAGCTGCTGGCTTGCCTGAAGAAGCCACCGTAGTTCTTGACCACGTCCATCAGCTGCTGATTCACAAATGCGGCCACCGACCAGTCTGGGAAGATGTTATGTCCGGCTGATGCTGTGACCTGTTCGGCAGCAGGCTGTGCGCCCGCGCTTTCAGTTGTTGTAGTGATGCCAAGACGGGTATTGACCTGCTGCACGGCAGCGGCGGGTAACCAGGCATGCCAGACTTCGGGATGCTCGCGCAGGAAGCGGGCTGCCATGTCTTCACCACTTGCACGAGTTTCAGTCATCTCGAGGATCATGCGATTCAGCAGCTCGGGCTGGAACTGCAATTTCTTCAGGAAGGCCACCAGGTCCGGGTTCTGTTCGGCAAAAGGTGCCGACACTGCCACAGCCAACCGGGCCAGCAGGAAGTCTGATGAGCAAAGCTCGCCCTCACCACTGACGATGGTGTCCCAGCACTGCTGATTGAAGGGATCTTGCTCTATCTTATGGAATTTGTACTTGGCCATCAGCCCGGCGGGCTGCCAGTAGTAGAAAAGTATGGGCTGGCCCCGATCGTAGGCGGAGCTGATTGCGGCATCCAGGGCAGCGCCCGTGCCCGCCCTGAAGTTGGTGTAGTCTTCCTCAAGGCCATGCAGTTGCAACAGCCGGCTGTTGGTCTTCTCGCAGACCCAGCCTGAAGGGCAGTTCAAAAAGCGGCCTTTTCCGGGCTCTTCGGGATCGGTGAACAATGCGCTGTATTTTGGCAGGTCACGCCAGCTTTTCAGGTCGGGCGCCTTGGCTTCTATACCCCGTTCGGGATCGCCGTGTACCAGGTAATCGGGCACATACCAGCCCTGTTCCGCGCCGCCGGCGAGCGTGTCGCCGACTATGTCTACCTGGCCCTGCTGTATGGCGTTTTCTATGATCTCTGAACGCCCCGACCATATCTCCGCGATAATTTGCAGGTCGTTCTGCACCAGGGCAGACTCAACGGCCGCCGATGTGCCGGGTACGATCTGGGTGGTGCAGCCATAGCCTGCCTCAAGCAGCGTGCTGACCACATGCGTGGTGAACGATGCGCTTTCCCAACTTAAGTCAGCTAGCTTGATGGGCTGTCCGTCGTTGCACGTTGCCGCCTGGGCCCTGGCTGCTGCCGGCATGACCAGGATCAGGCATGCAAGCACAACACCCAGCGCAGCTAACAGTTTCTTCATCCGGATCAGCCTCCGTTGTGTATGCGCGCCGGCACCCGGGGCGAATACCCCGGGGCTGCCACAAAAGCTTACTTCATCATGCGTGCATGCGTCCAGACTAAGGTATTCTATGACCCGCTCCCGGCCAGCCTCGTGCACGGCCTAACCTCTGTCAAAAAAGCCTGCTGCATGCCCAGCCATCACCGTCAAAAATCACTAAGGATTCCCACCGGCGTATGGATCCTGGGATTTGTCAGCCTGCTGATGGATATTTCTTCAGAGATGGTGCACAGCCTGCTGCCGCTGTTCATGGTGACCACCCTTGGGGCAAGCGCGCTGGTGATCGGACTGATCGAAGGCCTGGCCGAATCAACAGCGCTGATTATCAAGGTGTTTTCGGGTGTGCTCAGTGACTACCTGGGCAAGCGCAAATTTCTGGCCGTGCTGGGCTACGGGCTTGGTGCGCTGACCAAACCCTTGTTCGCCGTCGCCCCGGGGGCCGGCCTAGTACTCACCGCAAGATTGCTCGATCGTGTGGGCAAAGGGATTCGGGGCGCGCCCCGCGACGCACTGGTCGCCGATCTGACACCTCCGGAGATCCGCGGTGCAGCCTTCGGGTTAAGGCAGTCGCTCGACACCATGGGCGCCTTTCTGGGCCCCCTGCTGGCAGTGGGTCTGATGGTGCTCTGGGCCAATGACTTTCGCGCGATATTCTGGGTTGCTGTCATACCGGCCTTTGCCTCGGTGATTCTGTTGATGGTCGGTCTACGCGAACCCGCCAGCCTGAATGCCAACAAACGCTCCAATCCCATACGCCGTGAGAATCTGCGTCGCCTCGGACCGGCCTACTGGTGGGTGGTAGCCATAGGCGGGATATTCACACTGGCCAGATTCAGCGAGGCTTTTCTGGTCTTGCGCGCTGAACAAGGCGGCATGCCGCTGGCGATGGTGCCATTGGTTATGGTGGCCATGGCGATGGTGTATTCGCTCAGCGCCTACCCGTTCGGCTGGCTCTCGGATCGCATGAGCCACCGGGGTCTGCTGATGCTCGGCCTGTTGACCCTGGGCGCGGCAGACATAGTGCTCGCATCAGGCAATCACTGGATGGTGGTCATTCCGGGGGTCATGCTCTGGGGCCTGCACATGGGCATGACGCAAGGCCTGCTGGCTGCCATGGTGGCCGATACATGCCCGTCGGACTTGCGTGGCACGGCCTTTGGCTGCTTCAGCCTGGTCACCGGACTTGCAATGCTGCTGGCCAGCCTGGCTGCGGGACTGCTGTGGGATACCTTGGGCGCGGCAGCGACCTTTTATGCCGGCGGCCTGTTCTGCCTGCTGGCCTTGTTCGTCCTGCTCTGCAGTCCGGTAAAGAAGCGCGGCAGTTAAGTAAGTCTGTGCCGGAAATGCAAAACGCCATGCTTGAAGCATGGCGTTCTTTACTTGCGCCCTAGAGCGCAGCCGCAAAGCTTATTGCAATGCGATTTCTACGTCTACACCTGCGGGCAGGTCCAGGCGCATCAGAGCGTCGACGGTTTTATCGGTGGGATCAACGATGTCCATGAGGCGCTGGTGAGTACGCATCTCGAACTGGTCGCGCGATGTCTTGTTCACGTGAGGCGAACGCAGTACATCGTAGCGGCGAATGCGAGTTGGCAGCGGTACGGGACCACGCACAACCGCGCCCGTGCGCTTGGCAGTTTCGACGATTTCGGCGGCCGATTGATCGATCAGCTTATAGTCGAAAGCTTTGAGACGGATGCGGATTTTCTGGTTTTTCATGGGAATTCCTAAAGAACGAGAGGCAGGGGGCAATATGCCCTCTGCCTGGGCAAGTATTATTACTTGATGATGCTGGCGACGACGCCTGCACCGACGGTACGGCCACCTTCGCGGATAGCGAAGCGCAGACCTTCTTCCATGGCGATCGGGGCGATCAGGCTGACCTTCATCGACACGTTATCACCAGGCAATACCATTTCCTTGTCGGCCGGCAGTTCGATCGTACCGGTTACGTCGGTGGTACGGAAGTAGAACTGAGGACGATAGCCCTGGAAGAACGGCGTGTGACGGCCACCTTCGTCTTTGGACAGAATGTACACCTCGGCCGAGAACTCGGTGTGCGGGTTGATCGAACCGGGCTTGGCCAACACTTGACCACGCTCGACGTCTTCACGCTTGGTGCCGCGCAGCAAGATACCGACGTTATCGCCTGCCTCGCCCTGATCGAGCAGCTTGCGGAACATTTCAACGCCCGTGCAGGTGGTCTTGACCGTATCCTTGATACCAACGATCTCGATTTCCTCACCAACCTTGACCACGCCACGCTCGATACGGCCGGTAACCACTGTACCGCGACCCGAGATCGAGAACACGTCTTCAACAGGCATCAGGAACGTGCCGTCTACAGCGCGCTCGGGAGTGGGGATGTAGCTGTCCAGGGCTTCAGCCAGCTTCATGATGGCTTCTTTACCCAGAGGACCTTCGTCGCCTTCGAGCGCCAGCTTGGCCGAACCCTTGATCACAGGGGTATCGTCGCCGGGGAAGTCGTACTTCGAGAGCAGCTCGCGCACTTCCATTTCGACCAGCTCCAGCAGCTCTTCGTCATCGACCATGTCTGCCTTGTTCAGGAACACGATGATGTAAGGCACGCCAACCTGACGCGAGAGCAGAATGTGCTCACGGGTTTGGGGCATGGGGCCGTCTGCAGCCGAGCACACCAGAATCGCGCCGTCCATTTGCGCAGCACCCGTGATCATGTTCTTGACATAGTCAGCGTGGCCCGGGCAGTCAACGTGCGCGTAGTGACGCGTCGCCGTTTCGTACTCAACGTGCGAAGTGTTGATCGTGATACCGCGAGCCTTTTCTTCAGGCGCTGCGTCGATCTGGTCGTAGCCCTTGGCTTCGCCCGAGCCAAATGCCTTGGCCAACACAGTTGTAATTGCCGCTGTAAGCGTGGTCTTGCCGTGGTCAACGTGCCCGATCGTACCTACGTTTACGTGCGGTTTGGTCCGTTCAAACTTACCTTTTGCCATGATTTATCCCATCAATGTTTTCAAGGAAACAAAAAATTTACCTGCCTGCAAACCTGCAGGCAGGAACTGGTTAATTACTTGCCGCGCGCGCTGATGACTTCATCAGCAACGTTCTTCGGAGCTTCGGCGTAGTGCTTGAACTCCATAGTGTACGTTGCGCGACCTTGCGTTTGTGAACGCAGGTTTGTGGAGTAGCCGAACATTTCGGCCAGAGGTACTTCAGCCTTGATGATCTTGCCACCGCCGACGATGTCGTCCATACCCTGGACCATGCCGCGACGGGAGGACAGATCGCCCATGACCGTACCGGCATAGTCTTCCGGTGTTTCAACCTCAACAGCCATCATGGGCTCGAGCAGCACAGGGCTGGCCTTGCGCATACCGTCTTTGAATGCCATGGAGGCAGCCATACGGAAGGCGTTTTCGTTCGAGTCGACGTCGTGGTACGAACCGAAGAACAGAGTGACCTTGACGTCTACGACCGGATAGCCTGCAACAACACCGGCAGGCAGGGTTTCCTGAATGCCCTTGTCGACTGCGGGGATGTATTCGCGAGGAACCACACCGCCCTTGATGGCGTCGACGAATTCGTAGCCACCGCCCGGCTCCATGGGCTCAAGCTTGAGCACCACGTGACCGTACTGACCACGACCACCGGATTGCTTGACGAACTTGCCTTCGATTTCTTCGCAAGTCTTGCGAATGGTTTCGCGGTAAGCCACCTGGGGTTTGCCCACGTTGGCTTCAACACCGAACTCACGACGCATGCGGTCAACCAGCACTTCGAGGTGAAGCTCGCCCATACCGGAAATAATGGTTTGGCCGGACTCTTCGTCGCTGCGTACGCGGAACGAAGGATCTTCCTGGGCCAGGCGCGAAAGCGCAATACCCATTTTTTCCTGGTCAGCCTTGGTCTTGGGCTCGACAGCCTGCGAAATCACGGGCTCGGGGAACTCCATTTTTTCGAGCAGGATGTGCTGGCCGACGTCGCACAGGGTTTCACCCGTGGTTACGTCTTTCAGGCCCACAACAGCGGCGATGTCACCAGCCAGAACTTCCTTGATTTCAGCACGGTTGTTGGCGTGCATCTGGAGGATACGGCCGATACGCTCTTTCTTGCTCTTGATGGGGTTGTACACCGTTTCACCGGCGTGTAGAACACCCGAGTAAACGCGCACGAAGGTCAGCTGACCAACGAACGGATCGCTCATGAGCTTGAATGCCAGGGCGGAGAACTTGGCTTCATCGTCAGCCGGCAGGCTGATGGTGTTGCCGTCGTCGTCCACACCCTCAACAGGAGGAATATCGATAGGCGAAGGCAGGTAGTCAAGAACCGCGTCGAGCATGCGCTGCACGCCCTTGTTCTTGAATGCGGTACCGCACAACATGGGCTGGATTTCGCCAGCAATGGTGCGGGTGCGCAGACCCAGGTTGATTTCAGCTTCGGTGAGCTCGCCTGTTTCCAGGTATTTGTTCATGAGCTCTTCGTTGGCTTCGGCAGCCGCTTCGACCAGCTTTTCGCGCCATTCGTTGGCGGAGTCGACCAGTTCGGCAGGAATGTCAACGTATTCGAACTTGGTGCCTTGGCTGGCTTCATCCCAGATGATGCCCTTCATGCGGACCAGGTCGACAACGCCGGTGAAGGTGTCTTCTGCCCCGATCGGGATCACGATAGGCACAGGATTGGCCTTCAGACGCAGCTTGAGCTGGTCATATACCTTGAAGAAGTTCGCGCCGGTGCGGTCCATCTTGTTGATGAACGCCAGACGGGGCACACCGTACTTGTTGGCCTGACGCCATACGGTTTCCGACTGGGGCTGAACGCCACCCACAGCGCAATACACCATGCAGGCGCCGTCGAGGACGCGCATGGAGCGTTCTACTTCGATAGTGAAGTCGACGTGTCCCGGGGTATCGATGATGTTGATGCGATGCTCGGGACGGTCGCCGGCCATGCCACGCCAGAAAGCAGTGGTTGCAGCCGAGGTAATGGTGATGCCACGCTCTTGTTCCTGCTCCATCCAGTCCATGGTGGCGGAGCCTTCATGGGTTTCGCCAATCTTGTGGTTGACGCCGGTATAAAACAGAATGCGCTCGGTGGTGGTGGTTTTCCCTGCATCGATGTGCGCAGAGATACCAATGTTGCGATAGCGCTCGATTGGGGTTTTGCGGGCCATGATAGTGTCCTTAGATTACCAGCGGAAATGGCTGAATGCTTTGTTAGCCTCGGCCATCTTGTGCGTGTCTTCACGCTTCTTCATTGCTCCACCGCGGCCTTCGGAGGCGTCAAGCAACTCACCGGCCAGGCGCAGATCCATCGATTTCTCGCCACGCTTCTTGGCTGCTTCACGCAACCAGCGCATGGCAAGGGCCAGGCGGCGCACAGGGCGCACTTCAACCGGCACTTGATAGTTCGCACCACCGACACGGCGGCTTTTCACTTCAACGACAGGCTTGATGTTGTTAATCGCGGTGTTGAACACCTCGATGGGCTCTTTGCCAGTTTTAGCCTGAATCTGGTCGAAAGCACCGTAAACAATGCGTTCTGCAACGGCTTTTTTACCAGACAACATAACAACGTTCATGAATTTGGCGAGCTCTACGCTGCCAAACTTTGGATCGGGGAGAATTTCACGTTTGGGAACTTCGCGACGACGAGGCATTTTTAACTTCCTTGTGACAGTTCAGTTGAACCGCTTTTACACGGCCACGACCATTCATTTGAATGATCACTTACATGCTATGGGCCTGCGCCCACGGCTGCACTGATACGACCAGACGGGCTGGACTATGGAAAAACTTAAGCTTTCTTGGGGCGTTTTGCGCCGTACTTGGAACGCGACTGCTTGCGGTCTTTAACACCTTGCAAGTCGAGCGAACCGCGCACGATGTGGTAACGCACACCAGGCAAGTCTTTTACACGACCACCACGTACAAGAACGACCGAGTGTTCCTGCAGGTTGTGGCCTTCACCACCGATGTACGAAATAACTTCGAAACCGTTGGTCAGACGAACCTTGGCGACTTTACGCAAAGCCGAGTTAGGTTTTTTGGGAGTAGTGGTGTACACACGTGTGCAAACACCACGCCGCTGCGGGCAGTTTTCGAGCGCGGGGCTCTTGCTGCTCTCGCGGGAGACTTCGCGCGGCTTGCGCACGAGTTGACTAATGGTTGGCATAACCTTTACGCATCCTGTTGTTTACGTTACGAATCTTGTGCCGGGCGGCACCCAGATGAACGTATTGAATGAATACGCCTCTTGGCCGGCCTGCGCTGCAGGCTTGGGTTGGAAAGGCGGTTTACGCAATAACCGCCACAGCCACGATTGAACGTAAAAGAGCGGGTTTTGCATGACCTTACTGGTTACGTGTGGCAAGCACGCACTTCGAGTAAGCCCGCCATGTTATCACGGCAACTGGCGCAAGGTCAATCAGATTTTTAGCTAAAGTGCAAGCCCTGAACAGGGCCGGTATTTCAGATGGCCGACGGGTGCTTGGCCAGCGGCGTGACTTTGATGCTCATGTAGGGGAACAGCGGCAGTTTGCTGAGAACATCGTGCAGTTCGTCGTTACTTTCGACATCGAAGATACTGATGTTGGCGTACTCGCCCACGACACGCCAGATATGCGGCCACGTTCCCGAACGCTGCAGATCCTGCGAGTATTGTTTTTCCTCGGCCTTGATACGGGCAGCTTCTTCTGCCGGCAGGCTATCGGGAATATTGACGACCATATGAACCATGAACAACATGGAGAACTCCTGAAAAAGTGAGAAGGCGGACGGCCCTGCCGCCCGCCAGACGCTCAGGCCAGCGGACTGATGAATCGGGCCAGCGCCTGATTGAACGCCTGCGGCGCCTCGAGATTGGAAAGATGCGAAGCGGGAACGGATGCCAGCGACGAGCCGGCAATCGCTTCATGCATGGCCTGGGCATCAGCCACCGTGGTGACCGGATCCGACTCACCCGCCAACAGCAGGGTCGGTACGGTGATCCGGCCCTGCTCGGGGCGCAGGTCAGACAGGCCCAAGGCGTCGCAGCAGGCGGCATACCCTTCAGGGTCGATGCCGGCGATCATGTCCTGGGCCGCAGCGACGACATCGGGCCGGGCCTGGACGAAATCGGGCGTGAACCAGCGCTGCGGTGCGGATGCGGCCATTTCCTTCATGGCTGCCACGCCCCCCTGGCGCACCATACCGGCCCTTTCCTCCCAGGCCTGCCCGGTACCTATCTTTGCGGCGCTATTGCACACGGCAATTCCGGCAAAACGTTCCGGGGCATGCACACCCAGCCACAAGCCGGTGTGCCCGCCCATGGAAATGCCGCAGAAAAAGGCGCGCTCTATGCCCAGCGCATCCATAATGCCCAACACGTCCGCGCCCAGCTGGTTGAAACTATAAGGGCCTGCCGGAGCCGGACTGCCACCATGGCCACGCGAGTCGTAGCCTACAACCCGGTGCGTGGATCCGAAAGCCGCCAGCTGCCCTTCCCACATCTCCAGTGTCGTGCCCAGCGAGTTGCTGAACAGCAACACCGGTCCGTCGGCGAGGCCATCGACAGCAACGCGGAACGCGCCATTACGGGTTTGCAGGGAATAGGTATTGGTCATAAGAGCCCTTCTGATCAGGCGCCCACCAGACGCGGGCGGTCTACGATCTGGTTGTCCTCGCCATCGACCAGCGCGCTGAGCTTCAGATCAAATTCAATTTCGGCAAACGGACCGGTCAGGCCATTGGCCTTGATGCTGGCCTCGTCGGTACGTTCAACGACTGCCGGTACCAGCCCTTCGCGGGTAGCATACGCGAAATCATCGTTCAGCAGCGGGTCACCGTCAATATTGATCTGTGTGGTCAGCTTGCGATGGCCGTCGGCGCTGACGAAGAAGTGAATGTGAGCGGGGCGATTGCCATGACGACCCAGCAGATTCAGCAGAGCCTGGGTCGGGCCGTCAGGCGGGCAACCGTAGCCATGCGGAACGATGCTGCGGAAGCGGTAGCGCCCCTCTGCGTCGGCGATGATGGTACGGCGCATGTTGAAGGGCGCTTGTTCGCCTGTGGGGTCAAAATGGGAATAAAAACCCTTGGTATTGCAGTGCCAGACTTCCACCTTGGCGCCAGGCAACGGCGCCCCGTCGGCACCACGCACTATGCCGTGCATGACCAGCGTGTGGCCGTCGGCATCGCTGCCATCGTCCAGGCGGGCATAGCCATGTTCGACCGGTGCACCTGATACATACAAAGGCCCCTCGATGGTGCGGGGAGTACCGGTATCCACCCCCAGCGCCTCGTCTTCGGCGTCCATGCGCATGTCCATATAGCGGTCAAACCCCAGGCCGGGCGACAGCAATCCTGCCTCATTGCTCGTGCCGAGGCGGTTCAGATAGGCAACGGCAGCCCAGTATTCGTCGGACGTGATGTTCAGATCGTCGATCGCCTTGAAAAGGTCGGAAACGATACGATGAACGATTTGTTTGGCGCGGGGGTTACCGGCCGGGTTTTCCAGGCCACAGGCCAGCTTCAGAAAGTCCTGGACTTCTGGAGTTTCAAATATTTTGACACTCATGGTGTCTCCTTGGTCAGATAAAGATGAGCGGCCATGGAAGAACTGCAAGCATCCGATGACCGGCTGGTTAATGGCAACATGGAGCAGGCTGCTCCGGGAATCACTCCACCGAGATGCCGGTGGCTTCGATGATCTTGCCCCATTTCTCTGTTTCGGCAGCCAGATAGCTTGCCAGTTCCTCGGGCGAACTGCCTATGTACTCTGCACCTATGGTCGCAAATATTTCTTTGACCCTGTCGGTATCCATCGCCTTGAGCATCGCACTGTTCAGCTTGGCGATAATCTCCGGAGGAGTGCCGGCTGGTGCGAATGTGGCGAACCACGGAGTAAGCTCATAGCCTTCCAGGCCGCTTTCCGCCACGGTGGGAAGGTCGGGCAGCGTCGATGAGCGTGTCTTGGTGGTCACCGCGAGTGCCTTGAGCTTGCCCGATTCAATGTGCGGCTTGGCCGAGGTAATGCTGTCAAACATATAGTCGACCTGACCGCCCATTAGATCAGCAACGGCCGGACCGCTGCCCTTATAGGGCACATGCAGCATGTCCAGCCCGCCGGTATAGGTGAAAAGCGCTCCGGCCAGATGAATGGAGGTGCCCACGCCTGCCGATGCGTAGGTGTACTTGCCTGGCTCTTCCTTGACCTGGCGAATTACGTCTTGCAGCGAGTTGACGTCAGTCCGGTCGGCCTGGGTCACCAGAATGTTCGGCACAGCGGCCAGCAGCGAAATCGGCGCGAAATCCTTAATGGGATCATAAGTCAGATGAGAGTACAAAAAGGGATTCACCGCCATGCCGTTGGCAGCAATCATGATGGTGTAGCCATCGGGCTTGGCCTTCACGACATGGTTGGCACCGATGTTGCCGCCTGCGCCGGACTTGTTTTCCACCACGATGCTTTGCCCAAGCTCTTTGCTCATGTTTTCGCTAAGCACGCGTGCGATGGCATCCATGGCACCCCCGGGCGGGAAGGGCACTATCCAGGAAATGGTACGTTCAGGATAGTTCGCGACGCTGTCTTGTGCGGCAACAGGCGCGCCGGTCAACGCCAGGGCCAGGCCAGCCGCAGCCAGGCCGGTTTTGGACAGGGTGGCGGCAAGCTTGCCGCCGAATGATGAAACTAGGCGAATCTGCATCGATAAATCTCCTGTGATCTTTGTTTGTTTCTGTCCCGGGAACTCCGAACAATTCGGGGCTATCTCCGGTGGGCTGGCACGCAGCGGCGTGTGCCCGATTCGTCGGCCAAGGAAGCTCTGAACAAGTCCTCGCGCCTCACCCGCCTTACTTGTCACGGCGGAAAAATTGCACCCGCTCTTCGTCAAGCGCAATACCCAGGCCAGGCGTGGTGGGCAGGGCCAGCTCGAAATTCTGGTAAGACAACGGTTCCTGCAGAATCTCTTCGGTCAGCAGCAGGGGACCGAACAATTCCGTGCCCCAGTGCAACTCGCGGAAGGTAGAAAACACGTGGGCGGATGCCATCGTACCCACTGCGCCTTCAAGCATGGTGCCACCGTACAGCTGAATATTGGCGGCGTCGGCAATTGCGGCAACTCTCTGGGCGGCTTGCAGTCCGCCGGACTGCTCGATCTTGATGGCAAACACATCGGCCGCGCCGGCACGGGCCAGCGCGAATGCAGAGGCGGGACCCACCAGCGACTCATCGGCCATGACGGCAATGGCATGTTTGCCGGTCAGCCTGGCCAGTGCTTCGGCACTGGCCACCGGCTGTTCGGCCAGCTCACAGCCGGCATCGGCAAGCCCTGCCAGCCCGTAGCGTGCATCAAACTCGCTCCAGGCCATGTTTACATCGACGCGAACCGCAGCCCGGTCGCCCAACGCCTTCTTGATGGCGGCGACGTGGGCAACATCGTCGGCGACGGCACGCTTGCCTATCTTCAGCTTGAAGATACGATGGCGCTGCTGCGCCAGCATGGCCTCGGCTTCGGCGATATCTTTTGCCGTATCGCCCGAAGCCAGCGTCCAGGCTACCGGGAGGCTGTCCCGCAGGCGACCACCCAGCAGCTCTGACACCGGTAGGCCCGTACGATGGCCAAGCGCGTCATACAAGGCCGTTTCCACTGCGCACTTGGCAAACCGGTTGTCCCGGATGCCTTGATCCAGCCGTGCCATCAGTGCCTGCACGCGATTCGCATCGGCGCCGATCAGTACAGGGGCAAAATAGGTATCGATTGCCAGCTTCATGCCTTCGGGCGATTCCGCACCGTAGGCCAGCCCGCCTATGGTCGTACCTTCGCCAATCCCGACTGTGCCGTCAGAACAATAAATGCGAACCAGCATCAAGGTCTGGCCATTCATGGTGGCCATGGAAAGCTGATGTGGACGTATGGTCGGCAGGTCGAGCAACAGCGTTTCGACCCGCTCTATCTTCACGCTATCGCGCGCGATCATGGGAGAAAGTTGATTTTGCATGACCAAATTAGAATGTCAGCCGTACGTTATATCCAACACCAAATAGGTCTGGATGCATACCTATTAGGTATAATCTTGTGCCACATGCAGGAAAATCAAGCACTTACAAGCGCAAACAAACAAGAATAATGGTTTACCCTTAGTCCATCATCCTGTCAGGACTCGCTCATGGAATTGCGGCAAATCCGATATTTCGTCGCCGTCGCCAATGCCCGCAGCTTCACGCGGGCGGCCGAACAGCTGCATATCGCCCAACCACCATTAAGCCGGCAGATTCAGCTACTTGAAGGCGAGCTTGGCGTGCAGCTGCTGGCGCGTGACAGCCGCCCGCTGCAGATCACGGAAGCGGGCCGCGTCTTTTACGAGCAGGCATTACAGGTACTGCACCGGGTAGAACAAATGAAGGCGGCCACCATACAGGTTGGCCTGGGCCAGCGCGAGCAACTATCCATTGGTTTCGTGGCCTCTACTCTATATGGCCTGTTGCCCCTGCTCACGCGCAAGCTGCGTCAGGCTTATCCCCACATCGACTTCCAGTTGCTGGAACTGACGACCATGCAGCAGATTGCAGCACTGAAAGCAGGACGCATAGACATAGGCTTCGGCCGGCTCAGAATCAATGATCGCTCCGTATCGCGCATTGTTCTGTACGAAGAGCGCCTGGCTCTTGCGATTCCTCCCGGCTACGCGCTCGCCGCTGAAACCGGCCCCCTGCCATTTGCCGCCCTGAACGGGCTGCCACTTATTGTTTACCCCAAAGAGCCGCGACCCAGCTTTGCGGATCAGGTGCTTAATCTGTTGCACGATTACGGCATACAGCCGGGACACATCCACGAGGTACGCGAACTTCAGGCGGCCGTCGGGCTGGTGGCTTCGGAAGTGGGCGTATGCGTCATTCCGGCAGCAGCCCGGTTCCGCAACGACCTGGTCTATCGACCCATTGAGGGCGAGCGCGCCACCTCTCCGGTGATACTCAGCCATCGCGCAAATGACAGCTCCTGGTATATCGATGCCACATTGCAGCTTATAAATGAATTGCAGGCAGAAAAGCCGTCATGGCTGGATCCAGAACCATTCTCATCCAGGCTCAGTGAAAACCAGCATAAATGATCCTGCAGCATAAAGCGTTGTACGATAGCGGGGTTATTTATATTGTTGGCAGTCTGCTGCCCTACACGAGCCGAGCTGTCCCATGAATATAGCGTCCGCCGAAGATGACCTTGCCCAGGGTCAACTCTTACAAGAAATTCTGGCTTCTGCCGGCCATGAATGCACGGTCTTTCCCACTGGCAATGCATTGTTGGCCGCGCTACAGCGCGAAACACCCTATGACTTGCTGCTGATTGATTGGGAGCTTCCCGATATCAACGGGCTGGACATCGTCCGCTGGGTCCGGGCCAAGCTGGGCTATACCATCCCCGTCATGCTGGTCACCAACCGTACTCTGGAAGAGGATCTGATCCAGGGGCTACAGGCGGGGGCTGATGACTATATGGGCAAGCCCGTGCGCAAAGGCGAGCTGATCGCCCGCACTGAAGCCCTGCTGCGCCGGCATAAGTCGGAACCACTGCAGGAATCTGTGTTCACTTGCGGCGCCTACGAGATCGATCCGGGCACAGCAAACATCACACTGAATGGCGTGAAGGCTGATCTTGCACCCAAGGAATACGAACTGGCCTTGCTCCTGTTTCGTAATCCGGGCCGGCTGTTTTCCCGCGACGTGCTCAGCCACGCGATATGGAACCGTGACATACCCCCCACCTCGCGTACGCTTGATACCCACCTTTCCAACATCCGCCGAAAATTGAATCTGCGGCCCGAAAACGGCATCCGCCTGAGCTCTTCGTATGCCCTGGGTTATCGCCTGGAGCTGGTTGCCGAAACCTCCGACTCATGAATCGCATCCATACCACCTTGCGTCACTACGCCCTGCTCGCCTTTGCACTGACCACCAGCCTGTTTGCTGCAATCGTCCCAGCACAGCCCTCGGGCGCCCAAGGCGAAAATTTCGTTCATCGCATCATGAAGGACGATACCCTCATCGTGCTGTCCGAACGCTATACCGACAACAGCGAAAACTGGCGCACGTTGCAGACCCTCAATGCGATAGCCGACCCCACATTGCTGCCCATAGGACTTGAGCTCCGGATTCCCTTCGCGCTGATACCCGAACAACCGGCACAGGCGCGTGTTACCCACGTACACGGAACAGCCGCCAACGGCACACAGCGGCTTGCGGTCGACGACGTGCTGCAGGAAGGCGACTCAGTAACAACCCAGGATACTGGTTTTGTCACCCTGACGCTGGCCGATGGGAGCGCCCTGACGGTGCCACCCAGCTCCACATTGCAACTGGAGCGCTTGCGCGCGTTCAAGGGCACGGGCCTGACGGACACCATCTCTACCCTGAATGACGGATCCCTGGAATCAAAGGTCGCACCGCAAGGCACGGGTGTAGGCCGCTTTGAAATCCGCACTCCGGTCAGCATCACAGGCGTGCGAGGCACGCAATTGCGTGTACACGTCAATCCGCAAGGCTCGCAAAGCGAAGTGCTGGAAGGCGTTGCAGGCCTGAACTCACAACAGGCCGAATCCACTCGCCTGCGTCAAGGTCAGGGCGCTGCGGTGAATGCCGGCGGCCAACTTCAACCGGTAAGAAAGCTGCTGCCGGCACCCACACTTGCCGCTCCCGAGCGCGGCGGCGCAGGATGGCAAGTCGCATTTGCGCCCCTGCCCGGCGCTGTGTCGTATCAGGTTCAGGTAGCCGGCGATCCGGCAGGTACCCGGATTTTCTCCAGCCAGCGTTTTGATGCGCCACCAGTGACGTTTCGCGCTCCGGGCGCGGGCACCTACTACGTCAAGGTACGCGGCATAGATGCCGATGGCCTGAATGGCGCCGATGCAATGCAACCCTTCCTGGGCCGGGCTGTCCTGATATCGTCGAACGGCATGCCGGTATCGACCTCCTACGACTTGCTTGTGACACTCACGGATTACTGAGATGCCCGGGCCGGCCCGCGAAATGGACATTGGCTTTTGGGGCAATCTGGAAAAGCGGGTCCGTACAGAGTGGTTGCTGGTCACGATCGGCATGGCGGTACTGGTCCTGGGTCTGGCATTTTTCAGTAACCCGCTGGGATTGACGCGGCTGGATCATGCCTTTTACGACAAGATGCTGGGCGCCACTGCCCATGCCATCGACAATGACGATATCGTCATCATCGCCATTGATGACAACAGCATCAACCAGATGGGCTACTGGCCGTGGCGCAGGGCCGTACACGGCGCACTGCTGGACAAGCTGCAACAGGCCCGTGTGGTTGGACTGGATTTTCTGCTTAGCGATGTGAACCCGGCTTATCCCGATGATGATGCCATTCTTGCCCAGGCCATAAGCAGGCACGGACGTGTCGTATTGCCGCAGGTAATCCAGGCGCATGGCGAGGTCGTAAGGCCTCTGGCGCCACTGGGACAAGCCGCGGCGGCCCAAGGCTACATCAACATCTTTCCCGACAAGGATGGGGTGATCCGTTCGCTACGCCTGTTCGACAATGCAGAGCCTGTTCCGCACCAACATTTCATCAGTGCCATGCTGACGGTGGCCGGCGCCCGGGACAGCCTGTTGCCCATAAAAAACCATACGGGGCCCTTGCTGATTTCCTATGCCGGGAACCCCGGGCATTTCACCCTTTACCCCTACGTGCAGGTGCTCAACGGCAACATACCACCCGAGACCTTCAAAGGAAAATATGTATTGGTGGGCTCCTGGGGCTCCGGGCTTGGCGACGCCTTTCCCACGCCGCTGAGCCGGGATGGCGAGGCCATGTCCGGCGTTGAAATTCTGGCTAACGGCTTGCAGAACGCCATCGGAGATCACTGGATACGCACGCCTGCTCCGTGGCTGAGCGCAGTGCTTGCCTGCCTGCCGGTGTTGCTGGTGTGCATGGTGCTGCGACGCTTGTCACCACGTCAATCCTTCCTGGCCACGCTCGTCACACTGACGCTTGTTTTTGCAGGCAGCTGGCTATTGTTGCGTCAGGCACAGGTCTGGGTGCCGCTTACCGCCAGCATCATAGGAGTGGCGCTGGCCTATCCCGTCTGGAGCTGGCGCAGCCAGGAAGCAGCGCTGCAGCATATTGACCACGAGTTGCAGGCCTTGCAGACCGAGCGGCACGGCCTTGATGGCGCATACACCGACCACGAATCGACCGAGCGAGACGGCTCCCTTTCCAGCCGCGTAACGCAATTGCACGGGGCCATCAGTCAGTTGCGCAGGGCGCACGAAAAGCGCGAGGAAACCTTGCGCTTTTTATCCCACGATATGCGGGCCCCGCAAAATTCGATTCTGGCTCTGACGCAGTTGCAAAAGGCGACCGGCACGGCATTATCCGAGCCGGAGCTGCTGCGGCGGGTCGACGCCTACGCAAACCAGACACTGGAGCTGGTGGACGGGTTCGTACAACTTGCCCGCGCCGAGGGTATGGTCCTGTCTCCCCAGCGCATGGATCTGGTCGAGTTGCTCGCGCAATGCTGCGATGACCTGTGGGCCCAGGCCAGACAGCAGCATTTGCTCATACAGTTCGAAGAACCCGAGGAACCTGCCTGGATACAGGGCAACCCCTCTTTGCTTCGGCGGGTCTGTCGCAACCTGCTGGACAATGCCATCAAATACAGTCCGGCCGATACGCTGATCCGCTGCAGCCTCTCGCCTGGCCCTGGCGTGTGGGTACTGACCATACAGGACCAGGGCCGTGGCATGAACGCTGCACAGCAGCGCACGCTCTTCACGCCCTTTACCCGCTTCCATGACGATCAGCCCGACAATCCGGCAGGCGCAGGCCTGGGCCTGGCGTTTGTACAGACGGTGGTCAGGCGCCATGGCGGGACCCTTGACGTGCAGAGCCAGGAAGGCCTGGGCAGCACTTTCCGCATCAGCTTACCCGCGTCTGCCTGAGCCAGCCGTTCCGTCCCGCCAAACAGCGTAACCGTTGAGCAAATAAAAAACGCCAGGCAAAGTGCCTGGCGTTTTTATTGGGACTACGCGGGATTACTCCTCGGTGTTCCCTGCCGACTCATCGGTTTCAGGAGCGTCGTGCGATTCCACGATCTCGGCAGCAGGCGCGTCCTCGAAGGGGTTGGCCTGTGCACGGGCGGCTTGACGTTCGGCAGCCTCGTGAGCCTCTTTGTCTTTGCGTGCCGTGTGGTACGACATGCCGGTACCTGCGGGAATCAGGCGTCCGACAATGACGTTTTCCTTCAGGCCACGCAAATCGTCGCGTTTGCCCATGATGGCTGCTTCGGTCAGAACCCGGGTGGTTTCCTGGAAGGAAGCCGCCGAGATGAACGAATCGGTAGACAGCGAAGCCTTGGTAATACCCAGCAGTACGTTGTCGTATGTAGCCGGAATCTTGCCTTCGGCGTCCATGCGATCGTTCTCGTTAAGCAGCTCGGAACGCTCGACCTGTTCACCGGTAATGAAGCTGGTATCGCCTGCATCGGTGATGGTCACGCGACGCAGCATCTGACGCACGATTACTTCAATGTGCTTGTCGTTGATCTTCACGCCTTGCAGACGATAAACGTCCTGAACCTCGTTAACCACGTAGCTGGCCAGGCGCTCGATGCCCTGCAAACGCAGGATGTCATGCGGATCGGACGGACCGTCCACAATCATCTCGCCCTTGTTCACTACCTGGCCGTCGTGTACCAGCACCTGTTTCTCTTTGGGAATCAGGAACTCATGGCTCACGCCTTCCAGGTCGGTAATGACCAGACGCTGTTTACCCTTGGTGTCTTTACCGAAGGAAACCGTACCCGTGACATCAGCCAGCATGCCGGCATCTTTGGGCGAACGTGCTTCAAACAGCTCGGCAACTCGCGGCAGACCACCGGTAATGTCGCGGGTCTTCTGGGATTCTTGCGGAATACGTGCCAGCACTTCACCCACAGTAACCTGTTGACTGTCACGCACGGTAATCAGTGCGCCAACCGGGAACGAGATGTTGACCGAGTGATCGGTACCAGCGATCTTGACGTCTTCACCCGCTTCGTTGACCAGTTTGATCTGCGGACGCATCATGACCTTGCCACCGCGCGTCTTGGGTGTAATGACCACCAGCGTCGACAGACCGGTTACTTCGTCCAGCTGCTTGGCAACGGTCACGCCCTCTTCGATGTTCTCGAAGCGAACCTGGCCTGCGTACTCGGAAACGATCGGACGGGTCAGAGGATCCCAGCTTGCCAGTCGCTGACCGGCCTTGACGGCATCGCCATCACCCACGGCAATCGTGGCGCCATAGGGAATCTTGTGACGTTCGCGTTCGCGGCGTGCATCGTCAAAAATAACGATTTCACCCGAACGGGAAATGGCCACGCGTTCGCCCTTGGCGTTGGTGACATAACGCAAACCGATGGCAAAGCCCACGCTACCTGCCGACTTGGTCTCAACCGAGCTCGCCATGGCGGCACGCGAAGCAGCACCACCGATGTGGAAGGTACGCATCGTCAGCTGTGTACCCGGTTCACCGATGGACTGGGCGGCAATAACACCGACCGCTTCACCCTGGTTGACCAGAGAGCCACGACCCAGGTCGCGACCATAGCAGTGTGCGCACAGGCCATGACGTGTTTCGCACGTGAGGGGGGTACGAACCTTGACTTCGTCGACGCCGATGCTGTCGATGAATTCAACGGTATCTTCATCCAGCAGCGTGCCGGCGGCAACAGCGGTTTCCTGCGTTTCGGGGTTGATGATATCAACCGCCGCCACGCGGCCCAGAATACGATCGCGCAGGGGTTCGATGACCTCGCCGCCTTCGAGCAGGGCTTTCATGGAATAACCACGGGTCGTGCCGCAATCGGTCTCGGTAATGACCAGATCCTGGGTCACGTCTACCAGACGACGGGTCAGGTAACCCGAGTTAGCCGTCTTCAATGCGGTATCAGCCAGACCTTTACGCGCGCCGTGAGTCGAGATGAAGTACTGAAGCACGTTCAGACCTTCACGGAAGTTTGCGGTAATAGGCGTTTCGATAATCGAGCCGTCAGGCTTGGCCATCAGACCACGCATACCGGCCAACTGGCGAATCTGTGCTGCAGAACCCCGGGCACCCGAGTCAGCCATCATGTAGATCGAGTTGAAGGACTCCTGGCGGACTTCCTCGCCGTGACGATTGATCACAGGTTCGGTCGCCAGCTGTTCCATCATGGCCTTGCCGACCTTGTCGCCGGCCTTGCCCCAGATATCAACCACGTTGTTATAACGTTCCTGGGACGTCACCAGACCCGACGAGTATTGCTTGTCGATCTCTTTGACTTCAGCGCTGGCCTGGGCAAGGATGTCTTCCTTGACCGACGGGATCAGCATGTCGCCCATGGCGATGGAAATACCGCCGCGCGTTGCCAGCTTGAAACCCGATTGCATCAGCTTGTCGGCGAAGATCACCGTGGCACGCAGACCGCAACGACGGAAGGACTGGTTGATGAGGCGCGAAATCTCTTTCTTTTTCAGCGGACGGTTCAGCACCGAGAACGGCAGGCCCTTGGGTAGGATCTCGGACAGCAAGGCGCGGCCAACCGTGGTTTCGAACCGCTTGAGCTTGGGCTGCCATTCGCCTTGTTCGTCTTTTTCGTATTCGTTCAGACGGACGGTGACACGGCTTTGCAGCTCGACTTCACGGTTGTCGTAGGCGCGCTGAACTTCGGCCAGATCCATGAAGAACAAGCCTTCGCCCTTGCCGTTGATGCGCTCGCGTGTGGTGTAGTAAAGACCCAGCACGATATCCTGCGACGGCACGATGGACGGCTCGCCGTTGGCGGGGAACAACACGTTGTTCGATGCCAGCATCAGGGTGCGCGCTTCCAGCTGCGCTTCGAGCGACAGGGGCACGTGGACGGCCATCTGGTCACCGTCGAAGTCGGCGTTGAACGCGGCACAAACCAGCGGGTGCAACTGAATGGCCTTACCTTCGATGAGTACCGGCTCAAATGCCTGAATACCCAGTCGGTGCAGCGTAGGCGCACGGTTGAGCATGACGGGATGTTCGCGGATGACTTCCTCGAGAATATCCCAGACCACAGGCTCCTGGCCTTCTACCAGCTTCTTGGCGGCCTTGATCGTCGTGGCCAGGCCCATCATTTCAAGACGGTTGAAGATGAAGGGCTTGAACAGTTCCAGCGCCATGAGCTTGGGCAGACCGCACTGATGCAGCTTGAGCTGTGGACCCACCACAATAACCGAACGGCCGGAGTAGTCGACGCGTTTACCCAGCAGGTTCTGACGGAAGCGACCGCTCTTGCCCTTGATCATGTCGGCAAGCGATTTGAGCTGGCGCTTGTTGGCGCCCGTCATGGCCTTGCCACGACGTCCGTTATCGAGCAGCGAGTCAACCGATTCCTGCAGCATACGCTTTTCGTTGCGCAAGATGATATCGGGCGCCTTCAGCTCGAGCAGACGCTTCAGACGGTTGTTGCGGTTGATGACGCGGCGATACAGATCGTTCAGATCGGAGGTGGCGAATCGGCCACCATCAAGCGGCACCAGCGGACGCAGATCGGGAGGCAGCACAGGCAGCACTTCCATGACCATCCACTCGGGCTTGATGCCCGACTTCTGGAACCCTTCCAGCACCTTAAGGCGCTTGGAAATTTTCTTGATTTTGGCGTCTGACCCGGTAGCCTTGAGTTCGGCGCGCAAGGTTTCGACATCGCGATCGATATCGATGGTGCGCAGCAGTTCGCGCACGGCTTCCGCACCCATCAGGGCGTGGAAATCGTCGCCGTACTCTTCGGTCTTGGCCAGGAAGTCGTCGTCGGACATGATCTGACCGCGCTTGAGCGGAGTCATGCCAGGCTCAATGACGCACCATGCCTCAAAGTACAGTACGCGTTCGATATCGCGCAGAGTCATGTCGAGCACCATGCCCAGACGCGACGGCAGGCTCTTGAGGAACCAGATGTGCGCAACGGGGCTGGCCAGTTCGATATGGCCCATGCGTTCGCGACGAACCTTGCTTACCGTGACTTCAACACCGCACTTTTCGCAGATGACGCCACGATGCTTCAGGCGCTTGTACTTTCCGCAAAGGCATTCATAGTCTTTGATCGGGCCAAAGATCTTGGCGCAGAACAGACCATCACGCTCGGGCTTGAAGGTACGGTAGTTGATGGTCTCGGGCTTGCGAACTTCACCGTATGACCACGACCGGACTTTTTCAGGCGATGCGATACCAATCTTGATGGCATCGAATTGCTCGTCTTGCGAGACTTGTTTGAATAGATCGAGTAGCGCTTTCATTATTTACGCTCCAAATCCATGTCCAGGGACAGGGATCTAATTTCTTTGACCAGAACGTTGAACGACTCGGGCATGCCTGCATCGATGACGTGGTCGCCCTTGACGATGTTTTCGTAAACCTTGGTACGGCCGGAAATGTCGTCGGATTTGACGGTGAGCATTTCCTGCAAGGTATACGAAGCACCGTAGGCTTCCAGGGCCCAGACTTCCATCTCACCAAAACGCTGACCACCGAACTGGGCTTTACCACCCAGCGGTTGCTGCGTAACGAGCGAGTATGGCCCCGTCGAACGAGCGTGCATCTTGTCGTCAACCAGGTGATGCAGTTTCAGGTAGTGCATATAGCCGATGGTGACCGGACGCTCGAACTGCTCGCCGGTACGGCCGTCGATCAGCCATGCCTGCGTACGCGAATCAGTCAGGTTCAAGCGCTTGGCGATGTCATCGGGATAAGCCAGTTCGAGCATCTTGCCGATTTCCTGCTCGGTCGCACCGTCGAATACGGGCGTTGCCAGAGGCACGCCGTTCTTCAGATTGCGAGCCATTTCCATGACTTCATCGTCGGTAAGCTGCTCGATGTGAGCGGAGGCGCCTGCACTGTTGTAGACCTTTTCAAGGTAGGCACGAATGTCAGCAACCTGCACATTCTTTTCTTCCTCGAGCATGTCGGCAATACGATAGCCCACGCCTTTGGCAGCCCAACCCAGGTGAACTTCAAGCACCTGCCCGACGTTCATCCGGGAAGGAACGCCCAGTGGGTTCAGCACGATGTCGGCGGGTGTACCGTCGGCCATGTGCGGCATGTCTTCGACTGGCGTAATGCGCGAAACCACACCCTTGTTACCGTGACGGCCGGCCATCTTGTCACCAGGCTGCAAGCGACGCTTGACGGCCAGGTAGACCTTGATCATCTTGAGCACGCCAGGAGGCAGCTCGTCGCCTTGCGTCAGCTTCTTGCGCTTTTCTTCAAAGGCCAGATCAAACTGATGGCGCTTCTGTTCCAGCGATTCCTTGGCCTGTTCCAGCACGACAGCATGCTCTTCGTCGGCCAGGCGAATGTCGAACCACTGCCAGGAGTCGAGGTCGGT
Organism: Pusillimonas sp. MFBS29; assembly: GCF_020687695.1. Classification (GTDB taxonomy): domain Bacteria; phylum Pseudomonadota; class Gammaproteobacteria; order Burkholderiales; family Burkholderiaceae_B; genus Pusillimonas_C. Next base: position 368,245 of record NZ_JAJEWL010000003.1, read on the forward strand.
CAGGTAGGCCTTATCGAGTGCCGTACCCTTGGCCAGCTTGCGCGGACCGCCATTAACGGTTTTGCCGACCAGGAACTTGCCGATACGATCGAAGGTATCGCCTTCAACAATACGCAGCTGATCGTTGAGGTCCTGGCGATAGCGGCGCAGCTCGTCGTCGATGATGGACTGTGCACGCTTGTCGCGCTCGATGCCTTCACGCGTGAAGACTTGAACGTCGATAACGGTACCGACCATGCCCGAAGGCACGCGCAGCGATGTGTCTTTAACGTCGGAGGCTTTCTCGCCGAAGATGGCGCGCAGCAGCTTTTCTTCCGGAGTCAGCTGGGTTTCGCCTTTGGGCGTTACCTTGCCGACCAGCACGTCGTCGGCACGCACTTCGGCGCCGATATAGACAATGCCGGAATCGTCCAGACGATTGAGCTGGGTTTCAGCCAGATTGCTGATGTCGCGGGTGATTTCTTCTGCGCCCAGCTTGGTATCACGTGCAACGACGGTCAGCTCTTCGATATGTATCGAGGTATAGCGATCGTCGGCCACGATCTTCTCGGAGATCAGGATCGAGTCTTCGAAGTTATAACCGTTCCAGGGCATGAACGCGATCAACATGTTCTGACCCAGGGCCAGTTCGCCCAGGTCGGTCGATGCGCCGTCAGCCAGAACGTCACCACGAGCGACGTGATCGCCACGTTTGACGATAGGACGCTGGTTGATGTTGGTGTTCTGGTTCGAACGTGTGTATTTGGTCAGGTTGTAGATGTCTACACCCACTTCGCCAGCAACGTTTTCATCGTCGTTGACGCGAATAACCACGCGTTCTGCATCAACCTGATCAACGATACCGCCACGTATGGCCTGAACCGTGGTGCCCGAGTCAACGGCAACCGTACGCTCGATACCCGTACCGACCAACGGCTTTTCGGGACGCAGGCAAGGCACGGCCTGGCGCTGCATGTTCGCACCCATCAGGGCCCGGTTGGCGTCGTCGTGCTCGAGGAACGGAATCAGCGAAGCGGCCACGGAAACGATCTGCGACGGAGCAACGTCCATGTAGTGCACGTTGGACGGCGCGGTCAGCATGGTTTCACCAGCCTGACGGCAGGCGACCAGGTCATCGACAAAGCGGCCTTCATCGTCAAGCTCGGCGTTAGCCTGGGCAATGACGTGGTTGCTTTCTTCGATAGCCGACAGGTAGTCGATCTGATCGCTGACTTTGCCGTCGATGATCTTGCGGTATGGCGTTTCAAGAAAGCCATACTCGTTCAGACGGGCATACAAAGCCATGGAGTTGATCAGACCGATGTTCGGACCTTCCGGTGTTTCGATCGGGCAAACACGGCCGTAGTGAGTCGGATGAACGTCGCGCACCTCGAAGCCGGCGCGTTCGCGCGTCAGACCGCCTGGGCCCAATGCCGATACGCGACGCTTGTGCGTGATTTCGGACAAGGGGTTGGTCTGGTCCATGAACTGCGACAGCTGGCTGGAACCGAAGAACTCCTTGATGGCAGCCGAAATAGGCTTGGAGTTGATCAGGTCATGCGGCATGAGGTTTTCGGTCTCGGCCTGACCCAGACGTTCCTTGACTGCACGCTCTACACGCACCAGGCCGGCACGGAACTGGTTCTCGGCCAGTTCGCCAACACAACGCACGCGGCGATTGCCCAGGTGATCGATGTCGTCGATTTGTCCGCGACCGTTGCGCAGCTCGACCAGCACCTTGATGGTTTCAAGAATGTCTTCGTCGGTCAGCGTCATGGGACCGGTGATGTCTTCACCACGGCCCAGACGGCTGTTTACCTTCATGCGGCCCACGCGCGACAGATCGTACGCCTCTTCGCTGTAGAACAGGCGCTGGAACAGTGCTTCGACAGCATCTTCGGTGGGAGGCTCACCAGGACGCATCATGCGATAGATAGCCACGCGAGCAGCCATCTGGTCGGCAGTTTCGTCGGTGCGCAGGGTTTGCGAAATATAGCCACCGCGATCCAGATCGTTGATGTACAGGGTCTGGATTTCACGGATATTGGCAGCACGGATGTCGGCCAATATGGTTTCGGTGATTTCGTCGTTGGCGTTGGCAATGACTTCGCCGGTTTCCGGATTGACCAGACCCTTGGCCAGGACACGGCCCAACAGGTAGTCTTCGGGCACCGAGATACGCTCGACCTTGGCGTTGGTCAGGTCACGCAGGTGCTTGGCATTGATACGCTTGTCTTTTTCGACGATAATCGTGCCGGAGCGATCGGTAATATCGAAATGGGCAACTTCGCCTTTCCAGCGCTCGGGCACGAATTCCAGCATGCCGCCTTCGTTCAGGATTTCGAAGTTGTCGAAATCAGAGAAGTAAGCCAGGATGGCTTCGGGCGTCATGCCTATAGCCTTGAGCAGGATGGAAACGGGCATTTTCCGGCGGCGGTCGACACGGAAGAACAGAATGTCTTTCGGGTCGAACTCGAAATCCAGCCATGAACCGCGGTAAGGAATCACGCGGGCAGAGAACAGCAGCTTGCCCGAGCTGTGGGTTTTACCCCGATCGTGCTCGAAGAATACGCCAGGCGAACGGTGCAACTGCGATACGATGACACGCTCGGTGCCATTGATGACGAAAGAACCGTTGTTGGTCATGAGCGGAATTTCGCCCATGTACACTTCCTGTTCCTTGACTTCCTTGACCGTGGGCTTGCTGACCTCGCGGTCCATGAGCACCAGGCGGACCTTGGCACGTAAAGGCGATGCGTAGGTCAAACCGCGCAGCTGGCACTCTTTAACGTCAAAAACCGGCTCGCCGAGAACGTAGCTGACGAACTCGAGGCGGGCCATCTGATTGTGGCTGACTATGGGGAAAATTGATGTGAAAGCCGCTTGCAGGCCTTCATCTTTGCGTTTCGACGGTGTAGTATCCGCCTGCAGAAAAGTTTTAAATGATTGCAGTTGAGTCGCCAAAAGGTAAGGGACGTCCTGGACGTCTTCACGCTTGGCGAAGCTCTTGCGTATGCGCTTTTTTTCGGTATACGAATAAGGCATGAGCACTCCGACTCGAGGGTTACATGGGCCGTCAACCACGGCCCTGGTTTACGACTCCAGAAAGCCCGACTCGGCGAAATAACCGCTACCGAATCGCGGGTTTTCTGGAAACGCAAAAGCCCGGGAGGGCCTTACGCCTTCCCGGGCAGACGAAAAAGTCTTATTTGAGTTCGACTTTTGCGCCAGCTTCTTCAAGCTTCTTCTGAGCAGCTTCGGCGTCGGCTTTCGACAGGCCTTCCTTGACAGCCTTGGGAGCGCCGTCAACCAGGTCCTTGGCTTCTTTCAAGCCCAGACCGGTGATTTCACGGACAGCCTTAATAACGCTGACTTTGTTCGCGCCAACTTCAGCCAACACAACGTTGAACTCGGTTTGCTCTTCAGCAGCGCCACCAGCAGCGCCGCCAGCAGCGGGAGCAGCCACAGCCACAGCGGCGGCAGCAGCCGACACGCCAAATTTTTCTTCCATTTCCTTGATCAGCTCGGACAATTCGAGCACGGTCATGCTAGCGATAGCGTCAAGGATTTCTGCTTTGCTTAATGCCATTTTAAGAACTCCAAATATTTATAAATGCCAGGGTTGGGTGTCGCTCTATTCGACGAAATTCCTGGAGGCGGCTTACGCTGCCTCTTTTTGATCGCGCACAGCTGCGAGGCCGCGTGCGAACTTGGTTGGAACTTCGTTGAGCGTACGCACAAATTGCGTGACGGGGGCTTGCATCGTACCCATAAGTTTCGAAAGCAACTCTTCGCGGGAAGGCATGGTGGCCAAAGCCTTCACGCCGTCCTGGCTCAGCAGGCTGTTGGGCAATGCCCCGCCTTTGATAGCCAGCTTATCGTTGGTCTTTGCGAAACCGGAAAGTACTTTTGCCGCCGCAACCGGGTCAGTGCTGACTGCATACATCAGCGGACCGGTCAGTTGTGCTGCGAGCTCCTCGAAGGGAGTTCCAGCAATGGCGCGACGGACCAGCGTGTTCTTGAGAACACGCAGATACACACCCGACTCACGCGCAGTCTTGCGCAATACGGTAATAGAGGCGACGTCCAGACCACGGTACTCAGCGATAATGACCGATTGTGCCTTTGCTACTTCTGCAGAGACTTCTTCGATTACTACCGCTTTCTCTTGACGATTGAGACTCACGGTTTGAACACTCCATCAAATGACGCGCGGGAGGGTCCCTTGCGTCTACCGAATGCGGCGCACCTGGTCGAGTTCTTAGTACAACAAGAATTCTTCCATGGGACGCCGTCTGCGCTGGAATCAGTCTGCCTTCAGACTGAAATTAAACCTTGCCTGGGCGTATTGCTACGCTGACGGTTCGGCTCCAGCGGTCTTTGACAGCAATGCCTGCTTGCACAGGCACAGCCCAAAGTTCTGTTCCGACAGCTATCAGGCTGCCAGAGAAGCTATTTCTACGCGTGCACCGCCGCCCATCGTGGACGAAACGGCCAGCTTGCGCAGATACACACCCTTGGCGGCGGCAGGACGGGCCTTGTTCAGGGCGTCTACCAGTGCAGCCAGGTTGGTTTGCAACTGTTCCACGCCGAAAGAGGCGCGGCCAATGGTGGCGTGAATGATGCCAGCCTTGTCGGTGCGGTACTGAACCTGACCAGCCTTGGCATTCTTGACTGCCGTGGCGACGTCGGGCGTAACTGTACCAACCTTGGGGTTGGGCATCAGGCCACGGGGACCAAGCACCTGACCCAGGGCACCAACGATACGCATGGTATCGGGCGAAGCGATCAGGATGTCGAAGTCGATCTGGCCACCTTTGATGGTGTCGGCCAGGTCTTCCATACCGACGATGTCGGCGCCGGCAGCCTTGGCGGCTTCGGCTTTTTCGCCCTGGGCGAATACGGCGACACGCACCGATTTACCCGTACCGGCAGGCAACACAACCGAACCACGAACCAGTTGGTCGGATTTCTTGGGGTCGATACCCAGCTGTACGGCTACGTCGATGGACTCATCGAACTTGGCGGTAGCTGTTTCCTTGACCAGGGCCAGGGCCTCGGCAATAGGATAGAACTTGTTGCGATCGATCTTGGCGGCAACGGCGGCCGCGCGCTTGCTCAACTTAGCCATGCTTATACCCCTTCAACCGTAATGCCCATGCTGCGAGCGCTACCAGCGATCGTGCGTACCGCGGCGTCAAGGTCGGCAGCGGTCAAGTCAGGCGACTTGGTCTTTGCGATTTCTTCAGCTTGCGCACGTGTCAAAACACCGACTTTGTCGAGGTTAGGACGAGCCGAGCCCTTCTGCACACCGCTGGCCTTTTTGATCAGGATGGCGGCAGGCGGAGTCTTCATGATGAAGGTGAAGCTCTTGTCTGCGTAGGCGGTAATGACCACAGGAATTGGCAAACCCGGCTCAAGGCCTTGGGTTTGGGCGTTGAACGCCTTGCAGAATTCCATGATGTTCAGACCGCGCTGACCCAGCGCCGGACCGATGGGGGGTGAGGGATTAGCCTTACCAGCTGGTACTTGCAGCTTGATAAAGCCGACGATTTTCTTCGCCATGCTTAGCTCCTTACGGGTTCAAACGCCAACACGCGACAGACGCGTGCAGCTCCCCGGGGTTAGAAATTCAGGTTTTTTCAACCTGACCAAAATCGAGTTCTACAGGTGTTGCGCGGCCAAAAATGGTGACCGAGACACGCACCTTGCTTTTCTCGTAGTTGACTTCTTCGACGTTGCCGTTGAAGTCTGCAAACGGACCCTCTTTGACGCGAACCATTTCGCCCACTTCGAAGAGAATTTTGGGTTTCGGTTTCTCGACACCCTCTTCCATTTGCGAAAGAATTTTTTCAACTTCACGCTCGGAAATCGGGGCGGGACGGTTACCCGAACCACCCAGAAAGCCGGTTACCCGGTTGGTATTCTTGACCAGGTGCCAGGTTTCGTCGGTGAGATCCATCTCGACCAGCACGTAGCCCGGGAAAATGCGTCGTTCGGAGATGGACTTCTTGCCACCCTTGACTTCGACGACTTCTTCGGAGGGCACCAGAATCTGGCCGAAGGATGTTTCAAGCCCTGCGCGCTCTATGCGCTCGACGAGCGCCTTATGCACGCTTTTTTCCATACCGGAATAAACGTGGACGACATACCAACGCTTGCTCATGTGTGTCCTTTAGCTCCAGCCTAACAGCAAGCCGTAAATGACCCCTTCCAGGACCTTGTCGACCACCCACAGCAAGATACCCATTACGATCACGAACACAAAGACGATACCCGTCATTTGTGTGGTTTCTTTGCGGGTTGGCCAGACCACGCGCTTCACTTCGTTATAGGCATCACGCCCAAAACCAAGTGTGCGGCGACCGGGCTCGCTGAACCAGGCGATGACGGCAGCTATAACCAGGCTGCCGATAAACAGGCCTACACGGGCGGCTGCCGGCTGACCTTCAAGCATGGAATAACCGACTATGCCGGCCACGATAACAAGCACTGCCAGACCCAGCTTAACGCGATCTACGGTGCTGCTAACGGTTTCTACGTTGCTTTTCGACATATTCCGGCATTTGACGCCACTTTGTGCGGCTTCGATGTGACTGTGTGGCAGGGGCAGTAGGAATCGAACCTACAACCTTCGGTTTTGGAGACCGACGCTCTGCCAATTGAGCTATACCCCTAGACCCTGAAAGCGATGACGCCTGCCGGAGCCATCGCCTTTACGACTTTTCAATGCAGACAGGCGCATTGCGCCTGCTACATGATTATTACTTGATGATGCTGGCGACGACGCCTGCACCGACGGTACGGCCACCTTCGCGGATAGCGAAGCGCAGACCTTCTTCCATGGCGATCGGGGCGATCAGGCTGACCTTCATCGACACGTTATCACCAGGCAATACCATTTCCTTGTCGGCCGGCAGTTCGATCGTACCGGTTACGTCGGTGGTACGGAAGTAGAACTGAGGACGATAGCCCTGGAAGAACGGCGTGTGACGGCCACCTTCGTCTTTGGACAGAATGTACACCTCGGCCGAGAACTCGGTGTGCGGGTTGATCGAACCGGGCTTGGCCAACACTTGACCACGCTCGACGTCTTCACGCTTGGTGCCGCGCAGCAAGATACCGACGTTATCGCCTGCCTCGCCCTGATCGAGCAGCTTGCGGAACATTTCAACGCCCGTGCAGGTGGTCTTGACCGTATCCTTGATACCAACGATCTCGATTTCCTCACCAACCTTGACCACGCCACGCTCGATACGGCCGGTAACCACTGTACCGCGACCCGAGATCGAGAACACGTCTTCAACAGGCATCAGGAACGTGCCGTCTACAGCGCGCTCGGGAGTGGGGATGTAGCTGTCCAGGGCTTCAGCCAGCTTCATGATGGCTTCTTTACCCAGAGGACCTTCGTCGCCTTCGAGCGCCAGCTTGGCCGAACCCTTGATCACAGGGGTATCGTCGCCGGGGAAGTCGTACTTCGAGAGCAGCTCGCGCACTTCCATTTCGACCAGCTCCAGCAGCTCTTCGTCATCGACCATGTCTGCCTTGTTCAGGAACACGATGATGTAAGGCACGCCAACCTGACGCGAGAGCAGAATGTGCTCACGGGTTTGGGGCATGGGGCCGTCTGCAGCCGAGCACACCAGAATCGCGCCGTCCATTTGCGCAGCACCCGTGATCATGTTCTTGACATAGTCAGCGTGGCCCGGGCAGTCAACGTGCGCGTAGTGACGCGTCGCCGTTTCGTACTCAACGTGCGAAGTGTTGATCGTGATACCGCGAGCCTTTTCTTCAGGCGCTGCGTCGATCTGGTCGTAGCCCTTGGCTTCGCCCGAGCCAAATGCCTTGGCCAACACAGTTGTAATTGCCGCTGTAAGCGTGGTCTTGCCGTGGTCAACGTGCCCGATCGTACCTACGTTTACGTGCGGTTTGGTCCGTTCAAACTTACCTTTTGCCATGGCTGACACTCCTGACTATGGAATAGAGCTGTAAATAAAATAAAGTTTTGGTGCCCATGACGCGGATCGAACGCGTGACCTCTCCCTTACCAAGGGAGTGCTCTACCACTGAGCCACATGGGCAACTTTTAATTGCTTTCTGCCTTTTGGGGCAAAATTCAAAAAATCGTTACTGGAGCGGGTGAAGGGAATCGAACCCTCATCATCAGCTTGGAAGGCTGTTGCTCTACCATTGAGCTACACCCGCGAAGATTCGTTTCACCTGCGCTGCTGCCGTGCTGCCTGACTGCATGCGCCTTACCGCAAAAGCGCGTTGCCTGACTAACCCTGGTAGTGGCAGCAACGCGCACGATAAAGTGCTGGTGGTGGGAGTTGGATTCGAACCAACGTAGACGCAAGGTCAACAGATTTACAGTCTGCCCCCTTTAACCACTCGGGCATCCCACCAAAAGCGAACTCCGAATTATGCAGGGTTTTAAACGCCCTGTCAAATACCTATTTGCGTTTTATTTAAATGATTCAAGTCCGGCGTTGTTATTTAACCGACCGGACCTGCATCTTGTTGCGTTTAGAACCAGGTCAGGCCGATAGATACGATCACGCCAGTCACGAACAGCTGTATAAGGCAGTAGCCCATGATGTCCTTGGCCTTAAGCCCTGCGATCGCCAGAACAGGCAGTGCCCAGAACGGCTGCAACAGGTTGGTCCAGGCGTCACCCCAGGCAACGGCCATCGCCACGCGTGGCATGTCGGCGCCCAGTGCCTGAGCTGCTGAAATAACGACCGGGCTCTGTACCGCCCACTGGCCACCACCCGAAGGAATGAAAATATTAACAATACCCGCACTCATGAAGGTCCAGAAAGGCAGGCTGTCGGCGCTGGCAAAAGAAGTCATCCAGTCGGACAGGCTGGCTGCCAGGCCCGAGTGCATGATGATGGCCATGATGCCGGCGTAGAAAGGAAACTGAATCACAATGCCCGCGGCGCCCTTGATCGCTTCGTCCAGGCTGTTGAGCAGATTACGCGCATTGCCATGCAAAATAATGGCCAGAAACAGGAAGGTGAAGTTGATGATGTTCAGATTGAGTCCGCCGCCACGAACAACGTAGAAATCGAACATATAGGCCAGGCCGGCTACGCCGATCAGCATGGCCAGTACCTTGCTGTTTTCAAGGCGGGCCGCCGGGCGATCGTCTTTCTCGACAACGACAGCGGTATCTTCCAGTTTGCTTTGCTCAACGTATACGCTGTCTTTTTCGTCCGGCAGCATCAGCCTGTTGACCAGGGGCACCAGTACCAGCATGGCCAGTACGATGATGATGTTGTAGGTAGAAAAAATGGTGTCGGCAGTTGGAATAATGCCTATCTTGTCTGCTTGAAAGTGACCTTCAGTGGCGATGGTCAGGGGTATGGAGCCCGCCAGGCCACCATGCCAGACGATAAAGCCGGAATACGCACTGGCGACCAGCAAGCGGTAGTCCACCCTTACGGTACGCGCCAGTTGCTTGGCGAACAGGGCACTGACCACAAGGCCGAAGCCCCAGTTGATCCAGTTTGCAACCAGGGCAACGACTGTCACCAGTATGATGGCTCCGCCCGGGGTCTTGGCGAGCTTCGCCAGGCTTTGCAGGATGCGCTTGACCAGAGGCGTGCTGGCCATCATGTAGCCGGCAACCAGCACAAGCACCATCTGCATGGTGAAACTGAGCAGACCCCAGAAGCCGTCACCCCACATGGTGACCACTTGCATGGGCGTCTTGCTTTCTACCAGTACCGCGGCAACACCGGCAATCAGCGTAAGCAGAACAACAAAAATATACGGGTCGGGGAGATAGCGCTCCACCAGCTTCACTGATGAGCGACTAAGTGCTTTGAACATTTTGTTTTTTTGATCCTGTTGGTCTATAGACGAGTAAATGACGCAGCTCGAAATGCTAGCACGCAGAAGCAAAAAGCAAGGGCAAACCCTGTTGGGGTTTACCCTTGCTTTTTTGACAAGTACGACTAATTCTGCCTAAAACTTCCTAATTTTATTGATATACATCAAACAGGCAGGTTTCAAGCGTCAAGTAGTTTGGCCAGGCCCTGTCGCTCCAGCAAAGCGTTCAAGTGGTCCCAGCCGTGGAAGTCTATTTGCAGCTGCCCTTTGTTCTTGCTACCGATCTTCAGACTTACCCGGGTACCCAGGTAATCAGACAGCGCCTCTTCCAGCCGTTTTGCATCGCCATTTTGGGCACTGCCCTGGCGTCGCGGCAGAACGGCCTTGTCTTCGGCCTGCACCGAGCGGCTAACCAGCTTTTCCGTTTCTCGTACAGACAAACGCCTGGCAATCACTTCATTGGCCAGCAGGATTTGCGTGGCTGCATCAGTTGCCAGCAAAGCGCGGGCGTGACCCATGTCGATATCACCCGCGAGCAGCATGGTTTGTACAGGGCCGGCCAGGTTCAACAAGCGCAGCAGATTGCTGGTGGCCGGACGTGAGCGACCTATGGCCTGCGCAGCCTGGTCGTGTGTGAGCCCGAACTCGTCAAGCAGGCGCCTGACTCCTTGGGCCTCTTCCAGGGGATTCAGATCTTCGCGCTGTATGTTCTCTATAAGAGCCATGACAGCAGCATTTTCGTCAGCGACTTCTTTTACCAGCACCGGCACTTCTGACAGACCAGCGATCTTGGCGGCACGGAACCGTCGTTCACCTGCGATGATCTCGTAATTGCCCTTATCCTTGCCATCAAGGGGCCGCACCAGAATTGGCTGCATGACGCCCTGACTGCGGATGGACTCGGCCAGCTCGTTCAGAGCCCCTTCGTCCATGCGTGTACGCGGCTGATACTTGCCGGCACGCAGCAGCCCTACCTTCAGAGTGGACGGCAGCTTGGTCTGCAGGTCGGGCTGGCCCAGATCGTCGATCGCCCGTGCATCTTCACCAAGCAATGCGTCAAGACCACGGCCCAGACCTTTGGGTTTACGGGTTGCCATGATTGATTCCTTTCCTTATCCGTTAAATGCGTGGGCGTGCCTGCTGACGCAAGGCCTCTTTCTTGATGCGCTTGATCAGTTCATCGCCAAACTCGACATAGGCTTTTGCGCCACGCGAATTCTTGTCGTACACAATACCGGGCAGCCCGTGGCTGGGTGCCTCGGCCAGCCGCACATTTCGCGGGATGACGGTTTTGAATACCTTGTCGCCAAAATGCGTTTCTATTTGCGCCGATACCTGTTGCTGAAGAGTAACGCGGGTGTCGAACATCACACGCAACAAGCCTATAAGCTGCAAATCAGGATTGATATTGCGATGTACCCGTTTGATGGTGTTGACCAGGTCTGAAAGGCCTTCCAGGGCAAAGTACTCGCATTGCATAGGTATGATCACCCCATGCGCCGATGCCAGGCCGTTAAGCGTAAGCAATGACAAGGTAGGCGGGCAATCAATCAGGATGAAGTCGTAGTCGTCGGAAACCTGGTTGATGGCTTGCTTGAGCTGTTGCTCGCGGTCCTCCATTTGAATCAGATCAATCTCGGCACCAGAGAGCTCACGGTTCGCTGGCAAGACATCGTAGCCACCCGATTCAGAGCGAACTTTGGCTTCGGCTATGGTAGTGTCGCCAATAAGCACTTGATAGAGGTTTTTTTCAGCCTGATTCTTATCCACGCCACTACCCATGGTGGCATTACCTTGCGGATCGAGATCAATCAGCAGTACCCGCTTGCGCATGGCAGCCAAAGCCGCCGCCAGATTAATGGCAGTCGTGGTTTTACCTACGCCGCCCTTCTGGTTGGCAATACAGAAGACATTGGCGGTGGACATACTGGGGCTCATAGACTTCCTTGACGACTCATCCAGACCAGACAACGCTGGGCATTCAATTCAGGTACGGGCAGCGTTTCGATATGAGTGATACGCCACTGTGTATTTTGCTGCAAATCCTCAGCTTCGTCTGTCGGTTCGCGCCCCTTCATGGCCACCAGGTGCCCATCGGGCGCTACATGCCGGCCAGCCAGGGTTGCAAAATCAGCCAGCGAAGCAAAAGCCCTTGATATGACAACATCTGCCTGGAACAGGGGCATGCTTTCTACACGATCGTGATGCGCGTGCAAATTACGCAGCCGCAACACACCACACATTTGCCGGACAAAGGCCATTTTCTTTTCTACAGCATCAATGCAATGCACTTGCCACTGCTCTTGTGTGGTGGCAAGTACAACGCCCGGCAAGCCAGCGCCCGAGCCTACATCAACTATCGTGCGACCTGATACTGTGTTTTTATACAGTATATTAGCCAGGGGCTTAACAACTGAAAGACTGTCTATGATGTGCTGTACGAGCATTTGCTCGGGGTCGCGCAGCGCCGTCAGATTATACGTTTTGTTCCAACGTTGCAGTTGATCCAGATAGGCTAAAAGTGTGTCGATCTGTTGGGCACTGAGTTCCAGGCCCAAAATGTCCCCTGCCTGCTGCAAACGCGCCCTGAATTGCTCATTCGCCATTACGCTGCTTTCTTCCTGTACTGTAATCTTTTTAAATGTATAAGCAGCAAGGATACCGCCGCCGGAGTAATACCTGAAATGCGGCTTGCCTGGCCAACAGTTTCTGGCTTGCTCACTTTAAGGCGCTGCCGAACTTCTATTGATAAACTGGTAATGGCATCGTAATCAATATCTGATGGAATCACTTGAGATTCCTGCTCCATCTGCCGGTCAATTTCTTCCTGCTGCTTGGCAACGTATCCCGCGTACTTTATCTGTATTTCGACCTGTTCAGCAGACACTGGATCTTGCAGGCCCGGGCCAGCCACAAGCGATCCATCTTCCTTGTGCAAATCCATGAGAGCCTTATAACTAACCTGGGGTCTCTTCAATAAACTGTACAAGGAATACTCTTTTTCCAGCTGCTTACCAAACAACGCTTCCGCTGTATGGTGCGCCAGGGTCTTAGGATTAATCCATGTAGATTTCAATCGTTCTGTTTCACGTGAAACATCGTCACGTTTCCGGCTGAATGCGTCCCACCGCTGATCATCTACCAGACCCAGCTTCCTGCCTATCTCGGTCAGTCGCATATCCGCGTTATCTTCACGCAAACTAAGTCGATACTCCGCCCGTGATGTAAACATACGATAGGGCTCTGTGACCCCTCGGGTGATCAGGTCGTCAACCAACACTCCCAAATATGCCTCGTTGCGCTTCGGGCACCAGCCTTCAAGCCCTTTTGATTGCCTGGCCGCATTGATACCCGCCAGCAATCCCTGAGCAGCCGCTTCTTCGTAGCCTGTCGTACCATTGATCTGCCCTGCAAAGAACAAACCTTTTATGGCCCTGGTTTCCAGCGTAGAACTGAGTTCACGTGGATCAAAGTAGTCATACTCAATTGCATAGCCCGGGCGCATGATAACTGCGTTTTCCAGACCCGGCAGAGTTCTGACCAAAGCAAGCTGAATATCGAAAGGTAGGCTTGTCGACACCCCGTTTGGATAAATCTCTTGAGTTGTTAAGCCTTCCGGTTCAAGAAAGATCTGATGGCTGGACTTATCTGCAAAGCGATGAATCTTGTCCTCAATAGAAGGACAATATCTTGGGCCTATACCTTCAATAGTCCCGCTATCGCTGTACATCGGCGAGCGATCAAGACCAGACCGGATAATGTCATGCGTTCTTTCATTCGTATGAGTAATCCAGCATGGCAACTGCCGTGGATGCATCGACTCTTTGCCCATATAAGAAAACACGGGAATAGGATCCAGATCGCCCGCTTGAACTTCTGTTTTACCGAAGTCTATGGTGCGTGCATCTATCCTTGGAGGCGTTCCGGTTTTCAATCGGCCTTGTGGAAGCTTAAGCTCTTTCAGCCTCTGGCCCAGGCTTATGGCTGGTGGATCACCAGCACGGCCCGCAGAATAATTATCCAGTCCCACGTGAATCAAACCATTCAGGAACGTGCCGGCAGTCAGAACCACCGTTAAGCCACGAAACTTAAGACCAATTTGCGTTACCGCACCAACGACACGATCACCTTCCAGAATCAGATCTTCAACTGACTGCTGGAATATAGTCAGGTTAGGTTGATTCTGCAGTGTCATGCGAATCGCACTACGGTATAGCGAACGATCCGCTTGCGCGCGCGTGGCCCTTACGGCCGGACCTTTGGAACGGTTCAAGATTCGGAACTGAATTCCCGCCTGGTCAGTCGCGTACGCCATGGCTCCGCCCAGCGCATCAACTTCCTTTACCAGATGACCTTTACCTATCCCTCCGATGGAAGGATTGCAGGACATCTGGCCCAAGGTTTCCATATTATGGGTTAACAGCAGCGTCCGTGCACCGCTGCGGGCGGCAGCGAGTGCAGCCTCGGTTCCGGCGTGCCCGCCACCGACGACGATCACATCGTAAACATCTGGATAGAACATTTCTTTGCTCAAGCTAAAAGGCCTAAGTCATTATTATACTTCTCGAATTTAGCGTTGTTTCACGTGGAACAGCCGCAGTTGTAGCCGGTTATGTTCCACGTGGAACACTTCTTCGAAATTGGGGATATCTCTGTGGATAAGCACCTGGATAAATATTCCAGAACTTATTCAAGTCAATCACGCCAATCTGCCGCGGCACACTAAATACGTCTAAGAATATAAGTACGGTGCAGTGCTTACTACGCTGTGATTTACTTGGAACTTTCCGGCTGTTAGTAAAGCTGTGGATAAACGGTAGAATAAGTACTTAATAACTTTTCTGTACTCAACACAGTGCATGGGCGAAGCACACATGCCGGGGCAACAATCTGACAATGCCTTCAATAATGATGAAACGTGTGGGACGCACAAAAGAAAAACGCCCAGGCTTGTGGCCAGGGCGTTTGAATTCGTGCGCAGTTAGCAACGCACTTGCTGGACAGGTATTACAGAGGGCGTATCTCTGCTGCCTGAGGGCCCTTGGGGCCGTCATTAACTTCAAACTCAACTTCTTGGCCTTCCGTCAGGCTGCGGTAGCCGCGCCCTTCGATTGCCGAGAAATGTGCGAACACGTCAGTGCCGCCAGCGTCAGGTGTTATGAAACCGAAGCCTTTATCGGCATTGAACCATTTAACTTTGCCCGTCTGAGCCATGATCTATTGCGTCCTAAAAATAAACAAAAATGCAATTAATCAAGGACGCTGCCACGAATTCAGACGATCACGCCACCCAGGAACATATATCCAAGGCTTACTGACTACCCATCACGAACAAAACGTACTGCTTGATTTGACTGCACATAGGAGCATAACCATGCAATGTCGCTTTATCAAATGATAGTTAACCCCAGTGTGGTTTTTTTCCGTCAAGCAACATTATTGCAGCATTAACGCACTAAAGGCTGCCACTGTTTATCTGAACATCAACTGTCGACCAAAATACTGACCATGAAATTTGAATCAAAACTGCCGAATGTAGGTACCACTATTTTCACAATAATGAGCCAGTTAGCAACTGATCATAAAGCCATCAATCTAGGGCAAGGATTTCCCGATTTTTCGCCTGATGATGTTCTGCTTGATCTGGTTACCAAAGCCATGAAAGACGGCCATAACCAATATCCACCTATGGCAGGAGTTCCCGCACTTCGTCAGCAAATTTCATTGAAAGTGCAGGAATTGTATGGGCATAAATACGATCCAAATACAGAAATTACGGTAACCAGCGGTGCCAGCGAAGCACTTATGGCCGGTATTCTGGCCTTTGTTAAGACCGGCGATGAAGTGATTGTTATCGAACCCTTTTACGACTTGTACATACCAGTCATCGAGCTAGTTGGCGGCAAACCAGTCATTGTGCCCATGCAGGCACCTACGTCTGAAACACCACGCTACCAGGTTGATTGGCAAAGGATCCGCGATGCAATCACCGCCAAAACCCGTATGCTGATCCTGAATTTTCCCCATAACCCTACCGGGATCAATCTGACCGAAGAAGACCTGGACAGTCTGGAAAGCATCGTGCAAGACACAGGCATCTTGTTGCTGTCTGACGAGGTATACGAACATCTGGTCTACGATGGACAGGCCCATCAAAGTGTTGCTCGTCGTCCTTTGTTGGCAGATCATTCCATTGTGGTGTCTTCCTTTGGCAAAACCTACAGCGCCACCGGCTGGAAAATCGGTTATTGCTGCGCACCTGCTGCCATTTCCGCAGAAATCCGCAAAGTTCATCAGTTCAACGTTTTTACCGTGAATTCCCCCATGCAAGTTGCCCTGGCCAGCTACATGGAGAACAAAGATGCCTATTTGCGCCTGCCGGCTTTTTATCAGCAAAAGCGCGATCGCCTGTTGAACGGTCTGGCCAAGTCAAAATTCATTCCTATGCACAGCGAAGGTACGTTCTTCCTGATGGCTGATTACAGTCAGATATCAAGCTTGCCGGAAGCTGAGTTTTCGCGTTGGTTGACTACTGAAAAAGGTATAGGCGTAATTCCCGTATCAGCCTTTTACAAGCAACCAGATGCACCTGAGTCAAATCACAATCTGATCCGGTTCTGTTTTGCCAAACGAGACGAAACGCTGGATACCGCTATCGAAAAACTGGCTGCCATTTAAGTCATTCATCCCCTGTAACTGTTCGATCAAAGCGATGTGCGCTCCAAAAGACGCAGCATCGCTTTTTTTAAAAAAACGGCATGTGTTTTTGGAGTGAGCGAAGTATACATCTCTGAAAAAAGAGGGGGGTTGCTGGCTGGAACGATGAAAATGTTTTGTTGTTGTTTATCTTTTCTATATATAAAGACTAATAATAATGGGTGTCTGTGGATAACTGGAATAAGTGCAAAACCCTTTTATTTTTCATGACGTTGCAGCTTTTTTTTGAGGTGCGCAAGTCGTGTTTAGCTCAAGGATGGATTTCGGATAACTTTTTGGGCTTGGGTGAACCAGGCAGTTATCCTTGCTTGATCCACAGCCTGTGCACAATTGCTCGCCCCAGTAGTTATCCACAGGCTGATCGCCTGGATCTGATGAAAAATTAAAGTGTAATAATTTGTAATTAAAACCGAAAATGGGGGAATTACGGGCGTTCGCCCGCTTTTCGCCTGGGGCGAACGTGAATGCGAAGTTGAGTTCCATCCGGAATTTCCGGATGGTTGCGGGCGTGCTATTGGTTGCATGATCCGCACAAACACCACCACCATGACAGTGCGCCTTAGTGGTCCTCTGAGCGAATTCGTTGCCGAGAATGTGGGTTAGCAAGGCGAGTACGAGAACGTCAGCGAGTATGTACGGGACCTCATTCGTCGTGACAAAGCAACCAGGGAAGCGGCTACATTCGAGCGGCTCAAGGCTGAACTCACCCACGCTTGGGCGGCGCCAGAGTCGTCATACCAGCCCTTGACGGCAGCAGACGTTATCGCACGTAACCGGATCTGATTGCCGTTATGGTCAAGGCACAGATACGCGTTCAGGAAGCATCCTGGCGGCTGGACGACATTTACCGCTATATGCATAAGCGTTGGGGTGCGCAACAGGCCGAGCGCTACATCAGGGGTTTATTTGAGGCATTTGAGGGCATTGCCACACATCAGACAGTATCCCGCACTATACCGGCCACGTTCGGCATTGATGGCTATTTCTTCCGTTATGAGCGGCACTTTGTTTATTGGCGCCGCCTCTCGAACGGTGACATCGGTATCGTGACCATGCTGCATGAGAAGATGCACCAGATTGGGCGCTTGCGAGAGGACTTTGGTCTTTGAGTGCGGCTGTGTCCAAGACGCATGCAAAACACGGGTGTATCTCTTGATGGCTATGTATGGCGTAGCGTGGAGTGCGTCGATGGCGGTTAGTTTGCCTGAATGGGTGCAAATGGGTTACTAAATGGGGTGGATCCGGCAATTGCGGCCGCCTTGGCGTTCGCGCCGCTTTCCGCCAATAAGGTCAGTTTTTCGTCGGTGGCCTTTTCCTCTGCCAACGTCTCCTTGAGCAGCTTCACCGCGTCGGTATAGCCCAGCTGCTTGCCAATTTCGCATAGCGTTCCGTAACTGGCAATTTCGTAATGTTCAACCTTCTGGGCGCCGCCGATCAGGGCTGCATCCCGTACGGGACCCTTCTCGATTTCTTCAATAACCTCTTTGCCTTCCTCGACCAGTCCTTCCATGGCCGCGCACTTGATCCGTTTCAGTTTCAGATTTCGGAGTTCGACGATCTGATCGATTCTTTCTACCTGCCCATGGGTTTCTTCCAGATGCGTGGTAAATGCGGTTTGCAGGTCGGGGTTCTGGGCGGCACGGGCCAACCGTGGCAAAGCCTTGGTGAGTTGCTTCTCGGCGCTATAGATATCCGATAGTTCGTGTATGAAAAGGTCTTCTAAAGTCTTGACTGGCATAATGGCTCCTGAGTGACGGCGGGATGCCGTGCTTGAAGCTATGCCAGCAAGTTGGATGCCTGAAATGAATAAGCCCCCTTCCAGGAAGGGGGCCCAAACACTACGCGAAATGCAGTCAAGGACTCAGGTGTGTGGCGGGGCTTCAGCCAGCTTCCTGCCAGCAGGCCTACCTGGTTTTCTTGCTCCTGGAACCGCTTATTTCCCGGCCTTTTCCATGGCCTGCTTCCAGGCACCAATGATTTTGTCGTAATCCGCCGCAGCCTTGAGCGGATCGGTGGCTTCGACCTTGATGTCTTTCAGGTTGGGCAACTCGGTGAGCGCAGCAACATCAATGTCGGCGCGGCTGGGACGACGGAAGTTGTCAGTGAGTTCAGCTTCCTGAACTTCTTTGGATAGCAGCACATCATAGAGTTGCTGCGCAGCCTTGTCGCCATTCTTGGGGTTCTTGATGATGGCTACCGCCTCTGGCGCCGCGAATGCGCCTTCCTCGGGATAAATAATGCGTATCTCTTTCTGGCCGCCGGCGATGTAAGCATAGGCGGCATATTCCATCGTGATGCCTGCGGCGTATTCTCCGTTGGCTACGCTTTTATAGATTTGGCCCGAGCTCTTGGAAATGTCGGCGTTGGCGACCAGCTTATCAAAGCCGTCCTGGCCGAATAGCTGATAAATGCCGTACATCTGGTCGTAGGTGCTGCCCGAGGTGGCCGGGTCGCCGACGATGAGTTTGCCTTTCCATTTCGGGTCGAAAAGATCAGCCCAGCTTTTGGGAGCAGGAATATCCTTGAGCTGTTTTTCGTTGATCATGATGATCATGACGTGCACGTTGCTGCCCGCCCAAAGGTTGTCTGGCCCGATAAAGCGCTGGTCCAAACCTTTTACTTCGGCCGAGTCGTAGGGCTGAAAGTTCTGCTTGAATGCCGCCATGGTGCCGAAGCCGGCACCCCAGACCACATCACCCAAAGGGTTTGCCGCCTCGGCTTCTATGCGCTTCATGAGCGCACCCGTGCCGGAAGTCACCTTCTGAATGGCAAGGCCAGGTGCTTTTTCGCGTGCGATGTCGATGGCGGTGTCAATTGTCTGGACGTTGTTCGATGTGTACATCACGACATCGTCGGCCAGTGCGGCCGAGCCCAGGAATAGTGAGGCGCTTCCCAGCACAGCGGCCAGTTTTGTCTTGTATTGTGTATGACTGATCATGAGGCTTCTCCGGTGGTGGTTTTATCTATCGATTTGAGAACAGGTCGAGCTTGAGAAAGCGCACGGCCAGGTAGATGGGCACGATAATGACGATCATCAGTATCACGCCGTAGGCCGATGCCCGTGCCAGATAGCCTGCATCGATCTGGCGGAACATCTGGATGGGCATGGTTTCCATGCCGCCGTAATACAACACAATGGTGGCGGAAATTTCGGCCAGCGAAGTGACCCACATGAGAATAGCCGCGCCAAGAATGGCGGGCTTCATCAAGGGAAGCACGACCTTGAAGAAGCTGGCAATGGGCGACACGCCCAGATTAATGGAGGCTTCTTCGATGGAATCGGGAATGCTGTACAGCGAGGCGGAAGCCGAACGTATGGAGAAAGGGACTTTGCGAACGAACAGTGCAGCCACCATGATGACCCATGTGCCCGTCAAGATGATCATGCCGCTGTTGTAAGTCTGGATCAGCGCAATGCCAAGCACCGTGCCCGATATGGCAAGGGGCAGCATGACCACGTAGTCCAGCACGGATACCGTCCACATCTTTTTCTTGACGATGAGGTAGCTGGCCACGGTGGCGAAACAGGTGCCGGCGATTGCGGCGACGCTGGCAAGCATGAGCGAGTTGATGATGGGCTCAGGTGCCGTGCGCAGGGCGCGCTCCATGTTTTCGAGTGTCCATGTACCGTATTGCATTACCGGCCCGCGTGCTTTGGTGAAGGCGCCAACAAGCACGATGACTGCCGGTATCATAGAGAACGCCACAAAAAGCACGGCCCAGCCGGCCAGCAGCACGGATGCCAGGCCACGCGCCCGGATGGCCTTCGGGGCGCGACCCTGGTACATCTGGTAAGTCTTGCGCTCGACCACACGTTTCTGAACGAACAGCACGCAGCCGACCAGCACGACAGAGACGACCGCCAGCACGCTTTGCATGAGCGGACTGCCGCCCATTTCCGAGAGGAAGGTGGTGTAGGTCAGTGAAGACAGTACGTCTATCCTGCCGCCCAGAATCATGGGTATGGAAAAATTATCTACAGCCAGCGTGAATACGATCATGGCATTGACCAGCAATGCCGGCATCAACACCGGAAGTGTGACCGTAAGCGCGCGGCGCAGATTGCTTGCACCCAGATTCACGGCCGCCTCTTCGATGGAGCCGTCGATTGCCTTCAGGGCCGCCAGCATGCCTATATAGACATAGGTGTAGTCATTCAGAATGAGCGTGTAGATCATGCCGAACCAGCCATAGAACGAGGGCAGGTCTATGCCCACGCCTTCCAGGGCATGCCGCACAATGCCGTTGTTGCCCAACAGCATCAGCCAGGCTTGTGAGACCACAATATCGGGCAGGATGATAGTGGCCAGAGGCAGCAGCGCAACCACAGGTTTGCCTGGAAAATCATAGCGCGCAACAATATACGCCAGCGGCGCGCCGAGCAGCAGCGCGCCGGCGGTCGATGCAGCACCCAGTATCACCGTATTGGTGAAGGCGGTGGTATAGCGCGGGCTCCCGAAAAACTGTCTGAATCCGTCCAGGCTGTACTGCCCCGTCTGCGGGTCAAGTGCGCTCTGGTAAAACAGCGAGACCAACGGCCACACGACCAGCGCGAACAATAGCAGCAAGCAGAACGTGGCAGGCAGCAACCAGGGTGATCGCGAAGCGAACGACATAGCCGGCCACCAGGCAGGCATGTGGGAGGTGCTCGGGCCGGTTTTGGCGAACATGCGTAACCCCGGCTTAGGCGGCGACCAGCCGACAGGCTTGACTGAAACTCAGGAACACCTGGCTTCCCGGTGCGTAGGCCGCATCGTGTGCGGCCGGTATATCCGCATTGATGGTGGAGCCGTCGGCCAGCTCAAGCGCATAAGTTGCCTTGAAGCCAAGATAGCGCCTGAACACCACGGTTGCAGGGATACGACCGGGCTGGCTATTGTCGCTGTGCACGCCGATATGTTCAGGACGGGCGGCCAGGCAGGCTTCAGGCCCTGGTGTTGGAGCAGACACGCTGATACGCCCGCCCGGAATGTCAACCAGCACGCTGTGATCGTGGGTTTGCTGGGACAGCACTTTGACAAGATTGGCGGCCCCGATGAAATCTGCCGCGTACGATGTGCCCGGTCGGGCATACAGGCCTTCGGGCGTATCGAGCTGATCTATCTTGCCTTGTCGCAACAGGGCAATCCGGTCGGACATGGATAGCGCTTCTTCCTGATCATGCGTTACAAATATCGCCGTGATTTTGGATTCCTGCTGCAGCTGGCGAATGACATCGCGCATCTGTATGCGCAGCTTGGCATCCAGATTGGATAGCGGTTCGTCCATGAGCAGCACGCGTGGCTCGATGATCAGGGCGCGGGCCAGGGCAACCCGCTGGCGCTGGCCACCCGAGAGTTCGCCGGGGTAGCGTGTAGGCAGGTGCCCCAGGCCAACCCGTTCTAGCATCTGTCCGACCTTTTCCTTGATCTGCTGATTGGAAAAACGGCGTACGCGCAGCCCGTAAGCCACGTTGTCGAACACGGTCTTGTCGGGAAAGAGGGCGTAGTCCTGAAAGACCATGCCCGTTTCCCGCTTGTGTGCGGGCAGTCGGGTGATGTCCTCGTCGTCCAGCAGCAGGCGTCCTTCGCTGGGAATGATGAAGCCGGCAATCATGCGCAGTAGTGTCGTTTTGCCACAGCCGCTGGGCCCCAATAAAGTGAAGAACTCACCGTGCTCGATAGCCAGACTGAGCCGGTCGATAATGGTGACGTCGCCGTATCGTTTTGTGACGTTTTCTATAGTTATTCTTGCCATGCTTTTCGGCGTCGAGAACATTGAAATTATGCAAAGCATAACCTATTGTTGCGGGTTTGTTACGTCGGGCTGGTTGACGTGGGTTGATACCCTGGGAAACAGTCCCTATGATGGCGCGTGGCGTCACTGACGCAGGGAAAGGGCGCAAGCCCGGCAGGTAGAACCAAGACATCTAAGTATGGATTAATACCTTGAGTGAACTAAGTACAGCCCATAGCATTACCGATCTGCAGGCCCTTGAGGCGCTCTATGGCGCTCCCGCCGCGGCCTCCCTCAAGAAAGAGGTGGATTACATTCATCCTTATTACAGAAAGCTGGTCGAGGCCTCACCCTTTGTCGTTCTGGCGACCAACGGCCCCGAAGGGCTTGACGCTTCACCCAGAGGGGATCCGGCGGGCTTTGTGCGCGTTTGCGACGAAGAAACCCTGATGCTTGCCGACAGGCGGGGAAATAATCGGATAGACAGCCTGCGCAATATTATTCATGACCCAAGGGTGGCACTGATTTTCCTTATACCCGGCGTAGGTGAAACACTGCGAATTAATGGCGAGGCAACCATTTCCACCGACCCGACGTTGCTGGCGCAGTTTTCGTTGCAGGGCAAGCTGCCCTCGACCGTACTGATCATCAAGGCCAGGAAAGTGTTTTTTCAATGTTCGCGCGCCGTGCTGCGGTCGCGACTTTGGGATCCAACGCTGCATGTGGCACGCACTTCATTGCCAAGTACCGGAACCATCCTGGAGACGCTGAGCAATGCGGAGATCGACGGGGAAAAATACGACTCCGACTTGCCCGAGCGCGTGCAAAAGACCATGTATTGAGTTGGCTTGGGGCCTAGGCGCCCAGCGCATCCGCCAAGGCCTCAAAGCTGTCCACCGTCACCTCCCAGTCTTGCTCGGGATGCAAATCGGTGGTTTGCGACGCGCCATGCTCGGTAGGCCTGAGCACAAATGTAGTCTTTAGGCCGCAGGCTCGTGCGGCGGCCAGATCATTGTTATGGGCAGCAACCATGCAAACCTGTTCAGGCCGCATGGCCAGCAGGTCGACCGTTCGCAGATAGGCTGCAGGTGCCGGTTTATAAGCCTGTACGACTTCAGCGCCCAGGATGGTATGCCATGGAATGCCGGCCCGGCGAGCCATATCGAGCATGAGAATGATGTTGCCGTTCGATAATGGCGCAATAATGAAGCGGTCTTTGAGCCGGGCCAGGCCCGACAGCACATCCGGCCACGGGTCCAGCCTGTGCCAGGCCAGGTTAAGTTCGGCCAGCTCCTGCGGGTCTATGGCTGCAACGTCGACACCCGCCTCGGTCAGAACGGCCTCGAGGTTTTCCCGGTGCAATATATCCAGGCGTACAAAAGGGCGCTGGCCACTGCGAACCGCCTCCATGGCAGGCTGGTAGCGCCGGCGCCACGCATCGGCGAACTCGGTAGGCTCCATAGGCACATCGTTTTTTGCCAGAAAATTGGCGGCCTGGCGCGCGACACCATTTCGCCAATCCACAACGGTTCCGAAAACATCAAACACTAAAGCACGGACATCCTGCATAAAAAATCTCTCCTGGTCTTCTGGCGCAAGAATAAGGTCACAGTATGTCAGGAGATAATAATGAAATTCGCGCATTAGCACATACAAGCAGCGATTCAGGCGATTCGGCCAGTCGAGCTGTGAATGCCGTGCTCCATTTTCTTCATACATTTTTCTGTAATTATTGCTCTGTACTATCTGCTTTTTTTCATGGGCGCTGCCGTCAGGTTGAATCCGCGCATGTAATCGAAGCTGATATGGAGAGTATAAGTGTCCCTGAAAAATCTGTTTGATGCCGAGTGGTATTTGGACGAGTATCCCGACGTTGCGGCGGCTGTGGCCTTGGGCCTGACGACGGCTTGGCAGCATTTCGACATGTATGGCCATTGCACCGCGACCTGCTGACCTTCGTCGAAGCATGCCTAGAAGACGACGATTATCCATCATCTCTGGTGTTTGGCTCACCGGCCGCCAGTTTTTTCACTGCTTTGTCAAAATCGCTTTCAAACAGGCGGTCCTGCACAATTCTGTACTTCTCAAATTCACTTTCCGCATGCGTCTGGGCAAGTTTTGCAGAGATCTTGCCGCTGCTCTGTAGCACTTCCCGGTCATCAAATTCGAGGAAGGCGTCCAGCCGCTTGGACCAGTCTTCCATGGTCATGGGAATCTTGCGGCGAGCACGATCCTCAGCAAGTTCCAAATAGGCGTTGACGATACGACCCAATGAATCCAACTCTTCCTTGGTCAGGTAGCTTTTGGCCACGGCTACGTCGGTTTTCAGAATCTTGCCTTCGGGCGCATTCGCCCAGGAAGTCAGCCCCATATGTGACTTGCTGCTATCGGCCCGCTTACGGATCAACTCTGCAGCGGTATGACCGTGGATGGCGTAATGCAGTTTGTTCTGTACTTTGGCGAAGAAGGCCTTGGTGGTCGGTGCGTCCTTGTTGTAGTCCACGCTGGTGGAATAGATGTCGGTGATCTTCTGGTAGAAGCGTCGCTCGCTGAGGCGGATTTCGCGGATTTCTGCCAGCAGTCGCTCGAAGTAGTCCTCGCCAAGGAAGCTGCCGTTTTCCATACGCTGACGATCCAGCACATAGCCCTTGATGGCGAACTCACGCAGGACACCGGTCGCCCATTGGCGGAACTGCGTTGCGCGTATGGAGTTGACCCGATAGCCGACAGAAATGATGGCGTCGAGGTTGTAGAAATCCACCGCCCGGGAGACCTCCCGCTGACCCTCCTGCTGAACTATCCGGAATTTCCGGATAGTTGCCTCAGGTGCGAGCTCATGACTGGCAAAAATGTTCTTCAGGTGTTCGCTGACGGTGCGCACATCCACCCCGAACAGTTCAGCCATCAGCTTCTGCGACAGCCACAGGGTCTCGTCCTCGTAGCGGGCTTCGATGCTCTGCTCGCCGGCCTGGCCAGTGAAGATCAGAAACTCGGCGGTGCTGTTGCGGATCAGTTTTTTGCCATTCATACCAAGCATCTCCACGTGGTCTGTACGTTGAACAGGCATGCTTTACCACCGGGGCGATAACTCTGGTCGGTTACACCTGCCCTGAACCCCACATCACTTCCCAATACAGAAACTGGAAAATATTTCCCCCAGCAAATCATCGCTGGTGAATTGTCCGGTAATCAGGCATAGCTCTTCGTGTGCAAGCCGCAGCTCTTCCGCGAACAGATCCAGAACCTGATCATTCTGGCTGGCGTGCTGATCGGCGAGTGCAAGATGCTCGCCAGCGTTCTCAAGAGCCTTCAGGTGACGCTCACGAGCCAGCCAGGGGGATTCGGTACCAGGGTTCCAGCCTGCGATATCCAGCAGCTTCTGACGCAACGTATCAAGCCCAAGGCCTGTCTTGGCCGATATGCCCAGAACAAGTTCCTGGTGCAGGCCGGGTTCCAGCTGGTTGTCGGGCAGCAGGTCTATTTTGTTGTACACCTTCAGTACCGGAGTGCGTGCCGGCAAGCGCTGCGTGATGGCCGTGTCAAGCTCATCGCGCGCAGAACGGGCGTCCTGCAGATGAATGATCACATTGGCTTTTTCGATTTCGGCCCAGGTCCTTGCAATACCTATGCTTTCGACTGTGTCGTCGGTTTCGCGCAGGCCGGCGGTATCGACAATATGCAAGGGTACCCCTTGTATATGAATTTGCTGTATGACCTTGTCGCGGGTGGTGCCGGCGATTGGTGTGACGATGGCGACGTCATCTCCGGCCAATGCATTGAGCAGGCTGGACTTGCCCACGTTAGGTTGCCCGGCCAGCACAACATGCAGTCCTTCACGCAGTATCATGCCTTGTCTGGCCTGCGCGGTAAGTTGCTGCAGGTCGTCGCGTATGGCTTGCAGTGTGGTTCTTGCCTGGTATTTTTCCAGAAAATCTATCTCTTCTTCCGGAAAATCGAGTGTGGCTTCGACCAGCATGCGCAGGTGCACTATGCGATCGCCCAGTGCATTGACCTGATCGGAGAAGGCGCCGCTGAGCGAAGCCATGGCGCTGCGCGCAGCGGCTTCGGACGATGCGTCGATCAGGTCGGCTACGGCTTCGGCCTGGGCAAGGTCCAGACGCTCGTTCAGAAAGGCCCTGTGTGTGAACTCGCCCGGCTCGGCATGGCGTATGCCCAGGTCTTTGCCGACTTCAAGACAGCGGGCCAGCAGCCTGCGCAAAACGGCGGGCCCACCGTGACCTTGCAGTTCCAGCACGTCTTCGCCAGTGTATGAGTGCGGGCCCTTGAAAAAAAGAACGATGCCGGCATCGATGGGGTTGCCGTGCTCATCGTTGAAGGGCAGGTAATGGGCGTGCCGCGTTTTGATTGGTGTGTTGAACAAACGATCCACCAAGGGTTCCAGGTTGCTTCCTGATACGCGCACAACGCCTATGCCACCCCGCCCGGGGGCCGTGGCTATGGCAACAATGGGGACGTGGGAATACATGTTCATAAGATACCGGGCATGAGAAAAGGAAAGCGTACTAATATTCGGCATGAACAGTTTATCTTGAACCAGGAGACACCATGCCTTTTCTTATAGAAACCTTCGATAAACCAGACTCTCAGGAACTGCGTCAGGCCTTGAGGGCCAAGCATCTGGATTTTCTGGAAGAGAACAAATCCTTGCTGCTGGCTTGCGGTGCCAAGCTAGAGGACGATGGAAGCGGCGGTACCGGTAGTGTATATATTGTTGATCTTGAAACCCGTGCCCAGGCAGAAGACTTCGTCAATGCCGACCCGTTCGCTGTGGGTGGCCTGTTCGAACGCATGGTGATTACCCGTTGGCGCAAAGCCTATCTGAACGGGGAATCCTACCTGTAAGTTCCGGAATTTCGCCATCAAGCCATGCTGCAGCTGAAACTGCTTGAAGACTTCATCGCGCTGGCCAGGGCAGGCAGCTTTGTGCGGGCTGCTGAAGCGCGTCATGTTACCCACCCGGCTTTCGGGCGCCGTATTCGTGCGCTGGAAACGTGGGCAGGCGTTGCGCTGGTCGATCGCAATCAAATCCCCGTCGTGTTGACCGAGCAGGGCGAAGCCTTGCTCAAGACAGCATATCAGGTGGTGGAGCAGCTTCAGCGTGTTCGCCACCAGATTTCAGGCCCGGACAACGAGGCTTCCGGAATTCTACGTATTGCTACCGGGCGCAGCCTGGGACGCACTCTTGTTGCCGATTGGGTCGCGCGTTTGCGTAAAAGCCGGCCTGCCGTACTTGCATCAACGACACAAGTTGATCTTGCCACTGGCCAGATGGCCGATATGTCGGCCCGTCTGGCCCAAGGCAAGGCCGATTTCCTGATCTGTTATGAGCATCCAGCGCTGTCTGTGGAGTTGCATCCCGACCTGTATCAGCACATGACGCTGGCTACCGACAAGCTTGTCCCGGTGTGCCAGGTTTCAGCTCAAGGAAAGCCGCGCTACTCGCTGAATACAGAGGGTGGATCACTGCCACTGATTTCATATTCCAGAGGGTTGGCCATGGGCCGCATTGCAGGCGATCGTATAGAAACCATGCCTTACCCTTTGGTTCCGTCGATACGCTGTGATTCCCTTGATGCCGTGCATGGCACGGTTGCCAACGGACTGGGCATAGCCTGGCTTCCGTGGTCTATGGTTGCTGCAGACTGCAGGCGTGGCAGCCTGATGGTGCTTGGAGGCCGCAGCGAGCAAATAGGCTTTGAGGTGCGCCTGTATCGCTCGCGCAGCCAGCTTTCCGATGTGGCCGAAGCCGTATGGAAGGCGATAGCGCAGCGGTGAGCTGGTTAGAATCAATTTAGCACAATCATGTGCTAAAATGGCACATACCTGGTTGCCGGCTTGGCCAGAATACTGTCAGGAAACCGGTCATGGAAGATCGGTTCAAGAACAATGATCCGGAGACATCCCATGAAGCATTTATTCAAACGCGGTGCGTTGGCTACCCTGATGGCGACTGGCTTTCTTCTGGGGGCGCCCGCGCAGGCAGCAGATTATCCGTCCAAGGCCATAAGCATAGTCGTAGGTTATCCGGCTGGCGGCAGTGTAGACCTGACGGCACGTGTACTGGGCGAGGCGCTGTCAGAGCGTCTGGGCCAAAGCGTCGTGATAGAGAATCTGGGTGGCGCCGGCGGCACCATAGGTGCCGGCAAGGTTGCGCGCGCAAAGCCTGATGGCTACACCTTGCTGGTTGGTGCCACGAACGAAATGGTGATCGCCGGCATGATCAACAGTGCCGTGAACTACGATGGCCTGAAAGACTTTACGCCTGTGGGCATGATCGCGGCCCAGCCCATGATGCTGGTTGCTTCCAGGGAAACCGGCGTGGAAACTGCTGCGCAGTACCTTGAAAAGCTCAAGGCCGGCAAGGCGGGTGACTATACCTTTGGTTCATCAGGGATAGGAACGGCACTGCATCTGGCCGGTGAGATGATCAACGAATCCACAGGAACCAGTGCCGCACATATTCCTTACCGGGGCGTGGCACCATTGCTGACCGATCTGGTCAGTGGTCAGCTCAACTATGGCATTTTCGTGATGTCTTCAGGTTTGCCGCATGTAAAGTCCGGCAAGGTTGTGGCGTTGGGCGTTACCGAGGCCCAGCGTTCGCCTGCTGCACCTGATATGCCTGCCCTGGCCGAATTTCCCGGTTTTGAAAATGTGGATATCAACGTGTGGTTTGGCCTGTATGGCCCGGCTGGTTTGCCTGACGACGTCGCGGCGAAATTAAAGGCGGCTCTCGACGATGTGCTGCAAAACGATGATGAGTTCCGCAAGAAGCTGGAAGCCAGTGGCGCCACTTTGTACAAGCCAGGCATGGATGCAGGCAAATTCCAGGTGGCGGAAACCGAAAAATATGCCCGTCTGGTGAAGCTGGCAAAGATAGAACGCCAATAAGCTGAAACGTCCTGCCCACAAGGTAAAACATGAGTTTTGATCTTCCTTATCCAGATCTGACACAAGAACGTCAGGGCAATACGGGCACTCCAGGAGTCTGGTGTTTCGACTCGGGTGTGCCCGGTCCGACACTTATGATCAGTTCTCTGATTCATGGGAACGAATTATGTGGTGCCTGGGCTCTGAAGGATTTGCTTGAAAGTGGGTTGCGTCCTCAAAAAGGCGTATTGATCCTGGCTTTCTGCAATCTTGAAGGTTACGACCAGTTCGATCTGCAGCGGCCCGATGCAAGCCGATATGTCGATGAAGACCTGAATCGGGTCTGGCTTGATGACAGGCTTGCTTCCGGAAGCAACAAGGAGCGTCGCCGGGCCGCAGAATTGCTGCCCTGGGTCAAACGGGCCGATATGCTGCTGGATCTGCATTCCATGCATGAGCCCGGCAAGCCTCTTCTGCTGACGGGTCTGCTACCCCGCAATATCGAGCTTGCGCGCCGGCTGGGGGCACCTGAGCATGTGATTGTGGATGCAGGCCATAAAGATGGTACGCGTATGCGGGATTACGGGCGCTTTGGTGATCCGAAGGACGATGCTTGCGCATTGCTGATCGAATGTGGTTATCACGGTGATCCTGCATCCCGGCAGGTTGCGCTTGATATGGTTGCGCGCATGTTGCGCGATTGTGACCTTGTTGCTGCAGAGATGATTTCATCGGGGTGGCTGTTGCCTGATCCTGATGCGCAGCGTGTTCTGGAAGTTACGCAGGCGGTTGTGGCTCCATCGATGAATGTGAGGTTTTCCCATGACTGGCAAGGTCTGGAAATCCTGGAAAAGAAGGGCGATGTGATAGGCTGGGCCGATGACCTGCCCATCACAACGCCTTACGACCGTTGCACCCTGATCATGCCGTCACTGCGCCAGTTGAGGCCAGGGGTAACAGTAGTGCGGCTGGCCAAAGAGTACTGAGCTCTTTGGCCAAGGCCATCAAGACTTATGCGTTTTCCAGCGCCTTGATGGCCGCCGCGACCCCTGCACCGTAAGCCGGATCGGCCTGTGTGCAGTGGTTGATATGGCGTTCCTGTACATCTTTGGATACGCCCGCGATTGCACGTGCAGTGTTGTCGAACAGCACCTGCTTTTGCTCATCATTCATCAGGCGGAATAGATCCCCGGGCTGCGAGAAATAGTCGGTATCTTCCCGATGATTCCAGTGATCAGCCGCGCCTTCTATGGACAGCGGTGGTTCGCGGTAATCGGGCTGTTCCTGCCATTCGCCCTGGGTGTTGGGTTCGTTGCCGGTAATGCCGCCGTGGTTGCCGTCTACACGCATGGCGCCATCGCGGTGGAAGCTATGGAAGGGGCACTTGGGTGCATTGACGGGAATCTGATGGTGGTTCACACCCAGGCGATAGCGTTGGGCGTCGCCATACGAAAACAGGCGGGCCTGCAGCATTTTGTCGGGCGAGAAGCTGATGCCGGGCACCACGTTGGCGGGTGTGAAGGCCGCCTGTTCGACTTCGGCAAAGAAGTTCTCCGGATTGCGGTTCAATTCAAGTACACCAACTTCGATCAGGGGGTAGTCTGCGTGAGGCCAGACTTTGGTCAGGTCGAAGGGATTCAGGTGATAAGAGCCGGCATCCTTTTCGGGCATGATCTGTACATAGGCCGTCCAGCGGGGGAAGTCCTGGCGTTCGATCGCTTCGTACAGGTCACGCTGCGAGCTTTCGCGATCGCGGCCGACCAGGTCACAAGCCTGTTCATCGGTCAGGTTCCTGATGCCTTGCTGGGTCTTGAAGGTGAACTTCACCCAGAAGCGTTCGTTATCGGCATTGATGAAGCTGAACGTATGGCTGCCGAACAGGTGCATGTTGCGAAAGCCTGCGGGAATGCCGCGATCGCTCATGACGATGGTGACCTGATGCAGGGCTTCGGGCAGGCCGGTCCAGAATTCCCAGTTGTTCTGCGCGCTGCGCATGCCCGTGCGTGGATCGCGCTTGACCGCATGGTTCAGGTCGGGAAACTTCAGGGGGTCGCGAAAGAAGAAGACGGGCGTGTTGTTGCCCACCAGGTCCCAGTTGCCTTCTTCGGTGTAGAACTTCATGGCGATGCCGCGGATGTCGCGCTCGGCGTCGGCGGCGCCGCGTTCACCGGCGACGGTGGAAAACCGTGCAAACACCGGCGTTTGCTTGCCCACTTCCGAGAAGACCTTGGCGCGTGTGTATTGGGTGATGTCGTGGGTAACGGTAAAGGTGCCATAAGCACCCGAGCCTTTTGCGTGCATGCGGCGCTCGGGAATGACTTCACGATCGAAGTGGGCCAGTTTTTCCATTAGCCAGACGTCTTGCAGCAGGGCTGGCCCGCGTGGACCGGCAGTTTGAATATTCTGGTTGTCGACAACCGGGGCACCTGCAGCGGTAGTAAGCTTTTTCATCTGATCCTCCTGAATGTGCAATAAATACGGCAGATACAGGACGCCGCGTAAAGTGGCGCTTTGTCCTGATTCATAATGCAGTCTAGCCAGCGATTGCTACATAGTAAAGTTAATTAATTAACTTATATCAATAGATTTAAACTATTTCATTGCCAGGAACGATGTTAAACCGCTAAACACCCAGATACGCATGAAGCTGTGAGCGTTGCGCGTTAAGTTCGGCTGAACTGCCAGACCAGACTACGCGGCCTTTCTCGACAATATGATGGTGGTCGGCCAGCTCAAGCATGGAGTTCAGGTTCTTGTCTATGCAGATGATGGTCAGCCCCAGTGACTTCAGGTTGGCCAGGCATTGCCAGATCTCGGCACGGATGAGTGGTGCCAGTCCTTCTGTTGCCTCGTCCAGTATCAGCAGCCCCGGATTGGTCATGAGTGCCCGGCCTATGGCCAGCATCTGCTGTTCGCCGCCCGAAAGATTTGATCCCAGGTTGCCTGACCGTTCGGCCAGGCGAGGGAAAAGTTCGAAAATTCTCTGCAGCGTCCAGGGTGAAGCCGAGGCATGTCGATTGTGTGCGGTGGCGATCAGGTTTTCACGCACGCTGAGATTCGGAAATATCTGTCGCCCTTCCGGAACCAGACCCACGCCTGCGCGGGCAATCTTGTGCGAGGGCTGTCCGGTCATGTTGCGTCCGTTCAGCCAGATGCTTCCACCCGAGGGCTGCAGCAGGCCCATGATGACCTTGACGCTGCTTGATTTGCCCATGCCATTGCGGCCGAGCAGGGTAACGAATTGGCCGCTCGACACCGTAAAGCTCATGCCGAACAAGGCCTGGCTCGGGCCATAGCTGGCCTGGATGTCGCGCACCTCAAGCAGGGGTGTGCTCATGCGTCGTCTCCCAGGTAGGCTGCGCGGACATCAGGATTGGCACGAATCTGGTCCGGCGTGCCGCAGGCAATGCTGCGGCCGTAGACCAGCACGGTAATGCGGTCGGCCAGCGTGAACACGGCGTCCATATCGTGTTCGACCAGAATGATGCCGTACTCTCCCTTGAGGCTGAGCAGCAAGCTGGTCATTTGCGTGGACTCGGCCTGGCTCATGCCCGCCATCGGTTCATCAAGCAGCAGTAATCTGGGCCGGCCTGCAAGCACCATGGCCAGTTCAAGCTGACGTTGCTCGCCGTGCGCCATGTCGGCCGCCGGCACATGCATGCGGTGTTCAAGGCCCACACGCTCAAGCGCACGCATGGCGGGCCCGGTCAGGGAAGCCTGCTGTGAGGTCGGTGTCCAGAACCGGAAGCTGTGCCCCTGGTGCGCCTGCACGGTCAGCATGACATTCTGCAGGGCGGAAAACTCCGGAAAGACGGACGTGATCTGGTATGAACGGGCAATGCCGCGCCGGGCACGCTGTTCCACCCGTTCGCCCGAGATGTCTTGTCCATCGAAGATGATTTCGCCGGCATCGGGCCGTACTTCGCCGGCCAATTGGGCAATCAGGGTACTTTTGCCCGCGCCATTGGGGCCGATAATGGCATGAATTTCGCCGTCGTTCACGTCGAAATCAAAGTGATCGGTGGCTGTCAGGCCGCCGTAGCGCTTGACCAGTTGCCGTACTTGCAGCAGGCTCATGCGGACTCCTGCTTGTGGTTTGCCGGACTGCCGCGTCGCTGATCCAGGGCCTGCAGAATTCCTGCGATACCCAGCCTGCTCTTGATGATGATGATGACCAGCAGCGGTCCGAACAGCGCCATCCAGTGTTCAGTCAGTGCCTTGAGGCCTTCTTCGGTCAGTATCATGGCCAATGCCCCGAGCAAGGGGCCGAACAAGGTGCCTATGCCGCCCAGCATGACCATGACTATCAGCTCGCCCGAGGTGGTCCAGGACATATATGACGGTGAGCCGAATTGAGTCAGGTTGGCGTAGAGCAGCCCTGCCACTCCGCACAGACTGGCCGAAATAACATACATCACCAGTCGATAGTGATAGGTGGAATAGCCCAGGGCCCGCATGCGCGGCTCGTTGCTTTTGGTGGCGCGGATCACTACACCAAAACGTGAATGAACCAGCCGATGGCATGCATAAAGGCTCAGACACAGCAGCACCAGAGCAACGAAATACAGGGTGCGGGCGTCAGTCAGCAGAATGCCGTTGAAGTTGCTGCCGCTGGCCAGCCGCAGCCCGTCATCGCCGCCATACTGACTCAAGCTGACAAACAGAAAATAAAACATTTGAGCAAA
The DNA here is from genome assembly GCF_020687695.1 of Pusillimonas sp. MFBS29. Classification (GTDB taxonomy): domain Bacteria; phylum Pseudomonadota; class Gammaproteobacteria; order Burkholderiales; family Burkholderiaceae_B; genus Pusillimonas_C. The sequence continues at coordinate 402,069 of NZ_JAJEWL010000003.1, forward strand.
GGCCAGCGTGATCATGATGAAGGAAATGCCGCTGGTGCGCAGGGCGATGCTGCCGGTAAGCAGACCGACCAGACCGCAGACAAGCAGTGTGGTCAACAGCTGCAGCCAACCGTTGTCTACCCCGTGAAAGCTCAGTATGGTGGCCGAGTACACGCCCAGGCCCAGATAGAGTGCGTGTCCGAAGCTGACCAGGCCGCCATAGCCCAGTATCAGGTTAAGCGAGAGGGCGGCAATGGCAAAAATCACGATGCGGCTGGCCAGCGTGACGATGAACGGGTCAGTCACGCTGCGCGCATACAGGGGTACCAGCGCGAGCATGATCAGCAACACGATGTTGATCATGTTGCTCGCTGACCATTTGTGCGCGAGAGCTGGAGAGGCTTGCATGTAGTGTGCTTGTTTCAGGAGTTATGTACCGGGAAAAGTCCCTTGGGCTTGATGGCCAGCACCAGCGCCATGAGCAGGTAAATCATCATGGAAGCGAGTGCTGGTCCGGCAATATCGGCGCTGCTGCGCTCAAGAAAACTGCGCAGCAGCGTGGGCAGCAGTGTGCGCCCCAGCGTGTCGACGATGCCGACGATAAGCGCCGCGTAGAAGGCGCCGCGTATCGAGCCTATGCCGCCTATGACGATGACCACCATGGTAAGGATGAGTACGGGCTCGCCCATGCCGGCCTGTACCGACATGATGGGCCCGGCCAGCAGGCCGGCCAGGCCGGCCAGGACCGCGCCCAGCGCAAACAGCAGGGAATTGAGTAGTGCGATATTCACGCCCAGTGCACCGACCATGGTCCGGTTGGTGGCACCCGCGCGTATCAGCATACCAACGCGGGTACGGTGTATGAGCAGATAACAGCCCAGGGCGATGAGCAAACCCGATACGATGATCACAAGCCGGTATGCCGGATAATTGACGATGCCGAACAGGCTGACGGAGCCCAGCAGGAACTCGGGCACGTCCATGTAATAGGGCGATGGCCCCCAGATCATGCGCGCAATTTCATTGAAGAAAAGAATCAGGCCGAAGGTGGCCAGCACCTGATCAAGGTGGTCACGCTGGTAGAGCTTGCGCAGCGCCACCCATTCCACCGCCAGCCCCAGCGCCATCATGGCGGGAACCAGCAATACGGCAGCCAGCAGGAAAGAGCCGGTATGGCTGTACAGGGAGGCGGCGAAGAAAGCGCCCATCATGTACATGGATCCATGGGCCAGATTGACGAAGCTCATGATGCCGAAGACGAGTGTCAGGCCGGCAGCCATCAGAAACAGCAAAATGCCCAGCTGCAGGCCATTCAGCGACTGAATGATAAAAAGATTGAGACTCAAAGCGCCCTCCGGCACATCTTGACCGGCCAGCCTTGCGGCTGGCCGCAAGGCGTTATTTCATGGGGCACTGCTCGTGGAAGTTTGCGCGAGTCTTGATGACGATGGGCGTCTTGGCCTGAAGTTCGGCGCCGTCGGGACCTTCGACAACGTCTACGCGATAAAACGGTGCGTCGGGGAACTGGTTGCTGGCAAACTTGAAGCTGCCACGAACCGAGTCAAAGTCGGCAGCTTTCAGTGCGGCCAGAACGGCTTCCTTGTTGTCGAGTTTGCCGTCGACTTTCTTCAGGGCCGAGGCAATCAGATTGGCTGCGTCGTAAGACTGGGCGGCGTACATCGAAGGTTGCCGTTTGTAGGCCTTGACGAATGCTTCAACAAACTGCTTGTTCTGGGCGTTGTCGATATTGGGCGCATAGGGGGCGCTGGTAATGGCGCCGACGGCCAGGGACTTGAGTGCGGGCAGTGTTGATCCGTCGATGGTAGAGACCGAGATCAGGGGAAGCTTGCCCAGCAGGCCGGCCTGCCGGTATTGCTTGACGAAGTTTACGCCCATGCCACCGGGATAAAACACATAGACAGCGTCGGGCTCAGAGGCCTGCAGCTGTGCAATTTCCGCCGAGTAGTCGGGCTGGTTGACCTGGGTATAGACCTCGTCGATGACGTTGCCGGTGTAGTCGCGCTTGAAACCAGACACAGCATCACGGCCGGCCTGATAATTGGCGGCCATGACATACATGTTCTTGTAGCCCAGATCGCTGGCCAACTGACCGCCCGCTTCGTGCAGCATGTCGTTGTCCCACGAAGTGGAGAAGTAATAGGGCGAGCACTGTTTGCCGGCTATGGGTGCGGGGCCGGCGTTGGAGCCTATGAAGAAGACTTTGGCGTCGGTGATGGGCTTATGAATAGCCATCATGACGTTCGAAAATGTGACTCCGGTGATGAAGTCAACGTTTTCGCTCTTGAGCAGCTTGGTGGCTGCCTGTACGCCGAGGTCGGGCTTGAGCTGGTCATCTTCACGGACAACCTCGACTGGTACACCGCCCAGTTTGCCGCCATTTTGCTCGACAGCCAGCATGAACGCATCGTATTGATCCTGACCCAGAGCTCCACCCGGGCCGGACAGAGTGCCGATGAAGCCGATCTTGACGGGTTCTTGTGCAAAGCCCGTAGTGGCGCCAAGGATGCCGCATAGAGCCGTAGCGGCCAGGGCCGGGCGCAGGAAGCGGCGACGCCTTGCAGGTGGGTTAACGAGGTTCATGTTGTCTCCGGTTATTTTTGACAAAGCGGCAGCCTTGAAAGTTACATTAGGCTTTGGGCCTTGGCCATCGGGAAATACCCAATGGGCATAAGAAAAGGCGCAGCCAGTCCGGGCATACAGACTGGGTGCGCCTTCCAGGTAACGTTTTACCGTTACCGGGGTGGAAAAGCAATCAGCGTTTTGCTGCTGCCGTTTCCTTGTCGAGCTTGTACATGATGTAGCGCTGCTGGGCGATCGATACGGCGTTGTTCACGCACCAGTAAAGCACCAGACCGGCCGGGAAGAAGAACATCATGCCACCGAAGACCAAAGGCATGATCATCATGATCTTGGCCTGGGTGGGATCAGGCGGTGTGGGGTTCAGCTTGATCTGCAGGAACATGGTGGCCATCATGACTGCCGGCAAAATGAACCAGGGATCGCGTACCGACAAGTCCTGGATCCAGAGTATCCAGGGCGCACCGCGCATTTCAACACTGCCCAGCAGAACCCAGTACAGCGAAATGAACACCGGAATCTGAACCACCATGGGCAGGCAGCCACCCAAGGGGTTGATTTTTTCGGTTCGATACATTTCCATCATGGCCGCGTTCAGCTTGGCCTTGTCGTCGCCAAACTTTTCACGCAAGGCCTGCAACCTGGGAGTGACCTGCTTCATCTTGGCCATGGACCGATAGCTGGCGGCCGACAGCGGGTAGAAGACCAGCTTGATCAACAGTGTTAGCGCAACGATGGTCCAGCCCCAGTTGCCCAGAATGGCATGCAGCCACGTCATGATCTTGAACAGAGGCTTGGCGATGATGGTCAGCCAGCCGTAGTCGACAACCAGATCAAGGCCAGGAGCCACTTCGGCCATGGCTTTCTGGTCTTGAGGGCCTACCCACAGATTTGCGGCGACGCTGGTGTTCTGGCCGGGTTCAATCGTGCCGGCGCTTTCGATGCTGCGTATGGCGTACAGATTGTCGGACAGGCGCAAGGTTTCGTTGTGGCGTACCGTGCCTTGTGCGGGTACCCAGGCAGAAGCAAAGTAGTGCTGGACCATACCTATCCAGCCATTATCGGCCTGCTTGGTGTAGCTGGCCTTGCCCTTGTCGATATCCGAGAAGGAAACTTTCTGGAACTTGTCTTCCGCCGAATACAGGGCGGGGCCGGTAAAGGTGCTGTAGAACGAGGACGAGTCGGACGGATCATTGCCGTCGCGTACCAGCTGCAAATACAGCGAGGGCGTAATGGCTTGCGTGCCCAGGTTGTAGATATCGTGCTTGACGTCGATATCGTAGCTGCCCTTGTGCAGGGTAAAGGTTTTGACTACCTTCACGCCGTCGGCCTGGGCTTCGAAAACCACGTCCAGGCTGTCACCGGTCAGGCTGGTTTCAGATGAAACCAGGCTGAAGGGGGTCAGATGGTTGGGATAGCTTTGCCCGTTGGGCGCCCCGATGACGCCGGTTTGTGCAAGATAAGTGTAGTTAGCAGTGTTATCGAGCAGGATCATGGGCTGATCCTTGTTGCCCGGTGCGGTGTACTTGACCAGTTCGGCCTTGACCAGCTGCGCACCCATGGTGTCGAAGGTCAGATCATAGACATCGGTCTTGATATTAACTTTCTGCGAGGTGGCGGACGGAGCAGGGGTACTGCTGCCCGGCACGGTTTCGGTGCCCGAAGGCGCACTGCTACTGGCCGTTGCGGTGCCACTGGGGACGCTGGGGTCAGCCGCTGGTGCGGGCGCTGCCTGGGGGGCTTCAGCCGTTTGTGTGGCGCTGGAGCTGGCACCAAACAAAGAGGGTTTGCCGTTATGCACTTGCCAGTTATTCCATAGCAGCAAGAGCGAAAGAGAGAAAATCATCCAGAGGACGGTGCGTCGGATATCCATAGCGCCTGTTTTTGAGTTAAAGCCGAGCAAAGGCCCGACAGTTTAACGTAGCCCAGCTGAATATCAGATGAGCGTGGATTGATAACAAAGAGCAAGCCCGAATTGATTGCTCCACGGCAAGCTCAGGTGTGCCGGTGGGAGTGGTCGGATTCGGGGACCGGGTCGTATCCGCCCTGGCACCACGGCTGACAGCGCGCGATGCGGCGAGTGGCCAACCATAAGCCCTTCAGGGCTCCGTGAATTTCTATGGCTTCAATAGCGTACTGCGAGCACGTAGGTGTAAAGCGGCAGCTCCTGCCCACCCACGGGCTTAAAACATACTGATAGAACCGGATGGGGGCGATAAGCAGCGATTTAATCATTGCATGGCCTTGTCCAGTAACTGGTCGACCTCGTTGCGTACTTGCTTTTTCAGCACAGTAAGACTGACCGGGCCAACCTTGGAGTGCAACCTGAACACCAGGTCACGTGGCGGCAATACCTGACGCCTGTTGCGAAAAGCCTCGCGTATGACGCGCTTGATGGCATTGCGGGTTACAGATTGCGCCGCAAAGCGTTTGGCAATGATCAAGCCCAGACGGGCTTGGGCAATCTGCGCGCCGGAATCGCCGCGAGGCGTCGTTACAACAAATAAAGCCCCTCTGGCAAGGCGCCGGCCTTTAAGGGCCAGAGCATATTCCGAGGGGCGGTGCAAGCGGGCCGCAGCAGGAAACGTGGCTCGCGTTGAGGCTGTTTCACCCACCATGGGGCCAGCCGGCCGGACACTAAGCGGCGGGCTTAAACAGCCAGCTGCTTACGGCCTTTAGCGCGGCGTGCGTTGATCACGGCACGACCGCCACGGGTCTTCATGCGAATGCGAAAACCGTGGGTGCGCTTGCGGCGAGTAACTGAAGGTTGAAAAGTGCGTTTCATGGATAATCCAAATAAAAGAGCTGCCAACAACCCTAAGGCCAGCCACATAAAAAGCCGCGGCTGCGAGTTATTGGTATTGAAAATTCGGTGTACAGCCCGCCATTTCATCAAATTTTCAGTGTTTAGTCAAATGCTTAGCATAAATACCGGGTGGTCAACGTGTCCTGCCTGTGGATAACTATGGCCTCAACAGGGTAGAATCGAGGTTTACAGAAGTGGTGGACATGAAAGATTTTTGGCAGACCTGCGTCCAGCAACTGGAGCAGGACCTACCCCCGCAGCAAATAAGTGCCTGGATACGCCCATTGGTGCCCATTGCGTTCGACGACACGCAGGCGGTACTGCGCGTCTCTGCGCCCAATCGCTTCAAGCTTGATTGGGTCCGCAAGAATTTCTCGCACAAAATAGAAGCCCTGGCTACCGAATGGTACAAGCGGCCGGTGCAAGTGTCGTTTGAGCTGGCCACTGCGGCAGGTGGCGCCGGCGCAACACGTGCGGCCGCCCCTGCGCGCCCCGGTGCGCCACAACCTGCGCCTGTCGCCGCTGGCGGCGCCGCTCCCGCAACTGCGGCCGCGCTGGTATCGAATGCGGTGGTCGAGCAGGTACAAGACCGCTCCCGGCTGAATACCGAACTGACCTTCCAAAACTTTGTTACGGGCAAAGCCAACCAGCTGGCGCGTGCTGCGGCGCTGCAGGTTGCCGAGAACCCAGGCATTTCATACAACCCCCTTTTCCTTTATGGGGGCGTCGGGCTGGGCAAGACCCATCTTATACATGCCATAGGCAACACCTTGCTGGCCAATGGCAACGGAACGCGTGTGCGTTACGTGCATGCCGACCAGTACGTCTCCGACGTGGTCAAGGCCTATCAGCGCAAGGCGTTCGACGAGTTCAAGCGCTATTACCATTCGCTCGATTTGCTGCTGATCGACGACATACAATTTTTTGCCGGCAAGAACCGCACTCAGGAAGAATTCTTCTATGCGTTCGAAGCCATGGTGGCCCAGCGCAAGCAGATCATCATTACGTCTGACACCTATCCCAAAGAGCTGGCCAATATCGACAGCCGGCTGATTTCGCGATTTGATTCGGGCCTGACGGTTGCCATCGAACCGCCCGAGCTGGAAATGCGGGTTGCCATTTTGCTGCACAAGGCGCAAACCGAAGGCGTTGCCATGCCCGAGGAAGTGGCCTTCTTCATTGCCAAGCATCTGCGCAGCAACGTACGCGAGCTTGAAGGCGCCTTGCGTAAGGTGTCGGCCTACGCCCGCTTCCATGGGCGCGAAGTGCTGACGGTAGACGTCTGCAAAGATGCCTTGAAAGATCTGCTGTCGGTGTCCAACGGACAGATCACGGTCGAAAACATCCAGAAGACGGTGGCCGACTTCTATAAGATCAAGGTGGCCGACATGTATTCCAAGCGCCGGCCGGCCAACATTGCAATGCCGCGGCAGGTGGCCATGTATCTAGCCAAGGAACTGACGCAAAAAAGCCTGCCCGAAATCGGCGACTTGTTCGGCGGTCGGGATCACACTACCGTGCTGCATGCCGTGCGTAAAATTTCCGACGCGCGATCCAAGCAGACCGAGCTCAACCACGCATTACACGTATTAGAACAAACCTTAAAAGGATAACCATGCAACTCGTACAAGCGACTCGTGATGCATTGCTGAAACCGTTATCGACTGTAGCGGGCATCGTCGAACGAAGAAACACGCTGCCCATACTTGCCAACATCCTGTTGCGTAAAGAAGGCAACGGCGTGGCATTCATTGCGACCGACCTCGAGGTTCAAATCACCACCCACGCCGAGTTTGGCGTGGGCGACGACAACGAGTCGACAACTGTTGCTGCCCGCAAGCTGGTGGATATCCTGCGTGCCCTGCCCGACACGGGCGACGTCAAGCTGGGTCTGGCCAGCTCCAAGCTGTCGGTGCAGGCGGGCAAAAGTCGCTTCGCACTGCAAACACTGCCTGCTTCCGAGTACCCCACCCTGGCCCAGCCCGAGAAATGGGATGTCTCGTTCTCGCTGACGCAAAAAACGCTGAAGCACCTGTTCAACATGGTGCACTTTGCGATGGCCCAGCAAGATATACGTTATTACCTGAATGGCCTGCTGTTTGTATTTGAACCGGGCTTTGTGCGCGCCGTGGCAACCGACGGGCACCGTCTGGCTCACAGTGGCACAGCCGTAGAAGGCATAACTGAAAAGCACGACGTGATCGTGCCACGCAAGACCGTGCTTGAAATGCAGCGCCTGCTTGGCGATATCGATGAGCCGGTTTCCATCGATGTGGCGACTGGCCAGATTCGTTTCCGCTTCGACGACGTCGAATTGGTGTCCAAGCTGGTCGAGGGCAAGTTTCCCGATTTCACTCGTGTCATTCCAAGCAACTACACCCGTCACTTTTCCGTGAATCGCGAGACCTTGCAGGGCAGCCTGCAGCGCGCTGCGATTCTTACCACCGACAAGCTCAAGGGCGTGCGCCTGCAGCTGTCTGATAACCAGCTGAAAATATCCTCGACCAACGCCGAGCAGGAAGAGGCACAGGAAGAGATCGATATCGACTACGCGCATGAGCCGCTGGACGTAGGCTTTAACGTCAGCTACCTGCTCGACGTACTGGCCAACGTCAAGACCGAGACCATACAGTGGTCGGTGCAGCCGGATGTCAATGCTTCGGCGTTGATTACGTCACCCGAAGACGACCAGTTCAAATACGTGGTCATGCCGATGCGGATCTAAGCATCTGCAATGTCTCGTTGAACGAAGTGCCCCCGGGCGTGCCGGTCCGGGCGCTTCAATAGCCGCAAGGCGTAAATAAGGTTTTCATAAACTATGTCAGATCAAACCACGAATGTCGCCGCACCGGGTTACGGTGCGGATTCCATCAAAATGCTCAAGGGGCTCGAGGCTGTACGCAAGCGTCCCGGCATGTACATTGGCGACACCTCCGACGGAACCGGCCTGCATCATATGGTTTTCGAAGTCGTTGATAACGCCATCGACGAGGCATTGGCCGGCTACTGCGACGATATCGTCGTCACCATACATGCCGACAACAGCATCTCGGTCAGCGACAACGGGCGCGGCATTCCCACCGACATTCACAAGGACGACGAGTTCGGGCGCAGCGCGGCCGAGATCGTCATGACCGAGCTGCATGCCGGCGGTAAGTTTGATCACAACTCCTACAAGGTTTCGGGTGGTCTGCATGGCGTGGGGGTATCCTGCGTCAACGCGTTGTCGGAATGGCTGCGCCTGACCATTTCCCGCAACGGACAAGTGCACGAAATGGAGTTCCGGCGCGGCGAGCGTGTCGAACCCCTGGCCGTTACCGGCACCACTGATGTCTCGGGTACGCGCGTACAGTTTCTGGCCGATGACCAGATCTTCGAGAACATCGAATACCACTATGATCTGCTGGCCAAGCGCCTGCGCGAGCTGTCATTCCTGAACAATGGCGTGAAGATCCGCCTGGTTGACGAGCGCAACGACAAAGAAGAAAACTTCGCCTTCCTGGGTGGCGTCAAAGGCTTTGTCGAATACATCAACCGCAGCAAAACCGTGCTGCACTCGAACGTATTTTCAGTCAGCACGGAATCCGTTGTGGGTGATGCAACCATCGGCGTCGACGTGGCCATGCAATGGAACGATAGCTACAGCGAAACCGTACTGTGCTTCACCAACAACATTCCCCAGCGCGACGGCGGTACCCACCTTACCGGCCTGCGCGCAGCCATGACGCGTGTGCTGAACAAGTACATTGCCGATAACGAACTGGCCAAAAAAGCCAAGGTCGACACTACCGGCGACGACATGCGCGAAGGCCTGGCCTGCGTGCTTTCGGTAAAGGTGCCCGAGCCCAAGTTCAGCAGCCAGACCAAAGACAAGCTGGTGTCCAGTGAAGTGCGCCCGGCTGTCGAAGAGGCCGTTGCCCGCACACTGGAAACCTGGCTGCTTGAAAACCCCAACGATGCAAAAGCCCTGTGCAACAAGGTGATCGAGGCTGCGCGTGCCCGCGATGCCGCCCGCAAGGCGCGCGAAATGACGCGTCGCAAGAGCGTGCTTGAAGGTGCCGGCCTGCCCGGCAAACTGGCCGACTGCCAGGAAAAAGACCCTGCGCTGTGCGAAATTTATATCGTCGAGGGTGACTCCGCCGGCGGCTCGGCCAAACAGGGTCGCGACCGCAAATTCCAGGCCATTCTGCCCTTGCGCGGCAAAGTGCTGAACGTGGAAAAAGCCCGCTTTGACCGCCTGATATCCAGCGAACAGATCACCACGCTGATCACCGCCCTGGGTACCAGCATAGGGCCCGACTTCAACATCGACAAGCTGCGCTACCACCGCATCATCATCATGACCGACGCCGACGTTGACGGCGCACACATCCGCACACTGCTGCTGACGCTGCTGTATCGCCAGATGCCCGAGCTGGTCGAGCGTGGTCACGTATACATTGCCCAGCCGCCCTTGTACAAGGTTAAGGTCGGCCGTGAAGAGCGCTATCTGAAAGACGACGCCGAAGAGGCCCAGTTCATGCTGCAGGTCGCATTGAAAGATGCGGCGCTGTACGTCAAGGAAGGTGCCGAGCCCATCAGCGGCGAGGCGCTGGGAGAACTGGCACGCCAGTACATCATGGCCGACTCGGTCATCAACCGGCTTTCCCGCAGTCTTGATATGGAAGCCCTGTCAGCCATGGCTGAAGGCGTGGAAATCAACCTGACCGATGCCGAGCACGCCGCCGCTTCCGCACAGCGCCTGTTCGAAGCCATTGATGATCCTGCCGTACCCAATGGTGTTTCGGTGAACGTCGAGGCAAATGAAGACGGCGACGCCTGGCGCCTGGTACTGAACCGCATGCATCACGGCAATGTGCGGGTAAGCATATTCGACCGCGGATTCGTGCGCGGCGCCGACTATGCCATTCTGGCCAAGGCAGCACAAACCTTTATCGGCCTGATGGAACCGGGCGCCCGTATCGTGCGCGGCGAAGGCGACAAGCGCAAGGAGAAATACATTTCCGACTTCCGCGAAGCCATGCAATGGCTGCGCGGCGAAGCCGACCGCAGCATCAGCAAGCAGCGCTACAAAGGCCTGGGTGAAATGAACCCCGACCAGCTCTGGGAAACCACCATGGATCCTTCCGCACGCCGTCTGTTGCGCGTACAGATCGAAGACGCCATCGCAGCCGACGAGATCTTTACCACGCTAATGGGCGACAACGTTGAACCACGCAGGGCGTTTATTGAGCTGCATGCGCTGCAGGCGGGGAATATTGACGTTTAGGGGTGTAGGATCCCGCGAACACTTAGATTTTTCCCAGATCGTTTAGATGTAACTGAAAAGGCTGCCGCGAGGTAGCCTTTTCTTTTTCGGTTGGCGATCTGAGTTTGTTCAACCGAAAGCCAAATGCTTGCGCTGCTGGCAACGGACCGAATCAAGCAGATCCAGAACAATCTCGGCAATCTGCCGCGCCAGAAGTGGCGGCACAGCGTTTCCGACTTGCCAATACTGCTCCGTCCGGTTTCCTTCAAAATAGTAATTATCCGGAAACGTCTGCAGGCGTGCCGCCTCCCTTACAGTCAGGCTCCGGCACTGAGAAGGTTCAGGATGAATATAGTAATGACCATCCTTCGCAATATGCGACACGATAGTGGTCGAAGGGTCATCCCCTCGCTGGACCCTGAATCGGTCCTTAAAGGGAATGTTCTCGTCAAGTACATTGCCGTGCATGGGCAAAAGCCTGGGCGGAAAGTCATCCAGCTTAGGAGATCGTCCCGTTACCTTCGCATAGCATGATGCAAACAGGTATCGCTCAAGATCCGAGCGCATGTGCTTTCGAGTTTCATGCTGAAGCACCCCGGGCAGCCTTGGATCTTCCAGCCACTCACGTAAGGCGTCGGGCATTGTGGAAAAATCTGGTGCGCCTGCAACAAATAGTCCGCCAAAGGATTGATGATTCCAGGCCTCAGCATATGCCTGGCTCATCCTCTGCTCAATATCATGCCGGTCGGGATGGCGCCACGTTTTCAGGCCTTGCTTGGCATTCTTTAAAGCCGATAGCCACAACTCATGGCTGTCATCTTCTTTTGAAAGCCTGCTGCGCAGCGGCGGCATACCTGCTAACGCTTGATCGACCGTCACTTTTGAACCTGGTGCCTTCAATAGTAAGCGCCCGTCTTCCTTCAGCAGGTCAGATCCGGCTTCGACTACATCAGAGCGAATACCGAAGAGGATGACACGATGCCTGGCCTGAGGCAGGCCATAAGCTTCTGACTCAATCAGGTAATCCAGAGGTGCCAAATCCGAACCATCAGTTACGAATGACCGAATCTGATAATGAAGTCCATTCCCGGGGTCACTCAAATCCGAGAGTATTCGCTCAAATATGAACGCCCCCCCTAGGCGTGACGTCAGGATACCCTTCACATTCTCCATTACGAATATTGAGGGCCCAAAATCTCTCAGAATACGCAGATACTGCTCGTATAGAAGATGCCTTTTATCCCGTTCAAATTTCTTAGGGTTTCCCAGTCTCATTCTTGACCGTCCGGCCATCGAATAGGCTTGGCATGGCGGCCCACCGATTAGCACCCATTCGGAAGAGTTTCCCAGGGCGCGTTCGATCAGTCCGTCAATCTCTGCATCAGGTGTTCCACCCAACTCCGCACAGTGTGCTTCCAGCGCAGCAACCCGGGCCTCCTCGGGAACATCTGGATGCTCGAACAGCTGATCACGCGAAATTCTGCCCGATACGTAGTCGTAGTAGCAATCAGGAACATGCTTTTTGCACAAGGCCCGATACAGCGCTCTCAGGGACAAAGTGCGATGAGCAATGGCTTCCTTTTCTATGGATACACGGACTTCGAACCTACTACGGTTATCGCGGCCCATAATTGAGGAGAACCCCTCGCCCAGCCCCCCAGGGCCTGCAAAAAGGTCTATTACAGGTATGGGCTCAGGCTGCTTCATTATTCTTCAACTTATCGGGAAAAGGCTTGCGCCAGTCTCGGAGTATACCAGGCCAATCTCAGCGGAATGAACAGTGGCTTTGTCTGGACGACAGCATATAGCTGAAATCCAAATTTGGCAAAAACTCACTGTTTGTGTCAACCTGATACGATAATGCCACCAGCAATAGATTCAACCCCAAGGCGGGTTAGTTCTGTCCATGCATACTAAATGGGATGTGCCAACTTACAGGAGCCAGCGAAACGGCCACCAATTTGATGAGTTGCTGCCGTGGTTTGTAGCACCGGCCCATCTTCTGGAAACCTGTTGAGAGGGAGGGAAGTGTGAGTTATAGCCCCGACTCTGATAACAAACCCCTACCCCATTTGCTTAAGTTGGCTATACGGGCAGGTGTCCTGCCCGTGGTGCGATTACGTATCAAACAAGGAATGAGCGTAAATGCTACCGATAGTGAAGGACGCACGCCATTGATTCTGGCTGCCTTTCATGGGCATGCACACATATGCCAATTTTTGCTGGAATCAGGTGCAGACCCTCACGTTTGCGATAGAAACGGTGAGGATGCTCTTTCAGTGGCGAAGAGCACCAACAATGCCGGTGTTACTGCACTAATAAGGGAGCACATCGCTTCGGCGCTGGCCACTCAGGAAATACAGGATTCCCCAGCGGTTGGAACGCTATCGGAGCCGACTCTGTTAGCCGGAGTCCTTCGGACTGCTGAAATATCAAATAGCAGTTTCGAGCCGGTTTGGTCTCCGGTTGAAATGACAAATCAGGCTCTTTCACATGCGGTCCATCATGAAGCTCCAGCGGCTCAGTCAATCAAAGGCCTTCAATTCATTGGCGCGATTTACGAACCGGCTTTATCAACCGCAAATGGTGAAGTTATTGGGAGACCGGCGCCCAGTCCTGTACCGGTTAGCATGCCAGCCCTCCCAGATGAAGAAATTCTCGACCTTTCGGGATGGGAGCCTGACGAGGATTTGCCTCTTCCCCTGACAAGTGAAGCTTGCGAGAACGAGGCCATACAACTGCAGAGTCAGATATCAGATCACATACTTATAGATGACTATGAAGACTGGTCTGACATTGATATTGACCTTCCGGATGGCAAAAAAAGTCGTCGAAATTTCGATCTGGAAATCTCAGAGTCCTTCCGTCACTTTATCCTGAGAGGGATGAAATATGGCGCTGTATCGCGACAGTCCTTTGTAGACCTCACCTTAAGGCTATCCGAGGAGAGGGATGCCTTACCGGAAATACATCTTCTCAATCTGCTTGGTGACCTAGGTATTCTCGTCACCGATGAGCATTGGGAATGGTCCGAGACAACCGACATTCCGAATGATCAGAATGGGGAGCTGGAATCAGCGGCTGAAGAAGCCCTATCTTTTTATGGAGAACTATCCCGACAGGACAACGAACCGTTATGGTTATTCCTGAAGGAAGTTAATGCTCATGATCTGTTGACTGCTGAAGCTGAGATCGCTATTGCCCAGCGCATCGAAGAGGGTCTCAAAGACATGGTGATGGCTATTGCCGCGTGCCCAGCCACGATCAGCGAGATATTGGCGCACATGAGTCGGGTACGAGACGGATCCGCCCAAATTGATGACATCATTGATGGTTTGATCGACGAAAACGGCGAGGACTACGCGGGCTCAGGTGTGATTACGGAGGATGATGTTGGTCCAACCGGCGGAATGACGAGCAAGCAGTTGGAAGAACTGTGCGTAAAGTCCCTTAAAAAATTTGAAACAGTTGAGTTCTGGTTCAATAAGATGCGGGTGGTTTTCGAATCCGAGGGGACCCAGTCTTCAGCCTATATGGAGGCGCATAAAGCTATCCAGGCCGAATTGATCGGCATACGTTTCGCGGCAAAAATGGTTGACTCCTTGGCAGAAACCATTCGAGCCAAGATGACCGAGGTGGGCATTCAGGAACGCGCGGTCAAGGTACTCTGCGTAGATCATGCCGGTATGCCCAGCAAGTACTTCATCAACGCGTTCCTGGGCAATGAAACGAGTCTTGGGTGGGTCAATAAGGAGATCGTCGCTGGAGGCAGTTACTCAGATAGCCTGATGCAATACACCGTTGCGATCCTGGAGGCACAACAGAAGCTTGTCGAATTGCAGCACGACATGATGTTACCCATAAAGGACTTGAAGGCTATCGGTAAACGTATGGCTGTCAGCGAGGCCAAGGTCCGCAAGGCCAAACATGAAATGACAGTTGCCAACCTCCGTCTGGTATTTTCTATCGCCAGAAAATACGGCAATCGCGGCTTGCAAATTACAGACCTGATTCAGGAAGGTAGTATTGGGCTGATGAAGGCGGTGGACAAATTTGAGTACCGTCGCGGCTTCAAGTTTTCAACTTACGCAACCTGGTGGATACGGCAAGCAATCACCCGCGCAATTGCAGACCAGGCACGGACTGTTCGACTTCCGGTCCACATGGTTGAATCCATCAACAAGATGGATCAAATTCGTCGTGAGATTTTCGAGAAAACTGGTGTGGACGCGGACCTTTTCTCCTTGGCGATACGGATGGAAATGTCGGAGGAAAAAATTCACAAGATCCTGAAAGCAGATATGGAGGCGATACCATTGGATCAAGTGATTGAGAACAGTAAGGAGTCTGATCTCATTGCCTACACACAAGAAATAGGGTTCGTTGTGCCATCCCCTTATGATTCAGTCGAGATCAAACAGTTCGAGCATATCGTCCGAGAAGTACTTTCGAGCCTAAAGCCTCGAGAAAACAAAGTTCTATGCCTGCGTTTCGGTATTGACTGCGATGGCATGACTTTGGAGGAGATTGGCAATCAGTTCGACGTTACCCGTGAGCGCATCCGCCAGATCGAAGCAAAATCCTTAAGGAAGCTACGCCATCCGAGCCGGGCGGATTATCTTAAGGAATACTTTGAGGGCGACTGAACGTGAAAGATGACGATACTCCAACTAGCTCTGAGCGTATGAGACACGCCCCTCCGAAGGCTGGAGCCATGATCGAGGCCCTGCGAGGCTTGGGTTATTCAACCGCAACTGCACTTGCGGACATTGTCGACAACAGTATCGCAGCGAACGGAAGGTATGTGGATCTTCATTTTTCCTGGGATGGGCCGTTGAGTACCATTACCATTCTCGACGATGGTGCAGGAATGAATGAGATCGAACTGGATCTCGCCATGCGGCTGGGTGAAAAAAGTCCGCTGGATGCGCGCAATCCTTCCGATTTGGGTCGGTTTGGCCTTGGCCTGAAAACCGCATCCTTTTCACAATGCCGCAGGCTGACCGTCGCCAGTTGCAAAGAAGGGCGGATCGAGTGTCTTCGTTGGGATCTGGACATACTTGCATCCAGCGAAGATGATGGCTGGTATCTGCTGGAAGGGCCTGGAAAAGGCTCCGAACATCTTCTGCAAGCGCTTAGCAATAAAGAGCACGGAACCTTAGTCATCTGGGAGCTAAACGACCGGATCATTACCCCCGGTTTTCGTGAACAGGACTTTCTCGATCTGATTGATAAGGTGGAACGGCATCTTGCGATGGTGTTCCATCGTTTTCTGACCAGCCCCCAACCAAAACTCTCACTGACCATTAATGGCCGCCCGGTCAGGCCGTGGGATCCCTTTCTGACTGCACACCCGGCCACTTGGTCCTCACCTATAGCCACATTCGTTACGGCCGGCGGGGAGGTGGAAGCGCAGGGCCACGTGCTTCCTCACAAGGACCGGCTGGACCCGGGAGTTCATGAAGCAGCCGCAGGCCCGGACGGCTGGACTGCCCAGCAGGGCTTCTACGTTTACAGAAATGAGCGCCTGTTGCTGGCGGGTAGCTGGCTTGGTCTTGGCCGAGGACGTTCGTGGACCAAAGAAGAAGCGCATCGTCTCGCAAGAATCAGGCTGGACATTCCAAATACTGCGGATTCAGATTGGAAGATTGATATTCGAAAGTCAACGGCAAGGCCTCCCGTAGCGCTTCGCATGCAATTGACCCGGCTTGCCGAAGACACTAGGGAACGTGCAAGACGTGTTTTTGCGCATCGCGGAAAGGCAGTAGCAGTTGGAGGAGGCAAGACTATCGTCGAGGCTTGGCGCGCCGAACACTTTAATGGCGGTATTCGGTACAGAGTTGAACACAATCACCCCGCTATCAAATCGGTACTTGAGGACGCCGGCCCTCTAAAAACGAACATAGTCTCCATGCTGCGCATCCTGGAAGAAACAATCCCTGTTCAAAGGATCTGGCTGGATACCGCCGAAGCCCGGGAAACTCCCCGCACAGGATTTGCGGAAGAACCCGCTGCCGAAGTACTTAAGGTGCTCCAGGTCCTATATCGAAATATGGTGCTTCGAAAGGGAGTGTCGCCTCATCGCGCACGCGAGCTGCTGCTGACGACTGAGCCTTTCGATAATTATCCTGAAATAGTGCACGCTCTCCCGGACAACCCCGAAGAACACTACAACGATTGAGTCATGACAATAACTGCAGACACTCATAGCCAAAAGGTCATTAAATTTGTGCAGGAGCTTTTGCTGGACCATGAAGATCGCTCCGATGTCACAACCAGTTTGATCGCCGAGAAGATCTCGTTGGTCATAAGCATGAACCCAAAATGGGGGGAAGGACTGAACAGAAATGCAGTAACAGATGAGCTCATCCGACGATTCAGTATGTGGACTGGACAAGATACTGCCCTGACAAGTGATGTCGACCATGTGGCTTGGTTGACATCAGCGCGCAAACAGGACTGGCGATATTGGCAGCGCTATCGGGAATGGCTGGAACGCAAACTTTCACCCGCGGCAGTTGACGCCCTTAACAACTCTACAGATACTATTCTCGAGCAATTGGAGGATCCCAGACGTGATGGGAGCTGGGACCGTCGGGGCCTTGTTGTTGGTCATGTACAGTCTGGCAAGACGGGCAACTATACCGGGCTTATTTGCAAGGCAGCAGACGCTGGCTACAAGATCATCATTGTCCTTGCCGGATTGCACAACAACCTGCGTTCTCAGACACAGATGCGTCTGGATGAGGGCTTCCTTGGCTATGAAACCAAACCAGCGCAGGACGATATCAGGGTCATTGGTGTAGGCGAAATCGATGGCGATCCGGCCATTCGCCCCAACTATGTCACGAATCGCACCGACAAGGGGGATTTCAGCACCGCTATTGCCAGGAAACTGGGCATCACACCGGAGCAACGACCTTGGCTATTTGTTGTCAAAAAGAACAAGACTGTGCTGGAGCGGCTGTACCGCTGGATTCGAAACCATGTCGCTGATACGCACGATTCCGAGACCGGCAGAAAGGTCGTAACGCGGCTACCGCTCCTTCTGATTGATGATGAGGCCGATCACGCGTCTGTAGATACGGGGGAGCAGTGGTTTGATGCCGAAGGCAATCCGGACGACGAGCACCAGCCGACCGCAATTAACAGCAGGATCAGGAAGATCCTTAACTCCTTCTCAAAGGCCTCATATGTGGGATATACGGCAACACCTTTTGCAAATATCTTTATTCATGAAAAAGGTGCAACGCGTGAAGAAGGGCCCGATTTATTTCCGTCTGCTTTCATCATCAACCTTGCCGCGTCATCAAACTACATCGGTCCGGCAAAAGTCTTCGGCCATTCAGGACCTGACGGACGTGAGGGCGGCGTCCCTCTCGTTCGGCCTGTGACTGATTACTCGAAGGAAGATGGACGAGGTGGCTGGATGCCACAAAAGCACAACGTTGCGCATACGCCGCTTCACGATGTTGGCACCGCTCTGCCTCCTTCACTGGTAGAGGCCATCGACGCCTTTCTATTGTCTTGCGCCTTGCGCGATATCCGGGGCCAGGGAACTGATCATAGTTCCATGCTCATCCACGTGACCCGGTTTAATTCAGTTCAAAAGCATGTGCACGACCAAGTCAACGAACATGTCAGGCATATACGGCAGAGGCTCCAGCGCAGGGTAGACCACGAAGACATAATTCAGCGTCTGCAAACGGTTTGGGAGCACGACTTTATCCCCACTACACAAGCCATACTCACCATAGCCCCGGATCAAGCATCCCAACACGAGCCCGCATGGGAAGACGTGCTGCAGGCCCTCACAGATAATATCGGCGATGTTCAGATCAGAATGATTAACGGTACGGCCAAGGATGCACTCGACTATTCTGATCATAAAGGGGTAGGGCTAAAGGTTATCGCCGTGGGGGGCGACAAGCTTGCGCGCGGCCTGACCCTGGAAGGTCTTTGCATCAGCTACTTTCTACGTGCTTCCCGCATGTACGACACTCTTATGCAAATGGGGCGCTGGTTCGGTTATCGGCCAGGATATCTGGACCTATGCCGGCTGTATACCACGCCGGAGCTTTGTGAGTGGTTCGAGCACATTACTGATGCGGCCGAAGAGCTTCGGGAGGAGTTTGACCTCATGGCAGCGAGCAACGGTACACCACGGGATTATGGCCTGAAGGTTCAGTCCCATCCGGTACTTATGGTGACCTCACGATTGAAAATGCGTTCGGCCAGGAGCCTGATGTTGTCCTTTAGTGGGCAGCTATTGGAAACTGTGTCGCTTTTCCGGGATGAGATGATTCTGCAGCAGAATCTCAACGCCGCAAAACAGCTGCTATCCGGCCTGGGCCGACCTGAGAAGGATCCATCACGGAAAAGGCTGGGTAGCCAGCAAAATTGGACAGGCTTTCTTTGGAGCAATATCGACGCCACTCATATAGTGGAGTTCCTTTCATCGTACAGAACTCATCCTGAAGCACACAAAGTGAATAGCACATTACTTGCCGAGTTCATACAGTCTATGGCCACGGGGAACGAGCTCACTCAGTGGACTGTGGCTCTGGTTGGTGGTGGTGAAGGTGAAAACTACGAGATTGTCGACGGTATATCGGTCAGTATGTTGAAGCGGAAAGCCAATGGCCAATTCGAAGACCGCTATGCTATCGGGCGCCTGCTATCTCCCAGGGACGAGGCAATAGATCTGGATGAAGCGGCATGGGCAGAGGCGCTCAAACTGACACGAGAAGCGTGGAAAAACGACCCTGCCAGGGCTTCTGATGGCAAGGGGCCAGAGGTTCCGAATGGTCCAGCAATCCGCAGAGTCCGCGGCTTTGGATCACAAAACGTACCAGCCCATCCTGAGCGCGGTGTATTGCTGATTTATGCACTGGATCCTGACAAGGCCATGTCAGGGTTTCGTAAGGGGACTCCTCCTGTCATCGCATTCGGTATAAGTTTCCCGGGCAGCAACTCCGGGCTGAAGGTGGAATACAAAATCAACAATGTTGGCTGGGAGCTTGAGTATGGGTCCGCAAATTAATCATCACCAGGAACTCCTCGCGACTTGGCGCGCCCTTGGTGGCACCGAAGCGAATAGTGGCTGGCAGGTTATTCCGATTTCACCTGACGGGCCCTGCCGCTTCTTGGCCGGGCGGCATTTCCCGGGGAATGAGGAGTCGCTCTTGGTTGGCTTCACTACGATGCGAGTACTACCTGCCATCAATCTGCCCCAGGGCAGGGGGTTTCATGTTGGGAAGGTCTCACTGTCGGGAAGAGAAGCTGATCGAACGTGGGTTGCCCTTTCCAGGGAGGATAGTGGCAGCCTCGAGCTTTTCACTATGATGGCAACAGATGTCATCACAACAATTCAGCGCTATCCGAAGGTGAACGAAGAACGCATCTTCGATCTCTTCCTATCACGTATACGTGCTTGGCAGAACTTCATGCGCGAGAATCGGGATCATATGCTTTCACCAGAAGCGGAGGTTGGTCTTTATGGAGAGCTTTACTTCCTGCAAAGTTTAATAATGGCAGGACTACCCGCGAACACAGCAGTAGAAGGCTGGGAAGGACCTCTGGACGGTATACAGGACTTTAGCTTTGGAACAGGCGCAATAGAAGTGAAAAGCACCGTTGCAATGGGCACCTTCCCGGCAAAAATTGGATCCCTTGAACAGCTTGATGATTCGCTGATCAGGCCGATTTTCCTGGCTGGCATCAGGCTTGAATTATCCGCCTATGGTGAAACACTCCCCGAACGGGCAGCTAGCGTTCACAACTGCCTGAGGGGAGACTCTGCAGCACAATCCATGCTGGAAGATAAGCTCCTTCGAGCGGGCCTGCTGCCGGGCGCCGAAGACCGATACACACGGAAGTTTAACCACTTGGACACCAGGCTGCTTCTTATCACAGAAGGGTTTCCTCGGTTGACCCGCGGAAACATCGCAAATGAAATCAGGAGGGCTCACTATGAGATCGATCTTGACCTGATATCGTCGCAGAATATTGACATGTCTAGCGTCATGACCGAACTTGGGATGATTTGATAATGGAACTCGAAGAATTTCTGCAGCAGACTCAAGCTGATGTACGAACCCAGATCAGCGAACGCCTCGAAACGACAGATGATCAGCGGTACCCTTACCCTGAAACGGTCTTTGCTGAAGTGGTCATGGAGCATATGGCCGAAATAGGTATGACATATGAACCCACAACCTGCCATTACTCGGCTAAGGTAGGGAATGCGAATTTACGCCTGAGCGGCTATTCGCTATCTGAAGATGCAGAACAGCTGGATTTATTCGTCAGCCTTTATGATGGCGTCGACCAAATAACGCCTGTGACAGATACAGAAACAAAAACGGCAGCAGAGCAATGCTTACGATTCCTGGCGAAATGCGCCGAAGGGAAGCTTGCTCGCACAATGGACGAATCCAATGATGCTTATGAGTTGGCACTGACTATTGAGGGCGGGTATCCTGAGATCGATGAAATCAGAATCTATGTTGTCACGGACCGACAGGCGAAATCGAAGGCATTCAAGACGAGAGAGATTAGCGGGAAAACCATCAAGCTGGAAGTCATGGACATTGAGCGGTTGCACAGGCACTGGTCCGAAGGCAAGCCTCGCGATGAGCTCATTGTGAACTTTGATGATCTGGCTGGTGGCCCCCTTCCTTGCGTTTATGTCCCCGCACAGGATGAAGACTACGACTATGCGCTGACAGTCATACCAGGAGAAGCTTTGCGCTTCATCTATGAGAAATATGGTGCCCGGCTTCTGGAAGCTAATGTTCGTTCGTTTCTAAGCGTTACCGGCAAGGTTAATCGGGGGATCAGGGATACCTTAAAAAACTCACCGGCACGCTTCATGGCCTACAACAACGGCATCGTGATAGTCGCTGATGAAGCCAGTATTAATAGGGCTGCTGACGGAAGCCCTGGTATCGCTTCACTCAAGGGTATGCAGATCGTCAACGGTGGCCAGACAACAGCATCGATTTATTTCTCTAAAAAGAAGTCACCCGAGATCAATTTGAAGCAAGTGCGCGTGCCCGCAAAGATCATCATCTTGCGATCTCAGGATGACGTGGCCGAAGAGGCACTCATTTCCGACATTTCAAGGTATGCCAACAGCCAGAATGCAGTAAAACAGTCCGACCTTTCTGCTAATAAACCGTACCATGTCGAGATCGAAAAACTGGCACAAGGAACTTATTGCCCGAACGGTGTAGGAAGGTGGTTCTATGAGCGTACAGCGGGCAGCTATAAGACTCTGCTTGCCAGGGAAGGAACGACTCCTTCCAAACTCAAGCATTTAAGGACGGAAGTAATTCCGCCTGCCCGAAAAATAACGAAAACTGATTTGGCCAAATATTTGACCGCATGGGATAAGAAGCCATATCTTGTCAGCCTTGGGGCACAAAAAAATTTCGAACGCTATATGGATACAATCACTCCGTCTGACGGACAGCCCCCAGCCTCCCTTCCTGATATAACTACGTTCAAGGAAATGGTTGCAAAGGCCATACTGTTTAAAAAAACTCATTCCATTGTCAGGCCAATGTTCCCCGCTTTCCAGGCCAATGTGGCTGCTTACCTCGTATCGTTGACGGCAGAGAAGATAGGTGACCGTATTGTCCTTGAGCGCATCTGGAACCAACAGGATATATCACCGCTGTTCAAGGAACAAATTGCTGCCTGGGCGCCGGGAGTTAATGACGCTCTGCACCGAGGGGCCGAAGGCAGGATGATTTCTGAGTGGGCAAAAAAACAGGAATGCTGGGAAGCAGTTCGCTCTGCCAGCTATTCTCCAGTGAGGGATAATATTCCTGAGCTAAGTTAGATTAACCATCAGTATTTCAAAAGTCGTGTCTGATATCGTTAGTTCGGCCCAACGCAGCAAGATGATGGCGGGCATTCGGGGCAAGAGCACAAAGCCTGAACTACTTGTCCGCCAACTGCTTTTTGCTGATGGTTTTCGGTACCGGCTGCATCGAAATGATCTGCCAGGAACACCTGATATCGTTATGTCCGGCAGGAAAATTGTAATCTTTGTCCATGGCTGCTTCTGGCATCAGCATCTGGAGTGCAAGTATGCGAGACTGCCAGCGAGCAATCCGGACTTCTGGCGCCAGAAGCTGGGCCGTAATGTCCAGCGAGATCAAGAGGTTTTTGCTGCGTTGAAAGCTGCCGGGTGGAGGGTTCTTGTGGTTTGGGAATGCGCAACCCGAAGCAAACCTGCACTAGCCGCTCTCAGGGGCATAATGAGTCAATGGATAGAGGGCGATGCTCCCACAGGGGAGATTTCTTTATCTCAGATACTGGAAAATTAGGTCCTTGATCATTATCGAGCGTAAGCGTACGCCCATTACCGTCTAGCGCTCTCACGTAAAACTCATCAAGATAAGTGTCCATTCATTTTTGGTAAATGGACATTTGTTTTAATGAGCGAATCCTCTACTTCTCTGGTAT
>NZ_JAJEWL010000004.1 GCF_020687695.1 Pusillimonas sp. MFBS29
CGCCTCGCCATCCCACCCTGAATCGGGAAACCCCGGCGGCAGCCGGGGTCGTAGCGCGTGAAGCCGGAGCGGCCCCACCCACACATGCCTTTCTTTAGAAAGGCGAAATATCCCAGGGGAAAATACCGTACGTTAGAAAGAAGCCAAGCACACTCACCGCTCATCATGCGAATGAATCTGCAGCGCCTCCAGAAACCGTGAAACCATGTTGTAAGTAGCAATCGTAGCCGTCAGCTCCACCAACTGCCGCGGCTCAAAAAACGGCCGGACCGCATCAAACACCGCATCAGGCACCTGCACCTGCCGCGTCATACTGTCGGTATAGGCCAACACCGCCCTTTCCTTATCGCTGAACAAATCCGAATCCTGCCAATGCGGCAAAGCATCAAGCTGAGCCTGCGACATCCCCTCCTTCAGCGCAATCGGCGCATGCTGATCAGCCTCGTAAGGCGCACCATTCAAATGCGCAATCTGCATAATCACCATCTCACGCAGAGCACCATCCAGCGAATTATGATGACGTATGCCCGTAAGATGATTCAGCCAGCCACGCGCAACCGGCGGACTCTGCAACAACATCTGGTACAAATGCAACACACTGCCGCGCTCCGCGACAATCTGCTCGACCAACGGACTGACCTCGGGATGCGTCAGATCGGCATAAGGTAAACGGGCCATAGGGCTTCCTTGAACAATGACTGCGCCGGCAACTAAACCGGCAGCACTTGATTAACCGTGCGAACAAAGCGCGAAACAATCTCGGTGATATCAGACGGCTTGCAAATAAACGGCGGCGCCAGCAACACATGATCGCCACGCACACCATCGATCGTGCCGCCCATAGGGTACATCAGCAGCCCATTTTGCATCGCTTGCTGCTTCAGCTTCGCATGCGTCTTTTGCGCTGGATCCAGCGTAGCCTTGCTGGCCTTGTCCTGCACGAACTCCACACCCACAAACAGGCCGCGGCCACGGATATCGCCCACATTCGGATGATCGCCCAGCACACTGCGCAGCTCGGCACGTAACTGCTCGCCCCGCTGCTGCACATTGTCGAGCAGTTTGTCCTGCTCGATCACGCGCTGAACCGCCAGCGCTGCCGCGCAGGCCGTGGCATGACCCATATAGGTATGCCCGTGCTGGAAGAAGCCGCTGCCCGCCACAATCGCGTCGTAGATGCGGCTGCTGGCCACCATGGCGCCTATGGGCTGGTAGCCCGCGCCCAGGCCCTTTGCGATAGTGATGATATCGGGCACTACGCCATCTTCGGCGCAGGCAAACAAATGGCCTGTGCGCCCCATGCCGGACATGACCTCGTCCAGTATCAACAACACGCCATGGCGGTCGCAAACCTCGCGTACCCGTTGCAGGTAGGCATTGACCGGAGCCAGTGCTCCTGCCGTGGCGCCCACGACGGTTTCTGCCACGAAGGCGGCCACGTTCTCGGCGCCCAGAGTCTGTATTTGCTGATCGAGCTCGAGGGCCAGGCGCTCGGCATACTGCTCTTGTGTTTCGTCGGCACGCTGATCGCGATAGGGATAGCAAGGCGACACATGATGCGCTGGCACCAGCAGCGGCAGAAAGGGCTCGCGCCGCCATGCATTGCCGCCTATGGCCAGGGCCCCCAGCGTATTGCCGTGGTAGCTTTGGCGGCGTGCAATGAAATGGCGCCGCGTGGGCTGACCGATTTCGACAAAGTACTGGCGCGCCAGCTTCAATGCCGCCTCGACCGCTTCGGAGCCACCCGACAGAAAGTAAATATGATTCAGGTCGCCGGGCGCGCGCTCGGCCAGGAAATCGGCCAGATCTTCGGCTGCCCGCGTGGTGAAGAAGGACGAATGTGCATAGGCCATTTCATCGAGCTGGTTCTTGATGGCCTGTATCACCACGGGATGCCCGTGACCCAAGCAGGAAACCGCCGCTCCGCCTGAAGCATCGATATACGATTTGTTGTCCTGGTCGAACAGCTCTATGCCCTGGCCGCGCACGGCAAAGGCAAGGTGCTGCTTGGGATTGCGATGAAATACATGTGACATGACGGGCCCTGAATGGAAAGTGGTGGATGAATGTGGCTGCGCATGACGCGACAGGCAAAATTCAACACTTGTTTCTCAAATCATATACTCTTCAACAAATAAATCAATATAATCGGGTCATGCTTCGCTGACCGCGCCCGGGTACGTTGCAGTTTCCTGACACCCGGGCCGGCCCGCACCCATCCTTTGATGCAAGGCTACGCTATGCCCAAGTCCTCATCCCGGTCTGTAAAAGACGCCGCTCCCGCCAGCCTGGAAGCCCTCACGGCCCGCATCCAGCGCGACTTTGCGCAGATGACGCCCCAATTCCAGGTGGGCGCCCGCCATCTGCTGGAGTTTCCGCTCGAGATCCCGCTGGCCTCGATGCGCAAGATTGCCGGGCAGGCGGGTGTGCAGCCTGCCACACTGGTTCGTCTGGCCAAGTCGCTGGGCTATGAGGGCTGGCAGGAACTGAAAGATGTTTTCGTGCGATCATTGCAGCGTGGTCCCGAGCGCTACGCCGACCGGGCACGCAGGCTGCAGCATGGCAGGCGTACGGGCAATGCCTTGAGCCGCGCCGTTGAGGCCCAGTCCGACAATATCCACCGCATTCAGGCCAATAACGCCGAGCGCCTGCCCGCAGCGCTGCAACTGTTGTCGCGCGCACGGCAGGTGTATGTGGCAGGCTTTCGGGCATCATTTGCGTCGGCTTTCCTGTTCCAGTACCAATATCGTCTGTTCCGTACTTCCGTCACACTGCTGCGTGGTGATGCCGGCACCCTGGAAATGGAGCTGCGCGCCTTGGGCAAGGACGACACGGTCGTGCTGGTCGGCTTCGCACCTTATTCGCGCGAGGCATTGCGGGTAGCACAGGCCGCACAGCAGGCCGGCAGCCGCGTGCTGGCCATTTGCGACAGTGCCGTCGCCCCCATCGCCTTGAATGCCGACTGCGTGCTGCTGTTTTCCACCGACACGCCCTCTTTCTTTCCCTCCAGCACGGCCGCGACGGCTCTGATAGAGTTGCTCATAGAGCAGTTGCTGACCAAGGCAGGCAAGCAAGCCATCAAACGTATCGAGGCCGCCGAGGAACAACTGCACCAAACCGGCGCCTACCTATAATTTATCTGGCAAGGAATACAACATGTTGTCACTGGTTGAACTATCCGGCTCACCGTTCAGCGTGGGCAGCACCCTGGGCAAATTCGGCGCCCCGGCGGCTCATGATTACCTGATCCATTCCGAGTCATGGGCCAGCGTCATGGCATGGCGTGGCAGCGATGCAGCCGCCTCCATGCTGGCTCTGGTCGATGCCCATTTCCCGCAAATACGCCAGGAACTCGAAGGGCTGGCCAGCGGTCTGGAACTGCCCTTTGAAGATGTTTTCCTGTGGAATTGCCGGGGTGACCTGTGGTCCATGCCTCCCGATGGCTGCACCACCGTGCAGTTGCCGGGCCGGCAGCCGCGCATCACTCACAACGAAGATGGCGATCCGGGGTTTGCCGGGCATTGCGGCCTGGGCCTGTTCAGGCCCGACAACGGGCCGGCGTTTGCGTCGTTCCTGTACCCTGCTTCTATCCCCGGACACACATTTGCGGTGACTGCGCACGGTCTGGCCATGACGGTCAATAACCTGCGCTCGCGTCAGATCACAGCCGGCGTTCCCCGTATGGTTATCACGCGCGCCATCCTGAACCAGACGCGTCTTGAAAACGCCCTGACACTGCTGCGCAGCACGGCCAAGTCCGGCGGTTTTCACCTGAGCCTGGCACAAAGCGGCCAGCCCGATCTGTACACGGTGGAATTCAATGCGCTGGGCGTATCAACCTTTACACTGACCAAGCCCGCGCTGCACGCCAATCACCTGATCCACCCATTCATGCGCGATCATGCGCAGCTGATCACCGATTCATCGCGCTACCGCCAGGAGCGCGGCAATGCCCTGCTGGCCCAGGGGGTGAATGATCCTTTGCGGATTCTGGCCGATCAGGAAAACAAGGTATTTCCGATTTATCGCAACGCCCCCGACGACAGCGATAACGAGAACACCATGGCCACCGCCGATCTGCACATAGGTGCCGGCCAGGTCGACTGGTGTGTGTACGAACAACCGGGCGAACCGCCCCGGTATCGCCTGACGGACGCCAGTCTGGTTTAGGCGTGCCAGGCGCAGGCGCTAGATCGAATTCCTGACAAACTCGGCCACGGCTGCACTCAGATCGGTCAGATCGTTCTGCAGCTTCTCGAAGTTGGCGCTTTTCCCGTAATCGGTCTCGCCCATATAAAGGGCCCGGTTTACTTCTATCTGCAGGCTGTGCCGGTTTTCTTGCGGCCGGCCCATGCGTGCAATCAGCGCCACACCCTTGAAGGGATCGTTGCGTGCGACGGTGTAACCGCGCTCAACCAGGAAGTCTTCAATTACGCCGATAAAAGTGGGATCGCAGGTCGTGCCGTCACGATCGCCCAGCACAAAATCAGCCAGCGGCTTGTCACTGGCAATCTCCAGAATTTCGTATGAGTTGGACGGCATGGAGTGCAGGTTCAGATGCCAGACCACACCAAACTTCTCATGGGCGGCCTCGATTTGCCGGCCCAGGGCTTCGTGATAAGGCTGATGGTAGTCGGCGATGCGGCTCTCGACCTCGGAAACCCAGAGCTTGTGATCGTAAATGGGCTGGGTGCGTCCCTTGGTCCAGATCAGTCCGTGGCCCAGCCTGGATTTCTCGGTAGGATGCAGGTCTGTGGGCCAGGGTTCGGCCAGAATATTAGGATCGATATCATCGACATCGCGATTGGGATCGATATAGGAACGCGGGAAGTTGGCAGCCAGCAAAACGCCACCTGCCGACGGTATGGCCCGCCACAGTTCGTGCACGTAGGTATCTTCTGCAGAGCGCAGCTCAGAGACCGGTATGCTGAACTGAAAATCGGCCGGATAGCAGGTACCGCTATGAGGCGAATCACATACCAGCGGAATGGCAGTGCTGGTGGGTAACGACAGCTCGTAAGGCGCAAAATCCGAGTCGGCAAATTTCATGGTGTCTCCTGGTTCAAGTGACAGGCGCTCAGGTGTTCGACAGTGCCCGTATGGATGGCGCGTAGCAAGGGACGTTCCACCTTGCACCGATCCATGACCTTGGGACAACGCGGGTGAAATGGGCAACCCGAAGGCGGGTCTATGGGCGAAGGCAGTTCGCCCTTGATGGGATCAAACTGGCGCCTTCCGGTGCGCAGCACGGGCAGTTCCTTGATCAGGGCCTGCGTATACGGATGATTGGCACGGCTGAAGATGGTGTCGGTATCGGCCAGCTCGACGATGCGGCCCAGATACATGATGGCCACACGGTCGGAAATATGGCTGACCACGCCCAGGTTGTGGCTGATGAAAATATAGGTCAGGTCGAATTCCTGGCGCAATTTTATAAACAGGTTCAGCACCTGGGCCTGAATGGATACATCAAGCGCGGCCACGGCCTCGTCACACACAATGACCGATGGCTTCAGGGCAAGCGCCCGCGCCACGCCTATGCGCTGACGCTGACCACCCGAGAACTGGTGCGGGTAGCGAAAGCGATAGTCCGGGTCCAGACCCACTTTCTGCATTAGTCCGGTCACGTAGGACTCTTTGTCTGCGCGCTTGATCAGGCCGTGCGCCACGGGACCTTCACCGATGATGTCCAGTACGCGCATGCGCGGATTCAATGACGAGAAAGGATCCTGGAAAATCATCTGCACGCCCAGTTCGTACTCGCGCCGGCGCGCACCGGACAAGGTTTCGACGGGCACGCCCTTGTACAGCACCTGGCCGCCGGTGGGCGGCAAAATGCCGGTCAGCATGCGACCCAGGGTTGACTTGCCGCAGCCCGACTCACCCACCAGTCCTATAACCTCGCCGGCCCGGATGTTCAGGTCAACCCCGGCCACGGCCAGAACGGAACGGGGAGGACCGCCGCCCTTGATCAGCCGCCCGATCCGCTCAACAAAATCTACCGGCTGGCTGTAGCGGCGCTGCACATCTTTCAGGCTTAAGATCATTTCGGTATCGCTCATGCCTGTTCCCCCTTGTGCCAGCAGCTGACCCAGTGTCCCGGTGCAGTCTCTTCGAGCACAGGCGGATTCACGCACTGCAGGCTGGCGCGATAGCAACGCGCCTGGAAGGGACAGCCGGGAGGCAGATCCAGCAAGGAAGGCGTAGAGCCGGGTATCTGGAACAGGTCCTTACCACGCGTGTCGACCGACGGTATGGAAGAAATCAGACCATGCGTGTAAGGATGTTGTGCGCCCCCGATGATCTGCCCTGTCGGGCCGGTTTCAACAATACGACCGGCATACATCACCGCCAGGCGGTCCGCCAATCCGGACACGATGGCAAGATCGTGGGTAATCCAGATCAGTGCAGTACCCAGTTCACGGCACAGCTTTTGTACTTCGTACAGAATCTGGCCCTGTATGGTGACGTCCAGTGCCGTAGTGGGCTCGTCGGCAATAATGAGCCTGGGCTCATTCAGCAAGGCAATGGCAATCGCAATGCGCTGGCGCATGCCGCCCGATAACTGATGCGGATACACCAGCAACCTGTCGGCCGGCGATGGAATGCCCACCATGCCCAGTACCTGTATGGCACGATCGCGCGCCGCCTTGCGCGAGACCCGCTTGTGCGCCCTGATGGCTTCTATCATCTGGGTATCCACACGCAAGGTGGGATTGAGCGTCATCATGGGATCCTGAAAGATCATGGCCATGTCGCGCCCGCGCAAGCGGCGGTATTCTTCGTCGGGCAAGGACTGCAGGTCTTGTCCGTTGAAATACAGGCGCTCGGCCTGCATGCGGCCCGGCTCGTCGACCAGTTTCATCAGGGAAAAGCCGGTAATGCTCTTGCCCGATCCCGACTCGCCGACCAGCCCCAGAATTTCGCCGTGCTGCAGCTGCAGCGACACGCCGTCAACGGCCTTCACGATACCCGCACGCGTGTGGAACCACGTTTTAAGGCCCTGCACATCCAGCAATAAAGAGGAAGTTGCTGTCATGGCCTAAATCTCGTTGCGCGGGTTAAGGATGTCGCGCAGATGATCACCCACCAGATTGATGGCGATGACCACCAGCGCCAGCGCAATACCCGGGAAGAAGGAAATCCAGTAATTGCCCGACATCATGAACTCAAAACCATTGGAAATCAGCATGCCCAGCGAAGGCTCGGTAACGGGTACGCCAACGCCAAGGAACGACAAGGTGGCTTCCAGCGCGATGGCGTGTGCCAGGTCTATGGTGGCAATGACCATAAGCGGCGGAATACAGTTGGGGAAGACATGGCGCCACAGAATGCGCGGCCACGACAGCGACATGCAGCGCGCGGCCTCGACATATTCCTTGTTGCGCTCGACGATGGCCGCACCGCGTGCCGCCCTTGCAAAGTAGGCCCACTGCACGGCGATCAGCGCGTAGATGACCTTGTCTACCCCTTTGCCCAGCACCGCCAGCAGAACCAGCGCCAGAAGAATGGATGGAAAGGACAGCTGAATATCGACGATGCGCATCAGCAGCGCATCGGTACGCCCGCCGAAGTACGCCGAAATCAGCCCCACTGCGGCGCCGATCAGAAACGCCACCGACACCGAGACAAACCCCACGAACAGACTGATGCGCAAGCCGTACAGTATGGCCGAGAACACATCGCGCGCCTGCCCGTCGGTGCCCAGCCAGTAGGTCATGCTTTCGTCCATATTGGTGCTGCCGGGCGGCATCTTGGAATCGAAGATATCCAGGGTGGCGATATCGAAAGGATTCTGCGGCGCTATCCAGGGCGCGAAAATCGCCAGCAGCAGAAAAACCATCAGCAGCAGCAAACCCAATACCGCAAGCTTGCTGGCGTAGAACTGTGCAATGAATATACGGAGCTGGCTATCCTTCATGCGCTCCCTCCGAGGCGTACGCGCGGATCGAGCACGGTATAGGCAATATCAACGATAAGATTAAGCATGGCCAGGAACACCACGGTCAGCATCAGATAGGCCACCACCACAGGTCTGTCCAGGGTGATGATGGAATCGATCAGCAGCTTGCCCATGCCCGGCCATGAAAACACCGTTTCGGTAACCACAGCAAACGCAAAGACCTGGCCAAATTCCAGTCCGCCTATGGTCACGATGGGAATCAGGATATTTTTCAGCAAATGCACGCCCAGCACGCGCCGCTCGGACAAGCCTTTGGCACGGGCGAACTTGATGTAGTCCAGTGGCAGACACTCGCGCGTGGCCGCTCGCGTAACGCGAATGATCAGCGCACACTTGGCTACGGCAATGGTTGAGGCCGGCAGTATCAGATTCTTGAAGCCTTCCCAGTTGAAGATGCTGAGCTGTATGGGGCCATAGCTTTCAACCGGCCCGCGTCCGCCGGCCGGCAACCAGCCCAGCATGACGGCAAACAGCATGATCAGCATCAGGCCCACCCAGAAATTGGGCAGCGAGAATCCCAGCACCGACCCGGCCATAATGCCACGCGCGCTCTTGCCGCCTGGCTTGAGGCCGGCGTAAATGCCCAGAGGCACACCTATGACCAACGACAGAAACATGGCCAGGGTGGCCAGCTCCAGCGTGGCCGGCATGCGCTCGAGGATCAGGCGCATAGCCGACTCACCGGTCAGGAAGCTGGCACCGAAATCCAGGTGTACCGCCTTACTGAGGAAAATGGCGTATTGCCGCCATAGCGGCAGGTCGAGCCCGAAGTTCTGACGTATGAGCTCGCGCTCAGCGTCAGTGGCTTCGGGGCTGGCCAGCATGTCGACCGGGTCGCCGACCAGATAAAGGCCGCCGAACACCAGACCCGACATGACCAGCACTACGACCAGCGTTTGCAGCAGACGACGAACAATGGTCGCGAACACTGGTTACGCTACCCGCTTACTTGGCTAGCGTCATGTCTTGGGCCAGCGTCATTTGGTCGGCCCGGCCACCATAGCGGATGTCGTTCTTCATGGCCCAGACGGAAAGCTCGAACTGCAACGGCAGGATGCCGTAGTCTTCCATGACCATGTCGCCGGCCTTTTGCAGCAAGGCTGAACGCTTGTCGTCATCCAGTGTGACCGAGGCTTCGGCAACGACCTTGTCCATCTCGGGGTTCGAGTACTTGCTCCAGTTGGTGGTACCCAGACCTTTCTCTTTGTTCTTGGTAACGACCAGGGACTTCAGGGGGTTAAGCATTTCACCCGAACTGGCTGCCCAGCCCGCCAGATAGGTGCTGAAGGCAAAGGCATTACGCTGCTTGAAGAACACGGGCGGCGCCATGGTTTCGACGTTGGTCTTGACACCTATGCGAGCCCACATGGCAGCCACGGCCTGCGCAATGCGCTTGTCGTTGGTATAGCGGCCGTCAGGCGAACCCAGGGTAATGGTGAAGCCATCGGCGTAACCCGCTTCGGCCATCAGCTTCTTGGCCTTTTCTGCATCAACCTCTTCAGCCTTGGAATGTTTTTCCGAGGTACCAAAGGCCGGATAAGCCAGCAGGTTGCCGGCAGGCAGACCCACGCCATCCATGATGCGCTCGACGACAGCCTTGCGATCTATAGCCAGCGACAGGGCCTCGCGCACCCGCTTGTCGGTCAGAGGGTTCTTGCCGTTGGTGCCTTCCATGCCGGGCGGCGGTTCTGCGCCTTGGTTGAGCGCCAGGTAGATCACGCGCACCGAAGGAGTTTCCTGTATGTACAGGTTCTTGTCGTTCTTGAGCCGTGGCAGATCGTCGGTGGGTGGATCTTCGATTACGTCGACATCACCCGCCAGCAGGGCGGCAACCCGGGCAGCCGAATTGGAAATGGGCCGGTATGTGACCTTGTCCCAGTCGGGCTTGTCGCCCCAGTAGTGCTCGTTACGCTCGAGGACGATCTCGGCGCCACGCTTCCAGGATACGAATTTGTATGGCCCGGTACCTACCAGGCCATCGCCGCGATTCAGCTCGACCGTGGTCTTGCCTTCAGGCGCCGGGCCGGCCGCCGCCTTGTGCGACATGATGGGCACCATGGACAGATTGGCCAGCAACACGGGCGAAGGACCCTTGGTGGTGATCCTGATGGTGTGTGGATCGGCGGCCTCGACCTTGGCCACACTGCTTAAATACAGCGAGTACGACGAAGGGCTGTTGGGTACCTTGGGCACACGGTCGTAGGTGAAGATGACATCTTCGGCAGTAAAGGGTGAGCCATCGGAAAACTTGACATCTTTGCGCAGCTTGAAGGTCCAGACCTCACCATCTACGGTCCAGGATTCGGCCAGCGATGGCACGGGCTTGGCATTGCCGTCGGTACGGACCAGCGGATCGAACATGGTTTCCGACAACTGGGTATTCGGCGTGAGCGAGTGGAATTGCGGATCCATGGAGCTGGGCTCGGAACGCAAGGCGATGGTCAGGTCGCGTGCCTGCGCCATGCCTGCCGCCCCCATAAAGCAGGCCGCCATGGCCGACAAAAGAATAGTCTTGTGAATCAGTTTCATAAGTGTGCTGCCCTTTATGCTATTTATTTGATTAAACGGGTAAGCCAAACACTGCTCGAAAACATGCACGCCATACACCTGCGCGGCGCAACAAAAAAACGCCCCATGCTTGAGGCATGGGGCGAGTGTAAGCGAGTCGGCCGGATTTACATGATCAGTATTTTCCCCATGCAACCGGAATGTCGCCGGGCATTTACTGCACGCTGCTCATCATGTATTCCACCGCAGCGCGCAGGGTTGCATCATCGGCCGAAGTGGCGCCTCGCGGAGGCATTGCACCCTTGCCCTTGATGGCCACTTCCAGGACAGAGTCCAGACCCTTTTCGACCAGCGGAGCCCAGGCCGTCTTGTCGCCCAGCTTGGGTGCATTGGCTACACCGGTGCTGTGGCAGGCTACGCAAGACGACTTGTACAACTTCTCGCCGTCAGGGTGAGTCGACGCGACTTTCTTGGCAGCGGGCTTCGCAGACTTGGCCGTTTGCTTTACAGGTTCTGCCTTGGCAGCGACCGCTTTGGGAGCTGGTTTGAGGGCTGGCTTGGCGCTGGCCATCTTCTTGCTCCAGTCCTCAACGTACGCAGCCGCTTCCTTGGTGATGGGACTCGTTGCCTTGATTTGTTTCATCAGGTCGTCATTCCATTTACCCTCGACCACGAAGTGGCCGGCGGCGCCCAGTTCAAAAGCCTCGATCAGGTTGTGGTTGACGTAGGCATACACACCAGGCTGCTTGAAGGTGTACAAGGCTGCCCCGGCCGAACCACCCCGGATGAACCAGGTTTCCAGGTTCTTTTCAGGCTCGTTGTCGAACTTGCCCGTTTCCCAGACCCAGTCACCGTGTCCACCGATAAGGTGAGGACGGGTGTCGCGGTTGGCCTGCGAGTGAATCATCAGCACGGTTTCGCCCACATTGGCTTTCATGGCGCCTTCACCGGTCAGGGCACCGACGCCGCCATTGAAGACCACGTGCGTGGGAATCAGCGTGCGCATGGCTTCCACGGTGTCGGAGTAACTGTCGGCCAACGAAGCATAGTCTTTGTACTGACCGTTTTCGTCCTTAGGTATGTACAGGTCGAACTCGCCTATGGAATAGACGCGATCGTACTTCAGCTCATTGCCTTCAGGATCTTTCAGGCCGTCGCGCGGAAGCACCATGATGGTGCCGCTCATACCCGAAACCACGTGCCAGGGCACCATGCCTTCAGGCGCACAGTGATACACGAACACCCCGCTGCGGTCGGCCTTGAAGCGCATGGTGGCCTGCTCGCCGGGAGCAACGTCGGTAAGCTTGGCCCCGCCCAGGGCGCCCGTTGCCGAGTGGAAGTCAACGTTGTGCGGCATGGCGTTGGTGGCCGGATTGATCAGGGTGATCTCGACGTAGTCACCTTCATGCACCACCATGGTGGGGCCGGGCATGGATCCATTAAAGGTCATGGCCTGCAAGGTTGTGCCCTTGTCGTCGATCACGATTTTCTTTTCTTCGATGACCATGGTGAACTCAACCACCTTGGGCTCGGCCGATGCCTTTTGTGTGTGCGCGTGCACCAGGGGCGGAGCCACCAGGTCTACTTTCACGCGCTCGAGTTTATCGGCCAGATCTGCAGCCCAGGCAGGGGCGCCCATCATCAAGGCGGTCATTGCAGCTAACAGGGTTGGACGCAACGCTTTCATTTTGCTACTCCCTTCAGTCACTTGCTTTAGTAATGTCTACAGCTCTATTGGACTCTTGCGCGCAACTTCCTTCTTTGTTGCAGCACAAACTCGGAGACTGATTCCTGGGGTTTATACGTAGATACAACGCTCGGCCGCCCGACCCAAACTATTGCTAGGAATCAATGATTTAGACCACAAAACGCAAGGCCCCGATGCTAGAATCAAGGGTTAAACGCCTACAACCTGCCCCTGGAAAACCACATGTCGAAACAGCTAAGCCGGTCGTTGATCAAGAAGCTTGATTTTTTCAAGGCCATGCCCGACGCTGCACTCGATGCCGCCCTGGAAATCGCGCAGGTATGCCGCCTGGCCGATGGCGAGGCAGCCTTTCACCAGGGCGAACCGGCTACCCAGTTTTTTGTGTTGCTGCACGGCCACCTGAAAGTCGTCCAGGTCACGCCCGAAGGCGAACAAGTCGTTGTGCGCTACGTTAATCCGGGCGACGTTTTCGGCATTGCCAGGGCTATGCAGCGCAGCCACTACCCGGCCACAACCGTAGCCGTCCAGGAAAGCATTGCGCTGGCCTGGCCTTCGGCGGAATGGGACGAGTTCATTTCCGGCAATCCGCTGTTTGCCGTCAATGCACTGCAAACCGTTGGCCAGCGCCTTCAAGACGCCCATTCGCGCATACGCGAGTTGTCTACCGAAGAAGTCGAACAAAGGGTGGCGCGCGCCATCGTGCGTCTTACCGACGAATCGGGCGAAAAAACCGATGAAGGCATACTGATCAATTTCCCCATTACGCGGCAAGACATCGCCGAAATGACCGGCACCACGCTGCACACGGTCAGCCGCCTGCTCAGCGCCTGGAAAGAACGCGGCCTGGTCAGCAGCGGGCGCAAGCGCATCGTGGTGCTGGACGTAAACGAACTGATACGGCTGGCCGAAGGCGCACACCCCATCAAAACGCCCGGCTAAGGCCTGCTCGCACCACTGAAGCGCGCTCTATCGTGCGAACAGGGGCTAGCCCATACCCAGCTTTTCCATCAGGCTGGGCTTGGCCGCATCGGCGCTGTCGTCGCGCACCAGCCGGAAGCCCAGGTTGCTGGGCGGTATGCCCACCGAGCAGGCCCCGCCCTTGGGGTCGCGAATGAAATCGGTAATTACGCTGCGGTGCGGGCCGGCCACCACGCGCACGCCGCAATTAGGCGTACCGCCTGCAGCACCGGCGGTATCGCTGATGTCCAGGTTGTAGCGGCTGTGGCAGGTGTCGGTCCAGTCCCACACATTGCCCACCATATCCTGCATGCCGGCCTCGTTCTGGCCAAAACCGCCAAATGGACGCAACTGCGCGTCAACCGCGGTCTGGCGCTGCGTTTCAAGCTTGTATTCGGCCAGCCAGCGCTGGGCCGGATCAGCCGGATCGAAGGTGTCGAGCAAGATGTCTTCCTTGTAGCCCGGGCCGGCCGCATGCACCCATTCGGCAAAGGTGGGCAGGCGGTAATGATGGCCGGTTTCGCCGGACAGCCAGGCGGCGTAGTCGGTGGCATCGCGCCAGCTGACGCCCACCACCGGCAGGTTGGGATCGACCGCGTCGCGCTGGTCTTTGTCCAGGCGCTTGCACGCCTTGGCCTGCACGCAGGCGGCGAATTCGGCCTGGCTGACCTGGCGCTGCATGATGTACAGGGTGCTGTCGAAATTGACCTGCGCAAGCGGCGGGCTGACGGGATAGCCGCCTTTGGTGTATTCCCCTGGCGGATAATAGTGCAGCTCGCCCGCCGGTATGGCCGCCAGGCCGTCCGGAACGGCCGTATCGGCGGCATTGACGGCCACCTTGTCGGTGCCCGCGCCGCAGCCGGCCATCAGGGCGGCTACGGCGGCATAAAACAATGTACGGGACAGGATTCTGGCGGGCGCAAGCATGTTCTTACCTTGAAGTACAGGCCGGCAGGGCCGGCGCTACACCTCTATTGAACCCGCTATGCGCCCGGGCGTCTTTGTTGCAGCGCAAAGACGCCGCCCGGCAGTATCCTAGTTCAGGGCCTGCAAGGTGTTGATCCAGAACTGCTGGCGGCTGGCCAGCGTGGACACCAGAATGTGCTCGTAAAGCGTGTGCGCACCGTCGCCGTCGGCGCCCAGGCCATCCAGCGTGGGCAGACCCAGGGCCGCGGTGAAGTTGGCATCGCTGGCCCCACCCGTCATGGGCGCCTCGTCCAGATCCAGGCCTGCGGCTGCGGCATAGGCCTGGCAGCGCTTCAGCAAGGCGACCGTGCCTTCGGTACGCGGCATAGGCGGCCGGTTCAATTCAAACACCACATCCAGCTCAACGTCGGGCACACGGGCCTGCAGGCCGTTTACCTTGGCACGCAGTTCATCGGCCGCCTCGGGATCAGGCAAGCGGAAATCGGCCCGGATTTCGCAGTGTTCAGGCACCACGTTGGGTGTGGTGCCGCCCTTGACCACGCCCACGCTGACCGTAATGCCGCGCTCGTAATCGGTCATGGCCTGCAGGGCCAGCACCTGATGTGCAATTTCTTCGATGGCATTGCGCCCTTTCTGGTGCTGCATGCCCGCGTGCGCGGGGCGGCCGTGCGCCTTGACGGTAATGAAACCCGTGCCCTTGCGCGCCGTCACGCAACGCCCCCGATCGGCCCTTGCGGGCTCGCAAACCAGGGCATAACGCGATTTGCGCGCATAGTCTTCGATAGCCGTACGTGAGCGATGGCTGCCGGTTTCTTCATCCGGCAGGATCACCAGGTCTACCGGCAGGGCCGTGCCGCCCGACTGCTGCGCCTTGGCAAGGCCCACCAGCGCCAGGCAAATGCCGGCTTTCATGTCATAGATGCCGGGCCCGTACAGCTTGTCGCCTTCGCGGCGCAGCGCGTTCTTTTCCAGAATACCCACGGGATGCACGGTGTCGTAATGGCCCAGCACCAGAATGCCTGGCCTGTCGTCACCGGCCGCGCGGTTATGAATATGCACCAATGGTGCACCGGCGCTGCCCAGATCGTGCAGATCGACGTTCAGGCCCAGGCCTCGCGCGTCGGCGACGATCAATTGCGCCATATCCTGCAGCGCTTCGTCGCTGTGGGAAGGTGACTCAAGGCGTACCCAGCGCTCTATCATTTCCAGCAAGGGCGTCGTGTCGTGATCAGGTTGGCTCATATGCTTCCATTGTCGTTGTTGTGATCGGATTGCTGCAGCAGATGGCATGCGGCCTGGTGGCCGGGCGCTATCGTGCGCAGCTCGGGTACCTGCCGGCGGCAGATGTCTGTCGCATGCGGGCAGCGCGGATGAAATGTACAACCCGGCGGTGGCGCCAGCGGCGAAGGAATCTCACCCTTGATGGGAATGAACTTGCGTCCGCGGCGCGACACGTCGGGCATTTCAGCCAGCAGCGCCTGCGTATAGGGGTGCGCCGCACGTCCATAGACCTCGCTGGTGGGCGCGATCTCAACAATCTTGCCCAAATACATAATGGCCACACGATCGGAAATATGGCGCACCACACCCAGGTCGTGGCTGATGAACAGATACGTAAAACCATGTCGGTCGCGCAGGTCCATGAACAGGTTAATGACCTGTGCCTGTATCGATACGTCCAGCGCCGCCACGGGCTCATCGCACACCAGAAAGCGCGGCTGCACCATCAGGGCGCGGGCGATGCCGATGCGCTGGCGCTGTCCACCGGAAATCTGGTGCGGCAGGCGGTTGCGGTATTCGGGATCGAGGCCAACCTCGAGCAGGGCCTGGTCAACACGGTCAGCCATTTCCTTGCGTGGTGCCAGCTTGTGCACACGCATGGCCTCGGACAGAATCTGATGCAGCTTCTGCTTGGGGTTCAGCGATGCCTGCGGATCCTGGAAGATCATCTGCACGCCCAGCGTGTAGTCCAGCTGATCCTTGCCGCGTAAGGTGCCGGCATCGCGGCCGTCGAACATCACCTGGCCCTGGCTGGGTTTGATCAGACCGGCCAGAATGCGGCCCAGCGTTGACTTGCCGCAGCCCGACTCGCCCACCAGACCCAGAACCTCGCCCTTGCGTATGGTCAGATCCACGCCGTTTACGGCATG
The DNA here is from genome assembly GCF_020687695.1 of Pusillimonas sp. MFBS29. Classification (GTDB taxonomy): domain Bacteria; phylum Pseudomonadota; class Gammaproteobacteria; order Burkholderiales; family Burkholderiaceae_B; genus Pusillimonas_C. Next base: position 16,214 of record NZ_JAJEWL010000004.1, read on the forward strand.
GACGGTCGGGTTTTCGACCGGGCGGCCGGTCAGTCCCAGCAGCCGCTGCGCCAGGTCGGGCTTCTTGCTAAAACGCTTGTACAGGTCCTGCAACTGTATGACGGGTACGTCGCTCATGCCTGAACCTCCAGCGGGAAATGGCAGCGGAAATGGCGTTCACCGCGCCGGGTAACGTCGGGAGCCTTCTGTCCGCACAACACATCGCTGCGCGTGCAGCGCGGACGGAAGGGACAGCCGGCCTCGCGGCTGGTCAGCGTGGGTGCCATGCCTTCGATCTGCGTGAGCCGTGCACCCGGCGCAGTCGCGCCCGGCATGGATTCCAGCAGACCCTTGGTGTAGGGATGCAAAGGATTGCCAAGCACCTGCTCGACGCTGCCGTACTCCACTATGCGTCCGGCATACATCACCGCAACCTGGTCGGCCAGCTCGGCCACCACGCCCAGATCATGCGTGATCCAGATCATGGCTGTATTCTGTTCACGGCACAGCTTCTGCATTTCAAACAGAATCTGGCCCTGTATGGTGACGTCCAGTGCCGTGGTGGGCTCATCGGCAATGATCAGCTCGGGCCGGTTCAGCATGGCAATCGCAATGGCCACACGCTGGCGCATGCCGCCCGAGAACTCGTGCGGATAATTGTCCAGCCGGCTTTCAGGCGATGGTATGCCCACCTGGCCCAGGGCCTCGATGCAGCGGGCGCGAATTTCTTCACGCGATACGCGCGGGTAGTGAGTGTAGATGGCTTCAGCCATCTGCTCGCCTACCCTGAGCACCGGATTCAGCGTCATCAGGGGATCCTGGAAGATCATCGCAATGCGGTCGCCGCGCAAGGCGCGCATCTGCTCTTCCGTCAGGCCGCGCAGTTCCTGATCCTTGAAGCGCACCGAACCGGATACCACTTCACCGGGCGCATCGATCAGGCCGAGCAGCGAAAAACCGGTCACGGATTTGCCCGAACCCGACTCACCGACCAGACCCAGGATTTCACCGCGTCTTACGGTCAGGTCTACACCATCAACAGCCAGCCAGGCGCCGGCCTCGGTATGAAAGGCCGTCTGCAGGCCCTGCACATCCAATAAAACAGGGGAGGTAGTCATCAGCGTCGGGGGTCCAGGCTTTCGCGCAGGCGATCGCCCGCGATATTGATGGAAAGAATCAGCAGCAACAACGCCACACCGGGGAAGATACTGATCCAGTAATCGCCTGACATCAGGTATTCAAAACCACTGGCAATCAGCAAACCCAGCGACGGCTGCGTCACCGGCACCCCTACGCCCAGGAAGGAAAGCGTGGCTTCCAGCGTGATGGCCGTTGCGATCTGTATGGTGGCAAACACCATGACCGGGGCGATGCAATTGGGCATCAGGTGCAGCAGCATCACACGCCAGGCCGGAAAGCCCAGGTTCTGTGCGGCTTCTATGTATTCCTTGCGGCGTTCCTGCAAGGCGCGACCACGCATAATGCGCGCATAGTGCGCCCACTGCACCACCACCAGTGCGATGATGACCTTGTCTATGCCCCGGCCCAGCACCGCCAGCAGCACCAGCGCCACCAGCATGGTGGGAAAGCCCAGGATGAAGTCTACTGCGCGCATGATCACGGTATCGAGCCAGCCGCCGCGATAGGCCGCCAGCAGCCCCAGCGTTACGCCGATGGCCACCGAGATCAGCACTGCCCCCAGGCCTACAAACAGGCTGATGCGCAAGCCGTACAGAATCGCGCTGAGCATATCCCGACCTTGCGAGTCGGTACCCAGCCAGTAAGTTATGGAGCCATCGAAATTGGTGGAGCCCGGCGGCAGGCGCCCATCCATGATGTCCAGGGCCAGCAGATCGTAAGGATTCTGCGGGGCAAGAAAGGGGGCCACCATCACCAGCACAATCAGCAGGCCCAAGGCCAGCAGGGAATACTTGGTGGAAGGCTTGCCGCGCAGCTTGCGCAGCATGCGCGCACGCCCGGGCGTTTGCTGCAGAGGCGCAACACGCGCCACCGGGGCCGTGTCGGGTGTCTGCGTCGTTGAAGATTTGGTCATGATTCCAGACATATCAGGCAGCTGGCTCCAGCAATTGAACACGTGGATCCAGCACTGCATACAGCAAGTCCACCACCAGATTGATGATGACAAACAGCAAGGTCACCAGCATCACGTAGGCCACGATCACGGGGCGATCCAGCTGATACACGCTGTCGATCAGCAGCTTGCCCATGCCGGGCCAGGAAAACACGGTTTCCGTGATGGTGGAGTAGGCGATCAGCGTGCCGAACTCCATACCGATAACCGTAACGACGGGAATCAGGATGTTGCGCAGGATATGACGCCGCACAATGCGGCCGGGCTTGATGCCTTTGGCGCGCGCAAACCGCACGTAGTCCTGGCTTTGCGCCTCGCTTACGCCAGAAGCCGTCATACGCAGCACCAAAGCAATATTGGCAATGGCCAGATTGACGGCCGGCATGGCAATGTGGCTCCAGCCCTCGGCGCTGAATACACTGAGCGGCACGCCCAGCACTTCAACGGTAGGGCCGCGGCCCGAGGCCGGCAGCCAGCCCAGCCAGACGGCAAACAACAAAATGAAGACCATGCCCTGCCAGAAGTTGGGCACGGAAAAACCGAAGATCGAGCCGGCCATAATGCCGCGGCCCAGCAGGCGATCACGGTACAGGCCAGCCACCAGGCCCAGCGAAATGCCCAGCACACAGGTCAGCGTGATGGCCACGAACACCAGTTCCAGGGTGGCCGGAAAGCGCTGCAGTATGAGCTGCACCGCCGGTATGCCATGTACAAAGGAATTGCCCAGGTCGCCGTGCAGCGCGCGCCACAGGAACACGCCGTACTGCTTCCATAGCGGCAAATCCAGGCCCAGCCGCGCGATCAGTGCATCACGCTCGGCCTGGGCCACGTCGGGGCTGACAAGAAGCTCGATAGGATCCCCGACCGCATAGACGGCGCAAAAAACCACCACCGATACGGCCAGCAAGACCAGCAGGCTTTGCAGCAGCCTGCGTACTATAAATAAAGCCAAAACCTTACTCCTTAGTCAGCCTTGCTGCGCCTTACTTGGCGACCGTGGCGCCGGTGGCCAGGGTACGCTGGTCAGCACGACCTTCGTAGGCGATGCCCTTGCGATAGGCCCACACGCCACTCTCGAAGTGCAGCGGGATGTTGGGCATGTCGGCCAGGGCCATCTTCACAGCCTGTTGCAGCAGCTCGCTGCGCTTGTTGTCGTCCAGCGTGCGCATGGCTTCCAGGTAGACCTTGTCCAGCTCGGGGTTGGAATAGCGGCCGTAGTTGCTGCTGCCAACGCCCAGTTCCTTGTTGTAGGTCGTGGTCCAGTACTGCAGGAAGTTGCCGGCTTCACCGGTTTCCGAACCCCAGCCACCCAGGGAGGCACTCATTTCACGCTTGGCACGCTTGGGGAAGTAAACCGAGCGTGTCATGGTGTCGACCGAGGTCTTGATGCCGATGCGGCTCAGGTACTGGGCAACCGCCTGGGTCAGTTGGGCGTCATTGATGTAACGGTCGTTGGTGGCCGACAGTGTCAGCTCGAAACCGTCGGGATAGCCGGCTTCAGCCAGCAGTTCCTTGGCCTTTTTCGGGTTGTATTCCAGAGCGGGCGCGCCTTCGATGGCACCGAACATGCCCTGGGGAATGTATTGGTTGGCAGGCTCTGCCACGCCGTCCATGATGCGCTCGACTATGGTCTTGCGATCAATCGCCAGCGACATGGCCTGACGCACTTTGGCGTTCTGCAAGGGGTTGTCACCCTTGGGCGACTTGACCAGAGGGCTTTGCTCGCGGCCGGCATCCAGCTGGAAGAACATGATGCGCACTGAAGGCTTCACGGTGTATTCAAAGCCGCTTTCCTTGATGCGCTTCAGATCGCGTGCAGCGGGGTTTTCGATCAGGTCGAAGTCACCAGCCAGCAGGCCGGTCAGGCGCGGGCCGGCGGCAGGCACGGCGCGCAGCTGCACTTCGCTCCAGGCGGGTGCATCACCCCAGTAGTTTTCGTTGCGCTCCAGCACAATGCCGGTGCCCTTGACGTAGGACTTGAGCGTGTAGGGGCCGGTACCCACCACGGCGTCGCCGCTGTTGAAATCATTCACCACAGGCCACGGCGATGTTACGCCACAGCCCTCTTTGGGGGTGAATGTCAGGGTGTCGTGCTTGACGATACCACTCCAGATCATGGGGATGCGGGCCAGTTCGTTGGGCAGTACGGGCTGGGGTACCGTGGTCTTGAGCAGCACGGTCCTGGCATCCGGCGCCTCGATGGCGGCAATGCGGCGCACGGTATTGACAGCACCGCTGCCGATGCCGGTTTCGTTGTTCAGAATGCGGCAGAAGCTGAAGATCACGTCTTGCGCGGTAAACGGCTCGCCGTTGGAAAAGCGTGCGTTCTCATCGAGCTTGAAGGTCCACACGGTTTCGTCGGTGGCTTCCCAGGACTTGGCCAGCGCGGGCATCAACTTCATGTCGGGGCTCATGGCCAGCAGCGGCTGGAAAATATGCGAAACCAGCGCCTCGTTGGGCGTTGTCTGGTGATAGTGCGGGTCGACCGCTGTCGGCTCGGAAGCCAGGCCTATCTTCAAAGTCTGTGCCTGGGCAATGCCCGCAAAGGCACAAGCCACTACGACAGCAATTTTTTTAATCGTGGGATATACCGTCGACATTCGTGAATTCCTTAGGTTTGTCTCTGGGAGGTAAACGTGGCCCGCTCCGGCTGGAAAGGCGCGCAGGGATCACGCAAAAGAAGAGCATTCTAGGCCTTGCATTCTTTCTATACAATTTCAATAAATCGCGAACTCTTTCTCAAAAAGAGCACGCTACACTAGGGTTTACCCCATATTACAGTTTTATGTCACCCACACAAACCTTATTGAAAACAAATAGTTGAAATGGAAAGCTTAGCCGTCAGATACTTTTACGAGGTCGCTCAAAAAGGCAGCCTGAGTGCCGCATCCGAGTCTTTACATGTTGCGGTTTCTGCGATAAGCCGTCAGATTTCCACACTGGAACAAGACCTGGGCAGCGCGCTGTTCCAGCGCAGCGCGCGCGGTATGGTCCTGACCGAAGCGGGCGAACTGCTGCTGCGTCATGTGCGCCGGGCCACGCTGGAAGACCAGGCAGTACGCGAATCGATTGCCGCACTGCGCGAGGCCGGACACAGCGTATTGCGCATCGCCTGCACACAGGGGCTGGCCAACGACTTCCTGCCCAGCACCCTGGCGCATTTCGAGCGCATGCATCCTGATATCCGCTTTCGCATCTGGGTAGACAGCGCCAGGCAAGCCACGCAAAGGGTGGAAACCGGCGAAGCCGATGTCGCACTGACCTTCAGCATCACGCCCCCGCCATCCACCGGGTCCGTGAAGGTGCTGTACGCACGCGCCTCGCCCGCCCTGGCGGTCATGTCGCAGGATCACCCCCTGGCACGCCACCGGCGACTCGATATTCGCGACCTGATGCCCTACCCCATTGCCCTGACCGACGAGAACACGTCAACCTTCAAGCTGTATCAGCTTGCCTCGAACATGGTGGGGACATGGGTGGAGCCCAAGATCTACAGCAACTACGCCGCCGCCCTGCACGCCTACGTGCGCGACAGCCAGGCCATACTGTTTGCCAGCTATAGTTCCATCTTCCAGCAACTCAAGGTCAATCGCCTGGTGGCGATTCCCCTGAAGAATCCGGAAATGCATGCCCGCACCATGCAGGTGCAGGTCATGCGCGGGCGCATACTGCCGGATGTGATCGAGCAGTTCCTGAGCGTGACGATCAGACGTATGAACGAGATCGTGCTGGAGGCGCCGGTGTAATCAGGCCTGGGGCCATTCAGCCCCCCGGCGCCGCCTCAAGCGACCGCTTTACGCCACCCCGGCGCTGTGCGCCTGCTCGTCGGCGTGGTAAGACGAGCGCACCATGGCGCCCACGGCCGCATGGGTAAAGCCCATGGCGTAGGCTTCGCGTTCCAGCATCTTGAAGACGTCGGGGTGAGCGTAGCGCAGCACCGGCAGGTGGTGTTCCGAGGGCTGCAGATACTGGCCTATGGTCAGCATGTCGACATTGTGCGCACGCAGGTCGCGCATGACCTCAAGGATTTCCTCGTCGGTTTCACCCAGGCCCAGCATAAGGCCGGACTTGGTGGGCACATTGGGATGCAAAGCCTTGAACTCGGACAACAGCCTGAGCGAATGCTGGTAGTCGGAACCCGGGCGCGCCTGCTTGTACAAGCGCGGCACGGTTTCCAGGTTGTGATTCATGACGTCGGGCGGGCCTTCGTTCAGTATGCCCAGCGCACGGTCAAGGCGGCCACGGAAATCGGGCACCAGCACTTCAATGCGGGTGGTGGGCGACAGTTCGCGCACCTGGCGTATGCATTCCACAAAATGGCCGGCACCGCCGTCGCGCAGGTCATCGCGGTCGACCGAGGTGATGACTACATACGACAGCCGCATGGCGGCAATGCTGCGCGCCAGGTTGACCGGCTCGTTGACGTCGAGCGGATCGGGGCGGCCATGGCCCACATCACAGAAGGGGCAGCGGCGCGTGCATTTGTCGCCCATGATCATGAAGGTGGCCGTACCCTTGCCGAAGCATTCGCCGATATTCGGACAGGAAGCCTCTTCACAGACGGTGTGCAGATTATGTTCGCGCAGAATCTTCTTGATGTCGTAGAACCGCGAGCCAGGCGCGGCGGCCTTCACACGTATCCATTCGGGTTTCTTCAGGCGCTCGGCCTGGACCACCTTGATGGGGATACGCGAGGTCTTGTCTGCCGACTTCTGCTTTTGCGTTGGGTCGTAGGCGGGACGCACGGTGGGTTTACGGACGGCAGACTGATCAACGGGTGTAGTCATACGATTCCCTGCGCACAAAACCTTTTTTGTACGCTAAAAACGGCAGCGTGCTTCACGCGCCATTATTGAAAGAACAGCGACCGGCGGGATAGCCGCCAGCCGGAGACAAAAAAGCTACAAGGGGTCAATTTTAACGCGCCACCCCCTGCCTTACCTAATCGCCCTGTCAGCGCGTCAGGAAATTGCCCGGAAAATGAGCTTACCGCCCCTTCCAGACCGGCTGTCGCTTCTGGATAAAGGCGTCGATGCCCTCGGCCACGTCTTCGGCCATCATGTTGCAGGCCATGACCTGGCCGGCGTAGTCATAGGCATCGGCCAGGCTCATGCCGCGCTGGCGCTGGAACATGCCTTTGCCGGTACGCACCGCCACGGGGCTTTTCTGGCAAATGGACTGCACCAGGGCAGCCACCCGCGCATCAAGCTGATTCGGCGCAACGGCGTCGTTGATCAGACCATGCGTGACAGCGTCGCGGGCGCTGATAAATTCGCCGGTGATCAGCATTTCAAAGGCTTTCTTGGCCGGCACATTACGCGACAATGCCACGGCCGGCGTAGAGCAGAACAGCCCCACGTTGATGCCCGACACCGCAAACCGGGCGTCATCGGACGCCACCGCCAGATCGCAACTGGCAACCAGCTGGCAACCCGCCGCGGTCGCAGTACCGTGCACCCTGGCGATGACCGGCACCGGCAGATTGACGATGCTCTGCATGACTCGCCCGCACTGCGCAAACAGTTGCTCGTAATAGCGCTGCTCGGGTTTTGAGCGCATCTGCTTCAGGTCGTGGCCCGCGCAGAACGCGCGGCCATTGGCCGCCAGCACCACACAACGCACGCTGTCGTCGTTGGCCACCGCCGCCAGGCCGTCTTGCAGGGCCGTCAGCAGTGCCTCGGACAAGGCGTTGTATTGATCCGGGCGGTTCAGCGTAAGCGTGACCACGCCATCGTGCACATCGGTCAGCAGAACAGGGTTTTCAGCAGTCATACCGGGCCTCCTTCGAGCGCTTGCGTCAGGCGCCTGGCCAGCAAGTCACCTGTCTGTTTAACGGTAGCCTGTATGCCGCAAGCACGCAAATCCACCGTCTGCAAGCCTTCATAGCCACAGGGATTGATGCCCAGGTAAGGCGTCAGGTCCATGTCCACGTTCAGGGCCAGGCCGTGGTAGGCGCTGCCCTTGCGTATCTTTATGCCCAGGGCGGCAATCTTGGCCAGGCCGTCGCTGCCCGGCGGCGTGGCCTGGCGATACGGCGGCAACAGCCGCGCAACCGGCACATAGACGCCCGGCGCGCCCGCTTTGCGGCAGGCTCCGGGCAGGCCCAGTTCATCGAGCACCTGAATAATGACGTCTTCCAGCAGCGCCACATATTCTTTCACGAACAAATTCATGCGACGCAAGTCGATCAGGCAATAGGCCATGACCTGCCCCGGCCCGTGATAGGTAACCTGACCGCCGCGATCACATTGCACCAGCGGCACATTGCCCGGGTTCAGCACATGCTCGGGCTTGCCGGCCTGGCCCAGGGTATAAACCGGCTGATGTTCGGCCAGCCAGATTTCATCGGGCGTATCGGCCGCGCGTGCCTCGGTGAATTCGCGCATGGCCTGCCATACCGGCAGATATGCGGCAGGCCCGGGCAACCATTTGCTGTTTATCATTACATCACTATGGAAACCATGTGATGGCTGTGCAGGGCGCGGTACAGGTCATCAAGCTGCTGGCGCGATGTGGCGCGCACGGTAAACGTAAGGCCCAGATAGTTGCCGCTGCGGCTGGGCCGCATTTCAACGGTGGCCGGATCAAAACCGGGATCGAACTGCAGCACCACTTCGGTAAGCGTTTGGGCCAGTTCGGGATGCGCCTTGCCCATGACCTTGATGGGAAAGTCGCTGGGGTATTCGATCAGGGACTCTTCGGGCGGAATTTCTCGCATGCTTGCACATCCATCAATGCAGGACGGGGGAATTGAACCCCCCTATAAAACAAGGCAGGCCTACAGGGCGGCGATGGCGTCGTCGTAGGCAGCGCGCAGGCTGGCATACACGGCACCGGGCTTGCCCGAGCCTACCGGCTTGCCGTTGTAGGTGGTAATGGGCAGCAATTCCTTGGTGGCCGAAGACAGCATCAGCTCATCGGCCTCGTCGACTTCCTGCTGCGAAATGGGGCGTATCTCGAAAGTAATATTGCCTGCGGCAGTCAGCTCTTCGAGCAAGCCGTAGCGTATGCCTTCAAGAATCAGGTTGTTGCGCGGAGGCGCCAGTAAGACCCCGTTTTTTACCATCCAGATATTGCAGGACGAGCCTTCCGTCAAATAGCCGTCGCGGAATTGCAGGACCTCGTCGACGCCGGCCTCGACCGCAGCCTGCTTGGCAAGCACGTTGCCCAGCAGCGACACCGATTTGATTTCACAACGCAACCAGCGCACATCGGGAATACTTACCGCTGAATAGCCTTGCTCGCGCGCGGCGGCACCCGGCCGCACAAAAGGCGAGACCATGCAGAAAATGGTGGGGGTGGTGTTTGCGGGGAAGGCATGATCGCGCTTGGCCACGCCGCGCGTAACCTGAATGTAGACCATGCAGTCACCCAGACCCGAACGTTTCAGAAGATCGTGTACCAGGGCTTCCCAGTCGGCACGCGTCATGTCGACCTTGATGCCGATGGAAGCCAGGCTGCGCTCCAGGCGGGCCAGGTGGCCGTCCATGCGGAACGGCTTGCCGTTATAGGCAGGCACTACATCGTAGATACCATCACCAAAAATAAAGCCGCGATCCAGCACGGATATTTTGGCATCGCCCAGGCGAACGTAGTCGCCGTTCAGATAAACAATACTGTCGTTATCGACATTCGGAATCATTTCTATGCCTTACTGAAATAACAGAAGAACTTTGTCGTAGATACGGCTGAAGAAGCCGGCCTCGGGTACATCGGCCAGCACGTACAACGGGTCTTCACGCAGCACATGGCCGTCAAGCGAAAGCTTGACCGTGCCTACCTTGGTACCCGCCTTAAGCGGTGCAACCAGCGGCTCGGTGTACTGAGCCACAGGTTTGATCTGGGTGCCCTTGTCGCGCGGGACAGTCACCCAGGTCGCGGTGGTGGAACCCAGTCCGACATTGTCGAGCTCGCCTTCCCAGACCCGGGCGGTCACGGCGGGCTTTTCGTTGTCGTACAGCTTGATGGTGTCAAAGTTCTGGAAGCTCCAGTTCAACAGCTTCAGGCTATTCTCGGTGCGGGCCGCATCGCTGGCCGCGCCCACAATCACCGATACCACCCGGCGGCCGTCGCGCAGCGCGGTGGTGACCAGGCAATAGCCCGCCGACTGCGTATGGCCGGTTTTCAGACCATCGACGGTCGGATCGGCCCAAAGCAGGCGATTGCGGTTGTTCTGCTTGATCTTGTTGTAGGTGAATTCTTTCTGGCTGTAGTAGTGCAGGTACTGGGGAAAGCGGGTTACCAGGTTCTGCGCCAGCGTGCCAAGGTCGCGCACCGTGGTCAGGTGCGTAGGCCCGGGCAGGCCCGAGGAGTTCTCAAAATGCGTATCACGCAGGCCCTGACGCGCAGCCTCTTCGTTCATCAGGGTCACGAAGGCGTCTTCGCTGCCGGCAACGGCCTCGGCCAGCGCCACGGTGGCATCGTTGCCCGACTGCACAATCACGCCCTGCAGCAGCTCATCGACCGAGACCTGGCTGTTCACCTTGATGAACATGCGCGAGCCTTCGGTTTTCCAGGCCTTTTCCGAAACCGGCACTTTCTGATCCAGCGACAGGCGATTGTTTTCTATGGCGTCGAACACCACATAAGCGGCCATCAGTTTGGTCAGCGAGGCCGGTTCCACAGGTTCGTCGAGGTTCTGAGCGGCAATCACCTGGCCGCTGTTTACATCGAGCGTCATCCAGGCGCGCGCGGTCAGGGCCGGGGCCGGCACGGTTGCCAGTTCGGCCACGGTAGCCACGGGAGCAGGCGCTGTGGCCGGCGCCGCAGCCGGCGTGGCGGCGTCTTGAGCAAAGGAAAAAGTGGTTGCCAGTGCGAACGCAAGGCTGGCAGCCAGCGTCAGGCATCGTGTACGGGATTCTTGTTGAAAAGTCATTGGCGTATCGTAAATGAATTTGAACCGGACGTCATAGCAAATCCAGCCTGAGCTGCAACAATCGTTTCAGCACCAGCAGCTTGCCATGAAAGAAGTGACTGGCACCCGGCACAACCGTAACCGGCAGGTCGTGCGAGCGCGCAAAGCTCATGGCCTCGGACAAAGGAACAACTTCGTCGTCTTCGCCGTGAACCAGCAAGGTATTGTCAGGAACAGAGACCGCCCGGAAGCTGAACCGTTCCACAGCGGGGCCAAATAATAGTAACGCATCGGGCACAGGGCCGGCCTGCTCGGCCAGGGTCGAATACAACTGGGCAGCCACCGACGTGCCGAAGGAAAAGCCTGCCAGGACCCATTTGCCACCGGCCGCTTCCGGGTATGCTTGCGTGAACTGTTCGATCAGCCGCTGCATGTCGGCTGTTTCGCCGCGAGCCGCGTCGAACTCGCCTTCGGAAGTACCCACGCCACGGAAATTCGGCCGCACGGCAATCAGGCCGTGCTCGACACAGGCACGAGCTATGGTCGTAACGATTTTGTTGTCGCGTGCACCGCCATGCAGCGGATGCGGATGCAACACCAGGGCCCAGCCGCGCGGCTGGCTCATGGGCAGGTCCAGGGCACAGTCTATGGCTCCGGCCTCGCCCTGAAAAGTCATTTTCTCGGTACGCGCAAGCATAATCACCAGTTTGAGTTATAAACACAGGCACGCCCATTTTACGCCACGACCAGACACCGCCAATCCCGGTGTCCGCAACACCATGACGATCAGCACTCCCTTGCATTTGCCCGAGCCCGGACAGATGCTGACGCAACTGACTGCTGCCCTGCCACACTTCAAGCAAGTGCGATGGGTGGACAGCACCAATTCGACCAACGCCGATCTGATGGCCATGGCGCGTGCCCAAAGCGGCCCACAGGCCCGCCCCTGGCTGCTGGGTGCACACCTGCAGCATGCCGGCCGTGGCCGCGCCGGGCGCAGCTGGCAGAACCGGCCCGGTGCCAACCTGATGTTCTCTTGCGCGTTCGACGTATTCCTGCCGCCCGCACAGTTACCCACATTGTCTCCGCTGGCCGGGCTGGCAGCCTGCGAGGCGCTGCGCGAATTGCTGGCCCCGGCCACACGCAGCCAGCTCACCATGAAATGGCCGAACGACTTGCAATGGCAATCGGCCAAGCTGGCCGGCATACTGGTCGAGGCAACGCGTGCCGGTACCGCGCGCCTGTCGCCCGATCACTATGTGGCCATACTGGGCATAGGCATTAATCTGGACGACGCACGTGCGCTCAGCACGTCACTGGATCGCAAGGTGGCCGACTGGTCCGAAGTGGTTGCTCACGACAGCGATGCGGGCCACGCAACGGCCGCCGATCTGGTCAGCCGTATCGCCCAGGCCTGGTACGACAGCCTGAACCGCGTCACCGCCCACGGCCTGGAGCACCTGCCCGAGCGCTACGCCCAGGTCGATGCCCTGGTGGGGCAACACATTAACGTACTGGATGACGGGCGCATACTGCAGGCCGGCATAGCCTGTGGCGTCAATGAGCTGGGGCAGCTGCTGCTGCGCAATCCCCAGGGCGAGCATGCCATCACCATAGGCGAAGTCTCCGTGCGACCAAACAAAGGCCCTGGCGCATGAAACTACTGATAGACATTGGCAACACCCGCATCAAGGCAGGCTGGATCAAGCCAGACAGCGGCGAGCGCGAAGCGCAGCCCCTGGCGCTGGAACACCATGCACTGGGTCTGTTGTCCGACTGGCTGGACCAGCTGGACGAACGGCCCAGCGCCGTACTGGGCGTATCCGTCGCTGCACCCGAGGTCGCCATCGAGCTGGACACCCTGCTGAACCGGCGCGACGGCCTGAGCACTGAATGGATACAAGGCAGCCCCTGGGCGGCCGGCGTGCGCAACGCCTACCAGACGCCTGCACAACTGGGCGCGGATCGCTGGGTCGCCATGCTGGGCCTGGCCGGGCGCGCACTGGCAACGGCCGAAGCCGGCCCGCTGATACTGGCCAGCTTTGGTACCGCCACCACCATAGACACCCTGAACCCGGTATCGAACGCAGATGCCGATCCGGCCGGCGACACCCGTTTCCTATTTGAAGGCGGCCTGATATTTCCTGGGCCGGCCCTGATGGCCACGTCATTGGCCAGCGGCACCGCCAGGCTGCCACGCGCCGACGGACCGGTTTGCGCCTACCCAACCGACACGCAGCAAGCCATCAGCAGCGGCATCGCCGCTGCGCAGGCGGGCGCCGTGCTGCGTCAGTGGCGCGAAGGGCTGGAACGCTACGGCCGCGCGCCGACCGTATTCAGTTCAGGCGGTGGCTGGCCGATTATTGAAAACGAAACGCAAAGGGCCCTGGCACGCGCGCAGGCCGATCTGAACCTGCCGCCGCAGCCCATACAATGGCTGCCGGCCCCGGTGCTGGACGGCCTGGCACGTTTGGCGCAAGCCGCAAGTTAAAGCCGGCGCATCAATATTGGGCGCGTGGCTCGCCCAGTTGAACCGCCTGCTGATTGCGTTCCGACAAGATGCGGGCCTCGCGCCCCTGCTCGTTGGGCGGCGTGCCGAAAAAGCCCTGGCCCAGGGCCAGCACGCCCAGATTGGCCAGCAATACGACAAGAAACAAAACACGCATGGAAGAAAACGACGGGGCCGTGTGGTAATAATTGCGCATAGTGTAAAGCAGTTGCTTGCATCATGATGGCGTATGATTAAAAAACCTTGCTTACTTCCCAGGTTGCCATGAAACCCATTCGCAAAGCCGTTTTCCCCGTTGCTGGTCTGGGCACCCGCTTTCTGCCTGCCACCAAGGCCATGCCCAAGGAAATGCTGCCCATCGTCGACAAGCCGCTCATCCAGTACGCGGTCGAAGAAGCCATCGCTGCGGGCATTACCGACCTGATTTTCGTGACGGGGCGCAACAAGCGCGCCATCGAAGATCACTTCGACAATGTGCCCGAACTCGAGGCAGAACTGCAAGCCAAGAACAAGCAGGAAATGCTCGAGATCGTACGCAGCGTACTGCCCTCGCACGTGAACTGTATCTACACGCGCCAGTCGGCGCCGCTGGGCCTGGGTCATGCGGTGCTGTGCGCCGCGCCCATCGTCGGAGACGAACCCTTTGCCGTGCTGCTGGCCGACGACCTGATCGACGCCACCACCCCGGTTACGCAGCAGCTCATTGAAGCCGCCCACAAACATGAAGGCAGCATACTGGCCATCCAGAACGTACAGCCACAAGACACCAGCCGCTACGGCATCGTGTCGGGCATACCGGCCGGCCCCGACACCACGCGCGTATCAGGCATTATCGAAAAGCCCGCTCCCGAAGAGGCACCCAGCACCCTGGGCGTGGTGGGCCGCTATGTGCTGGAACCCGAAATCTTCCAGCACCTGCGCCGCACACAGGCTGGCGTGGGCGGTGAAATTCAGCTGACTGACGGCATCGCCAGCCTGCTGGAAAATCAAAGTGTGTTTGGCCTGCAATACGAGGGCCTGCGCTACGACTGCGGCAGCAAGGCCGGTTTCTTCCAGGCCACCGTGGAACTGGGGCGTAAGTACCATGGCTTAGGCTAGGCCATATAGGTATCAGATAATAGCCTGCAAGCCCTTATCGGCAATAATGTTCAGCAGCTTGAGTGCCGGGCCGGTAGGATGTGTTTCGCCTTGCTCCCACTTGCGCACTGTCGATGCCGACGTATGCAGATGAAGCGCGAAGACCGGCTGACTGAACTTCAAGCCTTCGCGCAGACGCTTGATGTCCGCAGCGCCGAAATCCCGAACCGGCGGCGCACAGATCGCGTCGAACTCGCGCATCGTTACCTTGTTGATCGCACCAGCCTCAACAAGTTCCGCCAGGTCGTCGCGCAACGATTTAATGATATTGCTCACAATGTACCTCTACTAGAACACCTAATTTCAATGCCTGTGACAAGGCTTCGCCAGACAGTTCCAGGAAAAATTTGCCGGCAAATTGCAGTGCCTGCTTCTCATTCTGCGTGATGTTCTTCTTGTCGCTTTTGGGGAACCCATGCAGGAATACGTAGCTGTCGCCCATCTTTGCCGACAGCAGCGTACGATAACCACCGCTCTTGCCACCTCCTGGTCGGGCCACCCTCTTCTTGTAGAGAAAACCACCGAGGTCCGCATCGATCAACCCGTGTTCCATCTCGGTGACTGCCTTGCACAGGGTGACATCTTGCAACTTCTCGCCCGCCTGCCACCGAGCAAAGCCTTTCCGCTTGAAGATGCGCTTCATCTCAACCCCTAATATATACCCGAAACGGGTATATATTTCAATATATCACCGATCGGTGGCCAGAAACTCATCATTCTGCCTTTTCAGGAAATAGAGTAAATGACCGCCACTGCGGCCAGAGCAGATAAAACAAAGGCTCCTGTTTGTATCCAGAAGCCCTATGTTTTCCGAACCAGCCGATCGATTTCATGACCTGCTGGATTTCCATTTAGCCGTCCCAGACGGACTTGAATATAAGCTTATCGTTCAGTGCTGTCGACCGTACTTATACAGGCTTTTGACCGAAGTTTTCTTCATTTTCAAAAGCCTCCAGGTATAGCACCGGAAAAATGTCTTTAAACGCCGTTACCCGCCGGCGGCCCGGAATTCGGTTTCGTTCTGCGTCATCAGGCTGACTACGTAAATAGCTACCCACGACACGATAAAGCCTGGAATGATTTCGTAGATACCCTGCCCGCCCAGGAAGCTGGAATTCCAGCCCAGGGCTATCCAGACCATGACGGTGACAGCGCCGCTTATCAGGCCGGCAACGGCACCGGCACCCGACATGCGCCGCCAGGTAAGGGCCAGGATCACCAGTGGGCCGAAGGCGGCGCCAAAACCCGCCCAGGCATGACTGACCAGCGTGAGCACCTGGGAATCGGGATTGCGCGCAATGACGGCCGCGATCAAGCCAACCGCCACAACACTGATACGGCCCACGTTCACGCTTTGCCGCTCAGTGGCATTCTTGTTGAAGAACAGGCGATAGCAGTCTTCGACCAGCGACGACGAAGACACCAGCAACTGACTGGAAATGGTGCTCATGACCGCCGCCAGCAGGGCTGCATACAGAAAGCCGGTAATCAGCGGATGGAACAGCAGATTGGCCAGCACAATGAAGAGGGTTTCGGGATCTTCTATGGTCAGCCCGTTGCGGATGGCGTAGGCCCGCCCGAAAATCGCCATGGCAATCGCACCAAACAGCGAAATGAACATCCAGAGCATGCATACGTTGCGTGCGGTGGGAACATCCTGCACGGACTTGACCGCCATGAAGCGCACGATAATATGCGGTTGGCCAAAGTAACCCAGCCCCCAGGCCACGGCAGACAGCCAGCCCACAAAGGTAAGGCCTTGGGTCCAGGAAAGATAGTTGGCCGGTTCGGTCACGGTGGACAAGGTTTGCGAGGCCTGGTCAAGGCCGCCGCCACCCTCGCCATACAACACCACGATGGGCATAATGACCAGCGCCAGCATCATGATGCAGCCCTGCACGAAGTCAGTGAGGCTGACCGCCAGAAAGCCGCCCACCGAGGTATACACCAGCACAACGATCAGGGTCAGCCATACGCCGGTTTGATAGTCGGTCAGGCCCCCGAACGTGAACAGGCCGCTGAAGGCCATCTGGAACAGCTTGCCGCCGGCAACCAGGCCGGAAGCGGTATACACGGCAAAGAACACCACCACAATAACGGCCGACACAATGCGCAGCGCCAGGGCTTTGGTAGGGAAACGATTGGCCAGAAATGCGGGAATGGTCAGGGCGTTGTCGTAGCGTTCGGTTTGCTCGCGCAGCCGGGGCGCCACGATGATCCAGTTAATTAACGCGCCCACCCACAACCCTACACCTATCCAGGCTTCTTGCAGGCCGGCAATGAAAATTGCCCCTGGCAAGCCCAGGAGCAACCAGCCGCTCATGTCGGAGGCACCAGCCGAAAGCGCCGCCACAGCCGGATGCAAATTGCGGTCGGCAAGCAGATACTGTTGGGATGAAGAGGTTGCCTGACGCATGGCATAAAAGCCGATAGCCAGCATCAGAACAAAGTACAGTGTGAGGCTAATCCAGACACCAACCGCCATGATTTTCTCCTTGGGTTGTGTGCCGTCTGTAGCAAAACTTCACCACCCGACACGGGCTGTCATTTGCGCACACTAACACATGCACGCGATCAGGCCAAGATTTTATGGCTCTTGATTGGCGTTGGTCCTGACGCTGGCCTTGAGTTCGTTCAGGCCCACCACCACCCGAGCAACGGCGCCGGTGTGCTTCTTTACCCAATGCTCGCCGGCTTCACCCATGCGGCTCAGGCGCTGCGGTTCGTCCAGCAGCTGCAGCGCCATCTGCAGGGCCGCGTCGGGGTCGGACGCGCGCAACGCGGCGCCTTCATCCATGGCATCAACCACAGCCTGCTCAAAGTTGCGGGTATGCGGTCCCACCAGCACCGGCACGCCGATGGCGCAGGCCTCGATAAGATTTTGCCCGCCCAGCGGCTGGAAGCTGCCGGCCACAATCGCCACCTGACTCAGGGCGTAATACCAGGGCATTTCACCCAGGGTATCGCCCAGCAGCACGGTGGCCCGGCTGCTCAGTTCCAGTGCGGTCGAACCACAATCGCCCGCCTCTATCAGTTGCGAACGGCGCACGTACTGCAGTCCGGCCTTGCCCAATTGTTCGGCGGCCTCGTCAAAACGTTGCGGATGGCGAGGGATCAGGCAGAACAGGATTTTTTCCGACAGGTTGCGGCCCTGGGCACGCGCACGCTTGATCTGGCGTCCTATGGAACGTATGAAGAGTTCATCTTCGCCCTCACGCGTGCTGGCGATCACAATCACCTTGCGCGGCAGATCGGCCGCAAAGGCCTTGCCCCGCTTGACCTTGCCGGACGGCGGCGTCACATCGAACTTGAAGTTGCCCGATACCCGCACAGCCGCTGCGCCGGCCTGTTCCAGCCGCTGCGCATCGTGCAGGGTCTGGGCATAGACCGCGCTGAAGCTGGCATAGGCCTGACGCATGACGCTGCCCAGGCGCAGGCTTTGCCGCAGGGCATGGTCGGAAAAGCGGGCGCTGGCCAGCATGACGGGCACGCGATGTTCACGGGCAGCGGCCAGCAGATTGGGCCAGACCTCGCGCTCTATCAGTACGCCCGCGCAAGGCTGGTAATGTTCCATGAAGCGGCGGGTGGCGCCCGGGTAGTCGTAAGGCAGCCATTGCTGCAGCAGACGGCCCTGGGCAATGTCCTGCTCGAAGGCACGCACGCCTTCGGCCCGACCGGTCACCGTCATGTGAGTAAGCAGTACGGATTCGCCCTGATCAAGCAGCGCCTGCACCAGTGGCTGGGCGGCGCGCATTTCACCCAGACTGACGGCATGCACCCATACCGGACGCTTCAAGGGACTGGGGCTGGCGTAATGGCCGAACCGGGCTCCCGAGCACACACCCCACTCGCCTTCGGAGCGCCGTGCGCGTAAGGCCATCCATCCCAACAAACCTGGCGTCAGGATTCTGATCAGAGCGGTGTAGAAAAAACGATTCAAAAATATGCCTGTGCCCGCAATAGTTGGACTATTTTAGCCAGATAAGCCTGATCGGACACCTCATTGTTTCAGTCAGGCGCTTCGCCACCCGTCAGTTCAGCATGTGCCGAATCATCAAAATCAAGCGCCTGATCGATGGCGCTAAGCACGGTTTCGGCCGACGGTTCGCTGCCACGCTCACCCAGACTGGCGGTGTAGGCCGGACCTTCCAGGGGCGTGCGCACCGGGGTGGAAGCCTTGTACAGCCCTATCGTGGGGCGACCCAGCCCGGCCGACAAATGCGTCAGTCCGCTATCGAGTCCGACCATGATGCGCGCACCTGCCAGAACCCCGGCCACATTTGTCAGGGACATGCGCGGCAGCACCTGGGCGCGCGCATTGCCGTCCACCAGCTTGCGGGCACGCTCTGTTTCGGTGGGGTTTCCAGACAACAGTTTCAGGTCAAGATTGTGTTCGTGCAGGCGCGCAAACACTTTTTGCCACGCGGTTTCGGGCCACAGTTTGTCGTCGCGGCTGGCCGACGGCATGATGACGGCATAGGGTTCGATTTCGACACCGTTGGTGATGCTTTCCAGGCCAAAGTCGGGCGGACCCTGGTAGGTATAGCCGAAAGCCGCGGCCGCAAGCTCGCGCTGGCGTGTAACGGCCGGCTGCCAGAAATTGACGGTATGTTTGACGTCGTAGAAAAAAGACGCCAGCGGTTCGCGCGCCGACTTGCGGTCAAGGCCATGACGCGTGCCATGGGTTTGCCGGACCAGCCACACCGATTTCATCAGTGCCTGCATATCAAGCACGATATCGTAGCGGCGCGCATCAAGGTTCTTGCGCAATGCCGCGCGCTCAGCCCGTACCTGCGGTGACCACCAATGCTTGCGCCAGCGCCGATGCGCCACAGGAATGACTTCATTGACTGCCGGATGCCAGGCCGGGATCTCGGCAAAGCCTTCTTCAACTATCCAGTCGATTCGGGCACCGGGCACATGCCGGGCAATATCGGAAATAGCCGGCAGCATGTGCACCAGGTCACCCAGCGATGACGTGCGGACTATCAGGATTTTTTTTACCATGCCCGGATTATAAATTTATAAATTGCGCCTGCGCCATTCCATCGTGCCGATCGTGATCCCGCTGGCGCAAATAATTGCAATGCCCAGCCAGGTCAGCGTGTCGGGGAATTGCCCCCAGATCAGCCAGCCCAGCCCGGCACCGCTGATGATCTGCAGATACAGGAAAGGCGCCAGCATTGAGGCCGGCGCATTGCGATAGGCCTGCACCTGAAGCAAATGACCCAGCGCCCCCCAGAAGCCGGTCGATAACAGCACCAGCCACTGCATGGGCGTCAGGGCCGCCAGCACCGGCAAGGCCGACGGCAGCACAAAGGGCAAAATCACGGTCAGGGCAATGCTGCCCACCGCCCCGCTCCAGATCAGGGTGGTGAACGGGCCATCGACCGCCACGCGGCGCGTGGCAATGAACTGACAGGCAAACAGAAAAGCCGTCAGCAATCCGAACAGGGTGCCTGCAACATGCAGCCCAGAGCCGGGCCGGATAATGATCAGCACGCCCAGAAAACCCACGCCCGATGCGATCCAGCGCGACAGGCGCGGCGGTTCTTTAAGCGCCCAGGGCGCCACGGCCAGCACGATAAGCGGCGCCAGAAAGTTAATGGCTGTGGTTTCGGCCTGCGGCAAGTAATGCAGGGTGGTAAAGCTGGACATGGTGGCCAGCAGCATGATGGCGCCGCGCGCGATCTGGGCCCCGGGCCTGGCCGAGCGCAGCACCGACACGCCGCGCGTAGGCATCACCAGCGCCATGACCAGCACCAGATGAAAAACGTAACGTACCCAGCACAGCATCAGCAGCGGCACGCCGACGCCCTGAACAAACTTGCCGCTGGCATCGAGCCCCGACAGAGCCCATGTAGACAAAACCAGAACAACGATACCCGCCACGGGGCGTGTAGCACCGTAGGCTGCAGCGGAAACCGTTGCGGGACTGACCCCACTCATCATCAAACTCCAGCAACAAATTGGCCGCGAGGGCAATGGGTGATCATCATAAATGAATTACCATTGCCGCATGAATAATTGGTACATATTGCCCAACGGCAACGTAAAACACACAAACGGTCTGGAACTTCAGCCTGAAAACGACTGGCTCCCCACCACTGACAGCATGGAAGCCTTTGCCGATGCCATGCGCGAACATGGCCAGCCCGACGCGCTGATCATCAAACGCCTGATGGACCTGGCTGTGGAAGGCGAAACCTGGCTGCGCAACAACCTGACCTAGGCCACCACGATTTACAGCGCCTTCAGATCCTGCTTGTAGCGAACCGCACGGGCCTGATAGTTGGCGGCCCCCTTGTGCAAATCGACGACCTGCTCGTCGGTCAGGGTGCGCACGAGCTTGGCAGGTGCGCCCAGAATCAATGAGCGCTCCGGAAAGACCTTGCCTTCGGTGACAATGGCGCCGGCGCCCACCAGGCTGTCCTTGCCTATTACCGCATTGTTCATCACCACGGTCTGTATGCCGATCAAAACACCGTCTTCTATGGTGCAGCCGTGCAGCATGGCCTGATGGCCCACGGTGACATTCCGGCCTATGTTCAGCGGACAGCCCGGATCCACGTGCAGCACCGCGCCTTCCTGCACGTTGGAGCCCTCGCCCACCACGATGGGCTCGTTGTCGGCCCGGATCACAGCGCCCGGCCAGATGCTGGAGCCCTTGCTCATCACAGCCTGCCCGATGATCGTGGCTTCTTTCGCCACATAGGCGGAATCGTGAATGTCGGGCGTCAGATCGCCCAGTGCATAACAAGTCATTGCGTGCCTGTACTGTTTGGTTGAATCGGTGGATACGGTCGTGAACGATCGTAGCACAAGGGCATGGATACAAATGTCCATGGTAGATCCAGGATATCTCCAAAAACATGATTTGAAGCATGTTTGCAATATGCCCCTGGCCTCATACTGCGCTCGTCACGGCAGTGGCATATTTGACTATCGGAGAACACTATGACGTATTCACACGTATTGCTGTTGTCTTTGCAGGTATGTTACGGGCAGCGAGCCATCATGCTGACCACCTTGTTGTTTGCACTGGGCAGGCCGGCGCTGGCCGACCCGCACTGGATAGAGCACGAGGCGCAACTGGGCTTGCCCGATGCGCCTTTTGTCTTTACTGACGATGGTCTTTATGTGTCGGGCAGTTTCGAATCGGGGCGCGAATTCCACATAGACAAGCCAGCCCTTATTCACACCGACGGCACCGCAACGCTGCATTTGTCGGGGCCGGTTTCCAACCTGGGCGCTTCCACGCAAGGCCTGGCCAAGTATGGAACCGGCACACTGATGCTGTCGGGCCAGAACCGCTACAAAGGCAATACCGCCCTGCACGAGGGCACCCTGACGGTGCAGGGCGACAGTGCCCTGGGCGCCACCTACGCCACGCTGAACATGTACGCCGGCACCACGCTGAACTACGCGCCAGACGCCGCCTTGTACAACGTCATGCAGCTGCAGCCCGGCGGCGAGCCTGACACCACCGTTACCTGGCGGGTGGACCACGGCAGCGCCAGCCAGATAGGCACCGTGCTGGGCTCGGTGCCTATAAACAAAGTCGGCGCGGGCACCCTGCATCTGCCGGGCTACGTCACTCAGCCCTCACTGGCCGTAATACAGGAAGGCAGCCTGGTCATAGGCGGCTTCTTTGCCGGCCCCATACAGGTCAGGCCCGCCGCGCGCCTGGAAGGCACAGGGGCGGTCGATGTCGCCACCGTGCAGAATGGCGCCACGCTGGCTCCCGGCATGCAGGCCGATCCGGGCACGATGGTGATACGCCAGCTGGAGCTACAGGCCGGTGCCACGCTGGAAGTGCATGCCCATGCCGACGGCCGGGCCGACAAAATCCAGGTGATCGACACCATAGCCCTGGCCGGGCAGGTTCTGACACTGGCGCAAGCCGGCGACTGGCAGCCCCACACCCGCTACACCATAGTACGGGCCGAACAGGGTCTGGACGGCGCCCGCTTTGATGGCGCCACGGCCAACCTGCCCTTTCTTGACCCCGAACTGAGCTACGACGACCAGCACGTTTACCTGAGCCTGGTGCGCAACGACACCCCGCTGGACGACGTCGGCGAAACGCCCACCGAAGATGAGGTCGGCGAGGTCGTGGACGAAGAAGACGACGACCCGCCACCACCACCGCCTCCACCGCCGCCGCCTGATCCGAAACCCGACCCCAAGCCAGATCCCAAGCCAGATCCCCAACCGACTCCTGAACCTGCTCCCGCTCCCGAACCTACGCCGGAGCCTACGCCCGATCCGGTTGTCGATCCTGAACCGCAACCTGAGCCCCAACCTCCTGACGAATCTGAACCAGAGCCGGAACCAGTACCTGCTCCCGAACCTGAACCCGAACAAGTCGTCAGCGAACCCAAGCCCCCCACCCTGCACGACACAATCATCGTCATGGACCAGCCCACCGCACGCAAGGCGCTGAATCAGCTCTCGGGCAACTGGGCCGCATCCATCGCCTCGCGCCTGCTGGAAGACAGCCGCTACATCCGCGAAGCCGCGCTGCTGCACACGGGCGCCGCGGCCGGCGAGGCGGCCGGAACATCAAGCGCGTGGCACCAGTCCTGGTACGCCTCGGCCCACCGCAACGCGCAGCACGGCACACCGGGCGACACTCGCGACACGGGCGGCCTGGTGCTGGGCGGCAGCCACGCCATCAGCGATGCACTGAGCGTCAGCGGCTACTTGGGCGCCCAGCAAAGCCGCATGTGGCGCGCGGAGCATCAGACCCATGCCTCTGTAGACAGCCAGCATGCGGGCCTGGGCCTGGCGCACAACTGGGGCGGTCTGCAATGGGTGCTGGGCATGGCGCACACCTGGCACAACATCAACAGCCGCCGCAGCCTGGCACTGCCCGGCCTGCACGATACCCTGACAGGCCGCTATCGCGGCAAAACCCTGCAGGCCTTCGCTGAAATCACGGCGCCCTTTCTATGGCTGGGCAAGCAGCAGCTGAAACGCTACGCCGGGCAGTCCCGGACTCAACTGGCCCCTTTCGCACGGCTTGCGTGGGCACGCCATCAAACGCCAGGCTATGGCGAACAAGGCGGCATGGCGGCCCTGACCGTGGAGCCGGCCAGCCATGCCGTTATTTTTTCCACCCTGGGCCTGAAAGCATTGCGTACGCTGGAAACCCCATCAGGACAAGCGCGTGTGGAGGGAGAACTGGCCTGGCATCATGCCAGCGGCGATGTGCGCGCCTATAGCCAGCAGCGCTTTCGCGACAGCAACCGGCAAAGACTGTTCACCTCTGAAGGCCAGTCCCTGGCACGCCAGGCCTGGTCGCTGAAGCTGGGGATAGAGGCCGACATCGGCAAAGGCGGACGGCTGGGCCTTGTCTATGCCGGGCACTATGCATCGGGGCGCCAGGATCACGGCGCAAGGGTGAATGTCATGTGGGCGTTTTGACGGACGTATCAAGCTGACCCGCCCGCCCCTCAGCCCTGCTTGGCGGCATACACCCTGCGGTAGGCAAGAAACGGCTTCTCGATGACAGCATACGTCAGTGCGGAAATCAGCAGCGTCAGGGGCAGTGCCGTCAGCAGCGCGCTCAGGGTGGCGTCCACGGCGATATTGCTGCTCAGACCCAGCAGGCCAATGTGCTTGCTGGCAACTATCACCACGAACATGTGCACGATATAGATGGAGAAGCTGTATTCACCTAGCCTTGAAAGCACGCGATCCACCCGCTTGGGAATCGGAATGCGAAAGTGCATGTAGGCCAGCACCAGGAAGGCCCAGGCCAGGCCTTCAACCAACGGCCATATCGTCCACCACCAGGCATCCATGTTCAGGGAACCTCCACGCTGGTTCAACCACTGCACCGTAAGCAGCAGCACGCCAAAGGCAATGGGCAACGCCAGGGGAAAGCCCAGCGCCTTGCTCCACCTGCCCTCGGCGTACAGCCAGCCACACAGATAGCCGATCAGGAACTGGTCCAGCCGGCCGAACACCGTCTCGTAGGCCAGAAAGCGCACCGTGCCATATTCCAGGTAGACGCCTATGCGCAACACCAGCAGCAGCGCGAGCAGACCCAGGAAATAGCGTACCCCACGTTCAGTGAAGAACCGATGCAGAAAGGGGAACAGTAGATAAAAGGAGAACTCTACCGGTATGGTCCACAGATGCGGGAAGTAAGGCACTTCCACAATGGTGGGCGGGCGAAAGGCCAGCAGCCAGCCCAGAATGTCGAACACGCCGCGATGAACCTGGCCCTGGTTGTAGACCATGAGTGAAACCGCCAGGAACACGGCAAACACATACAAGGGATAGATGCGGATGAACCGATTGAATATGAACCACCCATAATGGATGACCTTGCCCTGTGCAATCACCGAGAAGATAAAGCCACTGAGCACCATGAACAGGCCTATGCCCACATGCCCTTCATTGATCAGGCTGGCCAGCGGATTGTTGTAGGCAACGTTGCCCACGAATCGGTGAAAATAGTGATACACCAGAACTAGGGCCGCGGCGTAGAAACGCAAATGATCCAATCTGGACAGATACACCGTATTGGGGCTGCGCATGAACGACGGACTCCGGAAACAGGATTAGGCTATGGGTGCGTTACACCGGCCCGGAATTGTATCGTTTTTACGTAAGATTACGCGTAAATATTACCGTCAACCCAGCCACTGCGTGACCAAGCCGACTGAACGAGTCTAAGGCATGGGATTCGTAGCCATAACGACGGCCATAGCGCCCAGTAGCAAGCACAGACAGGCGGGCATATTGATGCTGCGGTTCAGGTAGTCGTAGAAGGTTCTGGCGCTGGCTACGGCCACGGCGCTTGCCAGCACGATGCCGGCACCTTCGGGCAGCAGGAAGATGGCCAGCGCCATGCCAGCCAGGAAGTGTAGCGCTAGACGCAGAAGTTGCGTACGCATGGCATCTTTGAATTCTGTATAAGCAGAGACGGGATGCATCTGAACATGAGGCATGGCTGTCTTCCTGGAAAATATCGCTATACATCAAAACAATCGTATGTAGGCACCGTGTCTTTTAGTTTCTTTTAATAATATAGTACACATATTGTCACATAAAGCCAGTATATACCCTGATCATTACAAGGTGGAGCAGGGTTTAGCGCGCGCCGAAGCCGGTAAACATGGTCTTCACGGTCAGCAGCATGATGAACCCATCCAGGAACAACGAGCAATGCTTGATGTAATAGAAATCGTGCTCGATTTTTTCACGGGTGGAATCGACATCGGCCGCATAGCCCTGGCGCACCTGGGCCCAGCCTGTGATGCCGGGCTTGACCACATGGCGATAGATGTAAAAAGGCAATGACCGGTCGAAATCCTCGACGAAGTCGGGCTGCTCGGGACGCGGACCTATCAGACTCATTTCGCCCTTCAGAATATTAAGGAATTGCGGCAATTCGTCTATGCGGTATTTGCGTATGATGCGTCCCACCCGCGTGACCCGGTCGTCGTCTTCCGAGGCGAACAGCGCACAGGAACCCGGCTCGTGACGCATGCTGCGCAGCTTGTACATTTTGAAGGGCTTGTTGCCCAGGCCCATGCGTTCCTGCACGTATAGCGCGGGCCCCGGGCTTTCCAGCTTGATGCACAAGGCGGTGAACAGTACCAGGGGCAGGCTGATGGGCGCGGTCAACAATATCAGCACGCTGTCCAGCAAGGCCTTGAAGCGGCTGTACACCGGCGACGGCAGCAGGGAACCCAGGTCGTTTTCAGACATGCGGTTGATGCGCACCCGGCCGGTGACCGATTCGTATACTGTTCTGGCGTTATAAACAGGAATGCAGTCCAGCGCGCAGCGCGCCAGGAAACGTTCCCATTCCTGGCTGAGGGATTCAAAGTCGGCCACCACGCCGTCGTAGCGTTTGTCTTTCAGGTCGGGCGCTTCCAGCTCGCGCCCGTCGATGTCGGGCAAACCCAGCAAGTCCAGCGCCTGGCCGCTGGGAACGATGGCCAGCTTGGGGCGGCGGAATCTCTCGGTTACCATGTATTGCAGCTGGAACCAGAGCAGGGCCGCCAGCCCGCTGATCACCAATATATAACGCGAAACGCCTATGTGCAGCGACAAGGGAACTATGGCCGACAGCAGGTAGATGATGACTACATTGGGTATGACCATGCCTATGCTGCGCCCGCCCGGGTAAGAAGACATCAGCCTGTGCACGGTGAAGTGCGCCAGCGCCAGCGCCACACTGGATGTAACCATGCCCCAAAAGCGGCCCTGGTCTGGCTTGGCGAAGTCGTCCAGGCCCCAATACGCCAGCGAAGGCAGCGCCACGGTCAGCAACCAGCCCATCAGCAAGGAAAAAGTATGCGACAGCAGAACCTGTTCGTGAACTTTGGTGTAGCGTCGATTGCTAATGGAACGCATAGATTGCTTGGGCCATGAAAGACAATTGTTCCAAACCGAATGATGGTGGGGGTTGTAACAGGTGCTGTGTATTATAGGCAAGTCTGGTGCCGCGCAGCCATGCGCCCCAGCAGGCCGTGTCAAATTGTTAGAATAGCGGTTTTACCCAAGATCGAATCTTCCGCAATGCCGCCATCCGTCCAGGCTCTTGTCTTGCAAAGACCCCTGCTGCAACGCCTGTTGAACGGCGTGCTGGCTTGCGCTCTGGCCCTGGGCACAGCCACCGCCCAGGCGCAGCCATCCGAGCCCCAGCCCAGCTATATCAACGGCCTGCGTGGTCAGGCCAATGGCGCCATAACGGGTGTGGTCGATTTGTCGCGGGCCTGGCGCCGGGCGCTGGAATACGATCACAACTATCAGGCCGCCATCAGCGAACAGGCCGCCGCGCAAACCGAAGAGGCCATGGGCCGCGCCGGGCTGCTGCCGCAGATACAGGCCGGCTATTCGCGCAGCCAGGTCAAGGGCGATGCCGTCAGTTTCAATGCCCTGGGCCAGTCCAATTCGTCTGAACTCAGCTACACGTCCACCAACGCTTATATACAGCTGCAGCAGCCTATTGTGAATTTTGGCCGCTATGCGGGCTATCAGCGCGGCATCGCCCTGGCCAACGAAGGTACGGCCATTTTTGCCGCCCGGCGTCAGGCCACCGCCCTGCGGCTAACAGAGGTTTACCTGAATGTGTTGCTGGCGCACGACAATCTGGGCCTGCAGCGCTCGCTGGTCGAGGTGCTGGAAGCACGTGCGACCGCGCTTGAAGCGCATTTGAAGCAATTCGAAGGCACCGTCACTGCCGTTCAGGAAACCCAGGCACGTCTGGCCGTGGCCCGCGCCGACATGATAGATGCGGCCGACCAGCTGCAAGTGGCCGAACGCGAACTGGCCGCCATGCTGGGCGGGCCGGTCGCACGCCTGTCGGCCCTGCAAGCCGAACATTTCCCCCTGACGGGGCTGCAACCTGCCGGCCTGGCCCAATGGCTGGAACTGGCACGCACGAACAACGCCGAAGTACGCGCCGCGCGCCAGGCCGTAGCCGTGGCTGAAACAGAAGTCGACCAGGCCACCAGCCGCTACCTTCCCACACTGGATCTGATCGTAAGCGTGAGCAAGGCCGACAGCGAGAACTTGTCGACCCTGAGCCAGCGCAGCAATACCTTTATGGCCGGCCTGCAGGCCAATATTCCGATTTTCACGGGTGGCTACAACACCGCCAATGTGTCGCGCACGCGCGCCGACCAGAAGCGCCTGCAGCACGAACTGACCGCCACGCTGGAAAGAACCCAGGCGGAAGTCATGCGCCAGTACACCAATGTGCTGGGCGGTGCCGAGCGCATCAGGGCTTTCGAGGCGGCGGTCGAGTCCGGACAACAGGCGTTGCACGCCACCGAGCAAAGCTTTCGTGCCGGCGTACTAAGCAATCTGGATGTGCTGCGTGCCCAGGATACCTTGTATCGCGCACGCTTTGACCTGGTCCGGGCACGGCTGGAATACCTGCTGGCCCGCCTGTCGCTGGCCAGCGCCGCCGGCACACTCGACGACGCCGGGTTCGACAGCATTTCGCAGACCTATCTGGGCCGGGTCATTACCCTGCAGGAAAAACAAGAGCCCAGCAACGGGCCCCGGTAAGCAAGGCTGTCATAGCCGGCGTTTGATGCGTGCGCGCACGCTGGCCGGAATATTCTGGTTCAGCCACAGCACCAGCCTGGGATGCTTCTTGATTTGCGCCACTACTGCGCCGGCCAGGCCCGTGCCGGCCGCTGCAGGGGCCGCAGCACCTTCAGGCTGGGGGGCCGCCGCCTTGTTATGGCGCTCCATCCATTCCCGGAAACCGGGTTCGCTGTAAGGCTTGGGAAAGCGCTTGGGCAGATCGGCTTCGGCGCGATAGACGAAACGCCAGTCCTTCACGATGGGCTGGCCATCGGAATAAAAATCAAAGTGGCCGGGGCGTCGACCCAGACGCTCTTGTTCGTGGCGCTTTTGCTCGTTCACATACCAATCGCTCATTTCGTGCAGCAAGGCGTCATCGGGCGCATGCTTGCGCAGCATAAGCTCGTGCGTGCCCAGGTCGAAACCCGAGAAGTGGAAGAAGCGCAGCGGCAGATTGCCGTTCACATTAATGGTGCCGTCGGCCGCGCGGCTGAGCGTGCGATAGTACAGATTCCAGGTGGCCATGTTGTAGCCGGGGTGGCGCAACACATGCAGCGTGGGGAAGAAACAGGGTGCCAGATCGACCCAGCGCTGGTCAGTGAACAAACCTTTGGGGCCGTCGTCGTAGCACCAGTCCAGGCAGCGCTGCGCCCACCAGTCCAGAAAGCTTATGCCTTCACCGTGGTTGGCCAGAGCCAGGAAACCCAGGTTGAACACGCCGTGGCGCAGGCAACCCAGCATTTCGCCGTCCAGCAGGTCGTCTTCGTCTTGTGCCGGCACACTGACGTGGGGCGTAAGAATAACCGGCTGCTGGGGCAGCGTTTCATAGATTTCGTCCAGCGGCGAATACGCGACGGTGTCCGGATCCATGTACAAGACGGTTTCGGCATTGTGGCGCTGGAAAATCTTCTTGAAGGCCCAGGGCTTGACCGCCGTGCACAGCTCAACCACCGAATGCTTGAAGATCCAGGCTTCCAGCGATGGCACGGGCAGGTCCAGGTCTTCTATGGTCAGTATCTCGTCGAAGGCCGAATAGTCTATGTCCTCGCGCACGGCATCAGACAACATGCACGTTACATGAGCCTCTTCCCCATAAACACGCCGCAAGGATTCCGCCAGGGTAATCGCTTTGGGAATGTAGGCATTATTGATGGAAGTGAAGAAATATTTCATGGGCAGTGTGATGCTCTCGCAATGTTTTGAAAATTATTGATAACTGGTGCCGACGCCATCATCTACGCAGCCGGCGCAACAGGGCCCCTATGCCCAGGCGATCCAGCCATTCGATGATACGGCGCCGTACGCCGCTACGCCAGTGCGCCCAGGCGCCTTGGCGCAGCAAGGCCACTTCGCGGCGCAAGGCATGCACCTCGGTCTGCAGCTTGATGTTCTGTTCCTTGAGCAGCACCGGGTCGGTGGTGCTCCATTGGGACGACATCTCCTTCAAATGGGTTTGATAGTAGATGTCCTCTTCCGTGGGCCGGGTGGTGTCGGCATACCAGGGCAGGTGGCGCGCCGTCATGGGCGCGGCCGTGCGCAGCGAACGCCACCAGCGCGGGTCCTTGGGCGCAATGCCGGGCCGGTAATAGGCAAACGTGGTGTCCACCGCCGCTTCGTACAGGGCGCCGTCTTCCAGCACGTGCTCCCAGAACGGCGCCTCCCATTCCAGCACCTTGGGCTTCAGCTGGTAATGATCGGGCAGGTCGTCTATGCGCAAAGACAGCCCCACCTTGGTGAAATTGGGGTAACGCTCGCGTATGCGGGCCAGGCGCTCCACCACATCGGCCGGACAGGCCTCGTCGGGCACGACGTCGCAGTCGCTCAGCACGTAGTCCTGGTGATTGATGACATCATCGAAACAGCCCGAATCCCACAAGACCAGATGACCATAATTCTGGTCCATATTGTGTACATGGTGCGGGCTGGTCGCCAGGTAGTTCAACAAGGGCGGGTAGGTCGAGGCGTTGTTGATGATATGGATGTTTCCATACCCGGCGCGCTCCAGCCAGGCCAGCAACTGCTGCAGGGGCTCAAGCCGATTGAACGCAATAATGAAGATGGGGGTCTGGAAATAGTTCATAAATACCGTGGTACCCGGGTATCCCCCGTATGGGCTTGCATTGTAGATCAGGCCTGCAGGTCGTCCAAACCGCCCAGCCGGCCGCCCGCCTTGGCCGCCAGTGCGCCAAAGACCCGCTCGCAGCCATGCTCCAGCGTGCCTTCCACACTGGCGGCGTGGCGGTCATCGAAATCATCCAGCGTCAGGCCGGCACCCAGGAACGGAGCCAGTGCCGCGCCGCGTATCCAGAACATGGTGCCGCCAAAGAACAGTATCTGGTCCGACACCCCCAGCCGCTCGCACAACGCGGCATAGGCGTCCGGATCGGCATCGGGCGCCTTGCAGATAAAGCGCGCCGCGCCCGCCATGCCCAGTTGCGCATCGTTGGCAAAGGCCTGGTAGATTTGCGCCACACGCCGCGGGCTGCCCGCCAGGGGTGCAATCAGCTTGCGCCGCCAGTCGTCGCCGTCGCGGATATCCTTGCCGAACAGGCCGCGCACGGCGGCCAGGTAATTGGGGTGGTTCTGGCTTTTCTTGCCATGCAGCTTAAGTACCAGATCGTACTGGTCCAGCCTGTGGCGGTTCAGCGCATCCACGAACGGCCCCACATCCTTGCCCTGGTTGGCGGGCTGCCAAACCTGCGCCCCCGGAAAGCGTGCCAGCACCTGCGGCTGCACGGTGTCCAGCGAATTGGTGGTGGTCACGAACAGGTCGAAAGGCGTGGGCAAATTCCCCACGGCATCCAGCAATTCGTCCAGCAGGTCCAGATGATGCACATGCAGGTGCGCCGCCACGCGTGGCCGCTCGGCGGCAGGCATATCGACCACGTCGGGCAGAGCCAGTGGCTGGTAGGCCGGAGCCGGGTGCCCGGCAGCCGCGGCGGCTGCGCCCTGCACCAGGGCTTCCGAAGGCACCGCGCCCGAAGCCGAGGACGCGAGCGACGACGCAACCGCAGGCTCATCCTTGCGCAGTCGCGCCTTCAACCAGCGCACCGGTGCCGTCACCTTGCGGCCAATCCGATAACTGCGCGAAGCCAGTACCTGCGCCAATTCATGGCGCACCAGGCCCAGCTCCTGGCGCGTTTCGCCCAAATCCTTGCGCGCCTCGCCCCAACCGGTGCGCGCCACGCCCAATTCCGTCAGCGTATCGCCTAGCCGGGCGTGCACCTGATCGTTTTCGTCACGCGTGGCCGCCCAGCCGGCATGCGCCTTCTGCAACTCGGCCTCCCAGCGGGTGTCGCGTTCCTGCGCCACTTTACTGACCTGCTGCAGCCGTATCAAACGATAGTGGCGGCGCAGGCTGGCCAGCGCCGACCCAGGCACGCCGTAGCGCTGCTTCAGGCTGCGGTACAGCAAATGATTGGCCTCTATGGCCGAAACCGGCAGGCCGCCCAGTATGGTGTTGCTGCCATGCAGCCGGTAATCCAGCAGCACCAGGTCATCGCGCCAGGCAAAGCGTTCGGGCGCCTGCAGATAGGCCCGCAGCGCGTAGTCCCAGTCCATGTTGTAGCGCAAGGGGCGTATGGGGCCCAGCGCCTCATACAGCGAACGGCGCATGAAGAAATTGGACGTGGACACCGTGAAATTGCGTTCCAGCAACGCGGCCCACAGCCCCTGTTCGCGGGCCGTATCGCGCATGCGCTGGTATTCGTCCAGCCACGGCGCCTGAATCACGGGCTGCGAGGCATCGTTGATCAGACGCAGGCCGGTGGCAATGAAGTCCAGCCCCGGCCCCGCCTGCGCCAGCGCCACCAGCGTGGCCAGGCGACCGGGCTGATAGCGGTCGTCGGAATTCAGTATGGCCAGGAACTCGCCCCGACAGGCGCGCAGGCCCGCATTGATGGCGGCGTGCGCGCCCTGATTGGCCTGGGCATATGGGCGCACCCGGCTGTCGCGGCTGGCGGCTTCCTGAATCAACTGCCACGAACCATCACGCGAACCGTCATCGATAATGACCAGTTCCAGGTCGACGCCCTGCTGGCTCAGCACGCTATCCATGGTGTCTTGCAGATAGCGCTCGTGGTTGTACGAAGGGATCACCACGCTTACGCGCGGTGTGGATGGGGTCGGTGTCGTCATGGTCGGGACTTTAAACTATTGGCCAGCCGGCGCAAGCCCGCCGTCAGGCGCCAACTGCGCGAAGCCGTAACGGCCTGCAACTGGCTGCGAGCCTGCTCGCTTTCGGCACGGGCGGCCGCCAGTTCCGCTGCCTGCGCATCATGGGCCTGGCGCAGCTGGTCCAGCTGCGCGGCGGAGTCGGGTTGGCCCGGCAGCGCCGCTAGCCAATCGGGCATGGCCGCCTGGGCGCCATCGCTATATTCAGGCGGTTGGTCAACCGGCCTGGCCAGCATCACAACCTGGTAAGCCTGCCCGGCGGGATTGGCCGCCAGCCAGTTGCGCACGGCGTCGGGCAGCTTGTTCCAGTAATCACTGAACTCGGGGTGCCAGGGGCCGGTATCCACCGTTTCGCAGCTATCGACCTGAAAGCCCGCCTGCACCAGCATGCGGCCCAGCGTCAGCGAAGTGAAAAAATGAATATGCGTGCGGTCCAGCAGACCGGTCTCACGGTAAGGAAAATCATTGGCCAGCAAGGCGGCCAGCACCCCGCCATGGGCAATATTGGGTACCGACACCACCAGTTGCCCGTTGGGGTTCAGCAGCCCACGCGCGCGGCGCAAACAGCCCAGCGGGTCGCGCAAATGCTCCAGCACGTCGGCCGCAACAATCGTGTCAAAGCGCTCCGGCTCCAGGGCATCGGCCCAGCCGGGGTCGTCAAGATTGGCCTGCACCACGCGCCGGCAGTAGCGGCGCGCCTGCTCGGCCGCGGGCGCCTCGTATTCCACGCCGGTCACCTGGCAGCCATAATGCCCCGCCAGCACCGCCGACATGGCGCCGGCCGCGCAACCGAGCTCCAGCACCTGGCCGCCATTCTGGCCGGCCAGGCGGCACACCCGGGCCGCCGTGCCATCGCCCTGCGGGTCGAACTGATAATCGTAGCGGGAAGCGGATGCTGTCATAGGCCTATTCCGCCGCGCTTAGGCGGCAACGTCCTGCTCCACCGCCAGGGCGATATCCAGCATGGGTATGCCCACCAGCCCCGTAGCCGTGGCCGTGCAGTGCGAGCGGAACAACACGGCGTCGTGTATCCAGTGGTGCTGCACGTGCTCGGCCTGCGTGCCGTCGGCCACCGCCACCGCAATGGAATAGTCGCCCACCGGCAGCAGCGGCATGGGAAAACGGAAAGTGGCCACCAGCGTCTGGCCGGCCTGCAGCCGCACGGGCTGGTCGGCATAGCTTAAATAGGTATTGTCGCCAAACAGGGTCTGGCCCAGTCTATCCTTGATGTAGAAGCCAGCAATGGGGCGTTCCAGGTCTTGGTGAGCCGTAATGCGCATGCGCAGCGTGGTGACCTCGCCGCCCACCGCCCAGGCCATATGCCTGCCGTCGGCATCGGCCAGATACACATCGCTGATGGTGGCATGGCCCTGGCCAAAGCCGGCTTTTTCAGGGTCGAAGCGGAAAATTTCCAGATCGTTGCGCAAATTGCTGTGATTGATGAAGTTGCTGCGCTGGTCCACCCACTCTTCGGGCTCGGCCAGCGTTGCCTGGCTTTTTTCCGACGACCCCGACTTATTCGTACTTTCAAACAACGAAGCCAGATACGATTCGCACACTTCCTTGGCCGCGCCCTGCTCCACCACATGGCCTTCGCGCAGCCAGATGGCGCGCTGGCACAAATTGGTTACCGCCGAGCTATCGTGGCTTACAAACAAGATGGTGCCGGTTTCACGGAAGCGCCGCAAAAACCGCATGCACTTTTGCGTGAACAGGGCATCGCCCACCGCCAGCGCCTCGTCTATGATCAGGATATCGGCATCGACGTGCGCAATCACGGCAAAGGCCAGGCGCACATACATGCCCGAGGAATACGTTTTAACCGGCTGATCAACAAAATCGCCGATTTCGGCAAAGGCAAAAATGTCTTGCAGGCGCTCGTCTATCTGCTGACGGCTAAGGCCCAGTATGGCGGCATTCAGGTAAACGTTCTCGCGCCCGGTGAATTCGGGGTTGAAGCCCGCGCCCAATTCCAGCAGCGCCGCAATACGGCCATGCACGGTGACCTGGCCCAGCGTGGGCGTAAGCGTGCCGCACACCAGCTGCAACAAAGTGGACTTGCCCGAGCCATTGCGCCCGATAATGCCCACCGTTTCGCCCCGGTTCACCGTAAAGCTGATGTCGGACAAGGCGTGGAATTCACGGAAATACTTGCGGCCCCGGAAGAAATACTGCAGCAGGCGATCTTGCGGGCGCTTGTACAGGCGGAAAGTTTTGCCCACATTGCGAACTTCTATGGCAATTTCAGAGGACATCGGCAAACCCCTTCTTCATCACCTGGAAAGCACGGTAACCCACAGCCGCCAACACCAGCGCCACCACTGTATATATAGAGAGGGCCATAAAGTCGGGCATCTTGCCATCTATGATCACCGCCCGCGACTGCTCTATGATCAGGGTGAGTGGATTGAACTGAAAGATAGTCTGGAACTCGTCGGGCAGCGCCGAAGCGGGATAAAAAATAGGCGACAGAAACATAAGTATGGTGATCAGCAGCCCCGTAACCTGAGAAATATCGCGCAAATACACTCCCAGGCCGGCCAGCAGCCAGCTGACGCCCGCCAGCAAAATGGCATAGGGCAGAATAATAAGCGGCAGCCACAACACAGTAAGGTGCATGGACCGGTGCACGGCCAAATAGAAGGTAAGCAGCACCACCAGGCTCAGCACAAAGTGGAATACCGCCGCAAACAGATTGATAACGGGCAAGGCTTCCAGCGGAAACACCACCCGCTTCACATAGCTTACGTTGGTAATCATCAGCGTGGGCGCGCGCATCAGGCATTCCGCCGCCAGCGCGTGTATGACCAAGCCCACAAACAGTTGTAAAGCGTAATCCACCGGATCGGCCGCCCCGCCGCCCTGCGACCAGCGGGCGCGAAAAATGCCGCTGAACACAATGGTGTAGACCGCCAGCATCAGTATGGGCGTAACCAGTGACCACACCAGGCCGCCCGCCGAACCGCGGTAACGGCCCAGCACATCGCGCCAGGCCAGGGTGGCAATCAACTGGCGATGTTGCCATAGCGGAATACGCGACGACGGTGCTAAGGGGCTTGCAGCCATAAAGAAACAGTGAAAATTGGGAAAGGCCGATTATAGTACGGCGCCCCCGTCAAGGCCGATTTGCCAGCACCTGAGATAATGTTGCAGTTACATAACATTCAGGAACCTTTAGTCTTCATTAATTGACAAGGGATTACAAGTTGTTTAAGCTGCGCTGATGTTACTGGACGTCAGAATAAATGACGCGCGTCAACATAAATTCTGACACCAGATAACATCCATCGATGGGTGTAACCCGTAACAAACCATAGGACTTACAGATAATGGCTAATCCGTACTTTAACGCCGTCGCCTACCTGCAGAAAAACCCCGACGTAATGGCTGCTGGCTATACAGTAGACACTGCCGAACAGCACTACCTGCAATATGGCGCCAACGAAGCTCTTCTGGGTAACGCCTCGCGCAACCCGGCCCCCTATTTCGACGTTGCCTACTACCTGGACAACAACGCCGACCTGATCGAAGCGGGCATAGGCGCCGACGGCGCTTTCGCACACTTTGTGCAGTACGGTCAATTCGAGGGCCGTTCGCCTTCGCAAGGCCTGACCATCACCGAAGAAGGGCTGGAAGCCTATGCTGCCGCCAACCCAGATCTGCAAGCAGCCTTCGATATTGAAGACCCTACCGATCTGACTGAAGCTCAGCAAGAAGCACTGACCAGCCACTACTATCAATACGGCTACTATGAAGGCCGCCCTGGTGCAGACTTCGAAGAAGTCGACCCAGAAAACCTGACACTGACAGTCGGCATCGACAATATCGTAGGTTCTTCCGCTGATGACACCATCAGCGGCCCTGTGGCACAGAACCAAAACGGCGAACTGGTCAACACCTTTGAAACCGGCGACACCATCGACGGCGGCGCAGGCCACGACACGCTGAACGTTGTCCTGACCAACTCCCAGGGCGTGGATAACCTGTTTAGCGCTCCTGCCATTTCGGCCACAGTATCCAACGTTGAAGTCATCAATGTTCGTGCACAATACGGCAACCGCGACATCGTAAACTTCTCGCACATCGACGCTGAACTGCACGCTGGCGTTGAAGAATACTGGAGCAACAACAGCCGGGCCGACCTGCAAATCGAAGACATCCGTCAACTTCCCGAAGAGTTGACCTTCGGCATGCGTCAAACCGATCCAGAATCAAACAGCAACGACGGCGCAAGCTTTTACGTGTACTTCGACCCAGCTCAACTGGCCGAAGATCGCAGCACTTCGGGCGACTCCAGCCTGACCCTGACCCTGGTCGACAACACCCCCGGTGCTGACGAACTGGAAAACTTCCCCGTCAACGGTATCGTCTTCACTCTGGGCGGCACCGAATACACCGTACAAACAGAAGACGCCCTGGGCGCCACCTATGCAGAGTTCGCAGCAAATCTGCAAGCCGCTCTGGCAGCCAACCCTGACTTGGCCGACGTTACGGTTACCCTGAACCCCAACAACTCCATTACTCTGGTCGACCCTGAAGGCGAAGCTTTCGAGCCCGTAGGCTACACATGGGTTGGTAACGTTGTTCCTTCCGACGGCAATCTGCAGTGGAACATGTCCGCTGGCGCAGCCATCGAAGATAACGTGCCAGTCACCACCAACGTGGTTCTGGACGCAGTGGGCCGCACCTCGCAAGGCGGTGAGCTTGACATCGGCTCCATGGCAGACGGCGGCGTTGAAGTGTTCAACGTATCCGTTGACCGCGACAGCTGGGTTAGCGCACTTGAATCGCGTGAATACTTCGGCGAAGGCGATCGCCATCTGGAAACCATCAACCTGACCAGCATCGGCGCAAACGGCGATCTGGCAATTGGTGAATACGTAGGCGATGCCCGTACCGGCGCACTGGATGGTCGCGTTGAAAATGGCCTGACAGATGTCCGTGAAGTTCTGAACCAAGGCTTCGAGGGCGACCTGTCCTACGGCGTGGTCCTGACTGCGGACTCCATTGCACGCTACCTGGATGACGCTGAAGACACCGTTCAGTTCACATATGAAGGCGGTAATGGCGCAGACAACATCACTATTTACGAGTCCGACGTATCAGGTGACGACGACTACGCCATGAGCGTGGATCTGGGCGCAGGCGACGACCGCCTGAACCTGACCATCGAAAACGCCAGCAACGTATCCGTAGACGGCGGCGAAGGCAGCAACACCATTGCCGTGGCCAGCAGCCATGGTACTGATGCCGACAACACCTTCGCTGCATTCGCCAACTTCCAAACCTACGAGGTTGAGCGCTTTGCAGACACCGAGCATGATTTCGAATCCATGCAAGGCGTAACAGCAATCAATGTCGCAACCTTGGGTGGTGCCACCAATACCGACCTCATCAACGTCGCTCGTGACGCTGATGTGGTCATCACTGGCAAGAACCAAACGCTGGACACGAACAGCAACGGCTTCCAATTCTTTGGTAACATCGCCATTGACAGCGCTGACGTCGTCGGCGGTGACAGCACCCTGGGCGTTACACTGCAAAACACCGCACGTCTGGATGCAGGCCTGATCGTTAGCGGCCTGACCATCGGTGATCTTGATGGTGACGCCGACGGCATTCGTACGCTGAATCTTGTCTCGGCTGGTTCGCGCGACACATTCAACGTTGTGGGTGATCTTGACGCTGCATTGGTCAATACCTTCAATCTGACCGGTACGCAAGACCTCTTTGTAGACATCTCTGCTGCAGCGAACTCTACCGCAGCAGCAGGCCTGCGCGACGCCTTGGTTGTTAACGGCGCCGATCTGGCTGGGTCACTCGATCTGGACCTGACGGGCGACA
This sequence comes from Pusillimonas sp. MFBS29, assembly GCF_020687695.1. GTDB lineage: Bacteria > Pseudomonadota > Gammaproteobacteria > Burkholderiales > Burkholderiaceae_B > Pusillimonas_C. The sequence continues at coordinate 54,863 of NZ_JAJEWL010000004.1, forward strand.
TGGTTAGCGCCATTAACGCTGCCAGCAAAACCGTCACTCTGACCGGTACTGCCAACGAAGATGACGTCTTGGGACTGGAAGGTGCACTTGCCGTGACCAACAACACGACCGTTACCGCTTTTGAAACGGTAGAGTTCTTCACTACTGCGCTTGGGCCTGGGCTTGACACCGTAGACGTGACCAACTTCAACGGTGTTGCACAATATCGCATCGAAGAAACATCACGCGACTTCGAAGTATCCGGCATGAAGGGCAACGAGAAGGTCTGGGTAGATGCTGACGCTACTTCTGGCGACACGCTTACGTTCATTGCAGCAAGCCAGGCCAATACCAACGTGCTCGATATTGAGTACGAAACGCTTGCCGGCGCGCGAACAGTGGAGCTCGAAGCCCAAGACTTCCGCACCATTAAGCTGGATCTTGGTGGGGATGTTGATCAGGCCAACATCTACACCGTTAACTTGGGATTGCTCGACGAAAATGGCGACTTGACACCTGCACCTGGTGACGTAAACCTCGTCTACGCCCGCTCGCTGGTTATCACCGGCGGTGGCGACAATGGTGCAGGCGTAGTGGATTCTGTTAATCTTGGCGCACAGACCAACATTCTCAGCAATATTGACCTTTCTGAGTATGTGGGCGATGTCGCTGCGTTCACCTTGGATACTGGCGTCATCACTGTCCGTAACATAACCATTGAGTTAAATGGCTACGGTGTTGAGATCGACGAAAGCGCTAGCGCCCTTAACATCGTTACCTACGTTATCGCCGACGCCGTTGGCGGAGCAGGTAACGCCACTGATGGCTATCAGAACATTGTGAAGATCACTGGTTTCGACGACGGTACTGGCTCTGCAATCCAAGAGGTTTCAGTATTGGACGTATCGGCACATGGTATTTCACAACTGTCTGATTTTGTGTATGACACGACTACCTTTGCAGGTGATATCGTTCTTACAAATGCAGATGAATCGTTCGCCATCCACCTGGTTGGCATTACCGGTGCTGCTGACTTGACCAACGAAAACTTCATCTTCGCTTAAGCGAAACTGAGATTTTCAAGGAACCTCGGTTCCGCTTGCAAGGGACCGTGCCTTAGGGTACGGTCCCTTTTTACCTCATGTTATCGGAAGATGTTATGTTCCAGAAGCTAGTTCCATTGAATCTCGATGCGCATCGAAATCTACATTTTGATGCCAAGAATAATTACAGCTTTGCCTCAAAGCTGATGGTCAGTCCCGTGGTGGCTGCCGAAGCCGGTCATATTGCTCGCGAATATGTTTTGGTATTTGCGCGTAAAACGGAAAGTCTGCCGCTGGCCTTGCTGGGTGTGGATAAAGACAAGAATGCCTATGTGGATGATAGCGGCGCTTGGCAATCTCGCTACATTCCAGCGCATGTGCGTCGTTACCCGTTCATGTTTGCCGACTCGGCTGAAAATCCGGGCGAATCCGGCAATCGCCGCTTTACCATGATGATAGACGCCGAAGCACCTCACTTTGTCGAATCTGGCGCTGAACCGCTGTTCGATAAGCAAGGTGGACCGGCACCTGTCCTGCAACGCGCTCAGGAATCTCTTAGTCACTTGCAGCGTGATCAGCTGCGCACACTCAAACTCGTTGCCCAGCTTGACGCAGCCGGGCTGCTCGAAGAGCAAGCGCTGCGCGTACAACCCAAACAAGGTGAACCGTTCGCACTGAAGGGCATGCGCGTAATTGACCCCAAACGCTTCGCCGATCTGCCTGCTAATGCGTTGCATGAACTGCACCGCAGCGGCGCGCTGGCTCTGGCTCATGCGCACTTCATGTCAATGAGCAACCTGACCGACAGCCTGTTGATGCCGCGCGACGCTTCTCAAGCACTATCGGGTATTGACAAAGACGGCACGATCAGTTTTGGCGGGCTGCACTGATTTAGCAGTGACAGAGGACTCTTCCTTTGAGTCAAATCAAAGAAGCACGCCACCTGTTCTATTCTGAAGCGCTGTCGAATGCAGCCTGAAAAGGTTTGCGAAGTTTCAGCGCAAATGGAAGGATACGGTGGCGCTTACAATTTCACTGACTATCGCGCCAACTCAACCACAACAGTCCAATAAAACATCCAGCCGCCACAGCCAAGTATGACTTGATAGCTAAAGCTAATGACAATTCCGGACCCCGATTTTGTTATCGCTTTGAATTCGACTTTTATCGGCTCTTGGACTTACGGCCCACATACCGGAAGCGCTATTCCTGACACTAAAGGCCCTAATCGGAGCGACACTGATTATTAAAGACATAATTAATTTACCGGGTGCGTTGCATCGTGTGTAACAGCTAGGCCTGCCTCGCAGTCAGCCACATATAAATATCTCATAGAATTAAAGCGGTTGGATCAACGCTTTAGTGAACCATTTGATGGAATGGTATCGGTAATAGCTTGCCGTTCACTCGTCAGAGTCAGCCGACACAAAAAAACGGCTTCTCAATCTGCATCCAACGAGAAAGCAACGGAAGGCAACGCGCTGAAACGGAAGGCAACATTCTAGCCGATTTTTCAATCAATACAAGGCGATGTAAAGCCCACGGCCTGCTCCCATGCAGGCGCCCGACTCTCATTTTGCACAATGCGACGGAAATCACCTCTAGACGTGAACCGCTTGATGTGAAGGTCAGCCCAGGAAAAAGGTCATTCAGTGCTGGAGGGCCGGAAGCACCTGAGAGGTGCCCAGTGGGGGGCACAAAGTATTTAGCCGGCGCTTGATTTAGGCAACCGAAGGTAATGAATAAAAGCTATGAGGAGGAACCCTGATAGTGCTGTTCAGAACCTTATGATAAAAGTAACAATAAATAATTAAATGCTGCCTAAGACACATAAAAGAGAGGGAGAAATACCCCTCAACCAAACGCCATAAACTCAATAATAAAAGGGTTGTCAGCCGATGTCACACACATTTATCCCAATGATTTTATACGGAGCAGGAGCCGCCCTAATCATAGCTTGGTGGCTGCTCGGGCGCACCGAGCCACGAGAAGATGACGTTGAGAGACCGAGCCATCAGTTCAACTAAGCTCCCGAATATCTCGCCGGAAAATTTGCCAAGCGATGGTCTTTTTCCTGGGCCTGCGCAGGACAATCCTGACTGCGCGCAGGAATCTTTCATCTTTTTACAGAAGGCTGTATGGCTCAAAATCTCTCGCGCAGCTTCGCGCTTGTCGTTGGACTCTCAGCCTTGAGCTTTTCTGCCTACACTCAGGCTTCACCTGAACAGTTCGCGCAGCAGTTTGCACAGGCCGGCGCAACGATACAGGCCGTTGCTGAAGAATGTGGTGACTATACACAAAGCCAGCTCAAAGAAATGCGTAAGCAGCAGCAGACGTCTGTATCAGCAATGGGAGTTTCCGTAGCCCAATACGATCAGATGTTTGAAGCCAGCTACAACAACGCACGCACCCAAATAGCGATGGCCAGCCCCGCGGAAAAAGCGGAAATGTGTGAGCAAATGAAGGTTGCTGGTAGCGGGAATTAATCTGCGACTTAGAACGGAGTGCTCACTTCATTGCAGCCCCTCCAGTTGCTAACACTTTTTTTTGTCCTTAGCTCCATAATTGTCATCCCCCGTTGTAAGTCCCCCGCATTACAACCCACTTAGCCGCTGGCGAGCACAGCCCAGGCGGTGCGCTGCGCTTTCTCGATCTTTAACGGCTTCCAATAAAGGCTGACCGCCATTCGCTACAACCCTCGGCGCTATCCCGGCCATAACGGAAGACGGCCAATGCTTGAACGTGCAAGGCGCAGGCTGCTGAATCTCAAGCGGCTGCCGTTAAGATTTCCTCAATCAGGAAATCATCCATGCAATTACCAATATGCAGATTTATTCCACACTTCTGATTGGCTTGGGGGGACTTTTCGCCCAGTAGGCTTCAAAATAATTTTGTGCGTGCTTTCGTTGAGCACCCCCATAGTCCCTACAGCCAGACTATCCAATAGAATTCCCCACAAACTATCCGAAACAAAAACTTCGACAAACCAAATAAAAGACAAGTTTAGCGACATATTTATAATTAAATTAATTTAATGTAAATCTATGTTTTATAAGGGTTTACATACATAAACAACGCTCGACTTTTTATTTATCGACTCTATAATCACACTGTGTTTAATATGTAACTTTACGTATTAATAAGTATCGAACTAATCTGCTACACAGCTTTCTATTGCACAAGGAGTCGCTCTCATGGCCTTAGCCCCCGATCTGTTATTCAATCTTAAATGGTATCTGGACCATAACCCCGATGTCGCCGCAGCACTTGAAAGCGGAGAAATCAACGACGCCTACCAGCATTTCCTGGATTACGGCAAAGCCGAAGGGCGCAGCTCCAGTCCACTCTTTAATATCGAGCAATATCTGTTTGATAATCCCGATGTGGCCGAAGCTGTAAGAAAGGGCGAAATCACTGCCTACGACCACTTCATTCAGTACGGCGCCTCTGAGGGACGCACCCCCAGCCATCTATTCGACGAAGCGTTTTATCTGACACAAAACCCCGACGTCGCCGATGCGGTTAACGATGGCGGCATGTCAGCCATCGAGCATTTCCTGTTGTATGGCCAAAATGAACACCGCCCCTTCAGCCCTTCCATAGACTTGGGAGCCTATCTAGACGCCAACCCCGATATTGCCGATGCAGTAGCGGCCGGTCAAATGAGTGCGTTAGACCACCTGATGTTATATGGTGTGAGCGAAGGCCGTGATCTAGGCAATGGCGTAGACATGTCCATATTCGCAGATGACGAAACTTTCCAAGAAGCACTGGAAGCTGGCGACGTGCAAGGCGCCCTGGAACGCGTGGCCGAAGTAGCCCCATTCCTACCTACCTTCGTACCGCCAAGTAACTGGGAAGCACCCGCCGACACGCCTATACCAACAAACTTTGTACCGCCCGAAGGCACGAAGCTGGTCATTCCACCTTCCGTAGAAGTACCGCCTGGCACGGTGTTACCCGACACTTTTGAACCGCCAGTTGATACGGGCGGCGGCGATGGCGATGGCGATGGCGATGGTGATGGCGATGGTGATGGTGATGGTGATGGTGATGGTGATGGTGATGGTGATGGTGATGGCGGCGATGGCGATGGCGATGGCGATGGCGACGGCGACGGCGATGGCGATGGTGATGGCACGCCGGTACCCAACTTTTCAGTGGTGATTGACGACGACGGTGCGGTGACTTTTGGTGGAACAGCCACCGGAGACATCATCATGTCGGTCGCGGATGGCGTGGCGAGCTTTGCTCGCGGCTCGTTGACTGCCACGACTGCACCTGAAATGAACGACATTACGAAGATCACTGTCAATGGCGCAACACTGCAGACTTCAGCTGACGTTGTTACTGAACTGCCGCGAATTGATCTGACAGGCGGGGCAATGCTAAAGGTAGCCACAGCCTTTAGTGAATTAAGCAATGACACTCAACAGTTGGAAAGTGTCGATATCTCCAACGTATATGTTGGCGACAGCAACGCGCCCAGTGCAGTATGGAATAGTGTATCAACCGTCAGTGGCAATATCGCTGATAAGTTCAAGCTATTCTGGGTTACCGGCGATGAAGGGTACTATGCCGTACTTGATACAGACGATATCGCACAGAAAAAAGCAGTAAATGACGCCAATCTTGATATTAGTGTTATTTATGCTGAGCACCTTCTTGATGACAATGCCCCAATTTTCGATGTGGTACAAACGAAACGCCCGGCCAGCGGCGATGAGCCAGCCGGGCCAAATTTCGCAGTCAGGCAGCAATCGCTGCATGATAATTTGCTGGGTAACCTCAACAATGACACCATTAGTGGCCGAATAACTAGGGGTGAGCTAACAGCACGTGTGCTTGAGCCAGAAGTAGCAGAGTTCGGTGAGCGGGCGTATCACGACGGCGTACTCACAAAAGTACACAATCTCGAGAAAACGTTAGTTTGGGATCTGGCGCACGATATTCCCCGTGACGAAGATGAAGTGACCAGCATCATCGGAGACGAGGCGTATGTCATACACGACGTGGAAAATAAGACGAGCACAGTCACAAACTACGACACTGTTCAGTTGGCAGTGACTAGCACTGGGCCGGACGATACTATTTACGTAGGTCCTGGCAACTTCCAAGAAGCAGTCAATATTGCCTCTTTGACGGGTGATGCAAGGCTTGCGGGAACCAGCCAAACCATAATCGACGCTAATGGCGGCGTATACGCAATCAGAGCAGAGGGATCTTTTACCGGCACAGCAACCATTGAAGGTCTGACTGTAATAGCCGGAACACAAGGCGGAATTGGGCAGTTCAGTAGTGCCAGCGCCGGGCAATTTCACGTGCTGAACAATACAATAACGACATCAGAAGTATTTAGCTATACAGCGAATGGAAATTCGATACAGATTAGCGGTGCAGGCTCAACCGTCATTGGAAATACGGTAGCGACAGCCGATTACACATCAGTACGTAGCACATGGAGCACATCGGGCATTACAGTAACAAAAGAGGCCAGTAACGCTATCATCGAGAACAATAAGGTCACGGGCCCTACCGAGATCGCCGACGGCAATAGCGTAATCGGTATTGCCGCCGACGGTAACTACTCTGGTGATGCTGGCCTGATGGATATTCAGATTACTGGAAACACAGTCACCAATATCACCTCCGGCATTTCGCTTAGCGACAAAGTAGAAGCAGAAGTTACTGGCAATACCCTTAGCAATAACGCCGTAGGCATCAGCTTGGGCACCACCTTTAGCGGCTGGTTGGATGAACTGAACATCACAATCGACGGCAATACATTCTCTGGAAACGGGAAAGCTATTTCCATCAACGATTTCGACGGCAGCGGCCAGATTACTATTCAAGGCAATATCTTTACCAGCATTGCGGACATGGAAGGCGCTATCTGGCTCAACAATGAAGGCGTTTATACCAGCGAATCTGATATTACAATTGACTTGGAGCAATTTAGTACAGCTGCGGGCGAGCTTGCCGATAATGTTATATACACAAGCACAAAAGAGTCCGGTGCCATCTATGACCATATTACTTTCGGTGCACTAACTGACGGTCAAGTTACAGTCACATGGACCGAGGGAGCGTTCATGAATCTTGAAGTGAAACTGACTGGAGCCGCCGATTTCGATCTGAGTGAGATACAAGACTTCTTTGGTGGCACACTGGTCCCTGCATAAAGGTAAGGAGCTGACGCCGCTGTTCAACTCATCGGCATATCCGCTATGGATGGTTTCTTCTCACCCTAATTTTCAGCAAGAACCCGTCTCGTAGCAGTCAAAGAACCTCGCAATCCCTCGATTGCGAGGTTCTTCCGCCTTATACCCCAACAAGATAATATGGCTGCCGTGTATAAGGGCGGGCTGCTCCCGCGCCCTTACACACAACACTCACCAAACCAAACACGTTCACCCAACCCACGGATTAAATACCCTAACCGGCAGCCCCGCAAAATCTTTAAGCTTGCGCGTAACCAGCACCAGGTCATGCTCCACTGCCGTAGCCGCAAGCAGGCTGTCAATGGCCGGTAGTGGCCGCCCCGCTGCGGCGACCAGGCGCCCCCAACGGTCGGCCACCGCGGCGTCCACGCTTAGAATACGTCCCGTAAAGAAGGTGGGAAGGTCTATCGCCAGCCAGTCCACCAGCGACTGGCGACGTGCGTCTTCAGCAACACCCTCGATGCCCTTGCGGATTTCCCCCAGCGTCAGAACGCTGAGGTACAGCGTCGTTGGCGGGCGTTTTGCGAACCAGTCCAGCACGCCGGGGTCTGGCGATTTGCGGCGCAGTTCGGAAAGCACGTTGGTGTCGATCAGGTAGCTCAAAACGCAACATCCCGCGGCAGGCTCTGGTCACGTTCCAGCGCAATGTCGTCCGTGTCGTAGAGCGGCGAGCGGCGCATAAAGTCCACCAGTGAGTCCTGTGCCTGCGACAGGCGGTTAAAGGTTTCCCGTGAAATTACAACCGCCACCGATTTCCCATGCAGGGTGATGTCTTGGGGTTGCGTTTGAGCGCGCTTTACCAGTTCCGACATGCGTGCCTTGGCTTCCTGCATTTGCCACGTCTGCATGCGCCCTCTCCCTAATCTGACTATACAGGTCAGATTTTAACAATACCCACAACTTCCTTCAAGCTTTTGACCGGTGCAAGCTTGGTGTTATCGTACCCCCATGGACAAAACCACCGACACCACTTACCCGCTTAGCGGCCATATCAACATCGCCTTCAGCGCCTGCGAAGACCGCCTCGTCATCAATGCACAGCGACCCAGTCAAGGGGCTGTGCACCTACTGCTGACGCGGCGCATGAGCATGATTGTCTTGCAGCAGCTGCTGGTCAAGCTGCCCGAGCTGACCGGGCTGGGCCAGACGCCCGCCGCCTACTGGAAGGAAGTGCTGCAGATGGCGCATCAGAAAGCCATGCAGGCCAAACTCGATGCCGACAGCGCCAAGGTGGCGGCAAAGGCGGAACAGTTCGGCCAGGCAAGCGCCGCGGGCCAGGACACTGCGGTCGCGAAGGCTGAAATTTTTCTGGCCACCGAGCTGACGGTCAGGCTGGACGATAAACAATTGATACTGGCGTTCAAGGGCCTGCCCATGCCGCAGGCCATGACGCAGGCCAGCGCGCAGCAGCCGGTGCTGGCCATGCCTTTGGCGCCCGAGCACGTGCACCAGTTGATCGAGCTGCTGATCAAGAAGTCACAAGCCGCCCACTGGCATCTGCCGCTGGATTTGCCCTGGCTGGACAGCCCCGAACCGCAAGACACCAGCCTGGGTGTGTTGCTGCATTAAGGAGCCGAATGGGGTCAGACACGATTATCTTTTGATAATCGTGTCTGACCCCATTCACACGTTGGACATTGCAGGTTTCAGTACTTTCACGCAATGAGCTTTGTGTTCACTCACACTATCCCCATTCAGTACAACTGGTCATAGTAAGGACCTTGCGGGCTTGGTAGTTGTTAACTATAAGCCAATGAACTATACTGAATGTATCGATTTCGAATGGGACGGTGCCAAAAGCGACTCGTGTTTTCAAGAGCGCGGGTTTGACTTTTCCTTTGCTGCACGGGCATTTCTCGACCCTGATCGGATCATCCAGCCCGATATCCGACACAGCTACGGGGAAGATCGATACCGGCTTATGGGTGCCATCGAGTATCGCCTATTCGTGGTGGTCTATACATCAAGGCACGACGTCATTCGTATTATTTCGGCCCGCAAAGCCAATAAGCGTGAGGTCAGTATCTATGAAAAAAACACGCATAACACTTAATCCGGCAGATCCTGTTTCGATGAATCTGGGGCGCGTGGATCTTGCTCGCGTTGATGCCACTACAGAAGCGGATGTTTCCCGACAGGCAGCGGCCGATGAAGCAGAGGCCGTACTGGATACCGCCCGGTATGCGCGGCGTGTTCGCAAACGTCTGGGGCTCAGCCAAGCTCAGTTTTCAGCGCGAATCGATGTTCCCATAGACACTATCAGAAACTGGGAACAGGGAAAGCGCAGCCCCACAGGAGCGGCCAAATCATTGCTGAAGATTCTCGACAAAGTGCCCGAACTTGCATTGGCGGCACTGCACTAGGAAAGCCGAATGGGGTCAGACACGATTATCTTTTGATAATCGTGTCTGACCCCATTCACATTCACAAAGTACTTTTCCGTATTGAGCTTTACGTTCACTCTCGCTGTTGTTCATCAATCCCATCCGCCATAGTAGAGGCCTCGACATCTTCTTGTTCAAGCCCCCATGTCGATGACGTCAGCCAGATCGAAAAGGAACACAATATGACCTACGTCAACACCATTGAACGCGTCGCGCTCAGGCGCGGGCATGAAGAAGGCAAGCTCGAAGCAGCCTCCAGCATTCTTGCTTCGCTGATTACCCGCAAGTTCGACTCGCGTGGCTGACGCTGACCAAGTCAGCCTGGATCGCTGGACTTTACAAATCCTGGATGCGCAGCGAATTGCCAACGGGGTCAGACACGATATTGCGATATTGAACTTACCTTGCCAGTTTAAACATCTGTCGTGGAGCACTTATGGCGCGCCTTCCTCGCTATGTCATCCCTGGGCAACCACAGCACATCATCCAGCGAGGCAACAACCGGCAGCCTATTTTTGCCTCAGTGGCCGATTATCAGTTTTTTCGTGACGCTCTGGTCGATGCCGCCCACAAACACGGTCTGGCGATTCATGCATACGTCTGGATGACCAATCACGTTCATTTGCTTGCCACGCCAAGCGCTGGAGACAGCATCAGCAAGGTTTTTCAGTCTACGGGAAGGCGTTATGTGCAGCATTTCAACTATACATATCAGCGCAGCGGCACCCTATGGGAAGGACGCTACCGCGCTACAGTGGTGGATAGTGAGCGCTATCTGCTGACGCTGATGCGCTATATCGAGCTAAACCCGGTGCGGGCCGGCATGGTGGCTCACCCCGGTGATTACCGTTGGTCCAGCCATACTTTCAATGCGCAAGGCCACGCTGGCCCCAACTCAAGCTGGCTGACACCTCATCAGCTGTATTCCCGTCTGGGAAGAAATAAAGAGGAGCAGCAGAGCGCCTACCAGAGGTTGTTCAAGATAGCGCTACCCGATCAGGATTTGCAGGCAATCCGAGAATCGACCCACAAGGGCTGGGCGTTGGGAAACGAACACTTCCAGAGAAGAATCGAAGGATTGGCAAGTCGACAAGCCGCATCAAAGGGAGTGGGCAGGCCAAAGATGTAATGGGGTCAGACACGATTATCTTTTGATAATCGTGTCTGACCCCATTACATCGAAGGTTAATCGTGTCTGACCCCATTACATCGAAGGTTAATCGTGTCTGACCCCATTACAATTACAATACCGAGACCCTCTATTCACAGGACTGCCGTATGGCCAAACTTCAAGTCGTCTCCAAGGAACTGCATGCCGGCAAGCGCTGGCAGCGTTATGCTTCTTATTCATTTGCCACGGGCGATTCGGTGGCGGCGCTGGTGGCGCAGGAACTGCCGCGCGCCTGCATGACTTTGCCCATAGGCTTTATTTCGGTGAACGATGGCTATGTGCCGGTGGCGGTGCAGGGCTTGGCGGCGGGCAAGAATCTGCTGGTGGCGCCCGATGGCCGCTGGCTGGGCGGCTATGTGCCCGCAGCTTATCGCGGCTATCCGTTTGCCCTGGCCAATACCGATAACGGCCAGCAGCAGGTGCTGTGCATTATTGAAGACAGCGGCCTGATTTCCGACGACACGGGCGAGCCTTTCTTTGGCGAAGACGAAAAACCCACCAAGGCGGTTACTGATGTGCTGAATTTCCTGGGTCAGATTGCGGCCAACCGGGTCGCCACGCAGGCGGCATGCGCGGCGCTGCAAAAGCATAATCTTATTCAGCCCTGGCCCATCAAGGTTCAGGCCGAAGGCGGCGAGCAAAATGTTCAGGGGCTGTTCCGCATTGACGAGGCGGCCATGAATCAGCTGGAGCCGGAACCCTTGGCTGAACTGCAGAAGTCGGGCGCCCTGCCCATAGCTTTTTGTCAGTTGCTGTCCATGCAGCACTTGGAAAAACTGGGCAAGCTGGCTCAACAGCATGCGGCAGCCGGAGCGGCGCTGCAACCCGCCGGCGGCGACCTGGATCTTGAATTCCTGAACGACGGCGGAACCATCAATTTCGGCGGTCTGGCCTGAGCCTGCCCGGGCGCCACGCAAGGTGTTGCATTTATAGAAAAGCTGCCTTTTCTGGCGGCTTTTTCAACTGGGCGTCAGAGACAACATGTTATAGTAAAAAGCTTTTTTAAAAAGCTTCAAAATCTTTCTGTTTTTACACTGCGTGCGTTGTTGCGGATCGCAACAACGGCGCCTACTGGTTTTTCGCATGAAGTCATCCCGTCGCACCGAACTAGGCGAAGCGCTATACCGATTTCGCAAGACGTTCTACAGTCTGGCCGCGTTCAGCTGCGTCATCAATATCCTTGCGCTGACGCCTTCCATTTATATGCTGCAGGTGTACGACCGGGTGCTGGCCAGCAGCAATGAAACCACGCTGCTGATGCTTACGCTGCTGGTGGTGGGCCTGTATGTGTTGTCGGGCATGCTGGAATTCACCCGCGCCTCGGTGCTGATTCGGGTGGGCAACCGTTTCGACATGATGCTGAATCAGCGCGTGTTCACGGCCGCCTTCGAGCGCAATCTGCGCCGCCAGGGCGGCAACCCGTCGCAGGCCGTTCACGACCTGACCAATCTGCGCCAGTTCCTTACGGGCAATGCGCTGTTTGCTTTCTTCGATGCGCCCTGGACGCCCATTTATATATTGGTCACCTTCATGGTGCACCCGCTGCTGGGCCTGATTACGCTGGGCGGCTCCATTATTCTGTTCATATTGGCCTATATCACCAATATTTCCACACAAAAGCCGCTGGCCGAGGCCAATCAGGCGTCCATCGCGGCGGGCGCGTTTGCCAATAATCATTTGCGCAATGCCGAAGTGATCGAAGCCATGGGCATGCTGCCCGGCCTGCGCGCGCGCTGGTTCGGTCAGCATCGCCGAGTCTTGTCGCTGCAAACGCTGGCTTCCGACCGCAATGCACGCATCAGTTCTGTTACCCGCTTTGTGCGTATTTCCCTGCAATCCTTGATTCTGGGCGCGGGCGCGCTGTTGGTTATCGAGGGCACGATCACGGCCGGCATGATGATTGTCTGCTCCATACTGATGGGCAAGGCGCTGGGTCCGGTGGAACTGGCCATCGGCACCTGGAAGCAGGCACTGTCCACCCGCCAGGCCTATGCCAGGCTCGACGAAATGCTGCAGTCGGCACCCGCGCGCGGCGACACGCTAAGCCTGCCGGCGCCGAAGGGCGAGCTCTTGCTGGAAAACGTCTACGCCTCGGCCCCGGGCGGGCAGGCTGCCATTCTGAAGGGCGTTAATTTCGGCGTGAAGCCCGGCGAGACCGTGGGCATTATTGGCCCCTCGGCATCGGGCAAGTCCACCCTGGCGCGCCTGCTGGTGGGCGTGTGGCCGGCGCAGGCCGGCAAAGTGCGCCTTGACGGCGCCGATGTGTATTTGTGGAATAAAGATGAACTGGGCCCGCACGTGGGTTACCTGCCGCAAGATATCGAGCTGTTCGAAGGCACCATCGCCGAGAATATCGCCCGTTTTGGCGAAACCGATTCGGCCAAGGTCATAGAAGCGGCCAGCCATGCGGGTGTGCACGAGATGATTCTGCGCCTGCCCAAGGGCTATGACACCCGCCTGGGCACCGACGGCGCGTCTTTGTCGGGCGGCCAGAAGCAGCGCGTGGCGCTGGCGCGGGCCATATATGGCGATCCGGCGCTTATTGTGCTGGACGAACCGAACTCCAACCTGGACGACGTGGGCGAAGCCGCCCTGGTCCAGACCGTTCTTGGCCTGAAAAAACGGGGAGCAACCGTTATTTTGATCACGCACCGCATGAATGTGCTCAGCGCGGTCGACAAGCTGCTGGTCATGCGCGAAGGCACGCCGGCCATGTATGGCCCGCGTGAGGAAGTGCTGAAGGGTTTGCGCCAGCAGCAGATTCAGGCGGCGGCCGCACCGGGCGCCGCAGGTCAGGGCTCGCCATTGCAGATTGTGGGTAAAGGCCAGGTTTGAACATGAAAGAATTGAATATGAACCGGGACGACGACCTGGATGTGCCGGGCAACAAGGTCGACACCAATTTCACCGCCCCCTTGCGCTGGGGCCTGGCTGTGCTGCTGATAGGCTTTGGCGGCTTTGCCGCCTGGGCCGCGCTGGCCCCGCTGGATGCCGGTGTGCCGGCCAATGCCACGGTGCAGGTGTTTGGCAATCGCAAGTCGGTGCAGCACCTGGAAGGCGGCACCGTGGAAGAAATTCTGGTTCGCGAGGGTGACAAGGTCAAGCAGGACCAGGTGCTGATACGCCTTAACGATACCCGCGCGGTGGCCGAACAGGGCGTGATCAGTTCGCAATACATTCTGGCCATGGCGTCCGAGGCGCGGCTGCTGGCCGAGCGCGACGGCCTGCCGGAAATCCGGTACGACCCGGCCTTTACCGAGCGCTTCAAAGACGACCCGCGCTATATCAGCGCCACCGGCACGCAAGACTTGCTGTTCCAGACCCGGCGCGAAGCCCTGGAAGGCGAAATCACCATTTTGAAGGAAAACCTGAACGGCGCCGAACAGCAGTTGAAGGGGCTGGCGCAGGTGCAGGCCAACCGCAAGAGCCAGATCAGTTTCATACAGCGCGAACTGAAAGGCGTGCGCCAGCTGGCCAAGGAAGGCTATTTGCCACGCAATCGCATGTTCGAACTTGAGCGCGATGCGGCGCAGCTGCAGGCCGCGCTGTCGGGCGACGTGGTCGAGGAAAGCCGCACGCGCAATCAGGTGGCCGAACTGAAGCTGCGCATACTGCAGCGCAGCCAGGATTACCAAAAGGAAGTGCAGTCGCAGCTGTCGGAAGTGCAAAAGGAAGCTTCAGCGCTGAGCGACCGGCTGGCCGCGCTGGACTACACCGTGCGCGAAACCAAAATACGCGCGCCCATAGACGGCTATGTGCAAGACCTTAGCGTGCACACCGTAGGCGGGGTCATACGCCCGGGCACCCAGGTCATGGAGGTGATTCCCATGGACCACAGCTATATTGTGCAGGCCCAGGTGCCGGTGCAGGCCATCGACAAGATCCACGCCGGGCTCGATGTGGAAATTACCTTCCCGGCCTTCAACCACGCCCAGACGCCGAATATTCCGGGCAAGGTCATGACGGTCTCGGCCGACAGCCTGATCAACGAGACCACCAAAATGCCCTACTACCTGGCCCAGGTCAACGTTACGCCCAAGGGCATGGAAATGCTGGAAGGCAACGCCATACGCCCGGGCATGCCGGCCTCGGTCTTGATACGCACGGGCGAGCGGACTATGCTCAGCTATCTGCTCAAACCCTTCCTGGAGCGGCTGAACAAATCCTTCAAGGAGCAATAGCCTTATGCGCGCTGCCAACACCGCCGCTCAGCTGCTTTGCCTGGCGCTGCTGTCCGGTCTGTGGGCCGGCGCGGCGTTGGCCGCGAATACGGCAACGCCGGCTGCGCGCGCCACACCGGGCACGGCGGCGGCGCCCAGCGGCGCACTGACCTTGTCGCAGGCCTGGCAGGCCGCGCTGGAAAACGACCCCACCTACAAGGCGGCCGTCAGCGAACGCGAGGCCGGCCAGACCAACCGCGCCATAGGGCGGGCCGCCCTGCTGCCCCAGGTGGGCGCATCGCTGGCGCGCACGCGGGTGCGCGGCACGCTGGAAAGCCCCGGGCTGGGCGGCAACACCGTTGAAACCGATCTGCGCTATACCTCGGGCGTCAATGAAATCCACCTCAACCAGGTGGTGTTCAACTGGAGCACGTTTGCCGAATACCGGCAGGGCCAGGCCCGCGCCGACTATAGCCTGGCCGTGTTCGACACCAAGGCCAACGACACGTCCGAGCGCCTGCTGAACCGCTACTTCCAGACCCTGCTGTCGTACGAAAACCTGGTGCTGTCGCAGTCCAAGCTCGATGCCAACGAAAAGCAGCTGGTTGCCGCCCAGCATCACTTCGACGGCGGCGAGGGCACAATTACCGATGTGCACGAGGCCAAGTCGCGCCGCGACCTGGCCCGCGCCGATGTGATCCAGGCGCAAGACCGCCTGCTGGTGGCACGCCGCGAGCTGCAGGAAATGATAGGCAGCGCACCGGTGGTGCTTACCACCCTGAAAGACGACTTCAAGCCGCAGCCGCTCAGCCCCGGCGCGCTGGCCGACTGGCAGGCCATGGCCATGACGGGCAATGCCGAAGTGCGTACGGGCGAACAGGGCCTGCGCATTTCCACCGAGGAAATCGACCGCGCTTTCGGCGGCCACCTGCCCACGCTGGATATCGTGGCGTCGCGGCGCGACGTCACCAGCGAAACGCTGTCTACCCGCAACCAAGACAGCAACACCACCAACCTGGGCATACAAGTGCGCCTGCCGCTGTTTTCCGGGGGGCTGACCAGCGCCCAGGTCAAGCAGGCGCGCCATAACCGCGACCGGGCGGCCGAGGAACTGGCAGCCACGCGCGAACGCATTGCGGTGGAAGTTACGCGCCATTATCAGGGCGTGGTCAGCGGTGCCCAACGCATAGCGGCGCTGCAGGTGGCGGTGGAATCCAGCCAGGCGGCCCTTACAGCCACCGAACGCAGCTTCGAGGCCGGCACGCGCAGCATGACCGACATTCTGGATGCGCAGGATCAGTACTACCGCTCGCAGCTGGACCTGACCCAGGCCCGCCTGCAATATGTGCTGGCGCGCCTGATGCTGTCGGGCGCGGCGGGCACCCTTAGCAGCAGCACCATAGAAACCGCCAGCCAGACTTATTTTGGACCCAAGCAGGTATTGTTGGACGCTGTTTAATATTCCGGAATCAGTCAGGCAATTCCGCGTCGGCGAAGCTAGTTCCCTGCGCATCTTTGCCCGACAACAGCGGGGTCAGGCCGCCGGGCCAGGCAATGTTCAATTGCGGGTCGTTCCAGGCTATGCTGCGCTCGTATTGCGGCGCATAGTATTCGGTGACCTTGTACAAGAATTCGGCGCTGTCGCTCAAGACCAAAAAGCCGTGGGCAAAGCCTTCGGGCACCCAAAGCTGGCGCTTGTTCTCGGCCGACAGAATTTCGCCCACCCAGTGCCCGAAGGTGGGCGAGCTTTTGCGCACGTCTACGGCCACGTCAAAGACTTCGCCCTGCACCACACGCACCAGTTTGCCCTGGGCCTGTTCAATTTGATAGTGCAGCCCGCGCAATACGCCCTTGGCGCTGCGGCTGTGGTTGTCTTGCACGAACGATACCTGCCGGCCTATGGCTGCTTCAAAGCCTTTCTGGTTATAGCTTTCCAGGAAAAAGCCGCGATCGTCGCCAAATACCTTGGGTTCCAGCAGCTTGACGTCGGGGATGGCCAGTGATGTGATTTGCATGAATGTTTCCTTGGTGGCACCTTAGCGGCCACGCTGTTCTTTGCAGATTTGCGCCAGGTATTTGCCGTAGCCGTTTTTGCTTAGCGGCTGGGCCAGTTTTTTAAGCTGCTCGACGTCTATCCATTTTTGGCGAAAGGCGATCTCTTCCGGACAGGATACCTTCAGGCCCTGGCGGTTTTCCAGGGTGGCAATGAACTGGCCCGCTTCCAGCAGCGATTCGTGCGTGCCGGTGTCCAGCCAGGCATAGCCACGGCCCATGATTTCCACATGCAGCTGTTCCTGCTCCAGGTACAGGCGATTCAGGTCTGTGATTTCCAGCTCGCCGCGTGGTGAAGGCTGCAGGTCGCGCGCCAGGTCCACGACCTGGTTGTCGTAGAAGTACAGGCCGGTGACTGCGTAGTTGGATTTGGGTTCCAGTGGCTTTTCTTCCAGCGACAACACCTTGCCGTCCTGGTTGAATTCGGCCACGCCATAGCGCTCGGGGTCGTGCACATGGTAGGCAAACACGCTGGCGCCCTGCGTGCGCTGCATGGCGCTGGCCAGCGGCTTGTGAAAGTCGTGGCCGTAGAAGATGTTGTCGCCCAGCACCAGGGCCGATGGATTGTTGCCTATGAAGTCCTTGCCTATGATGAAGGCCTGCGCCAGGCCGTCGGGGCTGGGCTGCACGGCATACTGCAGGTTCAGGCCCCATTGGCTGCCATCGCCCAGCAATTGCTCGAATCGCGGCGTGTCTTGCGGCGTGGAAATGATCAGAATGTCACGTATGCCGGCCAGCATCAGGGTGCTGAGCGGGTAGTAGATCATGGGCTTGTCGTACACCGGCAGCAATTGTTTGCTGATGGCCAGCGTGGCCGGGTGCAGGCGGGTGCCGGAACCGCCGGCCAGAATAATGCCTTTGCGTTGCGTCATGGTTTCAGTTTCCTAGAATTTCGGTCAACAGGCGCTCTACCCCAGCTTGCCAGTGCGGCAGGGTGAGTCCGAAGGTGGTTTGCAGTTTTTCTGTGTTCAGGCGCGAGTTGCCGGGGCGCCGGGCCGGCGTGGGAAAGGCGCTGGTGGGCACGGGCTGGATGGCATCGGGCGCCACCTTGATGGGGTGGCCGGCCTTGCGCGCCCATTCCAGCACATGGCTGGCATAGCCGTGCCAGCTGGTTTCTCCCCCCGCCACCAGGTGGTACAGGCCGCTAACTTCGGGGCGCTGCTGCGCCGTGCACAAGGCGTGGGCACTGACGTCGGCCAGCAGATCCGCCCCGGTGGGCGCGCCAAACTGGTCGGCGATCACGGTAAGCTGGTCGCGCTCGCCGCCCAGGCGCAGCATGGTCTTGGCGAAATTGCCGCCGCGTGCCGCATACACCCAGCTGGTGCGAAAAATCAAATGCCGGCAGCCCGAGGCCAGAATGGCAGCTTCGCCCGCCAGCTTGCTGCTGCCGTATACATTAAGCGGGCCGGTGGGGTCGGATTCACGCCACGGCGTATCGCCCGAGCCGTCGAATACATAATCGGTGGAGTAGTGCACCAGCCAGGCGCCCAGCCGCTGCGCCTGCTCGGCCAGTACGCCGGCCGCGTCGGCATTCACCAACCGGGCCTGGTCTGGCTCGCTTTCAGCCTTGTCGACCGCCGTATAGGCCGCCGCATTGACGATCACGTCGGGCGCCACGCTGCTGACGGTTTGCGCCAGGCCGTTCAGGTCGGCCAGATTGCCCTGGCCAGTGGACCCAAACGCCACGACTTCGCCCAGGGGCGCCAGGCTGCGCTGCAGTTCCCAGCCCAGTTGGCCATTTTTTCCCAGTAACAGTATTTTCATGTAAGCCGCTAAGCCTTGCGCTGGCTGTAGTTCTGTTCCACCCAGTCGCGGTAGGCGCCCGATTGCACCTGCGCCACCCAGTCCTGATTGTCCAGATACCATTGCACGGTCTTGCGTATGCCGGTTTCAAAGGTTTCGGCGGGCTTCCAGCCCAGCTCGCGCTCCAGCTTGCGCGCATCGATGGCATAGCGCCGGTCGTGGCCGGGGCGGTCGGTGACGTAGCTGATCTGCTCTTTATAGGCCTTGCCGTCGGGGCGCGGGCGCAGTTCGTCGAGCAGGGCGCAAACGGTATGAACGATGTCCAGGTTGGGTTTCTCGTTCCAGCCGCCCACGTTATAGACTTCGCCCAGCTTGCCGGCCTGCAGCACGCGGCGTATGGCGCTGCAGTGGTCTTTCACATACAGCCAGTCGCGCACCTGCTGGCCATCGCCATAGATGGGCAGGGGCTTGCCCGCCAGCGCATTCACGATCATCAGCGGAATGAGCTTTTCGGGGAAATGATAGGGGCCGTAGTTGTTGGAGCAGTTGGTGGTGAGCACCGGCAGGCCGTAGGTATGGTGGTAGGCGCGCACCAGATGGTCGCTGGCTGCCTTGCTGGCCGAATACGGACTGTTGGGCTCGTAGCGATGCGTTTCGGTAAAGGCCGGGTCGGCTTTTTCCAGCGAACCGTAAACTTCGTCGGTCGATACGTGCAGGAAACGGAAGTTGTCTTTTTCCTGGCCTTCCAGCTCGTTCCAGTAGCCTCGCACCGCTTCCAGCAAATGGAAGGTGCCCACGATATTGGTTTGTATAAAGTCTTCCGGCCCGTGTATGGAACGATCTACATGGCTTTCGGCCGCGAAATTAACCACGGCACGCGGACGGTGTTCGGCAAGCAGCTTGGCCACGAGCGCCACGTCGCCGATGTCGCCCTGTACGAAATGATGGCGGGCATCGCCCTGCAGGTCGGCCAGATTGGCCAGGTTGCCGGCATAAGTGAGCTTGTCCAGATTGACGACGGGCTCATCGCTCTGGGCCAGCCAGTCGATGACGAAGTTGGAGCCTATGAACCCGGCGCCCCCGGTGACGATAATAGTCATGTGTGTTCTTATTCCTTTAGAAGCGCCTTGGCGGGCAGCTGTTCTGTTTATTGACGCTATTGGAATGGATTGCACGTATTTCAGCAAGCGCAGGCAATGCCGAATGTAAGCAAATATAGCGTATTTGCCATTGTCTATAATGGCTGCGCCCCGTATCACACACCCAAGCAATGAGCACTATGCCCCCTGCGAGCAGTGAGATTCCATTTTCAGTACTGATGTCGCTGTATCACAAGGAAAATCCGGGCTATCTGCATGCGTGCTTCAACAGCCTGCTGGCCCAGACGCTCCCCGCGACAGAAATTGTACTGGTCTTTGACGGCCCGATACCGCGCCCCCTGCTGGCGGTGGTCGAGCAATGGATGCCCAGGCTCCCCATCAGAACCGTGCCCCTGCCGGAGAACGTGGGCCTGGGGCCGGCGCTGGCACAGGGCCTGCTGGCCTGCCGTTACGACCTGGTGGCCCGCATGGATACCGATGATCTGTGCGAACCCGAGCGCTTTCGGCAACAGATGGATTTCCTGGCGCAGCACCCCGAACTGGCCCTTTGCGGTTCGGCCATTGTTGAAATCGACCCCGATACCGAGGCCGGCCTGGGCACGCGCACGGTGCCCTTGTCGGCAGAAGATATCAGGGCGCGCCTGCCGTACCGCAACCCCTTCAATCACATGACCGTGATCTTGCGCAAAGATGCCGTGCTGGCGGTGGGCAATTACCACAACTTTCCCATGATGGAAGACTGGTATTTGTGGGCCAGGCTCATGTATGCCGGCCATGCGGGCGCCAATCTGCCGCAATGCCTCGTCAGGGCCCGGGCGGGTGCACAAATGCTGGACCGGCGCGGCGGCCTGGCTTACGTCAAGAGCGAATTTCTGATTACTCGTTACTTTATTGCCCAGGGCATGACGCCCTTCTGGAAGGCCTGGCCCATATTTCTGGCCCGCTCTGCCGCCAGACTGGTGCCCACCGGCGCCCGGCGTGCCATTTACAAGCAGCTGCGGGGTCGGGCCTGATGACTGCCGCACATCAGAACGCCCGGAAAACATATGCCGTACTGGTGGCATACAGGCTGCCGCCCGACGAACTTGCACAGGCCATCGCCAATATTGCCGGCCAGGTGAACGAGGTGGTGGTCTGCAACAATTCGCCCGACGATTACGTACATGCGGGCGATCATGTACACGTACTGAATTTCCGCGACAACCTGGGCGTAGCGCGGGCACAAAGCCTGGGCATGGCCCATGCCTTCGAACACGGCGCCGACTTTGTCCTGCAGATGGACCAGGACAGCGTGGCTGATGAGCATATGGTGGCCCGGCTGCTGCAGGCCTACGACGAGCTGTGCCGCCTGGGCCACAAACCAGGGCTGGTGGGCGCGCAAGACTACGACAACGTCACGGGTGCCATCAGCCGGCCACGGGTTCAGAAGGGCCAGGTCATTACGGGCACCGATTACCTGTCGCTGTCTGAAACCCTGAGTTCAGGCAGCCTGATCCCCCGGGCTGCCTATGAAGCGGTGGGTGGCATGGACGACGGTCTGTTTATAGATGCCGTCGACTTCGAGTACTGCTGGCGCTTGCGGGCACACGGTTTTCTGGTGGTGAAGAACCCGGCCGCACTGCTCGGGCACAGCCTGGGCGAGGGACGCAAGAAGGTGCTGGGGCTGATCGGCGTCGGCCTGCCCGCACCGTTCCGGCACTACTATGCCTTTCGCAATGCCCTGCACCTGATGAAGCGCAGCTATACACCCTGGTACTGGCGTTTTTCCAGTCTGGCCAAGATGGCCTTCAAGCTGGTGGTCTACCCTTTTGCGCTGGATCACGGCGGCAAACGACTGGGATTCATGATCAAGGGCATAAGAGACGGTCTGGCCGGTCGCTATGGTCCTATGCCCTGAGCGGCGGCAACATTCCCCGACGGTGTGGCTACAATAGGACACCACCCACGCACCTTAGTGCCCATGACTGATGCCAAGCTCCGAAACAAAACGTAAGCAATACGTACTCTTTATTTCGATCAGTGTCTTTTTGTTTTACGCCATCAATCAATCGGTGCCGTCTGGATATTCGCTGGGCGCCACACTGCTGCTGCTGTGCAGTGCGGTCTATCTGGTGCAAAATCCCCTGCCTGCACTCACGACGGAAGAAAAAATCAGCATAGGCGCCCTGGCCGCCTTCTTTCTTGCGGCGGTGCTCAACTTCTTCGTGCACGACAACGGCTTGCCCGCCCTGGACTTGCCCAGCCGCTTTCTGCTGGCCATTCCCATCTTTTTGCTGCTGATCCAGGTACCACCACGACAGAGCTGGTTCTGGGCCGGCGCGGCGGTGGGCTCGTATGGAGCCGGTGGGGTTGCCTTGTGGCAAATCTATGGTCTGGGTCTGGACGACGTAGACGGGCTGACCAATGGCGTGCGCTACGGCGGCATCAGCACCATGCTGGCAATACTGTGCGCGGCCGGCCTGCTGTGGGCCCGTCGTGACAACGTGGCCCATCCGTGGCTGTGGCGGGCGGTGCTGGTTGCAGGCATGATCAGTGCCGGTTACGGTTCGCTGATGTCGGGCACCCGAGGCGCGTGGATTTCCCTGCCGCTGGTATTTGTGCTGTTCTGCCTGGGCACTTTCAATCGCGGCAACCTGTACCGTGCCTGTATGGTGGCCCTGGTCACCCTGCTGGCGGCCGGGGTCTGGTATGTCACCGTGCCCAACAATCCGCTGCGGGTTGGCTATAACCAGGCCGTGCAGGATATATCCGGCTATATGGAAGACGGCAACGCCCTGGGTTCCATCAGTGGCCGCTTCGAACTTTGGCGGGCCGCCCTGCTGAACATTCCCGAAAAACCGATTTTCGGCTGGAATAACAGCGACTATCGCGCCAGACTGGAACAGCAGGTCGCCAATAAACAGCTGGATCCGCACGTGCTGAATCTGGCCCACACCCATAACCTGTATCTGGAAACCATGCTGCGCCAGGGTGTGGTAGGCCTGCTTCCCGTTCTGGCCCTGTTCATCTTTCCATTTGTGTTCTTTTGCCGGCGCCTGCGTGCGCCGGACAGCAATGTGCGAATACTGGCCATAGCCGGCACCAGCCTGCTGGCAGTGTTCGGCATGCTGGGCGCATCGCACGTGGTGCTGTACCGCAACGACACCCTGCTGTTCTTCTTTATTACGCTGATAGTGCTGTGGTGCTGCATGCGCGCACAAGAGCGTCAGGTGTCGGCCGCAGCATCCAGCCTTTTCAGGTAAACCTGTTCGTCCACCTCGTCTATCTGGGCTGGCAGCAGGAATAATTTGGCATAGGTCAGGTATACGCGTTCTTGCAGGAACAGCCGGAACATGTCGATGTCGATATGGCCGTTCAGGGCCATATCGGTCATGATGGCCAGCGACTCGGTCAGCGTCTTGGGTGCTTTGTAGGGGCGGTCGGACGCCGTCAGGGCTTCGAAGATATCGGCGATCATCATCACCCGCTCGGGCACGCCCAGGTCTTCCTTGCACAGACGGCGGGGGTAGCCGGTGCCATCCATTTTTTCGTGGTGCGTACCCGCAATATGGGGCACACGCTTCAGATGCGGTGGCAGCGGCAGGCTGCTTAGCATGATGATGGTCTGGATGATGTGCTCGTTCACCCGGAAGCGCTCTTCGGGTGTCAGGGTGCCGCGCCGTATGCTCAGGTTGTAAAGTTCACCGTGGTTGTAGGCCAGTTCAGGCACTTGCATGTCAAAGCCCCAGATATTGGCCGGGTCGTCTTTGTCGACCGGAGGCTTGTGATCACCCCAGGGAACCCGATGCTCGGGACGATCCGACAACAAATAGGCCTGGCTGGGCAGCGTTTCGGGCTGGGGGCCCAGACGTTCCAGCTCATGGCGCGCCAGCCCCAGACTGCGGTCGAAGTTGCGCTGCCAGCGCTGGGCGCCAATTTCACGCAAGCGTTCGATATCTTCGTCGTCAAGGCTTTCGCCGCCAATATTGACCTGGGCCACAAAGGCAAAGTCTTCCTGCAGCTGTGCTTGCCGGCGCTGCAATGTTTCCTGCAGCGTTTGCGGGTCGCCGCCATTGGCAAGCCCTTGCCAGTATTCCACCGAGGCATCCCGCCACAAGACTTCAAACCGCGTGCGAATGACGTGAATGCGGTTGTAGACCATTTCAAGCTTGGTGGCCTTGTCCATCACCGATTCGGGCGTGGTGATCTTGCCGCAGTCGTGCAGCCAGGCCGCTATACGGCATTCATAGCGCTCGTCTTCATTCATCTTGAAGCCGGCATAAGGCCCGCTGTCGGTGGCAATGGCCTGGTTCAGCAGCAGCTCTGCCAACCGCGGCACCCGCTCGCAATGGCCGCCCGTGTAGGGACTCTTGGCGTCGATGGCATTGGCCAGCAGCTTGATCATGGCATCCATCAGCATCTGCTGGGCTTCCAGCAATTGACGTGTTTCGATGGCAATGGCGGCCGCACTGGATAGCTGGCGCGCAAAGCGCTCAAAGGCGTGCTGGACATCGTCCATGCGCTGCTGGCTGGCGCTCAGCCACAAGACCAGCACGCCCAGGGTGGAGCCCTGCCGGTTGTTCAGTTCGAAACAAAGATAATGGCCACCCTCGCCCAGCGCACCGGTAACGGCTTTTTGCAGATCGCCGGCGCTGTCGGCATTCAGGCGTATTGTGCCGGGAATATTATCGACCGCACAGCGATTGGCCAGCTGCAACGAGTCGGCCTCGGTGCTTAGCAGATACACGGCTCCGCCTTCGACCTCCAGGGCATGGACGAGCTTATCGACGACCTCGTCCAGCATGCGGTCCAGCTCGGTTTCATTGTTCAGTGCCAGTGCGATCGACTGGAAGGCCACTATGGCGTGCGACATGCGATCCAGCACCCTGCTGAGTTCGCGCACTTCGGTGAACGAGGACTTCACCCCCATGTTGCCGCTGAAGTCGAACCGTGCCCGTGCACGCACCTGTTCTGCCAGCAGGCGCAAGGGACGGCTCAGGCGCTTGCTCAGGATCCAGCCCAACACCAGCACCAGCAGTGTCAGGCCTGCTGTCCAGCCCATGCCACGTGCGAACTCTGCACGGGCCTCAAGCAAGAGCTCATCGGCCGGGACCGTCACCACCAGATGGCTTTGGCCAACGGAAAAAAGCGCCAGGGGTACGCTGATGCCATACCAGTCGCGTTCGTTGATATGGTACAGGCGCGGTTTGCCATCAGCAGGCGGGTGCTCAAAGACGTGGGCCAGGCTGGCCGAGCTCACTTCACTGACATGAGGCAGCTTGACGCCCATGCCATCGCTTTGCAGTTCGGGTATACGAAAGCTGCCCGGTTCCCGTTCGGGGAATGCAATAACGGCGCCATTTTTGCCCAGCACCGCCACTTCAGTGTTATCGGTTACCTGCAGGTCGGCCAGCTCGTCATTCAGGTCACTGATGGTCAGATCCATGCCTACGACCGCCCCACTGCCCATGGCATCGCGCTGCGCCAGCGTAATGCCGGTGCGCTGCGTCATGGAGTACAGATAGGGTCTGATGAGCACCATATCGGGCTGCTGCGTCGCCTGCTGGAACCAGGGCCGTTCGCGCGGGTCAAGCTCGTTGCCGGGGTGGTCGCGGATTTCGAGCAGGTTTTCGTCGATGTCGTAGAAACGCCATTGCCGCACCAGGCTGCCGTCTGCGGCAAGGGTGCTGCTGCGCATCATGTACCAGGCGCCTTCCGGCGCCGAGAAGCGTGTTTGGAGATCACCGCCCTGCAGCTTCCTGACCAGGAAGAACTCGCCGGTGGGATAGCCAACGAACACGGCACTGACCACATTGCTGACCCGCAGGCTCTGAAGCAATTGAGGCAGGCGCTCCAGTCGTTGTTCCGCGGTTTTGGCTTGCAAAAGGGGGTTGTAGGCCAACACCTGCAACACATTGCGCGGCGGCTCGATGAGGCTGCGCGAACGTTCAGTGAGCACCTTGCCCAGCTGCTGTACGGTCTGGCCGGCGGCAGAAATCATGACGGTTTCCACGCTGCGATAATGCTGCCACGCCAGCAGACTGCCCATGAGCAGGGTCGTACATGAGATCGCCAGCGAAAAAAACAGCTGTAGCGATATGCCCCTTCGTATTGAAGATTTCATAACGAACCCTGTCTTATTATTTTGCTTTTCATGACGATCGAGAAGCGTGTCTTGATGGTAGCAGTAAATTCATACATCGTGTGCGCCGGCAAACTAGGGCTATCCCTTGCAGATCAGGCCCTCCGGGTACCCAGGTAAGTACCCAGCAAAATGCCCGCCATTCCCGCCACATGCCAGAGCGTAAAGGGTTCGTCCAGCCACACCAGGGCAAAGATCACGCCAAACACCGGGATCCAGTACTGATAGACCGATGTCCGGGCCACGCCCAATTCGGCAATCGCCTTGTTCCACAGCATATTGCACACTGCAGTGGGCACAATGCCGGCAAAAGCCATGAAGGCCCAGATCCGCAATCCCGGGCCCAGCAGGGTTTGCTCATTCAGAACAACGGAATCGTCAAGCAAGGTGTGTATGCCAAGCATGACCGAGCCCACGGTATATATGACGCTGCTGATGAACAAGGCATGGTATTGCCGGGCCAGGCTCTGGATGAAGACACCACCCGCCACAAAGCTCACCATGGCGCCAAACACCAGCGCATCGCCCTGGCTTGCCTGGGCCAGCGAGGCGTCGGCACCCATGATGACCACGACAAACACCCCGCCAAAGCCCAGCGCAACGCCCAACAACCGCACCCGGCTGAGCTTTTCACGAAAGATCACGGCAGCCATGAGCGACGCCACCAGCGGGCTTAGCGCCAGAATCAATGCCGAATTGGTCGCGCTGGCACTGACCATGCCCCGCGCAAAAAAGATTTGATTGGCATACACCATCAGGGCCGCACACAGCACAAAGCGCAAGCACTGTGCAAGAGGGATCCTGCCCAGAATGATCGGAGGCCTGAGCAGCCACAGCGTAAGGTTGATCACGATGGCGGCAATCACCATGCGCAATGTCGCTACCAGCATGGGGTGCACATTTGCCGCCAGCACTTTGATCACGGAAACGTTCAATCCCCAAATCGCCATGGTGCCGATCAATATCAATTGCGTTCTGATTGCCTGACTGCCCGACACGATGCGTTTCCCTGATCCTGGTCCACACGCATGATAGCAAGTCTGTGAAAACGATGGTTTGCCGGGCATACCAGAAAAAATCCCTATTTGACAAGCACTTGTGTTATCATGGTGATCTACCTTACGCAATCTGATACGTTCCACTCCCGGAACGCAGCACCAAACGCCGCTTTTTTTGGCGTCACGAAGCACCTTTCACCAATCAACTGCAACACGCGGTTTTGCCGGATGCCACGCAGCGCGAGTCCGACACACGGGTGCTTTTTTTCAATGTTTACAGGAACCCTACATGGCCAAAGAAGAACTGATTGAAATGGGCGGTCTCGTCACTGAAGTCTTACCTGATTCCCGCTTTCGCGTAACGCTCGATAACGGTCACCCCGTAGTCGCGTACACAGGCGGAAAAATGCGCAAGCACCACATCCGTATTCTTGCCGGCGACAAGGTCTCGCTGGAAATGTCCCCCTACGACCTCAGCAAGGGTCGCATCACTTTCCGCCATATCGCCGGACGCGCTCCGGGTGGCCCGAGCCAACGCCGCCGCTAAGTCTTAGGCACGCAAGTACGACACTGGCATTACAATCCGTGTTCCATGTCATGCCAGCAAGGAAGTGTCGTGTCTTGTATGTTAAGCAATATGCCCGAATGGGTGGCCTTCAAAGACGCCGCCCGTACATCTTCTGTCAATGTCCAGAACCTGCGCCTGATCCAGGTTGCAGGCATAGACCTGGACATCAGCGGACAGGTCAGCTCCCCCCAGCTAACTGAAGCCGCCCGGGCCTTGCTGGCCGCACGCGACTTCCCTGCCATGCGCGAGCGCCTGCTTTCGGGCGGCATTGCCAACACAACCGAAGAACGCGCCGCCTGGCACACTGCGCTGCGCGCACCCGCTGCCATCAAGGAAGTCGCGCAAGAGCGCCAGCGCCTGAACGCCTTTGTTCGCCTGGCCGATTCCGAACGCCGCTGGCGCAACATTGTTCATATAGGCATCGGCGGCAGCGACTGGGGCGTACGCCTGACCGTCAGCGCCTTCGGCTATGCCGGTACCTGGCGGGAAGTCCATTTCGTAGCCAATATCGATGGTCACGCCATACAGGGAGGTCTGGCCGGACTCGACCCGCACGACACCCTGATCGTGATGGCTTCCAAATCCTTCACCACGGCCGAAACCCTGCAGAACGGGCAGCGGGCGCTGGAATGGCTGCAGGCCGCAGGCGTGGAAAACCCCCAGTCACACATCGTGGCTATTACGGCGCGCCCCGAAACGGCCAAAAAATGGGGCGTGCCCGAGGCGAATATCTTCAAGCTGTGGGATTGGGTCGGCGGCCGCTTCTCCATGTGGTCGGCCGTTAATCTGACCACGGCACTGGCCGTCAGCGAAGACGTGGTGGCCGGCATGCTGGCAGGGGCCAATGCGATGGACAATCACTTTGCCCAGGCGCCCATAGAGCAAAACGCACCGATACAAATGGCATTGGCCGGCGTGGTCAATCGCAGCGTGCTCGACTACGGATCCCTGAATATCGCCCCTTATGATTTCCGCCTGGCCTCGCTCGTGCCGTATGTTCAACAACTGGAAATGGAATCATTGGGCAAATCGGTCGACCTGGACGGCGAACCGGTCAACGTTCCCACCGGGCCCGCGGTCTGGGGCATGCCCGGCACAGATGCCCAGCACACCTTCTTCCAGTGGCTGCACCAGGGCAGCGACGGCGCACCGGTCGACTTTATCGTCTGCCAACAAGCCGACCACGGCTGGCCCGCGCATCACACCAGTCTGCTGGCCAACTGCCTGGCGCAGCGCGAAGCCTTGCTCAAGGGCAAGGGCTATGATGCGGCGCTGCAGGAATGCCTGGACGCCGGCATGTCGCAAGAGCAGGCCGCAAAGGTGGCCCGCCACCGCGTGCATCCGGGTGGTCGCCCTTCCAATCTTATTGTGCTGTCGCGGCTCTCGCCCTACACCCTGGGTGCACTGCTGGCCATGTACGAACACAAGGTGTTTGTACAAGGGCTTATCTGGGGCATCAACCCTTTTGACCAGTGGGGCGTTGAATACGGCAAGGTTCTGGCCAAGGGCATTACCGCAGAACTTTCAGGCCAGGTGCAGCCCGACAACGCATCGCGCGACGCCTCGACGGCGCACTGGGTGCAGACTTTTGCCAGGTCGCTGAAAGCGTAACGGCGGGGCTGACTGCTGCAGCCCTGCCCCCGCATCCGGATTACTTCGTTTTGTCGATGATATCCAGCTCTTTGCCCAGGTCATGATAGACCTCGAATTGCCCTGCAATGAACTTCCTGGCTTCTTCCGGACCTTTCATGTAAGGCACCGAACCGGCATTTTCCGTCGCGCTGATCCACTGCTGGTCTTTACCGGTCTCTTCCATCACCTTGCGGATTTTCTCAACGATCTCAGCCGGCATATTCGGTGGGCCCGAAATACCGCTCCAGCCCGTGATCTGATTCATCTTGCTCAGGCCCAGCTCTTTGGCGGTAGGCACGTCGGGCAATGATTTCAGGCGCTCGGGCGTGGTGACAAACAGCGCGCGCAGGTTTCCGGCGTTGATCAGCCCGAATGCGGGCCCAATGCTGCTGCACGAAAAATCCACCTGACCCGCCAGCAAGGCGCTGGTTGCTTCGCCCGTTCCTTTATAAGGAATTTGCGTAGGCACTTTTCCACCCAGCTTGAGCTCCGAGAACAGCACCCGCGGACCCATGGAGTTGGTGGTCAGCGTACCGGCTGTTCCGTAGTTCATGCTGGGGCCTTTCTCGCGCAGGGCTTTTTCAAAGTCCTTGTAGGTTTTATAAGGCGAGTCTCCCTTGACGTAGCAACCATAGGGGTTGAGCTCCAGCAGCCCTATGGCCGTGAAGTCATCCCACTTGTACTTGGTCTGGGTGGGTGCGATAGCCGGCAAAATGGCTTGCGAGCCGGGGCGCGACAGCAACAATGTATAGCCGTCTGGTTCAGCGGTTCGGCCCTGTTCGGAGCCTATGACGCCGCTGGCACCTGGCTTGTTGAGCACCACCACCGGCTGCTTGAAATACTTGAACGCCACGGCGCTGAAGTTGCGGGCCGCCATGTCGGAATCGCCCCCGGTACTGTAGGGCGTAATCAATGTAATGGGACGTGAGGGATAATCAGACTGGGCCCAGGCGGGATTGGCCACCATACATGCCGCTGCCGAGAGGCTCAGGGCGCCAGTAAAACCTTTAAGATTCACATGCAACATCGTTGTCTCCTTCCGCTCAGGCGGAATGGGTTTATGCCCCTGAACGGGGCTCTTAAATCTGCTGGGTTTCAGTCCGGAGCACCACAACGCTATCGACCCCAACCGGACCTTCGGGGCCTGCCAAAACCGGGTTCAGATCCAACTCCTGCAATTGATTTTCAACAGACACTGCCCACAGGGAAAGGCGTGACAGCATCATGCAAAGGCGGTCCACGTCGATGGGCGGACGACCGCGCACACCGTCAAGCACCGGCCTCATGCGCAGCTCGTCCAGCATGGTTCGGGCCTCGCCCACTGAAAACGGAGCACGCCGGAAAGCGACATCACGAAGGACTTCAAGCAATATGCCGCCATAGCCCACCATGACCATGACACCAAATACCGGATCGCGCTTCACGCCGATCACCAGCTCTACATGGCCCGCGCTCATGGGCTGGACCACTATGCCGGTTATGGCCGCATCCGGACGCGCCTGCATGCACGCATCCAGCAGGGCCTGATAGCCCTTGCGTATGTCGGCTTCACTGTCCAGGCCCAGCACAACGCCGCCCACGTCGGTCTTGTGCAGAATGTCTGGTGATTCGATTTTCAGTGCTACCGGTTTGCCAAAGCGCTTCCAGGCTTGCACGGCATCGTCGGCCGAGGCCGCCAGGGCAACCGGCGCCATCGGAACACCGGCCTGCTCAAGCAAGGCAACCGCATCAAGCGTAGGCAGCGGGCCGTCGGCAAAAGGCAGTTTTATGGGCAGCGGCACCGGAGCATCAGCGCGTGCGGCAGCGTGCGCACGCTGCATCTGACCATAACGCGCCAGGGCTGCCACGGCATCGACGGCACGCTCGCCGGCCCCGAACATGACTATGCCTTTCTCGCGCAGCCGCTCGGCCGTGCCGGGCGGGGCTGCCACCCAGCACACGATGAAGGGCTTTTTGGCCTGCTCCCGTATGCGCCCGAAAATATCCACCAGCATGTCGACATGCATGGTCATCAGCTGCAGCCAGACGATCCCGATATCCACGCCGGGATCATCCAGCAGTATGGACACGGACTCGCTCAGCAGCTCGGGTTGGGCAACAAATTGTCCGGTGATGTCTACCGGGTTCCCGCTGGATCCGTAGGCCGGCATGACCGCCTGCAACGCCGTGCTGGTTGATGGCTGCAGCACCGGTACGTCAAGGCCGATTTCTTCGGCGCGGTCGGTCATCATCACCCCTGCCCCGCCCGATTGCGTAATAATGCCCAGGCCGCGTCCGGCCGGCACATCGCACCCTGCCAGCGCTTCCAGCATATCGAGCATCTGCTCTTCATTGCGCGCGCGCAGCACCCCGTATTGCCTGAGCACGGAATCGAAAAGCGCATCTTCAACCGCCAGCGACCCGGTATGCGATGCCGCTGCCCGAACGCCGCTGGCCGTTCGACCGACCTTGGTCAGCACCAGCGGTTTGCCCAGCTCGTGGCAGCGTCGTGTCAGTCTGGCCAATGCCTCGACATCCTTTATGCCTTCCAGGTAGCCGGCCACCACGCGCGTGCGCGGATCCTCGACCACAATGGACATCAGCTCGCTGAAGCCGGCATCGGCTTCGTTGCCTGTATTGATGAAGTAGCCCAGGCCCAGCCCGCGCTGGCGCACCAGTGCGGCGATGGCCGTGCCGAAAGCGCCCGACTGGGTCACAAAGCCTATCGGGCCCGAGTTGGTCGGCCCGTCGGCATACTGACTGAAGGTGGCGTACACGTTTTCATGGGCATTGATGAACCCCAGGCAGTTCGGCCCGCAGAGCACCATGTCGTATTCCTGGGCAATCGTGCGCAGAAGCTGCTCCTGCTCCAGGCCTTCGGCACCGATCTCTCCGAAGCCGGAACTGAACACCACCGCGGCGCGCCCGCCCGCCATGCCAAGTTCGCGCAGGCTGGCAGGCACATCTTTGGCCGGCACGGCAATCACGGCAAGATCGGGCGGTTCCGGCAGGCTGGCGGCATCGGGATAACAGCTCAGGCCACCAAGCTCGGAATACTTTGGATTGACCGGATAGATTCTGCCTTGATAGCCTTTTTCCAGCAGGTGCTTCAGCGGGCGCCCGTTGATCTTTGAAAACTGCGCCGAGGCGCCGATCACCGCCACCGATTGCGGTTGCAGCATGCGGGCAAGAACGTCGTGGCGGCTCAGGATGGTGCGAGGTTCAGTCATGATGGCATTTTGCATGGTTATCCTCAGGCAAAGGCCTGTATTCCGGTTTGGGCCCGTCCAAGTACCAGGGCGTGAATATCGTGCGTGCCTTCCAGCGTATTGACCGCTTCCAGGTTCATTACATGACGGATGACATGGTATTCGTCACTGATACCATTGCCACCCAACATATCGCGCGCACTGCGGGCAATATCCAGCGCTTTGCCCGCACAGTTGCGCTTGAGCAGCGAAATCATTTCGGGCGTGGCCTTGTCGGCATCACGCAGGCGGCTGACATGCAGGCAGGCCAGCAGATTCAGGGTGATGTCGGTCTGCATGTCGGCCAGCTTTTTCTGCACCAGCTGGCTGGCCGCCAACGGACGACCAAACTGCTTTCTGTCTATCACATAGTCACGGGCCGTATGCCAGCAGAACTCTGCAGCGCCCACAGCGCCCCAGCAGATGCCGAAGCGCGCGTTTGCCAGGCAGGCAAACGGTGCCGACAACCCCTTCGCGCCGGGCAGCATGTTCTCTTGCGGCACAAAGACGTCATCCATGAAGACTTGCCCGGTCGGTGAGGCGCGCACGGCAAACTTGCCTTCTATCTTGGCCGTTTCCAGGCCAGGCATGCCGCGCTCGAGCAGAAAGCCACGAATGTCGCCGTCATTGTCCTTGGCCCAGACCACCATCACATCGGCAAGATGCGCATGGCTGATCCATGTTTTCTGGCCGGTCAGCCGGAAGCCGCCACCGACCTTGCGTGCCCGCGTGTGCATGGCCGACGGGTCCGAGCCTGAGTGCGGCTCGGTCAGCCCGAAGCAGCCCAAGGCCTCGGCACGTGCCAGCCTCGGCAGCCAGTGCTGCTTTTGCTCTTCGCTGCCAAAAAGATAGATGGGTATCATGGTGAGTGTGCTTTGCACGCCCATTGCGGAACGGAAGCTTGAGTCCACGCGCTCAAGCTCGCGCGAAATCAGCCCGTAGGCCACATAGCTGATACCGGCACAACCGTAGCCATTGATGGTGGCCCCCAGCAAACCCAGCTCGGCCATTTCCTTCATGATGTTCACATCAAAGGTTTCGTGGCGATGCGCCTGGACGATACGCGGCATGAGTTTTTCACGCGCATAGTCGGCGACACTGTCGCGCATCATGCGCTCATCTTCGCTCAACAGCGTCTCGATCAGAAAGGGGTCACGCCAGTCGAATTTGCTGCTGTTCATGAGCATCTCTCCAGCACGACGCTGATACCCTGACCCACGCCTATGCACATGGTGGCTACGGCATATTGGCCCTGATTGCGCTGCAGCTGACGCAGCGCCGTCAGTGCCAGGCGGGTGCCGGATGCACCCAAAGGATGCCCCAGGGCAATCGCGCCGCCATTGGGGTTCACGCGGGCATCATCCAGTTTCAGGCCCAGCCCCTTCACGCAGGCTAGCGCCTGCGCCGCAAAGGCTTCATTGATCTCGATAACATCCAGCTGTTCGAGCTTGATACCGGCACGCGACAGGGCTTTCTGCGTGGCCGGCACCGGGCCTATGCCCATGATGCGGGGCGGTACGCCGCACACTGCGGTCGACATCACCCGGGCCAGCGGCTTGAGCCCAAGACGCTTGCCGATGGCGGCGTTGCCCACCAGCAAGGCGCCGGCGCCGTCATTGATGCCGGATGCATTGCCTGCAGTCGTAACGCCCCCTGCGTGCAAGGCTCGCAGCTTGGCCAGCGATTCCATATTGGTGGCGCGTGGATGCTCGTCGACCGATACGCTGGCGGCCGGCTGGCGACCCTTGGCCGGCAAATCTATGGCGGCGATTTCATCGTTGAACCAGCCTTGTTCATGAGCCGCCTGGTATTTTTCCTGGGAAGCCAGCGCAAACTGATCAACCTGTTCGCGCGACAAATCGTATTCCTGGGCCAGGTTGTCGGCCGTCTGCGGCATGGTATCGGCACCGTATTGCGCCTCGATGACCGGGTTGGGAAAGCGCACGCCCACCGCAGAATTAAAGACCGTCATGTTGGGGCTGAAGGCCTTTTCTGCCTTGGCCACCACAAACGGCGCGCGGCTCATGCTTTCCACACCGCCCACCAGTATCAGCTCTCCTTCGCCTGCCGTTAATGCATGCGCTGCGGCGGCCAGCGCACCCAGCCCGCTGCCGCAATTACGCTGAACCACGGTCCCGCCGACCTCGATGGGCAAACCTGCCAGCAGCCCCGCATGCCGCGCAACGCAGCGGCTGTCTTCACCCGCCTGATTGGCACAGCCAACGATATGATCATCAAGCAGCGCCGGATCAGTCCCGGTTTTGTCCAGCAGTTTTTTAATAACCTGGGCCAGCAAATCGTCTGGGCGGATGCCCGACAAAGCGCCGGCCTGTTTGCCGAACGGTGAACGAAGACCATCGTAAATATATGCATCGAGCATTTGGGTTGTCTCCCTGTTGCGCCGCGCCCTGAATGGCGCCGGCATCATTGCATTACGGTGCAGGCATCAGCGTGCGCTAGTCGCCTTCCAGAAAATCCAGACTCAACACCGCGCGGCGTTGCAGCCATAAGGCAGGCCGATAGCGCGGATCGCAGAAGCTTTCATAAAGCCCTTGCAGCAGGCGCAATACATTAGCCGCCCCCAGGCTGTTGGCAAAAGACAGTGGGCCATGGGGATAGGCCAGCCCCAGCGTCACGGCGCGGTCTATATCCGCCGCCGTGGCCGTGCGAGCCTGGGCAAGTCCACCGCCTATGTTGATGATCATGGCCACAATGCGTTGTGCCACAAAGCCCGGGCTGTCGCGCACCACCGTAACCGGTATGCCGTCCAGCCCGAACAGGCTCGCGGCGGCTTCGCGCCAACGCTCGCCCGTTACGCAGGTACTCATGACCGTACGATGTGTGGTCAGGCCAAACAGCGCATCGATAGCCACGGTGCGTACCGGGTCGAGTTGTTCTGCCGCCGCGGCATGCGAGGCATCGCGGCCTATGGGCGTGACCACACACAGGGATTCGGATCCGGGCCGATCGCCCGCGTCCAGTTGCACACCCATGCCGGTCAGCAGCTCGCGTACCGCCTGGCCGGCATCCGGCAAGGCATTGCTGACCCACACCGGGCAAGGCTGGCTTGCTGCCGCAGGCTGGGCCTCTGTTTGCTGTGCAGAGGCTTTGGGCTCGGCGGGATACTGGTAGTAGCCTTCCTGGTTCTTGCGCCCGAGCGCTCCGGCCGCCACCCGCATGTCCATAAGCGGCGAAGGACGATAGCGAGGCTCGTGATAGAACTGGGCGTAGATCATTTCGGTCGCCGGATGGTTTACGTCCAGCCCGACCAGATCCAGCAGTTCGAAAGGCCCCATGCGGAAACCTGCGGCATCACGCATGATGCGGTCTACCTGCTCAAAGGTGGCGACACCCTCTCCGACCAGATTCACGGCTTCCAGCGTATAGCCGCGCCCCACCTGATTGACCAGAAACCCCGGTGTGTCCTGAACGCGCACGACTTGTTTGCCCATTGCCGTGCCAACGGCCTCCAGCGCATCGATGACGTCGGGATTACTGCGCTGCCCCTGTATGACCTCGACCAGACGCATGCGCGACACCGGATTGAAGAAGTGCATGCCGGCCACGCGACCCGGCTGTTTACACGCGGCGGCCAGTGTCGTGATTGATAGTGACGACGTATTCGAGGCCAGGATGCAGTCGGCACCCACTGCATTTTCCAGTTCGGCAAACAAACTGCGTTTGGCATCCAGGTCTTCGGTGATGGCTTCGATGACCAGGTCCACATCTTTCAGGCCGGCCAGGCTGGCGGTGAGTGCCAGCCGCTCCAGTGCGCTGTCGGCCTTTTCACGAGTCAGGCGATCTTTGGCGACTTCGGTATCGAGCGCCTTGGCAATCGCCTCGCGCGCGGACCGCGCCGTTTCTTCGTTGGCATCCATCAGCACCACATGTGCCCCGGACAATGCCGCAGCCTGTGCTATGCCACGCCCCATGGCACCTGATCCGACCACACCAATATGATGGATTTCACTCTGCATGATTATTGTCCTTTGAAAACCGGCGTGCGGCGCTCAAGGAAGGCATGCATGCCTTCCTTCTGGTCTTGCGTGTCGAACAGCAGCTCGAACGCACGGCGCTCCAGCATCAGCCCGGTGGCCAGCGGTGCATCGGCACCGGCGAGCGCGACCTCTTTGGTCAGACGAACCGCAATGGGAGGGCGCCGCGCAATGCGCTCGGCCATGGCCACGGCATGTTCCAGCGCCGTGCCATCGGCAACGACTTCGCTGGCCAAGCCCATTTCAAAGGCCTGTTTGCCCGTAATCAGGTCGCCGGTCAGCATCATGGGCATGGCCCTGAATTTGCCTACCGCCCGCATCAGTCTTTGCGTGGCGCCGCCACCCGGCATAATGCCCACGGCGACTTCAGGCTGGCCCAGCCTGGCCCCTTCTTCAACAATGATGATGTCTGCATGCATGGCAAGCTCGCAGCCACCGCCCAGCGCCGCACCGTGCACCGCAGCAATCAAAGGTTTGGGGAATTCTGCCAGGGCCCGCCAGTGCCGCAAGACCTCCATCGCCCAGATCTCGCGGGGGCCTTGCTCGACCGCTTCGCGCAGATCGGCACCTGCTGCAAAGCATGGCCCTTTACCTGCAATGACGACGCAGCGCACGGCGGGATCGTCCTGCAGCTTGCGGAAAGTGTCCGCCATGACCGTGCGCAATGGCAGGTTCAAGGCATTGCGGGCTTCGGGTCGATTCAGGTACACCACCGCCACACCCGTGTCCGCTACATCACAAATCAAGATATCTTCGTGGCCCGGCATAAGTGACCTCTAACTGATATGGATGTTTGTATGGTAGACAAGCATTGCTTATTTTTAAAGTTTATTTTTATTATTAGCGTTATTCATGCCATGAATAGACAGCCTGTCCATCCCGCTACCGCAAGGGCTACCGATGAATCTGCAATCCCTGGACCTGAATCTGCTGCGCGTCTTCGATGCCATTTATATCGAACGCAGCATTTCGCGCGCAGCAATCCGGCTCAACCTCAGCCAGCCTGCGGTCAGCAATGCATTAAGCCGGCTGCGCGAAAGGATTGGCGATCCGCTTTTCGAGCGCACCGCCGAAGGCATGGCACCCACACCGCGCGCCAAAACCATCGCCGAGCCTATACAGCGCGCGCTGGACTTGTTGCGTGAAGGGTTGAGCCAGCGCAGTGGCTTCGACTTCAGCGAATCGAAACGCACCTTTGAGCTGGCCGTGGAAGATTATGGTGAAAACGTAATCCTGCCGCGCTTTCTGAAATGGCTGCACGAGGTCGCGCCCGGCATACGCATCGTGATACGCCCTCAGCCCGGCATACAGGCGAAAGACGCGCTAAGACGAGGATCGGTTGACCTGGCCCTGGGCTTCTTTGTGCCGGGCACGGAAGACTTCCATCACCACTGCGTAATGACCGACACGCTGCTGACTCTGGCCAGGCAAGACCACCCCGCCATACTGGAACGGCTGACCCTGGAAACCTTTCTGAGCGTCAAGCATGTGGCTCTGATACCGCGCACCAAAAGCATGCCCATGATAGATCTGGCGCTGGCCAAGCGCGACCTGCAACGCGACATTGTCGTGCAGGTGCCGCACTTTCAGTCTATGCCGGTGATTGTGCGCAATACCGATTTGCTTGGAACCCTGCCCAAACGCATGGCGGTGCTGTATGCCGATCATTTCGGGCTGCAACCCTACCAGCCACCCGTACGCACGCCCGACTTTCCGGTTTATCTGATCTGGCACCAGTCAGCCGACGACGATATTGCCCATCGCTGGCTGCGCGACGCCCTGATCGATCTGTGCCAGCGGCTGTAAGCCAGGGACCAGGGCGCGGCCGGCAGGCCGGCTTAAACCCTTTCGAAGATACCGGCGGCACCCATACCCGTGCCCACGCACATGGTCAGCATGCCGTAATCGAGCTTGCGACGGCGCAAGCCGTGAATGACGGTTGCGGCGCGTATCGCGCCGGTGGCGCCCAGCGGATGCCCCAGGGCGATCGCGCCACCCAGCGGGTTAACGATGTCCGGGTTCAGGCCGATGTCGCGTATGACCGCCAGCGACTGCGCCGCAAAGGCTTCGTTCAATTCTATCCAGCCCATTTGACCGAGCTTCAACCCTGCCAGTTTCAGCGCATGGGGGATGGCGTACTTGGGGCCTATGCCCATGATTTCGGGCGGCACGCCCTTGACCGCAAACGACACAAAGCGCGCCAGCGGCGTCAGGTTGTGGGTTTTCAGGGCGCGTTCCGACACCACCAGCAAGGCGCCCGCGCCATCGGACGTTTGCGAGCTGTTGCCGGCGGTGACGCTGCCACGCGCGGCGAACGCCGGGCGCAGCCTGGCCAGCGCTTCCAGGCTGGTATCGGGACGCGGCCCTTCATCCAGCGCAACCGTGGTGTGCTGCTCGTTGACCTTGCCGGTATCCAGATCGGGCACGCGCCGCACCACATCGATGGGCAGGATTTCATCGGCGAATTCGCCCGCCTGCTGGGCTGCCAGCGCGCGCTGGTGCGACTGCAAGGCAAAGGCGTCCTGGTCTTCGCGCGAGACCTTCCATTGCGTGGCCACCTGTTCGGCCGTCAGGCCCATGCCATAGGCAATGCCCAGGTTCTCGTCGCGCTCGAAGATGTTCGGGCTGAATGAGGTGCTGACCCCCATGGTGGGCACCTGGCTCATGGATTCGGTACCGGCCGCGATGATGACGTCGGCTTCCCCGACGCGTATGCGGTCGGCCGCCATGGCAATGGCCGTCAGGCCCGATGCGCAAAAGCGGTTTACCGTGACCCCCGCCACTGAAGACGGCAGGCCGGACAGCAAGGCGGCAATACGCCCCACGTTCAGGCCTTGCGGGCCTTCAGGAATGGCACAACCTACGATGGCGTCTTCGATGGCGGCCGGATCCAGGCCGGGCGCTTGCGCCAGCAGCCCTTGAATGACGGTGGCCAGCAGGTCATCGGGACGGGTGTGTGAAAACATGCCGCGCGGCGCCTTGCCAATGGGGCTGCGGGTGGCAGCGACAATATAGGCTTGTTGCAAAGTGCTCATGGAGTTTCCTTAGTTACGTACGGGCTTGCCCGTTTTCAACAAGCCGGCAATGCGTTCCTGGGTTTTGGGCTCGGTCAGCAGGTGCAGGAAGGCTGCGCGTTCCTGTGCCAGCATCCAGGCGTCGTCTACCATCGAACCGGGATCGACATCGCCTCCGCAGATAACGTGCGCAACTTTCCGGGCCACGGTGAAATCGTGCTCGGAGATATAGCCGCCGACTTTCATGTTGACCAATTGCGCGGTCAGGGTGGCGATGGCATCGCGCCCGGCCACGGGATAGCGTCGGGCCAGAGGTGGACGATAGCCCGAATCGGCGAGCGCACGCGCCTTGCGCACCGCCACATACAGCAGTTCGTGACGCTGCATGACAATGGTGTCGGACGGCAGCAGATAGCCTATATGACGCGCTTCCAGCGCCGAAGTCGAGACCTGCGCCGTGGCGACCGACAAAGCAAATTTCTTCAAAAAGGCTAGCAACGGTGCATCGGGCGCGGCCTCGGCCTGCTGCTCTGCGGCTCGGCGTGCGCAGTAGGCCAGGCCACCCGCACCGGGAATCAGACCTATGCCGGCTTCGACCAGGCCGATATAGGTTTCAAAGTGGGCCACACGATGCGCGCAATGAACGGCCAGCTCGCAACCGCCCCCCAGCGCCATGCCGGCCAGCGCCGCCACGACAGGCACCTGGGCATGACGCAGGCGCAAGGCCATGTCCTGCATCTCGCGCTCTATGGGTTCCAATGCAGCCCCGCCGCCCTGCTGGAAGGCGGGCAGCATGGCCGCCAGATCGGCACCCGCCGAGAAGGGTTCGCCGGTCTGGCCGATGACCAGGGCCTGGAAGGAAGATTCAGCCAGATCGACTGCGTGCACAATGCCACGCACGACTTGCGGGCTGATGGTGTTCATCTTGGTTTTGAACGACAGGATCAGGACATCCTGGGGATGAGGCGCCGGCAGCGTCCAGCACCGCACGGCATCGTCTTCGTAGACCGTGGTGGTTTCCAGTTCGCTGGTTTCCCCCAGCAGGCGCGGCGCCCCGATCTGGCGCTCATAGACCGGCAGCGTGCTGCGCCCTTCAAAGCGTTGTTCGCGCGGGTTCCAGGAACCTGTAGGCGTATGCACACCTTGCTTTTCCCAGACCGGGCCGCGTGTGACCCAGTCGGGCAGAGGTGCGTCGGACAAGGTTTTACCGTCGTGGATATCGCGCTGTATCCATTCGGCAACCTGATGCCAGCCTGCGGCCTGCCAGATCTCAAACGGGCCCTGCGCATGACCAAAGCCCCATTTCATGGCCTGATCAAGATGGCGTGCCGTCGCGGCAATATCGGCCAGGTGTACGGCGCTGTAGTGGAAGCTGTCGCGCAAGACCGCCCACACGAACTGGGCCTGCGGATGATCGGAATCGTGCAGCGCCTTGAGTTTTTTGGCCGGATCACGCTCGGCCAGCATCGCTGCCACGGATTCGTCGATCTTGGCATCGGCCGGCACATACTGCCTGCTGGCCGGATCCAGGCGCAGGATGGTCTTGCCTTCCTTGCGGAAAAAGCCCACGCCGGTTTTCTGGCCCAGCGCGCCCTGTTCGATCAGGGCGGCCAGCACCGGTGGCACACCGAAGTGAGCATGGAAAGGATCGTCGGGCAGCTGCTCGTTCATGGTGCCTATCACGTGCACCAGCGTATCCAGGCCGACCACGTCGGCGGTACGGAATGTGCCCGACTTGGCCCGCCCCAGGCGGGTACCGGTCAGTTCATCGACCTGCTCGTAAGTGAGCCCGAATTTTTCCGCCTGGGCAAAGACCGACAGAATGCCGAAGACACCGATGCGGTTGCCCACGAAGTTGGGCGTGTCTTTGGCACGCACCACGCTCTTGCCCAAATGCGACACCAGAAAGGTTTCCAGGGTGTCGAGCAGCTCGGCTTGCGTGTCGGCCGTGGGGATCAGTTCCACCAGGCTCATGTAACGTGGCGGGTTGAAGAAATGCACGCCGCAAAAGCGCTCGCGCAGCGCCTCGGGCAAGGCCCGCGACAGTTCGGTAATCGACAGACCCGAAGTATTGCTGGCCACGATTGCGTTGGGGCTGAGCGCGGGTGCAAGCTTGTGATAGAGATCGCGCTTCCAGTCCAGACGTTCGGCAATGGCTTCAATGACCAGATCACAATCGGCCAGCTTGTTCAGGTCATCGTCGTAGTTGGCAGGGGTTATCAGTTCGGCCAGGTCGGGTGTGCCCAGCGGCGCCGGCTTGAGCTTGCGCAATTGCGCGATGGCCTTGAGTGCAATGCCGTTCTTGTCACCCTGTTTGGCGGGCAGGTCGAACAGCACCACCGGCACACCGGCATTGACGCAATGGGCGGCAATTTGCGCCCCCATAACGCCCGCACCACACACCGCAACCTTGCGCACATGGAAACGGTCAGACTGATTCAACTGCATGATAAACCCCCTGATCTCGATAGGCCGGACTGGCAGTCCAGGCAAGCAAAGCATATGCCTGGCTTCGGTTCAATACCCTAGGTTAATTCATTCCGGTAGCCCTTGCACGCATTGCACACGCGTTAGAATACGCCACTGAATTACGTTACCGAACCGCCGCCATGGCCCGATTGCCACGCCTTTACGCACCGCAGATTCCACAGCTTGTGCAAGCAGAGTTCGCCTCTCCGTTGGCAGCGGTGCAAGACCCTACCCCGCAAGATCAGCTGGACCAATTGCAGCAATGGCTGCAGCGCGACGTGCGCGAGTACCGCATAGCCCTGCACGGCTGGCTGCTGCTTAACGACCGCATCACCCTGCTGGCCACAGCCGATGATGCGCAGGGCATGGCACGCCTGATTCAGTCGCTGGGCCGGCGCATGGCCGCCGGCATGCGGCACGGCCGGGTGTTTGCCGGTCGCTACCGCAGCGCACTGGTGGAGCCCGGACAATGGGTGCTGCCTGCCTTGATCTGGCTGGAATCGCTGCCGGTGCGCCTGCACTATGTGGATGAAGCTGCACGCTGGCCCTGGTCGTCGGCCGGCGCCCACACAGGTCTTCAAGGGCCGCAAGCCGCAGCCGCCACGGACCGGACGCTGCTGACCGATCACTCCGACTACTGGCACGGCGGCAACACCCCCTTTGCACGCCAGGCCTATTATCGGGAACGCCTGAGCCGGGGCTTGTCGGCCAGCCAGTCCGCCAGAATAGACCAGGCCCTGTTCGGTCAATGGGTACTGGGCGAGGCTGACTTTCTTGCACACATGGAATCACAGACGACACGCAGAATCGCACCCGCGCCACGCGGGCGGCCACGGAAAGCTAAGGTGGTAGATGTTAGTAACGCTTGATGCCTGGACGGCATCAAGAAAAGCTTTGTACTATTGCTGTATGCACCTGTCTTAAAGGAGCACTCATATGTCTATTGCGGCAGTTTTTACTAATAGCAGGACTCAAGTAGTCCTGCTTCCACTAAACATGCGCTTGCCCGAGGGCGTATATAAGGTAAAGGTACGCGCAAGGGGGAATGAACGCATCATCGCGCCGGTCGGCCACACTTGGGATGGCTTTTTCCTGAATGGCCCAAAAGTCAGCGATGACTTCATGAACTAG
This sequence comes from Pusillimonas sp. MFBS29, assembly GCF_020687695.1. Lineage (GTDB taxonomy): Bacteria > Pseudomonadota > Gammaproteobacteria > Burkholderiales > Burkholderiaceae_B > Pusillimonas_C. Next base: position 97,871 of record NZ_JAJEWL010000004.1, read on the forward strand.
AGAACTGGATTCCAGCAAACGCATAAGTTGACGGCGCAGTAGTACAATACTGCCCTTATCCATGGGTTCCCTAACCCCATCCATCAAAAAGGCTTATATGACTCCCACCTTTGTCCCGCCGTCGCGGGTGCCGTTTTACGTAGGCCTGCTGGTCGCGTTCCACATTGTTATCATCATCGCCAGCAATTATCTGGTGCAGCTTCCCATAGATCTCTTTGGTTTTCACAGCACCTGGGGCGCGTTCAGCTTTCCCTTTGTATTCCTGGCCACCGACCTGACCGTGCGTCTGATAGGCAAGTCCGAGGCACGCAGCGTGATCAGCCGCGCCATGGTGCCGGCGCTGATCGCCTCTTATATTGTTTCCGTGCTTTTTCACGAAGGCGCATTCAATGGCCTGGGCGCGCTGACGGAATTCAACAGCTTTGTGTTCCGGATTGCCCTGGCCAGCTTCGCTGCCTATGTTCTGGGCCAGCTGCTGGATGTGCAGGTATTCGATCGCATGCGCCGCAATCACATACAGTGGTGGATTGCCCCGGCGGCCTCGTCGGTATTCGGGCAGGCGCTGGATACGGCCGCCTTCTTCAGCATCGCCTTCTGGCGCAGCAGCAACCCCTTCATGGCAGCCAACTGGGGCGAAATTGCCATGGTGGACTACGTGATCAAGCTGAGCGTAAGCCTGTTGCTGTTCGTACCCATGTACGGCATTTTGCTGAATATTATCGTTCGAATGATGAAGCGCGAAGATCCCCATCTGGCCGGAATCTAGCCCCTGAACAACACGCTGAATATAATTTTTTTCAGCATGTTGCCCCTGCCAACCCGCCATCCATAAAAATAATCGCAATAAAAACACTCCTATTTTCAATATTTTAGATGCGTCCCTATTTATAATATAAGTATTTTCATCCAATATAAATTAGGGACGTACCCCATTTATTTTTATTGCGCCCATACCCTCTTGGCAGTATTGTTGCAACCTTGCACTGCACCAATACAGCGGAACTGCCATGTCTCAGTCATCTACCTCCATCACGCTGCCTGCCGCCGCCGTCCAGGCCGGCGCACAGGGCCTGTATAGCCCCCATAACGAACACGACGCCTGTGGCGTAGGCTTTGTCGCCCACATCAAGGGCCGCCAGAGTCATGCCATCATCCAGCAGGGTTTGAAGATCCTGGAAAACCTGGATCACCGCGGCGCGGTGGGTGCCGACGAACTGATGGGCGATGGCGCCGGCATACTGATACAGATTCCCGATGCCTTGTACCGCCAGGACATGGCCAGCCAGGGCATAGAGCTGCCGCCTGTCGATGAATACGGCGTGGCCATGGTTTTTCTGCCCAAGGAAACCGCCTCGCGCCTGGCCTGTGAGCAAGAGCTGGAACGCGCGGTACGCGATGAGGGCCAGGTAGTGCTGGGCTGGCGCGATGTGCCGGTAGACCACGACATGCCCATGTCTCCTACCGTGCGCGCCTGTGCGCCGGTGATACGCCAGCTGTTCATTGGTCGCGGTCCCGACATCATGGTGCCCGACGCCCTGGAGCGCAAACTCTATGTGATTCGCAAGACAGCCAGCCACGCCATTCAGCACATGCGGCTGGCCCATGGGCAGGAATATTTCGTGCCATCCATTTCGGTGCGCACCGTGGTCTACAAAGGCCTGCTGCTGGCCAACCAGGTGGGCTGCTATTACCGCGACCTGGCCGACACCCGTGCCGTTTCGGCCCTGGCCATGGTGCACCAGCGCTTTTCGACCAATACTTTCCCGGCCTGGCCGCTGGCACACCCCTACCGCATGATTGCTCACAACGGCGAGATCAACACCGTCAAGGGCAACTTCAACTGGCTGCGCGCCCGCGAAGGGATGATGCAATCGGCTGTGCTGGGCGATGACCTGCCCAAGCTTTATCCCATCGTCTACGAAGGCCAATCCGACACGGCCACCTTCGACAACTGCCTGGAATTGCTGGTGATGTCGGGTTATTCATTGGCCCACGCCATGATGATCATGATTCCCGAGGCCTGGGAACAGCATGCAGATATGGACGAAAGCCGTCGCGCCTTCTATGAATACCATGCGGCCATGATGGAACCCTGGGACGGCCCCGCCGCCGTGGCCTTCACGGACGGCCGCCAGATTGGCGCCACGCTTGACCGCAACGGCTTGCGTCCGGCCCGCTACCTCATCACCGACGACGACATGGTCATCATGGCGTCGGAAGCCGGTACCTTGTCCATTCCCGAGCACCGCATCGTCAAGAAATGGCGCCTGCAACCTGGCAAAATGTTCCTGATCGACCTGCAGCAGGGTCGCATCATCGACGACGCGGAAATCAAATCGCACCTGGCCAACACCCGGCCCTATCGTCAGTGGATCGAGCGCCTGCGCCTGAAACTCGAGTCCTTGCCTGCACAGCATCCGGATGCCCCGCACAAGGCCCTGTCGCTCTTGCAGCGCCAGCAGGCTTTTGGCTGGACCCAGGAAGACTTCAAATTCATACTGCAGCCCATGGCCACCAATGGCGAAGAGGCAACAGGCTCGATGGGCAACGACGCCCCGCTGGCCGTGCTGTCGAACCGGGCCAAGCCGTTCTACAACTATTTCCGTCAGCTGTTCGCCCAGGTAACCAACCCGCCCATCGACCCCATACGCGAGCAGCTGGTGATGTCGCTGGTGTCGTTTATTGGCCCCAAGCCCAATCTGCTGGACATCAACAACGTCAATCCGCCGCTGCGGCTTGAGGTTACGCAGCCTGTGCTCGATTTTGCCGCCATGGCGCAAATACGCCATATTTCCGACATTACATCGAACAAGTTCCGCAGCCTGGAAATCGATATTACCTACCCGAGCGCCTGGGGACCGGACGGCATCGAAGCACGCCTGGCCAGCCTGTGCGCCAACGCCGCCGACGCTGTGCGCAGTGGCTACAACATCCTTATCATCACCGACCGCAAGGTAGACAGCGAGCATGTAGCCATCCCTGCCCTGCTAGCCACCTCGGCCATACACCTGCATCTGATACGTGCCGGCCTGCGCACCAACACCGGCCTGGTGGTTGAAACAGGCTCCGTGCGCGAAGTGCACCACGTGGCGCTGCTGGGCGGCTACGGTGCGGAAGCCATACACCCCTATCTGGCACTGGAATCGCTGGCTACCTTGCCCGATCCGGAAACCGCCATCAAGAATTACATCAAGGCCATCGGCAAGGGCCTGAACAAGGTCATGTCCAAGATGGGCATCTCGACCTATATGTCGTACACCGGTGCCCAGATTTTCGAGGCGGTCGGCTTGCATGCCAGTCTGGTCAACCAATACTTTACCGGCACCCCCAGCAACATCGAAGGCATAGGCATTTTTGAAGTCGCCGAAGAAGCACTGCGCCTGCACGCCTCGGCCTTCAGCAACGATCCCGTACTGGCCAGCCAGCTGGATGCCGGCGGCGATTACGCCTGGCGCGTACGCGGTGAAGAGCACATGTGGTCGCCCGACTCCATCGCCAAGCTGCAGCACGCCACCCGCGCCAACAACTACAGCACCTACAAGGAATACGCACAGCTGATCAACGATCAGTCACGCCGTCACATGACCTTGCGCGGCCTGTTTGAGTTCAAGGTAGATCCGGCCCGTGCCATTGCCCTGAGCGAAGTCGAGCCCGCCAAAGAAATCGTCAAGCGCTTTGCTACCGGCGCCATGTCGCTGGGCTCCATCTCGACCGAAGCCCACGCCACCCTGGCCGTGGCCATGAACCGCATAGGCGGCAAATCCAATACCGGTGAAGGCGGCGAAGACGAACTGCGCTATCGCGCCGAGATGCGTGCCGGCAAGCCCACTGTTCGCAAGGGCGACACATTAGCGTCGTTCCTGGGCACCGACCGCATCGAGGCCGACGTGGCATTGGCCGCAGGCGACTCGCTGCGCTCACGCATCAAGCAGGTGGCGTCCGGACGCTTTGGCGTATCGGCCGAATACCTGTCCAGCGCCGACCAGATCCAGATCAAAATGGCACAAGGCGCCAAGCCCGGCGAAGGCGGCCAGCTGCCCGGCCACAAGGTTTCGGAATACATTGCCAAACTGCGTTATTCGGTACCTGGCGTAGGCCTGATCTCGCCACCGCCCCATCACGATATCTATTCGATCGAAGACCTGGCCCAGCTGATTCACGACCTGAAGAATGTGAATCCCAAGGCATCGATCTCGGTCAAGCTGGTGTCAGAAGTTGGTGTGGGCACTGTGGCCACGGGCGTGGCCAAGGCCAAGGCCGATCACGTGGTGATTGCCGGCCACGACGGCGGTACCGGCGCTTCGCCCGTGTCATCCATCAAGTACGCCGGCACGCCCTGGGAACTGGGTCTGGCCGAAACCCAGCAGACCCTGCTGCTGAACAATCTGCGCACACGCATACGTGTTCAGGCCGACGGCCAGATGAAGACTGGCCGAGACGTGGTCATCGGCGCACTGCTGGGTGCCGATGAGTTCGGCTTCGCCACCGCACCACTGGTGGTCGAAGGCTGCATCATGATGCGCAAATGCCATCTGAACACCTGCCCCGTCGGCGTCGCCACGCAAGACCCGGTCTTGCGCAAGAAATTCAGCGGCAAGCCCGAGCACGTCGTCAATTACTTCTTCTTCGTTGCCGAAGAAGTGCGTGAAATCATGGCACAGCTTGGCATACGCAAATTTGACGACCTGATCGGTCGCGTAGAACTGCTGAACACCCGCGCCGGCATTGAACACTGGAAGGCACAGGGCCTGGATTTCAGCCGCATATTCCACGCCGTGCCCAGCGAACAACCCCTGTACCAGGTCGAAACGCAAGACCACGCCCTGGATCACGCCCTGGATCACCAGCTGATAGAACGCAGCAAGGCGGCCATAGAGCGCGGCGAAAAAGTATCCTTCATCACCCCGGTGCGCAACCGCAACCGCACCATAGGCGCCATGCTCTCGGGCGTGATCGCCGCCCGCTACGGTCACGAAGGCCTGCCCGACGACACCATACACATACAGTGCAACGGCTCGGCCGGACAAAGCTTCGGCGCCTTCCTCGCCCACGGCATTACCCTGGACCTGGTCGGCGAAGCCAACGACTACGTGGGCAAAGGCCTGTCGGGCGGACGCATCGTGGTGCGCTCACCCAACGATTTCCGCGGCTTCGGACCCGACCACATCATTGCCGGCAACACGGTGCTGTACGGCGCACTGTCAGGCGAAGCCTACTTCAACGGCGTGGCCGGCGAACGCTTTGCGGTACGTAACTCCGGTGCCGCTGCGGTAGTGGAAGGCACGGGCGATCACGGCTGCGAATACATGACCGGCGGCACCGTGGTGGTGCTGGGCGATACCGGCCGCAACTTTGCTGCCGGCATGTCGGGCGGCGTGGCCTATGTCTGGGATCCGCACAACAGCTTCCGCCAACGCTGCAACCTGGCCATGGTCGAGCTCGAGCGTGTGGTGCCGCACCAGGAACAATTCGATCACGGCCAGATCGAGACCTGGCACAGCGCCGTGCGCGGCGGCGAACGCGAAACTGATGAAACCATCTTGCGCCGCCTGGTCGAAGACCACTACCGCCATACCGGCAGCTTCCGCTCGCGCGACATTCTGGACGACTGGGACCGGGCCCGCCTGTCTTTCGTCAAGGTCATGCCCGTCGAGTACCGCCGCGCGCTGGGCGAGCTGTGGCGCGCCGCCAATCCACAACAAATTGCTGCCTGAGGAATACGAACATGGGCAAAGTTACCGGCTTTCTTGAGTTTGAACGCATCTCCGAAACCTACGAAGCGCCCCAGGCGCGGGTGAAGCACTGGAGCGAGTTCGTCAATACCCTGACCGACGCCGAGGCCAGGCAGCAAGGCGCACGCTGCATGGATTGCGGCATTCCCTTTTGCAGCAATGGCTGTCCCGTGAACAACATCATTCCCGACTGGAATGACCTGGTTTACAAACAGGACTGGCGCCGCGCACTCGACGTATTGCACTCCACCAACAATTTCCCCGAGTTCACGGGCCGCATCTGCCCCGCCCCCTGCGAGGCCGCCTGTACCCTGAACATCAACAACGACGCGGTGGGCATCAAGTCCATCGAGCATGCAATTATCGACAAGGGCTGGTCCCAGGGCTGGGTGACACCCCAGCCGCCCAGCCGCAAGACCGGCAAGAAAGTCGCCGTGGTCGGTTCCGGCCCGTCCGGTCTGGCCTGCGCACAGCAACTGGCACGCGCCGGCCACTCGGTCACCGTGTTCGAGAAAAGCAACCGCATCGGCGGCCTGCTGCGCTACGGCATTCCCGATTTCAAGCTGGAAAAAGGCCATATCGACCGCCGCCTGGCGCAGATGGAAGCCGAGGGCGTGGAGTTCTGCCCCTCTACCTACGTGGGCGCAAAGGAACATGCCGAAGACGGCCTGACCGTGCGCACACCCGAATCGCTGCAGCAAGAGTTCGATGCCATCGTGCTCACCGGCGGCGCAGAGAACCCGCGTGACCTGCCTGTGCCGGGGCGCGAGCTGCGCGGCGTACATTTCGCCATGGACTTCCTGCGCCAGCAGAACAAGGTCACCAACGGCGACCGCCTGAAGGGACAGATCAGCGCCAAGGGCAAGCACGTCATCGTCATTGGCGGCGGCGACACCGGCTCTGACTGCGTCGGCACCAGCAATCGCCACGGCGCGGCATCGGTCACCCAGTTCGAGCTGATGTCCAAAGCGCCCGACGTCGAGGACAAGCCCCTGACCTGGCCCTACTGGCCCATCAAGCTGCGCAGCTCGTCTTCGCACGAAGAAGGCTGCCAGCGCGACTGGGCCGTAGCCACCAAGAGCCTTGAAGGCAGCGGCGGCAAAGTTGAGAAGCTGATAGCCGCTCGTGTGGAATGGTTCAAGGACAAGGCCACCGGCCAGCTCAAGATGCGCGAAATGGAAGGTTCGCAGTTCGAGTTGCCGGCTGACCTGGTGTTGCTGGCCATGGGCTTCGTTTCACCGGTGAAGAATGTGCTGGATGCCTTCGGCGTCGAACTGGACGCCCGCGGCAACGCCCGTGCCAGCACCGACGACTACATCACCAATGTAGACAAGGTGTTCGCCGCCGGCGACATGCGGCGCGGTCAATCGCTGGTGGTCTGGGCCATACGCGAAGGCCGCCAGTGCGCCCGCTCGGTCGACCAGTTCCTGATGGGCAGCACGGTATTGCCGCGCTGAAACTATCTGGTATGTTTCAGCGTCGCGCCCTCTTTATAAGTCTACTTGTAGTTACTCGATACTGAGCACCAGGCGCTTGCCAAGCACGCGCGCTGCCTTGTCCAGCGTTTTCAGGCTGGGCCAGTGGCGCGGGTCTTCCAGGCGCTTGGCCTGGGGCCAGCTCGTGTCCATGGCCCGCGCAAGTTGAGCTAAAGTGCGGTCTCCGCGAGCGGCTCGCAGCAGCAGCACACCTTGCGTCTTGGCATCGGGAGCAATGTAATGCCCGCCCTTCACGCCCTGACTGGGGTCGGGGACATCCATGCCTTCTGAAAGTCGCCCCTCAAGCGTCAGGGTCAATACTTCAGCGGCGTTAAACAACGCTTCTTCCAGCGTATCGCCCTCGGTAAACGCCTCGTTCAGATCGATGAACTGAACGCAAAAGCCGCCAGCCGGATCTTCCGACACTTTGGCCGGATAACGAACATCCATCATTATTCCTTTATTTAAGGAAGCTCTGAACAAGTCCTCGCGCCACAGGCATCTGTCGATTCAGGCGGTCTGCTGCGTTGCAAATCCTCGCGATAGCTACGGCTATCACTGCGGTTTGCGCCTTGCATCCCATCCTGAACGACAACGCCTGTTTACCGCTCGACTTGTTCAGAGCTTCCTTAAGCTTCACGCCCGCCTGCCTTTCTATGCCTGCCCATTCATATTATTCTTTTTTAACCAAAAATGATAGATCAATAGAAGACTATATCTCCATAGCCACCATGCCACTTGCAAAGGATTATGCAGGCCAAGGCGCTGAAAACCTGGCTGTTACGCGCTGACATAAGCGTTTTCAAGGGTTACACCCGGTAGACGATTTGGCGCAGGAGCGAACAGGTACAATGCAAAGCTGATTGTCCAGCCGACAGGACACTTTTGCCTATGAATGCACCCACTACCCGCGACACCATCGTGAAGTTCAGCAACGTAGCCCTGGGCTACGGCGACTTTACCGTGCTGCAAGACATAGACCTGGAGGTCCGCCAGGGTCAGGTCGTGGCCATGATGGGTGGATCGGGGTCAGGCAAGACCACGCTGTTGCGCGCCACCACGGGCCAGATCGCGCCCCAGCGCGGCAACATCCAGGTCTTCGGCAGCAATATTGCACAAGCCAAGGGCGAGAAGCTGCGGGAATTGCGCCAGCGCATGGGTGTGCTGTTTCAGCAAGGTGCGCTGTTCACCGACCTGAATGTCTTTGAGAACGTGGCCTTCCCGCTGCGCGAGCACACCCAGGTATCCGAAAGCCAGATCATCGAGCGCGTGCTCGACAAGCTCGATGCCGTGGGCCTGCGGGCGGCGGCGCATCTGAAAATCTCGGAAATTTCCGGCGGCATGGCCCGCCGCGTTGCACTGGCCCGCGCCGTGGTGCTCGAGCCCGAACTTGTGCTGTACGACGAGCCTTTTGCCGGCCTGGACCCGATCTCTTTGGGCATCACCGCTCAGCTTATACGCGACCTGACCGACCGCCTGCAGTGCGCTTCGGTACTGATCACGCACGATGTGGCGGAATCCTTCGCCATTGCCGACCAGGTCTATATGGTGGGTCAAGGCCGCCTGATCGCCAGTGGCACGCCGGCAGCGCTGTCCGATTCGCAAGATGCCTATGTGCGTCAGTTTCTCGACGGACAGCCCGACGGTCCCATTGCTTTCCATTACCCCACCACACCTGCGTTCACGAAGTGGCTGGATCAACACGGCAGACGCTCATGACATCGCCTGTTCAACTCATTACGACACTGGGCGCGCGGGTGCGCAACGGTATCAGCGGGCTGGGTGCCTTCATGCGGCTGGCGGGCGCCATCCTGGTGCGCAGCGACATCGCACTCAAACGTCCGGGGCTGATCTCCCAGCAAATCCATTTCATTGGCAACCATTCCCTGCTGATCATTGCTGTATCCGGCCTGTTTGTGGGCTTTGTGCTGGGGCTGCAAGGCTATTACACGCTGAACCGCTACGGATCCGAGGAAGCGCTGGGCCTGCTGGTGGCGCTCTCGCTTACGCGCGAACTGGGCCCAGTGGTTACCGCCCTGCTGTTTGCCGGCAGGGCAGGCACATCGCTGACCGCCGAGATCGGCCTGATGAAGGCGGGCGAGCAAATTGCCGCCATGGAGGTCATGGCGGTGGATCCCGTACGCCGGGTACTGGTGCCGCGCTTCTGGGGCGGCGTCATTGCCATGCCGGTTCTGGCCGCCGTATTCTCCATGGTGGGCATCATAGGAGGCTGGATAGTAGGCGTACTGCTGATCGGTATAGATCCGGGCGCCTTCTGGTCACAGATGCAAGGCGGCGTCGATGTGTTCAAGGACGTGCTTAACGGTGTGGTGAAAAGCGTGGTTTTCGGGGTGGCGGTCACGTTGATCGCACTGCACGCGGGCTGGACGGCCAAGGCCACACCTGAAGGCGTCTCACGCGCTACCACACGCACTGTAGTAAGCGGCTCGCTGGTCGTTCTGGGCCTGGATTTCATCCTGACTGCGCTGATGTTCAGCAACTAAAATAATTTACGGATCAATCATGACACGTGAAAAAACCGATTTCTGGGTGGGCTTGTTTGTACTGCTGGGCGCCATCGCCTTGCTGTTCCTGGCGCTGCGCGCCGGCAACCTGAGCTCGTTCTCTTTTGCATCCACTTATCAGGTACAGGCCCATTTCGACAATCTTGGCGGGCTCAAGGTACGTGCGCCCGTGAAAAGCAGTGGCGTGGTCGTGGGCCGTGTGGCCAACGTCGGGTTTGACAACGAACGCTTCCAGGCGGTCGTCACACTGGATCTGGAAGAGAAATACTCGTTTCCCACCGATTCATCAGCATCCATACTGACCTCGGGCCTGCTGGGCGAGCAATACATAGGCCTGACGCCGGGCGGCGAAGAAAAGAACCTGGCCCAGGACGGCCAGATCCAGTACACGCAAAGTGCAGTAGTGCTTGAAGAGCTGATCAGCAAATTCCTGTATAGCTCGGCTGAAAAAGAAGGCGGGCAATCTGCAGCGCCGACCCTGACTCCTCCTGGTGAGTCGCGGCCCTGATCCCCGGGCAGCCGATAACACGCTTACAATCCTGAGACTGCTGTTAACCGTTACGTACTATGACTACTACTTCAGCTTCCCCGAATACCCTGCGATTCCTGCGGATAGGCAGCCTGCTGGGCGCCACGGCACTGGCTGCCGGCTGTGCCAGCGTACCCAATCCCAATCCCGACGACCCCTGGGAAAGCTATAACCGCAGCATGTACGCCTTCAACGATACGGTTGACCGCGCGTTGATCAAACCCATTGCCATCGGCTACGACACGCTCATGCCCGATCCGGCGCAAAACTGCGTGCGCAATATTTTCAATAACCTTGGCGATGTCTGGTCTGCCCTGAACAGCTTCCTGCAGGGTCGCGGGCACGATTTCGCCAACACCCTGGGCCGTGTGCTGTTCAACTCCACCATGGGCCTGGGTGGCTGTATCGACGTGGCTTCCATGAATGGCTCGCGACGCATCCGCAACGACTTCGGCACTACATTGGGCGTGTGGGGCGTGGGCTCCGGCCCCTATGTTGTATTGCCTTTCCTGGGCCCAAGCACGGTACGCGACGGTACGGCCAGCGTGGGCACCTTTGCTGCCGGCGTATCGCCCCTTACCCCTGTCACGCAAATGGACGAAGTCGCAGTGCGCAACAGCATAAGCGCCCTGTACATTATCGATACGCGCGCCGGCCTGCTTGACGCCGACAAACTGGTCGACGACATTGCGCTTGACCGCTACAGCTTCATTCGCGATGCCTACCTGCAGCAGCGCAACTCCATGGTCAACAGCCGCCGCGCCGGTCTGCGCGCACCCGGCGAAGCCGACGACAGCCTGCCCGACTACTCAGACGACGATCTGCCCGACTATTCCGACCCCGAAGACACTGCCAAGGACGCTGCGCCAGCGGCGGCAGACACACCAAAGTAATCGCGGTGCCGGCCGGTGCCACGCGCCGGCCGGACCCCAACAGCAAGGAGTCCGATTTATGCTGAATCCATCCATCATCCACCTGAATTTCCAGGGCGTGCAGCGCATGCTGGCCGCCACTTTGTTCGCGCTGACGGCACTGGCCCTGAGCCTGCCCGCACTGGCCCAAGGCAAGGTCAACCCCAACGCGGCACCCAACGACTACGTACAGCAAGTGGCCGACAACGCCCTGGAAGCTGTCAAGAAAGACCAGGCGGTGCGCTCGGGCGATCTGACCAGCATCCACAAGGCCATCGACCAGTACGTCATGCCTTATGTGAATTTTGAAAAGACCACGCGCCTGGCAGCAGGCCGCTACTGGCGCCAGGCTACCGACCAGCAGAAAAAGGATCTGGTCGAGGCCTTCAAGGGCACCCTGGTGCGCACCTATAGCGGCGCACTGTCCAAGGTTGACCAGAACTCATCATTCAAGATGCAGCCTTTCCGCGGCGACCCATCGGCCGACGACGTCGTGGTGCGCTCCACCATGACCCAGACCAACGGCCCCGAAGTTGCCATAGACTATCGTCTGGAAAAAACCCCGCAAGGCTGGAAGATCTACGACCTGAATGTCGAAGGCATCTGGCTGATCCAGAACTATCGCAACCAGTTTGCGCAACAGATTTCGCAGAACGGCATCGATGGCCTGATCGCCGCCCTGAACCGCAGCGGCAGCTGATCCGGCAGTATCCGCCGGCGCCCATGCCCATGGCAGCAATATCCGGCGCACCGACTATAATGCAAAGCTTGGCCTGATTCGGGGCCAAGCTTTTTTTGCGTGCCATGTCAGCCCTAGTCCTAGAACACATTTCAAAAACCTATGCACCGCGTAGTCGCAGCTGGAAAGAACGACTGTCGGGCGCGCCTGCGCCGACAGGCTTTCAGGCGCTCGACGACGTCAGTTTCAGGGTCGAGCATGGCGAATTCTTCGGCCTGCTCGGCCCAAACGGCGCAGGCAAGACTTCACTGATCTCGATACTGGCCGGCCTGGCCCAGGCCTCGGGCGGCACGGCGCGCGTCTGTGGCTACGATGTGGTCAGGGATTTTCGTCAGTCGCGCCGCTCGCTGGGCGTCGTGCCGCAAGAGATCGTCTACGACCCCTTCTTCACGGTACGCGAAACGCTGCGCATACAGTCGGGCTATTTCGGCCTGCGCAACAACGACGACTGGATAGACGAGATACTTGGCAACCTGGGGCTGGCCGACAAGGCGCAAACGAATATGCGTGCGCTGTCGGGCGGCATGAAGCGCCGTGTGCTGGTGGCGCAGGCCCTGGTGCACCGCCCGCCCGTCATCATTCTTGACGAACCCACCGCCGGGGTCGATGTCGACCTGCGCCGCACCTTGTGGGAATTCATTGCCCGCCTGAACAAGGAAGGCCACACCATCTTGCTAACCACACATTATCTGGAAGAGGCCGAGGCGCTTTGCGGGCGTATTGCCATGCTCAAGCATGGCCGCATGGTGGCACTGGACACCACCCAGGCCTTGCTGGCCCGCGTCGGCGGGGCCGATCTGGAAGAAGCCTTCGTGCGCATCATGCACGCCGAGAACAAACAAGAGGCCGTGGCATGAGTTCAACACCCATCATCAAGCCGCAACAAAACATGGGCTCGGGCTTTCCGACACTGCTGCGCAAAGAGCTTTCGCGCTTCTGGAAGGTTGCTTTCCAGACCATCGCCGCGCCGGTGCTCACCGCGTTGCTGTATCTGCTGATCTTCGCCCATGTGCTGGAAGGTCGCGTGCAGGTCTACAACTCGGTTCCCTACACATCGTTCCTGATCCCGGGACTGATGATGATGAGCATGTTGCAAAATTCCTTTGCCAATCCATCGTCGTCGCTGATACAAAGCCGCATCACCGGCAACCTGGTGTTCATACTGTTGCCGCCGCTTTCGCACCGCGAGATCTTCGGCGCCTACCTGCTGGCATCGATTGCCCGCGGCCTATGCGTAGGCGCCTGTGTGTGGCTGGTGGCGCTGTTCTTCGTACGCCTGCCCGTTGCCAATATCCTGTGGGTGCTGGTGTTTGCGGTACTGTCTTGCGGCATTATGGGCACGCTGGGCCTGATCGCCGGCCTGTGGTCTGAAAAATTTGACCAGCTTGCCGCATTCCAGAACTTCCTGATCCTGCCGGCCACCTTCCTGTCCGGCGTGTTTTACTCCATACACAGCCTGCCGCCGTTCTGGCAGGCCGTTTCGCACTGGAACCCCGTCTTCTATACGATAGACGGCTTCCGTTACGGCTTTTTCGCCGTGTCAGACGTCTCGCCGTGGCACAGCCTGGCGGTTGTTACCGCCGTGTTTGCCGTGCTTTGTCTTTTCGCCCTGCGCCTGCTGGCCAGCGGCTATAAACTTCGGAATTGATCGCCATGATGCCCACCCCTGAACAAGTACGCCAATATATTGCCGACAACCTGGAATGCGAGCAGCTGCAGGTACAAGGCGATGGCGCCCATTTCGAGGCACTGATCGTAAGCCCGGCCTTTGAAGGCAAACGACTCATCGCCCGCCACCAACTGGTGTATGCTGCGCTGGGCGAACGCATGAAGGCCGAAATTCATGCCTTGTCCATGCGTACCCTGACGCCCGAAGAATACAAGGCGAACCCGAATGGATAAACTCCGGATCACCGGTGGCAATCGCCTTGGCGGCGAGGTCACCATATCAGGCGCCAAGAACGCCGCCCTGCCCATTTTGTGCGCCAGTCTGCTTACGGCAGACACCATCACGCTGCACAATGTGCCCGCCCTGAACGATATCGGCACTGCACTCAAGCTGCTCAGGCGGCTGGGGGTGCAGTCAGACCACAGCCAGGACGGCATCGTTCACCTTGATGCCTCACACGTAGACAGCCTCGAAGCTCCTTACGAGCTCGTCAAGACCATGCGGGCATCGATACTGGTGCTGGGTCCCTTGCTGACGCGTTTCGGTGAAGCCAAGGTCAGCCTGCCGGGCGGCTGCGCCATTGGCCAGCGCCCCGTCGACCAGCATATCAAGGGCCTTGAGGCCATGGGTGCCGAGATAAAAATCGAACACGGTTTTGTCGTTGCCCGGGCCAAGCGTCTGAAAGGCGCCTCGATACGCACCGATATGGTGACCGTCACCGGTACGGAAAACCTGATGATGGCCGCCGTTCTTGCCGAAGGCCGCACCACGCTGGAAAACGCGGCGCGAGAACCTGAGATCGTCGATCTGGCCGAACTGCTCATCAAAATGGGAGCCCGCATCCAGGGCCACGGCACCGACCGCGTCATCATTGACGGTGTCGATCGCCTGCATGGCGCCACCCATCAGGTGGTGGCCGACCGCATCGAGGCAGGTACCTTCCTGTGCGCGGTAGGCGCCACGGGCGGTGAAATCATGCTGCGCAAGGCCGCTCCGCACACCATGGGCGCCGTGATCAACAAGCTGGAGGAAGCGGGCCTGACCATAGAATGCGGTGACGACTGGATCCGTGCCGCCATGAACCGGCGGCCGCGTGCCACGGGCTTTCGCACACGCGAATACCCGGGCTTTCCCACCGACATGCAGGCGCAGCTGATGGCGCTTGATACCATTGCCGACGGTACCTCGGTCATAGTCGAGAACATTTTCGAGAATCGCTACATGCACGTACAGGAACTGTGCCGCATGGGAGCGCAAATCGACATCGACGGGCACACCGCCGTCGTAACCGGCGTTCCGCAGCTGTCTGGTGCCACCGTCATGGCCACCGACCTGCGCGCCTCGGCCAGCCTGGTCATTGCCGGCCTGGCCGCGTTCGGCGAAACCGTGGTCGAACGCATTTACCACCTGGATCGGGGCTACGAGCGCATGGAAGAGAAGCTGCGCTCGGTGGGTGCCCGGATTGAACGCCTGAAGGATGCTGCCTGATGAGCCCCGCCAGCCTTGACCGCCCTTTGACGCTTGCCTTGTCCAAAGGCCGCATATTCGATGAAACCATGCCTTTGCTGGCCGCGGCCGGCATACAGGTTACCGAGAACCCGGAAACTTCGCGCAAGCTGATCCTGCCCACCAGCAGCCCCAATCTGCAGCTGATC
The DNA here is from genome assembly GCF_020687695.1 of Pusillimonas sp. MFBS29. GTDB lineage: Bacteria > Pseudomonadota > Gammaproteobacteria > Burkholderiales > Burkholderiaceae_B > Pusillimonas_C. The sequence goes on from NZ_JAJEWL010000004.1 coordinate 113,106, forward strand.
ATCGTGCGTGCCACCGACGTGCCCACCTATGTTCAGTATGGCGCCGCCGATTTCGGTATTGCCGGCAAGGATGTACTGGTCGAGCATGCGGCGGAGCACCCCGGCGGACTGTACCAGCCCATAGATCTGAATATCGCACGCTGCCGTCTGTGTGTGGCCGTACGCGAGGGCTTTGACTATGAAGCCGCCGTGCACCAGGGTTCGCGCCTGCGCATTGCAACCAAGTACGTGAAGGCCGCGCGCGAGCATTTCGCCCGCAAAGGCGTGTATGTAGACATCATCAAGCTGTACGGCTCGATGGAACTTGCTCCCCTGGTGGGCCTGGCCGACGCCATCGTTGACCTGGTTTCAACGGGTGGGACGCTCAGGGCCAACAACCTAGTCGCGGTTGAAGACATTGTCGAAATCTCGTCACGGCTGATCGTGAACCAGGCCTCGCTGAAAACACGCGCCGATGCGTTGCAGCCCCTGATCGATGCCTTTGCGCAGGCCTCCGCAAACCCATAAGCGGCCACGGGGTGCGCCGCCGGCCAAAACCTGCACCCCGTTACGGTATACACTGGCTGGATTGAAATATTGCTTTGCGTTTTGAATCATGTCTTCCATAAATCGACTCAGCACCCGGTCGGAGCAGTTCAGGCAAGCCTTGCGCACATTGTTGGCCTTCGACGCCTCGCAAGACGAATCCATTGAGCAGGCCACCGCCGACATCCTGAAGAACGTGCGGGCCCGTGGCGATCAGGCGGTACTCGAATACACCCGGCGCTTTGACCGCGTATCGGCTGACACCCTGGCCGAGCTTGAAATCCCGCGCAGCGCCTGGCTGGCCGCGCTCGATGCCTTGCCAAAAGACCAGCGCCAGGCCCTGGAAGCGGCCGCCGAACGCGTGCGCCGCTATCACGAGCACCAGCGTGCCGAAAGCTGGACCTACACCGAAGACGACGGCACCGTGCTCGGACAAAAGATCACGCCTCTGGATCGCGTGGGCCTGTACGTGCCCGGCGGCAAGGCTGCCTACCCTTCATCGGTGCTGATGAATGCGATTCCCGCCAAGGTGGCCGGCGTGCCTGAAGTGATCATGGTCACGCCCACGCCAGATGGCGTGCACAACCCCATCGTGCTGGCGGCGGCCGCCATCGGAGGCGTGGACCGCGTCTGGGGCATAGGCGGCGCACAGGCTGTGGCGGCACTGGCCTATGGCACCGATACGCTGGCACCCGTCGACAAGATCGTGGGGCCGGGCAACGCCTATGTGGCAGCCGCCAAGCGCCGCGTATACGGCACCGTGGGCATAGACATGATCGCCGGCCCCAGTGAAATTCTTATCATTGCCGATGGCACCACGCCGGTCGACTGGATCGCCATGGATTTGTTCTCACAGGCCGAGCACGATGAACTGGCCCAGGCCATACTGCTATGCCCCGACCTGCAGTATCTCGACGAAGTCCAGGCTGCCATAGAGCGCCTGCTTTCGGGCATGCCGCGCGCCGACATCATACGCACCAGTCTGGCCAATCGCGGCGCGCTCATTCATGTGGAAAGCATGGAGCAAGCCTGCGAAATCGCCAACGAGATCGCCCCCGAGCACCTCGAGATCTCTGCCGGGAATCCCGATCAGTGGGCCAATCTGATCCGCCACGCAGGCGCGATTTTCCTGGGCCGCTACAGCTCCGAATCGCTGGGCGATTACTGCGCCGGTCCCAACCATGTACTACCCACTTCACGCACTGCCCGCTTTTCTTCACCGCTGGGCGTGTATGATTTCCAGAAGCGCTCCAGTCTGATCCATGTCTCGCAAAAAGGCGCCCAGGTCCTGGGGCGTGTGGCGGCCACCCTGGCCTACGGCGAAGGGCTGCAGGCCCACGCCGCCAGCGCCGAATACCGCCTGCACTCAACCTCTACCGATTCCTGAACATGCGTACTGCCGACATTACCCGAAACACCAACGAAACGCGCGTGCGCGTTTCCATCAACCTCGACGGCACCGGCCGACAGACCGTCAATACCGGTGTGCCTTTCCTCGACCACATGCTGGACCAGATCGCACGACATGGCCTGATCGACCTTGACATCCATTGCGATGGCGACACACACATCGACGATCACCACACTGTCGAAGACGTAGGCATCACGCTGGGCCAGGCCTTTGCCGCCGCCGTGGGCAGCAAGGCCGGCCTGCGCCGCTACGGCCATTCCTATGTGCCGCTCGACGAGGCACTGTCGCGCGTGGTCATCGACTTTTCCGGGCGTCCGGGCCTGTATTACCACATCCCCTTCACGCGCTCGCACATCGGCCAGTTCGATGTAGACCTGGCGCGCGAGTTCTTCCAGGGCTTCGTCAACCATGCCCTGGTAACCCTGCATATCGATAACCTGCGTGGTGAAAACTCGCACCATCAGTGCGAAACCGTATTCAAGGCCTTTGGCCGCGCCCTGCGCATGGCGGTCGAACACGATCCCCGCAACGAGGGTGTCGTACCATCAACCAAAGGTGTGCTGTAAACCGCCTGGCTTTTCTCTATTAACGGCTACACCGTGAATACTATTGCAATTGTTGATTACGGCATGGGCAACTTCCATTCGGTTGCCCGTGCCCTGCAGGCGGCCGCGCCCGATGCCGACATAAAAATATGCAATACCGCCCACGAGATAGACCAGGCTTCACGCGTGGTGTTTCCCGGCCAGGGCGCCATGCCCGACTGCATGCGCACGCTCAATACCTCGGGCCTGCGCGACGCCGTGCTGCGCGCCGCGCGCAGCAAACCTTTGCTGGGCGTATGCGTGGGCGAGCAAATGCTGTTCAGCAACAGCGAAGAAGGCAATGTGGATTGCCTGGATATCTTTCCCGGCCAGGTCAGGCGCTTTGCCGGGCCGCAATTTGCGCAGCCCGGCGCCGCCGCCGACGGACCGGAGTTGCTGAAGGTGCCGCACATGGGCTGGAGTCCGGTGCAGCAGGTCAAGAGCCACGCCTTGTGGAAAGGCATTCCCGACCACAGCCATTTTTATTTTGTGCACAGTTATTACGCTGCACCCGGTGATCCCGATCTGACTGTTGGGGTAAGCCATTACGGCTTGCGCTTTACCTGTGCAGTCGCAGCAGCTAACATTTTCGCAGTACAGTTCCATCCCGAGAAAAGCGCCGGCCACGGTTTGCGTCTGTATCGGAACTTTGTTGATTGGAATCCATAACATCATGCTACTCATACCCGCCATCGACCTCCAAGACGGGCGTTGCGTGCGTCTGCGCCAGGGCGATCTGGACGACGCGACTGTTTTTTCCGAAGATCCGGCCGCCATGGCCACCCAATGGCTGGACCAGGGCGCACGCCGCCTGCACCTGGTCGACCTGAACGGCGCCGTAGCCGGCAAACCCAAGAACGAAGCCGCAATCAAATCCATCATCGCAGCGGTTGCCGACGAAATCCCGGTACAGATCGGTGGCGGCATACGCGACCTTGACACCATCGAGCGCTATCTCGATGCCGGCATTTCGTACGTAATCATCGGCACTGCCGCGGTCAAAGACCCAGGCTTCCTGCGCGATGCCTGCAGCGCGTTTCCCGGTAATATCATCGTGGGCCTGGACGCCCGCGACGGCAAGGTGGCCACCGATGGCTGGAGCAAGCTTACCCGCCACGATGTGCTCGACCTGGCCCGCAAATTCGAAGACTACGGCTGCGAAGCCATCATCTATACCGATATCGGCCGCGACGGCATGCTGTCGGGCGTCAACATCGAGGCCACCGTCAAGCTGGCCCAGTATGTGAACATACCCGTCATCGCCTCGGGCGGCGTCACCGACCTCAAAGACATCGAAGCGCTGTGCGCCGTTGAAGACGAAGGCATTGAAGGCGCCATACTCGGGCGCAGCATCTACGAAGGCACGCTGGACTTCGCCGCCGCGCAGGAACTGGCCGACGAACTGAGCCCCCCATGACAAATACCCCAGACACCACCGGCAGCGAACTGACACGCCGCATCATCCCTTGTCTTGACGTTACTGCCGGACGCGTGGTCAAGGGAGTGAACTTTGTCGACCTGGTCGATGCAGGCGATCCCGTCGAGATCGCACGCAAGTACAACGAGCAGGGCGCCGACGAACTCACCTTCCTTGACATCACCGCCACCAGCGATGAGCGTGACCTGATCCTGCCCATCATCGAATCCGTTGCCAGCCAGGTCTTTATCCCCCTTACGGTGGGCGGCGGCGTGCGCCAGGTCTCCGACATCCAGCGCCTGCTCAACGCCGGCGCCGACAAGGTCTCGATCAACAGCGCGGCAGTGGCCAACCCGGAACTGGTACGTGCGGCCGCCGACTACCATGGCTCGCAATGCATCGTCGTGGCGATTGATGCGCGCCGCGTGTCGGCCGCCAACGAGGCGCCCCGCTGGGAAATCTTCACCCACGGCGGACGCAAGGCCACCGGCATCGACGTCATTGCATGGGCCCAAAAAATGGCCGAGTACGGCGCAGGCGAGCTGTTGCTCACCAGCATGGACCGCGACGGCACCAAGTCAGGCTTTGATCTTGAACTCACACGCGCGGTTTCCGACGCAGTACCGGTGCCTGTGATTGCATCGGGCGGCGTGGGTAATCTGCAGCACCTGGCCGACGGCGTGACCACAGGCCGGGCCAGCGCCGTGCTGGCCGCCAGTATCTTCCATTACGGCGAATACACGGTGCAGCAAGCCAAGGAATTCATGGCTGCGCAAGGTATTAAGGTACGATTGACCGCATGAAGCAAGATCTTTCATGGCTCGATGCCATCACCTTCGACGATAACGGTCTGATTCCTGCCATTGCACAAGACGTCGACTCAGGCGCCATACTGATGGTCGCGTGGATGAACGCCGAATCACTGGAAGAAACCGTGGCCACCGGCCAGGCGGTTTACTGGTCGCGTTCGCGTCAACGCTTGTGGCGCAAAGGTGAAGAGTCCGGACACATCCAGGTCGTGCATGAAATCCGCCTCGATTGTGACGGCGACGTGGTATTGCTGAAGGTCCGGCAAGAAGGCGGCATTGCGTGCCACACGGGCCGGGCCAGCTGCTTTTACCGGCGCCTTGACGGCACACCCGGCGACGCCACCTGGACCACCGTCGATCCCGTCCTGAAAGACCCCGAGCAGATCTACAAATGAACGCCACCGATACCTCTACCTTGCTTGCCCGCCTGGCCGACACGCTGGAATCGCGCCTGCCTGCCAACGGCGGCGACCCCGACAGCTCCTATGCCGCCAGGCTGTTGGCCAAGGGACCCGATTCCTTCCTGAAGAAAATCGGCGAAGAAGCCACCGAGCTGGTCATGGCGGCCAAAGACAACACGCCCGACCGTATCGTCAGCGAAACGGCCGATTTGTGGTTCCACAGCCTGGTTGCGCTGGCTTATTACGGCCTGCGCCCTGAACAGGTGCTGGCCGAGCTGGCACGCCGCGAAGGAGTGTCGGGGCTTGCCGAAAAGGCCGCCCGCACATCCACCGCCAACCCCAACAACGGAAAATAAAGCACATGAGCGAGAATTGCCTGTTCTGCAAAATTGCCCAAGGCCAGATTCCATCGAAAAAAGTCTACGAAGACGACGAATTTTTCGCGTTTCACGACATAAATCCCGCGGCTCCCGTACACTTGCTGCTTATACCGAAACATCACATTGTTTCCATGCAGGCGGTACAAGCCAACGATGCGCAATGGTTAGGTAGAATGATGGCCCTGGCAGCAAAACTGGCCGACGAAAACGGCTGCACGCCGGGCCACGAAGGCGGTTACAGATTGGTCATAAACACAGGCATTGAAGGCGGGCAAGAAATTGACCATCTGCATTTGCATATTATTGGGGGCCCACGCCCCTGGGACAAACGTGCAGCCCCGGCTGCGTAGGAGAAATCATGGGTAGTTTCAGTATCTGGCATTGGTTGATCGTTCTGGTCATTGTTGCACTGGTGTTCGGCACCAAGAAAATCCGCAATATGGGTGAAGACCTGGGCGGCGCAGTAAAAGGGTTCAAGAAAGGCATGAACGACGCCAAAGACGACAAGGCGCCTGAAGCGGTCACGCAGCAGCGCGCTCAAAGCGAAGACACCATCGACGTTCAGGCCAAGGAAAAATCCGACGTCTGATCCGGTCAACGCCTTTTCCCTTGTCTTTCTTTTAAGCGAACCGGTAACTCATGTTTGACGTCAGCTTTACTGAACTTATGCTGATCGGCGTGATTGCGCTGATCGTCATCGGGCCCGAGCGCCTGCCTAAAGTTGCTCGTACCATCGGGCATCTGGTCGGTCGTGCGCAGCGTTATGTCGGCGACGTCAAATCAGACATCCAGCGCGAAATGGATCTGAACGAGCTGAGCAACCTCAAAGGCCAGATGGAAGACGCCGCCAAATCGGTCAAGTCATCCATGGAAGACGCCACCAGCTCCCTGAAGGCGCCTCTGGACGAAGCCCAGAAGGCCCTGAAAGAAGCCTCGGCATCGGTTGAGAACCTGGTAGACAGCGCCAAAGCCGACCTCAATGCCAAAGACAGCGCCACAGACAGCAAGCCGGAAGAATTCATTCCCCAGCCGCTGACCGAGCCGCCCACCGAGTCCGCCAATACCGCGGCTGAACCGGCACCCGAAACCTCCGAGCCCGCATCCGGCGATCCCGACACGCTGCCGCTGCCTGGCTTCACCGATACAAACAAAACGAAAACAGGGACGCCAACGTGACACAGGATGCTTCCCAGTCGCAAGACACTTTCATTTCCCACCTGGTTGAACTGCGTACCCGTCTGCTCAAGGCCGTCGTGGCCGTGATGGGCGTATTCATTGTCCTGTTCATCTATCCCGGCCCTTCAGCCATCTACGATGTGCTGGCGCAGCCCATGCTGACGTCCTTGCCCGAAGGCACGCGCATGATCGCCACCGGCGTGATCACGCCGTTCATGGTGCCCGTCAAGGTCACCATGCTGGCGGCCTTCGTGATAGCCCTGCCTGTGGTGCTGTATCAGGCCTGGGCTTTTGTGGCTCCCGGCCTTTACAAGCACGAACAGCGCCTGGCCCTGCCCCTGATCGCATCCAGCACCGCGCTGTTTCTGCTGGGCATGGCCTTCTGTTATTTTTTCGTGTTCCGCACGGTGTTTCACTTCATCGCGGGCTTCGCGCCCGAATCCATCACACCTGCGCCCGATATCGAAGCCTACGTCAGCTTTGTGCTGACCATGTTCGTGGCCTTTGGCGTCACCTTTGAAGTGCCCGTTGCAGTTATTCTGCTGGTCATGAGCGGCATGGTCACCGTAGAAAAACTGCGCTCCGCGCGCGGTTACGTGATCGTGGGTGCATTCATTATTGCGGCGGTCGTCACACCACCCGATGTCGTCAGCCAGTTCATGCTGGCCGTGCCATTGTGCGTGCTGTACGAGGTCGGCCTGATCCTGGCCAGCATGCTCAGAAAGAGGCAGGCCGAAAAGTCTGACGAAGACGACGTCGCCGACGAAATCACCACACGCAACGACTAAGCGTCCGGCACTCAGGGCCGCCTTATGGGCGGTCGCTTGCCAATATCCACTTCTGCGTTGCGCAACCGGCCATCACGTACCAGGGTCAGCGTAACGCGCTGGCCGGGCGCCAGCGGCGCTATCTGATTCAGGAAGTCTATCGAGTCGAGCACGGCCTGGTCGTTCATCTTCACGATGATGTCGCCCACCCTGATGCCTGCCTTGAAGGCCGGCCCGTCACGCAACACACCCGCAACAATCACGCCATCATCCTGCTTGAGCTTGAAGGCCCGGGCCAGATCGGGCGTGATGTCCTGGGGCTCCACGCCCAGCCAGCCACGCGTCACCGCACCATGCTCGACGATCTGGTTCAGAATAATCTGCGCCGCGCCGGCCGGTATGGCGAATCCTATGCCCAGCGAGCCGCCGGTTTCAGAATAAATGGCCGTGTTAATGCCGATCAGGCGCCCCGAAGTATCGATAAGCGCACCACCCGAATTGCCGGGATTGACGGCCGCATCGGTCTGGATGAAGTTTTCGTAGATATTGATGCCCAGGCGATTGCGCCCCAGCGCCGAAACAATACCCATGGTGGTGGTTTGCCCAACGCCAAACGGGTTACCTATGGCAAGCACCACATCGCCTATGCGCACCTGATGATCGCCATTGAAGGCAATGGCCTTCAGGTCGGGCAGATCTATCTTGAGCACGGCCAGATCGCTTTCAGGATCAGCACCCACCAGCCCGGCGCGGGCGGCACGCCCGTCGCTCAAGGCAACCTGTATGGCATCGGCTGCCTCGACCACATGATAGTTGGTAAGAATATAGCCGTCGGGCCGCACTATTACCCCCGAACCCAGACTGGTGGTAGCCTTGCGACGGCTGAAACCGGGCGTGTCGCGAAACAGGCGTTCGAGTTCCGGGTCGGCAGGCAGCGGAATCAGCGGTACATTGACGTGCTTGCTGGTGTATATATTGACCACCGACGGCGTGGCCTGCTCGACCGCGTCGTGGTATGACAAGATCTGCGGCGCCGATGTCGCGACGGGCGCAGGCTGCGCGGGTTCCGGTGCACGCGACGGCCCATGTATCCAATCGGGGCGCAAGGTCGCCACAATGAACAGGACGCCCAGACATATCGTTACCGTTTGGGCAAATAGCAACCACAATCGACGCATAAGGCTAATCAGTAAAGGACAATCAATGAATCAGGTTCCCGCTCAACAGCTGTCTGACTGGCTGGACAACACCTTGCAGGCCAGGCGCTTCAAGGATTATTGCCCCAACGGGCTGCAAGTGGAAGGCAAATCCAGCATAAGCCACATTATCACCGGAGTCACCGCAACACAGGCCTTGCTGAAAACCGCCATAGAAAGAAATGCCGATGCCGTGCTGGTACACCACGGCTGGTTCTGGAAAAACGAGGATCCTGTCGTGCGCGGCACCAAGCGCCGGCGCCTGGCATTGGCCCTGGCGCACGGGCTGAATGTGTTCGCCTACCACCTGCCGCTGGATGCCCACCCCACGCTGGGCAATAACGCGCAACTGGCCAGGGTCCTGGGCCTGCAGCCCGAGCGGGATGCCGACGGCGCACCCCGGCTTTGCGGGCCCGACGATCTGATCTGGCTGGGCCAATGTCCCGAGGGCACCACACTGGAATCGCTGGGGAAGCAGATTTGCAATGCTTTACAAAGGCCCCCACTGCTTGTGGGGAATTCGCAACAGAATATCCGTCGTATCGCCTGGTGCACCGGCGGTGCGCAGGGTTATATGCAGGCAGCAGTCGATGCGGGCGTTGATGCCTACCTGACCGGTGAAGCCTCGGAACCCACCTACCATCTGGCGCAGGAAACCGGTACGGCATTCATAGGCGCCGGCCACCACGCCACCGAACGCTATGGCGTACAGGCGCTGGGGCAGGCCATCGCCAGCGAGTTCGGCATACGTGTGGATTTTGTAGACATAGACAACCCGATCTGAGGCCAGGCCGGGGGCTGCCAGGCAGCGGAACTAGCCGCCTGGCAGATTTGATTACCCCTATTTATTTTTTCAGCAGGTCGCGGATTTCGCGCAGCAGTGCGACGTCTTCCGGGGTTGGGGCCGGCGCAGTGGCTTCTTCCACTTGCTCTTGGCGGGACACACGTTCACGAGCCGAATTCACGGCCTTGACCAGGCAGAACACCACGAAGGCCAGCAAGATGAAATTGATGAGTATGGTTATAAAATTGCCCCACGACAGCAGCACAGCGCCCGCCTCGGTTAGCGCCTCGTAGGTTTGCGGGCCGGTATAACCTTCAGGCGCACGCAACAGCAGGAATTTGCTGGTGAAATCGACTTCCCCGCCCAGAATGAACGAGATGATGGGCATGATGATGTCTTTGACCAGCGAGTCGATAATCTTGCCGAATGCCGCGCCAATAATGACACCGACAGCCAGATCTATCATGTTGCCCTTAACGGCGAACTCCTGGAATTCTTGTAAAAAACCCCGTGCTTTACTCATAACGTGTTCCTTTGCAGTTACACCCGATAGCGGGCTAACGCTATAATACGCGGTTGATAAGATAGTACACAGCTAAAAACAGTAATTGGTATGCCCCGCTCGGGCATGAATTAAGGATACTAGAATGAGTCAGATTACGACATCGCTTGATGATTCCGGCGCGGTTGATCCCAACCTGCCGCCAGATCCATCTCGCCGTTTCTGGGTAGCTACCGCCTGTGCCGTGGGCGGCGCCGCGGGTGCCGCCACGGCGGTCCCCTTCGTCAGCTCCTTTGCGCCGTCGGAAAAGGCACGCGCAGCAGGTGCCCCGGTCGAAGTCGACGTCTCTAATATCGGTCTTGGTGAAATGATTACCGTCGAATGGCGCGGCAAGCCCGTATGGATCATGCACCGCACCGACGCACAGCTGGCCGGCCTGAAAACCCTCGACGGCGAGCTGGCTGATCCAAACTCCGACCGCCCGGGCTATACCCCCGAGTACGCCAAAAACGAATATCGTTCACGCAAGCCCGAGCTCTTTGTCTGCGTTGGCATCTGCACCCACCTGGGCTGTTCGCCTTCGCCGGTCTTTGCAACCGGTGCGCAACCTGGTCTGCCTTCCGACTGGAAAGGCGGTTTCTTTTGTCCTTGCCACGGGTCTTACTTCGACCTGGCCGGACGCGTCTACAGCAACAAGCCCGCGCCCGACAACCTCGAAGTGCCTCCGTACTCATACTCGGCCGATGGCTCGCACATCACTATCGGTGTCGATGAGAACAACAAGGCTTGATGCCAATTCGGACACTTATACGTCCGTGAACTGAACCCGTAATACGCCTCGTAAGATAACAAAAGGAGCCGTTTCATGGCTGGCGAGAAAACCGTCGAAACGACAGGACTCTTAGGATGGATAGATAGGCGCTTCCCGCTTACTACCATGTTCAAAGAGCATATGTCTGAATACTATGCGCCCAAAAATTTTAATTTTTGGTATTTCTTTGGCTCGCTGGCCATGCTGGTCCTGGTCATCCAGATCGTCACCGGCATCTTCCTGGTCATGAACTACAAGCCCGATGGCAAGCTGGCATTCGACTCCGTCGAATACATCATGCGCGAAGTGCCCTGGGGCTGGCTGATCCGCTACATGCACTCCACCGGCGCCTCCATGTTCTTCGTGGTGGTCTACCTGCACATGCTGCGCGGCCTGTTCTACGGTTCGTACCGCAAGCCTCGCGAGCTGGTCTGGATCTTCGGTGTTGCGATCTTCCTGTGCCTGATGGGCGAAGCCTTCATGGGCTATCTGCTGCCCTGGGGCCAGATGTCGTACTGGGGCGCCCAGGTTATCGTGAACCTGTTCTCGGCCATTCCTTTCATCGGCCCTGAGCTCGCCATCTGGATCCGCGGCGACTACGTCGTATCCGACGCCACGCTGAACCGCTTCTTCGCCTTCCACGTCATTGCCATACCTCTGGTACTTATCGGCCTGGTCGTTGCACACATCATTGCGCTGCACGAAGTGGGCTCGAACAACCCCGACGGCGTTGAAATCAAAGAAGGCCCCAAAGACCGCTATGGTCGTCCGGTCGACGGCATTCCCTTCCACCCCTACTACTCGGTGCACGACATCGTAGGCGTGGCCGGCTTCCTGATCGTCTTTGCCGCCATCATCTTCTTTGCTCCTGAAATGGGCGGGTACTTCCTCGAGTACAACAACTTCATCCCGGCCGATCCGCTGAAGACACCTCCGCACATTGCTCCGGTCTGGTATTTCACGCCGTTCTACTCCATGCTGCGTGCCATCACCGCCGACTTCACCTGGGTACTGGCCGGTGCCGCTGTCCTGGCAGCCATCGTCCTGTTCATCAAGGGCAACCTGAAAGGCATCTGGCGCATTGCCGTGCCGGTCGTGCTGATCCTTGTTGCCATCACCCTGCGCACCATCGACGCCAAGTTCTGGGGTGTGGTTGCCATGGGCGGTGCAGTCGTGATCCTGTTCTTCCTGCCTTGGCTCGACCACTCGCCGGTCAAATCCATACGCTACCGTCCTACCTGGCACAAGTATCTGTATGGCATTTTCATCGTCAACTTCCTGGTGTTGGGCTATCTGGGCACACAAGCGCCTACGCCTACCTTTAACCTCATGAGCCAGATCGGAACGCTGATCTATCTGGGCTTCTTCCTGCTGATGCCCGTCTGGAGCCGTCTGGGTACCTTCAAGAAAGTCCCCGACCGCGTTACGTTTCACGCTCATTAAGGCCACCAATACGTTACGGAATGATCATGATTAAAAAGCTGCTAGGCACTATTGCTTTGTCACTGACCTGCGCGGTTTCGTTCGCCGCCGGCGGTGGCTACAAGCTCGACTCCGCGCCCGATCGCATAAACGACATGGCTGCGCTGCAAAACGGCGCCAAACTGTTCGTCAACTACTGTCTGGGCTGTCATAGCGCCAACTCCATGCGCTATAACAAGCTCACCGAGATCGGCCTGACCGACGAGCAAATCAAGAAAAACCTGCTGTTCACCAGCGACAAGGTCGGCGACCTCATGCATATCGCCATGACGCCCGCCGATGCCAAGAACTGGTTTGGCGCCGCGCCACCCGACCTGTCCGTCATCGCACGCGCCAAGTCCACTACCATGGGCCCATCGGGTGTTGACTACATCTACACCTTCTTGCGCACCTTCTATCGCGACTCGTCCAAAGCCACGGGCTGGAACAACCTGGTCTTCCCCAGCGTGGGTATGCCCAACGTACTCTGGCAACTCGAAGGCCCCCGCACCCTCGAAAAAGTAACCATCCACGAAACCGAGAAAGAAGACGGCACGCTGGAATGGGAACGCATCACCGCCAACTACGACGGCCATGGTTTCTCGGAAATCAAAACCGAAGTATTGGAAAACTACAGCGGCAATGCGGTCAGCAAGTCCACATTTACTCCTGCTGATGCTTCCGTCTCGGCAAACTTCGACAGCCAGGTCGCCGATCTCAGCAACTTCCTGGGCTGGATGGCCGAACCCATGCAATTGCAGCGCAAGAAGATGGGTGTCTGGATCCTGCTCTTCCTGTCCCTGTTCCTGGTCGTCGCATGGCGCCTGAATGCAGCATACTGGAAGCATGTCAAGTAAACTGACCTGAACTACATTCCGGCAGCGCCCGACACCATGTTCGCACTGCCGGCCCCAGAGGCGTAGTTTTATACGCCTCTGCTTTTTGCGGAGCGGCATTTTTCAATGCTCGCTCTTGTTCTTATTTATACGATTGGAATCCGCAACATGATGGTGCTCTATTCTGGAACGACCTGCCCGTTCTCACAACGCTGCCGGTTTGTGTTGTTTGAAAAAGGCATGGATTTTGAAATCCGTGATATCGACCTGTACAACAAACCCGAAGACATCGCGGTCATGAACCCCTATGGGCAAGTACCCATTCTGGTCGAACGCGACCTGATTCTGTACGAATCCAACATCATCAACGAATACATCGACGAGCGCTTCCCGCACCCGCAGCTGATGCCGGCCGATCCGGTCATGCGCGCGCGTACCCGCCTGTTCCTGTACAACTTCGAAAAAGAACTGTTCGTGCATGTATCGGCCCTTGAAGACCGCAGCTCCACCGACACGAAAGCACAGGAAATCGCACGTCAGAACATACGCGATCGCCTGGCCCAACTGGCTCCGCTGCTGCTCAAGAACAAATTCATGCTGGGTGAAGAGTTCTCCATGCTCGACGTAGCTGTCGCACCCCTGTTGTGGCGCCTGGATCACTACGGTATCGAACTACCCAAGAATGCTGCGCCCATACAGAAGTACGCCGAGCGCATTTTCTCCCGTCCAGCCTACATTGAAGCGCTGACACCTTCCGAAAAGGTCATGCGCCGTTAAGCCAGCCAACATGCAAGAGTCATCTACCAAGCCTTATCTGATACGCGCCCTGCACGAATGGTGCACCGACAACGGCTACACGCCTCATATCGTGGTTACCGTCGACGCCAACACCGTCGTGCCGGCGGCGCATATCCACGATGGCCAGATCACGCTGAACATAGGCACTATGGCCACCAACCGCCTGACGCTGGGCAATGAATATATCGAATTCCAGACCCGCTTCGGCGGTGTCACCGAACAGATATTCGTGCCCGTCGCAGCGGTATCGGCCATCTATGCGCGTGAAACCGGTGCGGGCATGGGCTTTGACGTCATTGCATCGCAGCCCTACCCGGGCGGCACCGACGCACCGGAAGCCAGCGAACCCGCCCTGGAAGAAGTACCCGACAGCGGTGCCGCAGCGGCTCCCGACACGTCCGACAGCCCGAAGAAGCCGCCCAGGCTTACCGTCATCAAGTAGATCGGTTCAGCCGGGCATATGGCCCGGCGGCGCCTGCCAGTCCCTGAAGTATTCTTCCATGTGCATGACACAGGTCGATACCTTGGCTGTCGCCCCCAGGCGCTCGGGATACACCGCCCAGATGCTGGCATCCTGTCTGTAGGCGGGCAGTACTCTTTGCAGCCTGCCTGACTGCAGATGCGGAAACACATCCCAGATCGAGCGCAGCACAATGCCATGTCCATCCAGGGCCCAACCCACTGCGATCTCACCATTGTTGGTCACCAGCTTGCCATCAACCTTGATGCTGACCGTCATGGCGTCTGACGTCAGTTTCCAGACCCCGACCGGGTGGTCGCGCTCGCGTATTACCAGGCAGTCGTGGTCGCGCAAGGCACGTACCGTGTCGGGACTGCCGTAGCGTTGCAAATAAGACGGCGCGGCGCAAAGCACACGATAGTTGTCGGCCAGCTTGCGGGCGATGTAGTTGGAATCGATCACATCGCCAACGCGTACATCGACGTCGTAGCGATGCCGCACCAGATCCACCACGTGATCGAAAACATCCAGCCTGACCTGTATGGCCGGATGCTTCTTTGCAAATTCCGCCAGGCATTCGGCAACCACACGGCGCCCGAAACCAAAGCTGGTCGATACCCGCAACACCCCACCCGGCTCATTCTTCATGCGCGCAATCTGGTCGTGCAGGACATCCACGCTGGTCAGCACCTGCAGCGCAAGCTCGAGGGTTTGTTCGCCTTGCTCGGTCAGGCTGATTTGCCGGGTATTGCGATGAAAGAGCCGTGTATCGAGCTCGCTTTCCAATGCCTGCATGCGCCTTGATACGTAGGCCGGCGAAATGCCGAGCGCCTGGGCAGCCCTGGAAAAACTCAGGTGCTCGGCCGCCACACAAAATATTTTCAACCCATCGAGGGAAACCGTGGACAAGGCATTTGCAAGCATTTTCATGTTTAAGTCAATTCTGTTTTAACTTATTTGAATTGTATTGTATGACGTAGCAACGTAGACTCCGGCAAATACAAATACAAGATAGGGGAGATCAAGCCGTGTCACTACCGCCTTTACGCCATATCTACGGGCAGCTTCGTGCGGGAAGCCTTACTGCAACCGAACTGGCGCAAGCCTGCATTGCAGCTTACGCAAGCAGCGAAAGCCATTTGCACGCCTATAAAACCTGGGCCGGGGATATCGCGCTTGAACAGGCCAAAGCAGCCGACACACTTTTGAAATCGGGCATCGATCTTGGCCCGCTTATGGGCATACCGGTTTCCGCAAAAGATCTTTATGCCGTGCCCGGCCTGCCGACTTTTGCAGGCAGCACGCAAGCTTTGCCTGGCTGGGACAAACCCGGCCCCGTAGTGCGCAGCGTGCAGTCACAGCTGGGCGTGATCACCGGCAAGAGCCATACGGTGGAATTTGCCTTCGGCGGCATAGGCATCAACCCCCACTGGGGCACGCCCTACAACCCCTGGGATGCCAGCCAGCACCGCATTCCGGGCGGCTCCAGCTCGGGCGCAGGCGTTTCTCTCATTCAGGGATCGGCTTTGCTGGCCCTGGGCACCGATACCGCCGGCTCGGTACGCATTCCTGCATCGCTGACCGGAACCACGGCGCTCAAAACCACTTATGGCCGCTGGTCCAATGAAGGCATCGTGCCGCTGTCATCGTCGCTGGACAGCCCCGGCTTGCTGGCACGCAGCATTGCCGATCTGGCCTTCGCTTTCGAAGCCATGGATCCCTTGTTGACCGGCCAGACAGCATCCTGCCAAGCCCTGCACAGCCTGAAAGGCGTGCGCATCGGCATACCGGAAAACTTCTTCTGGGAGGGTTGCGACGCCTCCATCGTTGCCTGCGTGCAGTCGGCCGTTCAGCGCCTTGAGGCAGCTGGCGCCGAAGTGGTCAGGATGGCCATGCATGGCTGCGACACCGTCTACGAAATCTTCCAGGCCGGCGGCCTGGGCGCCCCCGAGGTTTCCGAGTTCCTGGCCTCCTGCCATCCCGAGCAGATCAGCCAGCTGGACCCCATCGTGCGCATGCGCGTCGAGGCGGCTGAATCCATGACTGCAACGGAGTATCTGCGCCGCATCAGGGTACTGAAGCAGGCCTCTGCAAACGCAGCAAAGATCTTCGATGAAGTCGATGTGCTGCTGACGCCGACGGTAGCCATTTCGCCACCGGCCGTGAGCGATTTGAGCGACCCGGCGGCTTATCGTCACGCCAACATGATGGTGTTGCGCAACACCAGCATTGCCAACCTCATGACCTTGTCCGCCATCACCATGCCGGTGGGCAAAGATGATCAGAACATGCCGGTAGGCCTGCAACTTATGGCAGGCCCCCGGCAGGAAGCACACCTGCTGGCCATTGCTGGCCGAATCGAGCAGGAACTGGGCCAAGCCCAAGACATACTGGGTACGCCCCCCAACCTACGGTAATTTACCGATCAACCAATCTGGCAGGAGCATTTATGTCCAAACTTTCTTTGAAAAAACTTGGCTTGCTGAGCATGGCCGCCATCATGTCGGCCTCTACCGCTTATGCGGCCGAGTTCGAGTTCACCTTCGCTCACGTATTGACCGAAAACACGCCTAACGCACGCGCCGCCGTGAAGTTCAAGGAAGAGGTCGAAAAGAATTCCGACGGCCGCATCAAGATCAATGTGCGTCCCGCAGCCCAGCTTGGCGGTGACGTCGAGATCATCGAACAAACGCAAATGAACCTGGTGCAGATTGCCATTCCGCCCACCGGCAACCTGGCGAACTTCCAGCCCAAGATGTTCGTTTTTGACCTGCCCTATCTGATGGAAGATGAAGCGGCCATGAAACGCCTGCTGGACGGTGAAGTCGGTCGCGAAGTGCTCGACACGCTGTCGGCCAACAACCTGTACGGCGTTAACTACTGGGGCGCCGGCTTCCGTCAAATGACCAACAACATCCGCCCCATCAACGGCCCCGATGACCTGAAGGGCATCAAGATGCGTACGCTGCAGGCACCGACCATTCTGGCCGCCTATCGCGAATATGGCGCGAACCCTACCGCCATGGCTTACACCGAGGTCTATAACGGCCTGCAGCAAGGCGTGGTTGAAGGTCAGGAAAACCCCCTGGCAAACATCGATTCCATGAAGTTCTACGAAGTGCAGAAATACATGACGATGACCAATCACATCTATCACACCTATGGTGCCGTCATGAACAAGGCTGCATGGGAATCCTTGCCGGAAGACCTGCAAAAGGTAGTGAAGGACGCCTTCGATACCGGCCGTGATTATGCCCGTCAGCTGACCAATGAAGACGAAGCAAAGATTCTGGCCAACATCAAGGATCAGATCGAAATCATTGAGCTGTCCCCTGAAGGCAAGCAAGCCTTCAAGGAAAAATCCAAGAACCTGCGCAAACAGTTCGAGAAAAGCGTTACGCCCGAGCTGATGGAACGCGCCATCCAGGCTGCACAGGGCTAAGAAGCACAGGAGAAGCCGGCCATGTTAACTGCCATCAACAAATTACTGGATCGCATCGAAAGTTTCGCAATGATCGTTCTGATGCTGGTCGCCACCTTTGTTTCCATTATCCAGGTGGCCGCGAGATATGTGTTCAACAACTCGCTTTACTGGTCCGAAGAGACCATTCTGTACGCGTTGATCAGCATGAGTTTTCTGGCCGGCAGCATGGGTGTGCGCTACAGCGCGCACATCTGCGTCGAGGTACTGCCGCTCATGGTGGGGCCTCGCATGGTTGTCGTGCTTAAGTACGTGGCCGCGATACTCGGGGCCATCTTCGCCCTGACCCTTGTGTATTACGGCACACGTCTGTTCATCAATACCAATAACATGGGGCAGCTTTCACCCGCCATGCGGATACCCGTTGCCTATATCTACGCCATGATTCCCATTTCCGGCGCCTTCATGTTTCTGCGCTATGCCTGGGTCATCCAGCACCTGATACAGAAAAAGCCCTTTGTACCCTTGAAAATGGACGTCAGTGCAAGCTGAACGAGGAAGAAACATGGTTGCCGCACTAGTTCCAATATTTTTCGGGCTGCTCTTATTCGGTCTGCCCATCTTTGCCTCACTGGCGCTCGCCGTCACACTGGCGCTGTATTTTTTCGGGGCCATCGACCCATTGGTCGTGCCCATGCGTATGTTCTCGGGGATGAACAACTTCTCCCTGATGTCCATCCCGTTCTTTATTCTGGCCGCCGAACTGATGCGCATAGGCGGTCTGTCCGAGCGTCTGATCGGGCTGGCACGCGCCCTGATAGGCTGGATTCCAGGCGGTCTGGCCGCTGCCACGGTATTGTCGTGCCTGTTCTTCGGCTCCATCTCCGGGTCCAGCCCCGCGACCGTGATCGCCATCGGCAGCATCATGTTCCCGGCACTGGTTGCAGCAGGCTATAACAAGTACTTTGCCATCGGTCTGATTACAACCGCCGGCACACTTGGCCCTATCGTGCCTCCCAGCATCGCCCTGATCATTTACGGCTCCGTCACGGGCTCGTCCGTAGGGCGCCTGTTTGCGGCCGGCATTCTGCCCGCCTTGTTGATCGGCTCACTGCTGATCACATACTGCTGCCTGTACGCCCTCAAGAAGCGTTATCCACGCGAACCCTTCCCCACGGCCACAGAGATCTGGGTGGCACTCAAGCGTTCTGCCTGGGGCATGGGTCTGCCCGTCATTTTGCTTGGCGGTATTTACTCTGGCATGTTCACTCCCACCGAGTCCGCTGCTGCCGCCTGCCTGTACGGCTGGTTCGTCGGTGCCGTGGTGTATCGCAGCATATCGATCAAGGCACTGGGCGAAGTATTGCGCGGCAGCGGTCTGCTGTCCGGCATTCTGTTGCTGATTACCGCAGGCGCATCCGCGTTCTCGTGGATCCTGGCAAGCACCGGCGCCCCGACGGCCCTGGCCACACAGGTGCTGTCCGGCTTTGAGTCGCCGGTCGCCATCCTGGCACTGTTCAACGTGATCATGCTGGTAGCCGGCATGTTCCTTGACAGCGCATCGGCCATCATCGTGCTCGCTCCGCTGATGCAACCCATTGCCGCCCAGGTCGGGGTCGACGCCGTACACTTTGGTGTCATTACCCTGGTGAACCTGTCGGTGGGCATGCTTACCCCCCCGGTAGGCCTGAACCTGTTCGTTGCCATGGGGGTATCGGGCATGACGCTGGGCGAGGTCTTCAAGGCCGCCCTGCCGACCATCGTGCTGATGTTGATCGCGCTGATCCTGATCACCTACATTCCCTGGTTCAGTTTGGCCATACCCAATTTCTTGTATTAAGGATACTGTCATGGTTGAAGCAATTGTTTTTGATGCCGGCGGCTACCGTTTCGTACCCAGCGGCGTGCTGCAATATTCCGGTGGGGTGGCCGCCCAGCCGGGCTATACCATCCGCCGCGTGGTGTTCTCCAGGCCCGTTCCCGTTAAAGAAGGCTTCAAGCGCATTGAAAACATACTGCGGGCGGAAGGCCGCCCGCTGACCGCGTTCTGCGCTTGCGAACTGCGTTCGCCCGCCCCCCTGAGCGAAACCGGGTTCTCTACCTTCAACACCGACTACGTTCAAACGCTGAAAGATTGGGGAATATACGACGGCGTGCACAACCCCATTGCACGCAGCAACGTCTGTCCGGAAATCGATCCGCCCGCCGAACCCTGCTTCTACGCCTTCAGCTACACCGTGCCCTGCGACACAGAAGAAAACACCTATGTGATTGCCGGCAGCAGCGAAGTTCCCGAAGGCAAAGGCAATTACAAAGACCATCTTGTTCGCTATCAGGACATCTCGCCCGAAGGCATGCACGAGAAAGCCCGCTGGGTATTGGCCGAAATGGAAAGACGCCAGGCCGTGCTGGGCTACACCTGGCGCGACAGCACCGCCGCACAGTTGTATATTGTGCACAACCCGCACCCCTTCCTGGCGGAAGAATTCGCAAAACGCGGTGCCATGCGCTTTGGCCTCACCTGGCACTTCGTACGTCCACCCGTGGTGGACATGGAATTTGAAATGGACTGCCGCCGTGTTTTGAACGAACGTATTGAACTGATCGAAGCCTGACCATGAGCAAGAAAGTTGTTGTCCTGTCCACCGGCGGCACCATCGCCAGTACGCCTGCCGCCGATGGCCGCAACATTTCGGGTGCGCTCGCGGGTGAAGCGCTGGTCGAGAAAATCGAGATGAAATCCGACATACAGGTCGAAGTCAGCTCGGTGTTCCAGAAACCCAGCAACGCCATCACTGCGCAAGACCTGATGGTGCTGCACGACACCTGCCGGCAACTGATGGCACAGGGCGATGTCAGCGGCATCGTCATCACACACGGCACCGACACCATGGAAGACACCGCCTACTTCCTGGAAAGCACCCTGAACACGTGCGATTGCCCCGTCGTGCTGACCGGTTCGCAGCGCGTGCCGCACGCCATGGGTACCGACGCCTACGTGAACCTGCGCAATGCCATTCTTGTTGCCGCCAGCTCCAAGGTTCACGGCCTGGGCGTACTTCTTGTGTTCAACGAAACCCTGTACAGCGCCAACTTCGTGCGCAAGGTCAGCGCATTCCAGCTCAACGGCTTCGATGCACCCGGCTATGGCTTTTTGGGACTGATCGACAACGGCGAGGTCACCGTCTACCAGACACCACAGCAAATGCCCTTGCTGCCCGCAGCCGAGCTTCCCCCCGTAGACATACTGCCCGCGTACCTGGGTGCAAGGCCTGCGCTGGTAGACGTTGCCGTAGCCGCAGGTGCGCGAGGCCTGGTGCTGGAAGGCGTTGGGCGCGGCCATGTGCCACCCGACTGGATGCCTGCAATCCGGAACGCGTGCGACCAGGGTATTTTGGTCGCCGTCTGTTCGTCTACCCTGCATGGCCCGGTATATCAGACGTATGAATTCACGGGTTCGCTGCACGACCTGGAGTGTGCCGGCGCAATCGGCGTCAGTGGTTTGTCCGCCCGCAAGCTGCGCCTGCGCCTGGGCCTGCTGATTGCACAGCAGAAGACCGACAGGGCCTCGGTTTTGGCCGCATGCCAGTGGCAGGCCAGAACATAAGGGCTGCCAGGCGTTATGCCAGCACACGATTGAATTTTCTTGTAGAATAGCGGTCTTGCCGGTTTAGCTCAGTTGGTAGAGCAGCGCACTTGTAATGCGAAGGTCAGGAGTTCGACTCTTCTAACCGGCACCAGGAATATAAAGGGGTCACGGCTTGTCCGTGGCCCTTTTGCTTTTCCTGGGGGTGAAGATGGGGGTACAAAGCCTTTTCCCTGCTTTTAGGCATCTACCCCTGCCACCGAAACCAATCCTTCACGGGCCTTCCGTATTCCATCGCTGGCAATGCTGCCAGAGAATCGAAATAGGTCAGTGGTGACCACAGGATGTAGAGGATTGATGCCCACAGCGAGGATGGCGGCTATCTGTAGCGATTGACGCGCCCAAGCTCCCTCCAGACCAATCGGCCCATGATCGCAGTAAGCATCCATGTCATAACGCCAGAACTGGCGATAACAATTCACTGCATCCGCTGTCACCTCTATGCGCTTCTTATGCTCACCTGGCGCTTTAATCAGTTGATTCAAACGCTCAAGTAACCCAGTAGGCGGCAATAGCTGTGGGCTAATGCTTTTTCTAACCTTAGGACCAAGATGCTGAATAACTAGAAGTCCGCCGTACAGCTCACTATCGCCATACCAGTGCGGCAATTGATGCTGAAAGGTTTCTGGTGTCGATTCAGTCAGCAAGAAGCATGAGCCG
Organism: Pusillimonas sp. MFBS29; assembly: GCF_020687695.1. Lineage (GTDB taxonomy): Bacteria > Pseudomonadota > Gammaproteobacteria > Burkholderiales > Burkholderiaceae_B > Pusillimonas_C. The sequence goes on from NZ_JAJEWL010000004.1 coordinate 135,151, forward strand.
TCCGACAGCTTTTCGTAGGTAGCAGGGCCAATACAGCCTTTTCTCTTTAATTCGCTTTCTGCCCCTGGCTCCATGCCAGCTAACGCCAAATGATTCATGTGCTGGATTGTTCGCAGCCGTTGCCTAACTGTGGGCGGTAGGCGATCTAGTAAAAGCTCCACTCCCTCGATGATGCATCCCTTACCATGCCCTGGTTTTGCAACTAGCATGACACTTAGCCCCAGATGTTGGGTAGTTGGGATGTCCTCGATGTCTATATCAGGTAAGACCTTCAGGATGGACGGTACAGGATAGGGGGTAATGTGTGGCAATTCCCATCCTGTACTTACGATAGCCCCTAGAAGCGCGGTGCTTCCACCCATTGCCATTCTTGGGGAAGAGATGGGCGATTGTTCGTCAAGGTATTGGGCGATTTCACCAGCTAAGCCGGGTAATTGAATTGTGGTCATGAGAGCATTCCTTATTCAGTCGTGATGCCATCAAAGGCAGGCAGTAGGCGAATGGGGCTTTCACCGCCATTCCATTCAATTAGTTTTTTCTCGCGCAGGCCTTCAAGTTGGCGACGGGCGGTTTTGCGCACCGTATCTTTCTTGTCTTCGGGGCGTTCCTGATACCAGTGGTTGTGATAAGCAATCAAAGGGATTTCAGTGACAAGATTGCCGCCGGATGCTAATTCTGAGTTCTTTAGATATCTCAGTATCTTGACGGTGCTAGCTAGGTAGCCAGTAAGAGGGCGAGCTTTGCCATCATGGTCATAAGCAACCACACAGGTAGCAATGGGCTCTCCGTCATCGTCTTCGCCAAGGCTGACAGGCTCCAGGACAAAGGGCAGCGGGATATTGTCTTGCCCGTCTTTCTGCTTCTCGACTACGGCACGGTGTCGGTCGCCATCTTTACGACATTGGATAACGGTGTCGGCTGCCCCTTGTAAGGCCGATGACCCACGCATCCCTCTATCCACATCTTTGCCGGAGTGATGAACGATCATCACATGCAGAGACGGATAGCCTTTTGTGCGCGAAGGCTGACGATGCTTCAGAAGGATCAGTGGATGTCCATCCATGTACTCAAGGCCCAAGGTTTATCCCTGCGCGAGATCGCGCGCCGCCTAGGCATTTCCCGCAACACCGTAACCCGCTACCTCACCTCGCCCGACGTACCGCGTTACAAGGCGCGTGAGGCGCGACCGACGAAGCTGGAGCCGTTTCATGCATATATTGTTCAACGCATGCAAGCGGCCGAGCCGGATCAGATCGCTGCACCGGCGCTGTTGCGAGAGCTCAAGGCGCAAGGCTATCAGGGTCAACTGCGTAGTGTGCAGGCCTTCATGCAAGCTCATCGCCCAAGGCCCGCACCCGACCCGGTTGTGCGCTTCGAGACCGCACCGGGTCACCAGATGCAGTGCGATTTCGTGGTCTTTCGACGTGGCCGCCATCCCCTTTATGCTTTCACAGCCACACTGGGCTACAGCCGTTGGCGTTGGGTGCGATTTGCCAGCAATGAGAAGGCGTGCACACTTGTTGCCTGCCACCATGCCCTGTTTGAGAGCCTGGGCGGCGTACCCAAGGAGATTCTTTACGATAACGCCAAGACGATCGTCATTGATCGAGACGCCTATGGCCAAGGCCATCACCGTTGGCATTCCGGAATGTTGGATCTAGCCAAGTATTACGGCTTCATGCCACGTCTGTGTCAGCCTTATCGGGCGCGCACCAAGGGCAAGATAGAACGCTTCCATCGTTATCTGCGGGGGAACTTCTATGTTCCGCTGTCCAGCTGGCTAAAGCAATCTGGCATGATGCTGGACGTAGAGACTGCCAATGCCGAAGTGGGCAAATGGTTGCGCGACGTCGCCAACCAGCGCATCCATCCGGTCACCAACAAGGCGCCCGCCGTTTTATTCGAAGAGCAAGAGCGCTGCGCCCTGCAGCCGTTACCTGCATTCGCCCGTGCACCGCGACTTGTGTCACTGCTGACAGAACGGCCATTGCCAGTCATGGATGCATCGCTACAGCACCCGTTATCGGTCTACCAGCAACTATTGACCGAGGTACAAGCGTGAATCTGCAGCATGAACGTATCGATGCGCATTGCCTGACGCTCAAGCTTGAAGGGCTAATGCAGAACTACCGCGCACTAGCCGCCGAAGGAATTAGCAAGGACTGGAGCTTCCTGGATTATCTAGAACAGGTACTGGCCCATGAACGCGACACCCGTCAGGTGCGCTCTCGTCAAACGTTGGTTCGCATGGCCGGATTCCCAGCCATTAAGACGCTGGATCAATATGACTACAGCTTCGCCGTGGGCGCCCCTAAAAAACAGCTCGATGAGCTGGCAAGCTTACGGTTTATTGATCGAGGCGAGAACGCCGTGCTACTGGGACCTTCTGGTGTTGGTAAAACCCATGTCGCCATCGCCTTGGGATACGCTGCAACCCAGGCCGGCATAAAAACCAAGTTCGTCACCGCAGCCGATCTCATGCTGCAGCTGGAAGCGGCCATGCGACAAGAACGCTATAACGCCGTGTTGCGCCATAACGTGTTGGGGCCACGCCTGCTCATTGTCGATGAAATTGGATACCTGCCTTTGAGCGGCGACCAGGCCAGTCATTTCTTCCAGATTGTCGCCAAGCGCTATGAGAAAGGAGGCTCCATGATATTGACCAGCAACTTGCCATTTACGCAGTGGGATCAAACCTTCGGGGGCAACACTACCCTGACAGCGGCCATGCTCGATCGCATCCTGCATCACTCACACATCGTACAAATAAAAGGAGACAGCTATCGACTTAAGCAGCAACGTAAGGCCGGGCACTTCCCGTCCATAGACAAATAATCACTGGTTCAGATTTACTTTGCGCTATCCTGCGCGAAGTGGCTCAAATTTCAAATGCGCTTGACACACTTAAGGGCGACACCACAGCCTTGAAGCTTTGTCTTGACCGCATCATTCCGGTCCGTAAAGGCCGACCTCTTCCTGCACTTAATAAGCAAACAGATGAAACCAGTGTGGAGGCACTGCTACGAAGCGTGCTTTCTGGAGAAATTTCACCTGAAGAGGGCAAAGAAGTAATCGGCCTAGTTGAAGGTGCTGCCAGAGTGGCGGCAACTCAATTGCTTACTGAAATGCGGCAGCGACAGCTTGATGCCTTGCAGAAAGCCGGTGCTTCTGGTGGCGTTGTCATGGTTCCCATGCTGGACCCAAGCAAGCTATCCACCCAAGCCTTAGAAGAAGTCCTTTCCGTCATCACCCATTAAACGCGCTTCATTAGCTGCATTGCTCTTACGCGCCTATCAACTGGAGTATTTATGAACAACTTAACCCCTCAACAAATACGAACTCGTTTATCCGAAATCGCGGCTGCACAAGCAGCACACGATGCTCGGGACTTTGATGCTGAATTGAAAACCGTGATGCAGGATGGTGGCGATGTGGATGCGCTGGAAGAGGCGCAGCTAGAGGCTGAGCGTCAGAGCCGCCGCCTTCGGGTAGAGGCCCAGGCGCTGGAGGCTTCTCTGCCGGATGCCGAACGCGCAGAAGCGTTAGTAGAGGTAGCGGAACTGAAAAGCGCCATGGCTGGGCATGTTGAAAAGTACCGTAATGCCGCCCACGCCATTGTTGAGTTGCGAGAGCAGCTGCGCCAGCATCAAGCAGTACTGGACACGATTGCTGTGGAACGCACCACTGCATATGCGCGAGTCGAAAGCCTGATTAAGAAATTCGGCTTGCCTCCTGATAGCGCCTCTCCATTTACACGACTGGTATCCAAGCGCCTAGACACACCGCAACCGAAACGGGATAACGGCTTTGACCGTGCCCCGTGGAGCGGTGGGCATATGGCAAACACGCAAGACGTCGACTAACAACCTTAAAGGAGCTATGACATGAGCAAGCAATTAACCACATCTACTCGCCGAGGGATGAAACCTGTAGTCTCCCAAGACGCCAAAGATATTGCCGATGGTATCAGCCGTCAGGTCAGTGCAGCAGTGAATCAGCAGGTTCAGCAAACGCTTGAAAATAACGCAAGCTTGCGAGATGCAAAGCTACGCCGTGTGGTTGAAAAGAGCTACGGCGCTGAGGTTGCTGATGGCTTGGCTGGCGAAGCGTTGGCCGCTCTTGCCCGGCAGTGTGAGCAGGACAACGCAGGCATGGCCGCCAATGCGCGAAACCAGTCAACGCCTCAATTTGATGAAGCTATTGATTAAGTCACGTCTCCGCATCTATTGCAATATGTGTCTATGGGTGCGGATTTCAAGACTCCATTTTCCTGAAAAATAGCAAGACAACAAGCGATAGACTTTCCAAGGACTTGCTTAGTTACAATAAAAATTCAAATTACCTATACGAACTGCCTAGCCGTAGTCAATAAAACAATTTAATTATAAATATCATTGAATTATGATTTTTTTTGGTTGTTGTTTGCCATTGATTGAATGGCTTTTATGCAATCAAATACAGGAAAATACTCTACTGAAAAGTTAAAAAAATACGATAAGTTATTTTTTAGTCTAAATTTCTAGTTAGGTATTGCGCAATAGCCTTTCTTCACGTATAGTGCTGTCATGGTTAATGTTACTGGGAGTAATGCTATGACTGAGCAAACAACGAGGAGAGCCCACCGTAGTCCCAATTACCCTCAATACCCCATTCAGTGGGCATTAGAGAACAGCCTTGCTTTGCTGGACAAAGAAAGGCTCCATCCTGTTCCACTAGAAATAATTGCCCAAGGGCTAGGCTACAAAGGAGCAAATAATGGCGCAGCACGTCGGGCTCTTGCTATTTTGAGAGCCTTTGGCATGCTGCAAAAGGCCCCTGGTGGAAAGTTGCAAGTAAGTCCAGATGTCCAGCGTTATAAGCTTACGCCAAACGATAGCGACAAAGCCGCCTGTCTTCAGCAGTGGCTTAAAACACCATTGTTGTATTCCAAGCTCCTCAATAAATATCAAGACAGCCTACCGTCTGATCAAGCTCTGATCTTTGAGTTGGTAGCTGAGCATGGCTTTAATGAGCCCGCTGCTCAACAAGCAATTGAAGTGTTTCGATCATCGCTAGATTATGTTTCGGAAATGACTGGGGCGACTTTTACTGAGGGAAATAACACCCAGCAGGAAGATCTTGAAGAGCAAGATCAGCAGACAGACATACCTGTACAGGTAGACCCTTCCCGATCTCAGCCCGAGTCAAGCACAATAGAGCAGTCACGTTCGTCTGCTACCCACGCACAGCCTATTTCAAGTGATGGAGTTCGATATCCGATTAGATTGGCGGGGGGAAGAATGGCCTGGATAGAAGTACCTGATCCATTCTATGAGGCAGACAAAAAGAAGCTCCAGGCTCAGCTTGGAATCATAGGAACGGTTGATGAAGACAACGAATTTGAGGAGCTAAATATGTAGCCTCAAAACCAAAAACGCCCGCGTAAGCGGGCGCTCTGGGGGAATGGGATGCCCACTCCGCAACTTCGTTGGCACTTAGAAGTGTAGTGGATTCCCCCTTCCATGGCAATTGTTCAGGGTGCTCCCCTCTGGACTATCGACTTGGAGGTGGCCTATGCCAACTACCAAAATGGGTTTCGCTACGCCCAAAAATGACTCATACGTCGCTGACGGTTATATCTATTGCCGTTACCGGAGAGTTAAAAATAGCGATCGGTATCTTGATGCACATGAGTATGGCTACAAGGCATGGAGAATCCCGATTAGACGGAAGCGGTAAGTAGGTCTAGGCAGCCTCTATTTCGAGGCTGCCGTTTTCATTGGCTGCGGCATACACACCAGCGGGATTGCGAAGCTTGGCCAGGTAATCCGCCCAGGCTTGCACAGCTGCCATGGCTTCGGCATCATAAGAGTGCCAGTTGTAATGCACTGTGGTCACATCACTTGAGTTGGCAGCGTGCCCAAGAACTCGCTTGATAACTTCTGACCGTGTACCTAAGCTCGCCAGTCCACTTGCAAGCGTACGACGCAGATCATGCAAGCGCCAGTTTGCTACAGGCTCCTTTAGTTCTTCGCTCATATAGGCATCTAGCTTTTGCTTCGCTTTACTCCAACCGGAAATTGGGCTGCGACCGTTGGTGGTGAAGACATAGGGGCAGGTCAAAAAACGAGGCATTTCTTTGATGATTGCCAAGGCTGTTGTGGGAAGTGGTGCTCGGAAATCCCGGCCACCTTTCATACGCGTTGCAGGCATAGCAGCCCATGCACCATCTAGCTCATCCCAACGCAAGCAAGCCGCCTCATCGCGCCGTACACCTGTGGTCATCAAATAGCGGACACATGCTCCAAAAGGACCACCCATCCGACCAGTCGCCTTCCACAGGGCTACCAATTCTGCCTCAGATAAAACACGACTACGTGCATAAGGTTTAATCCGAGGCGCAACACCAACGACAGGGCTGGTTTCCAAGACTTCCCTTTCGATTAGCCATTTGAACATTTTCGACAGATAGGCCCGTACGCGGTTAGCTTGGTGTGGGGTCTTAACGGCAATATCGTCCAGCAATTCCACAACATCCCGTCGACGGATTTCTTTGACTGGCCTATCTCGCCATACGGGGATGACGATCTTTTCCATTACACGCTCGGTTTCTTTCCAAGTGCGTTGATGGGATTTGGCGTATTTATTGACGTAGTCACGAGCGCAAGCGGCAAAGCCATTTAACTGCTTTTCCCTCTCTGCTTCCTTTTTGTCTTCTACGGGGTCTTCGCCACGCTGGACAGCGGCACGAGCATCCCTGGCTCGATCTCGTGCCAGTTTTAACGAAACGCCAGGGAAAGAGCCCAGGGTCAGGCGACGAGTTTTGCTATTGGCACGATAGGAGAAGCTCCAGCTTTTAGTCCCTGAAGACGATAGACGCAGAACCAAGCCAGGCACTTCGGCATCGTAGATATCTTTGCGCCCAGAGGCTGGAGGGTTCAGTTTTTCGACGGCTATGGCCGTCAGTCGTGTGCTAGCCATGTAAGGTTTCCTTGGGGTAAAGGAGGGGGTGAAATGAGAGGGGGTATTGGATGAGCCCTCTTGAATCCCAAGGATAGAGGCGATTTGATAAAAAATCACTGTAAAACAATGACTTATCATCAGTTTGGATAGCGGATGAAATTCCAGGAGAGGTAACCGGCTGGAACTTGTAATGCGAAGGTCAGGAGTTCGACTCTTCTAACCGGCACCAGTTAATTCAAGCACTTACGCCAATCCACAAGGGTTGGCGTTTTGCTTTTTGGGGCTCTTTGGCTCTTCCCCATAATTGAACTGCACGCCTCAGGGCGGCATGCGAAAACCAGCTTCGACGTAGTGGATCATGCGATCCAGGGTTTCCGCAAAGCTCTCGGTGTGGCAAATGCCTTCAGACAGAGAATTCAGCCGGCTCAGGCTGGTGATGGTGTAATGCAACGCACCCAATGAGAAATGTAGTCGCCAGTAAATTTCCTCCAGGGTGAGCTCGGGCAAGACCGCTTGCAAATAAGGTATGAACCGCTTCAGGTGCGACGTATCATGGTGCAGCACATCGTAGATCGGTGAATCCGGATCCAAGTGCCCGCGTTCCAGAAACTGTACAAACAGGCCACGCCCACCCGCATCAAAAGACCAGCGCACACCCGGGCGCAGCAGAGCGTCCAGCACCGCCCGCAAGGGCACTACCTGTCCCTTTGCCGCCAATTTAGCATGGTGCAAAAGCTCGAAGCGCTCCTTGTTGAGCTCTCGTGCGCGCTGCAGGAAAACCGCCTTGAAGAGGTCTTCTTTGTTGCCAAAATGATAGTGGGCTGCGGCAAGGGCGACATTGGCCTCTCTAGTGATCTCGCGCATTGAGACCGAGGTGAATGAGCGATGGGCAAACAGGCGCTCAGCCGCCTCAATGATCTTTGCACGCGTAACCTGACTGCGCCGCTGACGCGGCTCGTCGGGGCTGGCGGGAAGCTGAATGTCTGCAGAAGCGTCTTTAGGGGTCACTGCCGATGTCCTACAAATTGCCGTGCTGCCTCAACCAGCGGTGCTTTCGTGATTTTTCCATTGGCATTGCGTGGCAGAGGTTCAGTGCTAATGATATAGAATTCCGGCTGTTTATAATCTGCAAGCAGGCGGGCAAGTTCACCCCTGATGTACTGCTCGTTGTCTTCTTCGGGCTCGGTGCGCAGGCAAAGACAGACGCGCTCGCCCATGACATCGTCAGGCACGGCCACAGCGGCCGCTTCCATGATGCCTTTGATCGACAAGGCAGCATTCTCAACCTCGGCACTGAAGATCTTGTAGCCACCACGATTGATCATATCCTTTTTGCGATCATGGATGTACAGATAGCCATCTGCATCCATACTGACAACATCGCCTGTTTTCCAGTACCCACTTTTAAAGTTGGCCTCGGTCTGGGCAGGGTCGTTCCAGTAGCGGGGCACCACCATGGGCCCCCGGATCCAGAGTTCACCAATTTCACCGGTGGGCAACTCAACGCCCGCCTCATCCATGATCAGCGCTTCACCGCACTGAACCAGCAACCCGATTGAGGCTGGCCGCTCACGACTGGCCCAGGCCGGCATGATCGTGACCGGCGACGAGGTTTCCGTAGCACCATAGGCATTGATCAATTTCAGCTGCGGCAGAAGGTCGCTCATGCGCGAGCCGGCGCCCGGCGCATACTGCCGGCACTGGACTTCACCGAGGCTCAGCAGATCAGTACGCGCCTGCCTGAGGGGCAATGGGTGATTGCCGGTGAAAAAAATGCTGATCCTTTTCCGGGATGCCTGAGCTACGACCCACTGGCGCTCTCGGGAGCCAACGTACAGGGGCGCGATGTGGTGTATGCCACCAGCAACGGAACGGTCGCCCTGCGCCGGGCGGCGTACTTTTCTCAAATCTATGCAGCCAGCCTGAGAAACGGACGCGCCGTCGCCGACCATGTGATCAAGCACACCGAATCCGAAGATATCGTCCTTATCTGCTCGGGATCGCTTGGGCGCTTCAGCCTGGAAGATTTTTACGGTGCCGGGTACTTGATCCGATGCCTGCAAGAAGCATCAAACCATTCATTTATATGCAGTGACGCCGCGCTGGCAGCAGAGATGGTATGGAATGACCGCCCGCCCTCCGAGGTTATCCGTGCTGCACGGCTGGGTCGACTGATGCTTGATCGCGGCATGGCGGCAAGTCTGGACTACGTAAGCTAGCTGGATTGCAGCACGGTTGTGCCGCAATTTATAGAAGGCGAAGTACGGGACGTCGGATAGGCAGCACCCATCCTCTGCTCCAGCTGTCACCTGTGGTTAAATCCAGCCATTCATAAATACGCAATAGAACAAAAACCATGAACCGTATAGGAATTATGGCGGCGCTGCATGACGAGATCGCCGCCTTGCTGGAGGCCATGGGGCCTAACGCGCATGTCCATCGCATCGGCTTGCGGGATTACTACGTGGGCCAGGTAGGCGTACGCGAGTGCGTCGTGGTGCTGGCGCGAATAGGCAAAGTGGCTGCGGCCGCCACGGCCGTCACGCTGATTCGTGAATTCCAGGCCAACGCCCTGGTCTTTACCGGGCTGGCCGGCGCGGTGGCCGACGGCCCGCGCGTGGGCGACGTAGTCGTTGCCAATGCCCTTCTGCAGCACGACATGGATGCCAGCCCCTTGTTTCCCCGGCATGAAATACCGCTGCTGGGGCGCAGCCGGTTCGACACCCATGCCGGCCTGTCGGCATTAATGGCCCAATGCGCCCGGGATTATCTGGCCACCGACTTTCTGTCGGACATTGACCCTGATACCAGTCAGACTTTCAGCCTGGGCGCGCCAACCGTACACACCGGCCTGATTGTCAGCGGTGACCGTTTCATCAATGACGCTGCCACCGTGCAGGCCTTGCAGTCGTCGTTGCCCGATGCCTTGTGCGTTGAAATGGAAGGTGCCGCCGTTGCCCAGGTCTGCCATGAGTACGGTGTGCCTTTTGGGGTGCTGCGCACCATCTCGGATCGTGCCGACGACACCGCCGGTGTTGATTTCAGCCGCTTCCTGGGCCGCGTCGCCCGGCACTATTCGGCAGGCATCCTGAAGCGTGTGCTGGAACAGACGCCGACTGATTTGTAACCGCAGTCGCAAAATCATGGGGATAACCCACCTGCACAACGGGAAAAAACATCACTACACTGGCCGCTCGAAACCCGGGGCGCTGCCCCGGAATGCACCGGGAATATCCCATGTATCTACGGAGAATACGGTAGTGAAGCCCCAATCGCTTGACATGATCACCCAACTCATCGGTTTCGATACCGTATCGCGCAACTCCAACCTGGAACTGATTCATTACGTACGCGACTACCTGGCCGGGCATGGGGTGGAAAGCCACCTGGTTATCAACGAAGAACAGACCAAAGCCAATTTGTTTGCGACCGTCGGCCCCAATGTGGAAGGTGGTGTCGTGCTCTCGGGTCACACCGACGTAGTGCCCGTTGATGGCCAGCCGTGGGATACCGATCCGTTCACCATCGTGCAAAAAGATGGTCGCCTGTACGGTCGCGGCACTTGCGACATGAAGGCCTTTTCGGCAATAGCGCTGGCCATGGTGCCCGACATGCTGAAGAAAGGCCTGAAGCGGCCCATCCATTTTGCGCTCAGCTACGACGAGGAAATCGGCTGCTTCGGTGCGCCATCCATGATAGACAGGCTGGTCACCGATATCGCCAAACCCAGCGCGGTGATCGTGGGCGAGCCCACCAGCATGCGGCCCATCGTGGCGCACAAGGGTATTGCCGCGCTGCGCACCACAGTAACCGGGTACGAGGCCCACTCGAGCCAGGTACATCGCGGCGTCAGCGCCGTCATGACCGCCGCCCGCCTGATCACCTTCATCGACGACATGATGGCCGAGAACAAGGCCAACGCCGATCCCGAATGCCGGTTCGTTCCCCCATACACCACATTGCACGTGGGTGTGGTGCATGGCGGTACGGCACTGAACATTATTTCGCGCGAATGCACTTTTACCTGGGACATCCGCATGCTGCCGGGCGACAACTGGCGCAGCTACCTGGATCGGTTCCAGGCGTATGTCGACACACTGCTGCCGGCCATGCAGGCCATTGCTCCCGGCGCTTCCATCCGCACCGAGATCCTGGCCGATGCCCCGCCCCTGCAGGATCAGGGGGGTGCCGCCCAGGAACTGGTGTTCGACCTGTGCGGCCACCAGGGCACAGGGGTGGTTCCTTATGCTGCCGAAGCCGGGCAATTCCAGGAACGTGGCTTCTCTGTCGTGCTGTGCGGGCCGGGCTCTATCGACCAGGCTCATCAGCCCAATGAATACATTGATATTTCCCAGGTTGCCGCGTGCGAAGAATTTCTGGATAAATTAACGGATCAACTGGCCAGTTCGTAAGCGGGCTGCCAGACCATAAAGGGGTATCGCACACGCGCCAGCCCCGGCATCAACCACATTTAAACCGCCAACATTAAATATAGGCAGGAGACAACATGAAATTATCCAAGCTGTTCAAACATACGGCGATTGCCGCCACGCTGGCCCTTAGCCTGGGCCTGGGCCAGTCAGCGGCCGAAGCCAAAACCTTGCGCTGGGCCTATCAGGGCGACATGGCGTCGCTGGACCCCATGGCGCTGAATGAAACTTTCACGCTGGGTTTTCAAAGCTGGTTCTACGAAACACTTACCGCTTACGACAAAGACCTGAAACTGGTGCCCATGCTGGCAGAGAGCTGGGAAAATCCTGAACCCACCAAATGGATCTTCCATTTGCGCAAGGGTGTCACCTTCCATGACGGTAGCCCGTTTACCGCCGAAGACGTGATCTTTTCCTGGAAGCGCAGCCAGACACCAGGCTCCGACATGAAGGCCTACGGTGCCAAAGCGGCGGAAATCAAAAAGATTGACGATCACACCATAGAAGTGATCACGCCCACGCCCAACCCCATCTTCCCTCGCGACTGGACCTTTCTGTACATCATGAGCAAGGACTGGGCCGAAAAGCACAACACCACCGAGGCGACCAACGTCAAGGGCGGGGAAAGCAATTACGCCAACCTGCATGAAAACGGCACGGGGCCCTTCACCATTGTCGATCGCCAGCCCGACGTCAAGACCACACTCAAGCGCTACGACGGTTATTGGAACAAAGACATGCCCACCAATGTCACCGAAGTTGTGTTCCAGCCCATCTCTCAGGAATCCACGCGCGTAGCCGCCTTGATTTCCGGCGAAATGGACATCGTTATTCCAGTGCCCGTGCAAGACTGGCCACGCCTGGAAAGCGAGCCCAACGTGAAGGTCATGAACGAACCCGAGGCACGTTCGGTTTTCATCGGCATGGACCAGCACCGTGATGAACTGCTGTTTTCCGATATAAAGGGCAAGAACCCCTTCAAGGACAAGCGTGTACGCCAGGCCATCGACCTGACGGTCGACACCAATGTGATCAACCAGAAGATCATGCGCGGCGCGGCAAAACCGTTGGGCACCCTGATCGGCGACAAGATCAATGGCTACGACGAGTCGTTTGGCGCACCCTACAAGACTGATCTGAAAAAGGCAAAGGAGCTGATGGTCGAAGCCGGTTACCCCGACGGTTTCAGCGTTCAGCTTGACTGCCCGAACGATCGCTACGTCAACGACGAGAAAATCTGCCAGGCAGTGGCCAGCATGCTGGCACGCATAGGCATCAAGATCGATCTGCTGGCACAAACCAAGTCGAAGTACTTCGCCAAGGTTCTGCTGCAAGCCGGCAACAATACCAGCATGTACTTGCTGGGCTGGACTCCCAGCTCGATCGACGCTGCCAACTCGCTGACCAATCTGGTTTCCTGCCGCAACCCCAAGACTGCCGCAGGGCAGTTCAACCTGGGCGGATACTGCAACAAGGAAATCGACGCACTGACGGCCAAGATCGATACCGAAACCGATCAGGAAAAGCGCAACGCAATGATCAAGCAGGCCTTTACCATGCTGCACAACGACTACGGCTATCTGCCTCTGCACCAGCAGCCCATGTCGTGGGGCGTGCGCAAGGGCATCGAGCTTGCTCAGCGCGGCGACGACGTGCTTGATATCCGTAATGTAGTGATGCCGTAAACGCTTATGCTGGGCTTTATCACCCGACGGATCCTGCAGTCCGTCTTCGTTATGCTGGCCGTCGGGTTCATTGCATTTGGCATGTTCCGCTACGTCGGAGACCCCATCAACAACATGGTGGGGCAGGACACCACCATGGAACAAAGGGCCGAGCTGCGCAAGCAGCTTGGCCTGGATGATCCGTTCCTGGTGCAATATGCACGCTTCATCAGCAACGCTGCACAAGGCGATTTCGGCATGTCCTATCGCCAGCGACGCCCGGTCAGCGAGCTGATCGAAAGCCGCCTGCCGGCCACGCTGGAACTGTCTTTCGTATCAGCCCTGATTGCGCTGTGCCTGGGTATTCCCATGGGCATCTATACCGCCCTCAGGCGCAATGGTGTGCTGTCGCGCAGCTTCATGACCCTGTCGCTGATCGGCATTTCATTACCCACCTTCCTGATCGGTATCCTGATGATCCTGGTCTTCGGGGTCATGCTGCGCTGGCTGCCCAGTTTCGGCCGCGGCGAAGTCGTTGATCTGGGCTGGTGGACCACAGGCTTGCTTACTGTCAGCGGCTGGCAATCGCTGATCATGCCGGCGTTCACGCTGGCCCTGTTCCAGATGACACTGATCATGCGACTGGTACGTGCCGAGATGCTTGAAGTACTGCAGACCGATTTCATTAAGTTTGCCCGTGCTCGCGGACTGCCCGAACGCATGATCAACTTCCGCCACGCCCTGAAAAATACGCTGGTGCCGGTCATTACCATTACCGGGCTGCAACTGGGCTCCATCATTGCGTTCTCGATTATTACGGAAACGGTGTTCCAGTGGCCGGGCATGGGCTTGCTGTTCATCCAGTCCATCGGCGTGGTCGATATCCCGGTCATGGCCGCCTACCTGTTGCTGATCGCCTTCTTTTTCGTGGTGATCAACCTCATTGTCGATCTGCTGTATTTTGCGGTTGATCCACGCTTGCGCGTACAAAGAAACTAGAAGGCCTTGAAGATGACTCAAAGCGCCCTGTCCCGCGCCTATCAAAGCGATATCTTTTACAGTTTTCGCCGTTCGCCCACCGCAATCATTTCTGCGGTGGTCGCCCTGACAATTTTTATCTGTGCACTGTTTGCACCGCTTATCGCGCCGCACGATCCGTTCAACCTGGCCACGCTTGACCTGCTCGATGCCAACATTCCGCCGGTATGGAACGAAAATGGCGACGCACGCTTTCTTCTGGGCACCGACGACCAGGGTCGGGATATGCTCTCGGCCATCTTCTATGGTTCGCGCATCTCGCTGCTGGTGGGATTCGCGTCGGTGCTGTTCTCGCTCGTGATCGGTGTATCGCTGGGCCTGATCAGCGGCTATGTCGGCGGGCGCGTCGACAGCATCATCATGCGCATTGCCGATGTGCAGCTGTCGTTTCCGGCCATCCTGATTGCGCTGCTGATCGACGGCATCGCCCGGGGGCTGCTGCCGCGTGATTCCCACGATGAACTCTCGCTATATGTACTGATCTTCGCCATTGGCATCTCGGGCTGGGTTCAGTACGCACGCACGGTACGCGGCGCCACCATGGTCGAGCGCAACAAGGAATATGTACAGGCGGCGCGCCTGATCGGCATGCGGCCCTTCATGATTCTGCGGCGCCATGTATTGCCCAATGTGCTTGGCCCGGTACTGGTCATTGCCACCATACACCTGGCCATCGCCATCATCACCGAAGCCACGCTGTCGTTCCTGGGCGTTGGCATTCCGCCAACCACGCCATCCCTGGGTACGCTGATCCGTATCGGCAACAGCTACCTGTTCTCGGGCGACTGGTGGATATCCATCTTCCCGGGTGTTGCCCTGGTGCTGCTGGCGCTGTCCGTCAATCTGCTGGGTGACTGGCTGCGCGACGCACTCAACCCCAAGTTACGCTGAGTCTGTCATGGCACTACTCGACATTCAACAACTGCATATCGAATTCAACAGCCGGCGCGGCAACGTGGTGGCCATCCAGGATGTCAGTCTTTCTCTCGAGAAGGGCGACATACTGGGGGTGGTCGGTGAATCGGGGGCAGGCAAATCCACGATAGGCAACGCCGTCATTGGCCTGCTTGAGCCGCCCGGAAAAATGACCGCCGGCACAGTACTGCTGAACGGGGAGCGCATCGACACCTTGCCCGCCCCGGCCTTTCGCAAGGTGCGCGGACGCCGTATCGGCATGATCTTCCAGGATCCGCTAACCTCGCTCGACCCGCTGCAAACCATAGAAAGCCAGCTGGTCGAAACCATGCAGGTACACCTGGACATCAACGCTAATGAAGCACGTGAGCGCGCCATTGCCCTGCTTGAAAGCGTCGGCATAGAACAGGCCGCCGTGCGCCTCAAGCTTTATCCGCATCAGTTCTCGGGCGGCATGCGCCAGCGCGTGGTCATTGCCCTGGCGCTATGCTGCGAACCGGAAGTCATCATTGCCGATGAACCTACAACCGCGCTCGACGTTTCCATCCAGGCGCAAATTCTTGACCTGCTAAGAAAGCTTTGCAAAGAGAAGCAGGTCGGCATGATCATCATCACCCATGACATGGGTGTGATTGCAGAAATCACCGACCGGGTTGCCGTGCTGTATCGGGGCAAGCTGGTTGAAGAAGGCGCCACCCGCCAGATCCTTGGCCGTCCTGAACACCCCTATACCAAGAGCCTGATTTCGGCTGTGCCGCGTTCAGACATCAAGCTCAGCCGCTTCCCCATGGTCAGCTACATCGAAGCCGACAACACGCATATCCGTAACGAATCCAGCAACCTGGCCACCGCCATGGAATGGATAGGTGCGCAGCAGGATTTTGGCGAGCAATCAGACAGTCCGCTGATCCAGGTGCAAGACCTGGGCATGCGGTTTGTTTTGAAGGATGCTTTTCTGAAGCGCCACCGGATCACGCTGGACGCGGTCAAGGATGTGAATTTTTCTATCAACAAGGGCGAAGTCTTTGGCCTGGTGGGCGAGTCGGGCTCGGGCAAGTCGACCGTGGCCCGCCTGATCGCCGGTCTGTACCAGACCCGCAGCGGCTCCGTGAGTTTCAACGGCAGCGTCATCACCGCATTGAACGACCAAAAAGCCATCAATGCTTTCCGTCGCCAGATCCAGATGGTGTTCCAGGATCCGTTCTCGTCATTGAATCCGCGCATGCGCATTCTGGACATCGTGGCCGAACCCATCCGTTTTCACAAGCTGGCAGCCACCGAGGCCGCCACCCGCCGCATCGTGGGCGGCCTGCTTGACTACGTGGGTTTGGGTGAGCAGGCCTTGTCCAGATTTCCGCACGAATTTTCGGGCGGGCAGCGCCAGCGTATTTGCATTGCGCGCGCACTGGCCACACGCCCGCGCTTTCTGATCTGCGATGAACCCACTTCAGCCCTGGACGTCTCGATTCAGGCGCAAATCCTGAATTTGCTGAAAGACCTTCAGGAAAGCCTGGGCCTGACCATGCTGTTCATCAGCCATGACCTGCCCGTGATCCGGCAAATGTGCGACCGGGTTGGCGTCATGCGCCACGGCGAACTGCTTGAAGTGGCCGACACCGAAGCGCTGTTCTCGTCTCCCCAGCACGACTACACACGCCACTTGCTGTCGTTGATGCCCGAACTCGATTTTCTGTCGCGTGAGGGCCTGGACGTGGCCGAAGGCAGCGCCGCTTAGGAAGCGCCCAGCCCGCACGAGCCATCGATCCAAACGACTCAAGCCATATCATTTTAGTATGCAATCAAAAAACTAAGTATTGGCCTGAAAGGAATGCTGCCGGTAAAGTACCTAGGTGTTGGTCTGGAAAAACCAGACCCTTAACAAGACCAAAACCGGGCATTGCGGTGGATAAGAAATCTTTTGACGTGGTGATTGTAGGCGGTGGTATCCACGGCTGTGCAAGTGCATTTTTTCTCGCGCGTAGGGGAATGCGCGTGGCAGTGCTGGAATCGGATTACTGCGGACGCCATGCCTCGGGCGTGAATGCTGGCGGTGTGCGAACACTGGGCAGGCCAGTAGCGGAAATCCCCTTGACGTTGGCATCCAGCGAGCTATGGCATCAAATGGATGCGCTTACCGGTGATAGCGGTGGCTTTGTGGCGCAAGGGCAAATCAAGGTTTCGGAAACCGATGACGAAATCAAGATACTGCAAGAGCGCGTCGCGTTGCTACAATCCCACGGATTTCACCATGAGGTACTGATCGATAAGGACGCGGTACATGAGATCGTGCCTTCGATCGCGTCGCACGTTACCGCTGGAATTTGGGTGAAGTCCGACGGCTTTGCCCTGCCATATCGCAGCGTGACGGCATTTCGGCGCGCAGCGCAAGCAAACGGCGCCTTAGTTCTGGAAAACTGCCCCGTCACTCGGGTGAACCAGAGCGGTTCCAGTTGGCAGATAACAAGCAGCCAAGGCACCTTTGAAAGCGAATACCTGGTCATTTCAGCTGGCGCGTGGTCAGGCAAGATCGCGGCTCAACTCGGAGAATCCGTACCAGTCACACCGGGCGGCCTGATGCTGATGGTCACGCAAAGATTACCGCATTTTATTGATCCGGTGGTCGGCGCCACCGGGCGAGGCCTTTCTTTCAAACAGTTTGATAACGGAACCGTAGTCATTGGCGGCGAATTAAATTGCGGGATTGATATTGACGAGGCGCATGCAGAGCTGGATTTCTCTGGGCTGGCCAATAGCGCCCGCATTGTGTCAGATTTATTCCCATTTCTTGAGCAGATTTCCATCAATCGAGCATGGTCAGGCGTGGAAGGCTTTACGCCCGATCATATGCCTGTCATCGGGCCGAGCCTGACCGCATCCAAATTGATCTACGCCTGTGGATTTTCGTCGAGTGGATTCCAGCTAGGACCCGCTTCCGGGCGCGCGGTATCCGAGCTGATACTGGATGGCGCAAGCCAGGTGGATATCAGTGGGCTGTCGTTGAGTCGCTTTACGCCTGGGAATTAGCTGCGAACGCCAGCAAGTCTTGAGTAAGAGTTGTGCGTACTATGTCGGCAAACCGAGAGGCCAGTACGCTATCAGGCCGGTGTCTGGGGCTGAGCATGTACACCGGAAAATCAACGCGCGGCGAGAACGGCTTGATAGTCAAGCCGCCCGCAATATAATCTTTTGCCACCAGCGGATTAACAATGCTGACGCCTAAGCCATCCTTCACCATGCAACATACTGTTGACAGAAACTCGGTTTCTACCAGCATGGTACGCATGATGTTCTCGTGCTCAAATAGTGCATCTATACGCTCGCGCAAGCCATCGTGATGCGACAGTGACACAAAGGCCTCACCTTCCAAGTCGCGTGCTTCAATCATGGCGTGGCTCTCCAGGCGATGGCCTGGCGGCAATACACATACGCCGCGTGCATCAACCAGTTTTTCTGTTTTGACATCATTTGAGTTGCCGCCACCCGCGTAAACAGCAAAGGCCAAGTCACATAGCTGGGAGGAAATGAGCTGCTCGATAGTGGCTGAATTGTTCGTGCGCACAGACACGGTGACACCAGGGCTAGCATCGGAAAACCGTCGCACCACGCCGGAGATAAAACCCATACCCAATGCTGGCGCAGTAGCAATGCGCAGCCTGCCTGAACCAAAACGTTTGATGTTATGGGCCGTTTCCCTAAGGGTTTTCAGACCCAGATAGTAGCGTTCGACCTCTTTGAAGAACGCAATGGCTTCGTCGGTGGGATGAAGTTTGTTCCCGACACGCTCGAATAGCGACATCTGGAGCTCGTGCTCGAGATGCGCAATCATTCGACTGACATTGGGCTGCGTAGTATGAATATCACGAGCCGCAATGGTCATCGAGCCGGACAGCATGACCGCCCGGAAGGCCTCGATGTTTTTAGGATTCATACTGCCATTGTATGACGTATCAGACGGCCGCCGTGACGATGATTTCCACCAACAGGTCGCCCCGCGCCAGTTTGGACTCACCTGTGGCACGCACAGGGGCAACACCTTCAGGTAGCCACTTGTCCCAGACTGCGTTCATACCGGCAAAATCGCGTTCTATGTCTTTAAGCCAAATTTGAGCGGATAACATCTTCGTGTTATCGGTGCCTGCCTTAGCCAGATAGCTTTCTATTTTCTCAAGTACTTGCCGGGTCTGCCCCGTTATATCTTGCGTGGCATCGCTGGCGGTCAAACCACCAATCAGCACAGTGCCGTTGTGAATAACCACTCGGCTCATGCGCTCGTTGGTTTCAAGGCGGGTAATGTTGGTCATACAACTCTCCATCAAGGGGTTAAGAAGCCGGGCCATCGTGCGCTGTCGACAGCTCAGCCAAGGTAATAGGTTTAATAGGCGGACGAATACGGTAATAACCGACTTCATCAGGCGTAGTATGGCGTGCCGCTGCAATGATTTCGGTCACTGTCAAACCGCACAACCGGCCTTGACAGGGACCCATGCCACAGCGTCCGAAAGACTTAGTCTGGTTGGGCCCTGTGCAACCCATCTCGACAAATCCACGTATGGCACCCGCCGTGACTTCTTCGCAGCGGCACACGATAACGTCATCGGCTGGGATGCGATTGGCGTCCTTAGGGCGATATAAAGCATCAAGGAATGGGCGTATGCGCATGTGTGGCTGCAGCTCGCTACGCGCCGCGCTGATGAGGGGCGAGGCTTTTGCGCCAGTCATCAAACCCAAATCCAGCAAAGCAGCCAGCGCAGCCAACCGACCCTGAATCGTGGCGGCGCCAGCACCGCCAATACCTCGGCCATCTCCAGCGATCAACACACGCTCAGCACCTTCCAAGCGCCCCAGCTCATCGGCGTTAGGGCGCCAACAAAGCTGAGCGGTATCCCAGGTATGCTCCACTCGCAGCGACCAAGTGAATTGAGTATTGGGCACCACACCTTGATGCAACAGTACCAGGCCGGTTTCAATGCGTCGCACTTTGCCACCGCTGGTGAAGCTGATTGCACGAACGCGCTCATCACCATCCACGCGCAGCTCCGTCGCCCCCTTGAAGAAGGGAATCCGCTTCTGGCGCAGTACGCGCAACAGCGCCACACCTTTCTTCATATACGGCCATGCACCCAACGCCTGCGCAAGGTATGGCAGCGCGCGCCTGTAATCATCGGCACGAGTAGTGTCGATGATGGCCGCTATCGGCACCCCAGCCCGTACATACTGCCAAGCCAGCAAATACAACAAAGGCCCGCAGCCTGCCAGCACAGCCGGCTCAGTAGGCACAGTATCAGCGCTTTTCAGCAATATCTGCGCAGCACCGGCGGTCATTACGCCCGGAAGGGTCCAGCCTGGAATAGGAAAGGGACGCTCCATGGCACCACTGCACAGTATGACCCGCTTGCCGCGAACTGAAGCGGAAGTGCCATCTTGTATATAGTTGACTACGCCATCGTGCGTAACCTGCCAAGCAGTGGTGCGTCGCAGGTGCTGGGCATCTGACTCGGAAAATGCACGTGCATGCTCGACACCGGCAGCATAATCCGGCCCCAACGTATGCAGCCTGGCATCAGACGCAACGGTAATACTGCGCCAAATCTGGCCACCTGCGCCATCCTGCTCGTCCAGCAAGGCCACGCTGGCACCTTGCTGTGCCGCCAGTGTGGCAGCGGCCATGCCGGATGGGCCTGCACCGATCACGACGATATCGACTTCCTTATGCATGATTGCGTGACTCCAATTGTGTCCGCCCTTCTTGCGAACGTATCTCCATACCGTCCTGCACGGGAACCAGGCAGCCTTGTCGATTGGGCACGCCATCGATTTCGACCAAACACTCGAAGCAGACACCCATCATGCAGTAGGGCGCGCGAGAAGTACCGCTGACAGGTGATGCCCGCATCCGAAGCATGCCTGATCCCAGCAGCGCTGCGGCCACGCTGACTCCTGCCGCAACCTGACGAGGCTGGCCGTTGAAAAGTATGGTGATGGTGGAGGCGTCCGTGACGCCGGGAAGCACTGTAAAGGCATTAGTGGCCATGATGAAACTCGCGTTTTGGGTCCAGAAAGCGATCACCTGAAAAAGCATCCAGCCCTTCGGGCATAGGTTGGCCGGCGATCCATGGAGCGAGCCGGAAGGCATGCGCCGCCGCCAGCGTGACACCGCTGTGACAAGTTGCAAGAAAGGCGCCTGGATGGGTGGGCGACTCTTGATAAATGGGAAAACCGTCGGGAGACATAATTCTTAGCGCAGCCCAAGTGCGTACAACGTTCAGATCGGCTAGCTGAGGAAAACACACGATGGCACGGCGAGCGATCCCGGCCAGTACATCGGTACGGGTAGTATCGTCCAGGCCACACTCTTCCATCGAGTCGCCGATCTGGATGGATCCTTCGCCTGTCTGACGCACAAAGATCGTGGGATGAGTCAGAAAGGGTGCCACACGCTCACCGATCAATACTTGTCCCTGGTTGGGCACTATCGGAGCATGCAAACCCACTTCACGGGCAAGATCCTTGTTGCCAAGTCCCGCTGCCAGGATCAGGCGCGAGGCTGTACAGACTCCTTGCGAACTACGTACGGTGTAGCGTCCATCGGCATAGTGCACTTGATCAATATGCGAATTGACGTGTCGTCGTGCACCGCGGTCATTGCACGCCTGATGCAAGGCATGAAAAAGCTTGAGCGGATTGACATGACCGTCCATGGGTGTATAGCTGGCACCGGTCACTTGGGCGCCGACTCCCGGCAGCTTCTCCTTGAGCGCAGCCTGGTCCAGCATTTCAAACTGGTAGCTAGGTCCTATCTCGTGCTGTAGCCAGGCCAGCCTGTCCGCCCTTTCTGAAAGCTCCTGCTCGTTCAGACAGAAGTGGAATCCACCATCTTGCCGCAGCTCAACGTCAACACCCGTTTCATCCCGGAGGTCGGCCGCCAGCTCTGGCCAGAGTTCGGCCGAACTCATGGTCCAGTGCGCATACTGGCTATAGCCCCAGCCTTTACCTTGCACCCAGACCAGGCCAAAGTTTCCACGTGATGCTCGAAATGCAATGTCGCCTTCATCGATAACCGTTACCGTAAGGCCCTGGCGCAGCAAACCGTACGCAATGGCACTGCCCACCAAGCCTGCTCCCAGCACAATTACATCGCTATCGTAAGACATCTTTAGTTTTTCCCGACAAGGACACGATCTAAACCCACGATGCGATCAAGTATGAACATCGTCAGCATGGTTGCCACAATCAGTACGGTGGATAGTGATGCCACCAGCGGATCAATACTCTGGGAAATGTAGCTGTACATCGCCACTGGCAAAGTGGTAGTACCCGGCGTTGCCACGAAGACCGTCATAGTGACTTCATCGAAGCTTTGTATAAACGCCAACATCCATCCGCCTGCCACGCCCGGCAAGATCAGCGGCAAAACAATGCGCAAAAACACCGTATGCGGTCGCGCGCCCAGAGAGCGTGCGGCCAGTTCCGTATCACGGCTTAACCCCGTGACCGATGCCAGCGTCAGCCGCAAGGCATAGGGGAACACCACGATGACGTGAGTCATGGACAGCCAACCGAATGAACCACTGAAACCCGCCTGATTGAAGAAACGCAAAAAGGCAATCCCCAGGACCACGTGAGGGATCATGAGCGGCGACAGGAAAAATGCCGAGAGCGCACCACGGCCCGGGAAGCGATAGTTGGCCAGCGCCAAGGCAGCGGGGATCGCCAGCGCTATGGCTACGGTGGCACTGACCAGTGCCAACCATGCCGACATCAAAAAGGCGTCGATAAACTGTCGCTCATCCAAAATAGCGTAGAACCAACGCAGTGATAAGCCATCAGTGGGCAAGGAGATATAGCCCAATGAGGTAAAGGACACAGCTATCACCACCAGCAAGGGCGCGCTGATAAACAAGATGAATAAAGAATGATACGTTAGGCTGAGCCAGTTGTTCTTGAGCATAAGGCTTTCCTAGTTCTCGAAGACCTGGCGGTAGCGCCGCTCAAGCATGTAGTTGCTGCCCAGAATGACAGCAAGCATAGCGATCAAGAGCAATACGGCAATGGCAGCGCCCAACGGCCAGTTCAATGTAGCAGTGAATTCATCGTAGGCGGCAGTGGCCACAACCTTAAGACGGCGCCCACCCAGAATCGATGGAGTGGCAAAGGCAGAGGCGGATAATGCAAACACAATAATGCCCCCTGACAGCACACCCGGCATAAGCTGCGGCAAGATGACACGGCGCAACACTGTGAAGGGTGACGCTCCCAAAGACAGGCCTGCATTTTCGACGGACTGGTCCAGCTTTTGGATGGACGCCCAAACAGAAATGATCATGAACGGGATCAGGACGTGAGTCAGCGCAATGGTGACACCAGTCATGGTGTAGAGCATCTTGATCGGACTATCAATAAGACCCAGATTCGTCAGCGTCATGTTGATCAGGCCTTCGTTACCGATCAGTATGGCCCAACCCAAGGTACGCACGACCACTGAAATCAGCAAGGGACCAAGAATGACCACCAGGAAGATGGCACGCCAGGGACTGCGCATGCGTGAAAGAATCAAGGCTTCCGGTACGCCCAGCAACACACAGAGCAAAGTCACCGCCAACGACATACCACCCGTACGCAGGAATATCTCGTGGTAATACTCGTCACGGATCACATCAAGGTAATTGGCAATAGTGTAGCCTTCGCCCGTACCCAGGCTACCGTCATACACTGCGAAGGAAAGCAAGCCAGTCAGGGCCAAAGGCACTAAGAGCAGGCCAATAAACAAGAGCAAGGCGGGGCTGGACAGCAGCCATGGCATGGGATTGCCCAGCCACCGACGCCAGGAGCTCTGAACATGGGATGTCATGACAGCTGAATTGCTCACGCTTCAGTCCCTCCGGCCAACATGCGCATGTCTTCGTCTTGCCAAGACAGGTAAATAGTGTCGCCTTCCCGGGCCGGCGTATCACCCACGTTGGGCACATTCACACGCAGTCTGCCCAAGGGTCCGTCAACCTCTACTGACCAATGACTTCCCAGGAACATACGGCTACGCACCACACCGCTTACACGGCTTTCGGCTGCAGATACCAATCGTATTTTCTCGGGTCGGATGTATACGTTGATGTCATCCGGATATTGATGCTCTTCATGCGGTATACGCACGTCAAGCCCTGCCAGTTGCACCTGACAACAACTGGCATGGCGTGCGGTAATCTGGGCGGCGATGCAATTTGTTTTACCCAGGAAGCTCGAGGCAAACGGCGACATTGGCCGTTCATAGGCATCGAAAGGCGAGGACACCTGAACAATGCGCCCCCCATGCATGACGGCAATACGATCACTCATGGTCATGGCCTCAATCTGGTCATGCGTGACCAGTATTGTCGTGATGCCCAACTGCTTCTGTATAGCACGCAGCTCCACGTGCATTTCCTCGCGCAGCTTGGCGTCCAGGTTCGACATGGGCTCATCCAACAACAATACGTTGGGCCTGATCGCCAGTGCCCTGGCAATTGCCACGCGCTGGCGCTGGCCGCCCGAAAGTTGTTTTGGATAACGATCGCCCAAACCGGACAGGCGGACCAGATCAAGGGTTTCAGCGATTCGGTCAGCTCTTGCGCTGCGTCCCATCCCTTGCATTTCCAGGCCAAATCCCACATTACCAGCCACCGTCATGTGCGGAAACAAGGCATAGCTTTGAAACACGATACCCATTCCGCGCTTTTCTGGTGCGACATCTGTAATATCGCGGCCCTCCAATCGCAGCCGACCCCGAGTCGGCTCAGCAAAACCAGCCACCATTTGTAGGGTGGTGGTCTTGCCACAACCCGAGGGCCCCAACAGGGAAATGAACTCGCCACGCTCAATATTCAGACTGATGTCTTCAACCACGGTCAGTTCTCCGTAGCGCTTTGCGAGCCCCTCGAGAGCGAGATAAGTCATGGCAAGTTCTTCCTTTGGTGTATCTATTAACGTTCTACAGTGCGATTCCAGCGCGTGGTCCATTCATTGCGCTTGGGATTGACGGTTGTCCAATCCACCACCAGCATATTCTCAACGGCATCAGCACCATAAGGCACTTGCTTGGCAAGCTCAGGTGACAGCTCTACCGTTTTATTGGTGGGGCCCCAGCCTTCGCTCTGAGCCAATATGGTCTGTGTCTCAGGACGTGACAGGAACTCCAGGAACGCCTGGGCCAATTCCGGCTCTGGGCTCTTTTCAATAGCACAGGCGGCAATCTGCAAGGAAACCGCCCCTTCCTTCGGATACACCATCTCTACGGGAAAGCCAGTATTTTTCAGTGCCTGCACGCGTCCACTGCCATGAGCAGCCAGCAACACACTACCATTCTGGAACAGTTCGGCCAGCTTCCCGGGAGCGGGTTCCCAGGACAATACGTTGGGCTGCGCCTCTTCGATCATGGCCTTGAAGCCAGGCTCTATATTTTTTTCACCACCGCCACGCAAACGAGCGAAAACCACAAGGGCATGCAAGCCATAAGTATTGGTGATGGATGGGATAACGACCTTTTGCTTGAGCTTGGGGTTAAGCAGATCTTCCCACGAGTCTGGCGCGGGCAGCCCCATTTTCTTGAAAGCTTCAGTGTTGTATGCCAAACCAGTCGCGACCAAGCCTACTCCCATGGCCTTGCCGCCGATATTGGCCATGGAATACAAATTTTTATAGGTATCGGAATTCACATCGCTGCAGAAGCCCAACTGCATCGCCTGCCACATCGGACCATCGTCCAGAATGGCTACGCCAATTTCGGGGTTATTACGCTGAGCCTGCAACTTGGCCAGGCTTTGCGTTGACGTACCTGTCACCTGCACCACCTTCACGCCAGGATGCTCTTTTTCAAACACGGGAAACAACTTTTCTTTCATCACTTTTTCGGTACTGCCGCCATTGGCAGCTACATACAGCGTCTGGTCAGCCCAGACAACAGTGCTGGAGCACAAGGCAGCAACAACGGCTACAGCGAGTTTGGTACGAAAATGCATAGATTTCTCCTTAGCCGCCGAAGCAGCGCGTGAAACATACTGACATGTTGGGGTAAGTCGATTGTGGTAGGTCGCGTTCAATACCGTCAAATGAGAAAAAGAGCGCTAGCCATACATTTTTGACATGATGAAAAGAGACGTACGGCAACGCCTCTATAGGGCACAGTGGGAACGATACCTGCAACATAGTATTGTCTAAGGGTATGTCCTAACACATCACCACAGGCCTCGTCGGCCGAACAGGCCTGATTAAACATGCACGAGCGCATCAGCATGAATTAAGGATCACAAGATAGTCTTGCGATTACCCCAAAAGGTAGACATCAGTAATGCCTTGACACTCTACGTCACTATTCCAATAATACGAGCACAATGCTGGATGACCATTAGCATGCGCTACGCTGCTGAGGCGCCCATGTCTCGGTCTTACTCACAGCCTAAAAGGAATAACCCCCATGACCACGCCACACTGGACGGACGAACAAGTTTTCAATCAATTGAACAGTGGGGAAAAATGGTCCGGCCCCACCATTACCTACACATTTCCAGATAGTCGTGAGCAAATACACTTCGAGCAAGGCGAGGGCGTGAACTTCACCCCCTTGACTGCGGAGCAACGCGAATACGCCAAGCTGGCCCTGGCCACCTGGAATGACCTGATTGCACCCAATATCGTGCCCGGCTCGATTGGCGCATCCAACATGGAGTTCGGCAATACCTACATGGTCGAGGAACCAGGCTACGCGCATGCCTATTACCCACCCATGGGCAGCATATGGTTCTCGTACATGTACAACGAACTGCAGCATCCTGTACTGGGCAATCGCGGCTTCACCACCTACATTCACGAAATCGGCCATGCGCTGGGGCTGGATCATATGGGTGACTACAACGGCGACGATGATGATGGCCCTTCGTCCTACCAGGACAGCGGGGTGCTATCGATCATGTCTTACTACGGGCCTGAAGACCAGCGCGGCAAAGGTGATGTAATGTGGGGCGACTGGTTCTCGCCGGATGGCGTGATCCATGGGTCTCAAACACCCATGCTGAACGACATCATGGTCATCCAGGCCATATACGGCGCCGCCAACACACGCGCCGACAACACCGTGTACGGGTTTGGCTCGACGGTGGAAGGCGACACGGCGGTCGTGTACGATTTCACCCAGAACGTGTACCCGATTCTTACCTTCTACGACGCCGGCGGCATCGACACCCTGAACCTGAGCGGTTGGGGCACCGACAGCGACATCGACCTGCGTCCCGGGCACTATTCGTCGGCCAACGGCATGACGAACAACCTGGCAATTGCCCGTGGCGTCCTCATCGAGAACCTCACGACGGGCGCAGGCAACGACACGCTTTACGGCAATCAGGCCAACAACATTCTTGACGGCGGAGCCGGACACGACAGCGCCTATTTCTCCGGCGTATTCGCCAACTATACGCTGGTCTATGACCTGGACGGGCGCACATACACCGTGCACGACACCACCGGCGCCGACGGCACTGACACGCTGATCAATATTGAAGTGGCCGGTTTCGAGAACTTCGGCGGCAACCTGAACGACCTGACACCAGGCATACACCGCTACTTCAACACGAACAATGGCACGCATTTCTTTACCGCCAACAACGACGAAGCCAGCAACATCAATGCCCTTGAAGGCCTGATCTACGAGGGCATCGGCTTCATGCGTGATGTCATGCCCAATGCCGAAAGCGTTGCGGTACACGGTTTTCACAACGACGTGACCGGCACGCATTTCTACACAACCAGCAATGACGAAGCCATGAACATCATTGAGACGAACCAGCTGACCTACGAAGGCATCGCCTTCCAGGCCCATGCAGCCAAAACCGAGGCAACCACCGAGGTCTATCGTTTCTACAATTCTTCCACCAACAGCCACTTCTACACGGCCAATGCCGCTGAAATGGAGAACGTGAAAGTCGAGCTGGCAGGCACCTATGTTTTCGAGGGGGTCGCATTCTATACCGAAGCAGCATAGGCACAAAAAGCAACGCAGGGCAGGGATGCAGGCATAATAACTGGCGAACTGGAAACTGGAGACCCACGCCATGCGCCTG
The DNA here is from genome assembly GCF_020687695.1 of Pusillimonas sp. MFBS29. GTDB lineage: Bacteria > Pseudomonadota > Gammaproteobacteria > Burkholderiales > Burkholderiaceae_B > Pusillimonas_C. The sequence continues at coordinate 163,222 of NZ_JAJEWL010000004.1, forward strand.
ATTCAGGCCTTGCCCGACGGTCCGCTGGATATCGTAGGCGACATCCACGGAGAATACGAAGCCTTATGCGAGCTGCTGCACCACCTCGGATACGACGATCACGGCCGACACCCTGATGGGCGCACGCTGGTATTCGTCGGCGACTTCTGCGATCGTGGCCCCGACAGCCCTGCCGTCATGATGCTGGCCCGCCAGCTGATGCATGCCGGCGGCGCCATGGCCGTCATGGGCAACCACGAACTGAATCTGCTGCGCAAAGACCCCAAGGACGGCTCCGGATGGTTCTTTCAAGAGCGTGCTTTACGCGATCACGAAAAATACGCGCCATTCAAGTCACCCACCGAAGCAGAGCGCCAGGACATCAAGAGCCTGGTCGCTTCGCTGCCACTGGTGCTGGAACGGGCCGACCTGCGTGTGGTGCACGCCGCCTGGCATGACCCGGCCATAGAAATCTTGCGGACATCAAGCCCGCTGCCCGGCACCATTTGCCAGTCGTTCGACCGCTGGGAACATGCCATCAAGCAACAGGCCAGAGACAGCGGACAGGCCGGGCTTATCGTGGCCGAACGCGAATCATGGAAGGGCGGGCTGGACAACCCCGCCCGAAAGCCCCCGTTGATGCATGCGGTGGCCAGGTACGACGTTGGCAAACAAATGGGCAACCCTGTCAGGGTGCTCACTTCCGGTGTGGAACGCGTCACCCCGGATCCATTCTTTAATGGCGGCAAATGGCGCTTTACCGAACGCGTGCCCTGGTGGGACGACTACAACAGCCGCATCCCGGTGATTATCGGCCACTACTGGCGCCAGCTCGGTCTGGCCGCTGCCGATGACATCGGCAAACATGGCCCCGACCTGTTCGACGGCATACCGCCTCTGCATTGGCACGGCAAGCACCAAAATGTTTTTTGCGTGGATTTCTCAGCCGGGGGCAAGTGGCTGGAGCGCAAAAGCAGCCAGGCCCTGGCAACAAACTTCAGGCTCGCGGCCTTGCGCTGGCCCGAGCGCAGCGTCATGTTCGACGACGGCAGCCAGCAGATGACTGCCGGCTTTGGTGGTGTCTGAAGCTGACGCCGGCACGCCATAAGCAGCGACCTTAATATCCCTGCTCACGATTCACCAGACCCGTTGGCATCACGCCATTCAACAGGCTGCGTATTTTTGCCGCCACTTGCCTGATGCTTGCGCCACGTAGCGAGGCTGCCGCCACATGAGGGGTAATGGTAATGGCCGGATGACTCCAGAATGGATGACCTGAAGGCAGGGGCTCCTGGGTGAAGACATCCAGCGTCGCACCCTTGATGTGACCGGACGCCAGCATGTCGAGCAAATCCTGCTCAATCAGATGCTCGCCGCGTGCGACATTGATGACGTAGGCATCGGGCAGCAGCTGCTGAAATGTATTTCGACACAGCATGCCTTGGGTTGACGGAGTTAAAGGCAAGGTATTCACCAGCACGCGGGTACGTGCAAGAAACGCCGGTAATTCATCGGCAGAGGCATAAGCCTGTACGCCGGGCATAGGTTTGCCGCGTCGGGACCAGGTTGCGACCGGGTATTCCAGCGCCGCCAGCGTCTGCGCCATCTGCGTTCCCATCAGGCCTGTGCCCATGATGCCTACCGGCCACTGCTCACGCTCGATATCGGGCAAAGGCTGCCAAACACCCTGCCTTTGCTGCACCTGATATTGCTCGAAGTCACGTGATGCGCGCAACAGGGCGTGCACGACATATTCGGCCATTTGCACGCTCATGCCGGCGTCTTCCAGGCGATAAATGGGCAGATCGGCAGGCAGGCCGGGCAGTTTGAACAATGCATCGACACCCGCCCCCAGATTGAAGACCGCTTCAAGCCTGGTTTCGCGCTGGAACAATTCCTGGGGTGGTTTCCAGACAACGGCAAACCGTGCATCGACCGACGGCGCATTGTCTGCCCAATTACTGATGTGTACATCGGGCAGCTCGCGCTGCAGGGGCTCTATCCACTCGTGGGGCGTCGTGTCGTGGGTAGAGGCGAATATTACGTTGGTCATGGGGTTTCCTGCGGCGGCAGTTATGACAAGCGCCAGGCCATTACTGCCGGCAAACTATCAAAGACTATACCACCCGCGAAACACCGCTCGCGCTGTCATACAGCGTTCACTTGAATGTCATCCTGACGACATTCAGGCTCCCTACACTTTCCTGCTTTCAACCGCCGTAACGACGCGCTTGCGGCGCAACGCAGGAAAGATATCATCATGAAACTTAGTCGCCGCGAGATGCTGGGCTTCTCGGCCAGCCTGTTGTCCACAATGATTGCACCCGTCTGGGCCCAGCCCGGCAAGAATGCCGACGGCAAGCGCATCGTGCGCATCGCCGCTTCCGCGCTCAGCAACAATGGCACCTTGTCCACCCTGCGCGAGCAAAGCAACGTTGGCCGCCGCATCCTGCCATCGTTCCTGGAACCCGTCATTGCCACCGACGTACTGGGCGACCTGAGCCTGCAGCCAGGCCTTGCCGAATCGTGGAAACGGATCAGCGACCGCGTGCTGGAAGTGAAGCTGCGCAAGGGCGTGATTTTCCACAACGGTGATGAGATGACAGCCGAGGATGTGGCCTTCAGCTTTGGCCCTCAAGTCATGTTCGGCGACACTCAGCCCAATCGCGGCGACGGCGCCAAGACCATACGCACCGACAGCAAGGACGCCGGCAAGGCACGCGGCACACAATGCCCTCCGGAAGTGGCTGCTGTGGGCCGACGTCTGTGGCCCTCGCTCGAAGAGGTCAAGGTTGTCGACAAGTACACCGTGCAGTTCGTGAATGCCATTCCCGATCCCACGCTGGAGGGACGCCTGACCCGCATGGGCTGCGATGTCATCAGCAAGCGCCACTACGAAGAGGCGAATGACTGGCAGGTTTGGGCCGCCGCCCCCGTAGGCACCGGCCCGTACAAGATCAAGGAGTACAAGAAGGATCAGTACCTGATACTTGAGCGGCACGAGCAGTATTGGGGCGGCCCGGCAGAACTGGATGAAGTTCATTTCTTCGACATTCCGGAACTTGCATCACGCATCAACGGCATGCTGGCAGGCGAGTACGATTTCGCCACCGACATCCCGACCGATCAGATCAAGACAGTCGAAGAGTCGGGCAAGCTGGAGTTCGTGGGCGGCCCCATCATCAACCACCAGATCACATGCTTCGACAAGGCACATCCCGTCCTCAAGGATCCGCGCGTGCGTCTGGCAATGTCGCATGCCATCGACCGCAAGATGATCGTGGACATGATGTGGGATGGCCGCACCGTGGTACCCAAGGGCTTGCAGTTCGAGTTCTACGGCCCCATGCTGGTCACCGAGCACAATGCGCCGGCCTACGACCCCGAGAAAGCCCGGCAACTGCTCAAGGAGGCCGGCTACAAGGGCGAAACCATTCCCTACCGCGTCCTGAACAACTACTACACGGGCCAGGTCCAGAAAGCGCAGATCATGGTCGAGATGTGGCGCGCCGTGGGTGTGAATGTGGAGATCCAGATGGTCGAGAACTGGTCGCAGGTCTATGACCCGTCCACCCAGCGCGGCATCCGCGACTGGTCGAACTCGGCCGGCTTCAACGACCCGGTCAGCTCGCTGGTGCAGCAGCATGGGCCCAACGGTCAGCAGCAACAGAAAGGCGAATGGAGCAATGAAGAGTTCAACCGCCTGTCGGCGGTGCTGGAAAACTCTACCGACCCTGCCGAACGCAAGCGCACCTTTGCGCGCATGCTGCAGATCGCCGAGTATGAAGATCCCGCCTTCATGGTCATACACCAGACAGCGGCCTTCTATGCCAAGCGCAAGGACATCAAGTGGGAATGGTCACCGACCTTCTACATGGATTTCCGCAAGGGCAACACATCCCTGGTGACGGCGTGACGGCAGCGGTTCTGACGCCATTCATGGCCCAGGGCGCATGGCGGCAACCCACGGGGCCGGCGGTACAGCCCGCACAGGCGCGGCCGTCGGCCGAACCGTCCAACGGAACCCCTCTGTTGCGCATACGCGATTTGAAGGTTTCCTTCGACACCGGCACCCATCTGGTGCCTGTGCTGCATGGCGTCGATCTGGAGCTGGCACGCGGCGAGACATTGGGTGTGGTGGGCGAGTCCGGTTGCGGTAAAAGCGTAACGTGGATGGCGGTCATGCAGCTGCTGGGTTCGCGTGCCCTGATAGAGGGCGAGATATCGCTGGATGGTCGCAACATCGCCAATTTGCCGCAGAAGGCCATGACAGCCATACGCGGCCGGCGCATCGCCATGATCTTCCAGGATCCGTCATCCAGCCTGAACCCGGTCAAGACCGTGGGCAAGCAACTGATGGAATCCGTAACGCTGCATCGCGGCCTGAAAGGCGATGCAGCGCGCGCCGAGGCCATACGGCTGCTGGACAGAGTGCATATCCCGAGTGCGGCCCAGCGCATGCGCTCGTGGCCCCATGAGCTGTCCGGCGGCATGAACCAGCGTGTCATGATAGCCATGGCCCTGGCCGGCCAGCCCGAACTGCTGGTTGCCGACGAACCGACGACCGCCCTGGACGTCACCATACAGGCGCAGATCCTGGACTTGCTGCAGGAGCTGCAGCGGGATACCGGCATGGGCCTGGTGGTGATCTCACACGATCTGGGTGTGATTGCCCAGGTCTGTGATCGTGTCATGGTGATGTATGCAGGACGCGTGGTTGAAAAAGCGAACGCCGCCGAACTGTTCAAACATGCCCGGCATCCTTACACGCAGGGACTGATAGGCGCACTGCCCGACCTGGAAGGCCCCATCAGGCGCCTGGAAGCAATACCAGGCACTGTACCCGCGCCCACCGAGATGCCGGCAGGCTGCAGTTTCGCGCCGCGCTGCAGCCATCGCATGACTCGCTGCCAGCATGAACAGCCCGTACTGATGGCCGCGCAGGGCCATCACTTTACCGCTTGCTGGAAGCCATACTCATGACCCGACCACTGCTGGACGTGCGCGCACTGGCGCGCCATTACCGGGTACGCCCACAGCGCAGCCTACTCGGACGCCCTCTTACGCTGAAAGCCGTCAGCGATGTGTCCTTCTCCGTCCATGCCGGCAAAACGCTGGGGCTGGTCGGCGAATCGGGCTGCGGAAAATCCACCACAGCCAAGCTGAGCCTGGGTTTGACCACGGCCACTTCAGGCCAGGTACGTTTTGATGGCGAACTGGTGTCGGGACGGCGTAACGCGCGCTGGCGCGAGATGCGCCGACATATGCAAATGGTGTATCAGGATCCCTTGAGCGTGCTCGACAAGCGCCTGCCAGTCCTGACTCAGGTGATAGAGCCACTGGATATCTTTTCCGTGAGCAAGGCGGCCGAACGCCGACTGCGCGCCCAGGACATGCTGAGCGAAGTGGGACTGACCCAGTCGCTCTGGAACCGTTATCCGCATGAATTGTCTGGCGGCCAGCGCCAGCGTGTGGTGCTTGCGCGAGCGCTGATACTGAGTCCACGGCTGCTGGTCTGCGACGAACCCATTTCAGCCCTGGACGTATCCATACAGGCACAGGTGATCAATCTGCTGCAGGACCTGCAGCAGGAGCACAAACTGGGCATGCTCTTCATCAGTCACGACCTGAAGGTCGTGCGCCAGATCTGCGATGAGGTCGCCGTCATGTATCTGGGCCGCATCGTCGAGCAAGGCAAGCCGCAAGACCTGTTTGCCAATCCGGCGCACCCTTATACCCGGGCCCTGGTATCCGCCATTCCGACCCTGTCGCGCGATAAGCACCACCAACGCATCCTGCTGGAAGGCGATCCGCCCAATCCCATCAACATGCCGTCGGGCTGTGCCTTCCACCCACGCTGTCCGCAGGCCAGCGCCAGCTGCCGCGAGATGATCCCGGTCCTGCAGACCGTGGCGGGCGGCCGCAAAGTGGCCTGTCTGCACATTACTTCCTGATTCCTGAACCATCATGCTGCACTATTTGTCTGAACGCATCTTCAGGCTGCTCGTTACCCTTTTCCTGGTACTGAGTTTCGCCTTCGTGATCCTACGCCTGTCGGGCGACCCCGCGCTCATCATCATGTCTCCCGACGCGCCCCCCGAAGCCATAGAAGCGTTTCGCAAGGCTTGGGGCCTGGACGCGCCGCTGTGGCAGCAGTACGTGGGCTACTTCGTCAATCTGCTCCAGGGCAATTTCGGCGTCTCCATGAAAGACGGCACACCCGCCATGCAAACGGTGCTGGAACGCGTTCCCGCCACGCTGGCGATTACGATTCCCGCCTTGATCCTGCAATTGCTCATAGGCGTGCCCGCCGGTGTCTACGCAGCCTTGCATCACAATTCACGCATAGACCGCTTTCTGATGGGCTGTTCGATTGCGGGCCATACCTGCCCGAGTTTTGTGCTGGCGCTGCTGCTGGTAATGATGTTTTCCGTGAGTCTGGGCTGGCTGCCCACCGGCGGCTACGGCAGCATCCAGCACGCGCTGCTGCCCATCCTGACATTGTCGCTGGGTGGCGCTGCCGTGCTGGCCCGCTTTACCCGCTCGGCCATGGTCGAGGTAATGGGTCAGCCCTACATAAGAACGGCGCTGGCCAAGGGATTGAGCTGGCGCCAGGTGGTATTCCGCCATGCCCTGCCCAACGCCGCCATCCCCACCGTCACCCTGATAGGCATGATGGTGGGCGGCCTGATCGCCGGCGCCGTGGTAGTCGAGACCGTATTTTCATGGCCAGGCGAAGGACGTCTGCTGGTGACCTCGGTTGCCAGTCGCGACCTGTCCGTCGTGCAGGCCATTCTGCTGGTCGTGGCCGCCTGCATGGTGATCGCCAACCTGCTGGTTGACGCCCTTTACGTCATACTGGATCCGCGTCTGCGGTCGGGTGGTCAAGGAGCCAAGGCATGAGCACCGTACCAGCAACCGTACCTGCCCATTTTCGGCGCTCGCGCAGCAATTTGCGCGCCTTCTTCAAATCGTGGCCTCCCCTGGTGCTGCTCGGCATAGGCTGGCTGCTTGCCATGATAATCGCCGCCTTGCTGGCCCAATGGCTGATGCCCTACGAGTTCAGCCAGATAGACTTGCGCGCCCGGCTGCAGCCGCCCGTGGGTTTCGGCGGCACCTGGGCGCATGCCCTGGGGACGGATGAACTGGGTCGCGACGTACTGTCCCGGGTCATTTCAGCCATACAGATCAGCCTGCTGATCGCCTTTGCCTCGACAGCGATTTCCACGATGCTGGGCGTGGTGCTGGGCGTAATGGCCGCGCATTTTCGGGGTTGGATCGAAAACCTGGTGCTGGTGCTTATAGACTTTCAGGCCTCCATGCCCTTCATGATCATTGCCCTGGCCGTACTGGCGTTCTTTGGCAATTCGCTGCCGCTGTTCATCTGTTTAATGGGATTCTACGGCTGGGAGCGCACCGCGCGTATTGCGCGCAGCCTGACCATCGCGGCCAACGAGCAGGGTTACGCGGCGGCGGCCCACGACCTGGGCGCCTCGGCCGGTCGCGTATACGGCCGCCACGTACTGCCCAATATCGCCAGCACCATCATCGTGAATATCACCGTTACCTTTCCGGGCGTGGTGCTGCTGGAATCGGGGCTGTCGTTTCTGGGCCTGGGCGTACAACCACCCATGGCCAGCCTTGGCAATATGGTGGGCTACGGTCGCGAATACCTGCAGTCGGCGCCCTGGATTCTATTGTGCCCAAGTTTCGTCATTGTCATGACCACTTTTTCCATCAGTCTGGTCGGCGACTGGCTGCGCGACCGTCTCGACCCTTCAGTGAGCTAATTCCATGCAACAAAAGAAAAACGTATTGTTGATTGTCGTCGATCAGTGGCGCGGCGATACGCTACCCAATCTTGGCCATCACGTACAACTGCCCAATGTTTCGCGCCTGGCGGCCGAAGGCGTCACGTTCGCCCATCATTACACCCAGGCGGTTCCTTGCGGACCGGGCCGAGCCAGCCTGCTGACCGGCATGTACATGATGAATCACCGGGCCACGCAAAACACCATCCCGCTGGATGCGCGTCATACCAATGTGGCCTGGGAGTCGCGCAAGGGCGGCTACGAACCGGCATTGGTTGGCTATACCACCACCACGCCCGATCCACGCTACACCGACCATGAAGACCCGCGCTTTCGCGTGCTGGGCGGCGAAATGGACGGCTGGAAACTGGTGGGGTCCATGGGCCTGAAAATGGAATCCTACTTTGCCTGGGTCGCCCATCGCTGGCCCGACATGCCGTCCACCCCGGAAGACATGTGGCTGCCCCGGGATGCCGACCCAGACGAAATCGGCGCCACTACCAGCCCCTCACTGGTTCCCGCCGAGTTTTCCGATACCTCGTTCTTCACCGAAAAAGCGCTGGAGTACCTGCATGGGGTACGCCACAAACCCTGGTTCCTGCATCTGGGCTACTGGCGTCCTCACCCGCCCTTCATCGCACCCGAACCATGGAATTCGATGTACGACCCCGAGGACAGTCCCGCGCCGGTACGCGCCGAAAGCCCCGAACAGGAAGCTGCGCAGCACCCGCTGACGGAGTTCTACCTGAACAACGTGGGCCGCAAGAATTTCTTCCGGCATGGGGAAGGCCTGGCCAAAGACATGTCCATAGATGAAGTCAAGCAAATGCGGGCCACTTATTACGGCCTGATGAGCGAGGTCGATGCGCAGCTAGGCCGAATCTTTGACTTCCTGGAAAAGACCGGACAGTGGGACGACACCCTGATCATATTCACCAGCGACCACGCCGAACAACTGGGCGACCACCACATGCTGGGCAAGCTGGGCTACTTCGACCAGAGCTATCATATTCCCATGATAGTGCGGGACCCGCGACCGACCGCCGATGCCAGCCGCGGCAAGATCGTGCGCGACTTCACAGAAACCATCGACACCATGCCCACCATCCTGGAGTGGATGGGCTTGCCCGTGCCACGCAGCTGCGACGGCGCTTCGTTGCTGCCTTTCCTGGCTCAGGGCCAGGCACCGCAAGGATGGCGCACGGAAGTTCACTACGAGTTTGATTTCCGGAATATTTTCTATTCCACTCCCGAAGAGCATATGGGCACCGGCCTGGACGACAGCTCGCTGTCGGTGGTGCAAGACCACAACTACAAGTACGTGCATTTCACCAATGCCGCACCGCTGTTCTTCGACCTGAAAGCCGACCCCGCCCAGTTGAACAACCTGGCCAACGATCCCGCCCAACAGCATACAATGCTGAGGTATGCGCAAAAGATGCTGTCCTGGCGCATGCGCTACATGGACCGCACATTGACCGCGTATGCGGCATCTCCTGAAGGACTTTTGAAACGTGCCTGATTCAATGCAAGCAGACCTGGCGCTGCATCCATTACTCGCGCAAGACGATGTGCGCGGCATCGTGTTCGACCTGGACGGCACCTTGATCGACAGTGCCGCCGACATTATCAAAGGCATGCGCCTGACCTTCCAGCATGCCGGCCTGGGCACCCTGCCGGACGACTATTTCCCCGATAACCTGCACGGCACCAGCGCAGGCATCATGCAAGCGATCCTGGCCGACATGGGCTGGCCCGCCCCTGACGACTTTACGCAGCTCAAGGCCCAGTATGTGCAGCATTACGCCAGCCTGGGCCACGGCACCACCCGGCTTTACGCAGGCGCTCAGGATGTATTGCACGCCTGCCGGGACGCATCGCTGGCCATGGGCATCTGCACCAACAAGGTCCACGCCGGCGCACTGGCCGCCACCCATAAAATGGGCATCCACGGGCTGTTCGATTTCATCAGCGGATCAGACAGCTGGCCGCAGGCCAAACCCTCGCCGGTTCCCTTGCTGGAAACCATACGCATGATGGGTCTGGCGCCCGAACAGTGCCTGTATTTCGGCGATACGTCGGTCGATGCCGAATGCGCCCACGCAGCCGGTGTGCGTTTTGTACTGCACGAGTCCGGCTACGGCGACCAGGCGCTCAAGGGCATGCCGCACCATTTTGCGTTTCAGCAATGGGATGAATTGCTCAATGAACGTCCAATAAGTGGATAAGAGCGCTACAACTACGGTACCCGAAAAGCCTAAGAAGCCTCACAATAAGCCAGCATCGTACAAACTCAGTACAAAAAGCAATCCTACGTCAAGCTAAAACCAGAAAAACATTACCTATAAAAACTAGGGTATATTTATGGCTTGGAACAATCGCGACTGGGAGCGCTGGATCCATCAGATTTCCAAGGATTCTGGCTGCGTAAAATGGAGTGCTCACGCCAGAGCTCGTATGCGTGAGCGAAAAATCACCATGCCTGTAATACTGGATATTCTGCATAAAGGTGCAGTCAATCGAGTCCCCGAGGTCAATATCAAGACCGGATATATTGAATGCAGGATCGAAAGATTCTGCGCGGGCCGAAATATCGCAGTCATCGTTGCTATTGAACAAGAACTTGCGCCCTCTTGTCTTGTTGTCACGATATTTATCGTTGGAGAATAATCATGTTTCACTTTACGGATGGTGGGCTCCGTAATGTGTGGCTGGCTAACGGTTACACAACCGAGCAGACTCCTTATGGCGAAGCCATCTCAATACAAAACCTGCCTGCACTTGTCCAAGCTATTTGCAAAGCTCTAATTCGCAAGCGAGCCCGTTTGACTGGCGTAGAGTTTCGTTATCTACGCTCGGCAATGCTGATGTCGCAAGCCTCTTTGGGAAAAGCACTTGGTCGCTCTGATCAATCCGTAGCAATATGGGAGAAGCGCGGACGCATTCCAAAATTTGCCGATTCAATGCTGCGAGTACTGTATGCCGCCCACTCTGACGGCAACGAAAAAGTGAAGAACATCATTCATGCGCTCAATGATACCGATCGCACTATCTACATCGTCATGAAAGAGTCCAGAAGCGGATGGACGGCAGAGGCAAACGAAGAGCAGCCATCCATATTCGACTGCAGTCCGGGATGAGAGCGGTTGCTGCACGAGCCCGGCTACGGCGACCAGGCGCTCAAGGGCATGCCGCGTCATTTTGCGTTTCAAAGATGGGATGAGTTGCTGGCTTCGTGAGCCAGCCTCAGCACTTCGCCAATTAAGCCATAAACAGCACGATTGGCTTCGCTTGAGGTACCGTCCACCGTCGGCACCGCCAGCCCGCTATAGCCATCGAAAGCACCAAAGGCAATGGGGGCGCTGATGCTGTTGGCCACCTCTTCCCAGCGCGGCAGCAATAAAAACCGGCCGCTTGCCAACGCCAGTGCCGCTGCAATGGCATAGCCCCCCCAGTTGGACACCGAGGCCGGGAACAGGAAATCCAGCTCAGTCGCATCCAGCAATCCATGTTCACAAGCACAGTCACTGTCCTTGGGCTTTCCGCTGCTGTTGTGGAATCTGCCCTCCCGGCCAGGCCCTGGCTTCTCTATAAAGAATGCTGCCGAAACCTTGGGCAAGCGCTTCATCAGTTCGTCAACAAACGGCATGGCTGCATTCACGCCTGTCGGGAACTCAAGGCAAAGCGCGGCATTATTACGATTGCACCAGGCACTTTCCTGCAGCAGCGGCACCCCCGCCGCCTGGACCGATGCCTGGACACCCGGCAGAAACCTGGCCTCTGACAGGATGCAAGTCCGAACCCCCAAAGCACCCAGGCAGCGTGCCAGCACGGCTACGCCCGAAGGTCCATCCGTTTCACCATGAGGCAGCCATTCAGGATTGCCGGTGCCCGTCACCAGAATGACAGTACTGTCAGGCAGACGCGGCAGCAATGCCTGGGCAATCTGGCCGCACAGCGGCTGTCCGCCCTGCTGTTCACGGGCCGTCCGGTAGCGCAGTTGGGTCCCGCCTTGCTGTGCAGGCTTATTCTTGAGTTCAAGATTGACTATTTGATCCAGGTATTCGTAATACCACATGCCGGATGCGCCGTTACTCATCTTCGTATCCAAACTCCACATCCAGCCACTTCTCCCAGAGCCTGGATATCGAAGCGTAATCCTGCCGGTCCAGCCCTTCGGCACCTGCGATCTCGTATACGGAATGAGACGCTTGCATGGTGAACAGCGGCACACCTAGTTCACGCGCCAGATCCAGGATAAGCACGGAATCCTTGCGGGCGTTGACGGTAGGCATGCCGCCTTCGAAGTTCTGCTGCTTGATACGCTCGCCAAACCGGTGGGTAAGCGGGCGCATCAGACCCGACTCACGCGCCATCAGGGTATAAAAAACGCTCATGGGCACACCCGCTTTTTTTGCCAGGAAAGCAGCACTATTTCGCAGCGGGCGGCCAACTCGGCCGCGGAAGCCGCTATTTGCAAGCCCACATTGGCCCGCATAGCCAACGATACCGGGGATACCGTCTTTCTAATGATACGCAGTGGTGATGACGCGGTATGCGCCGATCGTGCCATTGGCTCCTATCCCATCAAGACCTTCGTGGTCGATGTAGGCACGCGGCGCCCCTTAGGCATAGGCTCAGGGAACCTGGCCATACTCAGCGCCCTGCCTGAAGATGTTGCTGACCTGATATTGGGTCACAACACTGCCAGGATCAACAGCTACCGGGACATAGACATCCAGCAAGTTCGTGATCTAGCCGCTCAGGGCCGCAGCCAGGGCCACATCGCCATGGATGTGGTTGGTGTGCACGGCGTACGCGCGCTGGGCATGGCAGTGCTACTCAATGGCAAGCCAGTAGCAGCCATCAGCATTGCTGCGATCTCAGCCCGGATGGTGCCTGAACGTGAGCAGAAGCTGTTGAAAGTGCTAAGCCGGGAAATCGCCGAGTTAAGCCTGATGCTCCAGCAACGCACAACCAAAAGCCATTAACTGCATTAGCAAAACAGAAGCGTGGGCATGGCCGTCATATTTACCAGTTATGCTTGCAGGCAACACAGCCAACGCCGACTTGCCATGAAAAAACCCGACGACGCCCACTTGATCGAAACCCTGGTTCACAGCGAAACGCTGGCCGACGGCGGTTTTTTGAAAGCCCGCCGCGATACGGTACGCCTGCCCGATGGCCGCAGCGCCGAACGCGAGTACATTGTGCATCCCGGTGCGGTGGTAATTATTCCCATGCTTGATGGCGACCGGGTCGTGCTGGAGCGACAATTTCGCTATCCCGTCGACCGTGTGATGCTGGAGTTCCCGGCAGGCAAGCTGGATCCCGGCGAAGACCCGCTGGCCTGCGCCATACGCGAACTGCAGGAAGAAACCGGTTATGTCGCCGGGCAATGGGCCTATGCAGGCGCCATGCATCTGGCCATTGCTTATTCCACGGAAATCATTCATATCTTCTTTGCCCGCAACCTTCAGGCGGGGCCGGCCAGGCTGGATAGCGATGAGTTCCTGGAAGTGCGAACGGAAGACATCGACGCCCTGACGCAGGCCTGCCGCGATGGCGGGGTGACCGACGCCAAAACGCTGACCTGCATGTTGTGGCTGCAGAATGTCGTATCGGGCGCCTGGTCGCTCGATTGGCAGAGCCCGCCCGACGCCCTCGTGCCTAAGGCCTGACGAAGGCGATCACGGCCAGCACGCTGGCCACCAGCGCGATCGCGGTCGAGCAATAAACCAGACGCCGTAATACGACTATTTCCTGCTGCAAGCGGGCCGCTGCGGCGTCTATGCTTTCTATCGTGCCTTTCCATTGTGTTGCCAGGCCCTTTACAGACTCGGCATTGTGGGTCACGGCATCCTGCAGTTCGCGGATTTGCTGCGGAATGAGTTCATCCTGTTTGCCAGAGGCAGTTCTGGATGTGAACATGGGCACTGCAGCCGTCACAATTTGCGTAATGTAGGGAAGCGCAATTTTGAGCGCAGGAAGAAAAGCTGCCATGTGTGTTGCCCTTGAAAGTCGAATGCTGAAAATCAGTCTAGCATCTGCCGGCAGCGGGGCGATAGCCCGCAACGCCAGGATCAGCCCTCTAACTTTTTGATACGAATTTCGATATAGTGAGGTGGACTGAATGTCTCTCCATGCATATTATTTAAGCGGCCGGCCATGCCGGCATCAAACAGCAATACACCCCGTCTGGCGACCGATACAATAATGTCGTAAACATTCACACTGTTGCCCGGGGGCATCATGAATCACACAAGGTATCAACACATATACACGCCTGGCCGCTTCTGGCAAAAACTGGGGCCACGTACCCGGTCGCTGGGCCGCGGCGTGCTCGAAAAGGCGCTGTATCTGTATTACGCCGTCCAAAGCGACCGTACGCCCAAATGGGCCAAACGCGTTATTTACGGCGCGCTGGGCTATTTCATTTTCCCGCTCGACGCCATCCCTGATCTGGCCCCCCTGGTCGGCTACACCGATGACCTGAGCATCATGACGGCAGCACTGGCTACCGTGGCGTTCTACATAACGCCCGAGGTCAAGGCACAGGCACACCAGAAGCTGGACTCCTGGTTCGGCACACCCTCGGCCCAAGCCTATACCGATGCCTGACTCACATCCGGGCCATATCCCGGGCGGCTCCCGATTCAAGGCCTGCTGGCTGGCGGAAACCTTGCGTCTGCGCGAAGCGTTGTGGGGGCCGCTTGAAGATGCCAGCGAAGTACGGCGCGTCCGGGTCGAAGAACGCAGCTTCAGTGACAAGATCCTGCTCCGTGCCTATTATCTGGGCAAGCGTGAAAAGCTTGATCTGCTGCTCGACAAATGGATCAGCGGCGCCCGACTCGCCCTTGCCATTCTGTGCCTGCTGGCCCTGATAGGTGGCGTGGGCGCGGCGCTGGGCGCTCTGGGCGACGGCAGCCGGCCGGTCAATCTGTTGCTGGCACTGGTGGCGCTGCTGGGTCTTAACTGGCTGGCACTGGCATTCTGGCTGCTCAGTTTTCTGTTCAAGAGCAATGGCGGTGCGTGGCTGGGCGAGTCATGGCTGTGGCTGACACGCAAACTGGCGCGCGGCCCCGATGCTGCGCTGGCGCCACGTGCACTGATCGAAATGCTCAGCCGCAATCAGGCGCTGCGCTGGTTGCTGGGCGGCGTCAGTCACGGGCTGTGGCTGCTGGCCCTGAGCAGCATGCTGCTTGCCATGCTGGCCCTGCTGTCGGCCAGGCGCTATCAGTTCAACTGGGAAACCACACTGCTTTCCCCCGACACCTTTGTTTTCATCACAACCTGGCTGGGCAGCCTGCCTGGCCTGCTGGGCTTTTCCATGCCGCCCGAAGCCATCATCCGGATCAGCGACGGTCAGCATGTCTTGCCCGATGCCGCACAAAGCCTGTGGTCGGGCTGGCTGATCGGCTGCCTGGTTGTTTACGGTCTGCTGCCCCGGCTGCTGGCGCTCGCATGCAGCCTGATCCCGGTCAGACGCACCATGGCCAGGCTAACGCCTGATGTCACTTTGCCCGGCTATGCCGAACTGCGCGATCGCCTGGCGCCCGCCAGCGAGACCACCGGTATCGACGCACCCGACGCGCCAGGCTTTCAGGCCCGTGTGCACCAACGCACCCTGGCACAGCACGAACCGGGGCAGGCCATGCTGGCCGGCATAGAACTCAGCCCCGAAACGCCATGGCCGCCCGCAACACTCGCAGCATCCATCGCCGATGCCGGCATCATCGACAGCCGCAGCCAACGCAAGGCCTTGCTTGATAGCCTGCAAGAACAGGCTGCCGGCAAGCTGCTGCTGGTTTGCGACCCCAGACAAACTCCCGACCGAGGCACGGTCGCATTGCTGGCTGACCTGGCCAGCCTGGCGGCCCAGACCCGTATTGTGCTCGACGTACAGCCCATGTCAGCAGATGCGAGCCGGCTGTCGGCCTGGATGACCATGCTGCAAGCGGCCGGCTTTGACGACGGGCAGCTTCAGACCGACCTGTCGCAGAACCTGGACTGGCTGGCTGGGACTTCTTCATTCGATCGCGGGGGTGAGCGTGTCCAATCCTGACCAGATCCTGCGGTTGGCCGTCGTTGGCCATACCAATACAGGCAAAACCTCGCTGCTGCGCACCCTGACGCGTGATGCGAGCTTTGGCAAGGTGGACGACAACCCGGGCACTACCCGGCATGTGGAAGGCGCCCGCCTGCTGGCCAATGGCGTCGTGCTGGTCGAACTCTATGACACGCCCGGCATGGAAGACGGCATTGCGCTGCTGGATTATCTGGACGTGCTCGCACCGCCAGCCGAACGGCTTGATGGCCCCGAACGCATACGCCGATTCCTGCAAAGCCCGGAAAGCAAACGCCGCTATGAACAGGAAGCCAGGGTATTGCACAAGCTGCTTGAGTGCGATGCCGGCCTGTATGTCGTTGACGTACGCGATCCGGTGCTGGGCAAGCACAAGGACGAGCTGAGCATACTGGCCAGCTGCGGGCATCCGTTGCTGCCCGTCCTGAATTTCACCAGCAGTCCGGGCCAGCGTCTGGCTGCCTGGCGGGAAGCCTTGTCCAGGCTGGGTCTGCACGCCATGGTGGAATTCGACACCATCGCTCCCGCACTCGACGGGGAAGCCCAGCTTTACGACAAACTGGCCCTGCTTATGGACAAGCATGCTTCCTTGTTGCAGACGCTGAAACACGATGTGGCCGAACAGCGCGCCCTGCGTCACGACGACGCCTTGCGACTGATCGCCGAGCTGCTGATAGACGCTGCCGCATGGCGCGTGGCCAGCGAGCCCGAACAGACGGCGCTGGACGCAGCTACCGCCACACTCCGACGCAAACTGCGCGAACGGGAAAATGCCTGCATACGAGCCTTGCTCAAACGGTATAACTTCAGCAACCGTGACTTCCCTGCACACGCTTTGCCGCTGGAAGGCGAGCGTTGGGGCATGGACCTGTTTCATCCACAAGCACTCAAGGATGTCGGGATACGTGTGGGCAAAGGCATGGCAGCAGGCGCCATGGCAGGCGCCACACTTGATGCCTTTACCGCCGGCCTGAGCCTGGGCACCGCAACCTTGCTGGGCGCGGCGGCAGGCGGTCTGTGGCAAGGCGCCGACAAACTGGGCAAGCGCATGCTGGGTCGCCTGAAGGGGTATCAGGAAATCAGTGTGGATGATGCGGTCTTGCGTCTGCTGGCCGTTCGTCAGTTGGCACTGGTACATGCCCTGGAGCGTCGTGGCCATGCAGCACAAACACCCATAGAGCTGGCGTCCGAAGACAGCACTATGAAGGCCTGGCAACGCGACAGCCTGCCCGATGAGCTGCAGGAAGCGCGCAGCCAGCCGCAGTGGTCGACCTTGTCGGAAGACTATCAGGCCAGTGCGCGTCGCAATGAAATCGCGCAGGTGCTCGCGGCCAAACTGGCACGCGAATGAACCCGCACAACGCCCGGCCTAGAGCAACACCGGCTCGTTGGGCAGATCGTCGGGATTGCCGCCAGGGCCGGCGCCTGGCGGGCAGCGCCCAGCCAGAATTTTTTCTATGTCTTCAACAGCAGCCAGCACGCCGGCCGCGTAATCACTGTTTTGCAACCGGCTTTGCAGTCGGTCGCTGACCTGTTCCCATAAATCATCGCCTGCGGCTATGCCGCGGTCGGCAACGATTTCTATGCTGTGACGATCCAGCGCCAGATACAGGAGCACACCCGTATTCCGGGGCGTATCCCATACTCGCAAACGGCCAAAGACTTCCAGGGCACGCATGCGGCTGGCTGGCTCGTGCTCGGGGCTGACCGCCTCGATGGCCACCATGAGTTCACCGGTATGGCCTTGCTCACCCAACCGTATGCGCTCGGCAATTTGCGCAAGCACCTCTGCCGTAAAGTGCTTGCGTCGCAGCCATTGGCCTTCCAGGCTGGACCAGCCCGTGAAGCGCTTCCATATCGCAGCAGATGTTTGCATGGCGACTCCTGTTGAATTCAAGATATTGGGCTACCAGCTGCCCGAGGCACCACCGCCTCCGCTACCGCCGCCTCCGCCGCCCCCAAAGCCACCACCACCGCCGAAACCGCCGCCTCCACCGAAGCCACCGCCAAAGCCGCCACCCAGTCCACCGATGACGCCGCCACGGCGCGAAGCCCGGGCTGCGCTACCTTTGCCACCCGCCCCGAACACGCGCCCGATGCGGCTGAGCACAAAGGCCAGCACCGCAGCGACAAGCCCGATGAGCACGCTGTTGAACATAAGAAAGACGAAGATGCCCACGGCAAAAGCTGCAAAAGCGGCAGGCATGAAAAAGCTCATGAAAGCAAGCGGAAACAACATGATGACGGGCGAGTCATCGCTCGATTGCTGTTCGCTGGCAGCTCCGGGCGCCGGCGGCGGCAGTGATTCTCCTTCGACCAGCCTGACCAGGCTGTCGACACCGGCCACGATGCCTCCGGCGTAGTCGTTCTGCTTGAAGCGTGGCGTAATCTGCTCGCGTATGATGCGCCCGGCCAGCAAGTCAGGCACCGCGCCTTCCAGCCCGTAGCCAACTTCGATGCGCAGGCGTCGGTCATCTTTGGCCACCAGCAGCAGGATGCCGTCATCGACACTGGCCCGCCCCAGACGCCACTGATCAAATACGCGCCTGGCGTAGCCTTCGATGCTGTCTTCGCCGGTGGTGGGCACCACCAGCACTGCAATCTGCGCTCCCTTGGACTTATCCAGATCGGCCAGTTTTTGATTCAGGCTGGCCTGAGTAGACGAATCGAGCGTACCGGTTTGATCGGTGACCCACGCAGTAAGCTCGGGCACGGCGACCTGAGCTGCCTGAGCTGCGGGCAGCAAGGCCGCGATGGCCAGCACGGCATACAGGACGAAACGCACTAGCCGCATTACGATTTCGCTGCCTCAGGCAGGGTGAACTTGACCTCAGGATCGCGGGTAATTTCTTCCTGTCTGGATACGCCGTAGTTTTCCATAGTGTCGTAGCCAAAAATCTTGGCCGTGATCACGGTGGGGAACTGGCGTATGAACTGGTTGTATTCCTGCACGGCCTGAACATAGCGACCGCGCTCGGTGGCGATACGATTCTCGGTGCCTTCGAGCTGTGTCATCAGGTCGCGCACCACTCCATCACTTTTAAGCTGCGGGTAGTTCTCGGATACGGCTATCAGACGCGACAGCGCAGAGGAAAGCTCGCCCTGCACCTGGTTGAAACGCGCCATCAGGGCCGGATCCTGCAGGTCTGCGGCCGAGATCTGGATGCTGCCCACCTTGGCACGGGCTTCAGTAACCTGGGTCAGTATGGCGCGCTCATTGGCCATATAGGCATCGACCGAAGCGACCAGCTTGGGCACGAGCTCGGCGCGACGTTCGTACTGGTTCAGCGTTTGCGACCAGGCCGCCTTGACCTGTTCGTCGAGGCGTTGAATGTCGTTATAGCCGCAACCCGACAATATCAGGGCGAGCCAGGGCATAACCAGCAACAGCAGAATACGTTTCATGGATGTTCACTAAAGAGGGAAGTAGATAAATTACATCAGTTTGCGCGGGCTTTGCCAAGACGAAAAACCGCCTTGCCCGCCGCACCGCTACACAACTTCACGATTCTTGTCCCGGCTGATACACCTTGCTGCACAAGGCCTGGAATAAAACTGCCGCAGCTCACGGCAACTACGTTACAATAGTGGATTGTGCACCGCACCAGTCAGTGCACTGCCTGCAGACCATTCCCGTGTCTGTCAGCCGTGGCCAGACTCTCTGGCCCTTAGCTTTTAGCTAACAACTACTTTTATCGTCTGCCTAGATTGGTATCTCTCACCTCGAGCGATAGGCTGTCGCTGGAGTGATTTCTTGAGTAATCCCAACACCTTTGCCTCCCTTGGGCTGGCAGAACCCCTTTTGCGTGCGGTAACCGACACCGGCTACGAGCACCCCACCCCGATTCAGGCACAGGCCATCCCGCAAGTCATACAGGGCGGTGACCTGCTGGCCGCCGCTCAAACCGGTACTGGCAAGACGGCAGGCTTCACCCTGCCCATTCTGCACCGCCTGCTGCAAAACCCCGCAAAGGGCCGCAAACCTGGTCAGCCACGCGTGCTGATCCTGACCCCCACCCGCGAGCTTACCGCCCAGGTCGAGGAGTCGGTACGTACCTACGGCAAACACACCGCAATACGATCGATGGTGATGTTTGGCGGCGTGAACATCAATCCCCAGATCAATGCCCTGCGCAAGCCGCTGGACATCCTGGTGGCCACACCGGGCCGCCTGCTGGATCATGCACACCAGAAAACCGTAGACCTTTCGGGTGTGGAAATACTGGTGCTGGACGAAGCCGACCGCATGCTGGACATGGGTTTCATCCGCGACATCCGCCGCATTCTGGCCCTGCTGCCCAAGCAACGCCAGAACCTGCTGTTCTCGGCAACATTCTCCGACGAAATCCGTGAGCTATCCCGCGGAGTACTGAACAATCCCGCAGAGATCTCGGTCGCCCGCCGCAACACGGCTTCGGAACTCGTCAAGCAAACCATGGTGCTGACCGAGCAAGCCCACAAGCGCGATCTGCTCAGTCACATCATTCGTGAAAGCGGATGGCATCAAGTGCTGGTTTTCACCCGCACCAAGCACGGCGCCAACCGCCTGGCCGAGAAGCTGACCAAAGATGGCCTGTCGGCGGCGGCGATACATGGCAATAAAAGCCAGGCTGCACGTACTCGCGCCCTGGCCGGTTTCAAGGACGGCAAGGTTGCCGTGCTTGTGGCAACCGATATTGCCGCGCGCGGCATTGATATCGACCAGTTGCCCCATGTCGTGAATTTCGAACTGCCCAATGTACCGGAAGACTATGTACACCGCATCGGCCGCACCGGTCGCGCCGGCAGCGAAGGCAGCGCCATGTCTTTGGTGGACCGCTCCGAAATCAAATTGCTGAACGCCATAGAAAAACTGATCAAACGCCCTATCGAGCGCACCACCATCGAAGGCTGGTCACCCGATATGGTCAAGGCCGAACCAGCCCACGTGCGCGATGCCGACGACGATCGTCCCCACCGCTCCAGCCAGCCACGCCGTCATGGCGGTGGCACCGGCCGCAGCAATGGTGCCCGATCGGGTGCACGCCCTGCATCCAGGCCGCGTTCGGAAAGCGGCTCACCCCGCACAGGCAATAGTGCCGGGCGATCCGGTCAGCCCGCGGCAAAACCAGCGCGTAGCCATAATGGTTCAGGCCAATCGGCAGGCTCGAACCATCGCAGCAGCGCTGCGCCACGACGCGCCGCTCTGCTGGGCAAATAAATCGTCTTATGTTTTAAAGCGTATTATTTCGTCTTTTCCAACGTAAGACCTAGATATGTCCTTATCCACCTGGCTGGCCTTTTTTGCCGCTTCCTGGGCGATTTCCTTTTCGCCCGGGCCCGGTGCGATCTCAGCCATGGCTTCGGGCCTGAAGTACGGCTTCAGGCGTGGGTACTGGACCACAGCGGGTCTGCTGATCGGGCTGCTGCTACAGTTTGTGATAGTTGCGGTCGGGCTTGGCGCCCTGCTGACAGCATCAGAAATCGCATTCAACATCATAAAGTGGCTGGGTGCGGGGTATCTGATCTATCTGGGCTGGCAGCAGATTCGCACCGACGCGGCACCCGTCACGGTGCAAGCCAACAATAACTCGGCTTTTCGGGTGCGCGACCTGGTGTTACGCGGCTGCCTGGTCAACGTTACCAACCCGAAAGGCACGGTTTTCCTGCTGGCCGTCGTCCCGCAGTTCCTGGATACCTCTCAGGCGCTGCCGCTGCAGTATGTTATTTTGGCGGCTACCCTGTGCTTCACCGACCTGGTGGCCATGGGCTGCTATACCACCCTGGCGGCCCGCATCCTCAAGTTGCTGCGCAGCCCGCGCCATATACGCTGGCTTAACCGCAGCTTCGGCGCCATGTTCATCCTTGCCGGCACTGTCCTGGCATCGTTCAGCCATACTAAATAAGACATGAGCATTACCCAAGAAGTCGCAAGGCGACGCACTTTTGCCATTATTTCTCACCCCGACGCGGGCAAGACCACACTGACGGAAAAACTGCTGCTGTTCGCAGGCGCGATCCAGATCGCCGGCAGCGTCAAGGCACGCAAGGCCAGCCGGCACGCCTCATCTGACTGGATGGAGATCGAGAAGCAGCGCGGCATTTCGGTCGCCTCGTCCGTCATGCAGATGGAGTATCGGGATTGCGTCATAAACCTGCTCGACACCCCGGGGCACCAGGACTTCTCGGAAGACACGTATCGCGTACTGACCGCCGTTGATGCGGCGCTGATGGTGATTGACGCCGCCAATGGTGTGGAACCACAAACCATACGGTTGCTGCAGGTATGCCGGGCCCGCAATACACCCATCATCACCTTCATCAACAAGCTGGACCGGGAAGTGCAGGAACCGCTGGATCTGCTGTCCGAGATCGAATCGCACCTGGGCATGGATGCCGTGCCATTTTCGTGGCCGATCGGCATGGGTCGTGCGTTCGGCGGCGTATTCGATATACGGCGCGATCGCATGCGCGTGTTCCGCTCGGGGCAGGAGCGCCGCAACGACGAGGACGAGCTGATAGACGGGCTGGATAATCCGGTAACCGCCGAACGTTTTGGTGATGCCTTTGCCAAGGCGAGCGAAGAAATAGAATTGATTCAGGCCGCCGCACCTGAGTTCGATCACGAGGCTTTTCTTGCCGGCAAACAGACGCCGATATTTTTCGGTTCGGCCATCAACAACTTTGGCGTTCAGGAAGTGCTGGATGCGCTGGTCGATCTGGCGCCCAAGCCCGGCGCCCGCCAGGCCCTGCAGCGCGTCGTGCAACCCGATGAACCCAAGTTCAGCGGGGTCATCTTCAAGGTACAGGCCAATATGGATCCGGCCCACCGCGACCGCGTGGCGTTTGTCCGGGTCAGCTCGGGCCGCTTCGAGCGCGGTATGCGCCTGAAAGTTGCGCGTACCGGTAAGGAAATCCGACCGAACAACGTCGTTTCCTTTCTGTCGCAAAGACGCGACTTGCTGGACGAAGCCTACGCAGGCGACGTTATCGGTATTCCCAATCACGGCGTGCTGCAGCTGGGCGACGTACTGACCGAAGGCGAAACCCTGCAATTTACCGGCCTGCCGTTCTTCGCACCGGAACTGTTCCAGGCAGTAGAGGTCAAAGATCCTTTAAGAACCAAGCAGTTACGCATAGGCCTGACACAGCTCGGCGAAGAAGGCGCAATCCAGGTCTTCAGGCCGGAAGTGGCCGGCGGATCATTGCTGCTGGGCGCAGTCGGCCAGTTGCAGTTCGAGGTCGTGGCACACAGGCTGAAAACGGAATACGGCGTCGAGGCGCGCCTGATGCCTTCGCGTTACAACATGGCACGTTGGTTTACTGCAGAAGATCCCAAAGTGCTGCGAAAATTCATGGCCGCCAATGCCGCCAACATTGCTTATGATGTTGTCGACGCGGCAGCCTTCCTGGTCAGTTCTTCTGCGCAACTGCGTGTCGCGCAGGAACTGTATCCCGGGCTGGAGTTTCACGCCATGCGCGAGCATGGTGGCAAGGTGTTCGGGCAGCATGACTGAAGGCATCAGCGCCAACAGCTGTAAGCCGCCCGATATATACTGGCCTGGTTCTGCGGCTCCAGGAAAGGCAATTTGCCCGGGAACCGCAGTGCAGTTTTGGCAGAACAAAGGGAAAATATGTCCTGGCGTATTCTTATTGCGATATTGGTAGTCCTGGCAGGCGCATCGGCCTGGGGAGGACTGCGTCTGGGTGACTGGCTGGTCGCCCATGGCCCCGTGGCCCCACCGGTCGTCGAACATCCCGAGCTTTCAGACACACCAGTGCTTGATGCAAACGGCCTGCCCTTCATGGCGCAACCGCCGCAACCCCTCATGAATGGTCAGCTTGGCGTTCCCGAAGCCCCTGATCAACTCGCCTGGCAAATCTCTGAAACGGCCGCCGACGACATACTGAGCAATCCCGCCATATCAGTGGCCACATCGAAGATATCCATGGAAGAGGCCATACAAATTGCGGAATATGGCGAGCAGTCTTCAGGCCTGCAAGGCATTGCAGACATCACCGGTCTGGGTTTGGGCAGCATCAATTCAAACAACCCGGGCAATGCACCCTTGCAGCCCATAGAGGTGGCACCCGCAGCACCCGCTCCGAATACAGCAAGCGCTTCCTCCGGCAACAACGGCTGGCAAGCTGCGCTGCACCAGGCACTACGTGCCTGCGATGCCGAGGGGTTCTTCAGCCGGCCCAGTTGCGCCTGGGCGGCCCGCAATCGTTATTGCGAACCCAACAATGCATGGGGTCGAGTCAGCGGCTGCCCGTCCAAGTCTTTCTAGCCTGTCGTGCTCTCTGGCGGGTGCGCCGGCAGCCGCCGGCCCCCGCCATGTTGTAACGCTTAGTCGTGCTCGCCCATCTGCGATTGCAGGTAGTTTTGCAGCCCCACTTTTTCGACCAGCTCGATTTGCGTTTCCAGCCAGTCTATGTGTTCTTCCGTGTCGTTCAGAATATCCTGGAACAGATCGCGGGACACGAAGTCGCGCACCGACTCGCAATAAGCCATGGCCTCTTTTACCGTCGCCTGAGCGCCGGTTTCCAACTTAAGGTCACAGGCCAGAATCTCGGGTACGTCTTCGCCTATCAGCAGCTTGTGCAGATCCTGAAGGTTGGGCAGGCCGTCCAGCATGAAGATGCGTTCGATCAGACGGTCTGCGTGTTTCATCTCGCCGATTGACTCATCGTATTCATGCTTGCCCAGCTTGTTCAAGCCCCAATGATTCAGCATGCGGGCGTGCAGAAAGTACTGGTTGATGGCAGTTAGCTCATTCTTGAGCTGTGCATTCAAATGCTTGATAACGGTGGTGTCGCCTTTCATGGCCGTGCTCCTGAAACTGAGTAAGTGATACACGCGCCGTTTCGGCGCCCGATTCCCTTGATACAGGTCAATTCCTATAGGCTTTCAAGGCTAACACGCCATTAAGGCAATTACAGCCTGTGCACCGGTCGCCCGAAGCGCTCGGGCCGCCCCACCCGCTCCCGGGGCTGCAAATGAGAATGACTAGGCTTATAACTGCGGTTTCAGGACGAATGACAGCATGGCGCGTTCTGCAGCACGACAGCCGGCCGAAATGCTTGATTTCATGGGGAAAAAGTAATGGAAATACGCCACGAATAATGGCCGGTCATAAATGCCAGCCATTTTGTTACCAAACGTAATTTTCCAGATCAGGCGCGACGAATGAGGACTTCGACCAAAGGAGCGGTTGCATCGTTTGCAGCGTCGGACACCCGTGTGCCTTCGGTTTGCGGTGCAGTGACCTGACCGGCATAGCGACCACCCGGCAAGTATTCCGTAGCCGTTTCGGCGCAGCAGCCGCAGCACGAAGCCACGCCCAATTCGCCCTGCAAATCGGCTAGGGTAGATGCGCCCCGGGCAACGGCCCCTTGGACCTGACGCTCTGTGATGGCATTACAGACACAAATAAACATGAGAACCATTATTATCTAAACTTACGCAGAACGCAATCGGTTTACATTGATTTTTAAAAGTTTTTGTCTGTTTTTTGTTGCAGCGGTCGTGACACCCTGCGCAAAACCAGGCTATTGATCAACCCTGATGCGCTTCCAGGGCGGCGCGTGCCTTGCGTACGATGGCAGGCTCAATGCCGGCCGCCTCGCGGTATTTGGCGACCGTACGGCGTGCAATCACCACCCCCTGTTCGGCAAGCAGGGCAGCCAGCTTGCTGTCAGACAGCGGTTTCTTGCCGGACTCTCCTTCTATCAGCTTGTGTATCAGCATCTGTACCGCCGAAGGAGTCGTGCTCTGGCCATCATCAGTTTGCAGGGCGGAAGAAAAGAAACGCTTGAGCTCCAGGACGCCCCAGGGGGTCTGCACATATTTCTGCTTGGTTGCTCTGGATATGGTTGATTCGTGCAGATCCAGTTCCTGGGCCAGGTCGCGTAACTGCAGGGGACGCAAGCCACTGTGCCCTTGCTCGAAGAAGTCCATCTGCCGGTCGACAATGGCCTGCATCACCCGCACTATCGTCACGAACCGCTGATTCACGCTCTTGATCAGGCCGTGAGCCTGCTGCAGCTGTGCCTGCATGGCCGGTGCAGCCGGCGCCTCGCCCAGCAACCCTTCATAAACCCGATTGATCCGTACCCGTGGCATAACAGCCGGATTCACACTGACTATCCAGCGCCCCCGGATCTTGCGTACCAGGACGTCGGGAGTGATGTAGGCAGCAGTAGAGGTTGCCCATTCTTTGGCGGGCTTGGGTTCCAGTTGCAGCAACAAGGCATGCGCCGACAACAGGGTGTCATGCTCGCAGGCCAGAGCATCACGCAGCCGATTCAGGTTACCCGTCGCCAGCAAAGGCAAATGATCGGCGGCAATTTTCCGGGCCAGTGCCAGCACTTGCGCGGGAAAGGACGCATTCACCGGCAGGTGATCCAGCTGCAAGGCCAGGCATTCGCTCAACGAGCGGGCAGCAACGCCGGGTGGATCGAATGACTGCAACAAACGCAACGCCGCCTGCAGCTCGTCGAGCCCCACGTCCAGTTCGGCGGGCAGAAAAGCAAGGATCTCATCCAGACTGGTAAG
Organism: Pusillimonas sp. MFBS29; assembly: GCF_020687695.1. Taxonomy (GTDB): domain Bacteria; phylum Pseudomonadota; class Gammaproteobacteria; order Burkholderiales; family Burkholderiaceae_B; genus Pusillimonas_C. The sequence continues at coordinate 189,635 of NZ_JAJEWL010000004.1, forward strand.
CAAGTAACCGTTCTCGTCGAGCTCGTCGATCAACAACGACACCAGGGCGCAATCACGGGGCTGCGCGCGTGTCAGGCGCAACTGCTCCTGCAAATGCTCCTGCAGGGTCTCCGTCAGCGCCGTCTCGGGGCGCTCGGTTTCCTCGTCTGCGTTATTGTTTCCCGCACGGTTGGCCGATCCCAGCATCGTCCAGCGCTCGTCCATGGCCTGCGCATCATTGGCTACCTCTGCGCCGGCTTCAGTGTCATACTCTTCTTCACGCTCGAGCAGCGGGTTATCGTTCAGTGCCTGCGCCACTTCCAGTTCCAGCTCCTGCGTCGACAACTGCAGGAATCGAAGCGATTGCTGCAGTTGTGGTGTCAGGGCCAGTTGCTGATGCTGACGAAGTTCTAGGGACTGACGAGATTGCATAGTTAAAATGATTGATATGAATACTGATACTCCGGCTCAACAGCCTACCAGACAAGACCGCAGCCTGTTTCGCAACACGCTGCTCAAACTGACTGCCGCGCAAAAAATCTTTTGCGTCGTCGTAATCGTCGTGATTGCGCTGATTTGGTACAGGTTGCTCAATCGCTTGCTGGCATACGGGCATAACATCGACTACAGCGGACTGCAGGTTCTGGGTGCTCGCACCCTTGCGCTGCTCGAGCAATACAACCCGTTTTTCTGGTGGGCGGTCGTGGCCTTGTGCACGCTTATTATTGCTTATTTTTTGTATCGCTTTGTACTCGGCATGCAGCGTAGCGCACGCGCCCGGCTGGTCGACGAAGCCACCGTGTCGCAGCTGGTCAGCCAGCTGTCCGAACCTGCGCGGGAAGTCCTGCGATGGGCCTGGCAAGATCGCCGTGATCCCCTGACCGTGGGTGATTTGCAACGCGCCTACAATGAAATTCGCAGTGGCCGCGCTTCTAAAATTGCTCTGGCACGCCGTCATGCGGCCGTATTGGGTGTGGTGGATCCCGCAGCCTGAGCTCGCATAAAGCTTGCGGATTTTGTAAAATTATGTTTGACTATTGGTATGCAAGCCGAACACATCACCTTTGCCAACGCCACTACCCGCAGTCTCCCTGCGGGTTTCGCGTTGCGTGTTCAGCACGGCTCCCTCGTTGCACCCCTTCCCCAGCTGGCCCTATCGCTACTACTACCGATCGGTTGCCGGGCCTAGCGTCCGTGGCAGTTCGGCAGCCCCCTTCGCCACACCCATTTTTTCCGTCATCCCGTCCCAATTGCACGCGGCAACCGCCCCGATGATGGCAAACATATCGTTCAGCTATAAAAAACAGGTGTCCCATGATTTCCAATCCCTCCGACAAATATCGTCCATTTGTTGCCTTTGACCGCGACTTTTCCGAACGGACCTGGCCCAGCAAGCGGATTACGCACCCCCCCATCTGGATGAGCACCGATCTGCGCGACGGCAATCAATCCCTGATCGAGCCCATGAGCGTCGAGCGCAAGCTGCGCTTCTTCGAGCAGCTGATCAAAATAGGCTTCAAGGAAATCGAAGTGGGATTTCCCTCGGCCTCGCAAACCGATTACGACTTCGTACGCAAGCTGGTTGACGAAAACCGCATTCCTGACGATGTCACCATCATTGCCCTGACCCAATCCCGCGAAGACCTGATCAAGCGCACGGTGGAATCGGCGGCCGGCGCCAAGCGTGCCATCATCCACTTGTACAACGCCTGCGCTCCAGCCTTCCGCAAAATTGTTTTCAACATGAGCAAGGATGAGGTCAAGGAAATTGCCTTGACCGGCACCCGTCTGGTCAAGGAATACACTTCCAGACACCCAGAAACCACCTGGCTCTACGAGTACTCACCCGAGGTTTTCAGCACCACCGAGCCCGAGTTCGCCCTGGAAGTATGCAATGCTGTGACCGAAGAGTGGCAACCCACACCGGAAGCCAAAATCATCTACAACCTGCCGGCCACCATCGAAGCAACCACTCCCAATATGTACGCGGACCAGATAGAGTGGATGCACAACAATCTGAACAAGCGCGACTGCATCGTACTCAGCGTACACCCTCACAATGACCGTGGCACTGCGGTTGCCGCCGCAGAACTGGCCGTGATGGCCGGCGCCGACCGCATCGAAGGCTGCCTGTTCGGCAATGGCGAGCGTACGGGTAACGTCGATCTGGTGACGTTGGCACTGAACCTTTACACACAGGGCATACACCCCGGCCTGGATTTTTCCGATATCGACGAAGTGCGCCGCTGTGTTGAGTACTGCAATCAGCTGCCCGTGCACCCACGCCATCCGTACGCCGGCGATCTGGTCTTTACCGCTTTTTCGGGTTCGCACCAGGATGCCATCAAGAAGGGCTTTGCGCGCCAGCAACCCGATACCCTGTGGGAAGTCCCCTATCTGCCGATCGACCCGGCCGATCTCGGACGCAGCTACGACGCGGTCATTCGCGTGAACAGCCAGTCGGGCAAGGGCGGTGTCTCGTACCTGCTCGAAGCCGAACACGGACTGGTCCTGCCTCGCCGCCTGCAAATCGAGTTCAGCCGCGCCATCCAGCGCGTGACCGACGAAACCGGAGCGGAAGTCACCGCCACCCATGTCTATGACCTGTTCTCCAGCGAATACCTGGAGCAGAACCAACCCTGGAAGCTCGTGCGCCACCGCATCACCGGCAACACCCAGGCTGGCAACGGCGAGCAGTTCACGATCGAGGTCGAGCTGGAAGAAAACGGCGTGGTACGCAACCTGGTGGGTCGCGGCGACGGCGCTATCTCTGCCTTTGTCGATGCTCTGGACGTGCAAGTGCGCATCATGGACTATCACGAACATGCCATCGGCACTGGCACCGATACCCGTGCGGCCAGCTATGTCGAGCTGCGCGTGGGTGATTCACCCACCGGCTTCGGCGTGGGCGTGCATGGCGATATCGTCACCGCTTCGTTCCTGGCCATCCTGAGTGCAGTAAACCGCCATGCCAACAGCGAGCAGGCAACTGCAGGCGCCGAAGCAGTTACCGCCTGAGCCTGAAGCGTGCGGCGTCAGGCGTAACGCTTGGCGCCGGCCACGCAGACAACCGTACACAGGGTCACAACCAACATGGCCCAACTGACGGTCTCGTGCAGAAACAAAGCCGCCAGACCCAGTCCGAAAAAGGGCTGGAGCAGCTGAAGCTGTCCGACTGCGGCAATACCACCTTGGGCCAGGCCGCGGTACCAGAAAATAAAGCCCACCAGCATGCTGAACACGGAAACGTACATCAGCCCTATCCATGCCGGAGTTCCCACTCCCGCAAATGAATCCGGCATAGTGAGCAGGGTAAGCGGCAGCGTCAAAGGCAGTGAAAGCACCAGCGCCCAACTGATGACCTGCCACCCACCCAGCTTGCGCGACAAACTCGCACCCTCTGCATAACCCAGGCCGCAGACCACGATGGCGGCCAGCATCAGCAAGTCTCCCTGCATGGACGCCCGGAAAACACCCGAGGCCGCATAGCCAACCACAAAAACACTACCCAGCACGGCAAACAACCAGAACGTTGCACGCGGGCGCTCGCCTCCGCGAATAACGCCAAACAACGCCGTAGACACAGGCAACAGCCCCATATACACCAGGGAATGCGCCGACGATATGTGCTGCAAGGCCAGTGCGGTGAACAGGGGAAAACCTACCACCACACCCAGGATAGTCAGCACCAATGAGGCAAAATCCTGTCGATCGGGACGCCTTTGCCTGGACAGGCCAAGCAGGGCGAATCCCAATATCCCCGCAATACACGCCCGGGCGCAGGTCACGAACAAGGGATCAAGATCGATGACAGCTGCGCGGGTGGCGGGCAACGAGCCCGAAAAAATCAGCATGCCAATAAAACCGTTGACCCAGGCACTCGTTGCTTTATTCATGATTTCCTTGTGTTGGCCGCCCGGGCGATGCTGTTTTTACACATAGTACCTCGGGTAAATACTGTAATAAGCATGCAATAGTTATTGTTTAATATGAAAACGTTTTCATCTTACCGTCATAAGCAAGAGCAACGTCCGTGGACAATAAACGACGCAGCGCGCCGGTTTCCCTGATACAGATTGCCCAAGAGGCCCAGGTGTCTCCGGCAACGGTTTCCCGCGCTTTCAATCGTCCCGCGCTTGTTCAGGCCAGTACGCTGGAACGCATCATGGCGATAGCCGAACGCCATGGCTTTCGCCCCAACCGCCTGGGCAGCAGCCTGCGCTCGGGCAGCACCCGCACGCTGGGTCTGGTCTTGCCCACGTTGTCCAACCCCGTATTTGCCGACTGCTTCGAAGGCGCCGAAATGCGAGCGCGCGCATCGGGCTACAGCGTCATGATGACCGTAACGCATTATGACCCCGAACAGGAAGCGGACGCCGTGCAGCGGCTGATCGACCATCAGCTGGACGGCATTATCCTGACGGTTGCCAATCCTCAGCAGAGCACCGTACTCAAGACCCTGAAAGCGCGGGATGTGCGCTATGTGCTGGCCTACAACGAATCCAATGCACATCCCTGTTCGGCGGTCGACAACCATGCCGCGGCCTCCGACATGATCGGGCATCTGGCGCAGCTGGGCCATCGTCGCATTGCCTTCATCAGCGGACCACTGAGCATGTCCGACCGGGCCGCCGCGCGCCTGTCGGGCGCCAGGAACCAGGCACGCACGCTGGGTCTGTCACCCGTCAGGCACCATCTCATGCCCAGCCACACTCAGGCGGACACTGCTGTCCTGCAACAGATATTGGGCACCAAGAGACCGCCCACAGCCTTGTTTTGCTCCAACGACTTGCTGGCCACCGCCGTCATCGTGAGCCTGCGTGAGCTGGGCTACGACGTGCCGCAGGATATCTCGGTTGCGGGCTTTGACGGGATGCGCTACGGCGCCGTCATGTCGCCCAGTCTGACCACCATCGAGGCCGCCGGCTACGAGATCGGCAAGACCGCCTGCCACCTGTTGCTCGAACAAATCGAACATCAACCGCTGCGCAGCCAGCAAGTGCCGCACACGCTGATCACCGGCGCCAGCGCCGCACCCCTGCTCACAATGCGGCGCCAACCCGTCACCTCTAAACGGATCTGAACCATGCTTATTGCCCAAATCAGCGACCTGCACATACAGGCAGACGGCAAGCACAAGGAGTTGATCCAGGCCGAGCGACATCTGACCACCTGCATACAGGCATTGAATCGCCTGGCTCCACGTCCTGATCTGGTCGTGATTACCGGCGACCTGACCGAGCGCGGCCGCAGACAGGAGTACATGACGCTCAAGCCCCTGCTGGCGGAGCTGGACATGCCCTACCTGCTGATACCCGGCAATCACGACAGCCCCGCCATGTTGCGTGAAGTTTTTCACGAACACGCCTACTTGCAGAGAGGCCCTGCATCAGACTCGCCCTTCATCCAGTACGTGATTGATGACTGGCCACTACGCATTGTCGCGCTGGACACCACCATACCGATGCGCAGCGAAGGTGGCTTGTGCGCTGAGCGACTGCAGTGGCTGAGCGACACCCTGGCGCAGGCACCCGAAGCCCCCACCCTGATATTGATGCATCATCCGCCCTTCCAGACCGGCATCCGGGAAATGGATGAACTGGGCTTGCTCACGGGGCGCGAGGCCTTTGCCGGGATCATTGCTCCGTATCACAACATTGAGCGCATACTCTGCGGCCACTTGCACCGGACCATGCTGTGTCGGGTCGGGCCCACCGTAGCGTCAACCTGCCCCGGCACCGCACACCAGATCGTGCTGGACCTGAAACCAGACGCTCAAGCATTGTCATTCAACTTCGAGCCGCCGGGCTATCAGCTGCACTGGCAGGGCGCCCATGGCCTGGTCACCCACCATGCCGTGATAGGCGAATTCCCCGGCCCCCACCCCTTCTGACGATCAACCCTATACCGCCTATGTCTACCATTCTCCTGGACAACATCACCAAGCAGTACGGAGATGCTGCGCCCGCAGTCAGGCAAATCAGCTTCGAAGTGCAGGCCGGCACCTTTACGGTGCTGCTCGGACCATCGGGTTGCGGCAAATCGACCACGCTGCGCATGATTGCCGGCCTGGATACGCCCAGCTCCGGTCGCATCCATATTGGCGGCCGCGATGTCACCGACCTGCCGCCGGCACAACGCAAGGTTGCCATGGTCTTTCAGTCCTACGCCTTGTTCCCGCACCTGTCCGTCAGGGAGAACATCCTTTTCGGCCTGAAGGTACGCAAAGAGCCCGCTGCGCAGTACAAACCCAGGCTGGCCAAAGTCGCGGCACTGCTAGGCCTGGAAGCCCTGCTGGATCGCAAGCCCTCCCAGCTTTCCGGCGGACAGCAGCAACGTGTGGCGCTGGGACGGGCGGTGATCTCGGAAGCGCCTGTATGCCTGATGGACGAGCCCCTGTCGAATCTTGACGCACAACTGCGCCACGAGATGCGCCGTGAGATCAGGACGCTGCAGCAAAACCTGGGCATCACTATGGTTTACGTCACCCATGACCAGACTGAAGCCATGAGCATGGCCGATCAGGTGGTGCTGATGAATGGCGGACGCATTGAACAGAACGACAGTCCGGACCAGCTGTATGGCCGGCCCGCCAGCGAATTTTCCGCCCGATTCATTGGCACGCCACCCATGAATGTGTTGCGCCTGGATGAGCAAACCATGGGACTGATCACCGGCGCAGGTCAGCTTGCCGCAGGGATACCCGAGAGCGCCACTGCGCTGGGAGTACGGCCCGAGCACATGGCGCTGAGCCAGGATGCGGGCATACCTGCAAACATTGAAAGCGTCGAATACTTCGGTGCCGACTCCATCATCATCGCCAGCCTGGGCAGCAACGCCGGCGTGGCGGTACGTGCCCCCGGCCACCTGCGTGCTGCACGGGGCGAACAGATCAGGCTCTTGTGGAGCCCACACCAGCAGCACTTCTTTGACGTCTCGGGCCAGGCATTGAGCCAAACGCCCATCCCTACTTTTTAAACAGGAAAAAATCATGCGACGTACTGTCTTGAAAGCTCTTGCATTCAGCCTTGCCGGCGCCTTTGCCACCGTACCGGCCTGGTCCCAGGCTGCACCCGTTGAACTGGAGTTCTACTACCCCGTAGCCGTGGGCGGCCCCATCACCAAGATCGTTGATGGCATGGTGGCCGACTTCGAAAAAGAGAATCCCGACATCAAGATCAATTCCGTTTATGCCGGCTCCTATCAGGATTCAGTGGCCAAGGCCCTGACCGCTTACAAAGGCGGAAGCGCGCCCCAACTGGCCGTCCTGCTGTCGACCGACATGTTCACACTCATAGACGAAGGCGCCATTGTGCCCTTCGATCCGCTCGTCAAGACTGACGAAGACAAGAAGTGGCTGGGCGACTTCTATCCCGGCTTCATGGCCAACAGCCAGACCGAAGGCAAGACCTGGGGCATACCATTCCAGCGCTCGACCATAGTCATGTACTACAACAAGGACTTGTTCAAGGAAGCCGGACTAAACCCCGACGCGCCGCCATCGACCTGGGAAGAGTTGGTCAGCCAGGGCAAGAAGCTGACCAAGCAGGACAGCAGCGGCCAGGTGACCCAGTGGGGATTGGAAATTCCATCGGGCGGCGCCTTTGCCTACTGGCTGTTCCAGGCGCTGACCACGCCCAACGACGCCATCCTGATGAACTCATCGGGCAACGAAGTCTACCTGGACAAGCCCGCCGTGATCGAAGCTGTACAGTTCTGGCACGACCTGGCGTACAAGCACAAGATCATGCCCACCGGCACGACAGACTGGGGCACCACGCCCAAGGACTTCCTGGTCGGCAAGACCGCCATCATGTGGACCACCACCGGCAACCTGACCAATGTGCGCAAGAATGCGAAGTTTGATTTCGGCGTGGCACCCATGCCCAAATCCAAGCAAGGCGGCAGCCCCACAGGTGGCGGCAACTTCTATCTGTTTGAATCGGCCACGCCCGAACAGCAACAGGCTGCCTACAAATTCGTCAAATGGATGACCAGCCCCGAAAATGCCGCAGCGTGGAGCATCGCCACTGGTTACGTGGCCGTGAACAAGGCAGCCTGGGAAACCGACAGCATGAAGCAGTATGTACAGGAAGTGCCCCAGGCCCTGGTCGCCCGCGACCAGCTTGACGTTGCCGTGGCCGAGTTCTCGACCCACGACAACCAGCGCGTCACCAAGCTGCTGAACGACAACCTGCAAGCCGTGCTGACCAACGCCAAGACACCCGAACAAGCCATGAAGGACGCCCAGTCCGAGGCCGACCGTCTGCTACGTTCTTACAAGTAACATCATGCGCATGAAGCCATCGCTGCACGCAGTGTATGGCTGGCTGCTTCTGCTGCCGGCCATCGTCCTGTTGGGCGCCTTCACACACTATCCGGCGCTCGCCACGCTGTGGAACAGCTTCTTTTCCACACCCAAGGCCAGACGCCCGGCGGTGTTCGTGGGGGCAGACAACTACCGGGCCATGATGGATGACCCGGTATTCTGGCAGGCACTATGGAACAACCTGGCCTTTGCGCTGGTAACCATACCCGTGTCGGTGGCCATTGCCCTGATCATGGCCCTTTGGGTCAATCGCCAGATGGCCGGGCGCAGCTTCCTGCGCCTGGCATATTTCACGCCCACCGTCCTGCCTATGGTGGCCGTGGCCAATATCTGGCTCTTCTTCTATACCCCGCAATACGGTCTGGTGGACCAGATTGCGGGGCTGTTCAACCTGCCAGGCATGAACTGGCTGGGTAACCGGGACACCGCCCTGCCCGCACTGATGCTGGTCACCATCTGGAAGGAATCCGGTTTCTTCATGATCTTTTACCTGGCGGCACTGCAACAAGTATCGCCCTCGCTGCGCGAAGCGGCCTTGCTGGAAGGGGCCAGCCGATGGCAGTACTTCTGGCGTGTCCTGCTCCCCTTGCTGATGCCCACGACACTGTTCGTGCTGATTAACGCCCTGATCAACGCGTTCAGACTGGTCGACCACGTACTTGTCATGACCAAAGGCGGCCCCGACAATGCCAGCACCCTGCTGCTGTTCTATATCTATGAGGTTGGGTTCAGCTATTGGGACACCTCGTACGCAGCGACATTGTCGGTAGTGCTGCTGCTGATACTGTCCATTACTGCACTCATCAAATTCCGCTGGCTGGACCGCAGGACACATTACCAATGACGCAAAAACTGGATACTCTGGGCGCCTGGCTGCTGGGCATACTGTGGTTCCTGCCGCTGGCCTATACCTTGTGGGCCGCCTTTCACCCGTCGGCCTATTCCACACAATTTGACCTGACCGCACCCCTGACGCTCGGCAACTTCGTGGCGGCCTGGAATGCGGCGCCTTTCGCCCAATATTTCCTGAACACCTTCATCCTGGTGACCATGGTGCTGGCAGCACAACTGGTGCTGTCCACGCTGGCGGCCTATTCGTTCGCCCGCTTCACGTTCAAGGGACGGGACTTCATGTTCATGCTGGTGCTGCTGCAATTGATGATCATGCCCGATGTCCTGATTGTCGAAAACTACCGGCTGATGTCCTGGCTGGGCGTACGCGATACGATATTCGCAGTGGGCCTGCCTTACTTCGCTTCGGCCTTCGGCATCTTCCTGCTGCGTCAAACATTCAAGACCGTGCCACGCGAACTTGAAGAAGCGGCCAGAGTAGAAGGCGCCAGCCGCTGGCAGATACTCATGAAAGTCTATGTGCCGCTGGCGCGCCCCATCTATGTCGCCTACGGACTCGTGTCCGTCAGCCACCACTGGAACAATTTCCTGTGGCCGTTGATCATCACCAACTCGGTGGAATCCCGCCCGCTGACGGTGGGCCTGCAAGTGTTCGCATCGACCGACCAGGGTATAGACTGGTCCATCATCACCGCCGCCACACTGCTGAGCGCCGCACCGCTGCTGGTTGCCTTCATGCTGTTTCAGCGGCAGTTCGTGCAGTCTTTCATGAGGGCGGGTATACGCTAGAATGGGTCGATGCATTCGTATAACAGGTGAACAGACCATGCAACAGACAGACCCCGCGCAACTACCGCAGTATGAAGTGTATGCATTGCGCTATGCAAGCATGGCGCGTACGCGCCGCGATAACTTTCTGGGCGGGGATCCCCATGACGGCCCTATGCCCATGGATTTTTTCGTATGGCTGTTACGCTCGGGCGATCGCCTGATTCTGGTTGATACCGGATTCAATGCAGCTACGGCCGCCAAGCGCAACCGCGAAATGATACGTTGCCCTATCGAAGCCCTGTCCAGCGTGGGTGCCGACGCTGCGCAGGTCAGTGATGTCATCCTGACCCACCTGCACTACGATCATGCCGGCAATCTGGACAAGCTTCCGAATGCCCGTTTTCATGTGCAGGATGCCGAAGTCGAGTACGCCACAGGCCGCTGCATGTGCTTCGAGCCAATGCGGCACGCTTACTCGGTGGACGACGTCGTTACGCTGGTGCGCAACGTCTATGAAGACAGAGTGGTCTTCCACGATGGCAACCAGACTATCGCACCCGGAGTAAGCCTGTTGAAAATAGGCGGCCACACCAAGGGCCTGCAATCAGTGCGTGTGCACACGGCAAGAGGATGGGTGGTGCTGGCGTCCGACGCCTCACATTATTACGAGAACATGGAAAGGCAGCGGCCTTTCCCCATCGTCCACAATGTTGCCGACATGCTTTCCGGTTATGCCCGCCTTTCGGCAGCAGCCGACAGCCCGGATCACCTGGTGCCAGGGCACGACCCCATGGTTATGCAGCACTATCCGCTGCACCGTGCCGACGACCCCGACACCGTGGTGTTGCATGTAGCCCCGGTGCGGGGCTCAGACGAGTAAACGGCTGATCGAACTTAATCGACCCGCGCTCCCGATACCTCAACGGCCTTCGCCCACTGGGCGGACTCTTCCTTGACCAGCTTTTGAAAGTCTTCGGGACCAATGTTGACGACCTCTGCGCCCATAGATTGCAAGCGCTTGGTGAACTCAGGTTCAGCAACCACTTTATGTGACGCCTTGAAAATAGTGTCCGACACGTTTGCAGGCAGATCCTTGGGGCCAAACAGACCGAACCAGGTCGCAGCGTTAAATCCGGAAAGCCCTGCTTCGGTCATCGTAGGAACATCAGCGATTGCAGGAATGCGCGTTGGATTAGCCAGCGCGATCGCCTTGATCTTGTTCGCCTGAATATGAGGCAGCGCGGCCGATAGCGTAACAAAGGCAGAATCTACCTGACCAGCAAGCAGATCATTGAGCATAGGCGCATCACCACGATAGGGAATATGCAGCAGATTGGCACCTGTACGCTCCTTGAACAGAACCTGTGTGAGATGCTGGGGCGACCCATTGCCAGGCGAACCGACCGAGACACCGTCGGGGGTATTCTTGGCATAGGCGATGTATTCATCCAGCGTCGATACCTTGAGCGAAGGCGCAGTCACCAGCACAATGGGTATGCGCGCAACCAATGTAATTGGCGTGAAGTCAGCGATAGGATCATAGGTCAACTTCTTGTAAAGGCTGGCGCTGATCGTATGCGCAGCCGTAGTCATGTACAAGGTATAGCCGTCGTTGGCCTTGCGGGCCACTTCTGCCGCAGCCAATGTGGTGCCCGCACCCGGTTTATTGACCGCTACGATGGTTTGACCCAGCTCTTTCGACACATCGGTTGCAACCAGACGCGCGATGACGTCGGTTGCACCGCCAGCCGCATAAGGCACGATCAATTCTATAGGCTTGTTGGGGTAATCGGCCGCCATAGCGGCTGCACTGAACATGACGCAGCTGATGCCGGCCAGGGTTGATAGTCTTTTCAAATCCACTTTGTCTTTCCTTGTTGGGTGCCCGTGAAGCCGGACACTTCATAATGGCAATTGTTCTCTTAGACAGAACTACTGTTCTAATCATAAAACATTCTCGTTGATTTCAATTTGGCTTGTCAATGGAGCCTGGACTTTTCACGAGACTTTTCCGCTTGACATCGATCGCATCGTTATCGATAATAAAATAGAACATCTGGTTCGTCTAACAGAACACTCATACTATTAGCTCGTCTCACCCAACACATAAAAGCTCACACGGAGTCACCCACATGTCGCAACAGCCGAACCAAGAACCCAAACCTCTCCTGATCAACGGTGAATGGGTCGCGGGCGGAGCCGAAACTTTCGACTCCATCAATCCCGCCAACGGACAGGTGAACTATCGGCTGCCCGTCGCCACGCAGGCACAGGTTGACGCCGCCGTCGCCTCGGCCAAGGCAGCAGCCGCACAGCCTGCCTGGAAAAACATGTTGCCCCATGTGCGCGCTCAATTGCTGATGCGCATGGCCGACCTTATTGTGCAGAACGGCGAAGAGTTCGCGCGCCTGCAAATGCAGGAGAACGGCAAGGTCTGGTCCGAGTGCAAGACGCAGGCAGCCAGCGCTGCGGCGACTTTCCGCTATTACGCCGCCGTATGCGAAACCATGGGTTCCGAGGTCACGCCATCACGGGGCAACTACTTGTCCATGACGGCCTACGAGCCCTATGGCGTTGTTGCTGCCATTACGCCCTGGAATTCGCCCCTGACCATGGAAGCGCAAAAAGTCGCTCCGGCACTGGCTGCAGGCAATGCCGTCATTCTCAAGCCTTCGGAAGTCACACCCTCTCCCGCGTTACTGCTTGGCAAGATAGGCCTGGAAGCCGGCCTGCCCCCTGGCATTCTGAATATACTGACCGGCGACGGCGCCGTTACCGGCAAGGCGCTGGTCCAGCACCGTGACGTACGCATGGTGTCGTTTACCGGCGGCACGGCCACCGGCCGCAGCATAGGCATGATCGCGGCCGAACGCCTGATTCCGGTCGCACTCGAGCTGGGCGGGAAGTCTCCTCACATCGTCTTTGAAGACGCCAACCTGGAAGCGGCAGTCGAGAACATCATCGGCGGTATCTTCGAGGGCAGTGGCCAGTCCTGCGTAGCCGGCTCACGCTTGTTCGTGCAACGCAGCGTGCACGACAGGCTGCTTGATATGCTGGTCAAGCGCAGCAGCGAAATCAAGGTCGATCAGCCTGAAGCTGCTGGGGCCGAGATGGGCCCAGTAGCCAGCTTCGGTCATCGGGACCGCATAGAAAAATTCGTGGCATCGGCCACGGAACAAGGCGGCCGTATTGTCCTGGGCGGCAAGCGCCCTGAAGGCAAGCAATTCGACAACGGCGCATTCTTCCTGCCGACCATCATTGCCGGCCTGACCAATCAAGCCACAGCGGTACGCGAAGAGATCTTCGGGCCCGTGCTGTGCGTGCTGCCTTTCGATGACGAGGCCGACCTGATCGCCCAGGCCAACGACAGCCTGTATGGCCTGGCGTCGGGCATCTGGACGGCAAACTATCAACGCGCCTGGCGCGTGGCACGCGCCCTGGAAACAGGTCTGGTCTGGATCAACACCTACAAGCAACTCTCGATCTCGACACCATTTGGCGGCTTCAAGGACAGCGGCCTGGGGCGTGAGAAAGGCACCGGCGGCCTGCGTCTGTATCAGCAAAGCAAAGGTATCTACTGGAGCATGGATCCCAACAATATGGACCAAGGGTAAACCACCCGGTTTGATACACCGCACTCAACAAAAACAAGCGCAGTTTCAAGGAAAAATATCATGTCATCAGAAATCAAAGCCATTGGCTTTATCGGCGTCGGCGTCATGGGCGAACCCATCTGCCGTCATATCGCTACCAAAAGCGGTGTGCCAGTACTCGCCTTCGACCGCGACACAGCCCCTTTGCAGCGCCTGGCCGAACACGGTGTCAAAGCCGTCACTGCAGCCGAAATCTCGGCGCAGGCCGACATTATTTTCATGTCCCTGCCCTCGGGCGAGATTGTGGAAAAAGTAGTCATGGGCGAAAACAACGACGGTCTGCTGGGCAATGGCCGCGCCGGCCAACTGATCGTTGACCTGAGTACATCCCCGGTAGACCTGAGCCGCCGTATTGCCGCAGCGCTGGCCGAACGCGGCTTGCGTTTTGCCGATGCACCCGTCATGCGCACCCGCAGTGCTGCCGAAGCCGGCACGCTGGCCGTGCCCGTCGGTGCCGATAACGATGTCTTCGCCATCATCAAGCCTTTGATCGATACCTTTGCATCCGACGTAACTCACGTTGGTGGTATAGGTGCCGGTCAGGTGGTCAAGATCCTGAACAATATGGTGTTGTATGAAACCGTGCTGGCGCTAAGCGAAGCACGTGCCATAGGGGCGCGCGCGGGCGTTGATCCCGATCGCCTGTTCTCGGCCATGTCCACGGGCTCAGCCGACAGTTTTGCCCTGCGCAATCACGGCATGAAGGCCATCGCACCACAAAACTTCCCGGAGAAGGCCTTCCCTGTTTCCTACGCCAAGAAAGACTTGCTGTACGCCGTAGGGCTGGCCGAGCAGGTGGGCGTGGACGCAACCGGCGCGAAAAATCTTGTGGCGTGTTTCGACCAGGCGATTGCCGCCGGCCACGGCGACAAGTATGCGCCGGCAATCTCGCTGGTGTTTGAAGGCAAGTAATATCCCATGCCCATGCGCGTCGGCATCCGGCGCACATGGGCCACACCAGCACCACTGCGGTCATCCGGGATGGCCTGTATGGCATAATCAGACACCATAATAAATATCAACTTTCCGCCTGCCCCATGAGCCCCTCTATCGTTCAGGAAGGCGACGGCGTCGCCGCCGTTGACCGCGCCCTGCTCATTGTCGATGTCATTGCGCAACGTGGCGAACCAATCACCCTGGCCGATTTATCGCGCGCCACCGGCTTTTACAAAAGCACGCTGCTGCGCCTGATCGCATCGCTGGAAAGGGCTTCGCTGGTTGTTCGGCGCAACGATGGCCGTTACGCACTGGGCTCTTATGCTCATCAGTTGGGACGGTGCTACGAAGATGCCTACCACCTGTCCGAAGTTGTGCAACCTTTGCTGCATGGCATGGTCGAGAAGGGTAGTGAAAGCGCCTCTTTCCATACTTATCACGACGCGCAATCGCGCATTTGCCTGCTGCGCGTAGACTCACATCATTCAACGCTGGACAGCATACGTGTGGGCGACCTTCTGCCCCTGGACAGAGGTGCAGCAGGAAAACTGATTGTGTGGCACAGCCAGGGCGTCGCTCCGGCGCCTGAAGATGATCTGCTGACGCTGTCCATGGGAGAACGCGATCCGAACTGCGCAGCGGTGGCCAGCCCCGTGTTTGGGCCAGGCAACGAGTTTTGCGGCGCCATTTCGCTTTCGGGTCCCAAAGAGCGTTTCACCGCCGCCGCGATCAAGAAGATGTCGCGCATGGCGCTGCAGGCAGCCGAACAAGCCACGCTGACTCTGGGCGGACACTGGCCCGCAAAACGCAAGCCAGCTACCAGCCGCCGAGCCTAAAACCCGACCACCAGACCAGGCAGGTCGACGGTTATGCGGGGCTTTTGCAACGCCAGGGCGGTATGGCTGGCAAATTCCTGAAGCATCTGGGGATTTTCCTGCAACTGGGCATGGCCAAGCGCATCGGCAACGCCCAGAATTTTATCGAGCAGCAGAATCTTGCCACTGGGTCGCAAGGGCTCGCAACCGAGCCGAACCCAGGTTGCGTCGAACCACTCGCGCGAAGCCTGTGACCCGGCATTGTCAGGCTCGACATCGACGCTGGCTTCCAACGATTGCCGGCTGTTGAAGATAATTTCTACCGCACTACGCATAAAGCCCCCTATGGCTTGTAAAGACAGACGCCTGTTTTACCACGACGGCGCCGGCTCCCAGATAACATCGGCGTCGTGATCGCGCGACAGACGCAACATGGCCAGCAGGGGGAAAGCACGGCGGCGGAAGCTGACAGGCTCGGAAATGGGATGTTTTTTCGAGTCGTTATCGTCAGCGTCGTCGGGGTATTCGTCTTCGGTATTGAGCGAGATGGCCTGTTCTATACCTTTGATGGCAGCATCGAGCTGATCGCGAGTGATGACGCCCCTTTCAGGAAGGGTATCAGTGTAGGGCTTGCCGGCCGCCTTGAGGATAGGCAGCGCATGATGCGCAAACATCAACACTTCGGCAGCCGCTTTAGAGTGAAAGACTATAAGCATTGCAGTTTCCCTCAATAGACACATCCATACACTACTCTATCTTCAGAAAGCTGCCAAGCAGCAAGATAAGCGTGTTCATCTTGCCGGGACACGCCATGTCAGGTCAGCCTTATTTCACACGGTATTTCATCTTGCTGGTCGCAGCGCTTGCCGGCCCTGCACACGCACAAGGCACTTGCAGCCCCCCGGCGCTGGGCGCACCCTGTGCCACCGGCGGCGTTGCTGCGGCCGGACAGACCGAGCCAGGGTTCAATCTCGGGGTCGGCAATCCCATACACCTGGCCACCGGCAACAAGTACCAGCAGGAAACAGATCTTCCGGCACACCCTCAATTCCCCGGTCTTGAACTCGTGCGGCACTACAACGCGCTGGACCGGCGCGCATCCATACTGGGCCAAGGCTGGTCCTTGTCGTACGACACGCGTCTGTTTCATGCCGGCGGAACCTGGCAGATCGTGCAGGCCGACGGCAGCCGCATCCAGTATGCCGGCTTACAGGGCAAGCCCGTTGCCAATGCGTATGGCACGCTCACTGCACACGGTCATGAATGGATCTGGTCCTGGCCCAACGGGCGTAAGCTGCGATTCAATGCACAAGGTTTTCTAACGCATATCACCGCAACAGACGGCACTGCCCTGCGCCTGATACGCAAGCAGCAAGACGGGCCGCTGAACCACTCCCTGGAACGCATCCAAAGCGACCAGGGCGGCCAGCTGCAGTTCAGCTATCGCGTCCATGCGGGCCAGGCTTACCTGGACCGGGTATCCACCCCACTGGGGCAGTTCGACTACGTTTACGAAAGCGCCGGCACCCATGCCGATCCGGCGCATTCCCAGCTGCGCCTGACCGGTGTCATCCGCCCCGACGGCATGCAAAAGCAATATCTGTATGAAGCCAGGCTGCAATCAGGCAACCCTTATGCCCTTACCGGCATCACCATCGGCAGCGCAAACAAATCGGTATGGCAACGCATGCGCACGTGGGCTTACGACAGCCAAAGCCGCGCCATTCTGTCCATCGCCGGTCCGCCAGACAGCCAGGCAGGCAAGCTGCACCTGAGTTATCCCCGCCAGGCCGGGATCAACCAAAGCGGCCTGACTATCGTCACCAACGCCAGCGGGCAGACCACCCGCTTTCATACCGCCGTCGCGCATGATCGCCACGTGCTCACCCAGGTCAGTGGCGCCTGGTGTCCAGCCTGTCCTGCACCAGGCAGCGCCGCTGAATACGATGCACGGGGTCGTCTGATGCATATCAACGGCACACGCATACAACGCAACGCTACCGGCCGGCTCACCGCCATATACCCGTGGGCACCAGGCTGGCCCGGTCTGGTGCTGCATCATCCCGAGCACGGCCTGCGCCAGTCCTGGCATTCATCCCTGACCGGTACGGAACACATGCTGTACAACCCTCGTCGCCTGCCCATGCAGCGCCGCTTTCAGAATGGCGATACGCACGATTATCAGTATGACGCCCAGGGCCGTCCGCTCACCATCACGGCCAGCCACCCTGGTGCATTACACATCACACGACTCAAATGGCACGGGAACCTGCTCAGGCAGATCCAGCATCAGCACGCATCTGAAACACGAAGCTACGACGCGCTGAACCGCCTCAGCCAACGCCAGGTCATACGCTCGTCCGCCCTGCCCGGTCTGTCCTTGCGCTATACCGAATCCTTCGAATACGACAACCAACACAGACTGGTGCGCCATCATCTGCCCGAAGGGGGCTCGCTGTCTTACCAATGGGGCGCAACGGGCCGCCTCAGTACCATCCAGTGGCATGACGCTCGGGGTAAAACCCACGAAGTCATCGGCAGCAGCCCCGGGGTAGCCGGCTATCGCTACGGCAATGGGCTGCACCTGACCACGCAGGCCAATGCGCAAGGGCAAACCGCGCAGCTAAGGCTGGGCGCCGTCCGCCAACCGGCACTGCTTACATTGATTCAGCATTACAACCAGCAAGGTCTGGTGCAGCAGGAAAACATTGCAGTACCCAGCCTGAACCACCACGAAACCTGGCGTTATGCTTACGACACCCAGGGCAGGCTCATTGGCGCAGACGGCCAGCACCGGCCATCTGCCGATGCCGCCCAGGCAGCCGGCTTGCAGCACCACCTGTGGCAGGCCTGGTATCCCGACGGCTCACTCGCAGCCCTGCGTCACAATGGCCAGACACACAAGCCGGCCATCACGCGCGATACTTCGGGCCTGCCCACCCGCATCGCCAACCATCGCCTGCACTACGGGCCACAACGCCGCCTGGAACGGGTCTCCGACCAGGCCGGCCGGTCCATTGCGCGCTATACCCACAATGCCTATGGCCAACGCATCAGCAAGGTCAGCGCCGGGGCGTACACCGACTACTTTTACCTGCACAACCAACTTGTGGCGGAACGTCGGCATGCCACAGAACAAACGCCGGCCGACAACAGCCCTTTCCGGGTAAGCCGTCGCTATATACGTGCCGGCCATACTGTCGTTGGCCTGATTATCTATCCCGACGCTGCGCAGGGCGATGCCCGGACAGAACCGGGTCAGCTCTATGCCGTGCATACCGACCTGGTGGGCGCGCCCCGCCTGATCACCGACCAAGAGCAGCGCATACGCTGGCTGGCCAGCTATTACCCTGGCGGCACTGCCTTGCGCGTGGCGGGTGATCTGAACCTCGATCTGCGTCTGCCCGGCCAGGTGTTCGATGCCGAGACGGGCTGGCACGACAATATCCTGCGCACCTATCATCCGTGGCTGGGTCAGTACCTTGAACCCGACCCGCTGGGGCCCTTGCCGGGAACCCAGGCTCTGGGCTACGCGGCACAACAGCCACGTCGCCATATCGACCCCCTGGGTCTTTTGCTGTTTGCCTTCGACGGCACACGACACAGTCCCTCCACCCACAGCAATGTCTGGAAACTGAGCCAGGGCTATCTTGATGGTCCCGCCCACTATCACTCGGGACCGGGCAATTCCATGTATATCGATTGGGACGCCGTCACGGCCAGTCAGGCAGGGCAAATCATCGAAAATCAGTGGCAGTCGTTGCTGAATGAGCTCAGCAAGCCCGGGCGGCTGACCGAATACACACCCATAGACATCATCGGGTACTCGCGCGGTGCTGCGCTGGCCAGGCACTTTGGCAACCTTGTTAACCAGCACACGCGCGGCAATCTGTTCTCGTACCATGACTCGCAGCGCGGGTCGATTGCGGCCTGCGTGGATCTGCGCTTCATGGGCCTTTTCGATACCGTCGCCCAATTCGGCCTGGCCGGCAGCCGTAATGCCAACTACGACCTGACCATTGCCGCCAGCTGGCAATGGGTGGCCCATGCGGTGGCCCTGCATGAACGACGCTGGGCCTTTCCCCTGAGCAGCGCAGAGTCTGGCGGCAATGTCATCGAGGCGCCCTTTATCGGCGCTCATTCAGACATAGGCGGGGGCGTACTGCACACCGTCGAACCGGCCGCCCCCGAAGGCGATCTGGCCGATGTAGCCCTGAACTGGATGCTGTGGCAGGCACGTGCCGCCAACCTGCGCTTCGATCTGTCCAACCCGGCCGACCGGCTAATCACCATCCCCGCCCTGCACGACGAGCGTCCCGCCTTGCTGCGCTCGGTACAAGACGGTGACCGCCGCGTAATCGACGCTCATGGCGACACCACCCACAACTACCAGGACTATCATCCCGCACTCGGGCACGAGCGGCGCAACAGCGCCGAGTCCCTGATTACACGGCTTCCCGATTGGCGCAGCACCGCCGGTTCCCGGGTCGGCACCGTTGACATGACCGGCTATGCCCTGTGGCTGCAAGACGAGCTGGGCTGGCAGGCTCCGCCCGGTTGAGGCAGCCCGGCAGCCTCCGCCAAGGCAGGCAGCCGCAAATCACGCTATCATTTATACCTTCTTCGCGCCCGCGCAAACGCTATCTCCGGCCACGGTTTCTCTTGCGCCGCGGCTCTCGTCTTTTTGAATACAGATCCATCTTATGCTTCCAGGGCAACAACAACAGCTTATTTCGCTTATCCAGGCCGCCGTCAGCACCATCGTGCCCGAGGCCTCCGCCACCGTGATGCTTGAGCGGCCCAAGATCGCTGCCCACGGCGACATTGCCTGCAATATCGCCATGCAACTGGCCAAACCAGCCCGGCGCAATCCGCGCGAGCTGGCCCAGCAGATTGTCGAGGCACTGCAAGCCGAACCGGCCACCCAGGCCTTGATAGCCTCTGCAGAAATTGCCGGCCCGGGCTTTATCAATTTCCGCCTGGCCACTGCCGCCCGGCACGCCGTGCTTGACCAGATCACCCAGGAAGGTGCGCGCTACGGGCACCTGCCCGCCAACGGGCAAAAACTGATGGTTGAGTTCGTTTCGGCCAACCCAACCGGCCCGCTGCACGTAGGTCACTCGCGCCAGGCCGCGCTGGGTGACTCCATCTGCCGCCTGTTCACTTCGCAAGGCTACGCAGTCACGCGCGAGTTTTATTACAACGATGCCGGCAATCAGATCGAAAATCTGGCCATCAGCGTACAGGCCCGCGCGCGTGGCATCGAGCCCGACGCCGCCGACTTTCCCACCGATGGCTACAAGGGCGACTACATCGTGGACATCGCCCGCGACTTTCAGGCCGGGGCAACCGTCACCGGCACCGACGGTGTAGCGGTAACCGCTACCGGCAACATCGACAGCCTGGAAGATATCCGGATATTCGCGGTCGCCTACCTGCGCCGCGAACAAGATCTCGACCTGCAGGCATTCGGCCTGAAGTTCGACAACTATTATCTTGAAAGCTCGCTCTATACCTCGGGCCGCGTCGAGCAGACCGTTCAGGCACTGATTGCTGGCGGCCACACCTACGAAAGCGAGGGTGCGCTCTGGTTGCGCACGACCGAGCTGAATACCGGCGACGACAAGGACCGCGTCATGCGCAAGTCCGAAGGCGGCTACACCTATTTCGTGCCCGATGTCGCCTACCACGTGGCCAAATGGGAACGCGGCTTTCATCATGCCATCAATATCCAGGGCTCCGACCACCACGGCACCATTGCCCGCGTGCGCGCCGGCCTGCAAGGCCTGAATCTGGGTATCCCCAAAGAATTCCCGGCCTATGTGCTGCATAAAATGGTGAAGGTGGTGCGCAACGGCGCCGAGGTCAAGATCTCGAAACGTGCGGGCAGCTATGTCACCATGCGCGACCTGATCGACTGGGTGGGCCAGGACGCGGTGCGCTACTTCCTGAGCCAGCGCCGTGCCGATTCCGAATTTGTATTCGACATTGATCTGGCCCTCTCGAAAAGCGAAGAAAACCCGGTGTACTATATTCAGTACGCCCACGCACGCATTTGCTCGATGCTGGCCCAGTCGGCTGAATTGGCCGCGCAGGTTCCGTTGGCAGACGTCGGCAAGCTGACCGCCGCCACCGAGTTCGCCCTGCTGCAACGCTTGTCCGAATACGGCAGCACGCTTGCACAGGCCACACAAGAGCTTGCCCCGCATCATCTGGCATTCTGGCTGCGCGACTGCGCCGCTGATTTCCACGCGTGGTATAACGCCGAACGGGTGTTGGTCGATGACAGCGAGCTCAAGCTTGCACGCCTGCGATTGGCTCAAGCCACTGGCCATGTCATTGCCAACGGACTCGAATTGCTGGGGGTTTCTGCCCCTGAAAGGATGTAACGCGCACCTATGGCTCGTACTCGCAGCAAATCAACAAAAGCCAAGTCCGGCAGCACATTGTTCGGCATCCTCATCGGCCTGATTTTCGGTCTGGCCGCCGCGGTGGCCGTGGCCCTGTTCGTCACCCAGGTACCCATGCCTTTCGTCGACAAAGCCAGTCGCGATCCGGCCCAGACCTTGCTGCCCGATGTGCGCAATGCCCCCGATCCCAATCTGGGCCTGTATGGGAAGGACTCGCCAGCCGGAGTGGCTCCGACCGGCCCCACCATAACGTCGCCGTCACCGTTGCCCGGCCAGGCCGGCAATGACACGCCGCCCGAGAAAGGCAGTCTGGACAACCTGATCGCCAGCCTTTCCAAGGTCGACACTCCGGCACCGCCGCAGGCTGCTGCAGCGGCACCCACGCGCGTGCCCGGCACCGAGGCACCAGCCAACACGCAAACCACTTACTATCTGCAGGCGGGCGCCTTCCGTTCCGCAGAGGATGCCGAATCCGTCAAGGCGCGCATACTGCTGTTGGGCCTGCCCGTCGAGGTACAAAAAGGCCAAAGCAACGGCAGCCCCATCAACCGCGTGCGTGTAGGTCCCTTCAAGGGCATAGACGAAATGAACCGTTCAAGGGCCCTGCTGGGTCAGGAAAAAATAGAATCTACGGTGGTGCGCCCATAATGGTCAGCCCCAGAACTTGTTAAGCCGGCTGCTGTCTTATTGTTTTTATCTATTCTGGAAACGAATATGTCGCTGAAAAATTTGCTGTTTCGCACTTTTGCCATCGCCGCCCTTAGTGCGGGAGCCTTTTTTGCCCCCTTGTCGGGCGCAGTAGCGGCAGAACGCTACGTCACCGTCGAACCGGCCCAGCCGTCCGATACCACCGGCAAGATAGAAGTGCTGGAGTTCTTTGCCTATACCTGCCCGCACTGCAATACGATCGAACCCATGGTGCGCGAATGGGCCAAAACCTTTCCCGACAATGTAGTGCTGAAGCCGGTTCCGGTGGCCTTCAATGCCAGCATGACCGATCTGCAGAAACTGTACTATTCACTCGAAAGCATGGGCCGACTGGATCTGCACCAAGCCGTATTCAAGACCATCCACACTGAACGCAAGCGCATCTACGACGCCAAGGCCATTACTGAATGGGCCGTCGATCAGGGTCTCGATCGCAAGGCATTTGAAGACGTCTTCAATTCGTTCGGCGTCATGTCCAAGGTATCGCGCGCCAATGAACTGGCCAAACTCTATTCCATAGACGGTACACCCAGCATCGCCGTGGGCGGTCGTTATGTGACCTCGCCTACGCTGGCCAACAGCTACGAAGGCACTATCGCCGAAGCACAGCGCCTGCTCGAACAAATCAATAAATAAACAAACGGCGCCTGCTCAGGGCGCCGTTCATGTACTGGCCTCGCGGCCCCCTTCAGGCCCCGGCGGCCTGCTCCAGGGCCTGCGTCATATCGGCGATCAGGTCCTGGGGCGATTCCAGTCCGATATGCAAACGTACAATCGCATGGTCATTGGCCGGCCAATAACCATGCGAACGCAGTGAGGCATGATCGACCAGCTGCACCAGGCTCTCGAAGCCCCCCCACGAAAAACCTATGCCGAACAGCGTCAGGCTGTCGACAAAGCGTCGGGCTGCCGCGTTGTCAAGCTTGAGCTCAACGGACAGCATGCCATTGGAACCCGTGCAGTCACGTTGCCAGATGGCATGACCCGGGTCATCGGGCCAGGCCGGGTGATAAATACGGGCCACTTCGGCACGACTGGCCAGGAAGCGGCAGATTTCCATGGCATGTTCCGCCGTCTGCCGCATACGCAGGGGCAAAGTGCGTACGCCGCGTATTGCCAGCCAGGCGTCATCGGCACTGATGGAATAACCCATGGCATAGTGCGTGTCGTTAAGTTGCCGGATCAGGCCGGGGTCTTTCGCCACCACGGCACCCAGCATAAGATCGGAATGGCCACCCACGTATTTGGTGCCGGCCACCACGGAAATATCGGCCCCAAGGTCCAGCGGACGATACACATAGCCCGAACCCCAGGTGTTGTCGGTAACCAGTATCAGATTGTGCTCGCGGGCAAATTTTGCCAGGGCCGGCATATCCAGCATTTCAAACAACAGCGAGCCCGGCGATTCCACATACAGCACACGCGTATTTGGGCGCAGCTGATCGGCCAGGTCGGCCACCGCAGCGCGGCTGTAGCTGACCTGGATATTCATGCGACCCAGCACGGTTTTGTCGAGGTAGCGCACCGGACCATAAGCGCAATCGGCCACAATGACATGGTCGCCACTGTTGAGCACGCTGAACAATGCCAGAGTAATGGCACCCAGGCCTGACGATGCCAGGAACGCACGCTCACCACCTTCCAGCTTGCAAAACACCTCTTCCAGGGCCGCATGAGTATCCATGCCCACACGGCCATAAGTTACGCTGCGTTCACCCTTGGCCTTGTCGGCCTGGGCCTTGTCCAGCGCATCGAGATTCTGGAAACGCACAGTGCTGGTACGCATGGAAGGCAGGGCAACAGGTGCGGCGCCCTGAACGGGATCAAAAGGAGCGGTGCCTGCATGTTGCAGCTGGGTGTCCAGATGGGTAGTCGTAGGTTGGGCCATGGAGTTATCGGTTTAGAATGGTTGGCATCGGGGTGGCGCCCGCAATCGTGGCGTCACACCGATGATAAAGGATAGTAAGCCAGCGTGTCGCCATATTCCCTGCAGTACCGTTTGCCCTTAGACTCAACCTCTGGTTTTTGAACATTATGCTGACCTACGATCTGGCCCTCTCTTTTTTTGGCATTGCAGTGCTGCTGGCGTTGGCGCCCGGGCCCGACAATCTGTTCGTGCTGATGCAATCTGCCATGTGGGGACGCCGGTCGGGGCTGGTGGTCGTACTGGGCCTGTGCACCGGCCTGATCGGTCATACGCTGGCAGTTGCCGTGGGGCTGGCAGCAATCTTTGCTGCGTCTGAAACCGCCTTCACCGTGCTGAAACTGGCCGGCGCCGTATATCTGTTGTATCTGGCCTGGGGCGCATTGCGCGCGCCCTCTCACACGCACGAGAGCACCAGCCGCGCACCCAGGCTGGCAACCGGCACCTTGTTTCGGCGCGGCATCATCATGAACCTGACCAACCCAAAGGTATCGCTGTTTTTCCTGGCCTTCCTGCCGCAGTTCACCTCGCCCGCGCGCGGGTCAGTCGCGCTGCAGACCCTTAGCCTGGGCGCCTTGTTCATGCTGGCCACCTTGCTGGTCTTTGGCGCACTGGCATGGTTTTCAGGAACGCTGGGCGAGCGCCTGCAAAAATCGCACACGTTGCAGCGCCTGTTGAACCGCTTTGCCGGCATCGTGTTCGTGGGCCTGGCCATCAAGCTGGCTCTATCGAACCGCTAAGGCACGTTGCTATTTGCGCTGGAATCGAACGATGCCGTCGCTGCCCGTCGTGCGCGTCAGCCGACCCTCGAAATACAAGGCATGCAAATGCGCCAGCGCTTCACCCATTGCAAAGGTCAGCTGATGCAGATCGAGCTTGCGCCTGAACATGATGGGCACAATGTCGGTGGTGCTTTGCGGTTCAGTGCAGGCCGACAGGACTTCTTCCAGACGTTCGGCATGATGGGCATGCTGCTGGGCAATGCGCTCGTGCAGCCCCTTGAACGGCTTGCCGTGTGAAGGCAGCACCAGCGTATCTTCGGGCAGACCATCGTAGCGGCGCAACGAGTTCAGGTACAAGGGAAGAGGGTTGGAGTCGGGCTCGTAGTCAAAAACACTGACGTTGGTGGATATGCGTGGCAGCACCATGTCGCCCGAAATCAGCACGCGCAAGGTATCGCAATACAGCGACGCATGTTCAGGTGCATGCCCATACCCCACGATAATGCGCCATTCACGCCCGCCTATGGTCACGTTTTGCCCGTGCATGATACGTGTAAAGCTTGCCGGTACCTCGGGCACCAGGCTGGGGTAATAGCCTGCGCGAGCGCGTATGCCGTCCTGCGCCTGCGGATCGGTCAGGCCGTGCCGCGCAAAATGATCAACCGCCGACTGCCCGTTAGGGCCGCCCGGTGCCACACCATCAACCGGCTGCATCGACCACAATCTGGCCACGGCAAAATCAGTCATCGTCATCCATAGTGGGGCGTTCCAGCGCTCGCACAGCCAATGCGCCAGGCCCACATGGTCGGGATGCATATGTGTGACGATGACACGCAGCACCGGCAGGCCTTCCAGCGAATTTTCAAAGACCTGGCTCCATTGATCCTTGACTTCATCCCGGCAGACACCGCAATCAACGATGGTCCAGCCGTCGCGGCCATCAATCTGGTCGCGCAGCAGCCACACATTGATATGGTCCAGGGCAAACGGCAGCGGCAGGCGCACCCAGCGCAGGCCATCGGCAAGCGCCATGCTGCTGCCGGGCTCGGCCAATTGCTCACCCCAGGGATACTCCAGTTTCTGCTCGTTCGGATTCATGTGCTCTCCTGCCATAACGTACGGTCCCGGAATATCCGGGTGCGCCATCTTTATTGTGCTTGATGCGTCATATTATGGCATCATAATTTACGTTAACGTAAACGGCAGCTGTCATCATGAACCGTACCACCTGGACCATTTCCGAACTGGCGCAGGAGTTCTCCATTACCCCACGTACCATTCGCTACTACGAGGATCAGGGCATTGTCAGCCCTACTCGCGATGGCCGCAATCGTGTCTACCACGCGCGCGACCGGACCCGCCTGAAGCTGGCCCTGCGGGGCAAGCGCCTGGGTTTTCAGCTGACCGAAATCCTTAGCCTGATCAATATGTACGATGGCCCCGGGCAGACCGTTGCCCAGTTGCACCATTACCTGGAAGTCCTGGACAAGCACCGGAAGGTGCTGGAGCAGCAGCGACTGGACCTGGACGAAACCTTGCAGGCCATAGACAAGCAACAAAAAAGCTGCGAACGCCTGCTGGCCCAGCATCCGCAGAATCTCTAGATTTTTTGCCTTTGCCCGGCGCACGCGCACGCCGGAAACCACCACTTTCCTCTTCTTCGCGCGCCTCCCCTTTTTCCATGACCCCTGTTGCAGGCCAAGGTACCGCAAGGCCTTTGCCTGCTGCGTGCGCGCGCATGCCGCCGAAAGCCCCCATTCCAATTAATTGTATATATACAATTCAATAATGTATTTGACAATTTCAAAAGGTGCCGATAAAGTTAAGCCATCCGAAACATTGCGGTGATCAAAATGAAAAAACTCACGGACTACACCACGTATGCCGACGCCCAGCAGCATTGGGATCCACAACAGCTCTGGGCGCTATTCGATGGCGACGTCGAAGAGTTGAACATTGCACACGAATGCATAGACCGCCACGCCACCGACGCCGGGCGCGTGGCAATTACAGTGGTCCACGCCGACGGCCAGGATGAAATCCTGACCTTTCGTGAAATATCTGAAGAGTCCTCGCGCTTCGCGCATTACCTGCTGGCCCAGGGGGTTGTCCCGGGTGACCGGGTCGCCATCATGCTCGAACCTTCCAAGGCGTTTTATGCCGCCCTGTTCGGCGTCATAAAGACCGGCGCCATTGCTGTGCCCATGTTCACGCTGTTCGGTCCCGACGCCATGCGCCTGCGCATTCAGGACTGCCGCCCCAAACTGTTGCTCACCAATCATGCAAAGGCCGAACTGGCCAGCAGCCTGGACGACGTCGGCGTCAAGGTCATAGACAGCGACTTCCTGGCAAGCCTGGCCCAGTTTCCCGCCAGCTTCAAGGCATGCACACGCGCCTCTGATCTGGCCATCTTCCAATACACGTCGGGTACCACCCGCGAACTGCCCGACGCCATCAAGCACACCCACAAGGCAGTGGTCACCCTGATGGTGGCGGCCTTGTATGGCACCGGCCTGCGCCCGGGCGACAAATTCTTCTGCCCATCTTCGCCGGCATGGGGGCACGGCCTGTGGCACGGCACCCTGGCTCCCCTGGCCCTGGGTCTGAGCATCGGTGCCTTCGCAGGCCGATTCAACGCCACACGCCTGCTTCAGGCCCTGAGCGCACACAAGTTCACGAATATGTCGGCAGCAGCCACCCACTATCGCATGATGCGCAACAGCCCGGAAGTCAGTGACCACACCTATTACTTCGAAAAGCTGTCGTTCACTGGCGAGCCTCTGGACAGCTCAACGGAAACCTTTATCCAGAAGCTGTTCAATACCCCGATCTGCAGCATGTACGGCACCACCGAAATCGGTGTGATCCTGGTGTCTTACCCAGGCGCTTCCGATTTCCCGGTCAAGCATGGCTCGCTGGGCAAGCCTATACCCGGAGGTATCGTGGAAGTGCAAGACGCTGAAGGGCGTCCGTGCCCGCCCAATGTTATCGGCGAGATGAAAGTCATGCGACGCAACGAATGGGTTGCCACGAAAGACCTGGGCCGCATCGACGAAGACGGCTACTTCTACCACGCCGGACGCGCAGACGACGTCATCATTTCCGCAGGCTGGACCATGAGCGCTGTGGAAATCGAAGACACGCTGCTCAAACATCCCGATATCCAGGAAGCCGCCGTCATCGGCGTACCCGACGCCTTGCGCGGACAGGTCGTCAAGGCTTTCGTGATCAGCACACGTCCAGCCAGCGAAACTTTCACGACTGAAATTCAGGATTTTGTGCGCGGCCAGCTTAGCCAGCACGAGTACCCCAGGCATGTCGCCTTTCCCGCCGAACTACCCAAAACACCTGCAGGCAAGATCCATCGCAAGAAACTGCGCGAGCAGGAAGCAGCCCTGGCCAGTCAAGCCGAACAAGAACACGTCACACAATAAACCCGGAGCCAAACATGGACACTATCGCACGTTCCTTTCCCAAAATTACCGACCACGACCTTGAAGACCTGAGCCGCCGCATAGGCGTCAAGATCGGCAACACCGCCGAGCCATGGTGCTACGAGGCCACCCGCGACAATATCCGTCACTATGCCCACGGCATCGGCGACGACAACCCGCTGTGGTGCGATCCCGCCTACGCAGCGCAAACCAAATACGGCGGCATCATCGCCCTGCCCAGCTTCCTGTTCGCCACCAGCCGCATTGTGTCGGGCTATGTTGGCGGCCTGCCTGGCGTGCATGCCATGTGGTCAGGTGCCGACTGGACCTGGCACAAACCTGTGAAACGCAACGATGAAATCCACACCGAGGCCTACCTGAAATCGCTGGTGCCGCATGAAACACGTTTTGCCGGCCGCGCCGTTCAGCAAACCTACCATGTCGACTTTTTCAACCAGGACGGCGACAAGGTCGCGGAAGCCGACAGCTGGTGCTTCCGTACCGAACGTGACCACGCCCGCGAGCAGGGCACCAAGTACAAGGAAGTGAGAAGCCGCGAACCGCGTCGCTATACCGACGAAGAGTTGCAGGAAGCCTACAAGCTGTACGCCCAGGAAGAGATCCGCGGCAATGTGCCGCGCTATTGGGAAGATGTGCAGGAAGGCGAAGAGCTGCCTACCCTGTTCAAGGGCCCCATGACGGTCACAGGCTTTATTGCCTACGCTCAAGGTTGGGGTGGCCTGTACATTCGTGCCAACAAGCTGGCATGGCAATTGATCGACGCCCATCCCGGCGTGGGCATCAAGAATCGGTTTGGTATTCCCGACGTGCCCGAGCGCGTGCACTGGGAAGAAGATTTCGCCCTCGAAGTGGGCGCCCCCGGCGCCTATGATTACGGTCCCGAGCGCACCTCGTGGCTGACGCACCAACTGACCAACTGGATGGGCGATGACGGCTTCCTGCGCAAGGCACACTGCAAAGTTCGCCGCCACAACCCCGAAGGCGACATGCTGTTCATCAAGGGCAAGGTAGTGCGCAAGTTCCAGGAAGACGGCAAGTTCCTGGTCGAGATCGAACAGGAAGGACGCAACCAGGATGACGAACTGTCGGTCGTAGGCAGCGGCATCGTGGAGCTTCCCTCCAAGGCTTAAGGTTGCCGGCGGGTACACACCCGCCATCAGCCACCATGCGGGCCTTCGGCCCGCGCGCAACCCATGGAATCCATTTGCATGAACATGGATAGCAACACTTCTTCATCCAGCCCCTGGGCTGAGCCGTCCGAGCGCAAAGGTGCGCTTGCCGGCGTGCGCGTCGTGGATCTTTCCCGTGTACTGGCCGGCCCGCTATGCACACAGATGCTTGCCGACCACGGCGCCGACGTAATCAAGATCGAACCCCCTTTCGGCGACGAGTCCCGGCTGCTGGGGCCACCCTTCGATACTAACGGCAATGCGGCCTACTACTCGGCCCTCAATCGCGGCAAGCGCGGCATGGTGCTTGACCTTACCAAAGAGCAAGACCGGCTTGAACTGTTTGCCTTGCTGGAAGATGCCGATGTGCTGGTGGAAAACTTTCTGCCCGGCACCATGGAGAAATGGGGCCTGAGCTATGAAGAACAATTGCAGGTACGCTTTCCCCGACTGATTCAATGCAGCATCAGCGGCTTTGGCGCGACAGGGCCTTTGGGCGGCCTGCCCGGCTACGACGCCGTGCTGCAGGCCATGTGCGGCCTCATGAGCATCAACGGAACACCAGATTCCGGCCCCACTAAAATAGGCGTGCCCATCGTTGATCACCTGACAGGCTACACAGCGTTTTCCGGCATATTGATGGCACTGTACTCACGGGCCGCGTCCGGTAAGGGCCAGCGCGTAGAGGCTGTGCTTTTCGATGCCGCGCTCAGCCTGCTCGTACCCCAGGCCATCAACTGGATGTATTCAGGTGTGCCGCCCAAGCGACTTGGCAGCGCACACCCCAACATCGCCCCCTACGACAGCTTCAAGGCCAAAGACGGCAGTGTGTTCCTGGGCATATTGAATGACGCACAGTTCAAGAAGCTTTGCGTTTGTATAGACCGCCAGGATCTCCTGGCTCATTCGCAGTTTGCCTCGAATGCCAGCCGCCTGGAAAACAGGGAAGCCCTGCACCGCGAAATTGAAAGCACTTTTGCGTCGTGGACCCGGGAAGACCTGTGCACACAACTGATGCAGCGCGGCGTGCCGGTTGGGCCGGTCAATACCGTGCCCGAAGCGCTGCAGCAAAGCCACGCCAGACATCGCAACATGGTTGTTGAACATGCTGAATATCGTGGCCTGGGCAGCCCCGTCAAGCTTTGCGGAACACCGCCGGACACCGGTGCTCCGCCCCCCTTGTTCGGCGAGCACGATACACAAATAAAAGAACAGATCGCCCACCGTAGCCAGAAAAAAAACTGACTCAACAAGTATTCATCACCGCGGTACCTCACCAAAACACCAAGGAGACAAACCATGAATAAACTCAAAGCGCTGGCCGCACTGCTCACCGTGACGGTAGCCGCCGCCAGTTCCGCACTGGCATCCAGCTACCCCGAAAAACCGGTCAAGATCATCGTGGCCTATCAGGCAGGCCAGGGCACCGACATCGCCACCCGTTATTTCGCCGATTACCTGACCAAGGCCATGGGCCAGACCTTTATTGTCGAGAACCGTGGCGGGGCAGGCGGCAACATTGGAACGCAAGCCGCCGCGCGCGCCGAACCCGACGGCTACACCCTGACCATGGGCACCAACGCCACCCATGTACTGAACTCATTCCTGTATTCATCCCTGCCTTTCGATCCGGTCAGGGACTTCGAGCCCATTATTCTTGTAGGCTCCTTTCCCATGGTGATCTCGACCACACCAGACACCAAATTCAATACCATCCCCGACATCCTGAATGCAGCCAGGACAACACCCGGGTCGGCCGACATCGGCATGCCCAGCACAACCGCCCGGCTGGTCTTCGAACTGCTTAAAGACCAAACGGGCGCACCGCTGTTCGGCGTACCCTACAAAGGTTCGTCCATGTCCATCTCCAATCTGATAGGCGGTGAAATTCCCTTGTCCATCGACACCATCACGGCCACACGTGCACAGTTGTCGGCAGGAAAACTCAAAGCCATTGCCGTTACCAGCGAAAAGGAAACCGATCTGCTTCCAGGCGTTCCCACGGTTGCCAGCCAGGGGGTCGACAACTTTGAGGTGCTCGCGTGGAATGCCCTGTTCGCACCCAAGGGCACACCAAAAGATATCGTGATGAAACTTAACCTTGAGCTGCAGAAGTTTCTATCCATGCCTGAAACACGCAAGCGCCTGCTCGAGCTTGGCTATGATGCCGGCGGCGGCACACCGGAAAAGCTGATGCAGTTCACCGAATCCGAAAGAAAAAAATGGGCTCCCGTTATTGAAAAAGCCGGGATCAAGATCCAGTAAGCCCCTGCGCCTTGCCGGCCACAGCGGCCTGCAGGGGCATGCCAGGAAGGCTTTGCTCCGTTATGATCAAAGTCTTCCTTATTCAGGCATTTCCATGACAGCCAACCCCAGCCCCCAGACAGCCACCAAAAGCGCACCACGTATACGGCCCGTCCCGGCCGTCACTCGCGCCGTTGCCATATTGCGCCTGCTCGGCAAAACCAAAGAGCCCATGAACGTCAAAAGCATTTCTGACGCGCTGGGCCTGGTTCCCAGCACCTGCCTGCATATACTCCGGGCGCTGACGGCGGAAAAGCTGCTGGCCTTTGACAGTGCCTCCAAGCGCTACCGTCTGGGCACCGGCATGCTGGTGCTGGCACGCAGCGTGATGGAAACCAACTCCTTTGCCCAGGTCGTACAGCCCGCGCTGGACCTGATCTCGAAAAAATGGGGTGTGACCGCCATAGGCGTTGAAGTCGTCGACCTGCATCACATGGTCGTAACGGCCTTGTCACGCTCGGAATTGCCTTTCCGGCTCCATGTCGATGTCGGCAGCCGCTTTCCGGGGCTTATCAGCGCAACAGGCCGCCTGGTCGCAGCCTACAGCGAGCACACACCCAAGGAAATTGCGCAACAGTTCAAATCCCTGCGCTGGCAGCAGCCCATCCCCCTGGCCACCTGGCAACAGGAGGTCGAGCAGGCTCGCATCAATGGCTACAGCGTGGATAACGGCAGCTATATCGCCGGGGTCGCAATCATCGCCGTACCCGTACTCGACACCCGGCAACGCATCACCCACACCATCGTCACCGCCGGCATTGCCAATCAGCTGAACCCGGAACAAACCAGCACCATGATCCAGGAGCTCATGCAGCATGCCCGCTACACATCAAACCAACTCTATTCCGGAGACCAGACCGCATGAATTCCGCCAATGAAGCCGGCGAAGGCACACCCTGGCGCGAGCACGCCCTTCCCGGCCTCATCGGCACTCTGGGGCCGCTGCTCAGCAAACGCCAGAATGATCAGTGGCTTTACGGCTTGCGCGTACGCAAAGATCACCTGAATCAGGCCAATATCGTGCACGGGGGCACCATCACGGCGCTCATGGATCATGCCCTCAGCATCGTGGGCTGGTCACATGCCGGCAAGATCCCCTGCGTGACGGTACAGCTCAATGTCAGCTTTCTGGGCGCCGCCAAAGAAGGTGACCTGCTGGTCGCCGGCGGGCGCGTTGTACGCGCAACCGGCTCGCTGTTATTCACCGACGGCAGCATCACAGTCAACGACAACGTAATTGCCACTGCACAAGCCATATTGAAACGTGTTAACCCCAATTGACGTTTACGTAAACGTCAACGTACTATTCATCTCACTGTGCAGAAACTCTGCTAAGTTAAGCGTATTAACCTGCCAACGATATACAGCCGGAATGGCTCAGGCCGCTCCGTGCCCATAGCACCGTACTGGAGATTGAAATGAACCTTCCCGGCTTGAACTTCGACCTGGGCTCCGACCTGGACATGCTGCGCGATGCCGTCCACGACTTCGCCCAGGCGGAAATCGCACCGCGCGCAGCCGAAATCGACCACAGCGACCAATTCCCCATGGATTTATGGCGTAAATTTGGCGACCTGGGCGTGCTGGGCATGACAGTCAGCGAAGAGTACGGCGGTACCAATATGGGCTACCTGGCCCATATGATAGTCATGGAGGAAATCTCGCGCGCCAGCGCATCCGTTGCCCTGTCGTACGGCGCACACTCCAATTTGTGCGTTAACCAAATACACCGCAACGGCACCGAAGCGCAAAAGCAGAAATACCTGCCCAAGCTCATCAGCGGCGAGCACGTTGGCGCCCTTGCCATGAGCGAACCCGGCGCAGGCTCCGATGTCGTCAGCATGAAACTGCGGGCCGAGAAAAAAGGCGATCGCTACGTACTTAACGGCAACAAAATGTGGATCACCAATGGTCCCGACGCCGATACGCTGGTCGTTTATGCCAAGACCGATCCCGAAGCCAAACAGCGCGGCATCACGGCCTTCATCATCGAAAAGGATTTCCCCGGCTTTTCCATCGCGCAAAAACTCGACAAACTGGGTATGCGCGGCAGCCACACGGGCGAACTGGTATTCCAGGACTGCGAGGTACCCGAAGCCAACATTCTGGGTGAACTGAATGGCGGCGTAAAAGTACTCATGAGCGGGCTGGACTACGAACGTGCCGTACTGGCAGGCGGGCCGCTGGGCATCATGCAAGGCGTCATGGACGTAGTCGTGCCCTACATTCACGATCGCAAGCAGTTCGGACAAGCCATAGGCGAGTTCCAGCTTATACAAGGCAAGGTGGCCGATCTGTACACCACCCTGCAGGCAAGCCGTGCCTTCTGCTATGCCGTCGGCAAGAACCTCGACCGTCTGGGCACAGGGCACGTCCGGGAAGTGCGCAAGGATTGCGCTGCCGTCATTCTTTATTGCGCCGAAAAGGCCACCTGGATGGCCGGCGAGGGCATACAGATACTGGGCGGCAACGGCTATATCAACGAATACCCCACCGGCCGCCTGTGGCGCGACGCCAAGCTGTACGAGATCGGGGCAGGCACCAGCGAAATCCGCCGGATGCTGATCGGCCGCGAACTATTCAACGAAACGGCCTGATCAACAAGAGCAAGGCTGCGCCATGGTCCACAACGCCGATCATCAGCACATCGAGCCCGCACCCCGTTCGGGGCCGGCGCCTGGGGCTGTGGCGCGCACCATGCTCGATGGCTTCAATCGTCATTACTCGCTGTTCCGCTACGGTGCGCAACGCGCCAAATCGCTGTACGAGTCGGGGAACTGGCGCGGTATTCAGCAACTTGCCCAGGAACGCATTGAATACTACGACACCCGTGTACGCGAATGCGCCACGCTGCTCGGTACCGCATTAAAGGGCAGTGACGCCAGCCCTGAAAACGCCTCGGCCCTGAAAGATCTGACTGACGCCCAGACAACATTCTGGCTGGCCGTGAAGTCACATTTCGTGGCGCTGCTGTCCGACCATCGCCAGCCTGAATGTGCCGAAACCTTTTTCAATTCAGTTTCCTGCCGCGTACTGCATCGCGAATACTTCCATAACGATTTCCTGTTCGTACGCCCGGCCGTGTCTACCGAATATCTGGACAGCACCGTGCCGTCGTACAGGGTTTATTACCCGGCAACCGAAGGGCCGCACAAGACGCTGATCAAAATGATTGCCGACTTTGGCCTGGCTGCACCGTTCAATGACTTGCCGGCTGACGCACGCAAGGCGCTGCGGCTGGCCATCCACCAGCTGCGCAGACTGATCTCCAAAGACTCCGGTCGGCGCATTGCACCCGATTGCCAGGTGCACGTACTGAACTCGCTGTTCTTTCGAAACAAGGGGGCTTACGTCGTTGGCCGCCTGATCAACCAGGGCAGCATCTATCCGTTTGCCATTGCGCTGCTGCACACACCGTCAGGCCATACCCGCCTTGATGCCCTGCTGCACACATCCGACGATCTGAGCACTTTGTTCAGCTTTACCCGTGCCTATTTCCTGGTCGACATGGAGGCGCCGGCGGCCTACGTCCACTTCCTGAACACACTGCTGCCACGCAAACCCAAGGCGGAAATCTACACGACGCTAGGGCTGCAAAAACAGGGCAAAACGCTGTTCTATCGCGACTTCCTGCAGCATCTTGCACACTCGCACGACCAGTTCGATATAGCCCCCGGCATCAAGGGCATGGTCATGACGGTATTCACCCTGCCGTCCTACCCTTATGTATTCAAGCTGATCCGTGATCGCATTGCCAAGCCGGGCATGGACCACGCGACCGTCAGGCGCAAGTACCTGCTGGTCAAGAAGCACGACCGCGTCGGGCGCATGGCGGACACCTGGGAATACTCGCAAGTGGCCTTGCCGCGCGAGCGCTTCTCACAAGCCCTGCTGGAAGAACTGCGCAGCCAGGTCCCCAGCCTGCTTGATGAGTCAGGCCCTGATATTGTCTTGCGCCATGTCTACATCGAGCGGCGGATGTCGCCGCTGAACCTGTACCTGGCAAGAGCCTCTGATGCCGTGCTGGAAACCGCCGTCAAGGGCTATGGCGACGCCATACGCGATCTGGTGGCGGCCAATATCTTTCCAGGCGACATGCTGTTCAAGAACTTCGGCGTTACACGTCTTGGCCGGGTCGTATTCTATGATTACGATGAAATTCAACGCATGACTG
Organism: Pusillimonas sp. MFBS29; assembly: GCF_020687695.1. Classification (GTDB taxonomy): domain Bacteria; phylum Pseudomonadota; class Gammaproteobacteria; order Burkholderiales; family Burkholderiaceae_B; genus Pusillimonas_C. The sequence continues at coordinate 225,836 of NZ_JAJEWL010000004.1, forward strand.
AAATGAATTTCAGGCGCATCCCGCCGGCGCCATATCCCGAAGCCGAGCTTTCCGGTGAACCCTGGTATCCGGTGGGTGCCAACGATGTATTTCCAGAAGAGTTTTCAATCTTTTTACTGGGTGACCCCCGTGTGCGGGCGGCTTTCATGAAGTACCACGCCGAACTGCTGGACGCAAGCTGGTGGCAGGCATGCCGCCAGCGAGCGGCCAACGGTCGTATCGAAGACATCTTCCCCTACGACAATAGCCGGCGTCTGTCAGGCAGCGGCAACGCACACAACAGCATCCCTTTCAAGACACATCTTTCAGGAGAAAAACATGTCTGATCCTATCGTTATCGTATCGGTTGCCCGGACCCCCATGGGCTCCATGATGGGCAGTCTGTCAGGTCTGGCCGCCCACGAACTGGGCGCGATCGCCATCAAGGCCGCGATCGAACGCGCCGGTGTTGCCGGTGACGCCGTCAGCGAGGTCATCATGGGTAACGTGCTGCAAGCCGGCCAAGGCCAGGCGCCCGCACGCCAGGCCGCCCTGGGCGCAGGCTTGCCGCTGGGCGTAGGTTGCACCACCATACACAAGGTTTGCGGATCGGGCCTGAAGGCGGCCATGTTCGGCCACGACATCCTGCTGGCAGGCAGTGCCGACGTAGTCGTCGCCGGCGGCCAGGAAAGCATGAGCAACGCACCCTACCTGCTGCTGCGCGGTCGTCAGGGCTATCGCTATGGTCACTCCACGGTCTACGATCACATGGCACTGGACGGCCTGGAAGACGCCTACCAGCGCGGCACCGCCATGGGTGTCTTCGCCGAAGACTGCGCCGACAAGTACGCGTTCACCCGCGAGCAACAAGACGAGTTCTCGCTCGAGTCGCTGCGTCGCGCCCGTGCAGCCACCGAAGACGGCAGCTTCAAATGGGAGATCGCTCCGGTCACCATTGCCGGACGCAAGGGCGATACGGTTATCGACAGCGACGAGGCACCGGCCAAGGCCATGCCCGAGAAAATCCCCACGCTCAAGCCTGCCTTCAAGAAAGACGGCACTGTCACCGCCGCCAACGCCTCCTCCATTTCCGACGGCGCCGCCGCCATGGTGCTCATGCGCGAATCCACCGCCAGGAAACTGGGCGCCACCCCCCTGGCGCGTATCGTGGGTCACACTCAACATGCGCAAGAACCCGGCTGGTTTACCACTGCTCCCGTCGGCGCCATCAACAAGCTGCTCGACAAGAACGGCTGGAAAGCCGACGACGTCGACCTGTACGAGATCAACGAAGCCTTTGCCGTCGTCACCATGGCTGCCATGGTCGAACTGAAGCTGTCGCATGAAAAGGTCAATATCCACGGCGGCGCCACCGCATTGGGCCACCCCATCGGTGCCTCCGGCGCCCGTCTGCTGACTACCCTGGTCAGTGCACTGCGCAAAACCAATGGCAAGCGCGGCATCGCGTCGCTGTGCATCGGTGGCGGCGAGGCCGTGGCCCTGGCCGTTGAAATGGTCTAAGTCTTACTTTCAGGAACAGCAATGCCCATAATCGAAACCCGTATCAACGCGCGATCACAAGCATTTGCCGATAACGCACGCGCCATGCAGGAGCAGGTTGACGACCTGCTGGAAAAAATTCGGCAAACCGCCCAGGGCGGCAGTGAGTCAGCCCGCGCCAAGCACCTGGCGCGCGGCAAGTTATTGCCGCGTGATCGCGTCGAACGGTTGCTCGATCCGGGCACTCCTTTCCTTGAGCTGTCTCCCTTGGCGGCCCACAACATGTACGATAACGCTGCCCCCGGCGCCGGCATCATCACCGGCATAGGCCGCGTGGCCGGCGTCGAATGCATGATTGTCTGCAACGATGCGACCGTCAAGGGCGGCACTTACTATCCGCTTACAGTCAAAAAGCACCTGCGTGCCCAGGAAATTGCCCAGCAGAACCGCCTGCCCTGCATTTACCTGGTTGACTCGGGTGGTGCCAACCTGCCCAATCAAGACGAAGTCTTCCCCGACCGCGATCACTTTGGCCGCATCTTTTACAACCAGGCCAACATGTCGGCGCAGGGCATAGGCCAGATCGCCGTGGTCATGGGTTCCTGCACGGCAGGGGGTGCCTACGTGCCCGCCATGAGCGATGAGTCCATCATCGTCAAGAACCAGGGCACGATATTCCTGGGCGGCCCGCCGCTGGTCAAGGCAGCAACCGGCGAAGAAGTCAGCGCCGAAGATCTGGGCGGTGGCGACGTGCACACGCGGCTGTCAGGTGTGGCCGATCACCTGGCCAATAACGACCTGCACGCTCTGGCCCTGGCACGTAATGCCGTGGGTCGGCTCAACCACCACAAACCCGTCCAGCTTCAACGCCGTTCGTATGCCGAGCCGCTATACGACCCGCAGGAACTGAATGGCGTCATACCCAACGATACCCGCAAGCCCTACGACGTACGCGAAGTCATCGCCCGTATTGTCGACGGTTCCGAATTTGAAGAATTCAAAGCCCGTTTCGGCACCACGCTGGTCACCGGCTTTGCCCACATACACGGTATGCCCGTAGGCATCATCGCCAACAACGGCATTCTGTTCTCGGAAGCTGCGCAGAAAGGCACGCACTTCATCGAATTGTGCTGCCAGCGCAAGATTCCACTGGTTTTCCTGCAGAACATCACCGGCTTCATGGTCGGGCGCAAATACGAAAACGAAGGCATAGCCAGGCACGGCGCCAAAATGGTGACCGCGGTATCAACGGCCTCGGTGCCCAAGTTCACCGTCCTGATCGGCGGTTCGTTCGGCGCAGGCAACTACGGCATGTGCGGCCGCGCATTCGGCCCACGCATGTTGTTCCTGTGGCCCAATGCCCGCATATCGGTCATGGGTGGAGAGCAGGCCGCCAGCGTGCTCGCCACCATACGGCGCGACGGCATAGAAGCCAAAGGCGGACTATGGAGCGCCGAGGAAGAGGAAGCCTTCAAGGCGCCGGTGCGCAACCAGTACGAGGTCGAGGGCCATCCCTACTACGCCACCGCGCGTCTGTGGGACGACGGCATCATCATGCCCGCCGACACGCGTCGGGTGCTGGCGCTAAGCCTGTCGGCCGCACTGAATGCCCCAATTGAAGACACGCGTTTCGGCGTGTTCCGCATGTAATACAAGGAGTCATCGTGTTCAACACTTTACTGATAGCCAATCGCGGCGAGATCGCCTGCCGCGTGGCGGCTACCGCCCGCCGCCTGGGCCTGCGCACCGTGGCCGTGTATTCAGATGCCGATGCCAATGCACGCCATGTGGCAGCCTGCGACACCGCCGTGCACATCGGCGGAGCCGAACCGCGTGAAAGCTACCTGCGCGCCCAAGTCATACTGGAAGCCGCCCGCAAGACCGGCGCCCAGGCCGTACACCCGGGCTATGGCTTTCTTTCCGAGAACGAAGCTTTTTCACAAGCCTGCGCCGATGCGGGAATCATCTTCGTAGGCCCGCCCAACAGCGCCATCGCTGCCATGGGCAGCAAATCGGCCGCCAAGACACTGATGGAAAAAGCCGGCGTGCCGCTGGTGCCGGGCTACCATGGCGACAACCAGGATCCGCAATTTCTCCAGTCGCAAGCCGATGCAATAGGCTATCCGGTACTGATCAAGGCCAGCGCCGGTGGCGGCGGAAAAGGCATGCGCATCGTCGAGAACACTGCCGCCTTTGCCGAAGCCCTGGCTTCCTGCAAACGCGAAGCAGCCAGCAGCTTCGGCGACGACAAAGTCCTGATCGAGCGCTATCTGCAAAAGCCCAGGCATATTGAAATACAGGTCTTTGCCGACACACAGGGCAATTGCGTCTATCTGTTTGAACGCGACTGCTCGGTGCAGCGGCGCCATCAGAAAGTGATAGAAGAAGCCCCCGCCCCCGGCATGACCGACGAACGCCGCAAGGCGATGGGCGAAGCCGCCGTCGCGGCAGCGCGCGCGGTCAATTATGTGGGCGCCGGTACCGTCGAATTCATTGCCGAACCCGATGGCCGCTTCTACTTCATGGAAATGAATACACGACTGCAGGTCGAGCATCCGGTGACCGAAATGATTACCGGCCACGATCTGGTCGAATGGCAGTTGCGCATCGCCGCCGGCGAACCCTTGCCCGTGACCCAGGAAGAGCTGGGCATTACCGGACACGCCATCGAGGCGCGCATCTATGCCGAGAATCCCGACAAAGGGTTTCTGCCGTCCATCGGCACGCTGAGCACCCTGGACTTCCCCGCTCACGTGGCCTTTTGCAATGGCGACGTCCGCATAGACGGCGGCGTGCAGGCCGGCGACACCATCACACCGTTCTACGATCCCATGATCGCCAAGCTGATCGTACGGGGCGATGACCGCGAACAGGCGCGCGCGCGCATGGTTCAGGCTCTGGGCGAGATACGCAGTGTGGGCCTGCAAACCAATATCGCCTTCCTGCGCAGGCTGATGCTGGACGACGCGTTTGCGCAGGCAGACCTTGACACCGGCCTGATAGAACGCCGGCACGACAGCCTTTTCCCGCCGGTGCAAGCTGCCAGCGACAGTACGCTGGCGCTGGGCATTGTGGCTATCCTCGCACACCGGGGTTTGCTGCATTCCGTCAGGCGTCAGAACAAGGCCCCCGTCGACCCCTGGGCGCGTGTCGATGGCTGGCGCATCGGTGGCCACTATACCCAGGCCTTTGAACTGCTCGACCAGGACGAGCTGCGGCAGATTTCCATTCAGCGCCGGCACGAGCAATGGCTATTCCAGCACCAGGGCGACCCGGTATCGCTGGAATGGGATGCCCAATTACTGTCACCCGGCCAGTATCGACTGCGCCTGCGACTGGACGGCGCCGACTCCTTTGCCACGGTCGCGGTGCGCGGTGAACAGCTGCATGTGTTCCGCGACGGGGCGGTTCATCTTCTGCAACTGCACGATGCCGTCGAGCACGCGCAGGACGACGGTGACGCCATGGGCGGCGGGCTGACCGCGCCCATGCCGGGCAAGATCATCTCGATTGCCGTGAAGGCGGGCGACACCGTGAAAAGCGGCGACGCCTTGTTGGTGATGGAGGCCATGAAAATGGAACACACCATACTGGCACCGGCCGATGGCACCGTGCAGGAAGTATTCTTCCAGGTAGGCGATCAGGTGACTGATGGTGCCGAGCTGATCGCCATCGGCGAATAAGCACAGCCGGTCGTGAATGACCCCATGATGCAATCATGGGGTCAGATCCACTTCGGTAATCCAGTCGACAAAGGTACTCACAACCTTGGTGCGCGAGCGGGCTTTACGCACACACAGAAAATAGCCCTGCCGTGCCAGGGCTGTCGTCTGGACCGGCTCGATCAGCTCTTGTTTGCGCAAGGCTTCCATGGCCAGACAGCGCGGCACCAGCCCTGCTCCAAGTCCCTGTTTTGCTGCGGCGATAATCATGTCGTATTGACCAAAGCTGGGGCCCAGATGCGCGGTCGTGCCTGGCAGCCTGAACGCCTGAAACCACTGCACCCAGGCATGTGGAACATTGAAGTGCTGCAAAAGCGTAGCGCGGCGAAAGTCGCCCGGACCAGTCAAACACCAGTTTTGGGCATATTCGCGCGTACACACCACCGACTGTTCCTTGCCAATCAGGTAGCGCGACATGGCTCCGGGCCATTCACCTTCACCGAACTGAATCGCCACATCAAGGTGCTCGCTTGCCGCAAAATCATGCGTGTGCTCGTAAGGCGCGAAATGCAGACTTATGGATGGGTGCCTGCGGTAAAAGTCGGCCAGCAAAGGCATCAGTACTTGCGTCGCCAGCGTGGGTGGAACCGAAATCGTTATATTCTGCTTCTGGCCTCTGCCCGAGGCCAGGTGGTTGCTTGCATCCACCAGTATCCTGAGTGATGTCTGCGCATGCTCAAGAAAGAACACGCCTGCCTCGGTGAGAATCAACCGGTTGCTCTGGCGCAGGAACAAAGGTGTACCCAAATAAGTTTCCAGGTTGGCTACCTGTCGGCTCACCGCGCCCTGCGTGACAAATAGCTCACTAGCCGCCTTGGTGAAGCTGGCATGGCGGGCAGAGGCCTCAAACGCCTGCAGCTCAGTAATGGAAGGGCATATTTTTTTCATTCTTGCAGTTCGTTGTTCGCTGGTCGTTATTCCAAAAACTCATGCTTACATCAGTATTTTTGGTTTGCGCTGGACGCAAGGCTTTCCTATGCTGACCGGGCCAAGCTGAATACCATCAATTATTGGCCACACGGAGACTTACAAAGAAATGGAAATGCCGGAAGCTACAACCATCGCATTCAAACATTGCACAATTCTGCACCCTGAAACGGGCAGTCTTGAGGCCGGTAAATGCATAGTGGTCGAGAACGGCCGCATCTCGGCCATCGCAGATGATAGCGCAGCGCCGGAAAAAGCCATAGATGCCAAAGGCCTTACCGTGATGCCCGGCATGATCGACTGCCATGTACACGTCATTGCCTCCGACATGGACCTTGGGCGCAATGCCTTGCTCCCCAATGTGCTGGCAAGCTTTCGATCCATTCCCATTCTCCGCCGCATGATTGAACGGGGATTCACCACAGTACGTGACGCCGGCGGTGCAGATTACTCCCTGGCCCAGGCAACCGAAACCGGACTGATCACCGGACCGCGTATTTTCCCGTCTGGCCGCGCCCTGTCTCAAACAGGCGGCCACGGAGACTTCCGCGCGCGCAACGACATCATCGAACCGTGCGCCTGCTCGCAGAAGGTGGGCGCAATTGCCCGCGTGGTCGACGGCGTCGATAACGTAAGGCGGGCAGTACGCGAAGAGATTCAAAAAGGCGCCACACAGATCAAGATCATGGCGTCGGGTGGCGTTGCATCGCCCAATGATCCGATTCATTTTCTGGGATATTCCGAAGATGAAATCATTGCGATTGTTGAAGAAGCCAGCAACGCCGGCACTTATGTCATGGCTCACGCCTATACGCCCCAGGCTATCCAGCGCGCGATCAAATGCGGCGTGCGCACCATCGAGCACGGCAACCTGCTCGACGAAGCCACGGCAAGAATCATGGTGGAACACGGAGCATTCCTGGTGCCAACAACGGTCACCTACGATGCGCTGTTCAACGACGGTCCTCGCTTCGGCTTCCCGCCGGCGCTCATGCCCAAGATCGAAGCGGTACGTTCCGCAGGCATCCGGGCATTAAGCATCGCGCATGAAGCCGGTGTGGAAATGGCCTTCGGATCCGATCTTCTGGGCAAGACTCATGATCAGCAAGCCAACGAATTCAAGATTCGCGCAGACATTCTGGGCAATCTCGAAGCCATCCGTTCGGCCACCACCGTCGCTGCCAAAGTATTGCAGCGTGAACAGGAACTGGGGGTAGTGAAAGAAGGTGCCTACGCCGATCTCTTGTTCATCGACGGCAATCCGCTGGATGACATCAGCGTCTTGCTGAATCAAGGCAGCAAATTAAAAGCCATCATGAAAAATGGGGAATGGGTCAAGAACGAGCTTGAAAACCAACCCGCCCAGGATAGCGCCACCAGGGCGTAGCGCATCAATGCCGCACCGGCAGTATGCAACAGGGCAGTACCTCAATACCTAACAGGAGAAGACAAACATGAAAAAGAATCATCGCAAGATGCTGAAGGCCGCCTCTGTCCTGGCCGCAGCCATGGCTCTGCCTATGGGTGCACAGGCTCAGGCCAGCAACGAGTTTCTGGTTGGCGCCATGGCGCCTGTCACCGGTGCAGGCGCACCTTACGGCGGCAACATGCTTCAAGCCATGGAAATCGCCGCCAAGGAAGTGAACGACGCCGGCGGCATGGCCGGTCGCACGCTGCGCCTCGTTTCCGAAGACTCCCAGACACAACCCCAGGCAGCCGTCCTGGCGGCCAAGAAGCTGATCGAAATCAACAAGGTCCAGGCCATACTTGGCACCTGGGCCTCGGGCGTCAGCCTGGCCGTTCTGCCCCTGACTGATGCCGCCAACATCATCGAAATGAACGTTTCGGGTGCGCCTGCCATCTCTGAAATAGACAAGAAGGATCTGGTGTGGCGTTTTCAGGCAACCAACGATCGCTTCGGACGCGCGTTTGCCGCCATCGCTGAAAAGAATGGCTATAAGCGCCCCGCCACCATGGCCTTCAACAACGCATCAGGCCGCGGCAACACCGACGGCTTCATCAAGGCCTGGGAAGCAAAGGGCGGCAAAGTTCTGGCCAACGTCGTGTACGAGCCCAACCGCACCAGCTATCGTTCCGAACTGCAGCAGGTTCTGGCCACCAACCCCGACGTAATCGTCATGGGATCGTATCTGCCCGATACCACCATCATTTTGCGCGAGTGGTATCAATCGGGCGCGGATAATGCCTGGATCATTCCCGGCTGGGCCGCCAACCCCAAACTGGTGGAAGCGCTTGGCGCCGAAGCAACCAACGGCATTATCTCCGTTGACACCGTTTCCAACACCGATGCCGACAGCTACAAGGATCTGAGCGACCGCTATCGTAAGGCGACCAACACCGAGCTTGCCGACAACGTCTACGCAGCCATGACCTACGACATGGTGATCAGCCTGGCATTGGCCGCCCACAAGGCCGGCCCCGACGCCACGTCACAACAGATCAGCGATCAGATCCGTTCCGTGTCCAACCCCGACGGAGAGAAAGTCTATTCCTACGCAACAGGAAAGAAACTGCTCGATGAAGGCAAGGAAATCGATTATGAAGGCGCATCCAGCCGCCTGAACTTCGATGAATACGGTGATTCCAATCCTGACTTCGGTGTTTACGTCATCAAGGAAGGGAAGTTCGAACGCGTCGACACGATTTCGCTCGATAAGTAAAAACAGGCGTTTACCTTATGTCCGGCACCTTCTTCATCAACCTGCTCATCAATGGCCTTATCGAGGGCATGATTATTGCCCTGCCTGCGCTGGCATTGACACTGGTGCTGGACATCAGCAAATTTCCGAACGTCGCGGTCGGCGACACCATGACGGTCGGCGCATACGCGGCACTTGCGTTTCAAACCGTAGGCGTCCCGTATTTCGTGCTTTCCGTCGGTGGTGCAATGGTGGTGTGCATGCTGTTAAGCCTGGCCACCTATCATTTTGTCTTCCGCAAGCTGGCGCGCGGCCGCATGGTCGTCAGTCTGCTGGCATCGGTAGGCCTGGCCTTCATGATGCGCAGCGTGCTGCAGCTTAGCGTCAGCAGCCAGCCGCAAACCTACGACTTCCCTCTGGTGCGCGCATGGAATTTCAACGGTATCCGCATCCTTCCGTCCGACCTGTGGGCCTTGCTGACCACTATCGTCACCCTTTTGATCGTTTTTGGCATATTCCGGTATACCGACCTTGGCAGACGACTGAGGGCAATCGCCGATAATCCGGAGCTTGCCCGGGCCAGTGCCATTCGGTCCAGAACCCTGATCTGGTTTCTATGGTGCCTGTTCGGAGCCCTTTCCGCACTGGGCGGTGTGCTGATTGCGTCCAAGAGCGTTCTTTTGCCCGAATTCGGCTGGGAATTCATCATTCCGGCTTTCTCGGCCGTTATCCTGGGCGGCATAGGCAATCCCGTGGGCGCCGTACTGGGCGCGGTGATCATGGGCATCGCACAAGAACTGTCCATCGCATTTGTTGGCCCTTCATACAAAATCGTCATCGCATTCGCCGTACTGATCATCGTGCTGCTGATCAGACCCGCAGGCTTGTTGGGTATGGCTGAGAAGGCCCGCTGAGGAAAGGGTAACCATGGAAGCTTATCTCATATCCATCTGCATCATTGGTGCCATTTATGCCCTGCTGGCCATAGGCCTGAACATCCAGTACGGCGAGACCGGCCTGATCAATTTCGGTCATGTTGCCTATTTCGCCATTGGTGCTTACGCCTCTGCCATTTTGTCGGCCAAAGGCGTCCCCGTGCCCCTTGCCATCGTCGTGGCCGGACTGGTTGCCGCAGTCGGCGCCGTGCCCATAGGCATGGCGGCGCTACGGCTAAAAGAAGACTACTTTGCCATCGTCACATTGGGCTTTGCAGAAGCCGTCCGAATCTTCGTTCAGCAAGAAGACTGGCTCACCAATGGCGTGCAAGGCATTTCGTCCATCAGTCCGCTGGTTCCTGCTGCCGCAGGGGCTGCGCAAAATATCATCTTCGCCGCGGTGACCGTAGGCGTCGTGCTGCTGGCCATGCTTGCGGTATATCTGCTGCAGAACAGTACGTTCGGACGGATACTGCGCGCGATCCGCGACAATGAAGTCGCCGTTATCGCACTGGGCAAGAACACCGCGGGCTTCAAGATCAAGGTGCTGATGTTCGGCTCCTTCCTGGCCGGTCTGGCGGGCGCGTTCTATGCCCATTTCATCAGTTTCATATCACCCGAACAATTTATCGCCCTGGTTACCTTCTATGTCTGGATGTCCATTATCCTGGGCGGTGTGGGCACCATGAAAGGCTCGCTGCTGGGAAGCCTTGCATTAGTGATCCTGCTGGAAGGCTCGCGTTTCATTGGAGACTTCCTGCCAGGCATTTCAGACGTACAGATGGCCCATGTGCGCTTGGGCATCATCGGCCTCGTCCTCGTGCTGTTCAGCCTATACCGTCCCCAGGGAATTTTCGGAAAAACGGACTAAGGACGCCAGATGCTTAAAGTCAACAACGTCTCGGTCAAATACGGTGTCTTCACCGCTGTCGACAATGCCTGCCTGACGATCGCCAAAGGCGAAACCATCGGCCTTGCAGGAACGAACGGAGCAGGCAAATCAACCTTGTTTGCAGCCATTGCCGGCCAGCTCACCGCCACCAGCGGCAACATTACATTCAAAGGCAAAGAATTACTGGGTCTGCCCGCCTACAAAAGGGCGGAACAAGGCCTGTGCCGGAGCTTTCAGGTACCGCGCGAGTTCGGCAAGCTCACGGTACTCGAGAACCTCCTGGTTGCCGCACGCGACTCTCATCAAGAGAACATGCTGACAGCCTGGCTGGGCCGGCGCTCAATGCACCAGAAAACAGCCCGTCGCACTGAACAGGCCGATGCCATTTTGCACACACTGGGCATTCATCATGTGCGCGATCTGGCGGCGGCACAACTGTCGGGCGGCCAGAAGAAACTGCTGGAATTGGCACGCATACTGATGCAGGAGCCGGAGCTCATTCTTCTGGATGAGCCTTTCGCCGGCGTGAACCCGGTGCGCATAGGCGAGATGATGGATATCTTCAGGCGGCTGAAGGAACAGGGTTTTGCCCTGCTGATCGTCGAACATCATTTGCAGGCGCTGAAAGAACTTTCCTCGAGAATGTACGTAATGGATCAAGGCCGGATGATCGCCGAAGGCGCACCAGCCGACGTGCTGAGCTCTCCAACGGTACAGGAAGCCTACATGGGGGGCGTAATATGAACCAAGTACTCGCAACCACTGCGCTCGCGGGCGGATACACGGATGTCAACATCATTCATGATATCAATCTGCATGTGAATCCCGAAGAAATCGTGACCATCGCGGGCACCAACGGCGCAGGCAAATCGACTTTTCTGAAAGCCTTGCTGGGACTGCTTCCCCGCACCGAAGGCACGGTGCACCTGTATGGTCAGGACATATCCGGGCTCTCTACCGAGTCAAGGATAGAACTGGGCCTGGCCTACGTGCCGCAAGTCACCAACGTATTTCGCAGCCTGACTGTCATGGAAAACCTGCAGGTTGCCGACCGCAAGGTCTCGCGGCACCAGATCGACGAAATGCTGGCAGTCTTTCCGGCGCTCGGCACCCGCCTGTCACAAAGAGCCGGCACGTTGTCGGGCGGCGAACGCCAACAGCTTGCCTTTGCCCGCGCCCTGATCCGCGCTCCCAAGATTATCGTTCTTGACGAGCCCACAGCCGCTCTGGCGCCCGGGCTTGTCCAATCGATCTTCGACGTCATTGGCAAGCTGAAAGCCTTGAAAGTCGCCGTTCTGATGGTAGAACAGCGAGCCAGACAAGCTCTGGAAATCAGCGATCGCGGCTATATTCTGGACCAGGGCAAGGTTGTGCTTTCGGGCAACGCACGAGAGCTGCTCGACAACCCCGAAATGACCGAGCTGTACCTGGGCACTCAGGCCCATACCTGATGCAATACCACAAACCCTTGGCATAATTGCGCACCAGCACTGCCAAGTTGCCCGACACCGGAATTCAGCGTACAGTCGAGATTAACTTTACCGGTTTACCTTTGATTTACTGGATTTCACATACAACTCGGCAACCGGAATCGCGCACCTATGTTCGACATATTGGTTTATTTATTCGAAAACTACTACACGCCCCAGGCGTGTCCCGAAGCTGATGTCCTGGCACACAAGCTCGCTGCGGTAGGTTTCGAGCACGAAGACATCAACGACGCCCTGGGCTGGCTGCATGGGCTGGCCCAAACCACTGAAGAATGCGGCAAGCTCGCCCAAACCCAGTTGGGCAACAGCAAGCGCATTTTCACCGAATACGAATACCAGAGCCTGGGCACCGAAGCCATAGGCTTCATTACCTTCCTCGACAACTCCGGTGTACTGCCGCCCGCCCTGCGCGAGATCCTCATCGAGCGGGCTCAGGCTACCGGCGAAACCCCCATTTCCCTGGCCAAGATCAAGATCATTGCACTCATGGTGCTCTGGAGCCAGGAAGCCGAGGTCGATCACCTGGTATTCGAAGAGCTGCTGGCCGACGACCAGACCCGCCTGTCTCATTAGGAACGGATGGCGTCCTCAGTACCCGTCGGCGGCCAGTCCGACTACCGCGGGCGTTTTGCGCCCAGCCCCAGCGGCCCCCTGCACAATGGCTCGCTTATTGCCGCCATGGCCAGCTTCCTGGACGCCAGGGCTCATCATGGTCGCTGGCTGCTGCGCATCGAAGACATAGACATGCCGCGGGTGGTACCCGGCGCCGACCGGGCCATCATGCATCAATTGCATGCCATGGGCATGCACTGGGACGAAGAACCCGTCTGGCAGTCACAACGCCTGCATTTGTATCAAGCCGCCTTCGACAAGCTGGCCCTGGCGGGCGATGTGTACGGATGCGCCTGTACACGCCAGGAGCTGCCCCCGGACGGCCCTTACCCTGGCACCTGCCGTCATGGTCTGCCCGAAGGCCGTCAGGCCCGTGCGTGGCGTTTTCGTGCGTCACAGGGGGTGGACCACTTTATTGATCGCTGGCATGGGCCACAACAGCAGGACGTCTCTGCTCATGTGGGCGATTTCATCATCAAGCGTGCCGACGGACTGTGGGCCTACCAGCTGGTGGTTGTGGTGGATGATGGCGCGCAGGGCATCACCCATATAGTGCGAGGCACCGATCTGCTGGATTCAACCGCCCGGCAGCGCATGCTGGCCCGGCATCTAGGCCTGGAGTATCCCTCTGTAATGCATGTACCGCTGCTGCTCGACGATGCCGGCCGCAAGCTCTCCAAGCAGAATCACGCCGCCGCCATGGATATCAACCGCCCTCTGGACACCTTGAATCAGGCCTGGCAGGCACTGGGTTTCGAGGCGCTGGCAGCCCAGGACATCGACACATTCTGGACGATGGCGCTGGAACGCTGGGCCAATCGTTACGGCCAGCGCCAGCCAGACCCTGTCGGCTGAGCGGCAGCATCAGGGCAATGGTCGCTGTTGCTCATCGAGCAACCTGACCAGCAGGCCTTCTCCTTTGGCATTGACACGAAACTCACCAAAGCGTGCCTGCTCATAACGCCCGGCCTGCCCCTCCGGGAAGAACCAGGCATCGGTGACGATACGCAGTCCCCGGTCACGCATGCGGAACTCCAGCAAGGCCATCGCGCCGTCACCCGTGGTGGCAGCCACTTCATCTGCCGGCGGCAAATCTTTCAGCACCGCCTGAACGTGGTGTCCGGACTGAGCATCAGCCTTCAAGGCCAGCCACCCGCCCCGTTGCCGCTCGATGGACTGCGCCAGGGGCTCAGGCGCCTGCGCCAGCCATTGCCGGGTTTCCTGCTCCGCCGCAAACCGCAAGGCCATGTAGTCACCCTGCATCAATGAGCGCGGATCGACCGGGGCAAGTGCCAGGACCACCGTTTGTCCATGCCGAAGAATCTGCTCTCGCTGGTAAATGCCGGTGTTGGCGAACAGGAGTACCAACGCCAGGCCCGACCACCAGGCCACAGCCGGCCGGAACCCGCGTCCGGGCGCATCGACAGACTCCCTAGCCCCGGGCTGCGCCGGATTGGTGGCGTGCGCGCGCAAGACCAGCCACGACAGCAGCATCCAGCCTCCGGTCAGCCCCAGCACCAGGGATTTTTGCAGCAGCGAGGCATCCATCTGATAATAGAATCGACCCAGGTATGCCAGTAGCGCCAGCACTGCGAATACCACCAGACCGCGCTGTCGCAAGGCATGGCCCAGCACCAGCCACAGCAGAGCCATGGAAACGCCAGGCGCCCCCATCCAGCCCAGGCTGGCCAGGCCCAGAACCAGCGGCGCAGCCAGCTTCAGGCCGGGCACCACGCTGTCCTCGCGCCACAGCAAGGCGGCCAGCGCCAAAACGGGCAGCAAGGCACAAGCAACCCAGATCAGCAGTAAACCAGGCAATTGTTGCGCCACCTCGCCCATGCCCAGAATCGTTGCTGCGGGCGTCAACCAGGCGCCGGCCTGGGTCATGCACACCAGCGCCCAGGCCAGCGGCAGCCAGAAATTTCTGCTGCGGGCGTTATGGCTCAATGCCAGGGTCAGCACGGCCGCGACAGCCAGCCACCACAAACGTAAATAAGCCGGAAAATACACCCAAAGTTCAGCACCGGCAGATACAGGGTCAAGCAAATCCAGCGGCAAGGTGTCCGGATCACCGGGCCAAGTCAGGATATAAAGCAGGAGCAGCACGAACAGCGCACAAAGAAAACGCAGGGCACCGCCGGCTGCCAGGCCATAGACCAGCACACCCAGCAGCAGAATGCCGGCGGCCCGCAGCATGGCATCGGGTTCCTCGAGGGCAAACAGCCCCGCACCTGTCATGAACACACCCGCCAGCGTCAAGGTAGTGCCAAACTCGCGGACCACACTTCCCTTGCCCCGCAAGACCAGCAGACCCGTGCCGCAGACCACCAGGCCAGTCATCCAGATTTGCTCGAACTCGAGCTCGAAAGACACGAACAAAAAAGCAATGACCAGCACAGCGGCCAGCCCCATGACAGCCAATCGAAGCAGACTCAGATACCACGGGTCAAGCGTAACCGCCCCCTTTTCGGCATCGTTTCCGGCAACTGGATCGGACTTGGGTCGGGCGGCAACGATCAGCCTGCTCAAATGCCGCAATGCCAACCCCGCCAGCACGACCAGCACCAGGATGAGCACCAGCAGTCCGCCCTCGGACTCAAGCTGGCTGCCCAGCAGCATCGCCGCCAGGAAATAGCCGGTTGCTACGGCCAGGCAGGCCATGGCGGGATCCGGGCGCCATGAGGTGTAAATACCATACATCAGGGCGCAGGCCGCCAAACCGATCAAGGCCGCAAGCACCGGCCCGCTGTGCGCGTCGAACCCGGCAAAGGCCGCCACGATCAGCCAGCCGGCCAGCGCACTGGCCAATGCGCGCGGACCTATCCGCCAGGTATCGTCAAACCTGGGCTGCGCCCACTCCCACAAGCCAAGCAGGGCCGCGTTCATCAAGGCCAGCAACAAACTTGCCGTCATCCAGTCCAGCGAGATATTGAACAGAAAATGCCCACCGAACACATCCAGATACAGGGCAGCGGCAAGATTGAGCAGCAACCCGCACAACACCCCCATGAATATAGTGCGTACCAGTACGAGCCAGGGCAGCAACAATACCGCCCAAAACAGGAACAATTGCCAGGGGTCGGCCCCAGTCTGATATATTTGGCCCACGAGGGCCAGCAGACCGCCCACCGTCACGCTGGCCAGAGCCGCCAGAATGCCATAGGTGGAAAAGTCTCGGCCGGCGGCGGGCTCAGGCCTGCCCGTGGCCCGCCATGCCAGAGCAACCAGCAGTACCAGCAGAATCTGCACGCCCGCGAGTTTCTGCAGGGCAGTGGCTTGCTCCCAATTGGCGGCCAGCCAGGAAATACCAGCGCTGGCAAGCAGCACGCCAGCCAGACCGGCTGCTGTTTTCCTTAGAAATTCAGGCCATGAAAACTTTCGGCTTAAATGGTTAATATGGCCCTCGACTTGCATAGTGCGTTTCTCACCTCGTATTATCCGCGCTATTGCTGCTGAAATGCAGTTACTGGAAACACATGACTAAAACGCTCATTATTGCCGAGAAACCCTCGGTCGCCCTGGATATTTCCCGCGCCCTCGGAGGCTTCACCCGGGAAGGCGATTATTTTGAAAGCGAGCAATATGTGCTGGCGTCCAGCGTCGGCCATCTGCTCAGCCTGGTTGCGCCCAACGATCCCGTGCGCGGCAAATGGAGCTTTACCCACCTTCCGGTGATCCCTCCCCAGTTCGAATTGGGCCCAACCGACAAGCGTTCGTCCGAGCGGCTCAAGCTGCTGGTCAAGCTACTCAAGCGCAAAGACGTTGGCGCCGTCATCAACGCCTGCGACGCGGGCCGCGAGGGTGAGCTTATCTTCCGGTACATCATGCAATATTCAGGCGTCAAGAAACCCGTTCAGCGCCTGTGGCTGCGGTCCATGACGCAAGCGGCCATCCGCGAGGCTTTCGACAATCTGCGCGATGACGAAACCATGAAGCCCCTGGAGGCCGCGGCACGCTCGCGGGCGGAAGCCGACTGGCTGGTGGGCATCAATGGAACGCGCGCCATGACAGCCTTCAACAGCAAGGACGGCGGCTTCTTCAAGACTCCCGTCGGACGCGTCCAGACCCCGACGCTGGCCATCGTCAATGAACGCGAAGAACGCATACGTAAATTTGTATCCCGCGATTACTGGGAAGTGCATGCGACATTCGTCGCCGCCGCCGGTTTCTATACCGGCCGGTGGTTCGATCCCAAATTCATCAAGGATGAACGCGACCCCGAACAGCGTGATTCCCGTCTCTGGTCCAGTACCGCCGCGCAGACCATCGTAATGGCATGCCGCGGGCAGCCTGGCAAGGTTACAGAAGAATCCAAGCCTTCCACCCAGATGTCGCCCGCCCTGTTTGACCTGACCTCGCTGCAGCGCGAGGCCAACTCACGCTTCGGCTTTTCAGCCAAGACCACTCTGGCACTGGCCCAGACGCTGTACGAGCGACACAAGGCGCTGACCTATCCGCGTACCGATTCACGCTACCTGCCCCAGGACTACCTGGGCACGGTCCAGCAAACCATGGAAGCCCTGTCCGAGGGCGGCTCGGCCGCTGCAGCCGGGCTGCGCCCGTTTGCAGAAACCGTCTGCAAACAGAAATGGGTCAAGCCCAACCGACGCATCTTCGACGACAAGAAGGTATCGGATCACTTTGCCATCATTCCCACCCTGCAGATTCCGCGTGAACTGAGCGAGGCCGAAGGCAAGATATACGACCTGATCGCCAAGCGCTTCCTGGCAGTATTTTTCCCGGCCGCAGAGTTTCGGGTTACCACACGCATCACCGAAGTATCCGGCCACCACTTCAAGACGGAAGGCAAGGTCCTGGTCAATCCGGGCTGGCTGGCCATCTATGGCCGCGAGGCACAAGGCGACGACACTACCCTGATTGCGGTTTCAGAAGGCGAGACCGTCAAGACCGACGAGATCGAAGCAAAAGGCCTGGCCACCAAGCCCCCGGCACACTTCACGGAAGCGACGTTGCTTTCGGCCATGGAAGGCGCAGGCAAGCTGGTGGACGATGAGGCACTGCGCGAAGCCATGTCTGAGCGCGGTCTGGGCACGCCAGCCACACGGGCGGCGATTATTGAAGGACTGCTCAACGAAGGCTATCTGCGCCGCGAGGGCCGCGACCTGATACCCAGCGCAAAAGCCAGGCAGCTGATGACGCTGCTGGCAGGTCTGGGCGTTAATGAGCTGACATCACCTGAACTGACGGGTGAGTGGGAGCATCGCCTGAAGCAGATCGAACAGCGCGAGCTGGACCGTGACGCCTTCATGCGCGAAATAGCTCAAATGACCCAGATCATCGTCAAGCGCGCGAAAGAATATGAACGCGACACAGTGCCGGGCGATTACGCGACGCTGGCCACTCCCTGCCCCAAATGCGGCAGCGTGGTCAAAGAGAACTACCGTCGCTATGCCTGCACCAGTTGCGATTTTTCCATAGGCAAGCATCCGGGCGGCCGTACTTTCGAGATTGCCGAAGTCGAAGAGTTGCTGAGCCAGCGCCAGCTGGGCCCCTTGCCGGGTTTCATCAGCAAGATGGGGCGTCCGTTTGCCGCGTTGCTGCGCATTACCGACGAATACAAGCTGGAGTTCGATTTCGGCCAGAAGGACGACGAGGACACCGAGCCGGTGGATTTCTCGGGCCACACGCCAGTCGGAACTTGTCCGAAATGTCAGCACAAGGTCTATGAGCATGGCATGAATTATGTCTGCGAGAAGTCTGTGGGGCCGGAAAAGACTTGCGATTTCAAAACGGGCAAGATGATTTTGCAGCAGGAGATTTCTGCTGAGCAGGTCAGCAAGCTGTTGTCGGAAGGCAAGACGGATTTGCTGGATGGTTTTGTTTCCAGCCGCACGAACCGGAAGTTCAAGGCTTATTTGGTTAAGCAGGAGAATGGCAAGATAGGCTTTGAGTTCGAGGCGCGTCCGGCCAAGGCGGGGGCGAAGTCTGTAGCGAAGAAGGCTACGAAGACCGCTACGAAGGCTGCAGGGAAGACGGCAGCCAAGAAGGTTGCGGCTAAAAAGGGCGCAACAAAGACTGCAGCAACCAAGGCGCCGGCGAAGAAGGCAGCTGCCAAAAAGACGGCTGCTAAAAAAGCCGCCGTGAAGAAGGCAGTTGCAGCAGCGCCGGTGACTGACAGTGGGGATGATGCCCCGCCGTTTTAAAGCTAAGGGTGCGGGGTTTGGCCGGGTTTTCGGGTTCTAAAGAAAGCCGAATATCCGAAAGGCCGCTACCTCACAAAAAGTACCGTTTACCCCTGGTATTTCATTGGTGTGGTGTGGGTGTCTGCGCCGGGCTGGGCGTCGTTTGAGCAAGCCGCGGCAGGGGGCGGCGATCGGAGCACAGTCCGGCGCAGACACTCACACCAAGCAAGAAACCAGTAAACGGTACAAATTGAAGCTAATAGCTCGCAAGAAACCGCTAACCGGCCCGGCAGCCCTTACCCGTACGCCAGTTCCTTGAAGAACAGCGACACCTCAGGCACGTAAGTAATCACCAGCAGGCACGCCACCACCACCGCCACAAACGGCAGCAAAGAGCGCGCCAACCGCTCGATAGGCAGATTCGCCACCGCGCATGCGGCAAACAGATTCACACCGAAAGGCGGCGTCACCATGCCCAGCGCCAGGTTGACCACCATGATCACGCCAAAGTGGGCGGGATCCACGCCAAAATGCATGGCAACCGGCAACAGCAAGGGGGCCAGCACCACGATGGAGGCCGACGTCTCGATGAACATGCCGATGAAGAACAACGCAAGATTGACCCCCATCAGGAAGGTGTACTTGTCGCTGAACAGGGCACCCAGCCATTCGCCCAGCGCAGCGGGAATACCGGCGCGATTCAGCAAGAACCCGAAGACCCCGGCATTGGCGATAATGAACATGATCACGGCGGTGGACACTACCGATCTATGCAAGGTTTTCGACAAATTGGCGAACGTAAGGCGACGATAGACGAAAATACCGACCACCAGCGCATACACCACGGCAACGGCCGACGCCTCGGTGGGCGTGAAGACACCGCCATAAATCCCGCCCAGAATAATCGCGGGCATCAGCAACGCCAGCCAGGCGCGCTTGAAGGCGGGCCAGAGCGGCAGACGATCGGCGCCATCCTGCTTGCCATAGCCGTGTCGGCGGGCATATACCCATACGTAAATCATCATGGCGCCGGCGATCAGAATGCCCGGGCCTATCCCTGCAATAAACAGCTCACCAACCGACGTGTCGGTTGAAACCGCAAACAGGATCATGGGAATGGACGGCGGAATGATCACGCCGAGCTCGGCCGCAGAGGCCTGCAGCGAAGCCGCAAACGGCTTGGGGTAGCCATGCTTGACCATGGCGGGAATAAGGATCGCCCCCACGGCAAAGGTCGTTGCCACGCTCGAGCCGGCCACCGCTGCGAATATCATGCAGGTCAGTACGCAGCTGCATGCCAGCCCGCCCTGCATGCCGCCGACAACGCTTTTGGCGAAATCGACCATGCGCTCGGATATGCCGCCGGCCTCCATCAGATTGCCGGCCAGGATGAAGAAGGGCACGGCCACCAGCGGATACTTGTCAAGCGCCGCATAAAGTTGTTGTGCGATCACCAGCCAGGTCATGCCTTCGTAGGCCACTCCCAGCATGCTGGCCAGGCCGATGGCAACCGCCACTGGCACCGACAGCACAAAAAACAGCAACATTGAAACAACCATCAACTGCGACATGGTTTCACCTGGTTTTGTTTGGTATGAACAGCGTGTCCGGCATGGGATCGCGCATCAAATGACTGTGTCATCGACCACCACCTTGCGCGGCCCTTCGGCCCAGTGAGCCACGACCGCCACGATGGCCAGCGTCATGCCTATCGGTATGGAGATATACACCCACGAAATCGAGAACTCGAGGCTGGGCATGGTCTGAAAGCGCACTCGCCAGGTCATCATCCCGCCCACCCAGGCCAGGAAGCCCAGGAAGGACACGCAAATGAGCAAGATCACATGCTCGAGCCAGCGCTTGTTGCGCGGCCCCAGCAAGTTGTGCAGCATTTCCACGCATAGCATGGCGCCTTGCCTGAACGCCAGCGCAACGCCCAGCATGACCGTCCAGATCAGCGAGGCACGCGTCCAGGCTTCGCTCCAGTCGGCGGGCGACTCAAGGACGAAGCGGGCAATGACCTGGTAGAAGCCGGCAGCCACGGCGGAGAGTATCAATAACTGCGTGATAACCGAGACACCCTTGAACAGGGAGCGGTCCAGAAAGCGTAAAACTGTCACTGAGGGGTCCTGTATGCGTAGAGCCCAATGCCTGAAAATGGAATATGCCCAGGGAACGCCAAGGGCCGGCCTATGGCATTCTGTTCAAAATACACATCAAACAGAACCCCGAGACCAGCCCTGGTTTTGCATCAGCTGCCTGGTCCTTGATCAGATCAGAGCAAGCAAAGCGCTGATATTACTGCTCCAAGACTTATTTTGTGTTCTGGATGGACTCAACCAATTCCTTGCCGAACTGTTTGTAATACTGCGGATAGACGGGCTGCACTGCCTTCACGAAAGCAGCGTGATCAACGGTGTTGACCTGCATGCCATCTTTCTTGACGGATTCAATGCCGCTGGTTTCGATTTCGTCTACGTACTTGCGCATGGCCATAGCGGCATCGTGGCCGGCCTTCTTGAATTTTTCCTTGTCGGCATCAGACAGGCCGTTGTAAGCACTGGGCGACATAAGCACCAATGCGGGGCCATATACGTGGGCCGTCAGCGACAAATATTTTTGCAGCTGGGGCAGTTTGGCCGACACGATCACGGACAAGGGGTTTTCCTGGCCGTCGATGGTGCCTTGCTGCAAGGCGGTAGCCACTTCAGGCCATGCCATGGGGGTGGCCAGAATGCCGATTTCACGGAAAGCGGCAATGTGGATTGGGTTTTCAGTAGTACGGACCTTCAGACCCTTGGCATCTTCGGGGGTGCTGACCGGGCGCACGTTGTTGGTGAGATGACGGAAGCCTTGTTCACCCCAGGCCAGGGCAACAATGCCACGCTTGGGGAACTCGGCCAGCATCTTCTGGCCGATATCGCCGTCGAGCACTTTACGTGCATGCGCCAGATCGCGGAACAGGAAGGGGATATCGAATACGCCGGTTTGCGGCACAAAATTCAGCGTGGCGCCGGTAGAAACGATGGCCAGGTCGATGGTACCCAGCTGCAGGCCTTCGATAACCTCGCGTTCACCGCCCAGAGCGCTGTTGGGGAATTGTTCAATGGTGAAGTTATCGCCTTCGACGGCCTTGGCAAAGGCATCGGCGCCGGCACCATAGTGCGAGCTTGTCGACAGCGCGTAGGCCATCTTCAGGTTGGTAGCAGCCGAAGCGGGTGCAACAGCAAACAAGCCGGCCACAGAAGCGGCCAGCAAAACTTTAGAAAACCAGGTAGTACGCATTATTTCCCCAACCTATAAGATCATTGTGTAGCAACTTGAGGGTTGTACCTTAAAACAGGGCCGCAGGGGTATTGGGGTTTTCTTTGATCCATAGTGTTTCCCGTGGCGTGCCTGCCTCTTGCCGGCCCATATATTTTTACTCAGGCAACGGCAGTGCCGTTTTATAAGACACCTGTTTCAGGGCAAAGCTGGAGCGTATTTTCTCGATACCCGGTATGGGCGTGAGCTGCTCGAGTATGAAACGTTCCAGGGCGGCGATATTGGGCAGGGCGACACGAATCAGATAATCGGAATCGCCCGTCATCAGATAGCACTCCATGACCTCGGGATGCTCGGCAATGCTGTGCTCGAAATTGGCCAGAGCCTCTTTTGCCTGCGACTTCAGGCTGATGGAAATGAACACATTCAGATCCAGCCCCAGCGTAGCCGCGTCGGCCAGCGCCACGTAGCGTGTGATAACGCCCGCGGCCTGCAAGGCCTTGACCCGCAGCAGACAGGGCGATGGCGACAGATGCACGCGCCGCGCCAGTTCGACATTGCTCAGGCTACCGTCACACTGCAGCTCGTCAAGAATGCGCAGATCCGTCGCATCCAGCGCCATGCCCTGTTTCATAAGTTCCTCCAGCCTGGTGACGACGGGCAAAGCCTGTTCGTGGCACCGAAACGTAAAAACAAAATTTTATAAAAGTATATTTTTTCAGCATTTTATGCTTAACAATAGCTCTCATCCATATATTTTTAGCGCCAAATGCCCGAATTTATGACGCACAATGACAACATCGTCACCACCGTATTCACTATTGCCCGAGCCGCCCTGACATGAACTCACCATTGCCCCTGCATCACTTGCTGCCTCCAGCTGATCACCACGGAGATACCGACCCTCAGGAGACCCTGGAATGGCGAGAATCGTTTCAGGCCCTAGTCGACGCTCAGGGTCCGGTGCGCGGCAGTTTCATGCTGCAGGAGCTGCTGCGCATGGCGACCGGCCTGCAGGTCTCGTGCATGCCCCCTGCCGGCACACCTTACGTAAACACCATCCCCGCTGTCGCACAGCCCGACTTCCCCGGTGACCTGGATCTGGAAACACGGCTGGGCGCGATCATGCGCTGGAATGCCCTGGCCATGGTGGTACGTGCCAATGGCGCATACGGCGAGCTGGGCGGACACATAGCCAGCTATGCCAGTGCCGCCGATCTGTTCGAGGTCGGGTTCAATCACTTCTTCCACGCACGCAATAACGACACCAAACCCCATGGCGGCGACCTGGTCTTTTTTCAGCCCCACAGCGCACCGGGCGTATATGCCCGCGCCTACCTGGAAGGGCGGCTGCAACAAGACGATCTGGAACACTACCGTCAGGAACTGCGCGGGCCGCGCAACAGTGCACGCGGACTATCCAGCTACCCCCATCCCTATCTGATGCCGGACTTCTGGCAGTTCCCCACCGGTTCCATGGGCATAGGGCCCATCAGCTCCATCTATCAGGCCCGCTTCATGCGCTACCTGACCCATCGCAATCTGCTGGACTGCGATGGTCGCAAGGTCTGGGGCATATTCGGTGATGGCGAAATGGACGAACCCGAATCCATGAGCGCACTGACGCTCGCCTCCCGGGAGGGGCTGGACAATCTGGTATGGGTGGTTAACTGCAATCTGCAGCGGCTCGACGGCCCCGTGCGCGGCAACTCGCGCATCATCGACGAGCTGGAGCGCCATTTCCTGGGCGCAGGCTGGAATGTGATCAAGCTGCTGTGGGGCAGTGACTGGGACGGTCTGTTCGCCCGCGACACGCAGGGCGCACTGATACGCGCCTTGTCGAATACCGTAGACGGGCAAATGCAGACCTTCGCGGCCAAGGATGGCCGCTACAACCGCGAGCATTTCTTTAACCAGAACATCGAGCTGAAGCGCCTGGCACAAGGCATGAGCGATGAACAGATAGACGCCCTGAAGCGCGGTGGGCACGACCTGGTGAAAATACACGCGGCCTACGCCGCCGCAGCCAGCCACCGTGGCCAGCCCACTGTGATTCTGGCGCATACCAAGAAGGGCTATGGCATGGGCGCGGCCGGCCAGGGCCGCATGACCACCCATTCGCACAAGAAGTTCGAAGACACCGACCTGCTGGCCTTCCGCGACCGCTTCCGGCTGCCATTATCCGACGAGCAGGCACGCAAGCTCGACTTCTACAAGCCGGCCGCAGACAGTCCCGAGATGCAGTACCTGCATGGCAAACGGCAAGCCCTGGGCGGGTACCTGCCGGCACGGCAGGTTCAGGCAGATGTCGTGGCCGTACCGCCACTGCCCGATTACGCCCAGTTTGCCCTGCAGGGCAACAACCGGGAAATGTCGACCACCATGGCGTTCGTGCGTATGCTGGGCAGCCTGCTCAAGGACAACGAGCTGGGTGCCAGACTGGTACCCATCGTGGCCGACGAGGCCCGCACCTTCGGCATGGCCAATCTGTTCAAACAGGTGGGCATTTATTCCAGCGTCGGTCAGCGCTACGAGCCCGAAGACATAGGCTCGTTGCTGAGCTACCACGAGGCCACCAACGGACAAATTCTGGAAGAAGGCATCAGCGAAGCCGCAGCGATATCAAGCTGGACCGCGGCCGCCACCAGCTACAGCGTGCATGGGCTGGCCATGTTGCCCTTCTATATCTACTACTCCATGTTCGGCTTTCAGCGCGTCGGTGACCTGATCTGGGCGGCCGCCGATCAGCGCCCTCGCGGCTTCCTGATTGGCGCCACCTCGGGGCGCACCACGCTGGCCGGAGAAGGCCTGCAGCACCAGGACGGCAGCAGCCACCTGATGGCCGCGGCCATTCCCAACTGCAAGTCTTATGACCCTGCATTCGCCGGCGAGCTGGCCGTGATTGTTGATTACGGCATGCGTGAGATGCTTGAGCAGCAGCGCGACGTGTTCTATTACATCACCACCATGAACGAGAACTACGCTCAGCCCGACGTGCCCGCTGACAAGCATGACGACATCGTGCGCGGCGCCTGGCATTGTGCCCACTACGCCGCACAGGGGGATCTGGCTGCGCAAGGCCGCCGCGCCACCTTGCTGGGTTCGGGCGCCATCCTGACCGAAGCCATACGGGCAGCTGAGCAGCTGGCCGCAGAAGGCATAGCCACCGACGTGTACAGCGTTACCAGCTGGAGTGAAATTGCCCGCGAAGGACAAGGCATTATTGACGCTGACCTGGCCAATCCCCAGGCCGCAGAAGGCAGCTTCATCGCCCGCCGGCTGGCCAATAGCGAAGGCCCCATTGTGGCCGCCAGCGACTACGTGCGACAGGTACCCGAGTCCATACGTGCCTGTCTGCCATCAGGGCGACGCTACATCACCCTGGGCACCGACGGCTTTGGACGCAGCGATACCCGCAGTGAACTGCGACGCTATTTCCAGGTGGATGCCCAGGCCATCGCCCGCGCGGCAAAGGCAGGACTGGGCCTGGCCTGAACGACACGCTCGCAAGCGGGCGTGTCGTTGGCGGGGTTACTCTTCGACGTACCAGGTATCTTCCGAGAGCATGACCTGCTGATGGCCATAGCCTGCCGGCATCATGGGGAAGCAGTTTTCCTGGGCCAGTACCACGACATCCAGGAAGTAAGGCCCGTCGTAGGCCAGGCATTCCGCGAGGGCCGCATCCAGATCAGCCGGATCTTCAACCCGGGCTGCGCCCCAGCCGAAGGCTTTGGCCAGCGCAACAAAATCGGGCAAGGAAGCGTTATAGCTATGGCTGTAGCGCCCGTCATGTATGAGCTCCTGCCACTGGCGCACCATACCCATGTGGCCGTTGTTGCACAACACGACCTTGACGGGTGTCTGATGCTGGGTGGCGCTGGCCAGTTCCTGGATGTTCATCAGGATCGAAGCGTCGCCGCTCACGCAGACCACAGGCTTGTCCGGATGGGCGATCTGCGCGCCTATGGCCGCGGGCAGCCCGTAGCCCATGGTGCCCGCGCCGCCTGATGTCAGCCAGCGGTTTGGGCGATTGAACTTGATATATTGAGCGGCCCACATCTGATGCTGGCCTACATCGGTTGCAATAACCGCGTCGGTACCGGTCAGCACGTGATCAAGGCGCTGCATCAAGTGCTGCGGAAGAATATGCTGTGTGGAAGGCGTAACTTTCAGGCAATCCTGGGCGCGCCAGACGCCGATGCGCTGCCACCACGGATCAAGGCGACCTGCCGGAAGGCTGAGCTGCGCCAATTCCTTGCGCAGGGCGCGCAGCAACGGGTAGCAGTCACCCACCATGGCCACATCGGCACGCACGACCTTGTTGATCGACGCCGGGTCAATATCAAGGTGGATCTTGCTGGCGTGGGGGCAGAAGTCCGACAGGCGTCCGGTAATGCGGTCGTCGAAACGCGCGCCCACGCAGATGATGAGGTCGGCATGATGCATGGCCAGGTTGGCTTCCAGGGTGCCATGCATGCCGAGCATGCCAAGGAACAATTCATCGTCGGCCGGGAAGGCGCCCAGCCCCATCAGGGTCAGGGTGCAGGGCGCGCCCATATCCTGTACCAGCGTGGTGAAGGCGTGACAGGCATCGATACCCGAGTTGATCAGCCCGCCCCCGCCATAGAAAACCGGGCGCTTCGCGTTGGCGATCAGCGCAGCCGCCCGCTTGACGGCCGCTTCCGCAAGTGGGCTGCTGGTTTCTATGGCCACCTGCTCCAGAGGCTCGGGGGCACTGGCCTGTTCGGGCACCAGGCCTATCTGCATGTCTTTGGGGAAATCGAGCAGCACCGGACCCGGCCGCCCGGAGGTCGTCAGCTGATAAGCCTTGGCTGCCATGCCGGGCACATCTTCTGTGCGCCGGATCTGTGCATTCCATTTGGTGACGGGCCGCGAAATGCCGATGGCATCACACTCCTGGAAGGCATCAGTGCCTATGGCGCCGGTTGCAACCTGGCCGCTGATACACAGCACCGGTATCGAATCGCACATGGCATCCAGCAGACCCGACGTGGTATTGGCCATGCCTGGACCTGAAGTAACGATGACGACGCCTGGCTTGCCGGTCGAGCGCGCATAGCCTTCTGCTGCGTGCATGGCTCCTTGCTCGTGCCGGACCAGTACGTGTCGTATGCGCGGCTCGGAATAAAGGGCGTCGTACAAGGGCAGCACCGCGCCGCCCGGATAGCCGAAAACCGTATCAACCCCGCAGGCAATCAGAGTTTCCAGCATGGCCTGGGCGCCATTGCGGGTGACGGTTTCAGTAGTAGTATTCACAGGATCACGCTTTATTGCATAAGATATCGATCACTGAAGTTTATTACCTTTTTCATTTGGCGCAATCCGACCCCCATGACTGAACCTTCCGATCCCTGGCATATCGTCCAAAAATCCACCTTGCACGGTAACGGGGTCTATGCCGCACGTGACATCCCGGCGGGCACGCAAATCTTTGAGTATCGCGGCAAGCGCATCACGCCCGAACAGGCCGATGACATGCATCCGGTCAATCCCGACGATCCATTCCATACCTTCTTTTTCTCGCTCAGCAGCGGCAAGATCATTGATGGCGGCCAGCGCGGCAACGATGCACGCTGGATCAATCACTCCTGCGAACCGAACTGCGAAACACAGGAAAATGCCAGCGGCAAGAAGGTGTATGTGGTTGCGCTGCAAGACATACCGGCCGGCACCGAGCTTTTCTACGACTACGGACTGATCCTTGACGGGCGCATCACCAAAAAGCTGCGCAGCCAGTACCAATGCCTGTGCGGCGCGGTTTCCTGCCGGGGCACCATGCTTGCACTGCCCGAGAAGAAATCGGGTCCGAAAACGAAAAAAACAGGCAAGCCGTCAAAGTGACCACATCCTGACCCGAGCACGGGAAACCCCGGACTATCAAAATCGCCCGGGCAAGGTAGCATGTCTGCTATTACAAAAAACAAATGCTATCTGTTTCGATTATGTCTGCTTCAAGCCAGTCCCACGAAGAACCCGTTGAGCCCATCCCAGAGGTCACTGACCCTCCCGTCAAGGTCCCGCTCAAGATCGAAGACTGGATCTCGGTACTCATCATGGCAGCGCTGGCACTCATCACGTTCACCAATGTGGTGGTCCGCTACATGACCGATCAGTCCTTTGCCTGGACAGAAGAAATCTCGATCTTCCTGCTGATCGTACTGACCATGACAGCGGGCTCAACAGCCTTTGTGCGCAATCAGCACATACGCATAGAGCTGTTTGCCGACGGCGGCTCGCCGGCACGCCGCCGCAAGCTGGCCCTGGTCAGCTATTCACTGGTCCTGGCCTTTTTCGTGTTGCTGACCATATTGTCGGCACGCATGGCGCTTGACGAATACACCTGGGGCGACACTTCTCCGGCCATAGGCGTGCCAACCTGGTGGTATTCCATCTGGATGCCCGTGCTGTCGTTTGTCATCACCCTGCGCGTCGCCGGCATACTGCGCCGCCTGCTGCGAGCACCGGCATGATCGTCACCACCCTGTTTATCGTTTTTGCCGTGCTCATGGTCATCGGCATGCCGGTGGGCGTGGCGTTGGGCATTGCCGGTACGCTGTCCATTGTCATGTCCAATCTCGAGACGCAATGGTTTGGCCTGCTTGCCGTGCCACAAAGCTTTTATGCCGGCCTGGCCAAGTATCCCTTGCTGGCCATTCCCATGTTTGTGCTGGTAGGGTCTATTTTTGACCGTTCCGGCGTAGCCAGCCGCCTGGTCAACTTTGCCATTGCCATTGTCGGGCGCGGTCCCGGCATGCTGCCGTTGGTGGCGATTTCGGTGGCCATGTTCCTGGGCGGCATCTCCGGCTCAGGACCGGCATGCGCCGCCGCCGTTGGCGCCGTCATGATGGGTGCCATGACCCGTGCAGGCTATCCCAAGCCATTTTCCGCCAGTATTGTGGCGGCGGGCGCGTCAACCGACATCCTGATTCCGCCTTCCATTGCCTTCATCGTTTACTCCATTCTGGTGCCACAGGCATCGGTGCCGGCCCTGTTTGCCGCCGGCATGATCCCGGGCATTATGGTGGGTATCGCCCTGATCATACCTGCCGTATGGCTGTCACGGCGCCATAAAATGGGCAGCCTCGAAAGCAGCTTGCCGCGTCCTCCATTCTGGTCCAGCCTGATCGAAGCGGCGTGGGGCCTGATTGCGCCAGTCATCATCCTGGGCGGCATGCGCATGGGCTACTTCACCCCTACCGAAGCCGCCGTCGTTGCCGTCTTTTACGGGCTTTTTGTTGGTATGTGCGTTCATCGCACCATTAAAATACGCGATCTATTCGTTATTCTGCGCGAAGCGGCCGAGCTGTCCTCCGTCATTATGCTGGTAGTCACACTGGCCGGCATCTTCGCCTGGGCCTTGTCCACACTTAGCGTTATCGATCCCATCACCCAGGCCATCGTGCATTCCGGACTGGGTGAATATGGCGTCATGGCCCTGCTTATCCTGTTGCTGGTCGTGCTGGGCATGTTCCTGGACGGCATATCCATCTTCCTGATTTTCGTGCCTCTGCTCATGCCCATTGTGGCGGCCTACCAGTGGGACGCCGTCTGGTTTGGCGTGCTTCTGACCCTGATGGTCGCCGTGGGGCAATTTACGCCGCCGCTGGCCGTTAACCTGATGGTGTCCTGCCGCATTGCCAAAGTACCCATGGAAAGCACTGTGCAGTGGGTGCTCTGGTTGCTGATGTCCATGTTCCTGGTTTTGGTGCTGGTCATCATGTTCCCGGAGCTGGCCTTATGGTTGCCCCGATATCTTGGTTTCTAACTTTCTTTTATTCGCCTGCGACATGAAGTCGCCGGCCTTTACGTGCATTGCCACACCCTAGGAGACAATATGAAAATTCGTTCACTGCTTGGCGCCATTACGTGCGCAGTAGCGGCCCTGTCGGTCACATCGACCGCATACGCAGCCGACTATAAATCCGAATACAAGATGTCCATCGTGGTCGGATCCGCCTTCCCATGGGGTCAAGGCGCCGAGATCTGGGCCAACCTTGTCAAGGAACGCACCGACGGGCGCATCAATATCAAGCTCTATCCGGGCGTTTCGCTGGTACAGGGTGACCAGACGCGCGAGTTCACCGCCATTCGTCAGGGTGTGATCGACATGGCCATAGGCTCGACCATCAACTGGTCACCGCAGGTCAAACAGTTGAACCTGTTCTCGCTGCCCTTCCTGATGCCCGACTATGCAGCCATTGATGCATTGATACACGGCGAAGTGGGCAAGCAGTTGTTCAAGCACATCGAGAAGGCCGGCGTGGTGCCGCTGGCCTGGGGCGAGAATGGCTATCGCCAGCTCAGCAACTCCAAGCAAGAGATCAAGTCGCCCGAAGATTTGAAGGGCATGAAGCTGCGCGTTGTGGGTTCACCGCTTTATATTGACACGTTCACGGCCCTGGGTGCGAATCCTACGCAAATGAGCTGGGCTGATGCGCAGCCCGCGCTGGCTACCGGCGCCGTCGACGGTCAGGAAAACCCGCTGTCCATCTATGCCGGTGCCAAGCTGTACGATGTTGCGCAAAAGTATCTGACGCTGTGGAATTATGTTGCGGATCCTCTGGTGTTTGTGGTGAACAAGCAGGTGTGGGAGTCCTGGACGGAAGAAGACCGCAAGATTGTGCGTGAAGCGGCCATTGAGGCCGGCAAGCAAGAAATTGTGATTGCACGCAAGGGTGTAACGCCCGAGGATTCTTCTTTGCTGAAAGAGATCGAGGGCCATGGCGTAACGGTCACGAGCCTGACACAGGAACAGCATGATGCGTTTGTCGAGGTGACCAAGCCTGTGTTTGAAAAGTGGAAGAAGACCATCGGTGCTGATCTGGTTGATCAGGCCCAGAAGGACATTGCTGCGCGCAAGAAGTAAAGGTTGGAGTACGGCCGGGGTTCGCCCTGGCTGCCTTTGCCTTTCAATGCGATGTTTTTTAAGGAACGGTGCGCCGTTCCTTTTTTACGCCTTGCTTCAGAAGGTTTGGACCTGCTTGTCTTGATGGGCCCAGTTCATCAAGGTCTGACGTTCTTGCGGCTATACACCGCCTTGCTCCCAAAGGTTGGACGTCCTTGTCTTTATACACGGCCTGTCTGGTTTACAGGGGTTCCGGGTTGGACGAATGCGGTTCTGGCCCATGGCCAGAACTCCCCGGGTTTGCGCCGCAGCCAGGGCAGCCGCGGAACTCGTGCGCTCGGGCCAGTGGCCCGAAAACGCGCACTCACACAGCCGCGGCTTTGCCTCCCTGGCCGCGGCACAAACCCGGCGCATCCGAAAATCGCCCTCCACCCCTGTAAACCAGACAGACCTGTACAGAGACAGATGGAAGGACGTCAATCCTTTCATTTCACGCTGTCCCTCATTGAGTTCTTATGAGGCCTGCCGGGTGCTTGCGGGGTGTGCGGGCGACTTCGGGCCTCGCTGCGGCTGGGCGGTCTGACGGGGATGCAAGGGCGCAGCTGTTTGAGCGCCGGCTTTCGGGCCACCGGCCCGATGGCGCGAGTTCTGCGCCCGCCCCGGCAGACTGGTCAGACGCAGGAAGTCCTGCGCAGCAGGACCGAGGCACGGGAGCACGAGCGCCTCGCAAGTATCCGGCAGGCCGCATTAGCAACCCAATGCAGCGTGATAAAAACCGGCTACCCGACACACGGAATACGCCGCGCCATCAAACAGGCCTCAGCAATCAGGCATGCTCCGCCATCTCGTCGAGGCAATCCTCCACAGACCCGATCACCACCTGCGCGCTGCAGGCAATCATCAGGTTCAGGTTAAGCCCGAAATCCTCAACGGTGTAACCCAGCGTGTCGGTATAAACGGAAGACCCGGGCGCACGGATGGCGGGTACTTGTTTGATCAGCGGGCGCGCATCGTCGGTGTACACCCACACCGGTTTGTCCAGAGCCGCCGCATAGCCAATTTCAAACGCCGTCCCGGAATCGGGCTCGTGGCCACGGAACGCGTTCACATTGGCCGCCACCATATCGGCCTGCTGAATCAGATCGATATTGGCCCTGTATATCCATAGCGCCAGTTCGGGGCCGCTCAGGTTTCTGGGGGCCTGGTTATCCAGCGGATACAGCCCCCTGAAACCATACTTGCTGCACAAATCCTTCAAGGTTTCGCCCCATTGCCGGGCGTCGGGCCGGAATACATCAAAACCGGCCAGATAAATCGATTTCATCATTCCTCCGGATCAATCGCCGCATAAAAATGCGGACAGCAGCACAGGCTACTTGAATGCCGTCTCGATAAAGCTGCGCAGCTTGCGTGAGTGCAGCCTTTCTCTGGGCATATCACGCAGCAATTCGAGTGCCTGTATACCTATGTGCAGATGCTGTCCGACCTGCTTGCGATAAAAGTCGCTGGCCATGCCGGGCAACTTCAACTCGCCATGCAAGGGCTTGTCGGACACGCACAGCAAAGTGCCATAAGGCACCCGGAAGCGGAATCCGTTGGCCGCTATGGTGGCCGATTCCATATCCAGCGCAATGGCTCGTGATTGAGACAGACGTTGCACCGGCTCGTCGTGCTCGCGCAGCTCCCAGTTCCGGTTGTCGATGGAGGCGACGGTGCCAGTGCGCATGATTTTCTTCAGTTCCCATCCGGACAGTCCCGACACATCCGCAACCGCTTGCTCAAGCGCGACCTGTATCTCGGCCAATGGCGGCACGGGCACCCAGGTGGGCAGGTCATCATCCAGAACGTGATCCTGACGGACATAACCGTGGGCCAGCACATAATCACCCAGACGCTGTGTCGTGCGCAGGCCCGCGCAGTGGCCCAGCATCAGCCATGCCGAGGGACGCAAGACGGCCACGTGATCGGTAATGGTCTTGGCATTGGAAGGCCCTACGCCGATATTGATCAGGGTGATACCCGTGTGATTCTCGCGCACCAGATGATACGAAGGCATCTGGGGTGCCCTCATCAGGGGGGCACCCTGGCGCTGCGCATCGGTGCCGGCGGGAGTGATGATATTTCCCGGTTCGACCAAGGCTGTGTACCCGCCTTCACCCTGCGCCAGGGTTTCCTTGGCCCACTGGCAGAACTCATCAACATAGAACTGATAGTTGGTGAAGAGCACGAAATTCTGGAAATGCTCGGGTGCGGTAGCGGTGTAGTGTTGCAGGCGGTGCAGGGAATAATCTACCCTGGGTGCCGTGAAAGGTGCCAGTGGCAGTGGCTCTCCGTGCCGGCCGCGCCATGTGCCGTTCACAATGGCATCGTCGGTGACGGCAAGCTCGGGTACGTCGAAGTGGTCACGCAAAGACCCGCCCAGCAGGTTATCGGAATACACGCTTTCCACGTACTGACCGTCGGCAAAAGAAAAGTGCAGCGGGATGGGCATGTTGGATTCGCCTATCTCGACCGGCACATCATGATGCTTGATCAACAGACCTATCTGTTCAAGCAGATAATCAAAATACAGGGCCGGCTGGGTGATCGTGGTCATGTAAGTACCGGGCTCGACGACATGGCCGTATGACAGGCGGGTGTCGACCTCCTGGAAGGTACTGACCTTGATCCGGACCGCCGGATAGTAGGCACGTGTACGCTGGCCCTGGGGGACCTTGCCCTGCGCATATTCCGAAAACCCATCACGGATGAAAGCCGTATTTCTGGCGTAGATCTCGACCAGGCGCTCTACTGCCGCCCTGGCATCGGTGAACGCGGTGAAAGGGATGAGCGGGGGCAAACGCGGGGATGCCATCGAGTCTGATGAATCAAGCATGGTTGCTACCAAAAAAAATGACAATATATAAAACCACTATGACATGATATGCAGCTTCGCGCATCCATACCCGCCTGGGCCGAATATTTGTTCTAATAGGCGCGTCCCCTCCTTGTTACTCCAGGACACATCTTGAGTGTTATCGTCAACGCCGTCTTTCCGCTGTTCGCGCTCATTCTGATCGGCTTTTTATGCGCCCGTTCGCGCGTGCTGGGCGTCAGTGCCGTCGAAAGTCTGAACAAATTCGTCGTCTACATGGCCCTGCCGGCCCTGCTGTTCCAGTCCATGGCGCTGATCACCTGGGAAGAAATCAACCAGCCTGGCTACATTGCAGCAACGGTGTTGTCGATTGCCGTGGTGTTTGGTGTGTCTTATGCCATGGACCGCAAGCGCCGCGGACGACTGGCAGATGCCAGCCTTGAAGGCCTGGCCGCATCGTATGGCAATGCGGGCTTCATGGGCATACCTCTGTGCCTGATGCTTTTTGGCGATGCGGGGCTTCCGCCAGTCATTATTGCCACGCTGCTCACAGCCTGCGGCCTGTTCGGCTTCTCGATCGTACTCATAGAAATCGATCTGCAAGCCACGCCTGGCGTCTGGCGCACTGCTCGCAAGGTGGGTCGTGCCCTGCTGTTGAATCCACTGGTGCTGGCACCCACGCTGGGTTTGTTTGTCGCAGCCATGCAATGGCCGCTGCCTTATGCAATTCAGCAGTTCACCACCTTGCTGGGCGCCGCTGCAAGCCCCTGTGCGCTGGTCACCATAGGTTTGTTCCTGGCCCAAAGCAAGCCCACCACCCACCACAAAACGGTCTGGCGCATCGTCGCACTCAAACTGATCCTGCACCCTCTGATAGCTGCGATTCTGGTGTACTGGATCTTTGACATGCCACCGTTATGGGCACAAGTGGCGGTGCTGCTGGCGGCATTGCCTGTGGGAACGGGGCCGTTCATGCTTGCCACGCTGTATCAGCGCGAGCCCGCCGTCGCATCGCGTGCCATTTTGCTGTCTACGGTGCTTTCTTTGGTAACGGTTTCGCTGCTGGTTTCGTGGCTTACGCCAGCTGGTCCATGAATAAAGCCAAGGCTACGTCGCGCTCTGTGACACCCTTGGCATCATGCGTGGTCAAGGTCACGCTTACCCGGTTATAGACATTGCTCCATTCGGGATGGTGATCAAGCTTTTCGGCCTGCATGGCCACACGCGTCATGAAACCGAAAGCTTCATTGAAGTTCTTGAACACAAAGGTCTTGTGTATGGCGTCACGTCCTTCGATCGATGACCAACCCTCAAGCAGTAACAAGGCGGAAGGCGCACCGATCAGTTTCAGCTGATGCTTCATGATGAACTCCTTTGAGCGTAGCGTTGCCACAGGCATGAATTCCTGCATGATAACGGCAGCATCTGGCTGGAATATGACAGACTGCCGGCCGTAACCAGATCTGGTTACGGCCGGCCCGTCCAGGCCGCAATCGCAGCACGCTCTTCTTCAGTCATTTTCGTAAGATTGCCCAGCGGCATGTAGGAGCTGGCCACCACCTGCTTGATCTGGGTCGCATGCAACACGGTTTGCGCCTGCGTATCAAATACCATGCCGGCCGGCGGTGCCGTAAAACCTTCATAGGTGGGCGCAGCCGAATGGCACTGCACACAACGGGCCGTCATGATGGACTGCACACGTGCAATGTCGTTGCCCTGCGCCGATGCCTGCGCTGGCGGTGATGCAGGCGCCGCCAGCCAGAGTGCCAGCACCAGCAGGATCACGCCGACGAGCGGATAAACCGGCCTGTTCCTGCCCATGTGCCGCAGTACAAAGTATTGCCGTATCAAGGCGCCTGCAAAAATAAACAGGCACATGATGATCCATGCCCACGGGCCTGTGTATATGAAGGAATAGTGGTTGCTGAGCATCAGCAACACAACCGGCAGGGTGAAGTATGTGTTGTGCACCGAACGCTGTTTGCCGCGCATGCCATCAAGCGGATCGGGCTTCTGTCCGGCCTTCAGGGCGGCCACCATGCGGCGCTGGCCTGGAATAATCCAGAAAAACACATTGGCTGACATGCACGTGGCCATGAGTGCGCCGGTGATCAGGAAAGCCGCGCGTCCGGGAAAGATGTGTACGCTCAGGTAGGCCACCACAACCATCATGACGCCCACAGCCACGCTGAGCAGTCCGTCACGCTGCATGGTCGGACTGATGCGGCGACACAGTTGCGAGTACACGATGTAACCCAGCACCAGGAAGGCCACTGCCAGCACATTGGCCTGCATGCCCGTCAGCGACGCCGCCCATGCCCATGAAGAGCCCGGATTGACCAGGTAAAACTCGGGCCGATACAAATACATGACCGCAAACAGCGCAAAGCCAGATAGCCAGGTGGTGTAGGCCTTCCAGAACGACCAGTGCAGGTCATCGGGCAGCTCGGCCGGATTAGTGAGGTATTTCTGGTTATGGTAGAAACCGCCACCATGCACGGCCCACATTTCGCCGTGCACACCCAGCTGTCTGGCGTGCTGGCCGCGCGGCGCCCGCAGGCTGTTGTCGAGCATGACAAAGTAAATCGACTCACCTA
This sequence comes from Pusillimonas sp. MFBS29, assembly GCF_020687695.1. Classification (GTDB taxonomy): domain Bacteria; phylum Pseudomonadota; class Gammaproteobacteria; order Burkholderiales; family Burkholderiaceae_B; genus Pusillimonas_C. The sequence continues at coordinate 262,277 of NZ_JAJEWL010000004.1, forward strand.
TCCAGGCGATGGCCGCAATGACGTGCAGCCAGCGCAACAACAGATTGCCAGCATCCAGGATGTAGGTAGATATCATGAGTTCGGTACCCTGCTAGCTGCCGCGATAGGTTGACCATGCCCAGGGGGTGACCAGCAGCGGGACATGATAATTTTCGTCGGGGTTGGCGATTCCGAAACGCAACACAACCTGATCGACAAAACGTGGCTCGGCAAGCTGCACGCCAATGGCGGAAAAATAGTCGCCGGCGTTAAAGACCAGTTCGTAGATACCTTGTTGCAGTTCAGGGCCTTGCAGCAAAGGCTCGTCGCAACGTCCGTCGTGATTGGTGAGCGTCTGGCGCAACAGACGCCGGCCTTCATCATTGATGCGATACAACGCTATTTGCACGCCATGCGCCGGAACACCCTGCATGGTGTTCAGCACATGAGTCGAAAGCTTCCCCATTGTTGTCTCTCCGCTTGTTGCTTCTGTTTATTCATACCATACTTATGGCTGATCTTTTCTGTTATTGAAACACAATCATTGCTGATTTCGGAGTTTCCATGGCGCCTACAAACTATCCGCGAGACCTCATCGGATACGGTCGCAATCCGCCTCATGCCGACTGGCCGGGCCAGGCGCGCATCGCCGTGCAATTCGTGCTGAATTACGAAGAAGGCGGTGAAAACTGCGTGCTCCACGGCGATGCAGGTTCAGAACAGTTTCTGTCCGAGATCATAGGCGCAGCGGCCTACCCCGAACGCCATCTGTCCATGGAATCCATTTACGAGTATGGCTCACGGGCAGGCGTATGGCGTTTGTTGCGCGAGTTCGAGAAGCGCCGGTTGCCCCTCACCATATTCGCCGTGGGCATGGCCCTGGAACGCAATCCCGAGGCTGCGCAGGCTTTCATCGAACTTGGACACGAAATCGCCTGCCACGGCTATCGCTGGATACATTATCAGTCTGTGCCTGAAAGCATAGAACGCGAACACATGCAGCGTTGCATTGCTGTGGTGTCTGAACTGACCGGACGACACCCCGACGGCTGGTACACCGGCCGCGACAGTCCGAACACCCGGCGCCTGCTCATGGAAGCGGGCGGCTTTCTGTACGATGCCGATTACTACGGCGACGACCTGCCTTTCTGGATGCCCGTCGACATGGCCGATGGCACGGTACGGCAACAGCTGATCGTGCCCTATACGCTGGACACCAACGACATGCGCTTTGCCAGCCCCCAGGGTTTCAACAGCGGAGAGCAATTCTTCAGCTATCTGAAAGATGCCTTTGATGTCCTGTATGCCGAAGGCGAACAGAGCCCCAAAATGATGTCAGTCGGCCTGCATTGCCGGCTGGTGGGGCGTCCCGGCCGGTTTGCGGCACTGCAACGCTTCCTGGACTATATCCAGCAGCATGATCGCGTCTGGATACCAACACGTGCAGCCATCGCCCGGCACTGGGCGAACCGCCACCCCTGGCAGGAAACCCGCCCGGGGCATCTGTCCGATTAATCACTCACACCTTTTCGCCAACATCCCTCATATCTCAGGAGTCTCCCGCCATGGCTGCACCCGATCTTCCTGTCGGCACCACCATCAACGCTACCCCGGTTGAACTGCCGGCTTATGCCACGCGTTACGTGAACCTTGCTTCTGCCGACTTTGGCGCCACGGTGCTTGACTGTACCGACGAGTTCTTTGCCCAGGCCCAGCGCATGCTGCTGTCCGCAGAACCCGTATTCGTCGTGGGCAAGTTCGACGATCACGGCAAGTGGATGGATGGATGGGAAACCCGCCGGCGCCGCAACGGAGGCCACGACACCGCGGTCGTGCGCCTGGGCATACCCGGAACAATCAAAGGCGTGGATATCGATACCAGCCATTTCACCGGCAACTTTCCACCCGCCGCATCTGTGCAGGCCTGCCGTGTCCAGGGCGATCCCGACAGCGACACCGTCTGGACGGAACTGGTGCCGGCACACTCGCTGTCGGGCAATGCCCATCACTTCGTTGAAATCAATGATCCCGGTGTCTGGACGCACCTGCGGCTGCACATCTATCCGGATGGCGGCGTGGCACGCTTTCGGGTCTATGGTCAGCCCGCCTGCGACTGGAATCAACAAGACGCCCAGGCCTTGCACGAAGTATCGGCGCTGCATCTTGGCGGGCGCATCGTCGCCTGCAACAACGCGCACTATGGCACACCATTTCGCGTGATCATGCCAGGGCGCGGCGTGAACATGGGCGATGGCTGGGAAACCCGACGCCGGCGCGAGCCCGGCTACGATTGGTGCATCATGGAACTGGGGCATGCCGCCCACATTGAAAAGATTGAAGTAGACACCGCCCACTTCAAGGGCAACTACCCCGACCGTGTCTCGATACAGGCGGCATGCATGGCCAATTCCACCGATGAGTCACTGATCACCCAGGCCATGTTCTGGCCCGAATTGCTGGGCGAACAAAAAATGGAGGCCGACAGGCAGCATTTTTTTGAAGGCAGCACCATCGCGCAAATCGGCCCTGTGACCCATGTGCGTGTCAATATGTTCCCCGACGGTGGTATCAGTCGCGTGCGCTTGTGGGGGCGACTGGCGTCTTAGGATTTCTGCCGTTCGTGCACCAGGCGGCCGGCCGAATAGGTGGCCGCCACGGCCCGGTCATCGCCCAGCACGATCAGTGCAAACAGCAGTTCTTCCAGCGACTCGGCCCGCGCCGTGCGGCGTGCCAGCAAGGGCGTAGCCTGCGGATCCAGCACAACGAAGTCGGCTTCGGCGCCCGCCGCCAGCGTACCGATGCGCCCGCCCAGATCCAGGCCTCGCGCGGCACCCTCAGTAGCCAGATAAAACAGCCTGTGCGCACTCAGATGATGACCCGTCATGCGGGCCACATTATGCGCTGCCGCCATGGTCTGCAGCATGGAAAACGAAGTGCCTCCGCCTACATCGGTGCCCAGGGCAACCGGCACTCCGCAGGCTTGGGTAGCGGCGAAGTCGAACAGGCCGCTGCCAAGGAACAGATTGGATGTCGGGCAATGCGCAGCCAGCGTTTGCGTTTCAGCCATGCGGCGCCTGTCGGTTTCATCAAACCAAATGCAGTGGCCGTACACCGCACGTGGGCGCAACAGGCCAAAGTGATCGTAAACATCCAGATAACTGCGCCGCCCCGGAAACAGTTCCCTGACCCATTCCAGTTCACGGGTGTTCTCGGCCACATGGCTTTGTATGAATACATCGGGGTATTGCTGCGCCAGCTCACCACACAAGGCCAGTTGCTCCGGCGACGAGGTGGGCGCAAACCGTGGCGTCAAGGCATACAGCTGGCGGCCTTTGCCGTGCCAGCGGCCGATCAGCGCCTCGCTGTCGCGCCCCCCCGACTCGGCCGTGTCCTGCAAGTAGTCCGGACAGTTCCTGTCCATCATCACCTTGCCCGCCACCATGCGCAGCTGACGGGCGTGGCTCTCTTCGAAGAAAGCCTGCGTTGATTCCGGGTGCACAGTGCAATACACCAGTGCGGTTGTGGTGCCGCAACGCAACAGCTCATCCAGAAAAAAGCGGGCAGTCCCGGCTGCATGCGCGGCATCGTGGAACCGCCTTTCTTCGGGAAAGGTATAGGTTTCCAGCCATGGCAACAGGCCTTCGGCAGGCGAGGCAATGATGTCGGTTTGCGGATAGTGCAGGTGTGTATCGATGAAGCCCGGCATGATCAGCTTGCCGCGCCAGTCCATGACGGGCGTACCGACAGGCAGGCTGGCCGCAAGCGCCTGATAATCACCGGCCTGCAGCACATGACCGTCCTGGACAATCAACAGCCCGTCAGACAGGTATACCGTGGCGTCTTCATCCGGCACCTGTTCGGGCGATGCCGTGAAATACAAAATTTGCGCGCGATATGCGATTGTTCCATCGGGCTGGGCTGCCCCGCCGGCAGGCTGCATCAAGGAGTCTCACTCGGTCGTAGCGCCCGACGCGGGCACAGTCAGGGGCAATGGTAGCAGGTCATCGGCGCCCGCAGCCGAGTGCATCGCGGCAAGATATTGTTCACGCGCCTGCAACAGCTGGGCGGCCACGGCCACCGCAATGATTTCGGGCGCCTTGCCGCGTATGCCTGGCACCCCTATCGGGCAGGTCATGCGTGCCAGTCTGGCTTCAGGTACACCCCGCTCGCGCAGGCGGCGTTCAAATTTATGGCGCTTGGTTTGCGACCCTATCAAGCCGAAATAAGCAAAGTCATCACGCTTCAGAATCTGGCGACACAAACGCTGATCCAGCGCGTGGCAATGCGTTATGACCAGAAAGTAGCTGCCCGGGGGTGCCTGATCCACCACCGCTTCGGGCGTGTCGGTGACCTCGATGCTGACATTGGCCGGCCATACCTGGGGGAACTGCGTATCGCGTTCATCAACCCACAACACGGTGCACGGCAGGCTGCCCAATATAGGAACCAGCGCCCGTCCTACATGGCCTGCGCCAAACAGCACGATGTGCTGATCGGGCGGCACCCGGGTGGCCGCCTCATGGTCCAGCAGGGCCTGCGTCAACCACTCAAAGGCCAGGGTGACTACGCCCCCGCAGCATTGCCCGAGCCGCGGCCCCAGCGGTATGCGCTCGGTATGATGATCAGCATAATCGTGTCGGCCGGCCAGCATGTCGCGTGCTATTTCGGCGGCACGCCATTCCATTTGGCCGCCACCTATGCTCAACCATTGCTGGTCGGCTGTAAACAGCATGCGGGTACCCGTTTCACGGGGCGTCGATCCTTCAGCCTTGACCAGGGTGACCAGAATGGCAGGCTGACCCGATACCAGCAGTTGTTGTGCGGGAGCAAACCATTCGTACATCAGGCCGTGCTCCGCGCCGGCAAGCCGCTCAGGGCATTCAGTATGGCTTCCGGGGTGGCCGGCGCATTCAGATCCGGCTCGCCTGGCGCGCCCCGCGCATTGGCGACGGCGTCACGTATGGCATTGAACACACTGAACGACAATAACAACGGAGGCTCGCCCACCGCCTTGGAGCGATGAACCGTGTCTTTGATATTTGGTTTGTCGAACAGGGCCACACGGAAATCCGCGGGGCAATCGCTTACAGCCGGAATCTTGTAGGTAGACGGCGCATGCGTGGTGAGCCTGCCCTGGTCATTCCAGCAAAGTTCTTCAGTGGTCAGCCACCCCATGCCCTGTATGAAACCGCCTTCAATCTGCCCGATGTCTATGGCCGAATTTATGGACCGGCCCACGTCGTGCAACAGGTCGGCGCGCAGCAGTTTCCACTCGCCCGTAAGGGTGTCGATCATGACTTCCGATACAGCCGCACCATAGGCAAAATAATAGAAGGGCCGGCCGGTCATGGTTTGTTTGTCCCACTGTATGCCCGGCGTTGCATAAAACCCTTCGGACCACAGTTGCACTTGCGCCCAGTAAGCGGCATCCACCACCTGGGCAAAGGGCAGATGCTGTCCGTTAACCTGCACAGTGCCTGCGGCAAAGACCACCGAATCGGCGGTGCCACCCCAGCGCCCGGCAGCAAACTCGGCCAGACGCCCCCGTATGCGGGATGCTGCATCGGCCGCCGCCTTGCCGTTCAGGTCAGTCCCGGTAGAGGCTGCGGTGGCCGAGGTATTGGCTATCTTGCTGGTATCGGTGGCTGTGACACGCACACAGGCCAGATCCAGCCCCAGTTCGGCAGCCGTTACCTGCGCCACCTTGGTATTCAAGCCCTGGCCCATCTCGGTGCCGCCATGGTTGACCAGCACAGAGCCATCGCGATACACGTGAACCAGCGCACCCGCCTGGTTAAAGGCCGGCACATTGAATGAAATGCCGAACTTCACAGGTGTAAGCGCAAGGCCCTTCTTGAGTACCGGGCTGTTGCGGTTGAATTCGCTGACTGCCGCACGGCGGGCCTGGTACTGGCTGTCTGCCACCAGCTGGTCGGTCAGCGGGTACAACACATTATCGGCCACGGTTTGCCCATAAGGCGTGGTGTTGCGGTCGTTAATGCCGTAGAAATTCGCGCGCCGGACATCCAGGGGATCAAGTTCCAGCTTGCGCGCGATCACATCCATCAGGACTTCGGTCAGCAGCGCACCTTGTGGCCCGCCAAAGCCGCGAAATGCCGTATTGGATTGGGTATTGGTCTTGCCGCACACCGCCTGCACGTCGATGTGCGGTATGTAGTAAGCGTTATCGACATGACACACTGCACGTGTGGCGACGGCCTCGGACAGGTCGGCCGAATGGCCGGCCCGCAGGGTCATGTCCAGCTTCAGACCCAATATGCGCCCCTGCTGGTCGAAACCCACGTCGTACTGGTAATCGAAGCCATGGCGCTTGCCGGTGATCATGAAGTCATCATCGCGATCCAGACGCAGCTTGACCGGCTGGTTCAGGCGCACAGCACATAGTGCGGCCACACAGGCAAACAATGCCGACTGCGATTCCTTGCCACCAAAACCACCTCCCATGCGACGACATTCGACCTGCAGCTGGTGCGCCTGCCAGCCCAGCACATGGGCGAGCACGGCCTGCATTTCGGAAGGATGCTGGGTGGAGCACCAAAGATGCAGGCTGTGACCCTCTTTGGGCACGGCATACGATATCTGGCCTTCCAGATAAAACTGTTCCTGGCCATTGCAGGCGAAACTGCCGGACAGGCGTTGTGGTGCCGAAGCAATCGCGGCCTCGGGGTCACCCCGGCGCATGCGCATGGGCGGTACTACCGTGGCCTGTTCAGATCTGGCCTGCTGCGGACTCAGGATGGCCGGCAGGTCTTCATATTCGATGTGCGCCAGGCGTGCGGCACGCCGGGCGGCATCGTGGCTATGCGCCACCACCGCAAAGACAGGCTGGCCGACATACCGGACCACACCATCGGCCAGCACCGGGTCATCGTGCACCACCGGCCCGCAATTGTTTTCGCCAGGAATATCGCTTGCGGTAAGCACGGCCACAACGCCTGGCGCCTGACGGACCGGATCAAGGTTGATGCTGCTTATGTGCGCATGCGCCTTGCCTGACAGGCCCAGGGCGCAATGCAGAGTTCCTTGCAGCTCGGGCAGGTCGTCGACGTAGGACGCCTCGCCGCTGACATGCAGGGCTGCGGATTCATGCGGTGCCGGGCTGCCCGCAGCACCCGCCTTGCCATCCTGGGTCAGGAAAACATCTGTATGCGTGTTCATTTACACCTCGCTGTCTGCAATGCCGGCCAGCACGCGGGTCTGTTGCACAGCCAGGGGTTGGTCAGGGCGAGTTTCAAGGTAAAAGCGATACAGCAGGTTCTGCGCCGCCGTCATGCGATAGCGGCTGCTGGCGCGCATATCGGACAAAGGCTGATAGTCGTGCTGCAGGGCTTGCATGGCCTGCCGGACAACCTCAAGCGTCCAGGGCTTGCCCACCAGGGCCTGTTCAGCTTGCGGCGCCCGGGCCGGAACAGCTGCCATGCCGCCAAAGGCCAGGCGTGCATTCGATATCAGGCCATTATCATCGAGTTCAAGGGAAAAACCTGCACATACCGCGGAGATATCCTGATCAATGCGCTTGGACAGCTTGTAACTGCGAAAGCGCTGGCCAGGCACAGGCAGAGGCACCCTGATGCCCTGCACGAACTCGCCGGGCTGCAGGGCATTCTTTTGATACGCCAGGTAGAACTCGTTCAACGGCAATGTGCGGACTTGCTCACCACAACGCAAAACCAGACGTGTACCCAGCGCAAGCAGACCAGGCATGGAGTCACCTATGGGCGAACCATTGGCGATATTTCCGCCCAGGGTACCGGCATTGCGTATGGGTAGCGACGCAAAGCGCCGCCGCATTTCATGCAACTGGCTGTAGCGCTGAACCAAGGCATCATAAGCATCGGCAAGCAGGGCGCCGGCGCCGATATGCAGATCGCCGTCTGCTTCAAAGATATCGCGCAAGCCTGCAACGCGGCCAATATAGATCAGCTCCGGCAGCTCACGCAGTTGCTTGGTCACCCATAGCCCGACATCGGTACTGCCGGCCAACATTCGTGCTTCAGGATGATCCAGCCTGAGCTGCGCCAGTCCGGAGAGTGTGCGGGGGGCGAAGAAGGAATGCCCGGCATGATGGTACTCAAACGTTTCATCGCGTTGCAATGACCGTAACGCCAAGGCCAGTGCCGGATAGTCAAAGTATATACGTGGCCAATCAAACATGGCCTGGGCGGCATCGATAATCGGGCGATAACCTGTGCAGCGGCATAGGTTGCCCGACAAGGCGTCGAGAATATCATCGCGTGTAGGGCGGGCGGACGTCTGCCTGTTATACAAGGCCCACATCGACATCACAAAACCCGGTGTACAAAAGCCGCACTGCGAACCATGCAATGCCACCATAGCCTGCTGCACGGGATGCAGCGCGCCATCGGGCTGGCGCAAGTCTTCAACGGTAAACAGAGCTTTGCCATCGAGAGCCGGCAAGAACTGTATGCAGGCATTAACCGCCCTGAGCACAGGCTGACCGGTCTGGTCGAGCTCTGCCGTCACTACCGTACAGGCACCGCAGTCTCCCTCGGCACATCCTTCCTTGCTGCCGGTGCAATGCAGGTCTTCGCGCAAATACTGCAATACCGTTCGCGTGGTGGGCTGCCCGGCAACTTCATGGATCTTGCCTTGATAATAAAAGCGGATATTGTGCGTCTTCATTGAGCCAGCGGTATCCTTGCAAAGTTTGCCCAAGTGCGGCGGCCGGCCCTTTCTGCCGGACATGTTTTCGATTGTGCCCGCTATCGGGGGTGATTTCAATTGCGGGAAAACAGCGACCTGGGGCAATATAGGTATTGATAACCTAGCCATACACCTACAGGTAACGCCCAGCATGAACGCCTCGCAGCCCTTTCCGACACCGGCCGAGCTCTCCGGTCTGCCTTGCCAGACATTCGTCGAGCAACTCGATGGCATTTTCGAACACTCCCCCTGGATAGCCCGGCGGGCATGGCAGAACCGGCCGTTCAAAGACGTGCCGGCACTGCACGCCGCAATGCTGGCAACCCTCGAGCAGGCAACGCCCGCCGAACAGCACGAACTGATATGCGCCCACCCCGAGCTGGCCGGCAAAGAAGCCACTCGTGGTACGCTCACCGCGGCCTCGACACAAGAGCAGCAAGGAGCCGGACTGGATCAATGCAGTCCCGACGAGCTTGTGCGGCTGCGCGAACTGAACGCCGCCTATCGGCAGCGTTTCGGATTTCCCTTCGTCGTCGCGGTGAAGGGCCTGAGCCGCTATCAGATCATGGACGCCATTCAAGCGCGCCTGCTTAATGATCGCGAGACGGAGTTCGCCACTTGCCTAAAGGAAATAGGCAGGATCGCCCTGCTCAGGCTGGAAGCCCGCTACCCATCAACATCCAGGAATGCCATGTCTCAACACTACCTGCCTGTCGTCCCCCTGACTCGCGAAGCCTTCATGCCTTATGGCGATGTCATCGAGGCGTCCAGCCAGGTGAAGCACTTCACCATCAACGACGGCAACACAGAGCGTTATCACGATCTGGCTCATATCGATCCGGGCCACGACGGCAAGGCCATCGTGTCGATATTTCGCGGATTGCCACGCACATTGCCGTTTCAGGTAAGCATGATGGAGCGGCATCCGCGGGGCAGCCAGGCCTTCATGCCTTTGTCCGGGCAACCTTATCTGGTGGTGGTCGCGCCAGAAGGCGAGCCACCCGCACTCGAACAGCTGCGTGTATTTTTCTGTCAGGGCACGCAAGGCGTCAATTACCGTACCGGTGTCTGGCATCATCCTCTGCTGGCGCTGAATGCGGTCTCTGACTTTCTGGTCATAGATCGCAGCGGCCCCGGCGAGAACTGTGACGTCGTCGGCATAAGCCCCGCCGGGCTCATTGCACTGCCAGAGTGATCTCGCTTACGGCCCCGGTACCGGGGGTTTATCTTCCCAATAACCGGGGCGGTTGTAGATATCGCGCAGGAAGTCGATAAGATGGCGCACTTTCGCAGGCAGATAGCGTTGCTGGGGGTATACCGCCTGGATGTTGTAATCGGGCAGCGCAAAATCATCAAGCACCGTCATCAGGCTGCCGTCTTTTAATTCAGCCTGTATTTCCCAGGTTGAACGCCACCCCACACCCTGGCCCTGCTTGACCCACTCATACAGCAGCTCACCGTCATTGCAGGCCAGATCACCTTCGACCCGCACGGCAAACGGCTTGCCATTGCGTACGAAGATCCAGCCACGCTGCTGGCCACCCTGTAAATTGAACGCCAGGCAATTGTGGCGGGTCAGGTCTTCGGGTATGCGCGGGATGCCGTGCCGTTTAAAGTAATCGGGTGTACCGCACACCACGCGCCGGTTGGGAAACAAGTGGACGGCTACATAGTTGGGATCCTTCACCTCGCCTATCCGCAAGGCCATGTCATAGCCTTCGCGCACCAGGTCTTCGACGCTGTCGGTAAAGTTGAATGACAGGCGCAGTTCCGGATACAGCGTTCGGAACGCCACGGCATGCGGCGCCACATGCTTGCGCCCGAACGCAGCAGGGGCGGCCACAACCAGATGACCACGCACCACGTTGCGTCCCGCGCTGATGCTTTCCTCGGCCGCATCAAAGTCCCGCAGCAGTTGCTGGCAACTCTCAAGAAACTGTTCGCCCAGTTCGGTCAAGGTCAGCCCGCGGGTCGAGCGATGCATCAATTGCACCCCCAGCCTGCGCTCCAGCGAGGTCAGCCGCCGGCCCATGACGACCGGGGTCACGCCTTCGACCAGGGCAGCGGCGGCGAAGCTGCCTTTCTCGGCAATCAGCGCGAAACTGCGTATCTCGGAATAACGACTCACTCCATACCTTTATTTAGGTTCTAAAGAAGAAAAAAGGCCTGCCCTTCTGAAACCTCCCTATGCATTCTTATCTATTCGATACTTATAGTATCGACAGTAGCGATAAATCATAGCATTCAATTCATCAGGATTATTGACTATCCTATGACCATGCTGGCGCAACAAGCGCCACCCCACACCCTCTAATCCAAGGAACACCATGAGCGCACGAACCACCAGCAACCGCTTGCAGGTTGCCACCGAGCTATACGACTTCATCCAGAACGAAGCCTTGCCCGGCACAGGACTGGACGCCCAGGCCTTCTGGTCGGGTTTCGACCAGCTGGTGCACGACCTTGCACCCAGGAACCGGGAGCTGCTGGCCGAGCGTGATCGCTTGCAGGTCGAACTGGACAACTGGTATCGGCAGAACCCCGGCCCCATCAGCGATGCCGGCGCCTATCAGGCTTTTCTGCGCCAGATCGGTTATCTGAAAGACGTCCCCGCCAATGTGGCGGTCAAGACCAGCAAGGTCGATACCGAAATCACCCGGCAGGCCGGCCCGCAGCTGGTCGTACCCATCACCAATGCGCGCTATGCACTGAATGCAGCCAACGCGCGCTGGGGCAGCCTGTACGACGCCCTTTATGGCACCGATGCCATCTCTGACGAAGACGGCGCTTCGGCCGCAGGCGGCTACAACCCGGTGCGCGGCGCCAAGGTCATCGCCTATGCCCGCGACTTTCTCGACTCAAGCATACCGCTGGCAGCCGGCTCCCATACCGACGCCACGGCATACGCAGTCGTCGATGGCAAGCTGCAGGTAAGCCTGAGCAACGGGCAATCCACAACCCTGACTGATCCCGCGCTCTTCCTGGGTTACCGCGGCGAGGCGGCCCGGCCCGAAGCCCTTGTGTTCGAGCACAACGGCCTGCACTTCGAAATTCAGATCGATGCCAACGATCCCATAGGCAAGCAAGACTCGGCCGGCATCAAGGACGTAGTACTTGAAGCCGCCATCACCACTATCATGGACTGCGAAGACTCCATCGCCGCTGTTGACGCCGAAGACAAAGTCACCGCCTATCGCAACTGGCTGGGCCTGATGAACGGCAGCCTGACCGAAGAAGTCAGCAAAGGCGGCAAGACCTTCACCCGCAAGCTGAACGCCGACCGCCAGTACACCGATCTGAACGGCCAGACCCAGTCGCTGCATGGCCGCTCCCTGATGTTCATCCGCAACGTCGGCCACCTGATGACCAACCCGGCCATCCTCTATGACGGCGACCGTGAAATTCCGGAAGGCATACTCGATGCCGTGTTCACTTCGCTGATCGCCATGCACGACCTGCAAAAGCAGGGCAACTCGCGCACGGGTTCGATCTACATCGTCAAGCCCAAGATGCACGGCCCCGACGAAGTCGCCTTTGCATCCGAACTGTTCTCGCGCACCGAAGCCTTGCTGGGCCTGGAACCCAACACCATCAAGATGGGGATCATGGACGAAGAGCGACGCACCAGTGCCAACCTCAAGGCCTGCATTGCCGCTGCGCGCGAGCGTGTTGCCTTCATCAACACAGGCTTTCTGGACCGCACCGGCGACGAAATGCATACGTCCATGGAAGCGGGCCCCATGGTGCGCAAGGGTGACATGAAACGCAGCGTGTGGATCGATGCCTACGAGCGCAACAACGTTCAGACCGGCCTGGAATGCGGCTTGCGCGGCCAGGCGCAAATCGGCAAGGGTATGTGGGCCATGCCCGACCTGATGGCCGACATGCTGGTTCAGAAAATCGGTCATCTGAAGGCGGGCGGCAATACCGCATGGGTACCTTCGCCAACGGCTGCCACGCTGCATGCCCTGCACTATCATCAGATCGATGTGCAGCAGGTTCAGCAAGGCATGGAAGGCAAGTCCGAACCGCTGCTCGAGAAGCTGCTGACCATTCCGGTGGCCACCGACACCAACTGGTCGACCCAGGAAATCCAGGAAGAACTCGACAACAACGCCCAGGGCATACTGGGCTATGTGGTGCGCTGGGTGGACCAGGGCATAGGCTGCTCCAAGGTTCCCGACATCCACAACGTCGGCCTGATGGAAGATCGCGCCACCTTGCGTATTTCCAGCCAGCACATGGCCAACTGGCTGCGCCACGGCGTAGTCAGCAAAGAGCAGATACAGGAAACCATGGAACGCATGGCCGCCGTGGTTGACGGCCAGAATGCCGGCGACCCCTTGTACCAGCCCATGGCCGGACACTTTGACACTTCGCTGGCCTACAAGGCGGCCTGCGACCTGATCTTCAAGGGTCTGGAACAGCCCAACGGCTACACCGAACCCTTGCTGCACCAGTGGCGCCAGGCCGTCAAGGCCAAGTAAGGCCAATCAGCAGACCTGCGTGCAAGGCCCGAAGCCCCGAAAAGGCTTCGGGCTTTTTTTTCGGAGTTCAAAGCATCCACCATAATGTGGATGCCGCCGGCACGTCTGCTTACACATCGCGGCCGACTCACATGCTAAAACTGCCAGCACAAAATTCATAAAACGACTTCCATACGGAGACATAGCTTGAACATCAAACTTGCCCTCATAATTTCCGCCTTAACGTTTGCACCGGCCTCGGTAATGGCTGCCGACACGGGCAAACTACCGTGCAGCACCACCGCCGAATGCAATCAGCAGGCCGCCAAAGCCGGCGCAACCACCGGCTCCTCCTCGGTCGGTGCCAACGAAACCAGCGCCGGCGACCGGGAACAGGATCAGTTCCATTGGGTCAACAAGATCAACAAAGCCTCGGTCATCATGCTGACCGAGGAAGGGATTATCTCGCCCGATCTCGGCAAGAAGATTGCAGGGGGCGTTGCGCATGTACTGGATCAGGCTGGCCAGCCAGACGGCAAGCGGCCGAAAGATGTGCTGCAGATAGAGCGCATCATCAGCGATAAGATCGGGCCCGAAGCCTCGCTGATACATACCGGACGCAGCCGGCAGGACATGTATGCCACCTATCGTATGGCCAGACTGCGCACACAGCTGCTGGACTATTCCGATGCCCTGAACTCGTTGCGCGAACGCTTTGTGGCGACCGCCGCCCAGAACGTCAACACGATAGTGCCCGCCTACACCAATGGCGTGCAGGCCATGCCCATCAGCTACGCCCATTATCTGCTCGCCTACGAGGCATCGTTCGAACGGGACGCACAACGTATACACGAACTATACAAACGCATGAATCGCAGCGCCATGGGTACCGCCGTGCTGGCCAACTCCAGCTGGCCACTGAATCGGGAAAGGCTGGCCGAATTGCTGGGCTTTGACGGCGTCATCGAAAACTCGCTTGACTCCAGCCAGGTCAGTCCATCAGACATTTCCCTGGAAGCCGTGAGCATCGTGTCATCGGCCGCCATACGCCTGGGCGCCGTGCTGGGCGACATCCATACGCAGTATCATCAAACGCGCCCGTGGCTGCTGCTGGACGAAAGCTCAACCTACACCAGCAGCGCCATGCCCCAGAAGCGCAACCCGGGCATCATCATGCGCGCCCGCGAAGCAGCTTCCAATGTCGTGGGTCTGGGTCAGACCGTGGTGTTCAGAGCCCACAACGTCACTACCGGGATGACGGACTACAAGTCGCCATGGGCAGAAATCGGGTTCTTTCCACAAGCCATCAAAATGGTCGCCGGCATGAACAAGGTCATGGATGCGCTGAAGGTCAATCCGGAACGTTCGCTCGAAGAACTTGAAAATGACTGGACGACCTCGATGGAACTGGCCGAGGCCCTGCAGAAGGAACATCAGATACCTTTCCGGGTTGGCCACAGCTTTGCCTCGTCGATCGTCACCGAGGCACGCAGCCAGGCACTCAAGCCCAAGGATTTTCCTTACGAAAAGGCCGTCGAGCTGTACGCCCAAGCGATCACCAAGTACGAATTGCCCGACGCTATCCTGCCCATACAGGAGTCTGAATTCCGCCAACTGCTGTCACCGGAATTCATGGTGAACACCCGGCTGGGCACTGGCGGCCCGCAGCCTGCTGAAGTCGAGCGCATGCTGGAACGTGCGCAGCAAACGCTGAAGGCGGATCAGGCCTGGATGCAGGCGACCCGCCAGAAGCTTGCTGATGCCGACACCCGTCTGGACCAGGCTTTCAACCAGCTCAAGGATGGCAGCTGATTATCAGCCGCGCACCTTGCCCACGATTTCGTCCAGCATGCCCAGCATCTGGTCGATTTCCTGGGCGGTGATGTTCAGGGCGGGCATGAAGCGCAGCAACGCCGGGCGTGGAGCGTTCAGCAACAGACCCTCGGGTGCGCGGTCGCGCGCCATGTTCACGATATCGACGCCGTCGTCGCGATCGAGCATCAGGGCACGCAACAGGCCAACCCCGCGCTCACCCTTCATGCCCCATTTGGCCGACAGCGCCAGCAAGCCTTCGGAAAGCTGCTGGGCACGCTCATTGACCGCATCAAGGAAACCGGGGGCGGTAATGGCGTCGAAGACCGCAATGCCGGCAGCCGCCATCAGAGGGTTACCGTTATAGGTACCACCCTGATCGCCGTGCACAAACACGCTGACTTCTTCGCGTGCGCACAAGGCACCCAGCGGCACCCCGGCGCCTATCCCTTTGGCCAGCGTCATGATGTCGGGCGTAATGCCTGACTGCTGATAGGCAAACAAGGTGCCGGTGCGGCCCATGCCGGTTTGCACTTCGTCGACGATAAGCAGCAAGCCGTGTTCATCGGCAAGCTTGCGCAATCCCTGCATGTACTCGACGGTTGCAGGAATAACACCGGCCTCGCCCTGAACCGGCTCGAGCATGATGGCCACGGTCTGATCGTCGATCAGGGCGCGTACTGAATCCAGATCGTTCAGTTTTGCCTTGGGAAAGCCATCGACCTGTGGGGCGAAGATCTTGTCCCAGCCGGGCTTGCCCGATGCCGACATGGTCGCCAGCGTGCGGCCATGAAAGCTGTGATCGAAGGTAATGATCTTGTAGGCGCCGTTACGCTTGAGCTGACCCCATTTGCGTGCGAGCTTGATGGCGCCTTCGTTGGCCTCGGCACCGCTATTGGTGAAGAACACGCGATCGAAGCATGACGCACCGGTCAGGCGCTTGGCCAGATCCATGGCCGGCTGGTTGTAGAAAGCCGGCGAAGGATTGATCAGCAAGTTCGCCTGGGTATTCATGGCCTTGACCACTTCCGGAGGGCAATGACCCAGCGAATTGACGGCCCAGCCCTGCACGATATCGAGGTATCGCTTGCCATTGTGATCTTCCAGCCAGGAGCCGTGTCCGCGCACGAAAACGAGCTCGGGACGGCTGGTAATTTCCATCAACGCGTCGACACCCGACTGATCAAATTTCATTTTGGCTTCCTGTATTCGAAAAAGAAAGAGATGGCAGCAATACCTGCCGGGCAAATTTTACCGCAGTACAGCATACTTTCGGCACATAGCTCGGCCCCATGCTTCATGTTCGCAGGCTGGATCGCAACAGCGACCACAGCCTGGGTCCGAATACGTTCACAGCCAGGCCCAGCATGACGATGGCGCCACCCACCCATTGCACGAATTGCAGATGCTCATCGAGCAGCACGGCTGCCGAAATCAGCCCGATAACCGGCACCAGCAAGCTTAGCGGCGCCACCTTGCTGGCTGGATGCCGGGTCAGCAGCCGCCCCCACAGTACGTAGCCCACCACCGTGGCCACAAGCGCCAGATAGGCCACCGCACCTATGCCCACGTAAGTGATGTTGCTCAGGCTGTCTTGTATGCGCTGCGGGCCTTCAAAGATCCATGACAGGGCAAGAAAAGGCAAGGGAGGAATGAGGGCGCCCCAGATCACCAGGCCCACCATATCGACCTTCCCGGCGCACTTGGCCACGATATTTCCACTGGCCCAGCTGAAAGCCGCCACCAGTGTCAGTGTGAATCCCAGCAGCGTCAGCGTACCGACGACTGCGCCTTGCTGGATCAGGACCAGGCCTGTCATGGCCACCATCATGCCCGCAAGGTTGTGCGCATGCACACGTTCATGCAGCAATACTGCGGCGATCAGCACAGTGAAGAACGCTTGCGACTGCAGCACCAGCGACGCCAGGCCCGCCGGCATGCCCACCGACATGGCTGTGAACAGGAATATGAACTGTCCCAGGCTGATGGTCAGGCCGTACAGCACTATGATGCGCCAGGGCAACTGAGGGCGCTTCACAAAGAAAATGGCGGGGAACACCACAAAGATAAATCGCAGGGCCCCCAGCAGCAATGGCGGTATTTCACCCAGTCCGAGTTTGATCACCACAAAGTTCACGCCCCAGGCACACACGATGACCAAAGCTGCCAGCCAGTCCTTCAAAGGCATGCACAATCCCTGCAAATTAATGGTGTAAAGCGGTATTATGCGCCAGGAGCTTGCCAATTATGTCCATTTCCATCCTCAGCCTTCATACCTATCCCGTCAAGTCTTGCGCCGGCATTGACCACACCCGGGTCGCCATCAGCCAGGGCGGCCTGTTTCTCGACAGAAAATGGGTTGTCGTCGACGACCAGGGCGTGTTCCTGACGCAGCGCCAGCATGCCAGAATGGCACTGATACAACCTGCCCTGCACGGCCACGACCTGACACTGTCGGCTCCAGGCATGCCCGACCTGCAAGTACCCTGGCTGCGTGATGCCGGGCCTACCGTACCTGTGCGCATCTGGGCTGCCGATACGCTGGGCCTGGACGAAGGCGATGCCGCCGCGAACTGGTTATCGGAATTTCTGGGCCTGGGCTGCAGGCTGCTGCGCGAGCACCCACAGGCACAGCGCCATGCCAGCCTGGAACACGTTAACGCCTGGCGCAGCAAACACGGTGAACACGAGCCCGACTTTCCCGAACTCCACCGTTTCAGCTTTGCCGACGGCTTTCCCCTGCTGATCGCCAACCAGGGCTCGCTGGATGACCTGAACCGCCGCCTGCAAGCCAGGGGGCAGGCGGGTGTGCCCATGAACCGCTTTCGTCCCAACATCGTGCTGCAAGGACTGGACGCCTACGAAGAAGACTATCTGGCCAGCATCAAGGTGGGGCCGATAACGCTGGCCCAGGTCAAGCGCTGCGCCCGCTGCCCCATACCCAATATTGACCAGGCCACGGCCCTGTCAGCCAGTGAGCCCGGCCTGACGCTCGCCGGACACCGGCAGTTTCCGGACGGCGTATTGTTTGGCGTGAACGCAGTCGTGGCCGGCACCCGGGAAGGCGACACCCTGAGTGTGGGTGATGCGGTGCAGGCCGAATTCGACTTTTAATGCCGGGCGGCCCGGCCGTAGTATTTTTCCAGTCGAGCCTGCACCTGCTCCAGACACAGGCTGAGTACCCAGTAGATGCCGGCGGCAGCCAGATACAGTGGCAAAGGCTGGAAGGTGGTGGCGATTACATCCTTGGTGGCCAGCAGCAGCTCGGTCACCGTAATCACCGAGACCAGCGACGTATCCTTGATCAGGCTGATCAGCGAATTGCTCATGGATGGCACGGCCAGACGCAGGGCCTGGGGCATGACCACGTAACGCAGGTTCTGCCCATAACCCAGGCCCAGGCTGTAGCCCGCCGACCATTGCCCCCGGGATATCCCCAGTATCGCACCACGCAGGCTTTCCGAAATATAGGCACCGGCATTCAGACTCAGGGCCAGCACGCCGGCCGTCAGCGGATCAAAGGAAATGCCTATGCTGGGCAGGCCGTAATAAATAATGAAAACCTGCACCAGCAGCGGTGTGCCCCGCATCATGCTCACGTAGACCGTGGCCGGAACCTGAGTAAAGCGGCTGGGGATGATGCGCAAGACAGCCAGCGCAAAGCCTACCAGCAAGCCGCCCAGCATCGCGGAAAAGGCAAAGATCAATGTGTAACCGGTCCCCTTCAGAAGAATGGGACCGGCCAGGACCATGAGGTCAATGAAATTCATACTGAACCAGGGGTTGGATTATTCAGGTTTGCGAACCTTGCTGACATCAATGCCAAACCACTTTTCTGAAATCTTGGCGAACTCGCCGCTGCTGAAGGAGTCTTGCAAGGCTTTGTTCACTGCTGCCTCGAATCCGGGATTGCCCTTGCGGAAGGGAATGCCGTTGAACTTGGGATCACCCACGATCGCTCCGCCTTTGATGGGAATATTCGAGGTCTTGACCAGATAGCCGGTCATCAACTGGTCGTTCAGGGCCGCATCGACGCGACGACTGACCAGGTCGGAAAGGTATTCAGGCGCGCCCGGATAGCTTTTCACATCCACGCCTTCCTGCGCCTTGGCCAGGGCCTCGTAGTTGCTGCCCTGCGATACGCCCAGCTTCTTGCCTTTCAGATCGGCAAAGCTGGTGTAGCCGGCGTCGTCATTCTTGCGCAGTATAAGCTGGGGGCTGGAAGCCACGTAGGGAACGGAAAAGTCGAAGGCTTGCTTGCGTTCTGGCGTGATGCCCACCTGATTGATGATCACATCGAACTTGCCGGAACTGAGGCCCGCCAGAATCGCACTCCACTCCGTCTTGACGAACTGCACCTTTACGCCCAGCTTGTCGCCGATCAAATTGGCCACGTCGATGTCAAAACCCTCGAGCTCGCCGGTTTTGGTGTCAACATAATTAAAGGGTGGGTAAGTGCCTTCGACGCCAACAATCAGCGTGCCGCGCTCCTTGACCGTATCGATCAGGTCGGCCGCATGGGCGGCACCACCAGCGGCCAGAGCCGACACCGCCATTACGCCGGCAGCCAGCAGGCGGCGCGCATTAGCAAACGTAGTCATTTGATGTTCCTGCAAAAGAGAGAGTAGAAGGCGCAGCGGCAGACAGGCCGTGCAAATTGTGCGTTATGCGAGTGCTTTATGCGCCAAAACCACCATGCTATCAAGCCCGGCCAGGATTCATAACTATTTGTTAATTACTTATTCATAACCAAAAGAAATATATAATTTAATATAAATCAATTGGAGTTATTTAAATTTTCTATCGGGTCACTGCAACGGGTGCCGCACTAATCGTAAAGACTGAGCTGTTCTGGTGCCTTATGGGCATGCTCTTTCATCTCGGTGCCAGGCTGCAGGCCACTGATGCGCACACCCAGCAAACGTATACGGTGACTTAGCTCGATGCGCTTCAGGCACTGTCCGGCCGCATGATGGATGACCCGCGCATCATCCGTGGGATAAGGCAGCGTCTGATCGCGAGTGACCGTACGAAAATCATCAAAGCGCAGCTTGATGCCTATGGTGCGCCCCACATACCCCTTGCGCAGCAGGTCACCTTCCAGCTGTTCGCACAGCCGCAGGAACCAGGCGGAAAGCTCGGCCCGGTCGCGCTGCACGTGCAGGTCGCGTGCAAAGGTCGTTTCACGGCTGATCGATTTCGGTTCCGAGTGCGTAACGACGGGCCGGTCATCGATGCCCCGTGCAACATTCAACAGCCATTGGGCATAGCTCAGGCCGAACAAGCCTTGCAGCTGCTCGGGTGCTGCTGCAGCCAGTTCTGCGATTGTGTGTATGCCGGCCGCCGTCAGCCTGGCATTGGCCTTGGGCCCGATGCCGTTCACCTTGCCAACCGGCAAGGGCCATATGCGTGCTTCAAGGTCGCCCGCCCCAATGATGGTAATGCCGTCGGGCTTGTCCAGCTCGGAAGCAATCTTGGACAGCAGCTTGTTGGGTGAAATACCTATCGAACAACTCAGTCCGGTTGCCTGGAAAACCGCCTGCTTGATTTTGCGCGCCAGCACCAGCGTATCGTCGGGATGCTTTGTTAGGTCTATATAGATTTCGTCTATGCCACGGTCTTCGATGTGGTCTGCAACGCTGGCTACCGCTGACTTGAACAGCCTTGAATAATGCCGGTAAGCCTTGAAATCCACCGGCAACAGAATGGCTTCGGGCGCCAGCTGGGCTGCTTTCATCATGCCCATGGCCGAAAACACCCCCAGCGCCCGCGCCTCGTAAGTTGACGTGGTGACCACCCCGCGACCCACATAGCCCTTCAGGCGTGAAAACAGCCTTGTGCCATCAGGCAATTGCGTAGGCTGGCTGGCGCTGCCGCCACCGATCACGACGGGCAGACCCTTGAGCTCGGGATAACGCAGACGCTCGACCGATGCATAGAAGGCATCCATATCCAGATGAGCAATGCGACGGGTGGCGGGTTCGTGTTCCATGAGGTTCTGCTGTACGAATGCACAGCAATTATAGGACAGGGTGTCCGCACAGTTTTGGTGCAACGCAACACGCCCCGCACAGCCGCGGTGCGCCCATTACGGCCGCACGCTGTGAAAGCCCGGCCCAAAAATTGGCATACGTTTTGCTTTAAATCCTGTATTGCATGACATGGAACCACTATGAAGCCCGCCGCCAAGCCACCTCGCGTTCCCGCCGCCCCCAAGCCGCAGCCCAGGCAGACGTCTGCCGTCAGCCCGCAGCGCCGCACCCTGCTGGGAGCAACGGCCGCAGCCGGGCTGGGCACCCTTGCGCTACTCGATCCCATGCTGCGTGCAGCCGCGTGGGCAGCCGGTTCCGACGCGCCCGAAAAAACCGACGTGAAGATAGGCTTTATTCCGCTGACCGACTGCGCTTCGGTGGTCATGGCTTCAGCGCTGGAGCTGGACAAGAAGCACGGCGTCAGGATCATACCGAGCAAGGAAGCATCCTGGGCCGGGCTGCGGGAAAAACTCGCCAATGGGGATCTGGACTTTGCCCACGCCCTGTACGGCATGATCTACGGCATGCAGCTCGGACTTGCCGGGGCGCAACAGGACATGGCCATACTCATGGGTCTGAACCAGAACGGCCAGGGCATCACACTGTCGAACCAGCTACGCGAGGCCGGCGTGACCAACGGCGAGTCATTGGCCGCAAAGATGGCCGCCGAACCGCGCCAGTACACATTCGCGCACACCTTCCCCACCGGCACACACGCAATGTGGCTGTATTACTGGCTGGCCGGACACGGCATAGACCCCGCCACGACACGCAATGTGACCGTCCCGCCGCCCCAAATGGTGGCCAATATGCGCATAGGCAATATGGATGGCTTTTGCGTCGGCGAGCCATGGAATGCCCGCGCCATCACCGACAAAGTGGGCTTCAGCGCGGCAAGCTCTCAGGACATCTGGAAGGATCATCCGGAAAAGGTCCTGGGCACCCGCGCCGATTTCGTCGAACGCCACCCCAACACCGCGCGCGCCGTCACGGCCGCCATACTGGAAGCCAGCCGCTGGATAGACAGCGCTCCCGAAAACCTGCGCAAGACCGCGCAAGTCATCGCCGCCAAGTCCTATGTAAACACGCAGGCCGGCACCATTGTCGGTCGCATGCTGGGCCAGTACGAAGACGGCCTGGGCAAGTCCTGGAGCGACAAGCATGCCATGCGCTTTTACGGCGAGGGCGCCGTCAACTTTCCCTACCTGAGCGACGGCATGTGGTTCATGACCCAGCACAAGCGCTGGGGCCTGCTGGCCGAACACCCCGACTATCTGGCCGTCGCCAGGCAGGTCAATCGCATCGATCTCTACAAGCAGGCTGCCGCCGCAGCGGGCACCAGCCTGCCGGCCAACGAGTCGCGCAGCAGCACGCTGATGGATGGCGTGGTGTGGGACGGCAGCAATCCGGCGGCCTACGCCGACGGTTTCACCCTTAAGACAGCACGAAAGGCAAACATATGAATCCGGCAACCTCTTCCTCGTGGTCCTTGCGCTCCGGTCTGGGACGCCTGGTCAGCACAAGCGCCGGGCCGCTTGCGGGCTTTGCGCTGCTGCTCATCACCTGGAAAATCATTTCCTTGCGGATAGGCGATATTCCACCGCCCGAATCCACCTTGCAGGCCGCCTTCGAGCTGTTCAAGGACCCGTTCTACGACAACGGTCCCAACGACCTGGGCATAGGCTGGAATATCCTGGCCTCGCTGGGCCGCGTGGCCACAGGCTTTGCGCTGGCGGCGCTGGTCGGCATTCCGGTGGGCTTTCTGATCGGACGCATTGCCGTACTGAATGCCGTTTGCGCACCGGTCATCAACCTGCTGCGGCCCATCTCGCCGCTGGCCTGGCTGCCGCTGGGACTGCTGCTGTTCAAGGCAGCCGATCCGGCTGCCATCTGGGCGATCTTCATCTGTTCCATCTGGCCCATGATCATCAACACCGCCGACGGCGTCCGGCGTATTCCGCAAGACTACCTGAACGTGGCCCGGGTGCTGAACCTGTCGGAGTGGAAGGTATTCACCCGCATCCTGTTGCCTGCCGTGCTGCCCTACATGATGACCGGCGTGCGCCTGTCGATAGGCACGGCATGGCTGGTGATCGTCGCTGCTGAAATGCTCACAGGCGGCACCGGCCTGGGATTCTGGCTGTGGGACGAGTGGAACAACCTGAATGTGCAGAACATCCTGATCGCCGTCCTGGTCATAGGCGTGGTCGGTCTGCTTCTGGATCTGGCCCTGCTTGCAGTGGCCCGCCGCCTGGATCATGGAGAGGCTTGAAATCATGGAAAAATTCGTATCCATCGAGTATGTGGGGCAAACCTTCAACACCCGCAGCGGCCCTTTTGTGGCCCTGCGTGACATCAACCTGGACATACGGCAGGGCGAGTTTGTTTCGCTGATCGGCCATTCGGGCTGCGGGAAGTCGACCCTGCTCAACCTGATCGCCGGTCTTGCGCTGCCCTCGGAAGGCGTGCTGCTGTGCGCGGGGAAGGAAATTGCCGGTCCCGGCCCCGATCGTGCCGTCGTGTTCCAGAATCACAGCCTGCTGCCGTGGCTGACATGCCACCAGAACGTCCACCTGGCCGTGGAGCGCGCGTTCGGCGGGCAGGAACCCAGGAGCGCGCTGAACCTGCGCACGACCAATGCGCTGCACCTGGTGGGATTGAGCCACGCCATGCACAAATTTCCCAAAGAGATATCGGGCGGTATGAAACAGCGCGTGGGCATTGCCCGGGCGCTGGCCATACAGCCCAAGGTCTTGCTGCTGGACGAGCCGTTCGGCGCCCTGGACTCGCTCACACGCGTACATCTGCAGGACGAGCTTCTGCGCATAGTGGCCGCCACCTCCACCACAGCCGTCATGGTGACGCACGATGTCGATGAGGCCGTGCTGCTGTCCGACCGCATTGTCATGCTGACCAACGGCCCGGCAGCAACCATAGGCGAGATTCTGCCGGTAGGCCTGCCCCGTCCGCGCGACCGCCTTGACCTGCTGGACAACCCTGAATACGCCGCCTGCCGCGCCGCCGTATTGAATTTCCTGCATCAGCGCCACAACAACCCAAACACGGAACACACCCTCTAATCAGTGAGCACATCATGAAGAAAATGAAACTGGTCGTGGTCGGAAACGGCATGGCCGGCATACGCACCCTGGAAGAACTGCTCAAGCTGGACAGTAATCTGTACGACATCACTGTGTTCGGCTCCGAGCCCTACCCCAACTACAACCGCATTTTGCTTTCGCCCGTGCTGACCGGCGAACAGACCATACAGGACATCATCCTTAACGACAAAAGCTGGTACGAGGCCAATGGCATCACGCTGCACCTGAACAGCACGGTCACGCACATCAACCGCCGCCGCAAGGAAGTGCTGACCGACGACGGCAAGACGGCGCGCTATGATCGCCTGCTGCTGGCCACAGGATCCAAGCCCTTCATCCTGCCCGTCCCGGGGCACGACCTGAAAGGCGTCATCAGCTTTCGCGATATCCGCGACGTCGAGCTGATGATAGATGCGGCCTCGCGACTGCAGCACGCCGTCGTCATCGGCGGTGGCTTGCTGGGTCTGGAAGCAGCCAATGGGCTGGCTTCGCGCGGCATGCAGGTTTCGGTGGTGCACCTGGGCACATCCCTGCTCGACCGCCAGCTCGATCCGGCCGCAGCCCAGCTGCTGGAAGCCAGCCTGCGCGCGCGTGGCCTGAACTTTCTGATGGGACGGCAGACCGAGGCCATCCTGGGAAAAGAAGACGGCACCGTGAGCGGCATACGTTTCAAGGATGGCAGCGAACTGGCTACAGATCTGGTCGTCATGGCGGTGGGCATCCGGCCCAACACCGATCTGGCCGAAGCAAGCGGCATCTATACGGATCGTGGCATTGTGGTGAACGACACCCTGCAGACCTACGACCCAGGCATCTATGCCGTGGGCGAATGCGTCAGCCACCGCGGCATGGCCTACGGACTGGTCGCCCCCTTGTTCGAACAGGCCAAGGTGGCTGCCAACCACTTGGCGATGCATGGCATAGGCGCCTATGCCGGCAGCACCACATCGACCAAGCTCAAGGTCACCGGCATCGATGTATTTTCTGCCGGTGAGTTCATGGGGGGCGCAAACACAGAAGCCATTACCCTGGCCGACCCGGTCGGCGGGGTGTACAAGAAGCTTGTGATCCAGGATGACAAGCTGATAGGCGCCTGCCTGTATGGCGATACGGTGGACGGCGCCTGGTACTTCCGGCTGATACGCGAGGGCAAATCCATTGCAGAGCTGCGCGAACACCTGATGTTCGGCGAAGGCGCTGCCGGCGACACCGGGCACGCAGGCGAAAACAGCATTGCCGGCATGCCCGACAGCACCGAAATCTGCGGCTGTAATGGCGTGTGCAAGGGCACCATCGTCAAGGCCATACGCGAGCAAGGCCTGTTCACTGTCGACGAAGTGAAGAAACACACCAAAGCCGCCAGCTCCTGCGGTTCGTGCACCGGACTGGTGGAGCAGATACTCATCAATTGCGTCGGGGGCGCGGCTGACATCAAGCCCAAGTCCGAGAAGCCTATCTGCGCCTGCGCGGACTACACGCATGGCGAAGTCCGCAAGGCCATACGCGAACAGCATCTGACCAGCATTGCTCAAACACTGCGCTTTCTGGAGTGGCGCACCACCGACGGCTGCGCCACCTGCCGGCCCGCGCTGAACTATTACCTGATGTCCACCTGGCCCGGCGAAGCCCGAGACGATTCGCAGTCCAGACTGGTCAACGAACGCATGCATGCCAACATCCAGAAGGACGGCACCTATTCAGTCGTTCCCCGCATGTGGGGCGGCGTGACCAGCCCATCGGAGCTGCGTCGCATCGCCGATGTTGCGGACAAGTACAAGGTGCCCATGGTCAAGGTCACCGGCGGCCAGCGCATAGACCTGCTGGGCATCAAAAAGGAAGACTTGCCCGCCGTCTGGAAGGAACTGGACATGCCCTCGGGCCACGCTTATGGCAAGAGCCTGCGCACGGTCAAAACTTGCGTAGGCAAGGAATTCTGCCGCTTCGGCACCCAGGACTCCACCGGCATGGGCATCGCGCTGGAGAAAGATCTGGTCGGCATGTGGAGTCCGCACAAGGTCAAGCTGGCCGTGTCGGGCTGTCCGCGCAACTGTGCGGAATCGGGCATCAAGGACATAGGCATCATCGCCGTGGACTCGGGCTGGGAACTGTATGTAGGCGGCAATGGCGGCATCAAGACCGAAGTGGCCCAGTTCTTCGTCAAGGTTCAGACCCACGACGAAGTCCTGGAATACACCGGCGCCTTCCTGCAGCTGTATCGCGAAGAAGCCTTCTACCTGGAGCGCACCTGCCATTATCTGGCCCGCGTAGGACTGGAACACGCCAAGGCGCGCGTTGTGGACGATGCCACCAACCGTGCGGAGCTCTATGCACGGTTGCGGTATGCGATCTCGTTTGAACAGGACCCCTGGGCCGAACGCATTGAATCGGCCTCTGCCCGCCGCGAATTTGAAAACCTTACCGCCTGAAGACCATCATGAACATTGCGATTTCAACATCCGCCTGGACCCCTGTCTGCCATATCGATGATATCCCTCGCCTGGGTTCGAGAGTCGTGCATCACGCAGGCTGCGAACCGGTTGCCGTCTTCCGTGCATCGGACGATCATGTGTTCGCAGTGATTGACCGCTGTCCCCACAAGGGCGGCCCCTTGTCGGCCGGGCTGGTGCACGGCCACAGCGTAAGCTGCCCGCTGCACGGCTGGAACATCAACCTTGAGGATGGCCAGGCACTGGCGCCCGACCAGGGCTGTGCCCACACACTGCCCGTCCGGGTCGAAGCCGGCGAAATACTGCTGGCCCTGCCTGCCCGGGGCTAGATCATGACCGTGCTGAAACTGCCTGACGAGTCGACAGTCATTCGCGATACGGCATCGATCTGCTGTTATTGCGGCACCGGTTGCGGCCTGCGCATACGCAGCCAGGGACAGCACGTGCTGGACGTAAGGGGCGACACGCAGCATCCGTCCAGCCGCGGCGAACTGTGCAGCAAGGGCCGTCAACTAGCCGCCACCGTGCGCCATGACGACAGCCGCATCCTGCAGGCGCAATGGCGCTCCGGCAAGCATGAGCAACGCTACAACATTCCCCTGAATGATGCGTACGATATCGCGGCAGACAAGCTGGCGGCAATCATCGCCATGCATGGCCCCGACGCCATCGGCTTCTATCTTTCCGGCCAGCTGCTGACCGAAGACTACGCCGTATTCAACAAGCTGGCACGCGCCCTGGTGGGTACCAACAACATCGACACCAATTCCCGCCTTTGCATGTCCAGTGCCGTGTCCGGCTACAAAATGACGCTGGGCGCTGACGCACCGCCCGCCTGCTACGATGACCTGGACCTGGCCGATACCGTCATGATCGCGGGCTCGAACATGGCCTATGCTCATCCGGTGCTGTTCCGGCGCCTGGCCGATGCAAAGGCACACAGGCCCGGCATGAAAATCATTGTGGTGGACCCCCGCCGCACCGATACCTGCGATATCGCCGACCTGCACCTGGCCATCAACCCCGGAAGCGACGTCGCACTCTTTCACGCCATGCTTAACGTCATGGTGTGGGAAGACCTGATCGACCGCGACTATATCGCGCAGCACACGGAAGGGTTTGCCGAACTCAAGCAGCGCATTCATGAATTTACGCCGCAGGCCGCACAGGAAGTCTGCGGCGTGCCTGCCGCCGACATCATCCAGTGCGCACGCTGGTTCGGACAGGCCGATGCGGCGCTGTCGCTCTATACCATGGGGCTGAACCAGTCCAGCAGCGGCACGGCCAAGAATGCCACGCTGATACACCTGCATCTTGCCTGCGGCCAGATAGGCCGGCCCGGTACCGGCCCCTTTTCACTGACCGGCCAACCCAATGCCATGGGCGGGCGCGAAGCCGGCGGCATGGCCACCCTGCTGCCCGGGCACCGCAGCCCCGACAACGCTGCCGATCGCGCAGAAATGGCGCGGCTGTGGCAAGTAGAGAGTCTGCCCGACACTCCGGGCCACACAGCCCTGGACATGTTTGATGCCGTCTTGCAAGGCAAGATCAAGGTCTTGTGGATAGCGGCCACCAATCCCGCCCAATCGCTGCCCGATCAGGCCAGAGTACGCGCGGCCCTGGACAAGGCCGAACTGGTCATCGTCCAGGAAGCCTTTGCCAACACAGAAACACTGCCCTATGCGGACCTGGTGCTGCCGGCCGCTACCTGGCCCGAAAAAGAGGGCACAGTGACCAATTCCGAAAGACGCATCAGTCGCGTACGCGCAGCCATCGCGCCCCCGGGCGACGCACAGGCCGACTGGCAGCTTGTGTGCGCCATTGCCCGCAGACTGGCCGCGCGGATTGCACCAGAAAAGGCGCCGCTGTTCGCCTACCCGGACGAGGCCGCCATCTTTGCCGAACACGCCCGCAGCACAGCCGGGCGTGATCTGGACTACAGCCGTCTGAGTTACACCGTACTGCAAACCCAGGGGCCACAGCAGTGGCCGTTTCACGCCGCAACACAAGGCTCGCGTCGCCTGTATGCGAACGGAATTTTTCCCACTGCAAACGGCCGGGCCCGCTTCGTTGACGTGGGCTACATTCCCGTTGCCGAATCCACGTCCGCAGCCTATCCCTTGCGCCTTACCACCGGGCGCATGCGCGACCAATGGCACACCATGAGCCGCAGCGGCCTGGTACCGGCGCTTAACCGCCATGTGGAAGAGCCGCTGGTTTATCTGAACCGGGGCGATATGCGCCGGTACAAGTTGCTGGACGACATGCTGGTCAGGATCAAGACCAAACGCGGCGCCATCATCCTGCCGGCCAAGGCCGATGACGGCCTGAAGCCCGGTCATGCCTTCATGCACATGCATTGGGGCAGCGCCTTCATGGCAGGCAACGGCATCAATGCGCTCGGCAACCCGGCGCGCGACCCGATTTCGCACCAACCGGAACTGAAGCACAGCGCTGCGGCCGTGCAGGTGCTGGATTTCCCCTGGGCCGCCGGCGCCTGGATACAGGGCGATCCGGCCTTGTGGCGCCCCCGCCTGACGCACTGGCTTGAGCGGTTTCCTTATGCCGTGCTGCTTTCATCTGCGCTGGGTGGCCACAGCCTGCGTCTGCGCCTGGCCGGCCCCGCCGCCATCACTACATCACTGCTCGAAGAACTGGCTCGGGATCTGGGCCTGGAGCAGGCCGAGCTGGCCTTCGACGATCCCGCAAAAGGCATCATGCGGCGCATTCGCTACCAGGAAGGCCGGCTGAGCGCGTGGCTGCTGGCGGGTGACACAAGAGCGGCCAACGCCCTGCTTCAATGGGCCGACACCGGACAGGCGCCAGCCAGCATCAGCCAGATCCTGCTGGGCCGCGGTCCTGCCATCACACGCTCGCACATAGTGTGCACCTGCGCGAACGTCACCGATACCCAACTGACCGACGCCATTGCAGCCGGTCACGATCTGGACACCCTGAAAACCTCGCTTAAATGCGGCATGACCTGTGGCTCCTGCCTGCCGCAGATCAAACGCATGATGGCGCACACATTGGAAACGCCCGCATGACTACCTTCACTGCTTCCATCGCTCCCGACGCTGATACGGCGCGCCGCGGCAAAGTCTGGCTTATCGGTGCCGGCCCCGGCGATCCGGAGCTGCTTACACTCAAAGCGGCCAGACAGCTTCAGCGCTGCACCATCTGGCTGGTAGACGATCTGGTGGGCCCAGGCATACTTGAGCTTGCACCGGCAGACACCCGCGTCATTCATGTCGGCAAGCGGGGTGGATGCGTCTCCACTTCGCAGCAATTCATACTCAGACTGATGGCACGCTATGCCCGCCAGGGTCATACCGTGGCCAGGCTGAAGGGGGGCGATCCCTTTATATTCGGCAGGGGCGGCGAAGAAATGGCCTGGCTTTTCGACCGCGGCATCCCGGTAGAAGCCATCAGCGGCATTACCGCCGGTCTGGCGGTGGGCAGTGCCCTGGGCATGCCCTTGACTCATAGAGCCAGTGCGCGGGGGGTGGCATTGGTAACCGCCCATACGGCAGACGGCAGCCGGCCCGCCTGGCAAGCCCTGGCAGAAAGCGGGCTGACTGTAGTTTGCTACATGGGCATGAGCAACATAAACGAGCTGTCCGACACACTGCTGAGTGCAGGCTTTCGCGCTAATCTGCCCGTTGCCGTCATACAGCGTGTGTCTTGCCCTGGCCAGAAGCAGATCATCACCACATTGGCCCATCTGGCATCGCAAGTGCAGGCCCATCAGCTTGCCAGCCCTTCGGTCATCGTGCTGGGCGACGTGGCGAGTCTGGCCCGGCAAGAAGGCCTTGACGCATATCAAATTCTCTCGCTGGCCGTTGCGGTATAAACAAACCATGGTCTGTGTGGCTTTGCCTGCATAGACCTCAAACGCCATAGGGATAAATTGTCGTACGCCCGATAAGATATATACAATATGCATCTTATCTTACCTGCTGCCGACAACGGCGACCCCCCACCCCCTTAAACAGAAGGAAAGTCATGCAAATCGGAGTACTCAAACTTGCCGGCCTGCAAACCGAACAATGTGCCGCCACCCTGGCCGGTGCCCTCAAGGCCATCGACGGCGTACAGGCCGTCGAAGTGTCATTCAAGAACAGCAAGGCAACAGTCTCGTTCAATGAAGAACTGGTGTCCAACCAGCGTCTGGAAGTCGCCGTGCAAGATGCCGGCTACCAAATCGCCAAGCCCAAGCACGGCGAAGACGGCGAGTGCTGCGGCGGCTGCGGAGGCTGATCCTTACATCCAGGCAAGCACCCTGCATTGACGGCCATCGTGCCGTCATGCAACACTTTATTCCCCGCTTCCCGGGGAATACCTGGATGACTCCATGACTCTGAATTCCGACGGCCTGGTGCGTTGCGGCTGGTGCTCCAGCGACCCCGCCTACATGCATTACCACGACACCGAATGGGGCGTGCCGTCGCACGATCCGCGCTATCTGTTTGAAATGCTGCTGCTGGAAGGTTTCCAGGCAGGATTGTCGTGGATTACCGTACTGAAGAAACGCCCGCGCTACCGCGAGGTACTCTTCCAGTTCGACCCCGAAAAGCTGGCCAACATTGGCGATGACTACATCGAAACGCTAATGCAAGACCCCGGCATCATTCGTAATCGCCTGAAACTCAATGCGGCCAGACAAAACGCCCGGGCCTGGCTGGCACAGCCCACCCCGGTCGATCTGATCTGGTCTTTTGTGGGTGGCCAACCCCGCATACATCATTACGCGACGATGCAGGATGTGCCGGTCATTACGCCTGAAGCCGAGCAGATGAGCCGCACCCTGAAAAAGGCAGGCTTTAACTTCGTGGGCCCGACCATCTGCCAGTCGTACATGCAGGCCATAGGGTGCCTGATGGACCACACGACAGATTGCCATCGTCATCAGGCCCTGGCCCGGTCTTAGAAGCGTGGGCGGCCGATAAATCCGTCGGTAAAACCGTCCGATCAGTCCGTACCGCCGCGTCCAGCGGCTTAGACCACCGTAAGCGTTACATCAACATTGCCACGCGTTGCATTCGAGTACGGGCATACCACGTGTGCCTTGTCGACCAGCGCCTGAACCTGGTCGCGCGGCAAACCCGGAACCGAAATCTTCAGTTCGACTTCAATACCGAAACCATCGGGAATGGGGCCAATGCCGACCAGACCCTGAATATTGCTGTCATCGGGCAAATCTACTTTTTCACGGCTGGCAACCAGCTTCAGGGCGCCCAGAAAGCACGCCGAATAACCCGCAGCAAACAGTTGTTCCGGATTCGTGCCGTCTCCGCCGGCACCGCCCATTTCCTTGGGCGTGCTCAGCTTGACATCCAGTGCGCCGTCTGACGAGGCCGCCCGACCTTCACGCCCGCCGTTAGCGGTAGCCTGGGCACGATAAACCACTTTCTCTAAAGACATATTGGATCTCCTTGGGCAAAAAAACGAATCAGCAGCAAGCAGCATGCCCGCTGTCTAACACCATCAGCCACCAGCATACGACCAAAACACCGGGAATTCGATGACAACCTTGTAACCCTGGCGGTTTTTCCTTTGCGCTAACATGCATCCATGGCTACCCAACTACGCTGCCGCATTCCTTTGCCGCCTGATTACCGGCCGCAGGATATCCTGGCATTCCACCGGCGCGATACTCAGGAAATTGCCGAACGCGTCGATGATTCGTCTTTACACAAGGGCCTGCTGTGGCAGGGTATGCCCGGCCACCTAAGCGTGCGCTTGAGGCCCCGACAAGCCAGCGTCGAACTGACGCTGGACGGCACCGCACCCACCAACAGCCAGTCCCTGCTAAAGACCATGGTCCATCGCATGCTGGGTCTGACCCAGGACATAGACACCTTCGAGCAACAATACCGCCGACATCCTTTGCTGGGCCAGCTCATCGCCAAACAGGCGGGCTTACGCGTCCCGCTTGCCGTCACGCCCTTCGAAGCCCTGTCGTGGGCCATCATCGGACAGCAAATCAGCGTCAGCGCCGCTGTATCCATACGTCGCCGGCTGATACTGGCGACCGGGCTGCGCCATTCCAGCGGCCTGCTATGCCATCCCGGCCCCCAGGAAATCCTGGCGCTGACACCTGAAACGCTGCGCCAGGCCGGATTCTCGACCGGCAAGGCCCGGGCGCTGCAGGAACTGGCCGGCCTTGTCGCCAGCAAACAGCTGGTGCTGGACACCGACTTGCAAGCCGCCGCCATTGAATCACTGCGCGATCGCCTGCTGGCCATACGCGGCATAGGGCCGTGGACCGTCAACTACACCTTGCTGCGCGGCCTGGGCTGGCTAGATGGTTCGCTGCATGGCGACGTGGTCGTACGCCATGGCATAGCTGCCCTGCTGGGCACCACTGAAAAGCTGAATGAAAAACAAGCTCAGGCCTGGTTGCAGGAATTTTCGCCCTGGCGCGCCCTGCTGGCCGCACACTTGTGGGCATCCCGTTCGACGACCGCCTACTGATTGAAAGGATATAAACAGATGAACAAGCTGACCAACG
Organism: Pusillimonas sp. MFBS29; assembly: GCF_020687695.1. Taxonomy (GTDB): domain Bacteria; phylum Pseudomonadota; class Gammaproteobacteria; order Burkholderiales; family Burkholderiaceae_B; genus Pusillimonas_C. The sequence continues at coordinate 295,313 of NZ_JAJEWL010000004.1, forward strand.
AATGCATCCGCGTAGCATCACGGCCCGCCGGTATTCCCGCCGCCGAAAATTTTCGCAGAACGACCGAGGCCGTCCCGGACATGCAGCCAGGCCAGATTCTTGTGCAAAATCAGTGGCTGTCGATAGAACCCGCCATGCGAGGCTGGCTGGCCGATGCCAACAACTACTCCAGCGTCCCCGTGGGTGATGTCATGCGATCTTTGAGTGTTGGCACCGTCATGGAATCAAGCGCAGACGGCTTCAGCCGCGGCGACCAGGTGATGGGCTGGTTTGGCTGGCAACATTATGCAGTGGTGCGGCCCTCGGCCGTCGTGCAAAAAATCACCGCCGGCGACCTTGCGCCATCGCTCTACCTGGGCGTGTTGGGGCTGAACGGCATAACTGCTGCCACCGCGCTTGATAAGCTGGGGCAGCCGCAAGCGGGCGAAACGGTGGTCGTTTCCACCGCTGCGGGCGGAGTCGGTTCATGCGTGGGTCAGCTTGCCAAGGCACTGGGGTGCCGCACGATCGGACTGACCAGCACGCCCGAAAAAGCCCAGGCCTGCAAAAATGAATTTGGCTATGACCATGTCATCAACTACAAGACCGATGACATCAGCGCCGCCTTGAAAGCGGCCTGCCCTGATGGCATCAATGTGTATTACGACAACACATCAGGGCAGATTTCAGACGCCGTCCTGCCACAACTGGCCATAGGAGCACGCGTCATAATATGCGGTACCGCGGCGATCACCAGCTGGGATCCGGCACCCATGGGGCCCCGGGTTGAGCGTATTCTGCTTACCCGACGTGCCCGCATGCAGGGCTTTATTCTTTTCGACCACATGGACACTTACGCGTCATATGTACGCCAACTGGAAGACATGGTCAGGGCCGGGACGCTGAACCACCGCGAGCACATCACCGACGGCCTGGATACGGCCATGGGCGCGATCCAGGAACTGTATCGGAGCCAGAACCTGGGCAAGCGGCTGGTTCGTCTTTAAGCTTGCGCCACGCCGGCCTTGCCGCCTTAGGCGTCGGCCACGGCAGCGCGTTTGCGTTTCGCCAACAAGCGTCCCACCAGTACGATCAGCACGGCGCCGGCAACTTCAGCCGCCAGCTTCACAGTGCCGGAAGGCTCGCCAAACTGCTCGACAATGACAATATCGGTAACCAGCATGCCGCCGGCAATCCAGCCCAGCAATGCGGCACCAAAAGTCACGACACTGGGATAGCGGTCTATCAGCTTCAACACCAGCGTGCTGCCCCAGATAATGATAGGCACGCTGACGACCAGGCCAAATATGACCAGACCAAGTTGATGATCCGGGTTGGCCCCCTGGGCGACACCGGCAATGGCAATCACATTGTCCAGGCTCATGACAAAGTCAGCGATAAGTATGGTCTTGACCGCTGCCCACACCGTAGTGCCGCTCTTGACATTGCCATGCGCGTCTTCGTCAGGAATCAATAGCTTGATACCCACCCAGACCAGCAACAGCGCGCCAACTATCTTCAGATAGGGGATGGTCAGCAGCGTCAAGGCAAATGCGATCAAGGCCACGCGCAGGCCAATGGCGCCCGCCGTTCCCCATAAAATGCCCTGCATGCGCTGCTTGGCAGGCAGATTCCGGCAAGCCAGTGCAATAACGACGGCATTATCGCCGCCGAGCAGAATGTCGATCAGAATGATCTGAAAGACCGCCGCCCAGCTTAGTGTTTGTAAAAATTCAAGCATCTGTCACCTTTAAGTGTACGTAATCGTTTAGCAGGGAAACGGATCGGGCTGGCTGCTGCGGCCCTCGAGCTTGAATTTGCACACCAGGCAAACTGAACACAAGGGCAGACAAAACAAAAATGGCCTGATCCGTTAAGGACACAGGCCACAGCTATCGCTGGAATAGACCTTGCCCTAAGTGGCAAGGTCTTGCTTGCAACACGATGGTTGCCCGAGCACCGGGAGCCATGCAAGACTTTGCAAAACTGCCGTAATGACGATGCTGCGGAAAGAAGCTACTCCCCTTGATAGGCGTAAGTTTAGCGACAAATGCTGCAAAGTCAAGCAAAAAGACAACTAAAAGGCTATGCCGAACTTCTTAGCCGCTGTAACAAAACAGGCAGGAAAAGGAAGAGGAATGACAGGGACAGGAACGTAATCGACAGGGGCGTTTCGACCAGTACCGACCAGCTTCCCTGCGCTGCCGCCAGGGCCGTGCGCAGTTGCGTTTCAGCCAACGGAACCAGAATCAGGCCAATCAGCAGCGGCGGAATGGGAAAGCCGTAAACCCGCATGGCGTAACTGACCACACCCAGGCCGGCCATCATGGCCAGGTCAAATACGGATCCCGACACACCCCATATACCCATCATCGCAAACACCAGAATGCCAGCATACAGCTGTGGCTGGGGAATCTTCAACAACTTGACCCATATGCCCACCAGAGGCAGGTTCAACACCAGCAACATCACATTGCCGATGTACAGGGAAGCGATCAGGCCCCAGATCAGTTCCGGATTGCTGGTGAACAGGAAAGGCCCGGGCTGCAGGCCATAGTTCTGGAAGGCGGCAAGCAATATGGCGGCCGTCGCCGATGTGGGCAAACCCAGGGTCAGCAGGGGCACCAGCACACCAGCCGCAGACGCATTGTTGGCCGCCTCGGGCCCTGCCACTCCCTCGATGGCCCCCTTGCCGAACTCGTCTTGATGCCGTGTCAGCTTCTTTTCCAGCGTATAAGACAGCATGGTCGGGATTTCCGAGCCGCCGCCCGGTATGGTACCTATGGGAAAACCTATGGCGGTGCCGCGCAGCCACGGCTTCCATGAGCGACGCCAGTCTTCGCGCGTCATGAAGGCCTTGCCCTTGACTGCAACAATGTCGTCGGGCGCATGCGCATAACGGCTGGCTACGTAAAGGATCTCACCTATGGCAAACACCGATACCAGCACCACCGTCAGTTCCACGCCATCGAGCAGGTCGGGCATGCCGAACGTCATGCGCGGCTGCCCGGTCATGGCATCTATGCCGATCACACCCAGCGCCAGGCCCATGAACAACGACACAAATCCACGCACCCTGGACGCACCCATCACGACCGCCACAGAGGTAAATGCCAGGACTGTCAGGGCAAAGAAGTCGGCCGGCCGCAGCAAAAATGCCAGCTCCGCCACGACAGGCGCGGCAAAGGTGAGTGCCAGGGTGGCAATGGTGCCCGCAACAAATGAACCTATGGCCGCCGTGGCCAGAGCCGCCGCGCCTCGGCCCGACCGCGCCATCTTGTTGCCTTCCAGCGCCGTCATCATCGAGCCCGCCTCACCGGGCGTATTGATCAGAATGGACGTCGTGGAGCCGCCATACATGGCACCGTAAAGCACGCCGGCAAACATAATGAAGGCCGACACCGGGCCAACCGACACCGTAACAGGCAGCAGCAGCGCAATGGTCAGTGCCGGGCCTATACCCGGCAATATGCCTATGGCCGTGCCCAATACCGACCCGATCAGGGCCCACATCAGATTGGTGGGCGTAAGCGCGACCTCGAAGCCGTGCAGCAATAGTCCGAAAGTTTCCATTACCAACCCGCCAAGGGAAGGAAGCCGCCCAGGTCCAGGCCCAACCAGCCAAACAACAGCCAGCCCAGGCCGGCCAGCACGAAGCCGACTATCAGGTCAGACACCAGGCGCTGCGAACCAAACGCACGCGCCACCAGCATGAACGACAGCATGCCGGTCAGGGGCAGGCCCAACGTATCAATGGTCAGGGCCGGCAATATGGCTGCCGCCAGCGCCGTCAGGAAAGCCCGCTTGTCCATGGGCTGGCCCGCTGCCGTGTTCTCGGCCTCTTCAGGTTCGAACACCTCGCCGCGAGCGATCTGTATCAACAGCAGTACGCCCAGGGCCAGCAGGCCCAGGCCCACGCCAATCACAAACATGCCCGGGCCGACGGCGGCATACTGCGCCGTAGTTGCCAGCTCGGTTGAGGCATAGAGGCAAACCGCCCCCATAAGAATCACGGCCAGACCCAGCCACCAGGGACGTTCGCGCAAGAGCGTCATTAATATTCCTTCAGTTCAACAGATCCCTGGCCCGCAGGCCAGGGACAGGAGACTACTTGCTCAGCCCTGCATCCTTCAGGATCTGATTGATGCGGGTGCTTTCGCTGGCTATGAACTCACCAAAAGCATCGCCCGGCAGGAAGTAGCCATCCCAGCCTTGTCGGTCGAGCACAGCCTGCCATTCCTTGCTTTCGCTAAGCTTGCTGAAGCGTTCCACCCACTCTTTATGATTGGCTTCGGGCATATCGACCGAGCCCAGAATGCCACGCCAGTTGGCAATTTCGACGTCATAGCCGGCTTCCTTGAAGGTGGGCACGTCGTCCAGACCCTTCATGCGCTCGGCCGTTGTGACACCCAGAATGCGGATTCGGCCTTCCTGGGCAAATTGCTGGAACTCGGAAATACCCGAAATACCTGCCTTCAGCGTGCCGTTGACAATGCCGATGACGGTATCGGCACCGCCGGCCTGCGGAATATAGTTCAACTTCGGTACCGGCACACCGGCACTTTGCGCCAGCAGTGCCAGGGCGATATGGTCAACACCACCGGCAGAGCCGCCGCCAACCGCCGTGGCACCAGGGTTGCTCTTGAGCGCGGCAACAAAATCATCCAGAGTCTTGTAGGGTGCATCGGCCTTGACCGCCAGCACCAGGTGCTCGGCAGTCAGTCTGGCCACCGGCCTGAACTTGCTCAGGTCAACCGGCGACTTGTTCAGCGTAATCGAACCCACCGTAATGGCGCCGAATACCGCCAGGGCGTCGGCCTTGCCTTTCTCGGCACGCTGAAACTCGGCCAGACCGATCGTGCCGCCGGCACCGCCCTTGTTGGTGAAGCTGACCGTACCCGTATAAATACCCGCGTCATTCATGGCCTGGAATGCCTGGCGCCCGGTAGAGTCCCAGCCCCCGCCCGGATTGGCAGGCAACATCACGCTGACCTGAGCTTGTGCGGCGCCTGCAACAAATACGGCCGCGACGGCCACGGACTTCAATAAACGGGTAAGTCTCATTCCTTTCTCCTGGGATACGTTCTGATATGTGTCATACAAGACTCTTGCCGGGAGAGTAAGTCCGAGCCTGGGGGCTGTCAAGCAAGGGTTTCGGGAAGGGACTGCCATGCGCAATCCCATAGCCCCCGGCTTCGCAGGGCTTCGGACAGCGACCTAATGCAAGTTTGGGTAACAAAACCTGTTTTGTCATAATAGTCACCGCCCGCCCCGTATATCTTGGTCCGCTCGATCCATCAGGCAAAACACAGACATGGCGCAAAGACCTACATTCAATCAGGCATGGGCAGCTTTCTCCAGGGTGAACGGTTCGGTCCCCCACGTCGGACGCATCATCGGCGGAAAAGTCCAGACCAATATCGACGGCGGCATCTTTACCAATGCCTGCGCCATCCGCATGAGCTATGTGCTGAACCAGACCAGCCTGCCGGTGCCGGCCAGTGCCGGTGCGGTCTCGTCGGGCGCCAACGGTGCCAAGTACCTGTTCCGGGCAAGCGATCTGGCGCCGCACCTGCAGAATCTGTTCGGCAAACCCGACCTGGTGGTGCAGAACCCGACCCCGACGTCATTTGCGGGCAAGAAAGGCATTATCGTGTTCGACGTAGACGTCTGGAATGATGCCTCGGGCCATGTAACACTGTGGAATGGCACAATGTGTGCCGACAGCTGCTATTTTCCCGTATCGACACGCGCCAAACTGTGGGAGCTGAACTGATGAGTCAACGATGGGCCGCCCTGATCCTGATGGCCGGAATGCTGTGGGGGTGCGCCGCCAATGGGCAGAAAGCCGCCGACACGGCAGCGCAAGGTCAACAAGCCTACACAACGCAATCAGACGAACTCGAAGCGCAGCGGCTGGAAAAATTCGCCGTCAGCCAATGCCTGATGCACGCCTTCCCGGACAACCCGGTGAAGGCCGATGCAGGCCGTGCGTCGGGTGGCTACGTCGAGCTGGGCACATCCGGGCCCGAGGTTTACGAAGAGATCGTAAGTCTGGTGCAGGCGCATCGCACCAAGCCCTATAACTCAAAGAGCGGCGAATCACTGTTCGTGATGCAATGCCTGGATCTGCTCCATGACCCGGCACTGGAAGCGCTGATCCGGCCGGCTCGCTGAATTGCGCCAGCTCCAACAGCTTGCGGACCATCGCAGCACCTAGGCATCACATAGGCGCCGCAGAAACCGTCAACCCGCCGCAGACATACAGGATCTGCCCCGTCACGAATCCCGACCGCCTGTCCAGCAGGAATGAGGCCGCGTTGGCGACATCGGCGGGTTCACCCAGGCGACCAACAGCAACGGACTTAACGATGGCCTTGGTTTTTTCGGAATCCGGCGGATTCCCCTTTTTCCACAGTTCCGTCATGATGGGACCTGGCCCAATCGCATTGGCAGTGATGCCGTATTTCCCAAGCTCCAGAGCCCAGACCTTTGCCATCGCGACAAGGCCGGCTTTCGAACCAGCGTAAGCGGTCCGAAGCTCTTTGCCCAAGACCGTGCGTGACGCCATATTGACGATACGGCCAAACTGTTGCTCTTTCATGCCTGGAAGCAAGGCTTGCACACATTGCATCGCGCAGCGAACATTCAATGACCATACCCGTTCCAGCTCTTCAATCGTTTGATCTTCTATCGAGGCCGGACAGATAATGCCAACGTTGTTGACCAGGCGAGTAATGGGGCCCTTCGACAGCACATTGCGCAAGGCATCCGCCGTTTTATCCGGATCGGAGAGATCCGCCTTTACGCCAGAGCCTGCAATATCAATGACGACGGGCTCGTATCCATCTTCAACACACCGTTCCGCGATTGCCGCTCCAATACCCGAAGCACCGCCTGTAATCAACACTCGTTCGCGCATGCTGTCCTCCTTTCTTTATCAGCTTAATCTATTTGCACGTCGGACAAGGTGCGATCTCATTGCCTGACAGCCTTGGCAAACAGCACCACGTCAGGCAGCCCTTTGAAGTATGCATCACAAGTAAGCAGTTCAGCCCCCTTGTGGCGTGCCGTTGCGTAAACAATAGCATCGGCGGTGGCCAGTTTATGCTCTCGATGCAAATCCGCCGCAAGCAGAGCAACAGAAGTATCCAGAGGCACGACGATGCACTTCTGGGTGTAGGCAATTACTTGATCGGACTGGTCTTCACTAAGCTCGCGCACCAACCACTTCGATAGTTCAAGCTGCACAATAGTGGGAACAATACACTGTGCTCTTTCGGGAAACTGACCGCCAAGCTTCTTACCCAGCGCGCTGCCGGCGAGCCATTCGATCCAGGCCGAAGTATCGACCACACACGGCTTCATCGCCATCAATAGCGATCCTTGCGGTCGCGATAATCATCCGTACGGGCGCCCTTCGCCATACCGGCGAGCTCATTCAACTCAGGCACTGGCATCATCAGCACGCCCTTACCCTTGGGGATAAACACGAATTCCTGACCTGCTTTCCAGTGCTGCATTTCACGCACAGCTTTTGGAATGGATATCTGGAATTTGCTCGATAACGTTGTGGTTGCAGTCACTTCATACCTCTTTATGATCGATGGCCATCTGGTAAGAATATACCATTTCTTCCTGGAGGAGCGGTATTCAGGGTATGCAGCATATCGTCACGCAGCGCACTTCCCGGCATATACGACGCGTTAGGTAGCACACGCCTCAGGCCAACTGTCTTTGGAGTTGTAATTAACAACCGCCGGGACCGCCAGCTTGGTTCCTAGAGCCTCTATCACTTGCATAATGTTCAAGTAAATATCTTCACGAATTTCGACAAAATCTGAATAGTCGTTGGACAAGACATAGGCGGCAATGGCGATATCAAGCGAGTGTGCGCCAAAACCTTCAAACCTTACCGTTACGGAATCGTTCGCCACTTTGGGGTGGGCAAGCAAAAGCGCGCGAAGTTCGCTCAGCAAATGGCGCAATTGTTCCGGAGATGTCTCGTAGCGCAGATTCAGCGTGGTGATCAAAAACATGTGATCACGCTTGGCGTAGTTCTCGATCTGCATGTTCGAGAACTCGCTGTTCGGAATGGTTAACAAGGTATGAGCCTGTGTGCGGATACGAGTCGACCGCATGCCAATGAATTCTACCGTGCCAGACTTGTCACCGAACTGGCAATAGTCTCCAACCGCGATGGGCTTGTCAAAATACAAGGTAATGCCTGATATGAAGTTTTGCAATGTTGATTGAGCAGCAAGCGCCACAGCCAAGCCGCCAAGCCCCAGACCAGCCAACACGCTTTGGTACGGAACCTGCAAGACGTCGGCCAACATCAACATGGCAAATACCACAACCGCCACGCGAATAATGCCCGCTACGAAAGACAACGGCGTAATGTGGCTGCTATGGATGGCATTTGTGGCTTTAAGGTGGCCCACAACCATGCCCACCCCAAGCAACACCAACATCATGGAAGAAAGTATGGCACAGGTCCAGCTAACGGCAACAAGCACGACCTGCACCAAATCCGGAAAACCCAGAACACGATCCGCAACACGCAACGCCAGCCCGATGGCAAGAAAACGGAATGACCATAGAAACAGCCATCGTGTAAAGAAACGCTGCCCTGATGCTTGTGAAAAATGGCGTAACACCAAAGCCTGAAACAGCATATTCAGCACCCGGCCCAATGCCAAGGCCATAACAAGCGCTGCCAAAAGGCCCAGCCATTGCCAGACTTCCATAGGCCCAACTTTCTCGACTAAGCCTCGGTTGATATGGCTGACGAAATCACGCGCTTTAAAATACAAGCTCTCTTGCGAGGGCTTTAAATACAAGACTTGGCTAGGAGGAAAATTATCCAATGCCGCATAAACGGCACGGATCGTCTCCAGCGTTTCCGGCGTGAACTGCCAGACAACGCCGTCTTCGGTTATGACCGGTCCGATCTCTATACGGCCGAACGGATGCTCAAAGTGCAGATAAGGCGACGTGCGCGCCGGGTCATCCGAAATCTCTTGCCATGTCAAAGGGCCAATACGCTGCAGCGACCGGTTAACGTAGCGTGCCAGCTTGGGGCCTTCATATTCCTTCGCCAGCGCCGACAAACCAGACATGTTCAATGTTGACATGGCCTGTTCCATCGAGTCTCCTGCCTCGGAAAACGAGTGAACAAGCGTGCGCATGGTGTCTCGGGGTGACTGCAGGCCTGCCCTGGGCCCATGTACCTGCGGGCGTGCTTTAGAAAGGGCGTGCGCGGTGGCTTTGAGCTCGTGCATGGGCGGCGGCGCCAGCAACCATTGACCTTCTTTTTTAACCATGCGCAAGACAAAGGCAACGTCGGTTCCGGCCTGCCCCAACGTTACCGAAATTTCTGATCCTGCAGGACGGTTCAACGACGTCCACACCGGAAAAGTAAGCCCATTCAATACCGAAAGCAGCGTTTGTGTATATTCCAGCTTGCTGACCCCGACATTCTCTTGCTCAGCAAAATCAATAAACAGCGAAGCCTCGCTTTGAAGCTCCATCCTGCCCGGGCCCACCGCGTTCATAATCGACAAAAAATGGTAAACGCTTTGGGCAGGTATGGATCGGTCCAGTTGCTCGCCAAGGAATTGGTTATCGGCCAGTACCCTGATGCCTGTCATCCATTCGCCTGTGCCAAACCGGGCAGTGAACGTTCTAGTGTCGGTGGACATGACCGCAACAAACGTACCTTGGCGGCCACCTTCTTTCCAGACGCCTCTAAGCTCACGCCCGATGATCGTCCCCTGGATCGTACCGCCATAAAGCTTATATCCGCCCGTTACCTGATCACCATCTTGTACCAACGATACTCGTGCGCCCCGATGCTTCCAGGTGGCATCCCAGTCACCCGTCCAGTCAATCTGCTGGGCATACGCGAAAGGCGCCACTATGCCCAATATAACGACCAGGAAAGCGCTAAGAAGCCCCCCACGAATGCTAGTGTTTTTCATGGGTCTGTCGCAACTCAAGGCCTTCGAGTATTGCCGCCATCAACAACTCGGGTCCATGGCTGTGGCCGGCAACCCCACGCTCTTCATTGCTGTGCTGCCAGTGGTTCAGCATGCGCGCAAACACGTCGCCTGCTGCAGCGGATGCAGGTGCGGCATTGTCGCCATCATTGTGGCGATAAATCGATTTACCCTTTTTGACCGTTTCTACCACGACCACTTGATGTAGTAGCTCTGGATCAATTGCTGTGGGATCTTGCGACAGAATAACGAAATCAGCGAGTTTGCCCCGCACTAAAGAGCCTTTACTGTCTTCTTCGTAATGCTGATAGGCCGGCCAAATAGTCATGGCCTTAAGCGCCGTCATGGCATCGACTCGTTGGTCAGGCCCCAGAATGTCTCCCGAACGCGTGCGGCGCGTAACCGTAGCCGAAAGCACCCGCATCGAGTCAGGGAACGCAACAGGCGCGTCGTGGTGAGTGGAAAACATCATGCCCCTTTCACGCACCCAGCCTGTAGGCGAGATATTGTCAGCGTTCTTTGGGCCAACCGTGCGGTCACGATGCCAGTCGCCCCAGTAAAAAGTGTGCATGGGAAACAGCGAAGGAAAAATATCGAGCTCATCCAGAGCCACAACTTGATCCTTACGAAGAAACTGACCATGAATAAGCACAGCACGGCGATCCTTGACCGGATGCTTGGCCTCGGCTGTTTTGACAGCGGCCAGCAATAAGTCGGAGGCCGCCTCACCGTTGGCATGGGTAATAATCTGCACATCGTTGGCGAACGCCCAGTCGATCGCATCGAAAGTCTGTTCGGCACTGACGGCCGAGTAACCATGATAATCGGCCCGATAGCCCTCGGGCGGGTTGTAGTACGGTCGGTCACGGTACGCAGTAAACCCCTGCGGCGAACCATCTATGGTCAGTTTCGCCCCGCCCACCCGGAAGCCATCCGTGTAGTCCTGGCTAGCGTTAGCCGCCACAAAATCCCGGTTTTCCATGACGTCGACATACGCAACCACATCAATGGGAATACGGCCGGCTGAGGCCGCACTCTGCATGAAAGGCACGATAAAAGATGTTGCGCGGCCTTCTTGTCCTGTGGTGTACCCATATTGGCTCAGCAGCCTTGTTCCCTGCTCGAATAGGACTTGTGCCTGCTCTGCCGTCATCTTGCCGAACTGTTTACCCAGGGAGGCAAAAAAAGCCGCCTCTTCCAGTATGCCGTTTGGCTCTTGTGAGTTGGCTTCACGGCGGATAACTCCGCCCTCTGGGTCTTGAGTGTCGGCGGTAATCCCCGCTGATTCAAGCGCTTTGGAATTCATGACACCGATATGACCCGACTGGTGAATAATGAGCACCGGCAGCTCTTTGGATACCGCGTCCAGGTCTTTACGTGTGGGATGCCTTTGCTCGGCCAGTTGTGCGTCATCGTAACCGAAGCCCAGAATCATCCCGATGGAATTTCGGGTACTGGCATGCTCTGTGGACCACGCCGCAAGCATGTCTTGCAGGCTTTTTATATCGTTGACCTTACCATCGGGAGGCGATAGCAGATTGGCGGAAATCGCCTGAAGGCCAATCATGAAAGCGTGGCCATGCGCATCGACAAATCCCGGCAGCAAGGTCCGCCCTGCAAGGTCGTGCGTAATCGTTTCCGCGCCCTTGTATTGCTCAATCTCTTCACTGGTACCGGCGGCAATGATCTTCCCGCCTTTGGTAGCCACTGCCTCCACACGCGGCTGGCTGTCATCCATGGTAAGGATCGGCCCCCCCTCCCATATCTGGTCGGCGAGTTCAACGGCAAGTACTGGTTGCAACACTAGCAAAGAGCCCAGCAAGGGTATCAGTCTGCACATTTTTGGAATAGCCATCAGCTTTCATCTCCTTTCTTTTGAAGAAATTAGTTACAGACTGGGTGTTTGATCGAACACCGTTGCCATAGTCTAAACGATGCGGCACGACGCCAACCGGCGTGAACGTTAAAATCGTGTCGCTCGTGCTGAAGCGGTACACCATCTGGTCAAACAAAAGAGGGCTGGGTAGGCTACCCAGCCCTCTTTACCTGGAGCTCACCGGGCACATGGCCTGATGTCGCCCGGCCGGCCGATGGAGTTTTATTCCACCTTAATGTTGTTGGTCTTGGCAACGTCGGCCCAGCGCGCTTTCTCGCTCTTGACGAACTCTGCGAACTCTTCAGGCGAGTTTCCTACAGGCTCCAGCCCCAGACCAGAAAGGCGCTCGTGAACATCCGGACGCTCCAGCGCACCCTGCACGATTTGGGCCAGCTTATCTACAGCCTCGGCGGGCGTGCCTTGCGGCACAAAGAACCCGTTCCACTCGTAAACGGTGAAATCCTCTACACCCGACTCGATCATGGTGGGGGTGTCTTTCAGCTCATCCATACGCTCTTTCGACGTTACAGCCAGCGCACGCAGTTTTCCTTGCGTTACATACGACAGACCCGAAGCCGCATTGGCAAAGTAGGCATCCACGTGGCCACCCATAACGTCCACAATGGCGGGCGCTCCGCCCTTATAGGGTATGTGGGTCACTTCGATGCCGGTATCTATTTTCAGCAGCTCGCCTGCCATTTGAGCCAGGCTTCCAGGACCATACGAGGCGTAGGTCAGCGTATCGGGCTTTGCTTTGGCAGCCGACACATAGTCATCCAGTGTCTTGTAGGGTGAATCGGTCGACACCACCAGGATGTTGGGAACAATGCCGGCCAACGTCACCGGAATGAAATCCTTGTCTGCATCATAAGGAAGCGTGCGCAACACAGCGTTGATCGCAAAAGAGGACGCATCGTACAACACGGTGTAGCCGTCCGGCTTAGCCCGTGACACGACACCTGCACCAATAGAGCCACTGGCGCCAGGCCGGTTGTCGATCACGACCGTTTGGCCGCTAACCGCTTCCATACCCTGAGCAATAATACGGGCCGCATTGTCAGCGCCACCGCCTGCCGAGTAGGGCACAACCAAGGTGATGGTCTGTTCTGGATAATCGGCGGCGTATGACGCGGAGGCCGCGAACGCAAAGCTGACTGCAATACCGGTAAGCGTGAATCGATTGAGTTTCATGGGAGAGCTCCTTTTATATTTCGTTGTTGCAGCAAGGGGATTACAACTAAGGGTTGAATTGATAAAGATGCGCGGGGTTATCAACCAGCACGCGCTGTTGCAGGGAGTCATCGTTGCACCAATCGGCAAGAAGCTCCAAAAGCTGTGTGTCGTCCGGTTTATGCAGGGGTTCGGTCACGTGCGGCCAATCTGAACCCCACACCGCCCTGTCGGGCGCAACGGACAACCATTTTCGGGCCAATGCAATGGTGTCGTGATAACCACCCTTTGCACCAGCCACAGAATCAAGATAGGGGCCGCTTAACTTAACCCACGCACGTCCGGACTCCAGCAAGGTCCTGACGACAGGAAAAGCCGGGTGAGAAAACGAGTCGGACAAGGGCAATCTGGCGAGGTGATCAAATACCAGCTGCACAGGCAGACGCTTGAGCAAGGCTGCTTGCTGCGCTATTTGGTCTGCCGTCCAATGCAGTTGCAGATGCCAGCCGAAAGGCGCCACTTTATTGGCCAGACGCTCTACATCATTGAAGTCACCTGCGCCGGCATTGGGCGCATGCAGGCTCAGGCGCACACCGCGAATACCACCGTCGTGCAGCGCCTGTAGTGCCGCTTCGTCAATATCGGCAGCGACAACGGCTATGCCGCGTGTTTGCTCAATACCCAAGGCACTGATTGCGTACAGTGTGGCAGCGTTATCCGTACCATATACGCGCGGCTGCACAACAACAGCGCGCGTCGTGCCCAGCAACGCCTGCAGCTTTTTATATGAAGCCACCGTTGCGCCATTAACCATGCCATCCTGTGCCCGAAACGATGGCTCGTAGATATGTATGTGCGCATCACACGCGCCAGCAGGCACGGCGAGACGAGGACGCCGATACGCGGTGGAATTCGGTATTGAAATGCCATCGGTCGGGCGAACTTCGCTCATTCAACACTCCCTGGCTTCAAGCGCTCAACCTCGGCAGCGATAAGCTCCCCGTGCTGATTCAAGGTCGGCGCAGCGAAGGGCTCTGGTCCAGGCGTTCTGCTGAATTTGACTGCGCGCTTCAAGCCGCGATACTTACCCACCTCTGGGTGGTCGTAGACCGCAATCATGTCTTCGGCCTGCACCTGCGGGAAGCTGAACATGTCTTCCACTGCCCGCGCTGCAGCGCAAGGCACCTCTTCGCCAAATAGCGTCTCCCATTCAAGCGCGCTGCGCATCTGCAGCGCGGCATGCAAACGGGGAATGATTTCCTCATGGTGCGCGGCACGCTTGCGCACCGTGTCATAACGATCATTGGACAGCAAGTCCGTCAATCCGGCCTTTTCGCATAATGCCGCCCAGAATCGTGGTGTATTGGCGGAGATGTACAGCCAACCGTCTTTGGTGGGATGAATGCCGGTAACGCCGCCCGAGCGCATATCACGCCACACTTCTTTGGGTTCGGAATCAGCCCACACCAGCCGCGCAGATTGCATGGCCAGCGCCGAGCGCAGCAGCGAAACCCCTACATATTGCCCTTGGCCACTATGCTCGCGTTCGTAAAGCGCCGAGGACACCGCACCGAAAAGCAATGCCGCCGCATAGTAATCGACCACGGAACCGTACAGAATCTCTGGTGGCCCGCCATCCTTGCCCTGCAGTGTGCACATACCGCTAAGCGTTTGCAGGACTTGATCGTAGCCTGCCTTACCCTTAAGCGGCCCGGTTTCACCGTATCCTGTGACCGCACAATAGATGAGGCGCGGATTCAGTGCAGCAAGCTTGACATAGTCGATACCCAAACGCTCGGGCACACCTGGCCGGAAGTTGTGCACAAACACATCCGCAGTCTCGACGAGGGTGATCAAGCGAGCTTGGTCTTCAGGGTTTTTCAAATCGAGCACCGCACCGATCTTGCTGCGGTTGACGCCCAGAAAGGCCCGGCTTTCAGCTTGCAGTGTCGACGGATACTTGCGTAGATTGTCGCCGACAGGCGGTTCTATCTTGATCACCTCGGCCCCCATGTCCGCAAGCAAAGAGCAACCATAGGGCCCGGCAATGTATGCGCTCAGGTCCAGCACACGTATCCCGCTCAGGGGCCCGGCTGCACCGCTACGCGGCGGAAAGGGGCTGGGCTGGCCGCGTGGACTGTGAGTATTCGACATGTCTTGGTTCTCTCTCGTTGGGACGGGCTTCGCTGTCATGGGGTTGGCCGTGCCGTATCCAGAATTGCCTTGGCGCGCTGAACAAAGGGGGCATCTATCATCTTGCCATCCACGACACACACGCCCTGCCCTTGCGCACGGGCGTGATTAGCTGCATCAACGACGCGCTGCGCAAATTCAATCTCTTCGGCAGTAGGCATAAATGCAAGATTCGCCAAGGCTATCTGACTGGGATGTATGCAGCTCTTTCCGATAAAACCCATGCGTCGAGCCAGCGCAGCCTCGTCACGAAATCCTTCCGTATCTTTAATGTTGGCGAACGCCCCATCGATGGCATAGACGCCGGCTTCGGCGGCCGCCAGACGCGTCTGGAACAGCACTTGTTCGAGCGCACTGCGTTCATGCCGTGCAATGCCCGCAGGCTCGAACAGATCAGCCAAACCCAACTGCAGGCCGCGCACACGCGCATCCGCCGCCGCAAGATCAGCGGCAAGACGCAAGGCACGCGGCGTTTCAATATTCAACAACAAACCTGTCGTTTGCGACAGCGCGTGCCGCGCCTCCAGCCTGCTCATCTCATGGGAAACCTCGCGGACCTGGTCGGCCGAGTCTGGCTTGGGCAAGTTGATCAGGTCCACACCTGAACGCACACAAGCAGCAAGATCATCCTGATGCTCGATGGTATCGCACGCATTGATGCGAACAATCACAACTTTCCCATTCCGCAGCGTGGCGTCGTCATCCATGCGATCCAGCCAGCCAACAATGTTTTGCCTGGCCTGGGCTTTCTGTTCGGCGCTCACCGAATCTTCAAGATCCAGCGAAATGGCATCGGCCGGCCCGGCAAACGCTTTGGCAAACAAGTCTGGCCGTGAGCCCGGGACGAATAATTTACTGCGCATGGTGTGTGTCCATCGTCTTGTGATAGATAAATCAGTCTAGGGGCATAAGAAGCAAAAAACCAGCAGGTTTGATAGCTTTTATAATTAAGTAAAACTTAACTTTAAGCGCGGGCAGCGATTGCCTGAAAGGCGTATTTCAGTGGATCTTCGATTTCTTAAAACCTTGCACCTGGTGGCCCAGGTGGGTTCCATGGCGCAAGCAGCACGCCAACTAGAGATCTCTCCAGCCGCAGTGGTACACCAACTAAAAGCCCTTGAGAAAGACGTGGGCGCCAAACTGATCGTCCGCTCCGGTCGCAGCGTTACCCCAACCGACGCAGGCTACCGCTTGTTGAACAGCACCCGAAGGCCACTGGCTCAGCTGGAAGAGGCCCGGGTAACGGTACACGGTAGTGCAATGACAGGCGAGCTCAGGCTGGGCAGCATCAACTCGGCCTTGCATAGTCTTTTGCCCGATATTCTGGCCCGATACGCCGCCGATTTTCCCGATGTGCAGCTGCATGTTCACGCCAACGTTTCACCGACCTTGTTTCAGCAACTACAAGAAGACGTGATTGATCTGGCTATTTGCCAGCATCCACCGTTTGAGCTGCCCAAAACATTCCACTGGATACAACTCAGGGAGGAGCCCCTGACAGTGCTTGTGCACAACGACCTTGCACAACATCCTATTGAAGATCTTTTGCGGACACAGCCATTTATCCGATATGACCGCAAACTGGCCGGCGGCAGACAGGCCGACTCCTACCTGCGAAACCGCGGGATTGCGGTTCATGACACATGCGAACTGGACTCTCTGCTTGCGATTGCATTGATGATTCATCAACGGCAAGGGGTGTCGCTGGTACCCCGCTTTGAATCGCTGCTGATCGCCGGACTGCAGATCACGCCCCTGGCCTTGCCTGATGCGCCGGTCGCCCGGAGTTTCGGGCTATTATGGAAAATAGCATCTCCGAAAGGCGCGCTGATCGCCGCCCTACCCCGTTACGCAAGGCCCGACCATGACTGACAAGACAAATCCTCCCACAGAGACCTCCCAATCAGCGTACGAAAAAGGCCTGGGTATACGTAGAGAGGTACTTGGCGACAAATGGGTGGACCGTTCACTGTCCCGGCGCACTGAATTCAACACCGAGTTTCAGGAAATGATCACACGCTACGCCTGGAACGAGATCTGGTGCCGGCCTGGCCTCTCACGCCAGATGCGACGCATCATGGTACTGAGCGTCACCATGTCGCTTGGGCGCTGGGAAGAATTTGAGCTGCACGTGCGCGCAGCCCTGCAAGCCACCGACGGAACCGGGCTGACAGCTGAAGAGCTCAAAGAGGTTCTGCTCCAGAACGCCATCTACGCCGGCGTACCCGCATCCAACACAGCCTTCAATCTGGCACAAAACATACTTAACGAAGTGCAGGGCTGAGTCACCAAGCGTTTGGCTTTCGGTTGACCAAACTCAGCTCGCCAAAACAGAAAAGACCACCTGACGGCAGCCTTTTCCATTACATCTGAACAATCTAGGAAAAATCTAAGCTTTCGCGGGATCCTACACCCCTTGTAGGATCCGATTTGAACTTAGATTGGCAACTTTCAAAATCAATCTATTAGAAAGCTAGAATCGGACAGACGCCATCATTTTGTCCTATTTTTTTAGATTTCCCTACTTGGTGAAGATGTTGGTGCATACTGACTGCTTGGTTAGTGGCATTAAAGTATTGCGCTGACATGCCGTTCGACGTAAAGGTTCCCAATGTCGAAACACGCAAAGCCATTGCGGAACTTGAGACCCGAGGGGCAATCGATTCGACCGTGCTGACGAACTGATGTCAGATCTACATTCGGAAGATTAGTCGTGCATTAGATGATGCTCGATAGTAAGCGTACGCCCAGTACCGTCTTGCGTTACAGCTGAATTTCCATCAAGCGCCGATTGGCCTCATGCAGATCGAAGGCGGTCGGGTCGAATGGGCCGCCGTGCCACTGCATCATATTG
>NZ_JAJEWL010000005.1 GCF_020687695.1 Pusillimonas sp. MFBS29
ATTCAAATGTGCCCGCTCAAAGCAGTCCCGCTTGAATCGCCGTCACATTCGGGTAAACCCTGATGTGTTGGCTGCGAAAGAACAGAACTATAGCATAGCTTTTTTAACCCGTGCAACTGAAAAACCAGGCAAAACCCACTTTTAGCCAGGTTTTTTACGTCAACGAAAAGCAAGCTATTGAAATATAAATGAAATATATTTTTAGGGGCGAGAGAAATATTTTACGCAACGGCTGGATAAAGACGAAATACTGGTGAAAATGGTGATTGGCAAACTCAAATTTCAGGCGGTGGCGGCCTGAATCTTGGCTAGCGGCGTCCTTTTTCAGCATTTTGCTCACTGGATACCCGGCTATTGCGCCCCGCTTACACGCATCATCGCCTGACTCTATATATAGAAGACGTACAGCACAGGGCCAATTGACTCTACACTTGTAGTATTGCCAATCACAAGCCACTTGCCCTTCCATGACTGAAGACATACTAATTAACGTCACCCCTTTTGAAACACGCGTCGCACTGGTGGAGCAAGGTGCAGTCCAGGAAATACATATAGAGCGCAGCATTCAGCGCGGCCATGTTGGCAATCTTTATTTAGGCAAGGTGGTACGGGTATTGCCAGGCATGCAAAGCGCCTTCGTCGACATAGGCCTGGAACGTGCTGCATTCATACATGTAGGTGATCTCCGGCAAAACCGTAAGGAACGCAGCAACGGCTCGGCCATCACACCTATAGAGAAGCTTCTGTTCGAAGGCCAGTCCCTGATGGTCCAGGTCATCAAGGACCCCTTGGGCACGAAAGGCGCCCGCCTGTCCACCCAGGTCAGCATAGCCGGGCGCATGCTGGTTTACCTGCCTCACGAACCGCACGTGGGCATTTCACAAAAAATCGAATCAGAAGAAGACCGCATAGCGCTGCGCGAACGCGTTATCCGGCTTAGCGTCCCCGACGAAAAAGGCGGCTTTATCGTACGCACCCAGGCCGAAGGGGCAACTGACGAGGAATTGGTGGCCGACCAGTCTTACCTGCGCACCTTATGGAACAGCATACAAGAGAAGGCCAGAAGTCAGCCCACGCCCTCGCTTCTATATAACGACCTGACGCTGGCGCAACGCGTGCTGCGCGA
Source organism: Pusillimonas sp. MFBS29 (assembly GCF_020687695.1). Lineage (GTDB taxonomy): Bacteria > Pseudomonadota > Gammaproteobacteria > Burkholderiales > Burkholderiaceae_B > Pusillimonas_C. The sequence goes on from NZ_JAJEWL010000005.1 coordinate 1,127, forward strand.
TATGGTGGGGCCTCATACCGGCACCATTACCGTCGACTCTCGCAGCACAACCCAGAGCTTGCTGGAATGGGCTGCAGCCTACACACCATCGGTGCTGGAAAGGATACGGCACTACAGCGGCGAACGCCCATTGTTTGACACCGCTAATGTCGACGAGGAAATCGCCCGCGCCCTGTCTCGCCGAGTAGACCTCAAGTCAGGTGGGTATCTGATTATCGATCAGACCGAGGCGCTGACCACCGTAGATGTAAATACCGGGGGTTTTGTTGGCGGCCGCAATTTCGACGACACAATATTCAAGACCAATCTGGAAGCGGCTGTAGCATTGGCCCGCCAGCTGCGGCTGCGCAACCTGGGCGGCATCATCGTTCTTGATTTCATCGACATGGATGACGCCGAGCATCGCAACTCAGTCCTGGACGAGTTGAACAAGGCACTGGGCAAGGACCGCACCCGCATGACGGTAAGCGGCTTCAGTCAGTTAGGTCTGGTCGAAATGACGCGCAAGCGCACTCGCGACTCTCTGGCGCATCAGTTGTGCGAACCCTGCCCTACCTGCCAGTCACGCGGTAATGTCCGTACACCCCGCACGCTGTGCTACGAAATTTTGCGTGAAATACTCCGGGAGTCCCGCCAGTTCAACCCCAAGGAATTCAGGATCCTGGCCTCGCAAGATGTGGTGGATCTGTTCCTGGAAGAAGAAAGCGCCCATCTTGCCATGCTCGGTGACTTCATCGGCAAACCCATTTCGCTTGAAGTCGAAGGCCAGTATTCGCAAGAACAATATGACATCGTCCTTATATAAGCAAACAGGCACGATATTGTGCCTGTTTGCTTTCTTTCCGTAGATTATTTCTCGGCCTTGCCCTCGTCATCTTGAGCCGCCGCTCCCTGGCCGGTGCAATCCTGCGGATGAGTAATGGCATTGAACATCTTTTCGATCCGCTCATCGACCGCACTGTCGGCATAGAAACTGTATGTTGTGGCACGAGTACGCCAGTCACGATCGGCGGCCCTGTCTATGACGGTTCCCAAGTCGCTGCCCCGGTAATGCACCAGCTCTGTGTAGATGATCTGTTTGTAATCACTGCCTTCCAGCGGCCTGTCGGTCAGCCTCGCAAAGGCAGTCTTACCGGGCTCCATGGCAAACACAGGTGCAGAGCCACAAGCCGCCTGGTGCTTGAACAAAGCCATCTGTATCTCGGGAAAGGTCATGTGAAGCACACGCTGGTCACGAAAATGAGCCTTGCTGCGCAAATCCATCACCCTGGACGTCCCGTTATTCGTCGCACAGCCTGCCAACACCAGCAGTACCAATAGCACCACGCCCTTTTTCATGATTTCGATCCTTTATTCAACTTAGTCCTGGAATTGCATACGATACAGTGAGGCATAGCGGCCATCCTTCTCGAGCAGTTCCTCATGCCCCCCTTGCTCGACAATCTGACCAGCCTCGAGCACGACGATAAGGTCGGCTTTCTGGACAGTAGACAAACGGTGCGCAATAACAAGGGTGGTACGCCCGACCATCAGACGCTCAAGGGATGCCTGAACCTGCCGCTCTGATTCGTTATCGAGAGCAGATGTCGCCTCGTCGAGAATAAGAATGGGCGCATTCTTGATCAGTGCACGCGCAATGGCAAGCCGCTGCCGCTGCCCGCCCGAGAGCTGGCTGGCATTCTCGCCCACCGGCGTATCCATGCCTTGTGGCAGACTGTTGACGAAGTCAAGGAGGTTGGCCGCCTGCAGCGCCGCATTGATTTCCTCGCGGCTGGCATCGTGCAAAGAACCATATCCTACGTTATCGGCGATGGAGCCCTCGAACAGGACGACATCCTGGCTGACCAGCGACAGCTGCGAGCGCAGACCTCGCAGGCTGATGTCCTTGATATTTTGCCCATCGATAAGAATCTCACCGCTGTCGGGCTGCACAAAACGCGGCAGCATATTGACCAGCGTGGTTTTCCCGCTGCCCGAATGTCCCACCAGCGCAATGGTTGACCCAGGCACCGCCACGAAGGAGACATCAGACAAGGTATCGCGATGAGCGCCAGGGAAACGATGATGGATGTTCCTGAACTCGACGCGGCCCTGCACCGGCATCGCGAGGGCTTTTGTACCGGTGTCGTGCTCCGGCGCCTGGTCGATCAGCGTAAATACACTTTCGGCGGAGATCAGCATGCGCTGCATGGCGCTGGCGATCTTGGTCAGACGCTTCATGGGATCGAAGATTTGACCCAATGCAGCCATGAACGCTGCAAAGCTGCCTACCGTGAGCCCCTGATTATTGGCCTGATACAGGGCGACGGCAATCACGGCAGCGATCGAAATGGCAATGGAAAACTGTGAAAGCGGCGACATGGCGGCATCGGCACTGGCGGCGCGCATGGCGTAACGACGCAAACGGGTGTTTACATATTCAAAGCGGGTTGCTTCACGCTTCTGGCCATCGAACAGCTTGATGACCCGTTGCCCGTCGATACCCTCGCGCACCACACGCGTAAGTTCGGCGTTCATGCCTATGGTCTCGCGATTGATGCGACGCAAGCGCTTCACGAAGATGCGGATAATAAGGCTGGAAACGGGCAGCATGACCAGCACAATCAGTGTCAGCTGCCATGACATATACAGAAGCACGCAAAGCAGTGCCACAACCACCAGCGTTTCGCGCACAAGAACCGTGACCACTTCCGTCGCCAGCTCCGTCACGGTGCCGGCATCGATGGTGAAGCGGTTCAGCAACCGACCGGTATCGCCACGCTTGAAATCTTCATCGGGCAGCCCGAGCAGGCGTTCGAACATATCCTTGCGCAAGCCCAGCAGCATGTTGTTGGCCACCCAGGCCAGCAAATAATTGCTGGTAAAACTGCAGATTCCGCGCAGCAGCATCAGCCCGATCACAGCCAGCGGAATGGACCAGATATACGAAGGCTTGGCACCTGAAAACCCCTCGTCGAGCAAGGGCTTCATGATCAGCGCGAGTGTGGGCTGTGTGGCTGCGGCCAAACTGACCAGCAAGACAGCCACGATCACAACCTTCCAGTACTTGCCTACGCGACTGTATATCCGGCCCCATAATTCTTTCCGGACGGGATCGGACTGTGACGGTGTGGCGGTGTCGGCTGACTTCAACAATAGACTCGCTTATATACTATCGGATGGAGTATTTTAACGTTCAACCCCAAAATCCTGATTAAGAACCAGGCTCATCATACCGCCCCGCGCCAAACACCCATACTCATGTCGACTATTTCAGCCATTTACCTGCGCCTTCCCAACTGGATCGGTGATGTTTGCATGAGTCTGCCCAGCCTGCACGCGCTGCTCGATACCGGGCTGACGGTCGTCGTTTGTGCACGGCCGTGGGCCAGGGATCTTCTGGCGGCCTACCAATTGGGCGGCTTCATAGAGATGAAGGGCCGGTGGCGCGAAGACCGGGCCGCTGTTCACGCCTTTCGCAAAAAGGCGCAGCACGCCCACCCCCGTGGCCTGCTGCTGCCAGATTCGCTGTCCAGTGCCATGGTGTTCAAGTTTGGCGGCGTACCCAGCGCGGGCTACCGCGATGACGGACGCAGCCTGATCTTGCGCTGGCCCGTCAACAAGCCTGGTAACACCCTGCATGCGGTTCAGTCATGGCATTACATTACTACGCAGGCATTGAAACGCTGGAACCTGCCTGTCAGTGCCTTGCCAACACCTCGCCAGCTGGGGCTGCAACTGGCCGGGCGGCACGAGGCCGAAGCACGGCAGGCACTGGCCGATGCAGGATTGCACGCCAACAACTACATACTGATCGCCCCCACCGCAACCGGCCTGCACAAAGGCAAGATCAAGGTCTGGCCGCACTACGACACCCTCACGCGCCATCTGCAGGAAAGTGGCCACACCGTTGTGATGTGCCCCCCTCCGGCTGAAGTGGACGAAGCGCGCAAAAACGCCCCTTCCGCACTTCTGATTCCTCCACTAAAGCTGGGTGCATTTGCTACACTAACCCGGCTTTCGAAACTGGTAATTTGCAATGACTCAGGGGTCTCCCACCTTGCCGCCGCAGTTGGCGCCCGTCAGTTGACCTTGTTCGGCGTCACCCAGCCCGAAAGGACCGGGCCTTGGTCTGACCAGGCTCGCTGTCTGGGCTCGGCGCAACAATGGCCCTCTGAGCACGACACCCAGGAATTTGTCGACGTCCTGCTGCAGTCAATCAACACAGCAGAACTGGATGACGGCTTCCGCAGTCGTGACAGCAAGCCCTAACCACGCAGCAGGTACACAGCAAACGGATGACACTATCAAGCTTTCTGACCAACCTGGTTATTCCCCTGAACTTATGCATAGCCCTATTGGTGGCTGCCGTCGTCCTGTTCATGGTTCGTCTGCGCAAATTGGCTTTTGTTGTTGCCGTTACGGGGCTGAGCTGGGTCCTGTTCTGGTCTTTGCCGGCATCGTCGCTATGGGCAGGCGGCCGTCTGGAGCAACTTTATCCCTACGTCGCGGCAAGTCAGGTACCAACGGCTGACGCCATAGTGGTTCTGGGTGGTCATACAGCAAACGGACGCCAGAACTGGTTTGAACCCTACGACAGCGACACAGCCACAACCCGGATCAACAGAGCGGCAGCGCTTTACAAGGCCGGTCGCGCACCAGTGGTCATCGTTTCGGGTGCGGCGCTGGAAGGTGATGTCAGCGAGGCCCAGGTAATGGCCAGGGCCCTGAAACAGCGCGATATTCCTGAAAATGCCATCATCATGGAAAGCCGCAGCCTCACAACCTACGAGAACGCGAGCTATACGACGCAGATTTTGAAGCAGCACAATATCAAGGACGTTCTGGTGGTTACATCGGCGTTGCACATGCCGCGTGCCATGGCTGTATTCGAAAAACTCGGCGTCTCGGCGCAAGCTGCGCCGCTTACACCGCAAATTGTCGTACCCGACGATCCCCGTTTTTCCTTCTGGCAGCCAGACAGCCGTGCCCTGACGGCCAGTCGCTCGATCGTCAAAGAATACGTCGGCCTGCTGGTGTACTGGCTTCGGGGCTGGGTTTGAATCATGCATTGCCGTTCGGGCTGCGCAGCCTGTTGCATTGCGCCTTCCATTTCCAGCCCTATCCCGGGCATGCCTGATGGCAAACCTGCCGGCGTTCGATGTGTACAACTGGACGAACACGACAAGTGTCTGATTTTTGGCCAACCGACCCGGCCGTCGGTATGCGTATCACTGCGCCCTGAGCCCGACATGTGTGGCCAGAACCGCGAACAGGCTTTGCTTTGGTTAAAAAATATGGAAGAGCAGACAGCACCGGCCCGCACCTGGCCGGCGGGGAACAATCTGTACTGAACACGGTCTTTATTCCGTTCGGTCTTCACAGCAAGGAAACTTCATATGTCCATCCAGCAATTACTGCAGCAAGTGCTTCAATCCGGTCAGAGTCTGATCCAGGATGCAGGCTCACAAGCGAACCAGTCAGCCCCCGGCCTGTCGTCGAAGCTCGGCGGCTTTGGTGGCGGTGCGCTGGCGGGTGGCGCACTGGGCTTGCTGCTGGGCAACAAGAAATTTCGCAAAATGGGCGGCAAGTTTGTAACTTATGGTGGTGCTGCGGCCCTCGGCGCACTGGCCCTGAAAACCTATCAGGACTGGCAGCAACAAAAACCCGTAGCCGCCACTGCCCCTACGCCGCTGGCCGCTCCGGCCCTGCCCGCCGGCACGCTGGAAGACCACAGCCGTATCATTCTGGCCGCCATGATCGCCGCTGCCAAGGCAGATGGCCATATTGGCAATGAAGAGCGTGCACTGCTGGACAGCGAGGTAGCCAGATTGTCCACCAACGCAAGTGACCGGGCCTGGTTCGAGGCAGAGCTGGCCAAACCCGCCGATCCGGGTGTGGCTGCCTCGTTGGCCAGCACACCCGAACAGGCTGCTGAAGTTTATCTGGCCAGCCTGCTGGTCATCGATGAACAAAGCTATATGGAGCGGGCTTATCTGGATGAGCTGGCCCGTCGGCTACCGCTGCCGGACGGTCTGAAAGAGCATCTCGAAGCCCAAGCGCACACCCTGGCCTGATATCAGTCGGATGCCGCCTGCAATGCCTGACGCCTGGAAAGCGCGGCGTGCAATCAAGGGCCGCCTCGCTCTTCCAACACCTTGGTGTACAGGTCGAGATAAGTGTTTGCCATTTCACGCCATGAGTGGCGATCGACCACCTGGTTCGCGCCCTGTATCAGTTGTTCACGCCATGCTGCGTCTTCGCTGATTTGCCTTATGTATTGCGCAAGCTGGCTGTCGTTCTCGGGGTGATCCAGCATCATGACGTCCCGCCCGTCCTGGACATACTGCGCAAAACCACACCAGGGCGCCGGGCTCAGTATCACGGGTATGCCGAATGACATGGCCTCGAGGGGTGCCATACCGAAGCTGTCGTTCAGGGTGGGATGCACATAAATGTCGGCCATCTGGTAATAAGGCGCGACATCCGAAGTCTCTTCTATCAGGCGTATGCGTTCGGCCAGGCCTGCATACTCGGGCGCGGAATGCACAAAACTGCGCGTTGCCGCATTGCTGCCCACCACCACCAGCTTGTAGCGTTCAGGCAAGCTGGCCATGGCCCGTACAACTGTCGGCAATCCCTTGCGCAAAGGGTTGCGCGCCACCAGCAAACAAACACAGTCCTGCGCATCGAAGCCCAGACTGGTACGCATGCGCAAGGCCTCGTCGGCAGCAAGCGGGGCCGGCCGGGTCACGCCAGGCGGAATAACTGGAAAATCGTGCGTGCCATAGGCCTGCGCCAGTTGCTCGGCAATCAGGCCGGACACCGCCACTGTACGGCGGGCAGGACGGGGGGCAACCCGACGCGCCTCGAGGGCCAGGTAGGTCTGTACGCGCAGGCTGACATAAGACAGCAGGCGTTTCATGACCGGCAATGGCCTGACCCGCCAGTTGTATCGAACCGGGGTGACGTGCACGACTTCAATGTCGCCACACCATCCGTTGGTATGCGAGTGCACAATGTCATAGCCCTTGCGCGTAAGACGGCGCACACGCAAGGCAAATATCAGCACACGCAGCCAGCTGGGCAGGAATGACCAGGAACGCAAGGCCACAAACGGCAGTTTTACGTTGCAGGCCGGATCGTAATCCCGGGCAAAAACGGTAATGTCGTGAGCGCCGGCCAGCTCGCGCATGAGCTCGACACCATAGGCTTCCGCACCACCATAGCGGTTTCCGAACCGGTCTACGACAAATGCGATCTTCAGTCGGGTGTCGGGCATGGGCTCACACTTATGCTTTGCGACGGCGGTCTTCAAGACGTGTCATGCATTTCTGCAGGAAACGGAGAATATTCGTAGAACGCGCAACGGTAGCGCGTGGCAGTCCGAACAGATCATCGTCGATACGCGCCAGACCACGCTCGGTCGTCGTGGCATTGGTATAGCCGGCGGCACGCACCATGTCACGTATCTGGGGAGACTCACCACCATAGGGATAACAAAAGGCCGTTACTTCAACTTGAGCAAGTTCCTCGAGTTCAAGCCTGGACTGCTTGATCTGGAACGCGGCAATATCGGGCGATAGTTTTGGCAGGAAAGGATGATCGAGCGTATGAGAGCCCACTTCCATTCCCGCAGCCGCCCACTCACGCATTTCCTCGAGAGACATCAGGTCTGACGAGGCTATGCCTTTCTCGCGGTCCCATATATTGGTGCCGTCGAGCTGGTGCGCAACAAAATAATTAGTGGCCGTGAAGCCCAGTCCTGCCAGCACCGGCAAGGCGTTGTCATGCACATTGCGATAGCCGTCGTCGAAAGTGATGCCCACTACCTTGCCCTGCCGCTCACCCCGCACATACGGCAGCAGGTCGCGCATGGAGAGTCCGGTATAGCCAAGACGGCGCAGCCAGGTCATCTGGCGCCGGAAGTCGCGCGGATGCACCGTGAGCCCGCGATAGGGAGCTCCTTTGGGTGCCGGCTGGCCGATCTGGTGGTACATGAGTATGGGTATCATGTAGCTGATTATATCGGTGCAGCCGAATTACGTACCAGCCGATGCGCCTGCTGGTACACCGCCTGGGTATCCTCAAAGAATGCAGCCTCGGAAAATACTTGCTGTATGCGGTTGCGTGCGGTGTGTCCCACATCCTGCAACCGCTGCGGATGCGCCAGCATCTGGTGCAGGACACCCACAATTGCATCGATATTGCCGGGCGGCACCACCCAGCCATCCTGACCATCCCGTACGTTTTCAGGCAGCCCTCCAACATTGCTTACCAGCACCGGCAAGCCCATGGACATGGCCTCACAGCACGCGTAAGACGCCGCCTCCTGGTAGGACAACACGAAACCTGCATCACTGGCGCCCAGCACCGTGCGCACGTCGGAAATCAGGCCGGGAAAAACCACCTGATCCAGCATGCCAAACGACGCAACCTTGGCAAGCATGGTGTCGGACGGTGGAGCACCGGCCACCACAATTCTTACCCGGGCACGCAAGCGGGCATCAAGGTGGGATGCAGCCTTGACGAGATCCAGCCACCCCTTGGCGTAGTCTGTGCCTCCGGTGCTGCCCAGCACCAGCACATCGTCGGCAAGCGGGCCGAAAAGCTGCTGCCTGAATGCGTTTCTCTGGTCGGGCCCGACAGGCTGGAAGTAATGATCATCTATGCCCAGTCTGACTACACGGACAGACTGATGCCGATAATCCGAGCGATCCAGCAGCGCGGCGACATAGTCACATACCGCAATGCACGCGTGCGTACCGAATCGGGCGCGCAGCCTGTGCCCGAAACTGGAGACGGGATTGGTATTGTGTTTGGTCCAGACAATAGCAGGGCGCGATTGCATGCCCAGGGTAGCCAGCATGACATGCCGGTGGTCGGCACCGCCGTTTACATGGATGATGTCGAAACGCTCCTGGCGCAGGAATTTACGCAGTTTGCGAACTTCGGCCAGCAAGGGAAAAGGGCGAGAGGTATACAAACCCGGCAAAGTGCGTACACCGGTTTGTGCTGCCGCTGCATGCAAACGCCCGGTGGGAGGCACAAGCACGGTGACATCGTGCCGGGACCTAAGGCCTTTCAACAGGCTGAGCACATAAGTAACGTGCCCACCACCGTTGCCGTGATGAATATCGGTAATCAGTATTTTCATTGTCGCGAGCCGGCGAAACCCGCCTGCGACTTGCGCCTGGATCAGTCGCCTTGTTGGTTATGCTTATTAAGCAAGTGTAATTTACTGTATCGGAAAAAGCTACCTATAGAAGCCATTACCGCAAGCAAAAACCCCGCCTTGCCGTCCAGAAAGCCACGCCGTATGCCATAGATGCGGATGAAGGTCCAGACCGCGTGTCCGATCACGCCCGGCAAGCTTGTTTTCTTGCCACGGGCATGCAGCATGGCAGCGGCAACCGATGAGTAATGATTCAGCTTGACGATATGCGATTCCAGATCGGCGTAGGGATAATGCAGGAAGTGGGCTCTCAAGGTGTGAACCGGAGCAGAAGTTTGCACACTTTCATGCACAGCAACGTCTTTGAATCGGGCTGTGCCGCGTTTGAACAGACGCAGAACGTGATCAGGCCACCAGCCACTATGTCTGATCCAGCGACCAGCATAGTTCGAAAGACGCGGAATCTTGTAGGCTTCGGCGCACGGGTTCTCGAGTTCGGCCTGGATCTCGGCGGCCAGTTCGGGGGTAACTCGCTCATCGGCGTCGATGGACAGCACCCATTCGGCGCCGGCCAGATCCAGGGCTCTGTTTTTTTGCGGCCCGAAACCCGGCCAGTCGGCCAGCGTAACCTTGGCTCCCAGGCTTTCGGCAATTTCGCGCGTCTGGTCGGTACTGCCCGAATCCACCACAATGACTTCGTCTGCAAAGCTTACGGAAGCAATGCATTCACCAATATGCCGGGCTTCATTCTTGGTGATAATGATGACGGAAAGCTTCATCTGGATTTCCTGAATCCGCGCTTCCAGCGTTTCCACTTATTGAACAGCGGCCCCACCACCGGGTGAGCAGCAACCTGTATGCGTCGCCCCACCGAATTGCCCGATGTATTGCGCACGGCGAAGCGATAGATATGCGCCGGATCGGTGCCCGCCCGGTTCTGGCCGAAGGCCTGTGTGGTGTACAGGTAGCGAAAACCCGTTTCCTGTGCCAGGCGGATATAGTCGGTATCGAAGTAGCCCTGCGGCCAGCAGAAATGATCCGACACACCGCCCAGCCGGGCCTGCAGGGTCTGCCGGGACGCCGCCAACTCTTCGGCGATATGGTTGTTCTTGCTTGAAGGGTCGATCAGGTCCCAACGAGTATGGGTATGCGTGTGGCTGTGAAACTCCATGACACCGTCATCCAGCATGGCCTGGATCTCGCTCCAGCGCAAGACGACCTCGTCGCTGCGCCCCTGCTCGATGAGGTCTTCACACTCTTTATGAGACGGTGTGGCCGGCAACTCGCCCTGCCCCAGTATGTTGCGCACCGGCCCGTCATGTATCCAGGATGTCACCAGAAACACCAGCGCGGTGAAACCATATTTCTTGAGCAGAGGATAGGCATAGACCCAGTTGTCGAGATAGCCGTCGTCGAAGGTAATCAGTATGGATTTTTCGGGTACCGGCATGCCCTGCAGGTGGCCGGCGAACTCAGCGCTGCTGAGGGAACGATAGCCGCGTCGCTTCAGCCACAGCAACTGATCCTCGAAGTTGGCCGGTGACGCCGTGATCGCGCCTTCCGAGGGCGACACGTGGTGGTACATCAGTACGGGTACTGTTCGGGTGGTTGTCATTGTTTTCGCTCCGCTAGCCAACGGGTATAGCATGACTCTATGCGTTGCACCATCGCTTCCGGACCAAACCGGCCTTGCGTACGGCAAAAGTCCAGCCCTGCCTGCCCCATGCTGCGGCGCAAGTCGGGGTCATCAATCAAGCGTCTGATTGCTTCGGTTAATGCAGCCTGGTCGTCCAGGGGCACCAGCAAGCCGCTGACACCTGCCTGCATCATTTCAGGCACGCCGTCGACGTTGGTTCCCACTACTGGCAATCCGGCAGCCCCGGCCTCTACAAAAACCGTTCCGGATGCCTCCTGTCGCGTGGCCAGCGCAAACAGGTCAAAGCCCGCCAGCAGATTCGGCACATCACGACGCACACCCATCAGATGCACACGCTTTTCCAGATTCTTCCCGGCAATATAGTCCTGCAGCTGCTCGAATATCGGCGAACCTCCACCGACCAGCACCAGATGAATATTGGGCCGCTCCCTGATCAATGGCTCGACCGCATCAATCAAATCCTTATGCCCTTTCTGAGGCCGCATGACTGCCACGCAACCGATGACGACATCGTTCCGGGCAAGGCGCAACTCCTGGCGCAAGGTCGAGGTAGCGGGAGGCTCACCCAGTTCCACCGCCGGATAAACGGTGGCGACATGCCCAGGCTTGACGCCGCGCTCTATCAGATGGCTGCGCACGAAGTCACTGGCAGTAGTTACCCGGTGGGGGATGATGGTGTAGGAAAGCAACGACCCGACGCGCTTGGCCAGATGGCGGGTGCGCACAATAAGCGGGGTACCTGCCAACCGGCCGGCACACCCCGCCACGATCGTGTCGCGCCGGCTGTGCGTATTGAGCACGTCAAAGCGGCCGTTGCGCAGTACGCGACGTATGGTGGCCACGCCTTTCACGAAATTGACAGGACCATCCATCAGCGTGGTGTGGACGGTAAAACCTTGTTCGCGCAGGCGTTCGGTCAGGACGGCATGTGGCTGACAGACCGCTTCGAGGTGATGTCCGCGTTCACGCATGGCCAGCATCATGCGGTAGATGTACTGCTCCTGGCCACCGAAGCTGGTTGCGGCCTCTGAGTGCAATATGCGCAAGCGGGTCATGAGTAGTTGATCTCCACACTTTCGGGTTCGACCCATGCCTCCAGCTGCTCAAGCAAGGCGTCTGCCATACGCACACGCCAGTCTTCTCCGAGGCGCACGGTACACAGGAACTGATCCCGCATCAGCCTGACCTCGACAGGGACTCCCGGAACACCATTCTCAGGCTCTGCGCGAAAGGGATTAAGCAACTGACGCAACCTCTGTGCATCTGCATTGCCGTTAAGCGTAATGCGCAGACTACGCGCACGTGCTTCGCGTGCCAGCTGCAGGTCGAATATTTCGTCGGCTGAAACCCGCAGACCGCCCGAGTAATCATCGTTGCTTACCTTGCCATGAATGATGACCAGCCTGTCTTCCTTCAGGCGGTTTTTATGCTGTTCGTAAAGCTCGTTGAAAATAGCCACCTCGACCTGTGCAGACCCGTCGTCGAGCAATGCGTAAAGCATTTTGCCACGCCGCGTCATTTTGGGGCGCACGGACGACAGCACGCCGGCAAACCATTGCGGGCTGCGTGAAGGCTCCAGGCGTGCCAGCGGCTTGGGGGCAAAACGCCTGACCTCGTCACGCCAGGCATCAAACAAGTGACCGCTGAAATAGAAGCCCAGCGCGGTCTTTTCCTGCATGAGGCGAGTCTGCAGATCCCAGGGAGCCACCTTGGCAAGCTCACCTTCAACAATATCGTTTGCATCATCGGCAAACAAAGAAACCTGGTTGGCGCTGCGTTCGGCCTGCTCGGCCGCTTCGATGGCGTTGCCGACAGTGGCAAGCAAGGCTGCACGATTTTCTTCTATGCTGTCGAATGCCCCCGCGCGAATCAATGCCTCGATGCTGCGACGATTGACGGTATGCCGGTCTATGCGTCGACAAAAATCGAACAAGCTTGAGAAGGGCCCATCCTGATTCCGGGCGCGAATAATTTCTTCGACGGCAGACTGGCCCGTTCCCTTTACGGCGCCCAGACCATAACGCATGGTGCGTGGCGGCTGCCCTTTGGCCATATACTCGTCGGCCACCGGCTCGAAACGATAGGCTGAAGCATTCACATCGGGCGGCAATACCTGTATGCCATTGGCCAGACAGTCCTTCCAGAAAATCTGAACCTTGTCCGTGTCATCCATATCGGAAGACAATGTGGCGGCCAGAAACTCGGCGGGATGGTAGACCTTGAGCCAGGCGGTCTGATAAGCAATCAGTGCGTAGGCAGCTGAGTGACTCTTGTTGAAACCGTAGCCTGCAAATTTTTCCATCAGGTCGAAAAGCTTGACGGCCAGATCGGCGTCATAGCCCTTTTCGACCGCACCCTTTTCGAAAATGGCCCGGTGCTTGGCCATTTCCTCGGCCTTTTTCTTGCCCATGGCACGCCGCAGCAGGTCGGCACCACCCAGCGTGTATCCACCGATGATCTGTGAAATCAGCATCACCTGTTCCTGATACACGATCACGCCATATGTACTTTGCAGTACCGGCTCGAGGTCGGGGTGGAAATAATCGACCTCGGCCCGCCCGTGTTTGCGATTGACGAAGTCGACCACCATCCCAGACTCCAGCGGCCCCGGGCGGTACAGTGCCAGCATGGCGATGACATCTTCAAAGGTGTTGGGTCGCAGATTCTTCAGCAGCTCTTTCATGCCGCGCGACTCAAGCTGGAAGACAGCAGTGGTGTTGCCTTCGCTAAGCAGCTTGTAAGCCTGGGCGTCATCCAGCTCCAGCGCCATCACGTCAAAGTCACGCTTGTCTTCGTTGAACTGCCGCACATAACGTACCGCCCAGTCCAGAATGGTCAGGTTACGCAGGCCCAGAAAGTCGAACTTGACCAGGCCTGCCGCCTCGACGTCGTCCTTGTCGAATTGCGACACCGCGCTGGTGTCGCTGCCTGGTTGGCAATACAAGGGGCAGAAATCGGTCAGCTTGCCGGGTGCAATCAATACACCCCCGGCGTGCATGCCTATGTTGCGTGTCAGGCCTTCCAGTGGCCGGGCCAGATCGATCAGGGCGCGCACCTCTTCGTCCTGGTCGTAACGTTCCTTGAACGCAGGTTCTTCCTCGAGGGCACGCTTGAGGGTCCAGGGGTCGGCCGGATTGAAGGGTATCAGCTTGGACAGCCCGTCGCAGAGCATATAAGGCATCTCAAGCACCCGGCCTACATCACGCACCACAGCCTTGGCACCCAAGGTACCAAAGGTTGCGATCTGACTGACCGCTTCCTTGCCATAACGCTGCTTCACATAGTCGATGACCCGCTCGCGGTTGTCCTGGCAGAAATCGATATCGAAGTCGGGCATGGACACCCGCTCCGGATTGAGGAAGCGTTCGAACAGCAAGTCGTACCGGATCGGATCCAGGTCGGTAATGCCCAGCGAGTATGCCACCAGCGAGCCGGCACCCGATCCTCGCCCGGGCCCGACTGGAACACCATTGTTCTTGCCCCAGTTGATGAAGTCGGCCACGATCAGGAAGTAGCCGGGGAATCCCATGCCGATGATGGTCTTGCATTCCCATTGCAGGCGTTCCATGTACTGCGGGTATCGCTCCTGGCGCTGTACCGGATCCGGAAACAACTGCTCCATACGGGTTGCCAGACCTTGCTCGGCCAGCTGTATCAGGTAATCATCCAGCGTCACGCCGTCAGGCGTAGGAAAATTCGGCAGACGGGGCTGACCGAGCACCAGGGTCAGGTTGCAGCGCTTGGCAATTTCCAGCGTATTGGCCAGCGCCGATGGTACGTCGGCAAAGCGACGCTCCATCTCGGCCGAATCAAGCAAATATTGGTCGGTGGTATAGCGACGCACCCGCTTGGCATTACCCAGTTGCTCGCCCTCGGCAATACAGACACGCGCCTCGTGCGCACGAAAATCATCGGCCTGCAGGAATTGAACAGGATGCGTGGCCACCACAGGCAGACCCGTGCGCCCCGCCAGACGCATGGCGGCCTGGACATAGGCCTCATCACCTTCGTGCCCGCTGCGCTGCAGCTCGATGAAATAGCTGTCGGGAAAGGCACGTGCCCACGAGGCTGCCACGACGGCCGCTTCTTCCAGATTGCCTGCTTCGATCAGCTGGCCGACATCGCCGGCACGGCCTCCCGAAAGAATGATCAGTCCTGTGCGACCCGTCAGCCATTCACGGCGGATCTCGGCGCGGCCCCGGTACTGGTTGTCAAGCCAGGCGCGGCTGAGCAGCTCGCACAGCGCCAGATATCCCTGCTGGTCACTGGCCAGCAGCAACAGGCGATAAGGCTTGTCGCGATCCTGTTCGTTCTCGAGCCAGATATCGCAGCCGGCTATGGGCTTGACGCCCGCATTGCGGGCTGCCCTGTAAAACTTAATGAAACCGAAGAGGTTGGACAGGTCGGTCAGCGCCATGGCTGGCTGCCCGAATTCGGCCGCTTTCTTAATCAGATCGGGGATGCGCGCAATGCCGTCCACCACCGAAAATTCAGAGTGGACGCGCAGGTGTACGAAGGAAGGTGAGGATATTGCTGCTGTCATTGCGAGATTGTACCTATGGACCGGAAGCTTGCGCGGCGTTGACGCAGGGCGATAAGAATTGGGCCGACAAACCTAACGCTGCATGGCCGACCATGCCTTTTGCAACCGTTTGACCGACACCGGCATGGGGGTCCGCAACTCTTGTGCAAACAGGGCAACGCGCAACTCCTCGAGCAGCCAGCGGAAGTCATCGAGCTGGGCATCCCTGGCCCCCTTCAGGGCGGAAACAGCACGCTGATACTGCACCAGCAATGGTGCCATTTCGGCCATCAGACGCGCATCGCGAACCGAATCAGCGCGCAATTTATCGATGCGAACCTGGGCAGCTTTCAGATAACGAGGATAATGCTTGAGCTGGCCATAGGGTGTGTGGCGCAAGAACCATTTTTCCATCAGGCCGCCCTGCTGCTTCTGCAGATCGGCATAGGCATTGGCATAGGGCTTGGCTTGCGGCAACTTCTTTTGCAAGGCCGACCATTCTGCAAGCACCTGCCCCGCCAGCCTGGCGATTTCCTGCACCAGCAAGCCCAGGCGAGCCTTGCCTTCGCCGCGTCGCTGCTCGAACTCCTGCTGGTTGGCCGGCCAGGGCTCCGACAGGCAGGCCTGATCCAGCGCGCAATCAATAATCTGTTCACGTAGTTCTTCCTGGGTACCCAGGCTCATGTACAGCATGCTCATGCGGGTCAGATCCGTAATATTCTTTTCCTGGAACTTGACCTGCTCGCGCAGCGCCAGCCTGAACAGACGCAGCAGGCCCGCATGGTGCTGCTGGCGTGCGGCGGCCGGATCATCAAAAACATCCAGATCACAGTGCGTCTGCCTGTCCACCAGGGCCGGGTACCCTACAAAGGATTGACCTTTGCGCTGTATCTCCATGATTTCCGGCAGCGGACCAAAAGACCAGTCGGTCAGTTTTTCATGAGCGAGCGCCTGAGTGATCTGGTCGTCGAGCGCGGCGACCTTCTGAAAGGATGCCTGGGCCTGGCGACCGTGTTCCGCCTTGAGCTGGTCCAGATTGCGCCCGCCTGACAGCATGCGACCGTGTTCATCCACGACCTTGAAGTTCATGAACAAATGGGCCGGCAGGGTTTCAGGCTTGAAGTCGCTGCGTAGCGGCCTGACCTTGACCTGCTCCCACATGTCGGCGCTGATGGCCTCGAGCAAGCCTCTGTCCGGGTTCGAGGCATGCTCAAACCAGCGATCGACAAAACCTGCAGCATAGTCCGGCAAGGGCACACAGTGGCGGCGCATCTTCTGCGGCAGCGACTTCAGCAGCAAATGTGTTTTTTCCTTGAGCATGCCAGGCACCAGCCATTCGCAACGCATGGGGTCGATCTGGTTCAGGGCAAACAAGGGCACAGTCAGGGTTACGCCATCACGTACGGATCCCGGTTCGAAATGGTAGTCCAGCGCCATCGACACACCTTGCCAGTCGACAGATTTCGGGAACACATCTGTTGTAATGCCCGCCGCATCGTGGCGCATCAACGCGTCACGCGTCAGCAACAACGCCCTGGCCTGCTCTTTGTTTAAACCTTTATGCCATTTTTCCAGCGTTGCGGTCTGGTATATGTGCGCCGGAATATGCTGATCATAGAAAGCGTATATCAAGGCATCGTCGACCAGAATGTCGGGCCGACGGGTCTGATGCTCCAGCTTTTCAATGGATGCGATCAGTTGCCGGTTGTGCTTCAGGAAAGGCAGCGAAGCATCAATTTCGCCCGTCACCAACGCCTGTCTGATGAATAGCTCGCGGGCCCGGGTCGGATCGATCTTGCCGAAATTCACCCGCCGACCCGTGTATACCGGCAGGCCGTAAAGCGTTGCCCGCTCATTGGCAACGACCTGCCCGGCTTTTTTCTCCCAGCGTGGATCCGACCAGCTGCGCCGCAACAAGTGTGCGCCGGCCCGCTCCAGCCAGACCGGATCAATACGGGCTACGCAGCGTGCATACAAGCGCGTGGTCTCGACCAGTTCGGCCGCCACCAGCCACCGGCCCGCCTTCTTGACCAATCGGGATCCGGGGTGGATATGGAAGCGAATATCGCGTGCGCCCTGATAAACCGCCGACTCTTCGCTTTTCAGCCCTATATTGCCCAGCAGGCCGGCCAGCAAGGCCATATGCGTCTGCTCGTAGGTCGCATCCAGCGTATTCAACCGCCAGCCCTGCTCTCCCACCAACGCCGCCAACTGGCTATGGACATCCCGCCACTCGCGCAGGCGCAAGGGCGACAGAAAGTTCTGACGCAACAAAGCCACCAGTTTGCGCTGCGAGCCTTTGTGCTCGACCTGCTCGCCATACCAGCGCCATAGTTTCAGATAGGAAATGAACTCTGACTTGTCATCGCCGAACTTGGCATGAGCTGCTTCGGAGGCCTCGCGCTCCTGCATGGGGCGATCGCGGGGATCCTGCACTGACAAGGCCGACGCAATGATCAGGATTTCGCTCAGGCACTGGTGCTCTTTGGCCGCCAGGACCATACGGGCCAGACGTGGATCGACAGGCAGGCGCGACAGCGTGCGCCCGACATCGGTGAGCTGGTTCTGTTCGTCTATCGCGCCCAGTTCCTGCAGCAAATGGTAGCCGTCGGCCACGGCCCGCCCGGGAGGACGGTCAACAAAGGGAAAGGTTTCAATGTCGTCGAGCTTGAGCGCCTTCATGCGCAGGATCACAGACGCCAATGAAGACCGCAACACTTCAGGATCGGTAAACGACGCGCGCTGCTTGAAATCGGCTTCGTCGTACAGCCGTATGCACACACCCGGCCCGATCCGGCCGCAGCGGCCGGCCCGCTGATTGGCCGATGCCTGGCTAACGGGTTCGATACGCAATTGCTCGACCTTGTTGCGCCAGGAATAACGCTTGACGCGCGCAAGCCCGCTATCGACCACAAAGCGTATGCCTGGCACCGTCAGGGATGTTTCGGCAACGTTAGTGGCCAGCACCACACGCCGCGCGTTGCCTTGCGGGCGAAAAATGCGCTCCTGCTCGGCCTGCGACAAACGCGCATATAGCGGCAATACTTCGGTACCCGGCGGATGGTGCTTGCGCAGCGCCTCGACCGTCTCGCGAATTTCCCGTTCACCGGGCAAAAAGACCAGCACATCGCCAGGTCCATGGCGTGCGCACTCGCCCACTGCGTCGACCACGGCATCGATCAGGTCCCGTTCTTCATCGGCCGCCTGGCGGCGGCTGCCCGGATCGTTGTCCTGACCCACGCCATCCGGCTGTACGGGGCGGTACAGGATATCGACAGGATACAGGCGGCCAGAGACTTCAATGACCGGCGCAGGCTTGCCACGCAGGGCGAAATGCTGCGCAAAACGGTCGGCGTCTATCGTGGCCGATGTAATGATGAGCTTCAGATCCTTGCGCCGTGGCAGCAACTGCAACAGAAAGCCCAACAGAAAATCAATATTAAGGCTGCGCTCATGTGCCTCGTCGATAATGATCGTATCGTAGCGACGAAGCAGCGGATCACGCTGTGATTCGGCCAGCAGTATGCCGTCGGTCATCAGCTTGATGGCCGCGTTCGGACCGGTACGGTCATTGAAACGGATCTGGTAGCCCACCCAGTCACCCAGTTCGGTATCAAGCTCCTGGGCAATACGCTTGGCAACCGAAGTCGCGGCCAGCCTGCGCGGTTGGGTATGGCCTATCATTTTGCGACGCCCGCGCCCAAGCTCCAGACAAATCTTGGGCAACTGAGTGGTTTTTCCTGAGCCGGTTTCACCACAGACGATGACGACCTGATTTTCCTGGATAGCCTTGGCAATGTCGGCACGACGCGCACTGACCGGCAGGTCCTCGGGATAATGCAAGGGCGGCAAGGGTCGCTCCGGCCCGCCCTGATCTGCCTGGGCCGGCCTCTCGGGACGGCCTGCGGCACTGACTGTGTGTGTGTTTTCCGACAAATTGACTGGCGCTTGCATGAAACTTCTTTAGTATGGGCTGTGCATCATTATAATTTTGGCTGGACGCAACCACTTTGCAGAGACTAGAAACAACGACATGAGCACACCTGATACCGAAACGACACTATCCGCACAAGACGCCCCAGAATTTGCCCCGGCCCAGTTTGTGCGATGGTTTCGAGATGTTGCGCCTTATGTGCACGATTTTCGGGGCAAGACATTTGTCGTGGCGTTTGGTGGCGAGCTGGTCAGCGATGGCGCACTGAACACGCTGATACAAGATTTGTCGTTATTGTCGGCCCTGGGCGTAAAACTGGTGCTGGTGCACGGTTCTCGCCCCCAGGTAAACGAACAGCTCAAGCTCAAAGGTTACCAGATTCAGTTCGGGCGCGGCACCGAACCCACCGGCGCCGAGGCGCTTGAGTGCGCCAAGGAAGCCGCCGGTGAAATACGTCTCGATATCGAAGCTGCTTTCAGCCAGGGGCTGCCCAACACACCCATGTCGCACGCCCATGTACGCGTCATTTCAGGCAATTTCGTCACTGCACGCCCCGTGGGCGTTGTCGATGGCGTCGACTACAAGCACGCAGGATCGGTACGCAAGCTCGATACCGAGGCCATGAAAAGCGTCATTAACCAGGGCGCTATCGTGCTCCTGTCACCCCTGGGTTTCTCCCCCACCGGTGAAGCCTTCAATCTGGCCATGGAAGATCTCGCCACCAGCGCAGCCATCGCCCTGCGCGCCGAAAAGCTTATTTTCCTGACACAGAATCGTACGGTGCTTGATGAAGACGGTTCGGTCGATACCGAGCTCGCCCGCGAGGACGCCGACAGACTGCTGGCTGAAGGCCATCTTGACGAAGACACGGCGTTTTTCCTGACCCACGCGTCACGGGCAGTCAAACGTGGCGTGGCACGCGCCCATCTGGTGCCTTATACGCTCGATGGCAGCGTGCTACTGGAAATATTCACCCACGACGGCGTGGGAACCATGGTGGTGGAAGACACCCTTGATGATCTGCGTCCCGCCTTGGTAGACGACGTGGGGGCCATCGTCCGCCTTATCGAGCCGCTGGAAGCCGACGGCACCCTGGTTCCCCGTGGCCGTGCAGTCATCGAACGCGACGTCGAAACGTTCTCGGTACTGGAGCACGACGGCGTGATCTACGGTTGCGTAGCCGTCATTCCTTACCTGTCGGAACACATGGCTGAAATGGCGTGCCTGATCGTGCACCAGGAATGGCAAGGCACGGGTGAAGGTGAAATGCTGTTGCGCCATGCCGAACATCGCGCACGCTCTATGGGTGCCCGGCGTCTGTTCGTACTCACGACCCGCACCTCGCACTGGTTCATGAAGCGCGGTTTTGTTCAGGGCGGAATATCCGACCTGCCCAAGGAACGCCAGGTACATTACAACCGCTCGCGCAACAGCCTGGTGTTCATCAAGAAACTATAGGGCAACCGCCTGCTGCGCGTGCCGGTACAATGACCCGGTTAGCCAACTCGTTCTAAAGGTAATACTGTTATGGCACGCATGGTGCAATGTGTAAAACTCAAACGGGAAGCCGAAGGCCTGGATTTCCCGCCCTACCCTGGTGATCTGGGTGTGCGCATCTGGCAAAGTATCTCGAAGGAAGCCTGGGCGCAATGGATGGACACCCAGACCCGGCTCGTCAATGAAAATCGCCTGAACCTGGCCGATGCCCGGGCCCGCAAGTACCTGGCCGAACAAATGCAACGCTTTCTGTTTGAAGACCAGAACGTTGAAGCCCAGGGCTACGTGCCGCCTTCAGCCTGATGCAAGGCCACAGGCTGGCTTGAAACAAAAAACGGCAGCCATGAATGGCTGCCGTTTTTTGTAGTACCTGCCGGTTTGTGTTTATGCCTGCTGGTCTTCTGAGCCGGCCGGCTTGTCGCCGTCGGTTTGATTTTCGGGCGAGCCCTCGCCCCGCGCCAGACGTTCCGTTTGCTTCAGACCCAGGTGACGGACGTCGTCGCCGTGAACCATATAAATGACCCGCTCGGCCATGTTCTTGGCATGATCACCGATGCGTTCTAGCGCCCGTGCAATGAAGATCAGGTCGATCGAATGCGAAATGGTGCGTGGGTCTTCGATCATGTAGGTAATGACGTGACGCAAGGAACCCTTCCATTCTTTGTCGACTTCCTTGTCGTTGCGCACGACCTGGGCCGCATGAACGGGATCCATACGTGCAAAGGCGTCAAGTGCGTCGCGGATCATGGAAGTAACAGCGGTAGCCATGTGGCGCAGCTCAACGACAGGCTCGTAGTTGCTGTTGCTGTCGTGCAGACGGCGCGCCATCTTGGCGATTTTCTCGGCTTCGTCGCCGCAGCGCTCCATGTCGGTCAGCATTTTGGACACCGACAGCAATAGCCGCAGGTCGATCGCCGTAGGCTGATTACGCGCAATCAGCAGGCTGATGCGCTCATCGATATCGACCTCAAGCGCATTGACATCCTTTTCGCGGTCGCGCACCTGGTCGATCAGGCTCATGTCGCCGGTGGCCAGTGCGTTCATGCTGTCTTTGACCATGGCCTCGACCAGGCCACCCATCTGCAGGAACAGGGATCGAGTGGTTTCTAGGTCAGTATGGAATTGCTTATTCGTATGCTCGGACATGTCAACCTTCTGATCAGCGCAAGTTTAAGTAGTCAATTAGCGTATCACTATAGTCGGCCATTGTGTAGCCTGTGTACACCTTGCAAGGGTACAGGGCGATTATGTCGTGATTATGACAATATGATTATGGGTTTCTTTCAAAACGCCTGACGCCGGCCTGGGTAGACATCAGAACCAGGTCGGCACCGGCCAGTGCAAACAGTCCGCAGCTGACCACCCCCGGAATATTATTGATCAACGCCTCTGTTTCAGCAGGCGCCGTGATGCTCAGGCCCGATACATCAAGAATCTGGCAACCGTTATCAGTGACGAAGTCGCCTCGAAGCACCGGTGTACCACCCAGAGCCGCCAGACGACGGGCCACCGCTTCGCGGGCCATGGGTATGACCTCGACCGGCAAGGGAAAGCGGCCCAGCGTTTCCACCCGCTTGGATTCATCCACAATACATATAAAGCGCTGCGCCACCGAGGCGACGATTTTTTCCCGCGTCAGGGCGCCGCCCCCGCCCTTGATCATGCTCAGGGCGTGATCCACCTCGTCGGCTCCGTCGATATACCAGGGCATGGTCGGCACCTGGTTCAGGTCCAGCACTTCGATGCCCAGTGCACGCATGCGCTCCGAACTGCGTTCGGAACTGGACGTCGCGCCGCGAAAGCGGTCTTTGTGGGGTGCCAGGGCGTCTATGAAAAGATCGACCGTGGATCCGGTTCCCACGCCCAGAATGACGTCTGGCCCCAGAAAAGGCAGCAGGAATTGCACGGCCGCGTCGGCCACATTCTGTTTGAGTTCCGTTTGGGTAAGCATGCTTGAACCTTGTATCTCAGGCGAATAATTCGCCGTACTTCTTCTCTGAAAATCCGACATGAACACTGCCATCGGCAGTCACGGTAACCGGCCGTCGGACCAGGGCCGGATACTCGGCTATCAATGCCAGCCATTGCTCGTCGGTATCTGGATTCTTGCGCTCGTCGGGCAAGTTGCGCCATGTCATGGATGCGCGGTTGACCAGCTTTACCCAGCCACCCAGCTCGCGCGACCATTCGGCAAGACGCCCGGGCGCCACAGGATGATCGCGGTAATCAATAAACTCGAAGCCTATGCCCGCTTGCTCCAGCCATTTGACGGCTTTTATGCAGGTACTGCACTTTTTCAACCCGTATAGTTGCACGGTACTCATGGGGAATTCCTTCTTTAAGCCTGTTTGCGCCATTGCACGCGATTGGCAATTACAACAAACAGCCCGACAACCAGTATAAACAAGGTAGCCAGCGCGTTGATTTCGGGCTTGAGCCCGAGCCTGACCCGGGAAAACACCTCGAGCGGCAAAGTTGTATAGCCGGGGCCTGACAAAAACGACGCAATCACGACGTCGTCGAGTGAAAGCGTGAATGCCAGCAGCCAGGCGGCCAGCAGGGCCGGAACGATCAGGGGCAGCGTGATCACAAAAAACACCTTCAGCGGTGTAGCACCAAGGTCAAGCGCAGCCTCTTCAAGGGAGCGATCCAGATCGCGTATGCGGGCCTGGATGACAACCGCCACATAAGCCATGCAAAGGGTAACGTGCCCCACCCAGATAGTGAATACGCCGTTGCCATCCGGCCAGCCGAACAGGTCGCCAATTTCAACAAACATCAGCAACAGCGAAATACCCAACACGACCTCCGGCACGACCAAAGGTGCACTGACCATGCCTATGTACAAGGAGATGCCCCGAAAGCGACCCATGCGGGCGAGAACATAGGCAGCCCAGGTACCTATGACCACTGCCGCGGTTGCCGTCAGGCCGGCAATCAGCAGCGACAGGCGCGCTGCCTCGAGCAAGGCCCGGTCATTGAACAGTTCAATGTACCATCTGAACGAAAAGCCCGACCACGAAGTCATCATGGCTGAATCGTTGAACGAGAACACCATGAGGCACAGTATGGGCAAGTACAGAAAGCCATAGCCCAGAGTGAGCACCAACGCGCGCAATACAGGATGAGGCCTGATCATGCCAGCCTCGAACTTTGGTCGGCAAGCTGCCGGGCCTGATTACGCTGAAAGATGACCAGCGGCACCAGCAGCAACATGACCATTACGCAAGTGACAGCCGCCGCCATGGGCCAGTCTGCATTATTGAAAAATTCGTTCCACATCACCCGACCCATCATGAGCGTATTGGCTCCGCCAAGCATCTCTGGAATGACGTACTCGCCAACCGTGGGAATGAATACCAGCATGGCACCGGCCACCACACCCGGCATGGAAAGAGGCAGGGTTACCTGAACAAAGGCACGCCATGGCCGTGCGCCCAGATCGTACGCCGCCTCGAGCAGACGCAGATCGAGTTTGACCAGGCTGGCATAGAGCGGCAGGATAAAGAAAGGCAGATAGGCATAGACCAGCCCTATATATACGGCCAGGTCGGTGCGGTAGATTTCCAGGGGCGTATCAATCAGGCCCAGCCACAGCAGCAAATTATTCAGCAGGCCATCATTGCGCAAGATGCCCACCCAGGCATACACGCGCAACAACAAAGAGGTCCAGAAAGGCAGTATCACCCCGAGCAACAGTAAATTGCGTATTGCCGGCTGAGAGCGTGCAATGTAATAAGCCATGGGATAGCCTATGACCATGCAACACAGCGTGGTGATCGCAGCCATTTTCACCGAGTTCAGATAGGTCGAGATATACAGACTGTCGGTAAACAGCAAGGCGTAGCCACGCAGGCTGAGCGCCAATGTCAGCGTTTGCTCTTTGAGCTCGGCCAGCGGCGTATAGGGCGGAATGCCGAATCTCAAGTCCGAGAAACTGATCTTGAGCACCAGCAAAAAAGGCAACAGCAGGAACAGTACCAGCCAGAGGAACGGCGGCACGATGGTCAGCGGCCGGCGCCAGCGCCCGGATTGCCAGTTCCAGACCTTCATGATGGCAGAACCGTCACGTTGTCGCTGGACCAGATCACGTAGACCTCTTCGTCGAGTCCTGGCGCATCAGCCTGCTCAAGCGCCAACCCGGGCACGGTGACTTCGAGCGCCATACCGCTGTCCAGACGAATCTGATAGCGGGCATAGCTGCCCAGCCAGGCAACATGGCTGACCATGCCGTGGCCCCAGTTGGTGTCGGCCTCTGGCTGCTCACGCAGGATACGGATGTTTTCAGGGCGTATGGATACGTGCACCTCCATACCCAGCGGCTCGCTTACACCGTGACTGACGTACAGAGGACGAATCAGGTCAGTGCTTTCTATCTGCACATGATCAGCGGCATCCACCACGATGGTGCCTGTGAACAGATTGGTCGAGCCGATGAAACCGGCCACAAAGCGCGAATTGGGAAAGGCGTACACCTCTTGTGGTGTGCCGCACTGCACAATCTGGCCTTCGCTCATGACGGCCAGGCGATCTGCCATAGTCATGGCTTCTTCCTGGTCGTGGGTAACCATGATGCACGTGACCCCGACCTGCTCAAGGATTCTGGCCAGCTCGACCTGCGTTTTCTGGCGTATTTTTTTATCGAGCGCAGACATGGGCTCGTCAAGCAGCAAAAGCTTGGGCCGCTTCACCAGACTGCGTGCCAGGGCCACACGCTGCTGCTGCCCGCCCGAAAGCTGATGCGGTTTGCGGCGGGCATAGCCGGCCATCTGCACCAGATCGAGCGCCTCGAATACGCGGTCGTGGATTTCATTCTTTGCCACCCCCTCCTGCTTCAGACCGAAGGCGACGTTGGCTTCGATGCTCATGTGAGGAAACAGGGCATAAGACTGGAACATCATGTTGACCGGCCGCCGATACGGCGGCAGGCTGGTGATGTCTTCGTTGTCCAGGTAAATGCGCCCGGAAGTGACCTCTTCGAAGCCGGCCAGCATGCGCAGCAGGGTAGACTTGCCGGAACCCGAGCTGCCCAGCAAAGCGAAGGTTTCGTGCCGCTGCACCGACAGGCTTACCGACTGCACGGCCACGGTATC
Organism: Pusillimonas sp. MFBS29; assembly: GCF_020687695.1. Lineage (GTDB taxonomy): Bacteria > Pseudomonadota > Gammaproteobacteria > Burkholderiales > Burkholderiaceae_B > Pusillimonas_C. Next base: position 26,984 of record NZ_JAJEWL010000005.1, read on the forward strand.
GTCGTATATCTTGACGACATCTTCAATCCGCACAAACTCGTCGGCATCACCCGACCAGGGCGACGCCGCTGAACGACTGTCCGACATGATCTAGCGCCCTGACTTGAGCTCTGCCCACAGGCTGGTTTGCAAGCGCAAAATCGGCAGAGGCTGAGGCATGATGACAAACAAGGTTTTGGATACTTCGGGCGAAGGGTAGATCATAGGATTGTCGGCCACATCCTTGATGACATACTGACGCGCTTCCTTGTTGGCATTCGGATAGAACATGGTGTTGGTGATGGCCGCGTGCACCTGAGGGGTTTCTATGTAATTGATGAATGCCAGCGCTTCGTCAACATTGGCTGCCCCCTTGGGAATAGCCATGGTGTCGAACCACACCGGCGCACCGCCATCGGGAATGTAGTAGTCGATCTTGTACGGTTTGCCGGCCTCGCGGGCGCGATGCGCCGCGATCATGACGTCGCCGGAATAACCGTAAACCATGCACAGATCGCCTGCGGCCAGTTCATCGATATAGCCCGAGGAACTGAACTGCCGGATATAAGGCCGGATACTTTTCAACAACGCCAGCGCCTGCTTGTAGTCTTCCGGCTCGCTGCTGTTGGGATCTTTGCCCATATAGTGCAGTACCGCCGGGAAAACAGCAGAAGCCTCGTCCAGCAGCGAAATGCCACAGGCCTTCAGCTTCTCGGCGTTCTCGGGCTTGAAGAGCATGTCCCAGCTGTTCAGCGGTGCATCCTCGCCCAGGATTTCACGCACCTTGGTGACGTTGTAACCCAGGCCGTTGGTACCGTAGCCCCAGGGCACCAGATACTCGTTGCCGGGATCAACCTGGGCGACGATATCCATGATGTCCTGATCAAGATACTTCCAGTTGGGTATCCTGGACTTGTCGAGCTTCTGGAACAAACCACCCTTAATCTGGCGGGCGGCATAATGCGTGGACGGTACCACGATGTCGTAGCCCGATTTCCCGGTAAGCAGCTTGGCCTGCAACACATCGTTGCTGTCATAGACATCGTAGCGTGCCTTGATACCGGTTGTGCTTTCAAAGCCCGAGATAGTGTCGGGAGCCGTATATTCGGCCCAGTTATAGACATTGACGACCCGTTCCTGACTCAAGGCGGGTGCCATCGTTGCGGCAAGGGCTGCGCCCAGTAACCATGTTTTTGCGGTGGTGAGTGTCATTGCCAATGTCCCCAGACAATACAAAAAGGCCAAAAAAACGTGATGATAAAGCTTTTCTGCCCAAACGTAAGCTTTTCCGGCTAAATGTGGCCGCCGGCCGTTGCAAGCTGGCCGTAAGCCCGATCCATCTCTGTCCACCAGTGCATGGCCCGGTCACCCGCCACCTTGAGCAACGAGCGCCGCAAGCGCAGCAAATTGTCTTGCCGCTGACGCCCTTCCAGCACCTGCCTGCGCCCCTTGTCGAAGTCGATCAGCCACGCCTTGCCTTGTGTGTCCAGCAATATATTGTATGCATTCAGGTCTGCATGCCAGACACCCGCTTCATGCATGGCGTAAATGGCGCGTGCCACGACCCCGGGACTGGCGCTCGCCCAAATGACGGCAAGTGGCTCAACGCCCTGTATGCGCTGCACGAGGATGGCGGCACGATAAGTCGGACCCTGGCGCCAATAGGCTGCGGCAAGCGGCCTGGGCACGGGCAGACCCGATTCGTACATATAGCGCAACAGGTTGAACTCGGCGAAAGAACGCGTAGCTGCACTTCCCGTCCAGACGTAGCGGTTGGCGCTAAGCCTGGCAATCAGGCCACCACGCCGGTAATGGCGCAGCACGCCCAAGCCGAAATTACCTTGAACAAACCATGCTGCCTGGCGCCCGCCCTTCCCGACCGGAACGGCCTTCAGCCCCGCAGAGGTCGGATCAAACAGAAATGCGCCAGGTTGCAGCACCCGGCTGGCATCAACCAGCATGGCGCCGTCACGGCCCAGCGGCAGCTCTTGCTGCTCAATAGCCTGTGCTGTCATGCCAGCTCCCTTAGTGAAACCAATGGCGGCGTATTGAGCACGCCCTTAAGCGCGAATCTTCCCCCTATCAGCGCCGCAACCGTGCCGGCCAGTACCCCTGCCAGCCACGGCCACGGGGACAGATCCAGAGTAAATTCAAATACGTAATGTGCCAGCAACCAGGCCATTGCCACCGCGGCAAACGCCGAAAGCAAGCCCGCCATGGTTCCAAGCAACACGAGCTCAAGACGCAGGGCGTGGGCCAGCAGACGCCCGCTGGCGCCCAAGGCCCGCAGGACCGCCACCTCGTGCATGCGCTCGTCGCGCGTTGAAAACATGGCTGCCCCCAGAACCAGCACACCTGCTGCCACCGTGAACAGGAACAATAGCTGTACTGCCTCAACCACCTGATCCAGCACATGCTGTATCTGGCCCAATATCGAACCCACATCGAACACGGTCAGATTGGGAAACGTACCGACCAGCTCCTGCACCACGGTCTGTGTGGACGGACTTACGTACAGGGAAGTAATAAAGGTGGCCGGCGCACCGGCAAGGGCTGCCGGACTCATGACGGCGAAAAAATTGGCCTGAAAGGAATCCCAGTCGACCTTGCGCAAGCTGCTGACGCGCACTTGTATCTGGCGCCCCGCCACATCAAAGGTCAGGCTGTCGTTCAAACGAATGCCCAAGGTTTCGGCCAGCCCGGTTTCCAGAGACACTTCAGACTGGTCGGGCTGCAGCCAGCGCCCCTCGACGATGTCATTGCTATCGGGCATGACCTCGGAGTAAGACAGGTTGAACTCCCTGTCTGCCATGCGCTTGGCGCGCGGATCTTCGTAGTTGTCGCTAGTCACTGCCTGCTGGTTGATGGCCACCAGTCGCCCCCGTATCATGGGCGACATCACCACGTTATCGACGCCGGCAGCCCGCAACTGCTGCGTGACAGCCTCTCGCTGATCGGGCTGGATATTGATCAAAAAGGTATTCGGCGCATTGGCCGGCAAAGTGCCTTGCCAGCCCTCCAGCAAATCGGTGCGGGTGATGGCCAGAAGCAACAGTATGGTCAGCCCCATCGACAAGGCACACAACTGGGCTACGGTCAGGCTTTTGCGACGTGCCATGCCGGCCAGAGCAAAGCGCAGCGCCGGGCGTCCCAGGCTGCGATGACGAAAAAGCCCCAGTGTGCGGACCATCAAATACGCCAGACCGATGAATACCAGCAAGATCAGGGCAAAGCCACCGGCCACGACCACGCTCAGGCGCAAATCACCGGACATCCAGACTATCAGTGCGAAGAAGGCCGTCAGCCCGAGCAGGTAGGCGGGCCAGGATCGTGCGACCACACCCGCTTGCCGACGCAGGACACGAGCGGGCGCCACGTTGCGCAAGGCTGCCAAAGGCGGCAAGGCAAACCCCAGCAGCATCAGGAAGCCGGTTGCCATACCCTGCCAGGCCGGTCGCAAACTAATGGCCGGCAAGCTGGTTTGCAGCCAGTTGTCTACCACCGAAACCAGCCCCAGATGCACGACATAGCCACCGACGGACCCCAGCAGCGAAGCAAAGACAGCCAGCAGCAGAAACTCTACCCACAGCATCCAGGCCAGCTGGGCCTTGCCTGCGCCCAGGCAACGCATCACGGCTATACCGTCCTGGTGCCGCAAGCCGAAACGACGCGCCGCCAGGGCAATGGCTACGGCCGCGATCATGACTGTCAACAAGGCCACAAGCACCAAAAACTGGTGTGCGCGCGACAGTGCGCGCTGAACCTCGGGCCGGTTGGTTTCCAGCGTACTCAGCCGCTGCCCGCGCTGCATGTTTTCTTCCAGCCAATGCTGGTAGTCGCCGACCGAAGCTTCCGCACCCGCCACCAGCAGGTGATAGGCAATGCGACTGCCCGGCGCCACCAGGCCAGTTGCCGGCAGATCATCCAGATTCATCATGACGCGGGGCGCAACATTGACGAACTGCATGCCACGATCTGGCTCATAACTGATGACTTGCGTAATCTTCAGGGTGCTGTCACCCACCTGCAAACCGTCGCCTACGGCCAGGCCGAGCAGGCCAAGCACTTGGGGATCAACCCATAGCGTGCCCGGTTCAGGCGCATGCGACACATCGACAGCCTGACCCGCCGGCGTCGCGGTCAGCCGCATGGTACCGCGCAGGGGATAAGCCGCGGAGACCGCCTTCAGGGAGACCAACTGAGCCTGATCGCCACTACTGGCCATGGAGGGAAACTGCATGGTCAGGGCAGTCTCGAGCTGCGCAGACCTGGCCCGGTCGATAAATTCTGCGGGAATGGGTTCATCACCGCGCAAGGCAAGGTCGCCGCCCAGCATCTGGCCCGAGTCGCGCTCGAGTGCCCGCCCCACCCTGTCGGCCAGAAAGCCGACACTGGTCACGGCCGCGACAGCGATCAGCAAGGCGAGCAACAGCAGGCGCAGCTCGCCCGAGTGCCAGTCACGCCGCAGTGCCTTTACTCCCAGCCGGATATTTGTAGTGATTCCAGGACGCATCAGAATCAGGCCTTGATAAGCAACAAAATCATGATAACAAGAAGCATGCAGCCAAAAATCAGCTTCAATCTTGGTTCGGGCAATGCATAAGCCAGCTTCACGCCATAGGGCACCATCAGCATGCTGCCCAGCGCCATGGGGATGCCTGTAAGCCAGTCGGCCTGGCCATGCACCGTATAGGTCAGCAATGCCACGGTAGTACCCGGAATAATCATGGTCAGGGCCAGCGCTTGCGCGCCAGTCTGGCTAAGACGAAACACCGTGGTCAGCACAGGCACCGCCAGTACTGATCCTCCTACGCCGAAAATACCGCCTATCAGGCCGGCCAGCACGCCCAGCAGCGCAAACCAGCCTTTATGGAAGGATTCGGCGCTGCGTCGCGCCGGCATCTCGCCTGATTTTCGCGATCCACGCAGGCTCTGGTACAGATAGAACAACGCTACGGCCAGCACGAACACCGCGTAAATACGCCGCAACAAGAGCGGGTCTATGCCCAGCGCGAACCGCGCTCCCACCCAGGTAAAGACTATGGCACTGAAAGCGCCTGCCGCAGCCGCGCCCAGATCGATTCTGGCATTCTGGTTGTATTTTCTTACCGTGATCAGTACGGCGGGCAGCACCATGACCAGGGCCGTGCCCTGGGCTTCCTGCTGGCTCATGCCGGCAGCCAGGCCCAGCAGCGGTATGGCCAGCAAACCGCCACCTATTCCCAGGACACCGCCGACATAGCCTATGACTGCGCCGGCAAGCATCCACAGCGGCACGAAAACATACCAGTCCAGCGCCATCTCAGGACACTTCGCGCAAACGCGCTATGGCAGCATCAACACGGTCAACTGCCCAGACTTCCAGTCCTTCTATTGCTTGCCGTGGAGCATTGGCCTTGGGTATGAGCGCTACGTTGAACCCCAGTTTGGCCGCCTCGCGCAGTCGCTCCTGGCCACGGGGTGCCGGGCGGATTTCGCCGGCCAGACCCACTTCTCCGAAGACCACCAGGCCTTTGGGCAAAGGTTTGTTCCCCAGCGACGACATTATGGCCAGCAAGACGGCCAGGTCGGCAGCGGGCTCCGTGATTTTCACGCCGCCCACAGCATTGACGAAAACATCCTGATCATAAGTCGCCACACCGGCGTGCCGGTGCAGGACCGCGAGCAGCATGGCCAGCCGGGTGCCCTCGAGCCCCACCGAAAGGCGGCGGGGATTGGGCACATGCGCCGTATCGACAAGCGCCTGGATTTCAACCAGCAGCGGCCGTGTACCTTCCTGTGTAGCCATGACACAGGAACCCGGCACATTCTGTTCGTGCTGTGACAAAAACAGCGCCGAAGGATTGGCCACGCCGCGCAAGCCGCGGTCAGTCATGGCAAACACACCCAGCTCGTTGACCGCGCCGAAACGATTCTTGAACGCCCTGATCAGCCGGAACGACGAATGAGTATCGCCCTCGAAATAGAGTACGGTATCGACGATGTGCTCGAGTACACGGGGCCCCGCCAGCGTCCCGTCTTTGGTCACGTGCCCGATCAACACTATGGTGATGCCAGTCTGCTTGGCCAGCCTGGTAAGCTGTGCCGCACACTCGCGCACTTGCGACACCGAACCTGGCGCCGCGCTCAGTTCACCCGAATACAGGGTTTGAATGGAATCGATCACGGCCACGCTGGGCTGCTGTTCGGTCAATGCGCCAATAATGGCCTCGAGGCGGATCTCCGCCAGCAGATTCACATCGCCGGTAACAAGGTCCAGACGCCGGGCCCGCAATGCAACCTGCTCGGCCGACTCTTCGCCGGTGACATACAGAACCTTGACCGCCCGTGATAATGACACCAGTGCCTGCAGAAGCAGCGTGGATTTTCCTATGCCCGGATCACCCCCTATCAGCACCACTGCGCCCGCCACCAGGCCACCGCCCAGCACGCGGTCGAACTCGGCTATACCCGATGGTTGACGCGGGAGTTCGCGTGCTTCGATTTCAGCAAGGCTGCGCACCGGACTGGCGCCTGCCAGCGGTGCATATCGGTGTGCCGGAGCCCCGGCATCGCGGGATTCCTGAAGCGTGTTCCAGGAACCACAATGCGGGCATTTCCCTTCCCATTTCGGGCAGGTTCCACCGCACTCACTGCAGACAAACAGAGTTTTTGACTTGGCCATGCTGCGAGTTTAACCGGCCATGACCCTTACCGGCCCGCCAGACTGCCCCCGCCATCCACGCCCAGCACCTGGCCGGTTATATAGCCGGCATCATCGCTTAGCAAAAAGGTTACGGCCGCCGCCACTTCGGCGGGAGAACCGAAGCGACCCAGGGGAATGGATGCGAGTGCCTTTTTCTCGAGGTCACCGCCTTCGGGGTGTCCGGCACGAAACAGTTCTGTTTCAATCGGGCCGGGCGACACGGCATTGACCGTAATGCCATAAGGCGCAAGCTCAAGCGCCCAGGTGCGGGTACAACCAATAAGTGCGCTCTTGGCGGCAGAGTAGCTGGTACGGCTTTGCCCGCCGTGGGTAACACGGCTGCAAATATTGATGATGCGGCCCTGCTTGCGCGCCTTCATGGAAGAAACAAATGTTTGAGTTACCTGAACCGCCACCCGGACGTTAAGGTCCAGCACCTGATAGAGCGAAGCCAGGTCAATCTCGCCCAGCGGCTCGGGCTTGACCAGCCCCACATTGTTCACCACCGCATCGACAGGGTATTTTTCACGGATAACCCGCAGCATGTCTTCAGTCTCGCCCGCATTCGTCAGATCACATGAATACAGGTAGCCGGGAAAATCAATTTCCTGCGTGTTGCGTGCAAGGCCAACCACATGGCAGCCCTGGTCGGCCAATCGTTGGCTGATTGCCCAGCCTATTCCCTTTGTGGCTCCGGTTATCAATACACATTTATTCTTCACGCGATTTCCTTATGAACGAATGAATCAATGACTTTCCGGGGTACCCGCGGCGCAACAGCGCATAACAGCTCATAGCCTATGGTTCCGGCCGCCAGCGCAACGTCATCTACGGATGGCCCGCCCTCGCCCCACAACACCACGGGGCTGCCCGGCCTGGCCTGGGGTACCGGTGTCAGGTCGACGGCCAGCATGTCCATGGATACGCGGCCAACCAGCGTGGTGCGTACCCCATCGACAACAATGGGGGTTCCCGTACCGGCATGGCGCGGATAGCCGTCGGCATAGCCGCAGGCAACGATACCTATGCGCATGTTGTTCGGGGCCCTGAATGTATGCCCGTAACCAACACCATCGTCGTGGGCAATTTCCCGCACGCTGATCAACTGCGAAGCCAGTGTCATGGCTGGACGCAGACCCAGGCTGTCAGCGCTCTGGTCGGCAAAGGGAGAGCTTCCATACAGACAGATGCCTGGTCTGACCCATTGGTCGCCATCGTCTGGCACAGTGGTCCAGAAGCCGGGGGTAAGCGTTGCAGCGGAATTGCAGACGCTGAACGGACCTGGCAAGCCTGCAGCACAGCGCTCGAAGACGCCCAGTTGCGCCCTGGTGGTCGCGGCATCATCATCGGCGCGTGCGAAATGACTCATTTTTCCGGCCCAGGCCAGCTTGCCTTGCCGGCATAGCTGACGGGCCTGCTCGTAGGCCTGTGGATATGACTGCTCTGAAAAACCCAGCCTGTTCATGCCGACATTGAGTTTGACAAAGGCATGCAAAGGCTGTGCAAGCGTGGCTGCAGCGAGCATGTCGAGTTGTTCCTGGGAATGCAGCGCGGTAGTCAGCCGGTATTCATCAAGCACAGCAAGATCTGCCGGCTCGAAAAAACCTTCAAGGAGCATGATGGGTTTGGTCCAGCCCAGCTCGCGACATCGCACTGCCTCGTTCAGATCCAGCATGGCCAGGCCATCGGCCTGGCTGAAGCCGCGCACGGCCTCGTCGATACCATGACCATAGGCATTGGCCTTGATGACTGCCCAGATATTCGGCCTGCGCGGCCTGGCCGTGCTGCAGGACTGCTCCAGGCACGTCGCAACGCGTTGCAGATTATGGCTTAACGACGACACAGCAACGGTCGCTGAAATCGGACGCGGCATGACTCCTCCTAAAGAAGCAGAAAGTCTAAACTACTTGGCGCTCCTGCGCGAGGTTACCGGGCGCCTCTGTGGCTTATACTCACCGCCTATGGCTGTGGATCACTACGAAAACTTCCCCGTTGCGTCAATATTGCTGCCCCGGCGCCTGCGCGTGCCGGTGCAGAACATCTATCGTTTCGCCCGCAGCGCCGATGACATCGCCGACGAAGGCGATGCCCTGCCTGAGCAGCGGCTTGAGCAACTATCGCAATACCGCGACGCGTTGCGGCAAATTCAGCACGGCAGACTGGGCCTGGGCCAGACCCACCCGCTTTATCCCGTATTCCGCCCACTGTCCGAAACCATACGGCAACATGAGTTGCCCATTGATCCATTTTTTGATCTGCTTTCGGCTTTCGAGCAGGACGTGACCACCACCCGCTACGCCGATGACCAGGCACTGATGGACTATTGCCGCCGATCCGCCAATCCGGTCGGACGCCTGATGCTGCACCTGTATGGTCAGGCCGACAGCGAAAATCTGCAGCAGGCAGACGCCATTTGCACTGGCCTGCAACTGACCAATTTCTGGCAGGATGTCGCCATCGACTGGCAAAAAGACAGGGTCTATCTGCCGCAAGACCGGCGCATCCGCCATGGCGTCACCGAAGATTACATCGCCACCCAAACGCAGCTGGGGCTGCAAAGCGCCGGGCCCAACTCCGACGATACGGCAGCACGCCTGACCCCTGGCTGGCAGTCACTGATGGGCGAACAGGTTGAGCAGGCCCGCGAGCTGCTGCAGGCAGGTTTGCCACTGGCCCACAGGCTTGGCGGCCGGATAGGCCTGGAGTTAAGACTGGTCGTGCATGGGGGTTTGCGTATCCTTGAGCGTCTTGACCAATTACACTACGACATATTCTTTCAGCGACCCACACTTGCCAAGGGCGATTGGGCGCTGCTTCTGTGGCGCGCGCTAACCTGACACGCACGCCTTGATTTCCATACATAATGCACACGCATGAGTCCTGACGAATACTGCCAGAACAAAGCCGCGAAAAGCGGTTCCAGCTTCTACTATGCCTTTCTGTTCCTGCCGCCCGAGCGGCGCAAGGCCATCACGGCCCTGTATGCCTTCTGCCGGGAGGTCGATGATGTAGTCGACGAATGCACGGAACCTTCGGTGGCACGCATGAAGCTTGCCTGGTGGCGCAGCCAGATTGAAAGCATGTACGCCGGTAACCCCGAACATCCCGTTACCCAGGCACTGGAGCCACACGTTCATGCCTTTGGCCTGACAGCAGAGCGTCTGTATGCCATCGTGGAAGGCATGGAAATGGATCTGGATCAGGCACGCTACGATGATTGGGCAGGCTTGCGCAAATATTGCTGGCATGCGGCAGGCGTGGTCGGAGAGCTTTCAGCCAATATCTTTGGCTACACGCAGCCCGAAACCCTGGTGTATGCGGAAAAGCTGGGCCTGGCATTTCAACTGACCAACATCATTCGCGATGTCGGCGATGATGCCAGGCGCGGCCGCATCTACCTGCCGGTGGAAGACATGCAGAAATTCAACGTGACCGCCGCCGAAATCATTGACAGCGTCCATTCCGACCGGTTTGTCGCCCTGATGCGTTTCCAGACTGAAAGGGCCCGTCAGTGCTATCGCGATGCCGCACAATCCCTGCCCGAAACCGACCGGCGCGCACAACGCCCAGGGCTGATGATGGCGGCGATCTATTACACGCTGCTCAACGAAATCGAGCGTGACAACTGGCAAGTGCTCGATCAGCGCATTTCGCTTACACCGATACGCAAGTTCTGGCTGGCCTGGAAAATCTGGGTGGGTGGCGGACGGGGCCTGGTCAAGCAACTCAGCCAATGAAGATAGCGGTCATAGGTGGCGGCTGGGCCGGCCTGACGGCTGCCTGGTCGCTGCTGCAGCGAGGGCATGCCGTTGCCCTGTTCGAAGCTGGCCGCAGCCTGGGCGGACGCGCCCGCCGCATACATTCGCGTGCGCTGGATCTTGCCACCGACAACGGACAGCACATATTGCTGGGCGCGTATACCGAAACCCTGGACTTGATGCGCGAACTGGGTCTGGATACAGGGCGCCTGTTCTACCGTGAACGTCTGTCTCTGCAGGCTGCCGATGGCAGCTTCGGGCTGCGCACGCTGCCGTTACCCGCTCCGCTACACCTGCTCGCAGGCGTGCTCGGCGCGCAGGGCCTGACACTGAAAGAGCGCTTGAGGCTGATCAGCCTGACCACCTCACTTCGCCGCCACGGCTGGAAAACCGCAGCCGGCATGACCGTGGGGCAATGGCTGGAACAAGGCCGGCAGTCACCGCAAGTCATACGCAGTTTCTGGCAACCACTGTGTCTGGCTGCACTGAACACACCCGTTCCCGATGCCTGCGCCCAGTTATTCGCACACGTACTGCGAGATAGCCTGGGTGGCCCCAAAGACGCGACCGACGTCCTGATACCCCGCGTCGATTTGTCAAAACTCTGGCCCGATGAACTGCTGCGCAGATTGAACGGCCAGTCCAGCCCGGGGGCCGGTTTGCATCTTGGTCACGCTGTCAGAAAACTGCATGCATGCCCATCGGGCATCGCGGTCGACGGTCAGCATTTTGACGCGGCGATCGTAGCCGGCAACGTCCCGTCCACATCAAGATTGCTTGCACAACTGGAAGCTGTACCAGATAGTCTGCCCTACCTGGACATGCTGTCGGACTTTGACTTCCTTCCCATCGCCACGATTACCCTGAAGCTGGAACATCCCTGGCAACTGCCCCAGCCCATGCTGCTGTTGCACGATCATCCGGCCAGGCTGCAATTCGGCCAGTGGCTTTTCGACCGCAGCGCCCTGGCTGCCCGCGAAACCACGGAAGCACATTTGCCAGCCGGGCATATCGCTCAAACCGGCACGGCATCGTTGCTTCATATTGTGATCAGTGACGCTTCGGCCTTGCAGGAGCACAAGCAGGACGATGTCGTCGCGGCCGTCACGGCCCAGGTGCAGGCGCAAACGCAGCGCTTTGGCCCGATGCCGCGCGTAACAGGACATGATGTGATAGTGGAAAAGCGTGCGACGTTCGCCGCAAGACCTGGCCTGGCCAGGCCCACGGTCGCCACCCCCTGGCCGCGAGTGTGGGTCGCGGGAGACTGGACCGACACCGGTTACCCCGGCGTGCTGGAAGGCGCCGTGCGCAGCGGACGCCAGGCGGCGGCATCGCTGCTGCGCAGCCTGGCTTAACGCAGACTCAGCCGCCTACCCTGCCTGAACGGGTGCGTGCTGAATGATGTAGTCCCTGACCAGCTCGACCTTGCAGTCGAATACCTCGACACGCTGGTCCAGCGACGCCAGGCCCTGCAAATGCGCAGGAACCGGTGCAGGCTTGCCGGTGGCAGCCTCGATGGTTTCACTGAACTTGGCGGGCAGCGCGGTTTCCAGCACAAGCATGGGGATGCCCGGTTCTACATAGCCGGCGGCCACCTTGACGCCATCGGCGGTATGCGGATCGATCAGTACGCCGGCTTCGAGCTGGATGTCGCGGATGGTCTGCAACCGGTCTGCGTGCGTGCTGACACCGGCCACAAAACCATAACGCGATTCGAATTCAGGCTGCCTGTCGCTCAGGTCAAACTGCCCTGTGGCAGCCAGCTCTTCCCAGCACGCCCGGACCTTGGCCGCATCGGCACCCAAAAGTTCGTAGACAAAGCGTTCGAAGTTGGATGCCCGGGAAATGTCCATGGAAGGACTGCTGGTCTCGTGGGTTTCGGCGGCAGGACGCGGCCGGTAGATACCAGTACGGAAAAACTCTTCGAGCACATTGTTTTCATTGGTGGCAAGCACCAGCCGGCGCACCGGCAGACCCATCTGCCGCGCGATGTGGCCCGCAAGAATATTGCCGAAATTGCCAGACGGCACGGTGAAGGACACCTGCTGGCCCGGGCCGCTCGTGGCACGCAGCCAGCCCCAGAAATAATAAACAACCTGGGCGGCAATGCGCGCCCAGTTGATGGAGTTCACCGCCCCCAGGTTGTACTTGGCCTTGAAAGCCAGGTCGCCAGCCAGAGCCTTGACGATATCCTGGCATTCATCAAACACGCCCTTGAGGGCGATATTGTGGATGTTCGGATCATGGAGCGAATACATTTGGGCCCGCTGAAAATCACTCATGCGCCCATAGGGTGAAAGCATGAAGACGCTGACACCACGCTTGCCTTTCAGGGCGTATTCCGCTGCCGATCCCGTATCGCCGGAAGTGGCGCCCAGAATGTTCAGCGTAGCCTGACGCTTGTCGAGCACGTATTCGAATACCTGGCCCAGAAACTGCATGGCCATATCCTTGAATGCCAGCGTCGGGCCTTCTGAAAGGCCCAGCAGGGTCATGCCATTATTCAGGGGCTTGAGCGGCACGATCTGTTCGCTGCCGAAGTTCTGAGCGGTATAGGCGGCATGCGTCAGTCGCTCAAGGTCGCTCCTGGGGATATCGTCGATAAACAGGCTGAGAATCTCGGTGGCCAGTTCAGGGTAATTCAGTTTGCGCCAGGCCTCGAGCGTATCGGCACTGACTGCAGGCAGGCTTTCGGGCAAAGCCAGCCCGCCATCGGGCGCCAGCCCTTCCAGCAGAATATCGGAAAACGATTGCGGGTCCATACCGCCACGGGTAGACAAGTATTTCACAGGAGGTTCTCCACACGCAGACGCGTTACCTTGGTATGCACAAACGGCAGTTCATGAATGCGATCCAGCGCCGCATTGATCGCTCCTTCGCGGGCCTGATGCGAAAGGAAAATGATATCGGCTTCGGTCTCTCCGTGGGGCTCCTGGAACATCGAACCGATGGAAATGTTCATCTCGGAAAGAATGCTGGCAATGTCCGCCAGTACGCCGGGGCGATCCTGCACACGCATGCGCAAATAATACGAGGACACGACGTCGGACACCGGCAGGATCGGGGTATCGTCCATGGCTTCGGGCTGGAAGGCCAGATGCGGCACGCGATGGCCCGGGTCTGCTGATTCAAGCCGGGCCACATCAACCAGATCGGCCACTACCGCCGACGCGGTAGGCAGCTCGCCCGCCCCCTGACCGTAGTACATGGTCGGCCCTACCACATCGCCGCTGACCAGAATGGCATTCATGGCACCTTCAACATTGGCCAGCAAGCAAGTGACCGGCACCAGGGTCGGATGAACACGCAATTCGATACCGGTATCGCAGCGACGGGTAATGCCAAGCAGCTTGATGCGGTATCCCAGCCTTTCAGCATGAGCAATATCTTCTGCCGCCAGCATGGAGATACCCTCGATGTGGGCCTTGTCGAACTGAACGGGCACGCCAAATGCCAGCGATGCCAGCAGCGTCAGCTTGTGGGCGGCATCAACCCCCTCGATATCGAAAGTGGGATCGGCTTCAGCATAGCCCAGCCGTTGGGCTTCGGCAAGCACCTGCTCGAAAGGCAGGCCCTGTGAACGCATCTCGGAAAGGATGAAGTTGGTGGTGCCGTTGATGATGCCGGCCAGCCACTGTATGCGATTGGCGGTCAGCCCCTCGCGTATGGCCTTGATGATGGGAATGCCACCGGCCACAGCTGCCTCGAAGGTCACCATGACACCCTTGGCATGCGCTGCGGCAAAAATCTCGTTGCCATACTTGGCCAGCAAGGCCTTGTTGGCGGTAACCACGTGCTTGCCTTGGGCGATCGCTTCCATGATCAGCTCGCGCGCCAGCGTGTCGCCGCCCATCAGTTCGACCACGATCTCGATTTCCGGATTGCGCACGACCTCGAGGCCGTCCTGGGTGACGAGTATATCGTCGCCCACCAGGCGCCTGGCCTTTTCAATGTCGCGTACGGCCACAGCGGCCACTTCAATATGGCGCCCCGCCCTACGGGCGATTTCTTCTGCGTTGCGCGTCAGGACCTTCCAGGTACCGCCCCCTACAACACCCAAACCCAGCAAACCAACTTTTATCGGACTCATTTACCTAAACCGTCCTTACGGAACATTTCCTTGATGCCACGCACAGCCTGACGTGTACGTTGCTCGTTTTCAATCAGTGCAAAACGCACGTAGCCATCGCCGTACTCACCGAAACCTATGCCGGGCGACACCGCAACTTTGGCGTCGGCCAGCAGGCGCTTGGAGAACTCCAGCGACCCCAGCTTTTCGTAGAACTCGGGAATTTTTGCCCAGATATACATGGACGCTTTGGGAATATCGACCATCCAGCCTGCCTCATGCAGGCCTTTGACCAGCACATCGCGCCGGTTGCGGTACTGCTCGACCACCTTGTTCACTTCGTCTTGCGGCCCTTCAAGCGCTGCGATGGAGGCAACCTGTATCGGCGTGAACATACCGTAATCGTGATAGCTCTTGATGCGGGCCAGGGCGTTGACCAGTTCCTGGTTGCCGACCATAAAGCCTACGCGCCAGCCAGCCATGTTGTAGCTTTTGCTCATGGTAAAGAATTCGACCGCAACATCGCGCGCACCTTCGACCTGCATGATGGACGGAGCCTTGTAGCCGTCGAATGTGATGTCGGCGTAAGCCAGGTCATGCACCACCAGGATGTTGTGTTCTTTGGCCAGGGCCACGATGCGCTCGAAGAAAGCCAGGTCTACGCATTGCGCAGTTGGATTGCTGGGGAAACCCAATATCATCATCTTGGGCTTGGGAATGCTTTCACGCACAGCCCTTTCGATTTCATCGAAAAAATCCAGCCCGGGCGTCATGGGAACCGAGCGGATGTTGGCCCCGGCAATGACTGCGCCATATATGTGGATGGGGTAGCTGGGATTGGGCACCAGCACGGTATCGCCGCGGTCGAGCGTGGCAAGCATCAGGTGGGCCAGGCCCTCTTTGGAGCCTATGGTGACAATGGCTTCGGAGTCGGGATCGATCTGTACGCCATAACGACGCTCGTACCAACCGGAGATCGCCTTGCGCAGCCGTGGTATGCCCTTGGAGACCGAATAGCCGTGCGTATCGGGCCTGGTGGCAGCCTCGACCAGTTTGTCTACAATGTGCTTGGGGGTAGGCCCGTCAGGATTACCCATAGACATGTCGATAATATCTTCGCCTCGCCGGCGCGCCGCCATTTTCAGTTCTCCGGTGATATTGAATACGTAGGGCGGCAGACGTTCTATACGGGGGAAATTCGTCATGATGTTCCAGGGCGAGGTAAGCGTAGGCAAAGGTCGAAGGGTGCAATGCAGCAAAGTTATCGCCCAGCCTGCGCCGGACGATAACCCACAAGTGTAATCCATTCGAAAAAAACACGAAATCACCCTCTGCCGCGAAGGCTTTGGGCTATGATCAGAATGATTTTCGGAGTTTTCTGTGCAATTACAAAGCGAATCCAACCCAGCCCTGAATACCGTCACCGCCTACGGGCACAACTACGTTGAGATCAACGCAGTCCGCTATGCTCATCCGGTGCATTTCGCTCCCGAAGGCGAAATCCACTCCTGGCAGGTCGCCACGATCGCCGACATCACTGCGGCGACCCTGCGCGAGATCGCCGGCCTGACCGAGGCCAAGGCCGATCCCATGGCTTTTCTTGATGGGAATGCCGCAGTGCAAAAACCCGATGACGCACCGGAGGTCGTACTGATAGGAACAGGACTGCAGCAGCATCTGCTACCCCAACACGTAACGCAAGCCTTGCTGGGCCTGGGCATAGGTGTCGAGGTCATGAGCACCCAGGCTGCGGCACGCACATACAATATCCTGATGTCCGAAGGACGACGCGTGATCGTCGCCCTTTTACCCCACGAGGAGGCCGCATGAGCCAGATTGCCACAGGCAAAGCCATTCCCGACTTTACTGCAGTCAGCACCCAGGGCGAAATCAGCCTGAAAGGCTTGCGCGGCCATCGCGCCGTTCTGTATTTTTATCCAAAAGACAGCACGCCGGGCTGCACAACCCAGGCTCAGGGTTTTCGCGACAACTACCAGGCTTTTGTCGATGCCGGCTGCCAGATTGTCGGCATCTCGCGCGACTCCCTCAAGTCGCACAGCAATTTCACTGATAAACAAGAGCTGCCTTTCCCCCTGATCTCTGATCAGGACGAAGCCTTGTGCCAGCTGTTTGGCGTCATCAAAATGAAAAACATGTACGGTAAACAGGTGCGTGGAATTGAGCGCAGTACTTTCCTGATCGACACCGACGGCACCTTGTTGCAAGAATGGCGCGGCCTTCGCGTGCCAGGCCATGTCGAGGAAGTCCTGCAGGTCGTCCGCGAACAGGAATAAATACTCCGGCAACCCGGTTGCCAGTTACCAGAACCACAGGAGCACACCCTTTATGCCGCTACCAAAGTTGCCGACCCGAATGGGCACCATGGTTTCCGCCTCTACCTCTGACGCGGTAGCTGAAGCGCCCAAAGTCGAGTCCCCGGTAACCCGTTCCGGCTCAGCAGCTCGCAAGACTGCCGTCAAATCCGCAGCCAAGCCCGCTGCCAAACGCCAGGCACCGGCTCGCGCCACGGCTATCGCACCCGTCATACCTGAACCACCCACCCTGTCGGTGGTGGCGCTGAAAACCGAGAAAAAAACCCGCCTGCCGGTTTCCAAGCGCAAGCTGTTCGTGCTGGATACCAATGTATTGCTGCACGACTCGAATTCGCTGTTCAAATTTGAAGAGCACGACATATTCCTGCCGATGATGGTCCTTGAAGAGCTCGATCATCAGAAAAAGGGCATGTCGGAAGTCGCACGCAATGCCCGCCAGGTAAGCCGCTTCCTGGATGGTCTGGTAAGCGACACAACCAAGCTGGACAAAGGCGTGCAGCTCGATGCCCTGGGCAATCAGGAAGCCTTGGGCAATCTGCATTTCCAGACTTCCGCCCTGCACTCACAGCTGCCCATAGAGCTGCCCCTGGGCAAGGCCGACAATGCCATCCTGAATGTCGTGCACGCGTTGCAGCTGGCGCACCCCAAGCGGGAAGTGATCCTGGTGTCCAAAGACATCAATATGCGGCTCAAGGCACTTTCACTGAGCCTGCCCGCCGAAGACTACCTGAACGATCACGTTCTCGACGATTCCGACCTGCTGTACGACGGGGTCATGCCACTGCCCGAGAACTTCTGGGTCAAGCACGGCAAGGACGTCGAGTCCTGGCAACAAGGTGGAACGACCTTTTATCGGGTCACCGGCCCGCTGTGCTCGGAGTTCATCGTCAACGAGTTCGTCTATTTTGATGGCGATTTGCCGCTACAGGCCCAGGTCAAGGAAGTCAACGGTCGTAGTGCCGTGCTGGCCACCCTGCGTGACTACAGCCACGGCAAGAACAATGTCTGGGGTATCACGGCACGCAATCGCGAACAGAATTTCGCCCTGAACCTGCTCATGAATCCCGAGTGCGACTTTGTCTCGCTGCTGGGCCAGGCAGGTACGGGCAAAACGCTGCTGGCCCTGGCCAGCGCGCTGACGCAAACGCTGGAAACCAAGCGCTACAACGAGATCATCATCACCCGGGCAACCGTGCCAGTGGGCGACGATATCGGCTTTCTGCCTGGCACCGAAGAAGAGAAAATGCTGCCATGGATGGGTGCCCTCGAAGACAACCTGGAAGTCCTGCACCTGGGCGCCAGCAGTAACGACATGGGCGGCATCGGCGGCCAGGACTGGTCGAAGAATTCAACCATGGAACTGATACGCTCACGGATCAAGGTCAAGTCACTGAACTTCATGCGCGGGCGCACCTTCCTGAACAAGTTCCTGATCATCGACGAGGCGCAGAACCTGACACCCAAGCAGATGAAAACCCTGGTGACCCGGGCCGGCCCCGGTACGAAAATCGTCTGCCTGGGAAATATCGCCCAGATCGACACCCCTTATCTGACTGAAGGCAGCTCAGGCCTGACCTATGTCGTCGACAGGTTCAAGGGCTGGCCACACTCGGGCCACATCACGCTGCAGCGCGGTGAACGTTCACGGTTAGCCGACTACGCCAGCGAAGCACTTTAATGGGCGAACCTGCAACAGCAAAGAATGCCGGCAGCCGTTTGCCCATAGGATTCACTATGGGTGATGCCGCCGGCATCGGTCCGGAAATCATCGTCAAGCTCTTTGCCGACGGCCTGCCCGAGCCCTCCCTGGTCTATGGCGACGCCGGCATCATGGATGACACCATCAGACAGCTGGGCCTGGCCGAAACCTTGCGGATCGAACTCATCAGCGAACCTGAGCTGGCACAAGGGCAGCCCGGCCTCATACCCGTCCTTAATCGCTGGCGCGAGCTGCCCGCCGACTTGCCGGCAGGAAAGATCAGCCCGATCGCAGGTCGCGGCGCGTACGAATATTTGTGTCACGCCATCGACGACGCCATGGCCGGAAAATTGCGTGCCATCGTCACGGCGCCCCTGAACAAGGAAGCAATGCAGGCCGGAGGCGCTGACTACCCGGGCCATACCGAGGTCCTGGCGGAACGCAGCGCAACCGGGCACTACGCAATGATGCTGGCCAATCAGGAGCTGCGTGTGATTCTGGCTACCATTCATGTACCCATCAGTCAGGTCAGCACACTGCTGACCCAGGAGCTTGAACTCAACACCATACGGCTTGCGCATCACGCCTGCCTGCAGGCCGGCATCGCTCATCCACGCGTAGCCGTGGCAGGCCTGAATCCGCACGCCGGCGAGCACGGCCGCTTCGGACAGGAAGAAACCCTGCTGATAGAACCGGCCGTACGGCAGGCTCGCGAGCAAGGCATCGATGCCAGCGGCCCCTGGCCTGGCGATACCGTCTTCATGCGTGCCCGGCGGGGCGAATTCGACATTGTCGTCGCGCAGTACCACGATCAGGGTCTGATTCCCGTGAAATACCTGGGAATAGACCAGGGTGTGAACGTCACGGTGGGCTTGCCCTTCATACGTACCAGTGTCGACCACGGTACCGCCTTCGATATTGCCGGCCAGGGCATTGCCGATCCATCTTCCTTGCGTGCTGCCTACGACCTGGCATTGGCCATGAGCTGAATCATGGTCAGCCAGGCTGGCCAGCGCCCGTTCTTAGTGCCCCAGGCCGCCGGTATAGTTCAGGAAGCGCGTGCTTGAGCCCTGGAAAGTCAGCCTCACGCTGCCGATGGGGCCGTTACGCTGTTTACCGACGATAATCTCCGCCGTGCCCTTGTCTGGAGAATCAGGGTTGTACACTTCATCGCGGTAGATAAACAGAATCAGGTCGGCATCCTGCTCAATGGCGCCGGATTCGCGCAGGTCACTCATGACCGGCCTTTTGTTGGGGCGTTGCTCCAGGCTTCGATTCAGCTGCGACAAGGCAATCAGCGGACAATTAAGCTCTTTGGCCAACCCTTTCAGCGAACGGCTGATTTCAGAAATTTCGGTTGCACGGTTCTCGCCCGCGGAATTGGCCGACATCAGCTGCATATAGTCTATGATGATCAGACCAAGCTGACCACACTGGCGCGCCAGCCGGCGCGCGCGCGCACGAACTTCCATCGATGACAAGGCCGGCGTTTCATCGATGTAAATCTGGGCTTCCTGCACTTGCTGTACAGCATGGGTCAGGCGCGGCCAGTCATCGGTCGTGAGTTTGCCGGTACGCATTCGATGCTGGTCGAGCATGCCCACCGAACCGACCATGCGCATGGCCAGCTGTACGGCGCCCATTTCCATGGAAAACACCGCCACAGGCAAGCCCTGCTCGATCGCGACATGCTCGCCTATATTCATGGAAAAAGAGGTTTTGCCCATGGACGGGCGGCCGGCCACAATGACCAGGTCGCCGGCCTGCAGGCCGGACGTCATGCGATCCAGATCAGAGAACCCGGTCGGTACACCCGTAATATCAGAATCACCTTCCCGGTGATACAGCTCATCGATACGTTCGACAACCTGCGTCAACAGCGGCTGGATGTCCTGGAAGCCGGTGGCGCCACGCGCCCCTTCCTGCGAGATCTGGAACACGCGTGACTCGGCCTCGTCGAGCAACTGGCGCGCTTCCTTGCCTTGCGGATTAAAGGCCGCTGCAGCGATCTCGTCGGCAACAGACACCAGCTTGCGCAGCATGGAGCGTTCGCGAACGATCTCCGCGTAGCGGCGGATATTGGCGGCCGACGGTGTGTTGTGCGCCAGCGCATTAAGATAGGCCAGACCACCCGTGTCATCGGACTTGCCGGCACTGGCCAGGGATTCGTGCACGGTAACCACGTCGGCGGGCCGCGCCAGGCTTATCAGGCGCGTAATGTGCTGCCAGATGATCTTGTGATCGAAGCGATAGAAATCTTCTTCATTCAATACGTCGGTAACCCGATCGAATGCCGCATTGTCCAGCAACAAGCCACCCAGCACCGACTGTTCGGCTTCGACCGAATGCGGCGGCACGCGCAAATAATCCAGTTGCGGGTCAGTTTGTGTCTTCTTGCTGCTCAAATCCTTGCTCCGGACAAGATAAATGAAAATAAGAAAAGCCGGCATACACCGGCTTTTCTTATGCTGTGCGATGTACCTTCCGCTAGGGAATGTACCACGCAAGGCGGGTGATATCAGACCATTTCGCCCTGAACCACGACATTGATTTCGGCGACCACATCAGCGTGCAGTACAACCTGAACCGGAAACTCGCCAACAGCCTTGATGGCGCCTTCGGGCAGACGAACCTGAGATTTCTCGATGGTGTCGAAGCCGTCCCTGACCAGGGCAGCAGCGATGTCCATGCTGGTAACCGAACCGAACAGACGGCCGTCTACACCTGCTTTCTGGGGAATGGTAACGGTCGAACCCGACAGCTTCTCGCCAACAGCTTGTGCGGCAGCCAGCTTTTCAGCCTGGATCTTTTCCAGTTCGGCGCGACGTGCTTCGAACTCTTCCAGGGCGGCAGCCGTTGCACGGCGGGCAATTTTTTGCGGAATCAGGTAGTTGCGGGCGTAGCCGTTGCGCACGCGGACGACTTCACCAAGATTACCCAGATTGACAACTTTTTCGAGCAAAATGACTTGCATGACTATAGGCCCCGGATTAGTTGTGGTTATCGGTGTAAGGCAGCAAGGCCAGGAAGCGGGCGCGCTTGATGGCGCTGTCCAGCTGGCGTTGGTAAATTGCCTTGGTACCGGTCAGGCGGGCAGGAATGATCTTGCCGTTTTCCTGAATGAAATCACGCAGTGTGTCGAGATCTTTGTAATCGATCTCTTCAACGTTGGCGGCTGTGAAACGGCAGAATTTGCGACGTTTGAACAGCGGGTTTTGCTGCGTGAATTTGCGTTTTTCTTTGCTTTTTTTGAAGTAAGCCATAATGTGCCTCTTGTGTGCCCGGAGTGCTTCCGGACGGTAATTTCGATGCGCCTGTCAGAGCGCTCAAGCTTGCTGTAATTTCCTGCTAGACCGTGACGCTGGCGCCACCGGCATAAACACGATCGGCCTGCTGTATGTGCAATACCACCTTGTTCGAACCCTTGCGTGCCGGGGCCAAAAACCCCTGTATCGACAAGAATGCACCCAATGGTGTGTCGGACAACAACAGAGCGATATCTCCGAGGGCGACTGCGGAAAGCGTCAATTCGATCCGGCGCATGTGGCCAGCCTCTTGAACTTCCGACTCATGACTCAGTGTGATCTCGACTGCCGGTACGCCTGCCGGGGTATACCTTAAGGGTTGCACCTCGGTGGCAATGGCGGTCAGGACAAGCTGATTCACTTGGTAGCCTGGAGCGACGCGCGCCTTATTCTTCCGACTGAGCGGCTGCAGGGGTTTCAGCGCTGGCCTTGCGGGCCTCTTCGCGTTCAACCGATTTCATCATCAACGACGGAGCAGTAACAGCCTTCTTGGTCTTGATGACCAGGTGGCGCAAGATGGCGTCGTTGTAACGGAACGAATGCTCGAGCTCGTCGAGTACGGTCTGGCCACACTCGATGTTAAGGCAAACGTAATGGGCTTTGACCAGTTTTTGGATGGGGTAAGCCAATTGGCGACGGCCCCAGTCTTCCAGGCGGTGCACGGTACCACCATTGCTGGTGACAACTGCCTGATAGCGCTCGATCATGGCGGGCACTTGCTCGCTTTGATCGGGATGCACAATAAACACTACTTCGTAGTGACGCATAAACTACACTCCTTGAGGATATCTTTTGCAAAAAACCTTGTTAAAGCAACAAGATGAATAATGCAAAAGGGACAGCCCGCCTATAAAACGCCCCATACATGCAAATGCCTTGCAAATACCAAGATGCGCTTATAAATCGAGCAAGAAACCAGCTATGTTAACAGTTTTCTGACAGTCATTGCAAACAAAAGCCATGCATTGCACCCGCCTGGCCAGCTGCACGCAAGCCGGAAATCAGCCTTCAACCACGGCATAAGCCGAGTGATTGTGTATGGATTCAAAGTTTTCAGCCACAACACGAAAGCGTTGTATGCCAGAGACAGCCTGCAACTGAACCGCCACGTCGCGTACCAGGTCTTCAACAAACTTGGGATTTTCGTAGGCACGCTCGGTAACGAACTTTTCATCGGTACGCTTGAGCAGGCCCCAGAGTTCGCATGAAGCTTGCTGCTCGGTCAGGCGAATCAGGTGATCGAGATCGACCAGGTCGGGCTGGGAAAATATGGCCGTGACGGTGACATGCGAACGCTGATTATGTGCGCCGTATTCGGAAATGGCCTTGGAGCATGGGCAAAGGCTGGTGACCGGGATCTGAGCGGCAAGCTCAAACTCGGTTTGGCCCGTAGCCTGGGCACGTGCCGTCCAGGTTACCTGATAGTCCATCAGGCTGGCCACGCCGGACACAGGCGCCTGCTTGCTCATGAAGTAAGGAAATGATGCGCTGATATCACCCTTGGTGGCATTGAGCAGCGGCAACATGGCCTGGGCCATGGTGCAGAACAGGACAGGCGTCATGGGAGTGGTACGGTACTGTTCCAGCAATGCCACGAAGCGTGACATATGCGTGCCCTTTTCCTCGGCCGGCAAGGCCACGGTGAGTTCCCAGTTGCCCACTGTTGGCATGGAGGAGCCATCGGCAGTCTCAAGCAGCATGGGATGACGAACTCCGCGCACGCCGACGCGCTCGATGGCCAGATGGCGTGTATCGACGCTGCTCTGTACGTCGGGCATGGCAACAGCGGAATCAATCAGAATATTCATGAACTTACTATCCTAGTGACGCCCGCAAGCAAACGGACGACGATTTACTGACTGCGATGCATGGTTTCGCATCGCGCAGGGCTCAAAAACGAGCCCGGTTACTTTACCGCAAAATGGCTGCAATCAGGCAACCTTGGCCAACAAGGCCCCAAACCTTGCCCTTACCGAGCGTTCCAGCCCTTCTGCATTCAAGCCCAGTTCGGCCAGAATGGCAGACTGGTCACCGTGATCGATAAATGCATCGGGCAAGCCCAGCTGCAGAACCGGACAGCAAATGCCCTGATGGCTGAAATACTCAAGCACCGCACTGCCTGCCCCGCCCATGATGGCGGCATCTTCGATGGTGACGAAAGCCTGGTGCGTATTGGCCAGTTGCTCGAGCAGGTCGGTATCCAGCGGTTTGACAAAACGCATGTCGACCACTGTGGCATCGAGCGCCTGGGCAGCCTGCAGGGCAGCTCCGGCCAGCGTGCCGAAGACCAGCATGGCAACATGCCGCCCCTGACGCCTGACCACGCCCTTGCCTACGGGCACGACATCCAGCCCGTCTGCGACGGTGGCGCCGACACCCGCTCCACGCGGGTAGCGCACTGAAGCAGGTCCAGGGTGCTGGAAACAGGTACTGAGCAGCAGACGGGTTTCGTTTTCGTCAGACGGCGTGGCAACCACCATATTCGGCACACAACGCAAATAGGCGATATCGTAATTGCCGGCGTGCGTCGCACCATCGGCACCGACTATGCCGGCCCGATCGAGGGCGAATGTGACATCAAGATTTTGCAGTGCCACATCGTGTATGAGCTGATCATAGCCACGCTGCAGGAAAGTCGAGTAAATGGCAACTACCGGTTTCTGACCCTCGCAAGCCAGACCTGCCGCAAAGGTGACTGCGTGCTGCTCGGCAATACCTACATCGAAGTAGCGATCAGGGAAGCGCTGCTCAAATTCGACCATGCCGCTGCCTTCGCGCATGGCCGGTGTAATCCCGAACAGGCGCTCGTCGGCTTTGGCCATATCGCATAACCAGCGCCCGAACACCTGCGTGAATGTCTGCTTGGGCGGGTTCTTGGGCTTCTGTATGCCAACATCGGGATCAAACTTGCCCGGCCCGTGGTAAAGCACAGGATCAGCTTCGGCGAGCTTGTAGCCCTGCCCTTTCCTGGTGACCACATGCAGAAACTGCAAACCACCCAGCGCTTTCAGGTTCTCGAGTGTGGGCACCAGCGCATCAAGGTCATGACCATCGATGGGCCCGACATAATTGAAACCCAGTTCCTCGAAGAGGGTCGCGGGCGACACAATACCCTTTGCATGGCCTTCTATGCGACGGGCGAACTCAAGCATGGGCGGCATGTGCTGGAGCACGGCACGCCCGACGTTCTTGGCGGTCGCATAAAACCTGCCCGAGAGCAGTCGGGCCAGGTAGCGATTGAGTGCACCTACCGGCGGCGAAATCGACATGTCGTTGTCGTTCAGGATGACCAGCACATTGACGCCGCGCGTGACACCTGCGTTGTTCAGCGCTTCAAATGCCATGCCGGCGGTCATGGCGCCGTCGCCTATCACCGCAATATGCTGCCGGTCGAGCCCGGCATTACGGGAAGCCACAGCCATGCCCAATGCCGCAGAAATGGACGTGGACGAGTGCGCCGTGCCAAATGCGTCGTACTCGGACTCGCTGCGCTTGGGAAAGCCGGAGATGCCGTCCTTCTGACGCAATGATGCCATTTGCTCACGCCGGCCTGTCAGTATCTTGTGTGGATAAGACTGGTGTCCGACGTCCCAGATTATGCGATCGTGGGGCGTATTGAACACATGATGAAGCGCAATGGTGAGCTCGACGGTACCAAGGTTGGACGACAGATGGCCACCTGTTTTCGATACCGACTGCAGCACAAACTCTCGCAGCTGTCCGGCGATCTCGTTAAGGCCGGATCGGTCCAGCGATCGGAGGTCAGCCGGCGAGTGAATGTTTTCTAAAGAGACAATAGCCATACAGATTAATGAGTTCGGTCAAACCACATTGTAACCACCCAGAATACCAGCAAGTGGGCAGAAGGAAAACGAGCCTAACATCCTGTCTTATTTACGGGGCCGGACCAAAGCGTCGGGAAGCACCAGCAACAGGCGCGGCAGATCAGGCGTGAAGGGCTCGCTAGCGATCACGTCCCACGATGTAATCGGCAATTCCCGCCAGCCGGGCGCCTGCAGGACCCAGCGGCAGCAACGCCTCATGGGCCTGGGCATGCAGCGACTGCAGCAGTTCGCGCGAGGCGTCCAGACCCAGAATGGAAACATAGGTAGGTTTGTTGCCTGCAGCGTCCTTGCCCGCCGTTTTTCCCAGTGTCGCGGTATCGGCCGTGACATCCAGAATATCGTCTACAACCTGAAACGCCAGTCCGATGGCCGAAGCATATCGCTCCAGGCCCTCGCGCACCGATGAGCCGGCACCCGCGACAATACCGCCCAGAAGGACGCTGGCCTCGAGCATGGCCCCGGTTTTCATGCTGTGCATCTGCTGCAGCTGTTCAGCGGTAAGCGCCATCCCCACGCTCTCGCAATCAATGGCCTGACCACCCACCATACCCAGGCTGCCGGCCGAACGAGCCAGCAATTCTATGGCCTGCACGATCAGCGCAGGCGCGATTGGCATCAGCCCCAGCAACTCGAATGCCAGCGGCTGCAACGCATCGCCTGCCAGCATCGCAGTGGCTTCGTTGAAGCGCACATGCACAGTGGGACGTCCGCGCCGCAAGGTATCGTCGTCCATGCACGGCAGGTCGTCGTGTACCAGCGAATAAGCATGTATCAGTTCGACTGCCGCCGCGGCATGATCCAGGGCAATTGCCTGCGCCGATGCCGGCGCACTGGTTTGCAGGGCGGCCTCGCCTGCCGCATAGACCAGCGCAGCCCGCACCCGTTTTCCACCACCCAGCACAGCATAGCGCATGGCCTCGTGCAGACTTGCCGGCTCTTCGGCAACGGCGGGCAGGAGTTGATCAAGCACGGATTCGGTATGTTGCACCCGGTCTGTCAGCCAGGCCGGGAAGTCGAGGGTATTACGCGACATGCCTAGTCCTCTTGCGCATCAGACGCGTCAGCCAGCGGATTCAGGAGGTTATCTTGCAACACCCTGACCTGCTGTTCGGCCTGATCAAGGCGGCGCTGGCATATCCTGGCCAGCTCAACGCCCTGCTCGTAGGCAGCCAGCGACTTATCGAGAGCCAGTTCGCCGGTTTCCATTTGCGCCACCAGCGCCTCGAGTTGCGCCAGTGCCGTTTCAAAGTCCTGTGGCAGGCCTGCCTTCTTCAGTTCATTGCCGTCTGTTGCAGGCTGTGCACCCGCTTTTACTTCATTCATGAGCGATTCCAGTAAACAGGCGCGCCATCATGCCGCGCTTTTTGAAATTGCCTGAATTGTACGAGAAGCTGACCATGACCGCCCGAAGCACGCCCCTACCCTGTTCCGGGCAAGAAAAATTACAGTAGAATAATAGGTTGTCCAAATTCCATCGGCCAGGCCGTTTTTTTCTTCGCACCAGTGCCCGTTGCGGCTTGCTGGTTTCAATATTGCGGGGGGAACTCATGACCGACATCGGTCGGCAGGCGCAGTTCGCGCCCGCCCATACCCAACTTTCAGTCAACAGCTATTTCAGCGACGAAATTTTCGAGCAGGAACAGGCTCTGATCTTCAGCCAGTCCTCGCTGTACGTGGGACACGAAAAACTCGTTCCCGGGATTGGCGACTGGCGCACCCTGCCCCAGGAGCGGGCCGGCCGCGTGCTGATACGCAATCCCGATGGTGTCGAGCTGCTTTCGAATGTATGCCGCCACCGCCAGGCCATCATGCTCGGCGGCCAGGCCGGCAATGTGACCGGCGCACAGTCTTCCTTTGGAAATTTGCGTGATACCGGTGGCAATATCGTGTGTCCGGTGCATCGCTGGACCTACAGCAAACAGGGCCAGCTCCTGGGAGCGCCGCAATTTCCCGAGTCGCCCTGCCTGGACCTTCAGCGCTTTACGCTTAAAAATTGCCACGGTCTGTTATTCGAGGGACCTCGCAACCCCGCACAAGACATGGCGGCCTTGTTTGCCCGCCCGGAATTCGATTTTTCGGACTATGTGCTGGACCATATTGAAGTTCACCAGTGCAACTACAACTGGAAAACTTTCATAGAGGTCTATCTGGAAGACTACCATGTCGCCCCCTTCCATCCGGGGCTGGGCAAGTTCGTTACCTGCGATGATCTGAGCTGGGAATTTTCGTCGTGGTACAGCTCGCAACGCGTGGGCGTGCATCAGTCATTGACGCAACCAGGCACAGACGTGTACCGGCAATGGCATGAACGCCTGCTGGACTACGGCACTGGTGTGGCGCCCGACTTTGGCGCGGTATGGGTCACCTACTTCCCCACGCACATGATAGAGCTGTATCCAAACGTGGTCGTGCTGTCGACCCTGCACCCGGTCAGCCCGCAGGAAACCGTGAATATCGTCGAGTTCTATTACCCGGAAGACATCGCCGCATTCGAACGGGAGTTCGTACTGGCGCAGCGGGCCGCCTACATGGAAACGGCCATCGAAGACGACGAAATTGCCGAGCGTATGGATGCAGGACGCCGGGCCCTGATGATGCGCGGAACCAGCGAAACCGGCCCCTACCAGTCACCGCTGGAAGACGGCATGCAGCACTTTCACGAATGGTACCGGCGCATGATGCAGGGCTGAAGCCCGGCCCTGCCTAGTCGGCGTCGCGGGCTACCGGTCGCTCGGGATCACTGCACCACTCACTCCAGGAGCCGGGATATAAGGCCGAGCCCTCCAGGCCGGCCAGCTCCATCGCAAACAGGTTATGGCTGGCCGTAATGCCCGAGCCACACTGATGAACAATTTGTTCAGGCGTACGGCCATCGAGCAAAGCTTCGAACTCCTGGCGCAATGCCGGCGCAGGCTTGAAGCGGCCATTGTTCTGAAGATTCAATGAGTTGGGGCGATTCAAGGCCTGCGGAATATGGCCTGCCACCGGATCCATGGGTTCGGTCTGGCCCAGATAGCGTTCACGCGCCCGGGCATCCACCACAACAAAGCGGGGATCAGTCAAATTCTGCAGTACAGCCTGCGCATCAACCACCGGCATGGCCGCACGGCCAGGCAAGCTCAGGCCCTGGACGGCCTGGGCCTCGGTGATCCGGGCGGAATTGCGTCCGGTCTGGACGGCTCCGGAGGCATCCAGCCAGGCCTGCCAGCCACCGTCGAGTATGGCTACCCGCTCGTGCCCCAGCCAACGCAGCATCCACCACAAATGCGCGGCAAAGACGCTGTTTCCGCTGTCGTAGACAACCACTTGGGTTTGCTGCTTCAAACCCTGGCTGCTCATCAGGGCAGCAAGATCCTCGCGCGAAGGCAATGGATGGCGGCCATTGAAGCCGGTTCGCGGCGCCGACAGCTCCAGCTCATGGTCCAGATAGAGCGCACCGGGGATATGACCCTGTTCATAGGCTTTCCTGCCGGCCTCGTGATCGACCAGGTCATGCCTGACATCGAATATCAGCCAGTTGGCCGCAGGGATGTTGTCTTGCAGTTCTTCTGCGCTAATCAGCAGCTTAAACACGTCGTGTCTCCTTTTCAGCATCAACCGTTGCCGCCGGCGCCACCGTCAGACCACGCATGATGCGGTCTTCGGTGTAGGTACGCCAGACTGACAGCAATCCAGAGGCTATGATAAGCCCCATTCCGGCCCATGCAATGACGTCAGGCAAGTCATCCCAGAAAATAATACCCAGTACGGCTGCAAAAATGATGGTGGTGTACTGCAAGGCGGCAGTCAGCAAGGCCGAGCCCATGCCAAAAGCACGCGTCATGGCCAGTTGACCGACCAGGCCAAAGACACCAACACCTATCAATGCCAGCCACGCGTGCAGTTCGATCTCGCGCCAGCCATAAAGCAGCAGCCCGGCACCTCCGGTCAGGCACACGACACAGGAAAAAATAAATACTGTTCGCCATTCGGGCTCGCCTACACGGCCCAGCTGGCGTATCTGCATCATCGCAATGGCCGCCATGGAACCGCCCACCGTACCAATCACAGCGGCCAGGAAATGCTCGTGCTCAATGCTGGGGCGCAGTACGGCAAGCACACCCAGAAAACCCATCAGGACGGCCAGGAGACGGATGGGATCACGCTGATTTCCGCCCCTGAACAGCATCCAGGCGGCAATAAACAAGGGGGCCGTGTAATTCAGGCTGGTGGCTGTGGACAGAGGCAAATGGGACAGAGCGTAAAAACCAAACCACATTGCCGTAACACCGGACAGATTACGCCATAGGTGCAGCTTCCAGCTTTTGGGGATCAGGCTGCGATGGGTAAATTGGGTCCAGGCGAACAAAAGCAGCACCGAAGGGATGCCGCGAAACAGGACGACATGCGGCAAAGAAGCTCCGTAATCTGCAGCCACTTTCACACAGGCGCCCATGCTCGCAAACATCATGCTGGCCAGTAACATCCACAGAGACTGCATCCACTCTACCGCTATTGAGAATATAAAAAATCAGCCGATACTATACTCTTGTGCCGGAAAAAATATCGGCAGACGGCTTTAAATTACCGGAACCTGCCCCCATTTACACAGTCCAACCCCGCATAACAACTATTTCCAACGCTCGCCTTGACGGGAATCATCAGAATATGAAACGAATTTTTCTGTTCCTCATGACCAACGTAGCGGTCATGATCGTACTCAGCGCATCCATGAACATTCTGGGTGTGGGGCGCTACCTGACCGCCAACGGTCTGGATCTGACCCAATTGCTGATTTTTTCAGCCATCATAGGTTTCACCGGCTCCATCATTTCGCTGCTGATCAGCAAATGGATGGCCAAGCAATCGACCGGGGCACGGGTCATTGATCCTCAGGCGCCCGCCAACGCGCGCGAAGCCTGGTTGCTCGATACCGTTCATCAACTGGCCGACCGCGCCGGCATCGGCCGTCCTGAAGTCGCCATCTACGAAGGTGCGCCCAATGCATTTGCGACCGGCGCCTTCAAGAACGACGCGCTGGTCGCCGTTTCTACAGGCCTGCTGGACAGCATGACTGAAGAAGAAGTCGCGGCTGTCCTGGGGCACGAAGTGGCCCACGTCGCCAACG
Source organism: Pusillimonas sp. MFBS29 (assembly GCF_020687695.1). GTDB lineage: Bacteria > Pseudomonadota > Gammaproteobacteria > Burkholderiales > Burkholderiaceae_B > Pusillimonas_C. The sequence continues at coordinate 57,764 of NZ_JAJEWL010000005.1, forward strand.
GCGACATGGTTACCCTGACCCTGATCCAGGGTGTGGTCAACACCTTCGTGGTGTTTCTGGCGCGTATTGCCGGCTACTTCATCGATAAGGTCGTATTCAAGAATGACCGCGAAGTCGGCATAGGCTACTACATCACAGTCATCGTCTGTGAACTGGTATTTGGTGTTCTGGCCTCGATTATCGTGGCATGGTTCTCGCGCCAGCGCGAGTACCGCGCCGACGCCGGGTCTGCCAGCCTGCTGGGTTCGCGCGAACCCATGATACGTGCACTGGCCCGTCTGGGTGGTGTTGAAGCGGGCGAATTACCCAAAAACTTCCAGGCTTCGGGTATTTCAGGCACCAAGGCCATCAGCGCCATGTTCTCGACACACCCGCCGATTGCAGCACGCATTCATGCACTTCAAGCCGCGCAGCGCCTGTAATACCCTGCCGTACGGAACAGGCCTTAGTGGGCCTGTTCCCAGTTGGGGCCGGCCCCCACTTCGGCCACCAGCGGCACGCTCAGGCTGGCTACATTGCACATCAGGCCCGGCAAGTGCTTTTTAACGAGATCAACCTCATCATCAGGCACCTCAAGGACCAGTTCATCGTGTACCTGCATGACCATCATGGTTTTCAGTCCTTCAGCGTGCAACCACTCTTGTACCGCAACCATAGCCATCTTGATCAGGTCAGCCGCTGTGCCCTGCATGGGCGCATTGATGGCGGCGCGCTCGGCTGCAGCACGGCGCGGACCCTTGGCGCCACGCAGTTCAGGCAGCCATAAGCGACGACCGAATACCGTCTCTACATAACCCTGTTCATTGGCCATGCGCTTGGTGGTTTCCATATACGTTGCCACGCCCGGGTAGCGTGCAAAGTAGCGGTCAATATAGGCGCGCGCCGCGTCGCGCGTGATCTCGAGATTGGACGCCAGCCCGAACTCGCCCATCCCGTAGATCAGGCCGAAGTTGATGGCTTTTGCTGCCCGGCGCTGTTCGGCGGTGACGTCGTCCTGCGCAACACCAAAGATTTCGGCCGCCGTGGCCCGGTGAATGTCATCGCCACGTTCAAATGCCTGCTTCAGATTCGCGTCGTCCGAGACATGCGCCATGACGCGCAATTCGATTTGCGAATAGTCTGCCGACACGATCTGGCCTCGATCGGCAACAAAGGCCGCCCTGACCCGGCGCCCTTCGGGGGTACGCACCGGAATGTTCTGCAAGTTGGGATCAGAAGAGGAAAGTCGCCCCGTAATGACGGCGGCCTGGGCGTAACGGGTGTGAACGCGCCCGGTACGCGGATTGATCATCTTGGGCAACTTGTCGGTATAAGTGGACTTCAGCTTGGCTACCCCCCGGTACTCAAGCAACAGGGCCGGCAAAGGGTAGTCCTGCGCCAGTTTGGTCAGCACGTCCTCATCGGTAGAGGGCGCACCGCTGGGCGTCTTGCGTATCACTGGCAACTCCATGCGCTGGAACAGGATCTCACCCAATTGCTTGGGCGAGTTCAGGTTGAATGGTTGCCCGGCCAGCTCGTAGGCCTTTTCTTCGAAGGCCAGCAATTTCTGACCCAGTTCGTGACTTTGCTGCGCCAGCAGCTTCCCGTCTATGGCCACGCCATTGCGCTCTATGGTAGTGAGGGTTGCCGAGGTCTTGATTTCAAGCTGATAAATGCGTTCCAGACCGGCATCTTCCTTTACCTTGGGACGCAGCACCTGATGCAGCTGCAGGGTGAAATCGGCGTCTTCGCAGGCGTAGTGCGACGCCCTGTCGACATCAAGCTCATCGAACCTGATTTGCTTGGCACCCTTGCCGCACAACTCTTCATACGTAGTGCCGGTGCGCCCCAGCCATCGTTCGGCCAGCTCCTGCATGTTTACCCGTTTGTGTGATTCGAGCACATAGGCCTGCAGCATGGTGTCTTCAGTCACACCGGCCAGCGCCACCCCTTCGTTGGCAAAAACATGGGTGTCGTATTTCGCATTGTGCAGCAGCTTGTGCGCACCCGTATTCTCGAGCCAGGGACGCAAGCGCTCCAGGACTTCCTGCTTGGGTAGCTGAAGCGGTTGGTCAGTGCCCCGGTGGGCCACCGGTATATAGCAGGCTTCGCTCGCACTGACCGACAGGGACAGGCCGACCAGGCTGGCCTGCATAGGATCCAGTGAAGTCGTTTCGGTATCGAGCGCAACCAGATCCGCCGACTCTATGATTTTCAGCCAGCGATCGAAATCCGCCCAGTTATCGACAGTTTCATAGGCCAGTTGCACCGGAGCCTGCGGAGCTTCCTGCGACACCCGGCTGTCCTGTTCTGGAACACTGTCGGCGTCGCCCGTCAGTTCTCGCAGCCAGGTGCGAAAGCCGTACTCGTTGTACAGGCTGATCAGGGCGTCACGATCGACAGGCGTCGGGACAAATGCCGGCAATCCTCCGGCAAGCTCCGGAATGTCACAGTCGGTTTTGATGGTGACCAGCTTGCGGGTCATGTCGAAATTCGGGATGGCGGCCCGCAGATTATTGCCCGCCACGCCTTTGACGGAGTCGGCGTTCTCGACCAGAGCATCCAGTGTATTGAATTGCGCCAGCCATTTGGCTGCCGTTTTCGGCCCCACCTTTTCAACGCCGGGAATATTGTCGGCCGTGTCGCCGGTAAGCATCAGAAAGTCCACGATCTGATCAGGCCTGACGCCGAACTTTGCAATCACACCGTCGATATCCTGGCGCTCGGAGCTCATGGTATTGATCAGTTCGACGTGCTCATTGACCAATTGAGCCAGATCTTTATCGCCGGTGGAAATCACCGTATGCACATTTTCCCGGGTGGCACGCTGGGCCAGCGTACCGATGATGTCATCGGCCTCGACCCCGGGTACCGCCAGCACCGGCCAGCCCAGTGCGGCAACTGCTTTGTGTATGGGCTCGATCTGCGCAGCCAGCTCTTCAGGCATGGAAGGCCGGTTTCCCTTGTATAAAGGATAGATGTCGTCACGAAAAGTTTTACCGCGCGCGTCAAAAACACAAGCCGCGTAATCCGCCTTGTAATCCTGCACCAGTCTCCTTAACATGGAGATGACTCCATAAAGGGCACCTGTGGGTTCTTCTTTGGCGTTTCGCAGGTCTGGCATGGCGTGATAAGCACGATACAAATAGCTGGACCCATCAACAAGCAACAAGGTTTTTTTCATGTCAAGCAATAAAATAGTTCGCACGCCGGCGGCGCAACAGATTCCAGGAATTATGGCAGAGTTACAGACTGCCGCCGAAACACTACAGAATATAGGTTGGGGCGTAAGCGTATTCGGAAGTGCGCGTATCAAACCCGATTCGCCTTATTATGCCCTGGGCGAAGAACTGGGCGCCCGGCTCGCCAAGGCGGGGCTTACCGTCATTGCCGGCGGCGGGCCAGGCATCATGGAAGCCACAAACAAGGGCGCCTTCGAAGCCGGCGGCAACAGCATAGGCCTGAATATCAAACTGCCTCATGAAACCAAGAATAACCGCTATCAGACCCACAGCCTGTCTTTTGACTACTTTTATTCGCGCAAGGCCACTTTCTTCATGCACAGTGCCGCCTACATCGCCCTGCCCGGTGGCTACGGCACACTCGACGAACTCTTTGAAGTCATGACACTGGTCCAGACCGGCAAGGTCCCCCCTGCTCCTATCGTACTGATCGGTACCGAGTTCTGGTCGGGGCTGATAGACTGGCTCAAGCAAGGCCCGCTGGCCAACCACCTCATTGCCGCACACGACGTAAAGTTGTTTACCCTGACCGATGATCTTGATCTGGTCATGCGCAATATCGAAGCCTTTTGCGCCGAGTTCGTCGACGAATGCCATACGGCTCCCGCCCTTCCCGAATAAGCGGCGACATGGGCATACAATAGTTTTCTGTCTTTTTAGTTAACCTCTGTACTAACTTTCCAATCGTTGATCTCATGACACAGCAACTACCGATAGAACTGCAAGACCCGACCCTGTTCAAAACTGCTTCCTATATCGATGGCAAATGGATTCAAGCCACCGATAACGGCACCTTCCCGGTCGACAACCCAGCCAACGGCAGCACCATCGCCCAGGTAACCAACCTTGAAGTCGATCAGGCCCAGGCCGCCATCGCCGCCGCCGACAAGGCATTCAAAGGCTGGCGCGCACGCACCGGCAAAGAACGCGCCGGCATCTTGCGCAAGTGGTTCGACCTGATCATCGCCAACACCGAAGATCTGGCCCGACTCATGACGCTGGAGCAAGGCAAGCCCGTTGCCGAAGCGCGTGGTGAAATTGGCTACGGGGCCTCTTTTGTCGAGTGGTTTGGCGAGCAGGCCAAGCGCGTCAACGGTGACATCATGTCCTCGCCCAGCAAGGCCAACCGCATGCTGGTCATGCGCGAACCGATAGGTGTGTGCGCGGCCATCACCCCCTGGAACTTCCCCATTGCCATGATTACCCGCAAGGTTGCTCCGGCACTGGCCGCCGGCTGCACCGTGGTGCTCAAGCCCGCCGAGCAGACGCCGCTGTCGGCACTGGCACTGGCCGAGCTGGCAGAACGTGCCGGTATCCCCGCCGGCGTGCTCAATATCCTTACCGCCGACAGTGACCGTTCCATCGCCATTGGCAAAGTCTTGTGCAGCAGCCCGGTGGTCAAGAAGGTAACATTTACCGGTTCAACAGCCGTCGGCCGCATACTCATGCAGCAAAGTGCCCCCACCATCAAGAAAATGTCACTGGAACTGGGTGGCCACGCTCCGTTCATCGTTTTCGAAGATGCCGACATCGACGCCGCGGTGGAAGGCGCCATGATCGCCAAGTACCGCAACGCCGGCCAGACTTGCGTGTGTACGAACCGCATTTATGTCCATGAGTCGGTTTACGATGCTTTCATCGAAAAATTTTCCGCCACGGTTGGCGCCCTGAAGGTCGGCGACGGGTTTGCCGACAAGATCACCCAGGGTCCGCTCATCGACGACGCCGCCGTCCAGAAGGTGCGCGAGCATGTGGAAGACGCCCTGGGCAAGGGTGCCAAGGTTGCTACCGGCGGGCAGGCACACGAGCTGGGCGGACGCTTCTTCCAGCCCACGGTGCTGTCCAATATCACCGAAGACATGCTCTGCATGCGCGAAGAAACGTTCGGGCCGCTGGCACCCGTGGTCAAGTTCACTGACGAAGGCCATGTAATCGAGCTGGCCAACAATACCGAATACGGCCTGGCCGCATATTTCTACAGCCGTGACATCGCCCGGATCTTCCGGGTTGCCGAGGCGCTGGAATACGGTATGGTTGGTGTCAACACCGGCCTGATATCCAACGAAGTTGCTCCCTTCGGCGGCGTCAAGCAATCCGGTCTGGGGCGTGAAGGCTCCGTCTATGGCATGGACGATTTCATGGAAATGAAATACGTTTGCCTGGGCGGCATGTAAGTCGGCCATACACCGCCGGTCCCTGACACGGCGGCCCGGCACACTCCGGGCGCCTGAGGAACACTGATAGTCCTCAGGCGCCCGTTTTGTTTGCCTGCCCGGACAAGCCCATCCTCTTTTACCTCATCGGCATTTACCCTAACCGCCAGTAATTCCAGGTACTGGCTCCTGCCCCGAAACAGGCGTGAAATATAGGATTTTTAATAAAAATCAAGGATATCGTGCCGAACTGGTCCTATCTAATAAAACCATCTGGACCTAGTCGTCATCCCGGACTGTGGGCACTATCGGATTCACACAGAGACACAAATGATTCAATCTATAAACGCTGTCCTGCCACCTTACTGGAGATAACCATGGATTCCCTGTTTAGACGTGCACGTAAAGTCGCCCTGCTTGGTATCACCTCCGCCGCATTCGGTCTTGGATCCGTCGCCGCCCACGCCCAGACCAAAGTTGTAGTCGGCTATCAACAAATTGTAGGTCCATTCGTCAGTGCCATTGCCGATGGCAGCTTCGACAAAGCTGCAGCCGAGGCCGGCTACAAGATAGACTGGCGCCAGTTCAGCTCTGCCGGCGACATCTCGAGCGCATTTGCCTCCCGCGACGTTCCCATCGGTGTACTGGGCTCGACAGGCATTACGGCGGCCGTGACTCGCGGCGTCGATATGGAGCTGTTCTGGATTCTGGACAACATTGGCAAATCGGAAGCGCTGGTTGCCCGTAACGGCTCTGGCATAGAAAAGCCTGAAGATCTGATCGGCAAAAAGGTAGGTGTACCCTTTGTATCTACGGCGCACTTTCATTTGCTGGTCGGCATGGACAAAGTCTGGAAGCTCGACCCCCGCAAGGTCAACATCCTGAACATGCAGCCGCCGCAAATCGTCGCAGCCTGGCAGCGTGGCGATCTGGATGCCGCCTATGTATGGCCGCCTGCCCTGACGGAAATTCAGAAAACCGGCAAGAACATTGCCGACTCCGAACAAATCGGCAAACAAAGCGTACCCACCTTTGACGGCATCGTCGCCGACAAGGACTGGGCCGCAAAGAACCCCAAGTTCATGGCTGCCTTTACCAAGGTGCTGGCCAAGGCCTATGCCGACTATAACGCCAACAGCGGCAAGCTGACCGCCGACTCGCCCGAGATCAAGGGTATCGTCAAGATGATAGGCGGCAAACCCGAAGATATTCTGGCTGCACTCAGCCTGCTTCTGTTCCCCGATGCCAAGGAACAGGCCTCAAATGCCTGGCTGAGCGGTGGCAAAGACAGTGGTGCTGCCAAGGCATTCAGCGCCAGCGCCGACTTCCTGAAGGACCAGCGCCAGATCGACAAGCCACTTGCTGACTACACGCCTTTCGTCAATGCTTCTTACGCCGAGGCCGTAGCCAAGTAAGCACAGTACGTCCGACCCGCCGTTGCAGTGCGTCTTAACGGCGCACTGCTTGGCATTTGTACCAAGGAGCCCCAGCATGACATCACCCATAGGCAGTCTTAGCGTCCGTGGGGTCAACGTCACCTATCCCGCCTTGCAGCATGGTGGTTCGGTCGTTGCCCTGAAAGACGTGAATCTGGATATCAATCCGGGCGACTTTGTTGTCGCACTGGGGGCATCCGGTTGCGGCAAGACTACTTTGCTGAATCTGCTTGCAGGGTTTCTTTCCCCCACCAAAGGTGAGTTGCTGCTCGGCGACAAGCCTATCGTAGGACCTGGCTCCGATCGCGGTGTGGTTTTCCAGAAGCATGCCCTGCTGCCCTGGCTGAACGTCATGGAGAACACCGAGTTCGGGTTGAAGCTGCAAGGCGTCGACAAGAACCGGCGCCGTGCCGTGGCAGCCCGAAACCTGGAACTGGTCGGCCTGCAAGACTTTCACCAGCACATGATCTATCAATTGTCCGGGGGGATGCAACAACGTGTAGGGATCGCCCGTGCACTAACATGCGATCCCGCCATGCTGCTCATGGACGAACCCATGGCAGCCCTTGACGCCCTGACGCGGGAAACCATACAGGAACTGCTGCTCGACGTCTGGCAACACACGCACAAAATGTTTTTCTTCATCACGCACAGTGTCGAAGAAGCGCTTTTTCTGGGATCACGGCTGATCGTCATGTCACCCCGTCCCGGCCGCATCACCAACACCTACGAACTCGATTTCAATAAGCGATTCCTGGAATCCAGAGATGCCCGCGCGATCAAGTCCAGCAAAGACTTCATCGAGATGCGCGAAACCATACTGGGAATCATCTACGGCGACGAACGCGAAGCCGGCGAACCGGAAGTAATGCATGGCTAACAAGTTATTCCTGGGCAAACCGGCTACGCCGGGCAAAGTATACGGTGCACCTGGTGCAGGCTATAGCGGTTTCATCAGTATGGTGACCGCCGCAACCCTTATTGCACTATGGTTCCTGGTCACCAGCCTGGGCTTGATCAAGCCCATATTTCTGCCGTCACCATTCGCCGTCTACGACAAGTTCATCGAAGCCGTTACCTATGGCGTGGCCAACTCCACGCTGTACCAGCATACCGCTGCCAGTCTGGGACGTGTCATGGGCGCATTCCTGCTGGCACTGGTTACCGCCGTGCCCATCGGCGTGCTCATGGGCGTGAACCGCCTGGCACGTGGTGTTTTTGACCCTATCATCGAGTTCTATCGCCCCCTGCCTCCCCTGGCCTATCTGCCATTGGTCATCATCTGGTTTGGCATCGGCGAGTTCCCCAAGGTGTTCCTGATCTTCCTGGCGATTTTTGCTCCTATGGCCATTGCGGCTCGGGCCGGCGTCAAATCGGTCTCCATCGAGCAGATCCATGCCGCTTATGCCATGGGTGCGTCCAGTCGCCAGATTATTACTCACGTCATCCTCAAGGCTGCGTTACCGGAAATATTTACCGGAATGCGCATTGGCATCGGCGTAGGCTGGACCACGCTGGTGGCCGCGGAAATGGTCGCCTCATCGCGTGGGCTGGGCTTTATGGTGCTCAACGCCGCCCAATACCTGGCCAGTGACGTCGTCATCATGGGCATTCTGGTAATTGGCTTCTTTGCCCTGATATTCGACTTGCTGCTGCGACACCTGGAAAAAATGCTCATCCCCTGGAAGGGCAAGGTATAACCCGGCAAGCCAGCCTGATCGGGCCGTCGCATTGTTATTAAGCGATTGCCCAACTACACTATGTTCCCATAACAGCAGGCTCTGCTGCGGTGCGATGCACACCGCAGCAGAGTAGTACATCGCCCTACGGAACATAAGCAAGATGCACTCGCCCGCCCCCGCAAGCTCGGCCGTTTTATGGCCGACCCTTTTTGAACGTGTTGGTGATTCCAGCCTCAGCCTGCAAGGGCGCATACGCCAGATGCTGGTCTCGGCCATATTGTCGGGCCACCTGCCCGCAGGGGCTCCTGTTCCCTCCAGTCGTCTGCTTGCCGACAGTCTGGGCATTGCCCGCAACACCGTAGTGTTCGCCTATCAGCAACTGGTATCCGAAGGTTATCTGGTCTCGCGAGAGCGCAGCGGGCACTTCGTCGCCGACGACGTGCTTGACAGCCATGTGGGCGAACAGCGTCCCGATGTCATTGATGACGCCGGCTATCCCAAAGTCAGCTGGGACCAGAGGGTGGTCTTTCATCCATCGCGCCAGCGCAACATCGTCAAACCCGAGAGCTGGCAAAGTCAGCCCTACCCTTTTGTCTACGCCCAGTTCGACGCAAGCCAGTTTCCCACGGCTGAATGGCGCGAATGCTGTACCCGTGCGCTCTCGGTACTGGACATCCGCAGCTGGGCGCCAGACCTTATCACCAACGATGATCCGGCATTGATCGAAGAGATACGCAGCCAGGTTCTGCCGCGGCGCGGCGTGTGGGCCGACAAGGAAGAGATTGTGATTACCGTCGGTGCGCAGCATGCCCTTTACCTGCTGACCGACCTGCTCATGCACAACCACACCGTAGTTGGCATGGAGGACCCGGGCTATCCCGACGCGCGCAATACCTTTACTCGCCGCACGGAAAGACTGATGCCCCTGGCAGTCGATGACGAGGGGCTGCGCATCACCCCCGCCATCAAAGAGTGCGACTATGTTTTCGTCACGCCCAGCCATCATTGCCCCACCAGCGTCACCATGCCGCTCGAGCGGCGCAAGACACTGCTTGAACTGGCTGCCAAGTCAGACACCATCATTATCGAAGACGACTACGAAACCGAAAACCGCTATGACAGCAACCCGACACCGGCGCTGAAAAGCCTGGACAAGCACGGCCGTGTCATTTACGTTGGCAGCCTTTCAAAAAGCTTCGCGCCCGGTTTGCGTATCGGCTACATTGTTGCGCCCCAGGAACTGGCGCACGAGCTGCGTGCCCTGCGCCGCCTGATGCTGCGTCATCCTTCAGCGTATATACAAAGGGCATTTTCGCTGTTCATCTCGCTGGGACACTACCATTCGCTGCTAAGGCGGCTGTCGCATCTATATGCCCAACGCGCGCAAGCACTGACTGAGGCGATCAGCACTTTTTTACCCGAATTTGAACTCGTGCCCATCAGCGGTGGCTCATCGTGCTGGCTCAAGGCCCCCCCGGGAACAGACACGCAGGAGCTGGCCAACCTGGCGCTTCAGGAAGGCGTGGTGATCGAGCCCGGCCATGTTTTCTATCATCGGCCCGGCCCAGGCAACAACAACTATCTGCGTCTGGGCTTTGCCTCGATAGACAAGGAACGCATTCCCGCCGGCATCGAGCGACTGGCGGCGGTGTACCACGTCTTGAAAAACACTTGAATCAGAATTTTTCGTCGCGCAAGTAATAATATTTGTACAGCATGGCCTGCCCCATTCGCCGGAATGGTGCAAAAAGGTGGCCAGGCAGCGGCGAACTGTAAATCGGCAGATCCCAGTGCTTGCCTTCCTTGCCCACCACACGCTCGGCCAGCCGGCGCCCCGCATGGGCTGAAAACGACACTCCATTGCCACCATAACCGACCGAATAGAACACCTGCTCTGAAGGGTCGGGCTGTGTGATCCGGGGCATCATGTCGTGGCTGACATCAACCCAACCCCACCAGGAATAGGCTATTGGAATATCACGCAAGCTTGGAAACTTGCGCCATAGTCCTTCTTTGAGCAAGTTCAGGTGGCGGGGATTGCAGGCATCGGCACCAGTCAATGCGCTGCGGCTGCCTATCTGCATGGAGCCATCAGGCAGCAACCGATAGTAAAACCGCAAGGTGCGCGTATCGGTGATGAAGGTAGTGCTTTTCAGCCCGGCCTCGGCCCTTTCCTCGGGAGTCAGGACCCGCGTTACCATGGAGTTTGACAGGATGGGCATGATCTTGCTGTTGAGCGACTTGTGCATGCCCTGGGCGGTATACCCGCCCGTTGCCACGGCCACCCGTCTGGCCCGCACGATGCCGCCCGGCGTACGCAGATGATGAACGCCATTGACGGTCTCCCAGCCCATCACAGGACTGGCCGGATGAATCCTTACACCCAGGGCACGCGCCTTGCGTATGTATCCGAAAGCCAGCTTGAGCGGATGCACCCCGACCCCGTCGGGCTCGTGCAGGGCTCCGGCTGCTTCCTGGTCAGCGGCATAGCGTTCGAACAGTTCCTCACGGCTGAGCATGCGAGTGTCGTAGCCAAACACATCCTTCATGACACGGCACTCATTTTCGAGGAAGGCCATTTTCTTCTGTCTGTGCGCAACATACAGGTGTCCACCCGGCTGTGCATCGCAATCTATGGTGTCGACCAGGCTGCGCCAGTAATCGAACCCTTCATGTATTTCTGCATCGAGCCGTTTGGCTACGTCCAGGCCCCAGCGCTGTATCCATTGTGAGCGATACAGCCGACCCGAGGCATTCTGGCCCTGGCCGCCGTTGCGGCTGGTGCAGCCCCAGACTGCGCGGTTGGCTTCGAGTACAACCGCCTTCACACCGTGCTCCTGAGCCAGGTTCAGCGCAGTGACCAGACCCGTGAACCCCGAGCCGATAACGACCACATCCGCATCGAAATCTTGTGTGACCGGCCCGTCATCCTCGGGAGGTGGACCTGCCGTTGCAACCCAATAGGTTGGCGCATACGCCTGCCCGTGGCCGGATTTACTGACCAGCGGATCGTAGAGAGGGTCGTAGGCGTTTTCCTTGAAAGACGCCTCAGGCGAAGGATCGCCAACTGCTGGAAGGGATGCCATTATGACTCCGAGATAAGCAAAGAGGCCTGAACAGCACGCGGGAATTGCGCCCTGCGGGGCCTCGATAACCAGGCATCAAGCCTTGGCTGGCAAATGTGGACGATTTTTACGGAACGCATTCTTGAGGACGATTTTTCCATCGCGAAATACGAGCAGGTCAACCATATTGGCTTCGATACGCGAACCATCGGCTGCGGTACCGGTAAAAGTGGATTCCATAACGCCCTGGTCACCGCTGCCCCAGCATTTGGCGTTCAGCCATTGTGCATCGGGTATCGTGAGCCAGGCAGCCTCGAAGGCCTTGCGCACGGCCTCTTGCCCCTGGTGCCGCGCACCGCATGCATCGGGGCCTGCCACCGCTTCAAATACGCAGTCTTCATGCATGAACTCCATCAGGGCGTCGATATCGTGACGATTCCATGCATCACCGAAGGCCTTGATGGTCTGGATCAGTTGCTCATTGGACATTCGGTTTTCTCCTGTTGTAATGGGTGTTGTATTGGCGCTCCAGGCGCCAGCTTGGTGACATGACAACAAGGTATGAGATAGCACCCTGACGGTCTAGAGCCAGTCAGGACGTTTCGCATGAGCCAGTTCGGAAAAACCCCATGAACGAGACTATTTATTCCAAAAACCGGATTTTTCATTGACTTTTTATTTTTGCAAGATAGACTTGTGCCTAATAACCATAATTCGGAATGATTCATTTCATTATTTGTTAATTTAGGAAAGCCGCTATGTCTACCCAATCCAATACTCCGGTCGCTGGTGTTCAGAAAATGACACCCTCTGAAGCCTTTGTGGAAACACTGGTCGCCAATGGCGTGACCGAAATGTTCGGCATCATGGGCTCAGCCTTCATGGATGCCATGGACATCTTCGCCCCCGCCGGTATCCGTCTGATTCCCGTGGTTCACGAACAAGGCGCCGGTCACATGGCCGACGGCTATGCCCGCGTCAGCGGCCGCCACGGTGTGGTGATCGGCCAGAACGGCCCCGGCATCAGCAACTGCGTAACCGCCATTGCCGCCGCCTACTGGGCGCACTCGCCGGTGGTTATCGTCACGCCTGAAGCCGGCACCATGGGCATAGGCCTCGGCGGCTTCCAGGAAGGCAATCAACTGCCCATGTTCCAGGAGTTCACCAAATACCAGGGCCACGTCACCCACCCTGCCCGCATGGCCGAGTACACAGCGCGCTGTTTCGACCGGGCACTGTCCGAGATGGGCCCCACACAGCTGAACATTCCGCGCGACTATTTCTACGGTGAAATCAAGGCGGAAATCCCCAAACCCCAGCGTCTGGACCGTGGCGCAGGTGGCGAACGCACCCTGAACGAAGCAGCTGAATTGCTGGCTACCGCCAAGTTCCCCGTCATCATCTCGGGCGGCGGTGTCGTTATGGCCGACGCTGTTGAAGAATGCAAGGCCCTGGCCGAGCGACTGGGCGCACCCGTCGTGAACAGCTACCTGCACAACGACTCCTTCCCGGCCAGCCACCCATTATGGTGCGGCCCTCTGGGCTACCAGGGCTCCAAGGCAGCCATGAAGCTGATTTCACAGGCCGACGTCGTCGTTGCCCTGGGAACCCGCCTTGGACCATTCGGCACACTGCCCCAGCACGGCATGGACTACTGGCCCAAAGACGCCAAGATCATCCAGATCGACGCCGACAACAAGATGCTGGGCCTGGTCAAGAAAATTACAGTTGGCATTTGCGGCGACGCCAAGGCTGCAGCGGTCGCCCTGCAACAGCGTCTGGAAGGCAAGACGCTGGCCTGCGATGCAAGCAAAGACGAACGTGCCGGCAAGATTCAGGCAGAAAAAGCTGCCTGGGAAAAAGAGCTCGACGAATGGACCCACGAGCGCGACTCTTTCAGCCTGGACATGATCGAAGAGCAAAAGAGCGAAGGCAATTATCTGCATCCGCGTCAGGTCCTGCGTGAGCTGGAAAAAGCCATGCCCGAAGACGTTATGGTTTCGACTGACATCGGCAATATCAACTCGGTGGCAAACAGCTACCTGCGCTTCGAAAAGCCACGCAGCTTCTTCGCTCCCATGAGCTGGGGCAACTGCGGCTACGCCTTGCCCACCATCATTGGCGCCAAAGTGGCAGCACCTCATCGCCCCGCCATTTCCTACGCCGGCGACGGCGCCTGGGGCATGAGCATGTCGGAAATCATGACCTGCGTACGCCATGACATTCCCGTCACGGCCGTGGTATTCCACAACCGTCAGTGGGGCGCCGAGAAGAAGAACCAGGTGGACTTCTACAACCGTCGTTTCGTTGCCGGTGAACTCGATAACCAAAGCTTTGCGGGCATCGCCAAGGCCATGGGTGCCGAAGGCATCGTGGTCGACAAACTGGAAGATGTCGGCCCGGCCCTGAAGAAAGCCGTGGACATGCAAATGAACGAAGGCAAGACCACCATTGTCGAGATCATGTGCACTCGCGAACTGGGCGACCCCTTCCGTCGTGATGCCTTGTCCAAGCCAGTACGCTTCCTGGACAAGTACAAAGACTACGTCTGAGCCCGGGAGTCGGCCATGAGCCTGCTGGAAAGTATTATTGCCAGGGCACGCGCCACGCCAAAACGCATAGTACTGTGCGAGGCGGAAGATCCGCGTGTACTGCACGCTGCCCGGCGGGCCACCGACGACGGCATCGCCCACATCATTCTTGTGGGCGAGCTGTCGAAAATCACCGCTGCCGGCCAAATGCATGACATCAGCCTGAACGGCATGGAGATCGTCGACCCGACACAATCCGTGCTTTCGGAGCAGTTGCAGCAGGCGCTGCTGGAACTGCGCCGGAAGCGCGGCATGACACCGGAACAGGCAGAGGTTGCCGTCAGGCAGCCTCTGGTCTTTGCAACGCTCATGCTGCGTCAGGGGCTGGCAGATGGTTCGGTTGCAGGAGCCGTGCATACAACGGCCGATGTCGTGCGCAACGCTATCCAGATAGTTGGCACCCGACCAGAAACCCGGCTGGTATCCAGCTTCTTTCTCATGCTGCGCGAGCGTCCATTTCATACCACTACCCAGGCCATGATATTTTCCGATTGCGGCCTGGTCATTGACCCCACAGAAGAAGAACTGTCTGACATTGCGTTGGCCGCGACCGACAGTGCCCACGCTTTGCTCAATGACGAACCCAAAGTTGCCATGTTGTCTTTTTCGACCCGTGGCAGCGCCAAGCACCAGAACGTGGAAAAAGTACGTCGTGCCACAGAGCGGGTCAAAAGCCAGCGGCCGCAACTGGCCATAGAAGGCGACGTACAGCTCGATGCCGCGATTGTGCCCCAGGTTGCCCTGAGCAAGACGCCGGGCTCAGCCGTAGCGGGTCAGGCCAATGTGCTGATTTTCCCCAACCTGGATGCCGCCAATATTGCCTACAAGCTTACGGAAAGGCTGGGCGAAGCAACTGCCATCGGCCCCTTGCTGCAAGGCTTGAACAAACCGGCCAACGATCTTTCCAGAGGTTGCAGCGCCAACGATGTCTATAACGTGATTGCCGTTACCGGGGTGCAGGCCCAGGCGCTGAGCGCTACTGCCTGAAGCCTGGCTCACGACCCGCCAGCAGCATCAGCAACTCATCGAACACAGCATTGTCCAGACCCTGGGTCAGATCCATGGGCAGGGAACGAGGATAATAAGGGCTGAGATCCAGCCCAACGCCCAGTCCCAGGATTTCCACGGGCTGGGTCTGGGTTATCTGCCGCACCACTGATTTCAAGTGGTTGTCCAGGTAGAACTCATCGTTGGCCAGATTGGTCGCGCTGTCCATCGGCGAGCCATCGGACACCACCATCAATATGCGCCGCCGCCTGTCGGTGGCCATCAATCGCCGGCTGGCCCACTGCACTGCCTCGCCGTCCACACCTTCCCTGTACAAATCGGGCTTCATCATTGCCACGATTTGAGCCCTGCCCCGTCGCCAGGACGTATCAACATCCTTGAAAACCAGATGGCAAGTTTCGTTCAGACGGCCCGGTGCGTCCGGCTTGCCGGCTGCAAACCAGTCTTTGCGGGCGCGACCGCCATTCCAGGACATCGTGGTGAATCCCAGCACCTCGGTGGCAACGCCTGCCTGCCCAAGGGCACGCATCAAGATGTCCATCATCAGGGTCAGACTGGTGCTGTATTGCCTCATGGACCCTGAGCAGTCAATCAGGAAACTGATTGCACAGTCTATCACCGGAATGTATTGATCCTGCCGAAACAGACGTCGCTCGGCCGGGGAACTGATCAGCTGCGCCAGGCGCCTGCCGTCTATTACCCCTTCTTCCTGGCCGAAGAGCCAGCCATCGCGCTGTGACCGTGCCAGCACCACGCGCAATGCACGGGTCAGACGGGCCACATTGACACCCTGCCCGGCCACATGCTTGTCCAATGTTTCACGATATTCGCGCAACAGGGGTGCACGCACCAGTGCGGCTGCATCCAGCTCCTTATCGTAGCGCTGTGTAAAGATACGGTAACGCCCCTTCGCCTGCGCAAAGACCGCACTGTCGCCTTCATGCGCCGCGGCATAGGCTTCGCCTTCGTCCTGATCGAAATCCAGCGAAAGGGTAAAGCTGCCGCGCCGCACGGCTTTGGTCTGCGGTGAGTCCTCGTATTCGCTTTGCACACGCTGGGCCATCTCGTGAGCGATCTGCAGCGCGTAATCGGCGTAGCGACGCTGATCGTTCCGGTAGCGCCGCAGGCCGGCCAGGGCTGTGCCGATGGCTGGAGCCAGCCCGGCGCGGGTTGGCTCCAGCAAGTCCTGGACATGCCCGGGCAGCTCATGAGCCATCAGGCGGCTCCAGGTAATCTGCGAGAGCGCAAACAGCAAGATACCCAGACTGGTTTCCGTAGCGCCCGAGTCCAGGAAAGCTTCAGACCAGATCTGGTAACGCCGGATCACGTTACGGCGCAAGCCTGGCAAGGTTTCGGGCGCCAGCGACTCCACACGCAACTGCTCCAGCCATTCGAACACCATGCGTTCAACCGGCTCCTGCGGCATCAAATCGGCATGCAGCCCTGCATCTGACAGCTGCAGACGCAAGGCCACCGCATCGGCAACACCCCGATAGGACTGCAGCGTATCGACGCCAGGCTGCAGCTGCAGATGCGGTGCATGAACGGGAATGCGCCCCTGAGGACCGTAAAGGTGGCCCCCTTCAAAGTGCAATTGCGTGCACCCGGTCAGCGCACGCAGGGCAACCGCCGACAATGCCTCGGACTTATGCTGGACACGGACGCGCTGCTGGGCGTTGTCAGCCATATTGGCAGGCGCACGGGCAGTCATGAACTGATAGCCCGATCAGGCTTGCGGCTGCGCCTGAGGCGCCGCATGCACGCCGGATTCGGCCATATCCTGGTCGAAACAGCGTTGATAATATTCGGCAACCGTGGCACGCTCGGCCTCGTCACACTTGTTCAGGAATGACAGACGGAAGGCCACTTGTTCATCACCGAAAATCTGAATATTCTCTGCCCAGGTTATCACCGTACGGGGTGACATAAGCGTAGAAATGTCGCCAGCCTCAAACCCCTTGCGCGTCAGGCTTGCAACCCCCACCATCGCGGTCAGCAGTTTCCTGCCGCGCTCATTATTCAGCTCGGGAACTCTTGCCAGCACAATCGCGGCTTCATCGGCAGGATCCAGATAATTCAGCGTAGCCACAATATTCCAGCGATCCAGCTGTGCGTGGTTCAGCATCTGCGTGCCCTGATACAGGCCGTTCAGATTACCGAGCCCTATCGTATTCGAGGTTGCAAACAGGCGGAAACCCTCGTGCGGGCGTATGACACGATTCTGATCCAGCAGCGTAAAGCTGCCGTCGCGCTCGAGTATGCGCTGGATGACGAACATGACGTCCGGGCGACCGGCGTCGTATTCATCGAATATCAACGCAACCGGTCGCTGCAGCGCCCAGGGCACGATGCCTTCCTGGAACTCGGTCACCTGCACGCCATCGCGTATCACTATGGCATCCCTTCCGACCAGATCCAGCCGGCTGATGTGACCGTCCAGATTGACTCGCACACAAGGCCAGTTCAACCTGGCGGCAATCTGCTCGATATGCGTTGATTTACCGGTGCCATGCAGACCCTGAACCATAACCCGTCGGTTACGCGCAAAACCGGCCAGAATCGCCAGCGTGACATCGTGATTGAAACGGTAGACATCATCGATTTCAGGAACATGCTCTTCCCGCTCGATGAAGGCCGGCACCATCAGGTCTGAATCCAGACCGAATACATCCCTGACAGAAACATTGTGCATGGGCGGCATGGCCACCGGAGCTTGAGACATAAAAATCCCTCGGTTAGATAGCAAGCCTGGCCTGCCATTGTGCGGCTCAGGCTTCGTGTTCGTTGGCGCTATTGGCCCTTTCTATATCAGCCAGTATGGCGGCTGCCCGGTTCAGGGCAGGCAGACATTGCAGCGACTTTTCCGCAGTCATGCGCATGATCGGCGCCTGCATGGCGACCGCCATGTTCGACTTGCCGTCGGCTGCCGGTACCAGCACAGCGACGCAAAACAAGCCCGGCAGAAACTCTTCATCGTCGAAGGCGTAGCCATCACGCCGTACCCGCTCTATTTCCGCTTCGACCTGATCCATGGTCGTCAGTGTCTTTTCGGTGTACTGCTCAAGCGAGGTCTGCGCCAGCAGGCGCCGGCGTTGCGATGACGTCATCTGGGCCAGAAACAGCTTGCCACTGGCCGAACAGTGCACCGGCACACGCGATCCGGGATGCAGGTAGAAGCGCAATGGCGCCAGAGTTTCCACCCTGTCCAGATACAGAACCTGGCTGCCCGAGCAGGTCGTGATATTGCAGCTTTCTCCGACTTCTCCGACCAACTGGCGCAGTACCGAGTGCCTGGCGCCGTGTACTGTGTCATTCAGCAGGAGGTTCTCGGCCATGCGGCGCAGGCGCTGGCCCGTGCTGTACTGGCGCCCGTCACCATCACGCTGGATCATGCCGGCGCCTTCAAGTTGCTGCAGCATGCGGTGCAGGGTAGGTTTAGGCAGCCCCAGCTCATCGACCAGGCTTTGCAAAGAGAAATACTGGTTCTTCTGCGCGATGACCTCAAGCAATGCAAACAGGCGCATTGTGGGCGTGTTGCCGTCTATCTTGGGTTCGTCGATGGTAACTGGATGGTCCAATGTCATAAATTCATATTTTAAAATTAGGAATGAATTGTACCGTTTTTTAGAACTTTAGCGAAGTGTCATCCAAAAAAAAGCACCTGCGCGTGGCAAGTGCTTTTCCAGGGGTCAAGTGCTTAGCTCGCTTCGCGTGAGGCGCGGCGACGCTCGTGCTCTTGCAGATAACGCTTGCGCAGACGAATCGACTTCGGTGTTACTTCCACCAATTCATCGTCGGCAATGAATTCAACGGCATACTCCAGGGTGAGCTGTACCGGAGGTATCAGGTCAATATGTTCGTCTTTACCCGAAGAGCGTATGTTGGTCAGCTTCTTTTCCTTGATGGGGTTGACCACCAGGTCATTGTCGCGGCTGTGTATGCCTATGACCATGCCTTCGTACAACGGATCCTGGGGCGATACAAACATGCGGCCCCGGTCCTGCAGCTTCCACAAGGCGTAAGCCACTGCCGCGCCTTCGTCCTGGCTGATCAGAACACCATTGCGACGCTCACCCACCCCGCCTTCGCGCATGGGGGCGTAGTCGTCGAAGATATGGCTCATCAGACCTGTGCCCCGGGTCAGTGTCATGAATTCGCTTTGGAAACCAATCAGGCCACGCGCAGGAATACGGTACTCCAGGCGGGTACGGCCACGGCCGTCCGCCTGCATGTCCTGCAGATCCCCCTTACGTCGGCCCAGCTCTTCCATGACGCCGCCCTGATGGCTGTCTTCCACGTCAACTGTCAGCAGCTCGTAGGGTTCCAGCTTGACGCCGTTTTCTTCCTTGAACATCACACGCGGACGCGATACGGCCAGCTCGTAACCTTCGCGACGCATGTTTTCCAGCAAAATGGTCAGGTGCAATTCACCACGACCGCAAACTTCGAACACGGTATCGTCGTCGGTGTCGTTCACACGCAGTGCCACGTTGGACTTCAGCTCGCGATCCAGGCGGTCACGCAGCTGGCGGCTGGTCACGAACTTGCCTTCGCGGCCTGCCAGCGGCGACGTGTTCACCATGAAGTTCATGGTCAGGGTGGGCTCGTCGATGCGCAGCATGGGCAAAGCTTCGGGCGCGGCCGGATCCATGATGGTGCAGCCTATGCCGATTTCTTCAATCCCGTTGATCAGCACGATATCGCCGGCTTGCGCTTCTTCGACCTGCTCTCGATCCAGACCTTTGAACTTCAGCACCTGATTGACGCGTCCCTTGATGGGCTGGCCTTCAGGGCCGAACTTGACCACGACGTCCTGCGCGGCACGCAAGCGTCCGCGATTGATGCGGCCCACACCGATCTTGCCTACATAAGTGCTGTAGTCCAATGAAATGATCTGCATCTGCAGAGGCGCATCTGGATCGTCTTCACGTTGGGGCACATACTTGAGTATGGTGTCGAACAAGGGACGCATGTCACCTTCACGCACATCTTCGGTCAGACCGGCATAGCCCGACAGACCGGAAGCGTAGATGATGGGGAAATCCAGCTGCTCTTCGGTGGCACCGAGCTTGTCGAACAGGTCGAACGTGGCATTGATTGCAAAGTCCGGACGTGCGCCAGGCCTGTCGATCTTGTTGACGACCACAATGGGCTTCAGACCCAGGGCCAACGCCTTGCGCGTGACGAAACGGGTTTGGGGCATGGGGCCTTCAACCGCGTCGACCAGCAGCACCACACCGTCGACCATGGACAACACCCGCTCCACTTCGCCGCCAAAGTCGGCGTGTCCCGGAGTATCTATGATGTTGATATGCGTGCCTTCGTACTGCACAGCGCAGTTCTTGGCCAGGATGGTGATCCCACGTTCCTTTTCGATATCGCCGGAATCCATGACACGCTCGCTAACCTGCTGGTTGTCGCGAAACGTGCCTGACTGGCGCAGCAATTGATCGACCAGCGTCGTTTTGCCGTGGTCCACGTGGGCAATAATGGCCACATTGCGCAGAGCGCGATTCATAGTTCGTCCTTTTGTGTGGTGCTTGATGGCAACAGGCCGGCGGGCAAGGCATCGAGAGCAATTAAAGTAGTTTGAGGCGTTGCCATGGATTGCAACGCTTCCAGCCCAACGGCATCGTCAAGCCTGAAAGGCCCTACACGGGTACGCCGCAAGGCAATAAGATGTGCGCCGCACCCAAGCTGGCGACCGATATCCTGAGCCAGCGTGCGTATGTAAGTACCCTTGCTGCACTGGACCGAAATCTCGGCTTCGACACCATTGAACTGCAACAGCGTCAGGTCATGTATCGTGACCTTGCGGGCTGGCCGGTCCAGTTCAATACCCTGACGCGCGTATTCGTACAACGGCTTTCCATCACGCTTCAAGGCTGAATACATGGGCGGAATCTGTTCTATTTCACCACGAAATTGTGGCAATACGTTTTCAAACTCTGTCTGGGTAACGCCCTTGAATTCCGCAGGCGCCTGACTGACTATATTGCCGGTCAGATCACCTGAGTCAGTTTCCTCTCCGAGCCGCAAGGTCGCTACATAGCCCTTATCGGCCTCGAGCATTTTTCCTGAAATCTTGGTCGCTCGGCCCAGACAACAAACCAGCAGTCCGGTCGCAAAGGGATCCAGCGTGCCGGTATGTCCGGCCTTGCGCGCATCCAGGGCTCTTTTGGCTCGTTGCAAGGCGTGATTACTCGACAAACCTTCCGGTTTGTCCAGCAACAGGACACCATCGAGCAACTGCCCGCGTCGGGAAGCCATCGTTTATAAATCCATGAAAAAACGACAGCCTCTTAGGGCTGTTCGTCGGGGTCCTCGGGTTCCGAGGGCTTGAAAGGTTCAACCTGGGGGCGATTGGCCCGGTCTATTAGTTGTGACAGCTCTATGCCGCGCGCGAGTTGATCATCGTGGATGAAGCGCAAGGTCGGCACGGTATGAATGTGCAGCAGCTTGAACAGCAGGGAATGCAGCCAGCCAGCTTTCTCGGTCAGGGCTGCGGTCGCGACCTCGGGCTCGGCGCCCAGCACACTGAAATACACCTTGGCGTGCGCGTAATCGGCAGACAGGTCAACAGAGGTCAGGGTGATGAGTCCGGCGCGCGACACATCGATTTCGCGCTGAATCAAGCTGGCCAGATCCTTCTGGATCTGGTCGGCCAGCCGGGTGTTGCGCCCCGGATTTGGTTTGGACTTGTGACGACCCATATTGATTACAGTGTCCGGGCAATTTCTTTGATTTCGAAGATCTCGAGCTGGTCGCCGATTTCGATATCATTATTGTTCTTGAGGGTAATACCGCAATCAAAGCCCGACTTGACTTCCTTGACGTCGTCCTTGAAGCGACGCAGCGAATCGATGTGGCCTGTCCAGTGCACAACGTGGTTGCGCAGCAGACGCACCTGGGAATCGCGGCGCACAACCCCGTCGGTAACCATACAACCCGCAATATTGCCCACGCGCGAAACGTTGTAGACCTCGCGGATTTCGACCATGCCAATGACTTCCTCGCGTTTCTCGGGAGCCAGCATGCCGGACAGAGCGTTGCGGACGTCATCTACCGCATCGTAAATGATGTTGTAGTAACGCAGATCGATATCGTTGTGCTCGGCCAGCTTCTTGGCACTTTGCTCGGCACGGACGTTAAAGCCTATGACCACGGCATGCGAAGCAATCGCCAGGTTGACGTCGCTTTCCGAGATGCCACCCACAGCCGCGTGCACTACCTGCACCCGGACCTCGTCGGTGGACAGCTTGATCAGGGACTGCACCAGAGCTTCCTGGGAACCCTGCACATCGGTCTTGATGATAAGCGCGAGCGTTTGTACACCTTCGCCGATATTCTCGAACATGGACTCAAGCTTGGCTGCCTGCTGACGGGCCAGTTTGACGTCGCGGAACTTGCCTTGACGGAACAGGGCGATTTCACGGGCCTTGCGCTCGTCGGCCATGGCAATGACTTCATCACCGGCGGCCGGAACCTCGGTGAGGCCCTGGATTTCAACCGGCATGGAAGGACCAGCACTGTTCACAGGCTTGCCGTTTTCATTAAGCATGGCACGAACGCGGCCGAAGCTGGCTCCTGCGAGCACCGCATCGCCACGGTTAAGCGTACCGCTTTGCACCAGGATGGTTGCAACAGGACCGCGACCCTTGTCGAGGCGCGCCTCGACCACGATACCCTTGGCCGGCGCATCCACCGGTGCGGTCAGCTCAAGGATTTCGGCTTGCAGCAATACGTTTTCCAGCAGGGAATCAATGCCTTCGCCTGTTTTGGCCGAGACGCCCACGAAGGGAACATCACCGCCGTACTCTTCAGGTACGACCTCTTCTGCGAGCAATTCCTGCTTGACCCGCTCTGCATTGCCGTCGGGTTTGTCTATTTTGGTAATGGCGACAACCAGGGGCACACCCGCCGCCTTGGCGTGATGGATGGCCTCTTTGGTTTGCGGCATGACGCCGTCATCGGAGGCCACAACCAGAATCACGATATCGGTTGCCTGGGCACCACGAGCACGCATGGCCGTAAAAGCTTCGTGTCCGGGCGTGTCAAGGAAGGTGACCATGCCACGCTCGGTCTTGACGTTGTAGGCACCAATATGCTGGGTAATACCGCCCGCTTCGCCCGATGCCACTTTGGTGCGACGGATATAGTCGAGCAGCGATGTCTTGCCGTGGTCTACGTGACCCATGACGGTGACCACCGGTGCGCGAGGCAGCAGTTCGGCTTCCGGACCTTCCGCTATTTCGAGGAAGGCTTCCGGATCGTCGAGCTTGGCGGCAATAGCCGTATGACCCAGTTCTTCGACCACGATCATGGCCGTTTCCTGGTCGAGCACCTGGTTGATCGTGACCATTTGACCAAGCTTCATCAAGTGCTTGATGACCTCAGAGGCCTTGATGGACATCTTGTGTGCAAGATCAGCCACGGAAATGGTTTCAGGCACGTGAACTTCGCGGGCGATAAACTCGACCGGCTGTACTTCCTTGCGCTCTGGCTGGGCATTGCGACCACGGCCACGGGCATTGCCTTTGCCGCCCTTGCCTGCCTTGCCACCCGCACGCCAGCCATCACGGCTGGGACCTGCAGGCGGTGCATCAGCCTTAGCGGCAGGCTTCTTGCGACCACTGTCGTCGGTCCAGGAAGAGGATACTTCGGCTGCCTTGATAACCTTCTTGACCTCACCGGGCTTGCCATCTTTCTTGGCGCCCTTGGAACCGGCCGGCTTATGCAAGGTACCCGACAGATTGCCTGCCTCGGGCTCGGGCGCTTTCAGAACCTTGCGGGGACGGCTGAGCATCTCGCGCAGTGCTGCAGCCTCGGCTTCTGCTGCGCGACGAGCACGCTCGCGATCCGGATCGACAGCCGGCGCACGACGGGAGGCTGCCTTGCCGGGACGTGCCTCTGGCTTGGCAGCTGCCGGTGTGGTTTCGCCGGCGTCAGCTTCGGCCTTGGGTTCGACTGCCGGCTCAGCCGGCTTTTCAGCAGGAGCCTCGGGAACTGGCTCGGGCTGTGCTGCAGCCGGTTCTTCGGCGGCCGGAGCAGGCTCGACGGGCTCGGGCTTGACTGATTGCTCGGGCTCCGCGGCAACTGGTGCTTCGGGCTGGGCTTCAGCCTTAGCGCCAGGTTCAGTCGGCTCTGGCGTCGGCTCGACAGCCTCGGGGGCTGGCTCGGCACTGGCAGGAGGCGTCGATGCTTCGGACTCGGTGACGGAAGCCTGTTGATCGGCAGGCGCATGCACTTCTGCTGCAGGCGTGCTGTCTGGCGTGACTACAGGCGTATCGGGCGTGGCGGCCTCTGCGACAGCATCCTGTTCCGCTTCGGCGGCCTCGGCACGGGCGGCCTCGTTGATCAGCTCGGCGGGATCGCGCTTGACGAACACACGTTTCTTTCTCACCTCTACTTGAATTGTGCGCGAACGCCCCGAGCCGTCAGCCTGCCGAATCTCGGAAGTCTGACGACGAGTCAGGGTGATCTTCTTGCCCTCGTTCCCACCATGGGCACGACGCAACGACTCAAGGAGCTTCGCCTTATCCGCGTCAGTGACGGCATCGTCAACCGACTTGAGTTCAACGCCAGCGGAACGCAACTGCTCCAGCAGTACGTTCGATGGCATTTTCAGTTCAACAGCGAACTGGGCGACGGTGTTACTCGGCATTCGACTCTCTCTTGCTTGCTACTACTATTTTTCAATAAATATACTCAAAGGGTTCGGCATGCTTGTCAGGCCTCGTCGTCGAACCAGTGAGCTCGCGCCCGCATAATCATCTGGCTGGCTTCATCTTCGGACAGACCGGAGATTTCCGACAGTTCGTCTGTTGCCAGCTCGGCCAGATCATCAAGGGTAAGGACCTCGTTTTCAGCCAGTTTCGCAACCAGCTCCGGGGTCATGCCTTCGATTTCGATCAGTTCCTGCGCCACGGTCTGGACACGCTCTTCCTGAGCGATAGCCTCTGTGAGCAAGGCGTTGCGTGCACGGGTGCGCAACTCGTTGATCGTGTCTTCATCGAAGGCTTCGATCTCGAGCAATTCCTGCAAAGGAACGTAAGCGATTTCTTCCAGACCAGTGAAACCCTCGTCGATAAGGATGTCGGCAACTTCCTCGTCGACGTCAAGTTTGCTGATGAAGGCCTGGCGCAGTTCGGCACGCTCTTCTTCCTGGCGATTCTGATTCTCTTCGGGCGTCATGATGTTGATCTGCCACCCGGTAAGCTCGGACGCCAGGCGCACGTTCTGCCCCCGCGCTCCGATGGCCTTGGGCAAGTTCTCGGCATCAACGACGACATCCATGGCGTGCTTGTCTTCGTCGACCACGATGGACTCGACATGTGCCGGCGCCAGGGCGCCAATCACGAACTCGGCCGGATCCTCGGCCCACAGCACGATATCAACCTGTTCACCACCCAGCTCGTTGCGCACTGCAGTAACACGCGAACCACGCATGCCCACACAAGTACCGATGGGATCAATGCGTTTGTCGTATGCAACCACGGCAATCTTTGCACGCACACCGGGATCACGGGCAGCCGCTTTGATTTCAAGCAGGCCCTGTTCGATTTCAGGCACCTCGTTGTCGAACAGCTGACGGATGAAATCGGGTGCGGTACGCGACAGAATGACTTGCTGGCCCCGCGCAGTGTGATCCACCTTCAGGACCCAGGCACGAATCCGGTCACCCACGCGGATATTTTCCTTGGGTATGGTTTCCGAGCGCGGCAGACGGGCTTCTATCTTGCCTGTCTCGATGATGGCATCACCTTTATCCATGCGCTTGACGGTGCCCGAAACAATATTTTCACCGCGCTCGAGGAAGTCGTTCAGCACCTGCTCGCGCTCGGCATCACGAATCTTCTGAAGTATGGCCTGTTTGGCTGCCTGAGCCCCTATGCGACCAAATTCCTCGGGCTCGAGCTCCTCTTCGATGTATTCACCAACCTCGATGCCAGGTACGATGTCTTGTGCATCGGAATACAGCTCTTGCTGATCAGGCTCTTGCAGGCCTGCATCATCGGGAACAACCAGCCAGCGACGAAACCCTTCGTGCTCGCCGGTCATGCGGTCAATGGTGACCCGGATATCGGCGTCTTCCTTGAAACGCTTTTTCATGGCAGACGCCAAAGCGTTTTCGAGCGCGCCGAAAACGACCTCGCGGCCTACGTTTTTTTCACGCGCTAAGGCGTCAACCAACAAAAGAATTTCGCGACTCATCGCTTATTACCCTTGAAATCGAGAATGGGATCCAGTTTTGCACGATCAACGTCGTCGAAGGTAAAGTCAAGTACCTGCTCTTTGCCCGAGCCTGCATCAAGCTCAAGGCCAAACACCGGATTCGCAGACGGATCGGAAGTTGCAGTATCAGGAACACGAAGCGTGCCCACGAATACCTTGCGATTATCAATGGCTGTACGCAGCTTGATCTCGACACGTTCATTGGCGAATCGAATGAAATCAGCGATTCGATTCAGCGGGCGATCAATGCCGGGCGAACCCACTTCAAGACGCTTGTAGTCGATATTCTCAACTTCGAATACGCGCGACAAATGTTTTGAAACCTGCTCGCAGTCCTCGATGCGCACCCCGCCGGGGCGATCGATCGTGACGCGCAAGAGCCCAAGCGGCGCACGCTCAACGTCGACAAGCTCGACATCCAGGCCGGCAATGGCTTCTTGTGTCAGTGCGAATATATCTGCCATAAAATCCAAAAAAAAATGGGCTGTACGCCAGCCCACTGTTACACCTGCAGCCAGCAATCGCGCCAAACACCGCGCTTACCGCGCAGAATTTTTGCCACCGCTTGCCTACCCAGGCGCATTCAAAAATGTGCCGCTAACATTGTTAACCAAAGCAAACAGGCCGACCGCCGCACAGCAGCAACACGGCCCAGAAACACCACTGCCTGGCAACCCGCCAACTGCCAACATCAAAAAACGCCGGCACGCGTAGCAAAAACAATATAGCTGTAAAGCCCTACATTCTAACAGAGATTCAGAAAAATTCCTGCTATGTCTAGGCCTTACATAAAAAAAGCAACATGGGGCCGGGCATTTTGCCCTGACCCACCCGTTTAACGACTGCGATTGCCGCCCAGCTTGCCCAAATGAGACTCGTGCGCCGAAGCACCGCGAGGCTGCCAGTCATCACCGCGCGCTGTGCCGGAGCGTCCGCGGGACCCGGCGGATCGGGACTTGCCCGCGCCACGCGAGGCGCGGGATGCAGGCTTGGCCCCACCCTGCTTGGCCGGACGCGCTCCCGGACCGCGCCGGCGGTGATTGCCGGCACTGCCGTCAGGCCGAGCCTCATTGGCGCCTTGCGAGGCTTCTGCAGGCTTGCGCTTGCGTCCGTCTGTTTTGTTCTGGTTTCCGGCCCGGCTTGCTCCGGCCTTGTTGCCGCCTTTTGCAGCACCGCCCTTGCCACGGCCACCACCCGGATGCCCATTGGCCAGACCACCACTGATAGTCAGCCCAGTACCGTAAGGATCAGAGGGATAGGCTTCTGCAGCAGGTGCGCGCTGTGAGCGTCCTCCGGACAGCTTGCCACGCCGGCTGACCTTGGCGCCGTTCATGCCATTACGCTCGAGCGTACCAAAACCCGGAGGCAAGGCACTGTCGTGAGACATGGGCTGGCGCTCACGCCCCGAACCGAATGACTCGTCGGAATCATCTTCGCGCAACAGCCCCAGCTGCAGCATCAGCGCAGTAACCAAAGAGCCGTCGAGCTCTTCCCAACGCCCGCGGCGCAAATTGCGCGGCAGCACAACTTCGCCAAAGCGGGTACGAATAAGACGACTGACGGTTACGCCGGCAGCATCGAACATGCGACGGACTTCCCGATTGCGCCCTTCTTTCAACGTAACGCGATACCAGCGATTGCTGCCCTCCCCACCCAGATAGTCAAGGGAACCGAATTGGGCGGGACCGTCGTCAAGCTGGATACCTTTCAGAAGATTCGCTTTCTGGTCATCGGCAAGCTCACCCAGTACCCTGACGGCGTATTCACGCTCGGCACCATAACGCGGGTGCATCAGACGGTTGGCCAGATCACCGGATGTAGTCAGGATAAGCAACCCTTCGGTGTTCAGATCGAGGCGCCCAACAGACAACCATTTGCCGACCCGTATCTTGGGCAGGCGGGCGAACACGGTGGCACGCCCTTCGGGGTCATCATGGCTGACAATCTCGCCGGCGGGCTTGTGATACAGGATGATGCGCGGTGGCTTCTTCGCGTTGGGTCGCACAACAGGCCGCCCGTTGACACGAACCTGGTCATTGGCGCCAACACGCTGTCCTATGTGGGCAGGCTCGCCATTGACCGAAACACGTCCGGCAATAATCAACTCTTCCATTTCCCGGCGCGACCCCACACCCGCATCGGCCAGAACCTTATGCAATTTGGGGGTCAGCGCATCGCTGTTCAGATATTTATCCAGGCGCTGTGAAATCGGCGCCGTGTTATCCAGATAAGCCAGCGCCTGCTCGGCTTCTTTCTCGCTTTCGGTATTTTTTTCAGCACGCGGACGACGCTCTCGCACGGGCTTCCCTGCTTCCTGAGCCACGTCCGGCGTCGCCGCAGCTGTCGGCGTCTTGCGGCGGCGCGTATTACGACGCGGCTTGGCCGCAGCAGTCATGTCGTCAGTCTGGTCCGAAACTTGCACCATCTCGCCCGAAGCAGACTCAGCCCCGGCCTGGGTCTGTGTTTCGGCAGGGCTGTCGGCGGAATCATCACCACGCCGACGGCGAAACGGCGTCCTTAGTTTGCGCCCCCGACCGCGTGGCGCAGCGGCTTTTTCCTGGTCGGACGGCTCCGAACCGGCCGAAACCTGGGCGTCATCCGCATGCGCCTCTGTTTCTTTATTTATTTCAGTCATTTTCTTTTAGGTACTCCGTTTCAATCTCTTCTATTTCCGACGGTCCGGGCTCTTGCGACTCATCTGCTGCGGGCCCGTCAGCGGCCACCTCGTCAGCAGGAATTTCCTCGAACTCCAGCCCAGCCAATGCGACCACCCCATCCTGGGACTCAAGGGCGGGCAATTCATCAAGCGTCTTCAGACCCA
This sequence comes from Pusillimonas sp. MFBS29, assembly GCF_020687695.1. Lineage (GTDB taxonomy): Bacteria > Pseudomonadota > Gammaproteobacteria > Burkholderiales > Burkholderiaceae_B > Pusillimonas_C. The sequence goes on from NZ_JAJEWL010000005.1 coordinate 86,976, forward strand.
GGTCGTCCAGAAACTGCCGCGTCGTGCCCAACAGGGCCGGCCGTCCTGGCGCATCGCGATAGCCAAGCACCTCTATCCAGCCGCGATCTTCAAGCGTGCGAACAATCTGCGAGCTGACAGTCACCCCTCGTATATCTTCTATATCACCCCGCGTGACTGGCTGGCGCCAGGCAATGATGGCCAAGGTTTCAAGGACGGCACGCGAATATTTTGGCGGTCTTTCCGGATTCAGCCGGGCCAGATAGCGTTGCATCTCGGGGCGGCTTTGAAATCTCCAGCCACTGGACAAAGCAAGCAACTCAAGACCCTTTTCACTCCAGTCCTGCTGCAGCTGTTCCAGACAGCGGCGTATGTCATCCGACGAAATTTCGTCGGGTCCGAACAATTTGCGCAGCTCGGCCGGCGGCATGGGCTGATCGGCGCAAAGCAGTGCCGTTTCAAGCACTCGAATGATCTCTGATTCAGTCATCAATGTAGCAAAACTGCCTTAAAGTTGCATAAAACATTTATGTAGGTTAATATTCTTTTCTTCAGACGCGGGGTGGAGCAGTCTGGCAGCTCGTCGGGCTCATAACCCGAAGGTCACAGGTTCAAATCCTGTCCCCGCAACCAGATTTACGAATGGGTCAATTGCTACAGGCAATTGACCCATTTTCATTTGTGCGTCAAATGATTTGGTCAAACGCGATTTGGTCAAACGCGCGTGCCCATAAGTACCGCCTTGTCGGGCCTGGGCACAAACCGCAAGCAAAACACCCGCCCCACCTGCCGCCGGCACACCACGCGACGCCATCACGCCGGCGTGGCCTGCATAGCCATGACGTGTGCGTACAGAGTTCCGATGCAACTCGTGTGTGTGGTCCATGCAAGATGGATGCAAGAGATAAGCCATTCTTCCTGTTTCAGGAAACTATTTGACGCCTTCGAGTATGACTGGACCCGGCACCGGATCGCGAACCTGCGGCAAACAGCAATGAAATATGTGATTCAAGCACCTTTATGCCTGCCAGGGATGCCGTCCGCCTGATGGGAGGCAAGCTGTCATGCGCAAAAGACGCGTGTCTAAAGATTATTCAATTTATAGTGCGGCGGCCGGAGAAACTGGAGTCATCACGGGCCTGGCCGACAGGCGCTGCATGTTTGGTCTTGCTAAAACAAGCCTGAACAGACAAGGGACATTACATTTGAAAAACTGTAACGCAGCCCGGCGGCAGTAATGCCGTTATTACACCACCTGCAGGCGGGCAATGCAACAATTCACTGGATAAAGTTGCCACCAGACGACAACACCCGCCCCCCATGCGGCAACGAGGCCTGTATCTGCGCCAGAACCGTGGCGGCCTCGAGCCCCCGGAAGATAAACAACAGCACCGATGCACCATCTTCCTGAGGGAACACCGGCTGCGCATTGATAATTTCCTGCAGCGGATATAAATGCTGGTGAACGGCATGCACGGCGCTGGCATGCTGCTCGCCCTCGAACTGCACCCTGCCCTTCAGGCGCAACAGTCCTGTACCCATGGCTTCCAGCAGCCTGGTCAATCCGCGCACGCCTTGCGCGCGGCCCCAAGGCTGCGCCCATGCCAGGGTGAGCACGTTCACCGCAGCATGCCCGCCGCGTGGCCCCATAGCCTGCCCCGACCACATCGACCTCTGACCAGCCTTATGCCATGGCGCTTGCGCAGCCATGTCGAGCAAAGCATCCAGACCGGGCTGCACATGCGTCGTCAGCGTGGCAGCCGATGTATTCAGGCGCTGCAGCTCTTGTTGCAAGGCCAGGGTTTCTTCATTATTGGTCACATCGGTTTTACTCAGAAGCAATACATCAGCAAGAACGGCCTGCTGCACAGCCTCGGGGTGCAGTTGTAATTGCGCCATGCCATGCACGGCATCAACTACTGTGATGCAGCCGGCGTAAACATAGCGATCAGCCAGGAAGCGCTCGTATTGCAGGGTATACATCACAGGCGCTGGATCCGCCAGGCCGGTCGTCTCGAGCAGAATTCTGGAAAATGGTGGAATCCTTTTGTACAGGGCATCAAGAAACATCTGGCGCAGGGCGTCAACCAGATCCCCGCGCACAGCACAGCAGATACAGCCCGACTCCAGCAACACGACACGATCGCTGAGCTGTCGGAATCGCTCGTGCTCCAGGCGTACATCGCCCAACTCGTTGATCAATACCACCGTGCGCCCGGCATCACTCCCGGCACCGGACCCCGGCTCACCATTCAACAGACGGTTGAGCAAGGTCGTTTTGCCACTACCCAGAAAACCGGATATGACCGTCACCGGTATTTTTGCTCCCATGCACTACACTCCCCATGACATCAACCAAACCAGCCAGACCGTCTTGCCAGTTACTTTCAAACTCGCCCAGCACATAGAAGACATCAACCCCGATGACTGGAATCAATTGGTCGCCGGCCGGCAGCCTTTTGTCCAGCATGCCTTCCTTCTTGCACTGGACAAGACCGGCTGCGCAAGACCTGATACAGGCTGGGCGCCTCAGTATCTGTTGATGTTCCGTGATGACGTGCTGGCCGGTGCCATGCCACTGTATCTAAAATACCATTCACGTGGCGAATATGTATTCGATCAGGCATGGGCCCACGCCTTTGAGCGCAACGGGCTGCCTTATTATCCCAAACTGCTCGCAGCTATCCCGTTCACCCCGGTCACCGGCCCCCGCCTGCTGGCCGCCAGCCACGAAGATAAAGTGTTGCTGGCCAGACAAGCCATCGATCTTTGCCGGCAGAACAAATTATCTTCACTGCATATACTTTTTCCTTCGGAGGCCGAGCACGCCGCTCTTGCTGAAGCAGGCTTCCTGTTTCGATACAGCGTTCAGTTTCACTGGACCAATCAGAACTATGCAGACATCAATGCCTTTCTGCACAGCCTGAACCAGCAGAAAAGAAAGAAGCTGAAGCAGGACAAGAAAAAGGTCGCTCAGGCAGGGGTAGGGTTCAGATGGCTGGAAGGCAGCCAGATCACCGAAGAAATACTGGCATTCTTCTACCGCTGCTACGCCCAGACCTACCTTGAGCATGGCCAAACTCCGTACCTGAACCTGGCATTTTTTCAGGCCCTGTACGCCTGCAATTCGGAATGCATGGTAATCGTGCTGGCTGAACAGGACGGCCAGCCCATAGCCGCCGCACTAAACATTCGTGACGAGCAAACCTTGTACGGGCGCTATTGGGGCAGCTTGCGGTTTGTTTCAGGCCTGCATTTCGAGACCTGTTACATGCAAGGCATAGAGTTTTGCATAGCTCGCAATCTGTCGGTATTCGAAGGCGGGGCCCAGGGCGAACACAAGCTTTCGCGCGGCATGCTGCCGACCAGGACCTGCTCGGCGCACTGGATTGCCGATGACCGCTATGCCCGGGCCATCGATGATTACCTGGGACACGAAACGCCGGCAGTTGATGCCTATCTTGATGAGCTGGCGGCGCACAGCCCTTTCAGACAACACCCCCTGGACCTGAAGTAAGGCCTTATTCTTTTTTATCTTTAGGTGGCACTGGATTAAACGGAAACACCGAAAATATATTGCGGGTTTGGTCCTGCATCTGATCCTGCATCTGCACGAACAGATTCTTGCTTTGATCAACGTAGTTATTCATCATGTTCTGCAGGACGGGCGACTGCACATTCATGAACTGCGCCCAGGCCTCGGGCCCGAACTGGCTTCCGTACATGCTCTTGGACTGATCAGCCATGCGATCCTGGATATCCATGAAAGCCTGGATGTTCTTTTCAAGATAGGAACCCATGACACCCTGCATGGCATGGCCATAGAAACGAATGATTTGCGAAAGCGCGGTGGGCGAGAACATGGGCATGCCTCCGCTCTCTTCCTCGAGGATGATCTGCAGCAGGATGCTGCGCGTCAGGTCGTCACCTGACTTGGCATCGACAACCTGAAACTCTTCGCAATCAAGCACCAGCTGCTTGACATCGGCCAAGGTAACGTATGCGCTGGTGCGCGTGTCGTAAAGTCGCCTGTTCGGATACTTTTTGATAAGGCGGGTTGTCGTGTTGGCTTGAGATTGCGTCATGAATTTAAAGGCCGGATACCAAGTAGGTGAAACAGGAAAATCAGACAGCCGGGCAAAGCCCTGTTAGCCCATATGCAGGCCGCCATTCAATGAGAAGTCAGCCCCCGTGGCAAACCCCGCTTCGTCGGAAGACAGCCATGCCACGATGGACCCGATTTCCTCGGGTGCTCCCAAACGCTTGACAGGTATGGTAGCAACGATTTTTTCAAGTACATCGGGACGTATCGCACGAACCATATCGGTACCAATATAACCCGGAGAAACAGTATTGACCGTTACGCCCTTGCTGGCAACTTCCTGGGCCAATGCCATGGTAAAGCCATGTATGCCCGCCTTTGCCGTGGAGTAGTTGGTTTGACCGAACTGCCCTTTTTGACCGTTGACCGAACTGATATTGATGATACGCCCCCACTGGCGATCGACCATGTCTTCAATGACCTGCTTGGTGACATTGAACAGGCTGTTCAGGTTGGTGTCGATGACCGAGCGCCAGTCTTCGTGGCTCATTTTGCGAAACAGCCCGTCGCGGGTAATGCCTGCGTTATTGACCAGCACATCGATTGGCCCCAGTTCACTGCGGATCTTTTCAAACGCCTGTACCGTGGAATCCCAATCGGCGACATTGCCGACCGAAGCGTGGAACTTGTAGCCCAGCGCGGCCTGCTCATCGAGCCATTGCTTGTAGTTTCGGCTGGGCCCGCAACCTGCCACGACCACATAGCCATCTTTTGCCAGCCGCTGGCAAATGGATGTGCCTATACCCCCCATGCCCCCGGTTACGTAAGCAAGTTTACCGCTCATAGTGTTCTCCTTAGAACTGTGTTTTATTGCGCCCGCAACTTAACGTAGCTTCCGGGTGCGTCTTCAATAGGCGTGTAGCGTGTGTTGCCTGGTTTGGCCGGCGCCCGTACCAAATCCCCCGAATGCGTTGCCAGCCACGCAGACCAGTCGGGCCACCAGCTGCCCGGATGCTCGGTAGCGCCGTGCAGCCAGGAGTCTGGATTAACGGCCGCTACCCCAGGTTGGGTTGAAGCGTCGTGCGTCCAGTAGCAACGGCGCTTCTTCGCCGGTGGGTTGATAACCCCCGCTATATGGCCTGATGCGCCCAGCACGAAGCGCAATGGGCCTTGCAAAATATTGCTGCTGGCATACGCAGAACGCCACGGAACGATATGGTCGTCGCGCGATCCGTATATATAGGACGGCATGGCCAGCGTGCCGAGGTTTAATGGATGGCCGTCGATGTGGACGCGTCCGGGCACCTTCAGGTTGTTTTCCAGATAAGTATTGCGGAAGTACCAGGTGAAGAAAGGACCAGGAAGATTGGTACCGTCGGCATTCCAGTACAGAAGGTCGAATGCGGGAGGTGCCTCGCCTTTCAGGTAGTTACCCACAACATAGTTCCAGACCAGCTCGCCAGGGCGCAGGAAGGAGAACGTGGTGCCAAGTTCACGCGCCGTCATGAGGCCGCCATTGCCTATCTGGGTTTCGCGCATCCGGGCCTGCAGTTCGTCGACGAAAACGTCGAGTACGCCGGTGTCTTCGAAATCGAGCAGCGTGGTGAGCAAGGTAAGTGAACTGACGGGATCCTTGCCCTGCGCATGCGCCAATGCCAGGGCCGAAGCAAGCAAGGTACCACCGACGCAGAACCCAAGGGCGTTGATTTGCTTCTGCCTGGACACTGCGCAGACAACATCAATGGCCTGGAGCACCCCGTGCTGCAGGTAATCGGCCCACGTGGCCTTGTCGATGCCGTCGCGGTCGGTGTCGAGAGGATTGCGCCAGGAAACCAGAAACACGGTGTAGCCCTGCTCGACCGCATACCTGACAAACGAGTTCTGCGGCTGCAGGTCAAGAATGTAGTATTTGTTGATGCAGGGTGGCACAAGCAACAGCGGCACCTTGCGCACTTGGTCGGTGGCCGGCGCATACTGGATCAGTTGCATGAGTTCGTTCTGGTACACCACCGAGCCAGGTGTAACGGCGACGTTCTCGCCGATTGCAAACTTGGTTTCGTCGGTTTGACTGAGCCGGCCCTTTTGAAGGTCCTGGAAAAGATTTTCCATACCCTTGCGCAATGACTGGCCGTCGCTTTGAATCAAAGCCTGCTGAACATCGGGATTGGTCGCCATGAAGTTGGTCGGCGAGACGGCTTCTATCCATTGCATGGTGGAAAAGCGCAGACGATTGCGTACGGGCTCGCTGACCTCAAGAGCGTCTACCATTTGATTCATGGTTTTGGCCGACAGCAAATAGGTATGAGCGGCCAGCAAGGCCGCGGGATTGGCTGCCCAGGCAGCCGAACCGAAACGGCGATCGGTGGGTGGAGCAAGCTCGCCCTGATTCGCACTTTCGGCGATACGCAACCATTCGCGCGCAAACTCTGCCTGTATTTCAGCAAGTTTTTCAGGCGCTATGCTTACCGGAACCGGCCATTCTTTAGGAAGCGGATTACTCACGATACATGCACCTTACAAAATCTCAACGCTTGATCTGAATGGTGGATGTCATTTGAAATGGTGTCAATCAGGGTAAGTCGCTATCGGGTTTGCACCTGTCCTGATCGACGAGCCAGGCCAGGGTCACCATACGCCCTGTCACACCATCACGACGATACGAGAAATAAGTTTCAGCCTGATTAAAAGTGCATGCATTACTTAGTTCTATCGTGCCCACACCTGCCTTGCGCAGCCGTAACCGGGCCAATCCTGGCAGATCGGCCAGCCACTTGCCCTGTTCGGCTTTCGGAACAAAGAACGGCGCTGCGTCGGGATCCTTATCCACAAAGGCAGCATGGACATCATCACCCACCTCGAAACTGGCGGGGCCTATGGCCGGGCCTATCCAGGCACGCCAGGAAACATTGCCCGGCGCACGTTCACGCAAGGCCTGCAATGTATTTTCCAGTACACCATCCGCCAGGCCGCGCCAGCCTGCATGGGCAACGCCAAGAGCACGGCCGTTGGCAGAAGCCAGCACGACCGGCAGGCAATCTGCAGTCATGATCGCCAGGACACGATTGGCCTGCAATGTGACAGCAGCGTCAGCAGTCGGAGCCCCCCCTGACCGCACCTCTGCCTCAAGCTGATCGGCATCCAGGACATCAACCCCATGGACCTGAGTCAGCCAGACCGGCTCGCCGGGCAATAAGGCACTCAAACGTTGCCGGTTGCTGCTGACCGCCGCGCCGTCATCGCCCACATGGGTACCCAGGTTCAGTGAGGCCCATGGGCCGGCACTGCAACCTCCTTGACGGGTCGTGCAAAAATACCGCACCCCATGCCAGGGCTCGCCCGTCACTGTCGGCAGCGCAGCTTCGTTCAGGTGCTCCATGCAACGCCGTCCATGACCTGTTGGAAATCCTCGGCCAGCGCCGCCATGAATGACACACGCTGCCCACTGCCGTAATCATCAAAGCTGAGTGCGCGTGCATGCAGCATCTGGCGCGTGGCGCCACCCAGGGCCTTGCCGCCGTATAGCGTGTCGGCCACCAAAGCGTGACGCAAGCTCGCCATGTGCACCCGTATCTGGTGCGTGCGACCGGTTTCCAGCCTGCAAGTCACCTCGGTCACGTGCATATCGTCAAGAAGGCCGGTGCGCACGGGTGTGTAATGGGTAATGGCAGGCTTGGGGGCAACAGGATGCTCTACCGACATGCGTACCGGCACCCTGGCGTCGCGCCCTATGGGAAGCTCAACGCTGCCCGAGCGGTTCAGCACACCATGCACCAGCGCGCAGTACTCGCGGCTTACGGTACGCGCCTGCAGTTGCCTGATCAGCTGGGTTTGTGCTTTTTCATGGCGCGCTACGACCAGCAGACCCGAAGTGTCTTTGTCGAGCCTGTGCACAATACCCGCGCGGGCTACCGTTGCCAGTTCGGGGTAGCGGTAAAGCAAACCATTAAGCAAAGTACCGCTCCAGTTTCCCGCCCCCGGATGCGTAACCAGGCCGGCAGGCTTGTTCACGACGATCCAGTCGGGACTTTCCTGAATTACCTGAAACGCGATATCTTCAGGTACAAACGACTGCGCTTCAGGAGGCGTTTGTTCCTGAACAAGCAATTTATCGCCCGGATTGGTCATTTGCCTGATCCGGCCGGGCTGGCCGTTCACCAGCACGTGACCCGCTTCTATCCACCCCTGCAGGCGGCTGCGGGAATGCTCGGGAATCAGCCGTGCGAGAACCTTGTCAAGCCGCTCGGGCATGGCGTTGTATGGCACCAGGAATTCAAGCGGTCCGGCCTGCGCCGAACTTTCTTTGGTGATATCTGTGTCAGTCATGTCGACAAATCATATAATCAGCCTGCATGCTAACACCAAGGACGTCTTTTTGTGACTCGTACCAATCTGAATCAACCCCGTTCTTCCAGCCTTACCCGTCTGGGGCAAGTTGCGTTCGCCTGCGTGGCTGCCATCCTTATTGCCGGATGCAGTTCAACCAAGGTTGAAGTCGATCCCACTACCGGCTGGAGCGCTGAACGCCTTTATGAAGATGCCCGCATCGAAATCAGTGCCGGCAACTGGAACGATGCACGTGCACGCCTGGAAGCAATCGAAGCTCGTTACCCCTTCGGTGGATATGCCCAGCAGGCACTTATTGACCAGGCCTACGTCAACTGGAAAGACGGCGAACCCGAGCAGGCGCTGGCGGCCATCGATCGCTTCCAGCAGCAGTATCCCAACCATGCAGGTACAGACTACATGCTTTACCTGAAAGGTCTGATTACCTTTACTCCACCCAGCGCCTCGTTCATGAATATCACGCGCCAGGATCCCAGCGAGCGCGATCCGAAAGGCCTGCGTGAATCCTATGAATCGTTCAACGAGCTGATTGCACGCTACCCCGACAGCCGTTACACCGCCGACGCCAAAAAGCGGGTTACCTGGCTGGTGAACGCAATAGCGCAGAATGAAGTGCACGTCGCAAGCTATTACTACGAGCGCGGCGCCTACGTGGCCGCCGTCAACCGGGCACAAACCGTCATCACTGAATTCCAGGGCGTACCTGCCGCGGAAAAGGCGCTGTACATCATGGTGCTTTGCTACGACAAGCTACAGCTGCCCGAGCTGCGCGATGATGCAAAACGGGTGCTCGATGAAAACTTCCCCAACAGCAAGCTATACGAACAAGGCCTGGACGAACCTTCCGGCAGTCTCTGGAACCCCATCAACTGGTTCTGATCAACCAGCCGCGTGCCTGTTCACCAGAAATTCCACAGCCTGCCCTGATTCGCGCGTACGCGCGAACGGTGGCAGGCCGCGCCACAGCAAGCGGCCATAAGGCTTGTCTATCATGCGTGTGTCGCCCACCATCAGCACGCCCCAATCCTGTTCTGACCTGATAAGCCGGCCTGCCCCCTGCTTGAGCGCAATTGCTGCCTCGGGCAGCTGATACTCCATGAATGGATTGCCCCCCTGATTGCGGCACAGATTCAGGCGTGCCTCGAGCACGGGATCATCGGGCGGCGCAAAGGGCAGCTTGTCTATGGCAACCAGCGTCAGCGCGTCTCCGGGTACATCTATACCCTCCCAGAAGCTGGCGCTACCGACCAGCACGGCGTTGCTGCCGGCACGAAAGCGCTCGAGCAGCGCCCCGCGCGAGCTTTCACCCTGACGCAACAGCAAGCGCTCGATGTCCTCGTCTTCGAAACGTTCCTGCAACAGCTCGGCAATGGTATCCACGGCACGCAAGGTGGTGCACAGCACGAGCACGCCGCCTGCAGAAACCTTGATCAGCGGCATCAAGGCATCGACAAAGCGTTCGTTAAAGTAACGGTCGTTAGGCAGCGGCAGGGTCTTGGGTACGTACAGCACGCCCTGTGTGCCGTAGTCAAACGGTGACTCCCAACTTAAGGTTTGCGCATCCCACAAGCCCAGCTGACGCATGAAATGACCAAAATCGCCCCTGACCGACAAGGTCGCCGAAGTCAGTATCCAGGCCTGCTCCTGGTTGCGATAACGTGAAAAAATCTTTGCAACCGACAAGGGCGCACTATGCAGGCGCATGTGATGCAGGCTGTGCTCCACCCAGCGTACCGCGGCTCCGGCATCGGGGTTGTCGTTGCTGTGCTCTGCCTGCGCGTCGGCCACCGCCGGCTGGAGCGCATTGTGGCCCTGGCGGTCGGGCTGGGTCCACTGATAAAGCCGGCTGCGCAAATCCAGACTGGTCTTGCTGACTGCGGCAAGATCAGGATGCTTCTCGCTGACCACGCCCAACAGCTTGATACTGTGATCGAGCACTCCCAACAGCTCTTCCAGGGCCGCGTCAAACTCCTCAGGATTCGGAATGGCCTGAAAGGTGGCTTTACGCCCGGGCAGCTTCTCGATGGGTGCAGCCACCAGGCGCAGATTGCGGGCGGCCTGCTCTATACGCTTGCCCGCCTCGCTCCAGTTGGTGGATTCACGGGCGTAAGCAAGGCCCGCCGCTTCGGTTGCACGGGCCAGATCGAGCAACTGATGGGATGAAACACTGCTACCCAGAAAACGCGTGGCGATATCCGGCAACTGATGCGCCTCGTCGAAGACCACCATATCAACCGCAGGCAGCAAATCGGTAATGCCCTCTTCCCGCAACGCCAGATCGGCCATGAACAGGGCGTGATTTACAACCACCAGGTCGGCGTCCTGGGCCTGACGCCGGGCCTTGAGCACGAAGCAGTCGCGTACAAAAGGGCATTCCTGCCCAAGACAGTTCTCACGGGTGGAACTTACCCGGTTCCAGATATCGGCATCTTCAGGTACGGCAGGCAGATCACTTCGGTCACCAGTCTTGGACTGCTGCGCAAATACCTGAATCTGACGCAGCTGGCCCATTTCGGAACGGGACTTCAGCGCCCGCTCGTCGCCGGACAGACGATCAAGATGATAATGGCAGACGTAGTTGCCACGCCCCTTGAGCAGGGCCACCGTAATCGGTAAGGCCAGCGCGTTGCGCAAACGCGGCAGATCGCGCCGGAAAAGCTGGTCTTGCAAGGTGCGGGTGCCCGTGGAGACCAATACCTTGCCGCCGCTAAGGAATGCCGGAACCAGGTAGGCCCAGGTCTTGCCCGTGCCAGTGCCCGCTTCGGCAATGAGCGTGGCATGATTGCTCAAGGTTTCCTCTATCGCCTGGGCGAGTTCCAGTTGAGCCTTGCGGGGACGGTAGCCCGGAACGGCTCGTGCCAAGGGCCCATCGGCGCCAAAAATATCGGAAAGTTCTTGCAAAAGCATCAAAAAAAGCAAAGAAAGTAAGCAAGGCCGCAGAACACCAGGCCAAAAAGGGTAAAGTATGCCGGTCCACCGCGCACGCCCACATGAGATGATACCCGGCAATTTTTCCTGCCAGGGTCCAATGTGGCAAAATGCCCCGCGTCTTTCTTGTTTTTTATGTGCCCATGACTACGAATTCTGCTTCACCCCTATCAGGCTCTAGTTCGACCGGTGTTGATTCCGAGCGCATCGTTGCGCTGCTTGCCAATGAGCTTGGCGTGCGCGCGGCCCAGGTTGCCGCTACCGTCGAGTTGCTGGACAGCGGCTCCACTGTCCCGTTCATTGCCCGATACCGCAAGGAAGCCACGGGCGGACTGGATGACACAGTGCTGCGCACCCTGGAGGTGCGGCTGATCTATGTGCGTGAGCTCGAAAGCCGCCGCAGTGCCATACTTGAATCCATCGGGCAGCAAGGCAAACTGACTCCCGAACTGACGCAAGAGATCAACGGCGCCGATACCAAGCAGCGCCTGGAAGACCTGTACGCACCGTACAAACCCAAACGGCGGACCAGGGCGCAGATAGCGCGCGAGGCAGGCCTGGAGCCGCTGGCAGATGCGATACTGGCTGATCCAGCCTGCGATCCGGCCGAACTGGCACTGAACTATCTGAATCCGGAAGCTTCCATCACCGACGCAAAGGGTGCGCTGGACGGTGCCCGCGACATTCTGGCCGAACGCTACGCCGAGAATGCCGATCTGCTTGCAGACATGCGCGAACACTTGTGGAACACCGGCCTGCTCTATTCCAAGGTTGTCGAAGGCAAGGAAGACGAAGGCAATAATTTCCGTGACTGGTTCGATTTCAGCGAAGCACTGCGCTCATTGCCATCACATCGTATTCTGGCCTTGCTGCGTGGCCGCCAGCAAGGCGTGCTCGACCTCCGTCTGGGTCTGGACGCCGAGCTCGAGGCGCAAACACCTCACCCCTGCGTCAGCCGCATTGCCAACTTTCTGCGCGTGGGCGCAGAGTTTTCCATCGATGCCCCGCCACGGGGCCGCTGGCTGGGCGAAGTCTGCCGCTGGACGTGGCGGGTCAAGCTGCTGACCGCGTTCGAGTCCGAGCTTATCGGCCGCCTGCGCGATACCGCGGAACAGGAAGCCATCCGGGTATTCGCCGCAAACCTGAAAGATCTGCTGCTGGCTGCTCCGGCCGGCCCCAAGGCCGTGCTGGGCCTGGACCCGGGCATACGCACGGGCGTCAAGGTGGCTGCCATCGACGCCACCGGCAAAGTGCTGGCAACCAGCACCATTTATCCATTTGAGCCACGCCGCGATCGCGAAGGCAGCATCAATACCCTTGCCGCCCTGATTGCAAAACACAAGATAGACCTCGTAGCCATCGGCAATGGCACCGCCTCGCGCGAAACTGAAAAGCTTGTCATCGACCTGCAGGCAAAGTTTCCCGAACTTGCACTTACCCGCGTGATCGTGTCAGAAGCAGGTGCCTCGGTCTATTCGGCGTCCGAGCTGGCTGCCCAGGAGTTTCCCGACATGGACGTCAGCCTGCGGGGAGCCGTATCCATCGCAAGGCGCCTGCAGGATCCATTGGCCGAGCTGGTCAAGATCGAACCCAAAGCCATAGGCGTGGGCCAGTATCAGCATGACGTCAACCAGCGCGAACTGGCGCACTCGCTGAACACCGTTATCGAAGACTGTGTCAACGCGGTAGGTGTCGATGTCAACACCGCATCAGCCCCGTTGCTGACACGGGTGTCTGGCCTGAATGCAACACTGGCCAGAAATATCGTAGCCTGGCGTGACAGCAACGGCGCCTTCCCCAACCGGAAGACGCTTATGAAGGTGCCGCGCTTTGGCGACAAGGCGTTTGAACAGGCTGCAGGTTTCCTGCGCGTGCCAAACGGCGAGAACCCGCTGGATGCCTCTGCTGTCCACCCTGAGGCCTACGCCGTGGTCGAGCGCATCCTCAAGAAGATGAACAGCGACGCGCATCAGGTCATGGGTCAGCCCGGCGCACTCAAGGGTGTTTCTCCCGGCGAGTTCACCGACGAACGCTTTGGTCTGCCGACCGTCCGGGATATCTTCCTGGAGCTGGAAAAACCCGGGCGTGACCCGCGACCCGAATTCAAGACCGCGCAGTTCAAGGAAGGCGTCAATACCATCAATGATTTGCACGAAGGTATGATTCTGGAAGGCGTGGTGACCAATGTTGCCAACTTTGGCGCCTTTATCGATGTCGGCGTGCACCAGGACGGCCTGGTACATATATCCGCCCTGTCTGATACTTTCGTCAAAGACCCACGTGACGTGGTGCGTGTCGGCCAGATGGTCAAGGTCAAGGTTCAGGAAGTTGACCCCGCCCGCAAGCGGATCGGCCTGACCATGCGCCTGAACGATGACGCACCGGCGGCACGTCGCAGTGGCAGCACAGCGGGTAATGCCGGACGTCGCGACGGTAACCGGCGCAATGATTCACGACCTGGCCAACGATCCAGTCAGGGTGAAGGACTTGGCGCCATGGCCGCCGCCTTTGCCAAGCTCAAGAAATAATGATCATGAATACAAACAACGACTCCATTGGAGAGCAGCTTGCCCGCGTAGTCACCCTGCTGTCCTGCGATGATATGGACGAGCACGAGACCCGCCGCATTGTCGATATTTGCCTGCAAGCGCAGACTGAGCCGGAAAAAACGCTGCGGACACAGTACGGCGCCGACGCGGCCAAGGTGGCGCAATACGACCCGAACGGCGTCATGGCCTTCATCCTGTTCATAGAACTGGAAGACTATTTCGCAGTCGCCGACACGGTCGATGAGCTGCATGAACAGATCATCGAAGCATTCGAGCAGCCCGCCCTGCCCGATTATCCGTACGACAACAACGACTTCGAAAGCGTTTCCGATTTCTACCAGTGGCTGGACCAGCAGTTACTGCAACATCACGACAAATACCGTCTGATCAGCTTTGGCGAAAGCTATACCAACGACTTCCAGGTCGTGCTTGTTTTCCGCGACCAGACTGATGAGCTGCTGGCACTATGTGAATCGCTGGGCCTGCACGCAGACCCTTGCGAATAAAGTGCAGCCCTAGTCCTGGTTCATGCCGGCGATTGCCTCGCGCAGTTCGGGCAGCAAAGATGCATCGAACTGGCAGACTAATGCCTGATCAACCCGCAGGCTTACTACACCCTGGTCTTCTGTTGTGTAGTTGTCGAGTGGCTGACTCTTGAGCAGGCCCATGACCTGACCTGCCGACTTCGGATCGGCAAACCCTTCGGACAGCAGCAACTCCTGCCCGTCGACCCCGAGCAAGCGGAAACGGAACTGACCCGCCTCGTCGCGAAAGCTGACAAAACGCGCTTGCTTGCCTTTACTCTTTGCTCGTGCCGACGTACCGGTCTGTGGCACGGAAACAGACAAGGTACGCAAGCCAACCGCTACGCGCAGGCGCTCCATAAATGGCTGCGAATAGCGGCGCGCCTTGACCGCACCCGCCTGAAGAATGTCTTCGATAAGGTCCGGACGCGCAATCAGCTCGGCGTAGCGCTCGCGCATGGGGCCGAGCTGTGTTTCAAGCAGGTTGCACAGCTGTTTCTTGGCATCGCCCCAGCCCATGCCCTCTTCCAGACTTTTGCGGAACTGCGCCGAGTCTGATCCGGTGGCAAATGCCCGATACAAAGTATACAAATGCGAGCCTTCCGCATCTTTGGGCTCACCTGGCAAACGTGAGTCTGTCACGATACGCATCACCGCCGATTGCAAGCCTTTCGCTCCCCCCTCGAACAGAGGTATGGTGTTGTCGTAGCTCTTGGACATTTTGCGTCCATCAAGCCCGGGCAGCGTTGCCACCTCGTCATCGATTTGTACTTCAGGCAACACGAACAGCTCTTCGCCCTGCCCATACAGGTGGTTAAAGCGCTGGCCAATATCACGGGCCATCTCGAGGTGCTGGATCTGATCGCGCCCCACAGGCACCTTGTTGGCGTTGAACATCAGAATGTCGGCCGCCATCAGTACAGGATACGAAAACAACCCCATGGTGATGCCGTCATCGGCTTCCTGCTGCCTGGCGGTATTCTGATCTACGGCAGCCTTGTAGGCATGGGCCCGATTCATCAGACCCTTGGCAGTAACGCAGGTCAGCATCCAGCAAAGTTCGGGAATCTCCGGAATATCTGATTGCCGATAAAAAGTGACGACTTCGGGATCCAGACCGGCAGCGATCCAGGTAGCCGCAATTTCCAGGCGTGAACGGGCAATACGCTGCGGATCATCGCATTTGATGAGCGCATGGTAATCGGCCATGAAATAAAAGGCGTCCACACCAGGCTGTTTGCTGGCCTGTATGGATGGACGGATGGCGCCGGCGTAATTGCCCAAATGCGGTGTGCCGGAAGTGGTAATGCCTGTCAGGACTCGGGTATTCATAAATCGCTTCAGTATGAGTAAGAGGGACTAGAGCGTGACAGCAGCGCGTCGCTCGGAATCCAGGTATTCGCGCGACTGCATTTCAAGTATGCGCGATACCGTGCGATGAAATTCGTTGGCCATAGGGCCCTGGGTATAGAGTTCGTCGGCTTCGCACTCAGCCGAGATCACCAGTTTTACCTTGTGATCGTAGAATACATCGATCAACCAGGTAAAGCGCCGCGCCTCGGAAGAATGACGGGCCTCCATACGGGGCACATCCGACAGAATCACGGTCTGGAAACGGCTGGCCAGATCCAGATAATCGTTCTGCGAACGCGGACCGCCGCACAGCGTGGCAAAGTCGAACCAGACAATGCTGCCGCCCAAAGCCACGGCCTTGATCTCACGGTTCTCCACCGTCAGCACCGGCTTCATGGGTGCAGTATCCAGCAGTCTGTCAAAAATGGCCTGCAGTTCAGCGTTGGTATTGGCGGTGATGGGGGTGAGGTACAGGCGCACCTGCTCAAGGCTGCGTCGACGGTAATCGGTGCCGACATCAACGTTCATGATGTCCATCCGCTCCTGGATCAGCTTGATGGCGGGCAGGATACGGTCACGGTGCAGCCCATCCGGGTACAGCGTGCTGGGCTCGTAGTTCGACGTCATGATGAACGACGTGCCGTGCTCGAACAGCTTGAGCAGCAGCCGGTACAGAATCATGGCGTCAGCCACGTCGGACACATGGAACTCATCGAAACAGATCAGGCGGTAGCGCTTGGCAATACGCCGCGCCACCTCGTCCAGCGGGTCCTGCTGGCCCCGTACATCATCAAGCTCACGATGCACGCTGCGCATGAATTCGTGGAAATGTATGCGGGTCTTGCGCTTTACCGGCACAGTCAGGAAAAACGCATCCATCAGGAAGCTTTTTCCCCTGCCTACGCCACCCCACAAATACACGCCACGCGGCACATCAGGGCGCTTGAAGATTCTCCTGAGCGCCGAGGAGTGGGCCTGCTTGAAGTTCACCCAATCATCGTAGTACTCCTGCAGCCGCCCGATGGCCGCCTCCTGCGCCACATCTGACTTGTAGCCGCGTTCCTGCAGGGCCTGATGATAATAGTCTTGAACATTCATTATTTTCTTGCGGGCCAGAAAAAAGAGTGGGCGACTCCTGGCCGCCCGCTCTTGATTGCTTATTTAAAAAACAAGGATCAGAAATTCAGAGTGCGCTTGTCGACTGCCAGGGCAGCTTCTTTCACGGCTTCCGACAGCGTCGGGTGCGCGTGGCAGATGCGTGCGATGTCTTCGGCCGCACCACGGAATTCCATGATGGTGACAGCTTCAGAAATCAGCTCGGATGCCATGGGCCCGATGATATGCACGCCAAGAACCTCGTCAGTTTTGGCATCGGCCAGGATCTTGACGAAACCGGTAGTGTCGCCCAATGCCCGGGCACGGCCGTTGGCCATGAACGGGAAACTGCCTGCCTTGTAATCACGCCCTTCAGTCTTGAGCTGCTGCTCGTTCTTGCCCACCCAGGCAATTTCCGGGGATGTGTAAATGACCGAGGGAATCGTGGCGAAATTGACGTGACCATGCTGGCCTGCAATACGCTCTGCAACGGCAACGCCCTCTTCTTCGGCCTTGTGTGCCAGCATGGGGCCGCGCACCACATCACCCACCGCCCAGACGTTGGGCAGATTGGTCTTGCAGTCGTCATCGACAACGATAAAGCCGCGCTCATCGCGCTTCAGGCCCACAGTATCGACGCCCAGGCCATCTACATGAGGCACACGGCCAATCGAGACGATGAGCTTGTCGACCACCAGCTTGTGCTCGGCACCGGCAGCATCGGTATAAGGCACTGTGACGGACTTGGTCGTGGACTTCACTTCACCGATCTTGACACCGGTCTGGATAACCAGACCTTGCTTGACAAGTGCCTTTTGCGCTTCTTTGGCAACCTGCTGGTCGGCCACGGCCAGGAACTCAGGCATGGCTTCAAGAATCGTGACTTCAGCACCCAGACGGCGCCATACGCTGCCAAGCTCAAGGCCAATCACGCCTGCACCGATAACGCCGAGTTTCTTGGGTACAGCCGGGATGCGCAGTGCGCCGTCGTTGGAAAGGACCTGGGTTTCATCAAAGGGCAGACCTGGCAATGCACGCGGTGCGGAACCCGTGGCAATGACAACGTGCTTGGCAACAAGATCTTCCTCGGTCGTGCCCGAAACCTTGATGGACCAGCCACCGTCAACATGGGCTACAAACGAGCCGGTTCCGTGAAAAAAGGTGACCTTGTTCTTCTTGAACAAATACAGAATCCCGTCATTGTTCTGCTTGACCACCGTGTCTTTGCGACCGACCAGTTTGTCGAGCTTCAGGCTGACGCCCTTGACTTCGATGCCGTGCTCGGCAAAGTGATGATTTGCCTGCTCGAAATGCTCGGATGACTGCAGCAATGCTTTCGAAGGAATGCAGCCCACGTTGGTGCAGGTGCCGCCAGGTGCGGGCTTGCCGTCGGCAGAAGTCCAGGCATCAATACATGCCACGCTCATACCCAATTGTGCTGCACGAATGGCGGCGATGTATCCACCAGGACCCGCGCCGATAACAACAACGTCAAATTGTTTAGCCATGTTCTTTCTCGATTGAATAGTGTGTTGATGCAGGCACGTAACCGCCTGCACTCCGGAAGGAAGCGGCAAAGCCTGCGACACGCTTCCGTAACAACAGAAAAGGCGCTCAAAAAATCCGGGCAAGCTCTCCGCATCAGCGAACAGCTTGCCCAGACTTGTTCTACACCTTGACCAGCATTTTTAGACGTCCAGCAACAGGCGTTGTGGGTCTTCAAGCGCTTCCTTCATGGCAACCAGGGCCAGTACAGCTTCGCGACCATCGATGATACGGTGATCGTATGACAAAGCGAGGAAGTTGATGGGTCGGATGACGATCTGGCCATTTTCAACCACTGGGCGCTCTTTGGTGGCATGAATGCCAAGAATCGCAGACTGCGGAGGGTTGATGATGGGGGTAGAAAGCATGGAACCGAACACACCACCATTGGAAATGGAGAATGTGCCGCCGGTGAGCTCTTCAAGACCCAGCTTGCCGTCGCGGGCACGCGCGCCAAAGTCGGCGATCTGCTTTTCGATCTCGGCAATGGAGAGTTGATCAGCATTGCGCAGGATGGGCACCACCAGACCGCGTGGGCTGCCTACGGCGATACCGATATCGAAGTAGCCGTGGTAGATGATGTCTTTGCCGTCGACCGAGGCGTTAACAACAGGGTACTTCTTAAGGGCGGCAACAGCCGCCTTGACGAAGAAGGAGGTAAAGCCCAGCTTGACGCCATGCTCTTTCTCGAATTGATCTTTGTATTTTTTACGCAGATCAAGTATGCCCTGCATGTTGACTTCGTTGAACGTAGTCAGGATGGCGTTGTCGGACTGCGACTGCAGCAGGCGCTCGGCAACACGGGCACGCAGGCGGCTCATTGGCACGCGCTGCTCGGGGCGACCGTCGAGCGACAGCGAAGCAGGCGCTACCGGAGCAGCCGGCTTGGCTGCTGCAGGTGCACTACCCGCCTGCATCGCATCACCCTTGGTGATGCGACCACCACGGCCGGTGCCTTCGACAGAAGCGGGATCGACACCCTTTTCAGCCAGGATCTTGTTGGCAGCGGGCGATGCGACGGCCGAAGCCGACGATGCGCTGCTTGTCGCAGCAGGCGCTGCGGCCGGAGCGGCCTCGGCAGGCGCAGCGGCGGCAGGTGCGGCAGCCTTGCCTTCGGTATCGATACGAGCCAGGACTTCTTCGGCAACCACGGTGCTGCCGTCACCCTTGACGATTTCCTTCAGGACACCGGACGCAGGCGCAGGCACTTCGAGGACAACCTTGTCTGTTTCTACCTCGATCAGGATTTCGTCGGCTTCGACGGCTTCTCCGGGCTGTTTTTTCCAGGTAAGCAGCGTAGCTTCGGAAATCGACTCGGAAAGCTGGGGTACGAGAACGTCAGTAATAGCCATAATATGTATTCCGTTGTGTGAGGTATATGTTATTTCGTCAGCATGAAGCTTTTGAATTTGGGCGCGAAAGCCTGTTCAAGCAGATTGCGCTGCTGCTCCTGGTGCTTGGCCAGATAGCCGACTGCGGGCGACGCCGATGCCGGACGCCCTGCATAACCCAAACGCTGGCCTTCCGCCATATTTTCGTACAAGTGGTGCTGGATGTAGAACCAGGGACCCTGGTTCTGGGGTTCGTCCTGGGTCCAGACAATTTCCTTGGCGTTGGGATACTTCTGCAGCTCGGCCTGGAACGATTTGTGCGCAAAAGGATACAGCTGCTCGACGCGCAATATGGCTACGTCGGAGCGCTCGGATTCCTTGCGGGCGTTGACCAGGTCGTAGTAAACCTTGCCCGAGCATACCAGGACTCGCTTGACGCCGGCGGCATCAATGCTGTCGTCTTGCTCGCCGATAACAGGCAGGAACTGGCTGTTGGCCAGGTCAGCCAAGGGCGAAGTAGCGTCTTTGTTGCGCAGCAGCGACTTGGGCGTGAGAATGACCAGTGGCTTGCGGAAAGGACGGATCATCTGACGACGCAGGACGTGGAATATCTGCGCACCATTGGTGGGCTGCACAACCTGGATGTTGTTGTCGGCGCAAAGCTGCAGGAAGCGCTCGATACGGGCCGAAGAGTGCTCGGGACCCTGCCCTTCGTAGCCATGCGGAAGCATCATGGTCAGGCCGCACTGACGACCCCATTTTGCTTCGCCCGACGCGATGAACTGGTCGATAACCACTTGCGCTCCATTGACGAAGTCACCGAACTGCGCTTCCCAGATGGTCAGCGTATTGGGTTCGGCAGTGGCGTAGCCGTATTCGAAGGCCAGCACAGCTTCTTCGGACAAGACCGAATCGATGACGGTGAACGGCGCCTGGTTCTCGGCAACGTTCTGCAGCGGAATATAGGTGCCGTCATTCCAGCGCTCGCGCTTCTGATCGTGCAACACGGCGTGACGATGGGTAAATGTACCGCGGCCCGAGTCTTGCCCCGTGATGCGGATGGTGTAGCCTGCGGCCACCAGCGTGGCAAAAGCCAGGTGCTCGCCCATACCCCAGTCGAGGTTCTGCTCGCCACGCGCCATATTGCGACGGTCGTTGAGCAGTTTGTTGACCAGCGGATGTACCGTGAAGTCTTCCGGTACCGTCGTGATTTTTTCACCGATGCGGGTGAGGTCGGCCAGCGGCACGCCGGTATCAGCCTGGTCAGTCCATTTGGCGCCCAGGAACGGAGACCAGTCGGTAGCGTACTTGTTCTTGTAGTCGGTCAAGACAGGTTCGATGGTGCGTTGACCGTCTTCCATGAGCTGACGATAGGCCTTGACCATTTGATCGGGTTCGTCTTCGGCCAATATGCCCTGGGCAACCAGCTTGTCGGCATACACCTTGCGGGTGCCGGGATGCTTGCCGATGCTTTTGTACATCAGGGGCTGCGTCAGCGACGGGGTATCTTGTTCGTTGTGGCCCAACTTGCGGAAGCAGACGATATCGACCACGACGTCGTGGTGGAACTGCATGCGGTAGTCGAGCGCCAGCTGAGTGGCATACACCACGGCTTCCGGATCATCGCCATTAACGTGGAATACCGGTGCTTCGATCATCTTGACGACGTCGGTGCAGTACAGGGTTGAGCGGGTATCGCGCGGATCGGACGTAGTAAAGCCGATCTGGTTGTTAATGACGATATGCAGCGTGCCGCCGGTACCGTAACCACGCGTTTGCGCCAGGTTAAGGGTTTCCATGACCACGCCCTGGCCTGCGAAGGCGGCGTCGCCGTGCACCAGCACGGGCAGCACTTGCGAGCCTTCGTCATCACCACGGCGATCCTGGCGCGCACGTACGCTGCCTTCGACCACAGGGTTGACGATTTCAAGGTGGGACGGGTTGAATGCCAGCGAAAGGTGCACAGGACCGCCACGGGTGGAGAGGTCGCTGGAGAAACCGTTGTGGTATTTGACGTCGCCGTCGGTCAGGCCTTCGGCATGCTTGCCTTCGAACTCTGCGAACAGATCACCGGGCATCTTGCCCATGATGTTGACCAGCATGTTCAGGCGTCCGCGGTGGGCCATGCCTACCACGATTTCCTGGATGCCGTTCTCGCCGGCATGGCCGACGACTTCGTCCATCGAGGCAATAAAGCTTTCGCCGCCTTCGAGCGAAAAACGCTTCTGGCCAACATATTTGGTATGCAGGAAACGCTCGAGACCTTCAGCCTCGGTTACCTGCTGCAGGATGTGGCGTTTGCGATCCGACGAAAAGGACGGGACGCCGACGGTGGACTCGAGGCGCTCCTGGATCCAGCGCTTGGCGGCCGGATCGGAGATGTGCATGAACTCGGCGCCGACGTTGCGGCAATAGGTATCACGCAGAGCCTTGAGCATGTCGCGCATGGTCATGGTGTCGGCTTTGGTGAAATACGTATTGGTAGCCGAATAGACCTGGTCCAGGTCAGCTTCGGTCAGGCCGTAGAAGCCGGGATCGAGCTCGGGAATGCTGGGGCGATCCTGACGCTTGAGCGGATCAAGATTGGCAATACGCGCACCCAGGGAACGATAGGCAGCGATGATGGACTGCACATAGACTTGTTTGCCCGCGACTGTCAGGTCGGGCTTGGTTGCGTGTACGATGAAGGCATTGGCCTTGGCACGCTGGGCAAACGATTCAATGACCGGTGCGTGGGCCTGATCGCGCGTGCCTTCAGTGCCGTCGGGGGCTGGCGAATGCTGCAGCTGATCAAAATATGCCCGCCATTCTTCCGGAACGGATCCGGGGTTGTCAAGGTAGGACTCGTAGAGTTCCTCGACGTAAGGGGCGTTACTACCAAACAGGTAAGAATTGGATAAAAGTTCTATTTCCGATGACATATATGCGCTTCACCTATTCGAGTGTCTCACTCGCGATTGATGCAGGGAACAACCTTCCGCGACACGGCCAGACCGTTTAGCGGATAGCGGGGCAGAAGGCAACAGTACGACGCCTTAATAAGCCGTATTCCGACTAGTATACCTGTGAAGCCACCCCGGATAAACCGCAGCACGGGAAATGCGGCCCAAATTCAAGAAAGCGTTGGCATTATCAAACAACTTGGGCCGAATCGCGATATTCTTCACCCTAAAGCGCATTGAGCAGCTAAATTCTCGCCTTTCGGTTTTTCGCATTTCATCTTTAAAGCAGGAGCACGCCCCATGGACGCCAAATCTGATTTCGCCAAATTGGCCCTTGATTATCATGCATCACCCGTTCCGGGAAAGATATCAGTCATGCCGACCAAACCCCTGGCCAATCAGGACGATTTGTCGCTGGCCTATTCTCCCGGCGTCGCTTTCGCATGCATGAACATACACGCCGAGGGTGAAGACGCGGCGGCCATGTATACCTCGCGCTCGAATCTGGTGGGCGTCATCACCAACGGCACTGCCGTTCTGGGCCTGGGCAATATCGGCCCCCTGGCCGCAAAGCCCGTTATGGAAGGCAAGGGTTGCCTGTTCAAGAAATTTGCCGGCATCGACGTGTTCGATATCGAATTGGCGGAAACCGATCCTGACAAGCTGGTCGAGATCATTGCAGCACTCGAGCCCACACTGGGCGGCGTCAATCTGGAAGACATCAAGGCACCCGAGTGCTTCTATATTGAGAAGAAGCTGCGCGAGCGCATGAAGATTCCTGTCTTTCACGACGATCAGCATGGCACCGCCATCATTTCCTCCGCCGCCATCCTGAACGGCCTTAAAGTGGTCAACAAGAAAATCGATGAGGTCAAGCTGGTGTGCTCGGGTGCAGGCGCAGCCGCCATCGCCTGCCTGGACCTGCTCGTACATCTGGGTGTGAAACGTTCGAATATTTATGTCGTCGACTCGCGCGGCGTCATCAGCACCGGGCGCGAAGAAGGCATGGAGCCCAACAAGGCCCGCTATGCCCAGGACACTGACGCACGCACACTGGCCGACGTCTGCCGGGATGCCGATGTATTCCTGGGATGTTCGGCACCCGGAGTATTGACTGCCGATATGGTCAAGACCATGGCACGCCAACCCTTGATCCTGGCATTGGCCAACCCGGAACCTGAAATCCGGCCGGAAGTGGCCAAGGAGGCAAGGCCCGATTGCATCATCGCGACCGGCCGCTCCGACTATCCCAACCAGGTCAACAACGTTTTGTGCTTCCCCTTCATTTTCCGCGGTGCCATGGACGCTGGCGCAACGGTGATCAACGAGGAAATGAAGCTGGCCTGCGTAAAGGCCATTGCCGAACTCGCCGAAGCCGAGCAAAACGACGAAGTAGCCATGGCCTATGCTGGTCAAGAGCTTGCCTTTGGCCCTGACTACATCATTCCCAAGCCTTTCGATCCACGCCTGATCGTCAAGATTGCACCGGCAGTCGCCGAAGCAGCAGCCACTTCTGGCGTGGCCAGGCGCCCTATTGCCGACCTGGAAGCTTATCGGCAGAAACTCATGAGCCTGGTTTATCACACAGGCCAATTAATGCGGCCCCTGTTCATGCAGGCCAAGAGCGCACCCAAACGCGTCATTTACGCGGACGGTGAAGACGAACGGGTATTGCGCGCCGCACAGACCGTGGTAGACGAAAGATTTGCTCATCCGATACTGGTGGGACGTCCCGCCGTTATCGATATGCGCATCAAGAAATTCGGCCTGCGTCTGGAAGCGGGCAAGGACTTCGAGGTCGTTGACCCGGAAGACGATGCGCGCTTCAACGAAACCTGGACGGCCTATTACAAGATGAAAGGTCGCAATGGAGTTACCCCGGACATCGCCAAGGCCATGGTCCGCAAGCACAACTCGCTGATCGGCGTGATGCTGCTGCAGCGCGGCGATGCCGATGCCATGATTTGCGGAGTCAGCAGCCGCTTCGATAATCAGCTTCGTTATGTGGACGAAGTCATAGGCCTGAAAGACGGCGTGAAGACTTACGCGGCCATGAACGTGCTGATGCTGCCGACCCAGACGCTCTTTATTTGCGACACGCATGTGAACGAGGATCCAACTGCCGAGCAAATTGCCGACATGACGATACAGGCCGCGCAAGAGGTTCTGCGTTTCGGTGTGGTGCCCAAGGTGGCGCTGCTGTCGCACTCGAACTTCGGCAGCCGTTCGTCTGCCTCGTCACGCAAAATGGCCGAGGCGCGCCGTATTATTGGCGAGCGCGCACCCGACCTGGAGGTCGACGGCGAGATGCATGCCGATTCGGCACTGTCCGAGAAAATCCGCCTGAAGTCTTTCCCGGACTCGACGCTGAAGGGGCCGGCCAATTTGCTGATCACGCCGAATCTGGATACGGGAAACATTACGTACAACATGCTGAAGATGACGGGCAGTAACGGGGTAGCGATGGGCCCGGTGCTGTTGGGTGCGGCGCGGCCGGTGCACATTCTGACCACCAGCTCCACGGTGCGCCGGATCGTGAACATGACGGCGCTGGCGGTAGTGGATGCGCAACAGGAGGCCGGCCAGGTTCAGCTCTGATTGCTGCACCGTTTACGGTTTCTGTTGGCGCGGTCGCTATTTTTGTACCGTTGACTGGTTGCTTGCGACTCAGTCGCTGTCTTTGTACCGTTAACAGGTTTATTGCGACGCGGTCGCTATGTTCGTACCCTTGACTGGTTGCTTGCATGGTGTGGGTGTCTGGGCCGAACTGTGCTCCGATAGCTGCGCCCCCTGCGGGGGTACCCTTGCAGGCGCCATTCGGCGGGGTCGGGCCTGAACTCGCCATCCATCAGCCGCCTGTGGGCTGATGGATGACTCAAACAGCAGGCCCTCTTGCGCCCCGCCGCCTGACACCCGCTGCGGCTTGCTCAAACGTCGCCCAGCCCGGCCCAGACACCCACACCACACCATGAAGCACCAGCCGGTCAACGGTACTTTTTGTGGGGCAGTTGGTTGGCGTGTGACGCTGTTTACGGATTCACGGCACAGCGCCAGCCGTGGCGATGGCCCTTCGGATATTCGCCATTCTAAAAAGGCATGTGTGGCTGGGGCTGCGTAGGCGCCTCGCGCACGCCGTTCAATTCGCGCTGACCGGAGAGGCAAGATCGCAGCTGTTCGAGCGCCGGCTTTCGGGCCACCGGCCCGACGGCGCGAGTTCTGCGATCGCTCCGGGCAGCGTGAATTGAACGGGAAACCCCGGCGCAGCCGGGGTCGTGGCGCGTGAAGCCGGAGTGGCCCCAGCCACATATGCCTTTATTTAGAACGTGGGTAATATCAAAATCACTGTCACAAATCAAAAGCGCAGCGGCCAACCTACAGCCACCCCTTGGCAAACAAATAAACCCCCACCACAGCCAGACTGACCAAAAAGCAACGCCGGAATACAGACGGCGCCAGCGAATGGCGCAGACGCGTGCCTGCCGCCATACCTGCCAACGCCGGCGCCAGCATGAACAGGGACGCGCCTGCCGTACCAAACGAATAACTGTCATTCAGCCAAAGCCCCGCCGCCAAAGCCACCGTCGACACAGTGAAAGACACCCCCATCGCCTGGATCAGCTCATCGCGCGCCAGCCCCAGCGACTGCAGATAAGGCACCGCCGGCACCACGAAAACACCCGTTGCCGCCGTAATAAAGCCAGTCAGCGCACCCACAATCGGCCCCAGCCACCTTTCCGTCTGCGCGGGCACAGTAAATGGCCGGCCGAACATCGCCCAGGCCGAATAGGCCAACAGCGCCACCCCCAAAGACATCGCCGCCCAGGCACCAGCCGGTGCGCCCAGTACCACCGCACCGGCCAGCGTACCGGCAACCACCCCCGCCTGCATGCCGCCTATCCGTTGCAACAAAGGCATAAGACTTGAGAACGGCCGGGTTTGCCAGACATTGGTCACCAGCGACGGAATCACCAGCAAGGCGGCGGCATGAGCCGGGGCCATGAAGATAGACAGCAGCGCCATGGAAATAGTCGGCAGACCCAGCCCCACCACCCCCTTCACAACGCCGGCGAGCAAAAACACCATGCTCACCAGCAAGACCAGCGCCGGCGTGTAGCCATCGAACAGTTCAGTCAATATCATCGACAATTCCGGAAAACATGAAGTTGGGCCATGACCGTATTCTGACAGCTGTGCAACAACCGGAAAATGCGGCTTTATCTAAGCCAGCCTATGGCCTGGCCTGAGCCTTATCCTTGAACACGTGCTAAGATTTTTTCATGCGTTTCGACCTGACCGATCTACGCCTGTTCCTGAATATTCACGAAGCAGGCACCATTACCGACGGCGCCCAGCGTTCACATATGACGTTGGCCTCGGCAAGCGAACGTGTCAAAGGCATGGAAGCAGAGGTAGGTGTCCCGCTGCTGCTGCGCGGCCGGCGCGGCGTACAAGTTACAGCGGCCGGACGTACGCTGCTGCACCATGCACGTGCCGTCCTGCACCAGATCGATCATATGCGCGGCGAACTCGACCTGTATGGCCGGGGCCTGAAGGGGCATGTGCGCCTGCTCTGCAATACCGCCGCACTCAGCGAGCACCTGCCCGGCATTCTTGGCGACTTCCTGGCCAGGCACCCCCAGATATCCATCGACCTGGAAGAAAGAACGAGCTATGACATCGCCGACGCACTACGCTCAGGGACATTCGACATCGGCATCGTGGCCGACTCGGTTGCCCTGGATGGCCTGGAAACCCATATGTTCCGCCACGACCCGCTATCGTTGATTGTGCCGCGCCATCACGAGCTGGCACAACTTCATTCAGTCAGCCTGGCAGAAGTGGCCCACCACGACTTCATAGGCTTGAGCGAAGGCAGCGCACTACAGGAACACATAACGCATCACGCCCGCAGGGCCGGAAAGCGCCTGCGTTATCGGGTACGGCTGCGCAGCCTGGACGCAGTCTGCCAGATGGTCGGTCAGAACATAGGGATTGCCATAGTCCCCAAGGCAACCGCTGTGCGCTGCAGCAGAGCGGCGGGCATCAAACGAATAGCGCTGAGCGACGCCTGGGCCAGTCGCGACCTGATGCTATGCGTACGCTCATCGGGCGACCTGCCCGTTTACGTCAGAAAAATGATGATCTACATTCTGGACAACGCTGTCCCACAGCGCTAGCCTGTCCTTGAGTCGCTATACTTGAAGCGCTCGATCTTCCATAGGCCGCAGCAACCACTCAAGGAGAACCCATGGGAAGCAGCCTTGAACGCGGACGCACCCGGGTAGCCGGATTCGCCAACCCTGAAATGGATTTTCAGCTAATGCGCCAGCTGGGCGCATCCCGGTACGGCGGCGCTTCCGTCGGTGAATGCCTGGCCCTGGTGCGAAACATCGAAAACGGTGTACCCGAATCCTGGGTTACGGCCTTCGCCGCAGCCGCCCAACGCCAGGAAGACGATGCACAGCGGCGCGCCGCTCGCGGCCACGCCGTCAGCGCATACGATCAATACCTGGTGGCCAGCAACAGCTACCGCGCTGCCGAATACTACACCCGCCTGACCGATCCCAAACATACCGAATACGGCCTTAAAAGCAGGTCCTGCTTTCTTGCCGCGATGGGGCTGCAGGACCATGCCATCGATGTGGTCGAGCTGCCTTTTGATCAAACTCCCCTGCCCGCTTACCTGATCCGGCCCTCATCAACCCCGCGCAGCGCGCTGAAAACGCTGATGATCATCAGCGGCTACGACGGTACGCTGGAAGAAACCTATATTGCATATGGTCGGGCTGCACTAGAGCGCGGCTATCAACTGATGCTGTTCGCCGGCCCCGGGCAAATGGACACCATGCGCTTTTATCCCAAGCTGCATTTCATCCCCGAATACGAAAAAGTCGCTGCCACGGCGCTGGACTACCTTCTGGCCCGTCCCGATACCAGCCCCGAGCACGTGGCACTCATGGGCATCAGCTTCGGCGGCTATTTTGCCACCAGAATGGCGGCGCACGACGCTCGCATAAAAGCATTGATCGCCAACTCGCCTATCGTGGATCTGCATGCCTACATGGCAGCCTTCGTTGGTTTTGATCCCGCCAAAATGGCAGACAAAGACGATTTTCTGCTGATCGATATCGAACATATTCCCGCCGATGTCATGCCGCCGCAAACACGCGAAATGACACAAAACCTCATGTTGCGCTTTGGCTGCGACAGCTTCAAGCAAACCTACCAGCGTCTCAGGGATTTTCACGTAACCGACCAGCATCTGGCAGATATCCGCTGCCCTGCCCTGGCCCTTGCCGGTGCCGGCGAAGGGCCGCAACCGCTGGCCCAGTATCAACAGTTTCAGGCGCAGATATCCGGACCGGTCAGCGCTCATTTGTTTACCGACGAGGAAGGTGCCGACGGGCACTGTCAAACAGGGAATCTGGCTTATTCGGCCGCCGTATCGATGGACTGGCTGGACGAAACCTGGGCCTGAGGGCCCTGGGGCAGGCACCTGGCCCGGGCATTTGCCGGATCAGGTGCCGTTTGCCTGGCGCACATTGCGTGGCCAGGTTTGCAGCAATTAACGCTTGCTGGGTACTTCGCGGCTTTGCTGGCCGGTATACAGCTGACGCGGACGACCAATTTTGTAATCGGGGTCAGACAGCATTTCGTTCCATTGAGCAATCCAGCCCACTGTACGAGCCAAGGCGAAGATGGCCGTGAACAGCGATGTGGGGATGCCGATGGCACGCTGGACGATGCCCGAGTAGAAGTCTACGTTCGGGTACAGTTTGCGCTGCACGAAATAAGGATCTTCAAGCGCAATGCGTTCGAGTTCCATAGCCAGCTTGAACAAGGGATCGTTTTCCAGGCCCAGTGCTGCCAGCACTTCCTTGCAGGTTTCCTGCATGAGCTTGGCGCGCGGATCGTAGTTCTTGTAAACACGATGGCCAAAGCCCATCAGGCGTACGCCGGAGTTCTTGTCCTTGACTTTCTCCATGAACTCGCCGACTTTCTCGATGCCGCCGTTGGCCTGCAATTCTTCGAGCATTTGCAGGCAGGCTTCGTTGGCGCCACCGTGAGCCGGACCCCACAGGCAGGCAACACCTGCTGCGATGGCGGCAAAGGGGTTGGTGCCCGAAGAGCCGCACAGACGAACGGTGGAGGTCGACGCGTTTTGTTCGTGGTCGGCGTGCAGGATGAAAATGCGATCCAGTGCGCGTTCAACAACTTCGTTGACCTTGTAGTCTTCGCAAGGCGTGGCGAACATCATGCGCAGGAAGTTGCCGGTATACGACAAGTCGTTCTTGGGATAGATGAAGGGCTGGCCCTGGGAATGCTTGTATGCCATGGCCACCAGGGTTGGCATCTTGGCAATAAGACGAATGGCCGACACGTGGCGGTGGTGAGGATTCGTGATGTCGGTAGAGTCGTGATAGAAAGCCGACAAGGCACCAACCAGACCAGTCAGTACAGCCATGGGGTGCGCGTCGCGACGGAAGCCTTGCAGGAAAATGCGCAGTTGCTCGTGCACCATGGTGTGGTTGGTTACCAGCGAATCGAACTCTTGCTTCTGGTTGCCGTCGGGCAACTCGCCGTTCAGGATCAGGTAGCAGATGTCGAGGAAATCGCAACTCTGCGCAAGTTGATCGATAGGATAGCCACGATAAAGCAGCTCGCCCTTGTCACCGTCGATATAGGTAATACCCGACTCACACGCAGCCGTGGAGAGGAAACCCGGATCGTAGGTAAACATATCTGTCTGGCCATACAGCTTGCGGATATCGATGACATCGGGCCCGACCGTACCTTTATAAACCGGAAACTCTATCGGCGCGGAGCCATCCGAGAACGATAGAGTGGCTTTCTTATCTGACAATTGCATCGCAACCTTCCTTTTAAAATTACAGCTTCTGCATTTGCTCAATCAGTCTATGAATGTCTGGCGTATCGTATACGCCGGACAATGATGTCCTGGCCAGCAATACATCAAGCAATTCGTTATCGCCCATCTCGAAAAGTAAAGACAAGGCAGCTACATCTGTGTCGGTCAGCTGGGTTTCGTACTCATCCAGAAACCGGGTGATGATCAGGTCGTTTTCAAGCAGACCGCGACGCGCGCGCCAACGCAGGCGTGCGCGCTCAAGCTCGGTTAACTTGCTCATCAGGAATCCTGCACCTTAAATAGCACGACGCGCCAGCATCTCTTTGATCTTTCCGATGGCCAAAGAGGGGTTCAACCCCTTGGGACAGACATCGGCACAGTTCATGATGGTGTGGCAACGGAACAGGCGGTACGGGTCTTCGAGGTTATCGAGGCGCTCGCCGGTCGCGTCGTCACGGCTGTCAGCGATAAAGCGGTAGGCCTGAAGCAAGCCGGCGGGCCCCACGAATTTGTCGGGGTTCCACCAGAATGACGGGCAGGACGTCGAGCAGCAGGCGCAAAGTATGCACTCGTACAGGCCATCGAGCTCTTCACGGGCTTCGGGGGTTTGCAGACGCTCTTTTTCGGGTGGCGGCGCGTCATTGATCAGGAACGGCTTGATCGAATGATATTGGTTGAAGAAGTGGGTCATGTCGACAATCAGGTCGCGCACCACCGGCAGCCCGGGCAAGGGCTTGAGCACGATGGGTTCCTTGAGCTCGAGCAGGTTGGTCGTGCAGGCCAGGCCGTTCTTGCCATTGATGTTCATGGCGTCGGAGCCACACACACCTTCACGGCATGAACGACGCAGCGCAAGGCTGTCGTCGACATCATTCTTGATGCGAATGATGGCATCGAGGAGCATTTTGTCGGTAGGCTGCAGCTCGACCTCGAGCTTCTGCATGTATGGACGCTCGTCCTTGTCAGGATCGTAGCGGTAGATTTCAAATTTGACGATACGTTTTTGGCTCATTTCAATATCCTGCTTAGAAGGTCCGCGCTTTGGGCGGGAAGCTGTCCACGGTAAGCGGCTTCATGGTGACCGGCTTGTATTCCAGGCGGCTTCCTTCCGAGTACCACAAGGTATGGCGCAACCAGTTTTCATCATCGCGTTCCGGGTGGTCGCTAAGCGCATGGGCGCCGCGACTTTCGGTGCGATTGGCCGCCGACTTGGTTGTGGCACGAGCCACTTCTATCATGTTGGACACTTCAAGTGCCTCGACACGGGCAGTGTTGAAGACCTTGGACTTGTCCTTGAAGTAGATATTGTCTACTTGCTGAGCGATTTCTTCGATAGAGTCCACACCCTTGGCCAGGAGATCAAGCGTACGGAATACGCCGCAGTGATGCTGCATCGACATGCGCATTGCGTTGGCGACATCTTGCGTTTTCTCGCCGGAAGTGCGCGATTCGATCTTGTTGACGCGATCGAGCGAGGCGTCGATGCTGGATTCCGGTATGGGCTGATGCGCGTGCTGACGCTCGGGGTGGGTCTGGACGATATGGTGCCCGGCCGAACGGCCGAACACGATAAGATCCAGCAAGGAATTAGTGCCAAGGCGGTTGGCGCCGTGAACCGAGGTAGCCGCACACTCGCCAATGGCATACAAACCATTGACCGGAGTCGTTTCGCCATTGGCAAAGTTGACGACCTGACCATGGATATTGGTGGGCACGCCACCCATCTGGTAGTGAATGGTCGGAACGACGGGAATCGGATCCTTGATGGGATCGACGTTCGCAAACTTGATGGCAATTTCGCGAATGGAGGGCAGACGCTTCTGTATGGTTTCGGCACCCAGGTGATCGAGCTTGAGCACCACGTAGCTGCCGTCACCACAACCGCGACCTTCCTTGATTTCCTGGTCCATCGAGCGTGATACAAAATCGCGGGGGGCCAGATCCTTGAGCGTGGGCGCATAGCGCTCCATGAAGCGCTCACCGTCTTTGTTCAGCAAAATGCCACCTTCGCCGCGCACACCTTCTGTGATGAGCACGCCGGCACCGGCCACGCCGGTGGGGTGGAATTGCCAGAATTCGAGATCCTGCAAGGGCAGACCGGCACGTGCCGCCATGCCCAGACCGTCGCCGGTATTGATGAAGGCGTTGGTCGATGCAGCCCAGATGCGTCCGGCGCCGCCTGTGGCCAGCACAGTTTGCTTGGCTTCCAGGACGTAGATTTCGCCGGTTTCCATTTCAAGGGCGGTTACACCCAGCACATCGCCGGCCTCATTGCGCAGCAGATCGAGCGCCATCCATTCAACAAAGAACTGAGTGCGCGCAGCAACGTTGCGCTGGTAGAGCGTGTGCAGCATGGCATGACCGGTACGGTCGGCCGCGGCACAGGCACGCTGCACGGGCTTTTCACCAAAGTTGGCGGTGTGGCCGCCAAACGGGCGCTGATAAATTGTGCCGTCGGCGTTACGGTCGAAAGGCATACCGAAATGCTCGAGCTCGTAGACGGCATTGGGGGCCTCGCGGCACATGAATTCGATAGCGTCCTGGTCGCCGAGCCAGTCGGAACCCTTGACGGTATCGTACATATGCCAGTACCAGTTGTCTTCGCTCATGTTGCCAAGGGATGCACTGACACCGCCCTGGGCCGCCACGGTATGTGAACGCGTAGGAAAAACTTTGGTCAGGACCGCGACTGACAAGCCAGCCTGCGCCAGTTCCAGAGAGCAACGCATGCCGGCCCCGCCGGCACCAACGACCACCACATCAAACTGGCGGCGTGGTAGGGAATTTTTGACAGCAGCCACGGCTTATAAACTCCAGAGAATTTTTGCGAAATAAACAACGGCACCGACCAGCCACAAAATGGTCAGAACCTGCAGGAAAAGGCGCACACCAACCGGGTGGACGTAGTCCATCCAGATGTCGCGTACGCCGATCCAGGCATGCCAGGCCAGCGACAGGAACGCCAGCGTTGCCAGCATTTGCCCGACAGGCAGACCCAGGCAGGTAAACGTGAACAAGCCACGCCAGCCTTCGTAGTTCAGCTCAGGGGTGAACAGAATGCCACCCAGCAGCACCACGGTATAAACAGCCATGATGATGGCGGTAACCCGTTGTGCGATGAAGTCGAGCGTGCCGTAATGTGCGCCAACGACCAGGCGCTTTACACCAATACGTTCTTGAGCCATTACCACACCCCAAACAATTTAAGACCAAAGACCAGAGTCAGAGCCAGGCTGACGCCAAATACCACACCGGCCGTTTTTTGGGCCGTATGCTTGTCGTTACCGATATGCAGGTCGAGAACAAGGTAACGAATGCCGGCACAGAAGTGATGCAGATAACCCCAGATCAGGGCCAGCAATACCAGCTTGCACAAGGGGTTGGCCACCCAGGACTGTATGCTCGCAAAGCTTTCCGGCGAGCCCACGCTGAGCGCGAACAACGGCAGGATGACCAGCGGTATACAGAGGAACAACAATGCGCCGCTGATACGGTGCATGATGGATGATTTTCCTGCCAGGGGCAGATGGTAGCCCAGAATCTGCGGTACGCTGATATTGCGAAACTGCGGACGCGGCTTTGAAGCTGAATCGGACATGATGGCCTCGAGTTAAAACAAATTAATTTATTGCAAAGCGCTACTGGCATTTTCGCCGATTTAGGGCTGTTGTACCAAATCGGTGAAAAGACCCTTTTAATTCAAACTGTTTCGGTAGTGGAACCGTTCGGTCACATATAAGCCCCTGCGCACCTCCATGGGTCGGTCACCGTAGGTATAAGACACCCGCTCTACCTTGAGCAGGGCGCTGCCTGGTTCAACATTCAGCAATTCGGCCGGTTCAGTGGCCGCGTTTACTGCGCGGATCTTTTCGTCGGCCCTTAGCATGCTGACGCCAAATTCGGACTCGAACCATGCATACAGCGGGCCCTTGTAGCTGGCCAGCGCATCTGCGGTCAGCCCGCGAAATACCGCAGCCGGCAACCAGATGTCGTCCAGAATGGTGGGGACCTGGTCAAAAGAGAGCAGCCGCCGGATATTGATGGCTACATCGGCTCCCCGCAACTCGAGCAAGGCTGCAATATCGGACGGCGCCTTGCCGCGCCGGCAGTCGAGGATCCGGCTTCCCGACACCACTTGCTTGCCATCGTCGGAGGTCAGGCGCAGGAACCGGAAACGCACCTTGGCTTCGTGGTGAGTCGCAACAAAAGTACCTTTGCCTTGCCGACGGAGCAGCAGATTCTCGGCAGCCAGTTCATCGATGGCCTTGCGTACCGTGCCCTGGCTGACCTGGAAACGGGCCGCCAGTTCGAGTTCGCTGGGTATCGCCTCGCCCGGTTTCCAGTCACCCCGATCAAGGCTCTGCAGCAGCAGGCCCTTGATCTGCTGGTACAGGGGGCTGAAAGCAGCACTGCTGGCAGCGCGCTCTGAGACCTGACCACGATCGGTTGAGGGAGCGTCGGACATCAAAAAATCTTATAGGAATACGAAAGGAACCGCTTAAAGCAAGCACATATAAAACGCCCGCTATTTTCGCACGCCTGGGCGTTTCTGTCTAACACTCTTCTGTCTTATATAAGATATAAGATATTTGACTGAACAACGGTTTTTCGATACGCTAATGAGTTGTGTTGCAGCGCCTCGCTCGCAGCAAGAGTGCGTGTCAATATCTCACCGGCCGCCGCCTGCGGCTGATGGACCGCCCTCAAAAGAATTACACTATCTGTTGTCTCTTCATCCTACATTTCCAACATCTACCGGGAGATAGTTCATGTCCAAACCCGCCATGCGTGTCGCCGTTACCGGCGCTGCCGGCCAAATCGGCTACGCCCTGCTGTTCCGTATCGCCTCAGGCGAAATGCTCGGCAAAGACCAGCCCGTTATTCTTCAACTGCTTGAAATCCCCGATGAAAAAGCCCAGAAGGCGCTGCGCGGCGTCATGATGGAGCTTGACGATTGCGCCTTCCCCCTGCTGGCCGGCATGACGGCACACAGCGACGCGCGTGAAGCGTTCAAGGACGCCGACGTGGCATTGCTGGTAGGTGCCCGCCCACGCGGCCCCGGCATGGAGCGCAAGGATCTGTTGCAGGTCAATGCACAAATCTTCACGGCACAAGGCAAGGCGCTGAACGACGTGGCCAGCCGCGACGTCAAGGTTCTGGTGGTCGGCAACCCAGCCAACACCAACGCCTACATCGCCATGAAATCGGCCCCCGACCTGCCTGCCAAGAATTTCACTGCCATGCTGCGCCTGGATCACAACCGCGCCCTGTCGCAACTGTCCGCCAAATCGGGCAAACCTGTTGCCGACATCGAGAACCTCATCGTGTGGGGCAATCACTCGCCCACCATGTACCCCGATACACGCTTCGCCACAGTCAACGGCGAAAGTCTGCCCGCCCTGATCAATGACGACGCCTGGAATCGCGACACTTTCATTCCCACCGTAGGCAAGCGCGGCGCCGCCATTATCGATGCGCGCGGCCTCTCTTCGGCTGCCTCGGCTGCCAATGCGGCCATCGACCACGTTCGCGACTGGGTCCTGGGCTCGAACGGAAAATGGGTCACCATGGGCGTGCCCTCCGACGGTTCTTACGGCATTCCGGAAGGCATCATCTATGGTGTGCCCGTAACCACCGCCAACGGTGAATACACCCGCGTCGAAGGTCTGGAAATCGACGAATTCTCGCGCGAACGCATGGACTTCACCCTGAAAGAGCTGCTCGAAGAGCGGGACGGCGTGCAAGACCTGCTGAAATAAGCGAATAGCCCGAAGGCACCCGGTCACCCAGAAATTCTGCTGACCGGGAAAACTGTCAGGCCTGAATCCGGAGCAACCCGGACTCAGGCCTTTTCTTTGCCCGGTCCGGACCGGGCGTTCAGGGTTCGATCGGAGGAATGTCTTCGGCCAGGATATTCAGGCTGGCCTGCAAGGCCCTGGAATAGCGCTGCTTTTCCTTCGCAATGCGCTGTGCGTCCCAGGCATAGAAGCCTTGCCCCGTCTTCATGCCCAGCTGTCCGTTTTTGGGTTTGTCAGACAGTATCGCGTGCGGTTGAACGGCATTGGACAAGGTGGGATAAATGGTTGCGGCAGCGGCCGCGTGCACATCCAGGCCTGCGTGCTCTTTCTGCAGAATGGGCCCGGCAGCCAGATAGCGGAAACCGAAGCCAAATCGCACCGCGGCATCAATGTCTTCCGCTGTGGCCACCCCTTCCTGGATCAAAGAAAATGCTTCACGGCCCAAGGCATGTTGCAGGCGGTTGCCGATGAATCCTGGCACATCCTTGCGTACCAGTATGGGCACGGACCCGCAGCGCTTCATGAACGCACTTACCGCATCGGCCACCCCGGGTGCCGTGGACGGCCCCAGCACGATCTCGACCAAAGGCACGATGTGCGCCGGCATGAAAAAATGCAGCCCCAGCATGCGCTCCTGCCCCGGTAAATCCCGGGCAATCTGGCTGACGGGAAAGCTGGAGCTGTTGCTGGTCAGCAAAGTATGGGCAGGCACGCGCTCAGCCAGGGTTTTGAACAGATCACGCTTGATCTGCAACACCTCGGGCACACACTCAATCATCAGATCGACGCCCTGCCAGTCGACATCGTCAATGGACTGCACGATCTCGAGCAGGTCAATATTGTCGCCCCGGTCTATGGCGCGCAGATTTTCGGCAATGCCGGCCCGTATGACCGCGTGCTGCGCTGGCCTGGTTTCCACCACAACCGTGCGGCAACCGGCCCGCAACAGCACCACGGCAACGTCGGCGCCCATGGTGCCGCCGCCCACAACCACGGCCCGCGTGGCGCCCGGTGCGCCCAACCACTGCTCTTGCTTCATCAGATATTCCTGCCTTTCTGTTCTGGAGTTGGATCAGGGAATCATACGCCAGCGTCCACGGCATAACGCCTGAGCTTGCGCCACAGGGTCGTGCGACTGATACCCAGCCGCTCGGCCGCCATTTCACGATTACCGCCACACGCCTTCAGCACTTCACGCAGCTGCGCCAGCTCGGCCTGCGCCCTGCTGCTGCGCAATGCCTGGGATGGCGGCGCAGCGCTTGTCGCGGCAAACAGCTCGGGTGCCATTTCGTGAAGCGACTCAAGCTCTATCGGCGCGCTCTGCTCCACACCGTGAAATACCATGGCACGCTCGATCAGATTCTCAAGTTCGCGAATATTGCCCGGCCAGTCATGGTTTTCGGCCGCGTCGACAATCAAATCGATCAAGCTGTCGTTGACCGGGCGCCGGCTGTTCAACCTGAGCGCAATCCTGTCGGCCAGATGTCGTGCCAGTTGGGGCAGATCCTCGCGCCGCTCCCTTAAGGGGGGCAAATGCACCAGCAGGATATTCAGTCGGTAATACAAGTCCTGACGAAACTCGCCCTGCAACACGCGCTGCTCCAGATTACGGTGCGTGGCTGCAATCACCCGCACATCAACCGGTGTAGGCTCGGTCGCACCGATGCGCAACACTTCCTTTTCCTGAAGCACGCGCAGCAACCGTGTTTGCAGCGACAAGGGCATGTCGCCTATCTCGTCCAGAAAAATCGTGCCGGTGTGCGCGGCTTCGAACAGGCCCACCTTGCCGCCACGACTGGATCCGGTAAACGCGCCATCCACATAACCG
This sequence comes from Pusillimonas sp. MFBS29, assembly GCF_020687695.1. GTDB lineage: Bacteria > Pseudomonadota > Gammaproteobacteria > Burkholderiales > Burkholderiaceae_B > Pusillimonas_C. Next base: position 125,104 of record NZ_JAJEWL010000005.1, read on the forward strand.
AACAGCTCGCTTTCCAGCAGGGTGTCGGGGAAAGCGGCACAGTTGATCGCCACAAAGGGCTGGGACTGACGGGCCCCTGCATTATGTATGCCCTGTGCCAGCAGCTCTTTGCCGGTACCGCTCTCGCCCACAATCAATACGGTTGCACTGCTTTGCGCGCAGGTCTGGGCACGCGCCCGGAGACGCTCCATCACCTTGCTTTGCCCTATGAGATTCTCAAGCCCGTATTTGGCAAGGCGCAAGCCCGGCTGCGTCCTGGAACGCAAGCTGCGATCCAGGCGCTGGATGACAATGGGATCCTGGCAGATCAGTACCGCACCCGTTTGCCGGCCCTGCTCGACAATAGGCATGCGCGTCACTACCATGGTCTTGCCCGCTACCTGCTGGACATGCTCAAGCTCGGCCTCGCCCGTGCGCAAGGTCCCAGCCAGACTCAACTCGTGTCGTACCGCCCCGAGACGCTGACCAATCAGCTGATCGGCCGGAACGCCCAGAATCGCCTCCATTTCCGGATTGACCGTCTCGATACGTTCATCGGAATTGACGGCCACGACGCCATCCTTGAGCTGCCCCAGTATGATGCGCAATTTCTCACGCTTGGCAGCCTCAAGCCTGGCAATGCGCGCCACCTCGATAGCATCCTCCATGGCTTCGCGCACAGCCCCCTGAGAGTAAAGCAGTACCCCTTCCATGCCATAAGAGCGGGCCAGCTCGACCACCAGCCCCGGAGCGACAACCGCCTCGACACCCAGAGCGAGCAGATCCTGCACACAGGCCTCGGCCTCTTGCTCGGTTGTATAGGAACGCAGTTCGACAGACAAGGCGAAGCGCTCGTTGAAGTGCCCGAGCTCGGCGGGAATTTCGCCGTATGTCACCACGGCCAGCCTGCTGGATTTGCCTGATGCCCGCGCCAGCCCCTGCATGACATCAAACCCGCCCGGCTTGACCAGGACGACAGGCAGATCCAGATGTTCCCGCAGAAAGCTTCCGTTCGAGCCTGCCGACACCACCGCATCCACGCCACCCGCCCGCCGCAGGGCGGCAATGCCGGCGACCGCATCGTCATAGGCCTTGTCGAGAATGACCACTTCGGCCAAAGCCCTGTAGGCCGGCGCCAGTTCTTCGAGCAGTGCGCGAAGCCCATGAAACCCTACGGCGGCAATCCGCAGGCGGGATCCGTCGGGTATAGAAAAAAAGTCCATGTGCGCCTTCTGACGTTTCATATAAACCGGAACATGAAACATAATTATTTCATATTTGAAACATCATGTCTGTTACCCGGGCTCAGGCTTGAAACATCACCACGCTGAATTTTCTTTTTGCTACTATGACTTAGGCCTTCCGGCCTGCCGTACGCGCACCCATTCCCAATTGGCATGCTTATTGCTTTAGCTGATAAGAAAATACGCCGATGGCCCAGCCATTGCCAGTCCATTGATCAAAGAGGTTTCGACGTGTCCAATCACCATTCCCAAGTTCAATCCGCCGGCGCCCTGTTTCGCCAGGCCCTGAAAGATGAAAATCCCCTGCAAATCATAGGCGCCATCAATGCCAACCATGCCTTGCTGGCCAAGCGTGCCGGCTACAAGGCCATCTATCTCTCCGGTGGCGGCGTTGCCGCGGGATCCCTGGGTTTGCCGGACTTGGGCATCAACACCCTGGACGACGTCCTGACCGATATCCGCCGCATCACCGACGTATGCGATGTTCCCCTGATGGTAGACATCGACACCGGCTTCGGTCCGTCAGCCTTCAATATTGCCCGCACCATTAAAAGCCTGATCAAATTCGGCGCCGCCGCCTGCCATATCGAGGACCAGGTTGGCGCCAAGCGCTGCGGCCATCGTCCCGGCAAGGAAATCGTGACCGCCCAGGAAATGGTCGACCGCGTCAAGGCCGCCGTCGATGCCCGCACCGACGATAACTTCTTCATCATCGCGCGTACTGACGCCATCGCCGTCGAAGGCGTCGATGCTGCGCTGGATCGCGCAGCGGCATGCGTGGAAGCCGGTGCTGACGGCATCTTTGCCGAGGCCTCTTATGACCTGGCCACTTTCGAGCGCTTTTCCAAGGCGCTCAATGTTCCTGTTCTGGCCAACATCACCGAGTTCGGCAAGACACCTTTGTTCACCGTTCAGGAACTCGAATCGGCCGGGGTCGGCATGGTACTGTATCCGCTGTCCGCCTTCCGCGCGATGAACAAAGCCGCCGAGTCGGTTTACGAGGCCATACGCCGCGATGGCCATCAGAAGAACGTGGTCGATATGATGCAAACACGTGAAGAACTCTATGATCGCATCGGCTACCACGAGTATGAATCCCGTCTAGACGCCCTGTTCCAACAAGGCAAATCGAAATAACCTCTTCCAGGAGCTGCACATGGCCAATACCGAAACTCAAGAAAACAAGCCTAAAGCCAAGAAATCCGTTGCCCTGTCCGGCGTTGTAGCCGGCAACACAGCACTGTGCACAGTGGGGCGCAGCGGCAACGACCTGCACTACCGCGGCTACGATATCCTGGACATCGCAGACACCTGCGAATTCGAGGAAATTGCCCACTTGCTGATACACGGCAAGTTCCCGAACAAGGCCGAACTGAGCGCCTACAAGGCAAAGCTGCGCAAGCTGCGCGGCCTGCCTGCCCAGCTGCAAAGCGCCCTCGAGGCCCTGCCCGCCGCCAGCCATCCCATGGATGTCATGCGTACCGCCGTATCGGTCCTGGGTTGCGTACTGCCCGAGAAAGACGATCACAACCTGCCCGATGCACGCGACATCGCCGATCGTCTTATGGCCTGCCTGGGCTCCGCCCTGCTGTATTGGTATCACTACAGCCACAATGGCCACTACATCGATGTTCAAACCGACGACGACAGCATAGGCGGCCACTTCCTGCACCTGCTGCACGGCAAGGCTCCCAGCGATGGATGGGTGCAGGCCATGCACACTTCGCTGATTCTTTACGCCGAGCACGAGTTCAACGCCTCTACCTTCGCCAGCCGCGTCATTGCAGGCACAGGCTCTGATATCTACTCGGCCATCACCGGCGGTATCGGCGCCTTGCGCGGCCCCAAACACGGCGGCGCCAACGAAGTGGCCTTCGAAGTGCAGAAGCGTTACGAGAACCCGGACGAAGCCGAAGCCGACATTCGCCGCCGCGTCGAGAACAAGGAAGTCGTGATCGGTTTCGGACACCCGGTCTATACCGTTTCCGATCCACGCAACAAAGTTATCAAGGAAGTTGCGCGCAAGCTGTCGGAAACGCAGCAAAACACCAAGATGTACGAAATTGCAGAGCGTCTGGAATCCGTCATGTGGGACGCCAAGAAAATGTTCCCCAACCTGGACTGGTTCTCGGCGGTGTCGTATCACATGATGGGTGTTCCCACTTCCATGTTCACGCCATTGTTCGTCATTGCACGTACCGCCGGCTGGTCGGCACACATTATCGAACAGCGCATCGACAACAAGATCATCCGGCCGACGGCCAACTATGTTGGCCCTGAAGACCAGAAATTCGTTCCCCTGGATCAACGTTAAATCGCCATGAACACTGCATACCGCAAACCCCTGCCCGGCACCGGGCTGGATTACTTCGATACGCGCGCCGCCGTTGAAGACATTCAGCCCGGCGCCTACGACACACTGCCGTACACATCGCGCGTGCTGGCGGAAAACCTGGTGCGCCGCTGTGACCCCGAAACGCTTGTCGCATCGCTGCGACAGCTGATCGAGCGCAAACGCGACCTGGACTTCCCTTGGTTTCCGGCCCGCGTGGTTTGTCACGACATCCTCGGACAAACCGCGCTGGTCGACCTGGCCGGCCTGCGCGAAGCCATCGCCAAGCAAGGCGGCGACCCCGCCCAAGTCAACCCGGTTGTACCTACCCAGCTGATTGTCGATCACTCCCTGGCCGTCGAACACGGCGGCTTTGAGAAAGACGCCTTCATCAAGAATCGCGCCATCGAAGACAGGCGCAACGACGATCGCTTCCATTTCATAAACTGGACCAAGAAAGCGTTCAAGAACGTTGATGTGATTCCACCGGGCAACGGCATCATGCACCAGATCAACCTGGAGCGCATGTCGCCAGTGATTCATGCACGCGATGGCGTTGCCTTTCCCGACACTCTGGTCGGTACCGACAGCCATACGCCGCACGTCGATGCACTTGGCGTGATAGCCATAGGCGTGGGCGGCCTTGAAGCCGAAAGCGTCATGCTGGGCCGAGCATCGTGGATGCGCCTGCCTGACATCATCGGTGTTGAACTGACCGGCAGGCTGCAGCCTGGCATGACCGCCACCGACGTAGTGCTCGCCCTGACCGAGTTCCTGCGCAATCAGAAAGTGGTTTCGTCGTACCTGGAGTTCTATGGCGAAGGCGCGGCCCGCCTGACACTGGGCGATCGCGCCACGATCTCGAACATGACGCCCGAATATGGCGCCACCGCCGCCATGTTCTATATCGACCAGCAAACCATAGACTACCTGAAGCTGACCGGTCGTGATGACGAACAGGTCAAGCTGGTGGAAACCTACGCCAGGCAGGCCGGATTGTGGGCAGACAGCCTGGCAACCGCACAGTACGAACGTGTGCTCACGTTCGATCTGTCGACAGTTACGCGCAATATTGCCGGCCCTTCGAACCCGCACCGTCGTGTGCCCACCTCGGAACTTGCCGACCGCGGCATTTCGGGCGAAGTAGAAAACGAAGCCGGCCTGATGCCTGACGGCGCCGTCATCATCGCCGCCATTACCAGTTGCACCAATACCAGCAATCCGCGCAACGTGATTGCCGCCGGCCTGCTGGCGCGCAACGCCAATGCGCGCGGCCTGACCCGCAAGCCCTGGGTCAAGTCTTCACTGGCACCTGGCTCCAAGGCCGTGCAGCTTTACCTGGAAGAGGCGCAACTGCTGCCGGAACTGGAAAATCTGGGCTTCGGCATCGTGGGCTTTGCCTGCACAACCTGTAATGGCATGAGCGGCGCACTCGATCCGAAGATACAGCAGGAAGTCATAGAGCGCGACCTCTATGCAACTGCTGTGCTGTCGGGCAACCGCAACTTCGACGGCCGCATCCACCCTTACGCCAAACAGGCTTTCCTGGCCTCGCCCCCCCTGGTGGTGGCCTACGCCATCGCCGGCACCATACGCTTCGACATCGAGAAAGATGTGCTGGGCACCGACAATGACGGTAACCCAGTCACCCTTAAGGATATCTGGCCTACCGACGAAGAGATCGACGCAATCGTGGCTGCCAGCGTGAAGCCCGAACACTTCCGCATGGTTTACGAGCCTATGTTCGCCGCCAGCGCTGTCCAGGGTGAACAGCTCAAGCCCTTGTACGATTGGCGCCCGCAAAGCACGTATATCCGCTGCCCGCCCTATTGGGAAGGCGCGCTGGCCGGAGAGCGCACCATGAAGGGTATGCGCCCCCTGGCCGTGCTGGGTGACAACATCACCACAGACCACCTGTCGCCTTCGAATGCCATCATGCCGAACAGCGCTGCGGGCGAGTATCTGGCCAAAATGGGTTTGCCCGAAGAGGATTTCAACTCTTATGCCACGCACCGCGGTGACCACCTGACCGCCCAGCGCGCCACGTTTGCCAATCCCAAGCTTCTGAATGAAATGGTTCAGGAAAACGGACAGGTCAAGCAAGGTTCGCTGGCTCGCATCGAGCCTGAAGGCAAAGTGGTGCGCATGTGGGAAGCCATCGAAACCTATATGGAACGCAAGCAACCGCTGATCATTATTGCGGGCGCCGATTACGGCCAGGGTTCTTCGCGCGACTGGGCAGCCAAAGGCGTTCGCCTGGCCGGCGTCGAAGCCATTACTGCCGAAGGTTTTGAACGCATACATCGCACCAACCTGGTAGGCATGGGTGTGCTGCCGCTGGAGTTCAAGCCGGGCACCAATCGCAATACCCTGGCTATCGATGGCACGGAAACCTACGATGTGCTGGGCCAGCCTACTCCGCTGGCCACACTGACCCTGGTGATCAACCGCCAGAACGGCGAGCGCGTTGAAGTACCGGTTACGTGCCGCCTGGATACTGCCGAGGAAGTCTCGATTTATGAGGCAGGCGGTGTACTGCAGCGCTTTGCCCAGGACTTCATCGAATCGGCAGCAAGCACTCAAGACTAGCGAAAATAAGGACGAATCCATGGCATACCAAGCTCAGATCCGGGTGCCCGCAACCTATATGCGCGGCGGTACCAGCAAAGGTGTCTTCTTCCGGTTGCAGGACTTGCCGGAAGCGGCGCAACAACCCGGTCCCGTCCGTGATGCGCTGCTGCTGCGTGTGATCGGCAGCCCGGATCCCTATGGCAAGCACACCGATGGCATGGGCGGCGCCACATCCAGCACCAGCAAAACGGTAATCCTGTCCAAAAGCAGCCGCCCCGATCACGATGTGGACTATCTTTTCGGCCAGGTGTCGATAGACAAGCCATTCGTGGACTGGAGCGGGAACTGCGGGAACCTGTCTGCTGCAGTGGGTCCGTTCGCCATCACGAACGGACTGGTCGATGCCAGCCGCATTCCGGAAAACGGCGTCGCCGTTGTGCGTATCTGGCAGGCCAATATCGGCAAGACCATTATTTCGCACGTACCCATCACGCAGGGCAAGGTACAGGAAACCGGTGACTTCGTGCTCGATGGCGTCACATTTCCATCTGCCGAGATCCAGCTTGAATTCATGGATCCTGCCGCCGAGGAAGATGGCGACGGCGGAGCGATGTTTCCTACCGGCAATATCGTAGATGACCTCGAGGTTGCCGGTATAGGCATGCTCAAGGCCACAATGATCAATGCCGGCATTCCAACAGTCTTCGTCAATGCCAAGGATATTGGCTACACCGGCCTGGAGCTTCAGGACGCGATCAATGGTGACGAAAAGGCCTTGGCCAAATTCGAAACCATACGCGCTCACGGTGCTCTGCGCATGGGGCTGATATCCGATTTAAGCGAAGCCGCACAGCGTCAGCACACACCCAAGGTAGCCTTCGTTGGCCGGCCGGCCAATTACACGGCCTCCAGCGGCAAGGAGGTTCGGGCTTCCGACATCGATCTGGTGGTGCGTGCTTTGTCCATGGGCAAGCTGCATCATGCCATGATGGGTACGGCTGCAGTCGCTATCGGCACGGCAGCCGCGATTCCTGGCACGCTGGTCAATATGGCCGCCGGTGGCACCGCTCGCGAGGCTGTCACCTTCGGCCACCCTTCGGGTACGCTGCGGGTCGGTGCACAGGCGGTCCAGGAAGGTGGCGATTGGAAGGTGAAGAAAGCCATCATGAGCCGCAGCGCGCGGGTACTGATGGAGGGAGCGGTCTTCGTTCCCGGAGATGTCATTCAGGATTGACCGTACTCTAGAGCCCCGGTTTTTACCGGGGTTTTAGTATGTTCGACACTTAAAGGAAGCTTTTTTGTTCTTGGCGAGGCCTCGCCACTTCCAAGGAAGCCTTTTCCGTTCTAAATCCAGGCTGCTGTACCGGGCAGGGTTCGGGCTTCACGCACACCGCCCCGGCTGCGCCGTGGCTACCCGGTACAGCAGCCTTGCCATTCAGAATCGGCGTAAAAGGCTTTAGGGGTCTGGGTATTGGTCCCAAACGATTTTTTTGGGCCAGTTCTTTATTTTGGCCTGTTCCTTACCTGGAAAGGCCTGTGTGGCAGGGGCTGTGGAGGCGCCTTGCGCAACCGCGTGAAGCCGGAATGGCCCCTGCCACACAGGCCTTTCTAAAGAACTCAAATAAAAAAGCCACCAAATAAACACGCTGCCGGCTGCACAAGCGAAATTAAGCACCCACAACGCACCAATGGCCAATCTGGCCGCACCCCAACGCAAGGCGTATAGTGGTTATGGCCCATACCCTGACCATGGTTGCACCCTGCAACCGCAAACACCTGGAGCCCATGCCATGTCGTCAGCCGCCCACCCCGAATGGGATCAGGTCATGGTCGACATCGTCGACTATGCCCGTGAATACGAAATCACGTCCCAGCTTGCATACGACACCGCCCGAAACTGCCTGATCGACACATTGGGCTGCGGTCTGGAAGCATTGAAGTACCCGGCCTGCACCAAGCTGCTGGGGCCCATAATACCGGGCACAACCGTGCCAGATGGCGCCAGGGTGCCTGGAACACAGCACCAGCTCGATCCCGTCCAGGCCGCATTCAATATCGGCGCCATGGTGCGCTGGCTCGATTTCAACGACACCTGGCTGGCCGCCGAATGGGGACACCCTTCCGACAACCTGGGTGCAATTCTGGCAACAGCTGACTGGCTGTCCCGTACCGCCGTCGCAGCCGGAAAACCGCCGCTGACCACGCGCGATGTTCTGGCGGCAATGATCAAGGCACACGAGATCCAGGGCTGCATCGCATTGGAAAATTCCTTCAACAAGGTCGGCCTTGATCACGTCATACTGGTCAAGGTGGCCTCAACCGCAGTCATTTCGTTCATGCTCGGCCTGAGCCGCGAACAAGCCCTGAACGCTGTTTCACTGGCCTGGATCGACGGCCAAAGCTTGCGCACCTATCGTCACGCACCCAATACCGGCAGCCGTAAAAGCTGGGCTGCCGGCGATGCGACCAGCCGGGCAGTACGCCTTGCGCTGATGGCCAGAACGGGCGAAATGGGCTACCCGTCTGCCTTGTCCGCCCCGACCTGGGGCTTTTACGATGTACTGTTCAAGGGGCACGCTTTTCGCTTCCAGCGGCCTTATGGCAGCTACGTAATGGAAAACATATTGTTCAAGATTTCCTTTCCCGCCGAGTTCCATGCGCAAACCGCCGTGGAATGCGCGATGGAAATTCATCAGCAACTGTCAGCGGCAGGAAAAACCAGCGACGACATCCGGAAAATCACTATCCGCACACACGAGGCCTGCCTGCGCATCATCGACAAGACCGGGCCGCTGCACAATCCGGCCGATCGCGATCATTGCATCCAGTACATGGTGGCTGTACCACTGATATTTGGCCGTCTGACGGCTGCCGACTACGAAGATGACGTAGCTGCAGATCCACGCATAGACGCACTGCGCGACAAAATCAAATGCGTCGAAGACCCCGCATTCACCATCAGCTACCACAATCCCCAAGAGCGTTCGATCGCCAATGCTCTGACGGTAGAGCTGACGGATGGCACCGTACTGGACGAAGTGGTGAACCTTTATCCCCTGGGGCACAGGCGCCGCCGTGATCAGGGCATTCCACTGCTCGAGTCCAAGTTCCGCACACACCTGGCTGATCACTATCCCCCGCATCAACAGCAACGCATTATCGAAACATCGCTGGATCAGGATGCTCTGGAGCGTATGCCCGTGCACGAATATGTGGATTTATACGTAATTTAACGACGGTACAATGCAAGGTCGCAGCATCGCTCACGCAACACTGACTATTCCAACATGTTCGACACCTTTGTTTTTTACGCCTTGCCCCTGTCTTTCACTCTGCTGGTTGCCTGCGCCCTGACCGCGCTGGTATCGGCGGGCGTGCTCTTCATGTTCCGGTTGCGAGTAACCAACCAGACCTTGAAACATCCGTATCTGGACAAATTCCCCTGGGCTCGCCTTCCCCTGAGCATCAAGGCAGGTATTTTGCTGGACTACTTCCTGCGTCTGACGTTTCCGCGGTCCAGATTCTGGATTATCGGAGATGCCAACTATCGTCTGGCACACGTGCAGCCGGATGATGTTTCCGCGCATATCAAATGGCCGCTCATGGGTTTATGGGGCGGTTGCTTTGTGGGTCTTGTGGCCATGCTGGTACTTTGGGCCATGATCCTCATTAAAATGCCCTGAACCTCATCCCTCAGATACGGAGCCAAATACATGAGTCGTGCCGTACAGCATCATCCAGCCGAACAGCGTTTCCAGTGGGTAGAAGACGGAGTGGCCAGCGAACTGGTCTACGAATTGCAGAACGGTGTTATGTCCATCTTGCACACCGGCGTACCCATGGCCGTGGGCGGGCGCGGCATTGCTGCAGACCTCACCCAGGCTGCGCTCACCACTGCCCGCGAAGAAGGATGGCTGGTGCGCCCTGTCTGCTCTTATGTTGCAGGCTATATCCGGAAACATCCCGAGTACGAGTCCCTGCTCGCCTGACGCCGGCAGCGGCATTTCTCCCGGTTCGACAGCGTATTTCTCCTTTAAGCGACAGACCTTGGTTTTAAGTCTTATATAAGATATAAGACATTTGCTTCCAGCGCCGCTTCCTCCTACAATTAGGGGGACGCTTCATTCTCATTTCTCTTAGAATCAAGGGCATGCACCATGCTGGAAAATTATCGCCAACACGTTGCCGAACGCGCCGCGTTGGGCATACCTCCCCTTGCGCTGTCTGCGCAACAAACTGCTGATCTGATCGAACTGCTCAAGGCTCCGCCCGCCGGCGAGGAAGCCTTCCTGGTCGAACTGTTTACCCACCGCGTACCGGCTGGTGTCGATGACGCCGCCAAGGTCAAGGCCTCGTATCTGGCTGCTCTGGCTCTGGGCAAAGAAACCTGTGCGCTCATCGATCGCAAGCACGCCACCGAGCTGCTGGGCACTATGCTGGGCGGCTACAACATCGGACCGCTGATCGATCTGCTCGACAACGAAGAACTGGCTCCTGTCGCAGCCGAAGGCCTGAAGAAAACACTGCTGGTATTCGATGCCTTCCACGACATCCAGGAAAAAGCCGCCAAGGGCAACCAGTACGCCAAGGCTGTTTTGCAAAGCTGGGCCGACGCCGAATGGTTCACACGCAATCCGGAAGTACCTGAAAGCCTGACCATTACGGTTTTCAAGGTGCCTGGCGAAACCAATACCGACGACCTGTCGCCGGCCCCCGACGCCACTACCCGCCCCGATATCCCCCTGCATGCACTGGCCATGCTCAAGAATCGCCGCGACGGTGCCGCGTTCGAGCCTGAAGAAGACGGCAAGCGCGGTCCGGTCAAGTTCATCGAGTCGCTCAAGGAAAAAGGCCATCTGGTCGCCTACGTGGGCGACGTGGTCGGCACCGGCTCTTCGCGCAAGTCAGCCACCAACTCCGTCTTGTGGTTCACAGGCCAAGACATCCCCTTCGTGCCCAACAAACGCTTTGGCGGCGTATGCCTGGGCAACAAGATTGCACCTATCTTCTACAACACCATGGAAGATGCCGGCGCACTGCCCATCGAACTCGACGTCTCCAAGATGGAAATGGGCGATGTTATCGAACTGCGCCCCTATGAAGGCAAGGCACTCAAGAATGGCGAAGTAATCGCCGAATTCCAGGTCAAGTCCGACGTATTGTTCGACGAAGTCCGTGCCGGCGGCCGTATCCCGCTGATTATCGGACGCGGCCTGACGGCCCGCGCACGCGAAGCCCTGGGTCTGCCTGTTTCCACGCTGTTCCGCCTCCCGCAGAATCCTGCTGATTCCGGCAAGGGCTATTCGCTGGCACAGAAAATGGTCGGCCGCGCCTGCGGCTTGCCCGAAGGCAAGGGCGTACGTCCCGGCACCTATTGCGAACCCAAAATGACCTCGGTCGGCAGCCAGGACACCACTGGCCCCATGACACGCGACGAGCTCAAAGACCTGGCCTGCCTGGGCTTCTCGGCTGATCTCGTGATGCAGTCCTTCTGCCACACTGCCGCCTATCCCAAGCCTGTCGACGTCAAGACTCACCACGAGCTGCCTGAGTTCATCAGCACCCGCGGCGGCGTTTCCCTGCGTCCCGGCGACGGCATCATCCACTCCTGGCTGAACCGCATGCTGCTGCCCGACACCGTAGGTACCGGCGGCGACTCGCACACCCGCTTCCCCATCGGTATCAGCTTCCCTGCCGGCTCCGGCCTGGTGGCTTTTGCGGCTGCAACCGGCGTTATGCCTCTTGATATGCCCGAGTCTGTGCTGGTGCGCTTCAAGGGCGAAATGCAGCCCGGCGTAACCCTGCGCGACCTGGTCAATGCCATTCCGCTGTACGCCATCAAGCAAGGTTTGCTGACGGTCGCCAAACAAGGCAAGAAGAACATCTTCTCCGGCCGCATCCTTGAAATCGAAGGCTTGCCCAACCTGAAGATCGAACAGGCATTCGAACTGACCGACGCATCCGCAGAGCGCTCGGCCGCCGGATGCACCGTACGTCTGAACAAAGAGCCCATCATCGAATACATCAACAGCAATATCACCTTGCTGAAATGGATGATCGCCAATGGCTACGAAGACGAACGCACACTGGGCCGCCGCATCAAGGCCATGCAGGCCTGGCTCGAGAATCCCCAGCTGCTCGAACCCGATGCCGACGCTGAATACGCAGCGGTCATTGAAATCGATCTGGCCGACGTGCACGAGCCCATCGTTGCCTGCCCGAACGACCCTGACGATGTGAAAACACTGTCCGACGTCTCCGGCACGGTCATCGATGAAGTCTTCATCGGCAGCTGCATGACCAATATCGGCCACTTCCGCGCAGCCTCCAAGCTGCTGGAAGGCAAACGAGACATCCCCACCAAGCTGTGGGTGGCTCCTCCGACCAAGATGGATCAGAAACAGCTGACTGAAGAAGGTCACTACGGTGTTCTGGGCGGTGCCGGCGCACGCATGGAAATGCCAGGCTGCTCGTTGTGCATGGGCAACCAGGCACAAGTGCGCGAAGGTGCCACTGTCATGTCTACCAGTACCCGCAACTTCCCGAACCGCCTGGGCAAGAACTCCAATGTGTTCCTGGGTTCGGCAGAACTGGCAGCCATTTGTTCGCGCCTGGGTCGCATCCCCACGCGCGAGGAATACATGGCCGACATGGGTGTACTCAGCGACAATGGTGACCAGATTTACCGTTACATGAACTTCGACCAGATCGAAGACTTCCAGGAAATCGCCGACTCGGTCGACCTCTGATGAACTGAGCGGCCTTCAGGCTGCTAAAGCTCCCGGTGCAAGACACCGGGAGCTTTTTTTTGCCTGACCGGCAGTCTTTACCCGGCCCTTGTACATGAGGGAAAGCGGTACACTAGGACGATTATCCGCCCTATCTTTGATGCAATATATGCCTGCTACTACGCTGCCCCGTCTGACCCGCGATGCACAGCGTCTTCTGAGCCTTACCGAGGCGTTGTCGCGTTCGGGAAGCCGCCTGGAAGACATTTACTGGGAAGATCTGCTGGCCGCCCAGCTTAACAAGCTGTTGCTGGGCAAAAAGAACAAAGCAGTCGAAAACGCACTGGATCACCTGCTGACCACAGATGTCAATGCCTACGAGATTCTGGTGGAACAGGCCGAGACGCTGTCAGAATCCACACGCCTGACCCACGATGGCACCGAGTACGACGTGCTGTTGTTCTCGGCCCCTCTGGTCGCCTGGACGCGCTACCAGCTGCCGCAGGGCGAACTCACCACCACGCAGGTCGCCGAGCTGATTGCCCAGATGCAAGCCAGCATCGTTGCGCCCGATGCCCGTGTGGCGGTCATTCCCCGGCTGGTAAATTTTGATCACATGCCCCAGTCATTTCAGGAAACCCGCACCTGGCTTCAGCAACTGGCCCACCAGGCACTGAACATTTCTCCTGATCCGCAGCCCATCAAGCTTGCGGGCGATACCGACAGCCTGCTGGCCGATGCACGATTCCTGGTGGGCGTGATCGTCGTTCCCAAGGGGCAACCGCTGTTTCGCTGGCAAACCAGACAAGACGCCAGCACCTTTGTTCCCCGCCAGCAATGCCATGAAGACTGGGCACACGGCAGCGCCGCCATCCTCGGCACACTGTTCACTGGCTGTCATGTCGAGTTTCTGCAGCCCGATGCCTATTACGTCAACAGTCGTGAGGCAGACCGACGCATACGCCCGCTGGCCCTGAAGGCTGCCGTGACCTGGCTGCAGACGGCTGCACAACTATCCGGAAGCGAGCTTCGGGCCGTCATTGCAGGCTGTGGCGACACCGGCATAGAGGAATACCGCATAGGCTTCACCCCGCGCCAGCGCAATGAAGTCATCTACGGCTGCATCTGGCCTGTGCTCAGCAAAGAAGAAGCGGCATCCGACAGCATGCACGACGGCCATGTCGATGTTCCCGACGAAATCGCCGCACTGCTCAAGGAAATGGGTGTTTCCGATATTCGACGGCTGCCGGGTGTATATGGCCCCGAGTTCTGCGACGATTGTGGTGCTCCATTCTTTCCGAATGGCCTGGGCGAGATGCTGCACCCGGAACTGCCTGAAGAAACCGACCTCACTCCCATACACTTTCACTGAATGGGCCGACCAAGCATCGATATCTTTTGCCGGGTAATCGATAACTTTGGTGATATCGGTGTGTGCTGGCGCCTGGCCAGGCAACTGGCCCGGTCGCCCGATGTGAAGGCAGTCCGCCTGTGGGTAGACGATTTGCACAGCTTTGCACGCATCGAACCCAGGCTCGATTGCGTCGCTCCGGCCGCGGTCATTGAAGGAGTGACCATTGTGCACTGGGCACCGTCACCTCCCGATCTGGCGCCCCATGATGTCGTCGTAGAGGCCTTTGCCTGCGATCCGCCCCCTGGCTACATCCAGCGCATGATCAAGCAGAAAAGCCTCTGGATCAACCTTGAGTATCTGAGCGCCGAGCCCTGGGTGGAGTCCTGCCACGCCTTGCCTTCGCTGCAGGCCAATGGCTTGCAGAAGGCCTTCTTCTTTCCCGGGTTTACAGCAGCCACAGGTGGGCTGCTGCGCGAACCAGACCTGCTGCCGGAACGTGACGACTGGATTGCACGGCCAGCCTTGCGAGGCCAACTGCTGCGCGATATTGGCCTGCCCGCAAAACATGTCGAAGCGCTTCTTGGCAACACCCGCCAGGTCCTGTTGTTCGCCTATCCGCAAGCTCCGGCGGCCGGCCTGCTGCAAGCACTGGCTGACGACGCCACCCCATCCGTGGTTCTGGTTCCTGCCGGCGTCTGCCCCGACCTGCCGCGCGGACAGCACCGCAGCGTCTACGTTCACGACATGCCATTCACGGATCAGGCCGGTTTCGACCGCCTGCTCTGGAGCAGTGACCTGAACTGCGTTCGCGGTGAAGATTCCCTGGTGCGGGCACTGTGGGCGGGCAAGCCCATGCTCTGGCATATATATCCTCAAGACGACAATGCACACCTGATCAAGCTGGACGCCTGGCTTGCACAATCGCCCTTCCAGCCATTAACAGGTGAGCTGATGCGGGCATGGAACGGCCCGGACTCCCTGGGCTGCACAGCGCTGCTAAGCAACGCGCTGGCACCCACCCACTGGGCTGAATGGCAGGCAGCCAGTGCAGCCTGGAGCAGACAGCTGGCAAAGTTGCCCGATCTGGCCAGTACGCTGATCGACTTCTGCCTTGAACGCGTAACCGAATAGCCCTCTCCAAGCGGATTGGCGGCGAAACGGTTAAAATGCTCGGTTTAGTGAGACTTGCTTCGGCCCGGCAGCAACATCTGGCGGAGCACTTGAAATCCCGGAGTTTTTAAATTTATGAAAACCGCACAAGAACTGCGCGTTGGTAACGTCGTGATGGTCGGCAACGATCCACTGGTCGTACAAAAAACCGAATACAACAAATCCGGCCGTAACTCGGCTGTCGTGAAATTGAAATTCAAGAACCTGCTGACCGGTTCGGGCAGTGAGTCCGTGTCCAAGGCAGATGAAAAATTCGAAATCGTCATGCTCGAAAACAAAGAGTGCACCTACTCTTATTTTGCCGAGCCCATGTACGTATTCATGGACGAAGAGTACAACCAGTACGAAGTCGAAGCCGAAAGCATGGGCGATGCCCTGAACTACCTCGAAGAAGGTATGGCAGTAGAAGTCGTGTTCTACGAGGGTCGCGCTATTTCAGTTGCGCTGCCCACCATCGTTGTGCGTGAAATCGTATACACCGAACCAGCCGTCAAGGGCGACACATCGGGCAAGGTTCTGAAGCCCGCCAAGACCAACACTGGCCTGGAAGTTGCCGTACCACTGTTCTGCAACATCGGCGACAAAATTGAAATCGATACCCGCACGAACGAATACCGTAGCAGGGTGATGTAAAAAAAGCGGCATCAGCCGCTTTTTCTTTATCTGGCAATTACCTTGCCTACTGCAAGCGCTCATCATCCAGAAAATCGGGGATGGGCATCACATCAATGCCATCGCGTGCCAGTTCTTCGCGTTCTTGCTGCGTGGCAACGCCACGTATGGCGCGCTCTTGAGTTTCGCCATCGTGCATGCTGCGCACCTCTTGGGCAAATCGCACGCCTACATCTTCGGTATTGCGTATCATCTGGCGTATATGCTGCAGCATCTGGGCCTGCAATTGCGCCACCTGCCCTGCACTGGGGGCTGCCACCGCATCCGATGCTCCGGCAGAAGCCCCGGCCGACTCCTTGATATGACTTACATTCAGCCTGGGTGCCGAGAGCTTCTTGCTGATCTGGTGGCTATTGCACACAGGACAGCTCAGCAGGCCGCTGACCTGCTGGGATTCGTAACTGTCAGTCGAGCTGAACCAGCCTTCAAAGACATGGCTCTGGTCGCACTGAAGATCAAAGACTTTTAATGACATATCAACCATATGCGGGCACAGTGCCCGAATTCAAGGTGCAGGATGCATGCCGCCTGGCCCGCCACCTGCATTCCAGACAGTCATTATAGGCGGGGTACCGCTGCCAACAAGCGCGCAGTTTCACGATGAGACGGCGCCGTCAACACAGCTTCGGTCGCGCCGGACTCAATGATCCGGCCGGCATGCATGATGGCAACCTGGTCGGCCAGATACTCCACCACGCCAAAATTGTGAGTGATGAACAAATAGGCCATGTTCAGGTCATGCTGCAGGGCTTTCAACAGCTCGAGTATTTGCGCCTGTACCGAGACATCCAGCGCCGATGTCGGTTCATCGCAAACCAGCACCGCCGGCTCGACCGCCAAGGCCCGTGCAATGGCGACACGCTGGCGCTGGCCGCCCGAAAACTCATGTGGATAACGGTTGATGGTGTTGCCAGGCAAACCTACGCGATCAAGCAGCTCGCGCACCTGGGCCACACGCTGTTGACGTGAACGGTCGGGACGCAAGGCCGCAATGCCTTCATCCAGAATCTCGCCGACCATCATGCGAGGATCGAGCGACGCGTAGGGATCCTGAAACACGATCTGTATGGATTGTCTCAGGCGCTGCAGATCTTTGCCGCGAGCGTCCAGCAGGCTGACGCCACCCAGGCTGGCATGGCCGCCAACGACTGCCGTCTTGTCCAGCAAGCGCAGCAAAGCCTTGGCCGTAGTCGTTTTGCCGCACCCCGATTCACCCAGCAAAGCCAGCGTCTGCCCTGCCCTCAGTTCAAAGCTGACATCATTGACTATGCGGGTCGAGGATCCGGCTCCCGGCCACCAGCCTTGCCTGCTTCGGTAAGCGACGGACAAACCCTGCACCACCAGCAGCGGCTGCCCTGCCTGATGGATATCGCCGGCCGAAGCCGGCCCGGCGACAGCTGCGTCTGATGGTTCAGCTACGCTGCCTGTCAAGGGCTGTCCACGCTTGGCAAATCCAGGAATAGCTGCCAGCAGCTCGCGTGCGTACGGATGGTTGGGCGATGCAAAGAAACTGGCCGCATCGACCGTCTCGACAATCTCGCCGGCACGCATCAGGGCGACATAGTCAGCAACGTTTTTGACAACGGCCAGATCATGAGTGATCAGCAGGATGGCCAGGCCCATTTCCTTCTGAATATCGGTCAACAGCGTCAGGATTTGCGCCTGTACCGTGACATCCAGGGCGGTAGTGGGTTCATCGGCAATAAGCAGGCGTGGCTCGGCCGCCAGGGCGATGGCAATCATGATGCGCTGCTTCTGGCCACCCGAGAACTGAAAGGGGTAGTCATCCAGGCGCTTTTCGGGATCGGCGATACCCACTCGTGCCAGCCACCAGGCCGCACGCGCCCTCAAGGCTTTGCCACGGTATGAGGTATGTGCGTGCAAGGCCTCTGATAGTTGCCGTCCTATAGTGAGGACAGGATTCAGACTGGTGGAAGGCTCCTGGAAAATAATGCCTATCTGTCCGCCCCGCACCTGACGCATGCCTTGCTCGGGCAGGCTGTTAAGCTCGGTCTGCCCGAGCTGTATGCGGCCTGCAACCACCCGGCCGGCTTCGGGGAGCAGGCGCAGCAAGGCCAGAGCCGTCATGCTTTTGCCGCAACCCGACTCACCCACCAGGGCAAAGGTCTGCCCTTGCCGGATCGCCAGATCGAGCGACTTGACCGCCTGCACGGTGCCTGCATCGCTGGCAATATGCACGGACAGGTCATGTACCGACAACACAGCCTGCCCGGCGTCGGGCATGGCATCGGGCAATGGCAGACGCTCGCTCATGGCTGTGCCCCTTGCGACAAGCGGGATCGCTGCGGCCTGAACCGCCGCATGCGGGGATCAAAGGCATCCTGCACGGCATCGGCAAATATATTGGCCGACAGGACCAGGGCCAGCAGGAACATGAAGGCACCCAGCAAGTTCCACCAGATCATGGGATCGCGGGACATTTCCAGGCGAGCAGCGTCGATCATGGTGCCGAAGGAAGGCGTGCTGGGGTCGACACCTATACCCAGATAAGACAGCACTGCCTCGTAGAGCACCAGACTGGAAAATTCCAGGACCAGCGTGATGAGCACAATATGCATCAGGTTGGGCAAAAGATGGCGATACATGATGCGGACATGCCCTATGCCGAAGGCACGGGCCGCCTGTACGTACTCGAGCTCGCGCAACTTCAGAGTTTCGGCCCGCAGCAAACGGCACAGGCCTGCCCAGCCGGTCAGGCCCAGAATCAGGCACAGCAGGAACAGGCGCAGGTCGGCCCTGGCCGCCACGGTGTCGAACATATCAGGGTTGTTGTCGATATACACCTGCATCATCAGTACACAGGCAGCAATCAGCAACACGCCGGGTATGGACGTCAGGGTGGTATAGATGTACTGGATGATGTCATCGACACGGCCTTTGAAGTAGCCTGCAGCAATGCCAAACAGAAGTGCCGGCGGCAACATCGCCACGGTAGTCAGCGTGCCTATCACCAGGGCTGTTCGAACACTCTTCAGGCATTGCCACAGAACGTCGTTGCCCGTTCTGTCGGTGCCCAGCATATGGTAATCGGCGCCCACCGACAAAACCAGGCCTGCCAGCACAAGGATAATACTTAGTGTCACCCACATGGGACGCCAGGGAACACCAGACTCGCTGCGCCACCATAAGCGCCAGGCCGCAGCAAGGCTGACGCCACGCCGTGCCTGCCACAAGGTCAGCAACCCCGCTGCCAGCAATGAAAAGGCAGCGCCCAGAGCGATGCCGCGCAACAGCCGTGCATACACATCTGTCTTGTGATCGGCTTCATCCTGCAGCAGCAAGCCTGCATGCTTCAGGCGTGGAAATTCCCTGACGGCCTGTCCGTCGATAATCCGGGTTTCCTTGGTGAATTGTCTTGTCGCCAGCGGCGCCGAGTAAGTATTCTCGCGCTGCGACAGTCGGGTCAGTGCCAGCACATCATCCAGGGCCGAGCGTAGCACCGGAGAATAAAGCGGCTCGGTTTGTTCCACCTGCGGCTGATCTTCCACCGGTGGCAACACAGGCCTGTAGTGTATGGAATCGAGCACGCCGATCAACACAAAAAAAGCCAGCACTACCGCGGCGCACATGGCCGAAGGAGTCTGGCCCACGCTGCGCCAGGCCGAACGCAAGGACGCGCTGCGGCATGCGCGCAAGACATAGATGATCAGTGCCAGCACCAGGCAAAACACAAAGATATCGGTCCACAGGAAGACGAATTTTGGCATGGTCTTACTCGAACCGGATCCGTGGATCGGCAAGGGTGTAGGAAATATCGGCCAATATCAGGCCAACGATGTACAGGGCCGACCCCAGGAACACCATGGCCCGGACGATGGAAAAGTCTTGCGCATTGATGGCATCGATGGTGTAACTGCCCAGCCCCGGAATACCGAAGAAGGATTCCGAGATCAGGCTGCCCATGAACAATAGCGGAATGGCCGATACGGTGCCGGTCAGGATAGGCAGCATGGCATTGCGCAGGATATGACGGAAAAGCACAAGCCGCTCGGACAGACCCTTGGCCCGGGCAGTCCGGACATAGTCTTTGCCGGCCTCTTCAAGAAACAGGGTACGGTAGAACCTGGACTGCGCCCCCAGACCCGAGATAATGCTGACCATCACCGGCAATACCAGGAAACGCAAACCCTCCCAGCCGTCGATAAAACCGGAATAAGGCACCCATCGCAAGACCTTTGCAAACAGCCACTGGCCGGCAATGATGTAGAACAGGCCGGAAATCGACAAAAGCACCACGCAAAAAACCACGCCGGCAAAGTCCAGTCGTGTGCCCTTGAAGAATACCAGCAGCAGCGCAAAGGCAATACACGCAAACAAACCCAGGATAAACGTGGGCAGCGCAAGCGCCAGACTGGGCCCCATGCGCTGGCTGATCTCGTAGCCGATGTCGCGCCCTTCATCTGAAAAACCAAAATCCATACGCAACAAAGGCACAGAGCGCTGAAAGAAGATGGTGTCGGTAAGCCTGGCTGCCCCGCCCGCTTCGGTGTTGAGGAACAGCGGCTTGTCATAGCCTCTTTCTGTTTTCCAGCGATCGATGGCGCTCTGGCTGACCCGCTGTCCGCCTATAGACAGCCGCGCCATGTCGTCGGGTGTATTCACGGCAAAGAACAGAACGAAGGTGAGCAGATTGACCCCGATAAGTATCAGGACGCCATACTGCAACCGACGAAGAATGTAGCGGATCATGGTCGCTCCCTGGACTGAGTCTTGCTCAGGGCAGTAGCCCGGTCACGCGCACGAGCCATGCGCCAGGCCAGCCCGGCACCCAGCAGGAGCAGTGCAGCCAGTACCCACAGCGGCCACCAGATCGGGACATTCCACTGGGTGATTTTCTGCTCGCGCAGCGGTGCATCGATACGCAGATACTGCAAGGTATTGCGCACCATCTGTGTAGGCTTGGCATTGCCCACCCAGGCCTGATAGGCGCCTCCGGACTTCGGAAAATACCCGAACATCCAGGGCGCATCATGCTGGACCAGGGATATCATCTTCTGCACCAGTGCTTCCTTTTCGGGCCCGTCATCCAGAAAGCGCATCTCCTGAAACAGGCGATCATATTCCGGGTTTTTGTAATTCGAGGCATTTTCGCCTCCGTTGTCGGCCTTGGCGTTGGGCCCATACAGCAAAAACAGAAAGTTCTCGGCATCCGGATAATCGGCGACCCAGCCCCACATATACATTTGCGCACTGCCGTTGCGCATCTTGTCCTGGAAACGGTTGTAGTCGGTTGCGCGTACTTCAAGCTGCACATGCAGCTTTGCCAATTGCCGGCGCATCCAGTCCAGCGTCGCGCTGGAACCCATGCCCCCGGCCGAATCAAAGTGCAGTATCAGGGGCTTGCCTGTATTTTCGTCACGGCCATCAGGGTAGCCGGCCTCGGCCAGCAAACGCCTGGCATCATCCAGCGGCCTGCGCACCGCACGTCCGTTCTGAATGTCATAGACCTGAAGGTTGGCACCTTCGGGCAATTCCTGATAGCCCAACACACCCGGCGGAACCGGGCCATGTGCCACCTGGCCCTCGTTGTTCAGAAAAATCGAAACGTACTGCTCCCAGTCAAAGGCTATGCTGATGGCCTGTCGCAACTTGCGGTTTTTTTCCTGCTGCTCGGGCGTATCCCCCAGACCCACCACAGGATCCAGCCAGTTGAAACCCAGGTAAAACTGCTGAGCCTCGGTCGAACTGCGCAGCACCAGTCCATGGTCCTGGTAGAGTGCCGCTTTCTCGGCAGAATCGCCCGCAGCCACTCTCATGGCGACACCATATTCGCCGCGATCTACCTGGGGCAAATCGTAATAACCCTGAAGAAACTTGCCCATGAGCGGGACGCTTTCCTTTTCCAGGGAAAACACGATGCGGTCTATGAACGGGGTCAATTTGCCGCAATCAGCCAGCAGGCCGTTCGCCTTGTCATCGGGCTCGCCCTCGCAGGGATAGGGCTCACCGCGGAAGTTGGGATTACGCTGGAGCACGTGGCGGCGATTCACGATGGACTCAGCCATCATGTAAGGCCCTGTTCCCACGGGCCAGGTATTAAGCGACAAACTATGTTCGGCCATGCCCGGCTGGTGATAAAAGCGATCGGCTTCCCAGGGAACAGGAGCGGTAAATGTCATGGCCAGCCAATACTTGAACTGCGGATACTTGCCCTTGACCTTGATGCGCAGCGTATGGGAATCAATGGCCTGCACCCCCTCGAATCCTGACTCGCGCAGATCCAGCCAGGCACGCTGTGCATCCTGGCCATGCTGTTCACGCAGAGCCTGTTCGGCTTGCTTCAGGCGTTCGCCATACTCGGCAAGGCCCACGATATGCGAGGCCATTACGCCGTAGATGGGCGAAACGACGCGCGGGCTGGCCAAGCGACGGAACGCATAGACGTAATCATCGGCAACCAGCTCGCGGGTGCCGGTATGCTCGAAATCAGTAATGCTGAACTTGCCTTGCAGCGCCTGGGGCGAAATCGGCCAATACAAAGGCTTGCCGGAGGCATCGCGGGCAAAGGCCGGATGCGGCTGGAACATAATGCCCGGCTTGATGGGCACGTCGTACACACTGTAGGCCACCTGCTCACCGGGCGCATCGTCGGGCAGGCGCTGATCCTGCGCATCGAAATAGGCTGGCGGATCTATGGATGCGGCGGCCCTGGGCACCAGCTTGTAGGGCCGGGCCAGATAATGGTAGCCATACAAAGGCTCGTAAATGGAATAGGTAAACGGCGTTTCGTCGCCCGAATAGGAACTGGCCGGATCCAGATATTTGGGTGAACGCTGCGTGAACGCGGTATACAGGACGTTCTGGCCAAGCTGCGCCTGCTCGTAGGGACTATTTACAGGATGGCGCGAACAGGCTGCCAGCAGGCCCATCAGCAGGGATCCTGCCAGCAATAACAGAAATCGCCAGCCGCCTAACACTGCTGCTTCTGCCAGCAATGGTAGCGCCAGGCCCAGGGCTGGACAGGGTTGCTGTCTTGCCAGATACCCAATCGTTTGCTGCGTGCCTGTTGCTCAAGGCCGGGCAGTTTGTCGTCACGCATGAACTGGCCGCGTTTTTCCATATTCGCCCAGGCCATGCCTGCCTGCACCTGCCTTTGATTGGCCGTCATACCGTCGTCGAGCGGCACATCGCAAATATTGCGCTCGTAGCGGTCTTGCTCGAAGCACAGCAAGGTGAGGGTTTTTCCGCTGATAAGCCTGGAAAGGGCCTCACGCGACTTCTGTCCCATGGGCTGCCCCGGCCGTTCGCGGTCT
Organism: Pusillimonas sp. MFBS29; assembly: GCF_020687695.1. GTDB lineage: Bacteria > Pseudomonadota > Gammaproteobacteria > Burkholderiales > Burkholderiaceae_B > Pusillimonas_C. The sequence continues at coordinate 148,428 of NZ_JAJEWL010000005.1, forward strand.
TTGGTGAGTTCCGGGGCATCGATACTGGACATACGTACGCGCTGCTGTTTGCCATTAACCAGCAAAGTAAAGGTATCGCCGTCGGCCACATGCACGACACGGCCCGTAAGCTGAAAGGAGGTGCCGTCGTGAGCAGGCGTGCCTGCCTGGGCCCGCGTATCGGTCGGCAGATTGTTCAACAAACCGGTTGCGGCCAGTGCAATCATGACGACGACCAGCAATACCTGCGTCCAGCGGCGCGCCATCAGTGCATTAACCAGCCGTCGTAGCAGTGTATTCATGACTCTGTTCACGCGTTTTAATTCCTATACAAAGTACGCCCCAAGGCTGCTGCAAGTGGCGCAACGATTATAGGTGCTGGCGCGACACAGCAATAGCTGGTTAATCCGTATATCACCGGCTGCACGCACCCGCCGGACCCGTCACACCGGCCAGGCCCGCTCCAGCACACTATTCAGGGACAAGGGCGCAGGTATTGCACCATAAACCCGCCCCGAAAGCTGGAAACGACTGCGTACAAAGGCATCTGACAGCGCCTGAGGGGCGTGCCGGCGCAACAGGCAGGCCTGAACCAGCAAAACCAGTTGCTGGGCAATATGGCGGGCGGCCGCTTGCAGATCGGGGCCTGCCAACGCCAGAAGCGAGAGCAGTTCCGATGCACAGCGCTTAAGCTCGGGTTCATCGGCACAATCACGCTCAAGTCCGTCCTGCAAGGCTGCCGCCAGCTCCGGATGGCGTCTGAGCGCGCGCAATACATCCAGGCACATAATGTTGCCTGACCCTTCCCAGATGGAATTGACCGGCGCCTCGCGGTAAAGCCTGGCCATGGGAGCATCTTCTATATAGCCGTTACCTCCCCAGACCTCCATACACTCGCCCAGCGCCGCAATCGTTCGCTTGCATACCCAGAACTTTGCTGCAGGCGTCAGTATGCGTCGATAGGCCTGCTCAAGCGGGTCGTTGCCCGTGTCGTCAAACGCACGAGCAAGACGCAAGGCCAATACTGTGGCGGCTTCGCTTTCCAGTGCCAGATCCATCAGCACGCTTTGCATGAGCGGTTGGTGTACCAGCGGCTGCCCAAAGGCGACCCGATGATGTGCATGGTGCAGGGCCTGAACCAGGCCCTGGCGCAGCAAGGCGGCACTGCCCAGTACACAGTCCAGACGGGTATAGGACGCCATTTCAACCAGCGTAGCAACGCCCCGCCCCGCCTCGCCGACCAGTACCCCTGTGGCATCCTGGAACTCGACTTCGGCACTGGCATTGGACACATTGCCCATCTTGTTCTTCAGCCGCTGTATGAGCACACCATTCCTGCTGCCGTCATCCAGCCACCGCGGCACATAGAAACAGGAGAACGCGTCGTCATGGCCCGCGAGCACAAGGTGAGCATCAGACGTGGGCGAGGAAAAGAACCACTTGTGTCCGGTCAGACGATAAGGTGTACCTCGACCACCGTTGGCTAACGGGACGGCCCGGGTGGTGTTGCTGCGCAGATCGGAACCGCCCTGCTTCTCGGTCATGCCCATGCCTACCATCATCGAAGTTTTATCCGTCAATGGCAGATCTCGTTCATCGTACCGGCTTGAATAAAGCAGTGGCTCCACCGTCTCGAACCACGACTCGCGCCTGAGCACGGGAATGGCAGCCGACGTCATGGTGACCGGACATAAGGACCCCGCCTCCAGTTGCCCGTGCATAAGATAAGTTGCTGCCCGCGCCACATGCGCACCTTTGCCGGGCGCCGACCACGCGCTGGCATGCATGCCATGCCGGAAAGCCACGCGCAGGTAACTGTGCCAGGCAGGATGAAAATGTATTCGATCGACCCTGTGCCCCTGCCTGTCATAGGTTTCGAGTTTGGGTTTATGTCGATTGGCCTCATGGGCCATGGCAAACATTTCAGCCTGGCCCAGACGCTCGCCACACTGCAGCAAGGCCGATTCGTAAGACTCCCCGCCTTCACGCCTGACACCCTCTTGCAATGCAGCGTCGGTGGAATAAAGGTTGTAATCGCCAAGGTCGGGAACCTGATTGGTAACCTCGTGTGTCGTCCAGCCCATGATGCACCTCGCATGCCGCCGTGGCGGCGGTTAGGCATTTGAAAAGACGTCAGTTCATCATAGCACCATGCACCGTGGCGTCCGTGCCTGCAACACCGCGATGGGTTAAAGTTATGGCTTGGCCTGACGCCTGCCCTGCGCAGCAATTTGCCTGAACAAAACCGGAAATTCCATGACTGATCGCCAACTCATTATTGTTGCAGCACTGACCCTAATGGTCGGCGTTGGCGCCGGCGCCTTTGGCGCTCACGGCCTGAAACGCATGATCACACCCGACATGCTGTCCGTATGGCAGACTGCCGTGCTGTATCAGTTGATACACGGTCTGGGCATGCTGGCAATTGCCGCACTGGGCAGTCGTATGGGTACACCGCTGCTCAGCCTGTCGGGCACAGTCATGTTTGCAGGCATACTGATTTTCAGCGGCAGTCTGTACGCACTGGTCCTGACCGGCACAAAATGGCTGGGTGCCATTACCCCCATAGGCGGCCTGGCATTCCTGATTGCCTGGGCCATGGTGGCGGTAGCCGCATACCGGTCCTGAGCCCCGGCCGACCATCTTCACCCACACTTTTCTTCCACGAGAAATAAATGAACGCTCTTGAGCTGCTAGAACAAAGCCCGGTCATGCCGGTCATCGTCATTCAGGACATAGATACTGCCGTTGAACTGGCACGGGCCCTTGTGGCCGGTGGCGTGCGCAGCCTGGAGATCACTCTGCGCTCGGACGCCGCCCTGCAGGCCATCACGCTGATCAGTCAGGAAGTGCCCGAAGCACTGGTGGGTGTGGGCACAGTACGCAACGCCAGACAGTGGGATGCCGCAGTCCAGGCGGGAGCACGCTTTGGCGTGAGCCCCGGCCTGACCGCCGATATCGCGGCAGCTGCTCAAGCTTCGGGCCTGCCCTTTCTGCCTGGTATTGCCACAGCCTCCGAGGCCATGTATGCCGCCGACCAGGGATTCAGTGTACAGAAGCTGTTCCCGGCCGAAGCGGTCGGCGGTGTGACGCTGCTCAAGGCGCTGCACGGACCGCTGCCCGAAATCACATTCTGCCCGACAGGCGGCATCCATGCCGAGAACGCCGGCAAATATCTGGCTTTGCCCAACGTGAAATGTGTGGGAGGCTCGTGGCTTACCCCCAAGGATGCGGTGGAAGGCCGGCTGTGGGACGTGATCACTGAGCTGGCCCGTGCTGCCTGCCAGATCAGGCAAGCAGCCACGCGCTAAAAACCAGCCGCTATGGGCCTATCGTGCCGTACCGGCCAGATAGGCCGCCAGGGGCTCCTTGCCCTCGAGCGCAAGCAGCAGATTACTGGTGGCCATTTCCGACATGGCCAGACGAGTTTCGTGGGTTGCAGAGCCCGTATGCGGCAGGGCCAGCACCTTGGGGTGGTCAATCAGCGGGGAATCCGTCGGCAGCGGCTCAACTTCGAATACATCCAGACCCGCCGCGCGTAACGAGCCACGATCCAGGGCATCGAGCAATGCTTCTTCCTGTACGACCGGGCCGCGCCCGCCATTGATCAGTATTGCACCCGGCTTCATCAACGCAAACTCTTCAGGGCCAATCAGGCCATGCGTTTGCTCATTCAGCGGAAGCACGACGACGATAAAATCCGACTGCTCCAGAACTTCCCGCATGCTTGCCGTGCGGGCCTTGCCCTCGGGCAGCCCGCTGGGCACCGGCGTACGTGTGTAATACAGCACAGGCATATTAAAGCCCATTGCCGCGCGCTGCGCCACTGCGCGGCCAATACGACCATATCCCAATATGCCCAGTGTCTTGCCGTGCACATCCCAGCCAAACTGGTCTTCGCCTATACTGCGTTTCCAGCGTCGCTGCTGCACATAGCGGCCCAGCTCAAGAATACGGCGGCTGGTGGACAGCACCATGGTAAAGATCAGATCGGCAACGGTCTCGGTCAGCACGCCTGGTGTGTGACACAAGGCTATGCCTCGCTGCTGCAAGGCGTTCAGCTCAAACTTGTCAACACCGACCGAAATACTGGAAATCACTTCCAGTGCAGGCGCGCGTGCCAGTATGGCGCCATCAATAGGATAGCTGGAGCCTATCATGCCCTGCACGGTGGGCAAGGCATCAAAAAAAGCCTGCTCCTGGCTCGCAATCCGCGGGTTTGCCACGATGACATCATGCTCGTGGCGTATGCGTGCCAGCTGCCCCGCAGGCAGGTCTCGATAAACCAGAACCTGCTTGCGGCTCATAATCCAGCCTGCTCGAGTTCCTGCCGGGTAGGCAGACCTTCGGTATCGCCCAGCACCTGGACCGCCCGGGCGCCTATCCAGGCACCGCGCTCAACAGCACGACGCAATGGCAGGCCTTCAAGCAAGGCACTGATCACACCAGCCGCGAAACCGTCTCCGGCGCCAACGGTATCAATTACCTTGGCCACCGGCACACCCGCCACGTAGCCCTGCTCGTCACCCGAGTTGTAGTATGCGCCGTCGGCGCCAAGCTTGATGACGACCAGATCAACACCCTGGCTGCGATAAAAGCCGGCGATGTCTTCAGGCGTATCCATTCCGGTCAGCAGGCGCCCTTCCTCTATGCCGGGAAACACCCAGTTGGCACGCAACGCAAGCGCATTGATGCCTTCGCGCATGCACTCTGTGGATGGCCACAGCGAAGGACGAAGATTCGGATCGAATGACACGGTTTTGCCTGCCGCCCGCATCAGCGATATCGTCGTGGCAGCAACGTCGTAGCAATTTCCGGAAATGGCAGGGAACACGCCCGTGGCATGCAAGTGACGTGCTCCGCACAACCAGTCCTGATCGATATCGGCCACCTGCATCTGGCTGGCCGCCGACCCCTTGCGGTGATACTCGACCGGTGGATCGCTGCCATCCGTAACCTGGCCCTTGAATTGAAATCCTGTGCGCTGCGCCGGATCGCTCACCACATGAGAACAATCTATGCCTTCGCGTTTCATTTCAGCCAGCAGATAGCGCGCCATTGATTCGGCGCCCAGACGGCTGGCCCAGCCAACCCGCAGGCCCAGCCGCGCCAGACCTATGGCTACATTGGTTTCGGCCCCTGCCGTACGCTTGTGAAAACCGTGCGCATCCTCCAGCGAACCAGGGCGGTCGGCAACCAGCAACATCATGGCCTCGCCGAAAGTTACAACATCCAAAGCTTTATTCACCTGGTAGTCTCCAATGTGCGCAACTGCTCAATGGCGATACGCGTAATAGTTGCCAAGTCATCGCCAGTCAGCGGATATTCGATGGCTCGCGGCACATCATGGGGCAAGGCGCGCAACAAGGCCCTCCATGGCATTACCGACTCCTGCAACGGCACGGCAACCCAGCGCGTCGGCTGGCGCTGCACGCCCTTACAGTGCACGTAGCGAACGCGCCCGGAAAAGACCTGGGCAGCCTGCAAGGGACATTCACCGTTCCAGTGCCAGTTGCCCATGTCGAAAGTCATGCCCAGATTCAGGCCAGCCTGATCGGCCTGGTCGAAGAATGCCTGCAGGACATCCACACAGCCCGCTGCGGGAGTCTGATCATTCTCTATGAGCAGGGTCACACCGTGCTCTGCCAACCGCCCTGCCAGACTGGGCCAGGCCGGATCAGCAAACGCGCCGAACCCACCTATGGACATCTTCAGTGTTTGCGAACCCAGCGTCCGGGCGGCTGCCAGCCCCTTGTCCAGGTGCTGATTCAGCAGGCGGCCCTGCCCGTCCCACAACGGATCGGGACTGGAATACACACAGGCCAACTCCAGATCGCGCATGGAGCCCGCCAGCACTTCCAGCTCGGCATCATTGCCGGCCAGCAATTCCCCACGTATCTCGACTCCGTCTGCACCGGCCTCATGACACAGGCGCACGAACCAGTCTTGTCCGTGCCGCTTGACCTCGGTTGCACCAAAGGAACCGAGGGAAACAAACACCTGCGGCTGTGAAGTCATATCAGTGATTCAGGATCTGACCAAGGAAATTGCGCGTCTTCTCGTGCGAGGGATTGCTGAAGAATTTTTCAGGCGCGGCCTGCTCGACAATGTGGCCTTCAGCCATGAAAATAACCCGGTCGGCCACGCTGCGGGCAAAGCCCATTTCATGCGTCACGCACAGCATGGTCATGCCGTCTTCGGCCAGACCTATCATGGTATCGAGCACTTCCTTGACCATTTCCGGATCCAGCGCCGAAGTCGGCTCGTCAAACAGCATGACTTTGGGCGTCATGCACAGCGCGCGCGCAATGGCCACCCGCTGCTGCTGGCCACCGGAGAGCTGGCTGGGATACTTTTTGGCCTGGTCTCCGATGCGCACCCGGTTCAGATACTTCATGGCCTGCGCTTCAGCTTCTGCCTTGCCGATACCGCGCGAGCGCATCGGTGCCAGCATGCAGTTTTGCAGCACAGTCATGTGCGGGAACAGATTGAACTGCTGAAACACCATCCCGACTTCCTGTCGGACCGCATCGATATTGCCGGCCTTGGCCGTAAGATCGATGCCGTCGACGACAATGCTTCCCTGCTGTATCTTTTCCAGGCCATTGATACAACGGATCAAGGTGGATTTACCCGACCCCGACGGTCCGCAAATAACAATGCGCTCGCCGGCGGCGACGGTCAGGTCGGTATCAGTCAGGACGTGAAATTTGTCGTACCACTTGTTCAGCGCTTTAATTTCAATGATGGTCTCGCCCGATGAGGCGGAACGATGCGCTTGATCGGCGACAGGCGTGGTCTGCGTATCAGTCATGTTCAATCACTCTTGCAAATCAGGATTGCTTCAGCTCTGGCAGCGGCGTACCCAGCCATTTTTCGAACAACTTGCTGAACTCGCCGTTCTGGATGTTCTTGTCGACGGCTTCGTTAACCGCCTTCAGGGTATTGGGCTCACCAGGACGCATGGCAACAGCCATTTCCTGCTGCAGCAACACGAACTTGTTTTCAAAGCGATTGGGAGCACGCTTGGCGATCTGGCCGGCTACCGTGGTGGAGCATCCAATGGCATCAACCTGACCGGACAACAAGGCCTGCATTGCCGAGGCGTCATCGTCGAAGCGGCGGATATTGGCATCCTTGGGTGCAATCTTGGTGACGGCAACGTCCTGAGTACTGGCACGTGCTACGCCGATGCGCAGGCCGGACAGATCTTCAGCCTTGGCGATCTTGGCGTCCTTGCCGCCGAACACGACGATCTGTGCAGCGGAGTACGGATGCGAGAACTGAACCTGCTTGGCTCGCTCGGGCGTAATGGCCAGCGAAGCCACCAGCATGTCAACCTTGTTGGTCAGCAGGAAAGGAATACGGTTGGGGCCGGTTACAGGAACGATGTTGACCTTTACGCCCAGCTCCTTGGCCAACTGGCGTGCCACGTCGGCGTCGTAGCCGTCGGGCTTGTTCTCGGTGTTCATGATGCCGTACGGGGGGAAATCAACCAGCATGCCGATGGTGAGCTCACCTTTTTCCTTGACTTCGTCAATGGTCTCGGCAACGGCAGCACTGCTGCCCAGGGCAAATACGGCACACGTTGCCAGCAGGGCGGCGCCGGCAACACTACGCATCTTCTTCACAAACATAGCATGTCTCCAGGGTTGGGATAAAACATTCATAAAAAGAAAGCAGGATCAGGCCGCACTATCGCGCAAGCGATGCTGCAAGACGCCTCTCCATATAGGAAGCCAGCATGGATAAAGGCCAGCACAGAAAAAAGTAGATAATGGCCACCACTGTAAACACCAGCATGGGCTGGAAGGTGGCATTATTGATGATCTGGCCCGCACGGGTCAGTTCGGTGAAACCGATAATGGCCGCCAGCGACGTGCCCTTGACGATCTGGACCAGATAGCCGACCGTAGGCGGCACACCGATTTTCAGGGCTTGCGGCAGTACGACGTCGCGCATCTTGTAGCGGTAAGACAGGCCCAATGCTTCGGCAGCCTCCCATTGGCCGCGAGGAATCGCTTGAATACAACCGCGCCAGATTTCACCCAGAAACGCGCCACTATTTAGCGTCAGGGCCAATGCTGCGGCAAGCCACGGATTAATGTCGTACCCGATAACCGGAGCGCCAAAGAACACCAGGAACAACTGCAGCAGCAGCGGCGTGCCCCGAAACACCTGAATGAAACCCATGGACAGACTGCGCGCGATCCTGTTTTCGCTGGTGCGGGCCAGCGCAATGATCAGGCCGACTATGCCACCACCCAGGAAGGCCATGAGTGACAGAGCAATGGTCCATTGGGCGGCTTCAAGAATGAACCAGAAATCGGAATAGCCAAAAGTACGCATTATCGACGATCCGGATAGTTAAGCCCCCACTGGAAAACCAGGCGGAACAGTAAGGAAAACGCCAGCGTCAGCAACAGATAGATGCCGGTAATGACGATATAGATTTCAAAGCTGCGGAAGGTTTCGGACTGCAGGTTTGCAGCGACCGATGTCAGATCGTCGGCCGAAATTACCGACACCACGCTGGATGCCAGCATCAGCAGAATGAACTGGCTGGTCAGCGCAGGATAGATCGCTTTCAGGGCGGGCTTGAGCACCACAAAACGAAACACTTCCATGCGCGACAGGTTCAGCGCCAGCCCGGCCTCGATCTGGCCTTTGGGTATGGACTCTATGCCGGCACGAACAATTTCCGTGGCATAGGCACCCAGATTGAACACCATGGCGAACAGCGCCGCGGTATATGGCGACCAGCGCACGCCAATTGCGGGCAAGGCGAAGAAAAAGAAAAACAGCTGCACCAGGAATGGCGTGTTGCGTATGACTTCAATATAGATATTGATCAACCATCGCAGCGGCGCGGGACCGGCAGTTTTGCCCCAGGCGCAGACCACCGCCACCATCAGGCCCAACAGCATTGCCATAAAAGACAGCTGAATGGTCATCCAGGTGCCTTGAAGCAGTAAAGGCCAGGCTTCGAAGACCGGACCAAATTGAAAGGTGTAATTCACGTTATCTGAACCTTGGGTATGGCCGACAAAAAGTGCATGCCGTGCGATAAAAATACCCGCATAAAACAGGTATTGCCCGTGAAACATAGCCGGACTGAATCGCCGATGCTGTCTTTATTGCCGCTGAAACCGGTTTCATATTTCAGTGCAAGTAGCGGAGGATTATAGCAGCAGTTATCACAAGACTATTTCAATCGTCCGATTGCAGCGGTCGCCGGCTATGGGTCAGGCGTGTAGATCCGCGCGCCACCAGGGTGCCATGCAGCAGCATTTCCCGTGCCGGCTCATTCATGCCCTGCAGGCGCTGCAACAGGCAATACGCGGCGAGCCGGCCCAGCTCATCGGTAGGTTGCGACACAGCACTGACACCCGGCCCGATATATGGCGCCCAGGGCGTATCGTCGATACTGAGCAAGCCAATATCAGTGCCCAGACGCCATCCCAGTTGCTCAACGGCCTGGACTATGCGCAAAGTAACCACGGCGTTACCTGCAATAACGGCAGGTACGCCGGGGCTGCTATCGCCAGCCGGCCTTGCGCGTTCGCGCAGAGCCTTCAGCGAATTAATTAAATCATCCTGAGCCCCAAGCTCCAGAGTGCGCCCCGATACATCACCCCGATTCCCGGCGACAAAGGCGCTGAATGCCTGCGTGCGCTCGATACGGGCGCTGATTTTGTCCAGGGGCTCGGTCACCAGCATCAACTCGCGATAGCCCGCTTCCAGCAAATGCCGGACACTGATCGTAATGGCATGGGTGTTGTCCAGCGAGACAAAATCCACATCCAGCCCTTCGTGCCGGCGATCAACCAGCACAATGGGCTTGCCCTGACGTGCCGTTTCCAGCGCCGCCCCCGAGTCATGCCCCGTAGTATTCAGGATGAAACCCTCGACCCTGTACGATGACAATGCCTGCAGCCCCGCGTTTTCACGCTCGCTTTCATTGCCCATATTGAATAACATGACCAGGTAGCCCGCCTCGCGGCAGGCTTGCTCTGCGCCACGCAGCACCGCAACCGAAAAAGGATTAGTAATATCAGCCACTACCAGCCCTATCAGGCGCGAACGGCCTCGTTTCAGCGCCTGCGCCATCGGGCTGGGCACATAGCCCAACTGGGCTATGGCCACCTCGACACGCCCGGCAATTTCCGGCGACAGCAAGGTGTCGCGGTGATTCAGGTAGCGTGATACCGTAGCCTTGGACACACCAGCCTGGCGTGCCACATCGGCAATGGTGCTGCGACGTACGTTCTTGATCATAGAGCCGAATAATACGCTTACTTTAAATCCCACGAGGTTTTTGATGAATTCCGCCCTCTCCAGCCAGCCCCTTGCCGACTTCATCCGGCAACTGCCCAAGGCTGAACTCCATGTACACATTGAAGGCACACTGGAACCCGAACTGATATTTGCGCTGGCGCAGCGCAATGGCATCACACTGCCATACGCATCCATTGACGCCCTGCGTGCGGCCTACCAGTTCCAGGACCTTCAATCTTTCCTCGATCTTTATTATGCCGGCGCCAGCGTATTGATCGCGGAAGAAGATTTTTATGACATGACCATGGCCTATATGCAGCGCGCCCTGCAAGATGGCGTCGTGCATGCCGAAATCATGTTCGACCCACAAACCCATACGCAGCGCGGCATTGCCCTGGAAACTGTATTTGCCGGAATTGCCCGCGCCTTGCGTGAAATGCGCAGCACGGCCGGCATCAGCAGCCGCCTGATCCTGAGCTTTCTACGTCACCTGACTGAAGAAGAAGCCGACGCAACCCTGACGGCAGCCCTGCCCCTGCGCGAAGCCTACGCCGACCTGTGGACCGCCGTAGGCCTGGACTCGGCCGAACGAGGCAACCCTCCGGAAAGATTCGCCCGCGTCTATGCACGGTGCAAGGCATTGGGGTTCCACCTTACCGCCCACGCCGGTGAAGAAGGCCCGGCCGCCTATGTACGCGCCGCCCTTGACGCGTTACAGGTAGAACGCATAGACCATGGAGTACGCAGCGAGGAAGATCCCGCCCTTGTGCAACGGCTGATTCGCGAACGCGTTCCATTGACGGTATGCCCGCTGTCGAACCTGAAGCTTTGCGTCTTCAACGACATGCAGCAGCATAATCTTGCGCGCCTGCTGCGCCAGGGCGCCATGGTTACCATCAACTCAGACGATCCGGCCTATTTTGGCGGCTATATCGGCGACAACTATCTGGCCTGCGCCGAAAGTCTGGAACTGACGCGCAATGAACTGGTCAAGCTGGCCGGCAACAGCCTGATCGCCAGCTTTTTGCCCCAAAGCGAAAAAGACCGGCACCTGAAGCAGCTATCGGAATTTACGGTCTGACGTACGCGCGTTTGGAACACCCAACAAAAAACCCACCGCAAGCGCGGTGGGTTTTTTTAAAATTCAAACAGGCTTAGATAACCTGGATGGATTTGGCTTGTGGGCCTTTTTGGCCTTCGGCAGCTACGTAGGAAACGCGTTGGTTTTCTTCGAGCGACTTGAAGCCGGTGCCGATGATGTCTGTGTGGTGTGCGAACAAATCTTTGCCACCCGACTCAGGCTTGATGAAGCCGAAGCCTTTTTCGTTGTTGAACCACTTAACAATACCAGTTTCTGTTTGCATTTTTTGCAATCCCTAAAAATAACGAGCGACATGCTCTATAGAAGACTGTCAAGGTGTAGAGATTTGAGCAAAAAAGTACTGTACGACAGGTACTGGATTGTACTAACTTCAACGAACTTGAAAATCTAACTTCGTATAGTATAGAGAAGAAGACACCCAGTCAACCGAACAGGCAATTAATTGGCTGTTTTTTCTGGCTTTTCTGTCGTTTGGATACCGCCAGAGTCACTTCTGCCACCATGCAAGCACTTACACGCAGTTTTTACGACCGGGACACCACGCTGGTGGCTCGTGAATTATTGGGAAAACTCCTGATTCACCGCGTTGACGGAGTCGAGCGTATCGGAAAAATAGTCGAAGTCGAGGCTTATCTGGGCCCACATGACCTGGCCGCCCATACGTCCAAAGGCATCACCCCCCGCACTCAAGTCATGTTCGGCCCTCCGGGCCATGCCTATGTATACCTGATTTACGGCATGCACCATTGCATGAACGTGGTAACTGAAGCCGACGGCACCGGCGCAGCAGTATTGCTGCGCGCGCTTGAACCAGTCAGTGCCCTACCCGGCAACGCCAGCGGTCCCGGCAGATTATGCAAAGCCATGGGCATAAACAAAAGCCATTACGGAGCTGACCTTTGCGGCTCCGCCCTTTTTATTTGCGGGAATCCAGACTTCGAGCCGGTAAGTATCGTAGAGCGCCCCAGGATAGGCGTTGATTATGCGGGCGCTTGGGCCGACAAACCCCTCCGCTTTTATATGGAAGGAAATCCTTATATCTCCAGAAAATAAACGGCAAAAGCTACCTTGCAAGACAAGATTAAATTTCCGTGTTATAGTTACGCCTCTTTTACAGCGGCTGTAGCTCAGTTGGATAGAGTACTTGGCTACGAACCAAGGGGTCGTGGGTTCGAATCCTGCCAGCCGCGCCAGAATTACCCTGTTTATCCAGCAGGTTAGAGCCGCCTAGGGGCCACAATCCCTAGGCGGTTTTTATTTGTGTGCGTGTAATATTTGTGTGCGTGTAATTTCAGCAACCGCAGCGATCTGCGAGCCCCTCCCCGCAAACGGGGGATTTGGGCGCACGAAACCAGACTGCAGACCAACCCATCAAAGATTTTCAGGCAGCCACGTAACCAGTTGCGGGAAGAAATATACGATCACGACGCTTCCCAGCATAATGAAAATGAATGGCACCACCCCGCGCGCAACCACCCCCAGCGGCGTGCCCGCAATCGCCTGAATGACAAACAGGTTCAGGCCCACCGGCGGTGTGATCAGGGCGAGTTCGATCAGAATGACGAAATAGATACCAAACCAGATGGGATCAATGCCCAGGCCCAATACTGTCGGGAAGAGCACCGGCACCATAATGAGCAGCATCGACAGGCTTTCCAGGAACAGGCCAATAATCAACAGAATCACAGTCACCAGTAGCAAGAAGCCGTCGACTGAAGAGATGTGTACATCAACCAGCTCGGACAACATGGCCGGCACCTGATAGAGCGTTATGGCCTTGCCAAAAATCTTTGCCCCGATAACGATCAGGAACAGCACGATGGTGGTCTTCAGGGTTTGGCTGACTGCCGCCATAAAGCCTTTCAGGGTCAACGTTCGCAGCACAAACGCAGTAAGCAAAAATGATGCGGATGCACCGATGGCGGACGCTTCGGTGGGTGTAAAGGCGCCTGCGTAAATCCCGCCTATGATCAGGACAGCCAAGGCGATTGTGGGTAAAGCGCGGAACGTAGCAGTCATGCGCTCACGGTTCGAGCTGGCTTCCTCGCGTTGATGCATGCCTGTAGCCCAAGCATGTATCACGGTATAAATACCAAAGAGTACCAGGAGCAAAATGCCCGGCCCCACACCTGCCATGAACAACTTGCCTATGCTTTCTTCGGTGATTACCCCGTAAACAATAAGCGGAATGGACGGCGGAATAAGGATACCCAGAGTACCGCCGGCAGCCAGCAGGCCCAGCGTAAAGCTTTTGCTGTAACCCCGCTTGACCATTTCGGGGATGGCGACCGTACCGACGGTTGCTGCAGTCGCCACCGAGCTGCCCGAGATCGCAGAGAATATGCCGCAAGACACCAAGGCCGATAACCCCAGCCCTCCTGGCAAATGGCCGACCCACTTCTGCACCGCCTCGAACAGATCTTTGCCCACCCCCCCTTTGAGCAAGAGGTTGGACATCAGCAGGAACAGCGGTACCGACAGCAAAACAAAATTATCGAGTGCGCCGTGCAGGTTCTGCGCCACCATCGCCAGCGGCAACCCTTTGACGATAAGCAAGGCCGCACCCAGACCAGCCAACGAAAACGCAACCGGTACGCCCAGAAAGAGCAGGGCCAGCAGAGCCAACGCAATATAGAGTAGTGTCACGAATGATTCTCCTGCTGGTTGAGCACGCCGGTGTTGGACTCGTCGGCGTCAAGTTCGCTTTCCGGATCAAAGCTTGGAGGCCCCCGGAATGGCAACCTGATCAGCTCGACCACAGACTGAACTGCCAGCAGCGCAAAACCGAGCACCACCGGCAGTTCTGCTATCCAGTTGGGCAATGCAAGCATGGTGGGCTGCCGGCGCCCAAGGCGCATGGAGTCAGTGACAACGTCCCAGCCTTTTACCGTAGCCATCAGTGAGAACAAGAGAATAATCACCAGCGCCAACGCTTCGCACGCATAGCGCATCCAGGTTGGTGCGATGCTCAGTACGGCTGTAATCCGGATCATTTTTCCGTCTCGCAAGACGAGCGCCATGCCCAGATAGGTAAACCATATCTGCAGCGTTACCGAAATGTCTTGCGTCCATTGCGTGGGCGCGTGAAAGAAATATCGCGCAACGGCTTCGTAAGTAAGTACGGCTGTGACAAAGATGATCATGTAGACACCGATGTCGCCGCACCAGCCTGAAATGCGATCAACCGTGCGCAACAATTTGCTGCGCTCTACGGACGGAACACTGGACATGAAAGCCACCTGTTGTGGTTGCGAGAAAAGCCGGTAAGGCCGCAGCACGAAAAGCATGCGTGCGTTTCGGCTGCGGCCACGGCGTTAGTAAAGCTTGCGAACTTCCTCGACCAGTCGCTTGCCGACGTCTCCGGCTTCCTTGATATAGGCATCGACGGCCGGTGCTGCGGCAGTCTGCCAGGCCTTGACCTGTTCAGGCGTCAGTTGAACGACTTCCATTTTGGTTTCGGACCGGATGAATTCTTCGGACTTGAGGTTGTCGCTCTTGGTGTCTGCCCGAATGGCTTCTTCAGCACTACGTGCAGCTGTGCCTACCCACTCTTTTTCCTGATCCGAGAGCGAATCCCACAGCTTGTCGTTTATGACAATCAGGAATTCGGTTTGCGCATGATTGGTAATGGTGACGTAGTCCATGACCTCGAAAAGCTTGCGCGACTGAATGGCGGTAGTGCCGGTCATGCCGACGTCAACGGTACCGCGCTGATAGGCGATAAATTGCTCGGAGCCGCCGATCTTGACAGGTATGCCTCCCACAGCATTGATGAAGTCGCCTGACGGCTTGCCCAATACGCGTACTTTTTTGCCTTTCATGTCTTCAGGGGACTTGAGCGGAGCACCTTTGGAAAGCAGCTGCACAGGGCCGTAGTCTTGCCACCACAATACACGGGTGCCCGTTTTGCGGATCATTTCATCGATCTCTTTGCGGATCGGGCTGTCACCCGAGGCTGCTTTGGCCAGAACTTCGTAGTTGGGAAACAGGAATGCGACCGAGAACAAGCCAGTAGCCGGCAAAGTACCCGCGTACTCGTCTATAAGCACCAAACCCATGTCGATGGCACCTGCAGCCACCGCCTGCGGCACTTCGCTACCCTTGTACAGCTGAGCGGAATCATAGATTTCGACCTTGATTTGTTTGTCGGAAATCTTTTCCACCTGCTCTTTGAAGTAAACGACGTTCGCACCAACGGGGTGCTTGGTATTCACCTGAAGGCTTACCTTCAGGGTACGTTCGGCCTGTGCTGGCATCGCACCGCACAGCACCAGCGAGGCCAGAGCGGAAAGGCAAAGAGATTTAACGAATCGTTGTGGCATGGCTGTCTCCGTATCATTGATTGGCAAGTGCTCACATCAACCTTGGCACTTTCGGTTGATTGTATACAAAAATACGACAGCGTCAATCAGGGCGTTTGCCTAGGAAGCAGCATGCGCCGCGTAGCCTGATGCCCAGCCGACAAATGCGCCCGCATGACACTTTCCGCCCATACAGGATCCCTTGCGCGGAAAGCATCCACCAGTTCGCGATGATGCGCCATGCTTCGCGCGATCTCGGCCTGGTCGTAGATGTTGAAAGTACGGTATATCAGGGGCGGCGAGATCACCTGCGCGGCCAGGGACTGCAAACGCTCATTGTGGGCTGCCCTGATCACCAGACTGTGGAACTCTTCGTTCAACTGCGTCAGTCGCTGACGTGCCGCACCATCTTCCGCTCCTTGCGCAACCAACTGCTCCATGCACTCACATAAAGCATAAAGGCGCTCTTGCTCGATATCGGTGATATGTTGCGCAGCCAACCGCACACCATGCGACTCCAGCAAAACCCGCAAGCCGAATATCTCGTCCAGATCGTGGCCACTCCAGCTCTGCAGGCGGCTGCCCTGGTTGGGCTTGGTTTCGACCAGGCCTTCCAGCGTGAGACGCCGCAACGCCTCACGCACCGGTGTGCGGCTAACCCCTATCTCACGCGACAGCGTGCTTTCTCTTAGTTGCGCACCGTCGGGCCACTCATTGCGCAGAATGCGGTCCCTTATCCATTCATAAGCCATTTCGGCCGTATGGCCATGACGCCTGGATGCACTCATGACAAACACCCTCCGCTGAAACTACCCTTAGCAATATCCTAATGATTGTATACAATCAATACTTGCCGTGCGATTATAAATCTCTGATCAAGGAGTCTTAAACCGTGAAGAACGCCGCCTCAAAACGCCAACGACTAAGCCACCGCCTGACTCAACCGGGGCTTATTGCCGCACCCGGAATTTTTGATTTGATTTCCGCAAGACTCGCGGATCGCATGGGGTTCGATGCCCTCTACATGACCGGCTATGGCACTGTGGCCTCTTATCTTGGTCTACCCGACGCCGGTCTGGCAACTTTTACCGACATGCTGAATCGTGCAAGTGCCTTCGCACAGGCTACGGAAACGCCAATCATTGCGGACGGCGATACAGGGTACGGCGGCCTGCTCAACGTCGCACACACAGTCCGCGGCTACGAAGCAGCTGGCCTGGCCGGCATTCAGCTTGAAGATCAGGAATTCCCCAAGAAGTGCGGACACACACCGGGGCGACGCGTGGTGGCAATGAGCGAGATGGTACGCAAGATCCAGGTCGCCGTCGAAGCACGTGAACATGATGACTTCCTTATCGTGGCCCGTACTGATGCCCGCACAACGCATGGCCTTGACGAAGCGCTGCGCCGGGCCGAGGCATACGGCAAGGCCGGTGCAGACATTCTGTTCGTGGAGTCGCCCGAAAGCGAAGAAGAAATGGAGCGCATAGCAAGCGCATTCGACAAACCAGTCCTCATCAATAACGTGGAAGGCGGCCGAACTCCCGTATTGTCAAAGTCCAGGCTCGAGCAAATGGGATTCAAGCTGGCCATCTACCCGGCCACCGGTTTTCTGGCGATGGGGAAAGCGCTCGAAGACGTCTACACAGGGCTGCAGCAAGACGACGTCCTGGGGGCTACCCACGACAAGCTCTACGACTTTGGTGCATTCAGCCGCCTGATGGGCTTTCAGGCAGTATGGGATTTCGACAAGGCGCACGCCGAGGACTAATTCCGACAAAAAGAGACCTTTTTCTGCTTCAGGTCAAAACCAGTTACTGCAAACAGGTGCATTATTATCAAATGCCTAAGCAAAAAACCGGAAACACAATGAGCCCAGCCTGTTCTCATGCTCACCACTGGGACCCGCGCGACGAGCGGGTCCTGCAAGACCAGATCACCGCCTACGACAGCATGCGCAAGCAATGCCCCGTCGCCCACAGCGAGTATCTGCATTGGTCAGTATTCACCCACGACCAGACCCTGCGCATACTGAATGACCACGAAACGTTCAGCAACCGGGTCTCCGAGCGTGTTTCTGTTCCCAACGGCATGGATCCACCGGAGCACACCCCCTTCCGCGAGCTCATAGAACCCTATTTCGGCCCTGCCGCCATGGCCCGCTTCGAGCCCGCCTGCAAGGCAATCGCCCGGAATCTGGCCAGTGCCTTGCCCAAAGGGCCAACCGAAATCATGGCTCAGCTGGCACATCCCTATGCGCTTGAGGTGCAGTGCACCTTCATGGGTTGGCCAAGCTCGCTGCACCAGCCCTTGCGCGAATGGATCAGCAAGAACCACGCAGCCACACTTGCACAAGACCGCACCGCCATGGAACGGGTCGCCAGGGAGTTCGACGGCTACATGCTGGCGCTGATCAACGAGCGCCGGCTGGCCGGTACCGACGCCCCCGACGATACGACTACCCGGCTGACGCGCGAACGGGTGAACGGTCGCCCACTAAGCGATGAAGAACTGATCAGCATCCTGCGTAACTGGACGGTTGGCGAACTGGGCACCATTGCGGCCTCGGTGGGCATAGTTGCCCAGTACCTGGCAACCCACCCCGATGTACAGGCACAGCTGCGCAATCAGCCCGAACTCGTCGCGCCCGCCATCGACGAAATCCTGCGCATCCATGCGCCGCTTATTTCCAACCGCCGTGTTGCAACAAAACCGGTCAAACTGGGCGAACATCAGCTGCGGGCCGGCGATCGCATCTCCGTTCTGTGGGCCTCGGCCAATCGCGATGAAGCTGTTTTTGGCGACCCAGACGAATTCCGCCTCGACCGCGACCCTGTATTGAATCTGCTATACGGCGCAGGCGTACATGTCTGCCCGGGGGCGCCATTGGCACGCATGGAACTGAAGCTGGCAGTGCAAGCCCTGCTGGGTTGTACACGGCAGATCAGGCCCAGCCCCGAACACGCTCCTGTACGGGCACGGTATCCCGGCAGCGGATTCACCTCGCTTATACTTGAGGTCCTGTAACTCGCCGGGTCCCGACCCATGAGCCAACGTCGCAGTGCCTATCCTTACGACTATTCCCGTGTGGAAGCCGTCGTGGCAGACTATCTGCCGGTGTGGCGCTCTTTGCATTTTGACGCTGTGGTGGCTATTGCCCGTGGCGGCCTGGCGCCCGGACTGATGGCTTCGGTAGGTCTGAGCCTGCCTTTGCATGCGCTGTTGTATTCACGCCCTGATCGCAAGGTATCCTGGTATACGGCCAACACACCCCGCCGGCCGTCCCGATTATTGCTGGTCGAAGACATTGCAGGCCGCGGAACAACGCTAAGCGATAGCCTGGCATTTTTGCGCGGACAAGGCCATGAAGTCCAGGTCTTCGCGCTGGCTTACGATGCCGATTCGCGCATCAAACCTGATTTCGGGCAGGAAATACAAACCGACATGCGCGCCTGGTTCCCCTGGGAACAAACATCTATTACAGCGGCTTTTGAACGCACAGAAAACCAGCCCGACCAGCCCGAGCATGAATACGCGTCGTGGGCGATAGATCTCGATGGTGTGCTGCTGATGGATCTGCCCGAGCACCTGTACGCACAGGCACTGCACGACACACTGGCCCAGCGTGACCTGCTCACGCCCAGCGACACCCTGCCGGAACTCGACCTGACCGACATCACCATCATTACCGGCCGACCGGAACAGGATCGCGAACGCACGCAGGCCTGGCTGAGCCGCCATGGCTTTCATGGCCCACTGGTCATGCGCAACGAAAGCCTGTACAGCGCCGAACAAACCGCCACACACAAGGCCCAGGCCATATTGGCGCGCTGCCACACCCATTTTCTGGAAAGCGACGCCGCCCAGGCACTCGAAATTGCCAATCAAACCAGAGTTGCCCGTGTGATCTGGTGGAACGGACGACAAGCCCTGCTGGTACACGCAGGCGCAGTCCAGGATCTGCGTCTGGTCTGAGCTTGTGGTATTTATAATTACGATGCATTATTTCGCTACAAAATCCGGAGCCCGGCTCGCCGTGGCCACCCACAGGGCACAAGTCGTGTGCCAAAAACTATTACATTCAGGAGAGCTTTCTTGTCCACCCCCGCAAAAATAACCTGCGTCGAAGACTTCCGGCAATTGGCGGAACGGCGCGTGCCAAGAATGTTCTACGACTATGCCGACTCGGGCTCATGGACTGAAAGTACCTACCGCGCCAATGAATCAGACTTCCAGCGACTGAAGTTTCGCCAAAGAGTCGCCGTCGATCTTTCCAAACGCAGTCTGCGAACGTCCATGATAGGCATCGACGTAGCCATGCCGGTCGCCATTGCCCCCACCGGCCTGACGGGCATGCAGCATGCCGATGGCGAAATTCTGGGCGCCAAGGCGGCCGAGCGCTTCGGCATTCCCTTTACCCTGTCCACCATGAGCGTATGCTCCATCGAGGACATCGCGCAGCACACCAGCCGCCCGTTCTGGTTCCAGCTGTACGTTATGCGCGATCGTGACTTCATGGAACGCCTGATCGACCGCGCCAAAGCGGCCAATTGTTCGGCGCTGGTACTCACGCTTGATCTTCAAGTGCTGGGTCAGCGCCACAAAGACATCAAGAACGGGCTGTCGACCCCACCCAAACCCACGCTGGCCAACCTGATCAACCTGGCCACCAAGCCGCGCTGGTGCATGAACATGCTGGGTACCAAACGGCGCAGTTTCGGCAATATCGTGGGCCACGCCAAAGGCGTCAGCGACCTTTCCTCGCTCTCGTCATGGACGGCCGAACAATTCGACCCTGCCCTGTGCTGGGCCGACATCGAATGGATCAAGAAGCGCTGGGGCGGCAAACTCGTGCTCAAAGGCATCATGGATGCCCAGGATGCCCGTTTTGCCGTCGAGTCGGGCGCCGACGCCCTGATCGTCTCGAACCATGGCGGCCGTCAGCTCGACGGCGCCCCTTCATCCATTTCCGCCCTGCCTGCCATTGCACACAGCGTCGGCAAGGAAATCGAAGTCTGGATGGACGGCGGCATACGCTCCGGGCAAGACGTGCTGCGCGCGGTTGCGCTGGGCGCCAAAGGCACCATGGTTGGCCGGGCCTTTTTGTATTCACTGGGCGCCATGGGTGAAGCCGGCGTATATCGCTGCCTGCAGATGCTGGCCAATGAACTCGACGTCAGCATGGGATTCTGCGGACGCACCGACATCCATGACGTCGATCGCTCAATTTTGCTGAATCCGGAAATTTTCGACTAAAACACCGGCGGCCGTGGTGCCCGCCTCTAGTCCAAAGGACTGATCTGCTCAGGCGTCAGGCGAGGCCGGTCCGGCTCGACCTCACTCAGCGGCTCGACTTCCTTCATGCTTGCCTGGCACCGCGTAGTCAGGCGCTGATATTGCCGGGTGCCATAAGACTTGCGCGCCACGTCGTCGTCGCTCATTTCACGCACAACACGCGCAGGCGAACCCACGACCAGGCTGCGCGCTGGAATCTGCTGCCCTACTTTCACGAAAGACATGGCGGCCACAACGCTGTCCTCGCCGATTACCGCCTGATCCATGACAACAGCGTTCATGCCTACCAGGCAGTTACGGCCTATGGTGCAGCCATGAAGCACGGCTCCATGCCCTATATGGCCGTCGACTTCAACCACGGTATCGTTCTCGAGCACCCCGTGAATAACGCAGGTGTCCTGAACGTTGGAGCCTTCCTTGAGGATGATGCGGCCAAAATCTCCGCGCAAACTTGCGAGCGGACCAATGTAGACCCCTGGCCCGACAATGACATCTCCGATCAGCACGGCGCTTGGATGCACATAGGCAGCGGGGTCCACGACTGGCACCAGACCGTCGATGGCATAAACCTTGAGCATGATTGTCTCCTTAACTTTTAATTCTCGCGGCAATAGTCCAAGACTTTACACCACCGAGCTTGCTACAATTCGCGGTTCATACTTCACGGATTGATAGCCTTATGGGATTTGAACAACTTGCCGCGCTGAAGCGCGAGCTGGTCGCGCAAGCTGAGCAGGAAAAGCGGAAAGCCCGCAAGCCCTCGCAAAACGGTCGTAAAACACCGCGTAAACCAACGCAGGAATCGCCTGTCGACCCGGTTGTCATCACTATTTCCCGCCTGCAGAAACAATTCCCCCAGGCTTTCCCCAAGAAGCCGGCAGCCAAGCTTCCCCTGAAGCTGGGCATACACAAAGACTTGTATGAACAGGCCGAAACCCTGAAGCTCACCAATGCCGAGATCAAGGAAGCCGTCAAGACCTGGTGCCAGGGCAGCCGCTACTGGGCCTGCATGACCGAAGGTGCTGCCCGATTGGATCTGAATGGCGAACCGGCCGGCGAAGTGACTGCTGCCGATGCCCAGCACGCTAAACAACTGGCCAACCGGCGCCGCGCCCATGCCATCCGGTCACGCAAGCAAGAGGCTGACAAAGCGAACACCGGTGAAGCTGCTGCCGACGAAACATCAACAGCGGCAGCATCGCCCGATTCAGCACCTGCAACGCCTGAATCACCCGCCGCACCCGACTCTGCAGATCAGGCAGCAAATACGCCGTAAAGCGAAGCCATCAGCAAGATCGCCATAATGATATTGAATCGTTGCACTGACTCCGGCCGGTGCAACAGGCGACGCACACCGCTGCCAAACAGTGTCCAGGCGCTGATGCTTGGGAAATTGACAAGCGACACCACCAGTGCGCCCAGCAGCAGGTTCCAATAGAAGTTTTCTTGCGGCATATAGGCCGCCACGATCCCGACAGCCATGATCCACGCTTTGGGGTTGACCCACTGGAAGGCTGCCGCCTGCATGAAGGTAAAAGGCTTGCCGCGTGCCTGACCGCTGTCTATTGCGCCGGCCCGCGCAATGCACCAGGCCAGATACAGCAGATACAAGGCGCCAACATACTTGAGCGCCGTATAAAACATGGGAAAGGTCTCGAATACCGTGCCAAGTCCCGCACCGACCAGCAGCAACATGATCACCACACCTATCGTGATGCCCAGCATATGTGGCAGCGAACGGCGATAGCCAAACGTGGATCCCGACGCCGTCAGCATTACATTATTTGGACCGGGAGTAATGG
This sequence comes from Pusillimonas sp. MFBS29, assembly GCF_020687695.1. Lineage (GTDB taxonomy): Bacteria > Pseudomonadota > Gammaproteobacteria > Burkholderiales > Burkholderiaceae_B > Pusillimonas_C. The sequence goes on from NZ_JAJEWL010000005.1 coordinate 171,185, forward strand.
AATTCACAAAAGTGAAGACGGCCAGGGACAGCAGCAAACTGGGGGTCATAAGAAGTCTTTTTACAGGTTAACGCCAGACAAGTCTGAATCCTAACGCACCAAACCAGTACAGTACCTATACAATAGCCCGGTTCACCATCAAAACTGGCCTGGTCACTTCACCATGACACTTCCTCAAAAACTTTCCACCTCCTGGCAGCCCATCAGGGCGTCCAGCATTTCACTGGTGGATCAACTGGTCGATCATCTTGGCACCCGCATCCGCAACCACGGCCTGCGCGCCGGGACACGGCTGCCATCGGTCAGGAGCATGGCCGACGAGTCCGGCCTGAGCCGTTTTACCGTGGTGCAGGCCTATGATCGATTAGTGGCGCAGGGCATCATACAGTCCAGGCGTGGTTCGGGCTTTTACGTCTCGCCGCCGGCGCCCAGCACCATACCCTCATCGGCCACCCGCCCCGGCCTGGAGCCAGACGCGGCTTTCGACACGGTATTTTTGCTGCGCAGCATGTTCCGTGAAGATGCATTGCCGAATTTTTCCGGCAGCGCCGGGCTTTTGCCGGCCTCATGGATGGATCACGAGATGGTGGCGACAGCCATACGTTCTGTAGGGCGCAGCATAAGCCGCAGCCTGGTCAGCTACGGTGTTCCCAAAGGCCTGAAAGCCCTGCGCCAGCAAATTTCCCTGACACTGCATGCCCAGGACGTGCCGGCCCACCCCGACCTGCACCTGATGACTGTCGCCGGCGTCACTCATGGGCTGGACCTGATCTCGCGCACATTCATCAAGCCGGGCGATACGGTGCTGGTCGAAGATCCGGGCTGGTTCCTGGTCTTTGGCCGCCTGGCTGCATTGGGCGCAAAAGTGATAGGCGTGCCCCGGCTGGCCGACGGACCGGATACACAGTCATTGGCTGCATTGGCCGAACAGCACCGGCCCAAGCTGTTCATAACCAATACCGCGGTGCATAATCCCACGGGCCATACCCTGTCTGCAGGGGTCGCTTACGAAATTCTGCGCATAGCCGAGCGCTTCAATTTTCTATTGGTGGAAGACGACACCTACGCTGACTTCCACCCAGGCGCACCGGTACGCCTGGCCGCCCTGGACCGTCTTAACCGGGTACTGCTGGTTGGCGGCTACTCCAAGACACTGGCGGCCAGCCTGCGGGTCGGCTATGTGGCCGGCGCACCCGCGCTGATCGATCGTCTTGTCGACACCAAGCTGCTGGGCGCACTGACCACGCCGGAACTGGGCGAGCATGTACTGCACCGCATACTTGCAGAAGGCCATTATCGACGTCATGTAGAACGCCTGCGCACACGCGTGGACCATGCCCGGGATCAATGCATCAAGATGCTGTTGCAGGCCGGCTGCGCTATCCCTCATGAACCCCACGCGGGCATGTTCGTATGGGCCGACTGCGGCATGGATACCGAGATGCTGGCCCGCAGGGCTGCGGCAGCCGGAGTGCTGTTTGCACCCGGCGTACTGTTCTCGCCCGTGCAGGCGCCCTCTTCCCGATTCCGGCTGGCCGTTTCCATGGTCGATGATTCCAAGGGATGGCAGACCCTGGAAGCTTTACTGAAGCAGGCAAACCACAGCATGTAGCCCGCACTTGTCGCCGGCACTGCCGCTGTCAGGCGACCTCAGGAACAGACTGCGCGTCGTACAAGGTATGGTTTACATCGCGCAGCTGCTGCCCCAGATACAGCGCGATTGCTCGCATGCCATACAAGCCGGCAGCAGCCTCGGCATCGCTGTTGTAATTGGTATTGGTGTTAACGTCGTAGGTGTAGATTTCACCGTTTTCATCAACAATGAATTCTATGCCGGCAATGCCGACTCAAAGACAACCGGCCCGGGACGGCTTACCCAGGTTGGGACCCAGCATAAGCAAAATCCATATAATTCAAAAAAACAACATAAATTTATATATAACTATACGAAATTAGCAGGATTCAGCCAGCGCAGCGCCAGTTGCACCCAGTAGCTGGCGCCTATGGGAATGAGCTCGTCATTGAAATCGTAGCTGGCGTTATGCAAGGTACAAGGCCCTTCGCCATGTCCTGGCAGGCGGTGATCGCCCTGCCCGTTACCTATCCACAGATAGCAGCCGGGCCGCTCTTTCAGCATCAGCGCAAAATCCTCGCCCGTCATGGCAGGCTGGACCGCATCATTAACATTATCGGGGCCGACCAGATCCTTAAGGACTTGTACGCTGAAGGCAGTTTCTTTCGGGTGATTGACAGTGGGCGGATACTTTCGGTCAAAGACAAACTCCGCAGTACAGCCATAGCCTGTACTGACGCTATGCACCAGTTCGCGTATCCGTTGTTCGATGAGGTCCAGTGTTTCTTCGGTAAAGGTACGCACTGTACCGCGCAACTCGGCCGTATCTGGAATGACGTTATCGGCGGATCCTGCATGAATCTGCGTGATGCTCAGCACAGCCGGATCGTAGGGGTTGCGATTGCGGGTGACGATGCTTTGCAGTGCTTGCGTCAGGTTGGCGGCCGCCATAATGGGGTCAACCCCAAGGTGCGGCATGGCGGCATGAGCGCCTTTGCCGGTTATGCGTACCGTGAAATAGTTACTGGACGCCATGATGGGCCCGACGCAAACACCGAACTTGCCTGCAGGCAGGCCAGGCCAGTTATGCATGCCGAACACGGCATCCATGGGGAAGCGCGTAAACAAGCCATCTTCAATCATGCGGCGAGCGCCCACCTGCCCCTCTTCGGCCGGCTGAAAAATCATATAGGCCACACCATCAAAATCACGGTGATGAGCCAGATAGCGCGCCGCGGCCAGCAACATCGCCGTATGGCCGTCATGGCCGCAAGCATGCATCTTTCCGGGGTAAGTGCTGGTGTGCTCAAAGGTATTGAGCTCTTGCATCGGCAATGCATCCATATCGGCGCGCAAGCCTATCGACCGGCCATTGTCGGACTTGCCGCGTATGACCCCCACCACACCGGTTACGCCCAGCCCCCGGTGGACCTCAACCCCCCATGACTCAAGCTGCTGCGCCACGATATCCGATGTTCTGTTCTCTTGATAGGCCAGCTCGGGATGCGCGTGCAAATCACGCCTGATGGCGGCCATTTCATCCTGCCAGCCCAAAATCGGTTCAACCAGCTTCATATTTGCACCCCGCCATATTAAGACCAGCCCAGTGTACTGCGTGCGACAGGGTGCAGGTTGCGTGCTATTCGTCAACCAGGCCGCGATCCTGAAGCAGCTGCAGGCAATCGGGGCCTTCATCTTCGTCGCTGTCGAAAATATCAACGCCATCCAGCATATAGGCACGCAATAGCGCATCGATGGCGCGATCGTCATTCAAGCGCAGCAGCGTCTTGCCCAACATATAGTGAATGAACGGATTGCCTTGCCCATCGGGGCAATTCAGCGCCGTGTACAAGGCATCCTTGGCCATTTCGTAGCTGGCGGACTGGTAATAGGCATCGCCCAATGAGGCGTACAGCCAGGTCGCCGCTTCCCAGTCCAACTGAGGTTCGGGCAGCAAAACCAGGGCCTGGCGCCAATTTTCTATGGCGCCCTCGAAGTCCTCATCATCAATGCATTCATTGCCCGCTTCCGACAGATTTTCTATCTGCTCATAGATGTCGTCGGGAAGTTCTGTAGGTTCCATGTTTGTCCTATTTGTTCGGCTTTTGGTTTTTAACCCTGTCAAGGTAGAAGGCCAGGTATTTGGGTTCCTCGCCCTGAAAGGGGCGAGTCTTGTATGCCTTGAACAGTCGCTGAAACAACTCGAAAGCCTGGTCCAGCTCGCCGGCCTCGTAGTGAACGGTGGCCGCGATGAACTCAATATACGGATCAGGCTCGGGGCCGTAGGCCTGGCGAGCCAGCGGCAACCATTCGGCCGCCTTGCCGGGCTGGCCGATATCACGATAGAACTTGACCAGGTCGGCCGTCAGCGACTGCGCGTGATCATAAGACAGCTTGGGATCAGGTATGCAGTTCCAGCAAGCCAGCACATATTTTTCGGCCTGGTCAAAGTCGCCGGCTTCCTGGGCCTGCCGGCCCAGCGCCCCATACTCGTAAAGTTTTTCTTCAGCCCCGGAAGGCAACGGTAGAACGTCAGACATGCAATTTTCCTGGCCGCCTAGAAAAATGGCGGCAAATAGGTTTCCGTCAGTTTAGCGCCCGCCGAGCGGTTCAGGCTGAAGTGATCGAGTACGTAATTGTCTGACTTCAGCATCCAGTCCCTGACCGTGCGGGATTTGGGGCCGGTAAACCGCCCGGTACTGTTCCACCAGGACACGGCATCGGTTTTATGCGCCATATCGGCATCTTTCAAGGGATACCATTTATCGTTCGATGCCTTGAACTCAACATCGCCATTGGGCTTGTTCCGCAAAGTTTTGTCATCGCGCATACGCTGCTGGACTTCTTTTCCCGTGCGCGAGTTTTTCCCGGGCGTGCGGCCCATGTACTGATTACGCAGACTCTTGGGCTTGGCCGGCGCTGTCTTGGCTTGTTTTCCAGTTCTGGCGGCCTTGCCCGCATTGCCGGCGCCGCCAGAGCCGCCACGGCCTGAACCACCCGCACCGCCCTTGCCTTTCCCTGCGGCACCCCCGCCGCCACCCGCACCCAGCAAAAGCACCTTGATCTGGCTAGGCACCACGCGCATGCCCAAGGCATTACACCGGTTTTGTACTGCCAGGCTGGTCAGACGCGTGGCTGGAATGCACTTGAACAATACATTCGGCACACACGTAATGTGACGCGACGGCCCCATGACCGATGGAGAGATCAGCCCCAGCGCCAGGCCGGGGTTGTCGCCATTGGTCATCGGTATGGTGGTCAGCAGGTTGTGCGCCGGCATGCCCATCAACAGAATATTCCAGGCGTTCGGAATGCCCATGGGGCCCAGGGCAAGATTGGGATAGGGTATGGGCAACAATGCCGGCGGCGTCTTGCAGATATCCGGAAATGCCAGGTCCAGCCCCATCAACTGACAGTTTGCAAACATGCGTATGGATTCCTTTCAGTGTCCGGCGCGCGGTGCCGTCGGGCGCCCGGCGGACCACTGCTCCGCCTCGAATAAAAGCGGATCGTTCTCCAGCAGGCCTGTCCTGTCACCCCAGCGGGTATCCGCCGTCAGGGCACGATGGAACTGCGTGCGCATGAAGCGACTGCCCCGAAAATCAGCCCGCGAAACATCCGCATAGGAAAAATCAGTGTATTCAAGCTGCGCATTCATGAACGACGTCCCCGCACAGCGCGTGCGATGCATGATGGCCTGCGTCAGATCGGCGCCGCTCAGGTCTGCCCCGTCAAGGCAGGCATCGGCCCACAAGCTTTGCGTGAACTGGCCTGCCTGGCACTGGGCCTGCTGCAGGTCGGCATGCACGAACATGGCCCGCGACGCGCGCACATGGCTCAGCCTGGCGCCACGCATGAACGCGCCTTTGAAATTGGTTTGCTCCAGCAAGGCATCCTGGAAATCACAGCCCTCGAGCCGGCACTCGGTCAACTGGCAGCGCTGCAGCGTCTGGCCATGCAGATCCTGGCCAGACAAATCGATCTGCACGCACACCACGCCATCCCAGTACGCCTGGTCCAGCGCGATTTGGGTCATGTCACCGTACATATAAAGCGACTGCTCCTGCCGGGTCCCGCTCATGTCCGCCCTGCCCCACACGCAGTCTGTAAAGCTGGTCTGCTTCAACTGCGCACCGGCCAGGCAAATTCCCGACATGTCCGTGTTCACGAAATTGACCGACACCAGGCGCACCTGGCTCATGTCCACGTCTGTCGCCTGGCTTTCAGACCAGTTCATCTCTTGAACACTCGCCACCCGCATACTGGCGCCACTGGCATCGCAGCCGTGAAAGACGCATTGATCCAGTTGCGAGCCATCCCAGATCGTCCCCTGCAGCTGGCACCGTATAAATTGACTGTCCCGCAAATCCAGACCACCCAGGTTTACGCCGCGCAAATCACAGCGCATGAAAATCGCACCGGCGTAATCTCCTGGTGTCAGAACCAGCTGGCGCAAATCCAGGTCAGTCAGGGGTTCGCCACCCTTGATGCGCGCACGCAAAAGATCGGGTGTCATGCGCCACCCCCGGCTTGCTGCGCCTTGGGCAAGGTTTTGGCGAACTTGACGTAAGCACCTGCGGTCCGGGTACTGGATTCGATCAGCGACTGAGAAACATCGGCCCTGAACAGATTGGCGCCTCGTAAGTCGGCAAATCGAAAATCACTCTTTTGCATCAAGGCATCGATCAGGTCAGCTTCACGCAAGTCAGCCCCCGCCATATCGGTTTCCATGAATAATGTGCCGCGCGCGTCGGACCGCACAAAGCTTGCATCGCGCAGGCTGGCCTGGGAAAAATCACAGTTTTTGAGCCGCGCACCGTCAAAATCCGTCTTGTCCAGAACCAGACTGCGCAAGCTGCACTCATCCAGCAAGGCATCGCGGAACACCGCAGCCACCATGTCCATCTCGACTACGCAACAAGTTTTCAAACGGCTTTGCACATAACGCGGCGGGCTTGAAAAAACGCCCTGAACCCAGGCACACGCCGTCAGGCTCGCGCCGCTGTAATCCATTGCCTCCAGCCCGCACTCGACCCAGGCCACGCGGTTCAGCACCGCCCCGTCAAAGCTCAGGCGCTCAAACCGGGACTGCTGCCAGAAGGTCACGTTGTCAAAGTGTGCCTGTTCAAAAGCGCAGTCCTCCATCTCGATGGCGGACGGCACGCAATCCTTGAACACGGCCCGCGTAAAACGGGATTGAGAGACCTCGGTGCGGTCAAGTATGGTGGCGTTGAAGCTGGCATCGTCAAAGGCACTTGCATGAATCAGGGCTTCACCCAGATTGGCCTGATCCAGAACGGCACCGCAGCAGTCCGTTTCATGGAACTGCGCACGGGTCAGCACAGCACGCGTCAGATCAGCACCATTGAGCTTCACCCGGCTCAGATTCGCACGCTCCATCCAGGTGCCATGACATCTGGCCTGCGACAAGTCCAGGTCAGACAGATCGACTCCGGTCAGGTCCAGCCCCGACAGGTCGCGGCTGCCTTGCATCAGCGTCACGACCCTGCGTCGCATGCGCACACTGCGCCCACCCAGGGCAGGCTCGGCAGGCGATTGATGATGCGCCGCAGACAGATAAAGCTTGCCCAACTTCGCCTGCGCATTGTCCTGCATGGCTTGAAATTCCTCGATGCTCATGCCTGCAGTACCTTTTGCTTCCGCCTCGCGCGCCATATTGCGCAAGTTCATCATGCCTTCATCACGATTCAGGCGGGGCGGCCCTCCCGGTGTCGACGCAACGCCGCCACCCGCGGTATCCATGGCTTGCTTTGCCTGAGGCATACTCTGGAATGCCTCTTTGTGCCGCGCTTCGGACGCACGCTTTTTCCTGAGCATATCGACCTTCATGAGACGCGTCTTGCGCCGCATGCTGCGTGCATAGTCGGGCAGGTCGTCCAGGGACCCCAGCGGTTCGAACTGCTCATCATCCAGCTGATAATCAGCCGGATTCTGCCCTGCTTGCCGGACACGCTCCAGCATGTCTTGCTTGAGTGTCGCGGCGCGCTGGCGCTGGTTCACCATTTGAGGCCTGCCCATCACCCCGCTGCCGGCCTGCTGAAACTCACGGTTATCCAGCATCTGCTCCGGCAGCAGATCCTTGTCACGGAATGCGTGCAAGGCACCCGAATCGCGCGGCAGGCGCTGTTTCAGGACTTGCCGATAGTGTTCCTGGCTGCGGGCGTGCGCATCGAGCGACTCCAGCGCGGGCATGATGCTCGCAATTTCAGAGCCGTCTTCCGTCGTCAACGGCAGCGCACCATGAAAAATCAACAGCATCCGCTCGCGGTCGGGGAAGAACCAGGCCGTGGTATGGCGCATGCCGATTTCCTCGAGATCGTCTGCGCCGTGACGCTGAACAAAACACCGGGCGCGCACAGCCGGCAGCCGGCCTTGCAGGCAGGCATGCTCGGGATGCATATTCCAGATTTCATATTCGGCTGCGGCAGTCAGCTCGGTTTGTCTGGCAAACCACTGATCCTCAGAGGCCGCATTGAAAAAATGCGGATCCAGCGTATCGGGCAAACCCGGAAAGCCATCAGTCAGCCAACCCTCGTCGTAGCCTCCAGCCCGCTTGAAACGGCGAGGTCTGGCCGGAGAAACCGGCCCCAGCGACACAGGCACGCCAGCCTGCCCCTCGCGGCTCAGACGCTGACCGAGCGCCTCGACGTTGGGCACACGCCAGACGCCGTCGGCGTCGCGTGCCGCCCCCATGCCGCATTCATTCTCGGCAAACCCGGCGCCGCCATAGGTATGGCGCCAGTTAACCGGCACACCCTGCACAGCTGCGGCCTGGCTCATGCCGCCCTGGGCCCAATGCCTGTCGCCATGGACGATCAGGCTTTTCTCCAGATGATCGACCCGTGCGCTGACCGCCACACGCCCCGGTTCGCCCGTGTCATGCGACCAGGCCCTGCCCGACACCAGGAACTCTGCGCAAGGCTTGGGGATGCTCAGGTCCAGCACCTCGTCCTCGTCCAGTTCCTCGCCCGAAATCTTCCATAGATCGGCCTCTGCCACCAGGCCGGGCGCGGTATCGAGCGTGGTCATGGCCAATACCGCCACGCCCAGCTGATGTTGCCTGCGGTACTGATAGGGGCGGCTCAGGATGCCCAGTCTTAACGGCTTGATGATACGCATACTCTGCAATAGCTCCGTACATCCAGGTACGTCTAATTGACCTGGACCGGAGAACGGCTCCTGTCTATGGCCAGCGTGGCCGGGTCATCAGGGTCGTACAGCACGTGAACCGTCCTGCCGGTCGCAAAATTGGGCAGCACGGCATCCTCGACCCATACGACCAGCCGGGCAATACGCTCGCTGCCATCGGGTTCGCTGACCGCCAGGGTCAGATTCAGCCCGGTCCGGTGCATGGTTTGGCCTTCTTCCGTTCCCCGGCGATCCAGCGCAACCACTTTGGCCGTCGTCCGCACAGCAAGGCTGTCACGGCTGAGACGGTCGGCCAGCCTTTCTTCCTGGCGGGGAAGAAAACCCAGGGTCAACACCACAAACATCAGCACCGAAAACGCCAGAATTACCCAGAACCACGCCGGATGCGTTTGCTCCGTAATCAACACGCGCATCATGACCACGCAAAACACGACCGAGCATGCCGCCACACCCAGTACGATCATTAGACTGTTCGGCATGGTCGTTTCATTTTTCCTCATCGCAGTCCGTTCTTGTATCTGGCTTTTCATGCCCGCCTTACATAAAAATATTCATGACTTTGGTGTACAGATTCAAACCACCGGTGTTGATCCTGGCTGCAGCCGTGCCGGCTACCTTGACCAGTTTCTGGGTCAGTTCAATCTGGCCGTTGTCGTTCTTGAAGTCAAAGAAATCAAGCTTCACTACGGCGTATTGCAAGTTCAGAACGTAGGCCTGCCCCCTGAGGCCCCACAGGTCGGCCGCAGCACCTGTCACCGAGAACCTGGCCGGCGTACCCTTGGCGTAGCTGTTTTGCCAGAAGGCGGTAGGGCCGGTGTTGTTCAGTGTCCAGGAAGGTGTAGTCACCGTAACGCCTCCTTCGGCATTAACCGTAACGGGGCCCGTAATGGTTTTGCCCAAGGTGCCGTCCAGGGTGCTTGTCGTGTTGCCCGTTACCGTATGGGTAACGGCACCGGTTATGGTGTCGGTGACATCGCCGGTAATCGTGCGCGTTACCGTTCCGGTCGTGGTCTGTGTATGGTCGCCGGTAATGGTTTCATCCACCGTGCCGGTGGTGTTGTCCACAACCGGCCCTGTAATGGTGCGCGTGACATCGCCGGTGGTAGTCTGGGTAAGGTTGCCCGTAATGGTTTCATCGACATTGCCGGTGATCGTCTCGATCACATTTCCCGTCACGCTGCGGGTTTCGTCGCCGGTAATGGTTTCATTGACCGCCCCCGTCACCGTGCGGTCCGCCCCCGACAGGAAGGTCTCGGTTTCCTGCCCGTGTGTGGTGCTGGTGCGCGCACTCATGACCGTCAGGGTGTCGTTGCCCAGGATGACCGTATTGCGGTCACCGTCAACGGTATGCAGTTCATTGGCCTCGACTTCGGTCGTCAGGTCGCGCTCGGCATGCAGCCAGATGCGTTCGCCACCAGCCACATCCTCGAACATTAAGGCGTTGGCGGTGTTGCGGTCACCATCCTTGGAACGGCTCAGAAAACCGCTTTGGGTGGCGTTGCCGGGCAGATCCCAGGGCGGCATATTGCTGGCGTTATAGACACGGCCAATGATGATGGGGCGATCCGGATGTCCGCCAATGAAATCCACGATGACCTCATCATCGACACGCGGCAGTTGAATACCACCGAAGCCACCACCGGCCCACGGGCTGGATACCCGCACCCAGCACGAGCTGTTCTCGTTGGTTTGTCCGTAGCGGTCCCAGCGAAACTGCACCTTGACGCAGCCGTAGCGGTCGGTCCATATCTGTTCACCCGGCTTGCCCACCACTTTGGCCGTCTGTGGCCCATGTGTACGCGGCAGCGGTGTGACCCGGGGGGGGCGAAACGGCAGGCTGGAAGGGATGGCCGCGAAATCGACCTCGAACTGACTGGCCTCGGTTTCATTGCTGGCATAATCACCTTCCCGAATGTGATACACCACCTTCTGGATCAGATACTCACGATTTTCGGACAAACGTGGATGATTGACCAGACTCAGCAGACGTCCGGGTGCAAGCGCATGTGCGTTGCTATGCCCGGTCACTTGCGATTGCTGAGCCTGCAGGGCCTCAAGACGCACCTGCGAATAGTGCTCGCCCTGATCCGGCTCGGTATAGCCCCCCATCCACTCATAGACTTCCAGGTCTCCGTTGGCATAGCCGCCAGGGTTGCTGCGCAGCGCGTCCAGGCTGGCGGCGGGCTTCTTGAAATCGTAGTCCACCGTAGCAAATTTTCCGGGCGTGACCTGCTCGGCCGGCTCCCAGCGAGAAATATGCTCCTTGTCCGGCTGCACCACACGGTCTGGTCCGATATAAGGCAAGGACTCCAGCCCGGGAAATGCTTCATGCTGGGAAACGTCGTCAGTCAGCACCAGCACATGCTTGCCGTCTTCATGCCTGAACCAGTAGTAGATACCTTCATGCTCCATCAGACGGCTGATGAAGGCAAAATCCGTTTCCTGATACTGCACACAATATTCCCAGGTGCGATAGCTGCCGCTGAGCTTGAACTCGCAAGGAAATTCATAATCGGACAAGACCTCACGAATGACATCGGGCACCGATTTTTCCTGGAAGATCTTGCTGTCGGTAGTCTGCGTCAGGTACCACAACCACGGGCGTACCACTGCGCGATATATGTAGTAGCGCGATGTGGCGCTGGCACGGCCAATAAGCTTGCAGCGTATGACCTGCCCGTTCAAGTAGCGGGCACCGGACCAACCCAGGTCTATGCTCACCGTCAATGGCTGGCTCAGCAACTGCTTCAGATCCAGGGAATGAGACTCGGACAGCATCTCCACTTCAAATTCGAACAGTGTCGACAACTCCTCTTCGCCGTGGAGCGAGCGGAATATCAATGTATCGCCAGGTAACGATGTACTGACTTTAACGGTACGGTTCACGCAATGGCCTCCTGCATGCTTACTTTTTCTGCTCCTAGCCCATATGTATCTGGTCGGCGTCAACCTTGACCAGATCAGTGCCTGTAATCAGCGTATGCTGTGCATGCAAACGCACGGTATGCTCAGCTTGACAATCAATACGGCCGGCACGCACCTGTTCGGTATCCTGTGTAATCCGGAACACCTGTTGTGCCAGTTGGGAAATACGATCCATCACAACCTCACAGGCCTTGCCTATCAGGTTCACTGTGCTCACACTGACTCTGGCTCGAGCACCCAGATAATCAAGCTCGCCCACTGCGCACTCGGCCTGATTGGCCCGCAAGCCCAGCCTGACCGTGTCAAGCGACAGCGCCTCACCGCCCTGCAAGGCAACTGCTTGCCCTGCTTGCATGGAAATGCTTCCCTGTGGGCAGGCAATGACCATATCGCCCTGCGTTTCCAGACGGGCAGTATCCGGCCTGGCCTGACGTATGACAGCAATCAGGTAGGTCTGCTGCGGAACCGGGCCGCTGATCAAAACCTCATCACCCACTTCGGGAACGAGTAGGCAACTGGCGGCCCTTTGAACACGCCACTCCGCCGTCTCGCATTGCACCACGCAATATCCACCATCCTCCACCCGTATCACCGTACCCAATAGCTGTACCGGGTCGTACTGCAACACGGCACCTGGTTTGACAGCGGTTCTCATGGGTCTGGCTCTCCTGTAATTGTTCGCACGACAGTATGGAAAAACAAAAAATCAGTTTGATGACATGGATACTTCTTTACTCTTCTTACGTTTTGTCAGGCCGCCTGGTTCCGGCACATGCTCAGTCATTCGCCTCGAAGTCGTGCGCAATGCTTGCTGACTCGCCCGCCCGCACCGTCAGGGTCTGCTCATGCGGCGGCAACTCTCCGTTGATCACCCTGACCCGATATTCGCCTGGCTTGAGCGACAAGGAGCGCAGAGGAGGCGATACACCCTGGGATGCCCCATTGACGAACACTTCTCCCCACGGCCTGATGGACAAGCCTATCCTTACGTCTGCACCGGTTGCCCGCTCAGCCGGCGCTGGGGCGGTGGTTGACGTTGCCTGTTCCCTCTCGTCGGTGGCTGAATCAACATCAGCCGATTCGGCGTCGGCCGGCATTACTTCAGTTAACGCGGCGTCGTCCTGCACCGTTGTCTCTGGCGCAGGCTGTGGTTCCTGAGTTTCCGGGTCGGTCGCAGCCAATAACGCGCGAGCCTGCATATGTGCCTGCATGTCCAGCTCTTCTATCGGCATGGGCGCAAGCGGCGTTGCCGGCGCTGGTTCGGGTGCGGCAGCGGGTTCCGGTGCAGCAGCTGGTTCCGGTGCATCCACCGCTTGCGCCACCTGCGGCACGGCCACCTCCTGGCTGTCGGTGCCCTGTTCGCGCAACAGATAAGCCCCCGCTGCAATCAGCGCGATCACGACGAACGCCATCATCCAGATCGGGGCCTTGTTCCTGGTCTGCTCTTGCACTGGTTCCGGCATCGGCGCTGGTACAGCAGTTTGCGGCAGCGGCTCGGGAACCGGCGTCATGGCTACCTTCGGCTTGTCCTGCCCGCCTGCGACCGGCACCAGCGGCAGGCCCAGGGCCTGTGCAAACTCATCGACACTGGCAAACCGCTGTTGCCCCAGCAACGACATGCCCCGGTCTATTGCATCTAAAAACCGAGGTGCATAAGCCGGCAGATTCATGCCCTGCAGGGGCTCGCAGGTATCGGACACCATGCGTTGCACAGCATCGGGCGGTGACTGCTTAAGGATCAGGCTTCTGGCCAGGGCCGACACGCCGTAGATGTCCGTCCATGGGCCCAGTGGCCACGCCGGATCATCGACATACTGCTCGAACGCGGCAAATCCGGGATTGACCAGATCGTGCAAGCCTTCGGGCAAGGCGCGGCCATCCATCGAGACGGCAAGCCCGGCATCCAGATGCAGCCTGCCCTGTGGATCCAGCATCACATGGTCGGGCGACATGGCCCCGTATAGACGGCTGTTCGCATGCAAGGGCTGCAAGGCACGGCACAATTGACCCAGCCAGCTTTCAAGATCGGTTTGAGACAGGGTGTAGCCAGCCGACAACCAACCGCTGTCGCGCAAAGGAATTCCGCTGGTTTGAGCAATACCTGATGTCATCGATAACCTGCGTGAGAAACAAACAATTTGTTGAACAAGGTGGCGTTAAGCGAGCCGCCATGCACGTGGCTCTTGTAGGCGGCGCCCTCCACGGTATTGGTCCACCAATAACTCGTATGCGCACTTGGATTGAAGAATGCAGGCAGGTCGCGCCAGCCCAGGTCGTCGTTCACGCCAACGGCCACCGGTGTTCCATGACCGACATTGAGCACGCTCAGGATATCGGCGCCGGGATCTTCAGCCACCGGTGCTTGCGCCGCAACCATGGATTTGATCTCACTGCAAGCCAGGCGCAGCGACTGATCAAATTGCTCCGGGCTGCAGCCATGGCGCAAGGCGGCCAGCAGGCTGACTCCAAGCTGCCGGTAGAAGCCGTTAGCACCGGCCAGCACCGAGGGATTGAAATCACGCTCAGGAATGCTCAGCATAATGACCAGCGGGTAAGAGCGCCCCACCCGGTCACGGCTGGGGCCGATACAACCCAGCTGCACGACGCCCGAGCCGAAGCCGGCCGGCACCGCGAAGTTCCACAAAGGCGCCACCTGATACGCCGCTTCAACATTCTGCGCATCACGCTGATGCAGGCCGGCGACCCCCATCTGCAGCCACTTGTCCCACCACTGCACCAGCTCGCGGCTCAGGCGCCTGTGAAGAAAATCGCCATTGGCGGGCATTTTTCCATACCACCCCACAGCGCTCCAGCATGCCTCAATGTCACTATGCTTCATGTGTTATCCCTGCCCCGGGCAGCTGAACCCCTGCATTTCGCTCAAGCGAAACGGACTTTTCACGGTGTTGGCGCTGAATTCCAGCACGACCTGACGGCCACCGATGGAAAAAGTGGCAATGGTGATTTCCGGCGATGCCCCGCGCTTGAGACTGGCCTTGTCCAGCAAGCGGTTCAAGGCCCATGGCCCCGTAGCAGAGATTCCCGACACACCAGTCTGCGGCAGCAATTCAATGCTGACCTGATTACTGCCACGCGTGCCCGGCCAGTTCACCGCCGTGCCAACCTGGGGGCCATGTGCATAGCTCACTGTTTGCCCGTCCACATTCATGATGAACTGAGTGATATCAGCATCCATGTGCAGGGGCCGAATGGAAACCCGATAGGAGGGTTCGGTTCCCGTTGCCGTGAAATACACACTGCGTATGATGCCTGCACGCTGGAACGAGTCCAGATAACCCGCCTGCTCGCCCTGCCCGCCATCCATGCCGGGCTTGAAGCGCCAGCGCGGGCCCGACATATCGACATGGTTCACCAGCTTCTTCTGGAAGAAGTCATCCATCATGGCGCCGGGCGCGAACAGGCGCGCAAAGTCATTGGGAGCCACATCGCGCTTGGATTTGGGTGAAAAAGGATAGCGCCCGGCAATTGCCTGGCGGCAAAATACGCCCAGGTTGGCGGAAACGGAGCGCCCCAATTGCTGACGCTCGACATCGGACACTTCGTCCGAGGCATGCAGCGACAGCTGGGTCAACATGCCGCCCACCGGCTTGGGCAGCCTGCCCGCTTCGGCCTGCAACTGCGTTACCACACTGCTGGTTGGCAAGGGGCTGGAACTGCGCAAGGCTGCGTCCGAGGCGGTCAGGTAGACATACAGATCATTGATCAGCCCCGTCGTCGCGGTAATGGGTGCCTGTCCGCCCTGTGGTGCCGAGGCAAGGTTACGGTAAGCCACAAAATGCCTGTCCACCATCGCCTCCATACGCTCCGTACCGTTCGTCTCTCGGGCAGGATCACCCGGCGCCACCGAACCGAACATCCGTTCCAGCGAACTTTGCGTCGAGCTCACCCTGTCTTTGGCAAGATCCATCAGCGAACGGTCTCCCGCCTCACTGTCGCGCAACAAGGTCGTTTCCCTGGCCACGGATTGAATCAACTGAACCAATGGCGAGTTGCCGCTGGACAAGGTGCGGGCCATTTCTATGCTTTGCAGCAGGGTCTGGGCGGGCTTCAAGGACAGGTCCGCCAAATACATATCCCAGTTCCTGACATAGTCAGTCAAATACAGGCGCCTGATGTCGGCGACCAGTTGCTCATCGGGTATGGTGCGCTCACCTTTAGTGGCATCCACTTCCAGCACCCAAAGGTCGTCACGCTTCAGATTGGCCGCAATTTCGCCCACCTGCTTGTCAACCTTTTCCCAATAGCCCTCATAGCTGTAAAGCCCGGGAATACCTTCATTCAACGGCTTGCCGCTTTTGCGCGTAAACACAGACATGGCCGACGGCCCGCCCAGGTCCAGAAACGTCGTGTCCGTTATGTCATCGTTAAGCAACAAGCGCTGCATACGGCTATAGGCCCGCTCCGACAAAGCATGCTCATCAAGGGAGGAGCGAGTCTGTGCAATCAGCGCCTCATCCTTGGCAAATGGCGATGTGAGCACCCGGCTGTCAACCAGATTGCGCAAATGCCCGGACAACTGCTCGTACTGCCTTCTGGTATGTCCCTCGGCCAGCTGGGCGCGCATGTCGGACAAGAGCCAGGTGTGCATGAAATCCGGGTTATAGCGCTCGCTGTCATACAGCATCAGATAGGCGCGCAAAGCCTCGTAGGAGTACTCCAGGTCATTGGCGGGCGCCGACCGCAACGCCGCACCAACACGCTGAGCGACCTGAGGCACCAGCACCTGATCCTGGGCAACCCGATACGCTCCATCAGCGCCCGCCTGGATCTTGTGTCCTTGATAGAGTCCAAAGCCGTAACTGAACGGTGGATCATCCGTTGCAAAACCATCACCGGCCGGCAAAGCCTGCAAGGCATCCAGATAAGGAAGCACGCCCAGCACATCACCTGAGGCATCCAGCTTGATCTCGCGGCCCAAAGCCTCAAGCTCGGGAATGCGGGCTTGCACGGCTTGCAGGTAAAGACTGTTGTTCCGGTAGCTATTCGCCCAACCCGCCAGCAAAAGCAGCAGGCCGACACTGACGGCTGCATAGCCACCCCATTGCAAGCGGCGGTAGCGGCGCTCCCACTTCATGTTGCGCCCGGCCAGCCCCGACTCCGGGAAAATCACTTTCTGCAGCAGATTCTGCAAGAAGTAACTGCGTCCGTGCCCTCCCGGCACCTGGCCTTCCACCGTCATGCTGGAGCCGGGCGGGCCCTCGATCTTCAGATAACGCTTGAGCTGACCGGTGACATGATCGAAGGTGCGGCCGCCCTGTGTGCCGCTCGTGAAGTACACACCGCGCGGCAGCACAGACGACTCGAACCGGGAGGTGGCAAACACATTGCTGAGAAAGTGACCGAGTATCGACTGCAGTCCGGCAAACTGTTGGGGCAACAAGTAAGCCAGCGCTCGTCTGGACTCATCCGGTTCCGCACTCATAACGTCAGGCAAACCGGCATACAGCCGCTGCTTCAGCAGCTCGTACTCTGCATTGAATGAAGCGTGCAAGTCAAAACCGTCGGCCTGCAGCTCGGTATGGGGAAAAGTGAAACCCCACACCTGCTTGAGGGCTTCGCGGCTGTACGTGGAAAAATATTCGTTGAAGCCTGACATCAGGTCGGACTTGGTCACCAGGACATACACCGGGAACTGTATGCCCAGCTCCGCGCGCAGCTCCTGCAGGCGCCGGCGCAGAACCGCCGCATGCTGCGCGCGCTCGGCCTCGGACGACGACAACAGGTCTTCGATGCTGACGGTCAGCATTACGCCGTTGACTGGCTGACGGCCCCGGTAGCGTGTCAGAAGGTTCAGAAACCCCTTCCACTCTTCTTCGTCGCCGGTCGAATCGCTTTCCTGCGTGGTGTAGCGACCAGCGGTATCAAGCAAGACAGCATCGTCGGTAAACCACCAGTCGCAGTTACGTGTGCCTCCCACACCCCGCAACGCCACCTTGCCGAACCGTTCGGCCAGCGGAAAGTTCAAACCGGAGTTGACCAGAGCGGTGGTCTTGCCCGAACCCGGTGCGCCAATAAATACGTACCAGGGAAGCTGGTACAAATGCTGGCGTGAAAAGCGTGCCAGGGAAAAGCGACTGGACTTTCCATCGAAGCGCATTTTGCGCAGCAGTTCAATCGCCTCGTCAAAACGGTCCGACAGTTCCTTGATCTCGGGATTCGGATCAGGCTCCTCGGGCTTCTGTTTTTTTGCCGGCCGCCGCAGTTGCCCCAACAGCTGTGCATTGAGCCGCCCTTCGCGCCATTTGCGCCACAGCACACGCAGCAGCCATACCGCAAAAATGGCAACAATCACATAAACACGAACGCTTGCCGATTCCAGCGGCCTGACCGCACCCAGAGCCAGCAGCGGGCCCGCCACCCAGATCAACAGAGCCAGTGCAAGCAAACCGAAGAAGCTCCACAGCCCCCGACTGAGTAGAAAACTGAATAGGGTGCTCATGGCTGCGTACCTCCTTGCACCGGAGAAACCAGCAAGGTAATTTCAACGCGACGGTTCTTCGCCCTGCCGGCAGCGCTGTCGTTGGATGCAACGGGATCGGCCGCACCGCGCCCTTCCGCCCGCACGCGATCCGGTTGCGTCAGACGGCTCTGCAGCAAGTTCTTGACCGCATCGGCGCGCGCCTGCGAAAGCTCCCAGTTCGATGGAAACCGCACAGTACGTATTGGAACGTTATCGCTGTAGCCGCTTACCAGTATGCTGCCTTGTGCTTGATTCAAGGCATCGGCAACCCGTGAAAGCACGGGGATATATTCGGATCTGATTTCGTCCGCACCCGACGTGAACAGGCCATCGCCATGAAGAATAATGACACTGCGATCGGCCTCGTTGCGCACAGCCAGCAGGTTCTCGCGTATCTCGGGCGCCAGGAATCCCGTCAGGGCCTGGCCGAATGGAACCGGCGGTGTCTGCTGGGCCCGGGGAGCCGGCGTCGGCAGAACGGGCGGCTTGAGCCCGGAAACTGCCGCGTAGACAGTATCGGATTTGCTGCCCAGACTCCAGCTCATGCCGAAGTAGGCAAACAATCCGACCAGCGCCGCAAGCGATGCAAAAACCCATAACGGCACCGGCAGACGCCTGACTTGGGTCAGCAGGGGCGCATCCTTCCAATGCGGCGACAGCGCGCCGGCATACTCGCCCCGCACGTCACGCAGTATCAGAAGCAGGCGCTGCCGCACGGTATCGAGCTGACTGCGGCCATTGTCGGCCACCCTGTACCGGCCTTCGAACCCCAGCAGCAGGCAGTAGTACAGCAATTCCAGCAAGTCTATGTGCTGCCTGGGATTCTGCGACAACTTGGCCAGCAGCTGAAAGAACTTCTCGCCGCCCCAGGTTTCGTTATGGAAGGTGACCAGCAGGCTATGGGCAGACCAGACACCACCGCCACCCCAGGGCGTAAGCGCCGCCGCCTCGTCCAGCGCCGTGCACAGGCAATAGCGCGCCCCCAATATGGTTTCGTTCTGTATGCCTGCCTGCTGCGCCCGCATCTCGAACTGGCGCACCTCATCCAGCAAGTGCTCGCGCAGGAGCTGCGGCGACGGGTGCGTTTCGGTGACCCGGATCTGCGGTATCAGCACCAGCAACGAATTTGCGGCAGCAACCAGGGCGTTTGCCGAGCCCGAAAACGAAGATATGCCGTCCTGCATCATTCGCGTATGGCCCAGAATTCAAGTTGCAGGCCTGGAAAATCACCTGCCAGATGCAAGGCCAGCCCCCCCGTGCGCTCGAACTGCTTCCACATTTCGCCGCTCTTTTCCAGCTCGAAGTAGATATAGCCTGCGTGATAGGGCAAAGGCTTGGGCACATTGGCCAGGGGCCGCAGCGTAATGCCAGGCAACTGCAAATGCACCAGATCGCGGATGCGTTCTATGGGGCCAAGCTTGGCCTGGGCGGGCAGTCGCGCACGGGTCAGTTCGGAGGGCATCTGTGCATGTACGGCCAGCACCAGTCCGGCCGTACGCACCATTTCCGGGTCGCTCAAATGCGCCACTCGCACCCCCTGGCCTTTGTCCTCCAGCGGTATCTGTATGGCCTTGTCCTCCAGCATGGCCGACAAGAAACGGCGCAGCAGCTGCATCAAAGGCTCGAAGCTCAGGGCCAGGTCGTCGTGCCGGTAAACGGGAAATGACACCAGGCGTCGCCCCTCGTCGGAAAACGTCGACAGTTCGCCGGCCAGCATCAGCAAGTCATGAAACAGACGCTCGGGGTGCAGGGTTTCAAGCTGCTGTGCGTGCCACAGGGCACCTCGATAGCGGTTGATGGTTTTCAGCAGCAGAAATTCCGATACCTCGGACACACCACCGCGCCCTGGTTCGACCAGACGCTGCACCAGCAGCTCGCTGCGCGCCTCCAGCAAACCGTAGAGCTCATGAATATACGTGCGCAGCACCATATTCATCCCGCAGGCCAGCGTCGGCGGGATGTAGCTTGAATCGAGCAACAGCCGGTTATCGTTGAGCCGCTCCAGCACAACGGCGACACCCAGCGTCAGCCACTCGCCGTCCGCTTCATCTTCGAGCATCAGGCGCAAGCGCAGTTGCCCAAGCTGCAGTACAGCCGGCCCCAGCGCAACCGCAGTGGAATCGGCAACCTCATGCTCCACTGCCTGATAGCGCGCCAGCCGGTCGTCATCCCCGTCAAACGACACATCCTGCCCACCGCGTCGTTTACGGGGCATGGCCAGCACAATTTTCTTGCGATGCGCGCCGGCCGGAATATCCAGGGCTGGCGGCGCATCCTCTTGTGCCGAGAAATCAAAAGGCGTTCCATCGGGGAAAACACCCGTCGCCTGCTTTAATGCCAGTTTGCCCAGCGACAGGGCGTCATGGTCCAGCACCAGGCTTTTGTAGCCCCAATACAAGCCGGCGGCACATTCCGTGTGAATATGGCTGCGATGCTCCAGATGCCGTTCCAACTGCTGAAAATGATGAGGGCGCAAGAACATGCCCTCGGACCAAACCACCTTCTTTCTTTCCATTATCTGTCTTTAATCATCGATAGGATTTCGGCTTGCCAACGCCACAGGATCAGTCTTGTTCAATCAGCGTCATGCCGCGCTTGCCGACGTCTATCCGTATGCGTTTTTCACCTGGCGAGAACTGCCAGAACTTGTAGATATTGGTGCGCCTGGCTTCCGGCAGTTCGACCAACAGGCGCCACTGGCTTGAGTCCAGTTCCCTGTAGCCGGCCACAATACCCAGCGCCTTCGCATTGACATCGCCCGAGCGGGTAATCTCCTTGGACTCACCCGGCCTGAGCATGACGCGGCTCACACCCAGGAGTTCGTCACCCAGCGCCGCATGGGCATCGCCCTGCAGGTCGAAGTAGCCGGTAGACTGAAACTTGCTGATGGACTGGAGCTCGAATACCGTCAGTTGTATCGGTGCAGCTTCACCGTTGGCGCCAGGGTTCACATCGGGCATGGCGTGCAACTCAACCACGTAGGGCACGGCCAGGCGGCTTGCCGTCGCCGCGCACCCTGCCAGGATTGCACAGCCCATCATCAGAAATAAAAACGCTGTAATAGATCTTTGGCGGCCGGCCTGTCTGCTCATGCAATGGTTTCCTGTCTTGTACTTGCATTGATCAAGACCGCTATCAAACACAAGTCAGAAGACATTTAAATTAAACCTACAGAGTCTTACTTCATTTACATAGTGAAAACAGAAAATTCGGCAAATGCCAGGCACGTAAGAAAAGCGACACATTGGCCCATTAGCATGTCTCGAACTATGCAATCAAGAATACCGAATCCCATGAAACGCAACCTGCTTACACCCCTGTGCACACTGCTGGCCGCCATGATGCTGAGTGCCTGCGCGCACTCCCCCGACCCGACTGCAGCAACATCAGAGCAGCGACAAGCCCTGGCCGACCTGGAGCTGGACTACAGCGCCGGCAACTATGCGAAAGTGGCTCAAACCGTCGGCTTGTCAGTCGAGCTGCAAAGCGCACCGCCGACTGTGCGAATGCAAGCGTTGAAGCTGCAGGCATTCAGCTATTGTCTGCAGGAGAAAGCCGCTCAGTGCGAGCGCAGCTTTGAAAGGCTGCTCAAACAACATCCCGACTTTGAACTGACGGAATCCGAGCGCAATCACCCCATGTGGGGACCGGCATACACACGGGCCAGGGACCATGCAGCACAGAGCAACACTGTCGCGTCGTCACAATAAACACACTGGCTTGCCAAAGCGAAAGAAATACCATGAGAATAATTGCCACCCATATACCAACTGCCCGCACAAGCTCCTTCGAGTTCAAGGAACCGGGCGGCACAATAGGACGGTGCCCCGGCAACCACCTGCTGCTTGATGAAGATACGCGCGTTGGCCGTGTACAGGCGGTAATGCGTGCAAAAGGCAACGAGTGGAGCATCATGAATGTATCGAGCCGCTCCGACATGGCCCTGAATGGCCAGGCACTGCTCATGCTAAAGGAATTGCCGATCACCGCGGGCGATACCCTGACCGTTGGCGACTACCTGCTCAAAGCGGCCGATGCGATTGTGGCAGAGTCCTCTTTGCCAGTAGCCGCAACGCCAGATCCGGTCATGGAGCAAGAAGCGCCGGCTGCGGCTGAAGAAAACCGGGAGGTTGAAGAGGCCCAGGACATCTTCAAGGAACTGCTGGACGGGCCAGGGGTATTGCCCGTGGGTCAGCCCGTTGAAGCGGGTGACCTTCACCCCTTCGAGCTCGCGTCGCAGGCGCCGCGCAATCATCCTGACCCAATCCAGACACTGCACAAGGCCGATCACTATACGCCGGCCTATTCGGGCGAGACACTGAACACAGAACCCGAACAGCATGACAGTCATATTTTCAGCGACCCTGTGCCCAGCACACTGCGCGCCAACGACGCATTGGCATCACAGCGCAAGAACCTGATCGGCGACGCGCTGGCACATGGTCACGCCAGCGCACCCCGTCACGAGAAGCTGTAAACAAACTCGCCGTTCTCGGCAGACAGCACCACGGCAGTAATCGTTCCGTCTGCTGCTGCGGCTGTAAGCAGCTCGCGGCTGATGGTGGGCAGGATGGTGTTACTGAGTATGGTGTCTATCATGCGCCCACCCGATTCAACCTCGGTACAACGGGCCACAATCAGCTCATGGACTTCAGGCTGCACCGTCATATCTACTTGATGGTTCTCCATCAGGCGCAGCCGTATGCGCTCAAGCTGCAGTGAAACTATCCGCGCCAGCATACTGTCTGGTAACGGGTAGTACGGCACCACGATCAACCTGCCCAGCAAGGCAGCGGGAAACATCTGCAACAAGGGCTGGCGCAAAGCCTGTGCGACCTGCTCCGGTTCCGGTAACTGCCCGGGATCGCGACACATGGACGCTATTCGTTCCGATCCTGTATTGGAGGTAAGGATAATGACCGTATTCCTGAAATCAATGTAGCGGCCCTCGCCGTCTTCCATCCAGCCTTTGTCAAAGACCTGGAAAAAGATCTCGTGCACATCAGGGTGTGCCTTTTCAACTTCGTCCAGCAGGATCACGCTATACGGACGGCGGCGTACCGCCTCGGTCAGCACGCCGCCTTCGCCATATCCGACATAGCCGGGAGGCGCTCCCTTTAGTGTCGAAACCGTATGGGACTCCTGGAACTCGCTCATGTTGATGGAAATAACATTCTGCTCGCCGCCATACAGCGTATCAGCCAGCGCCAGGGCTGTTTCTGTTTTACCCACCCCGCTGGGCCCGCACAACAGGAAAACACCCACCGGCTTGTTCGGATCAGTCAGCCTGGCACGCGATGTTTCTATGCGGCGGGCGATTGTATCCAGCCCATGGCGCTGACCCACCACTCTTTGCTCCAGCGTATCGGCCAGCTGCAGCACAGATGTTGCCTCGTCACGCAGCATGCGGCCCACGGGTATGCCCGTCCATTCAGCCACCACGGCGGCCACGGCCGCCGCATCCACCGACGGAAAAATCATGGGCGTCTCGCCTTGATGCTCGGCCAGTTGCCGGCGCAGCGGATCCAGCTCGGCGCGCAGCCGCGCCTGCTCCTCGGGCTCGACTCCGGCCTCGTTCAAGGCCGTCTGCAAATCATGCAGCTGCGTCACCAACGCCTGTTCGGCCAGCCAGCGGCCATCCAGCTCCAGCAGCCTTTCCTGGCTGTCAGCCAGGCTGGCCTGCACCTGCTGATTGCGGGCCTGATGCTCAATGCCCAGCTGTTGCTCGCGTTCCAGCATGCCCAGCTCGATCTTGAGCGCTTGTATCTCGCGCCGGCAATCCTCCAGGTCGGCCGGCACGGCATGCTGGCTGACCGCCACGCGCGCGCAGGCGGTGTCCAGCAGTGCAACAGCCTTGTCCGGCAACTGACGTGCCGGGATATAGCGATAAGACAAACGCACGGCCGCGTCGATGGCCTCATCCAGCAACAAGACTTTGTGATGCTCACCCAGAACTTGCGCCAGGCCGCGCAACATCACAACCGCCTGCGCTTCCGAAGGTTCGGCAATCTGCACGGGCTGAAAGCGACGTGTCAGGGCAGGATCTTTTTCAATGTACTTCTTGTATTCCGACCAGGTCGTGGCGCCTATGGTCCTGAGCTGCCCGCGCGCCAGGACCGGCTTGAGCAGATTGGCCGCGTCTCCTGTGCCTGCCGCACCGCCCGCACCCACCAGTGTATGGATTTCATCAATGAACAGCACTATGGGTTTCTCGCTGGACTCGACGGCATCAATGACGGAGCGCAAGCGTGCCTCGAACTCACCCTTCATGCCCGCACCCGCCTGCAGCAGCCCCAGATCCAGCATGTACAAGGAGACATCGCGCAGGGAAGGAGGCACATCGCCTTGCGCCAGCCGCAGTGCAAGTCCTTCTGCTACTGCGGTCTTGCCCACACCGGCTTCACCTGTCAGCAAGGGGTTATTCTGGCGGCGCCGCATCAGAATATCGATAATCTGCCGGATCTCTTCGTTTCGACCCGATACCGGATCAATCTGGCCCGCCCTGGCACGAGCAGTCAGATCCACCGCATACTGTGCCAGAGCCAGGGCACCCAGCGTGGTGGGCCCTGCTTCGGGCTGCGCCGGCGTCGAGCTTCTCTTGTCCTGCTCCGCCGAACCGGCGGTGATCTCGTCGAACTTCATCAGCAGCAAGTCAGGCACAATCTTCTTGAATTCGGGCGACAGGCCAAACAGCACATGCCGCAAACTCGACGTTTTCAGCAGGCCGATCAACAGGTGTCCGCTGCGTATGCGCGTCGCGCCGCACTTGAGCGACGCATATAGCCACGCCCTTTCCACCGCCTCGTCGATATGACCCGACAGGTCCGAGACCGAACCGCCCCCCTGCGGCAACTGATCAAGCGCCCTCAGAATATCGCCGTCAAGGACTGACTCGTTCAGCTCGAAGTAACCCATAATCGCATGCAAATCAGTGTTCCTGGCGTGCGCCAGCTGATGCAGCCAATGCGCCAGCTCCACATGCGAATGACGCCGCAACTTGCAGAATATTGCAGCGCCATCCAGCGTTTGATACATGACGTCACCCAGCTTTCCGAATAGCTCTACACGACTGATATCTGACATGGTTTCCACTTTATCCATAAAAAAATTCAGGCTTGCACATCATTGCCTTGTGCCTATTGCAGCAGTCTTCATGCGCTGTTCAAGGTTCAATACGACATCACGCGCATCGCCCCGGGCCGGATCGCGAACCCCCAGCCAGCTGGACAAGCCCAGCGGCACAGACTGCCCCAGTACGACTCCATGCACATCACGCTGATCCAGCACCAGCTGCACATCCCATTCGTACTCCAGCCCCACATACTGACGCACCCAGTCCAGCAACTGGCGCGCATGTCCTCCGCCTGGCAGATACTGCCGGTACGACTGCATGCGCAAAGGCCCGAGCTCAATGCGAAACTTGTGCTGGGCGTCGCGCACGGCCGAACCCAGCAAGGTGTTGCGTCCCAGCGCCGCGCTTCCGCCCCCCAGTGCGAGTTGCTGGTCGGGCTCCAGATGTATCCACTGAGGAATGAATTCATGTATGCGCACGGGCACGGCGAAATAGCTGTGCAGGATCTGCTTCAGCCCTTCGGGATTGCGCGTCTGGCGCAGCAAGTGTCCTGCCATGTAGTACTTCGCATGATCAGGAATGGTGTCCCGGCCTTGCTGACCCGGCGTGCCCATATGCAGCAAACTGGCCAGATAACGGCTGAAGTGCTGGTGCTCATGATCCAGGCTTACGGTACTTTGGGCGTCAGCCCAGGCGCGATAAAAAAGCAGTATCAGCCGATGATGGAAGATATCGGCAAAGGCCGTCAACGTATCATCGCCGTGATGATGCAGCCGCTCGTGCGCGTACTCCGTAAGATGCAAGGGCATGGGCCCGTTCGGCCCGAACAGGCCGAAGCTGTATATCGACAGCTCGGCTATGCCGTCAGGGCGATCGCACGCCGCCCCCGACAAGGTAGAAGGGGCAAACGCCAAGCTGGGTGTCTGGCCCACGCGCAGCGGCTCATCGCGAGGGGTGCTCGCCCGCCCCAGGCGCTTGCGCGCTCCACCCCTGGCATCTATCCATCTGAGCACATGAAACAGGTCATGTTTGTATGGCTGCGCCATCAGGTGCTGCCAGAAATCGGCTGGCAAACCGCTGCGCTTGTCTGCCTTGCCCGCTACGCCTGTTACGGCCTCTTCGCCATTTGGCATCATGCGCATGAGACCGTCCTACACTGCCGGACGGCCGCCCATGCGGACCGGCCAGCGCGCAACCTCACCACGCTGCAGCGTGGACAAAACCGTTTCCGTCATCATATTGATAGCGACATGGCGGGCAAAGAACTGCTCAAGCACGGCGGCAAACATGAACGGACTGATCCCTGAAAAGGCGGCCTCGTCAAGACTGACATCAATTTTCACACCCCGCCCCATCAGCAAAGGACCGGGCACCGGCAAATGGCGGTACATGGACTCGATACGGACATGGCGCAGGCCGGAGATCTGGCGGCTGACAGCGGTATCGCTCATGTCGCCGTACAGACTGAGCAGTTCCCGCAAGGCATGCGCACCCTGCTGCTCATCGACATCCACCAGACTCAAATAATTCAGCCCCATATGGCTGATCAAACGCCAGGTTGACGCACTGTCGGTCAGCGCAGGCCTTGGCCTGGATGGGCCTTTCAGAATGCGCACGGATGAAACCGGAGCCGAGATCTTGAGCGTAAAGTCGCTGGCGCCGCCGCGTGGCAACAACAAGGGCAGATCACGATTGGTGCATAGCGTTTCCACACTCAGATGGCGCAGCTTGTCGGAATGAGGTGCCTCGTTGCGGTCTACCAGCGACAGGAATACCTCGCTGCCGGTGTAAGCCGTGCGGGTGCCCTCGCGCCGACCCGCATCGGACAGCAATCGCGCCTCGCGCCGGACTGAGAAGTAAGCGCCATAATCGCCCGCGTCTTTTTCCACCGAGCTGTAGAAAGGACGAAATTCATGCTGCTGGTCTGACGAGACATGCCCTATCACCCTGTTCACACTGTATACCTCGTAGTCCAGGGGGCAGGAACGCTCTACCACAACATGATGCTCGTCCGCACGTGCCGTAACAGCCAGCCGATCGGCCCGCTTGGGCACCAGGTTTATCGCCGGCGTGCAGTGCAAGGCCAGGTGATTGGCGGTGATCAGATTCTCCAGTTCAGGTACGCTGCTATCCAGCAATATCGTCAGGTCAAACGTCTTGCAGGCCAGGCTTGCGCCCATGCGCTTTAATGCCGGCTTCAGGCCATTGATGCTGAAGAAGCGATAACGGTCGGGAAAAGCAAAGTACTCCTGAAGCAGACGATAGCCCTGGAACAACCGTGGATCCGCAGGCAGCAGCGCCTGATCCGTGTCAAAGCCCTCGTGCCGGATTGCCGTGCGCGGCAGGCGCTCCATGCAGCTCACGGGCCGACTGGTGTCGTGGCACAGTACTGCCACCGTGTGGCCCACCACAAGCTCCAGCAGGCGGCTCATCTGAACATCCTGGCCGTTAAGATAGAACATCAACCGATCCAGATCCAGCTCATGCAGCAAGGCCCCACCGCACAGCGCAATCCTCAGGCGCAGCGCGGCGCGAACTGGTGATCCGCGTCCGGCCAGGCCCAGGCGACTCAAGGGCAGATCAGCGGGCGGGCCGGTCAACTGGGCGCTTTCAACCCGCATGGGCCACAAGGTGACCTCGTGCGCAGTAGAGAACTCGCAACGGGTTTGCTCTCCGGGCGCCAGGCCCGCGCGCAATATGGTGCCGCGCGGCATGCTGAAACCCTTGGCCAGGGTACCCTCGTTCATGCTGGGGGAAAACTGTACTACGGTAATGGAAGGCACGGGCGCCAGATAATTGGGATAGACAATATCCATCAGGCGCTGCGAGAAGCGGGGAAACTCCGCATCCATCTTCATTTGTATGCGCGCGGTCAGGAAACTGAAACCTTCCAGCAAACGCTCGACATAAGGGTCGTTCACCTCGGTGCCGTTCAGGGCCAGACGTCCGGCCACCTTGGGGTAGCGCTCGGCGAACTCGGCTCCCAGCTCGCGCAGGTACTCCAGCTCGCGGTTGTAATAGTCCAGCAAGCGTGGCTGCATCAGTGCCCACCCATGTCGCTCAGATCGATATGCCCGCTTTCCAGGTCAATGACCGTGCGGAACAGGAATTCCTGGTGATACGGCACGCACCACAACAGGCCTTTGATCTTGAAACTCAATATATTGTGATGCTCTAGCACATCGGTGTCCGTCACACAACGAACCGCTATCGTGTCGGGCAGTATGCGAGGCTCGAAGTGAACAATAGCCTCGGTAATGGCGCGTTCCAGGTCCACCCAGTCGACCTCCGACATGCGCTTGCCGGCCAGGGCGCGAACGCCAAAGTTCAGGGCGGATGTCCTGACATGGGCGCAGTTGCTCAAGTCGCTGGAAGACTCCAGGCTTACCGTATTGAGCAGCCAGTTCAGATCACGCAGCACGGCAAGGCGCAATTGTGCGTGCGTCAACATGCCATGCTGGGATTCAGCGCGTTGCCGTGGAGCATCGTCGGTCAGACGATCCAGCAAGGCGGGCTGCAAGCGGTCGCGTGCTATACGCGGATCATCGCCCGGGCCCAGAGCTTTTCTACCGCCGGCCTGCGCTCGCTGCGATCTGATTGTCATATACATTCATTCCGGAACAAGGCCTGACGGCCAACCGTATACGGCCTGCCGTCAGGCTGACCACATCATCAGGCTTCTTTGTTCTGCTTGATGTCCCAAGCCACCAGGCTTTCGGCACCCTTGCCACCCGATTCAGTCTGCTCCCAGTACTGCTGCTTGACTCGAGCAGCCTGGAAGGCATAGTTGACCACCACCGCTTCGGAATCGCTGTCAGCAGCAACCTGCACCGATGTGACCAGCACCTCTTCCAGCGTGATCTTGGAGTATTCGATCTGTCCGCCACCAGCTTTGCACATGGACAGCTCGATCTTGCTCAGGTGCTTCCCGTTGGCGCAATGCTTCATGACGGCCGGCGCAGCCTTGTCTATACGCGCAACCACATGCAGGTCGTTGAAATTCGCCTTGCCCATGCCGCCGCCACCGCCGCTGGTGATGGAGCCTGGCTGGGTTGCGCCCCAGGAAAACGATTGGATATCGGTCCAATCCTTATGATTTGCATCTTTCGATTCGCCGCTGGCGCCATCGATCTTCATGAACATATCTACTGCCATAACACACCCCTGGTTAGAAAATGAAGAGAGAAAAGCAAGTGCAGGCAACTGCCGGACACACTCGACTCACTGGTGCTGACTGCAATCCGCTTAACCGTCGTTCTGCTTCAACGAAGGCAATTTGGACACCAGCCGTAAAGAGACCGTCAGCCCTTCGAGCTGATAATGCGGTCGCAGAAAGAACTTGGCAGCGTAGTAGCCCGGGTTGTCCTCAAGCTCCTGCACCTGAACTTCAGCCGCTGCCAGCGGCTTGCGTGCTTTCGTTTCCTGTGATGAGTTAACCGGATCACCATCCACGTAATTCATGATCCAGTCATTGAGCCAACGTTCCATATCGTCGCGCTCACGAAATGAACCTATCTTGTCGCGCACTATGCACTTCAGGTAATGCGCGAAACGGCAGCAGGCAAACAGATAAGGCAGGCGGGCCGACAAGCGCGCATTGGCCGACGCATCGGCGTCGTAGTACTCTGCCGGCTTCTGCAACGACTGTGCACCGATAAAGGCGGCAAAGTCAGAATTCTTGCGGTGCACCAGCGGCATGAATCCACTTTTGGCCAGCTCGGCCTCGCGACGGTCACTGATGGCGATCTCGGTCGGACACTTCATGTCTACGCCACCGTCATCGGTCGGAAAGGTGTGGCACAGCATATTCTCTACCGCACCACCCGACTCCACGCCACGAATGGACGTGCACCAGCCGTAATCCTTGAAGGAACGGTTGATGTTTGCTGCCATCGCATACGCCGAATTGGACCAGGTGTAGCGATCGTGGCTGGCGCCCTCGGTTTCCTCTTCGAAATCAAATTCATCCACCGGATTGGTGCGTGCGCCATAGGGCAGCCGCGACAGAAAACGGGGCATGGCCAGACCCACATAACGCGCATCTTCCGACTCGCGCAGGCTGCGCCAGGCCGCATACTCGGTGTTTGTGAATATATTGGTCAGGTCCCTGGGGTTGGCCAGCTCCTGCCAGGAATCCATTTGCATGACATCGGGCGACGCCCCCGCAATAAATGGACAATGTGCCGCCGCAGATATCTTGGCAATTTCACCCAGCAACTCAATATCCTGAGGGCTGTGGTCAAAGTAGTAATCGCCCACAAGGCAGCCCAGCGGCTCACCACCGAATTGGCCATACTCTTCTTCGTAAACGCGCTTGAAGATAGGGCTTTGATCCCAGCCCACGCCCTTATGGCGCTTGAGCGTGCGGCCCAGCTCCTTCTTGGTGATGCACATGGCCCGGATCTTCAGCATCTCGTCGGTTTCACTGTTGTTGACCAGATAGTGCAAGCCACGCCAGGCGCCTTCCAGCTGCTGGAACTGCTCATGATGCAGGATGAGGTTGATTTGCTCGGACAGCTTGCGATCTATCTCGGCAATAATTCCTTGAATGGACTGGTAGGCATCCGTAGACATCGTCACCGAATGGTCCAGGGCCTGCTGGGCCAGCGTCCTGACAGCATGCTCCACGGCCTCTCTGGCCTGATCCGTCTTGGGCTTGAACTCCTTCTGCAGCAAGGCTGACAAGCCATCGGCTTGTTCAGCATAGGAGTCTTCCGGCAATTCCTGCAGCGCGGTATTCTGGGTTTGTGCGTTCATAAAGCGAACTCCGTATCAGGCCTGTTCAGGGTTAAGGTCAGCATCGGCGCCATCCGGCTCCGGCGACTGCGGTTTGGGTGCGCCAGCCAGCGCACCCATCAGCGCCGGGTTCTCCAGCACTTTCCCGATCAACTCTTCGGCGCCCGTCTTGCCGTCCATATAAGTCAGCAGATTGGCCAATTCCGTGCGCGCATCCAACAGGGTTTTCAAGGCATCTACTTTGTTGGCAACCGTGGCCGGAGAAAAATCATCAATGCTGTTGAACTCAATATCGACAGCCAACTGGCCCTCTTCCGTGAGCGTATTGGGCACATGAAAAGCCACCCTCGGCTTGATCGCCTTCATACGGTCATCAAAATTATCGATATCAACATCCATGAACTTGCGCTCGGCTACTTCGGGCTGAGCCTGCGTCGACTTGCCTGCCAGATCCGCCATCACGCCCATGACAAAAGGCAGATTCACGGTGCGCTCCGCACCATAAATCTCCACGTCATACTCGATCTGTACGCGTGGCGCCCTGTTACGCGCTACAAATTTCTGTCCACTTTTACTGGTCGCCATGCATCACTCCTCGTGCAAGGTTATTAATTGATCTGAAATCCAGGGCAACAGAGCCCCTTCATTCGGCTTCACCCTTGGGAACCCATGCCTGAAACTGATCCAGGCCCTGCGGCGCAAGATTCTTCAGCATTTCGTAGAAATCCAAGGGTATGGTCTGCTGGGCCCGGCGTATCAAATAAGGCGCCGGATGGCTGGGTTCGTGACGCTCGAAATAAAGCGAGGCCTTTTCCAGCGCCAGCAGCGCATCTTCGCGAGTCTGAATGACCGCCTCGCGCCATACGCCTTCCGACACCGTCCGGGCATCCGCGTGTGCAGTCATCTCCGCCGGCAGGGTACCGGCCTGCTGCGCAAGATCACCCTCAACTGAGGTCGACCCTGGCTCTTGCCCGGCCTCCTGCACAGCCGCGTCGGTCACGCTGGCAACCATACCCAGCGTACGACGCATGCTCATGAAATCAGGCACCCACTCGGACCCAATACGCGCTGCCACAATGTCCTCGATGGCCTGCAGGCCGGCCAGCGCCTGAGTAACCGCCAGCAATTCGGGCGCTTCGAGCAGACGGGCATGACGCAAGGCTTCCACCAGGCGTGGACGTCCGCCCGGATAGCCATCGAACTGCGTCTTGCTCCCGTCAAGCAAGGCTTCGGCCTCGCGCAGCGACACCTGCCCATGCACCCCTTGCAGCAAGAACGCCGAGCGCACGCTGCGGGCGACGCCTTGCGTATCGCCCAGAGCCACGAGCGCATTCACACGCGGCATGGGGTCATGCTCATCGTCAAGTATCAACAAAGGATATATATTGTCCCAGTGACCATCGAGGACGGTTGCCAGCAACTGTATGCCGTCTGAAAAGCCACACAAGCCTCTCAGTTCCGTCCAGGCCTGTGTCAGCAGCACAAGCACCCGTATGTCGCAAGTACGTTCACTGAGGGCGGCGGCCTCGCGCTCTATCAAGGCCCAGTCGGGTGCCTGCCCCGGAATAATGGTGGACCCGAACTGCTGCTCGGGCTTGCCCGCAACGGCCTGCTGCAGTGCGAGGAACTCGGGACTATATTCCAGATCGGCCCCGGTATAGGACGGGGACGCAAAGGTATCAAACAGGTCAGCAAGCTCGGCCATTGAATCTCATCTGTAGCGGTTTGCCGGGAAGCTGTCATGGACAGCCCCCTGGTCAGAAGTGATGAAATTCTAGGCAGACGGTACTTAGCCAATGTGACACGTTCTATTTTTTACAGTATTTAATATCTTGTACGTGTCACGCTACATATTGATACGCCGTGCTAGCTGGACTTGTTCGATGCTGCCGCGTTGCTTTCTTCCAGGCGCTGTACTTTAGTGCCTTCGAGCGAAACACCCGCCATCAGGCCGGCATTCGTCATGACAAAGCCCACCACAGGTTCATTCAGGGTGTTCAGGTCAACCGAGCCATTGGCGCTGACATTGGCCACCGCAACCGTAGCGTCGATGCCGGCAGTCCAGCCATTGCTGGCCAGGAACTTGTCGAGCGCGTCTTTCGTCTTGAAGACGAAAATAATGGCCTTGGACTGTGCACCCAGCTGTAAGCCGACCGAACCACTGGAGGTCGTGTAATAGCCCTGGTTCTTGCCCTTGACCCGCAATACCCCGTTGCCATGTTCCGCGCCAATAAGCACGCTGGCACCCAGTACTTTCGGGAACACCAGCACGCCGGCCGATTGCGCAACCAGGTCACGCGATCCCGGAGCAACCTGGTAGAGCCGTTTTATGGCAGCATCGGAACCGGTATTGATGTCTTCTATGACCTCTGCACGGGTTTTCTGGTCACGCGGCAAAGTGGTGGTGCACGCGGTCAGTGCCAGACCAGCGGTAGCCAATACTGCGGCTGTCAGCACTTTGCGTGAAGTGATGGTAAATTTTTTGTTCATCAGTAGCTCCAGAGTGTTGGTGTTCGAAAGTACAGCACCTTTCTGCATTTGCCAGCAAGCAGGATGCCCGCGCCTACAGCTTACCGCCCGCCGTAATCAAAATGCAATCTTCGCCCCGAGGGACACATGACCATACGCTATTCCAAGATCCTGCTTGTTGCGTCCATTGCATTATTTGCAACCCTTACCGCATTCGGCAACATTACCGACTACGGCAGTAACTTCGCCTTCGTGCAGCATGTACTGCTCATGGACACTATCTTTCCGGAAGCCACCATCCGTTATCGTGCGATTCAATCGCCAGCCCTACATCACGCTGCCTATTTATTGATCACCGCACTGGAAGCCCTGACCGCCATCCTGTGCTGGGTCGGAGCCTGGCGTTTACTAAGGCTGGCCAAGGCCTCCCATCAAGACTTCAACCGTGGAAAAAATATGTCCATCGCCGGACTGACACTGGGCTTTCTGGTTTGGCAAACAGGCTTCATGTCGGTGGGCGGAGAATGGTTCGGCATGTGGATGTCTGAGCAGTGGAATGGCGTGCCATCGGCATTTCGTTTTTTTGTCACCATTATTCTCGTGCTGATTTATCTGGTGCAGCCTGATACCGACCATGCTGCAGGAGTACAGTAACGTTTTTCCAATTCGTGATCAGGGTTAAGCGCCATGAAGACCATTCAATACTATTTCTCACCGATGTCGCCCTGGACCTATCTTGGCCATGAAAGACTGATGGACATCGCCCGGCACCATGGCGCAGCCATCGAACCCAAGCCGACCAACCTGGGCAAGATATTTCCGGCGTCCGGGGGCCTGCCCTTGAAAAAACGCGCGCCCCAACGCCAGGCTTACCGCCTGCGCGAACTGGAACGCTGGTCGCGGTACCTGACACTGCCGTTGAATTTGCATCCCAAGTTCTTTCCTGTCGACGACACAGACGCTGCCTTGATGATCACAGCCACCCTTGCCAAGGGCGATGTTCAGGCAGCACTGGTCCTGTCCGGCAAGCTGCTGCGTGCCGTTTGGGTCGAAGAAAAAGATATTGCAGACGCCGGCACCCTGATGCAGGTGGCCAACGAAGCCGGCCTGGATGGCGCCGCATTGTATTCGGCGCGCGATGCAGGCATGGCTCTATACGAGCAATACACTCAAGAGGCGGCCCGGCTTCAGGTATTCGGTGCGCCCTGGTATGTGTACAAGGGCGAACCGTTCTGGGGTCAGGACAGGCTGGACTTTCTTGATCGGGCGCTGGCTGACTGATTTATAGAAAGAGTACTTGCTGCTCAGGCAACAGCACTGGCCTCATCCAGCAGCGCAATATCAGCCGCAGTCAGCGTAAGCCGGGTAGCCTTGATCAGGCTATCCATCTGTTCAAGACGAGAGGCGCTGGCGATCGGTGCCGTAACACCTTCACGCGTCATCAGCCAGGCCAGGGCCACCTCGGCAGGCTTTCCATTATGACCCTGTGCCACCGTATCCAGCGCATCAAGAATGCGCAAGCCGCGTGCATCCAGATACTTTTCAATACCGCCCCCGCGCGCACTCTTGCCCAGGTCGTCTTTGCTGCGATACTTGCCGCTGAGAAAGCCCGAGGCCAGGCTGTAGTAAGTGATGACCCCCAGTTGCTCGGACATGACCAGATCACGCAACTCACCTTCGTAGCCGGCACGATCATAAAGATTGTATTCAGGCTGCAATACGTCGTAGCGCGGCAGGCCGGATCCACTCGACGCAACCATGGCTTCACGCAATTGCGCAACGCTGTAATTGGATGCGCCTATGGCCCGCACCTTGCCTTGCTGGATCAGCGTTTCATAGGCGCGCAAGGTTTCCTCGATGGGCGTTTGCTCGTCGGGAAAATGACTAAAGTACAGATCAATACGGTCGGTTTGCAAACGGCGCAGGGAATCCTCGGCGGCTTCGATAATCCGCCTGGCCGACAGGCCGGTGCGATCCGGCCCGAGCGGAGCCCCCACCTTGGTAATAAGCACTACTTTCTCGCGCCGCGAGGCATCGGCCTTGAGCCACTGGCCAATGATGGTTTCTGATTCCCCGCCCTGATTCCCGGGAACCCAGGTCGAATACATATCTGCAGTATCGATAGCGTTCAGCCCTGCACCCACAAAGCAATCCAGCAAGGAAAACGAGGTTTGCCTGTCTGCGGTCCAGCCAAATACATTGCCGCCAAAAACCAAAGGCGCGATTTCAAGGCCGGTTTTACCCAGTTTTCGCTTTCCGGTTGTGGGGGAATGATGCGATGTGGTCATTGCGAGCCCTTCCTTAACTTATGAAACGTACACGAACTATTCATCAGATATAACATATGACGCTGCAAGAATTATTTTGCACGTTCACCAAAGGCGTTTTTCATGAAAATAGATGACGACACCCTGCGGCGCATTACTGAATTGACACTCACGCACTACAACCAATCCGCCGACAGCTTCCGGGCGGGAACAAGCGATCACGATGTCAGCCAGAATATTGCCGCCCTGCTGCGCCATATAGAAGGAACGCCGCCGTTCACCTTACTGGACCTGGGATGCGGCCCTGGACGCGACCTGAAAACCTTCAGCGCACTGGGGCACCACGCCATAGGCCTGGACGGATCAGAACGTTTTGTCGAAATGGCCCGCAGTGACACCGGTTGCGAGGTCTGGCATCAGAATTTCCTCGACCTGCAATTGCCCGCAGGCTACTTCGACGGCATTTTTGCCAACGCTGTTCTGTTCCATGTTCCGCTACAGGCGGTGCCTCAGGTCCTGAGACGACTACACGCAACACTCAAGCCGCGAGGCGTGCTGTTTTCCTCGAACCCTCGCGGGCAGAACCAGGAAGGCTGGAATGGAAACCGCTACGGCTCTTACCATGACCTGACGCAATGGCAATCACTGATGCAGGCTGCCGGCTTCCACGAACTGGAACACTATTACCGACCAGACGGCCTGCCACGCGAACAACAGCCCTGGCTGGCCAGCGTGTGGCGAGCGGCATAGCCGAACAGCCATGCCATGCCATCCCATGCAGAAATGCTGACACAGCCACATGGCCCTTCATTGCCGCAAAAATAATTAATATGTTACTAAATCGAGCGGTGGATTTTCTCGAACAATAAGGAGAGGCATGGAGGATAGGCATGGGCTATCTCAAGTTTTTGCGAGAAGGCGTCGACGTCGGCAGGAACTCTGTAATGAGGCTGGCACTGGCTGGCGGGCTCCTGTCGTTTACAGTTCCGATTGGATTGTCACTGTACTGGGCATGGCAGCAGAACCTGGATGACCAGGAGAAAAAAGCCGCTGCTATCGCCCACGAAGTGTTGCGCCGCAGTAACGACGCGATCGACCCGGTTGTACAGTCGATCTACCCCGCCCTTTTTAACGCCCAAACCGCCGAACCTTGTTCATCTGAAACAATCGCGGCAATGCGACGGCTGGATCTGGCGTCTGATCAGGTACAGACTGTTGCGTATGTCCAGGACAACACCTTGCTGTGTTCGGCCTATGGGCACCACAACATTCCTCTGGGCCCACCTTCCTTCATCACTCCCCGGGGCACCAGCATATGGGCCTCACACGAACTGCCAACCATCCCTGGAGCGAAGTTCTTGTTTATGACCCAGAAAGATACAGGCTACACCGCAGTGATCCTGTCCAAAACCTTTCTGAATATATTCACCGATGACCCTGAAGTATCTGTCGGCCTTTATTCCCTGTCGTCCAAAAGTCTTATTGCCGGAAGAGGAAAGTATGATCCTCACTGGCTCGACACCACCAGGGGAAAAAACAAAAACTCAGTTCACCGACGGGGACAGTCTGGTTGCCATACAGCGTTCCGACGCCTTTGAGTTTGCCGCATTTGCCACCTTGCCAATGGTAAATATCCAACGAGGCCTCTACGACAAGGCCTTGGTGCTTGTTCCCCTTGGTGTACTTGCCGCAGGAGTACTCGCGTTTGCTGTATTCATTTTGACGCGTCAGCAGCTGACTTTGATCTCGACCCTCAAGGTCGCGTTGAAGCGCCGGGAATTTTCTATGGTTTATCAGCCTATTGTGGATTTGCAATCAGGTCGATGGCTCGGTGCAGAAGCGCTTGTTCGATGGCATCGCCCAGCCGGTGAAACAGTGCCTCCGGATATATTCATCAAAGCAGCCGAAGACGCGGGATTTATTCAAGACATCACAGCGCAAGTCATGGAAATGGTAGGTCGGGATGCCACACAATTCTTCAAACGCCACCGGGACTTTCACATTGCCATAAATCTTTCCTCTGCCGATCTGGAGTCTCCGACAACGATATCAGCACTTGCCAGGCTTGCAGCACAAACGGGCGCAGGTAACGGCAATCTTCTTGTTGAGGCAACGGAGCGCGGATTCCTGGAAGCTGAAGTTGTACGTGACACGCTTCAACAGATCCGCTCAATGGGCATACAGGTAGCAATCGATGACTTCGGCACCGGATACTCAAGCTTGTCGTATCTGGAAGATTTTGAACTGGACTCTCTGAAGATCGACAAATCCTTTGTGGACACGCTGGGCAAGGACTCTGCAACAAGCCAGGTGGTGCCACACATCATAGAGATAGCCAAATCCCTGAAGCTGATAATGATTGCAGAGGGCGTGGAAACGGAAGACCAAGCACAGTATCTTCGGGATCGCGGTGTGCAACTTGCGCAAGGCTGGCTGTTTGCGAGGCCGATGTCTTTTGCCGCGTTGAACAAGCGCCTTGGGGCATAGCCGTCAATTAAGCATAGCCAACAAAAAACCCGCAATGCGTTTAAACATGCGGGTTTCTGCAGTACTGTTGGCCAGTTTAAAAAGATAACTGGCGGGACGGAGGGAGTCACATTTAATACCGAAACCCGCATGAATAAAGGATTTCAATCAATCATAGAAATCAGATACCCCCAAAAATACCCCCACTTATGGAGCACTGGAGGGTTTTGCCCGATAACCCCACGATGGTACACGGCAGACGGTAAAAAGCCCGGCGAACCGGGCTGTGTTGGTAGCATGGGGGGTCAGTGGGCGCCTACCAGTTTGTCTATGCGTGGCACGCCGC
Source organism: Pusillimonas sp. MFBS29 (assembly GCF_020687695.1). Lineage (GTDB taxonomy): Bacteria > Pseudomonadota > Gammaproteobacteria > Burkholderiales > Burkholderiaceae_B > Pusillimonas_C. The sequence continues at coordinate 209,690 of NZ_JAJEWL010000005.1, forward strand.
CAACTTTTGGCACCTTCCCGCACCATTCACTGAATCCCTGCCGCGGGTACACTGCTTCACCATCACGGTATTCATACGGTGGGCCGTACTGCAATACGCCACATACCTGCTCAGTCAGGCGGCGCCAGTCTTCCAACCTCGCGGGGGTTACGCCAAGCAGCATCACGACAGCATCGGCGGTGTAGTAGACATTGCTCGATTGAGGCTCAGGCATGAGGGCTCCAATTAGGAAACGGAACAAGGGCCTCTATGATGCCGTCGGGTGATGGTGCCGTGAAGGGGTGAACGTTACGCAGTCAACCACTTCCGTGGTGGCCTGATGAAATGGTATTCGACCCCCCCCGGGGGAGTCCCCCCCGTGTCCACAGGTGGGCACCGCCCCCCTCCCCCCTGTCACGGGTAGCTGAAATATAGGCCCTGAAACTTCAGAATCGCGTTTTCTGGCTGTGTAACGCAGCGTATCCAAGATCATATTGTTTTGGTACGCCATCTTGATGGTGGGTTTTAAGCTATACGTCGGCCCGTCGCATGAGTTCCCACATACTCACGCCCAAACACTTACAGATACGCGCAAGGGTTATGGCCGAAAGATTGTGTTGGCCACGCTCCACGCCGCCCATGTAGCTACGATCTACCCCGGCCTCGTATGCGAGTGTCTCCTGAGACAAACCAAGCTCGGCTCTCAGCTCGCGTATAGCCTGCCCAATACTTATTAGGACTGGGTCTCCTGCATAGCGTGGGGATGGTCTTGCCATGCCCGCAATGCTGATTTATTGCCGTACACAGCACCACGGGATATGATACCCATTGGGCGATACATACCGTTTCTTTTACAAGCATCATGAAGGAGGTTTCATGCGTGCAGTGATTGCTGGAATCATTGGGTTGACGCTCAGCGGCTGTGCTACGACGTGGCATAGCGACAGGTTCCCAACTGAAGAATCAAAGCAGGCTCAACTCAGCAAAGACACCACTTACTGTAGGGCAGTCTCTTACGGAGCCGCCCCCATGCCATCTATGCCTGTGGCTCCACAAAGTTATAACGTCCAAGGCAACATCACTGGTTACGGTAGCGCCCGCGGTGCTGAATATAGCTACATGGGGACCGCAACTCCTACACCAAGCTTTTCTTCGGGTCTTTCTCAAGGCATGGCGCTGGGAGCGGCGATTAGGGCGAAAAGAGAACGAGAAGAAATATTCAAGACGTGCATGATAGGCCACGGCTGGTCTGATAAACCGCTGCCTGCGCAAGAAAGTACGTCATCCCAACCCACAATGCACGCTATGAGCGCTGTTGCGCCAATAGCGACACCCCCTGCGGATATTCTGCCTCATACAGACTCCCATTCTTCATCCCCCACGCCTCCCGCTGGGCCACTTATGGTCTCATGCGGGTTCTTTTTCGACAATAAAACTCCCGGAAGATATTCAGGAGGGGATAGTACTCACAACTACATTATCGACACTGCATCAAAAACCGTTAAAAAAGCATCCGGGAAAGAGCTTCTAGTTAGATCATGGGACGAAGATAAAATAATCGTCGAGGATAAGGGCCCCACATTCGGAACCAATCCACCACTTATTTTGAATTTCATTTCTGCTTTTGACAGAATAAAAGGCGAATTCTGGTTTACAGGGGTATGGAAAACAGAGCAGGGAAAAATCATATCAGGAGAAGCATTAGCCGCTATCGCAAGGAATAGCCCACACATTCCAAAAACAGGACCCTTCTCAGTTAGCGAGTGGGGAACTTCAAAAGGTGATTGTAGGGTTGTGCAGAAAAAGTTCTGATCCAAATATAAAAACCACCTGCCGCATGCCTGCGCCTATCCTGTGAGCAGGTCCACCCCTGCAATAAACGCCGTCACCGCGCGCTTCAGCTCAAGAGCCTCCCGAGTCGCCGTGCCATGGGTGGTGGCGTTCTGGCCCACTACGGCCTTCCCTTTCTCCGTTACCGGCCCACTGCTGGCTTCCCACGGGCGCCACTGTGATATAGCATCCCGTTGTGCCTCGCGCTTCCCTGGCCCCCACCGCTTACTCATAGCCGTATAGTTTGATTTGTTGGTTTCGTGGCTTACACATCTTCCACGTCCACCACAGGGGGCGGGCGCTTACTTCGAATTTCAGCGAGGGTGGCAACCGCCCGCGTGGCGCACCGCTGGCACTGGAGCGCCAATTTCATGAGCATATCCGTCTGGTGTCCGTCGCCCGCAGCCACGGCACGGCGAGCCAATCCCACGAATAGCAAATCCAAATCGGCCACTTGGCCCTGTAGCCTCTGCTCCGGAGTCTGTCTGGCTTCCGCGTTGCGGGCCAGTGTTATGTCAGATGCAGTGGAGGGCGCCACCCGCCCGGTTGCCGTTACCCCCTGTGCCCACTGGTCTGCTTGCTGCAATATGGCGGACACCGCCGATGGCGAATTACTGGATGGTGTATTGGATGTAGTCATTTTTGCACCTCTAGTTCTGTCTGCGGTGGAGGGTGCCACTGCACCCCCTATATGCTTTGCGCTATACCCGGTTTTTCGGTCACTCAGTCACCTCTCAATATCCATGCGGGTTTCAGGCGTTTTTGCTTTAGCCAACCTCTAGTCACCTCGGTCACCCGGTCACCTTTTTTGACCATTGCCAGGCGGGTGCCGTTATCGGATGGGAACAGCAAAAAGGTGACTGAAGACGTCAAAAGTGACCGGGGTGACTCAAGGGTGGCCGAACGAAAATGCCCCAAAACCCGCATGGATAAAGGAAGGTGACTAGGTGACCGAAGAAATGGGGGTTGTGGGAAGAACATATAGGTAGCGCTCGAAAGCGTCCCGGAAGTCCTCCCGCCGGTACCCCTTCGGTGCAAGTCCCCCCGCGAGCTTCACCGTGGTACTTTCGATGCCGAATTGCTTCACCAGTTGGCCCAGCCGCCGAACGGATATTGGCTGGCCCCGCGACCACGTAGCCCATGGCGCTTCCTCATCGCTTACCAAGGCAGTACGCAGCTCCTGCATGGAAATGCGCGCTACGCCTTTTTGCTCGAACACGGCTTTGATGTCAGTCAGCAATTCCACGGTCACACTCTGGCTGCTTTCGCGGTTTGCATTGCATGTATGAACCGCCGCCGCCCGGGCAGCAGCGCCCCAGCGGCCACCGGCCCGGTCGGCCACGGCCAACAGGGGCTCCCAGTTGTCTTGATCGCGGTCCCCCAGTTCATCCGGCAGGGTGGGCCTTGCGGTACGTATGGCGTTGGCATTGTCGGCTGCCCACCGGGCGAGCTTTCGCTGTAAGGTGTCGAACAATCCGGGTTCTGCATGGCGCAGCCGCTGCACCTGCTCCTCGGGCTTCCTTCGCCGGAGCTGCGCCACGATGGCGCGGGAAGTCACGGTTTCGGCAAGCTGATCCGCATTGATCCCGGCTATGGCCTTGAACCCAAACACTGAGAAGCGTCGGGGCTCGAAGTCATCGCCGACCGGCACAGACCGCCAGACGAAAGCCGAATCCCGCGTGTGTCCAGCGTTGAACAGTCCCCGCAGGTCTTCGGCCTCCTTGGTCAATACGGTTTCGATCTCATCCACCAGCAGCGTGGGGCTGTATTTCTCGATCATGCGAAACAGGACTGATGGCGAAATCCCGGCTGCCTGGGCAGGCCGTGGCACGAGCTTGCCGACCACGGTAAGCAGTTGCGTTTTACCGCATGCCTTTTCGGGGGCGTTGATTAGCAGCAGCGGGCAGGCGTGGACCGAATCGACAAGCCACGTGGTGGCGCACCATAGCGTCGTAGCCACCACCGCCGCAGAATCACACACGATGAACCGCTTGATTGTGCGGGCCACGTCCGCCAGCAGGGCTTCACCGCTCACGGGATGGGGCCATGGCTCCACATCGTCGAACGCGGCATAGTGGCGGCCTTCCTCCTTGCCAGCGTCGCGCACGGCTTGCACTGCCTCATCCAGCGTCGGCGCCCGCACTCCCAGCCGTTCGGCTTCTTCCTTCCGAACACGCTCGTACTCAAACAGGGGTAGAGCCGCCAGCCGTGCAAGGGTTTGTGCGTCGTCATCGGTGGCAACGATGGAAGCGGCGGGCAACGGACCGCCCACGGTGGGGATTACCGCCCCCGCATCGCGCGCCATTTTGAGAAGGGACCGGGCTGTTACTCCATCACCGCCAGCGAATGAGTGCCAGCGGCGGGCCAGCACATCACTGCCCGGGTACTTGCTGCTGGACGCCGACCATTCATCCCAGTATGAGAACCCGGCCCCGTCCGTTTCATGATGCAGGGCCATGCCCACCCGCAGCCATTCGTCGTGCGGCAAGTCGGAATCAAGCACCGCTAGGGCAGCGATGATCTGCTCTAATGTGAGCCCCAGCCGGGCCGAAGGATCGCCAAGGTCTGAATTGTCCACGACACCAGGCAATGGCTGCAACGGGTACGGGGTGGCCCCACCGCCCTGTAGGGCTTCGACCAGCCACGCCGGGGCTTCGACGATGATGTCGGAGTGTTCGACCACACCGCCTTCAGTATCCCAGCGGATTACATACCCCCCCTCGCCGCGAACGTCTAAGCCCAGCCCCAGCTTCCCCGCCGATGATTTGATGGTCATGCCGTCAGTCGTCGCAAAGAACACATGGCGCCCGCCGGAACGCGTATGGTGGGTGCGCGTCGGTGGCAACCCCTGCCCCCGTTCCCGTAACGTGGCGAAACCATCGGCGCCGTCTGCATGGCCCACGTCTATGTCGAGTACGAAAATGGCCCCGCCCGTGGGCATACCTGCGAGCGCATCGGGGTACCTGTTTGACCACGCTGCAATCTGGTCCGGGTCCGTGGAAGCAGCCAGGAAGCCCCGGGGTACAAGTGGCGCTTTGGTGCTACGGTTGCAGGGGAACACGGGGATGCCTTGCTGGGCGAGGGGCAGCGCCTTGTCCGCGAAAGTGGTGCTCATTACGCAACCTCCCTGCACAACACTGTAGTTTTCGGATAAGGGGCTACTTGCCACTCCTCCTTCCTTTCAGCTTGGCGGCACGGAATCTGGCGGATGCCTGGATCGTCGGGGCAGGTGCGGCCGATGTAGAAATGCACGCCGCCACAATACGGGCAGTTGGTAGTTTTCACCGCGCCGGGAAAGTATCCGTCAGCAGGACTTACGGGTGTAAGCCAGCTATCCCACGGGGCGAGTTTGGCGTGGGCGCGTCGAGCTTTTTTTGAAATACCCATGTTACCCGTGGTACCCTCGTTATCGTGATGTGCGTTACCTATGCTGTCACTGGCGCCCCGTTGCAGCGGGGCGTTTTTCTTTGGGGTTCCCATGTTCATATATCCCCCTGGTTTTCCTGCCAGCCTTGCGGATCGGCCATCCATTCGCGGACAGACGATAAGCGCCAGCGGGTGCAGCGGGCAGACAGCTTTATAGGTTTCGGGAATTTCCCCACCGCCGCCAGCTTCCAGGGCCAGGAACGGGACGCACCGATCAGGTGGGCGGTTTCTTTATCAGTGATTAGCCGGTCATCGGCTGTGGCATGTTGCGCCATGGTGGCTCCTTATAGAAACGGAAACATTCATGGCCGAACTATGCCCCGAGGGCCGCTGGTGTTGAGCGCGTCAGCTAGCTGGCTGCATGGAATTTTCGCGTTTCCATTTGGTACACCACCTTCTGATGGTGCTTTCCACGGCCCCTGCATCGTGGTGCATATAGGCCATACGCTTCGCGAAATGGTTTGCAGAGTGGAAATGGGATTGCCCTGATTTCCAGCGGTCGTACTCCACTTTAATCGCCGCTCTCAACGGTTCATACCGCTGTTTACTCGCCCGTGCCGCGCGACTGGCTGTCTCGCTACGCGCCTTTTGGGCGATGGCATCACGGCTAATACTCTGTTCAGCCAAGATGGTGGCAGCCATGCGCCGCGCTGTTTCTGCATCAAGCTGACTATCTTCCAGCAAGTCCCGAAGCCGCCGACTGTGCACCCAGTCATGCGCCGCCATGCGCAGTATGGCTTCGCGTGAAAGCCCGCTAAGCGCCCTTTTTGCATCCTCTATTTCCCGGTCGATAGAGGGAAGCGCCAGCCCTCGGCGCCCCGTATCAGGTTTCTTTGCCATCGCCGCGCCCCCCTACGATGCCCGACGCAGGGCCATCACGTTTTCAGCGCGCAAAGCGTCCAGGTGGTCACCCCATGCCTGCATCATCTTCGTTCGCTGGGGTAAGTAGCTGGCGTGGTTGTAGGCCGCGCTCACCTCGTCGCGCTCTTGGTGGGCAAGCTGTAGTTCTATGTGTTCATGTGGCCATCCCTGCTCATGCAGAATGGTGGACGCAACGCCCCGGAAACCGTGCCCGGTCATTCTGCCCCGGTACCCCATGCGATATAGGGCATACAGAACGGTGTTATTGCTCATGTGAGTCGGCTTGCCGGTATCAGCCGGAAACACGAAGGACCGATCATAGGAAATGGCCTGTAGCTGCCCCAGCACCGCCACCGCCTGCTTGCTCAGCGGCACAATATGGGGAGTACGCATCTTCATGCGTTCGGCGGGTATATCCCAGCGCGCCGCGTCTAGGTCGAACTCTTCCCACTTCGCCCCGATCAGTTCGCCGGTGCGCACGAACGTAAGCGCCATGAGTTGCAGGGCCAGCCGGGTATGCTCCCCGCCCACGTACCCATCAATGTCCCGCAGCAGTTGCGGTAGCTCCTTGGCCGACACGCGCGAATAGTTGCGTTTCTTCCGGGCGGGCAAAATGTCAGACGGCTGTACGTCTGCTACCGGGTTGCGTTCTGCAAGGTCGTGGGCCACAGCGTACCGCATGATCTGGCTGCATTTCTGTAGCTGGCGCTTGGCAATGTCCAACGCCCCACGCGCCTCTATCGCTTTCACGCAATCACGCACCTTCGCCGCCGTCAGGGCATTTGCTGGTATCGCGCCGATTGCAGGTAACACATCCACTTCCAGACGGTGCCACACGTCAGCCGCGTGCTTCTCGGTCTTCCCAGGCTTCCAGTGTTCGAACCATTTTCCGGCCACCGCCCGAAACGTCATGGTGTCGGCCACCTGTTCGGCCTTGCGTGATGCCATAGGGTCAGTGCCCGCCGCCAGCACTTCCCGGGCATGCTGGTGCAGCTTCCGCGCCTGGGCCAATGACACATCAGGGTAGGCCCCGAAACTCATCAGCTTTTCCTTCCCCCCATAGCGGTACTTCCAGCGCCACAAACGCGCCCCCTTGGGAGTCACGAACAGGAACATACCGCCGCCGTCCGTCAGCTTGTACGGCTTGTCTTGGGGCTTCGCTTGGCGGACAGCGGTATCGGTCAGGGCCATGGTGGGGGTATCCAAAACGGGGGGATTTGTTGGTACCCCCTAATCTACCCCCACTTGGGGGTAGTTGGCCATACCCTGCCGTATACGCAAGGGGACGTAAAAAAACCCGCAATGCTAGTAAACATGCGGGTTTCTATACGGTAGTCAGCAGTTGTATACAGCTGACTGGCGGAGACGGAGGGATTCGAACCCTCGATACGGGTATAAGCCGTATGCTCCCTTAGCAGGGGAGTACCTTCAACCTCTCGGCCACGTCTCCGAAACAGGCCGCTATTCTAGCACGATACGAAGCTGTTCTGCTGACAAGCCCGAAAATCGGGTAAAAACACCTTCATATGTGAAGCGCAGCGGCCGTCAAACCATTGTCAGGCCTGGGTTTTGTCCTGATCCAGCTCGAAAGCCTTGTGCAGGGCGCGTACTGCCAGCTCCATGTATTTGTCGTTGATGATGACCGAGGTTTTGATCTCGCTGGTGCTGATCATCTGGATATTGATGCCCTCTTCCGACAATGTGCGGAACATCAGGCTGGCCACACCCACATGACTGCGCATGCCGATACCCACGATGGATACCTTGCAGACCTTGTCGTCAGATACGATTTCACCTGCACCAACTGCCGGCCCGATCTGGTTCTTCAGCAGGTCAAGCGTACGGGCGAAGTCGTTGCGGTTCACAGTGAATGAGAAATCTGTAGTGCCGTCGACGGACTGGTTCTGCAGAATCATGTCAACGTCGATGTTGGCGGCAGCGACAGGCCCAAGGATCGAATAGGCGACACCGGGGGTGTCAGGGACAGCCAGCAAGGTGACTTTAGCTTCATCACGGCTGAAGGCAATACCCGAAACGACGGCAGCTTCCATTTTTTGATCTTCCTCGAAAGTAATAAGTGTGCCCGAAGTCATTTCTTCTTCGAGCGGTATCAGGGGGTCGGTCAGAGAAGACAGGACTCGCACAGGAACTTGGTACTTGCCGGCGAATTCGACCGACCGAATCTGCAGCACCTTGGAGCCCAGGGATGCCATTTCAAGCATTTCTTCGAAAGAAACCACGCTCATGCGCCGCGCTTCGGGCACGACGCGCGGATCGGTGGTGTACACCCCGTCGACGTCGGTAAAAATCAGGCATTCGTCGGCCTTCAGTGCCGCTGCCACCGCAACAGCCGAGGTATCGGAACCACCACGACCCAGGGTCGTGATATTGCCTTCGTCGTCGACACCCTGAAACCCGGTCACAATCACGACCCTGCCCGAATCCAGTTCGGTCTGTATGCGGGCATCGTCAATGGAGCGTATGCGAGCCCTGGTGTACGAAGCGTCTGTACGCACGGGCACTTGCCATCCGGTGAAGCTGCGTGCGGCAACCCCCTGGGACAACAACGCCATGGCCAGCAAGGCGCTGCTGGCCTGCTCGCCGGTGGATGCCAGCATATCGAGTTCGCGGGTATCCGGCTGCGGCGAAATCTCTTTGGCCAGGCCCAGCAGGCGGTTGGTTTCGCCGGACATGGCCGACGGCACTACCACCACCTGGTGGCCGGCGGCATGCCATTTGGCCACACGCCGCGCCACGTTCTGAATGCGCTCGACCGAGCCCATGGACGTGCCACCGTATTTTTGAACAATCAGGGACATCTTTTTCTCTGAGTTAAAGGGGTCAACAGACAAAGCGGATTATTTTAACGTTTTTCCACAATGGGGACATTCCCTGTGGAAAAGCATACAGGCTACGCACCGAAATTGTTGCGAGAAATCAGTTTGACGTGTCGATAAAGACGCGGCCGCGGACGCAGCGTATCCAGACCTGCCCGTGCTTGACCCGCATGTGCCGGTCATGACCCAAGGCGTGCAGCTCGCGCATCTGGCGCATGATGTCATGCAAACGGGCCTCTGTAGGCATTCGCAGGCCCAGATGCGCCAGCCAGTAGCGCAGGACCAGCGCCTGACGTGCGTGCGACAACCCGCGCCAGGCGGCCAGCGAAAAACTCTGTTTATCTTCTGAAGGCTCCAGGCCCGCAAAATCCTGCTCCGCCACTTCCTGCAGCACGTCGGCAGCCTGGGCACTCTGACGCGCATGACGTGCCAGGATCCCCTGCCAGCCTGGCCAGCGCTCGTTCAGCGCCGGTACCAGTCGCACACGCAGGGCAGCCCGGGTGTATTGGTCATCAATGTTGCTGGGATCCTTGACCGGCACCCAGCCGGTCAAGTCCGCAAAATCTTCGGCCTGCTGCAAGATCACGGCGCGATCAATATCCAGCCATGGCCGGATGTAGGTCAGTTCCTGGTGCTGCCTGACCGGCGCCATGGCTGCAAGGCCTGTCGGACCGGCTCCGCGCAGCAGCCGCAACATGACAGTCTCAGCCTGATCATTGCGATGATGGGCCAGCAATATGTGATGCAGCTTCATGGTCTGCGCAAGTTCGCGCAAGGCCGCGTAACGCATGTCGCGTGCGGCCGACTCCATGCCGTCTCCTCCGGTCACATCTACCTGAACGTAGCGTGTGTGGCATGGTACTTGCAGCATTTGTGCCATATCATGTGCATGCATCTGCCACCCATCGGCCGGCGCCTGCAAGCCGTGATGTACGTGAAAGCAATGAATCTCCATGCCTTTCCGGCGGGCATACAAGGCTGCGTGCACCGCAAGCATGGCAGAATCTGCCCCGCCGCTGAGTGCGACCGCGATACGGCGGGGAGGCTGTGGCAAGGCCGCCATTGCGGCGGCGAACGCCTTGCGCAGTGGCGCCAGGCCGAAATCCTGCCAGAACGTCTGGGGAAGCATGTATCTTCAGCGCACCGGCAGGGGCGGCGCCCTAGCGGGCTTCCTGGAAACGGCCGTACGACATCAGTCGCTGCAGGCGATGCTCGATGAGTTGCTCGGGTGACATGCCCGATACCTGGCGCAGGGAGTCAGACAAGGCGCGGCTAAGCTGACGCGCCATGACATCCGGGTCGCGATGCGCGCCGCCGACCGGTTCGTTGACGATGCGATCGATCAGGCCAAGTTCTTTCAGGCGAGGGGCCGTAATGGCGAGCGCATCGGCGGCCACGGATGCCTTGTCGGCACTGCGCCAAAGAATGGAAGCGCAGCCTTCGGGGGAAATCACTGCGTAGGTGGAGTACTGCAGCATCATGACGACATCGCCCACGGCGATGGCCAGTGCACCACCCGACCCGCCTTCACCAATGATGGTTGCAATGACGGGCACCTTGAGTTCGGCCATGGCATACAGATTGTGGCCAATGGCCTCGGACTGACCGCGCTCTTCCGCGCCGATACCCGGATAGGCTCCGGGGGTATCGACAAACGTAAAGACCGGAATCTGGAATTTTTCGGCCAGGCGCATCAGGCGCAATGCCTTGCGATAGCCCTCTGGACGAGGCATACCGAAATTGCGCATGGCACGTTCTTTGGTGTCGCGCCCTTTTTGATGCCCGATCACCATGCACGGCGTGCCGTTGAAGCGCGCCAGACCACCAACTATGGACTTGTCATCGGCGTACATGCGGTCGCCGTGCAGTTCGTGGAAGTCGGTGAAAATCTCGCGCACGTAATCCAGCGTATAGGGACGCTGTGGGTGGCGTGCCACCAAAGCGGTCTGCCACGGCGTGAGCTTGGCATAAATGCTTTTGGCCAGGGCCTGGTTTTTTTGTTGCAGCCGATTGACTTCTTCAGAGATATCGACCGCGGAATCTGTCTGCACATAGCGCAATTCCTCGATCTTGTTCTCGAGTTCGGCAAGTGGTTGTTCAAATTCCAGGAAAGTATTACGCATAAGAGCTAGGTTTCCAGATTAGGGCATTCACTGTTTTAGTACTGCACGGAAGCCGGGTCAAGACTACGCCACAGATACCAGGTAGCAACCGTTCGCCACGGCATCCAGGCCTGGGCGACTTCCCGTGCCTCGAAGCGCGATACAGGTTCGCCACTGAAGTAGTGTAACGAAATCGCCTTGAGCAGACTTGCGTCGTCCAGCGGAAGGACGTCGGGCCGCTGCAGATTGAAGATAAGAAACATCTCGGCCGTCCAGCGTCCTATGCCCCGAATGGCACATAGGTCGGCAATGACAGCCTCGTCGGTCATGGTGCGCCAGGCCGTTGGCCTGATCTTTTTTTCCGCGAAATGCACGGCCAGATCAAGTATGTATTCGGCTTTGCGCTTGGACAGGCCAGACTGCTGGATATCGGTTTCGGCCAGCTTGATGATGCACTGGGGTGTGGGGGTGCGCCCACAGGCTTCGGTAAAACGTTGCCACATGGCATCAGCCGCCTTTACCGAAATCTGATGGCCGACGACGGCACGCGCAAGCGTAACAAAAGGCGTTGCCGAAGGCGCCAGCCATTCGGTCTTATGTTGAGGAATCAGCTTCTTCAGGATACGGTCGCGCGCCATAAGCTCGGCCGAGGCCTGATCCCAGTACTCCGGTTTTGCTATGGATGCGCTTGAACTGCTATTGGTCATGCCCCTTCCTTGATCAGACTCTGCGCCATTGCGTTACGCCACCCGCCTTGTCCTCGAGCTCGATACCACCTTCCTGCAAAGTCTTGCGGATCTGGTCGGCCTGGGAAAAGTTGCGTGCCTGCTTGGCGAGCGCCCGCTCATTGATCAGGGCTTCAATCTGCTCGGTCGTAAAGGCTGTCTGTGTGCCTGCGCCGGGTTGATACCGGGTTGGCGACTGCAAATAAGTAGCGGGATCGGACTGCAGCAGCCCAAGCACGCCGCCCAGGGCACGCATAAGGCCCGAAGTTTGTGCCGATCCGCTGCGGTTTGCGGCTGACGACAATTCAAACAAGGCCGCGACAGCCCCTGAAGTATTGAAATCATCGTTCATGGCCGCGCGAAATGCCTGGGCCGACGGATGATCCCAGTCGATCTCGACCGCCTCGGGCGGCACGTTATGCAAGGTCTGATACAGACGATCAAGCGCATTCTGGGCATCGAACAGGTTGTCGGGCGCGTAGTTCTGCTGGCTACGGTAATGATTGCGTACGATGAAAAAGCGCAGCATCTCGGCTTCGCGCGGATTCGCGTCGTAGCTGGCCTGATCATCAGGCAAACCGGCATCTGCGGAAATGGTGGCTCGTATGGTACGGAAATTGCCCAGCGACTTTGACATTTTGTCTGAATCGACCATCAGGGGCCCGCAGTGCATCCAGATCGACGCCAGGCTGCCGCCGAACGCGCCTTCCGTCTGGGCGATCTCGTTCTCGTGATGCGGGAACTTCAGGTCAGGACCACCGCCGTGAATGTCCAGGGGCAGGCCCAGCAAAGCGCGGCTCATGGCCGAGCACTCTATGTGCCAGCCCGGCCGGCCAACGCCATAGCTTGACGGCCATTTGGATTCTTCCGGTTCTTCGCTTTTGGCTGCTTTCCACAATACGAAGTCCAGCGGGTCGCGCTTGCCCGATGCAACCGCAACACGCTCGCCCGCCCTGAGGTCATCGAGCGACTTGCCCGACAGCTTCCCGTACCCGGGAAACTCTCGCACGGCATAGTTGACGTCGCCATCATCGGAGCGATAGGCCAGGCCGTTTTCTTCGAGCTTGCCGATAATGCCGAGCATGTCGCCTACATGCTCGGTGGCACGCGGCTCGGCATCGGGCGGGACGACCGACAGCGCCCGCTCGTCAGCATGCATGGCGTCGATGAAAAACGAAGTGACCTCGGACATACGTTGGCCGTTTTGCACAGCGCGCCGTATGATTTTGTCATCGATATCGGTGATATTTCGTACATACTTCACCTTGTAGCCGCTGGCCCTGAGCCAGCGCTGCACGACGTCGAAGCTGACCAGCATGCGAGCGTGACCCAGGTGGCAGAAGTCATAGACCGTCATGCCGCATACGTACATGCGAACCACGCCGGGTTCCACGGTTTTCAACGGCTCTTTGGCACGGGAAAGGGTGTTATAAATGTGCAGCATGTAGGATCAATATCTGTCAGTCTATGTCGAAAGCGGGCTCTTGCTACAAGAGCTCCCGCGCAGCCAATTCGGCGCGAATCGACAAGCAAGGCTAAAATGGCGGTCGATAAGTATAGCAAGCCGCCGGCAACACATCGTTTACGTATAGGTGCAAAATCTGTGTTTCGAATTAATGGTCCCGCTTTAGCGATAGCCCTTTTTGCCGGCGTAATGTCGATGCAAGCGGCGGGCGCACAAACACCCGCACCCGAGCTTGTACCGCAAGTTGATCTTAACGCCTCGGTCGATACAGGTCTAGCGCAGTCAGAATCCAACGCGATCGTTCAGGGCGTGAAGGTCAACACCAGCCCCGGCGCACAAACGGGCCACGACAAACTCTTCAACGCCCCCAAACCCCAGGAAGGCGGCTGGAAGGGCCTGGCCAGGCTGCTGGAATCTCTTACACCCAACATAGACACCCAGGAACCCCTCAGCGCATCGCAGATCACGGATCGCATTTCCGGCATGCTGGACCAGGGCCAGAACCAGGAAGCACTGGCCATCATCGAGAAGCGTCAGGCCCAGCTCGACGAAAAAGGAAGCATAGGCACCGACGTTCAGTTGCTGTTCCTGCACGGCCGGGCACTGGCTGCCCTGGGCCGCAGCACCGAAGCCATCGACACCTACCGCCACATGACCACGTTATATCCGGAACTGCCCGAGCCCTGGAACAACCTGGCCGCCGAGTATGTAAAACGGGGCCAGCTCGACATGGCCTATGACGCCTTGCGCATGGCGCTGGTTGCCAATCCGAATTACGCTACCGCCAGGGCAAATCTGGGCGAAGTCCAGCTTATGCTGGCACAGCGTTCGTTCCGCGAGGCCGCCGCACTGGGTGCAAGCCAGGCCGGGGCCAAAGCCGCACAGGCTGGTCAGATCCTGTCGCCCTGAACACGCGTCCACGAAACCCTTATCCCGATAATTTCCTATGACATCTACTTATTTTTCTTCAAGCACGCTGAGCTCGACGCTGCGTGTTTTCAGCCTTGCCTGCGCTACCTCGCTGGCCCTATGCCTGGGCAGCACCGCGCAAGCGGCTTCCTCCAACTCTACTGAAGGTAAATCCATGAGCACTAACCCCCGCGTCAGTCTGCAAACCAGCCAAGGTCCCATCCTGATCGAGCTGAATGCCGAGAAAGCCCCCAAAACCGTCGAAAACTTCCTGACCTACGTTAAGGAAGGTTTTTTTGATGGCACGATCTTCCATCGCGTCATCAACAACTTCATGGTTCAGGGCGGCGGCTTCGACGCAGACATGAAGCAAAAGCAAACCCATGCCCCCATCGAAAACGAAGCCGACAACGGCCTGAAGAATGATCGCTATACGCTGGCCATGGCCCGTACCTCCGACCCGCACTCGGCCACAGCGCAGTTCTTCATCAACGTCGCTGACAATGACTTCCTGAACTTCACCTCCCCCACACCGAACGGCTGGGGTTATGCAGTATTCGGTAAAGTCGTCGAAGGCACCGAAGTCGTCGACAAGATCAAGGTAGTGAAAACCGGCAACAAGGGCTTCCACCAAGACGTCCCCGTCGAGACCGTCGTTATCGAGCAAGCCACGATCGTTGAATAAACTATCGCTTACAGGGACGGTCTGGGTCGCTTCAGACATTCATCTGGGGCCCCACACCCCGGCCACCGCCCTGGCATTTCATGCATTTCTGGATCAGGCGTGCGCGCAAGCGGACGCCTTGATTTTGTGCGGTGATATCTTCGACGCCTGGATAGGCGATGATTTCGCCCTGACATCGCCACCACCGTGGCTCGCCACAACGCTGGCAAAGTTCAGTCAGGTATCCGGAAAAATACCGTTATGGCTGGGACGCGGCAACCGCGACTTCCTGCTTGGGGAGCCACTGGCCAGACACGTTGGCGCCCGGCTTCTGCCCGATCAGGTCTGCCTCGATACCGAAGCGGGGACCATATTGCTGTCGCACGGCGACGAGTATTGCACCGCCGATCGCAGCTACCAGCGGTTTCGCCGTGTAGTACGGTGTGGCGCCGTGCAATGGCTGTTCCTGAATTTAAGCCTGCCGGTACGTCGCCGCATTGCCGATCTGGCGCGTCAACGCAGCATGGCATCGAATCGCCACAAGACCATGAGCATCATGGATGTCACGCCATCGGCCATAGACCAGGCGTTTTCAGCGTGCGACGCCAGCATCATGGTGCATGGCCATACCCACCGACCCCAGGTTCATCATCTGGAAGTCGATGGCAAACCACGCACGCGCTGGGTACTTCCAGACTGGGATTATGACCACGATGGCATGACACGTGGCGGCTGGCTGACGATAGCCGCCGGCGGCCTGCAGCTGGTTCAGGCCCACGACCAGGCTGCAGCCAACGGCGCTAGCGCGCCATCAGCCAGATAAACACCACGATGCCAAGCCCGATGCGATACCACGCAAAGGGACGATAGGTGCGCCGCGACACAAACCGCAGTACGGCGCGCACGACGATCAGCGCACTGACAAACGCTGCGACGAACCCGACGGCAATCGCAGTCATCTGCGTGTCGTTCAGGGATGAGCTGTTACGGTAAAGGTCGTAGACGGTGGCCGCCAGCATGGTAGGCATGGCCAGAAAAAACGAAAACTCGGTTGCCGTCTTGCGCTGGATACCGGCAATCATGCCGCTGATGATGGTTGCTCCCGAACGCGAGGTGCCGGGCACCATGGCCAGACATTGTGCAAAACCCACTACCAGAGCCTGCTTCCAGGTGATTTCTTCCAGGCTGTGTGCAGTTGCCAGTTGCGACGCACGGCTGTCGTCCTGCACAGACCGGGCATCGGCCGGCTCACCGTCGATTTTCTTGGCATACTGCGGCTTGCGCTCGACCCAAAGCATAATCATGCCGCCAACAATCAATGTAAACACGAAGACGCCGGGGCTGTGAAAGAGCATCTTGATGTACTTGATCGCCAAGGCACCGATGACTGCAGCGGGCAGGAATGCAATAAGCAGGTTTCGCGTGAACATGACCTCGCTGCGCACGCCCGTAAAGGTTCCGTGAATAAGCTGCCAGAGCCGGGCACGAAATATCCACATGACAGCCAGTATGGAGCCAAACTGTATTACGACTTCAAACACTTTGTCGCTACCGGAAGAGAATCCGATCCAGTCGCCGATGATCAGCAGGTGCGCCGTGCTTGATACCGGAATAAATTCCGTGAAACCTTCGATCAGCCCTAAAAACAGGGCCTTCAACATAAACCAGCTACTTTCAGTCATAGTTACTCATTGTGATTTTTAATTCACTTGTCCGCCCGCGCGCGCAAGAGGCCGGCAGGCACGCTGCCGATCATGAACACGCGCTACGGTAAACCAGAACATCGTGTGAGCTTGTTTCAGTTCGCAACGGCCATCATGCCCGAAGAACACTTTATTCGTGCAGGTAGCCCAGCATCTGCGGGAACAATTTGGGGGTGGCTGCCAGAAGATCACCGCTTTTCATCCACCCTTGCTCGCCTTCAAAGTCGGCCACCAGACCACCCGACTCGAGGATGAGCAGGCTGCCGGCAGCCAGATCCCATGGTTTCAGTTTGACACCGCAGAACCCGTCCAGGCGCCCGGCGGCAACATAGGCCAGGTCGAGTACGGTTGAGCCCAGGCGGCGCGCTGCCGCACATTCAGACAGAAGCTTGTGGAATTTGACGTCGGTTGTAGGAGCAGACGCAGAGCCAGGCACATGGGCGCCCAGCAAGGCATCGTGATAGCGCAGCTGGCCGGACACACGTATGCGCCTGTCGTTCAGAAAGGCGCCACCGCCACGACTCGCGGTAAACAGCTCGTTGCGGTTGGGGTCGTATATGACTGCCTGCGTGACCTGGCCGTGTTGGACCAGTGCAATGGAGATCGCATACACCGGCAGGCCATGAATGAAATTCGTGGTGCCATCGAGCGGATCGATAATCCATTGAAACGCAGCAGGCTCGTCTGCGCCCTGCTCGGCTGCCAGGTGTGTGCCGGTTTCTTCGCCAAGAAAGCCATGGTCAGGATAGGCTGTACGCAGGACGTCGATAATGGCCTCTTCTGCAGCGCGGTCCACTTCCGTGACATAATCCTTAGGCCCCTTGCGTGCAACTTGCAGGCGTTCCAGATCGAGACTGGCCCGGTTGATGATGGTGCCAGCACGGCGTGCCGCCTTGATGGCGGTATTGAGCATCGGGTGCATAAAATTCCGTATTTAACAAAAATTGTTGAAGCCTGGCCTTGCTGGACACAGAGTACGCAGCATGGGCAAAATGCCCGACAATCAACGCAATAAAACATCTATTTTAAATGACTCAGTCGTTTTTACCTGAAACGCACACAACTTCGCCTGAAACACGGGTTTCAGCCGCCTCTGCCGAGGCCGATACGTTCACCCGGGTGCGCTTCATTATGGTGCGCCCCAGCCATCCCGGCAACGTCGGTGCGGCGGCTCGCGCCATCAAAACCATGGGCTTTCATGACCTGTGCCTGGTCGCTCCCCGCTTCCCCGACGTACTCGAGCAACCCGACGCGCAATCACTGGCGAGCGGCGCCACAGACGTTCTGGCTTCGGTACGTATTGTGCCGACCCTGGAACAGGCGCTGGCCCCGGTCACGCTGGCGTTTGCCCTGACCGCCAGGGCGCGTGTACTGGGGCCACCGGCATGCGACATCCGGGACGCCGCGCAGATAAGCTGCCAGCATCTGCAAGGCACGGGCGAAAACCGTGTCGCCATTGTGCTGGGTACCGAGCGATCGGGGCTCACCAACGAAGACATCGCGCTATGCCAGCGGGTCTGTCATATTCCGGCGAACCCCGAATACAGCTCGTTGAATGTTTCCCAAGCCCTGCAGCTGGCCGCCTGGGAGCTGCGCTACAGCCTGGCCAGCGCAGCCTCTTTGCCGCTGCTGCCCAGCACCGAGGGGCAGCCGGACGAAGGCAGCCAGCCTGCAAGCAACGACAGGATACAGGCTCTCATGACCCACTGGGAGCAAGCCATTACCGAGGTAAAGTTCCTGGATCCCGAGCACCCGAAAAAGCTGATGCCCCGCATGCGGCACATGTTCGGTCGTAATGGCCTGACCCAGGACGAAGTCGATATGCTGCGTGGCCTGTGCACGGCCATGATCAAAACGGCCAGAAAATAATGATGGCGGCCATTTGGCCGCCATTCTTGCTGCTGGTGCAAACAGGGATCTGCACCGGCCTTGTCAGGCAGCGACGATATCCATGCCTGTCAAGCGAGTGAGCTCGGCAATGCCAACGCCCGATAGATCATCGACCAGCAACACTTTGCCGTCTTTCAGGTCGAAGACCGCCAGATCGGTATAAATGCGGCTGACGCAACCGACGCCGGTCAGGGGATAACTGCACTTTTCCACCAGCTTGCTCTGGCCATCACGCGTAAGCAACTCCATGAGCACATAAACCGATTTCGCACCTATGGCCAGATCCATGGCGCCGCCCACAGCCGGAATGGCATCGGCATCACCCGTGTGCCAATTGGCCAGATCGCCATAACGCGAGACCTGGAACGCGCCCAGCACGCAAATATCAAGGTGTCCGCCGCGCATCATTCCGAACGAATCTGCGTGATGGAAGAAGGCACCACCGTCGAGCAATGTGACAGGCTGCTTGCCCGCGTTGATCAGATCGGGGTCTTCCGCACCGGCTTCCGGTGCAGGCCCCATGCCGATCACACCATTCTCACTGTGCAGCATGATCTCGCGGTCAGCTGGCAAATAGTTGGCGACCTTGGTCGGCAGCCCTATGCCCAGATTCACTACGCTGCCTTCAGGGATGTCTTGCGCAACGCGTGCGGCCATCTGTTCTCGGTTCAGTCGGTTCATGCTGCGGCTCCTGTAGCGATCACGCGTTGAATGAATAGCCCCGGTGTGACGATAGCCTCGGGGTCCAGGTCGCCCAGATCCACGATGCTGTCGACTTGCGCAACGGCGACCCGGGCGGCCGTTGCCATGATAGGCCCGAAGTTACGGGCTGTTTTACGATAGACCAGATTGCCCCAGCGGTCGGCGTGCAAGGCCTTGATCAACGCATAATCAGCATGCAAGGGGTATTCGAGTATGTAATTACGCCCATTGATGGTGCGCTGCTCTTTGCCTTCGGCCAGCGGCGTACCCGCCCCCGTCGGTGTATAGAACCCGCCAATCCCCGCGCCGGCAGCGCGTATGCGCTCGGCCAGGTTTCCTTGCGGCACCAGTTCCAATTCGATTTTCCCGGCGCGATACAAACCGTCGAACACATGCGAGTCGGCCTGGCGCGGGAACGAGCAGATAATCTTGCGGACCCGCCCTGCAGCCAGCAGGGCTGCCAGCCCGGTATCGCCGTTGCCGGCATTGTTATTGATGATGACGAGGTCTTTGGCGCCCTGATCAAGCAAAGCGTCTATGAGCTCTTTGGGCTGACCCGCCAGACCAAAGCCGCCGACCATGATGGTAGCCCCATCGGGAACGTCGGCCAGCGTGGCACGCATGGTGTCGAAAATCTTAGAAATCATATTGAATCCATTGCCTGCATTACACAGGCCGTTAAATACAAGGGCCGGCCCCAAGGCCGACCCTTGCGTCCCGTTTGACAGATCTCGGTACACCAGCCCGCCACCAGACGGGAACCTGGGACTGCTATCCGTACAAATCAGTCGACGGTTGCTCCTGAAGCCTTGACCACCTTGGCCCAGCCTTCAACTTCCGACTTGATGAAATTGCCGAATTCAGCCGGAGTGGTCTTGGCTGGCACTGCACCAAGGTCTTCCAGGCTTTTCTGGACTTCGGGCTTGGCCAACGCTGCCAACATGACTTCGTTCAGCTTGTTGATGATCTCGGGCGGTGTGCCCTTGGGTGCAATCACACCAAACCAGGAAGACACATCGAACGAGGGGAAACCGGATTCCTGCATGGTGGGCAGGTCTGGCGCAGTCTTGGAGCGGTCGGCAGTGGTGACGGCCAGCGCACGCAGGCTGCCGGACTCGACATGAGGCCATGCGGACGGCATATTGTCGAACATGTAGTCTACCTGGCCGCCGATCAGGTCGGCCATGGCCGGCGCACTACCCTTGTAGGGAATATGAACCGCATCAATACCGGCCGACTGTTTGAACAGTTCCCCGGCCATGTGGATGGACGTACCACTACCGGAGGAAGCAAAATTCAGCTTGCCCGGGTTGGCCTTGGCGTAGTCGACCAGCTCCTTGACGCTCTTGACAGGTACCTTGGGATTCACGACCAGTACGTTTGGCACTCGGACTGCCAGTGCAACGGGTGTGAAGTCCTCAATAAGGTTGAAGCGAAGGTTCTTGTACAGGGTTTGATTGATGGCACTGGTGACGGCGACCATGTACAGGGTGTAGCCGTCGGGGTCGGAGCGCGCGACCAGCTCGGACGCAATATTGCTGCCCGCGCCTGGCCGATTGTCGACCACAACGGACTGGCCCAGGGCATCACTCATTTCCTTGGAAACAATTCGCGCCACGGTGTCGGTGGTTCCGCCGGCAGAGAAACCAACCACCATCTTGATGGGACGATCAGGGTAGGCCGCCGAAGCAGTCGCGGAATAACCCACTACGCCGGCCAGCATCAAGCTGCCGGCCAATACTTTTGCGCCTGTTTTTAGTTTGGATTGAATTGACACTGTGTCCTCCTGGTATCGTCCATTACGTGGACAGTTATATAATTGAGACTTCAATTTTCTGACAATATTTATTTTTTTCCAACCTGAATGTACATCTAGTGGACACATCAGTAAACGGAACCATGGCAACCGGCCCCCGCACACTACGGCGGGGCCTGCAGGTACTGCGAACCTTGCGTGATAACCCTGACAACGGTTTGAGCGTAAGCGAGCTCGCACGCCTGACCGGGTTACAACGCCCCACCATATACCGTTTGCTGGCTGCCCTGATCGAAGAAGGGTTCGTGCACAACCCGGGAAATTCCAAGCGATTTTCAGCCAATCAGTCAGCCGAAGCCACTATTCTTGGGCAAGATCCCCGCATCAAGCTCGCCCTGCCGGTCATGCAGAGTCTGGCGACACAAACGGGCGACGCTGTGTTTCTGGTTGTACGAGACGGCAATGAGTCACTCAGCCTCTGGCGGGAAATCGGCCCCTATCCGGTGCAAATACTCGCCACTTTCGCCGGCAAACGCCAGCCACTGGGGGTCGGTTCGGGCGGAATGGCCTTGCTGGCTAAATTGCCCGATGCCGAGATCGACGAAATTATCGCAAGCAACAGCACGCAGATAGAACAATATGGCGGCATGAGCCAACGCGAATTGCGACGCCTGGTAGAAAACACCCGCACACGTGGCTATTCGGTGGTTGGCAACTATGCAGTGCGAGGCGCACTGGGAGTCGGCTGCGCCCTGTGCGACAAAAAGCAAAACCCCTATCTGGCCATCAGTGTCACGGCCATCACCGACCGTATGCCGGCCACCCGCCAGCGCCAGATTGCAGGCCTGATACAAGACGGCCTGAATACGCTGGCTGGCAACGTTTGAATCTGGCAAGCCAGCCGGCTTGCCATACAGGTTCAGCCCTTACGGCTCGACAACACCACCATGCTCGAGCGCTTCCGTCATTGATTTGGCCTGAACCTCGCGCACCGGTATCGGCATGCTCAAGCCGGCTCTGCCCAATACCTGCAAGGCATTTCGATAAAGATCGAATCGCAGATCCCAATAGTTTTCGGTGGACGCCCACACCCGCATATTCACGGTAGTCGCGCTTTCGCTGTAGCCGATGACCATGACTTGTGGCGCCGGGTCAGACAGTACATGCTGATGATGTTGCACCAGACTGCTCAGCTCGCGCAGGGCCAGTTCAAGATCATCGCCGTAGCGGACAGACACCTCGACATCAAGGCGGCGGGTAGCATTGCGGCTGTAATTGATAATGGGATTGCCCCACACCAGGCTGTTGGGCAAGGTAAGGTGAATACCATCAATCTGGATGAGGCGTGTAAGGAACAGGCCCACTTCGGCCACGGTACCATCGCCTTTGCCCACTACTGATATGTATTCTCCGGCACGCAACGGACGCAGGGCCAGCAACATGATGCCGGCGGCGATATTTTGCAATGTGCCCTGCAAGGCCAGGCCAACCGCCAGGCCGGCGGCGCCCAGCACGGCAATGATGCTGGCGGTCTGCACGCCAAATCGCGCCAGCACCGCAACAATGACAAAAATCCGGATGGCCCAGACCGTAACGGTATAGACCATGGGAACGATGGTGGGATCAATCTTTGGCGATCGGGCTGCGAGCTTTTGCACACTGCGGCCTGCAAAAGAGGAGGCCGCCCAGCCCAGCACCAGAATAAGCAGCGTCAACCCAATGTTAAGCGCCAGATACCGGACGTCCGGCATCAGCACTATTAGCTCTTTTAACGATTCCATCATGCTATTTCCACTTGAAAGGATGAACAAAAGACGCATCCCTGCAGTAGAAATGCCCGCGGCTGGCGGGCATTAACTTATCCACGGAAATTGTGGATAAATCCAGGGACAACTATCTGACTAAATAAATTATACGGAGAATAACAACGACTTAGGCCGCCGGAGCTGAAAATGTCCACTCATCAGCCCTGGGCCGACAAGTGGACATTTCCTGTACGACGATTGTCGCAGTCAGTGATCAGAGACTGCCCTTATGGTGAACGACCGGAAATAACGCGCACCAGTATGAGCACGATCGCCACGACAATAAGAATGTGAATGAAGCCCCCTATGGTGTAGGACGAGACCAGGCCCAGGAGCCACAAAACCAACAGAATGACTGCAATGGTATATAGCATATAGGTGTACCCCCTTCTTTTAGTAAATATGCTGGTGTTCAGACATTACTTGCTTGCTTCGTGGCCAATCACGCCACCGACAGCAGCGCCGCCCAGAGTGCCCAGGGTGCTTCCTCCGGTCAGCACAGCACCGCCTACGGCACCAACGCCGGCCCCGATAGCTGTGTTTTGTCCTTGCTTGGACATCCCGCTACAAGCTCCCAGGCTAAGCAGGACACTCAGCACGATGGAAGCGCTCGCAATTCTTTTCGTCTTAGTCATCTCAGTACCTCTTTCAATGGTTCAACAAAATAAAGCCGATATTTCCTCGTTGCACTAGCAAGTACCGTACCCGGCCGGGGAAGCTTGGTTGGCGGGCACAGGACTTGCTCCATCTTAATCGACCTTTTTGTCAACAACCAGGAGAAACGTATGAGAAAGATTCTTGCAGTAGCAATTTGTTCGCTTCCCCTTTCCATGGCCTCCGTCGTTCATGCACAATCAACGGCACCCAGCACAGGCACGGCACCGGACACTACCGCACCTGCTCCTGCACCTAGTCCAGCGCCGGCGCCAGGCGCTGACACCATGGGCGGCGCTACCACATCCGGCGCTGGTGCAGCAGGTGGCGGCGCCATGGCACAGGAAGAAAAAGTCGAAACCATTACGGGCCTAAGCGTCAAGGACAAGATCATCGGTAATACCGTCGTTAACGAAGCCGATGAAAAGATCGGTAACATCAGTGACGTCGTCCTTGCAACAGACGGGAAGGTTGCTCACGTAATCGTTGGTGCCGGCGGCTTTCTGGGCCTGGGCGAACGTGACGTCGCCATTCCCTACGACGAAATTACACAGAATGGCGACAAGTGGGTACTGGCAGGCTACACCAAGGATCAACTGAAAGCCTTGCCCAAGGTTGAAGTAGCAGAATAATACCGGCTCATGGCGTAGCCATGAAATGTAGCGGTATATTGGGGCGGCACTTGATTTATCGGGTGCCGCCCCTTATATATAAGCAATGACTCCATTTTCCATACTCGACCTTTCCCCGATTACTGAAGGCAGCACTGCAGCAGAATCGTTCCGCAACACGCTTGACATTGCCCAGCACGGAGAAAAGTGGGGCTACAAGCGCTACTGGATGGCCGAGCATCACGGCATGCCCGGCATTGCCAGCGCGGCAACTTCCGTCCTGATCGGGCACGTGGCAGCCGGCACCTCGAGTATTCGGGTTGGTGCGGGCGGCATCATGCTGCCCAACCACTCCCCCCTGGTCATTGCCGAACAATTCGGCACCCTGGAATCCTTACACCCGGGACGCATAGATCTGGGCCTGGGCCGAGCGCCGGGGTCGGACCAGACCACCGCACGCGCCTTGCGCCGCAACCTGGCATCAGATGCCAACGAGTTTCCGCGCGACGTGCTCGAACTAATGGATTACTTGTCCGACGACCCCAGGCAACCCGTACAAGCCGTGCCAGGCCGGGGCCTGAATGTTCCCATCTGGATACTGGGGTCCAGTCTTTTTGGCGCCCAACTGGCCGCCGCCCTTGGCCTGCCCTATGCCTTTGCCTCGCATTTTGCCCCACAGCAAATGATGCAGGCCATCCAGCTGTACCGCAGCACGTTCAAACCATCGGTTCACCTGGACAAGCCCTATGTCATGCTGGGATTCAACGTTTTTGCCGCCGACACTGACGACGAGGCACGGCTTCTGGCAACATCGTGGCAGCAGTCTTTTGTAAATCTGCGCAGCGGCCGCCCGTCTCGTTTGCCCCCACCCGTGCCCAACTATATCGAACAGCTAGGACCGGCAGCACAAGATTTGCTGGACCATGTTCTTTCGTGCTCGGCCATTGGTGCACCAGATACCGTCGCCGGCCAGCTCAAGGCGTTCATCGACAAAACCGGCGCAGACGAGCTGATGATCACATCGAATATGTTTGACCACACGGCACGCCTGCGTTCTTACGAAATCACCGCCAACATTGCGAGCGCAAACCATGTCTGACCAGAGCATCATTGCCACAAACCTGGCAAACGTGCGGGAGCGTATCCGCAACGCTGCACTGAAGGCCGGGCGCCCGGCAGATGCTGTCACGCTGCTGCCCGTCAGCAAAACTTTCGGCGAAGACGCCATACGTGCTGCTGTCCAGGCCGGCCAGCGTCGCTTCGGGGAAAACAAGGCACAGGAAATCCGCAGCAAATATGAACCGCTGGCCGACTGCGGCATAGACTGGGTCATGATAGGCCACTTGCAAACCAACAAAGCCAAGGACGTGGCCCGCATGGCCTCCGAAATCCAGTCACTGGACCGCATGGACCTGGCAGTTGCATTAGATCGACGCCTGCAACAGGAAGGCCGTGCCATCGACGCGCTGGTGCAGATAAAGACCTCTACCGAACCCAGCAAATACGGATTGCCGCCGGAGGAACTACCGGGTTTCCTGCGTCAGGTGGCACGCGACATGCCGACCTTGCGCATACGCGGCCTGATGACTTTGGCCATCAATGTCGCCGATCAAGCCGCCGTGCGCGCCTGCTTTCGCACACTGCGCGAGTTACGCGACCAGATGCGCGAGGAAGCGATAGAGGGCATAGAAATGGACCGCCTGTCCATGGGCATGAGCGGTGACTTTGAAATTGCCATTGAAGAAGGCTCCTCCGAGGTACGGATAGGTACAGCCATCTTCGGTGGACGCATTTACGGCGACGACTACTACTGGCCCGAGCAGCCCGCCGCACGCTCTTAGAGTTCCGCCGATGGCAAGTTCGCGCGCACCAGTCGACCTGCGATGGATTCCAGCATGGGAATATCGGGTACTTCGTCGCCAGGGCCTACCCAGCGAGCCTCGGCGATTTCGTCTTCCTGTATGGTCAGCTCTCCACCGGCGTATTCGGCCGTGTAGGCAATCATCAGGGAATGCGGGAAAGGCCACGACTGACTGCCGAAATAACGCAAGTCTTTCACCTGCAGACCCACCTCTTCCAGCACCTCACGGTGTATCGCTTCTTCGATGTTTTCTCCGGCCTCGACAAATCCGGCCAGCGCGGTATAGCGTGCCGTTGCGTAGGTAGCATGGCGCGCCAGCAGAATCTGGTCGCCTCGCTTGATCAGCACCATCATGGCCGGTGAAATTCGCGGGTAGGCAGAAAAGCCACAAGCCGGACAATGAAAGCAAAGCTCTTTTTTGGACTTCTGCATGGGTGTCGCGCAAACGCCGCAATAGCGATGGGTACGCACCCACTCGGATACCTGGAACGCGCGACTCGCCAAAGCACCATGTTCACCCAGCTCGGCCAGCACAGCCCGCAACTTGCGAAAGGCAAAACCGGGAGGCGCCTGGATATCGTGGGCGATATGGCAGGTTCGGTGGTTTGCGACATCGGACACCCACAAGGGCTCCAGCACTTCGGCACCAGCCCCAACCAGGGCACATTCTTCACCCGAGGGGAAGTCAATACCAGATTCACGCAATAGGATTTCGTTGCCGCGAAAAATAAAATTCACAATGTCTCCGTGCTTTTGGACGCGCTGGCATCATACGCCAGATCCTGCTGATACACCTGCCAAGCAAGCCCGTTCAAGCACCTGGCCGCCTGCCTGGTGCTTCAAGCGGTTGCGGTTCGGCCATAACAGCCTCTCCGATGGCGCGTGCGACGTTACCCAGTATTTTCCCTTCCTGTTCGATGCGCCGCTTGGCTGTTTGCCAGATACTGTCATTGATGGACTTCACACCCGGCTGCTCCAGCGCTTGCATACAATAAAGATCCAGCATGCTGGCTGTCGCACGCTCCCGGCTGAACAAGGCTGCAGTCCGACTGGCCGCCAGCTGCAAGCGCCGCCTCCGGGCATCGTCAAGATCGTGCACCCACTGCAATGCCTCGGCAAACCGACGAGGTGGCGCATCAGTATCCAGCAGCCAGCCATTAAAACCACTGCGCACCATTTCCCGCGTCCCGAAGGCATCCAGCGCGACGACCGGGACCCCGGCCGCCATAGCCTCTGCAAGTACCAGGCCCTGCGTTTCCGAATGAGAGGAAAATGCGAAAGCATCCATCGCCGCATACATACCTGCAAGACTATCGCCTTTGACGGCACCTGGCAGATGCACGCGATGGGCAAGACCGTGTGCGGCAAAGGCGCGAGCAATTGATTCCTTCATTGGTCCGTCTCCGGCGACCAGAAAGTGCGCCCGCTTCTCGGACTGCAGGAAATCGATGATGGCATCGGTCAGGTAGTCCAGATTCTTCTCTATCGCCAACCGGCCTACATGACCGACCACGAAAGCATCGGCGGGAATACCAAGACTCGAGCGAAGGCCATTGCCGTCCCCCCCAGAAAATGACCGGGGATCAATTCCGGTAGGTATTGTCTTTACCGGCGCTGTTACACCATGCTCAGTCAGAAAGTCGGCCATGCTCTGGCTTGGAGCAACCACCGCATCGCACAGATCGCAATAGCCAAGCGCCAGGCTCAGCACAAGACGCTGCAGCAACGGCGCATCCTGGGCAACATAATGACCATACAGTTCATAGCGTGTATGGCAGGTATATACAATGGGCAGATCAAACCTGGCCGATACCCGCAAAGCCGTATCACCCAACAGGAAGGGATGATGGGAGTGCACGAGATCCGGCGAGAAGTCATCCAGGGTTTCGCTGAGAGAAACGGTCAACGGTATCGGAACGGAAAAGTCACTGCCCCGGAAATTCTGAACAGCAGGAATACGCAGCACACCGTCGTCGGGCCTGCAACCGGGAAATTCCGGCGCCACCACCAGCACGCGGTGGCCCGCGCCGCGCAGACTGTCGGTAAGCCATGCAACGCTATTGGCAACCCCGCCCACATGCGGCCGGTACGTATTGGTAAACATCACGATATTCATGACCGGCCTTGTGCCCTTTTTGCTTCGGGAATCAGTTGCTTAGAAAATGCTCCACGGCTTGTGCAAGAGCATCTGGCTGGTCAAGATGAACCATATGACCACAGCGATCAATCTTAAACCGCTTCAGGCACTTTAGCTTGCTCAGGCGGGCTTCCAGATCCTGCAGATCCCGGCCGTTCTTAGATAGATTTTGTGCCGCCTCATCACCCTCTATCAACAAGACCGGAGCCGCAATATTTTCCCAGGCAGCCTGAATCTCATCGCATCGGTACAGAACAGGGTTCACACGCTTGTGTGCGGCATCGGCAATAACATGCCAGCGGCCATCATCCTTGCGTTCCGTCCACTGCTGCGCCAGCCAGAAAGCGAAACCTTCTTCCATATGCGAACTACGCCTGATCAGCTTTTCGACCACCTCTTGCAGGCTTGCAAACGACCGCATTGACACCGGTTCCTTCAACTGCGCCAACCAGTGCGCCAGCCGGGCCGGTGCCTCGGACGGCTGCGTGCGTGCCAGCCCGAATCCTTCGACATTGATCAAACGACGTACGCGTTCCGGGCATGTGCCCGCATAAACCATCGCAATATTGCCGCCCATGCTGTGGCCTAGCAGGTCGATGGGAACATCGGGTGAAAGATAGTCGATCACGGCATCCAGATCGGCGTAATAGTCGTAAAACCAGTAACCATCGGTTTGATCCGCTGTGCTGCTTCTTCCGAAGCCCCGCCAATCCAGCGCGATGATATCCCGTTCCGCCGCCAGCCGATCGACGCAGCGCTGAAAAGACGCGCCCACGTCCATCCAGCCATGGAGGAGAAGGAGCGGCGGCGCACTGATGGCTGCGTGCTTTTGCGGACTCCAGCGCCGAAGGCTATACGACACGTTTCCCCTTATTTTTATTTGCTGTGTGGTGCTTGTTCTGTGGGGGGAATAGGAAGGGGTGTGGTTGGTCATGATGGCGTAAAAACCTATTCTTCAGGCTGGGGATGGGGTTAGCATACCAACAGAACGGAGGATCCAATGTATTAACTCACTAAAAGTTAAACAAAACGTTCAGGCAAATGCCAACACGAGGCCAAAGACGCAATAAGAATGTGCACGATCTGGCACAAGAGCAAGGAGAAGAATTTTCTCCCCCTTGAGCACGCCAGACCAAGACCCGAGGGACGACCGCCCGCGTGCATGCGATGGTTCATCCCCGCTAGCGCGGGGAACACGTGGTCTGCCGAGAAATCAGCACACCATCAGTAGAGTCGGCTATGCCATTTTCAGCGTAAGCGGCAATAAGTACCGTATCATTGCCGATGTAGTCTTTCGATCACAAACAGCTTTTATCAAGAATGTTTTCACTCATAAGGAGTACGGCTCATGGAAGCCGTAATCCCTGACCTCGACGAAGTGGCCCGCAGCCGTGCACGAGTACGAGGCCAACCACCATGCAGTCCCGGCGTCATCTCCGCGAGATGTGCTGCGGTTTCTGATGGACCAGCACGCACTGACGCAATCCGATTTACCTGAAGTGGGTGGTCAAAGCGTGGTTTCTGGAATCCTGGCCGGACATAGAGCGTTAAATATCCGCCAGATTGCTGCCTTGGTCGAACGCTTCCACGTCAGTGCCGATGCTTTTATAGCGCATCGAAACACAAAATAGTCGATACTGCGACGCTAGTTCCCGCCCGGTACAATGAGTCAATGCCGCTGCGCGAAAGCGGCAGCCCTCGCACAACTACACTCATCGTAATTACGCCGCTCTATCCTTGATGACGCAAGCCGATCTCTCCAAACACACCCCCATGATGCAACAATACCTGCGCCTTAAGGCCGAGGCCGGGTCGCATCTGTTGTTCTACCGCATGGGTGACTTCTATGAAATGTTCTACGAAGATGCCGTGCGCGGCGCGCGTCTGCTGAACCTCACACTGGCCAAACGGGGCACGTCCAACGGGGCGCCCATCCCCATGGCCGGCGTGCCGTTTCACGCCATGGAAGGCTATCTGGCCCGTCTGGTTGCCTTGGGCGAGTCCATTGCGATTTGCGAACAGGTGGGTGATCCGGCCACAAGCAAGGGGCCGGTGGAACGCAAGATCGTGCGCATCGTCACGCCTGGCACCCTGACTGACGAAGCCCTGCTGCCGGCCAAGGCCGATCGCATGATTGCGGCGGTGTACACGGCACGCGCCAATCGCTCGGAACGCAGCGGCTTGGCCTGGATGAATCTGGCCAGCGGCGAGTTTTGGGTGACCGAATGCACCCCTGATATGCTGGAAACCGAGCTGCATCGTATCGAGCCGGCAGAGCTGCTTTGCGCGGAGAACCTGCACCGTAATCCCGACAGTGGCATGGCACTGACTGCGCTGCCCGACTGGCACTTTGAAACGGATGGCGCGCGCGATGTGTTGCTGCGGCATTTTGCCGTGGATACGCTGGCCGGTTTCGGGCTGGCCGAGCTGCCGGTGGCCACTTGTGCGGCGGGCGCCTTGCTGCGCTATGTAAGTCGTACGCAGACGCAATCGCTGTCGCATATTCAGACCATACGTGCGGATCAGGCGGGCCAGTATGTTGTGCTGGATCCGGTCACACGCAAGAATCTGGAGCTGACGGAAACCATCAGCGGTGAAGCAAGCCCTACGCTGTTCTCGACCCTGGATCATTGCCAGACCCCCATGGGCAGCCGCTTGTTACGCCGCTGGTTGCACCATCCCTTGCGCGATAATGCACCGGTGCTGGCACGTCAGCAGGTGATCGCTGCCTTTCTGTCTGCGCCGACCGAGGGCGATACACTGGATACGCAAACGCCACTGGATACTTTGCGCCAGATGCTGGACCGCTATCCGGATCTGGAACGCATTGCCACGCGCATTGCCTTGCGTTCTGTACGCCCCCGCGAGCTGGCCAGCCTGCGTGAAGCGTTGGGCTTGCTGCCCGACATTGCCCGGCATCTGCAGCAGGCGTTTGCCCGGCAGCCTACGCTGGATGCCTATATTCATAACCTGAGTCTGGATCCTGGCATCAGCCAGTTGCTGCAGCAATCCATTGATCCGGAACCTGCTTTATTGATACGCGAAGGCGGTGTGATTGCCGCCGGCTACGACAGTGAGCTCGACGAGTTGCGTCGTCTGGCGAGCGACAGCGGCGAGTTCCTGGTTGAACTGGAAGCACGCGAACGCGAGCGCACCGGTATTCCTACCCTGCGGGTAGAGTTCAACCGGGTTCACGGCTTTTATATCGAGGTATCGCGCGGCCAGGTCGATAAGGTTCCGGCCGAGTATCGGCGCCGGCAAACGCTGAAGAATGCGGAGCGCTATATCACGCCTGAGCTGAAGACCTGGGAAGACAAGGTGTTGTCGGCCAAGGATCGCAGCCTTAGTCGCGAGAAGTGGCTGTTTGAAAACCTGCTGGAACAGCTGGCAGACTGTGCCGGCGCGCTGTCGCAGTGCGCGACTGCCCTGGCGGAAATCGATGCGCTGGCAGCCCTGGCCGAACATGCCCTGGCCAATGACTGGACGGCGCCGGAATTGGCTGAAGGCACCGAAATCACGATCGAAGCCGGGCGCCATCCCGTGGTTGAACATAGCATAGAGCGCTTCACCCCCAATGACTGCGAACTGGGCCCGCAGCGGCGCATGCTGCTTATCACCGGCCCCAATATGGGTGGTAAATCAACCTATATGCGGCAGATCGCACTGATTGCGCTGCTGGCCCGCGTCGGCAGTTTCGTGCCGGCACGCTCGGCGCGCATAGGGCTGATTGATCGCATATTCACTCGCATCGGTGCAGCCGATGACCTGGCTGGCGGGCGTTCGACCTTCATGATGGAAATGACCGAGGCCGCCTCGATCTTGTCGGCCAGCACACCGCAAAGCCTGGTTCTGATGGATGAAATAGGCCGCGGCACGTCTACTTATGATGGCCTGGCCCTTGCCTGGTCTATCGCCCATCGCTTGCTGACACATAATCAGGCGCTGACTTTATTTGCCACGCATTATTTCGAAATAACGCGTTTGCCGGCCGAAGTAGTGGGTGCCGCCAACGTGCACCTGGCAGCGGCCGAATCCTCGTCAGGCATTGTGTTCCTGCACGAGGTGCAGGCCGGTCCGGCCAGTCGCAGCTACGGTATTCAGGTGGCGCAGCGGGCAGGTATTCCTGCCGCGGTTATCCGGCACGCCAGTCGGGAACTGTCCCGTCTGGAGGCGCAAGGCAACCCCACACCGCAGCTGGATCTTTTCTCGGCAGCAGTCGATGCTGAAGCGCAATCATCTGCAACGGATAGCGACGAAGCCGCAAGTGCGCTGTATGCCGCACTGGAGCAGATAGATCCCGACCAGCTCACGCCGCGCGAAGCACTGGACCTGATATATCGCCTGCGTAATGAGCATCTTTAGCAATGGCAGCGTTATATATGCGCAGCGATATAAGTACATAAGCGATATAGAAATAATAATCTAGTCGTTCGTGCGGGTGCTCAAGCTACATAGAATGGTCATAAGTTTATTGATCAAGAGCACACTATGCTGGCACCTTCTTATCTGCCTGAGTCCAAACAACTGCTGGCCACCGAGCTGGTTGACGGGCTGGAATCCAATGCCTTGAGTTGGCTGTCGGGCTATTTTGCGGGCGTGGCCCAAGGCCGCCAATTGAGTGCACGGCCTGCTGTTGACAGCCCGCCCGCCCTCACCGCAGTTGCAGCCACCACGCAACAACTCACCATACTGTATGGCAGCCAGACCGGCAATGCCAAGCGTGTGGCAGAGTCGCTGGCTGAGCAGGCCCAAGGCCAGGGGCTGGCTGTGCGCCTGGTCCGGGCCGACCGCTACACCACACGCGAACTCAAGGATGAGCGTCTGCTGTATGTAGTGATCAGCACCCAGGGCGATGGCGACCCGCCTGACGATTCCCTGTCATTTGTGGAATTCCTGAAGGGGCGGCGTGCGCCCAAGCTGCCCGAATTGAAATATGCGGTGCTGGGGCTGGGTGACTCCAGCTATCCCATGTTCTGCGGAATAGCCCAGCGTATTGACGCTCGCCTGCAGGAACTGGGTGCAACGCGTGTACACGAAACCGGCATGGCTGACCTGGATATTGAAACCATTGCCCTACCCTGGCAGGAAGCGGCCGTACTCGAGGCCCGCAAGGCGCTCAAGCAAGCCGACACAGCCATTGCCAGCGTCACCACGCTGCATCCGAAAACCGCCATCGCCACGCGCGATAAGCCGGTGCTGGCAGAGCTGCTGCTGAATCAGCCGATCACCGGTCGTGGCAGTGATAAGGATATTCGCCATCTGGAGATTTCCCTGGAAGGCAGCGGGCTGAGCTATCAACCTGGTGACGCGCTTGGCGTATGGCCTGTCCAGTCGCCGGCGCTGGTCAATCAGGTACTGGACATCCTGAACCTGTCTCCGGACGAAACACTGACCATCGGCAGCGCCACACACAGCGTCCAGGAATGGCTGGGCCGCCATCGCGAGCTGACGCAGCTGACCAAACCATTCCTGGTTGCACATGCGGCACTGGCCAGGAATGACGAGCTGAACGCCTTGCTCGAGCCTGCCGCAGTGAACGAGCTTCGCACGTTAATGGACACACGGCAACTGGTCGACATTCTGAAAGCCTACCCCGCCAGCTGGACGGCGCAGGGCCTGATCGAAGCCTTGCGTCCGCTTACACCGCGCATGTATTCCATTGCCTCCAGCCAGGCTGTGGTGGAAGAGGAAGTTCATTTGACGCTGGCCAACGTGGCTTACGAATATGAAGGCGAAGCGCGCTGGGGAGTCGCCTCGCATTTCCTGGCATCGCTGACAGAAGGCGAACAGCTGCCGGTTTTCATTGAAGAGAATCAGCGCTTTCGCCTGCCTGCCGATGAGTCGCTCGATGTAATCATGATCGGACCAGGCACCGGTGTCGCCCCCTTCCGCGCCTTTGTGCAGGAACGTAGCACCCAGAATGCCGCCGGACGCAACTGGCTGTTCTTTGGCAATCCCCGTTTCTCGTCGGATTTCCTGTACCAGACAGAGTGGCAGCAAGCCCTTGCCGACGGCGACCTGCATCGTCTGGACCTGGCCTTCTCACGCGATCAGGAACACAAGATTTATGTACAGGACAGGTTGCGTGAACGGGCCGCTGATCTGTTCAAGTGGATTCAGGGTGGTGCCCACATCTATGTCTGCGGCGATGCCACGCGCATGGCCAAAGACGTACATCAGGCCTTGCTGGATATCGCACAGCAGGAAGGCGGTCTGGACGCTGCCCAAGCCAAGGAATGGCTGGACGAACTGTCTGCCCAGGGGCGCTACGCCCGCGACGTTTATTGATCAGGATAGTCATGAGCAACACCCTTTCACACCTTGAACAAATCAAAGCAGACAGCCGGCACTTGCGCGGCACCATAGAAGAAGGACTGAACGATCCGATTACCGGCGCCATCAGCGACGACGACAACAAGTTGCTGAAATTTCATGGCAGCTATCAGCAGGATGACCGCGACATTCGCGATGAGCGTCGCAAGCAAAAGCTTGAGCCCGCTTACTCCTTCATGATACGGGCACGCCTGCCCGGCGGCGTGGTAACGCCTGCCCAATGGCTGATATTTGACGACATTGCCAGCACGTATGCCGGGCGCGGCCTGCGTATCACCACAAGACAAACCTTCCAGTGGCACGGCGTGATCAAGCACGACCTGAAGCCCACGATGCAGGCCATCCACAACGCGATGGCGACCACCATTGCCGCCTGTGGCGACATCAACCGCCAGGTCGTCAGTTCGGTCAATCCGCAACTGTCGAGCCAGCATCAGCTGGTTCAAGAGTGGACACAAAAGCTGTCCGATCATTTCATTCCCCGCACCCGCGCCTATCATGAGATCTGGCTCGATGGCGAAAAGCTCACCGACGAGCCCGAGGTCGAGCCCATCTACGGCGACACCTATCTGCCGCGCAAGTTCAAGATCGGCATCGCCATTCCGCCCACCAACGACGTTGACGTATTCGCGCAAGACCTGGGGCTGATCGCCATTATTGAAAACGGCGAACTGCAGGGCTTCAACGTAGCCATAGGCGGTGGCATGGGCGCCACGCACGGTGATGACACCACCTACCCAAGACTGGGCAGCCTGATAGGCTTCGTAAAGCCCGAGCAGCTGATTGCCGTTGCTGAAGGCGTGGTGACCTTGCAGCGCGACCACGGCAATCGCAAGGAGCGTCAGCATGCACGCCTGAAGTACACCCTCGATCACCTTGGCCTGGAGTGGTTCAGGGAACAGCTCGAAGCCCGTTCGGGCGTCACCTTGCAGCCTGTGCGCAGCTATCATTTTGACCAGAATGGCGACCGCTACGGCTGGGAAGAAGGCGAAGACGGCCAGTGGCATCTGGGCCTGTATATTGAATCAGGGCGGCTGTGGGACGAGAATGGTCTGCAGCTGCAGACCGGGGTGCGCGAGATTGCCAAAATTCACAAAGGCGAGTTCCGCATGACCTGCAATCAGAACCTGGTGATTTCCAATGTGGATGCTGCAGACCGCGGCAAGATAAACGAGCTGGTCGCCCAATATGGGCTGGATGGTTATAAGAATCAAAGCGGGATACGCCGCCACAGCATCGCCTGTGTGGCCCTGCCCACTTGTGGCCTGGCCATGGCAGAAAGCGAACGCTATTTACCCGAACTGTTGCCCAAGCTGGAAACCTTGCTGGACCGGCACGGCCTGCTCAATGAACCCATACTGCTGCGACTTTCAGGTTGCCCGAATGGCTGTTCACGCCCGTACCTTGGCGAGATCGCGCTGGTGGGTCGTGCACCGGGCCGTTACGATCTGCGCCTGGGCGCCAACTACACCGGAGAAAGACTGAACGTCAGCTATCGCCAGAACGTCGACGAGGCAGAAATACTTGGTACGCTGGGTACGCTGTTCGCCGCCTATGCTCGCGGGCGTCAGCACGACGAAAAGTTTGGTGACTTCCTGGTGCGCAGCGAAGCGATTCCGGCGCCCTCACAAAAACTGATACCTATTGTGCTGGCAGCAGTGGTATAACTTTCCCCCGGCCGGCATTTTTCCGGCCGGGGCGCCTTCGATGGCAAATCAGGCACAAACATCCCTCGACCCCTATGAGATTATTTCCCCTTTTTGCCGACCTGCGTGGCCGGCGCGTTCTGGTTGTAGGCGGTGGCGCAGTCGCCGAGCGCAAAATAAAAAGCCTGCTGGCCTCGGGCGCCCTGGTCACGGTCGGCACGCCGGAAGTTACCGCCACACTGGAACAATTGCAGGCCCAGAACCGTATCCAGAGACTGAACGGACACTTCCATCCCGACTGGCTGGCCGATATCTGGCTGGTTGTTGCCGCTACCGACGACAGGGAGCTGAATCGACGCATTGCGGAACTGGCCGACACACAACGGCTCTTCATCAATGTGGTTGACGACCCTGAACTGTCTTCATTCCAGGTTCCGTCCATCGTCGACCGCTCGCCGCTGACCATAGCCATATCGTCGGCCGGCAGCGCACCGGTCCTGGCCCGCCGGGTTCGCGAGCGCATAGAAACCCTGTTCGACCACACGCTGGGATCTCTGGCGACATTGGCCGCCCGATACCGCCCCGCGATACGGCAGGCCCGCCCCGAGCTACGCCCGCGCCGTGAGTTTTACGACTGGCTGCTGGATGGCCCGGTAGCGGCTGCTTTACGCAGCCAGCAACCGGAACAGGCCGCACGGTTGCTGGAGCAAGCACTGGACCAACCACAAGCCGCCGTCAGCGGTAAAGTGCTGCTGGTCGGTGCGGGCCCTGGAGACCCTGGCCTGCTTGCATTGAAGGCACTGCGCGCCCTGAATGAAGCTGACGTCATTTTGCACGACCGCCTGGTCGACACCGCCATACTGGAACTGGCGCGCCGCGACGCCGAGCAGATTCCGGTGGGGAAAATTCCTGGCGAAGATCACAATGCCACACAAGCCAGAATACACGCGTTGATGCTGGAGCATGCACAACAGGGCCAACTGGTAGTGCGCCTGAAAGGCGGTGACGCATTTGTGTTTGGACGCGGTGGCGAAGAACTTGAATTCCTGCGCGCGCACCAGATACCTTACGAGGTAGTACCAGGCATTACCGCCGCACTGGCCTGCGCAGCTTATGCAGGCATTCCCCTGACCCACCGCGATCACGCTCAATCGGTTCGACTGATCACCGCGCATTGCCGTGAAGACACCATGATCGAAGACTGGCCTGCCCTGGCACAGCCGCACCAGACATTGGCTTTTTACATGGGGGTCAGTCAGCTTGATCGGGTGGCCGCACAGCTGATGGACCACGGCCGGTCAGGCGATACGCCCTTTGCCATTATCGAGAATGGCACACGGCCATCGCAGCGCGTGCTGCATGGCGTGTTGAAGGATATGGGTCAACTGGCCCGCGAGCACCAGATCAAGGCGCCGGCGTTACTGCTGATAGGTGAAGTGACGGCGCTGGGGCCGACACTGGAATGGTTTGGCGCGGGCATTCCTGCCCGCTGAAACCAGCCTATTGCATGTGCGATACCAGCACATTAATAATGCGTTTTGCTGTCTCGGTGTTTTGAACCTGACCGTTCTGGTCAAGTACCGTAACGAGCGAGCTGGAACCTTGGTCGGCTACGTGTATGCGATAAGGAACCGCTTCCGCAGTATTGCGTGTGCCGAACAATCGGCCCATGAAGTTCTGTTGCACGATTTTCTCGCCGGTGTCGCTGTCGAGGTAGCGAATGAAGTAGTCGCCCGACGAGCGGTTACGGTCTTCCAGTGAGAAGCCTGCCGAATCGATTGCAACACCAACGCGACGCCACGCCCGGTCAAACGACTCGGCCAGCGTCAGCGAGGCTTGCCCTTCGACCGACTGTATTACCTGGGGTTGCCCGGCCGTACGCTCGGCTTGGGCGACCATGGCACTTGCGTTGCGCACATCGGTGCCCAGGTAAACCATCAGGCGCGCAAGCATGGCGGCGTTCAGGCCTGGATCTTCCTCGCCCTTGGCCCACTTGAACGTAGAGGCCACATCGCCCGAGCCGGCCGAACCGACTGCCGTTTCAACCATGTGATCGTGACTGATGTAAATCTCGGTCGCGCCATTCACACGTTCCAGACGGGTGCGGAAGCGCTCACGCTCTCCGCTGTCGTACACGGATTCAATGATGGACCCCAGCGCGTTGCGTATCCAGCCTTCGGGAATCTTGGCACGATTCTCGGCCCAGTCGGTTTCCATCAGGCCCGCGCGAGGATCTTGCGAATGGATGGTGAAGCCTTGCTCGCCCCAGAACTCGACAATCTTGGGGTAGACCTCTTCTGCAGGCTGATCAACCACCAGCCAGCGAAGGTCGCCATCACGCTTGACCTGAATACCATCGGTCTGGGGCAGGATTCGTTCGCTGGCGCTGGTATTCTGTTCCTGCTGCTGATTCTGAGCGTACTGACTGAACGTTGTCGTACCTTCAGGGGCGCGATAACGGGCATCACGATTTGCCTGGGTCAGGTCAGGTGGAATGCTGAGCGGGTCTCCGGCAACCGTGCTTTTGTAATCAACGGCCTCTTCGGTGCCCAGTGCCTGGTTCAGGGTAGAGCAACCCGACAGCACCAGCATGCCCAGACCCAGCGTGATGCCGGCGCAACGTTTGTTCATACGCATATTAATCATTTCAGAGTAAGCCTGCTTCTTTCAGCGCAGCACGCACCAAGCCATGGTGCTGCTCGTGCAAGGCGGTTAACGGTAGGCGATAACCCAGCTGGGTAAGGCCCATTTCTGCAACGGCCCACTTGACCGGAATTGGATTGGACTCGATAAACAGCACTTTGTTCAATGTTGCCAGACGTGCATTGAGCTGACGCGCCAGTGCAGCATTACCCTGGATCGCAGCCATACACATTTCGTGCATAAGCCGGGGCGCCACGTTGGCGGTAACCGAGATATTTCCCTGCCCGCCCATAAGCATCAGGGCGATGGCGGTTGCGTCGTCGCCACTGAAGACCTGGAATCCGACGGGCACGTCACGCAGCAACAACGCGAGGCGACCGATATCGCCGGTGGCGTCTTTAATGCCGATGACGCCCGGCACCTGGGCCAGACGCAATATGGTGTCGTTGCTCATGTCGGCAACGGTACGGCCCGGGACGTTATACAGAATGGCCGGCAGATCAACAGCTTCTGCGATGGTCTTGAAGTGCTGATACAGCCCTTCCTGGGTCGGCTTGTTGTAATACGGCACCACCGACAAGCCAGCCTGCGCGCCCACATCTTTGGCATGCTGCGACAGCTCGATGGCTTCGGAAGTGGAATTGCCACCGATGCCCGCTATCACAGGCCGCCTTCCGGCGGAATGCTCGACGGCAATCCGGATGAGCTCGACGTGTTCCTCGACGCTTACGGTAGGGGATTCACCTGAGGTACCCACCACGACCAGCCCATCGGTTCCCTGCTCGATATGCCAGTCGATAAGCTTTCGATAGGCATCAAGGTCGAGGCTGCCATCAGGCAGCATAGGCGTGATTAGGGCTACCAGACTGCCCTGGAAAGTAGGAATCGCAGAATCCGTGCTTGTTGCCATGATGAGAATGATCTCCTAGAACTCACCGTAAACGGGAACTTATCAACCCACAAGTTTACCGGATTAGCGGACGTAATTATAAAAACCAGCCAACAATTAACTGACCAAAAGCCAATATGGGCCCCAGCACGATCCAGAGCACGCCTGTCAGCATTAAAACTATCAGTATCAGCAGACCGTAGGGTTCAATCTTTGAAAACTGCCAGGCCATGCGGCTGGGCAGCAGGCTGAACACAATCCGGCCACCATCCAGCGGCGGCAAAGGCACCAGGTTCAGCGCCATCAGAATCAGATTTACCTGTATGCCGGCTATGGTCATCTGTACCCAGAAATCACCCTGACTGGCGCCGGCCTCAGCCAGCAACCGCAGGCTTAATGCCCAGATGATGGCCATGACCAGATTCGATGCGGGGCCTGCCAGGGCCACCCACAGCATGTCGCGCTTGGGGCGGCGCAGCCTTCCCCAATCAACGGGTACCGGCTTGGCCCAACCAAACAGCAAGCCGCCGCCGCCCATCAGCTTGGTGCTGAACAGCAACACCAGCGGTACGACTATGGTGCCGATCGGGTCGATATGCCGGATGGGATTCAGGCTGATGCGGCCCGCCTGCCAGGCTGTCGGGTCGCCGAACATCCGGGCCACATAGCCATGTGCCGCTTCATGCAAGGTAATGCCAAAGAGTATCGGCAAGGCATAAACCGTTATCGTTTGTATCAACGCATCCATAAATATCCGGGAAGATTGGCCACCCCGGAATGCCGGACCAGCCTGAGAAAAGCGCGCCTGAAGATCAAAAGGTGTTAATCCAGGCCAAGTGCGGACAAATCGCCTTGCCCGCGGCGTATGACTTCCGGAGCCGGGCCCGTCAGGTCAATGACCGTGGTGGGCGCCAGCACACAGGCGCCGCCGTCGATGACTGCAGCAAGATCGTTGGCATATCTGTCGAAGATGGCCTGCCCGTCATTCATGGGCACGTCTTCGTCTTCCGGTATTAGCGTGGTAGACATCAGCGGCGTACCGGCAGCCTCGATGAGCGCCAGGGCCACCCGGTGATCGGGCACCCGTATGCCTATCGTTTTGCGTGAAGGATGAGAAACCCGCCGTGGCACTTCCCGGGTTGCCTCGAGAATGAACGTCCAGGGACCGGGCGTGGCCATTTTCAGGAATCGATACTGCCGGTTATCCACTTTGGCGAAATGACCTATTTCAGCCAGATCGCGGCAAAGCAGGGTCAGGTGGTGGCGTTCGTCCAGCCCGCGCAGTCGGCGCAATGCATCGGCTGCGGGCTTGTCGTCCAGACGTGCGACGACCGCGTAACTGGAATCGGTAGGCACAGCCACCAGGCCGCCCTTGGCCAGGAGCTCGCCGGCTTGCTTGAGCAGGCGAGCCTGAGGATTTTGTGGATGAACGACGAAATATTGGGCCATTTAACGTATCCTAACATTCTTGATGGGTGAGTTTAAGTTCACTTGGCTCCACAGGCAATAAAATCAACTTCTTCCTCATAATACTAAGGGTGCGCGGTTAACTGGAGCAGCCGCGACGCAAGGAGCCCACATGCGACTGAACAACTCTCGCAAAAGCCGCAATATCGAAGACCGCCGCGGCCAACGCATGAACATAGGCGGACGCGGCGGAAAAATTGGTTTGGGCACAATCGTCCTCGCACTTGTCGCCATGTACTTCGGTGTCGATCCCAGCATCGTATTGCAGAACGTCGGCGGCCCCGTGGTTACCGAGACCCGTACGCAGCCACCCGCCGCAACACCCGAAAGCGAATTCGTTTCGAAAGTACTGGCCGATACCGAAGATGCCTGGGCGGGCATTTTTCAGCAGAAGGGCTGGGGCGCCTACCAGGAACCCAGGCTGGTGCTGTTCAATGGCGCCACACCTACTGCTTGCGGTACCGGCCAATCCGCCATGGGGCCATTTTATTGCCCCGCCGACCGTAAGGTGTATCTGGATTTAGGCTTTTTCCAGCAAATGGCACAAGAACTCAACTCGCCCGGAGACTTTGCCCAGGCTTATGTAGTTGCCCACGAAGTGGCACACCATGTCCAGAATTTGCTGGGCGTGATGGAACAGGTAGATCAGTTGCGACGCGGCGCAAGCACTACGGCGGCCAATCAACTTTCGGTACGCGTAGAGTTGCAGGCCGACTGTTTCTCGGGCGTCTGGGCCAACCACTCAGACTCCCAGCGCAACACACTGGAGCCGGGTGATATCGAAGAAGGCCTGAACGCCGCCAGTGCCATTGGCGACGACGCGCTGCAAAAACGCAGCCAGGGCTATGTGGTGCCCGACTCCTTCACCCATGGTACTTCCGCCCAGCGTGTGCGCTGGTTCAAACGCGGTTTCGACAGTGGCGACCCTGCACAGTGCGACACCTTCGGAGCATCCAGCCTGTAGCAGGCTGGCGGCATTTTTCGGTGCCGGCGTGGCATGCCGGGTTGCAGAAATCGGCCTACGCCACCCGTTGCCACATTCGTGCTAGAATCCTGGTCTTCAGTAAGGGCCTGGCCCGCTGAAAACTGCTATACTTGCTGTCCAACATTGGCATGCAGGATTTAGTCAGTGTCATGCGCCGTTCAAAT
This sequence comes from Pusillimonas sp. MFBS29, assembly GCF_020687695.1. Taxonomy (GTDB): domain Bacteria; phylum Pseudomonadota; class Gammaproteobacteria; order Burkholderiales; family Burkholderiaceae_B; genus Pusillimonas_C. Next base: position 251,734 of record NZ_JAJEWL010000005.1, read on the forward strand.
AGCGCATTAGTGGTGACCGTAGCTCAGTTGGTAGAGTCCCGGATTGTGATTCCGGTTGTCGTGGGTTCGAGCCCCATCGGTCACCCCAGAATTCTCTTGCACATCAAGCAAAAACGCCGCTGCCATCAGCGGCGTTTTTTGTATGCGTTCTGTCAGGCCGAAACGCCATAAGCTGGTTCGACCCTAGCGCCCCGGTTTGACCTATGTACATCAAACTTAATACTGGTAATCTCAAGCCATGACCAACACCCTCAACCTCCCTTCCTCACTTCCCGACTGGTCGCAAGCTCCGTCCGGCTGGAACTGGGCTGCCCAGGACGAAGACGGCCGCTGGTTCTGGTACGGGGTACAGCCTTCTCCGGGCATCGGCGGCGGCGTTTGGCGGGCGCCATCCCGGGCGCAAGTGTTCGCCTGGCAAGGCGAGCCTAATCCGCAATGGTACGACTCGCTGCAGCAACGCCCTTCAACCGACTGAATCACTTGCACATACTCTGCCGCTTCCAGCCGGGTGCGATCCTATATACTTGCACTGGCTCGAACGCCGCGCAAATCAGACGCCCTGTACAGCCCAAGGCTGGACATTGATCTCCCCTGTAAGGAATGGCTGGTTTTATGGACATGGCCTATTTGGAATATCTGGCTTCGGAATATTGGCCGCACCTGGCGCTGCTGCTAAGTATTGTGGTGGGGGGCACGGCAGCGGTTCACGCCGCCATGACCAAGAACGACGTGCGTGCCGCCATAGGCTGGGTCGGCATCATCATGATGTCGCCCTTGCTGGGCCCTTTCATTTATCTGATAGCGGGCATCAATCGCATACGCCACGATCACATTTCCGAACAACGCAACAAAAGCCTTAAGCACGACGCCAGCGAGAACGACCTTGCGCTGGCCAATCTCGGCGCCATTGCGCCGCCTCAATTTGAATCACTGCATGTGCTGGGCGATCGTGTCAGCCACTTTCCCTTATGCAACGGCAACAACATTCAGATGCTTCAGGGTGGCGACCAGACCTACCCGGCCATGATCGCGGCCATAGAACAGGCACAGGAATCCATTGCCCTGCAAAGCTATATCTTTGATAACGACAGTGTCGGACGACAGATAGCCGACGCACTGGCGCGAGCCCGCGAGCGTGGCGTCGAGGTGCGTGTACTGATCGATGCCATAGGCTCGAAGTATTCCCGCCCTCCCATTACCCGGCTTTTGCGCAAGAAAGGCATACCGGTTGCCTTGTTCATGACCAATCCCCTGGGCTTCATGCGCATGCCTTATGCAAATCTGCGCAGTCACCGCAAGGTCCTGGTAGTCGACGGCACCGTGGCATTTACAGGCGGCATGAACGTGCGCGAGGAGTTCCTGACATCCATCGCCGGCGCGGAAACCTGCGGTGACACTCATTTCAGGGTTCAAGGCCCTGTGGTCTTGCAGCTGCTGTCAGTATTTGTGCACGACTGGGAATTCACCACCAAAGAGAACCTGCCTTTCAAAAGCTGGTGTGGCAGCACACGGGGTGCACCCATGCCGCAAGTGCCGGCACGGGCCATACGATCCGGCCCCGATCGCTATATTGTCGGCACGCACAATATGCTGCTGGGCGCTTTTGCCGTAGCACAAAAGCACATACGCATACAGTCGCCCTATTTCCTGCCCGACCAGGTCCTGCTTGGCGCGATCAATACCGCTGCCAGGCGCGGCATAACCGTAGACATTGTTATTCCGGGACGCAATAATTTGCGCTTGGTGAACTACGCCATGACGGCACAGCTGGATCAGGTCATACGCAATAAGTGCCGGGTATGGCGCACACGCGGCACTTTCAACCACTCCAAGCTCATCACCATAGACGGCGCCTGGTCATACGTGGGTTCATCGAATATGGATCCGCGCAGTTTGCGTCTGAATTTTGAACTGGATATGGAGGTCTACAGCACCGGGCTCGCCCAGGAAATCGAGACGCTGATAGACAATCAGATTGAAGATGCCGACGCCGTGACACTGGAAGGGCTGGCCGCCATCCCGTTTCGCAAGCGTTTGCGTAACCGGGTCATATGGCTGGCCAGCCCTTACTTATAAGCTGCGGCGCTAGATTGCCGGCCCCATGATCAACTCGGGCAATACAGTCACGATTTCAGGGAACACGCACAGCAGCAGTATGCCCAGCATCATGACCAGCACGTAGGGCAAGGAACCCCATAGAATTTCCCGCGTTGGTACATCTGGCGCGATGGAATTGATCACAAACAGATTCAGGCCCACGGGCGGCGTAATCAGGCCGATTTCCATGTTGATCGTCAGTACGACGGCAAACCAGTACGGATCAAAGCCGGCCTGCGTGATGATGGGGAACAGCAAGGGTGCAGACATCACGATAATGGCCACCGGCGGCAGGAACATGCCCGACACCAGCAGGAAGACGTTGATCAGCCCCATCAATGCCCAGCGATTGATTTCAAGCGCGGCAATGGCGGTGGCCAGAGACTGGGTGATGTACAGCGAGGACAAGGCAAAGGCGAAAAGTTCGGCAGACGCCATGATCATCATGATCATGACACTTTCGCGCATGGCCGATCCAAAAATACCCACGAAAGGCTTGATCTTGAACAGGCGATACACAATGATCACGACCGCCAGGGTCAGAAAAGCGCCCGCACCGGCCGCTTCCGATGGCGTGGCCACCCCGCCGTAAAGCACAAACAGCATGCCGGCAATAATAAGCAACAAGGGCAGTACGCGCGGTAATGTGGCCAGCTTGTCTTTCAAGGTGTAGTGCAACGACGAAGACTGGAAGCGGAAGCCTTTTCTGCGGGCGTCGATCAGGGCCCATGCCATGAACATAAGCGTCAGCATAATGCCTGGCAAGACCCCGGCCAGGAACAAACGGCCGATCGACGTTTGCGTGGATATCCCGTACACGATCATGGTGACCGAGGGCGGTATCAATATGCCCAGGGTACCGCCCGCTGCAATCGAACCGGTGGCGACAGAACTGGGATAGCCACGGTTGAGCATCTCGGGAATACCCATTTTTCCTATGGCAGCGCAGGTCGCGGGGCTGGAGCCGGTCATGCCCGAAAAAATGGCACAAGCACCAATATTCGACAACACCAGGCCGCCCGGCACCTTGTGCAACCAGCGATCCAGCGCCTTGTACAGATCTCCTCCTGCAGGGGTGCCTGCAACGATGGCCCCCATCAGCACAAACATGGGAATCGCCACGTACGCCAGATTGCCAATTCCCGCAAACATGGTCTCGGCAATCACATAGATAACGTCTGGCCCCATGTCAAGAAGCAAGCCGGCAATCGCCGCCAGCCCCAATGCAAAGGCAATCGGCATGCCGGTGGCCAGCATCACACACAGCCCGATAACTAGCGCCAATCCCGCAATTGCTGGGGTCATGATGGCTCTCCGGATAATTTGATGATTTCTGCCAGATACTGCAGCGTAAGCAAGACAAACCCTATCACCATGGGTGTCAGAGGCATCCACAGCGGAACCGCCGCGACGCTGGGCGTTGTCCACCCTCCTTCAAGGGCTTCGAACAGGTGAATGCCCGTGGCAACGGACATGACCATGCAAAACATCATGCCGAGTATGGCACCGACCTTGTCCATGGCCCTGCGGGTACGTGGCTTGACTATCATTTGAATGAAGTCAACGCCTACGTGCCCCTTCGTCAGCAGCACGTAGGGAGCACCGAGAAAAATTGCGGCGGTGGCGCTGAAAACCACGGCCTCGGTCTGCCAGATGGTTGCCGCACGAAATACATAGCGCATCAGTATCATCTGGCAGACCACGACCATTGCGAAGCTGAGCAGAAGGGCAGACAGTACGCCGCAAGCACGCGATAGCGCCTGAACCAGGCTGATGAATCTTAGGGCCATAGAAATCCTTGTTATGAAGACTTGAACCGTCGGGCATGCCCGGGCAGGCTGCGACCTGCCCGGATGCCTTCAGCGGGAGGCTATTTGACAGCCAGCGCCTTGTTCAAGAGCTCGTCGCCACCCTTGACCTTCTCTGAAAAGTTCTTGTAGGACGAAGCCTTGGCCACTTCCATCCAGGCGTTGAAGTCTTCCGGACTCATGCTGACCACCTCGACACCGGCCTTGGTAAAGGTGTCTATCATCTTCTGTTCACCCTTACGCGACTCGGCCGTAAAGTATTCCTCGGCCTTCTTGGCTGCTGCCATGATGGCCTTCTGCTGCTCTGGCTTCAAGCCGTCGTAGACCTTCTTGGACATGATGACGGGCTCGTACATGAACCACAGTGCGTTTTCTCCCGGCGCGGTCAGGCATTTGACCTGCTCGTAGATCCGGTACGAAACAAAGCTGTCATTCGATGTATTGGTGGCATCGAGCACGCCGGTCTGCATGGCCGTATAGATTTCAGACGACGGCATGGAAGAGATTGAGGCACCGGCCGCAGCCAGCATTTGCTCAAATGCCGGACCGGCAGCGCGTATGACCTGGCCCTTTATGGTGTCGGGGCTGGTAATGCAGTGCTCCTTGGATGCAAAACCTCCGGCCAGCCACGCATCTGCAATGACAATGGCTCCCTTGTCCTCGGCGAGGGCCTTGATATCCTTCATGAAATCAGACTGATTGAGCCGCTGGGCGTGGTCATAGTTACGGACAAGCCCGGGCATGAGCGTGGCCGAGAACTGTGGAACGCGGCCCGAGGCGTAATCCAGGGGGAAGGCGGACATATCAAGCTGACCGCGAGTGACTGCACCCCATTGCTCGGTTGCCTTGTACAACGACGCACCGGGGAAGACCTGGATGGTCAGGCCTACATTAGCTGCTGCAACCTCACGCGCGATAATCTGCACCATTTCGTCGCGGGGATCGCCCTGGCCACCCGGAAACTGGTGCGACGCACGCAGTGTAGTTTGCGCGGATGCGGGTGCTGCGGCCGCCATTGCGGCGGCTACAGCTACGATACTGAATAGGCTTTTCATGCTTGTCTCCTGAATTATTGAAGGACTGCTTGCTATATGTGCGAGTTGCCTTGCTGCTTGTACTTCCTTTCCGGACGAAGTTATTAAAGACCTCCTGTTGTCGCCCTGTCGTTACAGCTCTTTGTATTGCTGACGCAATACGTTTTTTTGCACCTTGCCCATGGTGTTGCGTACCAGTTGATCAACAACATGCATACGCTTGGGTACCTTGAAATTGGCTAGTTGTGTTTTCAAGATATTGATCAATGCCTCCGGATCGAGGGTTTGCCCGGCGCGCGGCACCACCACCGCGACGACCGCCTCGCCAAAGTCGGGATGCGGAACGCCTATTACGGCAGACTCATCCACACCCGGCAAGGCATCTATGACCAGTTCGATTTCTTTTGGATATACGTTGTATCCACCAGTAATGATCAGGTCCTTGCTTCGACCCACAATGGTCAGATAATTTTCGGGTACGTTCTTGCCGCCAAAATGCCCGACATCACCAGTGCGAAACCATTTGTCGGCAGTGAACTCTTCGCGCGTCTTTTCAGGCATGCGCCAGTATCCCGAAAAAACGTTGGGGCCCTTTACCTGGACATTGCCGATTTCGCCCGCTGGAACGCTGCCATCGCTGTCGTCGACAACGCGTATCGAAACGCCTGGCAAGGGCTGACCTACTGTGCCACCCAGACGTTCGCCCAACGCGCTGTCGCAAGGGTTGGATGTAAGCATGATGGTCTCGCTCATGCCGTAGCGTTCAAGTATGGTGAAACCGGTACGGGCTTTGAAATCGTCAAATGTTTCTTTGAGCAACGGCGCCGACCCCGATATGAACAAACGCATATTGCGGCAGACTTCACTTGTGAACCGCGCATCGGCAAGCAAACGCACATAGTAGGTAGGCACGCCCATCATTACTGTGCTTTCGGGCAGGTACTTCAGCGCCTGGTCAATGTCGAGCCTGGGCAGCCAGATCATTTTTGCGCCGGCCAGCAAGGCGCCATGCGAAGCAACGAACAAGCCATGCACATGAAAAATCGGCAGCATGTGCAACAAGACGTCGTCGGGGCGCCAGCCCCAGAACTCTTTGAGGACCTGGGCATTGGAAGACAAGTTGCGATGCGACAGCATCGCCCCCTTGCTGCGCCCGGTAGTGCCTGAGGTATAAAGAATGGCTGCCAGGTCGTCGGGCTGGCTGGTTACGGTCTGGTACTGATCGCCTTGACTGGCGGCGGCGACTGCCAGGCTGCCATTGCCATCCTGATCCAGGGTATGAACATGCGCCGTACCCGTTTTTTCTGCCAGTTCGCTTACCCAATCCAGATTCTTGCTGTCACACACGATCATGGCCGGCTCGGCATCGGTCAGGAAATACTCGACCTCGGCAGCCTTGTACGCCGTGTTCAATGGCAGGTAAACCAGGCCGGCACGTATCGTTGCCAGATACAGCATCAGGGCCATGGGCGATTTTTCAACCTGCACCGCGACCCGGGCCCCGGCTGGCAGGTGCAAGGCATGCAGCAGTGAGGCCAGCCGCCCGCTCAGGGCTTCAATGTCGTTCCAGCTATAGGTTTGCTCCGGGGTTTCTATGGCCACCTGCTGGCGATCCTGCGGGAAGCCCGCAGCCAGCAACGCATACAAATTGGCGTTTCCTTCCACCTTCAATCTCCTTATCGCCATCTTAGATTCATGCCTAACCTGGGCTTGCCCGCAGCAAGCTGGGCCAGATTATCGTCAAGCTGATCGAGTTCATACAAATAATTGACCATTACACCGCAGGACTGCTCCATGCCTTTCGCAGAGCAGTCGGCCGCCCAGTTAAGCCGCTCTATGCGCGCCCCGTTCCCCAGATGAAACCGCGCGACGGGATCGAGTGGTTGTCCGTTCTTCATGGTTTTCAGATAATGCACTGCAAGCCGCAAGCCAGTGCGCTGTACCGCATCAGAAACCTGCCCGGCCGCCGCCGACCTGAGCTTGTCCACCCACTTGAGTCCGGCCTCGGGATCGTCCTGGGCCTGCAGCTTGTCGGCTTTGTCGCTTAACAGTTCCTGCATGGCTTTGCCATCTTGCTTGCCCAGCCACTCGGCAAAGCCCGGCATGGGTGACAGCGTTGCAAATGACTTCAGGCGCGGCAACTCGCGCAACAGCTCGTCTATGACTCTTTTAAGCAGGAAGTTGCCGAAACTGATACCGCGCAGGCCAGGCTGCGTATTGGAAATGGAATAAAAAATAGCCCAGCGTGCCTTGCTGGTATCGTCAGGTGGAGCCTGAGGATCAAGCAGTACCTGCACATTTCCCGCCATTTGCGCCGCAAATGCGACCTCGACGAATATCAGGGGCACCCCGCTCATGCGGGGATGGAAAAACGCGTAGCAGCGCCGGTCATCGGCAACCCGGTGTTTCAGTTCTTCCCAGGAACGTATTTCGTGCACAGCCTCGTACTGTATGAGTTTTTCAAGCAACGACGCAGGCGAATCCCAGGTAATGGGTTGCAGTTCCAGCATGCCCACATCGAACCAGCTGCACAGCAGCCCTTCAAGCTCGCGTTCGAGCACGCTCAGCCCGGCCACTTGTTTACGCCATCGCAACATATCGGCGCGCAGTTCTACCAGCAGATCAAGACTTTCGGCCTGCGCATAAAGGCGCCTGAACATGCGTAGCCCCTGATCTTCACGAGGCTCAAGGCCGTTACTGGTTTGTGCCAGGGCAGCGAGCATGGACCGACGCTCCTTGGGGTCCGCTGCCTGATAGCGAGCGCTCCATTGCTTGGCCAGCCGATTGGCAGAAACGTCGGTCATGCGCGCCGAGAACAAGGGCAGCACCTCAAGGGGAGCTGGCACGGCATCGCGATCGAGCCAGCGGCTAAGGCGTGCAATCAGGCCCTGGGCCGCCGTCTCTTCGTGATTGCCCTCGGTTTCCACCACACTGACTGCATTCTCTTGTTTGGGCGTATCGGTAACCTTCATGATCAAACTCCTGAGTCTTGTAGGGCAGATGAAGGCTGCGTACTACCCGTCAGGGCGGCAACATCCTGGGCTGACAACGCATGCAGCGCCTCGAGCTGGCGCATCAGATGTTTGCGTGTCAGCGCCTCGGCGCCGTCCGGGTCACGTGCCTTCAGGGCCGCGAAAATTGCCAGATGTTCTGCACAGGATTCCTGAATGCGGCCTGGATAAGCCAGGCTTTGATGTCGGGACAGACTGAGCAACTTGCGCAGATTATCGACCAGATCCGACAGCCATCGATTGTCGGCCAGCGCCTGTATGGCTTCGTGTATAAGCGCATTGGTCGCATAGTATTGGTCTATGTCGCCGGTCCTGGCACGCGCCTGAAGCTGTTGATGCAAAGGCTCGAGCCGTTCCAGGTCATCGTCAGTGACCTTGCGGGCTGCTTCATATGCACAGCGCCCCTCGAGCATGGCCATAAGTGGAAAGATATCGTCAAGGTCGCGAGGCGCGAGCTGATTGACGAAACAGCCCCGACGGGGCTCCAGGCGCAGCAGGCCTTCGGCCACCAGCACCTTCAGGGCTTCGCGCAGCGGTGTACGGGAAATGCCCAATTCCTGAGTCATGCGCACTTCATCTATCCAGGCACCCGCCTGGAGCTCGCGCGACTCGATCATGGCACGCAGCCGGTCGGCAACTTCCAGATAAAGCACTTGTTGAACAATGCGATTACCCAAGGCACGCCCCTTTGCAATGAGCACTTCAGACCAACTGCCGTTGCTCATAATTCATAATTATGGCGAAATCTGCCCATAAGGCAATAAGCAAATTCCTATTGATAACCCTAGGAAGGTCTAAACTGGTGTCCGGAATAAATCGCATGGGTGCGCGTTCACACGACCCATTTCTTTCACTTTGACAAGGATCCCCGCAATGAAGGACGCCGCAAGCCCGCCTACCCGACCAGCGCCACAAGACTGGCACGCTGAAACCGCCATATTGCATGGCGACGCCTGGCTATCGACCGACGGTGCGGTGTGTCCTCCCATTCATTACAGCGCCACATTCAAGGCTGAAAGCGCGCAAGAGTTTGCCGAAATGGCAACCACCGCGCGTCATCCCGGCTTCTACACGCGCTACGGGAATCCGGTGCACAAACGCGTGGAAGCTATCCTGGCTGAACTGGAAGGGACTGAAACCGCCCTGCTTACCGCGTCGGGCATGGGGGCCATCAGCACGACCATCCTGGCACTGGTCGCGCGCGGCGATCATGTGATCGCCCAGCGCCGCCACTACATGAGCACGTCCAGGCTGTTCGAAGAAATCCTGCCACGCTTCGGGGTGGAATCCACGTTTGTCGACCAGACTGATCTTGACGCCATGGCGGCCGCCATCAAGCCCAATACCCGTCTGATCATGCTGGAAACACCGGTCAACCCGACACTTGCACTGACCGATCTGCAGGCCGTGGCCAGCATGGCACAGCCCAAAGGCATCATTACCATTGCCGACAACACCTTTGCCTCGCCCATTAACCAAAAGCCCCATGACCTGGGCATAGATATTGTCCTGCACAGTGCAACCAAATACTTTGGAGGCCATCACGACGTCACCGCCGGAGCCATCTGCTGCAGCAATGCACACGCCGAAAAAATATGGGACATGCACACTACGCTGGGCTCGGTCTTGTCGCCCATGGACGCCTGGCTGCTGTTGCGCGGCCTGCGCACCCTTTCCTTGCGGATGGAACGTATCAACTCCAATGCCCTGGCCCTGGCACAGTGGCTCGAGCAACAGCCTCAGATAGAGCGCGTGTTTTATCCCGGGCTGGAAAGCCATCCGCAACACGATCTTGCCCTGAAGCAGATGCGCGGCTTTGGCGCCGTCATTGCATTCTCGGTCAAGGGTGGTTTTGATGCGACGAGCCGCTTCGTATCCGGGCTGAAGCTTGCCACGCATGCGGTCAGCCTGGGCGGCGTCGAAACGCTCGCCGTGCATACGGCTGCAATGTGGTCGGGCACCATGACTGAAGCGCAGATGCAAACGGCAGGCATAGAGCCCAACTTTGTGCGCATGTCGGTCGGCGTCGAGCACATAGACGACCTGAAGCAAGACTTGTCGCAGGCCTTGCCTCAGGTCACGAACTGAAAGGGCCTGATACGCCGCAGCACCATAATCATGGCAAGCGACACGGCAAAAACGCAAACAGCGGTAAACGGTATCGCCCACCATGACGATGCCGCCGCATTGGTCAGGCCGGTCGCATTGCCCATGATGCTCAAAACAAAGATATGGATGCAGTAAATGCCCAGGGTGCATGCAGCGACCTTGTTGACGGGCCCCGCGTACTCCCCCGCCTTCGTGCCCAAACCGTACAGAACATTGAAGGCACACACCGACGAAGCCAGCACGAATGGCGAAAGATAATCGTAGAACAAGGTCTGGGGCGTGCCTGTAGCCACCGAATAAGTGTAAGTGGCCGTCATGGTCAAAACACTGAACACCAGGAACAGCACCACGTTGCCAAACCAGTATCTGCGCTTGTCGGGATGTTCGGTATAGGCCTCGTGCACGTAGGCCCCCAGAAATAAATAGCCAACCAGCCCAAAGAAAGAATCGGCACCATAGACCTTCAGCAAATCAGCCTCTATGTGCAGCACCTCCCGCACGGTGGGCCAGGCACACACCACTGCCCAAAATATCAGATAAAGCCGCCTTTCGGACCGCAGCGTGGCATGCCATATTTTCCGCAAAAAGGGCACGAACAAATAGATGCCCACGATTGCGTACAGATACCACAAGTGAAACGTGACCGGCCCGTTCAGCAATTCCTTGATCCAGTCGTACCAGGCGCCATAGCGCTCGCCTTCCCAGGTATTCCAGATCATGTAGAACAGCGACCAGAACAGCAGCGGCGGCAAGATGCGCGCAAAGCGCTTCCTGAAGAAAACGGGCATGGACTCTTGCCTGCCGAGCAGCAGAACGCCGGTGATCATCAGAAAAATCGGCACGCAGCTGCGCGTAAGGGAGTCATAAAAATTGCTGGCCCACCACTGCTCATCAAAAACGGCGAAATTGACGGCCGCTGCGTGCAGCAGCACCACCATAAAGCACGCCCCTACCCTGGCCGTGTCCATGGCTGTGCTGAAGGTACTGTTTCCGGCCTGTGACATGCAGACTCCATGTATTGGAACAGTCCTAGAGTTAGCACGCCTCATCCCGGCGTATGCAATGAGCTTTCTCGACTCTTTGCCAAGTGTTAGCAGATATCGGGTTTTCCCCTGTCAGTTAACAACTCATTGCGCTTCACTACATCCGCGCATTCGTCAGGCAGTCCGTTAGAATGGCTTACCAAATAGAACTCGATGCAAGGAATTAACGATATGCGCCGACTCATGCTGCTGCGCCATGCCAAAGCCGACTGGCCCGATGGCGTAGCCGATCATGAACGCCCCCTGGCCAGACGCGGGCAACGCCAGGGCCCGGAAATGGCCAGATACATGGCATCTGAAGGGCTGATCCCCGACAGTGTCATCGTTTCTACGGCAAAACGTACCCAACAGACCTGGGAGCTGGTGGCAACTGCGCTTCCGTCCGGCATCAGGAAAAGCAACGACGCCCGTATCTACGAAGCCCCAAAAAACAATATATTGAACGTCATTCGCGAAGCGGACGACACTGCACAGGTATTGTTATTGATAGGCCATAACCCCGGCTTCACCGAAGTGGCATACAGCCTGATCAACACCGAATCGCAGTCTCCCGCCCTGGCGCGTCTTGATCGCGGCTACCCCACCTCAGGTCTGGCAGTCATAGATTTCCAGACAGAAAGCTGGGCAGACATCACTGAAGGCAGCGGCCGACTGGAACGATTCGAGACGCCTGCCTCGATCGGCGACTGATCCGCACCATGAGCAGTGTTTTCAGGCCTTTCAGGCTGGCCGCGCTGCTACTGGCGCTGGCTCTGCCCGGGCTGTCGGTGGCCACAGAAGAACTGCGCATCATCACCTCGTATCAGCCCAGCATGATCAACCCCATGCTTGAGGCATTCAAGCAGCACTACCCAGACATACATGTTCGGGTATTGAACAAGAATACCCACGCGGCGGTCGACGAGATGCTGGCCGGCAACGAACGGCGCTTCGACCTGTTCTGGGCCTCTGCTCCGGAAGCGTTTGTGGTGCTCGAACGCGCCGGCCTGCTGACGGATCTGGGCCATGGACCTCATGCCGATTTTGCCTGGTCGGCAGTTGGCTGGACATGGCGCAGCCCTCGTGGAACATCAGCCGGGTTTCCGGTGCCACAGGACTGGAACGACCTGCTGGACCCGGTCTTTGCCCGAAGCATCGCCATGTCGCACCCCATGCGATCGGGCACCATGCATTCACTGCTGGAAACCATACTGCAGGATCGCGGCTGGCTGGCCGGCTGGGCCTGGGTGCTGGAACTGACCGGACAACTGAATACCATTTCGGCGCGCAGCTTTGGCGTGCTGGAAGGCGTTGCCAGCGGTGACTTTGCTGTCGGCCTGACCATAGACTTCCTGGCACTCACGCGCAGCGCCGACGGACTGGTATTCCGTTACGGCCGCCCCGTGATCATGATTCCTGCGCGAATTGCCGCCCTGCGGGGTGGCAATCATCGCAAGGCCGCCCGTGCCTTCATGAATTTTGTGCTGTCCGACGAAGGTCAACGCACCTTGCTGCATCCCGATGTGCGGCGCATTCCTGTCAATCCCGATGTCCGCGCCGAACTGGCCGAATCCCTGAACCCCGAAGTCAGGGCGGCCCTGAGTTTCAGCTGGTCGCGCTACGACCCCGAGTTGGCCGCACGGCGCTACTGGGAGGTCAATCAGATTTTCGAAGCCTTCGTAGCACGCGACTTGCTGCTGCGCCGCGATCTATGGCGGCGGCTGCGGGCTCTGGATCAAGCGCCTGTAGCGGAACGCGCACGGATACGGAGGCTGCTGACCTGGATGCCGCTGACCGAGCATCAGGCCCGTTCCACCGACCAGAACCGTGAGACGCTGGTCGAATGGTCCGAGCGTTCGCACACCATGCTGCGCGATGCAGAGGCCATGATCCGCCGACTGGAGCAGCAATGAGACGCTGGCGAGGTTCGATAAGGGGACAGCTGCTGGCCGCGCTGGTATTGGTCGTGATCATCGCAACGGGTGTCCTGGCCATCGGTATGGGCGTTATGTTACGGGCCGAACACGACTTTCGCACCCTTGCCCAGGATCGCATTCCGGCCGTCGCCCTGGCCGGTGAACTGGCCGAGGCGACCGGCGATCTGGCCGCCCTCGCCATGCAGATGGTTGCTGATCCAGCCATGCCCGCCAAATCGATGCAGGAATCGATAGATAAAGCAGCAACAGGCGTCGAGGCGGTTCTGGCTTCGCCGGTGCTGCAGGCTGTGCCCGAACGCACCGCAACCCGTGCAGCAACCCGTGTCGCCGAGCGTGACCTGCGCCGGGCACTGACCGACTTCAGCCAGATCAGTGCCGAACTGGCCACGCACACCCGGGCCGAAGCCAGGGCGGGTATCGAGCTCCGCTGGATCCATGCCGATGTGCAGGATCAGGTCCAAGGCATACTCAGTGACCTTTCCTTCAATATGGACACGCAACTGGCCGCCCTGGTCAGCGCGACGGATCCGGTCGCGCGCAGCGCCGCCGAAAAGGCGTTGTCACGCGACTGGTTGCTACGCGACCGGATGCAGCAGATCGGATCCGAAGCCGCTACGCTGACAGCGCTGCTGCTGCAGGCACGCTCGACAGACAACGCCGACGCGCTGGAGCAAACGCTGGGCCTTGGCCGCGACACGCTGGACCGCCTGGCGCTAGCCCAGCTGAACCTGCCCTCACGCGTTGACATCAAGCTATTGTCCCAGACGCTGGACAGACTCAAGGCGTTGGCTACAGGCGACGGAAACATCTTTGCACAACAACAGCACAGGCTGGACCTGCACCGCGCAGCCGTCACTGAGTTACACGCAGCGCAGTCGGGCCTGGCCAGAATGCAGGCCGCACTCACTGATCTGGGCAGATCCGAACGTATCGGGGCACAGCGCAGTGCTGACGCCGCAGCCGCAGCAATCGGACGCGGCTCGGTCTGGCTCGCGCTGGTGACGTTGATCGGGGCCATCGCCACAGCGGCGATTCTGGCGATCTTTGTCCATCGCCGCATCTTGCTCAGAATCGAAGCCCTGTCGGCCGATCTGCGCCGCATTGCCAAAGGCGATCTGAGCGATAAGCCGCAGCAAAAGGAACCATCCCCATCACGCGCCGCAGCAGGCGACGAAATCGCCGACATGACTCATGCGGTCGGTGTGTTCCGCGCCTCTGTCCACGAACGTCAATTGGCCATCGAACGTCTGGAGCTGACACAGCGCGATCTTGTACAGGCGGGAAAAATGGCGGCCCTCGGACAGATGTCTGCCGCGATCAGCCATGAAATCAACCAGCCGCTGGCCGCCATTGGACACCGACTGCACAACCTGGGTGCAGCCCATCCTGACACTCGCCCCGCCATTGCCCGAATTGATGCGCTGCTTGAACGCATCAACCGCACGATAGGCCATCTGCGCCGCATTGCCCGGCGCTCGGCCCATCGCAATGGCTGTGTCACGCTGGCGGAACCCATGCAGGCGGCACTGGAGTTGTTGGACCACCGCTTGCGCACCGAAGGAGTGCGCATTGAATGCGACGATCTCACCCGGCTACAGGTTGCCGGCGACGAGATTCTTCTTGAACAAGTCCTGCTCAATATTCTTGGAAATGCGCTGGACGCTATTGCTGCACGCGAGGCACCGTCTGACCCCGGTCTGATATGCATAGAGCTTGGTCAAGGCGATCCGGTCACGCTCGCCATCCGCGATAATGGCGTGGGACTGGGCGGGCAAAGCGGACAGACGCTGACCGATCCTTTTGTCACAACCAAAGAGCCAGGCAAGGGGCTGGGACTCGGCCTTTCAATTGCGTTCAACGTCATGCAGGACATGGGCGGCCATCTGGCAATAGAGCAACAAGAGCAAGGCGGTGCTGTGGTACGACTGCAGCTGAATCGCTGGCAGGAAGATACATATGAGTGACATTGCACAAGTGATGCTGGTCGAAGATGACACCGACCTGCGGCTGGCCACCACAGAAACGCTGGAACTGGCTGGATTCCAGGTACGCAGTTTCGAAACTGCCACCGCTGCCCTGGGCATGCTGCACCCTGATTTTCCAGGTGTAATTTTGTCAGACTTGCGCATGCCTGGCCTGTCCGGTCTTGAATTTCTGGATCGTGCCCAGAAGCTGGCACCACATGTCCCCTTCGTCCTGATCACGGCTCACGGCGATGTTCCAGCTGCCATTCAGGCAATGCGCGCAGGTGCGCATGATTTCCTCGAGAAACCCTGCCCACCGGAGCTGATGCTCGATGTGCTGCGCCGTGCCCAGGCTATGCGCAACCTGCAAATTGAAAACAGCCGTCTGCGTGACCGCCTGGATCGTAACGTCGCCCCCGAAGATCAACTGGTCGGACGTTCACCTGCAATGCAGGATCTGCGCCGCCGCTTGAAAACCCTTGCTGGCCTGCAGGTAGATCTCTTGATCTCCGGCGAAACCGGCACCGGCAAAGAGCTGGTTGCGCAGGTTCTGCATGCCCTGTCTGCGCGGGCCGACCAACCCTTCGTCGCAATCAACTGCGGTGCCCTGAACGCATCCGAGGTAGATCGCGAGCTGTTCGGCACGGGAGACAGTCCGGGCCTGATCGCCCGCGCCGATGGTGGGACGCTGTATCTGGACGAGCTCGAATCCATGCCCGAAGGACTGCAGGTGCGCCTGCTTCGGGTGCTTGATGCACGCGAGATCACTCCGCTGGGCGCCGCGCCGCGCCCTGTTGACCTGCGGATCTTCGGCAGTGTGAAACGCCCACCCGATACACTGCTGGCCGACGGCTTGCTGCGGCCCGACCTGTTTCACCGTTTCCATGCCGTATTGCATTTGCCTCCTTTGCGCGAACGCGGCGATGACGCATCACTGCTGGTCACACACTTTGCCGCCCAGGCCGCTGCCCGCCACGAGCTGCCCAAGGTTCATATCGACGATGCACTGCGCCGCCGGCTTGCGTGGCATGACTGGCCCGGTAATGTGCGCGAAGCACGCAACCTGGCCGAACGCCTGGTCATCGGGATGGATGCGAGCCTGCCCGCCCATGGCGAGAGCACTGTGGCCACGGCCCGCCCCAGCTATGACGCAGCAATGGACGATTTCGAATCACGCCTGCTGCGCGCAGCACTGATGGAAACGGGGGGCCGCAAAGCCGAGGCGGCAAACCTGCTGGGCATTCCGCGCAAACGGCTTTATTTGCGACTGCGCCACCACAACCTTCTGGACAACCCGGAAACGGGTCGGAAATGACCCATTTCATGGGTCATGTTTAACCCATTTTTTCTTTTAAAAACAACAGCTTGAGTGTTTTTTATTATTCGTGCATAGTCTGCACCGTACAGGTGCATTCAGCGTCAGAACGGCTGCAATCCGCCTGACGCCGCATGGAAAGAAAAAATGAATCCCAGGAGGAACAAATGAAGAGAATCTTGACCCTCAGTGCCACTGCTGCCGCACTGGCACTGACGTCTGCCATGGCCTTTGCCGATACGGTAACGGTCGTCACCTCATTCCCGCGCGACTTGACCGATCCGTTCAAGACCGCCTTCGAAGCTGCACATCCCGGCACCACGCTGGAAGTGGTCAGCCGCAACACCAACGCTGCCGTGTCGCACCTGAAAGAAACCCAGAGCGCCAATAGTGTGGACCTGATGTGGGCATCGGCTCCCGACGCTTTCGAAGTACTGAAGGCCGGCGGATTGCTGGCCAAGGTCAATGTGAAATCCGACGGCATTCCTGATGCAATAGGCGGTTACCCCATCAATGATTCCGAAGGCTTCTATTACGGCTTTGCAGCCTCGGGCTACGGCATTATGTACAACACGCGTTACATCAAGGCCAACGACCTGCCCGTCGCCAAGGAATGGGACGATCTGAAGCGCGCCGAATATAACGGTCATGTCGCAATGTCGTCGCCGTCGCGCTCCGGCACCACTCACCTGACGGTGGAAACCCTGTTGCAGGGAGAAGGCTGGGATAAAGGCTGGGCCACCTGGAAATGGATTGCCGGCAACATGAACACCGTGACCGAACGCAGCTTCGGCGTACCCGATGCAGTGAACTCGGGCTCCACGGGCTTTGGTATCGTGATCGACTTCTTTGGTCTGGCATCCAAGGCTTCGGGCTTCCCGGTTGAACTGGTTTATCCAAGCGTGACCGCCATCGTTCCGGCGAATATCGGCGTCATCAAGAACGCACCCAACGAGGCAGGTGCCGTCAAGTTCGTCGAGTTCCTGCTGTCGCCCAAAGGCCAGCAAATATTGCTGAATCCGGCCATCATGCGCCTGCCGGTCAATCCGGCTGCATACGAGAATGCGCCTGAAGGTTTCCCTAACCCTTTCTCCAAGGATTTCGCACCCGGTGCGATCGAGTTCGACGTGGACGTCTCGGGCGCACGCTATAACCTCGTGAACTCCTTGTTCGACGTGCTGATCACCTACCGTCTGGACGATCTGCGCGAAGCCGTCTCGGCAATACAAAAAGCCGAAGCAGCACAAGCCAAAAGTGGCAATGAAAAGGCTGCCTCCCTTATCGCCGAGGCTCGCAAGCTGATCGAAGCCATGCCAATCACGCAAGAACAGGCAGCAGACCCCGCATTCGCACACGTGTTCACCACCTCACGCGCCAAAGCCGCGACCAAGGTCGTCGGTCGCCAGGCCGAGGTTGAACAAGGCTGGGACACCTTTGCCGTAGAAAACTACCGCAAGGCCCGCGATCTGGCCAAGCAAGCAGCAGCGCTGTAACAGGCCTGCTCAGGCCCGCCGGGATCCGCGCCCCTCAGGGGCGCCGGTCCTGGCCCGCCCATTCCTCCTAGGACGAGCATGACAGATACTATTTCCCGGGACGCCACAGCGCGTCGCTTTACGCTGTTTCCGCGCCTGTCGGGTGCTGCGGTAGCCGGCATACTGATCGCCATCTTTCTGATGGCGTTCCTGATATTGCCGGTAGCGCAGGTGATTTATGTTGCCTTTCTGGACGCTCGCACTGGCGTCTTCACGCTGCAGAATTTCCAGGATTTTTTCAACACGACGCTGTTTCGCGAAAGCTTCGTGAACTCGTTCTATGTCTCTGCAATGTCAGTGGTCGTTGCAACGGCAATCGCATTGCCATTGGCTTATATCACCACCCGCTTCAATTTTGCCGGCACTGCTGCAATTCAGGCGCTGGGAATCATTCCCCTGATCATGCCGCCCTTCGTGGGCGCAGTGGCGATGTCGCTGCTTTTCGGCCGCAACGGTTCCATCAACCTGCTGCTGAACGAATATTTGGGTTTTCGTATTCCATTCATGGAGGGTCTGTCGGGCGTCATCCTGGTGCAGTCCATCCACTACTTCCCATTCATTCTGATCAATCTGTCAGCAAGCCTGCGCAATATCGATCGCTCGATGGAGGAAGCTGCGCATAACCTGGGTTCACACGGAATGCGGATGTTCCGCCGCATTGTGTTCCCGCTTGCCATGCCGGGATATCTGGCCGGCGCGGCACTGGTGTTCATCAAGGTCTTTGACGACCTGGGCACCCCCCTGCTGCTGAACGTCAACAACATGCTGGCACCGCAGGCCTATTTGCGTGTCACCGGCGTCGGAATCAACGACCCCATGGGCTACGTGATTTCCTTCATCCTGGTCGCGTTTTCGGTATTCTCGCTGTGGGCTTCGTTCCTGTTCATGCGCGGCAAAGACTATGCAACCGTTCAGAAAGGCGGCGGCGGCCTGTCGCGTCGCGATCTGAAGCCACGCGAAAAATGGCTGGCATGGGGCGTGATCGGCGTGATACTTGCCATGGTGCTTTCGCCGCATATCGGACTGTTGCTGCTGGCATTCGGCACGATCTGGTCCTTTTCGCCTCTGCCCGACGCCTTTACCGTCCAGCATTTCGGCACCATATTTACCCAATCGTCGCAGTATGTATGGAATACGCTGATCTATGCCGGCTCGGCTGCCGTGATCGACGTCGTTCTGGGTACCGCCATCGCCTACATTGTGATCCGTACCAAGCTGGCCGGACGCAAATGGCTGGACTACATGTCAACGGCCGCGCTGGCAGTGCCTGGCGTTGTGCTGGGCATAGGCTATCTGCGCATGTTTCACAGTATCCAGCTCCCCTTTGGCCTGGGCCAGATGTCCAGCTTCTGGGGCATTATCATCGTGGCCTTGGCTGTGCGTCGCCTGCCGTACGCACTGCGTGCCTGCATGGCTGCCCTGCAGCAGATTTCGCTGTCGCTTGAAGAGGCAGCCGAAAGCCTGGGTGCATCGCGCACCAGCACCATACGCCGCATTGTGGTGCCCTTGATGACGGGCGGCATACTTGCCGGCTTCGTGACCAGTTTCGCCACAGCGGCCGTCGAGCTCTCGGCAACCATCATGCTGGTTGCGCGCTCATCCGACGCACCGCTTGCCTACGGTATTTATCTTTATATGCAATCTCCCGCAGGACGCGGGCCCGGTGCAGCCCTTGGGATCCTGGCCGTTGTGATTGTGGCCATTGGCACCTACCTTTCACAGCGCATCATCGAGCGCGAACGCGCACGACAAGCCATGGCCGGCGACGGGCAGCACTAAGTTTCGGAGACCAAACATGACAACAAGCAAAGCAGGAATCCGTATCGAGGATCTGCATCTGTCCTTCGGATCCACCAAGGTACTCGAAGGCATCCATATGGTGATCGAGCCAGGCGAATTCTTCGCATTCCTTGGCCCATCGGGCTCAGGGAAGTCCACGCTGCTGCGCGCCATCGCCGGCTTCGGCCCCACACCACGCGGCCGCATCCTGATCGGCGACCGCGATATTGCCAGCCTGCCTCCCTGGAAGCGCAATGTGGGCATGGTGTTCCAGTCGTACGCGCTGTGGCCGCATATGTCGGTGCGCAAGAACGTCGCCTTCGGCCTTGAAGAACGCAAGACACCGGCACACGAGATTGGCCCCAAGGTTGAGGCGGCGCTCGAAACCGTCAACCTGCTCGATCTGGCCGACCGCATGCCGGCACAGCTGTCCGGCGGGCAACAACAACGCGTAGCGCTGGCCCGCACCATCGCAATCGAACCGCAAGTGCTGCTGCTGGACGAACCCTTGTCCAACCTTGATGCAGCGCTGCGCGTGCAGATGCGACGCGAGCTGCTGGCCTTGCAACGCAAGCTGGGCCTGACTACCATTTTCGTGACGCACGACCAGGAAGAAGCCAACACCACCTCGGACCGGATGGCAGTACTGAACAAGGGCGTCATCCAGCAGATCGGCACGCCACAGGAACTATATGATCATCCGGCCAATACCTTTGTCGCAGGCTTTCTGGGTACCGCCAATATTTTGAAGGGAACAATGCAAGGCCAGGGCTTCTTGACCACCGGAGGACAGCGGCTGAACGTTGCCAACCCGGTTGAGAACGCCAGCCGCATTGTGCTGCGCCCACAGAATGTCCGGCTCACGGAAACTGGCGGAGATATCCCCGGGAAAGTTGCACACCGCGAGTTCCTGGGCAGCCAGATCCGCTACCTGGTTGAGACGGCTGACGGCCAGATCATCGTTGACACGCTGCACTCCACCGGCGCACCGCCGTACGACGCAGGCGCTCCGGTTTTCCTGACCATAGACAGCCACAGTGCTCCCCTGTTGACCGACTGAAGCAAAATGACGGAACTCTGGTTCATTCGACATTTCCGTACGCCATGGAATAGTCAGGGGCGTCTGCAGGGTCAACGCGACATCGCGCTGGACGATCCCATGGGCTTCCAGGATCTGGCCACGCTGGCTGCCAACCGGCAGGCACTGGCCAATCGGGATTTCGCGCTGGTTCTGACCTCACCGCTAAGCCGGGCACGCCAAACCGCCGAGCTGTATGGGTTCCCGGACGCCGTCGCCGACCCCGATCTGGCCGAGATCGCCTTTGGTACCTGGGAAGGTCGCACTTGGGACGAGCTGGAAACCGCCCACCCTGGCGCATGGCAAAATGCCCTGCACACCCTTCCACTTGGCGAAACCATGGACGAATTCAATGCCCGCATCGCACGCGTGCGTGATCGTGTGCGGGCAGTACGCGGGCCGGTACTGGCCTTTGGTCACGGTGCCTGGCTGGGCGGGCTGCAGATGCTGCTGGAAGGGCGTCGCGGTGGCATGTCGCGACAAACTCTCGCTAACGGAGCCTTGCATAAACTGAAGCTATAGTGCCGCCCAAGAAGTGATTGATGCCTGTCAGGCAACAGCGTGTATCCACCGCCGTGCCTAGCGCCGTCTTCCTGTTGCCAATACCATGAAGCCATACTTTTTCTTTGGAGGAATCATGGCCCAGCGTATTAATCATATTCAGCTGTCTGCGGATCTGTTCAACAAATATCAGGAATTCAGCAATCTTCTGAATAACAGCCCCGTAGAAACTGCCACTCGTCTTCTGGTGTCGATTCGTGCCTCGCAAATCAACGGCTGCGGCTTTTGCCTGGACATGCATATCAAGGAAGCCAAAATTCACGGCGAACGCGAGCTTCGCCTGCATCATGTCGCGATATGGCGCGAATCCTCGCTATTCTCACCGCGCGAGCGCGCCGCGCTTACCTGGACCGAGATCCTGTCCAAACTGCCAGAGCATGGCGTGTCCGATGAGATCTACGAGGAAGTGCTGACTCAATTCAGCAAGCAGGAGTTATCGGATCTGACCTACGCGGTCATGGCCATAAACGGATGGAATCGCCTGAATATCGCCTTCCGTACCCCACCCGGTTCCGCTGATAAAGCCTTCGGCCTGGACAAAGCCAACCTGACTTGAGCACCTGCATGTCACAAAGCCGGGTATCCATGCGTCATGTTCAATATGGATACCCACACACACTCCCTTATTTCTTCTGCCCGGCTGCGGCACGCCTCACATGGCGCAGTCGACGCACTGGCCAGCAGTTTTGCTGCCAGTTATGCGGGCGTTGTCGCCTTTCTTGCCGTTGCCGACGAAGGCAGCTTTGCGCGCGCAGGTGTTCGCCTGGGCATAGGCCGCTCGGCGGTGAGCCGCAGCGTGCAGAAACTCGAAACCCAGCTCGATGCCCGTCTGTTCCAGCGTACAACACGCAGCACATCGCTGACGCGGGAAGGTGAGCTCTTTTACGCAAATTGCCAGCCGGGGGTAGAACGCATCATGCATGCCATGGAAGATATGCACGAACTGCGCAGCGGCCCTCCCAAAGGGCATTTGCGCATACATTCGACCACAGGGTTCGGGCGCATGATCGTTGCGCGGCTGCTGCATGACTTTCACCTGCGCTACCCCGGCATCACACTCGAGCTTGTGCTGAACGACATGCCACCCGACTTCACGACAGACCGGATAGACGTTTCATTCCGGGATGGCCGCCTGGAAGACAGTGATGTCGTGGCACGCAAGCTGATGCCCATGCAGATGGTCTTGTGCGCTTCACCCGACTATGTGCAGGCTCACGGTATGCCGCTGGACGTTAACGATCTTGGCCGGCACTCCTGCATCAACTTTCGGTCATCATCCGGCCACATCAGACAATGGCAATTCAGGATTGGAGAAACGCTGCAAAAATTCCTTCCGCAAGCTCATTGCACCTTCAATGATATTGATCTGATTGTGCAGTCAGTGCTGAAAGGTCAGGGTATTGCCCAGCTTCCGTCTTACCTGGTGCAAAGCCTGCTTAAGGAACGCAAACTGTTGATGGGCCTTGAGCAATTCGCAGCCGACGACGAGGGCTGCCACCTTTGCTACCCCAGCCGAAAACAGCTTCCTGACAGAACTCGCGTATTCATCGAGTATGCCGTTGAACACGCATGCCTTATGGATCTGCCTGGTTGAAATGATTGTTTCAGTTATATGAATAGTCAATTTCAATTCAAACCATTTATCCATTAGCAAAGAACTATTAAAGTTACTACATCGACGAGCCAGACAGATTAACTGCTCGCTGAACGCTACCGGAAACCGTTCCGCTCTGGCTAGACCAAACTCTTGAATGAAAGGATATACATCATGACATACACCAAGCTTTCCGCTATTGCTTTTGCTTTCTCCACCCTGATCGCCGGCCAGGCCATGGCTGCCGGCACCGACGCACCGGTCACACGCGATCAGGTCCGTGCCGAACTGGCTGAAGCCGTGCGCACCGGCAACATCGTTACCGGTGAAAGCAGCGCCCGACTGAACGAACAGTATCCGCAGCTGTATCCTGCTCAGCAAGTGACCACCAGCGCAAGCCGCGCCGAAGTCCGCGCTGAACTGGCTGAAGCCGTGCATACCGGCAACATCATTACCGGCGAAAGCAGCGCCAAGGAAAACGAAAAATTTCCCCAGCTGTATGCGCACAATGAACAAGACAGCAAGAGCCGCGCCGAAGTTCGCGCCGAACTGGCTGAAGCCGTTGCCAACGGCCTGCTCTATCGCAACATAGAAGCTTAAGTTGCATCCGCCATTACAGCACCTTCGCAAGAAGGTGCTGTCTTGCACCAGCAGCCACTGCATGCGATAGTGAGCCTTGCTGATCGGCACATGCATGCCCTGTTCCCTTCAGCGGTTCCCAATCATATCCAGGGTAGCTGCCATGCAAACTTCCAACACCTCAGGGGCATCGCCATTGGCACGCCGCCTGCTTGCAATCAGTCTCTGCACACTTTCCATCTCCGGCGCTGCTTTGTCGCCCAAGACAACTTTCGCGCAAACGCCCGCTCCTTCTGCCCAGCAAGCTCCCGGCTACTACTTCATGCGGCTGGGCGACTTCCAGGTCACCGCCCTGTACGACGGTGCGGCATCTCTGCCGGTTGCGCTGCTGCACGGCATCAGCGCAGGTGATATCCAGACCCTGCTTGAAGACATGTTTGTACCCATCAACAAAGATGGCGTTCAAACCGCAGTCAATGGCTATCTGATCAATACAGGCAAAGAACTGATACTCGTCGATGCCGGCGCAGCGGCGTGTTTCGGTCCCGCAATGGGCGGTATACGCAAAAGCCTGAAAGCTGCAGGCTATGAGCCCGCACAGGTCAGCAAGATTTTGCTGACACATTTGCACGCTGATCACGCTTGCGGAATCACCGACAACGGCAAAATGGCTTTCCCCAATGCAATGGTCTATGTATCGCAGGATGAAGCTGCCCATTGGCTGAACAAGGAAACCGCAGCCCAGGCGCCCGAACAGGCCCAGGCCTTTTTCAAGTTTGCCCAAGACTCGGTAGCACCTTATGAATCTGCCAGAAAGCTCAAGCAGTTCGCTGCCGGAGCATCCTTGGCTGACGGCGTGGTCTCGGTGGCATTGCCTGGCCATACTCCCGGCCATGGCGGTTACATGATCACATCGGGTGACCAGCACCTGTTGGTCTGGGGAGACGTGATTCACAGCCACGCCGTACAGTTCCCGAACCCACAGGTAACCATAGATTTCGACAGCGACCCGAAACAGGCTGCCGCCACACGTGAAAAAGTCCTGGCACGCGCTGCCCAGGAAAAACTCTGGATCGCCGGGGCGCATCTTCCCTTTCCCGGCATCGGTCACGTGCGTAAGCAAGACGCTGGTTACCGCTGGATTGCAACCGAGTACTCCCCACTGCCCGCCGGCAAATAGCAAGTCGGGCACCAGCACTTTGCCGGTGCCCTTGCCACCTATAGCTCCGACCGGCTGGCAAGCTGTTGTTCCGCCTCCCAGCCGCCGCCTATTGCACGGATCAGCGCCACGGCTGTCTGTGCCCGCTCGCCGTCCAGCGCGACCGACGCCCGCTGCTGCACCAATACCTGACGATCGGCATCGATCACGTCCAGATAGCTGACCGACCCTTCTCGATACTGGATCTGCGACAACTCGGCCGCGCGTGAGGCTTGCAGAACCGCTTCATCCTGTACCTGTGTCTGGTCCTTGAGTATGCGCAAGCCGGACAAGCCGTCCTCGACTTCACGAAATGCCTGCAGCACGGTCTGGCGATAGGTGGCAACATCTTCTTCGTAGACTGCCTTCGCCTTTTCCAGACCCGCTTCGCGACGGCCACCATCAAAGATAGGCAACGTCAGCACCGTACCGACCAAGGGGCCAAGCAGGAATGTCCGGCTCGACCATTCAAGCAAATTGCCCAGCTCTGAAGACTCATAGCCAAAAGCGCCGGTCAATGTAAGTCGCGGGAAGAAGGCCGCTTTCGCCACCCCCACGCGGGCGTTGGCAGCTGCCATGGCCCTTTCGGCGGCAGCAATATCGGGGCGTCGCTCCAGCAAGGAAGACGGCAGCCCGGCCGGAATATCCACCGGCATACGCTCCAAAGGATTGGGCGCCAGGGAAAACTGCGCCGGGGTCTTGCCCAACAGGGTTGCCAGCGCATGCTCGGCCACGGCCCGTTCACGCTCTATGCCCAAAGCCTGTGAACTGGCAGATGACAAAGCCGCCTTTGCCCGCGCAAGATCCAGCTCACTGATTTCACCTTCGTCATAACGACCCTGGACCAGTTCCAGCGTTTTGCCGCGCAACTCGACCGTACGCCTGTACAGATCCTGCTCCGCATCAAGACGACGGATACGGAAGTACGCCTGTGCCACATCGGCTTGCAAGGCAAGTCGAACTGACTGAAACAGCGCAACACTTTGCTCGGCATCGGCTGTTGATGCATCCACGTTCGAAGCGATCCGGCCAAACAGGTCTGCCTCGTAGGAGATGCCGGCCTGCGCCCGCCACAATGTTTGCGGCGAATTAGCCGCATCATCAGGCAAGCCTTGGGCAGCGTTGGACTGGCGCTGACGCATGGGTCCGAATCCAGCATCCAGCGACGGAAAGAGGCCGGATTCGGCATTCCGGCGCAAAGCTCTGGATTGCTTCACGCGCGCTGCCGCGACCCTGAGATCCTGGTTGGCCAACATGGCCTGTGATTCCAGTTTATCCAGGACGGGGTCCTTGAAGATTGCCCACCAGTCGCCTCGCGCCAACGCCTCGGCAGGCTGCGCCAGTTTCCACTGTCTGGCGGCTTCGGGCGACAGCGATGCTTCTTTGTAGGTATCGGGCACATCGACCTCGGGCCGCTGATAATCTGGTCCCACTGCGCATCCAGCCAGGAACAGGGCCATGGCCAAACTGGTAAGGCTCAAACGTAATCGTTTCATAATCATTCCATTATTCTTGAGTCGCTATGACCGGCGCCTCGTGCGTGCCGGCCGCTTTCAGCGGTGCGCGCTGCAGGCTGCGCAGCACCACATAGAAAACCGGGGTCAGGAACAGCCCGAACAGCGTCACACCCAACATGCCGAAGAACACGGCCACACCCATGGCCTGGCGCATCTCGGAGCCGGCGCCGGTGGCGATAACCAAAGGCACCACGCCCATGATGAAAGCAATCGACGTCATCAGGATGGGACGCAGGCGCAAGCGGCTGGCTTCGGTGGCAGCCTTGATAATGCTCATACCCTGCAACTCCAGTTCACGGGCAAACTCCACGATAAGAATGGCGTTCTTGCACGCCAGGCCCACCAGCACCATCAGGCCGATCTGCGTAAAGATATTGTTGTCCCCGCCAGTCAGCCAGACACCTGTCAGGGCGGCCAGAATACTCATGGGAACGATCAGGATCACTGCCAGCGGCAGCGTCAGGCTTTCATATAGCGCGGCCAGCACCAGAAAAACCAGCAGCACACTGATGGGAAACACCCACACGCCCGCATTGCCGGCCAGAATCTGCTGGTAGGTCAGATCCGTCCATTCAAACTTCACGCCACGCGGCATGACTTCTTGCGCGATGCGTTCGGCGGCAGCCTGGGCCTGGTCAGATGAATACCCGGGCGCCGGTCCGCTGTTGATGTCGGCTGCCGTGTAGCCGTTGTAGCGCACAACCATTTCCGGGCCGAAACTGGGCGATACCGAGGCCACCGCCGACAAGGGCACCATGCGGCCATTACTGCTGCGCGTTTCAAGCTGAAGGATATCTTCCGGATGTGCACGGAACTGTGCATCGGCCTGCGCCCTTACCTGATATACGCGTCCGAAGCGGTTGAAGTCATTGACGTACAGCGAGCCCAGATATATCTGCATGGTGTCGAACACGTCGTCAACGGGAATACCCAGTTGCTTGGCCTTGACACGATCCAGCGCCACATCGAGCTGTGGCACGTTGATCTGATAGCTGGAAAAAGCAGGGCCCAGCTCAGGCGCTTCTGCCGCCTTGGCCAGAAATTGCTTGGTCACCGCATCCATCTGCTCGTAGCCCAGCGCTGCGCGATCTTCCAGCTGCAGCTTGAATCCACCGACAGTACCCAGGCCCATGATGGGCGGCGGCGGGAACACGGCAATGAACGAATCCTTGATTGCTCCATACTGCTTGCCAAGTGCAGCCGCAATATTGCTGGCTGACAGCATCTCGTCCTTCCTCTGCTCAAAGGGATCAAGCGTCACAAAGACGATGCCGGCACTTGAACTATTGGTAAAACCATTAATCGACAACCCTGGAAAAGCAATGGCGCTTTCCACGCCCGGCTGCTTCAACGCGATATCGGACATCTTGCGTATGACATCCTCGGTGCGATCGAGCGAGGCGCCGCTGGGCAACTGAGCAAAACTGATCAGATATTGCTTGTCCTGTGCAGGAACGAAGCCACCCGGCACAACATAGGAAATGCCTGCTGTCAGCGCCACCAGCAACACATACACACCCAGTGTCGAGGCCTTGCGCCCTATGGTGCCTGCAACGCCTGTGGCGTAGTGATCAGACGAGCGCTTGAAGAACCGGTTGAAGCGGTCGAAAAATCCGCCCAGGTAGCGGTTCATGACCCGGGTCAGCCAATCCGGCTTCTCGTCATGCCCTTTTAACAGCAGCGCAGCCAGTGCAGGTGACAGTGTCAGGGAGTTGATCGCAGAGATGACGGTCGAGATGGCAATCGTCATGGCAAACTGCTTGAAGAACTGACCGCTCAGTCCGGTCATGAACGCCAGGGGCACAAACACAGCCACCAGCGTCAGCGCAATCGCAATAATCGGGCCGCTGACTTCACGCATGGCCCGGTAAGTGGCATCGCGCGGCGACAAGCCGGCAGCGATATTGCGCTCTACGTTCTCGACCACGACAATGGCATCGTCGACCACAATACCTATGGCCAGCACCAGACCAAAGAGCGATAGCGCGTTGATCGTATAGCCGAACGCCAGCAACAGCGAGAAAGTCCCGATAATGGACACCGGCACGGCCAGCAAAGGAATTATGGACGCTCGCCAGGTCTGCAGAAAGACGATCACCACCAGCACCACCAGTGCTATGGCTTCCAGCAAGGTCATCACGACCGCCTTAATGCTGGATCGCACGAACTGCGTGGGATCATACATAATGCGGCTTTCCAATGATGCAGGAAAGTCGGCCGACAGCTCGTCCATGACCGCGCGCACCTGGTCCGAGATCTCCAGCGCATTCGAGCCGGGTGACTGCATGATGGCAATACCCACCGCCGGTTGATTATCCAGCAGCGCACGCAGGCCGTACTGCGCGGCGCCCAACTCGATGCGGGCGACGTCACCCAGCCGCGTGACCCCGCCATCGGCGGATGTCTTCAGAATAATATCGGCGAACTGGTCTTTGGTCTGCAATCGCCCTTGTGCATTGACCGACAACTGCAGGGCCACGTCGGAAGTCGTCGGCGAAGCACCGATCACCCCCGCCGCCACCTGTACGTTCTGCTCCCTGATGGCCGCAACCGCATCCGTTGCAGTCAGGTTGCGTTGCGCCATCTTGCCGGGATCCAGCCAGATCCGCATGGAATAATCCCCTGCACCCCAGACCTGCACTTCACCCACCCCCTGGATGCGCGCAAGCCTGTCCTTCACATTCAGAACCGCATAATTGCGCAGATAGGTCGTGTCGTAGCGCTGATCGGGTGAAATCAGATGCACCACCATGGTCAGCGTCGGGGATGATTTGGTGGTCGTTACGCCCAGCCGCTGCACTTCTTCAGGCAAACGCGGCAACGCCTGGGTCACCCGGTTCTGCACCAGTTGCTGGGCCTTGTCCGGGTCGACACCCAGATGGAAATTCACGGTAACGACCAGATTGCCGTCGCTATTGGCCTGCGACTGCATGTACATCATGTCTTCCACACCGTTGATGGACTCTTCAAGCGGAGCGGCAACCGTCTCGGCCAGCACCTTGGGGTTGGCGCCCGGGAATTGAGCCCGCACCACCACGGACGGCGGCACCACCTCGGGGTACTCCGATATGGGCAGCTGGAACATGGCCAGGCCACCGGCCAGCAAGATAAGGACGGAAAGTACGCCCGCAAAAATCGGGCGATCGATAAAGAATTTGGAAATATTCATGGTGGGTCCAGATCAGGAAGCCGCTTTGTTTTTGTCAGCAGGTGCCGCTACATCCGCGGGGCTGGCCGCAGCCAGTCGCTCTTCGCTTTGGGCCAGCCCCGTTTGCGGCGTTACGGCATCGCCAGGCCGTATTCTTTGCAAGCCGTTGACGACGATGCGCTCGCCCGGAGCAAGTCCGGCTTCGACCACACGCAAACCTTCCCGAAGCGCCCCCAGCCGGACTTCCCGATAGGCTGTGTTGTTCTGCTCATCGACAACCACCACGAACCGTTTGTCCTGATCCGTGCCGATGGCCGTTTCTTCGACCAGCACTGCGGGCCTCGGTGCGCCGCCATCCAGCCGGATGCGCGCGTATAGCCCGGGCACCAGGCTGCCATCTTCGTTATCGAACACTGCACGCACCCGTATTGTTCCCGATGAGATGTCCAGCCTGTTATCAACTGATGCGACCTTGCCATGCCGCGGAAAGCCTTGTTCATTGCTCAAACCCATGGATACCGATGCCTGCCCGTTTGGCCTGCTTTGAGCCGGATTCACGAATGACAGAAAGCTTTGTTCGTCCACCTCGAACGAGGCATACATTTTGTCGACCGACACCAGGGTCGTGAGGGGCGGTGCTGCAGTTCCGGCGGCAACGATATTGCCCTCCGTAACTTCGGCGCGTGACACCCGACCCGAAACCGGCGCCACAATTTGCGTGTGCTCCAGGTCGAGTTCGGCCGAAGCCAGCGCCGCCTGGGCCGCCAGGGCTTCAGCTGCTGCGACTTGCGATGCATTACGCTTCTGCTCGAAATCCCGCCTGGCAATCGCATTCTTTTCCAGCAAGCGCCTTGCACGCGCAAGGTCGGTACTCGCATAGGCCTTGCGTGCCTTGGCCGCAGCCAGCTCGGCGCGCGCCCGGTCTACCGTTGCCTGGTAAGGCCGGGGATCAACGGTGAAAAGCACATCGCCAGCCTGAACCAGGCTGCCATCCTGGAAGTGCACCTGTGTGATGGTGCCCGATACCAGGGGCCGTATCTGCACCCGCTCCACAGCCTCGAGACGGCCCGAATATTCACGCCAGTCGGTGATGTTGCGGCTGCTGACCTGTGCAACATCGACCGCCACCGCCGGGCTGGGCGGTGGTGTGAGTGCCGCAACGGCATCTCCGGTTTGCAGATGGAACCACGCGGCGCCCCCGCCCAGCACGACAACGGCGACCACCACCAGCGCGTATGGTTTGCGCAATAAAGACATGACGAAATCCTTTGACTGAAGAGATCGGGAAACTTTTGCAATTGATTGCTATCCGCGATCAAGAAGAGGATGTATTATTTATTTTTTGGAAAAACAGTTAAATACTTATTTTTCGCTATCACTATTCGTCTCAAACGAACAATCTGGAGTGCAGTATGGATAGATTCCAGGCCATGCAAGTCTTTACCCGCGTCGTCGACGCCAACAGTTTCACGCTGGCTGCCGACTCTCTGGGCTTACCCCGCTCAACCGTGACGACAACTATTCAGAGCCTGGAGCGAAGCCTGAAGCTACGGCTGCTGAACCGCACGACGCGCCGCCTTAGCCTGACCCCGGATGGCGCTGCCTATTACGAGCGTTGCGCACAAATATTGGCCGACATCGAAGATATGGACGCATCTTTCCGGGACGTAACCCGGGGCCCAAGCGGACGCCTGCGCATAGACACGCCACCGTCAATAGGCCGCCTGATCCTTGTTCCGGCTCTGTGCGATTTTCATACGCGCTATCCCGACATTGAATTGGCTATCGGCATGGGCGACAGAGCCGTCGATATGGTGCGCGATGCCGTCGACTGCGCGATACGCGTGGGCGAGCTGGAAGACTCCAGCATGGTTGCACGCCGTATCGGCACGTTCGAGGGCATCACCTGTGCATCCCCCGCGTATCTCGAGCGTTACGGTGAACCGCAGAACATTGAGGATCTGGCCAACCACCACGCCGTTCATTATTTTTCAGCTCGTACAGGGCGTGTCATAGACTGGTCTTTCATGGTCGATGGCAAGCCGCGCGAGATACAGGTCAACGGCAGCGTATCGGTCAACGATGCCGAGGCCTATGTGCAATGCGGCGTCAACGGCTTTGGCCTGATCCAGCCATCCCGCTATATGGTGGCGCCGCTGCTGGCGTCCGGCCAGTTGCGCGAGATCCTGACGGAATGGACGCCACCGCCCCAACCCATTTCAGTGGTCTATTTGCACAACCGGCATTTGTCACCCAAGGTACGGGTTTTCGTGGATTGGGTCAGTGAGCTGTTCCAGCAGTGCGCACTGATGGCCGGCTGCAAGTACAAGGACCTGATAGACCATGAATGCACTTTTGCCGGCAAGAAAAAGCCTCAGGCAACCATAGTGGATCACCTGAAGCTCGAAGAAACGCTGGAAGAAAGTGTTTTTTAGGAGTAAGGCCGGTGGCGTTCAAGCCACCTGTGCCTGTTTATTCGATCACGATCCCGGCTTCGGCAATGATTTTTTGCCACTTGGCGCTGTCCTTGCGTACCAGGGCGGCCAGTTCTTCGGGCGTGCTGGCCACGAACTCCACACCCTGAGGCTCGAACTTCTTGTTCAGCTCGGGGTTGGCAACGACTTTGGCGACAGCCTGGTTCAGCTTCTGGATGATATCCTGGGGCGTGCCTTTCTTGGCGAACACACCGTACCACGTCGTATATTCAAGATTGGGCAAACCGGCTTCGGAAATCACGGGCAGCCTGGATGTCTCGGAGCCTGAACTAGCCGCGCTCATGCCTATGGGCGTGACGGCGCCGCGGTCTATCATGGGCTTCAACGACGGCATGCTGCTGAACAGCGCATGAACCTGACCCGCACCAAGATCAATGACCGCTTTTGATGTTCCACGGTACGGTACGTGAACGACATCAACATCAGCCTGGTCCTTGAACATTTCCATGGCAAGGTGGGCCACACCGCCTACGCCTGCCGACCCAAAATTGACTTTGCCCGGGTTGGCCTTGGCGTAATCGATCAGCTCCTGAACCGACGTAACGGGGATGGACTTGCTGACCACCAGCACGTGCGGACTTTGCGTGACCTGGCTGACGGGATCGAGCAGATTGAGCACATCCTTGCCCTCCATTGCCTTGGACGGAATCGTCATATTGCCCGATGCCGGCATAAGCAAGGTATAGCCATCGGCAGGCGCCCCAAGCAACTGGTTCAGCGCCGGCACACCATGTCCGCCGCCAGCATTGGCCACAACAACCGTCTGACCCAGCTCCTGGCTCAGCAACTGCGCGACTTCACGCCCAACCATATCGGCCGGGCCGCCGGCGGCGAACGGAATGATCATGCGTATCGGCCGATCCGGGTAGCTTTCCTGGGCATGTGCGCCAAGCGTGGCAAACGACAAGGCTGCAGCAACGATTATCTTGTGTAGTTTCATCATAAAGTCTCCTAAACTCGGTTTGTTCAGCTGCTAAAAATCAGGACGCGAAGCCGTATCTATCGGGCTTTCGTCCAGTGCATCCCGTAGCCACGGGGGTGTCAACACACCGCTTGCTATGGCGGCAAGCCGCTTTTGTTCCGCCATGTACTTCTCATGGGCTGCCTCGATCAGGCTGCTGCGGTTACTGTGCGCGTAGGCCACAACACCGTCATCGTCCGCAAAGATCCAGTCACCCGGATTAATCGAAACACCACCGCAATCTATCGGGCGCAAGATGCTGCCTGGGCCGTTCTTGGTCGGGCCGGCAGGCACCGCGGCAATGGCGAATACCGGCAAGTCCATTGCCCGCAACTCGGCCACATCACGAACGGCGCCATCAATGACTATGCCGGCTATGCCGACTTTGGCTGCCTGGGTGCACATAATGCCTCCCATCAGTGCCCGCTCGGCATATGCCGCGCCGTCGATCACAAGGACATCCCCGGCCCTGGCCATGGCCAGAGCGGCATGAATGGCAAGGTTGTCGCCTTCAGGCACCGATATGGTCAAGGCACGTCCGTGCAGTCGGGCACCCGGACGCACCGGTTTGATCCGGCTGGCAAGCACCTGGGCACCACGGTCTGCAAGCAAGGTACTGGTCAGCCATTCGTCGGCCGCCCGACCGGAATCCTGGTTTATCAGCTCTGTCATGTCTGTCCTGATTCAGTTGGATATGAACGATGTATGCACCGAAGGAAATATGCTTTGATAGGCTTCGCCATACAGCTGACCGGTACTGGCACGGCGTCCGGCCTGTGCGCCACGCTGCAAGCCGACCCGTTCGTAATAGCCCCAAAGATTGCGTTGGGCCTGCATGGTTTCCATGGCTGCCTTCTTTTTATCCCATACGCTGGTGATGTCGAGCAGCATATTGGGCTTGAACCCGCACAGCTCTGACTGATGCGGCTCGAAACACAGTACCTGTGGCGGCTTGATGAAGTCATTTCCGTGCCCGGGAGCGATCGCCTTCATGCGAGCCAAAAGCACGGCTTCGAAGGTACGGCAATGATCCAGATTGGACGGATCTTTCTCGGGATGCGTAATGACCAGACTGGGCCGATATTGCCGGAACGCACGCGACAGACGATCAATCACTTCCGGAGTGATGGTCAGCGGGTAGTCACCCAGATCGTAGAACACGGAACTGCTTGCACCCAGCAGCCTGGCGGCCTCAAGAGCCTCTGCGCGTCTGGCTTCCTTGACCTTGTCGCGCGATGCACCCTCTTCCTTCCAGATCAGGTTTGATTCGCCATTTTCGCCAAAGCTCAGGCACACAAGATGTACGTCGTAGCCCTGTGCTGCATGCGTGGCCATGGCCCCACCACAACGCCATACAAAATCGCCGACATGCGCGGTGACTACAACGATAGATGATGACATGGTCTTGAGTCCTTTTCTGAACAATAAATTAATCAACCAGAGCATTGTAGTTTTGTACAATGACGTTGTATACAGTACAACCATAAAGATAAACAAGCATGGAATCAAGGGGTAAGAATATGAGTAATGACGGCGTTATCGCAGTTGAACGTGCACTTTCAGTGCTCGATTGTTTCAAGCCAGGTAGCGAAAAGCTGAGCCTGGCCGATTTTGCAGAGCGCCTGCCATTGCACAAGACGACTATTTTTCGTCTGCTGAACTCGCTGGTGCGTTGCGGCTACGCAGTCCGTGGAAACGACGGCCGCTATTCTCCTGGCCCTCGCCTGCTGTTTCTGGGCCGGGTCTATCAACGAAGCTTCGATTTATCCGGTGCGGTCATGCCGGTACTGGAACAGTTATCGGCGGACACCGGCGAAAGTACCGCCTACTACGTCGAGGGTGCTGAAACCGGAACGCGCTTGTGCCTTTTCCGCGCGCAGCCTCACGAAGGGTTGCATCCCAATGTTCTGGCCGGCAGTGTCATGACACCAGACGACTCTGCCACCGGCCGCGTCTTCAAGAAGTGGGCGCAGCTGCAAACCACCGACGATAGCCCGCTCCCTTATTTTTCTTGTGGCATCCGGGACCCATACACGTCATCATGGAGTCTGCCCATCATCGGAGTCGAGGATCGTTTTGCAGGAGCCCTTACACTGGCCGGCCCTTCGGAACGTTTACGTACCGTGAATGCCAAGCGCTTTGAGCGCCTGCTGCTGAAGGCCGCCAGCGAGCTTTCGGGCAGGCTTGGCGCTTCAAAACCCTTCCAGCAAATGATGTATGGCGGCAAATAAACGTTGTTGGCTTAGAATCAACATAGCAGCAACCTGGTACACCCAACAAAGGAAACGAAGATGCCGGTTACGAAAGGAATCAAAGATCTGATCGCCGAGGCGCGGGAGCGAATCAACACGTTGTCACTTGACGAGGCGAAAGCCAGGCTGGATAACCCTGATGCCGTTTTTGTGGATATTCGCGATGTGCGGGAACTTGAACGCGAAGGCATGATCCCCAATGCTTTTCATGCTCCGCGCGGCATGCTGGAGTTCTGGGTCGATCCCGACAGCCCCTACCACAAACCGACTTTTGCCGAAGATAAAGAATTCGTTCTTTATTGCGCGTCTGCCTGGCGCTCAAGCCTGGCCGCCGCCGCGCTGGTTGACATGGGCCTGACACGGGTAAGTCATATTGAAGGTGGTTTCACGGCCTGGAAGAAAGCCGGACTGCCGGTTGCGGAAAAAGCCGCAAAGCGGTGATTTGCCGCATAGCGCAGCAAACAAGACCAGCTTGCTTCCCGGGAAGCAAGCTGGTTAACTGATTAACTTATGGATCAGCCCTTTAGCTTGACTGCAATCTGCGCAACGTGCGCACCCTGATGGCGGGCGATTTCAAGCTCTTCGGCGCTAGGCTGGCGCGAACCGTCGCCACCGGCAATGGTGGAGGCGCCGTAAGGCGTGCCGCCGCGCACCTTTGAGGTATCGAACAGTGCCGGCGTGGTATAGCCGATAGGCACAATAATCATGCCGTGATGGGCAAGCGTCGTCCAGGTGGATGTAATAGTCATTTCCTGGCCACCACCGGTACCTGTAGAGGTGAACACGCTGGCGACCTTACCGGCCAGAGCGCCCTTGGCCCAGAGACCACCCGTTTGATCCAGGAAGTTGCGCATTTGCCCGGACATATTGCCGAAACGGGTCGGGGTGCCGATGATGATGGCGTCGTAGTCGCCCAGTTCGGTCGGAGCGGCAACAGGCGCTGCCTGGTCAACCTTGCCTCCCGCATTCCTGAAGGCTTCTTCGGGCATGGTTTCCGGCACACGCTTGATAGTGACTTCGGCACCAGCGACGCTGCCGGCCCCCTCGGCCACTTTCTGCGCCATGGTCTCGATATGACCATACATTGAATGATAGAGCACAAGTATTTTAGCCATATGATTCCTTCAGGTTGGTAGTGAGAATAACGGTTACTGCCTAAGCGAGCTTAAGCTTCCTTTTATTCCGTGGCAAGATGAAAAGCCAATACTTTCGCATCCCGCCCTTGTGACAAGCAAAGCTCCGCTTTACGCCGCGATGTAGCGATCGAAGGAGCCGTTTTGCTTGGCTGCATCCAGTTCGGCCAGAACCTGCTCACGGCTTTTGGACGCCACGTTATCCTGGCCGGGAAAGTTGAGTGCGTGTCATGATGTTAGCTCCTTGGATTCAATGATTGGCCGAAATGCTGGGATCAGCTTGTTCCGGTAGAAAGTCGGCGAGGTGTTTACCGTTGATTTCGTCGATGGAGTAACTTTAATACTTCCTGATAATTGAATAAATATGCTGGAATGATATATACTATTTCTAAATATGAAATAATATAGACATCTACAGGAGAACAATTTGGATCACTTGCTTGCCATGCAGGTTTTCGAACGGGTGGCCGACGAAGGTGGATTCGCAGCTGCTGCACGTGCACTGGATGTGTCGCCGCCCGTGGTCACGCGCCTGATCGCTGAACTTGAGACCCACCTTGGCACACGGCTCTTTCAACGCACAACGCGGCGCGTCTCGCTCACCGAAGCAGGAGCAGCCTATCTTGAGCGAGTACGCCAGATTCTCCAGGATGTCGAGGAAGCGGATGGTATCGCAAGCGCACACACGCGTGAGCTTGCCGGGCGCTTGCGTGTTCATACGCAACCCGTGCTGGCCAGCTATGTGCTGGCGCCGCTGCTATCAGGCTTTCGTCAGCATCACCCCGGCATCATGGTCGACATCGACGTAGAGACGCACCGTGAGCCACCCATTGAAGACTACGACATAACCTTGCTGGGGGTAGCTGCCGGATTTGATGCAGATATCGTGGCCCGAAAGATAATCGAATCAGAAGTCATTATGGTCGCGTCACCAAGCTATATAGCCAGAAAAGGAACGCTGAAGCAGCCCGCTGATCTGGCTGCGCACGACTGCCTGCGGCTGAAATCCCCGGGCGCACCGCTGCGAGCCTGGCGCATCTGGCAAGACGTGGATCCCGACAACGTTGTTGAAGTAAGTGTTGCCCCGGTACTCGTCGCCAATCATACGGATACCTTGTTGCGTGCCACGCTGGACGGGGCCGGCATTACGTCGGTCGCGCTCGATATCGTCGCGCCTTATCTGGCGCGCGGCGAGATGGTCAGGGTGCTGAACCCATGGATCACCGGACGGCTGGCCATGTATGCTGCCCTGCCCAGTCGCAAGTTCATACCCGAGCGCTCGAAGGTGTTTCTGGACTATTTGGCGGAACAGGCACGCAAGCAAAACGAGGAGGCGTTAAGGGCATGTTCGTTTTGTTAGCTGCGGAAAAAAGCACTGTGAAGGCGCGCTTTCAACGAAGAAGATGTGCGACGTAGAGGGTTCGAACCCCTGACCCCGGGCTTAGAAGGCCCGTGCTCTATCCAACTGAGCTAACGTCGCATTGATTTGGTGTGAGGGCGCATTTTACATTAGGTAGCGCAAACATTCCCACCCGATGCTACAGTCTATTTCGTCTTACTACCAACATCCGCATTTTATGGCATATCTATTTCGCCAAGTGCGCATAATAAAAGTTTGCGTGGCCCTGCTGGGCACGCTGCTTCTGTGCGCAACCGCTACTGCCGGCATCAGCTACCGGCTGCAACAAACCCACGCTGTTCCAGGCGAAACCGTTAACGTACGTGCAGTACTGTTCAATGATACCGACAGTGTCATGAGCTGGACTGCACCCGGGAATCTGGTCTTGCAATGGCGCAATGAAAGTGGCCAGACCATACGTAGCCTGGCTTACCTGGAAGGTGCACCCGCCGCAATCAGCATACCTGTCAACAACTTTATCAAGCTGTCCTGGCGCGCCGTCGTCCCCACCGAAGCGCAAGGCTTGCAAGCGGTGAACATCGAAGGTGACGCCACCTTGCTGGCGCTGGATACCAGCCCCAGGGAAAACAGCCTGATCGCCGGTACGCCTGCGGCAGTGCCGGTCATTGATGCCGGTGCCGCCGGCAGCGGCTCGCTCAGCGATCCCCCCCTGCCCGACAACGTGGTTGCTGCTACCGGCGCCTCGGTTGAACAGGGTCCGGCCGTGAACTCGACCCGCCAGCTGGCCTCAACCTCATCGTCGCCAGCGTTCGACAGATTCCGCAATGCCATTTCCGCCTATGAGCCGATCTACTTCGACTTCGGCACCAAGAACGGCAAGAACGCCCGATACCAGATCAGCTTCAAATACAGGCTGTTTACGCCTGACGATCCGGAAAATCCTGAATTCCTTGATCATCTTTATCTTGGCTACACGCAAACAGCACTTTGGGATCTGGATTCAGACTCCTACCCGTTTGTAGATACCTCTTTCAAACCCAGCCTGTTCTGGCGCAAAGATGCCTTGTGGCAATCGCCAAGCAAGAACTGGTTTGTGGGCCTGGCCAGCGGCATACAACATGAATCCAATGGCAAAAGCGACGAGGATTCGCGTTCTGTGAACTACGGTTATATACAGCCGGAGCTGAACTATCGTTTCGATGGCGGCAGCACGCTGACTTTCGCACCGCGCATCAAAGGCTATTTCGGCGGCGGGGATCATAATCCCGACTACCGCGACTACGCCGGCAATGTCGACTGGCAGCTGCGCTATGCGCAAGATAACGGTCTGGTGCTCACCGGCCTGTACCGGCACGGCAGCAGCGGCCACAACATGACTCAGATAGAAGCGGCATGGCCTTTGAAACGTACATTCCTGAATATGAACGGCTACCTGCATGTTCAGTACTTCGAAGGCTATGGTGAAACATTGCTTGGGTATAACCAGCGCAGTGATGGTCAGGTACGTGTAGGGATTGCTCTGGTGCCGTAGTCGGGAAGTGCATACACTAGGGGCAGAACGTGAAACACAGGAGACACCTCTAATGAACGCCCCCCAGGATCAGGCAGCATTATCGAAACTGGCCACCGTTACGCTGGACGACAAGTACACGCTCGAGCGTGGCCGCGCTTATATGAGCGGTACCCAGGCGCTGGTGCGTCTGCCCATGCTGCAGAAAGCACGGGATCAACTTGCCGGCCTGAACACCGCGGGCTTTATTTCGGGTTATCGCGGCTCGCCCCTGGGTGCCCTGGATCAGGCCTTATGGAAAGCCAGGCAGCATCTGCAAGACCACGACATCGTCTTCCAGCCAGGATTGAACGAAGACCTGGCAGCTACCTCGGTATGGGGCACGCAGCAGGTCGCGCTTTATCCCGATGCCACGCACGATGGCGTATTCGGCATGTGGTATGGCAAGGGGCCGGGGGTGGATCGGTCCATGGATGTCTTCAAGCACGCCAACTCGGCGGGTACATCCCGGCACGGTGGCGTACTGGTGCTGGCGGGCGATGACCACGGCGCCAAATCCTCCACCGTCGCCCACCAGTCCGAGCATGATCTGCTGTCTGCAGGCATTCCGGTGCTGTACCCGTCAAACGTTCAGGAATACCTGGACTACGGCCTGCATGGCTGGGCCATGAGCCGGTACTCCGGCCTGTGGGTGGCCATGAAATGCGTAACCGAAGTCGTCGAATCAACGGCGTCGGTCGAGATCGATCCCGATCGCACCCGCATCGTCATCCCCGACGACTTTATACTGCCTCCCGACGGCCTGAGCATACGCTGGCCCGATCCGCCGCTCGAACAAGAGGCCCGGCTGATGGACTACAAGTGGTATGCGGCCCTGGCCTATACGCGTGCGAACAAGCTGAATCGCGTCGTTATCGATTCCCCCCGCCCTCGCCTGGGCATCATGACTGCCGGCAAGGCTTACCTTGATACCCGCCAGGCGCTGGCCGACCTGGGGCTGGACGAAACGACCTGTGCCGCGATCGGCATACGCCTTATGAAGGTGGGCTGCGTGTGGCCATTGAATGCCCAGGATGCACGCGAGTTTGCGACCGGCCTGGAAGAGATTCTGGTGGTCGAGGAAAAGCGCCAGATACTCGAATATGCGCTCAAGGAAGAACTGTACAACTGGCGCGACGATGTGCGTCCCAGTGTCTATGGCAAGTTCGACGAAAAAGACAACTCAGGCGGGGAATGGTCAGTGCCGCGTGGCCAATGGCTGCTGCCGGCCCGTGGCGAGCTGTCACCGGCCTTGATCGCCCGCGCCATTGCGCGCCGTCTTGAAAAATCCGATCTGCCGGCCGAGCTGCGTGCGCGCATTGCCGCGCGCATTGCCATTATCGACGCCAAAGACAAGGAACTGGCCGGCACGCAGGCAACCATCGATCGCAAGCCCTGGTTCTGTTCAGGCTGTCCGCACAATACCTCCACGCGCGTACCCGAAGGTTCACGCGCTCTGGCCGGCATAGGCTGCCACTACATGACCATCTGGATGGATCGCAACACCGAGACTTTCAGTCATATGGGGGGCGAAGGCGCGGCATGGATAGGCCAGAAGTCGTTTACCCGCGAAAAGCATGTGTTTGCCAATCTGGGCGACGGCACTTATTTCCACTCCGGCATACTGGCGATACGGGCTTCGATCGCAGCCAATTCCAACATCACCTACAAGATTTTGTACAACGATGCCGTGGCCATGACTGGCGGGCAGCCCGTAGACGGCATACTTAAGGTCACTGATGTGATTGCCCAGGTTCATGCCGAAGGTGCCCGCAAAATTGTAGTGGTGACCGACGAACCCGAGAAATACAAAGGCGTGTCACTGGTGGGCAATCCGCCGGTCTATCACCGCGACGAGCTCGATCGCGTGCAGCGTGAACTGCGCGAGATCGAAGGCACCACGGTACTGGTGTACGACCAGACCTGTGCCACCGAAAAGCGCCGGCGCCGCAAGCGCGGCGCCTACCCTGATCCCGCCCGCCGGGTCTTCATCAATGACGAGGTCTGTGAAGGCTGTGGCGACTGCTCGGTCAAGTCCAACTGTCTTTCAGTCGAGCCGCTCAATACGCCCAAAGGCAGCAAGCGCAAGATCAATCAGTCTTCCTGCAATAAAGATTTTTCCTGTACAAATGGTTTCTGTCCCAGCTTTATTACGGCCGAGGGTGCCCAGGTTCGCAAGCCCAGACCAACGACAGGCGCTGCCAACGTACAAGACACACCTTTGCCCCTGCCCGTACTACCAGCCCTGCAAGGCAGCTACGGCATACTTATCACCGGCATAGGCGGCACCGGCGTAGTCACGATAGGCGGGCTGCTGGGCATGGCCGCCCACCTGGAAAACAAAGGCGTCACCGTGCTCGACATGGCCGGTCTGGCCCAAAAAGGCGGCGCCGTGCTCAGTCACGTACAAATTGCCAGCCAGCCCGATGAACTTCACGCAACACGCATTGCGACCGGCGAAGCCGCGCTCATCATAGGCTGCGATGCCATCGTGACCAGCTCTGCAGAAGTACTGTCCAAAGCCCAGAAAGAAGTCAGCTATGCCGTTGTCAACAGCGCAGCCGTTCCCACTGCCGATGTCATCCGGAACGCAAGCTGGCAGTATCCGCAAGCCGCCGTCGAAAGCGGGCTGACTCAATCCATAGGTTCACACTGCAACTTCCTGGACGCCAATGCGCTGGCCGTGCACTTGATGGGCGATGCCATCTATGCCAACCCGCTGCTGCTGGGGTACGCCTGGCAAAAAGGCTGGGTACCGCTGGCGCATGAAAGCCTGGTCCGGGCCATCGAACTGAATGGCGTCATGGTCGAGAAAAACCTGGCTGCATTCGAATGGGGACGCGCAGCCGCGCATCTGGGTGCGCAGGCCATCATGCCGGCTCCAGCCCCGGCTCAGGTCGTCTCGCTGCCTGAATCACTTGATACCCTGATCAAGCGCAACATCAACTGGCTGAGCGATTACCAGAATGCAGCCTATGCCGATCGGTATCAGGCCGCAGTGGAAAAAATACGAGAGCGTGAAGCAGGCCTGGCAACCGCCCGTGGCCTGCGCCTTACGCGCGCAGTGGCGCGCAACCTGGCCAAGCTCATGGCCTACAAAGATGAATACGAAGTCGCCCGGCTATATACCGACCCGGCCTTCACTGAAAAGTTGCGTGCGCAATTCGAAGGCGAACCAGGCAAGGACTATCAGCTGAATTTCCATCTGGCTCCGCCCCTGCTGGCGAAGAAGAATGAAAAGGGCGAGCTCATCAAGACAAAATACGGGCCCTGGGTCATGTCGGTTTTCAAGATTCTTGCGCGTGCCAAAGGCCTGCGCGGCACGGCACTGGATCCTTTTGGCAAAACTCATGAGCGGCGCCAGGAGCGCCAGCTGATCAGCGACTATTTCGACCTGATCGATGAGTTCGAGAAAAGTCTGACAGACCAGAATCTGGCTGCTGCGATAGAGCTCGCCAGTCTTCCCGACGATATTCGTGGCTTTGGTCACGTCAAGGAAAAGAATCTGCTGCAAGCCCAGGCGCGCCGCATGCAGCTGCTGGAAAGCTACCGGCAGGCCGGCTTGCTTAACAAGGTTGCCTGAGGCGCCTGGCGCGGGGCTGCCTGGCGCGGGCTACAGCGCCAGATGCTCCCGGCGTACGGCTTCGTCGCCAGCCAGCTCCTGCATCGTGCCGCTATAACGAATCACGCCCTTTTCCAGCACATAGGCGCGATCCGACACCAGCTGTGCAAAATGAATGT
The DNA here is from genome assembly GCF_020687695.1 of Pusillimonas sp. MFBS29. GTDB lineage: Bacteria > Pseudomonadota > Gammaproteobacteria > Burkholderiales > Burkholderiaceae_B > Pusillimonas_C. The sequence continues at coordinate 294,508 of NZ_JAJEWL010000005.1, forward strand.
TTTGTTCAGACAGCAGCACACTGGCCCCGCGCGCCTTCAGCGCCAGAATCATCTCGGCCATTTGCTCGACGATTAACGGAGCCACACCTTCCGAGGGTTCGTCGAGCAACAGGCAATAAGGATTGCCCATCAGGGTGCGTGCCACAGCCAGCATCTGCTGCTCACCGCCGCTCATGGATCCGGCTGGCCGCTGCTGCATATCGGCCAACGGGGGAAACAGCTCGAATACTGAATCGAATGTCCAGTTCAAACCAGGCGTGCCATCGGGCCATGTCCTGCCGGCCTGCTGCCCGGTGATCAGGTTCTCCCTGACCGTCAGCTCGGTAAATATGCGTCTTTCTTCAGGCACATAGCCCAGCCCCATGCGGGCGATTTCGTATGACTGGCGCTGGCCAAGCTCTTGTCCCATGAAGGAAACACGCCCACGACGCCGGGCCAGCAAGCCCATTATGGCCTTGAGCGTAGTGGATTTGCCGGCACCATTGCGCCCCATCAAGCCAACGACCTCGCCGCGTTTCACTTCCAGACTCAGGCCATGCAATATATGCGCAGCACCATACCAGGCGTCAAGGCCCGATACCGACAGAACGGGCTGGCTGTCGTCGCTCACCGGGCTCATGCGCCCTCCTGCAAAATATCGGGACCCATGGTTTTGCCACTGCCAAAATACACTTCCTGAACCTTGGGGTGCTGACGCACCTCATCGACACTGCCTTGCGCAATCAGCTTGCCGCGCGCCAGCACAATAACGCGATCAGCGTGCGCAAACACCACATCCATGCTGTGCTCGGTAAACAGCACGGCAAGCTGGCGCTGCACAACCAGCTCCTTGACCAGACCCACGAGTGCATGGCGCTCGGCAGGTGCCATCCCGGCCGTGGGCTCATCCATGAGCAGGACACGCGGATTGCCCGCCAGACTCATGGCCAGTTCCACCCGCTTCACGTCGCCATAGGCCAGCTCGCTGCAGGGCCGTTCGGCCTGATCCTGCATGTTGACCTGTCCGAGCAAATGCATGGCCTCATCCCGATACAGCCCGGCCGCGGGGCGCCAGAACGAAAATATGCGTCGATGATGGGACAGCAAAGCCATTTGCACGTTCTCGACAACGGACAAAGACGCAAACGTTGCTGCAATCTGGAAGGTGCGGCCAACGCCCTGATGCGCAATGTTGCGGGAGCTCAGGCCCAGCAGCTCTTTACCGTCGAGCTTTACCGATCCCTGTGATGCAGGCAACTGCCCTCCCATCATGTTGAAAGTGGTCGATTTACCCGCGCCATTGGGCCCGATCAGTGCCAGCAATTCGCCCGGATTCAAAACGAAGCTGACTTCATCGACGGCGATATTGCCGCCGAAGCGCTTGCTTAGTTGCCGGACCTCAAGCAGGCTCATGACTGCCTCCCGCGTTGCATGAGCGCAGCAGCGAAGCCTGCTATTCCTTGGGGAAACACCAGCACGATCAACAAAATGACGGCACCGAACAAGGCGCGCCAGTATTCGGTGATACCTACAAAATAATCCTGCATGATGGTAAAGGCCGCTGCACCGGCCACCGGACCGAACAGTGTCTGTATGCCACCCAGCAGCACCATGACCAGACCGTCTACCGACTTGCCTACCGTCATGACTTCGGGCGAGGTACTGCCTTTCGAAAATACATACAGGGCACCTGCAAGGCCGGCCAGCAGGCCGGCCACGACAAAGGCAGACCACTGCATACCTTTCACATGTATGCCTATGGCATCAGCCCGAAGGGCCGAGTCGCGCACGGCACGCAAGGCGTAACCGAACGGAGCAAAGGCCATGCGTCGAACAACGACCACAGCAAGCGCCACGACAGCCAGCACAAAATAATAATAGGCATCACCAGAGAGCCAGGCCTCGGGCCAGATACCGACAATGCCGTTGGATCCACCCGTTACATCGTCCCATTGATACACGATGGACCAGACGATCTGCGCAAAGGCCAGTGTCAGCATGGCCAGGTACACACCCGTCAGGCGTATGCAGAACCAGCCGAATACCACGGCAGCCAGCGCAGCGGCCAAAGGTGCCGCCAGCATGGAACCCATCATGCCCAGGCCCAGCGACTTGAACAGCAAGGCCGCTGCGTAAGCCCCGATGCCGAAATAGGCAGCGTGCCCGAACGTAGTCATGCCGCCCAAACCCATCATGAAATGCAGGCTGACGGCAAACAATACGGCCACCAGCATGTCCTGCGCCAATACTGCTGCGTAGGGCAACGATCCTGACAGCAACGGCAAGGCCAGGAAAACCAGCAGCAACACAACGGCCATCCATTTGAACGACCGGGTGGCTGCGCGCAGGGGCATATCGGGCATGGCAGCATGGCGCACCTGTGCGAGCGGCTTGCCCAGCAGGCCCCAGGGCTTGAAGACCAGCACGAAGGCCATGAAGATGAACTCCACCACCAGTGTCAGCTTGGGAAAGGCTATGCTTAAGCCGGCAATATCAACCACACCCAGCGCTATGCATAAAGCCTTGAGCTGGGCGATGATCAATGCAGCCAGGTAAGCGCCCGGAATCGAGCCCATGCCCCCGACCACAACCACCACGAAAGCATCCCCGATCACGCTCATGTCCAGCATCAGGCTGGCGGGTTGCCTGGGGATTTGCAGCGCTCCGCCCAGACCGGCCAGGAAAGCGCCCAATGCAAATACGCCCGTAAACAGCCAGGCCTGATTCACACCCAGGGCGCCCAGCATTTCACGATCCTGGGTGGCTGCACGTATCAAAGTGCCCCAGCGCGTACGGGTCAGCAATAACCAGAGCACGAGCAGCACTACAGGGCCGATCACGATCAGGGCCAGATCGTAGACCGGCATATAGCGGTTAAAGATCTGCACCGCGCCGTTCAGCCCCGGAGCCAGTGGCCCCAGCAAGTCATCGGGCCCCCACAGCCACAATGCCATATCGTTGAAGACCAGCACCAGCGCGAACGTGGCAAGCAACTGGAACATTTCCGGGGCGCGATAAATACGCCGTAAAAGCAGGATCTCGACCAATGCACCCAGTACGCCCACGACCAGCGCCGCGCAAATCAGGCTGCCCCAGAACCCCAGAGGAGTGTGCCCCCATACGCTGACGATGGTATACGCCACATAGATGCCCAGCATATAAAGCGAGCCGTGGGCAAAATTGACGATACGGCTGACGCCGAAAATCAACGACAGACCCACTGCCACCAGAAACAGCGAAGACGCCTCGGCGAAGCCGTTCAGTATCTGAACGAGGTAAGCACCTAACTGCATAGTATGACGGTGCCCGCAGGCACCGTACCCTTGCTGAAGAAAATGATGGCTTAGTCAGCCGAGGCCGGACGCCACTGCCTGACTTGCTCGTCAGAAGGCAGGACGCTGGCTCCGTCTATATATTCAATATCGGTCATGATGCCCTTGCCATCCTTGATAGCCAGCGTACCGACGTAGGCGCCCATGGTGGACTGATGATCGATGCCACGATAGGTAATGCGCCCCACAGGGGTATCGACCTCAAGTCCCTTGAAGGCTTGCACCATGGCTTCGGAGTCGGTTGAGCCCGCCTTCTTGATGCCGGCAGCCAGCGACACGATGGCGTTGTATCCGATGATGGTTCCCAGCCTTGGATAATCGTCATAGCGTTCCTGATAGGCCTTCAGGAAACGGTCGTGCTCGGGAGTATCAATGGCATACCAGGGGTAGCCGGTTACCACCCAGCCCACGGGAGTTTCTGTGCCCAGAGGATCAAGATATTCAGGCTCACCCGTCAACAGGCTGACAACAGAAAGATCCTTGAAGAAATTGCGCTGCGTGCCCGCCCGCACGAACTTCGCCAGGTCAGTGGCAAACAACACATTGAACACGGCTTCGGGCTTGGCATCGGCAAGTGCCTGAACGACATTGCCGGCGTCTATCTTGCCCAACGGAGCGGCCTGCTCGGCAACGAACTCAACATCGGGCTGGGCTTGCTTGAGCAAGGTTTTGAAGGTCGTGACCGCAGATTGTCCGTATTCATAGTTGGGATACACGATGGCCCATCTTTTCTTGTTCATCTTGACGGCCGCCGGGATCAGCATCGCCACCTGCATGTAGGTGGACGCACGCAAACGGAAGGTGTAATGATTGCCGTCAGCCCAAACAATCTTGTCGGTCAGTGGCTCGCTTGCCAGAAAGAAACGTTGCTTGTGCTTGGCAAAATCGGTAACTGCCAGACCCACGTGCGACAGGAATGTGCCCGTCAGCACATCGACCTTGTCACGGGTGAGCAATTCTTCGGCCGCACGCACTGCATCGCCCGGATTCGAATTGTCGTCGCGTACGATGAGTTCCAGCTGCTTGCCGTTAACGCCCCCGGCTGCGTTGATCTGCTCGACAGCCAGTTCCATACCCATTTTGTAAGGCCCAAGGAAGGCCGGCTGGGTTTTATAGCTGTTCAGCTCGCCGATCTTTATGGTGTCCTGGGCATGCGCGAAGACGCCGGCGGTACCAAGGGCAAGCGCCCCCAATAGCTTTATATAGGGTGTAGCTCGTTGCATAATAGACAATTCCTGTGCATTGCTTGCGATCAAAACCTGCTAAATTGTACGCAATATAAACGTGGCAGCGTACAGAGCTTGTGGTTCGCCTGGCTCACGCACCCAAGTTCACACATGTACTTGCCTCACAATACGCATATAACTGCGTTCCAACCAAAGGCTTTCCTGCCCTCCGATGCGCCACCTTTCCCTGATTTTTATTGTTTCCAGTCTTTTCCTGCTTACATTCAGCCGTTGTGCACTGGCAACGTGGCAGTGGGAGCGTGTTCAACAGGCAGGCGGTTTACTGCCTATTTTAAAGGGTGGATTGCGCATCGACGCAAACCAGATCGCCATCCTTGCCGGCATTCCCCTGCTGCTGTCGCCCTGGTTGGGACATTTTCCGCTGGCGGTCGCGATTACCGGCGTCTGGTTCCAGATCGCCTGGTTCCTGCTGGTCTTGCTAGAGGTATCCACCCCTCAATTCATACACGAATATGACACCCGCCCCAATCGCCTCTACGTTGAATACCTCAAACATCCACAAGAAGTGTTCGGCATGCTCTGGAAGGGCTACAAACTTGTGATAGGGGCTGCGCTCATTGTGCTTGGACTGCTCGCATGGCTTGCCCATGGCATGTTCGCACATGGCAGCCCCGACGCGATCATGGCATGGTGGCAGAGCATTCTGTTTTCCTTGGTCGCGGCCGCGCTGATTTTCCTGGCCATACGTGGCACGCTCAAGCACAGACCCATCAACCCGTCCACGGTCGCCTATTGCGGCGACAGCATGCTTAATTCCTTGCCGCTGAACTCGCTGTATAGCGTGTCCTACGCCATTTACAGCATGAAGAACGAGCGCTCGGCTGCTGACATATACGGCAAGCTGGCGACCGAAGACATCAACACCATCGTCTTGCAAAGCGCCGCACTGCCTGCGGGCCCGACCGATATTCCCACACTGCACAGCCAGATTCCTTTGCAGAAATGCAGCCGGCCGCTGAATCTGGTCATGATCGTTCAGGAAAGCCTGGGCGCCCAGTATGTAGGCAATCTGGGGGGTTCCGGCCTGACTCCCGAGCTGGATGAACTGGCCAGGTCGGCCTGGAACTTCACACGCGCCTACGCGACCGGCACTCGCTCCGTGCGTGGGCTTGAAGCAGTCACCGCCGGTTTCCCGCCAACCGCCTCGGATGCCGTGCTGCGCCTGTCAGGCGCCCAGAGCAACTTTTTCACACTGGCTCAATTGCTGAAGCAGCACGGCTACCTTTCACGTTTCATCTACGGTGGCGAAGCGCATTTCGACAACATGAAGAGCTTTTTCCTGGGTAATGGCTTTGACGAGCTGCATGACCGGCCTTCGTTCAAGGACCCCGAGTTTGTCGGCACATGGGGCGCCAGTGATGAAGACATGTTCAACAAGCTGCACGAATTGCTGGATCAGCCCCCCGCCCAGCCTACCTTCACCCTGGCCTTTACTGTAAGCAACCATTCGCCATGGGAATATCCGTCCGGACGGATTGCTCCCGATGGCAACCCTGCCACAGTTGAAAATACCGTGCGCTACGCCGACTGGGCCATGGGCCGGTTCTTCGAACAGGCAAGGCAAAGCCAATACTGGCAGGACACGGTTTTCCTGATTGTGGCCGACCACGACGCACGCGTGGGTGGCGCCAGCCTGGTTCCTTTGCGACACTTTCACATTCCGGCACTTATCCTGGGCGCCGACGTTCCGGCCAGGCGCGACGACCGCCTGATCAGTCAGATAGACCTGCCCCCTACCCTGCTTTCCATTATGGGCGTGGCCGGCGAGCATCCCATGATAGGCCGCGATCTGACCCGGGCGGGCGGTGACCGGGCCATGATGCAGTATGGCGAGAACTACGGCTATCTGAAAAACGACCAGCTCATCGTACTGGAGCCGCACAAAGCCGCATCCCAGTACCGGTACACCGCACCTGCCACCTATGTACCTGAATCGCTGGACGAGGAACTGGCGCGGGAAGCGCTGGCCCACGTTTTGTGGCCCAACTGGGCTTATCGCAACCAGGCATATACGCTGCCACATCTGCGACAAAAAAATTAGTTATTCTTAAAACAATACAATACATGCACCAAACTGAAAGGAATTAATAATGGAGTTGCTGCTTGACCCCGCCGCGTGGGTCGGCTTGTTGACACTGGTAGTCCTGGAAATTGTCCTGGGCATAGACAATCTGATATTCATTGCCATACTGGCAGACAAGCTTCCGCCGCAGCAGCGGGACCGTGCCCGCGTCATAGGCCTGTCCCTGGCCCTGGCCATGCGCCTGGTACTGCTTACCGGCATATCATGGCTGTTCAAGCTTACCGAACCACTATTCTGGGTGGGCACACTAAGCTTCTCGGGGCGCGATCTCATACTTATCCTGGGCGGTTTTTTCCTGGTTTTCAAAGGCACCATGGAAATGCACGAACGTGTGGAAGGCAAGGCCCACACGATTTCAGGCTCACGCATGTATGCCAGTTTCTGGGTCATCGTCACACAAATCGTGGTGCTCGACGCGGTATTCTCCCTTGATGCCGTGATTACGGCCGTGGGCATGGTGGATCACCTGGCGGTCATGATGGCAGCCGTAACCATCGCCATCGGCATCATGCTGGTAGCCTCCAAACCGCTTACCCGCTTCGTGAGTGCCCACCCCACGGTGGTAATTCTGTGCCTGGGTTTTCTTCTGATGATAGGTTTCGCCCTGGTAGCCGAAGGCTTCGGTTTCAAGGTACCCAAGGGCTATCTGTACGCCGCAATCGGCTTCTCGGTTGCCATTGAAACCCTCAATCAGGTTGCAAGGCGCAACCTGATGAACTCTGACAGCCAGCGCCCGATGCGCGAACGTACCGCTGAGGGTATTTTGCGCATGCTGGGCAAACAGGCTGTAACCAACGACCCGACGGCCGAGATTTCGCCCGATGCCGTTGCACCGCAGACTTTTGCGGTGGAAGAGCGCAATATGGTCAGCGGCGTGCTGCATCTGGCCGACCGCAGCGTGCATTCCATCATGACGCCGCGCAACGACATCACCTGGATCAACCTTGAAGACGACCCGGACAAGATCCGCCAGGAAATCAGCAACACCCCCCATGGCTTCTTTCCCGTCTGCCAGGGCACGCTGGATAACATCGTGGGCATAGGCCGGGCCAAAGATATGATTGCCGACCTGATACAGAACCGCGCAATCAATCAGAACAAGCTGCGTCCGCCCATCATTGTTCATGAAACCGTGCGCATACTCGACCTGATCGAAACCCTCAAGACGGCACGTGGCCAGCTTGTGATCGTCATCAATGAGTTTGGCGCGGTAGAAGGCCTGGTAACGCCCATAGACGTATTCGAAGCTATCGCCGGCGACTTCCCCGATGAAGACGAAACGCCCGATATCATCTCGGCCGGCGAAAACAAGTGGATTGTCGACGGCGGTACCGACCTGCATCATTTCGAGCAAAAACTCGAGATCGCGGGGCTGCTCGATGACGAAGACGAATACAGCACCCTGGCGGGCTATATGCTCAGCCGCTTCGACCGCTTGCCAGAGGTTGGCGACAAGCTCAAGTTCTCGCACGCTGGCCAGGAATACCGCCTGAAGGTACTGGAACTGGAGGGACGCCGTATTGCAAGAGTACAGGTCCGGCGCCGCCCAGAGGACGAAGAACAGGTTTCCGGTGCGCCCGACACCGACGCAGCCTAGATTTTCATGTTATAGTAGCTGGCTGTTATGAATTCGGGGCGTAGCGCAGCCTGGTAGCGCATCTGGTTTGGGACCAGAGGGTCGAAGGTTCGAATCCTTTCGCCCCGACCACATAACAACAAAAAGAAAGCCTACGCTTGATGCGGGCTCTTCCCCATTATCGGGGGATCAGCACATTCTTCAAACTCGGTTAATCACACCATTCCAACCGCATTGAGCCAAGACTCTTAATCGGTAATTCTCAAAATTCCTAAAGCCATACGC
>NZ_JAJEWL010000006.1 GCF_020687695.1 Pusillimonas sp. MFBS29
GCGTATGGATTCAGGAACTTTGAGAATTACCGTATGAGAGTCTTGGCTCAATGCGGTTGGAATGGTGTAATTAACCGAGTGTGATGAATGCCCTGATCCCCCGATAACGGAGTAGAGCCCACAAAACAAAAACCCCGTAAATCAATGAATTACGGGGTTATCTGTTACTACTGAGTGGTGCCCAGGAGAGGACTCGAACCTCCACACCTTGCGGCACATGGACCTGAACCATGCGCGTCTACCAATTCCGCCACCTGGGCATAAAGTGTATGCTAGCGCTTTACCGTGTTTGCGATAATACTGCTCTTTGCGTTTTGCACAACATCTTTAAGAGGCGCAAAGTATAACCCATATTTTTAATAAATGGAAATCACCGTTGATCAAACGATCTAAAAAAGACACAAACACCCACGAAAGTGGCTCCAGGCATGAGTTGCCGCCGGATTTCGATCCGGATGTGCCCAGTCGGGAAGTCATTTTGCAGTATTTGCGCGCCAATCCGGCACCCGTTGCACCCGAGGTGCTGGCAAAGGCTCTCGGCAGTTCCGCCGCATCCGTTGGGTTCGACCGTCGCCTGAAAGCCATGGAGCGCGATGGTCAGGCTTTCTTCAATGCACAGGGTCAGGTGCTTTTGAACAATCAGCTGGAATTCATTGCAGGCAAGGTGCAGGGGCACCGTGATGGTTTCGGGTTTCTGCTGCGCGACGACGGCGGCCCCGATCTATTTCTTTCCCCGCATGAAATGCTCAAGGTTTTGCACGGCGATCGTGTTTTGGCAAAACCCGACGGCGAGTACCGGGGCAAGCCCGAGGCCACTATTGTTGAAGTGGTCGAGCGGCGTACCAACAAGCTGGTAGGGCGTTTTCTTAAGGAACGTGGCGCCTTTATTGTTGCGCCCGAAGATCAGCGGATCAAGCACGACATCCTGATCGCCTCGTCCGATACAGGCGGGGCCGAGCACGGGCAGGTCGTAACTATTGAAATCCTGCAACAGCCCACGCGTCATACGCAGCCTTTGGGGCGGGTGGTGGAAGTGCTGGGAGAAATCGATGATCCCGGCATGGAGATCGAAATTGCAGTGCGCAAGTTCGACGTTCCGCATGAGTTTTCCGAGGCCACGCTGCAACAGGCTGCAAAGATCCCCCCCACAGTCAAACCGTCCGAACTGAAAGGCCGTATCGACTTGCGTGACATTCCATTCGTCACCATAGATGGCGAAGATGCGCGTGATTTCGACGACGCCGTATTTTGTATGCCTGTGGATCTGGGCACTGAAAAGCGCAAGCGCCCCGGATGGCGTTTGCTGGTTGCTATTGCAGATGTCAGTCATTATGTACGGCCGGGCGACAGTCTGGACGACGACGCCATAGACCGTGGCACCAGCGTGTATTTTCCGCGCAGGGTCATTCCCATGCTGCCCGAGTCCTTGTCCAACGGAATTTGTTCGCTGAATCCCGATGCCGACCGCCTGGTGCTGGTATGCGATATGGTGATTGCAGCCAGTGGAACCAAGGCGGGCAGTATTACCGCCTACCAGTTTTATGAAGCGGTCATACATTCCCACGCGCGTACTACCTATACCGATGTTTGGGCGGCGTTGCAGCAGCCGGGCGGTCCGGCAGGGCAGGCCATGCTGCCTGTCTTGCCTCATATACAGAACCTGTACGAGCTCTATCAGCTGTTTGCCCAGGCCCGTGTCAAACGCGGGGCCATAGATTTCGACACACTCGAGACCCGTATAGTTTGCAATCTGCTGGGCAAGATCGAGCGCATCGAGGCATATTCCCGCAATGATGCGCACAAGCTCATTGAAGAGTGCATGCTGGCAGCGAATACGTGCGCGGCCGAGTTCATGAAGCGTAACAGGCGCCTGGGGCTATATAGGGTGCACGAAGGCCCTACGCCTGAAAAACTGAAAACCTTGCGCGACTATTTGCGCAATCTGGGCCTGACCCTCGGGGGTGGCGATGATCCCACCACGACCGATTACGCCCGCCTGATCAAAGAGGCGCGCCCTCGTCCAGACTTCGAGGTCATACAAACCATGTGCTTGCGCTCATTGCAGCAAGCCATCTACAGCCCGGAGCAGTCCGGACACTTTGGCCTGTCCTACGATAACTACGCCCATTTCACATCGCCCATAAGGCGCTATCCCGACTTGCTGACACATCGGGTCATCAAGGGCGTCCTGCATGACAAGCGCTATATCCCCCAGCTTGACGATATCTCAGCTGCCGCCGCCTTGCCCAAAGGCGAGCGCGAACACGCCATATGGGAAAAATTGGGGCTGCTCTTGTCAGCCCGCGAGCGTCGTGCCGACGATGCCTCGCGCGATGTCGAGGCATGGCTAAAGTGCTGGTTTGTCAAAGAGCATGTGGGCGAGGTGTTCAGTGGTCGGGTCACGGGCGTTGCCAGCTTTGGTGTTTTTATTACGCTCGATACCTTGTATGTCGAGGGGATGGTGCATGTCTCCGAGCTCGGATCCGACTATTTTCAGTACAACGAAGCGATGAATGAATTGCGGGGCGAGCGTACCGGTATCCGTTACCGTCTGACAGATGCTGTCCAGGTGCAGGTGTCACGGGTTGATCTCGAGGCCCGTCGTATTGAGTTCCGCCTGGTCAAGGGCACGGGTTTCAAACAGCTGAAAGCTTCCATAGAGCCCGAAGCATCAGGAGCCCGGCGCGTCAAGCGGGCTGCATCGACAAAGCCTCCGGCCCTGAAGGGCACGACCGCGCAACAGCGCAGGGCGGCTGCCAAGCGTAGTGCCAAGGCCGCGGCCTCAGGCAAAACCAGCAGGTCAGGCAAAGGCAGTAAAACCAGCCGCAAACGCTGAGTTGCGGCTCCTTCGGTGTGAGCGCATCGCGGCGCCAGGCCAAGCGCGATAAAATACAGCTGCCTGTTTCAGGCTCACATGGCAGTGCCATCCGTTGATTCGGGTGGCATGCCATGCACCCATCAAGCCTATTTCAAAGGAAAACAATGTCGTCTCATCAGGTTCTGGCCGGTTTTCATGCCGTGGTTGCCCGCTTGCGGCATGCGCCAGACTCCATCAAAGAGCTGTACGTTGAAGCGTCCCGACGTGACAAGCGCATGCAAACGTTTATTGAACAGGCCCAGGCGGCCAATATCCGTGTGCGTCCGGTTCCTGCCGAGCGGCTCGACGGGCTGGCCCGGGGTACCCGTCATCAAGGCGTTGTGGCGCTGGCCGAAGCGCGCGAGATTGCAGCCGATGTCGATGAAGTGCTTGATTTGCTGGAAGACAAGGGCGAACCGGCGTTGCTGTTGATTCTGGATGGCGTGACCGACCCGCATAATCTGGGGGCATGTCTTCGAACCGCAGATGCTGCGGGCGTGCATGCCGTTATCGCACCAAGAGATCGTTCGGTCGGGCTGAACAGTACCGTTCAGCGGGTGGCGTGCGGAGCGGCCGAAACAGTCCCTTATATTATGGTGACCAATCTGGCCAGAACGATGCGTAACCTGAAGTCGCGCGATGTCTGGCTGGTTGGCACAGACGACCAGGCTACCGGCAACTTGTATCAGGTTCAGGCCCGTCGTGCGATGGCGTGGGTGATGGGAGCCGAAGGTGAGGGCATGCGCCGCCTTACCCGGGAAACCTGCGACGAACTGGTAACGATACCCATGCTGGGGTCGGTGGAAAGCCTTAACGTCAGCGTAGCCAGTGCAGTATGCCTATATGAGTCGGTGCGTCAACGCACCACTGTCTGAGTCCACCAGCGACCCGTCATTTCACTTACTTCTTTTCCCATCATGGATAAAAACGGCTTTACCACCACAATAGTACATTCCGACCGACGAGCCTCGGTCGAGCACGGCGCCATTCACAAGCCCATGCACCCCTCATCGGAATACGCGTTTGCCGACGCTCGGGAATTGGCGGCTGTGTTTCAGGGCAAGGCTGGTTTTACTTACGCGCGTCAGGGCACGCCCACCACGACGGCGCTTGAGCTCAAGGTCACGCAGATGGAAGGCGGAACGGCGACGGTCAGCTTTGCAACCGGCATGGCCGCCCTGGCCGCCATCTTTTTTACCCTGCTCAAAGCGGGCGATCACCTGATCAGCAGCAAGCATATTTTTGGCAATACAAATAGTCTGCTTGGAACGCTGGCAGGTCTTGGTGTGCAGGTAACCCTGGTTGATGCGACCGACGCCCGCAATCTCGAGCAGGCCTGGCGTCCGGAAACCCGCATGGTATTTACCGAGGCTTTGGCAAATCCCGGAACACAAATCGCTGACCTCGCGGCGATAGGTGAGTGGTGCAAAAGCAAGGGTCTGGTATATGTAGTCGACAGCACACTGGTGACGCCGTTGCTATGCCAGGCCAAAAACGTGGGCGCGTCCCTGGTGATGAACTCCTTGTCCAAACATATTGGCGGACATGGTAATGCCTTGGGTGGTTCGGTTACCGATACCGGTCTCTATGATTGGTCGGCTTATCCAAATATTGCTGAGCCCTATCGCAAGGGCAATCCCACTTCCTGGGGCTTGACCCAGATCAAGAAAAAAGGGCTGCGCGATATGGGGGGCACATTATCCTCGGAAGCGGCGCACCGCCTGGCGACCGGTGCGGAAACATTGTCTTTGCGTATGCACCGGATTTGCGAGAACGCCCTGGCATTGGCGCAGGCCTTGAGCCAGCATCCCAAAGTTGCCAGGGTGCATTATCCGGGCCTTCCCGATCATCCCCAGCACGAACGTGCCCGACAGCTGTTTGGTGGCTTGTATGGGGGCCTTATGGGCATCGAGCTGATCGACGATCTTGATGTATTCGAATTCCTGAATCGTTTGCGTGTTCTTGCGCTGGCCACGCATCTGGGCGATAACCGGACACTCGTGTTGCCCATGGCGCACACCATTTACTATGAAATGGGCCCCGAGACAAGGGCTTTGATGGGTATTTCCGATAACTTTCTGCGTGTGTCTATAGGTATAGAAGATATTCAAGATCTTATCGGCGATTTTGAGCAGGCCCTGGTGTAATTATTGCCTGAGCCTTACATCCGTTCCGGCCATGGCATCGAACGCCTGGCAGGTGCTGCCGGCACGTGTGCAAAAAATCGTCAATGTTGCAGTGTAAAAGTATAAAAGTCAGCAACGATGCGGGTTTTGGGAGCTTTTTCGCTTGACACGCTCCTTATTCAAAGGCTTAATACGCGGTAGCCAACCAAGACTGCTTTGCTGTGATGCAAGCTGGTTGTGCTCACAGGATCTTTTGTGAGTAGTACGAATTGCGTCCTTAAGTATTTTTCAATCAAATGCCGGGCCAGCCGTCAGGCGGCGTCGGCTAAAAATAATTTTTAGGGGTAAACCTTAATGAACAAAACCGAGCTCATCGAACACATTTCCACCAAAGCAGATTTGTCGAAGGCCGATGCAGGCCGCGCACTTGAAGCGTTCATCGGTGCCGTCAAAACAACGCTGAAGAAGAAGGGCAGCGTTACGTTGGTCGGTTTTGGCACATTTGCTGTTTCCGAACGCGCTGCACGTACAGGCCGTAATCCTCGCACTGGTGAAGCCATCAAGATCAAGAAAGCCAAGGTGCCTAAGTTCCGTCCTGGCAAGGCACTGAAAGACGCCGTTAACTAAACTACCCGGCAATTGCATTTTGCGGCGCGATGATATATAATTTTTTTCTTATCGCGTTTTGCAGCAAGTGCAATACCCGAATTTGCATAGGTTTACCGGCCAATAGCTGGTTCGTATGAACAATTGGTTTATACGAATGCAAAAAGGGTGCTTAGCTCAGCTGGTAGAGCGGCGCCCTTACAAGGCGTAGGTCGGCGGTTCGAACCCGTCAGCACCCACCACTTAAAGCAAAACGAAATCAGGCACTTAAGGCAACTTAAGTGCCTTTTTTGTTTTTCAGCTTCAGTGCTTGTTTGTCGTTGGCAATAACGTTGATAAAACGCAAAACCTCGCCAGTAAGGATCCCGGATTTATTATTGCGAACAATTCGCATTATTGTTAATATATTCACCTCGAATAAGTAGCAGCTGTTAGTTCACGACGCCGACGCTGTTCAACCCTTACTATTGCTGGATACATGTCGCGTTTTCGTGCCCAACCCAAGTCCTCGTCCATGCTTGTCAAAGTGTCGGGAGCTATTATTGTCGTGGGCCTGCATCTGGCGGTGGTTGCGGCCATCATTAGCGCCAAGCCGCCTGCCAAGCCCGAGCTTGAACTGCCAGAAACTGTAGAAATACGCTTTGTCGAGATCGCGGACGAGGTCGTTGATGCTGCGCCGAATATCGAGCAGCCAGAAGAGCCCGTCGAGGCCGAGATTCCTCCGCCGGAAGAGATTCCTTATCCGCCGCCTGAACCTGATATCACCCCGGAACCGCCCGAGCCCGAGCCCGAGCCCGAGCCAGAGCCCGTTGAGGCCGAGATTCCTCCGCCGGAAGAGATTCCTTATCCGCCGCCCGAGCCAGAGATCATTCCCGAGCCTGAGCCTGAGCCTGAGCCGGAAACTATCATCGAGCCCAAACCGGAGCCGCCGCCACCGCCGCCCAAGCCCAAGCCCAAGCCGAAACCGGAGCCACCCAAACCCAAGCCCAAACCAGAGCCTAAGCCTAAGCCGGTCATCAAACAGGCCCCTGCGCCCAAGGCGGCACCACCTTCGGGCAAGGCGGCAGCGCCTGCCGTTCCCAAGGCGCCGACCAAGCCGGTCGATCCAAACCGTCCGCGCATGATTGGTAAGGTTGACTATCAGGGCAAGCGGCCGATGCCGGTTTATCCGCGTGCGTCCGAACGGCGTGGAGAGCAGGGCAGAGTGGTGATTCGTGTGTTGATTTCTGCACAGGGAGGTGTAGTCAACGCTTCCGTGCGTACATCGTCGGGCTATAGCAGGCTGGATGAGGCTGCTCTAAAGGCCGCTCGGTCGGCACGCTTTAAACCTTACACGGAGAACGGCATTGCCTATAAAGCCATGGCCGATATCCCTTTTGATTTTGTTTTATAGGACCTAAGCAACCATGTTCGATTTACTAAATAGCGCGATGCATGTGCTTGCACAACTGGGTGAGGCAGCGCCCGCTGTGCAATCGGGCGCAGCCGAGGCCGCGGGTCTGGCTGTTTCTGCAGCGCCTGCCGCTCCGGTGGGCACCACGGCTGCAGATGTAGCCCAGGGTGGCATGCTGCACTTTATCGCCGGCAGCGATATTGTCGGGAAAACACTTTTCGGAATTCTTGTGCTGATGTCGTTGATCAGCTGGTATCTGATTTTCGTAAAGTCGTTCACCAACATGCGTGTCCAGATTCGATCCAACAAGTTCTTGCGTGAGTTCTGGGCAGCCAGCTCGCTGGAGCAAGTCGAGAATGAAATTGCCACGCATGGTGCGAATGAACCGTTTGCCCATCTGGCCAGCCATGCCATTCATGCACGCAATCATCATGCCAAATACGGTGCGCTCAAGCTCGAAGAAAAAGGCTCTACCAGTGCATTCATTACGCGCACGATACGCAAGGTGATCGATGAAGAAACCGCCAGGCTTGAAAATGGCCTGACGGTACTGGCATCGATAGGTTCCACCGCGCCATTTGTAGGCTTGTTTGGTACGGTCTGGGGGGTTTACCATGCCTTGGTCGGAATAGGCCTGTCCGATGGCGTGACGGTCAACCGGATTGCGGGTCCTGTAGGCGAAGCGCTCATCATGACTGGACTCGGGCTGGCTGTTGCGATTCCGGCAGTGCTGGCTTATAACGGATTTGTTCGCGGTAACCGTGTTTATCTGGCTCGTCTCGACGCCTTCGCGCATGATTTGTTTACTTTCCTTTCTACCGGGCAGCAGGTCCATGAAACGTCGGGCAAGACGCGTCGCGTAACGCTTGCCGCTTCCAAGGGTGAATAAATGGCATTCGGCAGCTTTGACAATGGCAACGGGCGAAGCCATGCAGTCTCCGAGATCAACATGGTCCCGCTTATAGACGTGATGCTGGTTCTGCTGGTGATCTTCATCATCACTGCGCCTTTGCTCAGTCATTCCATCAAGATCAATATCCCTCAGGCAACGGCACAGCCCGTAGAGCAGGAGCCCAAGATTGTCGACCTTGCGGTTGATGCCGACGGCATGCTGTTCTGGAACGAGCAGCCCATAGGCATGGATGAGCTTAAAGAGCGATTTGCGGCTGAAGCTGCGCTTGACCCGCAGCCCGACCTGCGTATACGCGCCGACCTGAACACGCGTTATGAAGTGCTGGCCCAAGTCATGAGCAGCGCACGCACCGCAGGAATGAAGCGGCTGGGCTTCATTACACGGCCCGGCGCCGACGCGCAGGCCGGGGCTGACGTGCCGTCCGGTACGCCGGCAGCAGCACCGGCTCCAGCACCAGCGACGGCTGCGCCGGGCTGATGCCTTTCTGATCGGCACGGCGTGGTACTTCGATATAGAATCACGGAATGCGAGTTCTAGTTATTGAAGACGATACGACGCTGGGTCACGCCCTGCAGGAATTTCTGGTTGAGCAGGGTTACGCTGTCGACTGGCTGGCCGATGGCGATCAGGTGCCGGGCGCGGTGGCTGGTCAAAGCTATGATCTGCTGCTGCTCGACCTTAACCTGCCCGGACAAAGCGGGCTCGAAATCCTGGCCAAACTACGCGCCGCCGGCGAGCAGGTTCCCGTACTTATCCTTACTGCACGTGATGGTGTGGAAGACCGCGTTGCCGGGCTGGATGCGGGGGCGGATGACTATGTCACCAAGCCCTTTGAACTGAGCGAGCTGGCCGCCAGGGTACGCGCTTTTGGTCGCAGGCGAGCCGGGCAGGCGCAACCCTTTATCGAAGCGGGCCCGTTGCTGTTTGACTCGGTAGGGCGCGAGGTAAGGGTAAACGGCGAACGCTTGTCCTTGTCGGTGCGCGAGATTTCGGTACTCGAGATGCTCATGGCACGCGTCGGTCGAGTCGTGACCAAGCGCCAGATTGTCAATTCCTTGTCAGCCTGGGATGCAGACTTCAGCGAAAATGCCGTCGAGGTCTATGTATATCGCCTGCGCAAACGGCTGGAAGGAACCGGCGCCACCATACAGACCGTGCGTGGTTTCGGTTATCTGCTTGATGTGGAAAGTGCTGGCTAAGCTTCGCGCGGCGGTGCCGCCGCCAGGGTCTCTGGCCCGCCATTTGGTATTGCGGCTTTTTCCTGCCGTTATCGTGCTGGTTATCCTTGACCTGGCTGCCACCTGGGTCATGACGCGCAAGATCGATTTTGATACCTGGCTGCTGCGGGATATTTTCTGGGCCATGATTCTCAGCCAGATTATCCTGATTTCGATTTTTGCCTGGGTGCTGATTTCAGGTGTTCGCTCCGGCCTGGCCTCCATTAACCGTTTGTCACACGAAATTTCCCAGCGCTCGGTCGACGATTTGCAGCCACTGGACATGGCTGGCCTGCCTGCAGAAGTGGCACCGTTGGTTACGCACTTCAATGATTTACTACTGCGACTGGATGATTCCATGCAGGCTCAGAAGCGCTTCATAGGTCAGGCCGCCCATCAGCTGCGTACGCCCCTGACCGGACTCAAGCTCGAGTCTGAACTCATGTTGACCCGCAACTTGCCCGATGACGTGCGCGAGCGTGCAGAGCGTATCAAGTCCGTGAGTGACCGAATGATCAGGCTGGGGCAACAGTTGCTGGTGCTGGCCAAAGCTGACCCCAGTGCCCGGCGCCCGCAGGACAGCTTCAAGCGTATGGATTTGTGTGAGTGGGTCAGGGTCAGTGGTGCCGAGTGGATACCTGCGGCCAGAGCGCAGCAGATCGACCTGGAGTTGTCAGCACCTGACGAACCAGTCTGGGTAGACGTCGACCCCTTGCTGCTGGAGGAACTGCTCAGCAACCTGATCGACAATGCCATGCGATATGGCGTGGGAGCTACGGTGATCACCCTCAGAGTGACTGCAAACCCTCCCTCTCTTTCCGTCGGAGATAACGGACCAGGCATAGATCCGGCAGATGCCACGCGGGTTTTTGAGGCTTTCTATCGCTCGCCGCGCGCAGGTGCGGGGGGATCGGGGTTGGGACTGGCCATCGTAAGGGAAATAGCGCGCGCGCATGGAGCCTGGTGGAATCTGGTCAGCAGACCAGAATTCCCCGGTACCCGCATCACGGTGGTATTTCCGGGCCCGCGAATAGGGGCCAGACTAACCCGGCAAGAGCAGGAATAGCTGCTTGCCGGGGAAATGGGAATTTACTGTGAGTTTCCCGGCATGGGGCTGACGTGGGTGCCCGGGACGGGTATTGCCGGGGTTGCCGGTGAGGCAGGCATTGCCGGTGTAGCCGGTGACGTTGTCGGAGCGGCTGGCATTGTGATGGTTGTTTCACGCAGCACGCCACCACCACCGACGCTGCCGGTAACTGTAGTGGACTGTGTAGCGGTGTTGGGTGCCGACATCTGCAGCAGGCAATCTTCACGCTCGCTGGCCGGCAATGCTTCGCATCGCTGGGTCTGGTTCTTATCGTAAGCCTGGTTGCTGCTGGTCAGGCGATGACGGTTGGCTTCATCACGGGCGGCGCCGGCTTCCTGCAGGCAGGTAGCTTTGTCCTGGTTGGTTTGTCCCGAGTTGCAGCGCTGTACATCCAGCTCGTAGCGGGCCTGAATGTCGGCAGACGAAGCGCTGCCGGCTGCGAAAGCTGCCGGTGTGGCAAGGCATGCACCCAGCGCGCAGGCAACCAAGAGGCGGCGCGCGGGAAAATCCGGTCGAGTATGCATCATGTACGTACTCCTATGATTCAGGTTTGTTTCCTTCCGGGTAGAAGGTCTGTGTACAGTATATAAGCCTGGATTGCAGTTGGTGTAAATGAATATTGCAGACTGGTAACTATTCCGGAAGCCTGACTAAGGCAGTCCTGTGCCTGTGGGTTCATCCAGAGCCGCGTCCGCTACGCTGCCTTTTTCACGCATCAGCCTTTCTTCCTGGCGTGCCTGGCGCTTGATGCCTGCCCGCATCAGCAGGGTGGCGGTAACCGGTGAGGTGATGACCAGAAAGATGGTAATAAGAATCTGATGTACGACCACTCGGTGCTCCAGCATCGAGGAAACCAGGATGGAAGCTACCAATACGCAGAACACGCCCAGTGTATTGCCCAGGGTCGGTGCGTGAATGCGGGAAAAAAAAGTCGGCAGACGCAGCAGGCCCAATGAGCCGGTCAGGGTCAGTAGCCCGCTGATGATCAGCAGCAGCGAAACGGGGATGGATATCCAGATGGGCAGGGTTTCCATCATGGTTCAATGACCTCGCCACGCAGCAGGAATTTGGCCATGGCGACCGAGCCTACAAAGCCGAACAGGCTGATCAGCAGTGCAATGTCGAAATACAGGGTGGAGTTAAATTGCAGGCCCAACACCAGAAGTATCAGCATGCCATTGATGTACATGGTGTCCAGTGCCAGCACGCGATCAGCTGCGGTGGGTCCCTTCAGTATGCGCACCGCCGCGAAGGTCAGGCTCAGTACAAAGCAGCCGAGCGCGAAGGCGGTTGACCAATATATAAGTTGATTCATTCGAAAATCTCCAACAGTGGGCGTTCGTAGCGCTGCTGTATGGTGTACAGCCATTCTGATTCATCTTTCAGGTCGAGCACGTGCAGGGTCAGCAGGCTGTCCTCTTCGGAATAATCGGACCAGACCGTGCCCGGTGTATAGGTGACTATGCATGCAAGCGCGGCCAGTCCGTGAGGGTCGCGGATACGCAAGGGGATTCTGATGAATCCCGGTGTCGCGTTGGCGCGGGCGCCCAGCCAGACGATGCGCCCGACGGCTATGTTCGATTTGGCGATGTCGATGGCGACGTGGACAATCAGCCGCATAGCAATCAGAGGGTGTTTCGGGGTTGCCCGCAAAGGGCGCAGGTTGGATGCGGCCCATGCAAGCAGAATGGCAAGGATGGTGCCCAGTACGATTTGTCCGGCCGAAAACGAGTCGTTCAGCAACAGCCAGATAACGAGCAGAATGACCGGCAGCATCAGTAGCGTCTGGAGGCGTCTCATTGGCTGACTCCCGTAACGGCGCGCTCAGGGCTTTGCGACAGGACGGCATTGACGTATGAAATCGGGCGATCCAGATAGTTGGCGGTCAGCTCCATTTCGTGCATGACAGGACCGGCCCAGAATGCAAGCGCGATCGTAGCCAGTATCAACAGACCGACCGGCGCAGCCTCGCTGATGCGCAGTCGGGGTGTAACGGTGTCATCAGAGCTCCAGAACAGGCGGATTCCGGTGCGGCTCAGGGCAATAATGCCCACCAGGCCGGAAAGCAGCATACCTGCGACCAATGACCAGGCAGCCAGAGATGGTGTGTCAGTTGCCGAGGTTTGCAGGGCGGCGGACAGCAGTGCAAACTTGCCAATAAACGCCGACGTGGGCGGCAGGCCTATGATCAGCAATGCACAGAATCCGAACGACATGCCCAGAAAAGCCATTGCGGCCGGTATGGCGACACCCACCACGTCATCGGATCGATCGGCTGCTTCAGGGTCTTCCAGGTCGAAGGCCTCCAGACTGACCGCCAATACGTCCGCACCGAAAGACTGCGTGCGCTCGACCAGTTCCAGCAGCATGTACAGCGCACCGATGGCAAGCACCGAGCTGATGAGGTAGAACAGGGCGGGGCCGGTAAGTGTTACGCCGGGCATGCCCAGCGCCGCAAACAGCGTGCCCGAAGACATGATGACGCAGTAGCCGGCCTGGCGTTCTGTTTGGGCAGCGGCCAGCAGGCCTACTGCACCGAAAATAAGGGTGGCCATTCCGGCTGGAAACATCCATGAGCCGCCGAATGCAGCCGGAGCTCCGGTGGGCAGCAGCAGGGATCCGATGCGCAGCAGCGAATAGATGCCTACCTTGGTCATGATGGCGAAAATTCCGGCTACCGGTGCGCAGGCATTGGCATAGGCGGCAGGCAGCCAGAAGTTCAAGGGCCAGGCTGCTGCCTTGATCAGGAAAGCGATGCCAAGTATGGCTGCGCCGGTTTCAAACAGCAGCCTTTCGGATCCTGCCAGCAGTCCGGCGCGTACAGCCAGGTCGGCCATATTCAGTGTGCCGGTGACGCCGTAGATAAGGGCCATGGCAATCAGCAGCAGGAATGAGGCGACCAGGTTGACAGCGATATAGTGCAGTCCGGCCGCCACGCGTGAACGCCCCGAACCATGCAGCATCAAGCCGTAAGAGGCCGCCAGCAGGACCTCGAAGAAAACGAAAAGATTGAACAGATCGCCAGTAAGGAAAGCCCCGTTCAGGCCCATGAGCAGGAATTGGAACAGGGGATGAAAGTGCGAACCCGCGCGGTCCCAGCGGGCGGTGGCGTAGACCCAGGTTGCTGCTCCCAATATGGAAGTCAGGATCAGCATGAGGGTAGACAATCGGTCGACCACTGCGACAATCCCGAACGGCGCCGGCCAGTCCCCAAGCAGGTAAACGCCTACGCCATCTGGCCAGTTGCTGGGCAGATAGCCTGCCGACAGGCAGAAAAGTGTGACCGCACAATAAGCCTGGGCGGCGATCGACAGAAAACCCAGGGTGAGCCGGGTGCGCCGATGCGTATCGTTGATAAGCAGCATCAGGGCGCCGACCATGAGTGGTATAGCGACAGGGAGAATGGGTAAGTGTTGCAGCCATTCGTTCATTGTGGGCGCTCCCTGCCGTCAACGTGGTCAGTATCCGAAAGGCCGCGGGACGCAAGCAACACCACCAGGAAAAGCGCCGTGGTGGCGAAGCCGATGACGATAGCCGTCAGGACCAGTGCCTGTGGCAATGGGTCTGCGTACTGGCTGGCGGTGGCCGCCCAGTCTGTCTGTACGACGGGCGGTGCACCCAGGGTGACCCGGCCCATTGAAAATATGAACAGATTGACGGCGTATGAAATCAGGGTCAGGCCCATGATGACCTGGAAGGTGCGTGGCCGCAGCAGCAACCAGATGCCTGATCCGGCTAACACGCCTATGGCAATGGACAGGACGATTTCCATCAGGGAGTGTTTCCTTGTACGTTGGAGGCTTGTGTTTGGGTGGCAGCCGGTTTGCGATACAGCCTGAGCGACTGGTGAGCCAGAGCCACTAGCATCAATACCGTAGCGCCCACAACCAGCATGTACACGCCTATATCAAACAACAACACGGTCGACATGTGTACGTGACCCACCATGGGGAGCACGAGATCCCAGCTGAAGGCAGCCAGGAAAGGTTTGGCCGCCCACCAGACGGACATTGCAGCGGTGCCGGCACACAAAAGGCCCAGGGCAATCCAGTACTGTGGATGGATGCGTGGCCGGGCCTCGACCCAAATGACTCCGCCAACCATGTACTGCAAGATAATGGCAGTGGCCATGATGAGGCCACCGACAAAGCCGCCTCCGGGCAGATTATGGCCGCGTATCAGGAAGTACAGCGAAATCAGCGCGGCGATGGGCAACACCAGGCGCACCAGGACGGCGGGCACTTTCATGACTCCACCGGGGATCTCTGCCGCTGCATCGGGTTCGGCAAACGAGTCAAGCAGCCGGCCATAGGTAGGTGGCTTCTGGCGCGCTTTGGGCAGACTCATGGTCTCGGGTGGTGGACGGAAGCGACGCAACAGCGCATAGACAGTCAGTGCCACGATGCCGAGTACGGTAATTTCACCAAAGGTATCGAAACCACGGAAGTCGACCAATATGACGTTAACGACGTTCGCTCCGCCACCCAGGGGAATCGATTGCTCTACGAAGAAGGATGATATGCCTTCCGGATGCGGGCGGGTCATTACTGCGTAAGCAATGGCCGAGAGCCCTGCGCCGCTGATGACGGCGATGATCAGATCGCGAAAACGCCGTACGAAAGCCTTGAGCTTGTTCTGCAGGGGAGGATGTTCATCGTCACCTTCGACACGGGGTGGCAGCCAGCGCAAGCCCAGCAGGATGAGGACCATGGTGACGACCTCAACGGCCAGTTGGGTCAGGGCCAGATCGGGCGCCGACAGCCAGGCAAACGTCAGGGCAGTGACCAGGCCCGCGCCTCCGGACAGCAGCAGCGAAACGGCACGATGGTATTTCGCCTGACGCGCGGCGCCTATGGCACAGGCTGCCCCGGCCACCCACATCAGGGCAAAGAAGGGGTCGATGGTTGTGAAAACCTCGGGAACCAGCCAGCCACCATACAGTAGCGGAAGCATGGCTACAAAAAAAGTGCTCAGGACGATCAGCAGCAGCTGGGGCTGCAAGCGCGGTGAACGCGTCCAGGCCAGTACGACATCCGCGGCTGCATCCAGCCACTCCAGAACCAGATCGAAGGTTCGGCGGCCGTCGAAGCGATAGATAAAGGGTGCCTGGCCGGGCTGGGAGCGATGCCGATGGCGCAGCAGCCACAGAAGCAATACACCGCCTGCCAGGGCCACGAAGCTCATGGCCAGAGGCAGGTTAAAGCCATGCCAGATGCGCAAATCGTACACGGGGGTGGCATCCCCAAGTATGGACAGCGTTGCGTTGTGCAGGAAGGGGCCGACCGTATAGCTGGGCAAAATGCCAACCACAAGACAGGTCAGAACGAGAACGGCACTGGGTATGAGCATGCGTAGCGGTGGCTCATGGGGCGCGCGCGGCAGATCGCGTGGTGGTGGTCCAAAGAAGACCTGGACCACGAAACGCAGCGAGTAGGCAACGCTGAAGGCGCTGGCGATCACCGCTGCAAAGGGCAGGCCGTAGCTGGTGAAAAGGTTGCCGCTGGCAAAGACTGTTTCGGCAAAGAACATTTCCTTGGACAGAAAGCCGTTAAGCAGCGGCACACCTGCCATGGAAGCAGATGCCACGACGGCCAGGACGGCGGTGATAGGCATGCTTCGGTACAGGCCAGAGAGTCGACCGAGGTCGCGCGTACCGGTTTCGTGATCAACGATGCCGGCCGCCATGAACAGCGATGCCTTGAAGGTGGCGTGGTTGACCATGTGGAAAATGGCGGCGACCAGCGCCAGCTTGCTGTTCATGCCCAACAGCAACGTGATCAGGCCCAGATGGCTGATGGTCGAATAGGCGAGTACGCCTTTCATGTCCATCTGGAATGTTGCCGCATAAGCGCCCAGCACCAATGAGCATAGTCCGGCCCCGCCTATGATATAGGCCCACTCATCAGTACCGGCCAGAATGGGCCAGAAGCGGGCCAGAAGGAAGACGCCGGCCTTGACCATCGTGGCCGAGTGCAGATAGGCAGACACCGGTGTCGGTGCCGCCATGGCGTTGGGCAGCCAGATGTGAAAAGGAAATTGAGCGCTTTTGCTAAGGGCGCCCAGGGCCACCAGTACGACGATGGCGGTATACCAGGGGTGAGTACGTATAAGATCGCCCGAAGCCAGGACGGCATCCAGATCGTAGCTGCCTACGACATGCCCCAGCATCAGCATGCCGCCCAGCAGACACAGGCCGCCGGCCCCGGTAATGGTCAGCGACATGCGGGCGCCGCGTCGCGCGTCCAGGCGATGATGCCAGTAGGCGATCAGCATGAACGACGAAAGGCTGGTGAGCTCCCAGAACACCACCATCTGAATCAGGTTTCCGGACAGCACCACCCCCAGCATCGAACCCATAAATGCCAGGAAAAACGAGAAGAAGCGCGGAGCCGGGTCTTGCGGCGATAGATAATACCGCGCATAGAGCACGATCAGGGCGCCCATGGACGTGATGATCATGGAGAACAGCCATGAATAACCATCCATACGCAAGGTAAAGTCCACACCCAGGCTCGTCATCCAGGGGATGACATTCTTGATTACATGCCCGTCGAAAATGCCCGGAAGCTGGCTGAACACCAGTACACCGCACAAGACGGCGACTAAACCTGCCAGCCAGGCCTCGAGCTTTCGCGCGTTTGCAGGCAGCAGCGCGGCAATAATACTGCCTGCAAAAGGTAAGACTAGAATTAATACAAGCGACATCGGGGCGGGTAATTGAGTTTGTCTATGAAACCAGCCCTAATAATACGATATGTTGCGTTCAGCTTTAAGAAAGCTCTTGCAGATAGACAATGTATTTTTACTTGACTTAGGTCAAAATTATTTTTTGCGCAATCTTGCACAATACCGCCTAGGGCTTTGCAGGCCTTTTTCGGTGGTGCAAGCCAAGCGCCCTGAGCATGCATCAATCGGAGACCGGCCATGAGCGCCCCCAACCCAGCAGTTACTGATAACACAGTCTCGTTCCCGGATATCGAGATTTCCGAAGCCCTGATCAGGCGCTTCGATAGTTCCGGGCCACGCTATACATCCTATCCAACAGCCGATCGCTTCAATGCGGGGTTTGGCCAGGATGACTACGTTGGCTATTTGTCCGGCCGTGCCGGTGCCAGCAACAATCCCTTGCTCTCGGTCTATGTGCATTTGCCGTTTTGCGAATCGCTTTGCTACTTTTGCGCCTGTAACAAAATTATCACGCAAGATCACGAGCGCTCCGCCGAGTACCTGCGCTATCTCGATAAGGAAATGGCGCTTGTAGCCGGGCATCTTGGTCCGGATCGCAAGACCGGGCAGTTGCACCTCGGTGGCGGAACCCCCACGTTTTTGAATTCTGCCGAACTCACGCATCTCATGGAAACGCTGCGGCAGCATTTCGAATTTACGCCGGATGCGGAACTGGGCGTGGAAATCGATCCGCGTACGGTCAACGACAAAACGCTTGCCATGCTGTCGGGGCTGGGTTTCAACCGCACCAGCTTTGGCGTGCAGGATTTTGATCCCGATGTACAGGCAGCGGTCAATCGCATCCAGCCGCTGCCCATGGTCGAAGCCGCTTTGAATGCCAGCCGCCAGGCCGGATTCGAATCGGTAAACATAGATCTGATCTACGGCCTGCCCAAACAGACGCTGGCCAGTTTCGATCACACGCTGGATAAGGTCTTGCGTCTGTCGCCCGATCGCATTGCCCTGTATAACTATGCGCATTTGCCGGCACGCTTCAAGGCACAGCGCCTGATCAAGGCCGCTGATCTGCCCTCAGCCGAAGAGCGATTGCAGATATTCCTGATGTCCATGCGGCGGCTGCTCGAGGCGGGTTATGTCTATATCGGGCTGGATCACTTCTCCAAGCCCGACGATGAACTGAACAAGGCACGGCTCGATAAAAGTCTGCATCGGAACTTTCAGGGCTATACCACGCGCGCAGAGTACGACATGGTTGGCTTCGGCGTGTCGGCCATCGGCAAGGTGGGTCGATCTTACAGTGCCTCGGTGCGATCATTGAAAGCCTATTATCAGCATCTCGACGAGGGTCGCCTGCCCATAGAGCGTGGCTACAACCTGACTGATGACGACGTCTTGCGTCGCGAAGTCATCATGACCCTCATGTGCAGCATGCCGCTTGATTATCAGGCGATACAACAAAGGCACGGTATTGATTTTTCCAGCTATTTTGCAACCGAACTTCAGCGGCTTGACCCGTTCGAGCAGGCGGGCATGCTGGTACGCAGTGAAAATGATCTGAGTATTACGCCCAAGGGTCGCCTGTTTGTGCGTGCCATAGGCATGGTGTTTGACAAGTTTCTGGGCCGGCCAACTGTGTCGACGTACTCCAAGCTGATCTAGGTCAGTCAGGTGTGCCTTCCAGTTCCTGTGGTGTCAGGGTCTTCATCCTGAGCAGGTAAATGGTTACGCCTATACCCGGGACAAGCAGCAGCACCCTGACCCAGGGTAGGGGTACGTACCAGGCCGAGAAAGCCAGCGACGCCCACATCATGGTCAGGGCGATGACCTTGCTGCGCATGGGAATGCCACGGCCTGCCTGGATGTTGCGCAGGTATGGCCCCAGTATCCGGTTGCCCATTAGCCAGCGGTGGGCCCGTGTCGAACCGCGCAGGTAGCAGGCCGAGGCTAGGAGCAGAAAGGGGGTAGTCGGGAGCAGGGGCAGGAATATGCCCAGCAAAGCCAGAAACAGGGCCAGCGTACCGACAACATTGAACAGAATTTTGATCACAAGCTTCTTGGTTTGAAGGACAGCAGGTACATCGTTACAGGATTCTAGCAATATGGCAACAAACAAAACACGCATACAGGATTTTCTGGCGAAACTGCCGTTATTCAATGAGTTGTCGGAGCGGGAGCTCGATACCATTGCGGCCGGCACCACCGAGGTGCAGGTTCAGCGCGGCGAGATGCTTTTTCATCGTGGTGATCCCTGCGTGGGGTTTCACACCGTGGTGTACGGGCAAATCAAGCTCATGTTCGTCTCGCCCATGGGGGGTGAAAAAGTCGTACGGCTGATAGGGCCCGGTGACTGCTTTGGCGAAGCGCTGATGTTTCTGGACAAGGCTTACATCGTGTCTGCCCAGGCGCTGGCCGACACGATGCTGCTGCATGTGTCCAAAAACGTGTTGTTTGCCGAGATCGACAGTCAGCCCGGATTTGCACGCAAGATGCTGGGTGGACTAAGCCAACGCCTGCACAGTCTGATGGGCGATGTCGAGGCTTACTCGCTAAGGTCGGGCACACAGCGGGTCATAGGCTACCTGCTGAAAGACGGCGGTACCCACCAGGACGGCCGCCAGTTCAGGCTGGAAACCAGCAAGACCGTTATTGCGTCGCGTCTGAACCTGACACCCGAACACTTTTCCCGCATATTGCATGACCTGGGAGCCAATGGGCTGATCAAGGTCAAGGGTCGTGAAATCACGATTATGGATGCTGCCAAGCTCAGCGCTTATCAGGGGTAAGCTGCCAGGGTGGCGTAGCCGTCTTCAGTGCCTGGGCTATTTCCTGCCTGGCCCGTACGAACAGCCTTAGCGCAAGCATAATGTTCCATCCCAGCCAGAGCACGGACACTGCCAGCGCGAGTGCGGCTGCATGGGTGAACATCATGGGTTTGAGGCTGGCTGCGACGAGCAGCAGCAGGGCCGCCAGATGCGGCCAGAATTGTCGGGCAGCGATCTCGTCGGGAATGATTTGTTTGACTTTGGGTACAACCCTGAGAGCAATGGTCAGATCTTTCTGCAGGTGATACCAAAGCAGGAACGGAATGATCTTGTAGAGCATGCCGTTGATGGCAGACCAGGCAAATCCAACCAGAAACAGCACGCCCAGCGTTACGGTGAAGTCGCCGGTGCCGGAAATCTGCAACAACCAGACGGGTGCACAGCCAGCAAGGCTGATCATGGCTGTGCGCCAGAACAGGGTGGTGGTGTCAGGTTCCGGGCGTTTGCGCGTCCAGAGCAGCTGAAAGGTGATGGCGGCGAATATCAGGCAGCCACCAAGCAGCAACAAGGCAATCGCACGGCCGATTTCCCATTGTATGGAGCTGGCCAGGTAGTGATTGGCTGTGAACGCCACCAGCAATACGAATAAAGCAGGAGCCAGCCAGCGGGTGACAACCTTAGGGTAGAGTTCCGTAACCTGAAAAATGGGAATTACCTGATACGCCATGCCTATGATGAGCAGGCCGACCCATCCCAGCAAACCCCATGCAGCATGTACGTCGGTCAGGGGTCTGGATAGCGGCAACCAGCCCGCCCAACCCGCCGCCAGAACGACGCCTATTGTTGCCGTAACAGCTAGGGCCAGGATGGCGAAGCGAGTGGCGGACAGGATTTCGATAGACCCTTTCGTAGCTTGCTTGCGGTAGAGCCACAAGCCGCCCGCGCAGGCCAGCGCCAGCCATAGCAGGGCGCCGCCCAGTAAACCGCCGGCTAATGGAAATAGCCCGGTCCGTCCGGAAAGAAAACCGGCAGCCAGCACCAGGGTGCCCGAGCTGAGCAGCCCGTGTACGGCCGTCGAGGTCATGCGCGGTGAGTAAACATTGATGCCGGTGGCGACGGGCAATATTTGCATCATGGCGCCGGCCATTGCACTGGCCAGTGCGCCCAGGGTGAGCAGGTGAGTGATTGCCAGGGTGGGGGCAGTCCAGCGCGAGACCATGGCTGTGGGGCCTTCCCACAACAGCAGCAGGGCGGCCAGCAGGACAAATACAGGCGCGCTGAGCAGCAGTCGCAGGGGTACGCCGATATCGGGCGAGCTATTGAGCGATAGGGCGCGTTGCATCAGTCTTTGTGCCAGATGAGAATTTCGTAGCGGTAATCGGCCAGGGTATCTACCTGATACCGGAAGTTGTTCTTGTCGAGAATGCCATACAGCGGGTGCGGCTGACGATCTATGAGCATGCGTATGCGCTGGCCGGGTACGAGCACGGCCAGCATATCGAGCACACGTTCCAGCGGCTCGGGTGGCTCAAGGCCACGTACGTCCAGAAGCAGGTCTTCGTCAGTTTTCTTCATGTGTTTAACCATACACGAGACAAGTGTTTTCGGCGTTCAAGCCCATATTGTGCACAAGGCAATAGTAGCTTCAGCTATCCGTCATAAAGTTGATATTTATTAAGGAATGTCTTGTCTTATGCCTGCATAGTGATGGCTGCGTTTAAAAGCGAACATTTCGCAAGGATAAATCAAGTGTTGCAAACCGTTTTAGAACGACTCAAATTGAAAGGCAAGTCGCTGCTACCCATCGTTCAGGGCGGCATGGGCGTGGGTGTTTCCGCTCATCGGCTGGCCGGAACAGTCGCATCATATGGTGCCATGGGCACGATATCCAGCGTCGACTTGCGTCGTCACCACCCCGACCTCATGCTGCAAACCGGTCGTTCACGCGACAAGGCCCTCATCGATTCCGCCAACCTGGTCGCCCTCGATCGCGAAATTCAGTCGGCAAAAGCACTGTCCAAAGGCAATGGGCTTATCGCCGTGAATGTCATGCGTGCCGTGTCCGAGTATGCTTCCTACGTGCGTCAGGCCTGCGAAAGCGGGGCCGACGTCGTCGTGGTCGGTGCTGGCTTGCCACTGGATCTTCCCGAACTCACCGAAGGCCACAAAACGGGCATTGTTCCCATTTTGTCCGATGTGCGCGGCATTGGTCTCATTCTGAAAAAATGGATGCGCAAGAATCGCCTTCCCGATGCCATCGTCATCGAGAATCCAAAGTTCGCCGCCGGCCATTTGGGCGCACCCACGGCCGAAGCGCTCAACAATCCGAACTTTGCTTTTAACAATGTGCTGGAAGGCACCCTGCAGCTTTTCAAAGACATGGGCCTTGAAAAGGAAAACATTCCTCTTATCACTGCCGGTGGCATACACAGCCACGAACAGGTTCTGCAGCTCATGGGCATGGGTGCCAACGCAGTCCAGCTGGGTTCGGCTTTTGCAGTCACCGAAGAAGGTGATGCACATCCCAACTTCAAAAAGGTGCTGGTCGAAGCCAAACCCGAAGACATTGTTACCTTCATGAGCGTCGCCGGATTGCCGGCCCGTGCAGTGCGCACGCCCTGGTTGGCCAATTACCTTGAAAAAGAAGAAAAGCTGCAGCGTATTGCCAAGAAACGGCCTTGCACCGTGGGCTTCGATTGCCTGGCTTCCTGCGGTTTGCGCGATGGCATCAGCAAACACGGCCAGTTTTGTATAGATACCCAGCTGGCGTTTGCTTTGGCGGGTGATATCCGGCGTGGCCTGTTCTTCCGGGGTTCCGAAAAGCTGCCGTTCGGCGATGCAATCCGCTCGGTTCGTGAGCTTATCGAACTTCTGATCAATGGCGTCAAACCCACCATAGAAGCTGTTCGTGCCCCTACCGTTCGCGCGGCCGACGAGGCCTTGGCGCTCGCTTAACGCAGATACACTTTTTTCTTATCTGAAATGACTAACGCAACTGCTGTAATGCAGGCTGCGGCGGGGGCTGCTGCGCCCGCCGTTGAGCTTGTCTGTCCCGCGGGCAGCCTGCCCGCCCTGAAGGCCGCCGTCGATAACGGGGCCGATTGTGTTTATCTGGGCTTTCGCGATGCGACCAACGCGCGCAATTTCGCCGGCCTGAATTTTGATGAAAACGCCATTAACGAAGGCATACGCTATGCGCACGCAAACGGGCGCAAGGTATTCCTGGCATTGAATACCTATTCCCAGCCCGCAGGCTGGCAGGCCTGGCGTCAGGCCGTAGACCGTGCCGCCCAAGCTGGTGTCGATGCCATGATCGTGGCAGATCCGGGCCTCATGATGTATGCGCATCAGCGATATCCGCAATTGCGCCTGCACTTGTCCGTACAGGGTTCGGCCACCAATTACGAAGCCATCAATTTCTATCGCAAGCATTTTGGTGTGGTCCGGGCCGTTTTGCCCCGTGTGCTGTCGCTGGCCCAGGTCGAGCAGGTTACCGAAAACACCGAAGTCGAAATCGAAGTCTTTGGCTTTGGCAGTCTGTGTGTAATGGTAGAAGGCCGTTGTGCGCTGTCGTCCTATGTCACGGGCGAATCGCCCAACACCCATGGTGTGTGCTCGCCGGCCAAATCAGTGCGTTGGCAGCAAACCGACAAGGGCCTTGAGTCACGGCTGAATGGCGTACTGATAGACCGCTATGCCGATGGCGAGAATGCCGGCTATCCCACACTGTGCAAGGGCCGGTTCGATGTGAATAACGAAAACTACTACGCCCTCGAAGAACCTACCAGTCTTAATACCCTGGAATTGCTCCCCAAGCTCATGCAAATGGGTGTGCGTGCGATCAAGATAGAAGGCCGTCAGCGCAGCCCGGCATACGTGGCCCAGGTCACGCGTGTGTGGCGTGACGCCATTGATCAATGCTTGGCCAGCCAGCAGCGTTACTCCGTCAAACCACTCTGGATGACTGAGCTGAATAAGGTCGCCGAAGGGCAGCAGCACACACTGGGTGCGTATCACCGCCCCTGGAAATGAATTGAGTTGAACCGGCCGACTGTCTGGCTTCGCCGCATCGGGAAAAGGAAGTAACGTGAAAATCGCATTGGGACCCGTTCAATACTACTGGTCGCGCATCACCATGATGCAGTTTTATGAGTCGGTGACCGACACTCCGGTCGACATCGTCTATTTGGGGGAAACCGTTTGTTCGCGACGCCATGAGCTGCGTCTGCCCGACTGGCTCGAGATCGCACACATGCTGGCCGATGCCGGCAAAGATGTTGTGCTGTCCACGCAGGTGCTGCTGGAATCCGGGCAAGATCTCACCACCATGCGCAAGATTGCCGCAAACGATGGCTTTCTGGTCGAGGCCAACGATATGGGAGCCGTGCATTGCCTTGATGGCAAGCCCTTTGTGGCCGGCCCCTACCTGAACGTATACAGCAGCCCTACGCTTGAATTGCTTGCCGGCCAGGGTGCGCAGCGCTGGGTGATGCCGCTGGAAATGGGTCGTGAGGGTCTGGCGCAACTGCAGGCAGAGCGGCCGCAGAACATGCAGACTGAAGTGTTCGCCTACGGCCGCATGCCATTGGCTTTTTCAGCGCGTTGCTTTACAGCCCGCCATCGGAACATACCCAAAGACAATTGTCAGTATGTGTGTATGGACCACCCCGATGGCCTGCTGCTCGAGACACGCGAAGGGCAGCCCTTTCTTGTTTTGAATGGAATTCAGACCCAGTCGGCGTTGGTCTACAACCTGATTAACGAAACGCAGGCTATGCGTGATTTGGGTGTAGACGTATTGCGCATCAGCCCGCAGTCGCAGCATACAGGCGATATCGTGCAACTATTCCGCCAGGTGCTTGATCAGCAGCTCGACAGCAATGCCGCGTTCGAGCAAATGCTGCCCTTGATGCCTGCCGATCCCTGTAACGGCTATTGGTATGGCCGTCCCGGCCTGGAGCAGATGGTCGCCTGAATAAGGGCTGTGCAATGTATTACGGCGAACGATTCAACAGTATTTCCCACCTCACGGGTGCAGTGCTGGCCGCTATCGGCGCGACACTGTTGATCGTTTTCGCGGCTGGGCTTGGCGACCCCTGGAAAGTGGTCAGTTTTGGCATTTATGGCGCGATGCTGCTAAGCCTGTATCTGGCATCTACGCTCTATCACAGCCTGCGCGGGCGCGCCAAGCGTATCTGGTGCAAGTTCGATCACTGCGCCATTTACTTACTCATCGCAGGCAGCTATACGCCTTTCGCGCTGGTAAGTTTGCGGGGTGCCTGGGGCTGGTCGTTGTTTGGCGTGGTCTGGGGTCTGGCCCTGTTCGGCATCATTCAGGAAATCTGGCTGGCCAAAGGCCAGCGCGTGTTGTCCCTGATCATCTATGTTGCCATGGGTTGGCTGGCGATCATCGCCGCCGTGCCTTTGATCAATGCCCTGAGCTGGGAAGGTTTCCGCTGGCTCTTGCTGGGCGGCATCATCTACACCGTCGGAATCGTTTTCTATGCCACCGACGAAAAATGGCGGTATGGCCATGGCGTCTGGCATCTGTTTGTCATGGGTGGCAGTGCTTGCCACTATTTCACTGTTGTGTTTTATGTGGCCTGATTTCCGGGCCGCTTCAGGGAGTTTGTCGTGAGCTCAGGCCATCATTCCGTTCCTGCCCCTTTGGGCAAGCTGCTGGCACGTTTGCCGGCCTATCCTGGCTCGGCCATTTTTGCTACCGGGCTGAATCTGATTCTGGCGCAGCATTTGCCAGCCGATACCCTGCACATGCTGCAAGGAAGAATACTCAGAATCCAGGCAACAGATGCCGGTATTGCTTTTGATTTCGTGTGGCGTAACGGGAAATTCGTGGCTGTGGCGCCGGGTGGCGATATTGCTCTGACCATTGCGGCCAGCCTGCATGATTTTTATCTGCTGACGCAGCGTAAGGAAGACCCGGACACTCTGTTCTTCAGCCGTCGGCTGTCAATGGAAGGCGACACTGAACTGGGCCTGCTGGTAAAGAATACGCTTGATGCGCTGGATATGTCGTTGTTCGCACCCGATCAGTTGCTGCCAGGCAGGCTGATCGGACGCTTGCTGCCAAGTCGCAGCTCAAGGTCTGGTGCCTTCTAGCTGCGTTAACTCAGGCCACGATCTGGAAGTCGATAACTATTTCACCAGGTTCGCGTGCAACGTAATCGATTTTTATATGGTCGCCGAAATGCCCCATTAATTGCTGCAGCAGGGGCAGCGGATCATGATCGTTGCAAAAGCGCATGGTCTCGCCCGGATGCAGGGCAGACAGGGCGCCAAATATGGCTGCATGCCTGAAACGCTTGGCTACGCCGCGTGCGTCGAAGGGATAGACAGCATCGGAAAACATGGGAACAGGGGTCGAACTAGACACGATTGCATCCTTGAAAGAGTAAAAAAATCGTGTCCTGATTATAGGTAGCGAGCCTCGATTTTCAGGCTGGAACCACATTGCCAACAAGGTTGTATTCAGGCGCTTACCAGCGGTTTCTGCGTGCAGGCGATCAAGACACCCACCAGCAATATTGCGCTTGAAGCGGCCAGTCCGGTGCTCAACGAATCAGACAGGTCGCTGATCCATCCGGTGGCGACCGGCCCTATGGCCTGTCCCAGTGCAAACAGGCTGGTTGCCACGGCCAGCGCACTTCCCCAGGCGGGCTTCGGCAGATTGGTCTTGATGAAACCTGTGGCGGCGGATGGCACCATGAATACGCTGGAGCCCACCAACGCGGCAGACAGCCATAGCCCGGTGATCGTTGGCAAAACCAGTGGCAGACTTGCCCCGATTGCCAAGACCGTCATGGATGCCGCCATGGGCCGGCCATCGCGCCTGCCGTTAAAGACGGGGGCCCAGATCAACGGCGCCAGCAGCGTCATAATGCCCAGCAGGCTCCACATGATGGAAGTGGTGGCCGCTATGGACAGTGAAGAGTTCAGTGATTGGCGCAGCCACGCAATAATGAATGTCATGTATGCGATGTAGCCAAGACCGAAGAGAAAATACGCAGTGAACTCGGGCACGCATGGGCGCCATGACCACTGAGCACGCAGGCCGGGTGTTGATGGTTCTTGTATGTCACGCATTGCGACCAGCGCTGCAATGGAAAGCGGGATGCAGATGGCTGCGCAAATGATCCATGCCCAGGGCCAGGAGGCTGGCCCCGCTGCATCGAATAGCCAGGGCAGCAGCGCGCCGGTGGTCAGCATGCCAATGCCGCCGCCACTAAAGAACACCACAATGGCCCGTGTACCCAGAACGCCCGATAAGACACCGCCGCATATAAAGGCGCCGGCTGCGCCGAAGCCGGCCAGAAACCGGCAGAGCGTAATGAGATGAAAGTGGTGCGTGAGGCCGTTGGCCAGCAAGGCTGCAGTAGTCAGTGCCAGGCCTGCGACAAATATTCGCCGGTTGCCCAGTCGCGATACACAGGCCAGCGTAAGCAGTGCGCCCAGCAAATAGCCCAGCGCGTTGGCTGTATTCAACCATCCCGCCTGTGCGTAATTCAGGTTCAGGTCCGTTTGCATCGCCGGCAGAATCAATGCGTAGCCAAACCGCGCAAAACCTACAGACACGGCGGCTCCGCCTGAAAGGGCCCAAGGTACCAACGCCGGGTTCATGCAATAGTCTCCTGAATAAATTTGATTGTTCTTGTTTGCCTGATGTTATCAGTAGTGGCGCAGTTACATTCGTCGTGGATTAGATAAGCAGATGTTACTGTGCCTGTAGCCTGCCTTGGGTGTTAGCGCCGTTCAGTTACATATAACGGCTTTTTGTAGGACCTGCCCAACCTAAAGACGTTAGGCTGAAGGCGTTATCACAGGAGGTCACTCATGAACAAAGATATCGTTGAAGGTCAATGGAAACAGTTAGCTGGCAAGGCAAAAGTGGCTTGGGGCGAGCTTACGGATGATGAGCTCACAAAAGTCGAAGGCAATGCCGAGCGTCTGACAGGTCTGGTACAGGAGAGATACGGCAAGACCCGTGAAGAAGCGGAGGCCGAAGTCAAGAAGTTCTTTGACGACAATCGCTAGGCTTCACACAAGAACAACGCGCACCATCACAGGCCCAGTCCAATCTGATTGAAAGATCAGATTGTTTGTCCACCACTTCTCAAGAGCGGTGGACTTTTTTTTATGGTGCGTGCTGCCAGGAGTCCCTATAGCCTTCTAAACAGATTCTCACTATTATCTCTGGCTATAGAGCCATTGCTCCTCAAATAACAACCGGAGATACTTTCATGAAACAAAATGCGTGCATCGTTGGCTGGGCGCACTCACCCTTTGGCAAGTCGGACGTACCGGATGTGGAAAGTCTGATCGCCAGCGTGGCGCGGCCGGCGCTGGACCATGCCGGCGTTGCACCGGAAGATGTTGATTTCATTACTGTTGGTGTTTTTAACAATGGTCTTACACCGCAAGGCTTCGAGGGTGCATTGGTATCACTCGGAGAGCCACGACTGCGCTTCACGCCCGCCATCCACGTGGAAAATGCCTGTGCCACCGGCACCGCTGCGCTGCATACTGCGCTTGACTTCATCGAAAGTGGCCGCGGCCGTATTGCACTGGTCGTTGGCGCTGAGAAGATGACTGCGCTGCCACCGCGGGAGCTGCCCAACATCTTGCTGAGCGGCGGCTATCGCAAAGAGGAAGACAACCCGCTGGGCTTTGCGGGCATCTTCGGAGATATCGCCACCACCTATTTCGAGCGTTACGGTGATCACCGTGAAGAGCTGGCAATGATTGCTGCCAAGAACCACGCCAATGCAGTGAACAATCCCTATGCCCACGTGCGTAAGGATCTGGGCTTTGAGTTCTGCAATACGGAGTCGGACCGTAATCCGCTGGTGGCTGGCCCGCTCAGGCGATCGGATTGCTCCATGGTGTCCGATGGTGCTGCCGCATTGGTCGTTGCCGATGCGCAAACCGCCGCAACGCTGCAACGTGCCATACGACTGCGTGCGCGTACGCATGTCAACGACTTCCTGCCTTTGTCGCGCCGGGATCCTATCGACTTCGAAGGCCCGCGCCTTGCATGGCAGAAGGCCCTGTCCACGGCCGGCATTTCACTCGATGATCTGAGCCTGGTGGAAACCCACGACTGCTTCACAGTCGCCGAGATGATCGAGTACGAGGCCATGGGTCTGATGCCGCGCGGCGAAGGCTGGCGAGCCATCAAAGAGGGGCTGACCCTGCGCGATGGCAAGCTGCCGGTGAATGTGACGGGCGGCTTGAAGGCCAGAGGCCATCCGCTGGGAGCCACTGGTGTGTCTCAGCACGTTATGGTGGCCATGCAACTGGCAGGCGAAGCAGGAGACATGCAAATGCCGAACGCAGAACTCGGAGGCGTCTTCAACATGGGTGGTGCGGCGGTCACGAACTACGTCTCTATTCTGGAGCGCGTGAAATGAAGATTATCCATCAGGATTTTCTGTCGCAGAGCGTGCCTAACCTTGCGTATATGGTCACGCAGAATGCACGCCGCTTTCCAGAGCGTCCGGCGTTGGTCTGGCGCGATGTGTCCTTGAGTTGGTCTGAGCTGGATGCCCGGGTCTCGGCGCTCGCCGCTGCCTTGCTTGACCTGGGCGTACAGCCCGGTGAAGCCGTGTTGGCGCATAGCAAGAACAGCAACGAGATGTTTGAAGCGATGCTGGCTACATTTCGCATCGCTGCGGTATGGGTGCCGACCAACTTCCGGCTCGCTCCCGATGATGTGGCTTACATGGCTGAAGTTACCCAGCCGCGGGTTTTTTTGTGCCAGACTGACTTCCCGGAGTATGCCGATGCAGTGGCTCAGGCCGTGGCGGGAGCGCAGCGTGTCTGGCTGACCGGCGATGCCGGTGTGGAAGACGATTCAGCGTGCCTGAGTACATTGATGGCTGCGCAGTCCGGCACGATTGTGCCGAATGCCGGCGTGCAACGGGATAGCGCTTGCTGGCTGTTCTTCACATCAGGAACCACCGGCCGACCAAAGGCTGCGGTACTCACACAGGGGCAGCTTGGCTATGTCATCACCAACCACTTGTGTGACCTGATGCCCGGATCCACCGAGCTTGACGGGTCGCTCGTGCTGGCTCCCTTGTCGCACGGTGCAGGCATGCATCAATTGAACATGGTGGCACGGGGCGGCGTAACGGTGTTGATGCCGTCAGAAAAATTTGATGCCGCGACGGCATTTCAATTGATCCAGACCCACGGTCTGACCAACCTGTTCACGGTTCCAACCATCCTGAAGATGCTGATTGAGGACTCGAGTGTGGATCAATTCGATCATTCGAGCCTGCGCTATGTTGTTTACGCAGGAGCACCCATGTATCGCCAGGATCAGAAGCTGGCGCTACAGAAGTTGGGCTCGGTGCTGGTGCAGTACTATGGCTTGGCCGAGGTTACGGGAAACATCACAGTACTGCCTGGCCGTGAACACGATGCCGGAGACGAAGAGCGCCGGCCTGGCACTTGTGGCTTTGAGCGCACCGGGATGCAGGTGTCGATTCAGGATGATGCCGGCAACGAAGTTGAGCCAGGCCAGATCGGTGAGCTCTGTGTTATTGGCCCGGCCGTCTTTGCCGGCTATTACAACAATCCCGAGGCCAATGCCAAGTGCTTCCGGAACGGCTGGTTCCGTACCGGTGACTTGGGCTACCGCGACAACGAGGGCTACATCTATCTGACGGGCCGCTCATCTGATATGTATATCTCGGGCGGGTCCAATATCTATCCCCGCGAGATCGAAGAGAAGATGCTGACGCACGAGGCTGTCAGTGAGGTGGCGATCGTGGGTGTTGCCGATCCGAAGTGGGGTGAGGTTGGTGTGGCGGTATGCGTGTTGCGCGAAGGAGCGCAATTGCAAGAGGCTGCGATGCTGGAATGGATGTCCAGTCGTGTGGCGCGC
This sequence comes from Pusillimonas sp. MFBS29, assembly GCF_020687695.1. Lineage (GTDB taxonomy): Bacteria > Pseudomonadota > Gammaproteobacteria > Burkholderiales > Burkholderiaceae_B > Pusillimonas_C. Next base: position 30,558 of record NZ_JAJEWL010000006.1, read on the forward strand.
TACAAACTGCCCAAGCGGATTTTCTTCTGGCCGGAGTTGCCGAAATCGGGCTATGGAAAGGTGCCCAAGGCTTTGGTGCGCGATGAGTTGCGCCAGCGCGGTTTGCTGACCTCTACAGGAGCGCTTGATGCGAAGCATTGAACAGCCGGGGCCGGTGCATCCAGAGCGTGTTCAATACGCGCCAGCAATTATTCGAGCAATTGATGTCGAGTTACCGCCGGGAGTTTCCCTGCTCGAGGGACTGGCCGATGCTGTGCACTCACAGGGAGTATCCAGCGCAGTCTTTTCGCTGCAAGGCGGCTCATTCGAGCCCTTGGCGTATTACATGCCTGATCTTTCCGGCACACCGGAGCATGTCGCTTATTTCAGCGAGCGCTTTGATGCGCCGGGCGAAGCGCGAATCGATTCGGGCAGCATCACCTTTGGTGTGCGACAAGGTCAGCCGTGGTTGCATTGTCATGCGATCTGGGTTGATCCGGACGGTCGGCGCAGAAGCGGGCATTTGATGCCAGAGGCATCACGTGTCTCTTCCGCAGTTCGCCTTAAAGCCTGGATGCTTGATGGTGCAGGCTTTGACGTACAGGCTGATGCAGAGACGAACTTCAGTCTGATGCAGGTTTCTGCCGCTGCAGAACCCTTACAAGACGCCAATGCTTATGTGGTGCGGCTCAGGCCCAACCAGGATCTCTGTCTGGCACTAGAGGCGCTATGTACTAACCTGGGTATTCGTCGGGCTCGCATCCGCGGTGGTGTTGGCAGTCTCATTGGCGCGGTATTCGAAGACGGCCGGGTCATCGAGCCGTTTGTCACCGAGGTCTTTATCCAGTCCGGAGCAATTGATCTCAACAGCGATGGTGCTCCACAAGCCTGTGTGGACATCGGACTGGTCGCCCACACAGGTGAGATTGCCGAAGGCCGGCTCAAGCGTGGTGAGAACCCGGTTCTGATTACCTTTGAACTGGTGATTGACCCGCTGGAATGAGCGTTGGTTGTTGGTGCAACCGGCTCGCTTCAATCGTCCAGGTTGCGTACGGTCGCATGCAGGTTGCCTAGATCAAAGTGTGACCATCGTGCCCTCAGGCGCAGCATGAGGCATGACACCAGGGCGGGAACCAGCGCAGCGAGCAGGAATGATTCGAGCAGATAAGTGGGTTTTTCACCCGGAGCTGGAAAGAACATGATGCCTGCGATCAGTCCGCATAAGGTGCTTGCAAAGGCGATGGTACCGTTATGGCGCCGGTTATACAGGCCGAAAAAAACGGGGAAGGCCGCCGCTGAGCAGAACAGGTCGGCCAGTAGAAACAGGTAAAGCACGCTATATCCCTGGGCCGCGACGATCATGACTGGTATGGCCAACAGGAAGATTAGCCAGCGTGACAGCCCCATCAGAGTCTCTTTCTTCATCAAGGGTGCCAATCGGCGCACATCAACGGCAATGAGACTGGAAATGGCGCTGATCGTTGTGTCGGCGGTGCTCATGACCAGCGCCAGGCCAAGGGGAATCAGGGCCACGGTAAACCATGCGGGAATATGGGACTGCAAAACGCTGAATAGGGCAACGGAGCTGTCCCCGGTATGCCCCAGTCCTACGAAGGCCAGTCCGAACAGTCCCATTAACAGAATAAATGGGCCGGCGAACAGGCCACCAAGCAAAAAGCCTCTGCGCATGGTGCGTGTGTCGCGGGCAGAATAAACGCGTTGCCAATTGCCCTGATGAAACAGTCCGGTCAGCAGGATTGCGACGAAAAAGGTAAGACCCGCCTTCAGCCCTGTAGGATCAGTCAGGCTGAGTAACTGAGGCGCTTTTTCGTGTAACCCTTCCAGGACCGGAGCAGGGCCGCCCGTGGCGTACCAGCCCAGCGCGATCAATGTCAGCAGCAGTGGAACAATAACCACCATTTGCACCTTGTCTGTAAAGATTGATGCACGCAGGCCGCCGTAAGAGGTATAGAGCAGCGTTGAACCCATGACGATGGCAGCGGTGACCCATAACGGTACTGGCGCCAGCAACCGCACCAGTTTGGCGATTGCGGTGATCTCGGCAGCCAGGGTGATGAACATGTAGAACATCATGATCAGCAGGACAAGCCCATACATGGCCTTGCCGTAACGCATGATCACGAACTCGGTCAGTGTGTGGCCTTGCGGCATGAGTTCACGCATCCGCTGTCCTAGTGGGATCATCAGCCAGCGGGGTGAAGCGGCACCCAGGCCATAGCCGATGACAGCTGCCAGCCCGCCCCAGGTTGCCGCCTGGGCTGGCGCGAATAGTATCCACGCGCCCAGCGATGTGGCCAGCAGAGTCAGAATCGTGGCGGTAGTTCCCTGCGTGTTGCGAGCGACGACATAGTCTTCAAGGCTGCCGCGATCGTGTCTGGAATACAGCATGCCGGATACGGCAAAGCCTGCCGAGAACAGCAATAGCCACAGTACGGCGGAGGTGCTGGTAAGCATGTTTTTCCCTGGTTGTCCGGCGTGCCGGTACACGTACAGCCAGCCTGGTGACCGGCAACGAACGGGTATAACGGAGAAAGGGGGGGCGTAATGCTTGGTGTCCTTCCCTTCGCCGGCATTACCCGGATCAGGTTCAAAGGGTTACCGCATTGATTTGCGGAGTCTCAGCCCGTGACAGGCTCCCCCAGGAATTGTCGGCAAGCTTAATGTGAGTGGGCCTACTTGTCAATTGCGCGTATTGCGTTATGATGGCGCAACGACACGGGGTGCCGGGTGTACATTGCCTGGCTGAGATCAACACCCGTCGAACCTGAAACAGCTAGTACTGGCGAAGGGATGTCGGCAAGCGGCCCGCAACCGCGCGCGCATACCTTCCTTCTTTTTAACAGGTATGCCATGAACAACAGCCACGAAACACTTTCCATTCCACAACAAATCGTTCTGGTCACCGGTGGTGCCCGAGGACTGGGCGAGCATATTGTCCGCGCTTTCCTGCGTGAAGGCGCCCGAGTGGTTGTGAACTATCTTCACAGCGCCGAAAGCGCGAACAAGCTTGCCGGCGATTCGGCAGGGCAGGCACTGGCATTGCAGGCCGACGTCGGTGATGCGCAGGCTGTGCAGGTCATGCTGGCTCAGGCTCGCGAGCACTTTGGCATGCCGGTAACGACGGTTGTCAATAATGCCTTACCCGCCTTTTCCTTTAATGGTGATGCAAGACCGCATGCGGATGCCTTGTCGGGCAGCGACCTGCAGCAGCAGTTTCAGGGAGTGGTTTGTGGCGCTCTGAACACCATTCAGGCAGCATTGCCCGGCATGCGCGAAATGGGGTTTGGTCGTGTCATCAATGTGGGCACCAATTTGTTTCAGAATCCCGTTGTGCCGTATCACGACTATACGGCTGCCAAGGCCGCTTTGTTATCCCTGACGCGCACCCTGTCTCACGATTTGGGGCCGGACGGCATCACCGTCAATATGGTGTCTGGCGGTTTGTTACGAACCACCGATGCCTCGGCGGGTACACCCGAGGCAGTCTTCGACCTGATTGCCGCGAGTACCCCGCTGCGTCGCGTCACCACTCCTGCGGAGTTTGCCGATGCTGTGCTGTTTTTTGCCTCTGCCTGGTCGCGATCCGTGACCGGACAGAACCTGGTTGTGGACGGCGGTCTGGTCAAGAACTGAAGGCAAGAACATGAGCAAGCGCATGATGCATCTGAATCTGTTCATTTTTGGCTGTGGCCACCACAGGGCGGCGTGGCGCCACCCACGGTCTTCAGTAGAGCGTCTGGGAGATATCGCCTATTACGAGGAGCTCGCACAAACTGCCGAGCGCGGCAAACTCGATGCGATTTTCTTTGCCGATGGGCACTCAACCGATAACCTGACGGATGGGCCACGCTGGTTTCTTGAGCCTTTGACGGCCTTGTCGGCCATCAGCCGTGCAACGCAGCGCATAGGCCTGATCAGCACTGTTTCCAGCACTTTCAATACGCCTTTTCATGCTGCTCGCATGGTGGCGTCGCTGGATCATATTTCGAAAGGACGGGTAGGGTGGAACGTGGTGACATCCATGTTCGATTCCGAGGCCCGCAATCATGGATACGATGCCATGCCAGGACACGACTGGCGTTATGCACGGGCCGAGGAGTTCGTGGACGTGGCTTTACGCCTGTGGGATTCCTGGAACGATGGCGCGCCGCAGTCTGACCGCCAGGGTGACTACGTGAGGCCAGAATCGACCCACGCCATTCATCACAAGGGAACGCATTTTCAGGTAGATGGGCCACTGACGGTGCCGCGCCCGCCGCAAGGGCATCCCGTACTGTTTCAGGCGGGCGCTTCGGAACAGGGCAGGGATTTGGCCGCCCGGCGGGCCGAGGCCATCTATGCCGTGGCTTTCGACCTGCAGGCTGCGCAGGAATATTATCGCGACATCAAACTCAGAGTGCGCAAGGCCGGCCGTCGTGATCCAGTACCGATCATGCCCGGACTGGTCACCTATGTTGGTTCAACCGAGGCCGAGGCGCGCGCCAAACAACGAGCGCTTGATGAATTGTTGCCATCGCAAGATGCACTGCGGCAACTGAGCATGTATGTGGGGCAGGATTGCTCGCGTTGGGAGCTGGATGCACCGGTGCCTGACTTGCCGCCTCTGGAAGAGTTTTCGGGGCCGAAAGGGCGCTATGCGACGGTATTGCGTATTATCCAGACCGAGCGTCCCAGCGTTCGCCAGTTGTTGGGCCGGCTTGCGGCCGGCGGCGGCCATTGCACCATGGTGGGTACACCTGATGCGATTGCTGACGAGATGGAGCGCTGGTTGTCGAACGACGGCGCCGACGGTTTCAACCTTATGCCGCCGTCATTGCCGGACGGCATAGAAGATTTTGTGGATCAGGTCGTGCCGGTGCTGCAAAAGCGTGGCGTGTTCCGCAAAGAGTATGAAACGGATACCTTGCGTGGGCATTTGGGGCTGGCGCGGCCCGGCCCCTGATACCATGCCTGGCAGAGCCGTGCTGTTGGCCTAGTGCCTGCGTTGCGGCAGCATGCGTGTCAGCACGTCGTCGCGGTCAATGAAGTGGTGCTTCAGGGCTGCGGCCACATGCGCCACGAATACGGCCAGCAACGTGTAGTTCAATATCTGATGCGCCTGTTTCAGCGCGTCGCCCAGCGCCCGGTCTTTGGGAACCAGGTCGGGTAGCGGCAGCACGCCGAACCAGACTACAGGAAACCCATAGGCCGAACTCATGGTCCAGCCGCTAAGGGGGATGGCCAGCATCAAGGCATACAGCACCCAGTGTGCGCCATGAGCAGCCAGACGCGCAGCCGGCGACATGGTGGCTGGCAGTGGTGCCGCCGCGTGTGTCAGGCGCCAGGCCAGACGCGCCGCAGCCAGCATCAATATGCTTGCTCCAGCCCATTTGTGCCAGGAGTACACCTGTAGCTTGGTGGGCGAGAGCGGCAGATCCTGCATGAAGAAGCCTACGGCAAAAGTGCCGATCAGGCAGGCTGCCATCAGCCAGTGAAAAAATATCGCGGTACGGGTGTAGCGTTGAGTCATCTTAGGGCGGATTTAACGTAGGCGTTGTTCTTGGGAAGCTTGTGTTCGCCTTTTGGATAGTGATTTGCTGCCACTTGCGGACTGCGTTTTCTGGCATTGGCCGAGACAACCGATTCATGCTGCGGATGTAGCACGCGATCGCCCTGAGCGTCGCGGATGCGGGTAACCAGGCCCATGCGGTTCATCAGATCGATAAAGGGCGCCGGGTCGAGCTCTTCGACATTGGCCATGTGACCGACGTCCCAGCTGCCGTTGGCAATCAGCATGGCCGCTGCAACCACAGGCACGCCTGCGGTGTAGGAAATGGCCTGACTGCCGACCTCGTTGTAGCTTTCCTTGTGGTCGCAGATATTGTAGATAAGGACTTCCTGCGGCTTGCCGTTTTTCTTGCCTTTTACCAGATCACCAATGCAAGTCTTGCCGGTGTAGTCGGGTGCGAGCGAAGCAGGATCAGGCAGTACGGCCTTGACGACCTTGAGCGGCACGACTTCCAGGCCTTCAGCGGTGCGCACAGGCTGTTCCGACAGCAGGCCCAGATTCTTCAGTACCGTGAACACGTTGATGTAGTGCTCGCCGAAGCCCATCCAGAAACGGATATTGGGTATGCCAAGGTTCCTGGACATCGAATGCAGCTCATCGTGTCCAGTCAGGTAGGTGGTGTTCTTGCCAACCACCGGCATGTCCCAGTCCTGGCGGCGTTCGAACATGGCGTTGGCTTTCCATTGACCCTGTTCCCATGACCACACAGTCGAGGTGAACTCACGGAAGTTGATTTCCGGATCGAAGTTGGTCGCAAAGTAGCGGCTGTGGCTGCCGGCATTGATATCGATGATATCTATGGATTCGACCTTGTCGAAATAGGTGTCCATGGCAAACCGCCCGTAAGCATTGACCACGCCCGGGTCAAATCCCACACCCAGAATGGCGGTGACACCGGCTTGCCGGCAATCTTCGCTGCGCTTCCACTCATAGTTTCCATACCAGGGTGGCGCTTCGCACACTTTGCCCGGATCTTCATGAATGGCGGTATCCAGATAGGCTGCACCGGTCTCGATGCAGGCCGTCATGATGGACATGTTAAGGAAGGGCGAACCTACGTTGATCACGATCTGGCTGTTGGTTGAACGGATCAATGCCTTGGTGGCCTCGATGTCGAGTGCATCGAGTTGATGCGCCTGCAGCAGGCCTGCGCCACGTTGGCTGCCTTTGGCCTTGATCGAGTTGATAATGGACTGGCATTTTTCCAGTGTGCGCGACGCAATATGAATGTCACCCAGCAGAATGTTGTTTTGTGCACATTTATGAGCAGCCACATGGGCCACGCCGCCGGCGCCGATAATAAGAACATTGCGTTTCATTGTGGATAATCCCCTAATTGTTGGAATAGGTGCAGTGCTGTCAGGACAGACTGTTGACGTAGTCGTCAAAGGAAAATTCGCGCACTACGCGCACGGAGCCATCGGCTTCCTTGATGGCAATCGACGGCATGTGGACGCCGTTGAACCAGTTTTTCTTGACCATGGTATAGCCCGCGGCATCACCTATCGAGATGCGGTCGCCGACCTTGAGCGGTGCCGAAAAGCGACCTTCTCCGAAGATGTCGCCTGCCAGGCAGGTTTTGCCGCAGATCATGTATTCGTGTTCGCCCTTGCCATCGCCCACCGGCGCCGTTTCGCGATAGATGAGCAGATCCAGCATATGAGCTTCGGTCGAGCTGTCGACCACAGCCAGGTGCTTGCCGTTGAAGCCTACATCGAGCACGCTGACTTCCAGTGTGGTGCTGTGGCGCACGGCGGCTTCACCGGGTTCCAGGTAAACCTGAACACCGTAATCTTGCGCGAAACGGCGCAGGCGCTGGCAGAAAGCGTCTAGTGGGTAGCCCTGGGCGGTGAAGCTGATGCCGCCACCCAGACTGACCCATTTCAGGCGTTTCAGGATCGTGCCGTAAGTCTGTTCGATCTGGCCCAGCAAGTCGTCAAAACGCGCAAAATCGTTGTTCTCGCAGTTGTTGTGGATCATGACGCCGTCGAGTTGATCCATGACGGACAGAATGCGATCGGGGTCGCCTTCACCCAGCCGGCTGTAAGCGCGGGCGGGATCGGCCAGGTCGAAGCCTGCGCAACTGATGCCGGGATTAAGGCGCAGACCCATGGACTTGCCTTGCGCAGCCGCTTCAAAGCGCTTTAGTTGGGCAATGGAGTTAAAAATAATCTTGTCGCAATTGGCCACGACTTCGTCGATTTCGTGGTCGGCGAAGGCAACGCTGTAGGCATGGGTTTCGCCGCCGAATTTCTGATATCCCAGCTTGACTTCGTAAAGGGATGACGACGTGGTGCCGTCCATGTGCGGACGCATCTGGTCGAAAACGGACCAGGTCGCAAAGCACTTCAGGGCCAGCAATACTTTGGCACCTGAATGCTTGCGTATGTAATCTATGGTGTCCAGATTGCGTTGCAATGCTGGCTTGTCGATGAGGTAATAGGGAGTTCTAAGGTTCTGCATTGTTGCTTAGGTAGCCGGAAGATTGCTGATGGCCGGAGGCTTTACATTGATGTTCTTATGCTTGGTGGGGTGCTTGCTGAGCCGTTCAATGATCAGCGAGGTACGGTTCGGGAACGTAGCCAGAATCTGCATGGTGCCTCCGACGCTTTCTATGTAATGCTGCAAAGTGGAAACCAGCATGTCGTCGCGCTTTTCTATGCGCGAGATCGTGCCCTGGCCGACGCCCAGCGCAATGGCCAGGTCGTCCTGGGTGTGCTGGGTGGCTTTGCGCAGCTCTTTAAGCGTGGCCACTTTGGTGGCGGTGATTTGGATATTTATGCCATTCACGAGTTTTTGCTTTGGTTTATTGCCAGCAGTTGCCGTTTTCGCCTTATTGGGCTTCTTGGGCATGGTGAATCCTTTGCTTGGTGTGGCCGTTGCGAGGGTGATGCCAGATTCAGTATTCAGGCATCAGTTAAGGTTCGTATGATATATGCTTTCAAAGCCATATGCAACCTAAGGCATATGGCTTTCAGGGCATGTCAATGAAAACACCCCGAAAGGTTGGAGAACGTCGTCCAACTTTTTGGGGTGTGGTTTTTGAAGCGCAGTTCAGCCTGCGCCCGGAACTGGATGATAGGCTGCGGCTTATCGGGCGGCAGCCGGTGCTGCAGCGGGCTTAAGTGCCGATTACGCCGCCGTCGTCCTTGGTAATGATCACTGTTGCCGAGCGTGGAATGGCTGTACCACCGTCCGGCCAATGGCTGTCGCCTGCTTCACCCGGATGCTGAATATTGATGAACAGGGTCTTGCTGTCCGGGGTGAACGCGATGCCGGTGACTTCGCATTCCTTGGGGCCGGTCAGGAAACGGCGGATCTCCTTGCTGACCGGATCGGCACAAAGCATTTGATTGTTGCCCTGGCCTTCGTAGTCGCCGCTGTTGCTGTACTTGCCGTCGGTCTGTATCCACAGGCGGCCATGGCTGTCAAAGGCCAGGCCATCCGGGCTGTTGAACGTATTGTCTGCAGTGATGTTGGCCGAACCAGAGGCCAGGTCGTTACGGTCAGTGTGCTTGATGGGGTTACCCGCCAGTACGAAAATGTCCCATTCGAAACGCGTCGCGGCCGCATCGCTATCGGCTTCGCGCCAGCGCACAATCTGTCCGTAAATATTATTCGCGCGCGGATTCACCGCATCCGGTGTTGTGCGTTTGTTGTTATTGGTCAGTGTTACATAGACTTCGCCTGTGGCCGGATGCACACTGACCCACTCCGGACGATCCATCTTGGTTGCACCGACTGCGTCGGCAGCCAGGCGGGCGTGTATCAACACCTCGGCCTGCGATGTGAAGCTGGTGTCGGCGGACAGTGTGGGGTTATCCGACTTGTCCAGCAGTATCCATTGGCCTGTGCCCATGAAATCGTCTGCGGTATCGCCATCGTCAAACCTGGCCACATAAAGCCTGCCGGCGTCCAGCAAAGACGAATTGTCGCCGCCCTTGCGATAGGTGTTGTCGGAGACGAACTTGTAGATATAGTCGTTGCGCTGGTCGTCTCCCATATAGATGACGACACGGCCATCGGCTGCCAGGGCATAGGCGGCATTCTCATGCTTGAAGCGACCAAGCGCCGTGCGTTTCCTGGGGGTCGAGGCCGGATCGAACGGGTCGATCTCGACGATCCAGCCATGCCGGTTGGCTTCGTTTGGTTCTTTGACGTAGTCGTAACGCTCCTCGAACTCTTCCCAGCGAAAGGCGCTGCCCTTGGCTGAAATGCCATAGCGTTTTTGTGCCGCGTTGCGTGTATCTTCCCCCGACAGGGTGCCGAAGTAATTATTGAAGTTTTCCTCACAGGCAAGGTAGGTGTTCCAGGGCGTCCAGCCGTTGCCGCAATTGTTGAAGGTGCCCAGCACCTGTTTGCCGCTGGCGTCCGCTTTGGTCCGCAACAGTGGGTCGCCCGCAGCCGGGCCGGTCAGTTCCATAGGCGTTGCGGCAGTGATGCGCCGGTTGTAGGGTGAATCGAGCTTGATTTCCCAGGTTCCGCCGTTTGTGCGAACGATATGAATGACCGAGACGCCATGGGCATGTATGGCCTTGTGTACCTTGTCCACCGTCAGGGGCCCGGTGCGGTCGGCGCCGAACAGCCAGGTGTACTCACCTTTCTTGACGGTTGCGTATTCGTGGTTCATGACCAGCAAACCTTCCGTGCTGCTGCCTTCAATGGCAAAGAAATGGATGCCGTCGTGGTTATCGCCCACCTGTCGCGCCTGGGCGGCCGCGTTGTCGCTGCCGTCGGCCTTCCACGCGGGGTCTCCTTTAAACAGCGGTGTGCCCCAGGGAGCAAAGACGGTGGCGGTATAGCCGGGCGCAATCTTTATGGTGTCGTCGGTGGAGATGGGGATGGCCTGGAATCCCAGCAGCCCCGCAGTGCCTGGTTGTGGGGATTTGCCTGTGGCTGCGCCGTAAGCGCTGATGGGCCCGCTCAGGAACAAGGCAGCCGAAAGCCCAATGCCTGATTTCAGGAATCCGCGTCGGCTGTACGCGCGTTCGACGACATCCTGAAAATGTTCGTTGGCCGAGGTGTTGCTGGGCAGGTCTTCAGGATCGATGGGACAGGAGTTTTGCATGGCGCTATTCCAACAGGATAGAAAAGCACCTAGTGTGGCCGACTCGTATTGCGGCGGTATTAATCCGTGCCATGCGTGGGGCGGGCCGCCCGGGGTAAAGGCAGCCCGGGCTTTACTTGGCGGCAGACTGTATTTTGTTGCCTGCTTGCTGGATCTGGTCGCCGGCGCTGCTGATGGCCTTGTCGATTTCCTTGCCCGCCTTTTCGGCCGGGCCTTCTTTTTGACAACCGGCCAAAGCGAACATCAGTGTTGCGGCTGCGAGTGCGGCCATCGTCTTGCTTTGATGACTAATCATTTTGGATCGCTGTAGTTAAGGATTTTGTAGCATACATCGCAAGGTCGGCTGCAGCACTAGCCGGCGCCGTAACGTTGTATTTTTGGCATAGTACTGTAATAAAATTTAAATGAATTGATCGCAAACTGATATAAAATTTTTTGCTGTTATTGTTATCTATGTCTGCATTTCCTGAGTATTAAAAACCATATGGCAAAGGAGCGTTCCACACCACTTGCTTCCAAGCGTGGCGCTTGGGCGGTGATCTATTGTGCAACGACAGGGAAATTCCTTTTAGGCAAGCGCTCCAGCGCGGTCAACAATAGCGGAGCCTGGAATCTGTTCGGTGGGCGTGTCGAATCTGACGAAGCACCTACCAAGGCATTGGTGCGCGAACTGGCTGAAGAGGCGGGCTGGCGTGTCAAGCCCAAGCGTCTGAGCAAGCTTGGACGGGTGGCAGGCAGCAAGAATAGTCAAAGGGTCGGAGACCGCGAACTCTACTACTACCTGGTGAAGGTCGACAAGGAATTTGTGCCACGTCTGAACCACGAGCACTCAGGCTACGGCTGGTTCAAACACAAGCGTCTTCCTGGTAAATACAATTTGCCCACTGCAGTGGCCATTGAGCTGGGTTTGCTCAAGAACATCTAGCATCAAGCCAGGCTGCCCGCGTCGCGTTACGCCGCTTTGTTGAGCTTCCAGGCCAGGCGCGCCCCAACAACGATGGCCAGTGCGGCAACCATAGAGCTGTAGGCAAGGGTGGATAAACCACTGAGACCCTGGCCTATGGTGCAGCCCAAGGCCAGTACACCGCCCACACCCATCAGTGTGCCGCCTGCAATATAGCGAGCCATCTGGCTGGCGGATTCAAAGCCCTGCAGACGCAAGCTGCCGCGCAAAAGGGCGCAAAGAAAGGAGCCGGCCAGCACGCCCAGTACCACCGTGATGCCAAAGCGCAAGCTCATGCCCGTGGAAATCATGGCGTACTGTATGGTGTCTCCGATGGGGGCGATGAAACTGAGCGATGCAACGGGAGCCGGATCAAAATCGTCGGCACCCAGCCATCCGGTTGTCAGCCAGCCGGCAACGACCAGCAAGCCGATCACCACGCCCCCCACCAGGTCTCGGGCGCGCTGTCCTGCTGCGCGCGGACGCAGGGCGAACAGCATGAGTGCTGCTGCCAGTATCCAGACGATCAATGTGCGGGGCAAGCCTGTTGGTATGGTTGTTGTACCCGGTGTGATCATGGTCAGCTGTGCGAGCTGGATGCGCAGGGGCGCAATTAGGCCGGTCAGGGTGATGTAGGCGGCAATGCCCAGGCACAGCAGCACGACGACAGACCTTAGATTGCCCTGCGCCAGCAGCACCAGTGCACGGGCCCCGCAACCGTTGGCCAGTCCCATGCCGTAGCCGAACAGTATGCCCCCAAGTGGCAGCAGCAACCACGAGAACGACGGCATCAGGTACACGGACTGGCCTATATCGACCAGGCCGTTCGACGTGACTATATGTGTGCCGGCCACGGCGATGGCCAATGCCATTGCAAATGCATGCAACTTGTAGCCATCGCGGCCAGACCAATATTCTTTCAGGCCGCGGTGCAGGCAGAAACCAGTGATCTGGCCAATGGCGCCAAAAATGGCGCCTATGGCCAGGCCCGCCAGGAGTACAAGTTCAGGCTGTGACATATGCGTTGCCGGCCGTTCAGGCCCGTGTTCCCCAGGTATCCAGTGCGATGGCCTGGTACCAGGCTTCGCCGTACTGTGCCTCGAGTTTGCGGAAGTTCGCATCGGCCTCTTTGGGGCTGACGCCGCCGGAGGCTTCGGCCAGCTTGCCGTCCTTGATGGTGTACAAATGGCCAACGGAAATGCCGTAGTCGGGGGCGATCAGGCTGTAGCAGGTGTTCGTGAACGATGCCTGCGCCGGTGGTTTGCCGGCCAGCGCATTGACGATGGCGGCGGCAGCGACCTTGGCCTGCGCGTTGGCCGAGAATCCCGACTTGGGCATGGGCGAGGCAATGGTGGCGTCTCCCACAACGTAGATGTCGGGAACGAGTTCGGATTCGAAGGTCTGTGGCTTGATGGGCACCCAGCCGCTGGCGTTCGTCACACCGGCCAATTCGGCAATGGCCCCCGCTTTCTGCGGGGGAATAACGTTCAGCACATCGGCCTTGTGGATCTCGCCAAACTCGGTTTCAACGGACAGGTTCTTCGCATCCACGCGGACAACCTTGCCGTCTTTCGACAGTGGTACCCATTCAATCAGATCGCCATAGAATTTGTTCCAGCCGTCCTGAAAAAGCCCTTGCTTCGAGAACGCATCTTTGGCGTCCAGGATGATGATCTTGGATTTGGGTTTGTTGTGTTTCAAATAGTGCGCCACCATGCTGACCCGTTCATAGGGGCCGGGCGGGCAGCGGAATGGGTTGGCGGGTGCGGCCATCAGGAAAGTGCCGCCGTCGGGCATGGATTCCAGCTGTTGCTTGAGCAGCCGGGTTTGTGCGCCGGCCTTCCAGGCATGAGGGGCCAGCTGAGCGGCCGCCTCGTCGTAGCCATCAAGGCTGTTCCAGCGAAAATCAATACCGGGCGACAAGAGCAGCTTGTCGTAGGCCAGTGTTTGGCCGCCTGCCAGGCGTACTGTTCTGGCCGACGCATCGACACCGGCGGCGAACTCGTGAACCACGTTAACGCCCAGCGCCCGCAGGTCATCGTAGCCATGGCCTTGCTGTTCGAAGGTGCGCAATCCGCCAAAATACAAATTGGTGAACGGGCAGGTGTAGAACGTTTTGGCGGGTTCGACCAAAGTGACATTGATGGCCGGGTTACGGCGCTTGATATAGCGGGCAGCTGTTGCGCCGCCAAAACCACCACCAATAACGACTACGTTGCCTGCCGAGGGACGGGCGTAGGAGGGAACAGACAATAACAGAGCGCCGGCGGCGGAGGTCTTGCCGACACGGCTCAGCCATTGCCGACGGGATACATTGATGGCCTTGTTCATTATTTCTTTCCTGCCTGGCTGGGTTGGGCTTGCGCCGGAATTTGCGAGAAATGCTGCGCAAGCGCGGCCAGATCCTCATCGCTGAATCCTTTTACCAAACGATTCATGATGGTGGTATTGGCAGGTGGTGTGTCTGACTTGAAGGCCTTGAGTTGTCCAAGCAGCACACTTTCGGGGCGTCCGGCTATGGAAGGAATACTGCCGGGTGAACGGCCATCGGTGCCATGGCAGTTGGCACAGGCGCCGGCCTGAACGGTGATATCGAACGTGGATTGGGCTGCGGCCGGGGGCAGAAAGATTCCGACCGCAAAGGCCGAAATCAGCGTTGCTGCGCACGCCATTCTTGAAGCTATATGCATGGATCTCGCCTTAGGCAATTTGTAAGAATTCGTATGGTACCCAGAGGCCTACCCAATGCAAACGACCATTAATATTGATGCTTATGCGTTTTTGTTATATGTGTGCCCCAGGTACATGGGCGCGTGCTTCAGGGGTTTATCCCGCCACCAGCAATGCTTTGCTGCCGGTGATGACCGTGCCTTCGTCGTCTACCCATTTGAACTGCAATTCACCCGATTTCCGGGCCACGAACGTGAACTCGATATACGGGTTCTGCGAAATGGCCGTCTCGGGTTGCCAGGTGAACAGCAGCTCGCCGTCGATACGGGCTTCGAACTCGGTAACGATGTTGCGCGCAATGGCATTGCCGTTGCTGTCGGGGCGCAAGCCGGTTTCCATGCGGTGTTCGATCAGGGCGCGTGTGCGAACTATCTCGCCAGGCTTGGGGCTGGCATTGCTGATCCAGATACGTGGTTTGCTCATGCTTGAACCTTGTTTACATGCCGCAGCCGCCGGCTGTCACGGTGATGTGCTGGCGAGCCATCAGGACTCGTCCGTCATTCATCCGGGCCAGGGCCCTGATGGATTGGGTTTCAATCAGCCGCAGTCGTACGGCGATCTCGGCCGTGCCTGCCAGGGGCGTAAAGGCAAAGCGGCAGGCCAGTGGCCGCGGATTGCCTTCTGCCAGAAGAATCATTTCTTCGCAGTAGGACTCAGGCGTGATCGGCAGTTCGACCATGGCCTTGACCGGCACAGCGGAGGGATTATCGCCAAGCACAGGCAGTTCGAGCTTCAGGCCTTGCTCCAGGGGCTGCCGGCCTTTCAGGAACTCGTTGATGATGGCCTGGATTTCTTCCGGATTGGCCGGTTTTAAAGGCGGTAGCGTTGTTTGTTGCGCCAACAGGGCGGTAGGCGCCAGCGTCAGGCCCAGCCCGAGCGCCGAGCCTGCAAGCAGCTGGCGGCGCTGGGCAAAGCCCTTGTTGCCATGATTAAAGGAAGTCATTGAAACGGTTTTTGATCCATGCAAAATCTTCGGCGACCAGATCGTGCGTGCGCACGTCCATGTCGATCTGGGTTTGTAGTACTTTGCCCGTGGCATCCAGGTTGTATTCGAACTTGACCGAGATCTCTTCCTGGGGATCGCCATTAACCATCATGTAGCACAGGTTGTCGGGCAGCACAGGAACGACCTCTTTGTCGGCAACGCGCTCAGCAATGTTGCGGGCAACGATCTGGCCGATGGCATTGGCAACGTGTGCGCTTTTCGGGTAATGGCCGAATTGGTCTGAAATGAAACCCATGGAGTCACCCACGATGTATACATTTTCATCGGAGTTGGCCGTGAATAGGCGCGGATGCATGTCGGCCCAGCCGGTAGGCTTGCCATCGGGGGTTTTTCCGATCAGGTCGGCATACCAGACCATGTCGGCTGCCTGATGCGGTGGCATGAGTATCGCATCGTCGAAATCAAAATCACCCGCTACGGTCTTGATCCGCTTGTTGTAGGGGTCGACCTCTTTGATGGCTGCGTTGGGCACGTGTGCAATGATGTCGGGGTACAGTTCTTCGAATGCGGCGCGGTAGCCTTCCCCTATGGGTGCGATCTTGGGCTTGGGGTCGAGTATAAGTATCTTGCCTGGTATCTTGTTGGTTTTGATATGCCAGGCGATCAGGCAGGCGCGCTCGTAGGGCGATGGCGGACAGCGGTGCGGCGGCGGCGGCAAGGTCATGACTATGGTGCCACCCTTGAACGCTTTGACCTTGTGCTTGAGCGACAGCATTTCTGCATTCGGCACGTAGGCGTTGGGAAAATGCTGGCGCGTGTACTCAGCTGTAGCAACGTCGTTGCCAAACCAGGCGTCGTAGGCGTTGCGTATGCCGCCCGACAAAATCAGGTAGTCGTAATCGATGCTGCCATGGCTGGTGCGCACGGTTTTCGTATCACGCTCAATGCCTATGACCTCGGTATTGACCAGTGTATAGCCATATTTAAGGGCAGGAGCAAGCATGTCGTGATTAAGGAAATCGGTATTCACGATATCGATCAGCCACTTGTTGCTCATGGGGCCCGACCAGAAGGTGGGGTTGCGTTCCAGCAGCACGACGTCGGCCTGGGGGATGAGCTCGCGCAGATAGCGTGCCGCCGTCATGCCGCCCCAGCCTCCGCCGCACACAACTATGCGCGGGCCTTTGCCGCGCCGAGGCAAGAGCTGAGTCTTGCCATGAATGGCCAGCGGTGCAGTCTGGCCGGTGGAAGAGAGGGCAAGGGTGCCTGTTGCCAGCACCGGAGTGGCCAGCAGAAAACCTCTTCTATTCATGGGAAGACTCCTTATAGTCATGACATGACATACAAAAAACCGTGCTTACTATAACCTGAATAGCGTGGGTGTGGTGGGCCGGCGCGCAAGCCGGAGATCAAGTTTTGATCAAGATCAGCTAGCGTTCATTACCTACAGGATACGGCTCATGATTTCTTCGGCTAGCTCGTGGTAAGCAATGCCTGCGGGGCTGTTGGCCGCGGTGGCCATGACAGGCGCCCGGTGTATGCCCATGCGCTCTATGTCGGAGGCAAATGGGATATGGGTTTTCAGGAAGCGTTTGCTGAACTTGTTTCCCATGGACTGCATGGTTTCGGCGTGAAGGTTTTTTACACCCTGCACCATGGAGAAAAAACCATGAAGCTTCTGTACCGGCAGCTTGTTCTCTTGGAAAAAGTCGATAAGCTGTTCGAAGGTTCGTTCAGAAAGCGTGGTGGGAATGACGGGCACCAGAATGGCATCGGCCGAGTGAAAGACATTCTGCGACAGCGTGGAAATGGTGGGAGGGCAGTCCAGCACGATCACATCGTACTCGCCTTTGACGGCCTTTAATGACTTATGCAGCCGATTATGGCTATTGCGCATTTGCGAGAGGAACACATCGAAATCCCGGAAGCTCATGTTGGCCGGCAGGATATCAAGGTTTTCGTAATCGCTGCCGCGAATCGCGCCGGCGAATTTTTCGGCGTCTTTGAAAAATGCCGTGTCGGCCAGCTTCCGGGATGGTTTGACGCGGAAATAAAAGCCCGACGCACCTTGAGGATCAAGATCGCACAATAATGTTCGATAGCCCGACGCGGCCATTGCATAGGCCAGGTTTACGGATGCGGCTGTCTTGCCGACGCCGCCCTTGTTCGAGTAGCAGGCAATGATTTTCATGGGGCTTGAACCTTGGGTTTTTGAAAAAGCGCACGGAATCTGTCTTGTGTTTCAGGACTGTTGAAGCGCGCGAAGCTTTTCACGATGCTGGAGCGCTCTTTGATTTGGCGTGCATGAAGCACGGCAATCAGCGCCCCCACGCTTTGGGCTACCTGGAATTTGTGGTTGCCCCGCCCGTCAGGCAGTGCGTCCAGCATTTCCTGAAGCTTGATTTGCTGAATCGAATAATCGTTGAATAATCCCAGGTTCGCTTGCAGCCGTTTTAGGGATTTGAACAATTTCCTGAAAGGTCCGGCGGGAAATATCGTGGCGAAGAATTCCATGAGATAGCGCAGCTTCTTGCACTGTATGCGCAAGGCGTGAATTTCGGTGTCGGGGGTGGCGGCATCGAGCCCTGACGCGATCTTACATACCTTGCGATAGCGCTTCCAGATCAGTTTGCTGGCGTACTCGTGTGCCGGCAATAGGGCGTTTGGCCCTTGGGGCAGGTTGCCGGCCTGCTCGAAACAAGCGGCCAGACCGGCGATTTCATGCTGGTAAGCCGGGCTGCGCAGGTGGCGCGCCAGCTTGCCGTGTTCGGTGTGCCGCTGTTCAGACAGCGCGTTGTAAAGGGTGTTCAGCCCCTGGTGCAGCTCTGTGGGTAAAAGATCGTAATAAGCCTGTTTTTCCAGCAGATAGACATCGAGGTCGCGTAGCGGGCCGGTGGGCGCCATGATGGCTGAGAACCTGGCTTTCAGGCTGGCGGTTTGGGCCTCGGCGTAGATCCCCTTGAACAGGCTCAGGACCGAGCGGATCTTGCGCAATTGAACACGATAATCGTGCAGGAATTCGGTGTCGTAGTCCGCAACTATGCCGTCTTCGTTCGCCCGGGCGATGGGCAGGTGGGTGGCGATGATCTGGTTTGCCGCAGTGAACGCGCTTGCATCGTGCGCTATGGAGATTTTCGGTTTGGCGGCATAGGCGGACTGCGGGGGAAAAAGCTGGCCATACAGTGCCATGCTATCGAAGGCCTCCCCGCCCAGATCGAGTATCTGTTGCTGTACCGCCGTCAGTGAGGCGTCGTAGCCCCTGATGGGCTGGACCAGTGCCAGGGCGGCGGCTTGTTCTTCCTGGGCCGTAATGAACAGCAACCGAACCCGGCAATGTGTTTTTTCTTCGTCGTCTGTGAAAGACAGTGTGGCGTACTGACGCTGACCTGAGCCGCAGGGCAGCAGCCGGCGCAGCGGCGACAGATCGGATAGCGCCTGCTTGAGGGGGCTTGCGGGCAGATCTGTGATGAAATTTGCAGCGCCCTTGGGCAAGGGCGCTGTGATGCGGCCGGACTGTCCGAACAGTTCCAGCGAGGTGTCGGTGTGCAACAGCATGCGCCCCGACTGGCGTAAGGGCTGATCGAAGCAATCGAGCAAGCTATAGGGCGATATATCGGTGTCGAATATGAGGACGGGTTTGAGCGGCCCGACAGATTGATTAATGATATTGTTTACTGACGCGACCGGCAGCTGATAGCAGGCAGGGGTGGGTTTATTCATCATTGCTTCTTTAAAGGGGTTTCCAGATATGCCTGTATCAGCGTTTCAATGATTCTCTGCACGCTGGTGTCTTGTTCAATAGCGCGAATCTTGAGTGCTTTCAGTGTCTTTTTTTCGAGCCGCAAAGAGGTGTTCTTTTTATCGTCGGCTGCTGTGCCTTCTGACTTGTGTTTTGCCATACTATTTCACTCTTACAATGACGTCATTATTTCATGACGTTTAAAGGTGGTCAAGAAAGCGCGCCGGCTTCATAATTCGGGTTTGCAGCTTCAAACATGCTGGCAACCGCCCGGAGGCGCGATGACCCGACTGACAGCCAAAGACTTTTCCCCTGAATTGCTCGAGCTCTACGATCATTATGTGCACGGGAAAATCGACAAGCGTGAATTCCTGGCGCTGGCGGGCAAGTTCGCCCTGGGCGGCCTGACCGCATCGGCCATCCTGGCAGCGCTGCGGCCCAACTACGCGTGGGCCCAGCAGATATCCTTTACCGACCCCGACATCGTGGCCGAATATATTACTTATCCGTCGCCCCAGGGGCACGGGCAAGTGCGGGCTTACCTGGTGCGGCCCGCCAAGGCACCGGGCAAGGTGCCGGCGGTGGTTGTGGTGCACGAGAACCGTGGCTTGAACCCCTACATTGAAGACGTGGCCAGGCGGGTAGCCAAGGCAGGATTTATCGCCCTGGCGCCCGATGGCCTTAGTTCCAAAGGGGGCTATCCAGGCAATGACGATAAGGGCAGGGAATTGCAGAAGCAGGTTGACCCGGTCAAGCTCATGAACGACTTTTTCGCGGCACTGGAATTCATGGCGGCTTACGAAGGTGCAAGCGGCAAGGTCGGCATTACCGGTTTTTGCTACGGCGGTGGCGTTGCCAATGCGGCGGCGGTGGCCTATCCCGAGCTGGCGGCGGCGGTTCCCTTCTACGGCCGCCAGGCCAATCCGGATGATGTCGCGCGCATCAAGGCGCCCTTGCTATTGCATTATGCCGAAAACGACCCGCGTGTGAACGAAGGGTGGCCGGCCTACGAGGCCGCCCTGAAGCAGCAGGGCAAAACCTACGAAGCCTATGTTTATCCCGGAACCAACCACGGCTTTCATAACGACTCCACTCCGCGCTACGACCAGGCGGCGGCCGAGCTGGCCTGGAACCGCACCATAGCCTGGTTCAAGCAATACCTGCTGGCCTGAACCAGGCTACGTGGCGTTTAGCCGCCGGCGGGGCCGATGAACGACTTGGTGCTGTACAGCGAATGCTCCAGCCTCTGGAGCACCGGCAACCCGGTCGTATCCTTGGGCAGCGAGTCGATGTAGGTCTGGAATACATCGGCGTCCTGCACGCCCACGTCATAGCGGCGCTCGTCTGGTATATTGGCCAGCGTCTTGTAGCCATCGCCGCCGGTGGCGTTGAAGCTCAGCACAAAGAGGTTATAGCTGCGGGCCTCGTCCAGGGGCTGCCAGGTTCCCGACGCGCTGTCGAGCACCTCGAAGTTGCTGGCGCGCGAGCCTCGCGGCTGGTTGACGTCCACATCCCAGCGCAGGCCGCCGGCGTAGGGGTAAGGGCCTGTGCTGCCGCCAGGGCCGAACACGGCTTCCATACCGTCCTCGATCATGGCCTTGGCTTCGGCGCCAGTGATGCTGAGCTTCCAGAGTTTGTTGTCGAAGGGCAAGACTTCGATCACGTTGGCTGCCGTAACCCGGCCTTCCAGCGGGATACGCACGCCACCGCCGCTTTGCAGCGTGAAATCGGCTCCGCCATATTGCTGATTAGCCACTTCCAGGTAAGACTGCGCCACGACTTGCTGGATATCTCCACCACGCACAGACACGCTGCCTTCCACATTGCAGTTGACGCTTGAGCGTGAGTAGTCGATGCTGCCGGGCCCGCCGGGAACCCGGCGGGAGCACAGCTCCAGCGGTGCGTTGGCCACCTCGGTTTCTTTATAGATATCCACGCTTTCCTTGTAGGGCAGCAGTGTGGCTGTGGCGTCGGCGTCCGGCTTGGTTACGCGCAGGAAGCCGCTGGCGGCGATATCTGCGTTGATGGCGGCCAGCTCTGCACCACTGGCGGCGCTGTCGCCTATCTTGAAGTTATCGCCTATCAGTACATGCGGCGTGCCTGCGCAGGCCGTGACCCGGCCATCGCTGTCAAAGCTCACCTTCAGCTCACCCACGACTTGCGAGTATTCCCAGGCCTGAGCCACGCAGACGGTGTCGCCATCCATGTTTTTCAGGGCTTCGCCATAGGCCCCGGCCGGAGAACCCACGTTGTAGGTGGCAAGGCTGTCCGGGCCAAGAAGGGTGTGCGAGTCGCCACCGACAACCACGTCCACTCCGGAGAGTCCGGCAACGACGCGCTTGTCTTCGGCATAGCCTATGTGGCTCAGAAGTACGATCTTGTTCACGCCTTGGGCTTGCAAGTCATCAATGGCTCGTTGCGCGGCCACGATTTCGTCCTCGAACGTGGTGTCAGGATCGGGGCTGGAGGAGGCCTTGGTCTTGGCCGCTATGGTCAGGCCCACGATACCGATCTGCTGGCCGTCGCGCTCAAGAATGGTGTAGGGCTTGACGATGTCGGGGGCGCGGCTGGCGTGCAGCGCCGAGTTTTCGCCGAACTGCACATTGGCGCTCAGCACCGGCGTCTGGCACTCCCCTGAATTGAGCAAGTCTATCCACTGCTTGAGCTCTGTGTCGCCTTTGTCGAACTCGTGGTTGCCTAATGCAAAGGCATCGAAGCAGACGGTGTTCATCATGGCGGCATCCGCTTCGCCAAGCTCGCCGGCCCGGCTGAAGTACAGCGTGCCCGTGAGCGCGTCACCGGCGTGTAGCTTGAGCACATGCTCGGATTGGGCCGCCAGTTCCGAGATGGCCGTAGTCACCCGTGGAAAGCCGCCCATATCCACCGAGACCTCTACGCGCTCGCCTGCGGCGTTGAGCAGCTGAAGGTCCTTGTTCTTGCTGTCCAGATTGGAATGGTGGTCATTGATATGCAGAATGGTCAGCTCCAGCGGCTTGGCTGCGGGAGGCGGCGGTGTTGTATCGCCATCGCCGTCGCTGGAGCCGCAGGCTGCCAGGGCGCCGGCGACCAGCACGCAGAGCGTCCAGTTGCGCGCGCGGCGAAATGTCGTGGGGGCATAGCTCAAGGGGTAACGTATCCGTTCCTGTTTCATGCTCATTTTCCGTCTGTGGATGGCGCCCCCTGCAATCTGAGAGGACTGTTTGGTAGAGGTGAGTCAGGATATGGGGCGAGTGTTACAAAACGTCGATATCAGCCAAAATTGATACTGTTTGTGTCCTGTGGCGAGGCTGAGGAAAAGAAAAGTCAATTTTCTACAATGATTTTCATCCGTTCGGCCATGGCCGGCTTGCTGCGAGACGATTTGTTTGTAACGGTTTTACTTCTTCCTTCTAAAAAATAACATTAACAATCATAGATTTACATTTAGCTTCTGAAATATTTCGATTGCTTGCTAATTGAACGATTTGGAAATGTCTTTGCCAACATCCGTCTCGCTATAGTTCCCTCCACTACGAACGTCGCAATACAAAGCGAAACAGCACGTTACCCGCAGTGTTCCCAACCCGGTTCTTACGGAGACGACATGGCCGATACTTCCTCACCCTTCTTCAATGCTCATTGGTATCTTTCCAAAAATCCTGATGTGGCGCAGGCTGTAGCGCGCGGCGAGATGACAGCAGAGCAGCACTTCAAGCTTTATGGCAAAGCCGAGGGCCGCGCTCCCAGCCCGTTGTTTGACGGTGCCTGGTATCTGGCCCAAAACCCGGACGTGGCTGAAGCGCAGGCTGCTGGCCAGATTACCGCTTACGATCACTTCGTGGCTTACGGGAGCAGTGAAGGGCGTTCGCCACTGGCTTTGTTTGACTCGGCCTTTTATCTTGCGCACAACCCCGACGTGGATGGGGCCGAGGGGCTTAATGCGGTGCAGCACTTTATGCTTTATGGCCATAGCGAGGCGCGCTACATCGCGCCTTATCTTGACCTGGGTGCTTACCTGGATGCCAACACGGACGTGGCCGATGCGGTAGCAGAAGGCACTTCCGCCCTGGGTCATCTGTTGCACTACGGCATTTTTGAAGGGCGGGATCTGGGCAATGGGGTGGATCTGTCCATTTTTGTCGATGATCCGGTGTTTGCCGCCGCACAGGCCTCCGGCGATGGCTGGGCGGCCATGGCAAGGGTGGCAGCGGTGGCTGCTTTTCTGCCCGATTTCGTGCGGCCCGAGGGCTGGACCCCTGCGGCCGACACACCCATTCCCCTTGATTTCGTGCCCATCGACGGCGTAAAGCTGATCGTGCCGCCCGAAGTGGAGATACCCGATGGCGTGGTGCTGCCCGATATCTTCGAGTCGGCGGATATGCACCTGGAAGGTACCGACGGCGCTGACAGGCTGACCGGAGGTTCAGGCAACGATACCTTGTTGGGCGGCGCCGGCGATGATGTTTTGCGCGGCGGCAAAGGCAGCGATACCCTGGACGGTGGCGATGGCGATGACCGCTTCGTGATTGTCGGGGATTTGTCCGGGGGTGGAAAAATTGACTCTGAAGAAGATAGCGATGCCCTGGGTTTTTACCTGACCGAATTGAACGGCCAGAACCTGGGCGAGGATGTCGATGCGGGTGTGATACGAGGCGGCGAGGGCGAAGACACCTTGTACGTATACGGCACAGCAAACATAGAGGCCTGGGACATCCAGGGGGTCGAGCATGTGGAAATCCGCTCGGATGTCAGCTTCTCGCAGGATTTCTTCGAGAACAACGATATTCAGACCATTAATGGCGACGGCAGCAGTACATTGCGCATCAGCAGCGAAACGCCCATCACGCTGGATCTGAGTGCGCTGGATGCAATGCGGCTGTCCAATATCGGCCATATCGAGCTTGGTGAACACGTCACATTGATCGTGTCGGATCTGGATGAACTTGGCGGCGCAAGAATTCTGACCGGATCGGGAACGATTATGTCGTCCTCTGGCGCACTGGACCTCGCCGGCTATACCGTTACCAGTTCGCTTGGCGTCAAGAACGAAGACGGCACCGATGCCACCGGGGCGGAAGTCATCGACAGCGTGATCGAAAGGGGCGAAGACGGTGTCTACGAAGGCACCGACGGTGATGATTACTTCTCTGGAAGCGCGGCGGCCGACATAATGATCAGCGGTGATGGCGATGACATCATGCTGGGCGGTGCCCATGATGATGTCTATCGTATTGATGGCTCCGGAGAAAAATACATTCTGGATAGCGCCGGCAGCGATACGCTGGACCTGAGCGGCGTGATGACCGGTGGCGCGGTCATCAACCTCTCGACCGGCGGCACGGCAGGTGACGGCACCGTTGTGCTCGGCAGCGGCTCGGGACGCGTTCCCATCGATCTTATGGTCCTGCAGGATGCGTCCGGCTCGTTCTCTGATGACGTTGTGACGGTCAGAAGTTTGCTCGACGACTTGTTCGCCGAAGTCCGCGATATTCATTCGGATAGCCGTTTCGGAGCGAGCAGTTTCGTGGACAAGCCGGCTTCGCCTTTTGGTAGCGAATACTCGGGTGATTATGTCTATTCCACCGATGCGAAGATCACCGGCGATACGACGGCCATCAAGGAAGCTTTCGAGATGCTGGAGGTGCGCAGCGGAAGTGACGGACCGGAGTCACAGCTCGAGGCCTTGTACCAGATCGCGTTGCGCACGATTAAAGATGATGGCACGACGACGACGCTGGATGATGAAATCGGCTTTCGTGAAGGGGCTATGCGCATAGTCGTGCTAACGACGGATGCCGACTATCACAAGGCCGGCGATCACGCCTCGGCGGGGTCGAACAACGGCGATACGGTACTCGACGGCGACCCGGCTGGCACCGGAGAGGATTATCCCGAGGTGGCGCAAGTCAAAGCAGCGCTTGAGCTTGCCAATATCTATCCCATCTTTGCGGTGACCGGCTCTTATCAGTCTACCTACGGCGATCTGGTGTCTGAGCTTGGACGTGGCGATGTCGTGCCCCTGTCTTCGGATAGCAGTGATCTGATAACGTCGATTACGACAGGTCTGAACGATTACAAGGCTGATTTCATCGAGCATCTTGTGGGCACGGGTTTCGATGACCAACTGACAGGAAATTCTCTTGATAACCGTATCGAAGGCGGCGCCGGAAACGATACCGTGGTCGGTGGGGCGGGCCTGGATACTGCCGTGTTCTCGGGCGCTATGGCAGACTATGCGATAGCCGTTACCGTCGTCGATGGCGTGAACATGCTCCAGGTGCAGGACGGGGTGGCGGATCGTGACGGTACGGACTTGCTGGATAGTTCCATTGAGCAAATAGAGTTCACCGGCGGTGTGACGCTGACGACCGCGGAGTATTTCGCTGCCGGGTAAGGCAGGAATACATTTGCTGCTTGAATGGGCACGGTTTGCGCAGGCAGGCCGTGCCCTTGTGCTTTGCGCGCCGGCGCCGGTATTCCGTATGTACGGGCGAACCCGCTATACTTATCTGTTTTTCTCACCGATAGCGCCTTTCTGGAAAGACGGGTCACTTTCCGAAAACCATTATGGATTCCGAATCTAACACCAACGCTCAGCCGCTCATCCGGCTGCAAGACGTCAGCAAGACATTTACGCTTCCCGATGGCGGCACATTCAGCGCGGTACGCACCATGTCACTGGATATTGCGCAAGGGCAGGTTTTTGGGCTGATCGGCAGAAGCGGCGCGGGCAAATCCACCTTGCTGCGCATCATCAATCTGCTGGAGCGCCCCGATACGGGGCAGGTGCTGCTGGGAGACCAGGATTTGACCCGCCTTGCCAAGCCGCAATTGCGTGTGGCGCGTCAGGAACTGGGCATGATTTTCCAGCAGTTCAATCTGCTGCAGAACGCCACGGTCTACGAGAATGTGGCCTTTCCCCTGACTTTGCATGGGCGGTTCAGCCGCAAGGATCTGGCCGACCGGGTGCATGAATGCCTTGCACTGGTTGGCCTCACGGAAAAGGCCCAGCACTATTCGGCACAGCTGTCGGGCGGGCAAAAGCAGCGCGTTGCCATTGCGCGCGCGCTGGCACCGCGTCCCAAAGTGATGCTGTGCGACGAGCCGACATCGGCACTGGATACCGAAACGACCCGCTCGGTGCTGGATACGCTGCGCAACATCAACCAGCAGCTGGGTGTGACCATAGTCATCGTCACGCACGAGTTGTCGGTGGTACAGGCCTTGTGCACACGGGTGGCGGTGCTTGAAGCGGGCGAATTGATCGAACAGTTCGATCTGGATGACCGCGGCACCCCGCGCATCAGTGCGCTGGGGCGCGAGCTGGAACAAGAGCGATTGCGCTCGGACATTCTGCAGGCCCATGCGCTTGCCCGGACGCAGTCCGATGCCGAATTGAACGGAGCCGAATCATGAGCGAAAACATCATAGCCATCCTGCCGGAATTCTGGATCTCCATCTGGCAGACCTTCATGATGCTGGGCATAGGTCTGGCGTGTGCCGTCGTTTTTGGCGGTCCGCTGGGTGTACTCCTGTTCCAGATGGGGCCGGGGCAAGCCCGTGCAAACCGATCGGTATACATGGTGGTGAGCTGGATCGTGAACACGGTGCGGTCCTTTCCCTTCATCATTTTGCTGGTGGTGCTCACGCCCGTGACCGCCACCATAGTCGGGACCTCCATAGGGCCGCTAGCGGCATCGGTGCCGCTGGCCGCAGCCGCCATTCCGTACTTTGCCCGCCTGGTCGAGCAAAGCCTGCGCGAAGTGCCAAGGGGTGTCATTGAAGCGGCCGAAGCCATGGGCGCATCCGAATACCAGATCGTCAGGCGCGTGCTGATACGCGAGGCGCGTTCGGGCCTGGTGCTGGCCCTGACTGTGCTGGCCGTAAGCTTCCTGTCGTACTCGGCCGTTGCCGGCGTTGTGGGCGGCGGTGGCATTGGCGACCTGGCCATCCGCTATGGCTACTATCGTTTTCAAACCGACGTCATGTTGTTGACTGTCGCCTCATTGATTGTGCTGGTCCAGATTATCCAGTTCGGCGGGAATACCATTGCCCACCGGCTGGACAAACGTTAAATCTTATTTGAAGGAAACAAACCATGTTGAAGATACGCCGTCGCATTGTCCTGGGAACGCTGGCCACCGCGCTGGCACTGGGCGCTTCTGCCGTGCAGGCTGCCGATGCCGACAAAAAGAATCTGGTATTCGGCGCCACCGCCGGCTACAACTACGATGTGCTCAAGCTCGCCATCGTGCCTCAGCTTGAACAAAGCGGCTACAAAGTCAAGCTGGTTGAGTTCAACGATTACGTGCAGCCCAACCTGGCGCTGGCCCAAGGCTCGCTTGATGCCAATCTGTTCCAGCACATTGCCTATCTGAATCGCTTCAAGACCGACAAAAAGCTGGACCTCATCGATCTGGCCCAAAGCACGACGGCGCCCATGGGCATTTACTCCAAAACGCGCACCAGTCTGAACGAGATCCAGGAGGGCGACAGCTTTACCCTGCCTAACGACCCCAGCAATCTGGCCCGTGCCCTGCAGCTGTTGCAAACCAACCAGGTCATCAAGGTCAAGCAGGACATCGATCCGCTGCGTGTTACCGAGCGTGATGTCACTGAAAATGCCAGGAAAATCAAGTTCCTGCCGGTCGAGGCCGGACAGCTGCCACGTACTGTGGGTGATTCCGACTTCTCCATCGTCCCGGGCAACTTTGCCATCGCGGCCGGTATGGATCTGACCAGCGCCATCGTGCTGGAACAGCCGCCCATTGAGTACCAGCAAGTGGTTGCCGTACGCACCGAGGATGCCGATAAGCCCTGGGCCAAAGACCTGGCAGCCGCCTTCAAGTCGCAGGCTTTCAAGGATGCGCTGGACAAGCACTTCCAGGGCTATGTCCGACCCGCAGCACTGTCGGAATTGAAGTAAACATTGTTTTTCAGGGTCGGCCCGGGTGGGCTGGCCCTGTATTGTGGCAAACGCAGATGGCGTAGGCAGAGGGGCGATTTCCATGGTTTCCTTGCAAGAGCAGTTGCTGAAGGCTGGCCTGATCGATCAGAAGAAGGCCAAGCGTGTCCACCAGGACAAGAGCAAGCAGAACAAAATAGAGCGCAAGACCGGCGTTCAGAGTGTCGATGAAACGCGGGCGGCCACACTGCAAGCGCAGCAGAAAAATCGTGAACGGGTGCGCGAGCTGAATGCAGAGCGTGATGCGCAAGCGCGCAAGAAGGCGATCGTCAAGCAGATTGAGCAGATGATCCAGCAAAGCAGGCAGGGCAAGGGTGGGGGCGATATCGCCTACAACTACACCTACGGTACAAAGATAGAAAGAATTTACGTCTCTGCCGCCGTACGCGCGCAACTGGCGGCGGGGCAGCTTGTCATCGTTCGGCAAGGCGATGCCACCGAGCTGGTGCCCAGGGTCGTGGCCGACAAGATCGCCGAACGCGATCCGTCCATGGTTGTGCGCGTGAAGCAGACGGCGGCTGCGCCTGCCGAGGACGATCCCTACGCTGACTACAAGGTGCCCGACGACTTGATGTGGTAAGTGCAGTGGCAGAGGCAGGTCTTGCTGCAGGAAAGTTCAGTGTAGTAGCATGGCGGTTGCTTTGACAGCAACCGGCAAAGACGCCGCCATTGACTCCTGACCCGGAGGCCTGAAATTGAGCAATACCAACCTGCTTATTCGGCCCATGCAGCGTGCCGAACTTGACCTGCTGCTCGACTGGGCGGCGCAGGAAGGCTGGAATCCGGGCCTGCACGATGCCAACGCATTTTTTGCGGCCGATCCCGAAGGCTTTCTGATTGCGTTGCTCAACGATACGCCGGTCGCGGCCATCTCGGTGGTTCGTTACGACGACCATTATTCCTTCCTTGGCTTTTATATTGTTTCGCCCGCCTACAGGGGGCGCGGCTATGGCTACCAGATCTGGCAGGCCGCTGTCGCACGCATGGGGCAGCGGGCGATAGGGCTGGATGGCGTGCCCGACCAGCAGGAAAATTATCGCCGGTCAGGGTTTGAGCTTGCACATCGGAATATCCGTTACGAAGGCAGGTTTCGTAACGGGCAATGGCCGGCAACGCACACTGCGGGCCTGGTACCGCTCTCTGCCGTGCCCTTTGCTCGAGTGACCGACTACGATCGGGCTTTCTTCCCTGCGACACGCGGTGTGTTTTTGCGGCACTGGATTAATCAACCCGATTCGGCCTCGTTTGGACTATGTGCCGAAGATGGCAGTTTATCTGGCTGGGGTCTGATCCGCGCCTGTCGCAACGGGTGGAAAATAGGCCCCTTGTTTGCCGATACCCCAACCACAGCCGAAACACTCTTCGGTGCGCTTGCAGCAACGGTTACCGATGAAACCCCCATTTATCTGGACGTCCCGCAGGTTAACCACGCGGCCGTCGCCATGGCCGAAAGTCGTGGCATGACGCCCGTCTTCGAGACGGCCAGGATGTACACGCGCAAACCGGGTGATCTCGCACTGCCGCGCACTTTCGGAATCACCACTTTCGAGCTGGGCTGAGGCGGCACTGCCGCACACAGGAAATATTCATTTTATTTTCAATAAAATCTGTTACGATTTTTGTAAGACCAACTGCACGCTCTTTGTGGTCTGAAGCCGTCACGCATCGGAGACAAATTTTGAAGATAAGAATTCCAGCCCTACTTGTGTCAGGCCTGGCTGCGCTTGCACTTGTCGGATGCGATAGCGGTGGAGGGACAGGGAGCGACGACACCGCTCAGGCACCCAACATCCTGCTTGTGATCATGGACGACGTCGGCATAGACCAGATGAAAGTCTTTGGCTACGGCGGCCAGACATGGCCCATGATGCCTAATATCGATGCCGTGGCACATGCAGGCGTACGCTTTCGCAATACCTGGTCCATGCCCGAATGTTCTCCCGGTCGTGCCTCCATGTTTGTGGGTCGCTATCCGGTTCGTACCGGCATCCACCAGGCGATTGGCCCCCGCGACCTGGCTACCTCGCAACTTTCTCCTTATGATGTCACTGCGCCCAAGCTGCTCAAGCGGGCGGGGTATGAAAGTGCGATGTTCGGCAAATTCCACCTGGCCGGGCCGGACAACAACGAAGCCGAGTTCTCCACTCCCAGCGTGCTTGGGTGGGATTACTTTTACGGCTGGGTCGACGGGTTGCCGGGTTCCATCGACCGAACGGTCGGCGGCTACGATAAGGCCGGCACGCACGTATGCGGATTTATTCCCGGCGAGAAAGCGGGCGGTGCCGAAACGGGCGCCTGCTACCAGCCCGACGGTAGCTGCAAAGTCCTGAGCCGCACGGATCTCAGCCAGGACACACCGGGCATGCAATGCGTGGACTCGGGTGGCATCCTGGTTCCCAACGACACCTGTGGCGCGCCGCCCTCGTATCTTGATTTCAACATTCAGAATGCCTACTACGTATCGCCGCTGGTCATCAACGATAACGGGCAGGCCGAAGTAGTCAGTTTGTCCGATCCACGGGCGCGGGGCTACCGCACCACGATAGAGACCGACGCCGCCATCGAGTGGATCAATTCACGCCCAGCCAATCAGGCATGGATGGCCACGGTGAGCTACAGCGCCGCCCATACACCCTGGCAGCAGCCTCCCAAACGGCTGATACCTTTGGCACCGCACGACATGAGCCCGCTTGATGGGCTCACCTGTTCACCTGAAGGTGCGCCTGGTACTTTACATACGCGCATTATCCAGGACCGCATGACTGAAGCCCTCGATACGGAATTTGGCCGGCTGCTGGTCGAGACCGGCATGGCCAAATACAAGGAAGACGGCAGCCTTGACTACGACCCCAAGGCAACGAACACCGTTATTGTTATTGTTGGCGACAATGGTTCTTTGGGCACGGCAGTGAAGCTGCCTTTTGACCCTACCCGAGCCAAGGGAACGGCGTATCAGACGGGTGTCTGGGATCCTCTTATTATTGCCGGTCCCCAGGTAGCCGAGCCTGACCGCGAAGTCGGTCACATGGTCAATACGGTGGATCTGTTCCAGTTCTTTGGCGAGCTGGCTGGTCTGGATGCACATCAGGAAGTGCCCCATGTCATCGATTCGGTTGGCATTCTGCCTTATCTGGTCAACCCCAGCCAGGCCAGCCTGCGTACCATCAACTTTGCCATGGGCGGCCTGAACGAGCAAGCCAACGGTGGTCGCAACGGACCGTGTGTGGTGGGTACCTCGTGTACGGCCATTCCCACATCCAAGACCGTGTGTGAAGACAACCTCGGGGTTTACTGGGGAGCGGGCTACGACGATCCGTCCGTCGTTCCCACGGTGCCCGCTGGGGCGGGCTATGAAACATGCGCCGATGTGAACGAGGCCCGGTACAAGGCGACTCCGCAGCAGAGCCATCTTGGTCTGGTCCCCGAATCTACCGTCGCGATCCGTAACGAGCTTTACAAGCTGGTGGTCAACACCAGCGTAGACTACGATCCGGCCTCTGACAGTCACCGGGAGATCGTCAGTGAAGAGCTGTACCAGATCAATCAGGCTGCACCCGTACCGTTGCTGGATACCGAGGATCGCAACCTGCTCCCCAGCAGTGATCCTCAGGTGGAAGCAATTCGTCAGGACCTGCGTGCCAAGCTCGATGACATGCTGGCTTCCAGTCCGGATTGTCCGGGTGATGGCAACCTCGATGGTGTCGTCAATGCACAGGACGTCGAGAACTGGCGGAAAATTGCACAAGAGTGGGGCCTGTCCAGCGTGTACGACTTCCTTACACCGGAATATCGCGACGGCATTACCGACCATAACGACGGGGCGGTCATTCAGGCTAATTTGAACAAGACCTGCGAACGCGGCTACAGCATATATTGATTGTGTGAAACCAGAGGCCGCTCACGACAGGGCGGCCTCTGGTTCATGATCAGGGTGCCGGGTTTGGAGAACGCAGATGGATCTCCTGGATGGCATCCATAATTTCTTTCGACAGCACAACCTCGACGCTGTCGATATTTTCCTTGAGCTGAACAAGATTGGTTGCGCCAATCAGGTTGCTGGTGACAAACGGCTGTTGGTTGACAAATGCGAGAGCCATGGTAGCCGGTGACAAGCCATGGCTGCGGGCCAGCTGCACATATTCAGCCGCAGCAAGTTCGGCCTGCGGCTTCGAATAGCGCTTGAAGCGTTCGAACAAAGTCAGGCGAGCGCCCTCGGGGCGGGCACCGTTCAGGTACTTGCCTGCCAACACACCCATGGCCAGCGGTGAGTATGCCAGCAGTCCAACTCCTTCCAGGTGACTGAATTCCGACAGACCATTTTCATAGATGCGGTTGAGCAGGCTGTAGGGATTCTGAATGGATACAAGCCGTGGCCAGTTGTTCCTTTCCGAAAATTTCAGGAATTGCGCCACACCCCACGGTGTTTCGTTTGAAACTCCGACATGGCGTACCTTGCCTGCCTTGACGAAGTCATGCAGTACTTCAAGGGTTTCCTCGATGGGCACGGTATAGGCGTCGTCCCTCCATGGGTAGCCAGGGCGCCCGAAGATGGTTGTGGTTCGGTCTGGCCAATGCAACTGGTAAAGATCGAGATAGTCGGTTTGCAAGCGCTTCAGACTGGCATCCAGTGCTTCGGTCATGTTCTTGCGGTCCAGATGTATGTGTCCGCTACGAAGATGGCTGGGGCGTTTTGGATCAGTAGCGGCACCCGCAACTTTGCTGGCCAGTACGATGTCTTTGCGTCGGCCTGTCTTGGCCAGCCATGTGCCTATATAGGTTTCGGTGCGGCCTTGTGTTTCGGCCTTCGGAGGCACGGGATACATTTCAGCGGTATCAAGCAGGTTGACCCCTTGCGACAAGGCGAAGTCGATCTGCTCGTGTGCTTCGGATTCAGTATTTTGCTCACCCCAGGTCATGGTGCCAAGCCCGATCAGGCTGACCTCCAGGTCTGTATGTCCGAGTTTCCGGTATTTCAATGTTGATGCTCCGATGGTTGCTGATTGGCGTCGGGGGACGGTTTAAATCCCCCGACGTGTGCGGGCCCTTATGCCTGTTTGGCTTGCCGCATGGGTTTGAGTGCTGTTGCCCATTTATGCAACTCGGCAAGCATGGTTTGTGCAGAATCGTCGATCAGCGGGTTCGAGGTGAATACTTTGGCTTCGTCCAGCAGCGTGCCTACCATCGGTACGGCAACCCCTTCAACCATGGGCATCATCTTGAGTGTGGTGACGAGCTGCTTGGCTACCTGAACTGCGCGCATACCACCCGAAACGCCGCCGTAGCTGACAAAGCCGCAAGGCTTGTAGTTCCATTCGCTGTAGACATAATTCAGTGCGTTAACCAACGACGGCGGAGCGCAGTAGTTGTATTCAGGCGTGACGAACACGTAGGCGTCAGCGTCAGCCACACTGGCGCTCCAGCGTTTGGTATGTTCGTGCTGATAGTTCTGCATCCGGGGGTGATGAGGTTCATCGTAGACCGGAAGATTGACATCAGCCAGGTCAACCAGTGAGACGTCGAACCCTTCATGGCTGGCAGCGAAGCCGGCAAACCATTTGGCAACCGAAGGCCCGACGCGACCGGGACGAGTACTGCAAATAATGACTTGAAGCTTGAGTGGCATGAATGTTTCCCATAGTTTGGTTGCTGAATCTGTTCATCATTCTACTTGTACTGCCAGGTGTGGCACATGCCGGCTAGCCGGACCATGTATATTTGATTGTCCTGAATGATCCGCAACACGATGAACACACCTCGACGGGCGTGGTTTCACGCCCTTGCTTTCGCTGCTGTCCTGTTCCTGCTGCAAGCCGGCGGCGACGGCGTGAGAACAGCATTGCGGTTCTCACGCCAGGCTCTGGGGCAAGGTGAATGGTGGCGGCTGTTAAGCGGGCATGTTGTTCATCTGGGCTGGACGCACACTTTGCTGAACATAGCCGGCGTCCTGCTTTGCTGTGCCCTGGCTCCCTGGCTTTTCAATTCCCGTGTCTGGTTCAGGATCGTAGCGCTGGCCCTGGGCGTAGGTATGTTGCTGTGGTGGCTGTCGCCAGGTGTGTCGCTGTACGTTGGATTCTCGGGGGTGTTGTACGGTTTGTTGGTTCTGGGCCTGTTGCCCCAGGCGCGCCACGGAGACGGGCTGTCCGCGCTGGCACTGCTGGCGACCGTCTTGTGGATGGCCTGGCAGTGGCTTGCCGGCCCATCGTCTGCGGAAGAAAAGCTGATAGGCGGTCACATTATCGGCATTGCCCATATCTACGGTTTTACCCTGGGCCTGATCGGCGCTGTATCTGCACTGATGTGGCGCCGCCGAGTTGAAAGTCATTGAAATAAGTATAAATACAGTGTTACGATTTTGCCTTACGCTGCCTCAGCAACAGGGAAGATGCCATGAAGCCTGCCGTGCTAAACGCATTCGCCGCCACAATGCTGTTCATCCCGCTTTGCAATGCGCAACCGGCAGTCAACCCAGCCAGGCAGGCCCCGGCCTACATCCAGCTGCAGCGTGATGTCCTGATCAATGCCGACCTCTGGACCGAGCAGCCAGAAATACTTGCCGCCAATTACGGGTTCGAAGGCATTATCGGTATACCCGGTCTGCTGACGGCCGGCCAGCTGCAACGGGCGGCTGACGCGGGTGCTGGCGTTAATCTTGACTGGGCGCAGCTGGACCCGACCCCTCCACTGCGTAACCTGACCAGTGCAGCAGGGGTTCTGGGCGTTGCAGCGGCTGGTTTCGGCGCTATGCCGCAGTTTGCTGACGCCATGCCCATAGAAGTGAGCTGGCCGCTGCTTCCCAGCTCGGTGTCGCCCGACAACATCGCCATTACCCTGAACACCGGCGAAATCGTCTTTCCTGAAGCCGCAGCCTTGAACCCCAATTACGACCACAACGAGCGCCATGTCGTGGTGGTATTCGGCGAGTTCGGCAATCGCCTGACACCGGATACCGCGGCTGCGGTATATCCGACAGTGGTTTCCTTTGTAGAGGGTGATTCGCCAATGATGGCGGTGGGCCCCGATGGGCCCGTGTCCGTGACAGGGCTCTCGGCTCCCAGCAGCAACCCGTATGTTGCAGGCCCCGCGCTTGTCGGTGCAAAGCTAAGCCATTTTTCGCCCGCCGGAGACTTTCCGCCGCCGGCACTGAACTCCGCCTTTCCCAATGATGCCTATTCGCTCTACGGAGCCGATGGTCAGTACCGGTTGCGGCTTTTCACCTCGGGTGGCTTTTCGCCAGATGGCGTAAGCGGATTCATGCCAACCGATTTCGAGACATTCTTTCGATTGCATGCCCGTGATGCCGGCGGACACCGCGTCATTATTGACAAGGCGGGGCAAGTGTATGACCTGGGTGCGGGAACAATCGAAATCATTGGCCTGGCCGAAGTGGGGCCTCCCCTGCAGGGCGCTCCCAACCGGGCTTATTACGCCGAAGATCACGACAATTATTTCGACATCATGATCAAAGGAGACGAGGCGGCTGTCAGGCTGCTGGAATCGGTCGAAATACCAACCTCTGGCACGGCCGGCTACAGCGATATCTATAACCCTGGCGGTCCAGGACGCACGCCGCAGCCCGGCGTTACATACACCATGCCGGCCCTGCCGCAGGTGTACCCCATAGCCCACAGCCTGGATCACCTGCGAACCGTCAGCTACGCTGCCCAGACACTCGACCGGTACGACCTTGATGCTGATCTGCCGGTGGTGTTCCGCCTGGCTGCCGCTACCGGACCAGCCGTTCTTACCAGCGATGCACAGCTGGCCAACGACCTGGTCGATCAGTCTGACTACACGCTTGAGCACACCCTGTTTGCCAATGAGACAGACAGACCCGGCGTCAGTCCTGTAATCAGCTATCTCTCGAAGCAAGGCGACCGTATCTACACACTGAGCGCCGCCGAACAGGCCAGGCTCGACGTCGACCAGAACTGGACCAGCGAAGGGCGTGCCTTTGGGGCTTTCGATCACGCCTGGCCAGGGCTTGGCCCGGTCTACCGTTACTACGATCGCAAGACCGGGCTTAATGTCTTCACGATAGATCCGTATCTGGATGCACGGTCTGGTCAGCAAGTGGATAACAAGGGGGTCGCATGGTACGCAGCCCTGTTCGTCGAGCCTCCACCGCCACCTGAATCAGAACATTCTGGCGGAGGTGCGGTCAGCCTGCTGTGGTTGACAGGCCTGGGCCTGCTATGGGGTCTACGCCGACGTAGCATACTTCCATTCGGAAAGAGGAGATAACAATGAAAGCTTTACAGACAGGCCTACGAAGCCGCCTTGCTTTACTGATGGTTCCAGTCCTGATGCTGGCAGGCTGCTCCAGCAGCGATGACGGCGGTGGCAACCCTGACGTAACGCAAAAACCCAATATCCTTTTCATTGTTCTGGATGACTTTGGCCTGGACCAAATGACATCCTACGGCTACGGCGGCCAGCTACCGCCCAAGACGCCCAACCTGACAGCGATTGCCAAAGCGGGGCTGCAGTTCCGCTCCGCCTGGTCCATGCCAACCTGCACACCCACGCGCGCTACTTTCTTTACCGGGCGTTACCCCTCTGCCACGAATATTCTTAACGCCGTCGTATCGACCGACCTGGCAAACTCCGAAATTTCGCCCTACGAACTGACACTTCCCAAGCTCCTGCATACACAGGGGTATGTCAATGCACTGATCGGCAAGATGCATTTGACTGGCACCGACATGGGAACGGCTCCGAACCTTCCCTATGGATACCAGACCATGTGGAAGTTGGGTTGGGACTACTTCGACGGCTACCTCGACGGCGCTCCGTTTCCGATCGATACGCGGGCAGGGCGCAGCAACGTGGCCGAAGGAACCTACAAGTGTGGTTATGTTTCGAATACCACCATGGATCCCGCCAATGGCGCTGATACCGGTGCCTGCTACGATGTGAGTGGCGGGTGCGAATTGATTGCGCGTGGCCCTGATACCGTTACGCCGGGTCGCACATGTATGGAACGAGGCGGTATTTTTGACCCGGGGCAGTCCTGCCAGGCAAGCCGGCCTACGTACCTTGACTTCACTGCCCAGAACGGCTACTACACCGGCGAATTTGTCCAGAGCTGGGCAGACGGCAGAACACAGAAAGTCGGTGCCGAAGACCCGTCGGCACGTGGCTACCGCAGCACCATGGAAACCGATCGCGCCATAGCCTGGGTGCGCCAGCAAAGCCCGGATACCCCATGGATGATGTCTTTGGGTTATTCCGCTATTCACGCGCCGCTGCAGGTGCCACCTGTGAGCCTGGTGTCCGAGAGCACCATAGGACGGAATGACAATCTGATTTGTTCGCCAGCCAGCGACCTGGAGGGCGTTCCCGGCCAGATCACCGGTCTGGTCGATGATCACCTCGTCACCAACCTGATGGTTGAGGCCATGGATACCGAGATAGGTCGTTTGCTGGTCGAAATCGGCCTGGCTACCTGGAACGAGGACGGCACGCTGAATTACCAGCCGGAAAAGACCAATACAGTGGTGGTCGTCATGGGCGACAACGGAACCTATGTCAATAGCGTGAAGTTTACGTCTCCCGGGCAATTCGACCCCGCACGTGCCAAAGGATTCCCCTATCAGACCGGGGTCTCGGTGCCGCTATTGGTCGCCGGCCCCATGGTCGAGCGGCCAGGGCGTGAAATTACCTACCAGGTCAGCTCGCCTGATCTGTATCGCCTGTTTGCAGATATCGCCGGTGCTGATGTGGAAGCCAACGTTCCGGCAGACCGCCCGCTGGATGCCCAGCCGATGCTGGCCTACCTGACCACTCCGGAGCAGGGGGCGATCCGTAGCCTGAATTTCACTGAAATGGGAACCAACTTTACCAATCCGTCCATGTCAACCACGCCCCAGCCTTGCGTGGTTGAAGCGGCGGAAGTGTGTTTCACCATCTTCCCCCAGAAAGCACTGTGCGATGATCAAAGTGGCATCTGGTATGGTGCCGGCTCCGGGCTAACGGGCGTACCTGCTGAAGGATTCGGCCAGTGCGGACAGGTGATGTCTTACCGGAAGTCACTGGATCCCAACGATGTCGTCGACGTTTTGCCCGACTCGCAAAAGGCGGTCAGCGACGGTATCTACAAGCTGGTGCGCCTGAATCGCAAGATGTACACCACCGACCTGGCGAATCCCATTAATTCGACCTATATCGAGAATCAGAACACCGATGAACTGTACAAAATCGACATGGCAGTTCCGAATCCGACGCTCGACCGCGCTGGTGACGCCATTGCTGTTGGTTCGCCCACCATTACCGCCGGGTTGCCACCTGAGGCTCAACAGAGTTACGACACCATGAGGGCGGAAATGGACGAGCGCGATCAGGTTGCCGAATATAACTACCAGTACGACACGGTTCATTGCACGGGTGACGGAAATCGCGACGGCGTGGTGGATCAGACCGATCTGGCACTCTGGACGGAACTCAGTCAACTAAACCTGAACAACGGCGTGGCCCAGTCCAGCTGGTACGACCTTAACCACGACGGCCTGACCGACGAGACTGACAAGGCGTTGATAGAGGCTAATCTGGGGAATACTTGCGCCTTGACGCCGGCGTAAAGAGAAAGCCCGAGCGGCTGCTCGGGCGAAATCGAATGGTGGAGAAGAGGAGGATCGAACTCCCGACCTCTGCATTGCGAACGCAGCGCTCTCCCAGCTGAGCTACTCCCCCGGGAAATTTATTCTACCAAAAACCCTAAGGGTTATAATGCCCGGTTAGTCGAAATTCTTTGCAAGGCCTCATATCTCTCATGACAACCATTCTTGAAAACGTCCCAGCCGGCCAGAAGGTCGGCATCGCTTTTTCGGGCGGGCTGGATACCAGCGCCGCGCTATTGTGGATGCGCAACAAGGGCGCCATACCTTACGCCTATACGGCCAATCTGGGTCAGCCCGATGAAACAGACTACGAGTCCATTCCGCGTCGCGCCAAGGAATATGGTGCCACCGAAGCTCGCCTGATTGATTGTCGTGCCCAACTGGCTGCCGAAGGTATTGCCGCTCTGCAATGTGGCGCCTTCCATATTTCGACAGCTGGTGTCACTTACTTCAATACCACGCCCATTGGCCGTGCGGTCACCGGCACCATGCTGGTTGCGGCAATGAAGGAAGACGATGTCCATATCTGGGGCGATGGCAGTACTTTCAAGGGTAACGACATCGAACGTTTCTACCGCTACGGCTTGCTGACCAATCCTGCGCTGAAGATCTACAAGCCCTGGCTGGATCAGGTCTTTATCGATGAGCTGGGCGGCCGTGCCGAAATGTCCGAGTACATGCAGCAAGCCGGTTTCGACTACAAGATGTCGGCCGAAAAAGCCTATTCGACCGACTCCAACATGCTGGGCGCAACACACGAAGCCAAGGATCTTGAGCACCTGAACTCCGGTATCAAGATTGTTCAGCCCATCATGGGCGTGGCTTTCTGGCGTGATGACGTACAGGTCAAGACCGAAGAGGTCAGGGTTCGCTTTGAAGAAGGCCAGCCTGTAGCGCTCAATGGTGTCGAGTTTTCCGACAGCGTCGAACTGATACTGGAAGCCAACCGCATTGGCGGGCGCCATGGCCTGGGCATGAGCGATCAGATCGAGAACCGTATTATCGAAGCCAAGAGCCGTGGCATCTATGAAGCTCCCGGCCTGGCTTTGCTGCATATTGCCTACGAGCGCTTGCTGACCGGCATTCACAACGAAGACACGATCGAGCAATATCGCATTAACGGTCTTAGACTGGGTCGTCTGCTGTATCAGGGCCGCTGGTTTGATCCGCAGTCCATCATGCTGCGTGAAACGGCTCAGCGCTGGGTGGCGCACGCCATTACAGGTGAAGTCACGCTCGAGCTGCGCCGCGGCAACGA
This sequence comes from Pusillimonas sp. MFBS29, assembly GCF_020687695.1. Classification (GTDB taxonomy): domain Bacteria; phylum Pseudomonadota; class Gammaproteobacteria; order Burkholderiales; family Burkholderiaceae_B; genus Pusillimonas_C. The sequence goes on from NZ_JAJEWL010000006.1 coordinate 70,350, forward strand.
CTATTCCATCCTGAACACGGAGTCGCCCAACCTGACTTATCACCCCGACCGCCTGACCATGGAAAAGGGCGAGTCCACATTCTCGCCGCGGGATCGTATCGGCCAGTTGACCATGCGTAATCTTGATATTGTCGACACGCGCGACAAGTTGTTCACGTATGTGCAAACCGGCTTGCTGGCGCCTGCTGCCGGTTCAGCCTTGCCACAGTTGAAAGACAAGTCCGATAAATAAGTCGGCAGTCAAATGAAAACGGGCAGCACCGAGGTGCTGCCCGTTTTGTTTGGCGTGCGTGACGGTGTCAGGCGGAAAGTTGCCCCAGCAGCAGGAACTCCATCAGTGCTTTCTGTACGTGCAATCGGTTTTCAGCTTCGTCCCATACAACGCTTTGTGGACCGTCTATGACTTCGCCGGTGACCTCTTCGCCGCGGTGGGCGGGCAGGCAGTGCATGAACAGGGCGTTGGGGTCGGCAACCGCCATCATGTCGGCGTCGACACACCAGTCGGCAAATGCCTTGCGCCGTGCTTCATTTTCGTCCTCGTAGCCCATGCTGGTCCAGACGTCGGTAGTGACCAGATGAGCGCCCTTGCAGGCTTCCATGGGGTCGCTGAATTCCTGCAGGACATTTGCAGCAGGCTGGCCGATGCGCTCTGCTTCCAGCCTATAGCCTGACGGTGCGGATACGTGCAACCGGAAATCGAGGATTTCAGCCGCTTGCAGCCACGTATAGGCCATGTTGTTGGCATCACCTATCCAGGCCACTGTTTTGCCCTCTATGGGCCCGTGATGCTCTATAAACGTGAAGATATCGGCCAGGATCTGGCAGGGATGGAATTCGTTGGTCAGGCCATTGATTACGGGCACGCGTGAATGCGCGGCAAAGCGCTCGATGCGTGTCTGTTCAAAGGTGCGGATCATGACCAGATCGACCATGCGCGATATGACGCGTGCGGTGTCTTCGATAGGCTCGGAACGGCCCAATTGTGAGTCGCCAGTGGTAAGATGTATGACTGCGCCCCCAAGCTGGTACATGCCCGCCTCGAACGAGACTCTGGTGCGTGTGCTGGCCTTTTCAAAAACCATAGCCAGGTTGCGATCATGCAAAGTGTGATGCGGCTCGTAGCGCTTGAACTTGTTCTTGATCAGCAGCGCCCGATCCAGTACGTACTGGATCTCTGTTTTTGATAAGTCGCGAAATTGCAGAAAATGCCGCAGTGGCCCGGTTTTTGGTGTGGCGTCAGACATAATAAGCCTTGTGTAAAAGAGCCATCTTACCTTGACCCGTGGTCTTCCGCAAAGAAGGCACGAAGGCCCGGTATCGAATACAATTCGCGGCGCAGGGAGAGTTTGGCAGGCCTCAGGCCACGATTTGTCCGCGGAAGTCTAATGACCCATTTAGTGCAGCAGTTAGTTATTCATGGCCTGACCCTTGATGGCCAGCGTTTTCGTCCCAGTGACTGGGCCGAGCGCCTTGCAGGAGTAATGTCCCAGTTTCGCCCGGCGGGCTCGATGCGCGACCACCTTACGTATTCGCCCTATGTTGTGCCCGTTGTGCTCGACGGTATCCGCTGTGTGGTGGTCGACCGCAGGCTGCGTGATCTCGAACCCCTGGCGTGGAAATTCGTGTGTGATTTTGCGTCCGACAACAAGCTTCAGCTGACCGAGCAGGAAGTACCAGCCTCATCACGCCCCTGAGGGGCGTTTTTTATATGGGATCAAAGCGCCGGTATGGGTGTGAGGACTTTGCCGGTTGTGGCAAAGGCTTCTACATTTTCCAGTACCAGGTTGGTCATGGCCGCCCGCGTTTCGGTCGTTGCACTGGCAATATGGGGAACAAGCACCACGTTATCGAGTGTTTTCAGCGCCTCGGGCACGTTCGGCTCATTCTGGTAAACATCAAGGCCGGCGCCACCCAGTTCTCCGCCTGACAGGGCCTGCACCAGAGCCGTCTCGTCGATTACTGAGCCGCGCGAGATATTCACGAGCATGCCATTGGGTCCGAGTGCCTTGAGCACCGGAGCGTCAATCAGGTGGCGTGTACCGTCGCCGCCGACGGTGGCAATGACCAGAAAATCGGCCCACGAGGCCAGGTCAACCAGCGAGGCCATGTACTGATATGGGACGTCGCTGCGCTCGCTGCGATTGTGATAACGGATGTCCATATTGAAGCCGGCGGCGCGTTGGGCAATGGCCATACCTATGCGGCCCAGTCCCACAATACCCAGTTTTTTATGACTTACGCTGGTGCCCAGCGGAAACGACGCGTCGGTACCCCACAGGTTGTTGCGCACGTATCTTTCGGCATGCCCGAGTTTGCGTGCAGAGGTCAGCAGCAGGCCAAGGGTGAGGTCGGCAACGCAGTCATTGAGGACGTCGGGTGTATTGCTGACCTGTATGTCTTTGCTTTGGGCGTGCTTGACGTCAATGGCGTCGTAGCCGACCCCCTGGCTGCAGATCGCCTTGAGCCGGGGCAGGGCATCGATCAGTTCGGCAGATGTTGGGGTCATGGCACTGGTGACCACCACCTGTATGTCGTCTTTGTGGCGGGTGATTGTTGCCTGGGGATCGGATTCCTTCCAGAGTTCAATCAGTTTGAAGTGTTTGGACAGGCGTTCCTTGGCCTGGGAAGCGTTCAGGGGAAGCAATTGCAGCAGCGTGGGTACTACGGGTGTTGTCATGGGTTGTCTCGTGTTCGATTGCTGTTGTTGTACGTGCAAGCGTCTGGCATGCACGCCCGATCGTTTGTGCAGATCGAACTATACCCCATAAAAAAAACAGGACGCCGAAGCGTCCTGTTTTTGTCGGGGCTGACCCCTGACTGTTTGTTTTTGCCGATTAAACCCTGACAGCAATCAGGCTAGGGCTTTTACTGCAGCAGCAAGGCGGCTTTTATGACGGGCGGCCTTGTTTTTGTGGATGATGTTCTTGTCGGCAACGCGATCGATAATGCTAGTAGTCTTTTGGAAAACTTCAGCAGCAACTGCTTTATCGCCGGCTTCGATAGCTTGACGCACGCGTTTGATCGACGTACGCAGCATAGAGCGCAGGCTGGCGTTGTGTTTGTTGCGCTCTACCGACTGGCGAGCACGTTTGCGGGCTTGGGCGGTATTGGCCATTATGCGTATCCGTGTATCTGTGGGGTTAAATTCGGCAAAGACAGCTATTCTATATTATTTGCCATGCCGTGTAAAGTCTGAAGGGCGAAAGCCGCAGCAGAACAATACCGCAAAATAAGCCAGTGCTCCCGCCATGATCACAGCCATCAGCCAAAGTGCCCGCAGCCCAGGCTGGATGCCCAGGGCGATCCAGTCCAGATGCCGGCCTGCTTGCCACAGCACGAGCGACAGCGCGGCCAGTGCCGGCACCAGACTCAGACCGAAGCGGGTCCATCCGGGGGCGGGTTGGTACAGCTTGCCGCGTCGTAGCAGAACAACCAGGCACAGGGCATTGACCGTGGCCCCCAGGCCTATCGACAAGGCCAGTCCGGCATGGGCGAATTGGGGCACCAGAATCAGGTTGAACACCTGGGTCAGTACCAGCACAAACAGTGCAATCCGCACAGGTGTACGGATATTCTGCCTGGCGTAAAAGCCCGGCGCCAGAATCTTGATGGCCAGCAAACCAATCAGGCCTGCGGCGTATGCCATGACAGCCAGCCGTGTTTGCATGACGTCGGTGGCGCTGAAGGCGCCATAGTTGAACAGGGTGGCAACCAGACCATCCGACAGCAAGGCAAGACCCAGGGCGGCTGGCAAGCCGAGCAGCAGTACCAGACGCAGACCCCAGTCCAGCAGCGCGCTGTAGCCGTTGTGGTCTTGTCGTGCGTGCGCCGCTGAAAGTTTGGGCAGCAGTACCGTTCCCAGGGCGATACCCAGCAGTGCGGTGGGAAACTCCATCAGCCGGTCGGCAAACGAAAGCCAGGTTACGCTGCCTGGAGTCAGCCAGGTGGCGATATTGGTATTGATCAGCAGGGAGATCTGCGCCACCGATACCCCCAGTATGGCCGGCAACATCTGACGCATGATGTGTCTGATTGTGGGATCGGACCATGCGGCGCCTGCTTTCACGGAATAGCGGGGCAGCAGTCCCAGCCGGGCCAGCGCGACCCATTGCACTGCCAGTTGGGCGACCCCGCCCAGCATGACACCCACGGCCAAGGCGTAGATAGGCGTGTCAAAGTAAGACACCAGGAACAGGCTGGCGCCTATCATGGACAGGTTCAGCAGCACCGGCGTGAACGCAGGTACCGCAAATTTGCTCCATGTATTCAGTACGCCAGAGGCGAAGGCCACCAGCGACATGCAGATGATGTAGGGGAACATCAGCCGGGTCATCCAGACCGCAGCGTCGAATTCTGTTTGCCTGGCGGCAGTACGCATGCCGCTGGCCATGGCGCTGACCACCCAGGGTGCGCCCACTATACCCACCAGCGTGACCAGCATCAGCGCAATAGTCAGCAGCAGGCAGACGCGGTCCAGCAGTATGCGGACCGCTTCATGATCGCGGGTACTGCGGGCCTCACCCAGAATGGGAACAAAGGCTTGAGAAAAAGCCCCTTCGGCAAACAGGCGGCGCAGCAGATTGGGTATGCGGAACGCGACCCAGAATGCATCTGTCAGTGGCCCGGCGCCAAAAGAGCTGGCAATCAGGATGTCGCGAACCAGCCCCGTTATGCGGGACAGCAGCGTAAAGCTGCTGACCGTTGCGGCCGACCTGAGCAAGCTCATGGGGTACTGACTTATTTCGGTGCCATGCGGATGGCGCCATCCAGACGGATGGTTTCGCCATTGAGCATTTCATTGGTGATGATGTGCTGAACCAGCTTGGCGTAGTCTTCGGGGCGGCCCAGGCGCGAAGGGAAGGGAATGCTGGCGGCGAGCGAGTCCTGCACTTCCTGCGGCATGCCAAAGACCATGGGTGTGCCGAAGATGCCGGGAGCGATGGTCATGCAGCGTATGCCTACTTTCGACAGGTCTCGTGCCAGCGGCAGTGTGAGGCCGGCCACGCCTGCCTTCGAGGATGCGTATGCTGCCTGGCCTATCTGGCCGTCGTAGGCGGCAACCGAGGCGGTATTGATCAGCACGCCACGTTCACCAGTCGCTTCAGGTGTGTTGTTGCTCATGGCGGCGGCTGCCAGGCGGCACATATTGAAGGTGCCCACCAGATTGATGGCGATCACTTTCTGGAAAAGATCCAGCGCATGCGGCCCGTTCTTGCTGACTGTGCGGGCAGCGGGAGCCACGCCGGCGCAGTTCACCAGACCGAACAGCTGACCTGCCTTCAGTGCCGCATCCACAACGGCTTGCCCGTCGGCTTCTTGCGTGACATCGCAATGAACATAGGACTGACCCAGCTCGGCTGCAAGTTGCTGGCCGGCTTCGTCCTGGACGTCGGCCAGTATGACTTTGGCGCCTTCCGCAACGAGCATGCGAGCAGTACCAGCGCCGAGCCCGGAGGCTCCACCGGTCACAATGAAGACTTTATTCTTGATTTCCATGCGTGATCCCTATCTTGTGGGAATAATGTGAAAAACGGGCGCTGGGCCCGTTCATTCTGGATCTCAGGCCTGAAGTGCCTGGAATACCCGTTCCTTGATCTCGTCAACGGCGCCCAGTCCGGAAAGCTGCCGATAGGCGGGTGCATCGGGGCTGCCCGATGCCGCCCATTCCGAGTAGTAGTCGACCAGCGGGCGGGTTTGCTCGCGATATACAGCCAGACGATTCCTTACGGTTTCTTCCTTGTCGTCATCGCGCTGAACCAGCGGTTCACCCGTCAGATCGTCGGTGTCGGGCGTTTTGGGCGGGTTGAATTTGGTGTGATAGCTGCGTCCGCTTGCCGGGTGCACGCGGCGTCCGCTCATGCGCTCGATGATGTTCTCTTCGGGAACGACAATTTCGACAACGAAATCCAGCTTTACGCCTGCATTCTTCAGTGCGTCGGCCTGCGGGATGGTGCGCGGAAAGCCGTCGAACAGGTAGCCGTCCTTGCAGTCGGGTTGTTGCAGACGATCACTGACCAGGCCGATGATGATTTCGTCCGAAACCAGTCCGCCGGCATCCATGATTTTCTTGGCTTCCAGGCCCAACGGGGTCTGTGCCTTAACCGCGGCACGCAACATGTCGCCGGTTGAAATTTGTGGAATGCCAAATTTTTCAGTGATGAAAGCAGCCTGTGTACCTTTACCGGCGCCGGGGGGACCGAGCAAAATCAGTCGCATGAATTCCTCCTGGAGTTTCGTATTTCTAGCTTTTTGCGATTATGCCGCAATGCAGCAAAATCTGCACGTCTTATCGGACGGAGCCAGTTAATTTGAAGTCGTTTTATAACCTATTTGCGAATATTTCGCGTATGCGATCCAGATCTTCCTGTGTGTCGACGCCTGCGGCAGGGTGGGCATCGGCAATGTGGACGACGATCTCGTAGCCGTTCTCAAGGGCGCGCAATTGTTCGAGCGACTCGAACGATTCCAGGGGGCCCGCCGGCAAGTCCGGATAGGCTTTCAGGAAGTTTGTGCGGTAGGCATACAGACCGATGTGGTGCAGGGCGGGGAGTCCGGGTGCCAGTATCTGTGAGCCGTCGGCCAGCGCATTGCGGGCCCAGGGAATGGGTGCGCGCGAAAAATACAGGGCCCTGCGATCGTGCGTACACACTACCTTCACGGCATTGGGGTTGAACAGAGTGGCTGCATCGGTAATTGCCGTGGCGCAGGTGGCAATTGAGGCGTCGGGCACCTGCGCCAGCAGCTTGGCCACGGTGTTTATTTGTGCCGGGTCTATCAGCGGTTCATCGCCTTGTACGTTGACCACGATGGTATCGGACGAAAGTGCCAGCTGTGCGGCGACCTCCGCGAGGCGGTCGGTACCGGTGGGGTGATCGGCGCGGGTCAGCAAGGTTTCGAAGCCATGTGCTTGCACGGCCGTTTGTATGCCGGGATCGTCGGTGGCGACCACCACCCGGTCGGCCTGTGATCTTGCCGCCTGCTCGGCGGTGCGAATCACCATGGGTTTGCCGCCGATATCAAGCAGAGGTTTGCCGGGCAGCCGCGTGGATGCGGCGCGTGCCGGAATAATGGCAATGAAGCTCATGCCGTCTCGGTGTTGCTGGCGGGCTGACCAGGGGCCGGCTGGCTCAGGTCACGTGCCTCGGCCTCGAGCATGACGGGTATGCCGTCGCGTACGGGAAAGGCCAGTTTGTCGGCCTCACAGATGAGTTCTTGCCGCTCACGATTGTGGTGCAACTGCCCTTTGCACAAGGGGCAGACCAGAATTTCAAGCAGGCGGGATTCCATGCATGGCTCCAGGAAAAATCGAACAATAAAGCAGCTAGTTTAATGCCTGCGCGGCTCGTCGGCCATGCCGGTTTTCTGTGCGGCAATCGCTGTTGCCCTGTCATGACAGTAGTCCAGCCATTCAGGGTCTGAAAAGACTGGTTCGGCATAGACGGCCCAAAGCCGCTCATCGTTGAAACGCCGGCATTTGACGGCATCTTTGCCTGTGATCAGGATCATGGCATCTGGCAGCGCACTGAAAGGGGATATGGCATACGCATCGTGATCGGGCAGGGCGACGGTTTGCGTCAACTGCAAGCCTGTTGCGCGCAGCATGGCAAAGAAGCGTTCCGGTTGACCGATGGCTGCTACCGCATTCATGGTTTGCCGGGCATGTTGACCATGCCAGGTCGCCCAGTCCAGGGTAAGGCCCGTACTCAGTTGCTCGACCTTGACGGGAGCCAGGTGCATGCACAGTTGACGTGCACGGGTGTTGGCAGGCGCAGGCGCAATTTGGCCCGGCTGAAGATTGGTGATCAGGATGTCGATATCTTGCAGGCGGTCAACAGGCTCGCGCAAAGGGCCGGCCGGCAGCACACGGCCGTTGCCCGTACCACGTGCATCCTGCACAACAATTTCCAGATCGCGTCCCAGGGCCAGATGCTGCAAACCATCGTCCGCAACGACGATATCAATTTGTGGGTAAGTATGCCGCAGCTGCTGCAGTGCCTGGCTGCGTTTGGGGTGTACCGCGACCGGCACTTGCGTGGCCTGTGCAATCAGAGCGGGCTCGTCGCCAAAATTTGCCGGATCCAGCTGGCCTTGTCCCGTCCGGGGATGATCGCCCACCGTTGCGCCGTATCCGCGACTGATAACACCCGGTTGCCAGCCGCGTGCCTGCAATGCCTGCACCAATGCGATCACCACAGGCGTCTTGCCCGTGCCTCCGACGTAGATATTGCCCACGACGATGACCGGCAAGGTACTTTGATACCCCAGCTCAGGCCGGTGCCGGAAGCGTCGCCTTTTGTATCGAACGACCATCTCGAGCAGCCAGGACAGCGGCAGAAGCAAGGTGCTGAGCAAGCCCTTGCGTTGCCAGGCCCGGTGCAAGATATCGGTCAGTGACATGGCTTTCAAGGCGAGCTCTGGGTCGCGAAATTGACGCGGGCAATCCCGGCCAGGCGGGCGGCTTCCATCGCACGCACCACCGACTCATGCGTCGCCTGTGCGTCGGCGTTGATGACCAGTATGGCGTCGTCCCGGCCCTGGGCGGCGATGCTCAGGGCCTGGGCTAGATCCTGCGCCGTTACGCCGGACAGCAGCTGGCCGTCCAGGGCATAAATGCCTTGCTGGCTGATGGCCATGCCCAGCGTGTCGCTTTCTTGTGCTTCGGCGTTGGCCTGCGGCAGTGCCAGCTGCAGCTGGCTGTAGCGGGTAAACGAGGTTGTGGCCGCCAGGAAGATCAGGATGACCAGCAGTACGTCGATGAGGGGAATCAGGTTGATTTCCGGTTCCTCGTCGGCTTGCCTGGGCCGAAAATTCATGGCTGTGCCCCGCGCTCTATCATGCGGTTCAGGGCACTGGCCTCACGTTCTAGCTTGTGCAGATAATGATCCACACGCGAGCGGTAGTAGCGGTGGAAGATCAGTGCCGGAATGGCGATGATGATTCCGAATCCGGTGTTGTACAAGGCAATCGAGATGCCCCGGGCCAGCTGGGCAGGGTCGCCGCCGGTGGGTGTATACGAAGCAAAGATTTCTATCATGCCCACCACTGTGCCAAACAAGCCCATCAGCGGTGCAACAACGGCAATGGTGGCCAGGGCGGGCAGGTAGCGGTACAAGTTGTGGGCAACATCCTTGCCTACGTCTTCGATCGCAGCCAGGCGGTGAGCATGGCTTTCGTCGCGATTGATCATGACTTCGGCCAGCACCCGGCCCAGCGGTGAATTACCCGCCAGGCGCAGGATGGCGTCGGGGCTGCTGTTCTTTTGCCTGAGCAACTCAAGCACCTGCTCGGGCAGGCGTGGCGGAAAAACCAGCCTGGCGCGCAACGATAAAGCGCGCTCGATAATCAAGGCTAGTCCCAGAACGGATGTGGCCACGAGCAGCCAGATAGGCCATCCGGCCGCGTGAATAATTTCAAGCAAGGTGATCTCCGCGTGTAACAGGCCTGCGCATTTTACCGGGGTATATTCATGAGTGGTGTGGAAAGCAACTTATGGCGCGCCGTACCAAAGTGAAGTCTCCGGAAACGTAAAGATAGCATCAAATTTTGACCGAGATCGGCATGGCATATGGCTTTGCGGCGGCTATCCACAGAATCTGTGGATAATTCTGTGTATAAAGTATCCGATACGCGCTATTTACCGGCCCTACCGGTTCAATGGTTAATTTAAGATCATTTTTCGTTTTTGTTAAAAATTTATATTTATCAAATAGTTAGTCGTTTAATTTAAGGTAAAAATTCACCAATGATAGGAATTGGATTGATATTTCACCGGTTTGACAAATCACATTTCTCTGTGGAAAGAAATGCCCTTGCCGCATATTCAGGTGGCTATTTCGGGTGTGTTATAACCGCAGCCCTCGTTTTTTATGGATAAAGACATCATGCAGGCAGATACCGGGGGTGTTTTGACCGTAACCCAGCTTAATCGCCGGGTTGCTGACCTGCTTTCTGGTCATTTTTCGCGCATATGGGTTCGGGGAGAAGTATCGAATTTCACCCAGGCAGCCTCGGGCCATTGGTATTTTTCTGTCAAGGACGACGGAGCCGCGGTCAAGGCGGTGATGTTCCGCAGCCGGGCGCAAGCGGTGGGCTTTGTGCCCAGGTCGGGAGAAAAGTTCGAATTCCGGGTCAGTGTGGGCCTGTACGAGCCCCGCGGTGATTACCAGGTGCAGGTCGAGAGCATGCGACGCGCCGGGCAGGGCGATCTGCACGAGGCTTTCCTGGCATTGAAAGAAAAGCTGAATGCCGAAGGCCTTTTTGATCCGTCGCGAAAAAGAGTGCCCAAGCCTTTGCCACAGGCCATAGGTGTAGTGACCTCCCTGGCTGCGGCGGCGCTGCGCGATGTGCTCTCGGCCCTGGCGCGACGTGCGCCCCACGTGTCCGTGATCATTTATCCCGCCCCGGTCCAGGGGCTGGAGGCGGCGGGGCGATTGAATCAGGCGCTGCAACAAGCAATAGAACGCAATGAGGTCGACACCTTGTTGCTGGTGCGCGGGGGTGGCAGCCTGGAAGATCTGTGGAGTTTCAATGATGAAACGTTGGCCCGAACCATTGCGGCCAGTCCCATACCGGTCATCAGCGGGGTCGGACACGAAACAGATTTCACGATTGCAGATTTTGTGGCTGATTTAAGGGCTCCTACTCCCACAGCTGCCGCGGAATTATGCTGCCGCAGTCGCCAGAGCTGTGCGAACGCTGTAGAGACGGCGCTGGCGGCCCTGACGGCGCAGCAACGGCGCAGGCTCGAGCGCTGCGCCATGAGGCTGGACAGGGCTACTGCATTGCTGGTTTCTCCGCAACAGCGTTTAAGGCGGCAGGGTGAGCATTTGCAGGCGCTAAGGCAGAGGCTCGCGAGGTCGGCGTTGCGCCCCCACGAGACCCGGGCAGCGCGGCTGCAGATGCTGAACGCCCGATTGGTTCACGCGCAGCCCAGGCCGGCAGGCTTGCGCAATGAGGTGCATGGGCAATTGCAGCGGCTGGTGTCCGCCCTGGATCGTGACCTTGAGCGTCGGCGTCAACGGCTGGCTGTCAGTGTTCAAACCCTGCAGGCGCTCAGTCCTCGCAATATCCTCGAGCGCGGCTATGCCATTGTGCGCAACGGTAACGGGAACGTCGTGAAAAATGCGTTAGACTTGAACGTTGGCGAGTCGCTCAGCATTGAATTTGGGCGCGGCAGCGTGCTTGCGGATGTAACCCGAACGCATGATCTGCTGTAAGCCTCGTGATTCAAGGCTGTACGCGCCGATAGTGATGATTTCATGCACTCTGACTGATTTTTTTGAAGGAACTTGAACATGGCTTTTACCTTACCCCCGCTCCCTTACGAACTTGACGCCCTGGCGCCTACCATTTCCAAGGAAACACTGGAGTTCCACTACGGCAAGCATCATCAGTCCTACGTGACCAACCTGAATAATATGGTGGCAGGTACCGAGTTTGAATCGTCCTCGCTTGAAGATGTGGTCAAGAAATCGTCCGGTGGCATTTTCAACAATGCGGCACAAATCTGGAACCACACTTTCTACTGGAACAGCCTGTCGCCCAAGGGTGGTGGTGAGCCCAGCGGCGCACTGCTTGACGCGATCAACGCCAAGTGGGGCAGTGTCGACGCGTTCAAGGAAGCGTTCAACAAGTCGGCAGCCGGCAACTTTGGTTCGGGCTGGACATGGCTGGTCAAGAAATCCGACGGTTCGCTCGATATCGTTAACACCAGCAACGCCGCAACACCGCTGACAACCTCGGACGTTCCGCTGCTGACCTGTGACGTATGGGAGCACGCCTACTATATTGATTACCGTAATGCACGTCCCAAATACCTGGAAAGCTTCTGGGCTATTGTGAACTGGGACTTTGCCGCTGCCAATCTGGGCTAAGGCGCGATTTGCCGGCTGCGGCCGGAGTTAATGCCGCTGCGCCGCCTGTCTTCAGGCGGCGTTTGCTTATGCGAGGCCATGGTTCGCCGTGACCTTCCGAATGATGCCGGGCCCATGCCCTGCAGGTGGCCGCAGTGTGGACAGACGCTGATGGATGATCGGAATCCGTCTTCCAGTACGCTAACATTAATGTCATATCCAGCTCGGGGCCTGGTTGTGGCTGCGCCGTCCGCCGGCTTTCGCTTTTGCATTCTTATTCACTATTGGATTCATCATGACGACTCACGCTTATATTTGCGATGCAATACGCACACCTTTCGGCCGCTACGGTGGTGGCCTGGCTCAGGTACGGGCTGATGATCTGGGCGCAATTCCGCTCAAGGCGCTGATGGAACGTAATCCCGGCGTCGATTGGTCCAGGGTTGATGACATCCTCATGGGTTGCGCCAACCAGGCCGGCGAAGACAACCGCAACGTCGCCCGGATGGCCAGCTTGCTGGCCGGCATCCCCATAGAGGTTCCGGGGGCTACCATTAATCGCCTGTGCGGTTCCGGGCTGGATGCCGTTGGGTCGGCGGCGCGAGCCATTCGTGCCGGCGATGCGCAGATGTTGATTGCCGGTGGTGTTGAAAGCATGAGCCGCGCGCCATTCGTCATGGGCAAGGCCGAAACCGCCTTCTCCCGCAATGCTGCGATTTACGATACGACCATAGGCTGGCGCTTTGTCAACAAGGTGCTCAAGGCTCAGTACGGCGTTGATTCCATGCCGGAAACGGCTGAGAACGTGGCCGATCAGTTCAAGGTCAGTCGCGCCGACCAGGACGCCTTTGCGCTTGCCAGCCAGAACAAGACTGCCCAGGCGCAGCAGGATGGATTTTTCAAGGCCGAGATTACGCCGGTCAGCATTCCCCAGCGCAAGGGTGACCCCGTCATCATTGACACCGACGAGCATCCACGTCAGACCTCACCCGAGGCTTTGGCAAAGCTCAAACCCATTGTCCGCCCCGACGGCACGATCACGGCCGGCAACGCTTCGGGCGTGAACGACGGTGCCTGCGCGCTGATAGTGGCTTCGGAAGGCATGGCGGGCGCGCAAGGGCTGACCCCGCGTGCCCGCATTGTTGCCATGGCGACCGCCGGTGTCGAACCACGCATCATGGGCATAGGCCCGGCACCTGCATCGCAGAAAGTGCTCGCGCTGGCCGGGCTGACTATCGATCAGATGGATGTCATCGAGCTGAATGAAGCGTTTGCTGCCCAGGGTCTGGCGGTCACACGCATGCTCGGGCTCGACGACAACGATCCACGCGTGAACCCCAATGGTGGTGCGATTGCCCTGGGGCACCCCCTGGGCGCCAGTGGTGCTCGCCTGGCACTGACTGCGGTCAACCAGCTGCATCGCACGGGCGGACGCTATGCCCTGTGCACCATGTGCATAGGCGTAGGTCAGGGCATCGCCGTGATCCTCGAACGCGTATAAGGTATAAGGTTTGGCACTTTAAGGCAGGTTGGTGACGACACTGCCTGCCTTGATTTGCCGTTGCCTGAACCAGCCTTGCTCCATTTCAAGGGCATAGGCGATGGGGCCGGTGGGGCAGTGGTTATCCAGGCTGTATGGCTGCATGTCGGCGATATTGACGATGCGGCCGCTGGTATCCAGGAATGCAATCGATAGCGGCAGCGGTGTGTTTTTCATCCAGAAGCAGGGCATGCCAACGCTCTCAAAGACAAAAAGCATGCCGTGATCGGGCGGCAACGATGCCCGGTTCATCAAGCCGTATGAACGACTGGCTTCGGTAGCGGCAACCTCGGCCTGTACGGTGTGCGGGCCTATTTGCAGCTGCGCCGTGGGCAGCAACATGGCCTGGGCCTGACCGGGTCGGGGCGCCAGACTCAGGGCCAATACCAGCAGACACGTGAAAACAAAAGCCCATGCCGCCCACCCGGCGTGGTGCGGCTCGTGCGGCAGGCCAAAAAAAACAGGGCGACGAGGCCCTGTATGGCGATACGATTTATGCATTGTTATTAAACTGTACGGCAGGCTGAGCCTGCGTGGTTTCAGGCAGCCGTAATGTTGAGTGCTTGCTTGCCTTTTGGTCCCTGGGCAATTTCGAACGCCACCTTCTGGCCCTCTTTGAGGGTTTTGAAGCCATTCATCTGGATGGATGAAAAGTGCGCGAACAGGTCTTCGCCCCCGTTGTCGGGCGTAATGAAACCAAAACCTTTGGCGTCGTTGAACCACTTGACGGTTCCCGTCAGCTTTTCGGTATCCTCAGGAGCGGAGGTTGCGGTTGAATCGGACATGCGGACTGCCTCTCGACTATAGTGTTAAATTGAAACTCGACTACAAGGGTGACCTTTAGCCTACTGATTCTGGCATGCGGCATACTTCCAGGCACTCAGAACACTATGATAATGCGCAATTTACCCTAACATAGTCAACTATGGAAACCACTAGTATTTCACATGGCTACACATCTCGATAACCAGCGAGCAACGGTTCTTGACCGGCAACCCGCCAAGCTGGCGCCACCCCCCATGTATCAGGTGATTTTGCTTAACGACGACTACACACCCATGGAGTTTGTGGTGGCCGTGCTGCAGCGAATCTTTGGAAAGAGCGAAGAGGAGGCCTCCCGCATCATGCTGAAGGTGCATCACGAAGGGCGTGCGGTTTGCGGCGTTTACTCCCGCGACATCGCGGCAACACGGGTCGAGATGGTCCGGCAAATGGCCCAGGCACGTCAGCACCCCTTGCAATGTGTGATGGAGCCCGCACCTGAAGCCTGAAGGACTTGCGAATTATCAATTTTGCGACAGGCTGCGCAAGCGTCCGCAAGTACATGTATAGTAAAGTTATCGACAGCGGTTGATGCTATTGAGTAACAGCCGATCGAAGTCTTTAATTAATGTTGATACGCAAAGTCGATTTAGTCATAGAATAGATTTATCGAATTGTTTGTCCGCTCCGATGTGTATGGAGGAAGCGTGATCTCCGAAGAACTTGAAGTCAGCCTGCATATGGCCTTTGTCGAGGCACGTAGCGCCCGACACGAATTTATTACAGTCGAGCACCTGCTGTTGTCGCTGCTTGATAATGCGGCTGCCGTTGAAGTGTTGCGCGCCTGTTCGGCCAATCTCGACGTCCTGCGCCAAGAGTTACGCGATTTCGTCAACAAGAATACGCCGGTTCTGCCTGGCGAAGACGAGGTCGACACCCAGCCTACACTAGGATTCCAGCGTGTCATCCAGCGCGCCATCATGCATGTTTCCTCCGGGAACTCCAACCGCAATACGGTTACCGGAGCCAACGTGCTGGTGGCCATGTATGGCGAAAAAGATTCCCACGCTGTCTATTTCCTGCAGCAGCAGGGCATTACGCGTCTTGACGTAGTCAATTACCTGTCGCACGGCATCACGAAAACGCCCGACGAAACGCCAGCCGAACCGGTCAAGGCGGCAACGCCCGAAGAGCCCAAGTCCGATCAGCAGAAATCGCCGCTCGAGCTTTATGCGACCAACCTGAACGCTGAAGCCCGCGCCGGCCGTATCGATCCCCTTATTGGGCGCGAACACGAGGTCGAGCGCGTCATACAGGTGCTGTGCCGCCGGCGCAAGAATAATCCCTTGCTGGTCGGCGAGGCGGGTGTGGGCAAGACTGCCATCGCCGAAGGCCTGGCACGGCGTATCACGCAAAACGACGTGCCCGAGATATTGGCCAACGCCGAGGTCTACGCGCTCGACATGGGTGCTTTGCTGGCTGGCACGAAGTACCGTGGCGATTTCGAGCAGCGCCTGAAAGGGGTGCTCAAATCGCTCAAAGACAACGCCAACGCAGTCCTGTTCATCGATGAAATCCACACGCTGATTGGCGCCGGATCGGCTTCGGGCGGAACGCTCGATGCCTCGAATCTGCTCAAGCCTGCGCTGTCTTCCGGGCAGCTCAAGTGCCTGGGCGCCACCACCTATAACGAATATCGTGGCATCTTTGAAAAAGATCACGCACTGTCGCGCCGTTTTCAAAAAATCGACGTCCCCGAACCAACGGTCGAGCAAACCATCCAGATACTTCGCGGCCTGAAAGGCCACTTCGAAACGCATCACGGTGTGCGCTATTCGGCTGCGGCCATTACCGCAGCGGCCGAGCTCGCTGCGCGTCACATCAATGACCGCTTCCTGCCTGACAAGGCCATTGACGTTATCGACGAAGCCGGTGCTGCACAGCGCCTGCTGCCGCGTTCCCGCCAGAAGAAAATCATCGGCAAAGCCGAGATCCAGGCAACCGTTGCCAAGATCGCCCGCATCCCGCCTCAAAGCGTGTCCAACGACGATCGCAACAAGCTTGCCACACTCGAGCGTGACCTTAAAACGGTGGTGTTTGGCCAGAATGCGGCCATCGAAGCGCTTGCCGCCGCAATCAAAATGGCACGCTCTGGCCTGGGTCGTCCCGACAAGCCCATAGGCTCCTTCCTGTTTTCGGGCCCCACTGGTGTGGGTAAAACCGAGGTCGCACGTCAGCTGGCTTTTGTGCTTGGAATCGAGTTGCTGCGCTTTGATATGTCGGAATACATGGAGCGTCACACGGTGTCGCGCCTGATCGGCGCGCCTCCGGGCTATGTGGGTTTCGATCAGGGCGGGCTCCTGACGGAAGCCGTCAGCAAGCAGCCACATTGCGTCCTGCTGCTCGACGAAATCGAGAAGGCACACCCCGACGTGTTCAACATACTGTTGCAGGTCATGGATCACGGAACCCTGACCGACAACAACGGCCGCAAGTCCGACTTCCGCAACGTCATCATAGTCATGACTACAAACGCGGGGGCAGATGCCTTGAACCGCAACAGCATAGGGTTTACCGCGGCGCCCAAGACGGGCGACGAGATGGCCGACATCAAGCGTATGTTTACCCCCGAGTTCCGTAATCGGCTTGACGCCATCATTGGCTTTACGCCTTTGTCACGCGACATCATCCTGCGCGTGGTCGACAAATTCCTCATGCAGCTCGAAGACCAGCTGCACGAGAAGCGTGTCGATGTCGTGTTTACGGCGGAATTACGCGCGCATCTTGCCAAGGAAGGGTTCGACCCGGTCATGGGTGCGCGCCCGATGCAGCGTCTCATCCAGGACACCATACGTCGTGCCCTGGCCGACGAACTGTTGTTCGGCAGCCTGGTAGACGGAGGCAGCGTGCAGGTCGGGCTGACACCGGATGGCAAGGTCGAACTAGAGTTTCCAGACAAGGGCGACAAGCCCGGCAAAACCCGGCAAGATTCACATCCGGAGCCCGAGCTTGTTGATTAGCGGTGCAATCGGCATCCGGCCTGTACAGCCCTTCCGGAATCTGGCTGACCGGTTTGGGCGCCTATGGCCGACCATCCGTTAATCGCTTGTCAGCATTGCGCAACGCTGCATGAGCGGGTGCCTCTGGCACCCGGGTCGCTTGCTACCTGCGTGCGCTGCGGCTATGCCCTGTACCGGGTCAGTGCAGTATCCCTGAACGGCTGGATTGCGCTGGTGGTGGGTGCGATCCTGGTTTTTGCCATAGCCAATTATTTTCCTATCGTCACTCTTAGTATTGGTGGTCTTCAGACCCGCGCTTCCTTGCCGGGCGCCTTGTACCTGACCTGGCAGCAAGGCGATCAGATGCTGGCCGTCATGACGGGATTGTTCTCGTTCTGGTTTCCACTCACTCAATTACTATTTGTGCTGTGGGCACTGCTCGCAATACGTGCAAGACGCCTGCCCGACGATTTTTCGTACGGAATGCGTTTGCTCGGCCATGCCATGCACTGGAGCATGGTACCGGTTCTTATGTTGGGCATCCTGGTTTCCCTGGTCAAGTTCGCCGGCATGGCCAAAGTACAACTGGGGCCTGGCATCTGGGCGTTTGTGGTGCTGGCTTTCCTTCTGACTGGCCTGAGTCGCATGACGGCGCGTCGCCTGTGGGGACTTGCCGAAGACGAGGGCCTGGTTCAGCGGGCCAGCATCGATACAAACCAGTCTGCGCCGGTAACCTCATGCCTGGCTTGCGGCCTGGTGCAGCAGCTGCCAGACCATGAGCATTCAATGCCTTGCCAGCGTTGCGGGGAACGCCTGCATTATCGCAAGCCAGACCAGACATCCCGGGTCTGGGCCTTGCTCCTCGCAGCCTGGATAGCCTACATTCCTGCTAATGTATTGCCCGTCATGCAGATACGCACGGCTGCCAGCGACAGCAAACACACCATACTGGGTGGGGTTATAGAGCTATGGGGCTACGGGTCATGGGATCTGGCCCTGATAGTATTCATTGCCAGCATTGTGGTTCCCATGACCAAGTTGCTGGCCCTGATGGTGCTGATGTCGCGTCGCAGTTGGCGTGGCCCTGTCATTCAGCGCCAGCGTACACGCATGTATGAGCTGGTTGAATTTATCGGACAGTGGTCCATGCTGGATGTCTTCGTAGTGATATTGATGGGGGCCATGCTCGATTTTCCCGGCATATCCCGGGTCATTCCTGGTCCGGCCGCAGTCAGTTTTGGTGTGGTTGTCATACTGACCATGCTTGCGGCCATGAGCTACGACCCTCGCAGTGGATGGGATAAACAAAGAGAAGAAGATGACGGATCCGGACAAGCCTCAACAAGCTAGCACGCCACCAGGCAAGGTCGCTGGCCCATTCGAGCCCGTTGTGAAGACGCGGCGCCAAAGCCGCATATCATGGATATGGCTGTTGCCGTTGGTAGCCGCGCTGGTAGGCGGCTCATTGCTGCTGCGTGGCTGGCTGCATATGGGCCCGGTCATTCATGTCAGCTTCGAATCGGCTGAAGGCCTCGAGATCGGGCAGACCAAGGTGCGCTATAAAGATGTGGTGATCGGGGTGGTGTCCGACATCAAGGTGGCGCCAGACCGTTCCAAGGTCATCGTCAGCGCCGAGCTCAACCGCGAAGGCTCGGAATACATTACCCAGGAAAGCAGCCGGTTCTGGGTGGTTCGTCCGCGTTTGGGCATCAGCGGAGTATCGGGCCTGGGTACCTTGCTTTCAGGCGCCTACATCAGTGTGGATGCATCGGAGTCCAAAGACGATGCCGAGCCTGTTTTTGAGTTCGTAGGGCTGGAAAAGCCACCTGAGGTCGTCAGTGGCCGGCCGGGCAGGCGGTTTACCTTGACCTCTCCAGATCTGGGTTCACTGGAAATCGGGTCTCCGGTTTATTACCGTCGCATCCAGGTGGGTCGCGTCATAGGCTACGATCTTGACTCCGGGGCTGACCAGGTCAATATTCAGGTATTTGTTGATGCACCCAATGACAAGTTCGTGACCAAGGATGCCAGATTCTGGAATGCCAGCGGTGTGAACCTATCGCTTAACGCCGACGGCTTCAATGTTCAGACGGAGTCCCTGGTCTCGGTTCTGGCGGGTGGTGTTGCATTCGCCAGACCTGATGACCTGATTGCATCCGACCCCGAACCGGCCGAGGCAGACACTCGCTACACTTTGTCGGCGACATACGAGCAGGCCATGGCCGACCCTGACGGACCGGCATTTCCCATCGAGTTGCACTTTTATCAGTCTGTACGAGGCCTGAAGGTGGGTGCGCCTGTCGACTTCCGCGGACTGGAGCTGGGCGAGGTGTACGACATCGATCTGGAATTCGACACCAAAACCCGACGGTTTTTTGCTCTGGTCAGGGCCAGGCTGTACCCCTTGCGCTTCGGCGAGGTCTATGAGCGCCTGATCAAGCTTCGACCCACGACGACCGCCGCACCGGGAGCGCCATTGCTCGGGCCCATGATAGAACGAGGTTTGCGCGGCCAGATGCGCGCATCAAACCTGCTGACCGGGCAACAATATGTGGCACTCGATTTTTTCCCGGATACCGAAGCGGTTGATTTCGATGTAAAAACCGTTCCTGCGGTTATCCCGACGATACCTGGCAGCTTCGATCGCCTGCAGCAACAAATCAGCAGCATCGTCAGCAAGCTTGACGGGGTGCCGTTCGAGAGCATAGGAACCGAGCTGAAGAACAGTCTGGTCAATCTGAACGAGTTGCTTGTCAGCCTGGACAAAGAGGTTGCGCCGCAAGCCAGGGGCATGTTGAAATCGGCACAAGAGTCGCTCACGCAGCTTAATAAGCTGCTCTCCGACAACTCACCCTTGAACAGCAATCTTGACCGGACCATGCGCGAGTTGACCAATGCGGCCAAATCCTTGCGTGCGTTGGCCGATTATTTGCAAACGCATCCCACTGCAGTGATACGAGGTCGGGAACAAAGCTTCCCGGTCACACCCTAGAGAGCCCGAACGGATGAACGCCAGTCTGAAAGTTCTGATCTGCGGTATTGCCGGCACATTGCTTGCAGGCTGCGCGGCCGACAAACCCAGTCACTATTACACCCTGATGGCAACCCCCGCACAGACACATGTGGCAGGTATGGCGGCGCCGGATTATGCCATCAGCGTCCAGCCCGTCGAGTTGCCCGAGCAGGTCGACAGGCCGCAGATCGTCCTTACCGACCCGGCTTCCACGCAAGTCATGCCACTGGGCGATTCTCTTTGGGCGGGGCCGCTTTCTACCCAGTTGCGCAACGTCCTTTCCTACGAGTTGTCGAGCCAGCTGGGGGCGCTGGATGTTGCAAGTACCGGCATGCCCGACACGCTTGCGGTCTGGAAGGTGTTCATGCAGGTGCAGCGTTTTCAATCGATATACAACGAACGCGTGTTGATCGACGCCACCTGGCGCCTGACGCCGGTTAATCAGGGCAAGAAGCGATCCATGATCTGCCGCGGCGTCGCGCAAACCACGGTGCAACAGGGCGTGTCTGCACTGGTGGCCGGGCATCAGCAGTCCATGCAAGAGCTGGCCGCACTGATCGCCCAGCAGATCAAAACGGGTAAAACTCCCGTATCGACGCCGAATGTAAACCTTATGGGTTGTACCTATTCCTGATTATTACGATATAGGGTTAACTCTGGTGTAAAAATAGGTGCTACCTGTGTAGTATTTCTGTTTTCCGTCGTGCGTGCGCGTGTGCACGTACATCAAGAAACATGGAATTCTGCTATGGCCACGACTACATTGGGTGTCAAGGTAGATGAAGCACTGCGCGAGCGGCTCAAGGCCGCTGCGGCCAAGTTGGGCCGCACACCGCATTGGCTGCATAAACAAGCCATCCTGTCCTATATCGATGCAATCGAACGAGGCCACCTGCCTGAAGAGATTGCCAGCCTGGCGGCGGGTGATGCCGACCTGTCCGAGCTTGAACCGGCCGTTGCCACGTCCTTTACGCCGTTTCAGCAATTTGCCCACGATGTTCAGCCGCAGTCGGTACTGCGCGCATCCATCACGGCGGCCTACCGGCGCCCCGAGACCGAATGCGTGCCCATGCTGCTCGACAAGGCCCGTAGCGCCCAGCCCAAGCAAACATACGAACTGGCAAAGCGCCTGACTCAGGCGCTGCGTGACAAGGGCACGAGTGGCGGTGTCGAAGGGCTGATACAGGAGTTTTCGCTGTCCAGTCAGGAAGGCGTGGCGCTGATGTGCCTGGCCGAGGCCTTGCTGCGCATACCCGATCGTGCCACCCGTGATGCCCTGATACGAGACAAGATCAGCCACGGCGACTGGCGCTCGCATATGGGCGAATCACCGTCGTTGTTTGTCAATGCAGCGACCTGGGGTCTGATGCTTACCGGCAAGCTGGTAGGTGTGAACAGCGAACAATCGCTGTCCAAGGCATTGACGCGGCTGATCGGCAAGGGTGGTGAACCCCTTATCCGCAAAGGCGTGAACATTGCCATGCGCATGATGGGCGAGCAGTTCGTGGCGGGGCAAACGATTTCCTCTGCCATCGCCAACGGACGCAAGCACGAAGAAAAGGGTTTCCGCTATTCCTACGACATGCTGGGCGAAGCAGCCACAACGGCTGCCGATGCGGATCGCTACCACACGTCTTACGTGCAGGCCATACACGCCATTGGCAAGGCGTCGCAGGGTCGCGGCATCTACGAGGGGCCGGGTATTTCGGTCAAGTTGTCGGCGCTGCATCCACGCTATAGCCGCGCGCAACGTGACCGCGTCATGAGCGAGCTGCTGCCACGCCTGACTGAACTGGCCACGCTGGCACGTCAGTACGACATAGGCCTGAATATCGACGCCGAGGAAGCCGACAGGCTCGAGATCTCGCTGGATCTGCTTGAGTCCTTGTGCTTTGATGACCGCCTGGCAGGCTGGAACGGCATCGGTTTCGTTGTACAGGCTTATCAGAAACGTGCACCTTTCGTCATCGACTACATCATCGACCTGGCCCGGCGCAGCGGCCACAGGCTGATGCTGCGTCTGGTCAAGGGCGCATACTGGGACACCGAGATCAAGCGGGCGCAAGTCGATGGTCTCGAGGGCTATCCCGTCTATACCCGCAAGGTTTACACCGACATCTCTTATCTGGCTTGCGCACGCAAGTTGCTCGATGCCACCGACGCGGTGTATCCGCAGTTCGCTACGCACAATGTGCACACGCTGTCGTCCATTTATCACATGGCCGGGCAGAATTACTATCCTGGCCAGTACGAATTCCAGTGTCTGCACGGCATGGGTGAGCCGTTGTATGAACTGGTTACCGGGCCGGTGGCGCAAGGCAAGTTGAACAGGCCTTGCCGCATCTATGCGCCGGTCGGTACACATGAAACGTTGCTGGCCTATCTGGTGCGTCGCTTGCTTGAAAATGGCGCCAACACGTCCTTTGTCAATCAGCTGGGCGACGAGGATATCTCCATAGACTCGCTGATTGCCGATCCGGTGGCTAGCGCTGCCCGCATACAGCCGCCCGGTGCGCCTCACGACAAGATTCCGCTTCCGCGCGAGCTCTATCTCCAGGCCGATGGGCGTCTTAACTCGGCCGGTTTTGACCTGAGCAACGAGCAGCGTCTGGCTTCGCTGTCGGCGGCTTTGCTCAATGGTCTGGATCAGACCTGGCGGGCCATGCCCCAATTGGCGGAAGCCGACATTGCCTGGGACGATGTGCGTGCCAGGCCAGTGCTCAATCCTGCTGATCACCGGGATGTCGTGGGCTACGTGATGGAGGCAACCGAAGCCGAGGTTGATCAGGCTGTAGCCGGTGCCGCGCATGCGGCGCCGATCTGGGCTGCCACGCCTGTGGCTGACCGTGCGCGCTGCCTGACCCGCGCGGCACAGATACTTGAAGATGAAATGCAGCCGCTCCTGGGCCTTATCGTGCGGGAAGCCGGCAAATCTTTACCCAATGCCATCGCAGAAGTGCGCGAGGCGGTCGATTTCCTGCGCTACTACGCGGGCCAGATAGAGAAGTCATTTTCCAACGATACGCATCGTCCGCTGGGGCCTGTACTTTGCATAAGCCCCTGGAATTTTCCGCTGGCGATATTTACCGGCCAGGTGTCGGCGGCGCTGGCTGCAGGCAACCCTGTACTGGCCAAACCGGCCGAACAGACCAACCTGATCGCAGCCGCTGCGGTTTCGGCGCTGCATCGTGCGGGTGTGCCTGCCGGCGCTGTCCAGCTGTTGCCGGGGCAGGGTGAAACCGTCGGCGCCCGGCTAGTGGCAGATCCTGCAATACGTGGCATTACTTTTACCGGATCCACCGATGTTGCGTTGCTGATTTCGCGCAAGCTGGCCGAGCGTCTGGATGACAGTGGCCATCCGATTCCGCTGATTGCAGAAACGGGCGGGCAGAATGCGCTGGTAGTGGACTCATCGGCCTTGTCCGAGCAGGTGGTGGCCGATGTGCTGTCGTCTGCCTTTGATTCGGCGGGTCAACGCTGCTCGGCCCTGCGCGTGCTTTGCGTGCAGGATGACTGCGCCGACATCATGCTGACCATGCTGCGCGGAGCCATGAAAGAGCTCAGCACAGGCAAGCCCGATATGCTTTCCACCGATGTCGGGCCTGTTATTGATGCCGATGCACGCAATGCGATTCAGGCGCATATCAAGTCCATGCGCGATTCGGGCCACAAGATTGATCAGCTCGACCTCGGTCCCGCCTGCATGAACGGCACTTTCGTGGGGCCGACACTGATAGAAATCGGAGCCTTGTCCGAACTTGGCAAAGAGGTCTTCGGGCCGGTGCTGCATGTTCTGCGTTACAAGCGCGATGAGCTCGGCGACCTGATCCAGGCGATCAACGATACGGGTTACGGGCTGACGTTTGGCGTACACACCCGGCTCGACGAAACCGTGGCCAGGGTTACCGAACGCATTCAGGCCGGCAATATCTATGTCAATCGCAATATCGTAGGCGCGGTCGTCGGGGTGCAGCCGTTCGGCGGGCAGGGCCTGTCCGGCACGGGCCCCAAGGCAGGCGGGCCTTTGTACCTGACGCGTCTGTTGGCACGCAGTCCGGCAGGTCTGCCCGAGTGGTGCCGGATCGAGGCGTCCGGCAACAGTACGCCGCTCGAACTGCCAGGCCCAACCGGCGAGAACAACACGTACTACACCCGCCCAAGAGGCACGGTGCTGTGCATCAGCGCTACCGCCGTGGGGGCACAGGCCCAGTTTGCCGCAAGCCGGCGAACAGGCAACCGTGTCGCATTGCTGGATAATGCCGCAGGTCGAAGCTTCTTCGAGCAGTGCGAGCCGGCTGATCGCCAGCGCATGCAGATGTTTGCACCCGACGATATCGCTCACGCAGACTACGACGCCGTGCTGTTTGAAGGCGACAGCGATGCCTTGCGCGAGCTGAACGGCATCGTGGCGCAGCGCACCGGACCCATCGTATCGGTCCAGGGGCTGAGCAGTGATGAGCTGGCCAACGGTGCCGGCTACCGTCTGGAGCGTTTGCTGCACGAAGTTTCAGTCAGTGTGAATACCGCTGCTGCCGGTGGTAACGCCACACTGATGATGGTGGGCTGAGGTCTTGGTCCATATCGTTGCAACGGCATGGCCTGCCATGCCTGAGCATATTGATTTTGCAGGGTTGTGACCCATCGTTGATGGGTTATGCATTGGGTTTGGTCCGGATTGACTGGTTTCCGGAGCGAACCATACTTTAAACATAACGGAGATAACTATGTCCATCAAAGGATTCAAGCTTTTAGGCGCAACGGCTGCAGTCATGGCAAGCTTTGCATTTGTTCCCGCACAGGCCGCCGACAATACGGTGGTGAAGCTGGGCTTTGCAGCGCCCCTGACCGGCCCGCAGTCGCATTACGGCGAAGACATGAAAAATGGCCTGACCCTGGCACTGGAAGAGGCCAACAAGCAAAACATCCAGCTGGACGGCAAGCCGGCCAAGTTCGAACTGGTCACGCGTGACGACCAGGCTGATCCACGTACCGCCGTGCAGGTTGCCCAGCAAATTGTCGATGAAGAAGTGCAGGGCGTATTGGGTCATTTCAATTCCGGTACCACCATACCGGCCTCGCGTGTTTATAACGACGCCGGACTGCCGCAGATCGCCATGGCTACCTCGCCGGAATATACCCAGCAGGGCTACGACACCACCTTCCGTATGATGACCAGCGATACGCAGCAGGGCGCCGCAGCGGGTGAATTCATCGTCAAGGATCTTGGCGCCAAGAACATTGCCCTTATCGACGACCGCACTGCCTACGGCCAGGGTCTGGCCGACCAGGTGGCCAAAGCCGTTGAAGCCAATGGCGGCAAGGTCATTGCCCGGGAATACACCACCGACAAGGCCAATGACTTCACTGCGATCCTGACCAACATTAAATCCAAATCACCTGACGCCATTTTCTTCGGCGGTCTGGATGCACAGTCGGGCCCCATGCGCCGCCAGATGGTCACGCTGGGCATCAAGGCACCCCTGGTTTCCGGTGAAATGACGCGCAGCGAAACCTTCCTGAAGCTTGCCGGTGATGCCGCCGATGGCACGTACGCATCGTTGGCCGGTGTGCCGCTCAAGCAAATGGCTGCAGGCGAGAAATTCGCGGCTGACTACAAGGCGCGATTCAACGTCGATCCCGGCGTCTATGCTCCGTACGCCTACGATGGCGCATGGAACATGATCACTGCCATGAAAGAAGCCGGCTCGGCTCAACCTGAAAAATACCTGGGCAAGCTCGCAGGCTTGCAGCGCACCGGCGCAACCAGCCAAAACATTGCTTATGACAAGAACGGCGACCTGAAGGAAATCTCGGTCACCATCTATGAAGTCAAGAACGGCAAGTGGGAAATGGTCAAGACCATGGTCAGCAAGTCCAATTGATCGATCCAAGCTGAATACCCCGGCCGCCTGCACTTAAGGCCGGGGGCCGGCGCCTGATTCGGGTCCTGCTCCCGATAATAAGGTCTACGTCAGTAGTACCTTTTTCCTGCGAGTCAAAGCATGGATATCCTTTTACAACAGCTGATCAACGGCGTAACTGTGGGCAGCGTTTACGCCCTGGTCGCCCTTGGCTATACCATGGTCTATGGAATCATAGGCCTGATAAATTTTGCTCATGGCGATGTGGTTATGGTGGGTGCCATGGTAGCCACTACGCTGGTTGCCGCCTTCCTGGGGGCTGATCCGGGCAGTACGTCGGCATGGCTGGCCCTGACGGGCGCCTTGCTGGCGGCCATTCCGTTGTGCATGGCCCTGGGCTGGCTTGCAGAACGCTTTGCTTATCGCCCCTTGCGCCGCGCGCCGCGCCTGGCTGCGCTGATTACCGCAATCGGCGTGTCCATCATTATCCAGAACGTAGCCATGATGGTGTGGGGCCGCAATTACCTGAGCTTCCCGCACATCATCGAGCCCAATATCGTACAGCTTGGTGGTGCACGCATCAGCATGCTGCAGATCATTATTATTCTGTCGGCAACCGCCATCATGGCAGGTCTGCTGCTGGTCGTGCATCGTACCCGCCTGGGTACTGCCATGCGTGCCACGGCACAGAATCGTGAAGTTGCCGGACTGATGGGCGTGAACATCAATACCGTCATTTCAGCAGCCTTCCTGATCGGCTCCGCGCTTGCAGCAGTAGCCGGTGTAATGGTCACCACCTATTATGGGGTCGCGCAGTACACCATGGGCTTCATGCTGGGTCTGAAAGCCTTTACGGCAGCCGTCCTGGGGGGCATAGGCAATCTGGGTGGCGCCATGCTGGGCGGATTGTTGCTGGGCATCATCGAATCACTGGGTGCCGGTTATATCGGCGACCTGACCAATGGCGTTTTCGGCAGCAACTACCAGGACGTTTTCTCTTTCATCGTGCTGATTATGGTGCTGGTATTCCGGCCGTCGGGTCTGCTGGGTGAACGAGTCGGAGACCGCGCATGAGCCATACTTCTACTTCCCGTGCCGGAATCAGTTTCAAGGTCTGGGTGGGCATTGCGCTATGCGGCGTTGTGCTGGCCATATTGCCCTTTGTTCTGGGCATGGCGGGGCAAAGCTGGGTCCGTACCCTGAATTTTGCCTTGCTGTATGTCATGCTGGCACTGGGTCTGAATATTGTTGTCGGTTTTGCGGGCCTGCTTGACCTGGGTTACATAGCCTTCTACGCAGTGGGTGCCTATGTCTGGGCGCTGCTCGCGTCGCCGCATTTTGGCCTGCATCTGCCGTTCTGGGTAGTACTGCCGGCGGGTGTCGTACTGGCTGCATTTGCCGGTGCCATGCTCGGCGCACCAACCCTGAAGCTGCGCGGCGATTACCTCGCCATCGTTACATTGGGTTTTGGTGAAATTGTACGCATCTTCATGAACAACCTGGATGCACCGGTCAACATCACCAACGGCCCGCAGGGTATCAACCGCATTGATACCTTTGCCATAGGTGAGTTTGCTTTCGGGCGATCGCAATCCCTGTTCGGGTTCCGCATTACCGGGCCTGAAAAGTACTACTACCTGCTGCTGTTATTCGTTATTGTCATCGTCATCATATGCGCGCGCCTGCAGAACTCGCGCATTGGCCGGGCCTGGGAGGCAGTGCGCGAAGACGAGGTTGCGGCCAAGGCCATGGGCATCAATACACGCAATATCAAGTTGCTGGCATTTGCCATGGGAGCCAGCTTTGGTGGCGTGGCCGGTGCCATGTTCGCTTCCATGCAGGGCTTTGTCAGTCCTGAAAGTTTCAGTCTGACCGAATCCATCATGGTGCTGTGCATGGTGGTGCTGGGTGGCATGGGCAATATTCCGGGCGTGATATTGGGCGCGATCCTGCTTTCCGTTTTCCCGGAATTTCTGCGTGCTGTGGTCGTACCTTTGCAGCAAACCGTGTTCGGCGATGTCATTCTTGATCCCGACGGCATACGCATGTTGCTCTTTGGCTTTGCACTGGTACTGGTAATGATCTTCCGACCAGCCGGTTTGTGGCCTTCTGCTGTGCGGCGGCGCGAACTTTCCACATCCAGGGAGGGCCAGGCATGACAACGCCCAGTATCAATCCAAATGCCAGTTCCATGCCGGAATTGTTGCTGGTGGCCAGCAAGCTCAGCAAGCGATTTGGCGGTCTGCAGGCCCTGTCCGACGTCAGCTTTTCTATTTGCAAGGGCGATATCTACGGGCTGATCGGCCCTAACGGTGCCGGCAAGACAACCTTGTTCAACGTGCTGACCAGTCTGTATGTGCCTGAGTCGGGCACCTGCAACTTCATGGGGCATCAGCTCACACGCCTGAAGCCGCATGAAATTGCCATCGTCGGGCTGGCGCGCACTTTCCAGAACATTCGCCTGTTCGGGGCGCTCAGCGCCATCGAGAACGTCATGATAGGGAGGCACATACGTACCAAGGCAGGCGTATATGGTGCCATTACCCGCAACAAGGCGACACGCGACGAAGAGGCGGCCATCGAACAGCGGGCACAAGAGCTGCTAGATTATGTCGGCATCGGTGACCGGGCCAATCATCTTGCCAGTGCCTTGCCCTACGGTGATCAGCGTCGGCTCGAGATTGCACGGGCACTGGCCACTGAACCGGCGCTGCTGGCGCTGGATGAGCCGGCAGCGGGCATGAATGCCTCGGAAACCGTCGTGCTGCGCCGCCTGATTGAAAAGATACGCGATGACGGCGTCACGGTTCTGTTGATCGAGCACGACATGAAACTGGTCATGGGTTTGTGCAATCGTGTGCTGGTACTGGAATACGGCAAGGTTCTGGCGGAAGGCAAGCCTGCCGATGTGCAGCGCAATCCCAAGGTCATCGAGGCTTATCTGGGGGCCGGGGCGGCAACCGAACATAACAAGGACGCGTCATGAGCCAGTCAGACACTTTATTGGAAATAAGCCAGCTTGAAGTGGCTTACGGCGGTATTCGTGCCGTGCGTGGTATGGATCTGACGGTCAAGCGTGGCGAGCTGGTGTGCCTGATAGGAGCGAATGGGGCCGGCAAGAGCACGACGCTGCGTGCGATCTGCGGGCTGGTGCCCATCGCGGCCGGAAGCATTACCTATGATGGCCACTCCATAGCCGGTACCCCGTCCTACACGCTGGTGCGGCAGGGACTTGTCATGGTGCCGGAAGGGCGAGGCATTTTCGGTCAGCTGACCATCGAAGAAAACCTGGCCATGGGCGGCTACAGTCGTAAGGATCAGCCTCAGGTACGTCAAGACATCGAGCATGTCTTCGAGCTGTTTCCGCGACTGCAGGAGCGGCGCAGTCAGTCGGCAGGTACCTTGTCGGGCGGAGAGCAGCAGATGCTGGCAATGGGGCGGGCCATGATTTCACGGCCCCGCCTGTTGCTGCTGGACGAACCCTCCATGGGGTTGGCACCGTTGATGGTTGAAAAGATCTTCGAAGTGGTGCGCACCATTGCATCCGAAGGGGTCACCATTTTGCTGATCGAGCAGAATGCGCGGCTCGCACTGGAGATCAGCCAGCGGGCCTACGTGATGGAATCGGGCAACATCATTCTGCAAGGGCCGTCTGATCAGATCATTGACGACCCCAAGGTTCGTGCTGCCTATCTGGGCGAAGAAGAAGCTGCCTGAACCGCCGGGCCGGCGTTAGCCGCGCCCGGTGCTGCCGAAACCTCCGGCGCCGCGTTCACTGTCGTCGAACTCATCCACGATATCGAACTCAATTTGCTGGACGGGAATCACGACGAGCTGGGCCAGCCGTTCCATTGGTTGCAATGTGAAGTCCTCCTGGCTGCGATTCCAGGCCGATACCATGAGCGGGCCCTGATAATCGGAATCGATCAGCCCCACCAGATTGCCCAGTACGATGCCGTGTTTGTGCCCCAGGCCGGAGCGCGGCAGTATGACGGCCGCGTAAGCCGGGTCTGCAATATGGATGGACAGACCGGTAGGCACCAATTCAGTGGCGCCTGGCTTCAGGATCAGGGGTGCATCCATGCATGCGCGCAGATCAAGACCCGCCGAGCCGCGTGTTGCATAGGCCGGCAGGAAATCATTCATGCGCGGGTCAAGTATTCTCAGGGCAATTTTTCTCACGAAACACTCGCTGATCAGGGTTATTTATGGTTGGTTGGACTGCGGCGCTTGCGCATTACTGAGTACGCGATCCACAGTGCAAGGGCCACCGACAGTACGGCACTGACAATCAGGCTGACATTCATGCCGCTGCCATGCATGGCATCGACGCTGCGGCCCGCCAGGTAGCCCGGCAACAGCATCACGGGTACCCAGATGGCGCCCGATGCGATATTGGCAAGCTGGAAACGCAGTTGCGGCATACGCATGACACCGGCGACGCTGGGTACCACTGAACGCAAGGGCCCCAGAAAGCGGCCCGCGAATATGGTGAGCATCCCGTACTTATGGAAAAAAAGGCGTGCGCTGGCAACTGCGCGCCGTTGTTTGTTCAACGGCCAGCTATGTATGATCCTGGGTCCCAGCAGGTGGCCTATGTAGTACGAAATGGCATCGCCCAAGATTGCGCCGGCTATACCCCAGATGAGAACGGGCGCGGGTTCCAGCGTACCGCTGCCGACCAGGCCGCCAACCAGCATCAGCAGTGCCGTGGCTGGAATCGCCAGGCCGATGATCAGCAGCGATTCACCCATCGTCAGCAGACCCAATATGAGCCCGGCCCATTCCTGGTTGGTCTGTATGAACGTGCTGGCGTATTCTATGTATTGATCCATATATCCTTATGGGGGAAGCAGGGTGGAAACAGCCTATCTGGGCCTGGCAGAGGACTGCCGGGCGACTTCCTGAACCAGCCTGCGAGCGGCGTCGAGTTTGGGCAGCACCGGCAATTTTTGCGAACCCTGCTGACTGAACAGCACAAGCTCCGTGGTATCGGCGTTCATGGCTTGCTGGGCCAGATTGCCAACCAGCAAAGGTACTCCTTTGCGCTGACGCTTGGCCTCGGCGTTCTGGTGCAGGTTTTCGGTTTCAGCAGCAAAGCCGACGCAGTAGGGGCCATCGGCCATGCCGGCTACATCGGCAAGAATATCGGGGTTGACCGAAAACTGCAGGTCGGGTGCCTTGCCGTCCGGATTCTTTTTCAGTTTGCTGTCGCTGGCGTTGGCCACGTGCCAGTCGGCTACAGCGGCCACCGCTATAAAGATATCGCTGTGACGCGCTTCGCTCATTACCGCGGCGTGCATCTGGGCAGCGCTTTCAACGTCAACGCGGTTTACTCCATATGGCGTGTCTAATGCCGTGGGGCCCGATACCAGTACCACTTGCGCGCCTGCCTCGCGTGCTGCCTGGGCAATGGCATAACCCATCTTGCCCGACGAGCGATTGGTGAGTACGCGTACCGGGTCGATTTTTTCGGAGGTTGGGCCTGCGGTAATCAGGACACGGCGACCCGACAAGGTTTTGGGCTGGAAAAAAGCAATCAGCTCGGCAAGCAGCTCGTGAGCTTCAAGCATGCGACCACTGCCGACTTCGCCACATGCCTGGTTACCTTCGGCAGGGCCCAGAATCAGGGCGCCGTCGGCCTGCAGCTGTGTCACATTGCGCTGTGTGGCAGGATGCAGCCACATTTCCCGATTCATGGCCGGTGCAACCAGCAGCGGACAAGTGCCTTTGGCCACGCAGAGCGTGGACAACAGGTCGTTGGCATGGCCGTGGGCAAGCTTGGCAATGAAGTCAGTACTGGCAGGTGCTACCAGTATGGCGTCGGCGCCGCGAGTAAGGTTGATGTGGGCCATGTTGTTTGGCACACGCGGGTCCCAGGCATCGACGAATACGGGCCGGCCTGACAGCGCCTGCATCGTTACCGGAGTAATGAAATGGGTGGCAGCCTCGGTCATGACCACATCAATGACGGCGCCTTGATCCTGTGCACGCCGGACGAACTCTGCCAGCTTGTAGCAGGCCACGCCCCCGGTCAGTCCGAGAACAATACGTTTGTTTGCAAGTTCCAGCATAAGAGAGATCTAATCCAGTCAGGTTAAACCGGGGGCGATGCCTAGCCCTTGTTGCGCGCTTTGCGCCTGTCTTGCCGCATGCGCCGGATTTCGTCCAGCACCAGCAGAATTGCGCCGCAGGTAATGGCAACGTCGGCAATGTTGAATGCGGGGAAATACCAACTATCCCAATAAAACAATAAAAAATCAATGACGTGGCCATGCTGGATACGATCGATAACGTTACCGATCGCGCCTCCCAGTATGCATGTCAGCGAGGCGCAAAACAGCCGTTGCCCCGAATTGCGACGCAGCAAGTGGATGATCAGCGCAATGGCAGCCAGGGCGATCGCCGTAAAGAACCAGCGTTGCCAGCCTTGTCCGTCGGCAAGGAAGCTGAAGGCCGCGCCCGGGTTGTACAGCAGGGTGAAGTCAAAGAAGGGCAGCACATGCCAACGCTCCCCGTATTGCAAGGCCTGGTCAAAATAGATCTTGGTGATCTGATCGAGCACGATGATGATCACCGCAGCGGATATCCAGGCCCAGAACGGCAAGGCCCGGGTCGATCCGCGTTCGGCCGGGGTCTTGCTGTGGCGTTGGGTGTCAGGCATGTTGACGCGTTTCGCCTTCACCAAACAAGTTGCTGATACAGCGTCCGCAAATCGCTGGGTGTTCCGGATCGCTGCCGACGTCTTCACGGTGATGCCAGCAGCGTTCGCACTTGGCTTGACGGGTGGCATGTACCTTTATGTTCAGAGGCTGACCTTCGGACTGGTGCACAGTCGCACGCGACACGATCAGAACAAAGCGCAAGTCGTCGCCCAGGCTGCTCAGCAACTGGTAGTCCTCGCCACTGGCGTGGATATCGAGTTCCGCCGCCAGCGATGAGCCGATTTCACCTGTGCTGCGTACTTCTTCAATGCTGCGCATGGCTTCGGCACGAATGTCGCGCAGGCGAGTCCATTTGTCGCGCAGCAGCTGCGCGTCGACCTGATCGGGCAGGGCATGGAACAGCTCGGTAAAGATGGTCGGAACGTCGCTGCCCGTATGCAGATCCTTCCAGGCTTCTTCAGCCGTGAACGACACAATGGGTGCCAGCAGCTTGAGCAAAGTATGGGTGATGTGATGAACGGCGGTCTGGGCCGAGCGGCGCGCAACGCTGTTCTGCCCGGTGGTGTACAGCCTGTCCTTGAGCACATCCAGGTAGAAGGCGCCAAGGTCTTCAGAGCAGAAGATTTGCAGGCGTGATACGGCAGGGTGGAATTCGTAGCGCTTGTAGCAGGCCAGCACTTCGGCCTGCATGGCGCCGGACATGGCCAGCGCATAGCGGTCTATTTCGAACATGTGTTCGAGTTCGACGGAGTCGGCTGCAGGATCGAAGTCTTGCAGATTGCCAAGCAGGAACTTCAAAGTGTTGCGGATACGACGATAGCTTTCGACCACGCGCTCAAGGATCTGGTCGGAAATCGTCAGCTCGCCGGAGTAATCGGTAGATGCCGTCCAGAGGCGCAGGATCTCCGCGCCCAGCGAATCGGAAACTTTCTGGGGAGCGATGACGTTGCCAACCGACTTGCTCATTTTGCGGCCTTTGCCGTCGACCACGAAACCGTGGGTCAGCAATGCCTTGTACGGCGGGCGGCCATACAGCATGCAGCCTGTCAGCAGCGATGAATGGAACCAGCCGCGGTGTTGGTCCGAGCCTTCCAGGTACAGATCGGCAGGCCAGGTGAGCTCTTCGGCGTGCGAACCTTTGACGTTGTGATCCTGGCCGCCCAGTACCGTTGCGTGGGTGGTGCCCGAGTCAAACCAGACGTCGAGGGTGTCGCGGTTCTTCTCGTACTGGCTGGCTTCGTCGCCCAGCAGTTCGGCAGGGTCCAGCGATTGCCATGCTTCGATACCGTGTTGCTCGATGCGCTGCGCAACTTGCTCCATGAGCTCTGGTGTGCGTGGGTGCAATTCCCCTGTTTCCTTATGCACGAAAAACGCCATGGGCACGCCCCACTGACGTTGCCTGGACAGCGTCCAGTCAGGGCGATTGGCAATCATGGCGTGCAGTCGTGCACGGCCCCAGGCCGGGTAGAACTCGGTGTTGTCCACCCCTTGCAATGCGGTTTCGCGCAGCGTCTTGCCCGTTTTGGGCTGACGATCCATGCCAGCGAACCATTGGCTGGTGGCACGATAGATGACCGGCGTTTTGTGGCGCCAGCAATGCATGTAGCTGTGTGACAAGGGCTCGGTTTGCAGCAGACTGCCGGCGTCTTCCAGCGCCTGGACAATAACGGGATTTGCCTTCCAGATCATCTGGCCGCCGAACAGGGGCAGACTGTCTGCGTAGTGGCCGTCGCCCATGACGGGATTGATGATTTGATCGTCGGTCATGCCATGGGCCTTGCACGACACAAAGTCTTCAATACCGTAGGCCGGTGCCGAGTGCACTACACCTGTACCGCTTTCCAGCGTGACATAGTCACCCAGATACACGGGCGACATGCGTTGATAGCCTTCATGCGCATCGTACAGGGGATGCTTGAACTCCAGGTTGGCCAGTGCACTGCCTTTGGCGGTGGCAATGATTTCACCTTGCAAACCCCATTGTTCCAGGCAGGATTCGACCAGATCCTTGGCCAGCAACAGCAAGGAGCCGGTGGCACGAGCCTGGGCAAGTTTGACCAGCGCGTAGTCGAACTCGGGATGTACGTTCAGCGCCTGGTTGGCGGGCAGCGTCCAGGGCGTTGTTGTCCAGATGACAATCGCACCGTCGTCGACCTCGGGCAGACCAAAGGCATGGGCCAGCTTCTGTTTGTCGCCAAACCTGAAGGCAACGTGTACGGAAGGATCCTTGCGGTCAGCGTACTCGACCTCGGCCTCGGCCAGCGCCGAGCCACAGTCAAAGCACCAGTTCACCGGCTTCAGGCCTCGAAATACATAGCCTTTCTCCATGATGCGGGCCAGGGCACGCAATTCATCGGCTTCGTTGCCGAAATTCATGGTCAGATAAGGTTTTTCCCAGTCGCCCAGCACGCCCAGACGTTTGAAGTCTTTGCGTTGACGGTCTATTTGTTCAAGGGCGTAGGCGCGGGCCTTGGACTGGACTTCGGCAACAGGCAAATGCTTGCCGTATTTTTTCTCGATCTGGATCTCGATCGGCATGCCATGGCAATCCCAGCCCGGGACGTAGACGGCATCGTAGCCCGCCATGGCGCGGCTCTTGACGATGATGTCCTTCAGGATCTTGTTGACCGCGTGTCCGATGTGAATGTCACCGTTGGCATACGGCGGGCCGTCGTGCAGCACGAACTTGGGCCGACCTTTGCTAGCGGCGCGGATGGCGGCATAGACCTTTTTTTCTTCCCACTCGGCTATCCAGCCTGGCTCGCGCTTGGCGAGGTTGCCCCGCATGGGGAAGGGGGTATCGGGCAAATTCAGGGTGTTTCTATAGTCCATGGAGGGCGAAATGGTCGCGAGCGCATTGCGCATCGTTATCGATGGCAGCGATCATAGTGGGTAGATCGGGAAATTTTTCTTCATCCCGCAGGTATTCAAGAAATTCAACACACGTGAGTTTACCGTATGCGTCTATCTGGCAGTCGAGCAGGTGTACTTCCAGCATCAGGCAGCCGCCTTGCGAAATGGTGGGGCGTACGCCCAGGCTGGCCACCCCGTTGATGGCTTGCGGGCCCAGCCCGTGCGCGCGCACCACGTAAACGCCTGATCGCAGGGCGCATTGGGCCGGCACTTTAACGTTCAGGGTGGGATAGCCTATGCTGCGTCCCAGTTTCTGCCCGTGAACAACGTGACCACTGATGCGGTAGCTGTGGCCCAGCAGATGTTCGGCCCGGGTCAGATTGCCCACGGCCAGTGCGGTACGCAGCTCGGAGCTTGAGATCCGGTGGCCGTGCTCATCGACAATGTCCGCGATGGTTTCGACCTCAAAGCCGTACTCTTGGCCGGCACGACGCAAAAGCTCAATGTCGCCGCTGCGCTTGTGGCCGTAGCGGAAATCCTCGCCGACCAGCAGCCAGCGTGTATTCAGGCCCTCAACCAGCAACTGCCGGATGAAATCCTGGGCCGACATGTCGGCCAGATGCTGATCAAATCGTTCAAGCACTACCTGATCCATCTTGTGTGCAGCCAGTGCGGCAAGCTTGTCGCGCAGGCTGCTGATCTGGGTTGGCACAAGCTCAGGTCTTTGCCCGCGTCTGGCGAAATAGGCGCGTGGGTGCGGCTCGAAGGTCATGACGGTTGACGCCAGACCGCGCGCACGCGCCTGCTCTTGCACGCGTGCAAGAATGGCCTGATGACCCCGGTGGACGCCATCGAAGTTGCCTATGGTGACGGCGCTGGCGTTCCCGTTGTCATGGCGGGGCAGGGTGCGATAGATGGTGGGATGGGTTTTCACACCCGAGAGTTTACAATCTTGTGCTGCTTCACTCAGGAATTATTCTCTTGGACGCCATTTCTTCTTCTGCCTGCCGGATCGTCGTGCTGATATCCGGGCGGGGCTCCAACATGCAAACCATCGTCAATACGGTGCGTGACCGCGGTCTGCCCGCTACGATTTCGGCCGTCATTGCCAACAAGCCCGATGCGGGCGGGCTGGAATGGGCGCGCCAGCGTGGTGTCCCCACGGCCGTGGTGCCACATCGGGATTACGACAGCCGTGAAGCATTCGACGCCGCGCTGGCCGATGCCATCGAGCAGTACCAGCCTCATTACGTGTTGCTGGCCGGCTTCATGCGCGTGCTGACCCCGGCGTTTGTCGAGCGTTTCAACGGACGCCTGATAAATATCCACCCCTCGTTGCTGCCGGCCTTCCCGGGCCTGCATACGCATCAGCAGGCGCTGGCTATGGGTGTGCAATGGCATGGGTGTACCGTGCATTTCGTGACGCCGGTGCTTGATCATGGCCCTATCGTGGCCCAGGGTGTCGTGCCTGTGCTGGCCGACGACACCCCCGAGGATCTTGCGGCGCGTGTGCTGCAGGTCGAGCATAGAATATACGCAGACGTAACAGGCTGGCTGGCAGAGGGGCGGGTCACGCTCGACGCCATGCAGCGCGTGCAAGTGGCCGGTGTGTCCAGCCGCTCTTTTGTCCTGACGCCCGATGGCGTTACATCATCTGAAAGGTCGTCATGAATAACGCAGACAAACCCCGTCGCGCACGAGAGAATCGCAAGCCCGCCGCGCCAGGCAGGCGCGATGACCGAGGCAAGCAGAACGAGCGCGGCAGCCAGACCGGCCGCCCCTACGTCATGGCCGCGGCAAGGATAGAACAGGTTCGCAGCGTGCTTGGGGAAATCCTGCAGTGGGAATATCCGGCAGACGCGGCGCTTTCGCATTGGCTGCGCGCTCATCCCAAAATGGGGGCACGCGACCGCGCTGAGGTGGCCGAAGCGGTCTTCGACGTGTTGCGCCACTTGCGGCGGTATCGTCAGTTTGCCGAAAGCGGAACAGGACCTGCGGCACGGCGCCTGGCGATACTGGGCCTGGCATCGGTATACGACAAGTCCGTGCTTAATGCCGGGCTGTCCGAAACCGAGCAGCAATGGCTTGCGCACGTACAAAGCATAGATACTGAAAGCCTGTCGCGCGCCGTGCGGGACAGCTTGCCGGATTGGCTGGACGAGCGTCTGGCATCACTCGATGACGCCGATGCGCTGGTCAAGGCATTGAATCAGCCGGCACCGCTGGACATTCGGGTCAATCCCTTAAAGACTGACCGGGCCGACATGCTCAGGCAGCTGCGTGATGGTCCCGCTTTGCGCTACGATCCCGAGCCCACGCCGTACTCGCCATGGGGCATACGCCTGCAAGGCCGGCCGCCGGTCAATCGCTGGCCGATGTTCGAGAAGGGCGAAATCGAGGTACAGGACGAAGGCAGTCAGATACTGGTTTCACTGGTTGGCCCTAAACGGGGCGAGATGATTATCGACTACTGCGCCGGCGCGGGTGGCAAGACCCTGCTGCTGGGCGCGCTGATGCGATCCACAGGCCGACTGTATGCTTTTGATGTGTCGGCCGCCCGGCTGGCCCGGGCCAAGCCGCGCTTTGCACGTAGCGGGTTGTCCAATATCGTTCCGGTGGTCATCGCGCCCGAGAATGATCAGCGTGTAAAACGCTTGCGTGGCAAGGCTCAGCGGGTGCTTGTGGATGCTCCTTGCAGTGGCCTGGGCACACTGCGCCGCAATCCCGATCTGAAGTGGCGTCAACATCCCGAGTCATTGAAGTCATTGCTGGAAGCGCAGGCAAGCATATTGCGTCAGGCTTCACGTTGCGTGGCGCCCGGGGGGCGGCTGGTCTACGCCACCTGCAGCATCCTGCCGGAAGAAAACGAAGAGCAAGTTGAGCGCTTTTTAAGTGAAAATCCAGACTTTAGTGCGCTTGATGCGTGCAAAATCGCGGCAGATCGTTGCGAAAATCTGACACTTGAGGGTCCTTATCTGCGTCTGCGGCCGGACCGTCACCAGACCGACGGCTTCTTTGCTGCGGTATTGGAACGAAAGAAGGAAACACCGGTCCAAAAAACAGCTTCCAGGCCCGAACAGGCCCCAGAGGGCGAAAATGAGGAAATCGAATGAAACAGCTGCGTTTGAGTGATGATGGCTTGCAGGCTTTATAGTGGCTTTCATCCCAGGTCGGGGCTGGCTTGCAAAGAGCGAAATTCGGCTCTAATTCCTTGATCTAACTCAAAACCAGTTTGAAATTCTTCTGTCATATACAGGGCAAGTGAGCTACACTTTTTGTTGTTCTAACACGAGGCCTTTACAGGTTTATGGACCAAATACTTAATTTTCTAAAAGGCGGCCTGCTGCAGTTTTCCTGGTGGCAGGTTGTACTGGTTACATTGGTGCTTACCCACATCACCATATTGGCCGTAACCATCTTTTTACACCGCAGCCAGGCGCATCGCGGGCTTGACCTGCATCCCGCCGTCATGCATTTTTTCCGCTTCTGGCTCTGGCTGACGACCGGTATGGTTACCAAGGAATGGGTGGCCATTCACCGCAAGCACCACGCCAAGTGTGAAAAAGAAGGCGATCCGCACTCTCCGGTAGTGTTTGGTCTGGGCAAGGTGTTTTTCCGTGGTGCCGAACTGTACCGCGAGGAAGCCACCAATCCTGAAACCCTGAAGCGCTTTGGTCACGGCACCCCCGACGACTGGTTCGAACGCAATCTGTACACCAAGCACAGCCTGCTGGGCATCCTGATCATGCTGGCCATCGACCTTTCGTTGTTCGGCGTGCTGGGCGTGACCGTCTGGGCCATACAAATGGCATGGATTCCCTTCTGGGCTGCCGGCGTTGTCAACGGCATCGGGCATGCCTGGGGCTACCGCAACTTCGCCAGCCCCGATACCAGCACCAATGTGTCGCCCTGGGGCATCATCATTGGCGGTGAAGAGCTGCACAACAATCACCACGCTTATGGCACGTCGGCCAAGTTCTCGACCAAATGGTATGAGTTCGACCTGGGCTGGTGCTATATCTCGGTACTGAGCTTTTTGGGGCTGGCCACGGTCAAGAAACGTGCGCCCAAGCTCAAGCTCGAAGCGCCCAAGGCAGTGGCTGACGCCAGCACCTTGCAAGGCGTCATCACCCACCGCTACGAGATCCTGGCCCGCTATACCGACCTGGTCAAGAAAGCAGCCAGTGAAGAGCTCAACAAGCTCAAGCTCACACGCAAGGAAGGCAGCCCCGACTGCAGCTGGTCCTTGCTCAGCAAATGCAAAGACTGGATCACCACCACCGACGATGCGCTGGAACCGGCCCAACGTGAACAGATTGACACCGTGCTGGCTCAGAACCAGTCCCTGTCCACCCTGGTGCAGATGCGGCGCGAGCTCGTTCGTCTGTGGGAAAGCTCCAGCTCCAGCAGTGAACAGCTGTTGGCCGACCTGCAAGCCTGGTGCCAGCGTGCACAGCAAAGCGGCATTGCAGAGCTAGAGCAGTTTGCTTACCGGTTGCGCCGCTACGCGGCATGATAGGCAGCCTTAATCCGCAACAACAGGCTGCCGTCACTCTTCCTCCCGCCCACGCGCTGGTTCTGGCCGGCGCGGGCAGCGGCAAAACCCGGGTACTGACTACACGCATGGCCTGGCTGATACAAAGCAGCCAGGCCAGCCCTTTTGGGCTGATGGCGGTTACATTCACCAATAAATCGGCGCGTGAGATGCTCACGCGCCTTTCGGCGTTGTTGCCCATCAATACCCGTGGCTTGTGGGTAGGCACGTTTCACGGGCTGTGCAATCGCATGTTGCGTGCTCATCACCGTGACGCCGGCCTGCCGCAGACATTTCAAATACTGGATAGCGCCGATCAGCTTGCAGCCATCAAGCGCCTGATCAAAGGCGCCGGCATAGACGATGACAAGTTCCCGCCACGCGACGTACAGCGTTTTATCAATGGCGCCAAGGAAGAGGGTCAGCGACCGGCCGATGTAGAGGTCTGGGATGCACACAGGCGCCGCCTGGTTGAAATCTATCAGCTGTACCAGGATCAGTGCCAGCGCGAAGGCGTGGTCGACTTTGCAGAGCTGCTGCTGCGCGCCTATGAGCTGCTACAGCGCAATGCACCCATACGTGAACATTATCAGCGCCGTTTCCAGCATATTCTGGTCGACGAGTTCCAGGACACCAATACGCTGCAGTATCGCTGGCTGACCTTGTTGGCCGGAGGCGGGGCTCATATATTTGCCGTGGGTGACGATGACCAGTCGATATACGCCTTCCGCGGCGCGAACGTGGGCAATATGTCCGACTTCGAGCGTGACTACGCACGCGGCAACGTCATACGTCTGGAGCAGAATTACCGTTCCTACGGGCACATTCTGGATTCGGCCAACGCATTGATTGCACACAATACCGGGCGATTGGGCAAAAATCTCTGGACCGAGCAGGGTGAAGGTGAGCCGGTGCGGGTCGTAGAGCAGGCTTCCGATCTGCTTGAGGCACAATGGATTATTGATGAGATCAAGGCGCTGATCAACGATGGCAGCCTGCGTCGCGAGATTGCCGTCTTGTATCGCAGCAATGCGCAGTCGCGCATTATCGAGCACGCGCTTTTTTCCGCCGGCATACCCTACAAGGTCTATGGCGGCCTGCGTTTTTTCGAGCGCCAGGAGGTCAAGCACGCGCTGGCTTATCTAAGGCTGATGGACAACCCGCACGACGACACATCGTGGCTGCGGGTGGTGAATTTTCCCGTGCGAGGTATAGGCGCACGTACGCTGGAGCAGCTGTCCGACCTAGCCAGACAGCAGGAAAGCAGCCTGTTCCGCGCCGTGCCGTCCATGTCGGGCAAGGGTGGCAATAACCTGGCCCGCTTTGCCGAACTGATCCAGCAGATGGCGCACGAAGCCCAGGTCTTGTCGCTGCCGGAATTGATTGAACATGTGGTGCACCACAGCGGCTTGCTGGCGCATTATCAAACTGATCGTGAAGGTGCTGACCGGATTGAGAACTTGCAAGAGCTGGTCAATGCCGCTGCCGCGTTTGTGGCCGAGGCCAACCTTGAAGGCTTGCCGGCGGGGCGTATTCCCGATGGCGCACTGACAGCGGCCAGCCTGGGCGCAGAGGCTTCCGAAGCCCTGGCAGCGATGTCACCGCTTGCGGCTTTTCTGACGCACGCTTCACTCGAGGCGGGTGACAACCAGGCGCAAGCCGGCCAGGATGCCATCCAGTTAATGACCGTTCACGCAGCCAAAGGGCTGGAGTTCGATTCGGTGTTTATTACCGGTGTCGAAGAAGGCTTGTTTCCGCACGAGAACAGTTTGCTGGAAGCGGCGGGCCTGGAAGAAGAAAGGCGGCTGATGTACGTAGCGATTACGCGTGCGCGTGAACGGTTGTACCTGTCGTTGGCCCAAAGCAGGATGCTGCACGGCCAGACCCGCTATGCCATGCGCTCGCGTTTCCTGGATGAGATTCCAGAGCAGCACCTGAAATGGCTGACGCCTCGCGATGGACGGGCTCCAGTGCAGGCGCAACAGCTTGCGTGGAGCGGTGCGTTCCGGCGTGGCAATACGTTCAATCGAGGCGATGGCGGCAGCAGTGCCACACCCATGGCAGCGCGCAGTCTGACTTCGTCGGTGACGGTAGGCGCGTTGCAGTTCCGGATAGGCACAGGCGTGCGCCACGCGAAATTTGGTGAAGGTACGGTCATAGGGCTAAGCGGCTCGGGGCAGGACGCCCAGGCGCAGATTCAGTTCCGGGATGCCGGGACAAAGACGCTGGCGTTAGGGGTGGCTAAACTGGAGATTACTGCCGGGTGATCGGCTTATCGCTCAACGAGTTCGGGTGCTTGTAGAGGCCGGTGCGGAGCTTAACGCATTTAGTTGCTTGTGAAGGCCGGCCTGTCGGGAGGTACCGGGGCAGTCGGGCTTCCGCGAGCGCGGTCCTGCTGCGCAGGACTTCCTGTTTAAAACCTGGGTGTCGGGGCGGCCGCAGAACTCAGGCCGTCGGACCAGTGGTCCGACAAACGTGGCCTTCAAACAGCTGCGGCCTTGCATCCCCGCCGCCCAGGCTTTAAACAGCGCGCCCGAAAGTCGCCCTCCCACCCCGGTACCCCCCGACAGGCCTCACAGCAACTGGATGCGTTAAGCTGTAATTGCCCAGGGTTGGATCGACAAGCACTGTTCTATTTGTCGGGTGGAGACTATTACCTCGAGACTTCAGCATCTGTTGCAAAAGCTCTCACTCTAACGGAGTAGCGATGACAAGCGCATTTGAAATTTGAGCCCACTAGCTCATTATTACTTTGCGCGCAACACAGTCCCATGAATATATATGTATGCAGGCCTGTGTGTCTGTGGGGGTTAAGGGCCAAATCCGGGAAGTTCTGGCCGGCGGCCAGAACCGCATTCGTCAAGCCCGCAGCCCCCACAGACACACAGGCCGTGTATGGATATATAGAAGGCACATAAACAGAGGAACCGCAGCGATAAAAATGCCGACCAAATCACAGGCATCGCTGTATACTTAGCAACCACCCCAGGCCAGCTAACCCGCCGTCAACGCCTCGAGCTCTTCCTGCAGCATCAGCCACTCCTCTTCAAGTTGACCATGCTTCTTGCTGAGGTCGCCGTGCTCTTCAAGCACCTTCAGGCGCTCATCACGGCGTGCGTCCGAATAGAAGTCCGGATCGGCAATCAAGGCATCAAGGGCCTGCAAACGCTGACCGGCGCGCTCCATGTCAGCTTCAACCTTCTTGAGCTTATTGTCCAGCGGTTTGCGCAGCGTAGCCAGGCGCTGCCGCTCCTCG
Organism: Pusillimonas sp. MFBS29; assembly: GCF_020687695.1. Classification (GTDB taxonomy): domain Bacteria; phylum Pseudomonadota; class Gammaproteobacteria; order Burkholderiales; family Burkholderiaceae_B; genus Pusillimonas_C. Next base: position 113,685 of record NZ_JAJEWL010000006.1, read on the forward strand.
GCCTCTTGGCGGCGCTGCGCCTTGCGATCAAGCACCGCCTCACCCGGACCGGCATCCTCAGTACTGCTGCGAGCGTCCGCCCGGGCCTGCGCTGTGCGCGCAGCCAGCCAGTCACGATAGTCTTCCAGATCACCGTCGAACTCCTGCACACGTCCGTCGGCCACAATCCAGAAACTATCCACCGTCGTGCGCAGCAGATGACGATCGTGTGAAACCAGCAACACACTGCCGGCAAACTCGGCCAGTGCGGTCGCCAGCGCTTCACGGGTGTCCACATCCAGGTGATTGCTGGGCTCATCCAGCAAGAGCAGATTCGGTTTTTGCCAGACGATCAGCGATAGCGCCAGACGTGCCTTTTCGCCGCCCGACATGGGTGCGATCTTGCTGATGACAGCGTCGCCACCAAAGCCAAAACCGCCCAGATAATTGCGTAATTCCTGCTCACGTGTTTGCGGTGACAGGCGCAGCAAATGCTGCAGTGGCGTGGCGTCCGGGTCCAGCATGTCCAGCTGATGCTGGGCAAAGTAGCCTATCTCCAGTCCCTTCGAGGCCTGGCGTTCGCCGGCCAGTGCGGGCAGTTCTTCGGCCAGTGTTTTGATCAGTGTACTTTTCCCGGCCCCGTTCACGCCCAGTACCCCGATACGGGCGCCGCCCCTGACCATCAGTTGTATGTTGCTGAGCACCGTGCGGGACTGGCCTTGTTCGTTGGTATAGCCGGTCGCGACGTTATCCAGAACCAGCAGGGGGTCAGGCATGCTGGTGGGTTCGGGGATACGTATGTCTATGCCTGATTCCACGTGCAGGGGAGCCAGGGTTTCCATTCGTGCGAGCGCCTTGACACGGCTTTGAGCCTGCTTGGCCTTGGTGGCCTTGGCCTTGAAGCGATCAATAAAGCTTTGCAGCCTGGCTGTTTCTCGTGTTTGCCTGTCCCAGGCCAGCCGGGTTTGACGCAGCCGCTCCGCCCGCTGGGTCAGGAAGTCCTCATAGCCGCCCCGATAGCGTACCAGTTTGGCGTGATCGAAATGCAGGATGATGGTTGCCACCGAATCCAGGAACTCGGTGTCGTGCGAAATGAGCAGCACAGTGCCCTGATAAGCGGCCAGCCAACGTTCCAGCCACAACATGGCATCAAGGTCCAGGTGGTTGGTCGGTTCGTCCAGCAACAGCAATTCGGATGGCGCCATCAAGGCCCGTGCCAGTGCCAGGCGCATCTGCCAGCCGCCCGAAAAACTGTTGACCGGGTTCATCCATTGGTCGGGCTTAAAGCCCAGGCCGGCCAGCAGTTGTTCCGCACGCGATGGCGCACTCCAGGCATCGGCCTCGACCAGCGCTGATTCAAGCTCGGCAATGCGGTGTCCGTCGGTCTCTGGTGTGGCGGCGCGTTGGGCCTGCAGGGCACGCAAATGCGTGTCTCCGTCAATGACGAATTCCCGGGCAGGCAGCTCGTTGTGGCTGATTTCCTGGTCGACGCTGGCAATGCGCCAGCCCGGCGGGATCAGCAGCGACCCCGCATCGATGTCCAGCCGGCCCTGCAAGGCGGCAAACAAGGTCGACTTGCCTGCACCGTTCTTGCCGACTATGCCGACACGCTCGCCGGGGTTAATAACAAAATCAGTGCCGTCGAGCAGCACCTTTGTGCCGCGACGGATCGTCAAACCAGTAGCACGAATCACGAAACCAGTTGCTCCCGTGTGAGCAGCAGGATTTGATCTTCGGTGTTCTCGGTGCTGAGCCAGACCGGTTCGAGGTCGGGAAAAGCGGCCAGGAAGTTCTGGTATTCGTGACCGATCTCGAGGACCAGAAGGCCTTCGGGTGCCATGAAAGCAGGTGCTTGCTGCAGCAGGCGGCGTACAAGATCCATACCGTCGTCACCGCCGGCCAGTGCCATGGTTGGTTCGTGGCGATACTCCTGGGGCAGATGCTCCATGGAGTGGTTGTTCACATAGGGCGGATTGCAAAGAATGACGTTGTACTCGCAACCGGGCAACTGTTCGAACAAGTCGCTGCAGTGCGTGGTGATGCGCCCGTCAAGACCCGAAAGTTCGATATTTTCATCGGCTACTTCCAAAGCATGCTCGGACAGGTCCACCGCGTCGACCTGGGCGTTCGGAAATGCCAGCGCGGCCAATACGGCCAGGCAGCCCGATCCGGTACACAAGTCGAGCACGAAATCGACGTCGTCGGGGTCGGCAACCCATGGGTTCAGGCTATCGGACAGCAGTTCGGATATGGGTGAGCGTGGAATAATGACGCGCTGATCGACTACAAAACGGTGGCCTTGCAGCCAGGCCTCGCCGGTGAGGTAGGCAGCCGGTACGTGCTCGGTAATGCGTCGCTCGAGCAGTTTCAGGTAGCGCTCGCGCTCGGCCGGCAGCACGCGCGCATCCAGAAATGGCTCGAGCATATCGAGCGGCAGGTGCAGGCTGTGCAGCAGCAAATAGACGGCTTCGTCCCAGGCATTATCGCTGCCGTGACCAAACGACAGTCGGGATGCGTTGAACTGGCTGACGGTGTAACGCAGCAAGTCGCGTACTGTACGCAGTTTTTTACTGGCGATGTGATGCATGGCAGCTCCTGGCTAGGCGGGTAAAAGCAATTCGAGCGTACGACGGTAGATGTTTTTCAGAGGCTCCAGTGTATCAAGTCGTATGTGCTCGTTCACTTGGTGGATGCTGGCATTGATGGGACCAAATTCCATGACCTGTGGGCATATTTTTGCAATGAAACGACCATCGGATGTGCCGCCGGTAGTGGAAAGCTGTGTGGTAACACCGGTTTCCTCGAGAATGGCTTGCGACAAGGCCGCACTGAGGGTGCCTTTGGGTGTCAGAAATGGCTCGCCACCTAGCGTCCACTCCAGATCATAGTCCAGGTTGTGCTTGTGCAATATGGTTGTGACACGCTCTTTCAATGTTGCGGGCGTGCTGGCGGTGGAAAAGCGGAAATTGAAGTCCAGCACTGCAGTGCCCGGCACGACATTGGTGGCGCCGGTTCCCGCATGCAGATTCGATATCTGAAAGGTGGTGGCCGGAAAGTACTCGTTGCCCTGGTCCCATTGCTCGGTGGTCAGGTCGACCACTGCAGGCGCCAGCAAATGTATGGGATTGCGCGCCAAGTGAGGGTAGGCCACATGGCCTTGCTTGCCCTTGATAGTGAGTTTGCCAGACAGGGAACCGCGTCGCCCGTTTTTTACGGTGTCGCCCAGACGGTCGGTTGAGGTCGGTTCACCCACAATGCAATAGTCCAGTTGTTCGCCACGCTCGGTCAGGGCCTGGCAGACCTTGACTGTGCCATCGACCGACGGACCCTCTTCATCGGCGGTAATCAGCAGGGCGATAGAGCCGGTGTGCTGCGGATGGCTGGCAGTGAACTCTTCAGCGGCAACCGTGAACGCACCAATCGAGCTTTTCATGTCGGCCGCGCCGCGGCCATACAGATTGCCGTCCCGCTCCGTCGGAGTAAAGGGTTCACTGTCCCAGCGCTCCAGCGGTCCTGTGGGCACGACATCGGTGTGTCCGGCAAATACCAGCAGGGGCGCGGTCGTGCCGCGCCGTGCCCATAAGTTCACGACATCACCGAAGACCAGGGTTTCGCACACGAAGCCTGCAGCTTCGAGTCGGTTGATCAGTGCTTGCTGACAGCCCTGGTCGTCGGGAGTTACCGATGGCCTGGCGATCAGGTCTTTGGTTAGCTGGAGCACACGGGAATCAGACATCAGGCTCTCAAAAGTTCGTTTATGCTGGTCTTCGAGCGCGTTTGCGCGTCGACACGTTTGACGATGACTGCGCAGGCCAGGCTGTGTGAGCCGTCGGCTGACGGCAGCGAGCCTGGCACCACCACGGAGCCGGACGGGATGCGCCCATAAGTGATGGTGCCGGTGATCCTGTCGTAGATTTTTGTGCTTTGTGACAGATACACGCCCATGGCCAGAACGGAGTTCTCTTCAACAATCACTCCTTCAACGACCTCAGAACGCGCACCAATGAAGCAGTTGTCTTCGATGATGGTGGGGTTGGCTTGCAGGGGTTCGAGCACACCGCCCAGGCCCACGCCGCCCGACAAGTGCACGTTCTTGCCAACTTGCGCGCACGAGCCCACTGTAGCCCAGGTGTCGACCATCGTGCCTTCGTCGACATAGGCGCCGACGTTTACATAAGAAGGCATCAGTACCACATTCTTTCCGATAAACGCGCCTTTTCGGGCAACGGCCGGAGGCACTACACGAAACCCGCCTTGCGCAAACGCGGCGGCATCATAACTCTGGAATTTGGTGTCGACCTTATCGTAGAACTGTAGCGGACCCTGGCCCTGTACCTTGTTGTCTTCCAGTCTGAACGAAAGCAGCACGGCCTTCTTGACCCACTGATGCACTACCCAGTCACCGGAAATTTTCTCGGCCACACGTAGCTGGCCGGCATCCAGTGCGGCCAGGGTTGCCTGTACTGCGTTGCGTACGGCGGTGTGTCCCGATGATGGGGAGAGGTCGGCACGGTTGTCCCATGCCTCCTCGATGGTGCTTTGCAGGTCTTTATTCATAGAAGTACTCGGTGAGGGTTGAGAAAAGCTTCAATACTTGTTTTTGACAAAATCGGCGATGCGCAAGGCCGCCTCGACGCATTGCTGCTTGGGTGCGACCAGGGCCAGGCGGATACGATTTGCACCCGGATTGACGCCATGGGCCTCGCGGGCCAGGAAGCTGCCCGGTAGCGCGGTGACGGCGGTGGCGCCGTACAGATCGCGTACAAAATCGGTATCGGGGCAGGGGGTTTGCGCCCAAAGATAGAATGAGGCGTCCGGACGAGCCACATCCAGAATCGGCTCCAGTATTGGCAGGACGGCGTCGAATTTCTCGCGATAAAGCTGCCGGTTCTCGAATACATGAGTTTCATCGTTCCAGGCGGCAATGCTGGTTTGCGATACCACCGGGCTCATGGCACTGCCGTGATAGGTTCGATACAGCAGGAACTGGGCAATCAGCTCGGCGTCGCCTGCGATAAAGCCCGAACGCAGGCCGGGCACATTCGATCGCTTGGACAGGCTGGAAAAGCATACCAGCCGGCGATAATCATCGCGCCCGAGCAGGCTGGCCGCTTGCAGTGCGCCCAGCGGCTTGTCGGCTTCATCGAAATAGATTTCTGAGTAACACTCATCAGAGGCGATGACGAAGCCGTGTTCGTCAGACAGTTCGAACAGCGTTTGCCATTCCTGCAGACCCATGACGTTGCCAGCCGGATTGCCGGGTGAGCATACAAACAGCAATTGCGTTCTGTGCCAGACATCTGCCGGTACGGCCGCCCAGTCATAGCCGAAATTGAGCTCGGCCTGAGAATTGATGTAATAGGGTTGCGCGCCTGCCAGCAAGCTTGCGCCTTCATAGATCTGATAAAACGGATTAGGGCAGACCGCGATGGCGTCGACCGTAGGATCGATGATGGTCTGGGCAAAGGAAAACAGCGCCTCGCGCGAACCCAGTGCCGGCAGTACCTGTGTCTCGGGATCGGGTGGTGTTATGCCGTAGCGCCGCGAAATCCAGTTTGAAATCGTTGATCGCAGCAGTGCATCACCCTTGGTGGGCGGGTAGACGGACAACCCTGCCATGGCATCTTGCATCGCCCGCGTGATCAGCGCAGGCGTGGCATGCTTGGGCTCGCCTATGGAAAGACTGATGGGAGTTAGTGCCGCTGGCGGAGAGCCGGACAGCGCGAGCAGCTGCCTTAACTTTTCAAAAGGGTAAGGATGCAGTGCGCTGAGTCGGGGGTTCATGTTTGCCGCAAGGTAGGGCAGCAGGCCGGCTGTATGGCGTGCTGCAATGCCGGCAAGCATGCATTGTAATGATGGTGCGAACGGAGAGACTCGAACTCTCACACCTCTCGGCGCCAGAACCTAAATCTGGTGCGTCTACCAATTCCGCCACGTTCGCAAAAGTAAGCCAAGCATTATAGCTTTTTTTTATGTATGCGCAATTTGGGTGAATGGCGCTGCCGCTTGTGACGGCAGGGAACATTACTGTGGATGGTGACGCTCGCTGGTCATATCGTGCAAAGCCAAGGCCAACTGGTACTGCAAACGGAGCCTTGGGTTGAGTATCTCGCGTCGCGTTAACGTGTATATTTGTGAGATTCGATAGCGTACAGTGTTGTGGTGCACATGCATCAGACGTGCGGTTTCACGATAATTCCCGTTGGTATCCAAAAAGGTGCGAAGCGTGTTTACCAGTCGGGCATTGCGTCGGGCATCATAAGACAGTAACGGTTCGAGCCAGTCGTCTACATAACGACCTACATCACTCTGCATGGCGGGATGCGACAGCAGGCGATAAAGTCCTGTTTCGTCATGCAGTTTGGCCTGGCATTTTTTTCCGGATTTCAGGCTATGATCCAGTGCGTATTCGGCTTGCTCGAACGCACGATCCAGATGAACGACCTCGGAAACCTGACTAATGCCGGCATTCCATTCCGGCGCTTCCTGGTGCATGCAGGCCTGGGCGATATAGTTTTCAAGATGACTGACGCCCCCGTCCAATTGAAAGTCAGACCCCATTGTCTCCGGTATAAGAAGCAGGAAACGGCTTCGGTCCAGGCCACTCACTAGCAAATGGTCAGTTTCCATTTTGGAGTGAAAGAAACTCGCAATGGCTCGAAATACGTGATCATTCAGATTATGAAACTTGATGATTGCAGCGATATACCTGTCATGTAAAGGTAAATCGCGCTCCCGCCCGCGCGCGATGTGGGCTTTACGTGCGACGCCTGACAGGTTTGAGTCGACCAATGTCAGCACGAACTCATTATGTTTTTCGCGAGCGATACTGATGTTGGCGCGTCGCTGCAATAGGCTCATCGATATAGCCTCACGTGCGTGGGTCAGGCAATACAGCAAAGATGGCTCAATGGGGCCGTCGGTTTCAACTGCGGCAATATAGGCTTGACTCTGGGGACTGTGGTCCAGCGCCGTGTACACGATACTGAAATCGGGAAAGCACCGCCGTATGACACCGGGGCATGGGCTGGTATGGTCGGTAGATGTAGTGGGTGCGTGCAGGGCTTGTATGACCTGGTCGGTTGCCAGTGCCGTATCGGGCAGCCAGAGTGTTAGCGCGTCGGCGGGGCTGGACAGCAGCACGGTATGCCCGATCATGGAATACAGCAAGGCCATCAGGCTGTCCAGACTGGCACCAGAGAATAACTGTGAGGTGAACTGACTACGGATCTCCTCCGAGCGGATCAACTGCCGGGCGTCGGTATCAAGGACGCGGGCAAATATGGGATTGATGACTTCGATCCAGGCAACGTGGTCCGGTACCTTGATGATGGGAAAGGCCAGTTCATTGGCACGCACGATCATGCTGTCGGGAAGCGTGGTCATGTATCGATGAAGCTTCACGCCAAGTCCCGCAACATTCCTGGCGACCAGTTCTTCAATCAGTGTCTTTAAGCCGTGACGTCGCTTGATCAGTGGGAAGGTCGAAGTCAGTGCCAGCTCTTGTCCTCGTAGCCATAGAGCCGCGTCAGGAGCGTCCAGTACCGTTACAGACTTGATGTTCCGGCCGAGTCCATCATGTCCTGCGATGATTTCGGCACCTCGTAATGCCTCTAATTCGAGAACGCTTTCAACAGTCAGCCACATGCCGGTGCCTCCAGAGACACAAAGGGAAGTTCAGTGATATTTTTGTACTCAGAGTACAAAAATATCATGTATTTCTATTTCATTGGCGAATAGTCCGCGAAGTATGGCGTCCCTATAATTTCTGTGATGGAGTGAGGGGACATAAAAATGAAAGCATTAGACATGCCGTCCTGCAACGCAGAGAGTGAAGAAGCCGTCAGGCTGCTGCAGGAAGCAGTACGCATTAATACAGTCAGCAAAGTGGGAGACGAGCATTCCCTCGCGCGCCTGCTGGCTGCAAGGCTGGAGCAGGACGGGATTTCGTATGAGATTCATGCGCTTGATGACCAACGGGCGAATCTGATCGCCCGGCTGCGGAGTGGCAGACCCGGGCCCTGTGTTGTACTGAGCGGGCATATGGACACGGTTCCGGTGGGTAGCGTACCGTGGCGACTCGGAGCGCTTGACGCTGTCATTGAAGACGGCAACATGTATGGCCGTGGCACGGTCGACATGAAAAGCGGACTTCTGGCGCTCACGTATGCCTTTCTGAGGTTTGCCCGACGTCCAGCTGACTCATGGTCCGGAGAATTGATACTCGCTGCAACGTCCACCGAGGAAACAGGCTCCGAAGGAGCCAAGGCGATGGTGGAGCAACAGCTTTTGCCGGCGTTCGATGCCATGATCATCGGCGAACCCACAGACTGCCGCCTGGTTGTTGCGCACAAGGGGGCACTATGGACCCGGGTTTGCAGCTGTGGCAAGGCATCGCACTCGTCCATGCCTGATAGGGGTATCAATGCTATCGACAAACTGTTTCCGTTTTATCAGCGCTTGTCAGAGGTGGATATGGAGAGCCGGCCACATGAGCTGCTGTCTCCGTCAACTTTGTCCGTAACGCTGATTAACGGTGGAAAGCAGGCGAATGTGATTCCCGATCGCTGTGAACTAACAATAGATATGCGGACCTTACCCGACCAAAGCCATGCAGGCCTGACCGGACAAATGAAAGCACTGGGCGAACGGATTATGGCAGAGGATGATACGACCGCACTGGAGTTCGAGACATTGCTCGATGTGCCCGCTGTATCTACCGATCCACAGGCTAGTATCGTATCCATTGCGAATAAGGTGCTTATCGAACAAGGCCTGGATCAGACTGAAGCAAAGCCTCGCGGTGCCCAGTACTTTACTGATGCCTCAGTATTGCAGGCGCTTGGAAAGAACATTATCGTGCTTGGTCCGGGCAAACCCGGGCTGGCGCACCAAGTGAACGAGCATGTCTCGATCGCCGATTATATTGCCTCGATCGATATCTACGAGAAGATACTTGACGATTATATGAAGTGAGCGTGAGCTTTCAGGTCAAATTTATGCCGAATATCTACGATTTTCGAGAATTGACCGGATTGAATTATTCCGTAAAGCGAGATGGCAGCATCAATGTGATGGTGTCAGAACTCGCTCAGTTGTTCTAACCATAGCTGGAGGAGATAACCATGCTACCAAAACGTATTTCGAAGTTAGTTCCCGGCATAACAGCCATGAGCCTGCTGGCCGTAAGCTGTGTATTTGCCTCAGCAGCCCAGGCGAAAATCACCTTGAAAGCTGGCCATATTTCTGCTGTCGACCATCCGTGGCATAAGGCGCTGGTTGGTATGGCAGAAGATGTCAAAACTGCGACAGATGGTGAAGTGATCATTCAGGTTTACCCAAGCTCGCAACTCGGAGGTGAACGTGAGATGGCCCAAGGCCTGGGGCTGGGTGTGCTCGAAATGGGATTATTCGGTACCGGCGCACTGCAAGCTCTTGATAAAAGGTTGATTATTGAAGAGCTGCCTTATGCCTGGCCAACTCGCGAACATGCTTATCGGGCACTGGATGGAAAGCTGGGCGATGCGTTGAGCGAAGTCCTTGCCGGCTTGAAGATCACAACCCTGAGCTGGTGGGAAAGCGGATATCGTCACATTACCAACTCGGTCCGACCCATCAATACGCCTGAAGATCTCAAGGGCATCAAGCTGCGTGTTCCCGAGGCGGAAATGCGTATTGACACATTCAAGGTTATGGGTGCTCTGCCTACCCCGATGCCATTTTCCGAAGTGTTTTCCGGTCTGCAGCAGAAAGTGGTAGATGGGCAGGAGAATCCGCTCGCCACCATATACGCATCCAAGTTCTATGAAGTGCAGGATCATCTGGCCTTATCGGGCCATATCTGGGGTTCTGCCGTGTTGACCATTTCCACCAGTGCCTGGAATCGTCTGTCTCCGGAGCAGCAGAAAATCATCCAGGACGCTGCTGAAAAATGGAAGCTGAAAGAGCGCGAGATGATTGCAAAAAGCGATGGCGAGGCACTTGAGAAGATCAAGGCAGCTGGCGTGGCAGTAACCGAGCCCGATCCCGTCCAATTCCAGCAAGCGGTACAGTCCGTTTGGGACAAATATGAAGATACCTTTGGCAAGGAGCTGATGGACTTGGTTCGCGAGTACGCCAAGTCCTGATGGGAAGGGGCGCGTCCGCAGGGTGCGCCTTTCTATCTTCACGAAACGAACTGAAGGATTGATATGCGTGCCTTGAGACTCGCGCTGTCGGGCCTGGTCAAATGGTTGCTGGTTGCCATGCTGATCGCCATGACAGTAGTGCTATTCGCTCAAATTGTTTTTCGCTATTTTTTCGAGATGCCATTGGTGTGGTCCGAGGAAATGGCATTGGTCCTGATGCTATGGATCACTTTTCTCGGTGCAGCATTGCTGTTGGAAAGCAAAGAGCACATCAGTATTGATTTTCTGGTGTATATGATGCCTGAGAGTCCAAGGCAGGTTATTGAAATTGTTGGCGCGGTTTTGATGCTGATACTCAATATCGCGCTCACGTATGGTTCGTATCTGGTCGTCGAGGCGACCGTGAATTCCATTACACCTGGAATGAAAATATCAGTGGGCTGGCATTACGGGGGCGCTATGGTGGGCGGTGCGCTGTTGACGCTGGTCTCAATAGAGCAGCTGTTTGCTAGTTTTTCGCGCCCTGCGCGTGCAGGGGTGTGATGCCATGGTTGCTGCAGTGCTTCTAATCACTTTGCTGATCCTGATCATGATGAACATACCGGTAGCCTTCGCTATCGGCATAACTTGTGTCGGCTACCTTCTGTTCAATGACATAAGCCTGGCCATTCTTGGTCAGAGGGTATCCCAGGGGATTTATTCCTATCCGTTCCTGGCGTTGCCCATGTTCGTGTTTGCCGGCGTATTGATGGAGTACGGGGGCATTACCCGGCGTCTGATGCGTCTGGCCAATGCAATGATCGGACATATTGCCGGTGGCCTTGCCGCCGTGACCGTACTGGGCAACGCCTTGTTTGGTACGTTGTGCGGCTCCGCAATCGGTGGGACGGCGGCTGTCGGTTCCATCATGATTCCGTCCATGAAGGAGAAAGGCTATCCCGCGTCTTTCTGTGCATCACTGCAGGGGTGCTGTGGCATTTTGTCATCGTTAATACCTCCCAGTCTGACGATGGTGATCATGGGCGTGACAGGCAATATCTCGATCGCTGACCTGCTCATCGGAGGTTTCCTTCCTGGCGTGCTTATGGCCGCCTTGCTAATGGCGGTTGCGGTCCTGATCAGCAAGAAGCGAGGGTACGGACAGGGTGGCCAGGTCCAGGTTGGGGAACTGGGCCGCGCCTTTGTGGGGGCGTTGCCACCACTCATGCTGCCTGTCATTATCCTGGGTGGCATATTTGGCGGAATTGTTACCGTTACCGAGGCCGCGGTGCTGGCAGTGGTCTATGCATTTTTCCTGTCTTGCGTTGTTTATCGCGAGATCCGTTTTATGGATTTGCCCAATGTGTGCATGAAAGTGCTGCGCATTGCTGTGCCCATTCAGTTGATTGTTGCGATTTCTGCGATGTTTGCCTGGATAGTCACGACCGAGCAGATCACGCAGAATTTTGTCACGCTGTTTACTCAGATGACGTCGGATCCGCTGATGTTCCTGATGCTGATCACGGTGTTTCTATTGCTGCTTGGTACCTTTATGGAGAGCAATGCGCTCATCATCATTCTGGTTCCTATTCTGATGCCTGTGGTAGAGCAATATGGCATAGACCCTGTGCACTTTGCCATTTTGTTTGTGACCAACCTGTGTGTAGGCGCGGTGACGCCACCATTGGGGGTAACCTTGATGACCGCATCGAAAATTGCTGGAATACGTTTGTCTGAAGCCTGCAGAAGCCTATGGCCGTTCCTGTTCTCCATGGTCGTTACGCTTATTCTGGTCATCTTGGTGCCTGGTTTATCGACCTGGTTGCCAGCACTAATGCATTAAGCAATGCAAGGAGACTACATTGAACTCGATTGACAAAGCTGCCATACAGATTCGTGATGTTGACCATGTCGCTACGGCGATTCACGAGCTGCTGCCTGGTGAGCTTGTAAAAATTCGTGGCGCCCTCGAAGAGTACGAGGTGCCTGTGCATGAGCTCATTCCGACAGGGCACAAGATCGCACTGCGTGACATTGCTTTAAACGAAGAAATTATCAAGTACGGCGAGGTTATCGGTTCGGCTACCTCTGCCATTGGCGCGGGACATCTGGTCCATGTGCATAACTGCCGCGGCTTGAAGGCCAGGCGCTTTTCAGGCCCTTCTCAGACGGGAGGCAAGCAAGATGGTTGATACTAAATTTATGGGATATCGCCGCAGCAACGGAGCCATAGGGATACGGAACCACGTGCTGATTATTCCCACCGTGTCATGCGTGAACCGGGTGGCCATGGACATTGCAAATAAGGCGGGTGGTGTTACTTTCATGCATCCATACGGCTGTACATTCGATGCCGAAGAAAATGCCATCACTGAGCATTCATATATAGGACACGGACTGCATCCCAACGTAGGTGCGGTGCTTGTGCTAAGTCTGGGCTGCGAGACAGCTTCTGCGTCACGAGTGGCCAGCGAAATTGCCAAGTCCGGCAAAAGGGTAGAAACGCTTATTGTCCAGCACGAGGGTGGCTCCCGCACAACCGGTGCGGCGGGGATAGCGCTGGTAAGGGAAATGCGTCGCGAGCTCGATGCCCAGCCTATGGAAGAAGGTGACCTGTCGGAGTTGTTGGTCGCGCTGGAATGCGGCTCATCCGATGCATTTTCAGGCTTGACGGCTAATCCTGCAGTGGGTGAAGCGGCTGACATCATAGTGTCTCATGGAGGGACAGTAATCCTGTCGGAAGTGACAGAAATGGTTGGGGCGGAGCAAGTGCTGGCGCGACGTGGAAAGTCTGATCAGATCAAACAAGAACTCCTCAGCCTGATTAAAAAATACGAGGTGGATCTGTCATTGTCCACTGAGGATGACAGCGGAATATTCATTTCCCCGGGTAATGTTGCCGGTGGCCTGACCACTATCGAAGAAAAGTCCCTGGGGTGTATCTACAAGGCGGGCACAAAAGCCATTACGCAGATCGTCGATTATGGCGAGGCTCCTACTGAAAGGGGCGTCATCATCATGGATACACCGGGATTTGATATTGCCTCGGTTACAGGAAAGGTGGCGGGTGGTGCGCACATGGTTCTGTTCACTACCGGAAAAGGAACTCCTACAGGCTCGTCCATTGCACCTGTCGTGAAGATCAGTTCAAACAATAAAACCTTCCGCCATTTGAGCGAAGACACCGATATTAGTGCGGGTGACGTACTTGAAGGTACCAAGACGCTCAAACAGGTGGGCGTCGAGATTGCAGACCTTGTGATGGAAATTGCCCGTGGCAAGGAGGCCAAGGGGGAGTATTTCAACATCCAGGAGTTTGCCATTCCCAATGTCAGCGTGGTCAAGAAGGAAGTGATCCATGCCAAGCTGGCTCAACAGAACGATTATCGATTTGTACAGTCATGAAACTTGCTTACATGTACGCGACACCAGATGTCCGGCACTCCAAAGTAACGGCGATCCAGGGTGATATCAAGCCCACGTTGGCAAAGATTCGTCAGGTGGGTTATGAAGGGGTGGAGCTTCTCGTCTGCGATCCTGCCCGCATTGATGCCAACGCACTCGAGGATGCCGCCAACCAAGAAGGTCTGGACGTGCCAGCCGTCTGTACGGGCGAGGTATATGGTGAGGCCGGCCTGTCGTTCGCTGATGCTGATCCTGAACGACGCCAGCGGGCTATCGACCGAATGAAGGCGGCGATGGCACTCGCCCAGCGTTTCGGTGCGGCGGTTAACGTCGGACGTTTGCGTGGGCGCTACCAGGACGGTGTTTCGCCTGAGCAGACTTTGGACTGGATCGCCCGGGCATTGGCTGAGTGCGCGCGCGAATACCCTGATACCCGCATCGTTATGGAGCCGGTGAATCACTTGTACGCTAATTGCCTTATGGGCACGAGTGACATGCTGGAATTTATCGACAGGGTGGCGTTGCCCAATGTGGGGATCATGCTGGATATGGTGCACATGCTGGTGGAGGGTGAAGATATAGAAAAATCCTTGCTCCAGGCGCAGCAACGCAACTGCCTTTGGCATTTTCACGTCAGTGATTCCGAACGTTTGCCGGTAGGTGACGGATCATACGATATTGCTGCGGTCTTCCAGGCACTTGAGAAGGCATCCTACGATCAGTACGTAACGGTCGAAACCTTCCAGATTCCCGATAGCGGGCATGCCATCCAGGCCAGTTTCAACGCCCTTCGTCCTTATTTCTATTCAACTTGATTTGCAAAAGGTATTTTCATGAAAGTCGCGCGGTTTTCTTCTATTGACGGTGTTGCCCATGGTGTTGTCGAAGGCGACAGTGTAAAAGTCTTGCGTGGAGGTCTGTTCGACGAGTTCGAATATACCGGAAAAGAATATCCGCTGGCCGATGTGCAGCTGTTAGCGCCGGTCGAGCCCGGCAAGCTAGTGTGTGTCGGGCTCAATTATCGGCTGCACGCCGAAGAGTCCGGTGTTCCCGTACCCGACGAGCCGATGCTGTTCATGTGCTCGCCCCAAGCTATTGTGGCCCAGGGAGACACTATTGTGCTGGACAATCATAGTGATCGCATCGACTTCGAGGCCGAGATTGCCATCGTGGTGGGGCGTGAAGGCAGGAACGTGCGTCGAAACGAGGCGAAAGACTATATTTTTGGATATACCTGCGCCAACGATGTATCGAACCGTGACCTTCAGCGTAAAGATGGCCAATTTACCCGGGCCAAGTCCTTCGATACATACAAACCTCTCGGACCCTGGATAGAAACCAGCCTTGATCCTGACAACGTTGCCATTCAGCTATGGCAAAACGGTGAACTGCGTCAGTCATCCAATACCAATGACATGATTTTCCCGATTGCGAGGATCGTGGAGTTCGTGTCGGGAATCATGACGCTAAAGCCCGGTGATGTCATCATCACCGGCACGCCGTCAGGCGTTGGTCCCATGAAAAAGGGCGACACTATCGAGCTCGAGATAGAAGGCATTGGTCGCCTAGTTAACAAAGTTGTCTGACTTCTAGCCAGAGAGGGTCAGCATGGTTGGACGTCGATTCGACGGCATGGATCGCGCCACCCTTGATCGTGAATACGACAACGTGGCGAAGATTGATCCGGACGCATTCAAGCGCGTGCTGGCCACTCTGGAGCAGAAAAGCGTCGCAGCGCGTGAGAGGTATGAAGCCGTGCTCGATGTGCCCTACGGCTCAGGCGAGCTGGAGCGCCTCGATATATTCCGTACCGGCCGTCAGGGCAGTAGGGTGAATGTCTTTTTTCACGGCGGCTATTGGCAAATGTTGGATAAGCAGGGTTTCAGCTATGTGGCCGATGGCCTGGTGCCACACGATATCGCCTCCGTCGTCGTTAACTATCCTTTGATGCCGCAGGCGAGTATGCATGATCTGGTTGCCGCCTGCGAGCGTGCGTTATGCTGGGTGCTGGGCAATATCGAACGCTTTGGCGGAGATCCGGAACGTGTCTCCATATCGGGACACTCAGCAGGAGCGCATTTGGTGGCGATGCTGCTGGCCGGAGGTGTTCAGGAGCCGAGATATGAACTCCCACGTCTGGCCAGCGCCTGCGCGATCAGCGGAATCTACGACCTTCAGCCAATACGGCTGTCCTTTGTCAACGACAATCTGGGGTTGACGAAGGAAGCTGCCAGGCAGTTCAGCCCGGTGCTGATGGATCGTCAGGTAAAGTGTCCTTTGTCCGTGCTGGTTGGTGGTGCAGAAGGCAGCGAATACCTGCGTCAATCGGTCGAGTTAGTCCAGGCATGGAGGCAATTGCCGAATATCCCTGCGCTGACGGTGCTCGAGGGCGAGAATCATTTCTCTCTCAGGTCGCAGCTGGGGGACGCCTCGAGCAGCGTGGTTGCGCGGCTGCTGGAGACCTGATATTTGCGCTTGCCGGGTATTCCAAATCTTTCCCGTTTTCTGGAAAATCACCCGTTTTTCGTGGTCAGGGCGAGTTTCCGGTAAAATGTCCTGTTCATTTCTTTAATTATTCATTTATATAGGTCCCTAATGCAGCCCGAGGTTGAAATTTTGTCTGGTCTGGAGCGCCGTGTAGATCTGGCCGTCTCGATCGCCGACGTAGAAAAAGAAGTCCAGGCGCAACTCAAACGCGTCGCTCGTACTGCCAAAGTTCAAGGTTTTCGCCCAGGCAAAGCTCCGCTTTCCCTGATCGAGCGTAGCCATGGGCCCGGCATCCGCTACGACGTAATCAATTCCGAAGTGGGTCGCTCGCTGGATAAGGTAATCGGTGAGTCCAAGTTGCGCGTGGCTGGTACGCCCAATCTGGAACCCAAGACCGAAGGCGTCGAAGAGGGCGTCATGGCTTTCACCGCCACCTTCGAGGTTTATCCCGAAGTGCAGGTGCCGGATCTGAAGGCTTTGAAGGTTACGCGTGCCAATGTGCAGGTCGGCGATGCCGAGGTTCAGCGCACCATCGATATCCTGCGCAAGCAGCGTGCCACCTACGAAGCACGTGAAGACCGCGCAGCGCAAGACGATGACCGCGTCACGCTGGACTTCACAGGTACTATCGACGGCGTTGCCTTCGAAGGCGGTTCCGCCGAGAAATTCCCCTTTGTCCTGGGTCAGGGCCGTATGTTGCCCGAGTTTGAAACCGCAGTGCGCGGCATGAAGGCCGGCGAATCCAAGACCTTCCCGCTGAACTTCCCTGAAGACTACGGCAGCAAGGAAGTGGCCGGTAAAACCGCCGAGTTCGCCATTACGGTTACTGAAGTGGCTGAGGCCATCCTGCCCGAACTCGACGCCGAGTTCGCAAAATCGCTGGGTCAGCCAGAAGGCGACATCGAAAAATTGCTGGCCGACGTGCGCAGCAACATCGAGCGTGAAGTCAAGGTACGCGCACAGGCCCGCAGCAAGGCCAGCGTCATGGATGCCCTGGTTGAAGCTTGCTCCTTTGATGTTCCCAAGGCTCTGGTCGATAACGACGCACAAGGTCGTGTTACTGCTGCCCGCGAAGAGCTCAAGCAGCGTGGCGTGCCCAATGCCGACTCCGTGCCAATTCCTGTCGAAGCCTTCACGGCCGAGTCCGAGCGTCGCGTGCGCCTGGGCTTGCTGGTGTCCGAACTGGTACAGGCTGCCGACCTTCAGGCCAAGCCCGAGCAGGTTCGCACCCGTATCGAAGAGTTCGCACAAAACTACGAGCAGCCTGCGCAAGTGGTCGCGTATTATCTGTCCGATCGTCAGCGTCGTGCCGAGATCGAAGCCATTGTGCTGGAAGACAACGTGGTCGAACACGTCATGTCCAATGCCCAGGTAACCGATGAAGATGTAGCTTTCGAAGAACTCATGGGGACTAACTAAATGTCACGTTTTACCGATTTTTACGCCTCAATGTACGGTGGTGACTCGGTGACCCCTACGGGGTTGGGCTACGTGCCCATTGTGATAGAGCAGTCCGGCCGCGGCGAGCGGTCTTACGATATCTACTCGCGCTTGTTGCGCGAGCGGGTCATTTTCTTTGTCGGGCCAGTTAACGACCACACCGCCAATCTGGTGGTGGCGCAGCTGTTGTTTCTCGAATCCGAGAACCCCGACAAGGACATTTCCCTGTATATCAACTCGCCCGGTGGCTCGGTGTATGCAGGCATGGCCATCTACGACACCATGCAGTTCATCAAACCCGAGATCTCCACCTTGTGCACCGGTATCGCGGCCAGTATGGGTGCATTCCTGCTGGCAGCCGGCACCAAGGGCAAGCGCTATACCTTGCCCAATTCGCGCATCATGATTCACCAGCCGTCTGGTGGTGCTCAGGGCCAGGCGTCCGATATCCAGATCCAGGCACGGGAAATTCTCGACCTGCGTGAACGGCTGAACGCAATTCTGGCCAAAAACACTGGCCAGTCCATCGAGCGCATAGCCGAGGACACCGAGCGTGATAATTTCATGTCGGCTGAAGATGCGGTATCGTATGGTTTGGTAGATAAAGTCCTGGTCTCACGCGCCGACGAGGCTTGATGCTGACAGGTGGCCGGTGAACGCTCCGGCGTTCACCGCTGATTATCCGGCAGGCAACATGGTTCTGCCAGCCGAACTTAACGAAGAGTTTTATGCCCGAAAAAAAAGGACCGACGGACGATAAAGCATTGCATTGCTCGTTCTGCAATAAAAGCCAGCACGAGGTACGCAAGCTTATCGCAGGGCCGTCGGTGTTCATTTGCGACGAATGTATCGACCTTTGCAACGATATCATTGTCGAAGAAAGCCAGGAAGCCGCTCGTGATGCGATCCGCAACGAGCTGCCTACACCTGAAGAGATCAAAGGTTTTCTTGACGGCTACGTCATTGGACAAGATAGCCCCAAGCGCACGCTGGCCGTGGCGGTCTACAACCACTACAAGCGTGTGCGTTATGGCGAGGTCAAGGGCGACGACGTCGAGCTCTCCAAAAGCAATATCCTGCTGATCGGCCCTACCGGCTCAGGCAAAACGCTGCTGGCCCAAACGCTGGCTCGCATGCTCGACGTACCCTTTGTCATGGCCGATGCCACGACGCTTACTGAAGCCGGGTATGTGGGTGAAGACGTCGAGAATATCGTTCAGAAGTTATTGCAGAACTGCAACTACGATGTCGACAAGGCGCAGCGCGCCATTATCTACATCGACGAAATCGACAAGATCTCTCGCAAAGCCGACAATCCGTCCATTACGCGCGATGTCTCGGGCGAGGGCGTGCAGCAGGCTTTGCTCAAGCTCATCGAAGGCACCGTGGCATCGGTGCCTCCACAGGGCGGGCGCAAGCATCCCAACCAGGACTTCGTTCAGGTCGACACGACCAATATTCTGTTCATTGTGGGCGGTGCCTTCGACGGACTCGACAAGGTCATCCGTGACCGCACCGAACGCTCGGGCATAGGTTTCTCGGCTTCCGTGCGTGCGAAAACAGAGCGTGGCGTGGGCGAGCTGTTCGCCGAAGTCGAGCCCGAAGACTTGATCAAGTTCGGACTTATTCCGGAACTGGTCGGTCGCTTGCCCGTGGTGGCCACGCTGGAAGAGCTGCAGGAAGAAACCCTGGTGCGTATTCTGACCGAACCGCGCAACTCGCTGATCAAGCAGTTTCAGAAACTGTTTGAAATGGAAGAGGTCGAGCTTGAAGTCCGGCCTGGCGCGCTCAAGGCCATTGCGCAGCGTGCCATCAAACGGCGCACGGGCGCGCGCGGGCTTCGTTCCATCGTCGAGCAGGCCTTGTTGGGCACCATGTATGAACTTCCTTCCAGGAAGAACGTCAAACGTGTTGTGCTCGACGAAAAGTCTATTACCGGCCAGGGTACGCCCATGCTGATTTACCAAGACGAAGCCGAAGCCGGCGACGAAAACAAGCAGAGTCCCGGTAAAAAATTAAAAAATGCCGCAGCCTAAGGGAGCTTGTAGATTACCCCTATGGAAAGCAGAGCAGGCGCTTTGTAGACTTGAAATACTGGCTATCGTCACTACATACATGCACAGGTAGTACTAAAAAAGGGAGGCCTAGGCTTCCCTTTTGCTAATTACAGGTCAACTTTAAGGAAATGACTATGTCTGCAAGCCAGATTCTTTCTTCGGAACCGACGGACTTGCCGCTGTTGCCTTTGCGCGACGTAGTGGTGTTTCCGCATATGGTGATTCCCCTGTTCGTAGGCCGTCCGCGTTCAATCAAGGCGCTGGAATTGGCCATGGAATCCGGCAATAACATCATGCTGGTGGCGCAGAAGTCGGCCAGCAAAGATGATCCCACCCCCGAGGATCTCTACAGCATTGGTTGCGTAGCCAGCATTCTGCAAATGCTCAAGCTGCCCGATGGCACCGTCAAGGTGTTGGTTGAAGGCTTGCAACGCGCAACCATACAATCTGTAACCGAGGCCGAAACTCATTTCACCGCCGTGGTTGTGCCGGTTGCACCCCCAGCCGATGAAACAGCCGAATCGGAAGCCTTGCGCCGCGCTGCGGTTGCTCAGTTCGAGCAGTACGTCAAGCTGAACAAGAAGATTCCCCAGGAAATTCTTACGTCGCTTACCGGCATCGACGATGCCGGCCGTCTGGCCGACACCATTTCTGCACACCTGCCGCTAAAGCTGGAACAGAAGCAGCAAATGCTCGAAGTCACCGGCACCTCAGAGCGGCTGGAAAACCTGCTGGCGCAGCTTGAGTCCGAAATCGACATCCTCCAGGTCGAAAAGCGCATACGCGGGCGCGTGAAGAAGCAAATGGAAAAGAGCCAGCGCGATTACTATCTGAATGAGCAGGTAAAAGCCATACAGAAAGAATTGGGCGAGGGCGAAGAGGGCGCCGACATCGAGGAACTCGAAAAGAAGATCGCCGCTGCCCAGTTGCCCAAGGAAGCTCAAAAGAAGGTCGATGCCGAGCTCAAGAAGCTGAAACTGATGTCGCCCATGTCGGCCGAAGCCACTGTCGTGCGCAACTACATCGACACGGTAATAGGGCTGCCTTGGCGCAAGAAAAGCCGCATCAACAATTCGATCTCGAACGCTGAAAGCGTACTGGATGCCGACCACTATGGCCTGGAGAAGGTCAAAGAGCGCATTATCGAGTATCTGGCCGTGCAGCAGCGGGTCGACAAGCTCAAGGCTCCCATCCTCTGCTTGGTCGGGCCTCCGGGCGTGGGCAAGACCTCGCTTGGGCAGTCCATCGCCCGTGCCACGAACCGCAAGTTCGTGCGCATGGCCCTGGGCGGTGTACGCGACGAAGCCGAGATCCGCGGGCATCGCCGTACCTACATAGGGTCCATGCCAGGCAAGATTCTGCAGAACATGAACAAGGTGGCTGTACGCAACCCCTTGTTCCTGCTCGATGAAATCGACAAGATGGGCGCCGACTTCCGGGGCGACCCCTCGTCGGCATTGCTCGAGGTGCTGGACCCCGAACAGAACCACACTTTCCAGGACCACTACATCGAAGTCGATTTCGACCTTTCCGATGTCATGTTCGTGGCGACCAGCAATACGCTGAACATTCCGCCGGCGCTGCTGGATCGCATGGAAGTGATTCGCCTGTCGGGCTACACCGAAGACGAAAAAGTGCATATTGCATTCGATCATCTGCTGCCCAAGCTCATGAAGAACAACGGTGTGCAGGAAGGCGAGATCACCATCGAAGAGTCGGCCATACGCGATATCGTGCGTTACTACACCCGTGAAGCAGGGGTGCGGGCGCTCGAGCGCGAAATCAGCAAGATCTGCCGCAAGGTCGTCAAGACGCTGCTGGCGGCCAATCCGTCCGCCACGAAGCTCAATCGCAACAAAGCGGCTGCTGCTGAACAGCCGGCCATACAGCGTATAACCGTCACTTCCGATAACCTCAGCGACTTCCTTGGCGTGCGCCGCTTCAATTTCGGCATGGCCGAGAAGGAAAACAAGGTCGGACAAGTCACAGGCCTGGCCTGGACCGAAGTGGGTGGCGATTTGCTTACCATCGAGGTCGCCGATATGCCGGGCAAGGGCGTAGTGCTGCGCACCGGATCGCTGGGCGATGTCATGAAGGAATCGGTCGAGGCTGCCCGCACCGTGGTTCGTGCGCGTGCCCAGAAATGGGGTATACCAAATACCGCATTTGAAAAACGCGATCTGCACGTGCACTTTCCTGAAGGCGCTACGCCCAAGGATGGCCCGTCAGCTGGCATTGCCATCACTACGGCCATGGTGTCTGCATTAACAGGTATTCCTGTGCGGGCCGACGTCGCCATGACGGGTGAAATTACTTTGCGTGGCGAGGTGCTCGGCATAGGCGGCCTCAAAGAGAAGCTGCTGGCTGCTCATCGCGGCGGGATCAAGGTTGTAATGATTCCCGAAGAGAACGTGAAAGATCTTGCCGATATCCCCGATAACGTCAAGAATCACCTGGAAATCATTCCAGTGCGCTGGATAGACCGTGTACTGGAAGTGGCCCTGCAGAGCCTGCCTACGCCGCTGTCAGACGAAGAAGTCGCCAGACTGGCAGCCGAGGCGGTCGCCAGTGCCAAGCCTGCAGAGTCTTCAGGTGGTCTGATGAAGCACTGATAATGCTGTAATGCTTACCTGGCTGGTCAGCCGGGTTGAAAGAGCCGGATACTGTGTTGCAGTATCCGGCTCTTCTTATTCCTGCCAGGCGCATGAATATGTCTAGATGACCGTGCTGCTTACCTGGTTCCTTCCCAGTTTCTTGGCGGTGTAAAGCTGAGCGTCTCCGTGGGCCATGAGTTTTTCTATTCCAGGATTCCCGCCGACTGTCGTTATTACACCAATGCTGACTGTCAATTGTGGCGGGTCGGTCCATGGATTGGGAAGCGCGAGCTCTGCGATGTTATGCGTGATGCGCTCTGCAACCTTTACGGCATTCTGGGCTGCGGTGTCCGGTAATAAACAGAGGAATTCGTCTCCACCATAACGAGCTGCCAGATCAGTAGCGCGGGTTGTGCTGTTATCCAAGACCTTGGCTACCGAGCATAAATATTTATCGCCAACGGTGTGTCCAAAGTGATCATTGATGCTTTTGAAATAATCGATATCGATGAAAAGCAGGCTGAGCGGAGAGGCTGTGCGTTGATTGCGTGCATATTCGTAGCTCAGCATCTGTTCAAAATGCCTGCGATTCGATAGCCCGGTCAAACTATCGGTAAGACTCAGGGCTTCCAGTTTCTCGTAAGCCGCCTGCAAAGCGTGTTGCTGCTGCCGGATGTGGCTGTTCTGGTCGGCCAGCAGGGCAGACAGCCGCCGATACCGAAGAAACGCTACATAAAAGCCGACTGCCAGTACAGCACCCGAGACGCTGGCCAGCTCCAACCAGAATTGTTGATCACGTTGTTGTTCATAGCGCTGAAAAAACTGGCGTTGTGCACCTTCGTGAATATGTATAGACGCCGATGCATCGATAACCGCCAGGTACTGGTCAGTTACCTGGACGAGCTGCTTGTGTTCCGCCGATGGGGAGAAATAGTAGCGATATGCCCTGGGGTTATTTTCAAGGGTGTATATGATCTCCAGGTCAAATAATTCCTGGTGGAATTGCTTTTCTATAAAAACAGTTTCGTTGTATACGGCAACGTCGATTGCCCCTTCCCGCAGTGCCTGGAACATCAGGTCACCGGTTGCTATGTCGTATGAATGAAGCTGAGACTCCGGCACGATCGCCTGGAGCGTGTGCTCGAGTGCAACTCCTTTAACTACCCCGACTTTGTAGTTGGCCAGATCATTAATGCTTTTTATGGAAAACGGTGATCCATGGCGTGCCAGGACTGCGTAATAGCTTTCATAATATGGTTCCGTAAACAGCCCGAGCTTCTCTCGCGCGGCTGTGCGGCTTATTGGCATAAAGACATCAACGTCTCCGGTTTGTACGTCCCGGATCTTTTCATGCACCGTTTTTGAATCGTTCACAAGCATCGTGAAGTCGATGCCAAGCTCATTGGCAATAAAGCAAAATATATCGGTGCTGATGCCACTGTAGCTTTGAGTGTCTTCATGGAATCGCGTAAGCGGCGGCGCACTCGCAGCGTATACCGTCAACTTAGGCATGGCGTGAAACTCAGCCAGTTGCTGTTCATCGACTGTTACGGGTTCCAGCAGCCGGATATTCTGCGCACCGTGGCAGGCAATCGCAGGGTTGGCAAACGCGACGGTGAACGCGACATTCAAGGCTGCAATGCCGCGCAACAGAGGGCGGGCCAGACTGTGTAAAGGCATAATGTTATAAAAACTAGCCTGGCGCTGTGTTGCGGAATCGGCGTAGTCGTACGGCGTGATCCGGACGAACCGCGCTCACGTTAAATCAATTTGGAAATTGATTTCAATTGTACATAATTAGCAACAACAGGGGGCCAATTGCCAATTGCCAATTACCAATTGCGATTAGTGCAGCGGTGTATTTCGAATCAGGCC
Organism: Pusillimonas sp. MFBS29; assembly: GCF_020687695.1. Classification (GTDB taxonomy): domain Bacteria; phylum Pseudomonadota; class Gammaproteobacteria; order Burkholderiales; family Burkholderiaceae_B; genus Pusillimonas_C. Next base: position 137,628 of record NZ_JAJEWL010000006.1, read on the forward strand.
GACCGCTATGCCTTCTATGGAAAATTCGTCGTTGGCGGTGACAATGATGGGCGCAAAGTCGGGATTTTCGGGCAGCAGTTCGATGTGGCTGCCGGCACGGGAAAAACGCTTGACGGTGACTTCTTCGCCTATGCGGGCGACGACGATCTGGCCATTGCGTGCATCGGGAGATTTTTTGACTGCGAGCAGGTCGCCATCGAGGATGCCGGCATTAAGCATGCTTAGGCCGCGCACGCGCAGGAGGTAGTCGGGGGTTTGACTGAACAGCGAGGGTTCTATGCCGATTTCGCGTTCGACGTGTTCGGCGGCAAGTATGGGGTTGCCGGCCGCGACCCGACCCACCAGGGGCACCAGCAACTGTGACAGTGCGGACGAAGCCTGCTGGATAAGGGTGGTGCCTGGCGAGGCGGGAATGAACGAATCGGTAAGGCGGATGCCGCGTGATGCACCTGCGGTCAGTTCAATGGCGCCTTTACGGGCCAGGGCCTTGATGTGGTCTTCAGCCGCATTGGCGGACTTGAACCCCAGCGCGCGGGCAATTTCGGCACGAGTGGGGGGAAAGCCGGTGCGCACGATTTCGCTGCGAATGAGTTCAAGAACTTGCTGCTGACGATCGGTAAGCTTGACGGCCATGGGTACCCTGACTGTGTTTATATACAGTCAGGATTTTGCAGTATTTCAGTGGAAAGATCAAGCGCCACACGAAGGCATGGGCTATTTGCCGGCACGCGGCGTGTGCGCACCGGCAGTAGTGCTGGTTCAGGCCAGCACTTTTGCGATGGCCGCGGCGACGTAGTCGATATTGCCGTTATTGAGCGCTGCGACGCAGATGCGGCCGCTGCTGACGGCGTAGACGCCATGCTCTTCGCGCAGGCGGTCGACCTGGTCTTTGGTGAGGCCCGAATAAGAGAACATACCGCGCTGGGCCAGCATGAAGTCAAAGTTCTGCGTGACTCCGTGGGCCTTGAGCTTTTCAACCATCTGTACGCGCATGGTGCGGATGCGTTCGCGCATGGTAGCCAGTTCCGTTGTCCAGAGGGTGTAGAGCTCGGGTGTGTTCAGAACCGTAGAAACCACTGTGCCACCGTGGGTGGGCGGGTTCGAGTAATTGGTGCGGATCACGCGCTTGAGCTGGCTGAGGACCCGGCCGCTTTCTTCGGTGCTGGAAGTGATCAGTGTAAGGGCGCCGACGCGCTCGCCATAGAGTGAGAACGATTTCGAGAATGACGAGCTGATGAGCATGGTCAGGTCAAGCTGGGCAAACAGGCGTACCACGGCAGCATCTTCTTCCAGGCCGTCGCCGAATCCCTGGTAGGCGATATCGAGAAACGGAACCAGGTTTCTGTTTTTGACGACTTCAGCGATTTGTTCCCATTGCTGGAAGGTGGGGTCAACGCCGGTGGGATTGTGGCAGCATGCGTGCAGGACGACGATGGTCTGTTCAGGCAAGGCTTGCAGCCCGGCCAGCATGCCTTCGAAGTTGAGCCCGCGGGTGGCTGCATCGTAGTAGGGGTAGGTTTCAACCACGAAGCCTGCGCGCTCGAACAGGGCGCGGTGGTTTTCCCAGCTGGGATCGCTGATGGCGACCTTGCTGTTGGGCAACAGCTGCCTGAGGAAGTCTGCACCAATTTTCAATGCGCCGGTACCACCCAGCGATTGGGCGGTCAGGACGCGGCCGCTGGCCAGCAAGGGCGAATCTTTGCCCAGCAGCAGGGTTTGAGCGCCTTTGTTGTAGCCCGGAATACCTTCGATAGGCAGGTAACCGCGGGCGGCGTGCGCCTGGATACGGGCCATTTCAGCCTGCTTGACGCACTCGAGCAACGGGAGGCGGCCCTCGTCGTCGTAGTAAACACCAACGCCGAGATTGACCTTCTGGGCGCGCGTATCGGCGTTATATTGTTCAACGAGACCAAGGATGGGGTCGCGCGGCGCAAGCTCGACCGATTCGAAAAGTGATTTCATTTGGGAGTTTGATGTGGGTAGAGAAAGAGGTAACAATAATGTGATAATAAGGGGTTTACCCTTAAAGTGTCCAGCATGATCGCAACAGCACCCGGTTTCGTCCAGTATCCAGACAGCCCGTTCCAGCTGTACCAGCCTTACCCGCCGGCCGGTGATCAGCCTGCGGCAATTGCAGCACTTACCGAGGGCATGAATGATGGTCTGATGTACCAGACGCTGCTGGGAGTGACTGGTTCCGGCAAGACCTACACCATGGCCAATGTCATTGCCCGCATGGGTCGTCCGGCCATCGTGCTGGCGCCCAACAAGACGCTGGCCGCACAGCTCTATGCAGAGATGCGGGAGTTTTTCCCCAACAATGCCGTTGAATATTTCGTGTCTTACTATGATTACTATCAGCCCGAGGCTTATGTCGCGGCGCGTGATTTGTTCATAGAAAAGGATTCGTCGATTAACGAGCACATCGAGCAAATGCGGCTTTCGGCCACCAAAAGCCTGCTCGAGCGGCGCGACACGGTCATTGTCGGTACGGTGTCCTGCATATATGGTATTGGCAATCCGGGCGATTACCACGCCATGGTGCTCACATTGCGTGCCGGCGACCGCATTGCGCGGCAAGAGCTACTGGGCCGGCTGGTTGCCATGCAATATGAGCGCAACGACGTCGAGTTCACCCGGGGGATTTTTCGGGCCCGTGGCGAAATCATTGATGTGTTCCCGGCCGAGCATGCCGAACTGGCCCTGCGTATTACTTTATTCGATGACGAGATCGAAACCTTGGAAATGTTCGATCCGCTGACCGGAAAAATCCGGCAGAAGGTACCGCGCTTTACGGTCTTTCCCAGTTCGCACTACGTTACGCCGCGTGAAACCGTGTTGCGGGCCATAGAAACCATCAAGCAGGAATTGCGCGAGCGCGCCGCCGAGCTGGTCGCAGATGGGAAGCTCGTTGAGGCACAGCGGCTTGAGCAACGTACCCGCTTTGACCTGGAAATGCTGCAGGAGCTTGGTTTTTGCAAGGGTATCGAAAATTACTCGCGTCACTTGTCAGGTGCGGCACCTGGCGAACCGCCGCCTACGCTGATCGATTATTTGCCCGCCGATGCCTTGATGTTCATCGATGAAAGCCATGTCACCATGGGGCAGCTCAGTGCCATGTATCGGGGCGACCGTTCACGCAAGTCGACACTGGTTCAGTTCGGTTTTCGCTTGCCTTCGGCCATGGACAACAGGCCTCTGAAGCTTGAGGAGTTCGAGCAGCGTATGCGCCAGTGTGTGTTCGTGTCGGCCACGCCGGCCGACTACGAAAAAGAGCACAGCGATAACGTTGTCGAACAGGTGGTCCGGCCCACCGGGCTGGTTGATCCGGTGGTGGAAGTGCGGCCGGCCCTGACGCAGGTCGACGATTTGCTGGGTGAAATCAAGCTGCGCGTTGCCGACCAGGAGAGGGTGCTGGTTACAACCCTGACCAAGCGCATGTCTGAAGACCTGACCGACTATCTGACGGAAAGTGGCCTGAAAGTTCGCTACCTGCATTCTGATATAGATACGGTCGAAAGGGTCGAAATCATACGCGACCTGCGCCTGGGCGTGTTCGACATCCTGGTGGGCATCAACTTGCTGCGTGAAGGGCTGGACATTCCCGAGGTTTCGCTGGTCGCCATTCTGGACGCGGACAAAGAAGGATTCCTGCGTTCGGAGCGCAGCCTTATCCAGACCATGGGCCGGGCGGCACGCAATCTGAATGGCAAGGCCATTCTGTATGCCGACCGTATTACCGACTCCATGCGTCGCGCCATGGACGAAACCGCCAGGCGCCGGGTCAAGCAACTGCAGTTCAACGAGGCTCATGGCATTACCGCACGCAGCGTCAGCAAGGCTGTGCGGGAAATGATCGATGGCGTCATGGCTGAACCAGAGCAGACCTCTGCCGCAGACCTGATTTCGCCCGACGTGCTGCGTGATGACAAGTCACTGGCCAGGGAAATCCGCCGTCTGGAAAAACTAATGATGGATCACGCCAGAAATCTGGAGTTTGAGCAGGCTGCTGCAGCGCGGGATGCCTTGAATCATCTTAAACAAAAAGCGCTGTTGTCCTGAGTGGGCGACGGCATGACGCGCCTGCAGCCTGGTTGGCCAGGCTATAAAAATGTTGGTATTCCCCAACATTTTTGAAGTTTTCATCATCCTGTCATCCGGCATATATTAGTTTGTCGGATGCAGATATTGCTTTTGCAATACCTAGGGTTTACCATTAATCCTTTATGGGATTTTTGCAAATCTTACATTCTTGTTGCACTGCATGAATATTGGCCTGACAGCCAGCCTGGCTTGGCGCACAGGCACATAAATATACAAAGAAAAACTGCTAAAGCCTTATGGTTTATAACTTTTTTTGCTTGTCAATATAGGCGGAAAAATATTGCGGTGCTGCAAAAATCCTTGCCTTACAACGGGTTTTCCCTCACACTCTCGGCTATGATGACTAAGGTACTTTTCGTTTGCATGGGTAATATCTGCCGCTCGCCGAGCGCAGAAGGTGTCTTTCGCCGTATGATCGACGAGGCGGGGCTCTCTGATGTGGTCGGCACCGATTCGGCTGGCACCCATAACTTTCACATTGGCGAAGCGCCTGATGCGCGCGCCCAGGCTGCTGCGCGCAAGCGCGGCTACGAGCTTTCGCATAGCGTCGCGCGCCAGATCTGTGCCGACGATTTTCGCGAGTTCGACCTGATCCTGTCTATGGATTGGGAAAATCTTTCCGCGCTGCAACAGCAGTGCCCCAAAGTATACCAGCACAAACTGATGCTGCTCATGCGCTTCGCCAACGAGTTCGAAGAGGCCACAGTGCCCGATCCCTACTATGGCGGCCCCGAGGGCTTTGGCAAGGTGCTGGATTATCTTGAAGATGCCTGTCAGGGCGTGCTCGAAATGGTGCGCAAGCGGGTCTTGCAGTATCAGGCAGCCTAAGCCTTTCTTGCATGCCATTCAAAAAACCGTGCTTCTTCGCACGGTTTTTTTTCGTCAGTTGTTTATGTACGCATCGGGTGCATATATCCGAGTGATTTGGTCGGAAATTTGTTATACTTGACCATATTGGTCGGATATAGGTCCGGCACCAATATCAGGTCAGACTGCAGGGCATGCCAGGGTGTGCGGCGGTTCAACCCAAACCAAGATTCAACCAAGGAAATCACCATGCGTTTAACAACCAAAGGACGTTTTGCGGTAACCGCCATGATAGACCTGGCGTTGCGGCAAAATAGCGGACCCGTCACATTGGCCGCCATCAGCGAGCGGCAAAATATCTCGCTGTCGTACCTGGAGCAATTGTTTGGCAAGCTGCGCCGGCACGAGCTGGTTGATAGCGTACGCGGCCCGGGTGGTGGCTATTCGCTAGCCACACTTGCGCGCAACATTACGGTGGCTGATATTATCTTCGCGGTCGATGAACCGCTCGATGCCACCAGTTGTGGCGGCAAGGAAAATTGCAATGTGGGCCGCAATGGCAGCAGCGGCAAATGCATGACCCACGAGCTTTGGTCCAATCTTAATCGTAAAATGATCGATTATCTTGATTCGGTCAGCCTGCAGGATCTGGCCGACCAGGAGCGCATGCGTCAGCTGCAGGAATCCTCGCGTTCAAAGTTGCCCCAATCCGCTACTATTCGAATTAACCGTTCACCCGACGCGCTCATCGCGTCCACCCAGTAACCTCATCAGGAATGACTCCATGGATACACGCCCCATTTATCTAGACTACTCGGCTACCACCCCGGTGGATCCTCGTGTTGTCCAGAAAATGGTGCCGTGGCTGTACGAGCGCTTCGGCAACGCGGCGTCCAACAGTCATGCTTACGGCTGGGATGCCGAAGAGGCCGTAGAGGCCGCCAGAAGCCAGGTCGCACAGCTGGTCAATGCCGATCCGCGTGAAATTGTCTGGACCTCCGGCGCCACCGAATCCAACAATCTGGCCATAAAGGGCACCGCGCAATTTCATGCCGGGCGCGGCAAGCACATCATCACGCTCAAAACCGAGCACAAGGCGGTGCTTGATACCTGCCGCGAGCTCGAGCGTGAAGGCTTCCAGGTCAGTTACCTCGACGTTCAGGAAAACGGCCTGCTGGATCTGAACGTACTGAAGTCAGCCTTGCAGGCCGACACCACACTGGTGTCCGTCATGCTGGTCAATAACGAAATCGGTGTCATTCAGGATATCGCTGCCATAGGTGACATTTGTCGCGAAAAGGGCGTCGTGTTTCATGTGGATGCGGCGCAGGCCACCGGTAAGGTTGCCATAGACCTGCAGGCACTCAATGTTGATCTTATGTCGTTTTCGGCGCACAAGACCTATGGTCCGAAAGGGGTGGGAGCCTTGTTCGTACGACGCAAGCCGCGCGCGCGTATTCAGGCCCAGATACACGGTGGCGGGCACGAACGCGGCATGCGTTCAGGCACTTTGCCTACGCACCAGATCGTCGGCATGGGCCATGCGTTCGTTCTCGCCGCCCTCGAGATGGCCACCGAGAACGAACGCATACGCGGTCTGCGTGACCGCTTGTGGGCAGGTTTGGCGCGCATTCCCGAAGTATTCCTGAATGGTGATCTTGAGCAGCGTGTACCGCATAACCTGAACGTCAGCTTCAGCCATATCGAAGGGGAAGCCCTGATCATGGGTCTCAAAGGCCTGGCCGTATCCAGCGGTTCGGCATGTACCTCGGCCAGCCTCGAACCGTCGCATGTCTTGCGAGCGCTGGGGCGCAGCGACGAGCTTGCTCACAGCTCCTTGCGTCTTTCGCTGGGGCGCTATACAACGGCTCAAGACATCGATGCAGCCATCGCACAAATTACGTCTCAGGTCGATCGCCTGCGCCAGTTGTCCCCGTTGTGGGAAATGGCCCAAGAGGGCGTAGACTTGAATTCGGTGCAATGGGCCTCATCTTAAAGTAAACGGGGTCAGCATCATGGCTTATAGCGACAAGGTTATCGATCATTACGAAAACCCCCGCAACGCGGGGGCATTTGCCATTACAGAGCCCCATGTGGGCACAGGAATGGTGGGGGCGCCCGCCAATGGCGAGGTCATGCGCTTGCAGATCAAGGTCGATCCCCAATCGGGTATCATTGATGATGCAAGGTTCAAGACCTACGGTTGTGGCTCGGCCATAGCGGCAACATCACTGGCCACCGTCTGGCTAAAGGGTAAAACACTAGACCAGGCGCTGGAAATCCGCCATGCGCAGATAGCACAAGAGCTGGCACTTCCGCCGGTAAAGATTCATTGTTCCATACTGGCGCAAGACGCCATCCAGGCAGCAGTACGGAACTACAGGGAAAAGTATCAGGAATAACTATGGGAATTACGCTTACACAACAAGCGGCTGACCATATCAGCCGTTATATCGAAAAACGCGGCAAAGGCCTGGGCCTGCGGCTGGGTGTCAAGACCACGGGTTGCTCGGGTCTGGCTTACAAGCTTGAATATGTCGATGAACCCAACTCTGAAGACATCCTTTGCGAGCAATTCGGCGTACGCGTTTATATCGATCCGAAAAGTTTGCCTTTCGTCGATGGAACACAGCTCGACTATGCCCGCGAAGGCCTGAACGAAGGGTTCAAGTTCATCAACCCCAACGAAAAAGCATCCTGCGGCTGCGGGGAATCGTTCACCGTTTAAAGCCGCCGGTCGGGGTGATTCCCTGGCGGTTCTGCAGCTGAAATACAACAAGGGTCGGCCATGCCGGCCCTTTTTCTTGTATGGGAAAGTCTGCGATTTACCTACATTTCAGCGGATATGGCGCTGCGGCTGGCTGCTGCCTTTGGAACCAGCGCCGAAATGTGGCTCAATATGCAAACCAAGTACGATCTCTGGCAGGCTGAGAGTGAGCCACGACCAGAGGTGCTGCCGTTTTGTGAGCCAGCTCACGCTTGATTTCAACTCGGCAATGATTTTTCCAGTATGGCGAAGTTACCCGCCGTTACGCTTCAATCCACGCCGGCCTCTATTTGAATACGTCTTCAATGCTCTGTGCATCAAGTACCTGTTCGGCCCAGCGGCTTAGTACGGCGTCGTCAGCCGCTACCAGCTTCACCTTTGCCCAGTCTGGCAATACCCCGAATTTGCGGGTGATCAGGGTGGATAGAAGCGCTGCAAAACCTTCTGCTTTGCCTTCCTGTCTTCCTTCCAGTTTCCCTTCTTCCCGCTCGCGCTTGAGGCGAACGCGTTCAATGCTGGTTACGTAGTTCATCCGGGTTTCCTCTTCAAGTTTTTGCACGGCGTCTTCAAAAGCCATTTCAAGCGGTTCGGGTAACGCCAGCATCGCATCGATGATGCGAAACAGCATGATCACATTATCGCGCTGATAGCCCCACAGGTACAGCCGTTTCACCAGTTCGGTCTTGCGCACAAGCCGATGTCGGTCGGCCCGCGTGGCATTTGCTTCCAGCTGGGTCAGCATCACGACGGCAAACGGGTTGGCCGGCGCCAGTCTGATCAGCTCATCCATGCGCGGACGCCAGTCTTCCAGGCGTGCGACCGGAAAGGTGAAGCGCAGACTGCAATCCCAGAATTGCTCCTGGTAGGACAGGTAAGGGGCTTGATCCTGTGCCGGGGCATCGGTCAGCACGGCCAGGCTGACCAGGTGCTCTGTGGGATACTTTTCATGCAGCCGGATGTAGTAGGTGTACATACGGTAGGAAAATGCTGGGTCGTTCCCCGCCTGGATTTCCACATGAATCCATAACAGGGTAGCCTGGCCATCAAGCAGTCGTACCGATACCAGTTTGTCGACATGGCGCCTGCCGCGCTTGGCGCTGCGCATCAGTGCCTGCAGTTCCTTGTCACGGAAAACAGGCGGTTCGCGCCAGTCGATTCGGGCATGCAGGTCGGGCCACAACAAGGCCATAAATTCTGGAAAATAGCCTTCGAGCGCTTCTTTCCAGGCGCTGTCGTAATCGGAAACCGTCGTCATGGCGTGCCTGCGGCAAAGTGGTGGAGCAACCACTATAGGCAGGGAATGCAGCGGAAAGTGGCCTGGGTGCAGGCTATGATCCCTTGCAGGAAGTACGTACCCATGTTCAGCGGCACCCTTGTCATCCCGGCAAGCTATGATAGTAATGCTTTCTTCATCTTCCACGAGCTTGCCACATGACTTCCATCCCTGTTTTGCGTTTCGGCCTGGCGGCCAATCGTTTGCATCATGAAACCTACGGTGCGGCACTGTTCCAGTGGCTGGAGCAGTCGGCGGCCGGCATACGCGAACTGGGTATGGAGTTCCATACCGTGGGGCGTACTTTCGACGCCATCGAGCGCTCGGGCCTGCTGGCCGGCCACCAGGGGCTGATTCGCTATCCTTTTGGCCGTGAAGGCGGCCTGATGAAGCTGGTGGCCAGGGTGACCGAGAGCCGGGACGACCAGGCGCCTTTTGACGGCGCAATCTATCTGATCGATCCGGTCGATCCTTCCTCCATATTCCCCGAGGCGCTGGCCTTAAAGCGTCAGTGCATTACGCATGGCCGGCCTTTTGTTTCCACGCTGATGGGTGCGATCGAGTGGGTGGAAATCGAACGTTTGTGCGCAGGCCTGACGCCAGATGCGGCCCTGAAGCCGCTATTCAATTTCTCAGACCAAACCCTGGCCCTGATTGCACACGATGCCCTGAAAGACGACATGGTTGCGTTTGCCGACCAGCACTTCCAGGTGTTGTCGCGTTTCGCCAGCAGGGTGGGTACGGGTACGACCAGCGGCCGCCTGAACGAGCTGGCCTGGTCGCGCGGCTGGCCCAAGGACACTCCGTGGGTGCAGCCTTATCTTAGCGGACCTTTGGGCGGAGACGCCCAGATTGCAGAGCTGGTGCTGGAGCGGCGCTGCCAGCGCGTGATCTTTTTTGAAGACCCGCACGTGGCGCGCCAGCACGAGGCCGATATTCAGCTGCTTGAACGCGCGGTGCGCGTGGTCACCGACAAGGCGGCCTGCATTGCCTCGCCGGCGGTGGCCCACAAGTGGGCCGGTGCTGTGCAGCCTTTGCAAGGCTAGCACGACGCACGGCAAAGGCGCCTGGTTTAGTCTTCGCGCCGCAGGTGTGGGAACAGGATGACGTCGCGTATGCTGGGGCTGTCGGTCAGCAGCATGACCAGACGGTCTATGCCTATGCCGCAGCCGCCTGTGGGGGGCATGCCGTATTCCAGCGCCCGTATATAGTCGGCGTCGTAATACATGGCTTCTTCATCGCCGGCATCCTTGGCTTCAACCTGGGCCAGAAAGCGTGCTGCCTGGTCTTCGGGGTCGTTCAGCTCTGAAAACCCGTTGGCGATTTCACGGCCGGTCATGAACAGTTCAAAACGTTCGGTGATGCCTTCCTGTGTATCGGAGGCGCGTGCCAGCGGTGACACTTCAACGGGGTAGTCGATGATGTAGGTGGGGTTCCACAGCTTGGCTTCGGCGGTTTCCTCGAACAGGGCCAGTTGCAGCGCGCCCACACCGGCGCGGGCCAGTACGGGGCCGTTCACGTCGGCACCCAGGCGTTTCAGCTCGGTGCGCAGGAAGTCAGTGTCGTGCAGTTGTTCCTGGGTGTAGCCCGGTGCGTACTTCATGATGGCCTGAACGATGGTCAGGCGGTCAAAGGGCTGGCTCAGGTCCAGTTCACGCTCCTGATAGGTCAGCACGGCACTGCCGCAGGCGGCAATGGCTGCTTCGCGGATCAATGTTTCGGTAAAGTCCATCAGCCAGCGGTAGTCGGTATAGGCTGCGTAGAACTCCATCATGGTGAATTCGGGGTTGTGACGCGGGCTGACGCCTTCGTTGCGGAAGTTGCGGTTCACTTCAAACACGCGGTCAAAGCCGCCCACCACCAGGCGCTTCAGGTAAAGCTCTGGTGCAATGCGCAGGAACATTTCCATGTCCAGGGCGTTGTGGTGGGTCACGAAGGGTTTGGCTGCCGCACCGCCGGGTATGGGATGCAGCATGGGGGTTTCGACCTCAAGAAAGCCGGCGTTGATCATGTGATGACGTATGCTGCCGATGGCCTTGCTGCGCGCAAGAAAGCTGCGGCGCGTTTCTTCGGTCATGATCAGGTCGACATAGCGCTGGCGATAGCGCAGTTCGGTATCGGCCACACCATGGAATTTGTCGGGCAGGGGTCGCAATGACTTGGTCAGCAGACGCACGGTGGTCGCGTGGACCGAAAGCTCGCCTTTGTTGGTCTTGAACATCTTGCCTTCGACCGCAATGATGTCGCCGATGTCCCAGGTTTTGAACTGGGCGTAGATGTCTTCGCCGATGGTGTTCCTGTCCAGAAAGATCTGGATGCGTCCCGAGCTGTCTTGCAGGGTGGCAAAACTGGCCTTGCCCATCACGCGCTTGAGCATCATGCGCCCGGCCACTTTCACTTGCTTATCAACCTCGGCCAGCGCTTCTTTTTCGAGCTCGTCGTAGGCGGCGTGCAGGGCGGCGGCCACGTTGTCGGGCTGGAAGTCGTTGGGGTAGGCCACGCCCTGTTCACGCAGTTTGGCCAGCTTGCTGCGGCGTTCGGCGATCAGGTGGTTTTCGTCAGTGGCGATGCTGGGTGGGGTTGGTTCGTTCATGATACTTATTAATTAGGCGTGATTTCTGATGTCGTCGAGCACGGTGGTGCCGAAGTCGTCGCTGGACAGGTAGCGCAAGATGCGGTCAGCCACGTCGCCGGGGGCGGCCAGTTGGCCCTGCTCATGCAATTGTGCAAAGCGCTCTACATTGGGGAAGTCGGTGCTGGCACTGCTGCGTATGGTTTCCTGCATGCCTGTGTCGATCACGCCAGGTGCCAGCGAAACGATACGTACACCATGATTCTCGGCGTCTATTACCCTGGTGTAGTGATCCAGCGCCGCCTTGGTGGCGCAATAAACGCCCCAGCCTGCGGTGGGATTGCGGCCGGCGCCCGATGAAATGTTGATGATGCGGCAGTCGGCCTGCAAAGGCTTGACGGCCTGCAGAAATGCCGCCGTAATCAGCATGACGCTGGTCACGTTCAGGCTGAAGGCCGCGGTAATGGCGGCGGCGCTGTCAAGATCGCCGGCCTGGTTGATGGGGTGTACGGTGCCCGCGTTGTTGATCAGTACATAACGCTGCGCGCCGGCAGGCAGGCCCGCCACCACTTGTTTGGCTACCCGCTCGGCAGCCGATGGGTTGGCCAGGTCGGATTGCACCTGCTGCAGTGTGCAGCCAATGGCAGCCGCTCGCTCGGCCAGCCTGGGGTCGTGGCTGCGGGCCACGGTGGTCAGGCGGGTGCCGTTCTGCATCAGGCCCAGGGCCAAAGCCTGGCCCAGCCCGCGCGAGGCGCCGGTTACGATGGCGACGGTGCTTGTTTCCATGGTTATACCCCTTGTTTCAGGCTGGCCTGTATGAATGGGTCAAGGTCGCCATCCAGCACTTTTTGCGTATTGGAAATTTCGACGTTGGTGCGCAAGTCTTTGATGCGGCTTTGGTCGAGCACATAAGAGCGAATCTGATGGCCCCAGCCCACATCGGTCTTGGCGTCTTCCATTTTCTGTTGTTCGGCCATGCGGTTGCGCATTTCAAGTTCGTAAAGGCGAGACTTCAGCATCTGCATGGCTTCGGCACGGTTGCGGTGCTGCGAGCGGTCGTTCTGGCACTGCACGACAATTCCGGTGGGCATGTGCGTAATGCGTACAGCCGAGTCGGTCTTGTTGATGTGCTGACCGCCGGCGCCGCTGGCGCGGTAGGTGTCTACGCGCAGGTCGGCCGGGTTGACCTCGATTTCAACCGAGTCGTCGACTTCGGGGTAGACGAACACGCTGGCAAATGAGGTGTGGCGGCCGTTGGCCGAGTCGAAGGGGCTTTTGCGCACCAGGCGATGCACGCCGGTTTCGGTACGCAGCAGGCCGAAGGCATATTCGCCTTCGATCTTGATGGTGGCCGATTTGATGCCGGCCACGTCGCCGTCAGACTCTTCCAGCACTTCGGTCTTGAAGTCTTTGTTTTCGCAGTAGCGCAAGTATTGGCGCAGCAAGATGGAAGCCCAGTCCTGGGCTTCGGTGCCGCCGGCGCCGGCTTGTATATCCATGAAGCAATTGAGTGGATCGGCCGGATTGGAAAACATGCGACGGAATTCCAGTTCTTCCAGGCGGGCGCCGATGGCGTCTGTGTCGTGTTCGACGGCAGCCAGGGTGGCGTCGTCGTCATCGTCGGCTGCCAGCTCGAACAGCTCTTGGGCGTCGGACAGGCCGGTGGCGATCTCGGTCAAGGTGTGGACGACGTTTTCCAGGCTTTTTTTCTCGCGCCCCAGATCCTGGGCGTGTTTGGGGTCGTTCCAGACGTCGGGATTTTCGAGTTCGGCGTTGACTACATGCAGGCGTTCAGCTTTGGCATCGTAGTCAAAGATACCTCCGGAGTGAGTCCTGACGCTCCGCGTAGTCTTCCAGGCGGGCGGCAAGTTGGTTCTGGCGTTCGGCTTCCATATTGATGATTCCTGATGGTGTGTTTGCGGGCTTTTGAGCGGCAATGTTTTTTATTAACCCGCTATTTTACCCTGTACTTGAGTGACAACACCGCGCGCCGGTTCTGGCCCTGTGCGGGCGGCGGCGATAGAATGCACCTTGGTCCAATACTATCGTGCCGCGAGGCACCCGCCTGTTCATGTCTACTCCGCCCACACAAAACCCGCCATTGGCGCCTAATGCCACGACAGACGGACGACCAACAGGGCTGGCAGGCATGTCGCCCGCCAATTTCGGCATGGTGATGGCAACGGGCATCGTTTCGCTGGCGGCCCACATGCTGGGGCACGAAAAATCGGCTCACGGGCTGTTCCTGCTGAATAACCTGCTGTTTGCGGCCTTGTGCGTGCTGACCGTGTTGCGCGCGTTGCGCCATACGCGTGTTTTTCTGGCCGACTTGTCAGATCATCTGCGTGGACCCGGTTTTTTCACCACGGTGGCTGCTTGCGCCGTGCTTGCTACGCAGTACATGGTACTGCTGGACGACAGTCATATCGGCATGCTGTTGTGGGCGGCGGCGCTGGTCATGTGGTTTGTGTTTACCTACGTTATTTTTACAGTGCTTACCGTCAAGCGTGACAAGCCTTCGCTTGACCGGGGCATCAACGGAGGCTGGTTGCTGGCGGTGGTGGCCACGCAGTCTATTGCGGTGTCCAGCATATTGCTGGGTGCCACCAGCCAGCAGCCTTACCGGCTTGAGCTGAACTTCCTGGCCTTGTCCATGTGGTTGTGGGGCGGCATGCTTTATATATGGCTGATGTCGCTCATTTTCTATCGCTACACGTATTTTCGGCTGGAACCCGACGACCTGACCCCACCGTACTGGATCAATATGGGCGCCATGGCCATTTCCACCCTGGCGGGCTCTTTACTGATAGAGCATTCGGCCGACGCGCCTTATTTGAGCACTCTGCGTCCGTTTATAAAAGGCTTTACGGTTTTCTATTGGGCGGCGGGCACTTGGTGGATACCCATGTTGCTGATCCTGGGCGTATGGCGCTATGTGTACCGGCGCTTTCCATTGCGTTACGACCCTTTGTACTGGGGTGCGGTGTTTCCGCTGGGCATGTATGCCGCCTGCACCTGGCATTTGAACCTGGCCATGGAGTTCGAGTTGCTGGCACGCTTGCCCGCCGTGTTCTTTACCCTGGCGTCGGTAGCCTGGGTATTGGCTTTTGTGGGCTTGTTGCGCAAGATAGCGCGGCGCGGGTGATGAGGCATCCGGTTGGTTTCAGGCCAGGCGGTCCTGGAGCCAACCGGATGGGATAGCGCTTAGAACAGTTTCAGTTCAGGCAGCCATAGCGAGATGGCCGGTATGTATGTAACCAGCCCCAGGAAGGACAGCAGGATCAGCAGCCATGGCGAAGCGGCGCGCACGACCTGGCCTATGGGCATCTTGGTGATGCCTGCGGTGACGAACAGGTTCAGGCCTATGGGCGGCGTGACCATGCCGATTTCCAGATTGACCACAATGATGATGCCCAGGTGGACCGGGTCTATGCCCAGCTGCATGGCGATGGGGAACAGAATCGGAGCCAGGATAAGGATGATGCCGGTAGGCTCCATGAACATGCCTGCGACCAGCAGCAGCAGGTTGACCACGATCAGGAACTGCCAGGCGGCCATGTCCCAGGCCACGATCTGTTCGGCGATGGCTTGCGGAATGCGCTCGGTGGTGAGCACGTGGGCAAACAGCAAGGCATTGACGATGATGAACATCAGCATGATGGTCACCTTCGACGCGTCGATCAGTACGTCGGGTACCTGGCGCATGCCAATGTCGCGATATACGAATACCGCAACAAAAAAGGCATAGACCGCCGAGACGGCCGCCGCTTCGGTGGGGGTGAAGATGCCACCGTAAATACCGCCAAGGATGATCACAATGAGCATCAGGCCCCAGAACGAATCGCGCGCAGCCACGGCGACTTCCTTGAGCGAGGCGCGTGGCTGGCGAGGCATGTTCTTGACGCGGGCGACGATATAAATGGCCAGCATCAGCAGGAAGCCCAACAGCAGGCCGGGTACGACGCCGGCCATGAAGAGCTTGCCGACAGAGGTTTCGGTGGCGGCGCCGTAGACCACCAAGACGATCGAGGGTGGAATAAGTATGCCCAGGGTGCCAGCGTTACAGATGACACCCGCGGCAAATGATTGTGTATAGCCGGAGCGAACCATGCCGGCAATCACGATGGAGCCGACTGCCACCACCGTGGCGGGCGAGGATCCTGAGACGGCAGCAAACAGGCAGCAGGCCAGGACTGATGCGATGGCCAGACCACCGTGCAGGTGACCCACTGCTGCGATGGCAAAGCGTATCATGCGCCGGGCCACACCACCGGTGGTCATGAATGCGCCGGCCAGCACGAAGAAGGGAATGGCCATGAGTGTGAAATGTTCTGAGGTTTCGAACATTTTCAGGGACAGCGAGGCCAGTGAATCGTGGCCGAACATCAGTATGGTGAGAATTGATGAAAGCCCCAGGGCCACGGCCACCGGCATGCCGATGAACATGAACACGAACAGCATGATGAAGAGCGCGCCGGTCGTCATGGTCTGGTCTCCGTGGAAGTGTCGTCGCTGGAATACTTGAGGGCGTCTTCAGCCTCGTCGCCCAGCAGATGCGCTTCTTTGCCTGTGGCCAGCTTGAACAGTATCTGGCCGAAACGGAACAGCAGCAGGACGAAGCCTATGGGCATGACCATGCGCGGTATCCATTGGTAGATGGGGATGTCTTGGGCCAGTATGCCGATGTCGTATATTTTTGAAACGTAGATCCAGCTACCGGTCAGGACAATGACGGTATACAGCAGGCACAGCGCGGTGGCGATAATGTTCAGGACATGGGCAACTGGCTTGGGCAGTACCTTGACCAGGGCATCGACCCCTATGTGGGTATTGACACGCACGCCATATGAAATGCCCAGGAAAATCAGGCCGGCGAACAGAAAAATGCTTAGTTCAAGCGCCCACACAAAGCTGTAGTTGAAGACGTACCGCGCGATGACCTGGACGAAGGTGACCAGGGTCATGGCGGCCAGAATCAGGCCGATAAGCCCTTCTTCCAGCCGCTCGTACCAGGCTGCTTTCATGTGTTTGCTCCGCACAAGGATGAAGGCCGCGCAAGCGCGGCCTTCAGGACTGTTTTATTGTTGATTGGACGACAGGGCAGACTTGATCAGGTCGGCACCGATGTCGCCTTCGAACTTTTTCCAGACGGGTTCCATGGCAGTACGCCATGCGGCAATGTCTTCCTTGCTGAGCGTTTGCACCTTGGCGGCGCCGGCTTCCTCGATGCGCTTGCGGTCGCGCTCGTTAAGCTGGGCAGCCAGGTCGTTCGCGTAGGTAGTGGCTTCTTCCATAGCCTGCGAAAGGCCTTTTTGAATGTCGTCGGGCAGGCCGTCCCACCATTTGGCGTTGGTGACCACCATGTAGTCGATCACGCCGTGGTTGGTATTGGCGATGGTTTTCTGGACTTCATGGAATTTTTGCGAATAGATATTGGACCAGGTGTTTTCCTGACCGTCGACCACACCGGTTTGCAAGGCTTGATAGACTTCGCTGAAAGCCAGTTTTTGAGGGTTGGCACCCAATTCGCGGAACTGTGCCTCGAGTACGTCGGAGTTCTGGATGCGGAACTTCAGACCCTTGATATCTTCGGGGCGCGTGAGTTTGTCTTGATTGGTGGACAACTGCTTCATGCCATTGTGCCAGTAGGCCAGGCCCTTCAGGCCACGATTGGTCATGGAGTTCAGCAGTGCCTTGCCGTCTTTGCTTTGCTGGAAGCGGTCAACTGCTGCCATGTCGTCGAACAGGAAGGGCAGGTCGAACAGCTGTACCTTCTTGGTGTAGCGGTCGAATTTTGAAAGGGACGGGGCGATGAACTGGACGTCGCCCAACAGTACGGCTTCCATTTCCTTGGCATCGCCGAACAGTTGTGAGCTGGGGAAGACTTGCACCGTGACTTTGCCAGGCAGGAGTTTTTCGGCGACTTCCTTGAACTTGATGGCTCCCTGGCCTTTGGGCGTTGCCTCGGCTACCACATGACTGAACTTGACGATAATGGGGTCCTGCGCCAGCGCCGATCCTGCAAAAGCCATGGCGAGGCATGCGCTGATGGTAGTTAGTACGCGTGTTGGGGTCTTGATCATTGTTTGTCTCCGTGTTGTGGTTGTCGCTCTGCAGGCCGACTAGATTGACACTTTAGACGCCTGTATCGTGGGTGTAAAGCTTGAGGTTTAAGGGTTTTACATAGGTTTATTCCGCGTCGTTACCCTTGCGAACACGCTCGGAGCGTCGGCGCAGGAGCTCCAGCGTGGCGAGAAACAATATAGATACGATGATCAGCAAGGTGGCCACGGCCAGGATGGTGGGGCTTATCTGTTCACGCAGGCCGGCGAACATCTGACGAGGTATGGTGCCCTGTTCAGGGCCGGCCAGAAACAGCACCAGCACAATCTCGTCGAATGACGTTACAAACGCAAAGAGCGCACCTGAAATGACGCCCGGCCGGATAAGCGGAATGATGACATCGCAGAAAACCCTGAACGGCGAGGCACCCATGCTTAGCCCGGCGTGGTACAAAGAACGGTCAAAGCCGCTGAGCGTGGCGGTGACTGTAATGATGACAAAGGGAACGCCCAGTGCGGCGTGGGCAATGATGATGCCGGTAAACGTGCCCACCAGGTTGAAACGCGTGTAGAAAAAGAACATGCCGGCGGCCACGATGATGAGCGGCACGATCATGGGCGAGAGCAGCAGTGCGGTAATCGTGCGCCGGAACGGCATGGTGTCGCTGGCCAGCCCCACAGCGGCCACCGTACCCAGCGTGGTGGCAATGATGGTGGCGCAAACTCCGATGAAGAAACTGTTGCGTATGGCCATAAGCCAGTTGTGGCTGTTGAAAATGGCTTCGTACCATTTCAGCGAGTAGGCTTCCGGATCAAGCCGCAGCATGCCAGGCGTAAAGCTGAAGAACGGTTCGGCGTTGAACGACAGCGGAATAATGACCAGTATGGGCAGCATCAGGAAGAACAGTACGGCCCAGGCGGTCAGCTTGAGCGCGTAGGCGCCGAGCTTGTGCCGCCAGGAGTAATAGGCCGGGTAGGTAGCGTCCATGGTGTATCCGTTAACCCAATTTGATGTTGCGCGCGCCTATCAGGCGATCGTAAGTCCAGTACAGCACCAGAATCAGCACCAGCAGCAGCGTGCCCAGCGCGGCGGCCAGGCCCCAGTTGTTCGAGCGCTGCATATGAAATGCGATGATGTTGGAAATCATTTGCCCGTCGGTGCCGCCGACCAGCGCGGGGGTTATGTAATAACCCACGGAAATGATGAAAACCAGCAGCGATCCGGCGCTCAGGCCGGGCAGCGTCAGGGGCAGGAAAATGCGTACGAAGGCCGAGAACGGCCGGCTGCCAAGCGATAGCGCAGCCCGCACAAAGCTTGGATCTATGCCTTTCATGACGCTGTACAGCGGCAGGATCATGAAGGGCAGCAAGATGTGCGTCATGGCAATGATGGTGGCAAAGCGCGTATACAGCATTTCAAGCGGGCTGTTGATCAGCCCGAGCGATTCGAATACGGAATTCAGCACACCGTTGGTCTGCAGCAGGGCTATCCACGACGTGGTACGCACCAGCAGCGAGGTCCAGAACGGCAACAGCACCAGGACCATCAGCATGCCGGCGATGCGTCGTGGCGCGTGGGCCAGGTAATAAGCCAGCGGATAGCCCAGGGCTATGCACAGCAGGGTAATAACCAAGGCTATACCCAGCGTCTTGGTGTATAGCTGTATATAGATGCTGGCAGATTCGCGCTGCTGGATTTCATTCTGCGCGTTGCGTTCAAGATCGAGAGCCGTCAGGTAATAGGTGTCGGTGTAGACCTGGCCCGTTACCTTTATGGCGCGCCATAGTTCGGGCTGGCCCCAACGTGGATCGGCCTCGGTAAGCAAGGTCTTGCCGTCCTTGATCAGCGTGTCGTCGGGCAACCTGCGAAACTTGCGCGCTGTGGAGTTGACCAGACTGGATGCGCCCGGATAGGCACGGTTGATGGCCGCAGCCAGCACGCCGGAGCGGCGCGATTCGGCCAGTTCCTTGAGTTCTTTTGCGAAGGTTGAAAAAACGACAGGATCGGGCAGTTCCGTTTTCTTCCAGCCCGATAGCTCTTGTACGGTTTTCGGGATGAGCTCGACCAGCGTGGGGTTATAGACACTGCGATACAGCATGGTGGCTATGGGTGCCACGAATGCAAAGAATATGAAAACGAGCAAGGGTACGACCAGCAACAGGCTGGCGCGCTTGCGGCGCTTCAAAGCCCGTATTTCAGCCCGGATTTCGTCGGCCGATAATGCTGCCTGCTGACTGGTCATACCCTGGATCCGCCTAACTTATTTCAATAGCCATTCGTTGAATTTTTCACCCAGCGATTCACCATAGTCGGCCCAGAAGATGCCGTCGGCCTTCAGACCTTTGTCGACGTGGGTGCTGGGCAGATGGTCGATTACGCTTTTATCAACCAGGGCCATGGATGATTTGCGGGGTGGGCCGTAAGCCACATCCTGGAAGCCTGCCAGAGCCTTGGTGCTGGTGGTGAAGCTGACGAAGTCAAGGGCCAGTTCAAGATTGGGTGTGCCTTTGACGATGCCCCAGGCGTCGAGATCGTACAGGTTGCCGTCCCAGACCATGGTGAAGGGCTTGCCTTCACGCTTGATGGCGTCAAAGAAGCGGCCATTGGCTGATTGCACCATGACGGCTCCACCGTCGTTCAGCAACTGAGGGGCTTGCGACCAGCTGTCGAACCAGACGATTTCGGACTTGATGGTGTCGAGCTTGGCAAAGGCCCGCTCCTGGCCTTCGGGGGTGGACAGGACCTTGTAGACGTCTTCTTCCTTGACGCCGTCGGCCAGCAGGGCCCATTCAAGATTGACCTGGGCACGCTTGCGCAACGCACGTTTGCCGGGGAATTTCTTCAGGTCGAACAGGTCTTCGATGGTGGAAGGAGCCTTGTCGCCTATGGTTTTGTTGTTATAGGCATAGACCGTGCTCCAGACGATTTCGCCCACACCGCACTCGTTCTCGAGGGCTGCAGGGATGAAGTCTTCCTCGGCCGGTGTGCCGTCGTCGCCCTTGAGCAGAATGTCGCGCGGGATGACCTCGAGCAGACCTTCAGCGCAGGCGCGCTCCAGATCGATGGTTTCGATGTCGACCACATCCCACTGGATCTTGCCGGCTTCGACCTGGGCCTTGATTTCAGCTACCCCGCCCGTGTAGTTCTCGAACAGGATCTGGGTGCCGGTCTTGGCCATATAGGGGTCGATCTGGTGCACCTTCTGTGCCGCGCCATAGGCACCGCCAAACGATACAACCGTCAGGCTTTTCTGCGCCTGCGCTGTGCCCCCGAACGCCAGGCCCAGCACCAGCGCCGGGCCCAACAGGGATGTGATTTTTTTCATGGCTATTCTCCTTGGACTGGGGATGAGTGGTTGCTGAAGGCGAAACAGTCGCTGGTCATCCAGGCCAGAACGGTTTCCTGGCCCTCGGTGAAATCGGGGGCCTTGGTATCGTTTAGTGTCTTGACGGTGACGTTGCTGCCGTCGGACAACTGAAAGTAATAGCGGATGAAGTCACCCACGTAATGGCGGGTGATGAATTTGGCTGAAATTTGATTGTCGTAGGTCTGATCGCTGGTTTTTATGACCAGCTTTTCGGGGCGTACCGAGATGATGCACTGGCTGTCGCCGGCCGTGCAGTTGCCGTTGCGCGCTTGCAGTGGTGTACCGCATTGCAGGGTTGCACCGACGGTTTCAGTGCCGGCGCCTTGCGACAGCGTGGCCGATATCAGGTTGTTCTCGCCGATGAAGCTGGCAACGAACGCGTTCGCGGGCCGTTCGTACAGGTCGTCGGGTGAGGCATATTGCTGGACCACGCCTTCGTTGAACACCGCAATGCGGCTGGACATGGTCAGTGCTTCGACCTGATCGTGCGTGACATAAATGACCGTGAAACCCAGTTTCTGATGCAGGCGGGTTATCTCGAACTGCATTTGCTCGCGCAGTTTTTTGTCGAGGGCGCCCAGGGGTTCGTCCATAAGGACCAGTGTGGGCTCGAAAATCAGCGCCCGGGCCAGTGCCACGCGCTGGCGCTGGCCGCCTGACAGCTGGCCGGGGTGACGGTCGCCAAAGTGGCTGAGTTCAATCAGCTTCAGGTAGTGTTCGACTTTTTCCTTGATCTCTTTTTTGGGCAGCTTGCGTACCGTTAGCGGGTAAGCCAGGTTCTGGGCAACCGTAAGATGAGGAAAGAGGGCATAGTTCTGGAAGACCATGCCGATATTGCGTTTGTAGGGAGCCGTATTGGTGATGGGCGTGCCGCCTACCGTTATAGTGCCGCTGGTGACGTTTTCAAAGCCCGCCAGCATCATGAGCACGGTGGTTTTGCCTGAACCTGAAGGGCCCAGCAGGGTGACAAATTCGCCTTGTTTGACGTCGAGGTTGAAATCCTTGACGACCAGTGTTTTCTGATCGTATGTCTTTTTGACGCCGGTAAATTTTAAAAATTCTTCCTGGCCTGCTTGTTCCATCGGCATTCCGGTTGTTCTTGCTGTGGTAAAGAGGGTTCACATTTAGAATAGCACCAGACCTAATAGTTTTAACCAAGGGTTTTCCCAGAAAAAAGGAATGTTTCGTGAGGTTTATCCATGCAGCCGACATCCATCTTGACAGTCCGCTGACCGGTCTGAGTGTTTATCAGGACGCACCGGCAGACAGGTTGCGCACGGCTACCCGCGAAGCGTTCACGCGTCTGGTTAGTCTGGCCATTGAAGCGTCGGTTGATTTCATGGTGATAGCCGGCGATCTTTATGATGGCAACTGGAAAGACCACAATACCGGCTTGTATTTCGTGGCCCAGATGGGCCGCCTTGAGCGGGCCGGCATCCCCGTCTATCTGCTTTACGGCAATCACGATGCTGAAAGCCAGATGACCCGCAAGCTGATGATGCCCGGCAATGTGCATGTGTTTCCCGCGAACAAGGCACACACGTATACGAACGATGAACTGAAGCTGGCGGTGCACGGGCGCAGCTTCAAGGTCGCAGCGACCACCGATAATCTGGCTGCGACGTATCCGCCGCCGGTGCCTGGCATGTTCAATATAGGTGTGCTGCATACCGCGCTCGAGGGCAATGCCGCCCATGCAAACTACGCGCCGTGCTCACTAGATGAGTTGCAGGCCAGGGGTTATCAGTATTGGGCCCTGGGCCATGTGCACGAGTACCGGATGTGGCCCGGCGACACCTGTGTCGTCTTTCCCGGCAATCTGCAGGGCCGCAATATTCGCGAAACCGGTCCGCGTGGTGCTGTCATGGTCAATGTCGATGCTCAGGGCCAGATCCAGGTCGAACGCCTGCTGGTCGATGTGCTGCGCTGGCACAGGCTCGAGGTCGATGTGTCGGCATGCGCATCGTTTGGGCAGGTAGTGCGCACCGTAGGCAGCTCCCTGCAAGATCTGCTCTTTGCTCACGACGCTGATTTGCTGCTGGTAGTTCGTGTTGTTATGCAGGGCGTCAGTGCCGTGCACGGCGAGCTGTTCGGCCAGGAAGGCCAGTTGCGTGCCGAAGTGCTGGGCCAGGTGGCGGCATTGGGACACGACCGCTTGTGGCTCGAGAAGGTCAAGCTGGCTACGCAAGCGCCGGCCGACGCCGATACCGGGCATGACCATATCGAAGCCCTTGCCGATTTACGTACGCTGCTGCTGCAGGCTGAATCCGATCCGGAATTTCTCGAAAGCCTGCAAAATGAACTTATGGGTCTGGTAGGCAAGGCGCCGCTGGAACTTCAAGACAGCGTGCCCTGGTTCGACGATATCCGTTCAGGCGACATGAGCCGCTTGCTGAAGGAAGTCGGCCCGGCCCTGATGGCTCATCTGAGCAAGGCGGAGTAGTACATGCGACTGCAAAACCTGGATCTGATCCGCTACGGAAAATTTACCGACCGCAGTCTTGAGCTGGCCAGGTCGTCTGATCATGACTTCCATTTGATACTGGGGCCGAACGAAGCAGGCAAGTCCACGCTGCGAGGGGCGATCCTGGACCTGTTGTTTGGCTTTCCGCCGCGCACACCACTGGACTTCGTGCATGCGAAGTCAGAACTGCGTTTGGGCGCTGTGCTGCAGCACGACGATCAAACCCTGGCCTTCATGCGGCTGAAGGGCAACAAGAATACTTTACGCGCACCCGACGAAACAATACTGCCGGACACCGCCTTGCAAGCCTTTCTGGGCGGCGCCAGCCGTGCTTTCTTTGACAAGATGTTCGGCCTGGATCACCCCAGGCTGGTTCAGGGCGGCAACAGCATCTTGAATGCCCAGGACGATGTAGGGCAGATTTTGTTCCAGTCAGCTGCCGGGCTGTCCAGCCTGGGGCGTGTGCGTGACGCGCTCGCCCAGGAAGCCGACAGTCTTTGGGCGCCTACCCGATCGGGCAAGCGCAGCTACTACGCCGCGCGTGCAGATATGGAAGCGGCGGTCGAGATACTGAAAAGTGCTACTGTGCATACCCGCAAGTGGGCCGACGCGCAAGAGCGTGTCCAGACTCTTGAGAAACAGCTGTTGACCCAGCGTGATTTGTTGATAAGCCAGCAGACCCGCCGCGACAGGCTTGAACGCATACGCCGGGTTAATCCGGTTATCCAGGAGCTGAACGACAGCATCGCACAACTGGCTGAGCTGGGTGATGTTGTGAGCTTGCCGGCCGATGCGGCCCGTATCCTGCTGGAGGCCGAGCGGGCCCAGGCCGTGGCACAGCAAGGGATTGAGTTCCGGCAGAAGGAGTTGCAGCGCCTCGAGGGCGCCATGCGTAATATCTACATTGAAGATACGTTGCTTGGGCTCGAAAAAGACATATCAGCCCTTGATGTCCTGCGTCACCAGTATGTCGGTCATCCTTCGGCCATGGCCCGGCAACAAGGACAGCTGCAACAGCTGGAGCAACAGGCTTTGCAGCAACTGGAAGCCCTGGGACTGCTGCAAGCGGGCGACCTGAAGGCCTTGACTGATGGATATGACCGAGAGCAGGCATTGCGCGCCGGCTTGCCTGCCTTGCCGTTGCGCAAGCATATGGAGCAGCTGCTGAGTGATCGGGCAAGCCTGGCCCAGGCGCTCGAAAACGCCAGTACTGTTCTGCGTGACCGCAAGGCAGATGTCGACACTATTCAAGCCAGGCTGGCCGGGCAGCCTGTGATCCAGGTCAGTACGGCGCTGCGCGAGGCGCTGGAGCGAGCCAAGGCGCTGGGTGATACCGATGCGGCCATTAAGAAGGCGATACGGCACACCCGGGAATGCCAGGCAGCGCTGGATCAAGCCATGGCCGGCCTGGGGCAGTGGACCAGATCGGCAGGAGAACTGGCGGCCATGGTCATGCCGTCGCCCCAGGTGCTGGCGGCGTGGCTGGCGGAGCGTCGCGATTTACAGGCCAAAGAAAGCTCGGCTGCAGATCGCCTGCGCGAACTGACCGCCGCAGCAGAAAAGTGCGAGTTACGCCTGAGCCAATACCGCGAGCAGCACAATCCCGCTACCCAGGAAGAGTTGATCCGGGCTCGTCGCCTGCGGGACGATACATGGCAGTCTATCAAGCAGGGCGCTGCGAGTCTGGCCGAGGCTGCTGAACCTTTCGAAGCCGCGCTGCGCGAAACCGACGATCTGGCTGATCGCCGCTACGGTAAGGCCCATGAGGTAGCGCAATTGCAAAGCCTTCAGCATCAATGGGAACAGGCCCGCCAGGATGAGCAGCAGGCACAATTGCGCCATACGCAAAATTGCCGGATGCTGGATGATTTCGATGAAAAATGGCGCGTCGCCAGTAGCGGGCTGGGTTTGTCGGGCCTGTCACTCGAGCAGGCGCCGGACTGGCAGTTGACACGGACCCGGGTACTTGAGGCCGGGCAGGCACTGGATCGCGCCTTGCACGATCAGCGCCTGCTGCAGGAAACGCAGCAGGCGGCGCAGGCTGAACTTACGCAAGCCTTGAACCAGTCTGACCAGACACCTGTGGTGGAGCCATCGTGCACTCTCGATGGCCTGCGCACGGCAGCAGAAGCCCGTATTCGCGAAGCAGATACCGTGGCGGCCCGGCATGAAGCCTGGCAAGCGCAGGTCATACAGGCCGGATTTGCGCTGGATGTCGCGCAGCAGACGCTTGATGAAACGCAGTCCCGCGATGAGCAGTGGAAACAGTCATGGACTGATGCCCTGTCCAAAGCAGGTTTGCCGGCTGATACGAGTCCGGGTGCGGCCCAAGGCGTGCTGTCCGTGATCACAGAGGTGGCTGGCCAGCTTGACCAGATGCGCAGGGTGCGCAGCGAAGGCCTGGAAGTCATGCAGGCAGCACTGCAGGATTTTGCCCGGGAAGCGGGCAGGCTGGCGCGGGCGGCAGGCCTGGAGCAGGCGCAGACTGAATCGGTGAGCCATACCCAGGCTTTTGAAATCAGCCAGGCGCTGAGCCACAGGCTGGCGCAAGCCAGCCGGGCACAGGAAGAATCGGCCAAGCTCGATCGTGCCATCCAGGCAGAGCGCGCCGAGATTCGTGCTGCTCAAGAGGCGCTGCTGCAATCGCAGGCCGCCGTTGCACCTATGCTTGAAAGGGCGGGGGTGGGCACGCTCGAGGCCCTGGGGCCGGTCATAGAAAAGGCCGACACGCATCGCCGTTTGCAGCAACGGGTCGAACAGGCGCGCGCCCGCTTGCTTCAAGAGGGTGACGGGTTGACGCCGGCACAGCTGCAGGCAGAGATCGACGATGTGGATGTGACCGATGTGGTCGGGCAATGGACGCTGCTGCAGGCCGATATCGAACAGGCAACTGCGGCCCGGAGCGATCTTGCCGTGCAGCTGGCCGAGGCCAAGCGTGTGCTGCACGCCATGACCGGTGCCGACGATGCAGCCAAGGCCGAGGCAGACCGCCAGGATGCGCTGGCCAGAATGAGCGACGCCGCCGAACGCTATGTCAAGGTGTATACCGCGACACGCCTGCTGCGCTGGTCCATAGACCGGTATCGCGAAGAAAAGCAAGGGCCCATGCTGGCGCGCGCCAGCGCGATATTTGCCCAGCTGACCCTGAATTCATTCGAGCGGCTTCGGGTTGATTTTGACCGTGATCCCATGGTGCTGGAGGGCCAGCGCAGCG
The DNA here is from genome assembly GCF_020687695.1 of Pusillimonas sp. MFBS29. GTDB lineage: Bacteria > Pseudomonadota > Gammaproteobacteria > Burkholderiales > Burkholderiaceae_B > Pusillimonas_C. The sequence goes on from NZ_JAJEWL010000006.1 coordinate 164,259, forward strand.
ACGGGCGTTGCGTGGGCATAGAAGGCCTGAGTGACGGCACGCGCGATCAGCTTTACCTGGCCTTGCGCCTGGCTGCACTGGAGCTGCATCTGGAGCAGGCACCTGCCTTGCCGTTCATCGCCGACGATCTTTTCATCAACTATGACGATGACCGAACCAAGGCCGGTTTGCGCGCCATGGCTGAACTGTCGCGGCATACCCAGGTGATTTTTCTTAGCCATCACGAAGCCTTGCTCGAGCCCGCGCGCCAGGTGTTCGGCGATCGGCTGAATGTAATCAGGCTATAGCCATTTCACGGTGCGTCAGCCGGGATGAATGTCGGCATCGCTGATGCCACGACGCCGGCGCATCGCCTGGCCTATGCGGGTGATGTCGGCGTCGCTGAGCAGGCGTGCCGCCATGGGCAGCAACTCTTCCTCTTCCAGCCTCATGTGCCGCTCGTACAGGTTGATGAAGGCTTCCAGCGTGTCGGCAGGCAGTTCGGCGGTCTGTCCGTCGGCTACTTGCAGCAGTATGGGGCGCAGCTTGCGCCAGCCCGCTTCCAGCTGGCGGTGGTCGTTGGTCAAACCTTCGGTCAGCCCTTTTATACAGACGGGATCGGAACCTGCCATGGATTCGAGCAGGGCGGGGAACAGGTCCTGTTCCTCGTCGGCGTGATGGTCCAGGGCGGATGTGTCGAAGTAGCGCATGATGCGGGCGGCGGCGTTGCGGGCGTCTTCATCGGCGCCGTGCTCACGCAGGTGAGGAGCGAGTCGCCGCAAGGTATTGCACTGCCGCTCTATTCGATGGTGGCAGGCACTGAGCATTTCCAGTGGTGCTTCCGTGCTGGCAGTGGGGCCCGAGAAACCGGGGAAGTCTGTGGCCATGGCATAGTCCCTGCATATGCATTAGTATCGTTCAATGATTATAAGGAATGGAGACCCTGATGCCGCAACCTGACCACGTGTCTGCCGTGGGCGTGCCTGATGCCGCCGGCCTTGATGAAGATATACAGACCGTTTTCGCCAAATGTACCGAGAAGCTGGGCCTGATCCCCAATGTGCTGGCGGCCTATAGTTTGCGGCCCAACAAGCTGCGTAATTTCATGGCGATGTATAACGAACTCATGCTGGCACCTTCAGGGCTGACCAAGCTTGAACGGGAAATGGTAGCGGTGGTCGTGTCCAGCGCTAATCATTGTTATTACTGCCTGGTTGCCCATGGGCAGGCGGTGCGCGCCTTGTCGGGTGACCCGCAGCTGGGCGAGATGCTGGTCATGAATTACCGGGTAGCCCCGCTGGATGCGCGCCAGCGTGCCATGCTGGATTTTGCCTGGAAACTTACCAAAACCCCTGAGCAGGTTATCGAGGCCGACAGGGCGGCACTGGTCGAGGTGGGCCTGAGCCCCGAAGACATATTCGATCTGGCCGACACCGTAGGTTTCTTCAATATGTCGAACCGCATGGCCATAGGCATAGACATGATTCCCAATCCCGAATACCACGGTATGGACCGGCCTGAGCCTTTCGCTGCGCCACCCCGAAAGCCCAAACCGGTGTGATTTGGCAACAGTAGGCCGGTCCCGGTTCCAAACCGCGATCGGGCTTGATTTCCGCAAATAGGCCTGTTGTCTGGGTCTGACCGCTATATATCCGGAAGATATAAGTAAAGACCATATAATTTCTTGTGATGCTGAAAGATGCTCAGTAAAGTTCGATATAACCAAATCGTAAATTGAGCACTTATGAAGCTGTCGTTTCAGAATATAGAAAAAGAATTCTCGGGCCTGCGGGTGATCGAGAATTTCAGCCGGGATATCGAATCCGGCGAGCTAGTCGCGCTGGTAGGCCCGTCAGGTTGCGGCAAATCCACGCTCTTGCACATCGCGGCAGGCCTGGAAACGCCCAGTGGCGGTGCAATACTGGCTGACGGCGCGCGAATTCAGGGGCCTCATCCCGAGCGCACGCTTATGTTCCAGGAAAACGCCCTGTATCCGTGGCTTACCCTGGCTCAGAACGTGGCACTGGCGCTCGAGTTCCAGAAAATGGACAAGAGCAAGGCATTTGTTCAGGCCGGCGAGTGGCTGGCCAAGGTCAATCTCAAGGGCTTCGAGAACTACTTCCCGCACCAGGTATCGGGTGGCATGCGCCAGCGCGCCGCCCTGGCTCGCGCCTTTATTTCTCATCCCAAAGCCTTGCTGCTGGACGAACCCTTTGGCGCTCTTGACGCGCTGACCCGCATGACTTTGCAAGACGCCTTGCGTCAGCTTATACGCGAAGCAGGGCCGACCGTGCTGTTGGTGACCCACGATGTGGACGAGGCCTTGTTCCTGGCCGACCGTATTCTGGTGTTCAGCCAGCGTCCGGCCACCGTGCTCAAGGAATTCAACCTGACCCAGCACGAAAAAACACATGATCTTTCGGAATTTGCCGCCATGCGCCGCGAAATTCTGGGCCTGCTGGGCATACATGCCGAGCACGAAGAAAACACTGCCATCCTAGAGGAAGTTGAAGCATGAAATTATCACGTCTGTTATTGCCCGTTCTTGCCGCGTTCGCGCTGGCATCGCCCGTCCTGGCTGCCGATAAGTTCAAGATCGGTTATTTGCGCGTCATGGACGATGCGCAAGCCATCGCTGCCTACGAGGGCGGCTTCTACAAGAAGCACGGTCTGGATGTCGAACTGGTCGAGTTCAAGTCCGGTACCGATCTGATCAAGGCCATCGTGGGCGGTCAGCTCGATACCGGCGTACTGGGCTTTACCAATGCGGCTTCCTGGTCGTCCAAGGGCGCTGATCTGAAAGTGGTCGGTGGTGCCCAGCATGGTTTCCACGCCATTGTCGTGCGTGACGACTCGGGTATCAAAGATGTTGCCGGCCTTAAAGGCCATACCCTGGCTTCCCAGAAAGAGGGCAGTACGGCCGATACCGTTCTTAAAGGTGTGGTGCTCAAGGAAGCGGGCCTGACGCCCGATGATCTGTCCATCATGGGCGTCAGCCCGCAGGTGGCTGTGCAATCGCTGGTAGGCAAGCGCGTCGATGCCGCTTTCCTGTTCGAGCCGCAGGCACGTATTGCGCAATTGGTTGCTCCCGTTACGCAAATCTACGAGGTCGGTGAGGTCTGGCCTTTTCCGTGCATGGTGGTGATTGCTTCGGGCGATACGGTCAAGAATCGCAAGGAAGAAGTCTGGAAATCGCTTGATGCCCAGCGTGAAGCCATTGAATTGCTGACCAACAATCCGGAAGAGGGCGCCAAGCTGATTGCCAGCTACTTCATTGCCGAGCCCACGCTCAAGACGCTTAAGCATGGCGACGTGCCCCGCAACGACATCATTCGTGATGCCATCAAGAGCCAGACTTTCAGCCCCAAGCTGACTGAAAAGGAACTGGATCGCATGCAGGAAATTGCCGATATCATGCAGGCCCAGGGTTCGCTGAAAACGCGTGATGGCAAGCCTTTCGACGTAAGCCAGATCATTGATCTGGAATGGCAGGAAGCACGCAAGCTGTAAAATTCCGCCTGCTCCGGCATCAGGCCGGAGCGCGGAACAGCGTCGTGCCGCTGTAGACATCCAGCCTATGATGGCCGGCCTGAACCGGCCATCATGTATTTTGAGCATTCATGAGTACACAGATTCGCCTTACCGGTTACAAGAAAAAACTAGCCATGGTGGTGGCCATTGCCGCTATTTTGCTGCTCTGGCAGATCGCCGCGTGGTCCTTGCCAGACTTTCTCATGCCGGGGGTGCCTTCCGTCCTGGTCCGCCTGTGGGAGGACATACAGTCATCAGATTTTCGCGCCGCCTTATCGGGCAGCCTGGTGCGCCTGGGTTTTGGCTATGGCTCTGCGTTGCTGTTCGGCGTAGGTTTCGGCCTGATAGGCGGTGTGCTGTTCTTCTTTCGTGAAGTGCTCAAGTCGGCCATCATTATCCTGCAGTCCATCCCGTCAATCGCATGGGTGCCGCTGTTCCTGATCATGATGGGATTTGGCAATATGCCCATTATCGTGGTCATTGCCCTGTCTGCATTTTTCCCGGCCGCCTTGTCGGTCATGAATGCCACGGAAAGCGTGCTTAATGTGCATGTGTCTGCTGCGCGGGTCATGGGCGCCAGCCGCTGGGACATGCTCAAGCGGGTTTATCTGCCGGCAGTCATGCCTGAATTGATCACGGGTGCACAACTGGCGTTTGGCAATGCCTGGCGTGCACTGATTTCGGCTGAAATGCTTATAGGCTTTGGCCAGGGGCTGGGCCGTTCGCTCGCCTATGCGGGTGAAACCGCCGACATGATGGGTGTGATGGCCAACATCCTGACCATCGCCATATTGGCCACCCTGATCGATCAGGTCATACTCGAAAACCTCAAGCGCAAGGTACTGCGCTACCAATACGTCTGACTATGAATACTCTGGCTGCCGCTAAACGCTCATTCTGTTCTGCTGCCACGCTGGCGCTGGGTGCGCTGGCCCTGCTGCCCATGCCGTCGCAGGCAGGCAATAGCGCGCAGCCGGGCCCTGCAGCTCCCACATTGCAGGTCGGCATGAGTTATGTCGTGCCACCTTTTGTGGGCGGGTCCAAGGTTCGTACTCCCGAAGCCATAGACACTGCGCTGGCGCAGGCGCTCGCCGGAAAGCTTGCGCTGGCCTTGCAGGCGGTACCGGCCCAGGCAGGCGGCAAAGAGATGCTGCTGGGTGAAGACCGACCCCGGGCGGTGCTGGTGCCGGCCTCCGACGTGCAATCCACCAGGCAGACAAGCGTGACAATTCCTACGGGCTACGAGCTTGCGCCCATGGCCATCATGCGTACCGATACCGATATCAAGTCCTGGAAGCAGCTGAAAGACCGCACTGTGTGCCTGTCAGAGGGCGGGCGGTATGTGGGCACGATGGCAGCGCGCTATGGTGCCCGCGAGATGATTTATCGTGCACCTGCCGACGCCTTGCTTGCATTGCGTACAGGCGAATGCGATGCTGCCGTGCACGACGAGACCATGCTCCGGTCTTTGCTGAAGCTGCCTGAATGGAAGAAGTTTTCCGCCAATCTCACGGTAAAGGACAAGGAGCCGCTGGTATTCGTGGCCGCAGCCGATGATCAGCCTGTGGTAAGCGCGCTCAAGCAATTGACCCGTGAATGGAAATCCCGGAAGGAACTCGCCGCACTGACCAAAACCAGAGCCAACGATATTGCCTTCGAAGTGTATCTGGATCAGGTCGTTGCCGACTGCCACTGAGCTATGCTCAGGATCTTGCTCGGGCTGGCGCTGCGCGGGCGTCCATTAAGTGCGAAAATTGCGCCTGAAACAAGCAAGCAGGCGTCATGAGTCAGAGCAATAATCGTATAAATTCAAAACGGGAAGGTTTTTCATCCAGCTTCGGGGTCCTGGCGGCAACGCTGGGGTCTGCCGTGGGGCTGGGCAATATCTGGAAGTTTCCTTCCCTGACTGGTGCCAATGGCGGCGCGAGTTTCCTGCTGATTTACCTGCTTTCCACGTTGATGATCGGATTGCCGGTCATGATTGCTGAAATCACGCTGGGCCGCAAGGCCAAGGCCAATCCCATCACTGCCTTGCGCACGCTGGCACCCGGCCGGCTACCCTGGTGGCTGATAGGCGTCTCCGGCATGGCGGCCGCATTTCTCATACTGTCGTTCTATTCCGAGGTCGTCGCCTGGGTCTTTGCCTATGTGCTCAAGGCCGTGAACGGATCCATCCTCAGCAGTGATCCCGCCGTAACGCTGGCTGCTTTCGACACCTTAAGTCGTGATCCTGTGCAGTCGCTGTTGTGGCAATGGGTGGTGCTGGTGTTCATTGGCGGTATTTTGCTGTGTGGCGTGACCAAGGGCATCGAGGCCATCACAAAGAAGCTCATGCCGCTGCTTTTTCTGTTGCTGCTGCTGTTGGGAGGCGCCAGCCTGACGCTGGACGGTGCCGCGCAAGGGCTGGGTTTCCTGTTCAATCCGGAATGGAGCAAGCTGAGCGCAAGCGTCGTGCTGACGGCCATGGGGCTCGCCTTCTTCAAGCTTTCGATCGGTATGGGCACCATGATGACCTACGGCAGCTATTTTCGGGACGATCAGAACATACCGGTCACGGCGTTTCGTGTCATGTGCGCAGATCTATGCGTTTCCTTGCTGGCAGGTATCGCGATTTTTCCCGCGGTATTCACTTTTGGTTTTGAGCCCTCGTCGGGTCCGTCACTGGTATTCATTACCATACCGGCAGTGTTTGCCCAGATGCCCATGGGGCACGTGCTGATGGTCATGTTCTTTGTGTTGACCGCAGTGGCAGCCACCGGCGCCATGCTCTCGTTGATGGAGGTTCCGGTCGTTATCCTGCATGAGCGGCTGGGCATATCACGCAGCAAAGCCATCATGGCAACACTGGTGTTGCTGATGGTGGCGGGCTCGGGTGCCGCGCTGTCGCACAGCACGCTGTCGGAATTCAAGGTGGCCGGCCTGACCATGTTTGATCTGGCCGACTATCTGTCTTCCAATATCTTGCTGCCCACAGGCGGCATTTTCATCGCTTTGTTCGTAGGCTGGTTTTGGGGCGTGGACCGCTTCATTCAGGCATTGTCCAACCAGGGGCAGCTGAGCAATGCCACAGTCGCCCGGGCCATTTTCTTTCTGTTGCGCTACGTATCGCCGGCTTTGATTCTGCTGGTAATGCTGCAGGGACTGGACCTGATCTGAAGGGGGTAACCCCCCTCGGGAGCCGGTTATTCGGCAGCGCCTTCGACAGCAGGATCGCAGGTGCGTGTGCCCTGGGACGCGGCCTGGGTTACATGGCTGCCTGCAGGCACGTCGTTAATCAGCCAGACGTTGCCACCTATGGTGCAACCCCGCCCAAGCGTGACCCTGCCCAATATGGTTGCGCCGGCATAGATAACGACATCGTCTTCGACGATGGGGTGACGGGGCAAGCCTTTCTCGATCTTGCCATTGGCGTCGGTGGGGAAGCGTTTGGCGCCCAGCGTGACGGCCTGATAAATACGCACACCCTTGCCAATGATGGCGGTTTCACCTATGACGACACCAGTGCCGTGATCGATGAAGAAACAGGGGCCGATCTGGGCTCCGGGGTGTATGTCGATGCCGGTTTTCGAATGGGCGAGCTCTGAGGTCATGCGAGCCAGCAAGGGCAGGTCTTGCTTGTAGAACTGGTGAGCGACCCGATGGTGGATCATGGCCAGGACACCCGGGTAGCACAACAGGACTTCATCAACACTGCGAGCGGCGGGGTCGCCCTGATAGGCGGCCAGTACATCGGAGTCGAGCAGGCGGCGCATTTCAGGCAAGGACGAGGCAAAAGCTTGTACCAGTGCAACGGCGCGGGTTTCAATCTCGTTATAGTCGAACTTTTCGTGACGCAGCTGATAACGCAGCTCAAGCCTTACTTGTGTCAGTAGTGCATGCAGCGCGGAGTCCAGCGTGTGGCCGATATAGAAGTCTTCGCTTTCCTGGCGCAGATCGAGTGGCCCCAGACGCATGGGAAACAGCACGCCCTTCAGGTCGTCAAGAATATTGCTGATGGCCTGCGGAGACGGAAACTCGCGACCGCCGGGTTCGCGTGAGCGCTGTTGGGATGCGCGCCATTCCTGACGAACTTCATTCAGGGAACTGACGATGGGGGTGATGTCGAAAACAGCCATAAAAACAGATTCTCCGGCCTGGATCGGTGGTTCGAGCTGCGCACGGGTATGACGCGTGAACATTAAACGCTAAGATCGCAGTAAGCGTTAGTGGGGGAGCAAACGATTATGATACCAATCTATTCGCCAAAATCAGAATCAGAAGCCGCAGTGATTGTTTCCTTGATGCAGGCTTACGAAATTCCCTTCCTGATGCAAGGGGGCGCTTTCAGTTCCATGTATCCGGGTCCGGTATCCAACAGTCTGAACGAGCAAATCCTGCTGGTGGATGAAGCCTATGCCGACATGGCAAGGCAGTTGCTGGAACCTTTTTTGCAGGCCTGAGCCAGGGCGGGCGGTTCGGTTTCAGGCACCGCTTTGCAGGGCCGGCGGCGGAAGCGCGAAAGCACAGAAAAAGGCGTCAAGCGCCGAGCGGTCGCCTGAATAATCGGCCATGCCTGCACTGACGACTTCGTCGATATCGGATTTGCCGTAGACCAGGCTCAGCATGCGCTGCGGACTGGTCGAGAGTGTGGCTGCAGGCCGCAAGGCGGGCCCACGCAATATTTCCAGCTCGCCATCCTTTATCGTGGCGCTGAATACTTCGTTGTCGAAATGCAATTGAATACACGCATCCACACCCGTTGCGGTGTCGGGCCTGAACATGGCCTTGAGCGATAGCACAACGGCGTCTATGCCCAGTGGAGCTCCGCGCACGAACGCAGGCGACCGCACACCCCAATGCGCCAGTTGCAGCAGGATGGGCTCAAGCGACTGACCCCACTCGGTCAATTCGTAAACCCATGCACTGGCGGGTTGTGGCAGTTTGCGTCGCTGCAGTACCTGGCCGGCTTCCAGTTCATTCAGGCGTTGCGTCAGGACGTTGGGACTGATGTTGGGCAGTCCGCTGCGCAAGCCCGAGAAACGTTTTGGCCCCAGCAGCAGCTCGCGCACAATCAGCAGTGCCCATCGATCGCCTATGAGATCGAGTGCATGGGCTGCGGCGCAGCCGTCGTCGTAGCTTCTTCTGGTTTGCATGGCAGCCATTCTACTATGTAAATCCTATTTACATTTTAGTTGGTTGTTTTTTAGGACTAACTAGTGATAAATTGCGGGCTTGGGCAGGCGCCAATGCAGGAATCACCGCAGACAGCAGCCACGCCTTGATCAGAACCAGGAGACTTATTATGGATGCAGCAGCAAATGCAGCACAGGCGCAGGTCAAGTCGGCAATATCCAGCTGGCTGACGGCAGTCCAGGCACGGGATGCCGATGCCATCATCGCGCACTACACACCCGATGTGGTCGCTTACGATGCGGTACTTCAACTTCAGTTCAAGGGGCAGCAAGCCTACAGGGATCACTGGAAACGCTGCTTTGAGATGTGCGGCGGATCCATGGTGTTTGAACCGGGGGAACTCGATATCCAGGTGTCGGGCGACCTGGCCAGCGTGCATGGCCTTATACGCTGTGGCGGCACAGATGAGCAGGGCAATGTACAGTCTTCCTGGATGCGCATGACCAGCAGCTATCGCAAGTCGAACGACCAGTGGCTGATAGCCCATGAACACTTTTCGGCACCCTTCGATATGATGAGCTGGAAAGCCTTGTTCGATCTGGATCCTGATGACCCGGACAAGATCAAGGTCGTTCCGGCCGGCATGAGTACAGTCACCCCGCATATGGTGTGTGCCAATGCGTCAGATGCCATTGATTTCTACAAACGGGCTTTTGGCGCCATCGAGATGGGCCGGATGGAAGGGCCCGATGGCAAGATTGCGCACGCCTATCTGCATATCGGCAATTCCGCCATCTTCCTGGTTGACGAGAACCCGCAGTGGGGAGCCCTGGGCCCGCAGACGCTCAAGGGTACACCCGTCAGCCTGCATCTCTATGTGCCGGATGCCGACGAGGCGGCAAAAAAGGCCGTGGCAGCGGGTGCCAGGCTGATTATGGACGTGCAGGATATGTTCTGGGGCGATCGCTATGGCATGCTGGAAGATCCGTTTGGTCATCGCTGGTCAGTTGCGACACATATTCAGGATCTCAGCCCTGAAGAGATCAAGAAGGCATCGGCTGTCATGATGACCGAAGGGGGGTGCGGGGGCGATGCCCCGCAGTCCGTGTAAGTGCCTGCCTATCGCGCTTGTGCTGCGCCCGTGACGGCGTCGTTGGCCTTTTCGTCGGAATCGTCATTTTTGAAGCGCTGAAACAGCGTTGCAACGAGTGGACCCGAGATGTTGTGCCATACGCTGAATATGGCGCTGGGCACGGCTGCCAACGGTGAAAAGTGTGCGTTGGCCAGTGCTGCGCCAAGGCCCGAGTTCTGCATGCCCACTTCTATCGACAGTGTCTTGCGCTGGGCAACCGACAACCCGGTCAGCTTGCCCAGCCAGTAGCCCAGCAACAAGCCCAGGCCATTATGCAGGACGACCACGGCAAAGATGATCAGGCCGGTGGTGGCGATTTTTTCCTGACTTACAGCTACCACGGCGGCGACGATAGCCACGATGGACACGACCGACACCAGAGGCAGCATGGCCACGCAAGCCTTGACCTTCTCGCGCAGCAGCGATTGGGCCACCAGGCCCAGCACGATGGGCAGAATTACAACCTGAACGATGGACCAGAACATGGCCGATGCGCTGACTTCCAGCCATTGGCTGGCCAGCAGATAGATCAGGGCAGGCGTAACGACCGGCGCCAGCAGGGTGGTGACTGAAGTGATGGCCACCGACAGAGCCACGTCGCCGCGCGCCAGGAAGGCCATGACGTTTGATGCCGTGCCGCCCGGGCAGCACCCGACAAGTATGACGCCTACCGCGATTTCAGGCGGCAGCTGCAGGGCGGTGCTGAGCAGCCAGGCCAGGCAGGGCATGATGATGAACTGGCCCAGTACGCCGATGGCGACGGTACCGGGGCGTTTGAAGGCTTCGGCAAAATCGCTTTTGGACAGAGTCAGCCCCATGCCGAACATGATGATTCCGAGCAGCGGGACGATATAGGGTGCGATCCAGGTGAATTGCTCGGAGGCGAAAAATGCAAGTATTGCAAAAAGCAATACCCAGATGGCGAATGTCTTGCCAACAAAAGCGCTCAGGCGGGCGATGGCCTGCATGGTTAATTTCCTTAACGGGTTTGGGCGGCCGTTCCACATCGCCTGCGATTCGCGCGGGAAATGCTTCAGGGCTGCCTGAAAAATAAATGGGGATACCGGTATGGTCGTTGCGGGGCAGACGCGAGGGGTGGAGCGTGCCGGCAAGTGCCGCGCAGATCATGCGCAGGGCAGAAATAACAAGGCCGGCAGTGTGTGCCGGCGTATAGCGGTAAACCCTGATTGTACTCGCATTTTGATACTGCTAAGTGGTTTCAGCGATGAGTCCTGCGTATCCAGGCCACGGTACAGGGCATAAGTCATAATACAGGGCCTGCTTGATTCCGAGTTTTTCATGAGCCTGTTGCCCAATCAGCTGAAAGCATACGCCTGCCTGGCGCTGTCCATGTCGCTGGTCGGCGCGTATGTGGCACTGACCAAACCCCTGGCGCTGGTGTTGCCGGTATTCCTGCTGGGCTGGCTGCGTTTTGGCATTGGTGCGGTTGCCATGCTGCGCTGGATACGCAAACCGGCCACTGAACCCGCCTTGTCTGCGCAAACGCGCTGGCTGATTTTTCTTGAATCGTTCCTGGGTAATTTCCTTTTTACGCTATGCATGGTGGTGGGGGTCAGCATGACCAGCGCCGTCTCGGCGGGTGTCATCATGTCTTGCATTCCCGCTACGGTTGCGGTGTTGAGTCGGGTGTTTTTGAAGGAAGCGATCAGCCCCAGAGTCTGGGCCGCCATAGCCTGCGGCGTGCTGGGAATTACTCTGTTGTCCTTCACTCAGGCTCCGCAAGAGCCCGGCGCCGATGCCGGTTTGCAACGTCAGTGGCTGGGTAATCTGCTGATTTTCGGGGCGGTGTTGTGCGAGGGTTCCTATGCCGTGATAGGCAAGAAGCTGACGGCTGTGCTCAGCCCCAAGCGCATCAGTGCGGTCATCAATTTATGGGGCTTTGCGCTGATGACGCCCATGGGCTTGTATACCGCGCTGCATTTTGACTTTACCGGCGTGGGGCTGGATATGTGGGTGCTGTTGCTGTTCTACGCGCTGGCCGCCAGCGTCTGGACGGTCTGGCTTTGGATGGTGGGCCTGAAATCCGTGCCGGCTTCCCAGGCCGGCGTCTTTACCGTCATGCTGCCCATCAGTGCCGCCATGGTCGGTGTTGTGTTTCTGGACGAAACTTTGGGCGGCATGCAGTTGCTGGCATTTGCCATTGCGCTGTTTGGCCTGCTGCTGGCTACCTTGCCAGCTTTCAGTATTCCGGCGCGCAGGCGTGTTCGATGATCAATTGTGCCGAGGTCACGCCGTTCCAGACATTCCGATCCAGCCTGTAGGCCACGTCGGCCTGCTCGGGCAGCATCTGGGCATGGTTGAACCAGATGGCATCAAAGCGCTGGTGGCCACGCTCGAGACTTAGCTTCAGGTGTTTTTCCTTGAGCAGACGCTGCTGGCGCACATAAAAGGTATCGCGAAAGATGGGCGCCGGAAAGCCGGCGCCCCAGACTTGTTGCTGAAGCAGGCCCGCGACCTCGGGATTGGCGTAGCCGGTTTCCAGTGAACCATCGGTTTCTATGATGGGGTCGAAGCTGGCCTTGCCGCTCATTTCCCTGACCGCGCTGTCGAATGACTGGATGAACAGATCATAGGCATCTTCCCGCAATGTCAGGCCGGCCGCCATGGCATGGCCGCCGAATTTCAGAATAATGCCCGGATTCCTTTTCGAAACCAGATCGAGCACATCGCGCAGGTGTACATCGGGTATCGACCGGCCCGAGCCGCGCAGTTCGCCCGTGTCGGAGCGGGCGAAGGCCAGGGTAGGGCGCCAATAGGTTTCCTTGAGCCGCGATGCCACCAGGCCCACCACGCCCTGATGCCAGTCGGGGTGGTAGACGCACACGCTGGCACCGATAACGGGATGGGCGCTTTCGACAGCGGCAAGGGCCTCTTCGCGCATGGTGGTTTCGATGCTGCGCCGCTCCTGGTTCATGGCTTCAAGCTGACGTGCAAGGTTCAGGGCTTCGCTTTCGTTGTCAGTGACCAGGCAATTGATGCCCAGGCTCATGTCTGCCAGACGGCCTGCCGCGTTGATGCGCGGTCCCAGGGCGAAGCCCAGATCAAAGCAACTGGCCTGGCGTGGTTCGCGTGCCGCTACGGCAAACAGCGCACGCATGCCGGCTTGCATGCGCCCGCTGCGCATTTTTTGCAGCCCTTGCGTTACCAGCAGGCGGTTGTTGGCGTCCAGCTTTACGACGTCAGCGACGGTGCCCAGGGCGACCAGGTCAGCCAGATTGTCCAGGCGCGGTCCACCATCGGCTGCGTAGACGCCTCGCTGCCTGAGTTCGGCGCGCAGGGCGAGCATCAGATAGAAGATCACGCCCACGCCGGCCAGATTCTTGGAAGGAAAGCCGCAGCCGGGCTGGTTGGGGTTAACAATGGCCAGTGCTTGCGGCAAGATGTCGCCGGGCAAGTGATGGTCGGTGATGACCACGTCCATACCAGCCTGCCTTGCTGCCTCGACGCCGTCCACGCTGGCGATACCGTTATCAACGGTAATCAGCATGTCGGGCTTGCCACCTGTGTGCTGAACGGCCAGCTCTACCACAGCGGGCGACAGGCCGTAGCCGGTTTCAAAACGATTGGGGACCAGGAAATCCACATTGGCACCCATGCTGCGCAGGGCGCGCAGTCCGACGGCACAAGCGGTGGCGCCATCGCAATCGTAGTCAGCCACGATAAGCAGCTTCTTTCCTGCCTGTATCGCGTCGGCCAATACTTTGGCCGCATGCTGTACTTGAGTGAGTTGGCCCGGAGGGATGAGTGCGCCCCAGGCCAGCCGTGTGTCGTCAGGATGCGATACGCCGCGGGCCGCCCAAAGACGCGAGAGCAAAGGATGTATGCCTGCGGCTTCCAGCGCCTTGGCTGCTGCAAAATTTGCCGGGCGCGTGCTTAGTTTTGGGGTGACCACCAGCGACTCCATGTGTTGCGGCTGCCAGGCAGCCATTGGGCCCATCGGCCCAGTGTTGTGGGGGGCGACAGTTCGACGATGCGATCTGCGCCGGTCAGAACCAGATCCGGCATTTTGCCGTTAGCCAGGGGGGCAAATACGCGCTTTTCCAGTTGCTCAAGGCTGGCCAGCCAGCCGCCCCAGTCCTGCTTTACGCTGAATTCCTGCAGATCGCCGTAATAGTGAGTGTCTGACAATGCCTGGGTGCCGGAAAGTTGCCGGGCTTGCGCGCCGCCGAACAGCCACAGACTGTTGATGGGAGCCAGACCTTGCTGGTAGCGCTGCTGGTTGACGGGGTGCTCGAACCACAGCATCTGGACTTCGTTGGACAGACGCCGCCAGGGGCGCGAGGCGATATCCTGCGGCCACCAGTCATTGACGGATGTGAGGGAAACCAGAGTAGGGCTGGCGCATGCCGGCGTATAGCCTTCCGGCAAGGTGATACGCCAATGGGAGGTGTCGGACGGGCTCAGGTGAAAGCCTGCTTCGGCAAACAGATCGAGCACGGATTCGTACAAGGCTACACTGTGTTCTGGTGTGACAGCCAGTTCGCTGGCGGGCAGCAAGGCCGCCCCATCGCGCGATGGCGATACATGAACCAGTTCGACGAGCCATACTGGCTGGTCTTGTTCTGCAACATCTTGCGCCCATAAAGGCCCCAGGCCTGTGGCAAAATTCTGCTCACCTTCGGCGCGAAAGCCGTGGGCCAGCAGTTGCCAATGTTCAAAGGGTGTGCAGCCGCTCTTGGCAGGGTCGGCCGGAATCATCCGCGCGCGCCCCTGCTGCAGCCAGCCCGACAGGGTGGGGGCACTGGTTTGCAGGTGGGAAGTCAGTTCGCGTGCTTCGCGAGGGTGGGGCAAAGCGCCAGGTAGTACGATACGCATTCCTGAATTGTAGTGTTTATGGGAAACGGTGACATTAAAGATGTCTTATGAATTATGGATAGGGGCCCGTTATGCCGGGCTGGCGCGTGCTGGACGACGTGGAGGGCGCGGCGACCGCTTCGTGTCGTTTATTGCCGCCAGTTCCATGGCAGGTATTGCGCTGGGTGTGGCGGCATTGATCGTGGTCTTGTCCGTCATGAATGGCTTTCAGACGCAGGTCAGGGATCGCATGCTGTCTGTGCTGCCCCACATAGAACTCTATGTGCCCCGCATGGCGCCCGACCAGGGCTTGTCCGACTGGCGTGAGATTGCCGCCACGGCCAGACAGAACCCTGAGGTTCAGGGGGCGGCGCCTTTTGTGGCGGCCCAGGGCATGATAGTACGTGGTTCGGCACTAAGCGGCGTACAGGTACGCGGCATAGATCCGGGGCTCGAGGGCGAAGTGTCCGATCTGGCAGGGCAGATGGTGTCGGGCAAGCTCGATACCCTCACGTCGGGCAGTTTTTCTGTGGTGCTCGGTAACCAGCTGGCCAGTACCCTGGGTGTAGCCGTGGGCGATACCGTGCTGATCATGGCGCCCCAGGGCTCTATTTCTCCGGCAGGATTCACACCGCGCATGCGGCAGTTCACTGTGACCGGTCTGTTTTCTTCCGGCCACTACGAGTACGATGCCTCGCTGGCCTTCATTCAGTATGAAGATGCCGCCAAGGTGTTTCGCGACAGTGGTGCCAGCGGCGTACGCTTGCGGATTGCCGACATGCACCAGGCTCCGCTGGTCGCCCAGCAGCTGCGCGATGTCCTGCCGTCATTTGTGCATGCACAAGACTGGACGCAGAACAACCGTACCTGGTTTGCAGCCGTGCAGACTGAAAAGCGCATGATGTTTCTGATCCTTGCTCTGATTGTTGCAGTCGCCGCGTTCAACTTGCTGTCGTCACTGGTGATGGCGGTCAAGGACAAGCGATCCGATATTGCGATATTGCGTACCCTGGGCGCCGGCCCCGGAGAAATCGCGCGTATCTTCCTGGTTCAGGGATCGCTCATCGGTGTGGTGGGAACCCTGCTGGGAGTCGGCTTTGGTGCCTTGCTTGCCTATAACATCGATGTCATTGTGCCGTTCATTGAACGCTTGCTGGGAATTCAGTTCCTTCCTCAGCAGATATATTTCATCAGCGAACTGCCGTCCAACCCGCAAATAACAGATATAGCGATTGTGGCAGCAACCTCTTTGGTGCTGTCCCTGCTGGCCACGCTGTACCCCAGCTGGCGTGCGTCCAGCCTGCAACCGGCACAGGTGCTGCGTCATGACTGATACCAAGGTAATTCACGCGCTCAGCGCACGCAATCTGGTCAAGACCTATCAAGAGGGCGGGCGGCAGGTACAGGTGCTGCGCGATGTCAGCCTGCATGTCGATCCGGGCGAAATGATCGCCATCGTCGGCGCGTCAGGGTCCGGCAAAAGCACCTTGCTGCACACACTGGGTTTGCTGGACGAAGCAACGTCGGGCACCGTGTTCATTAACGGCGAACCTGCTTCCGGCCTGAACGAAGCCCAGCGCAGCAAGTTGCGCAATCGCAGCCTCGGGTTTGTTTACCAGTTCCATCATCTGCTGCCTGAATTCAACGCACTCGATAATGTGGCGATGCCCCTGATCGTGCGTCGCGAGAGCCGAACCAAGGCCCGTGAGCAGGCACGAGTCGTGCTTGAGCAGGTGGGTCTGGCCGAACGGATCGATCACTATCCCGGGCAATTGTCAGGGGGTGAGCGTCAGCGCGTGGCGCTGGCACGGGCTTTGGTGACGCGCCCGACTTGTGTGCTGGCCGATGAGCCTACCGGCAACCTTGACCGATACACAGCGGAAAGCATGTTCGATTTGCTGGTCCGCGTCAATCGCGAGTTTGGAACCGCGTTTGTGATCGTGACGCATGATCCGGCGCTTGCCGCATTGGCGCACCGGCAGTTGAATATGGATAAAGGCCGTTTGGTTGATACGGAAACGCCGCCCATCACCGAGGCCTGAACAGCCACTGCGCCAGTGTTGCTCCGGGTGGCAGATAAAGGGGTTCTATGCTGATAGATACGCATTGCCATCTCGATGCTGCAGAGTTTTCCGAAGACCGACCGGCTGTCATCCAAAGGGCGCAGGAACAAGGAGTTAAGGCTATAGTCATCCCTGCTGTCTCGCGCTCCAATTTTGGTACCGTGCGTGACCTGGCCCATTCCTTCAGGGGCGGGGCGTACGCATTGGGCATACATCCGATATGCATACCGCAGGCGCAGGCATCCGATCTGGAAGTCCTGGAGTCGACGATTGTTCAGGCGATGGATGATCCACGCCTGGTCGCCATAGGAGAGATCGGTCTGGATTTTTTCCTGCCCCAGCTCAAGGAGCCCGCCGTGCGGGACAAGCAAGAGGTCTTCTATGCGGCCCAGCTGGATCTGGCGCAGCGCTATGGTTTGCCCGTGCTGCTGCATGTTCGACGCTCGCAAGATATCTTGCTCAAGCATTTGCGCAGGCGCGGGGCTATCGGCGGGATCGCACATGCCTTCAATGGCAGCTTCCAGCAGGCCGGTCAGTTCCTGGATCACGGGTTCGCACTGGGGTTTGGGGGCGCCATGACATTTACGCGGGCGCTGCAGATCAGGCGGCTGGCGGAACAATTGCCCCTTGAGGCTCTGGTGCTGGAAACCGATGCGCCGGATATTCCGCCTGCCTGGCTGGGCGGGCCCGGTCAGGCCACGGCCAGGAACGAGCCGGGCGAGGTGGCTGGTGTTGCCACCGAGATGGCCGGAATAAGAGGTCTGGCGCGTGCAGATCTGATCAAGGTTACGGCGGCGAATGCCAGGAGGGTGTTGCCGCGCCTGGGACTCGCCGCCATGAATGGCTGACGCAGGTTAGTTGATCTTGAAGCCGGTTTTCTTGACCACGTTGGCCCAGCGTTTTTGCTCGGAGACCAGCAGATCGCCCGTCGCCTTGCGATCAGAGGCCACAATCACGAATCCACTGCCCTCCAGCGTCTTGCGCACGCTGTCAGCCTGCAGTGCGGCAACAATTTTCTGGTTCAGTGTATCAAGGGCTGCATCGGGCGTGCCCTTGGGCGCGAAGAAGGCGAACCATGCGCCGAAATCAACGTCGGGCATGCCTTGCTCTTTGAACGTGGCTATGTCGCCCAGCATTTTGGTGCGCTCGGCACCGGTTATGGCCAGCGCGCCCATTTTTCCGCCTGCCAGCTGGGGCGCTGCCATGGCGGTGGTGACAAAAGCACCTTGTACCTGACCGCTGATGATGGCCGACACTGCATCGCCGGTAGAGCGGTAATGAACGGGTTCGATCTTGAAACCACCGGCTTCAGCCAGCATTTCCGCGCCGAAATGGCCGGGTGTGCCGGCGCCGAAGGTCGCAATGTTGAAGTGCTCTTTGCTGTTCTTGGCCGCTTCGACAAATTCCTTCAAGGTTTTGTACGGAGAGTCAGCGGGGGTGACCAGCACGAAGTTGGCACGTACGGCTTCGGTGATGGGATCGAATTGTTCCAAAGGCTTGTACGACAGCGTGGACGTGGTTTCGGGGGCGATACTGATGGAGCCGACTTCGCCCAACAGGATGTTGTAGCCGTTGGCAGGGCTGTTGGCCGCAGAGTAGGCGGCGATCTGCCCGCCTGCACCGGCCTTGTTCTCGACGACGACTGATTGGCCGATTTCCTTGGCCAATTGATCGCCTACAGTGCGTGCCACGATGTCTGGGCCGGTGCCGGCGGGAAACCCTACGGTCAGGCGGATGGGCTGCTCGGGGTAGGCAGCCAGGGTCGACGCGGAAAACAATGCGAGGCCGGCCGCTGCCAGCAGCTTGCCCAAGTGTAATGGTTTCATGGTGAGTCTCCTGTGTTTGTTTTATTAGCGAACAAGATAAAAATTCAGTTCCACCCGGTCGGGATAGCGTGCGCCGGTGCCCAGAAACAGATGGGTGTTGAGCCAATCCAGGCGTGGGGCCGCTGTTTCAAAGCGGGGATAGCTGCGAAAGTAAATGCGCGCCGGATCCACGGGTTTGCCGTGGGCCAGGGCCGCGATATCTTCGGCCGAACCTGTGCGTATACCCGTGTTTTCTACATAAACCGTCTCGCCCTGATCGGTTTCTATGACGTAACGGGCGTGAATATCGGTAAACGTGTGGGAACGTATGATCTGGAAATCGGCGCCGCCGGGCAGAATGCGCCCGGACAGCTTGCCGGTCACGACGCCACCGGTAATGGGAATGACGCGGCGTCTTCCGCCCGGCGTATGGCCCACTTCCTGCGGGGCAGCCACGTCAACAACAATGGTGGCCACATGCTCAAGCTCGGGGGGTAAGGCGGGAGTAGTCATTTGATTATTCCTTGCTGACAAGACTGGGGCGGCATCATTGCCGGGCTTTCAGCGCGGCCGGATCGAAACCGGCCAGGCGTTTGTAGCGTGCAGAGATCTCGTTGAGCTCGGCCTCGGAAACCACGTCGTGTATATGAGAGTAGCCTTCCGGCGCCCGTTCATGCGCCAGTTGCATCACTTGCTCAGGACCGTTCAGACGATTGCGCAAGACGATGCCGGCTGTGATGGGCAGGCGTTCGGCCTCGTATTCCTTAAGGGCCAGCTCAATGCTGGCTTTGCCCGGCGAGCGCAAGGTCTGCAGTCTGTCTGCCAGATAGCGCGCATCGAGTATGGCCTGCGCCGAGCCATTGGATCCTATGGGATACATGGGGTGAGCAGCATCGCCCAGCAAGGTAACGCGCTCATGTGTCCAGCGCGGCAGCGGGTCTTTGTCGACCAGCGGGAACTCGTAGATGGCTTCGGCACCGCTGATCACCGAGGGAATATCTATCCAGTCCCATTTCCAGGTGGCAAACCGGTCGGCGAACACGGAAGCGTCTACCACACGATTCCAGTCGGTGCTGGGCAGGTCGGGATCGGGTACGCGCAGCTCGGCAATCCAGTTGATGCGTGAGCGTCCCTGCTGGCGCATGGGTTCGGAAATGGGGTAGCAGACGAATTTCTGGTCCTGGTGGCCGGCCATGAACATGGTCTTGCCATCCAGATAGGGTTCGCTGTCGGTTACTGCACGCCATAGCATGCGTCCCGAAAAACGCAGGGCATCGCCTTGTGGATAAAAATGCCGGCGAACAGCCGAATGGATACCGTCTGCACCGATGAGCAGATCGCCGCGAACTTCAACCATATTGCCGGTGTTGCGATCGCGGAAGCCGGCGGTCACGCCGTCCGCATCCTGTTTGAGCGACTCAAAGGCCATGCCGGTATGGATACGGTCACTGCCCAGGCGCTGTATGGCGATGTCGGCCAACGACAGCTGAAGTTCGCCACGATGTATGGAAAGTTGCGGTACGGGATAGCCCGCTGCCAGGCCCCGTGGCTCTTTCCAGATAGGCTGGCCATGACGGTTGTAGTAGTGCAGGGCAGACGTGGTGATGGCTTTTGCAGCAAGCGTATCGAGCACGCCAAGCTGATTCAATTCATTGACGGCGTGGGGCAGCAGGTTGATACCAACGCCAAGCGGCTGCAAGCTGCGCACGCTTTCAAAGATATCGCACTCGATGCCACGTTGCTGCAGCATCAATCCCAGTGACAAGCCGCCTATGCCTGCGCCGACGATGATGACTTTCAAATCCACTCTCCTTTATTGTTATGTATCATAACAATGTGACAGGGGTTAACACCTATCAGGATTTACCCCTATTATTGATGCAGATTAAGGCGCAGAAACCCGAAGTTGATCCTATGCGTTTAAGCTGCACACCTTGCAACCCGATCAGGAACCGACTTGTCCAGAAAACCCAGTTCACGTCCCCAGCACAGACGGCCCGCACAGCGGGGCGAGTCCACCGGCGCCCAGGTTCCGGGAGTGGAGTACGGCTTGTTGGAAGATCTGATGGGCTATGCCTTGCGGCGTGCGCAAATTCGCATTTACCAGGACTTCCTGGACACGATGGAGTCGTGGTCCATTACACCGCCACGTTTTTCGGCCATGATCATCATCGACAACAACGCGGGAATGAAGTTGACCGAGCTGGCGGCAGCCATGGGCATTGCCCGGTCAGGTGCGGTTGAAGTGGTTAATTCGCTGGAGAAGCTGGGCTTCGTGAGCCGCACTGACTCAGAGGTGGACAAGCGTGCCCATGTGCTGGCCCTGACCAGCGTGGGGAAAAAGGCACTGACGGGCATTGCCCAGGCCATACAGGCGCACGATGCCAGGATCAGCGCCAGGCTGACGACCGCCGAGCAGACCGAGCTGCGGCGACTGCTGGGGCTGCTGGGCTGACTTTTTCGGGGCCCCGGTTTGGTCCGGCACGATTATTAATCGGCGGGAATCCGGCGCTGCCAATAACGGCGTGCCGCCATTCTTTCGCTGCGCACCTGCAAGCCTGCATGGCGTGAATACACGCTGACCGCGCCGTGTTGGTCGGTACGCCAGAACCGGGCACCGCCGGCTTCCCAGCGCGCTTGTATATCCTGGGCAGGATGGCCATAGCGATTCCACGCGCCGGCCTGCGCCACCACATGTGCCGGCAAGGTCTGCGCAATAAAAGCCGGGCTGGATGAGGTTTTGGACCCGTGATGCGCCGCCATGACGACATCGATTTGACCCAGACCCCTGTCGACCAGGGCTGATTCCTGCCGGCTGCCTATATCGCCGGTCAGCAAGGCGCTGTGGTGGCGGCCCCTTATGCGCAGTACACACGCCTGGGCATTGCGCGCCTGCTTCTGTGGTTTCGGCCTGGACCTCGCGCTATTGGCCGTGGGCCACAGAAATTCAAACGTTACACCATCAATATGCCAGTTCATGCCGTATTCGCATGCAGACATGGCAGGTGGCAGGGGCGGCAGCTGTCCGGGCATGCCCAGCAAGCCCGCCTCACGCTCCAGATAGTTCAGCAGGTCGAAGGAGCTGTAGGATTGGGCGACAGGCAGCGCTTCAAGTACGCTGCGCACACCGCCGGCATGATCGATATCGGCGTGTGAAACGATCAGCGCTCCCAGGCGACTGATGCCTTGCGAGCGCAGAAAGGGCCAGATCACACGCATGCCCGCATCAGAGCTGGTGCTGCTGCGCAAGCCCGTGTCGAACAACACGGCATGATGGCGGGTTTGCACCACGATGGCACTGCCTTGCCCGACGTCAAGGGCGTGCAGATTCCAGCCGCCCTCGGGCGGGCCGCCGGGTCGCCACAGCAATGCAGGCAGCATCAGCAGCCAGGCCATCCGCCGGCCTGGAAAGCCGTAGGGCAAGGTTGCCAGCATCAGGCCCAGTATGGCTACTAGCGTCAGCCACCAGGGCGTAGCCGCCACATTGAAGCTGGCCACCTTCAGTTCAGATAACCAGACCGTGGGAATCATGATGGCATGCAGTGCGGCGTGACCCAGCCAGGCGAAGGCAGATGCGACGGCCTCCAGCCCCGGTACTGCGGCTGCTCCTGCCAGCAGCAGGGCCAGCGGGGTGACCAGCAGGCTGATGACAGGAATGGCATAGGCGTTGACCAGCGGAGATGTCAGCGAAACCTCGTGGAAAATAATGGCCAGCAAAGGCATCAGCCCTGCGGTAATAGCAAGTTGCAAGCGGGATGCTGTCGACAGCATCCCGCGCAAGCGTTCGCGCTTGCCAGGGCGCGACCGGCCGACTGCGCTGCCGTACCAGCTGCTGCTGGCCATCAGTATGCAGACCGCGCCGAACGACAGCCAGAAGCCACTGGCACGCAATGCCCAGGGATCCAGCACTACCAGCACAAAGGCCACGACAGCCAGTAGCCTGAACGGCGTCATGTATATCCGTAAGAGATATGTTGCAGCGATCACGGCCAGCATGAAGAAGGTGCGTTGGGCGGGCACCCCCCAGCCCGCAAGCAGGCAGTACAGCCAGGCGATCAGCAAGGCAGCCATGGCCGCAGCCACCTGAGCGGGCAGGCGTTCGGCCAGGGCCGCACCACGCCAGCGCATGCGCCGCCACAGGAATAAGGTCGCCAAGCCGCCCAGGGCGGCAATCATGGTGATGTGCGAGCCGCTGATCGACACCAGATGCGTAATGCCAGTGCGGTTAAAGACTATCCAGTCGGAAGCCGGCACGCTGGCCTGGTCGCCTATGGCAAGCGCAAGCAGCACCGCGCCATAGCGCTTGTCCTGCAGATAGGGCTGCATGGCGGCGCGCACCCGGTATCTGGCCCTTTGCGCGACGACGGGCAAGCTTGCCCATGGCTCGTCATGCTGATATTTGGGTGTGCCACGCACATTGCCCAGGGCCCGGATGCCTTGGGCAAAGGCATGGGATTCATAGTCAAAGAGCTGCGGGTTTCGTGTGCCGTGCGGCGGCTTTAGCGTTAAGGCCATGCGCCATACCTGACCCGGAATCAGCTCGGGAAAATCGGCTGGTGTGCGATCGGCACGTCCATAGGGGCCAGCCCATTTTCCGGCGGACCACGACACCTGTATGCGTGACGGCACCCCGTCGGGTATGGAGGAAATCACTTCGGCTTCGAACTGGCGGCTGTCGGGCCCCAGCCTGGGCAGGCCGGCCACCCGCAGCACGACCCGCGAAACCTTGTTTTCATTATCGAAGTGCAGGGCATCGGCCAGACGGTGTTCAACGCGCACGATGGTCAGCAGCAAGCCTGCTATTGCCATCCAGAGCGGTGCCAGCAGTTGCCAGCGGCGCCGCACGGGCAAATACCTTCCCGCAAACGCCGTAAATACCGTTGCCGAGAAACACAGGCCCAGCAACCAGGCGCGGCCAGGCATCTGCGGCAGGCCATGCACAGCGCCGCTTGCCGCCACGAAGGCCAGCAGGCTCAGGCGTCCGGTCACAAGAAATTCCTTTAAATCTCACAGCGTAAGGGCGGTGGGGCGGGAAATTTGATCCGTGTGCCGTGCATAGCCATATCGGCTAGCACTCATGACAAATGACTAGTCCCATTGCTGCGGCGGCACTGTTCCACAGAGGAATAGTCCCGCAGGTCGCTGCCACCTATGCTTTAGTCATCTTCATCGTTGATTAGAAAAGGCAGCGCAAAACCATGAGCAGCGCGTCCAGTTCCGGCAAAGCAAATACCGTTCTGATTTCCAGCACCTTCGCCTTCACCGTCTGCTTTGCAGTGTGGATGATGTTTGCCGTGCTGGGTATTCCCATCAAAACCCAGCTGAATCTGTCCGAAACCCAGTTTGGTCTGCTGGCGGCCATGCCGGTACTGACTGGTTCGCTGGTGCGAGTACCTTTGGGTATCTGGACCGACCGCTATGGCGGGCGCATCGTATTTTTCCTGACCATGCTGGTGGCCGTGGTGCCGATATGGCTGATGGCTTATGCCACTGAATATTGGCAGTTCCTGGTGCTGGCCTTGTTCGTCGGTCTGGTCGGCGGGTCGTTCTCGGTCGGTACGCCTTATGTGGCGCGCTGGTTTCCCCGCAACAAGCAGGGCTTTGCCATGGGGGTGTTCGGGGCGGGGAACTCGGGTTCGGCCATTACCAAGTTTGTGGCGCCGGCGCTCATCATCGCCGCTGGCGGCGCCTGGACCATCGTTCCCAAGGTCTATGCGGCAGCACTGCTGGCAACGGCCTTGCTGTTCTGGGTGTTCTCGGCCACCTATCCCTCTCACAACATTGGCAAGAGCGTCGGCCTTAAAGAGCAGATGAAGGTGCTCAAAGACAGGCGGGTTTGGCGCTATTGCCAGTATTACTCGGTGGTGTTCGGCGGCTATGTCGCGCTGGCCCTGTGGATGACCAAGTACTACATCGGCGAGTACGGCTTCGATATTCAGGTCGCCGCCTTCCTGGCCGCCTGCTTCTCGTTGCCCGGTGGTGTGCTGCGCGCCCTGGGTGGCTGGATTTCCGACCGCTACGGGGCATACAAGACCACCTGGTGGGTCATGTGGGTGTGCTGGGTAGCGTTCTTTTTGCTCAGCTATCCCCAGACTGAATTCACGATACAGACGGCCACGGGGCCACAGACTTTCCATATTGCCCTGGGCCCTACATCCTTCACCGTGCTGATGTTTGTGGTGGGTATTGCCATGGCCATAGGCAAGGCGTCGGTGTTCAAGTTCATCTCTGATGAATTCACCGACAACATCGGCGCCGTCTCGGGCATTGTCGGCCTGGCGGGCGGCCTGGGCGGCTTTGTATTGCCGATTATGTTTGGCGCGCTGCTTGATATCACTGGCATTCGTTCCAGCAGCTTCATGTTGATGTACGGCACGGTTTGCGTGTCGCTGGTATGGATGCATTACAGCTTCCGGCCTTCACTGGGCCAGGGCAGCGAAGCCGGTGCACTGGGCAACACGGCCTGATTCTCCCGGGCGCCGCCTGGTGTCCGGCCTATTCTTTCTTCAGTGAGTGCAATCATGAGCAGTCAAGTCCTTACTCGTTGGGACCCCGAGAATGTGGTGTTCTGGAAATCTACCGGTTCACGGGTGGCGCACCGTAATCTGTGGATCTCGATCCCTGCGCTGATGCTGGCCTTCAGTATCTGGATGCTTTGGAGCGTGGTAGTGGTGAATCTGGACCGCGCCGGCTTCCAGTTTTCCAAGAATCAGCTGTTCTGGCTGACGGCGTTGCCAGCGCTGTCGGGCGCGACACTGCGCATCTTCTATTCCTTTCTGGTGCCCATCTTTGGTGGACGGCGCTGGACGGCTATTTCCACCGCGACCTTGCTGATACCCGCGCTGGGTATGGGTTTTGCGCTGCGCGACCCGTCCACGTCTTATCCCATGCTGCTGGCGCTTGCGCTGCTGTGCGGCCTGGGCGGCGGGAACTTCAGCTCCAGCATGGCCAACATCAGTTTCTTTTTTCCCAAGTCCAAGAAGGGGCTGGCCACTGGCCTGAATGCCGGCGTGGGTAATCTGGGTGTGTCGATTGCCCAGTTTGTCGTGCCGCTGGTCATTTCGGTGGGCGTGTTCGGCGCACTGGGTGGTGCGCCACAGACCTACACGGCCGATGGTGTCGAACATAGCCTCTGGCTGCAGAATGCCGGCTTTATCTGGGTGCCTGTCATATTGGCGGCGTCGATCGCAGCCTGGTTCGGCATGAATGATATTGCCGAGGCCAGGGCCTCGTTTGCCGATCAGGCGGTGATTTTCCGACGCAAGCACAATTGGCTGATGTGCTGGCTGTATGTGGGAACCTTCGGTTCATTCATCGGGTTTGCGGCAGGCTTTGCCATGCTGACCAAGACCCTGTTCCCCGCAGTCGATCCCATGGCCTACGCCTTCCTGGGCCCGCTGGTCGGCTCACTGACGCGTCCGCTGGGCGGCTGGGTATCCGACAAACTGGGCGGTGCGCGCGTTACCTATTACACCTTTCTGGGCATGATTGCTGCCGTCGTGGGTCTGCTGTTCTTTATTCCGGCCGATGGGCAGGCAGGTAATTTCTCCGGATTCCTGGCGCTCTTCGTCGTGCTGTTCGCCCTGACCGGCATAGGCAACGGCTCCGCTTTCCGCATGATACCGGTCATCTTCCTGACCGAGCGCCAGCGCGCCGCTCAGGGCCGGGGCGAAGAAGCAGCCCGGCAGGCCGTTATCGACGCCGGCAAGGAGTCGGCGGCCGTGCTGGGATTCTCCGGAGCCATAGGTGCCTATGGCGGCTTCTTCATCCCGAGAAGCTTTGGCACATCGATAGATCTTACCGGCGGGGTGTCTGCAGCCTTGTTCTGCTTCATTGCGTTTTATATCAGCTGCGTAGGCATTACCTGGTGGTTCTACTCACGCAAGAACGCTGCCATGCCATGCTGAAGGCCCGAGGTGACTAGTTCATATGGACTATGGCTGCTCGTCACTTTGCACTGGCCATATTCCCATACCGACGAATAGATCGTATCTCGATAAATAAATACAGTAACCACATACATAAAAGCTACAGCGCCGATCTCCTCGGCAGTACGGAGAAATGAATGAGCCACTTCCTCGACCGACTGAAATTCATGTCACGTGTCCAGTCCACCTTTTCGGGAGGGCATGGCGAAGTCGTCAATGAAGACCGCAAATGGGAAAACACCTATCGCAGCCGCTGGCAGCACGACAAAATCGTGCGTTCCACCCACGGTGTGAACTGCACGGGTTCCTGTTCCTGGAAAATCTATGTCAAGAACGGCCTGATTACCTGGGAAACGCAGCAAACCGACTATCCGCGCACCCGACCAGACCTTCCCAACCACGAACCCCGTGGTTGCCCGCGTGGCGCCTCGTACAGCTGGTATGTGTATTCGGCACAGCGCGTGAAATATCCCATGATACGCGGTCGCCTCATGGCCATGTGGCGCGAGGCGCGCAAAACCATGGACCCGGTCAGCGCGTGGGCATCGATCAGCCAAAACCCCGATAAGGCCAGGCACTACAAGTCCGTGCGTGGCCTGGGCGGCTTTGTGCGTGCCGACTGGGATACTGCCATGGAGATCGTCGCCGCCGCCAATGCCTACACCATAGACAAATTCGGCCCGGACCGCATCGTGGGCTTCTCTCCCATACCGGCCATGAGCATGGTCAGCTACGCCGCCGGTTCGCGTTACCTTAGCCTGATAGGCGGGGTATGCCTGAGCTTCTATGACTGGTATTGCGATCTGCCGCCCGCCAGCCCCCAGGTGTGGGGCGAGCAGACCGACGTTGCCGAATCGGCCGACTGGTACAACTCGACCTATCTGATGGTGTGGGGCTCTAACGTACCCCAGACGCGCACGCCCGATGCGCACTTCTATACCGAAGTCCGCTACAAGGGCACCAAAACGGTTGCGGTGTCCAGCGACTTTGGTGAAATGGTGAAGTTCGGCGATATATGGCTGGCGCCCAAGCAGGGTACCGATGCAGCGCTAGCCATGGCCATGGGTCACGTAATCCTGAAGGAATTCCACCTTTCCGGGCAGTCCGATTACTTCCGCGACTACGCTCGCCAGTACACCGACATGCCCATGCTGGTCATGCTCAGGCAGCACGAAGGCAAGCTCGTACCCGACCATTTCCTGCGGGCTTCGCACCTGAACAATGCGCTGGGCCAGGACAACAATCCTGAATGGAAGACCCTGCTGATAGACGAACTTACCGGTGAACTGGTGGTTCCCAACGGCACCATAGGCTTGCGCTGGGGCGAAGCAAGCGCCGGGTCGGGCGGCAAGGCAGGGCGCTGGAACCTCGAACTGAAGGATGCCGCCAGCGGTCAGGAAATCGTGCCCAGGCTCAGCCTGATCGACGGCTACGATTCCGTTGCCGATGTGGCCTTCCCGTATTTCGCGGGTGATCACGATGACGTCCTGATACGGCGTGTGCCGGTCAAAGAGCTGCTGCTGGCCGATGGCACCACCGCGCTGGTGGCCACGGTATACGATCTGCAAATGGCAAGCTACGGAGTCGATGCCGGCCTGGGCGGCCCGAACGTGGCCGCCGATTTCGATGACGACATCCCTTATACCCCTGCATGGCAGGAAAAATACACCACCGTCCCGCGCGAACGCGTG
This sequence comes from Pusillimonas sp. MFBS29, assembly GCF_020687695.1. Lineage (GTDB taxonomy): Bacteria > Pseudomonadota > Gammaproteobacteria > Burkholderiales > Burkholderiaceae_B > Pusillimonas_C. The sequence continues at coordinate 192,315 of NZ_JAJEWL010000006.1, forward strand.
GTGCAGGTGGCCCGCGAGTTCGCCCAGAATGCCCACGACACCCACGGCAAATCCATGGTCATTGTCGGTGCCGGTCTTAACCACTGGTATCACATGGATATGGCGTATCGCGGCATCATCAATATGCTGGTCATGTGCGGTTGCGTGGGGCAAAGCGGAGGCGGCTGGGCCCACTATGTGGGGCAGGAGAAGCTGCGCCCGCAAACCGGCTGGGCACCGCTGGCATTTGCGCTTGACTGGTCCCGTCCGCCGCGCCAGATGAATGGCACATCTTTCTTCTACGCCCACAGCAATCAGTGGCGGCATGAAAAACTGGGGGTGGATGAGGTCCTGTCATCCACGGCCAATGCGGCTGACTATGACAAGCTCAGCATGATAGACCTGAACGCCAAATCCGAGCGCATGGGCTGGCTGCCTTCCGCACCCCAGCTGGAAACCAATCCGCTCGACGTTGTCGCTCAGGCGCAGGCACAGGGCGAAGACCCTGTAGCCTACACCGTCCAGGCCCTGAAAAGCGGCAAGCTCAACATGAGCTGCGACGATCCCGACAATCCGGCCAACTTTCCGCGCAATATGTTTGTATGGCGTTCGAACTTGCTGGGTTCCAGCGGCAAGGGGCACGAGTACCTGCTCAAGTACCTGCTTGGCACGCAGAATGCCGTATTCAGCGATGCAAGCCATGCCATCAAGCCTTCCGAGGTTCGTTTCCGTGAAGAGGGCGCACAGGGCAAGCTCGACCTGCTCACCGTGCTCGACTTTCGCATGAGTACCACCTGTCTTTATGGCGACATTGTTTTGCCTACGGCAACCTGGTACGAAAAAGACGACTTGAACACCTCCGACATGCATCCCTTCATTCACCCGCTCAGCGAGGCGGTGCAGCCTTTGTGGGAAAGCAAGAGCGACTGGGAAATCTACAAGCTGCTGGCGCAGAAATTCAGCGAGATCGGCGGCGAGCATCTGGGCACGCGCAACGATATCGTGCTGGCGCCGCTTATGCACGACACGCCCGGAGAGCTGGGCCAGCCATTTGAGCCGCAAGACTGGAAGCATGGCGAATGCGACCTTATCCCCGGCAAGACCGCGCCCACCATGACGGTTGTCGAGCGCAACTATCGGGACATCTATCGCAAGTTCACGTCGGTGGGTCCCTTGCTCGACAAGCTGGGCAACGGCGGCAAGGGTATAGGCTGGAACACCGGGCACGAGGTCAAGGAACTGGGCGGCATCAACAAGCTGGTGTCCGAGCCGGGCGTCAGCCTGGGCCGGCCCAGGCTGGATACAGCCATAGACGCGGCCGAAATGATCCTGACCTTTGCTCCCGAAACCAATGGTCATGTGTCGCTCAAGGCCTGGCGGGCCTTGTCCAAAATTACCGGTATTGATCACGATCACCTGGCACTGGGCCGCGAGCACGACAAGATCCGCTTTCGTGACATACAGGCGCAGCCGCGCAAGATTATTTCCTCGCCCACCTGGTCGGGTGTTGAAAGCGAAGAGGTCAGCTATAACGCGGGATACACCAATGTGCATGAGCTGATTCCCTGGCGCACGCTGACCGGTCGCCAGCAGTTCTACCAGGATCATCGCTGGATGCTGGATTTCGGCGAAGGCTTTTGCGTATACAAGCCCGCAGTCGACACCAAAACAGTGCAGCCCATGCTGAACCGCTATTCCAATGGCGAGCACGAACTGGTGCTGAACTGGATCACGCCGCACCAGAAGTGGGGCATACACAGCACCTATTCCGACAATCTGCGCATGCTCACGCTCAGTCGCGGCGGACCCCACGTCTGGGTTTCCGAGATCGAGGCGAAACAGGCTGGCCTGGTCGATAACGACTGGGTGGAAGTCTTCAACGTCAATGGTGTCGTGACTGCCAGGCTGGTGGTCAGTCAGCGCGTGCCGGTGGGCATGTGCCTGATGTACCACGCCCAGGAAAAAATCGTGAATGTGCCGGGTGCGCAAACCAGCGGCAAGCGTGGTGGCATACACAACTCGGTGACGCGTGCGGTGCTCAAGCCCACGCACATGATAGGAGGGTATGCCCAACAGGCCTACGGCTTTAATTACTACGGCACAGTGGGCAGCAATCGCGATGAGTTCGTGGTGCTCCGGAAAATGACAAAGATCGACTGGATGGAAGGTCCGCTCGAACAGGAAGCAATGGACGAAGGAGCAGAAAAATGAAGATCCGTGCACAAATCGGCATGGTGCTGAATCTGGACAAATGCATAGGCTGTCATACGTGCTCGGTCACGTGCAAGAATGTCTGGACCAGCCGCGACGGCGTTGAATATGCATGGTTCAACAATGTAGAAACCAAACCCGGTGTCGGCTATCCCAAGGAGTGGGAAAACCAGAAAAAATGGAAGGGCGGCTGGATCCGCAACGCTCAAGGCAAGCTGCAGCCGCGCCAGGGCGGCAAGCTGCGGATATTGGCCAACCTGTTCGCCAACCCGAATCTGCCCCAGGTCGACGATTACTACGAACCCTTCACTTACGACTACGAACATCTGCAGAACGCGCCGCTCAGCCAGACGCCTCCCACGGCGCGCCCCATCTCTGTACTTACGGGCCAGAAGATGGAAAAAATTACCTGGGGTCCCAACTGGGAGGATGATCTGGGCGGCGAGTTTGCCGAGCGCAGCAAGGATGCCTTGTTCGAGGGCGTGCAAAAGGAAATGTATTCCACGTTCGAGAATACCTTCATGATGTACCTGCCGCGCTTGTGCGAGCACTGTCTGAATCCGACCTGCGTGGCCAGCTGTCCTTCGGGCTCTATTTACAAGCGCGAAGACGACGGCATCGTCCTGGTCGACCAGGACAAGTGCCGGGGCTGGCGCATGTGCATTTCGGGCTGTCCTTATAAAAAGGTGTATTACAACTGGGAAAGCGGCAAGGCTGAAAAATGCACCTTCTGTTATCCGCGCATCGAGGCCGGGGAGCCCACGGTCTGCTCTGAAACCTGTGTAGGGCGCATCCGCTACCTGGGCGTGTTGCTGTACGACACCGATCAGATTGAGCGCGCGGCATCGACACCCGATGAGCAAGACCTTTACGAAGAGCAGCTGGGCGTCTTTCTTGATCCGCACTCGCCTGAAGTCATCGCCGAGGCCCGCAAGCAGGGCATACCCGAAAGCTGGCTTAAGGCCGCACGCAGTTCACCTGTGTACAAGATGGCGTGCGAATGGAAGGTGGCGTTTCCGCTGCACCCGGAATACCGTACGCTGCCCATGGTGTGGTATATCCCGCCGCTGTCGCCCATACAGTCGGCGGCTGAAGCCGGCCGCATGCCGCACACCACCTTCGGCGTCAATGGCGTGATCCCCGATGTGGACAGCCTGCGCATACCGGTGCGCTATCTGGCCAACCTGCTGACTGCCGGCAAAGAGGAACCCGTGGTGCATGCGCTCAAGCGGATGCTGGCCATGCGTGCCTACAAACGTTCCGAAACCGTGCATGGCGTAAGCGATACCTCGGTACTTGATGCCGTTGGGCTCGATGCCGCAACAGTCGAGGATATGTACCAGATCATGGCCATTGCCAACTACGAAGACCGGTTCGTCATTCCGACCAGCCACAAGGAAATGGTCGAAGACAGCTTTAACGAGAAAGGCAGCTGCGGTTTCACTTTCGGCAATGGCTGCTCCGGCGGCGTTTCCGAACCCGGTCTTTTCGGCCGCAAGCCGCAAGGCAGCAAGATCTTTACGGAAATGCCCAAGTCGCGCAAAAAGCCGACTGTGGTCGCCAGGTAGGAGTTCATCATGCTTCTTTATCGGATACTTTCCGCACTATTAGATTATCCGGAGCAGGACATGCTTGATGCCTTGCCCGAAATCGAAGAGGCACTGAAGGGCTGGCCCGACGCCGCCCGCCAGCTCAAACCCCTGATGCAATTCCTGGAGGCAGGCGACCTGATCGCCGTACAGGAAAACTATGTGGCTACCTTCGATCGCAGCCCGGCTCATTCCTTGCACTTGTTCGAGCATGTGCACGGCGAAAGCCGCGATCGCGGACAGGCCATGGTCGATCTGCTGCAGGAATATCGCAGCCACGGATTCGAGCCCGCAACCGCCGAGCTGCCTGATCATGTGCCGTTGTTTCTGGAGTACCTGAGCCTGCTTGAGCCCGAAGTGGCCGAACTGCTGCTGGGCGAAGCCATTCATGTGCTGGCCGCCATAGGCGACAGGCTGGGCCGCAATGACAGCCCCTACGCCGAGGTATTCACGGTGTTGCGCAGTCTGACCCAAGTCGAACCCCGGCCGCAGACTGAGCCGCCAGTGCGTGATATGGACGAAGCCATGGAAACCTTTGGCGTGGGCGCCGACGGCGTCGAACCCTTGCTGCGCCCATCGGTTACCGGTGAACACACCCTCAGATTCTATCCTCGCGCAGCAGCAGGCTGACTATTAAGGAATGCACCATGAATATGTTCAATCAATTCATTTTCGGTATTTATCCATATATAGCCCTGATCATATTCCTGTTGGGCAGCCTGCTGCGGTTTGAACGCGAGCAATACACCTGGAAAAGCGATAGCTCGCAACTGCTGTACCAGGGCAGGCTGCGCCAGGGCAGCGTGCTGTTCCATATTGGCATAATCGGCCTGTTCTTTGGCCATCTGGTGGGCCTGCTGACGCCGGTCATTGTCTGGGACACGCTGGGCGTGTCGCACAGCGTCAAGCAGATCGTTGCCATGGTTGCGGGCGGCGTTATGGGCACGATGTGTCTGATTGGCCTGCTTATTCTGCTGCACCGTCGCCTGACCGATCCGCGTATTGCTGCCGTTACCCGTACGGGCGACAAGATCCTGCTGGTCTGGATACTGCTTACGCTGCTGCTGGGCCTGTCCACAATAATCGTGTCGGCCGGCCACCTTGATGGCGACATGATGGTTCAGCTCATGCATTGGGCCCAGCATATTTTCACTTTCCGTGGCGATGCCGCTGCTTATGTCGCCGAAGCACCGGTACTGTTCAAGGCACATTTGTTCATGGGCATGACGCTGTTCGTGATCTTTCCGTTCACCCGCCTTGTTCACGTATGGAGCGGATTTGCCTCGGTGGGCTACCTGGGGCGCGCCTGGCAACTCGTTCGTCCACGCTAAGGCGGTTGCCAAACTGGAGTCCGGTATGACTGTAAAAGTAAATGGTATTGAACTGACCGATGCCCAGATGGAGCAGGAATTGCCACTGCATTCCGCAGCGGAGCATCCCGTGCAAAGCGCAATGACCGCCCTGGTGCTGAGCCGGGTGCTGCTCGACGAAGCCGCCAGGCTGGGCATAAGCGGTGCCGACGACGAGGCAACGATAGAAGCGTTGCTTGAACAGGAAACCAGTGCGCCGGTCGCCGACGAGGCGACCTGCCGGCGTTACTACGAACAGCATCCCGACCGGTACACGGTAGGGCGGTTGCTGGAAGTGGATCATATTCTGTTCCAGGTCACCCCCAGGGTCGACCTGAATGCCTTGCGCAGCCTGGCGCAAGACACCCTGAATCAGCTGATTGCCGAGCCTGCCCTGTTTGCCGAAAAGGCGCGGGCGCTGTCCAACTGTCCGTCTGGCGCGGTCGGCGGCAGTCTGGGCCAGCTGACGCGTGGCGATACCGTGCCAGAGTTCGAGCGCGTGGTATTTGCCATGCAGGAAAATCAGTTGTTGCCGCGCTTGCTGGAAACCCGTTACGGCCTTCATATCGTCAGGGTGAACCGGCGTGTCGAGGGCAGGCTGCAGCCTTACGATACCGTTGCGTCCGGCATTGCGCTTGCCCTGGCGGCGACCAGCCGCGACACCGCCTGGAAGCAGTATCTAAAGCTGCTGGTGGGCCGGGCTCATATCGAGGGCATGGATCTGCTAGGTGCCGACAGCCTGCTGGTGCAATAGACCATTTTGCGTGCAGTTTGTTGCGTTTGGTCAATACTTTCGAACATATCAGGTCGCCGATGCAGTCGCTGATGATGTAATGCCAATGAAATGAACGACACGACAGTGCTTTCCAATCAGCCTGCGCTACGCGACCGGCTCTCTACACGCATCATCGCCAGTTCGGCGGTTGCGCTGGTCGTCGTGTTGTCCATGATTGCCTGGACACTATGGCTGTCATGGCAAATGGAAGGCGCCGGCGCAGCCATCAACGATGCGGGCAGTCTGCGCATGCGTGCCAACCTGGTGGCGGTGGAACTTGCCAAAGCGCGTGAGGCGCCGGTCGGCAGCCATGGCGGGCACCTGCACGAACAAATCACGATTCAAGAGGGCATTCTGACGCAGTTGGTACGCGGGAACCCGGCCCGGCCGTTGTTTCTTCCGGAAGATCCTGCCGTGCTTGCGCAAATGGACAAGGTAGCGCATATGTGGGAGCAAGACATGGTGCCCGCAGCGCTGCAGTCTTTGAACCAGGTCAGCAGTTCCACCTATTTGCAGATCTTGCCCGACTTTGTCATGCAGGCCGATAAGCTGGTCAGCATGTTAGAGGCCGATAGCTCCAGCAAGCTGTCGCTGCTGCGCCTGACGCAAGGCATACTGAGCGTGATTGCAGGTATCGGCACGCTGACCATGATCTATCTGCTGTACTTGTGGATCATCTTTCCCATTCTCAGGCTGGGCGATGGCCTGCGCAGTATGGCGGCGCGCCAGTTCGGCGTGAGGCTGCCCGTTGAAACTCAGGACGAGTTCGGTGTTCTGGCCAGTGGCTTCAATCGTATGGCCGATGAGCTTGAAGACCTGTATGGCGATCTTGAAGCACGGGTGCTCGAGAAAACGGCGCAGCTTGCCGAACAGAACCAGGAGCTCGGAGCCCTATACGATATCACCGCCTTTCTGAACCAGCCCAACGAAATCGAAGATATGTGCGGGGGATTCCTGGATCGGGTCATCCAGCAGTTCGGAGCCGGCGGCGGCACCATACGTACCCTTGATCCCAAGGGGGAGCACCTTACCATGGTGGTTTCGCGCGGCCTGTCCGACGCGCACGATCGATCCGAGCATTGCATGAAGGTCGGCGGATGCTTCTGTGGAACAGCCACCCGCAACGGAATACTGTTTGTCGATGACATACAGAAAGCCCAGGTTCCCACAAACTTTCAATGCGCCAAAGAAGGCTTCCGCAGCCTGGCGGTCTTTCGCATACAGGCGCAAAAAGAAGTGCTGGGCTCATTTTCATTGCATTTCCGGGACACCCTTGCACTGAGCAATGCAGAGCGGCATCTGCTCGAAACGCTGGGCCAGCACTTGGGTGTTGCCCTGGAGAACCGCCGCTTGAGCGCCGTGGCCCGCAAGCTCGCCATGGTGCACGAACGTAACCTCATGGCACAGGGTCTGCACGACAGCATCGCGCAAGGCCTGAATTTTCTTAACCTGCAGCTGCAGTTGCTTGATCAGGCCGCCGGCCGCGGCGACCTGGTCGAGATCAACGACATCGTGCCTTTGCTGCGTGCCGGGGTCGATGAAAGCTACCAGGATGTACGCGAGTTGCTGGGTAATTTTCGCAGCCGGCTTGAACAGGGTGATTTGCTTACCGCCGTCGAGGCCACGGTTGTACGCTTCAGGCGTCAGAGCGGCATAGAGGTAGTACTGAACGCCGACGATCTGGCCGGCCCGCCGCTGCCTCCCGAGCAGCAGCTGCAGGTTATCTTCATACTGCAGGAAGCCTTGTCGAACGTGCGCAAGCACGCCCACGCGACCAAGGTGGAAATCAAGATTCAGAATCGGCACGACTTCGAACTATCGGTTTCTGATAACGGGGTTGGCTATGACCCCGAGGAAGTAGACCAACGAGCCGACGAACACTTTGGGCGGCGCATCATGCAAGAGCGGGCCAAGCGCATGAAGGCCGTACTTGAGCTGCACTCCAGTCCAGGCCAGGGTGCTTCCATCAGACTTTTGTTACGCGCCGAGGCAAGGCAGGCAGCCTGACCAGATGAATATTTTCCTGATTACATGAACCGCCATGTACATGAACCGCCATGACTATCCGCATACTGCTTATCGATGATCACAGTCTGTTCCGTTCCGGCGTACGCCTGTTGCTGCAACGCCAGTCAGACTTTGATATTGTGGGCGAGGCCTCCGACGGCCTCGAAGGCGTCAAGCGGGCCAAGGCCCTGACGCCCGATGTTATCTTGCTGGACCTGAACATGCCTGGCCTGTCGGGGCTGGATACCCTGCAGCTGCTGGTGCAGGATTCGCCCGGCAGTGCGGTGCTGATACTGACCGTTTCCGAAGAGGCCGAGGAACTGGGCCGGGCGCTGCGCGATGGCGCGAGCGGCTATTTGCTCAAGAACATTGATGCCGACGCCTTGACGACGGCAATACGTCGGGCTGCGGCCGGAAAACCCACCATTTCCGACAACATGACGACCAAGCTGGTCGAGCAGTTTCGCTCGCATGCGTCCACAGACACATCGGCCGAGCCTGAACACGCACGGCTGACTGCACGTGAACGTGAGATCATGCAGTGCCTGGCACGGGGTGAAAGCAACAAGATCATTGCCCGCAACCTTGACGTTGCCGAAAGCACGGTCAAGATTCACGTGCAGAACATACTCAAGAAATTGAATCTTTCCAGCCGGGTGCAGGTGGCGGTTTATGCGGTCGAGCATGGGTTGCACAGCGACGAGCCCTGAGCCGGTCCGCCGCTGTGGAACCGGTGCCGGCTGTTGGCCCGGCGCTTGCGAAAATGGCCCGAATCGGCGAAGATGTTTTAATCCGCCCACAAGGCGGAAAAGCAGAATATTTTACGAAAATTCCACAAGATATTTTCCAAGGCCATGAGACAAAACACACCACTTCGGCTGCACGTGCCCGAGCCTTCGGGGCGACCGGGGCATGCCACAGATTTTTCCTATTTGCGCCTGGCGCCTGCCGGGGCTGCCCGAAAACCCCCCATAAATACTTCAGCCATCGACACCACCGATCTGGCCGGCACACTCATACGCGTGCTCGACGATGACGGCAATGCGGTCGGGCCATGGGCCGAGCCCATTGCGCCGGAACTGCTGCGCAAGGGCCTGCAGGCCATGATCAAGACCCGCATATTCGACGCGCGCATGGTGATCGCACAGCGCCAGAAGAAAATGTCTTTCTATATGCAAAGCCTGGGCGAAGAGGCTATCGGTGTGGCGCAGATCCTGGCTTTGTCCAAAGGCGATATGTGTTTTCCGTCATATCGGCAGCAGAACCTGCTGATTGCTCAAGACGTGCCTCTGGTCGAGCTGATGTGCCAGCTGTTTTCCAACGACCTTGATCGCCTCAAAGGCCGGCAGCTGCCTGTCATGTATTCCATGCGCGAGCATGGATTCTTCAGTATTTCGGGTAATCTGGCCACCCAGTTTGTCCAGGCAGTGGGGTGGGCCATGGCGTCGGCCATCAAGGGCGACAGCAAAATCGCTTCGGCCTGGATAGGCGACGGCGCCACGGCGGCGGCCGACTTCCAGACTGCGCTTACCTTCGCCCATGTGTATCAGGCCCCGGTCGTGCTTAATGTCATCAACAATCAGTGGGCCATTTCCAGCTTCCAGGCGCTGGCGGGGGGCGAAAGCAATACTTTTGCCGCGCGCGGTGTAGGCAGCGGCATTGCCTCGCTGCGTGTCGATGGCAACGATTTTCTGGCCGTGCACGCGGTGTCGAAATGGGCGGTTGAGCGGGCCCGCAGCAACCTGGGTCCTACCCTGATTGAATGGGTATCGTATCGTGCGGGTCCGCACTCCACATCGGATGACCCTTCCAAATATCGGCCCGCCGACGACTGGGCCCGATTCCCGCTGGGCGACCCCATTAACCGTCTTAAGCAACATTTAATAAACCTTGGGGAATGGTCCGAGCAAGAGCATGCCCGTACCCAGAAAGAATTCGAGGCCGAAGTGATTGCCGCCCAGAAGCAGGCGGAAAGCCACGGCACCCTGGCCACAGGGCAAACCTCCAGCGTCGCAACCATGTTCGAGGATGTCTACAAAGACATGCCCTGGCATTTGCGCCGTCAACGTCAGAAACTGGGGGTTTGATCATGAAAAAAGACAACAAGCAAAATGCTGTCCCGATGACCATGATCCAGGCCTTGCGGTCGGCCATGGATGTCATGCTGGAACGCGACAACAACGTGGTGATTTTCGGCCAGGACGTCGGTTATTTCGGTGGCGTCTTCCGTTGCACCGAAGGGCTGCAGGCCAAGTACGGATCCAGCCGTGTTTTTGATGCGCCTATTTCAGAGGGCGGCATCGTGGGTGCTGCGGTGGGTATGGGCGCGTATGGTCTGCGCCCGGTGGTCGAGATCCAGTTTGCCGACTACTTTTATCCCGCCACCGACCAGATCGTGTCCGAGGCCGCGCGGCTGCGCTATCGGTCGGCCGGCGAATTCACCGCGCCGCTTACCATCCGTATGCCTTGCGGCGGCGGCATCTACGGCGGGCAAACGCACAGCCAAAGCCCCGAAGCCATGTTTACACACGTTAGTGGTCTGCGCACGGTCATGCCGTCCAACCCCTACGATGCCAAGGGTCTGCTGATCGCCGCCATCGAAAGCGATGATCCCGTCATCTTCCTTGAGCCCAAGCGCCTGTATAACGGGCCTTTCGACGGGCACCACGATCAGCCGGTCGTGCCCTGGTCCAAGCACCCCATGGGCAAGGTTCCCGAGGGTTATTACACCGTGCCCCTCGAGTCCGCGTCTGTGGTTCGCCCCGGTGCCGACCTTACTGTCATTACTTACGGCACCATGGTGTATGTGTCAGAAGTGGCGGCGCGCGAAAACGGCATAGACGCGGAAATCATTGATTTGCGCAGTCTTTGGCCACTTGATATCGACACTATCGCAGCGTCGGTCAGGAAAACCGGCCGCTGTGTCATATTGCACGAAGCCACGCAAACCAGTGGTTTCGGTGCCGAGATCACGGCCCTGATACAAGAGCACTGCTTCTATCATCTGGAAGCGCCCATTGAGCGTATCGCAGGCTGGGATACGCCTTATCCGCACGCCCATGAGTGGGCTTATTTCCCAAGTCCAGCGCGGGTCGCCGATGCCTATCGGCGCGTCATGAGTCCGGATTCCGCCGCAACAGTCGGCCAGGGGGGTGCATAATCATGGGCATACATCTTATAAAAATGCCTGATATCGGCGAAGGCATTGCCGAGGTCGAACTGGTTGAATGGCATGTCCAGCCCGGCGATGCTGTCGTTGAAGATCAGATTCTGGCCGATGTCATGACCGACAAGGCCACGGTGCAGGTGCCGTCGCCCGTCAATGGAACGGTCGAGTCACTGGGCGGCAAGGTGGGTGAGGTCATGGCGGTGGGCTCCGAACTCATTCGCCTGCAGGTCGATGGTGCGGGGAATATCGCGGCGAACGCCGGCGGCACCGGCGCTGCCCGTGCAGATGCCGTGGCAGAACCCGCAGCGAGCTCAAACCAGCAGCCCGAATCCGAGGCTGCATCACAGCCGCCCAAGCCCGCAAAACAGCCTGAACCGGTTCCTGACTCTGGCCGTTCTGTGGCGCCAACATCTGCCGTTATACCTACGGCTGCCCGTGCCCAAAGCGAGAAGCCGCTGGCTTCACCCGCGGTCAGAAAACGTGCATGGGATCTTGGCATCGAGCTGCAGTACGTCCCGGCAACCGGTGCCGCCGGCCAGATTACGCATACCGACCTCGACGCCTGGCTGGCGCGCGGAACGGCGGGTGCCGGGGCAACAGGCCGTGCCGCGGCCTATGCGTCACGCGACGACGAACAACAGGTTTCCGTCATCGGCCTGCGCCGCAAGATTGCAGAAAAAATGCAGGAATCCAAGCGCCGGATTCCGCATTTCACCTATGTCGAAGAAATCGATGTAACTGAGCTCGAAGCGTTGCGGGCACGCCTGAATGCACGGTGGGCCGGTGAGCGGGGCAAGCTGACCTTGCTGCCCTTGCTGGCCCGCGCGATCGTGCTGGCCTTGCGCGATTTTCCGCAAATCAACGCGCGCTACGATGACGACGCCGGGGTGGTGACCCGCTATGGTGCCGTGCATCTGGGCGTTGCAGCCCAGACCGAATCCGGCCTGATGGTACCTGTCGTGCGGCACGCTGAAGCGCTTGACCTTTGGGCCTGCGCAGCAGAAATAGCAAGGCTGGCCGAGGCGGCCCGTTCAGGTCGTGCGGCCCGCGACGAGTTATCGGGGTCCACCATTACCCTGAGCAGTCTGGGTGCTTTGGGCGGGGTGGTTTCAACCCCCGTGATTAACCACCCGGAAGTCGCCATTGTGGGTGTCAACCGTGTTGTTGAGCGTCCGGTCATTCTGGGCGGGGCAGTGGTGGCACGCAAGATGATGAATCTTTCATCGTCTTTTGACCATCGCGTGGTCGACGGCATGCATGCCGCCGAGTTTATTCAGAAGATTCGCGGATACCTCGAGTGTCCGGCCATGTTGTTCGTCGAGTAGGGCACAGGCATGCAAACAACAACTTTACTGATTATTGGCGGCGGGCCCGGTGGCTATGTCGCAGCCATACGTGCCGCCCAACTGGGCGTTCAAACAACTCTGGTCGAAGCAGGCAATGTGGGTGGTACCTGCCTGAATATCGGCTGCATTCCGTCCAAGGCTCTAATCCACGCGGCCGAAGAGTTCCATAAGCTCAGCGATTATGCGGGCGATTCACCTTTGGGAATCAGCCTGCAATCGCCCGGCGTCGATATCGTCCGCACGGTTGCCTGGAAGGATGGCATCGTCACAAAGCTCACCGGTGGTGTGGCCGCCTTGCTCAAGAAGCATGGTGTGCAGGTAGTCAAGGGCTGGGCGCGCATTATCGACGGCAAGACTGTCGAAGTTCAGCCTTCCGGAGGGCCCGATAACGCGACTGAAATGGGCCAGCCGCAGCGTTTCAGCTGTGAGCATTTGCTGCTGGCCACTGGTTCCGAGCCGGTCGAGTTGCCTTTTATGCCGTTTGGCGGACCGGTGATTTCGTCAACCCAGGCTTTGTCACCGGCCAGTCTGCCCAAGCAGATGGCTGTAGTCGGGGCCGGGTATATAGGGCTGGAACTGGGTATTACCTATGCAAAACTGGGTGTAAAGGTCAGCATCGTCGAGGCCCAGGATCGCATCCTGCCCGCTTACGACGCCGAACTGGTCAAGCCGGTTCAGGCGGCCTTGAAGAAACTGGGTGTGGCATTGCATTTGTCCCATCGAGTCAGCGGGCTGACTGAATCCGGTGATGGGCTGCGTATTGTCGCCGATCAGAACCCGGAAACGGTCCTGCCCGTCGAGCAAGTGCTGGTGGCGGTGGGGCGCCGGCCCCGCACGGCCGGCTATGGCCTTGAAACCCTGTTGCTGGAAATGAGCGGCAGCGCGCTGCGCATAGATGATCAATGTCGCACTTCGATGCGCAACGTATGGGCAATCGGCGACCTTACCGGCGAACCCATGCTGGCCCATCGAGCCATGGCACAAGGTGAAATAGTCGCCGAGCTTATTGCCGGCAAGCACCGCCGGTTCAGTCCCGCAGCCATCCCGGCAGTATGCTTTACCGATCCGGAAATCGTCGTGGCCGGCCTGGCACCCGACGAGGCGGCAAAGCAAGGGCTGGACGTGGTCAGTGCCGCATTCCCGTTTGCAGCCAATGGCCGCGCCATGACGCTCGAGTCCACCAATGGCTTTGTGCGTGTCGTGGCAAGGCGTGACAACCATCTGATCGTGGGCTGGCAGGCGGTGGGGCGGGGCGTATCCGAACTCAGTGCGGCATTTTCCCAGTCGCTGGAAATGCAAGCCCGGCTCGAAGACGTGGCTGGCACGATACACGCCCATCCGTCTTTAGGAGAAGCCATACAGGAAGCTGCCTTGCGTGCCCTGGGTCATGCCCTGCATATTTAGTTTTTCGGACGCTACAATCAGGCGACCAGGAACCTGAATCGAAGCAGAGCAAGCCCCATGACCGAAACGACACCTTCTTATGGCCCGCGTCAAAACTACGTAACGTGTGCCAGCCCGGCTGGCACCCATCGCATGGCCTATTGGGAATGGGGTGATCCCGCCAACGACAAGGTCTTGCTGTGCGTGCACGGCCTGACGCGCACGGGGAGGGACTTCGACCCTTTTGCCGCCAGGCTGGCCGCTGACTATCGTGTGGTTTGTCCCGACGTTGCGGGTCGTGGGCTTTCTGACTGGCTGATCAATCCGGCGTCCTACGCCGTGCCTCAATATGTTGCCGACATGCTCACCCTGATCGCCCGCCTGAATCCCAGGCAGCTGGACTGGGTTGGTACGTCCATGGGGGGGTTGATAGGAATGGCTCTGGCGGGAACGCTGGCTCTGTCGGCGCAATTGCAACCCAGACTGCCCCAGGCCGGGATGCCCGGATCCGAGTCGCTGCGGCTGGGCAAGATGATCCTGAACGATATCGGCCCCACCATTAGTTTGGCGGGACTGGAACGCATAGGCACCTACGTAGGCCAGCCCATGGCATTCGACTCGTTTGCCCTGGCGGTCGATTATGTGCGCAGTGTTTCGCTTGGCTTTGGCGAGCACGACCAGCAGGGCTGGGAAGCGCTGACGCAGCATGTTTTTACCGAAAGGAACGGGCAGTGGGTCAAGAATTACGACCTGCGTATTGCCGAACCGTTTGCCGGACAGTCCGAGGAAGTCGTGAAGGCGTCAGAAGCCTTGCTGTGGGGTGCTTACGAAAGTATCGCCGGGCCTGTTCTGATCGTGCGCGGCGAGACTTCCGATTTGCTTACCGCCGGGACGGCAGAGCAAATGCTGGCTCGCAATGCCCATGCCAGCCTGCATGTGGTGCCCAATGTCGGGCATGCGCCTACGTTGCGCACCGATGATCAGATCGACCCCCTGCGCGACTTCTTGCTGGCCTGACGGACGGGCTGATCCGGCAGGGCGGGCGTCGGTATGCGCATAGCGTACACTTTGGATCGAACTTGGTTAAACTCGTGAATAAGTATTACTTTTATTAAAATAAACCGGAGCAAGCCTATTAACGTCGATTTGCACTGCCACTCAACGATTTCCGACGGGGTGCTGACTCCTTCGCAGGTAGCTGAGCGTGCCCACGCCAACGGTGTACAACTATGGGCGCTCACCGACCATGACGAAGTGTCGGGCCTGGCGCAGGCGCGTGCCATGGCCAACGACCTGGGCATGAAATTCATTCCAGGCGTAGAGATTTCGGTGACGTGGGCACAGAATACGGTGCATATTGTCGGCTTGGGTATAGATGAAAACTGCCCGCGGCTGAATGAAGGGCTGACCGGCATACGCGCAGGGCGTACCATACGTGCCCGTGAAATGGCCGATAAGCTCGCGCAGATGGGCGTTCCCGATGCCTACGAAGGCGCATTGCCTTACGCCGCTAACCCCGCGCTGATCAGCCGGACGCATTTTGCCCGCTATCTGATCGCGCGAGGCTATTGCGACAGCATGCAAAAGGTTTTTGACACCTATCTGGGCGATGGCATGGCGGCAAGCGTTCCCGTGCATTGGTCCACGCTCGAGGAGGCCGTTGGCTGGATACTCGAAGCAGGCGGCCAAGCAGTCGTCGCCCATCCGGGGCGCTATAACTATACCCCGGTGCAGTTTGATGCCTTTTTCAGCCAGTTCAAGGATCTGGGCGGCACCGGTATCGAGGTAGTCACCGGTAGTCACCATCCCGACGAATACGTTGAATATGCCCGGGTAGCACGTCAATACGGTTTTCTCGCGTCCAGCGGCTCCGACTTCCATAGCCCCAAAGAGGGTAAGCTTGACCTGGGCAGCGTTCCTGCGCTGCCGTCCGGCCTGACCCCCATCTGGCACGATTGGATTTAATTCCCCTGGTCAGACCCGCAAAAAGGCGTGGTTTCCAGGGGGTGTTTGATATGGTCGATTCCCATGAATAAAGCATTTGTCAAAGAGTCTGATCACGACGATGACGACGACCTGGAACCTGCAGCAACGGCATTGCCGGCGGGCACCAAGAATTACATAACCACCGAAGGGTATAAACGTCTGCGTGCCGAACTGGTGCATCTGATGAACGAAGAAAGACCTGAAGTGGTTCAGGTCGTGTCCTGGGCTGCCTCTAACGGCGACAGGTCCGAAAACGGTGACTATCTGTACGGCAAGAAGCGGCTGCGTGAAATTGACAGGCGCATGCGCTTCCTGACCAAACGCCTGGAAATGGCCGAAGTGGTCGACCCGGCCACACAGCCCAACAGAGACCAGGTCTTCTTTGGGGCCACGGTTGAATATTCGGACAAGGCAGGCGAAACCTTCAAGGTAACCATCGTTGGCGTCGACGAGGCCGACCCCCTGCAGGGCAAGATCAGCTGGATTTCACCGGTTGCGCGTGCTTTGCTCAAGGCCCGCGAGGGAGATACGATCACGCTGCGCACGCCTGCAGGACTGGACGAGCTGGATATTCTGGAGATCACTTACCCTGATCCTCAGTAGCGTGGACGGACCTGCATCTACCTTTGCCGCAAACGGGTAAAATGGCATATTTCCCATCTTTCCTTGCGTTGCATCGTGACTCCTATCCAGTACTTTCTTGGCTCGCCGGTTTTGTCTTCTTTTCGCCGCGAGCGTCTGCTGCAGCGTTTTGCCGATCTGGGGCTGCCGGTTTCCGACATTCACGGCCAGTTCGAGCACTACGTCTGGACTGAAAATGCCCTAGAACAGCAAGCCCTCGACAAGCTGACTCAACTGCTGGACTACGGCGTTGCGCAAGCTGCCGGTGAAGGCAACAAGAACGCGTTGGTCCTGCGTGTGATTCCCCGGCTCGGCACAGTGTCGCCCTGGGCCAGCAAGGCGACCGACATTGCGCATAATTGCGGTCTGGCCGACGTGCGACGTATCGAACGCGGCATACGCTATACCATCACCCCGTCACGCGGACTGCTGGGCGTCAAAAAGCTTGATGAGGCGCAGCTTGCCAGCATCGCCGACTGCCTGCACGATCGCATGACTGAAACTGTGGTGGATGAAGCCTTTGATGGCACCGCATTGTTCACCTCGTTGCCCGGCAAGCCCATACAGACCATAGACGTCCTTGGTCAGGGGATGACGGCGCTTACACAAGCCAACAATACACTGGGCCTGGCGCTGTCCGACGACGAAATTGAATACCTGGATACCGCATTCAGACAGCTGGGCCGCAACCCGACCGATGTCGAGTTGATGATGTTTGCGCAGGCCAACAGCGAACACTGCCGCCACAAGATTTTCAACGCCCAGTGGGTCATAGACGGTCAGGAGCAAGCCAATACGCTGTTTGGCATGATACGGGCTACGCATGCTGCACAGCCCGAGGGCACCGTGGTTGCCTACTCTGACAATGCCGCCGTGATGGAAGGCGGCCCAACGACCCTGTTCCATGCGGGGCATGCGGGCGCCGAGCCCGTTTATGCATCCCACCAGGCTACCGTCCATACCTTGATGAAGGTGGAAACCCATAATCACCCTACGGCCATAGCGCCATTCCCCGGTGCCTCGACCGGTGCCGGCGGTGAAATACGTGATGAAGGTGCAACAGGCCGCGGCTCCAAGCCCAAGGCCGGCCTGACCGGTTTTACGGTCTCCAATCTGCAGTTCAAGGATGCCATCGAGCCCTGGGAAACCGATGTGCATGGCGCGCCCGACCGCATTGCCAGTCCGCTGGACATCATGCTCGATGGCCCCATAGGCGGGGCGGCATTCAACAACGAATTCGGGCGTCCCAATTTGTTGGGCTACTTCCGTACTTTCGAACAAACGGCGGATGATACCCGCTGGGGCTACCACAAGCCCATCATGATAGCGGGCGGCCTGGGTGCGATTGATTCGCGCCTTACTGCCAAAGATCCCATCCCGCCGGGTGCGCTGCTTATACAGCTGGGCGGGCCGGGCATGCGCATAGGCATGGGGGGCGGGGCGGCTTCAAGCATGAGCGTGGGCACCAACAGCGCCGAACTCGATTTTGATTCCGTTCAGCGCGGCAATCCCGAAATCGAAAGGCGTGCACAGGAAGTCATTGATCGGTGCTGGCAGCAGGGTGAGCGTAATCCCATTATCGCCATCCACGACGTGGGTGCCGGTGGCCTGTCCAACGCCTTTCCCGAACTCGTCAACGATGCGGGGCGGGGCGCGCTGTTCGAACTGGAACAGGTACACCTGGAAGAGTCGGGTTTGTCGGCCGCCGAGATCTGGAGCAATGAATCGCAGGAACGCTATGTTATGGCGATCCTGCCGGAAGACCTGCAGCGTTTTGACCTCATCGCAAGGCGGGAGCGCTGCCCTTACGCGGTAGTAGGCGTCGCTACTGAAGAACGCCAGCTGCGTGTCACTTTCGGTGAGGGTTTGCCAGGCTACGACGGCAACGTGGCGGTTGCTGCGCCGGCCAAGCCGGATGCCGCCACTGAGTTGCGTCCGGTCGATGTGCCCATCGATGTCATTCTGGGCAAACCGCCCCGCATGACACGGGACGTCCAGCGCGTTGCGACTGAACATAAGGCTCTCGATATTACCGGCATTGCACTGGACGACGCGATTGCGCGTGTACTGCGCCATCCCACCGTCGCCAGCAAGAACTTCCTGATCACCATAGGTGACCGTTCGGTAGGCGGATTGTCCAGCCGGGACCAAATGGTTGGCCCTTGGCAGATTCCGGTGGCCGATTGCGCCGTTACGCTGGCCGATTATGAAAGTGTGCGGGGCGAGGCCATGGCCATGGGTGAACGCACGCCTGTCGCCGTGATTGATGCGCCGGCCTCCGGACGCATGGCTGTAGCCGAGGCGTTGACCAATCTGGTAGCCGCCGATGTTGAATCCCTTAAAGATATCAAGCTGTCGGCCAACTGGATGGCCGCCTGCGGTGTGCCTGGGCAGGATGCAGCCCTGTACGACACGGTAGCCGCAACCAGCCAGTGGTGTCAGCAACTTGGCCTGTCTATACCGGTGGGCAAGGATTCACTATCCATGCGCACCGCCTGGGACCACAACGGCGAAGCGCGCGAGGTGATCGCGCCGGTTTCGCTGGTCATCACGGCCTTTGCTCCTGTGACCGACGTGCGTGCAACGCTTACGCCGCAGTTGCGCACCGACGTTGGCAATACGGCTTTGATACTTATCGATCTGGGTAAGGGGCGTCAGCGTCTGGGCGGTTCAGTGCTGGCGCATGCCTATAACCAGATGGGGCAGGAAGCTCCCGATCTGGATGACGCGCCGGCTCTGGTTGCCTTCTTCAACACAATACGCAATCTGGCAGCCCAGGGCTCCATCCTGGCCTACCACGACCGTTCCGATGGTGGCTTGCTGGCAACCGTGTGTGAAATGGCGTTCGCCGGCCACGTGGGGGTGTCCGTCAATCTGGACATGCTCACCATTGATCCCTTGGCTGCTGACTGGGGTGACTATAAAATACGCCCCGAGCAAGTCTCCGTGCAGCGTGATGAACTCACGCTCAAAGCCTTGTTCAACGAAGAAATCGGGGCTGTCATTCAGGTGGCCGCCGAGCAGCGCGACAGCGTCATGCAGCAACTGCGTCAGGCGGGCCTGTCGGCACATTCCCATGTGATCGGCAGTACGAATACCGTGGATGAAATCCAGTTTTATCGCGACGGCCAATGTATTTATCAGCAGCCGCGTGCCGACCTGGGCCAGCAGTGGGCCGAAGTCACGCGCCGCATTATGGCGCTGCGCGACAACCCGGCCTGCGCGCAAGCCGAATTCGATATCTGGCAGGATAAAAACGATCCGGGTCTTGCCGTGCGCGTCGATTTTGACCCGCAGGAAGACATTGCAGCGCCTTATATTGTTACGGGCAAGCGGCCTAAAGTCGCTATCTTGCGCGAGCAGGGCTGCAACAGCCAGGTCGAAATGGCCTGGGCGTTTGACAAGGCCGGCTTCGAGGCGCTCGACATCCACATGACGGATCTGCTTTCCGGACGTGCCAGACTGGACGACGTGCAAGGCATGGTGGCCGTAGGTGGCTTCAGCTATGGCGACGTTCTTGGCGCAGGCGAGGGCTGGGCACGTACGATACGTTTCAATGACCAGTTATCGGACCAGTTTGCCGCTTACTTTGCGCGTCCGGATACCTTTGCGCTGGGCGTATGCAATGGTTGCCAGATGATGGCAGCCCTGGCAGGCATGATTCCGGGCGCAGAGGCCTGGCCGCGCTTCACTCGCAACCAGTCTGAAAAGTACGAAGCCAGGTTGACTCTGGTCGAGGTCGCTGATTCGCCTTCGTTATTCCTGCAAGGGATGCAGGGAGCGCGCGTGCCTATCGCTGTGGCACACGGCGAAGGCTACGCCGATTTCTCCTTCCAGGGCAACCAGCCTGCGGTGCATGCCGCCTTGAGTTACGTCGATCACTACGGCCGGCAGACTGAACAGTATCCCTATAATCCCAATGGCAGCCCCCAGGGCCTTGCCGGCGTTACTACGGCCGACGGCCGTTTCACCATCATGATGCCGCACCCGGAACGGGTTACACGCAATGTGATGATGTCGTGGGCCCCGGAGCGTTGGGGCAATCAGGATAGCGGCGGCCACGATACGGTGCACGGCGGCTATAGCCCCTGGCTGCGCATGTTCCGCAATGCACGGGTGTGGCTGGGATAAGCCTGCTGTTACCGGGCGGGGGCGGCGGCAGTCGCTGCCGCCCCGCCATTCTTGCAGGGTATAGGTACAGACCCTAGGTTTAGGCGTATAATCTTGCTTTGCACGGAGCCTAGTTTATGCGTCTCATCAAAAAAGCGCTTACCTTCGACGATGTCTTGTTGGTACCGGCGTATTCTGAAATCCTGCCCCGCGACACCTCTTTGTCCACTCGCTTCACGCGCGATATCACCCTGAATATCCCCTTGGTATCGGCCGCCATGGATACCGTGACCGAGTCGCGCCTGGCCATTGCAATGGCCCAGGAAGGTGGCATTGGCATTATCCACAAGAATCTGAGCGCTGACGAGCAGGCGCGCGAAGTCGCCCGCGTCAAGCGCCACGAGTTCGGTATTGTGATTGATCCGGTCACTGTCACGCCCACCATGAAGGTGCGTGATGCGATCGATCTCCAGCGTCAGCACGGCTTTTCGGGCCTGCCCGTCGTCGAAGGCGGCAAGCTGGTGGGTATTGTCACCAACCGCGACCTGCGCTTTGAAGACCGCCTTGACGTCCCATTGCGCGACATCATGACGCCGCAAGACCGACTGATCACCATGGATGAAGGCGCCACGCTCGAAGAGGCCCAGGCGCTGATGCACAAGCACCGCCTTGAGCGCGTGCTGATCGTCAACAAGAATTTCCAGTTGCGTGGCTTGGCAACCGTCAAGGATATCGTCAAGAACACCGAACACCCCAATGCGTCCAAAGACAGCCAGGGGCAGTTGCGTGTCGGCGCTGCGGTCGGCGTGGGTGAGGGCACTGAAGAGCGTGTTGAAAAGCTGGCGGCTGCAGGTGTAGACGTCATCGTGGTCGACACCGCACACGGGCATACCGCCGGCGTAATAGAACGCGTGCGTTGGGTAAAGAAAAACTATCCCAAGATTCAGGTAATTGGCGGCAATATTGCTACCGCCGCCGCAGCCAAGGCACTTGTCGAGGCAGGTGCAGACTGCGTCAAGGTTGGCATAGGTCCCGGCTCCATTTGTACGACCCGTATCGTTGCCGGGGTAGGTGTACCGCAAATCACGGCTATTTCCGACGTTGCCCAGGCGCTTGAAGGCACGGGTGTACCGCTTATTGCCGATGGCGGCATACGCTATTCCGGCGACGTCTCCAAGGCGCTGGCAGCAGGTGCATCGGCCTGCATGATGGGTGGCATGTTCGCGGGAACCGAAGAGGCTCCTGGCGAAGTCGTGCTATTCCAGGGGCGCTCATACAAGTCTTATCGCGGCATGGGCAGCCTGGGCGCCATGGCCGATGGTTCGGCCGACCGCTACTTCCAGGATCCGGCCAACAACGTCGACAAGCTGGTTCCCGAAGGCATCGAAGGCCGCGTGCCTTATAAAGGCAGTGTCATTGCCATCATCTATCAGCTGGTTGGCGGCATACGTGCATCCATGGGCTACTGCGGCTGCGCCACTATCGAAGATATGCGTACCAAAGCCGAGTTCGTGGAAATCACAGCGGCGGGCGTGCGTGAGTCACACGTACACGACGTGCAGATCACCAAAGAAGCACCCAACTACCGGGCCGATTAAAAGGCCAATACGCAGTCTGGAAACTGCGGGTTCTGCATCGGGGGCGGGGCGCGAGCTTATGCTTGCGCCCCGTCTGGTATAAGCAGCCAGGTACTGCTGATTATCAGTCCTATGGTTGCCAGAACCAATGCAAAATCCAGGTCGGTATTGAACCAGGCGTGGCCAAGGCTGAAGAATACGGGGCCGATCAGCTGGCCTGCGGCGAACGCAGCAGTGAGTGCTGCAATAAGCTTCCTGGGGTGGCTGCCACCGCAAGCTTGTGCTTCCTGCATGCCAAGCATGGTAACGACCATGAAAGTTCCGCCTACGCAGAGCGCAGCAATAATAATGGCGGTCATGCCAGGCCACACTACCGGCAGCAATACACCTACTGCCATCACGAGCTGACAGACGGCCCAGAGCGTGCGGCGTCGCCAGTTCGCCAGCAGGGTGCTGGCCAGTGCCGTGGATACTGCAGCAGCCAGGCCCAGCGCGGGCCAGGCCAGTCCAAAAACGGCGGGATCGTCGATAAGCATGCGTGCCTGGGCAGGCAAGAAAGTGGCCGGCAATATATACCCAAAACCGAACAAACCGTAGCACAGCACCAGTTTCCAGTAGGTCGAACCAGACGCGCTGCCATGACTGCCTGCCGCTGCAGGGCCAGGCTGGGTTGTTGGTGTTTGCCATAAAGGGCGCGCAGCCAGCATGCCCATCAAACCCAAAACCGCCAGCAGCAGCCAGGCCTGTGACGATGGTATGGAAGCCAGACCCAGCCCCATGCACAACAGACCTGCCACGGCGATACCGCTGCCGACCCCGGCAAATACCAGACCGGCCCGTTTTGACTGGCCTAAAGCCGCCAGGCGGGACAGGCATAGCGCCGCGGTTCCGACCAGCACGCAAGCGCTGGCCACCCCGGCAACAAACCGCCATGCCAGCCATCCCGGCCATGAGTCGGTCAGCCCCATCAGTGCAGTGGTGATGACAACGAGCAGCAGCCCACCCCGCAACATGCTTGAAGGCGAGTAGCTGAGCATGCCTGCAGCCAGCGCGCCAACCAGATAGCCGAGATAATTGGCGCTGGCCAGCCAACCACCTTGGGCCAGTTCCAGACCGGCATCGTCTTGCATCATGGGCAGTAAAGGCGTAAAGGCAAAGCGGCCTATGCCCATTGCAACGGCCAAGGCAATGAAACCGGTGAATGCCAGTAAGACGGCGGAATGCTTGTGCTGCATTGATGCTCCCTGTTACGTGAAACTGTAGCCTTACTGGTGCCTTTAAGCCAGCGAAAACAGCGCCAATACGTTACATTAACGCCTTGAATTCTTTTTTTGTTTAAGCCATGCACCAGCGTATCCTTATTCTCGACTACGGTTCACAAGTTACCCAGCTCATAGCCAGGCGCGTCCGCGAAGCGGGCGTATATTGTGAAATTCATCCCGGTGATGTCGACGACGCCTTCATCCAGGCACAGCAAGGCTTGAAGGGCATTATTCTGTCGGGCAGCCATGCTTCCGCCTATGCCGAAGAGTCCATGAAGGTCCCGGCCCAGGTTTTCCAGGCCGGTGTGCCAGTGTTGGGCATCTGCTACGGCATGCAGTCCATGGCCGCACAGCTTGGCGGCAAAGTAGAGTGGTCGGATCATCGCGAATTCGGCTACGCCGAGGTGCGTGCACACGGCCATACCCGCCTGCTTGATGGTCTGCAGGATTTCAGCACCGCCGAAGGCCATGGCATGCTCAAAGTCTGGATGAGTCATGGCGACAAGGTCACCGCCTTGCCTCCAGGGTTCAAACTAATGGCATCGACGCCATCGTGCCCGATAGCCGGCATGGCAGATGAAACCCGTGGTTTTTATGCCCTGCAGTTCCATCCCGAAGTTACGCATACCCTTCAGGGCGAAGCCATGCTGGCCCGTTTCGTTACCGAAATCTGCGGATGCGATCGCGACTGGAACATGCCCGATTACATCGACGAAGCCGTCGCAAACATACGTGCCCAGGTTGGCAGCGACGAGGTCATCCTTGGCTTGTCCGGCGGTGTTGATTCCTCGGTGGCAGCCGCCCTGATCCACAAGGCTATCGGCGATCAGCTTACCTGCGTTTTCGTTGACCACGGCCTGTTGCGTCTGAACGAGGCCGAGCAGGTCATGGCCATGTTTGCGGGTCATTTCGGCATCAAGGTCATACACGTCGATGCCACCGACGATTTCATGGGGAAACTGGGCGGTGTGTCCGATCCCGAAGCCAAGCGCAAGATTATCGGCAAGGAATTCGTGGAAGTATTCCAAACCGAATCAGGCAAGCTCAGCAACGCTCGCTGGCTGGCACAAGGCACTATTTATCCAGACGTCATCGAGTCTGCCGCATCCAAAACCGGCAAGGCAGTAGCTATCAAGTCGCATCATAATGTTGGTGGATTGCCCGAAGACATGAACCTGCAGCTGCTCGAGCCCTTGCGCGAACTGTTCAAGGACGAAGTGCGCAAACTGGGTGTTGCCCTGGGTCTGCCGCCTGCCATGGTTTACAGGCATCCTTTCCCCGGGCCTGGCCTGGGGGTTCGTATCCTGGGCGAAGTCAAGAAAGAATACGCAGATTTGCTGCGTCGCGCCGATGCCATTTTTATTGAAGAGCTGCGCAACACCATAGACCACACCAGCGGGAAAAGCTGGTACGACCTGACCTCGCAAGCCTTTGCCGTATTCCTGCCGGTCAAATCGGTAGGGGTGATGGGTGACGGTCGAACCTATGACTACGTTGTAGCGCTGCGCGCGGTTCAGACCACCGACTTCATGACCGCAGACTGGGCCGAGCTGCCGTATTCCTTGCTGAAAAAAGTGTCATCGCGCATTATCAATGAAGTGCGCGGCATCAACAGGGTGACCTATGATGTGTCGAGCAAGCCGCCTGCGACTATTGAGTGGGAGTGAGGCTGATTTTATAGTTTATTGATTTAACTTAATAAATATAATGCCATTGATGGTGCATTTCACATCATTAATGGCCTTTTTTATGGTATCTGGAGACCATGCGCTGCAGATGCCGATACCATGATCGGATGGATGATGCCAGGCATGGTATCGGGAGAGCTCTCGCACGTGGGTTGTTGCTGGGCATTGCTCAGTTTATCTTTCTGATAAAAAGATCACTTTAAGTGATCTTTTTATGTATTTTACAAACTGGTTTTACTTGGCAAGAGTTCATAAAAACTGTATTTTACTCACTATGAGTGATCAAAATTCAGGAAAATTGAACTTGTTGCTAGCCGAGTTGGGTGACACCCGACTGATATCGAGTCGCTGGCTGCGGTCCCACGGCTACTCCAACAGCCTCGTCGCACGCTATGTGAGCAGCGGTTGGCTGGTGTCGCCTGCTCGTGGGGTTTACATGCGTAAAGGCGGTCACCTGCAGTGGGAGGGAGTGGTACGCAGCCTGCAGATCGGAGAGGGGGTTTCGCTACATGTCGGCGGCCGCTTCGCGTTGAGTCTGGCAGGGCACGAGCACTACTTGCGCCTTGGGGAAGCAGGAGCAATCACTCTGTATGGGCCCGCGCGGCCACCTGGTTGGCTCGGCAAACTTTCATTGGTGCAGTGTTTCGAGTTCCTGGGAAGAGGAGGATTCGATCTGCTTCCTTTGTCGTTCACAACAGAGACGCCGGAAGGGATGCTGTCCGAGCATGGGCTGGCTTGGCATCAGATCGCGCCAAGTACTGACGCCCTGGTCTGTTCCACACCTGAGAGGGCCATACTGGAGTTGTGCGATAGCGTTGTGGATGCAACGTTAGTCTACGAGGTAGATGCGCTGATGCAAGCCATGACCACGTTGCGTCCGCAGCGGGTCGGCCAGATGTTGCAGCACTGTCGCAGCATCAAGGCCAAACGCTTGTTCCTGGCGTTGGCCGAACGTCATCGTCATGCGTGGTTGCCTCATGTCCCATTGGATGGTGTTGATCTGGGTCGGGGCAAACGAGCACTGGTGCCTGGCGGACGCCTGCATCCCACTTACCAGATAACCTTGCCGGGAGATCTTGATGAGCACCTTGCTTGATCATTGGGACCGCCGTTATACCGATCGTGTACGGCTGTTGGTTGATATTCTGCCGGTACTTGGCCAGGAACTGCGTTTCGCGCTCAAGGGCGGCACGGCAATCAATCTGTTCGAGCATGATTTGCCTCGCCTGTCGGTGGATATTGATTTGGCGTGGTTGCCAGTGCATGACTATGCTGAAGACGCAAGGCTGATCGCGGAAGCTCTTGGGCGCTTGGCCGATATGCTGCGCGCCAGGCCACTGCAGCTGCAAGTGCAGTTATCGGCGGGCGATGGTGCAGGCGTTACGCGACTGGTAGCCAGCCGCGGTCGTGCCCGAGTGCAGATCGAGACAACGCCGGTCATGCGCGGCACGGTGCATCCGGCGCGAAATATGGTGGTTCGTCCGAGGGTTGAAGAGGTGTTTGGTTTTGCCTCGATGCAAGTATTGAGCTTTGCCGATCTCTACGCAGGCAAGCTGGCAGCCGCATTGTCGAGACAGCATCCGCGTGATCTTTTTGATGTTGGTTTATTGCTGGAGGACGAGCGGACAGATCAGGTGCTCTGGCGAACATTTCTCGTCTACCTGACCTGCAGTCCTAAACCTGCATGGGAAATGCTGGCGCCCCGTGTGCCAGCAGATTTTGCAGCCACCTTTGAAGCGCATTTCAAAGGTATGACGGCTGAGCCCGTCGATGCCGAAGCCTTGCTGGATGTTCACGAGCGCCTGCTGGCGCGTGTAGCCGAGTGGCTGGATGAATCATCGTGTACGTTTCTGCGGTCCGTGGAGAGCGAGCAGCCGAACTTCGGTCTGATCGGGCTTGCGCATGCGGAGGAATTGCCAGGGGTGCGGCGCAAGTTGCATAACTTGGCTAAGCGCACCGACGCCAAGCGGGTGGTGGATCGAGGTTTGCTGGAAGCAACTCTGGAGGAGATCGCTAGAGCCAGATGAGAGGCGCGTAAAACGGTCAGCGGGGTATGGTATTTTTCTTGGTACCAGCAAGATGCGTGCTTTCAATATTTTGATTTAAAACAGCTTTTTTTTTATTGATAACTGAGTGGGAATGATCCCGTGTCTGGTATGACCAGGCACCTGATGGCATGAAATGCCCTGAAGCCCGCGTAATTGCGGGCTTTTTTGTGATTTCGTCTGGCACGATCTGGCAATAGAAGGTATTGGCTACCGCTGTGAAACCGGAAGGCCAGGTAAAGCTGGGTGACTTATTGGCAGGTATCGGGCGCAAGGTGAAATTGACCGACGAAGAAATGGCTGTTTTTGAACGTGACCATTCACCTGCCCGCGCAGCGAGTTTTGAATGATCTTGCTGGATACGAACGTTATATCGGAGCAGTTTCGAGCCGTACCCGATGAAACGGTGATCGGCTGGTTGAATCGCCAGCCGCTGGAAACGCTTTATCTGGCATCCATGACTGTGGCCGAACTGCGCGCCGGTGTAGCCCTGATGCCCGCTGGCAAGCGCCGGACGGTGCTCAGTGACAGCATCGAACACCAGGTGTTGCCGGTATTTGTAGGCCGGGTGTTGCCGTTTGATATGGCGTGCACGCGTGCTATCGAGAATGCGCTGGTCAAACATGTCACGGAATTTCTGCTAGAACTGGGCGCTGGCTTCGCCTTTGTTGGACGGCAGGTATTGTTGGATGTGGGTGGCGATGGCCTGCGCGTCGGCGCTCATGGTTCTTGCTCAGTCTTGCCGATGCTCGACAGCTCGCGCTTGATGGCTGTGCGGTCGAGCATCGTTAGCGGCAGACTCACGAACAGGCGGACGCGGGTCATAATGTGCCGGAAGGTCTGCTCGAAGGCCCGGCGCTTCTCGTCGTCGGTGCCTTCGACGGCGGCCGGATCTTCAAACCCCCAATGCGCCGAGATCGGCTGACCTGGCCACACCGGGCAAACCTCGCCGGCGGCGTTGTCGCAGACAGTGATGATGAAGTCCATCTCTGGCGCGTCGGGCGTGGCGTACTCGTCCCAGCTCTTGCTGCGCAGGTTCT
This sequence comes from Pusillimonas sp. MFBS29, assembly GCF_020687695.1. Taxonomy (GTDB): domain Bacteria; phylum Pseudomonadota; class Gammaproteobacteria; order Burkholderiales; family Burkholderiaceae_B; genus Pusillimonas_C. The sequence continues at coordinate 220,452 of NZ_JAJEWL010000006.1, forward strand.
CGGTCGGGTACTTCACCGACTCTACCTTTTCGATGGCGAAGGGATTGACCTTGCCGGTCGGGTGACTGCCGGCGCTGTAGGCGTGGAAGCGGCCTTCTCCCATTGTGTTGATGAGGGCTTCTGCCATGATGCTGCGGGCCGAATTGCCGGTGCAGAGGATGAGGACGTTATAGGTTCTTTCGGTCATGATGTTTGGCTTTCTAGTAGTGGTTGGCGAGCAATGGCGATGGATGAAAGATCGGTGGTCCTGTCGAGGGCTAGGCCCGCCGCCTTTCGTTCGGAATAGCGGTCTGTCAGGGTTTCGCGGTGTGGCCGCAGCAGCACCGTGAAGCGCACCAGTTCTTCCATCACATCGGCTATTCGGTCGTAGTACGGCGAGGGCTTCATGCGGCCCGCCGCGTCGAACTCTTGGAACGCCTTGGCGATACTCGACTGGTTCGGGATGGTGAACATCCGCATCCAGCGGCCGAGCAGGCGCAGGGTGTTCACGGCGTTGAAGCTCTGCGATCCGCCGGATACCTGCATCACGGCCAGCGTGCGGCCTTGCGTCGGCCGGAGGCCGGCCATTTCAAGGGGCAGATGGTCAATCTGTGCCTTCATGAGGCCGGTAATCTGGCCGTGGCGTTCCGGGCTGCACCAGACTTGCCCCTCTGACCACTCGGACAGGGCGCGCAGCTCCTTGACCGCCGGGTGATCGTCGCCTTGCATCTGGTCGGGTAGCGGTAGGTCGGACGGGTCGAAGATGCGCGTTTCCGCACCGAAGAATTGCAGCAGCCGGGCTGCTTCTTCGACGGCCAGCCGCGAGAATGAGCGGGCGCGCAGCGAACCGTACAGAAGCAGGATACGAACCGGCGGCGCATCGGGTGCCAGCCCGAGCGCGGGCCGCTCGATGACAAAGGGCTTTTCCAAGGCGGGCAGGAAATCCGGGTCTGGAAGGTTGCGCAGTCTCATGCCGATACCTTCCCGGCATCCATGGTGCAAGACAGGTCGCACTCGTGCCCGCCGCAGTATTTTTCCGAGAGAAAAGCCGCTAGCGCGGCTACAGCATTTAATATTTTCATAATTCAATAATAGTAGAAATATAGGACATAATCAACGAGATATTTGAGTTGCAGACCTATCCCGGCAACAGAGGAGCCCATCGAAGTCGGGTTTCAAAAATGTCCGATGGTTGCGCGACCTTCCTGGCGAACTGTTCTGGCTCCGGCCCCGAGTCCGGCAGGGTGATCCAAAGCAGAAAGTGCCCGCCCCCGGTTCGAAGCGCGGTCCCGCCGTCACCGAACCGAGCGTGAAATCATGGCAGTGAGTCTTCCTGCATCGGCCACAGGGCCTGTTCCAGCAGCGGCAATTCCCGGCTGCTTTGAAGCACGCGCTTATACCAGGGAGGCTCATCCCTGAGGGGAAGGCTCACCAGCCTGGGAGCGCCAATAAGGGACAGGTTGTTGATCACGCGCGCCAGCAGGCCTTGGGCGGCGTGATCCCATGCCACATCGTTGTCCGCGAACAAAGTGAAGCCTGCGGCCTGGAAGCAAGCATCATGGTTTACCGGAGCCGGCCAGATCGCAAGGGACCGATGGCCGGGTGGAGTGAAATGCCGCGCATCATCAGACGGCAAGGCCGACCAGTGGATCTGGAGCGCGGATGGGGTCATGGCGTACGGGTTGCGGTTAGGCAGGCGTTCATCAAAATAGTCCTTGCAGCGCCTGGTAGGCGGCCAGAACGGTCTCCATTTGTGCCGTGTGGGCGCGAACGAAGTTTTCACCATAAATGGTTTCGTCCGGATATTCCGTAATCAGTGTAATGGGTACGCTATAACTGTCGTCCGCAGCGATCAGGCACGGAAATCCATTAACAATACGAAATCCCGAAGCCCCTGCGTGCCGTTCAAATAATTCAAGCTGCATATCGTTCCGCTGCTTCAGGCCGTCAATGGTGGCCAGGTGGCGGGTTACATGATCAAGCAGTTTTTCCACTTGCTGCGTCCAGGCTGGTTGATGTCGAACGACCAGGAAGAAGCCTTTGGGCAACGTCCACATTCCGAAGCAGCGCGGTATGTAACCAGAGAATGGTCGCGTCCATTCATGTGAGGGATAGCCGTGCAAATTCACATGGAGTTTCGCGTCAGTCAGTGCCTGTGCCTTGATGCGTATGGCTTTTTCACCCAGCTCCTGTGCACGGCGGTACTCAAGGTCATCGCCCATGGCGGTGTAGCGTGCAGCATGGTGCATGTGATTCGGGTTAACGGCACACAGGCGTCGATGCAGTTCATAACCGTCGGGATTCTCGAGCGGTGAGATGATGAAGTGTGCCGTGTCGCGGGTGATCAGCTGTCGGGCGGCACGCAGTGCGCCGACTACGCCGCTGGTTTCGTTGGCATGCTGGGCGCCGCTGATCATCATGGGCACATCGCTGCCTTTGATGTAGCGACCGTGAACGGTGCGGCCCGAGCGTGTTTGTGCGTGGTAGTGTTCACCACCCAGGCTGTCCAGTTCCCGCAGAACCTGCGCCGCAACTAGCGGTGCTTGTGCGGAGTCCAGCGGTTGGTTCGGGCCGCTGCTGTCTTTGGTGTGCAAGGCCTTCGTAACAACAAGCACAGAGGGCGCGCCTGCGTGGTATGAGATTTCAGGAACAATCTGCCCGGGCTGCAAACCGCGGTCACCCAATGGCCGGCCTGATTTCTTCTGGAAGAACTCCAGCAAAGAGAAATAGATATCTTCATGCAGGGCCTCGGTCAGGCTGATGGTTTCTTCAGCGTATGCCAACGAGCGGTCTGCTATCGGTAACTGCGCCGCAATGTTCAGTTCTTCGAAATAGGGCTCGGCATCGCCCCAGGCGTGGCCGGATATGGTTTTTATCGTGTCATGAAACAGCTGTTCAAGGTCGGTTTCCATGCGTTCGCTGCTTGCCTGGCCCTGATGCGAGATGCTCAGCCAGCCGGTGGGTGACAACAATATCTCGCCATCAATATCCTCATGCGTGTAATTTGGAGCAAACACGCGGTGGCTTGCTTCACGGCCGTCCTGGTAGGTGAGCCTGACCTGATAAGTAAGGTCGCAGGAATGGGTGGCGTAGAACTCAACGTTTGCGTCACCGACGAGCTTGGTAAGCGGGTAAGCTTCAAGAAGAAAGCGGTTGGGCGCACTGGCTTCGTGCACTGGGTAGCCTATGCTTGCCGCGGCAAGTGTTGCGGTATCGATCTCTTCCAGGAAGAAGTGTACGAGCGGCTTATAGGCACTGCGCAGCACGGCGTCTACGCCCGAGGTGCGAAGTGTGCTTTCGGCCGCTTTACGGCTTTCGTGATCGTCGAACAGCCAGGCCTGAATGCTTGCTCCGCGCATCGAGGGTGTGGCAAAGCGCGCGATAAGCTTATCAATGCTGCGCTGGTAGTGTTTTTCCAGAAGGGTGCTCATGCTGAAGTTCTGCCGTTGGAGTCCAGGTTGTCGCGTAATCAGTCCTGATCAGTCTAAACAAGTAGATTGTTCAATCAACAATCTTATTCGCTAAACGGATTTTGATATATTCAGCTTGAAAGGCTATAGTTACTTTAGTGTTTAAGTGCTGGAGAAGTACATCATGCCCATCAAGATTGGAGAGCTGGCCAAACGCACCGAAACTACGGTGGAAACCATACGCTTCTATGAGAAAGAAGGCTTGCTGCTGGAGCCGTCACGTAGCGAAGGCAACTATCGCCTGTATGGCAACGACCATATTGAAAGGCTGCGTTTTATAAGGCACTGTCGTACGCTGGATATGGCGCTGGACGAAATACGCATATTGCTGCGCTATCGGGATACCCCTGCAGAAGATTGTGGTGACGTCAACGCTTTGCTGGACGAGCATATCGGCGCAGTCGAAACACGCATCAATCAACTGCTGCACCTGAAGCAGCATCTGGTGACCTTGCGCCGGAAATGCACCAGCACGGCATCGACTGAGTCATGCGGAATACTGGGCGCCTTGGCGGATCATTCTTGTCACGAGGATGCGGCTGGTATCCACTGAAAATTTCGTCAGGGCTGTCGCCAGGCTATCAGGTCCTCGCCAGGACCTCGTCAAGGGTTGGGGTGCTGCGATCTTCGTAAGGCAGGTCATATTGATGAATATTATCGCGATTAATGATCTCGACCGGCAGTTGAACGCGTCGGGGCATTGACTCGCCCCTTAGGTGGCGAATAGCGATTTCTGTTGCCAGGTACGCCATGCGCATAGCGTTGAAATCCGCAGTTGCCAGCAAGGATCCGTTTTTCAAAGCGGGGATAGCTTCTGGGATGGCGTTCACGCCCACGACCAGCGCGTTCCTGTGCGTCTCCCTGAGTGCGTCGATGACTCCAAGAGCCATAATGTCGTTGGCAACCAGGCAGGCGTCGATTTGGGTTTCTTCATTGGCGGCAAACCATTTCTTGCTGTTGACGTAAGCTGTTGGGCGGACGTAGTCACCGATGACTGTGTCTATCAGGGTGATGTTCGGAAATGCCCGGGCAGCATCGTGAAAGCCGCGCAGTCGGTCCAGACTGGTAGAGGAGTCTACGTGGCCGCTGATGATCAGCACCTTCCCTTTTTCACTCATTTTTTGGTACAGATAGCCGGCAATTTCCAGCGCCAAATTGTAGTCGTCCGAGTTGACGAAAGAAACGCAAGGTACGGATTCGATCGGGCTGACCAGTGCCACGATAGGAATGGCGGCCTGATGCACTCGCTGAATGGCCGAATTTATCTTGGTTGGATGAACGGGTGATATCACGAACGCGTCTGGCTTTAGCGCGAGGGCTTCATCTATCAATTCAATTTGCTGTGCCACGCTATCAGGCTCTTGCGGCACGAAATGAAGTGCCTGTACGCCATAGCGCTGCGCGGCGCGGTCTGCTCCAAGGCGGGCGCCTGCATAAGCTGGGTTGGTCTTGTTCTTGGTAAAGACAGCTAGTTTCAAGAGAATGCTCCAGTTTTGAATAAATAGGGTATGAGGCATCGGGATGCCAAGCCTTGTTTGATCAGTTGTTGACGATGTGCATGGCTGAGAGATAGCCGTAGGTCATGGCAGGCCCGATCTGCGCGCCCGCGCCGGGATATTCACCGCCGAATATGGAGTCTGCGTCATTGCCACAAGCATATAGGCCTGGCAATGGCTTGCCGGCATGATCCAGCACTTGCGCCTGAGTGTTGATGGCAAGCCCAAGACTGGTGCCCAAAGGGGTTGGGTATAGCTTAACGGCGTAGAAGGGCGCCTTGCTGATTTCACCCAGACATGGATTGGGCTTGTGCTGTGGATCGCCATTGGCCCGTTCGTACGGCGTGTTACCTTTGTTGAAGTCCTCATCGTGTCCGGTACGTGAAAATCCGTTGTAACGTTCTACAGTTTCTTTCAGTGTGATGGAAGAGATGCCAAGCTTGTCCGCCAGGCCCTCCAGTGTCGGTGCTGGCAGCAGGTAGCCGTTCTTGATATGGCGCCGGATTGATAAGGCATGGGGCCGGATCATGCCCAGGCCGTACTTCCATAGAAAGCGTCGATCGCAGATCAGGATGGCGGGGATGGCGCAGCCATCGGTGCCTGCCTTGTACATAGCGCGAGTGAACTCATGGTAGGAGACCGCCTCGTTTACAAAGCGCCTCCCGGCCGAGTCGACGGCAATCAATCCGGGCTTGGGGCGATCCAGTACGATATGGGGATAGACAGCGGTTGATTGATCGTTACGCTGCGCGATAGAAGAAGGAAACCACAAAGCATTCTCGGCCGACCCTTTGCCCATCGCAGCGCCAGCATCCAGGGCAAGGTGTATGGTTTCACCCGTGCTGTCCGGGCAGGCTGGGGTGTATTGTGCGACGGGGCTGGGAAGGTACTGCTCACGCATGGCCTGGCTTGCCGGGAAGCCGCCGCCGGCCAGGATCACCCCCCGGCGTGCCCTGATTCTACTGAGCTTGTCACCAAGCATGACTTCGATGCCAGCTACGCTCCCGGAGACCATGATTAGGCGTAGTGTTCGAGCCCCAAGCCGGATGTCGACATGGCTATCAAGCAGACTCTTGTACAGACGCGCAGCCAGCGCATTACCCAGAACCAGCCGAGTACCTCGCCGGTAACGCAGCCTATCCATGCCATGGCGGGCCAGTAATCGGATACCCAGCCTTAAGGCGTCAAGAGACTTAAAGCCACGCAGCAATAATGCCGCCTCGCCGCGGGTCAGCATCATGCCGCCAAGAATGGTTAGTTCCGGAATGGGCGGGCGAAGCAGATTGAAGTTCCTGCCTAATAGCCGCCCGTCGAAAGGCAATGGCTCCATCGGGCGGCCACCCGTTCCCGCTCCTGGAATATCGTGGCGATAATCAGGCATTGCCGGGTAGGCCTTGAAGCGCACTTCAGTATGACGCTCAAGGTACGCCACCATTTTCGGGCCGTCCGTGATGAAGGCCTGGCGCAGGGCTGGGTCCGCTCGGTTTCCCACCAAAGCATCCAGATATTGGGCGGCCTTCCTGGCGTCATCGACCATGCCCATGTGATGCATATGGGGATTATTGGGTATCCAGGTGGTGCCGGAAGAGTATGCCGTTGTTCCACCGACGGTACCGCTTTTTTCAATCAGCAGGGTTTTCATGCCCTGCGTAGCTGCTACCAGGGCGGCTGTCATGCCCCCGGCGCCGGCTCCTAAAACGATGACATCAACGTCAGTATCCCATTGTTGGTCTCGCATGGACGAGCAGGGAGATGGGTTCTGGCTCATAAACCTGACTCCGGCAGGGGCATGGATAAACAGCCTTAGACCATGCCGCCGTTGGGTTGGAAAATTTGCCCATGCACCCAGGATGCGCGCTCTGATGCCAGAAAACTTACCACCTCGGCCACTTCTTGTGGCTGGCCGATGCGATTGAAGGGGCTCATGCCAGCAGCCTTGAGCTTGGCTTCATCGGTTTTTCCGGCGTTGAACAAGTCTGTCTCGACTGGCCCCGGCGCTACTGCATTGACGCGAATGTTGCGTATGGCCAACTCCTTGGCCATGGAGCGCACCAGGCTTTCCACTGCGGCCTTGGATGCTGTGTAGGGCCCGCCGCCGGGTACCGCATGACGGACCATGGAAGTCGTGATGGCGATGATGCTGCCGCCGTCCAGTGTGCTGCGTGCGGCTTCGCTCAGAATGTTGAACGCGCCAAACAAATTGACGTCCATCAGTTCCTGAAAAGACTTGTGTTCGAACTGGGCCAAAGGAGCAGGGGGTACGTTGATGCCGGCGTTGGCGACTACACAGCTGGGCATGGCGCCAAAATCATGTGCAACGTCCCTGAATACCTTGGCAACAGCCTGGGCGTCGCGTATGTCGACTTTATAGGCTTTGAGATTAGCTTGAGCTTCGTCAGTCACTGCAGTGCTTGCGTAGGTCCAGGCCACATTGAATCCGTCGCGCAGCAAACTGGTGACACAGGCCGCGCCAATGCCTCGGGAACCTCCAAATACAAGGGCTGTTTTCGTGCTCATTGACTTGACTCCTGAATTCTTAATAAGAGGCAACCAAAAGGCTGCCTGCTACTTGGCGCAGACGATTAAATATGAGATGCGTCATCGGTTGGCGGGCTGGTGATCACCAGGAATATCAGCGTCTCAGTCCCTGTGCAGTGAAACTCATGAACAACGCCAGGTGGAATGAAGGTGACATCGTTTGCGCGGACGAGTCGATGTTCACCATCCACAATCAACACACCTTCGCCGCTGAGTACGTGATAGATCTGCTCCTGAATCTTGTGTACGTGTGCCTCTACATGCGCACCGGGCTCATAGCAGGAAATTCTGTGGTCAAAGTAGCGGCTGCCGACGGTGGCTGGTGTAACGATTGCTTTGGACAGTGCCTGGTTGAAGTGTCCCGGATACTGTGTCCAAAGCAGTTCTCCCAGATTGCGCGTAACCGCCTTGCCGGCCATAGACGCCTGATCTACTGCGGATTTTGAAGTCTTCATGAAGTACGCCTTCGATGGGAGTGGATGGGTATCAGGCAATATATGGCTTGCCAAACATTGGTTCCGGACGACCTAGCGGGGGCAACTGCCAGGTACCGGTTGATGGTGGCCTCACCTCGGCGTCCACGTGCACGTCAATCACGCAGGGACGTCGGTTCTTGAGCGCGGCTTCTATGGCCCCTTGCAATTGCTGGGGATGGGTGACTGTCATGCCATCTGCGCCGCAGGCACGTGCCCAGGCGGCGAAGTCCGGGTTGTATTTTTCGCCGGTTTGACCATGATAGAAAGCCGTGCCTATCTCACGCCCATCGAATAGTCCATATTGGAGGTCGCGGATTGCGCCCCAGGCGAAGTTGTTCCAGACTATCCACACCACTGGCAGGTTGTATTCCACTGCTGTGCAAAGCACATAAGGCGTCATGGTGAAACCGCCGTCGCCCACCACGGCAACGCATGGGCGATCAGGCGCTGCTAATTGCGCGCCCAATATGCCGCATACGCCAAAGCCCATGGATGAATAGCCCCAGCTGTTGAGCATGCTTTGAGGGCGGCGCGCCTTCCAGAACTGCATGAACCAGTTGTGATGAACGCCTGAGTCCAGTGAAAGAATCACGTCGTCGGGCAGCATCTTTTGCAGGGAGCCAACAACGAACTCGGGACGTAGCGGACTGGTGGAGTCCTCGAAATGAGGCCTTACAAAAGAGTTCCATTCATTGTGCCACCCGTTGATCTCGTCGCGCCATTCGCCGAACTTGGACGATTCAATGTCCTGTCGATCAGCGACGCCGGTCAACAGTTGGCGCATGAAGACTTTGGCGTCGGCAATGATTCCAAGTGTAGGCGGGTAGTTGCGACCTAATTCTGTGGGATCTATATCTACATGTACCAGTTTGGTTTTTGGAAAATTCCATGAGTATCCAGGGTGCCAGGTAGAGGAAGAGCGATCATCGAAACGAGTTCCGATAGTGATGACAAGATCGGAGTATCGTCCAGCCTGGTTGGCCGGATAAGCACCATTTCGGCCAATAAAACCCAGCGCCAGCGGGTCGTCCATGGGAATGCAACCCATGCCGTTGGGAGACGTAATAACGGGAATACCCAGGCGCTGTGAAAATTCGGTTAGTTCAGGGCCGGCTTCAGCCAAGGTTGCGCCATGGCCGATGAACAGAACAGGACGATGTGCGCTGGCGAGCAAATCCAGCACCGCAGTGATGTCTTGTGTTGATGCGCCAGGTCGAGGTGCATTGTTCAGCCGCGACGCGGCGGGCAGTTCCACGTCAGCCTCTTCCTGAAAAACATTGTATGGAATATCGATATTCACGGGGCCTGGGCGGCCTGTCACCATGGTGTCCATGGCTTGGCGCAATGCCAGTGGCAGCATGTCCACACGCGTGGGCTGGAATGAACGCTTGACTACAGGCCGCATGACTGCTGCAAAGTCAGCCTGGTTGTGGGCGTACAGCTCCTGGAATGGGGCGCGGTTGTGCTGGGAGGTGGGCACATTGGCAGTAATAGCCATGAACGTGGATGAGTCGGCCAGAGCTGTCGCCAGCGACATGACCATATTGGCCGAGCCTGGTCCTGTGGACGTCAGCGTGGCCACCGGGCGGTGCTTGACACGGTAATAGGCGTCGGCCATATGCCCGGCGCATTGCTCATGGCGCGGTGAAATCAGCTTGACCTTATCACGCACCCCGTGCAGTGCATCCAGGATCCCAACATTACCGTGACCGCAAATGCCAAATACATATGGCACTTCTTCCTGAACCAAATATTCGGCGATGAGTTCGCCACCTTTCATCTTGGGCATTTCCTGTTCCTTTTTGATTTTTCAGTGGCTTAAGCCAATAAAGTCACGACGCGTTCTTCGCTCATTTCGCGGACGGCATGACGAGGGCCTTCGCGGCCGAATCCGCTATCTTTGGAGCCACCATAAGGCATGACATCGACACGCGAGCTGGAAGTTTCATTGATATGGACGCCACCCACTTGCAGTTTACGCGCTGCGTTCAGTGCCTGATCAAGCTGGTTGGTAAACAGCCCCGTGGCCAGGCCATAAGGGGTGGCGTTGACACGCGCAATCGCTTCATCCATGGCGTCGAATGGAATAATGGACATGACGGGTCCGAAGATTTCTTCGCAGACAACCTGCAGGGATGGATCGATGTCTGCCAAAAGGGTAGGTGGCACGACAGCCCGTACGCGCGCTCCGCCTGCCAATCGCCTGGCTCCTTGCGCCATGGCCGTATTGATCCAGTTTTCAATGCGCTCCGCCGCCGCCATGCTGATTACAGGACCGACAACAGTTTGATGCTTGGCTGGGTCGCCATAGGCCAGTTCCGCAACCATTGATGTGAGCCGCTTTTCGACTTCCGCTACGATAGAGCGGTGCACCAGAAGATTCTGAATGGAGGTGCACACCTGTCCCGCTTTGCGATAGGCTGCATTGACGATTTTTGGAAGGGCGACATCAAGGTTTGCATCTGCTGCCAGGATAGTAAAGGCAATGCTGCCCAACTCCATTTGCGTCCGGCGTAGTCCTGCATGCTGCTGAATGTGGCGTCCAATCTGGGTGCTGCCGGTGAAGGCGTAAAACCGGATAGCTGGTTCATCCAGCAGCCACTGAGCAACCTGAGCATCGCCGTGCATAACTGAAATAAGGCCTGGGGGAAGGCCGGCCTCCAGCAAGGCCTCGGCCATGAGGATGGATGGCGTCGGCGCATGTGCTGATGGTTTCAGAACGACCGCATTGCCGGCGGCCAGTGCTGGTCCGACCTTGTGTGCAACCGTGTTCAAGGGCGCATTGAATGGTGTAATGGCACATACGACACCCAAAGGCACGCGTAGGGTAAAACCAATGCGGCCTGCCTGCCTGGGGGCGCTTTCAATGGGAATCATTTCGCCGGTCAGGTTGCGTGCTTCTTCGGCTGATAGCCGGAAAGTCTGTATGCAGCGGGCCACCTCCCCTTGGGCGTCAGATCTGGGAAAGCCTACTTCACAGATGAGGGCCAGTACCAGCTCCTCCTGGCGCCGTTCCAGTATCTGTGCGGTCCTGTCCAGGATGGCGCCTCGTTCACACGGCGACAAGGCGTTTTCCTGGAAACAAGCATCGGCGATCTGAACAGCCTTATTAACCTGTTCATGGCTAGGCAAATGTAATTGGGCGCATGGGTTTTGGGTGTACTTGTTAAGCACAGGCCGGATTTCGGTACCCTTGAGCCATTGGCCATCGATCAATAACAAGCAGTCCGGCAACTTCTGATTTTCGCTCATGTCTGTTACGTGTCCTACAACGCCTTGGTTGCTGGTGATTTCAAGAATGGTGTTGTGCTACGCCTGTTATTGAGCAGGACGTAGCGCTTGCGGTTTAATCCAGTTCGATGCCGGCGGCTTTAATGACTTTGGTCCAGCGTTTGGCCTCCATCTCGTTGCGTGCGATGGCTTCTTCTTGAGTGGCGATTATGGTATCGACCCCAAGATTATTCATTCTCTGGGAGAACTCGGGTGATTTCACCACCTCATTGATATCTGCATTGAGTTTTTTCTGAATATCAGCGGGTACACCTTGTGCCACCGAGATCGTGTACCAAAGTGTCATGAAATAATCTGATACACCGGCCTCTGCAATAGTCGGTAAATCAGGAAAGGCGGGAGAGCGGTTCTTGCCCGTAACGGCCAGTGGCCGTACCTTGCCGGTGTCCACAGCCTTTGTTGCGGTGACGCCGGTTTCGAAGTTCAAGTCCACCTGTCCACCCAATAGGGCGGTCAGTGCCGGTGCGCCGCCCCGAAACGGCACTGGTGTGATATCCACCTTGGCAATGTACTTGAACAGTTCGGCAGCCATGTGCGTGCCGGAACCGACGCCGGCTGATCCGTAGTTAAGTTGACTTGGGTTGGCGCGTGCCGCATCCAGCAAATCCTGTACTGATTTGAATGGTGATGCCTTCGGTACGATCAAAACATTTGGCGCTTCGGCAAACATCGCAACGGGCACCAAGTCGGTAGCCGGGTTGTAGCGCAGGTTTTTATACATGGCAAAAGCGCCATTATGAGCAATCGTGCCCAGCATCATGGTGTAGCCGTCGGCGGGAGCCTTGAGCACCTGCTCAGCGCCGATGTGCCCGCCGGCACCGCCGCGATTTTCGACGACAATGGGGTTGTCGTAGCGCTGGCTGAGCCCTTCGGCCACGAGCCTGGCCAGAGTGTCTGCAGATCCACCGACCGGATAAGGCACCACCAGGGTGATGGACCGATCCGGGTAGGCCGCCTGCACGGATGTGGCCAGGATCGATGAGCAGAGTAGAGTAGTTAGTATTTTTAACATTTGTGTGGGTATCCGATGTTATTTTCAGTCCAGTCTGATTTCAGACGATTCAATGACCTTGCCCCATTTTTCCGTTTCACTGACAAACATGGAGCGTGCCTCGTCGGGTGTGTTGGCAATAAGAGTGATTCCCATATCCTGCAGTTTTATTTGCATTTCAGGCGTTGACATCACTTTGCGAACATCGGCCGAGATTTTGTCGACGATGGCTTCGGGTACGTCACTGCCCAAGGCCACGGAGAACCATGATCCGGCCTCGTAGCCGGGGATCCCGGATTCGGCGATAGTGGGCGTGTCTGGAAGGAGCGGCTGCCTATCCTTGCTGGTGATGGCAAGCATTCTTAGCTTGCCGCTTTGCACGTGAGGGTAGCCAGTAGGTAGATTGTCAAACATCACATCAACCCGTTCGCCTATGATGTCTATCAGCGCCGGGCCGCTTCCTTTGTAAGGAACATAGGTTAGCTTGGTATCAATCATTTGCTCGTACAGGGCGGTCACCATGTGCACGGACGAGCCAGGACCAGCAGTTGCATAGTTAAGCTTGCCAGGATGCTTTTTCTCATAGTCCAGCAGCTCGCCAAATGTTTTGAAGCGGGAGCTTGCGGGAACCAGCACGATATTGGGCGACGCTCCCAGGACCATGGCGGGCTGTAAGTCCGTGGATGGGTTGTAGGCCAGTTTGCTGTAGATGCTATAGGCCGCGTGTATACCTATGGTACCTAGCAACAGGGTATAGCCGTCGGGTTCGGCCTTGGCTGCCAGGTTGGCTCCAACATGGCCGCTGGCGCCAGGACGGTTTTCGACCACCACGGGCTGCTCATACAGTTGGCTGAGCTCGTCAGCAACAAGCCGGCCCAGCAGGTCAGTGATGCCGCCCGGGGAAAAGGGAACTACCATGCGTATGGGTTGGTTAGGATAGTCGCTTATGTCTGCGGTGGCGGCTGCGCAGCTGCCGTGCAATGCAAGCATGGCCGCGACGCCGCCCAGCCACGCACGAGGGTTGAGTGTTCGCTTCATTCTGTTGTCGTCTCCAGTAGTTGTATTTCTAATAGGACCGCAGGCCATTGTAGGGAGCGGCCGAAGAGACGAAAAATACTGTTTTCCTTGATAGGGTATAAGTATTCTATATAGATTGATGCTGTGGCCTTGCGGCTTTACGCAAGGGCGGGCTTGCCAGGCGCTTAGCGGAATTGGAGCGTTAGAGCAATGTGACAGATGGCCATTTGCCAGTATCCACAAGCGTGTGTACCAGCCGTTTGAGCTCTGTAGCAATCAGGGACGCAGCAGGCGAAAGCAGCGTTTCATCTGCCGTGTATAAGTAGTTGCGACGATTCAGCTTCACATCCGACAGGCCGATGGCGCGCCAATTCTTGCGTTTGCTTCCCTTGTGCAAGAGGGCCGCCATGGGTTTTATGGTGGCTCCCATGCCGTCGGCCACGCAATTCATGAGTAATGACAGAGAATCAATCTCTGCAATGATGTGAGGCGTGAGATTGCGTGTTTCAAATTCGTTGGCAATGCGCTGACGCAGGCCATGCGAGCTGGTTGGCAATATAAGCGGAAGTCTTGCCGCCTCGGCTATCGTTATCTTTTTACGCCGGCTTGCCACCAGTTGGCTTGAGGCGGATATCATCACAAAGAGTTCCTCTTCGATGATGGGGGTTCGGGAAAGATCGGGTGCGGCCGCCGCATTGAACAGAATGGCCATATCAAGCTGCCCAGAACGTAGCATTTGGCTCAAATGACCACTCATGCCTTCCACAACATTGAGCAAGATGCCAGGGTAGCGGGCTCTTATGGCCGTGACCAGGGGTTGCCCAAGTGCAGACATCGTGGTGGATGGTAGTCCTATGGACACCATACCCTTGACTTCATTGGATTCCTGCCTGGCTATGGCCAGTGCCTGGTCTATCTGTCTTAATATGAACTTGGCGTGGTGATAAAGAGCCAGCCCGTTATCTGTTGGCGTTACGCCCTTATGAGATCGAATCAGTAGCGGCTGGCCAACCTCGTCCTCCAGTCGTGCCAATTGCTGGCTTAAGGCGGGCTGAGCAACGTAAAGCTGGCGAGAGGCTTTGGCCAGGCTGCCGCTTTCAACAATTTGCGCGTAGTACCGAAGTTGACGAAAGTCCATTTTTATCCATAATATCTATCGGCCTGCATTCACATCTTATCGCAGGAACGGGTGGTGACACTTTGCGCGTGCAGCCGAACAAGTTCGGCTACACTTTAGCCGCGATGATGACTGCACAACCTTCTTACACACGAACACTGCCCGACGCCACTGATAGCTGGCGTTTTTGCGTGGCGCCCATGATAGACGTGACCGACCGGCATTGCCGGTATTTTCACCGGCTATTGGCGCCCCAGGCCAGGCTGTACACGGAAATGATTACCACCGGTGCCTTGTTGCATGGCAACGTGGCCCGGCATCTGGACTTTGATCCGGCCGAAGAGCCTGTTGCCCTGCAGTTGGGCGGCAGCGAGCCTGATGCCCTGGCCGATGCGGCAAAGCTGGGCGAACAATGGGGCTATAACGAGATCAACCTGAATTGCGGTTGTCCGTCAGAACGCGTTCAGCGGGGTGCTTTCGGGGCCTGCCTGATGGCTGAGCCGCAGCTGGTGGCCGATTGCATCAAGGCCATGCAGGACGCCGTAACGGTTCCTGTTACGGTAAAGCATCGTTTAGGCCTGGACTATGACGACAGCTATGGATTTGTGCGCGATTTCGTGGGCACGCTGCATCAGGCAGGCTGCCGTGTCTTTATCGTGCACGCGCGCAATGCGGTGCTCAAAGGCTTGTCGCCCAAGGATAATCGCGAAATACCGCCTTTGCGCTATGACACGGCGCTCAGGCTCAAGGTTGACTTTCCCGATAGCGTGTTCGTGCTGAATGGTGGCATAGCGCTGGCTGATGATGCGCTGTCGTTAATGTCCGAGTTCGACGGCGTCATGCTGGGCCGCGCGGCCTGGCATCAGCCGGGGGTTTTATCGGAAATCAATCGCGGTCTGGATTCCGACGTCGAGTTGCCTGAGCCTGCCCAGGTGATTCAGGCCATGCGGGTCTATGCCGAGAGTCAGATCAAATCGGGCGTGCCGTTGCGCATGATATTGCGGCCCATGCTCGGGTGGATGAACGGGCGTCCCGGCTCGCGGTATTGGCGGCGTACCTTGTCGGATGCCGCGTTACTTAAGCAGAACGACGCCGGCCTGCTGGAAAAGGCGTGGGCTGACCTGGTGCTGCGCACCAGCGATGACCCTTGCTAAGTACCGGCTGATTCCGAATCGCTGGGCCAGTCGCGGATATAGGCCTTGAGCATATTGTTCTCGAACTGCTGTGCCGCGACGATGGCTTGCGCCATATCGTAAAAGGAAATGACGCCCATCAGGGTGGGGCCGTCCATGACCGGCATGTAGCGAGCGTGCTTTTCCAGCATAAGGCGCTGAACTTCATCAAAACTGGTATTGGGCGAGACGCTGACCGGGGCGTCGTCCATGACACTGCGGACGGTGTAGTTGCCGGTGTTGCCCTGTTTGTTGTGCAAATGGCGGATGATCTCGCGGAAGGTGAGCATTCCGGCCAGTACACCGTGATCCATGATCACGAGGGAACCGATGTCTTGCTCGCTCATGGTTTCGAGGGCCTGCAAAATCGGTGTATCGGGCGTGGCTGTGTACAGCGTGTCACCTTTCACGCGTAGAATTTCACTGACTTTGAGCATCGTTGTTCTCCTGTGTGTCGTTACTCGGCACGTTAAGAGTATTTTGCACCATCTCGGCGCTTTCGGGTAGTACCGTGTCCTCTTCGAAAAACGGTGCCAGCCTTGCTTCGGGATGCATCAATGAGCCGGCAATTGCGTCAATGAGCAAGGGCTGGTCGCGCAGGCCTGGCTGGGTACGATCAAGCAGCAAGGCATTGACCAGGGGATCTATGGTGGCTGTGCGCTGGTCGCAGGCCAGCACCCATTGGTCGGTGTCGGCATGCTCGGTGTCTACGACATAGCCCAAATCCTTCAGGCTGCACAGCACTTCCGTTAATTCTTCTTGTTGCAATTGCAGGTGGGCGCACAGAAAACTCGTGCTGCGCCCGCGCGGCATGCCGTTCTGGGCATGCCAAAGCACCCGAAGTACGCGCATGGCGTGGACAAAACGCCCGCCCGTAAAGTGTTCCAGAGCCCATCGTCGCATACGCAAGTCGGGCAATATGGACGCGACGGTGGCTCCGATCAGCACCGCCAGCCACGACATATACAGCCAGAGCAGAAAAATTGGCAGGGTGGCAAAGGCGCCGTAAATGACAGTGTATGAGGGGAAGCGCGTAAGGTAGTAGGCAAATCCGATACGCATGATTTCCAGCACGATCGCTGTGCCGAAGCCGCCTGCCAGGCCATCCTTCCACAAAACCTTGCGATTGGGAACGGCAATGAACAAGGCGGTAAAGCCCAGCCCTGTAGCAAGCAGGGGAACAAATGAAAGGGCAAATCCGGCAAGCGCCGGCAGATTGTCTATGTCGCCGAAGGATTCCCGTGCGAGCAAGGTGCTTGCCCACAGGCTGGCACCTATCAATATCGGGCCAAGAGAAATGAGTGCCCAATAGACCAGTACACGCTGTCGCAAGGGTCGTTGCCGCTCGACCTGCCAGATATTGTTGAAGGTCTGATCTATGGTCATGAACAGCGAGACCGATGTCACGATAAGAAACAGACTGCCTATCGCGGTCAGCCCTGAAGCCTTGGCTGCGAACTGATTCAGGTACAGCATGACGGTATCAGAGACCGCAGCCGGCATGAGGCTGGTCGTGAAAAAGCTTTCCAGTGCAATCCGGAAGTCATTAAAGAGCGGAAACGCGGTGAACAGGGACAGGACAACCGCCAGCAGCGGAACCAGGCTAAGTACCGACGTGAAAGTGAGGCTCGAGGCGACCTGGGTCAGCTTCTTTTCGCCTGCGCGTTGCAGGACAAAACGAGCAATCTTGCGTAAATTTGCCAGTGAGATGGGTGGTCGGGCATTCCTGGTCTGCATGGTACGGATAAAAACCTTTTCGTTCCAGAGCGAGTGCAAGTGTCTTTCGAGTGATAATACCAGCATGACTACGCAACTGAACCCTGTATTGCGCCACGGCGCTTCTGCTTCGCTTATTGCCCTGATCGTTCTCTGCCTGCTGTGGGAACTGAAAATTGCCCCTTTGCGCCCTGGTGGCTCGCTGCTTGCACTGAAGGTCTTGCCGCTGCTGCTGCCGTTACGTGGTGTGCTTAAAGGGCATTTGTACACGCTGCAATGGGCGGCCATGCTGATCCTGCTTTATTTTATGGAAGGGGTGGTCAGGGCCTGGTCGGATCCTTCTCCTTTGTCAGCCTGGATGGGCGGGCTGGAGATCTTCTTTTCACTGATTTTCTACTTGTGTGCCATTTTCTATCTGAAACCGGCCAAGAAGGCGGCCAAGCAAGTTGCGGCGCAGCGTAAGGCCAGGGAAGGCTGATGCTAGAGACTATTCATGCACTGAAGGTACAGAACTCGTTTGCCGAACTCCCGGCGGCGTTTTACACCCGTCTGTCGCCCCAGCCCTTGACCGAGCCACGCTTGCTGCATGCACAGCGTGACGTAGCGGCGTTGCTGGGCTTGTCGCCCAATGTATTCGCAGATCCTGCCTTTCTTGATGTGTGTTCGGGGTCTGTGCCTTTACCCGGTGGCACGACGCTGGCGGCTGTGTATAGCGGCCACCAATTTGGTATATGGGCAGGGCAACTGGGTGATGGCAGGGCGCACCTGCTCGGTGAGGTGAGTGC
This sequence comes from Pusillimonas sp. MFBS29, assembly GCF_020687695.1. Classification (GTDB taxonomy): domain Bacteria; phylum Pseudomonadota; class Gammaproteobacteria; order Burkholderiales; family Burkholderiaceae_B; genus Pusillimonas_C. The sequence continues at coordinate 238,500 of NZ_JAJEWL010000006.1, forward strand.
GCCGTCAGGCAGTTGGGAACTGCAGCTTAAAGGCTCCGGACGTACGCCTTACTCGCGTATGGGAGACGGACGGGCGGTACTGCGTTCGTCGGTGCGCGAATACCTGGCCAGCGCTGCCATGGCAGGGCTTGGCATCCCGACCACTCATGCACTTGCCCTGGTTGTGTCAGACGACCCTGTTTATCGCGAAACGGTGGAGACGGCGGCGGTTGTGACCCGTGTGGCACCCAGCTTTATCCGGTTTGGCTCATTTGAGCACTGGTCAAGGTCGCCCGAAAACCTGCGTGCGCTGTTCAACTATGTAACCGATCGCTTTTACCCGGAATGCCGTGCAGCGGGTTCGGCCGAAGAGGAAGTCGTTCTTGCCGTGCTCCGGACGGTTGTCGGGCGCACGGCCAGGCTGGTTGCCGATTGGCAGACGGTGGGGTTTTGTCACGGTGTTATGAATACTGACAATATGTCCATACTGGGCCTGACCATGGACTACGGCCCTTTTGGCTTCATGGACGGCTTTCAGGTGAACCATGTTTGCAATCACAGCGACACGCAGGGGCGTTACGCCTGGAATGCGCAGCCCTCCGTGGCGCACTGGAACCTTTACCGTCTGGCCAGTGCGCTGATGGGTCTGGGCCTGGAGGCTGATGCACTAAAAGGGCAGCTGGAACATTTCGAGGCCGAATTCCTGCAGGCCTATCGGGGCAATCTGTGCAGGAAAATGGGCTTCCGGCAATGGGAAGAGGGCGACGACGAGCTGGTCGACGATTGGTGGCGGTTGCTGCATACCCAGGCGGCTGATTTCACGCTTTGCTTTCGTGGGCTGGCGCAGGCACCGGTGCGGCGTGAACCCTGGCTGGCATATTTTAAAGAGCGTGCAACCGCAGATATGTGGCTGGGCCGTTATATGGAACGGCTGAGTCGTGATCAACGGCCGGATCAGGAACGTATCGAACAGATGAACGGAGCCAATCCGGTATATGTTCTGCGTAACCATCTGGCGCAAACCGCCATCGAGGCTGCTGCTCAGGGTGATACCGGTGAAATCGATACTTTGCTGGACTTGTTGAGAAATCCGTTCATCGAACGGCAGGGTTATGAAGCTTACGCGGCAGCGCCGCCGGATTGGGCCTGCAGCCTTGAGGTCAGCTGTTCGTCATAGGCACGGCAAGTTCTGCGGTCTGTATTTATGCTTCACAATAATTTAATAGAATTGATGCAAAGGTTTAAGGTAAAAACAAGATTATGTCAGGCAATACCCTAGGTAAACTCTTCTGTGTTACGAATTTCGGGGAATCCCACGGGCCGGCGATAGGCGCGGTCGTCGATGGCTGTCCGCCGGGCCTGGCACTTAGCGCCGACGATATACAGATCGAGCTCGACAGGCGCCGGCCAGGCACCTCACGACACGTCACACAGCGACAAGAGCCCGACCAGGTCGAGATCCTGTCGGGGGTCTATCAGGGGGTGACAACCGGCACACCCATCAGTCTGCTTATACGCAACGCCGATGCGCGCAGCAAGGATTACAGCAATATTGCCGACACCTTTCGTCCGGGCCACGCCGACTACACCTATTGGCGCAAATATGGTGAACGCGACCCTCGTGGTGGCGGGCGTTCCTCGGCACGCCTGACCGCGCCTACCGTGGCCGCCGGAGCAATCGCGAAGAAGTGGCTGGCACAGGTTTATGGAACTCGCATACGCGGTTACATGAGTCAGCTGGGGCCCATCCCCATTCCGTTCGAGTCCTGGGACGAAGTGGGCAACAACCCTTTCTATGCGCCCAACGCCGGCGTCGTGCCCGAACTCGAGGCCTTTATGGATCAGTTGCGGCGCGATGGCGATTCCATAGGTGCCCGCATCGAGGTTCAGGCAGACGATGTGCCGGCCGGCTGGGGCGAGCCTCTGTACGATCGCCTTGATGCCGATATTGCCCACGTCATGATGGGCTTGAATGCGGTGAAAGGGGTGTCGATAGGCGCAGGTTTTGACTGCATAGCCCAGCGAGGTTCGGAACACGGCGATGAAATCACGGCCGCTGGTTTCCTAAGCAATCACGCCGGGGGTGTTCTGGGCGGTATTTCATCGGGACAGGCGATTACCGTATCGCTGGCCATCAAGCCCACATCCAGCATACGCATAGAGCGTCAGTCTATCAATCGTGCAGGCGAGCCGGTGCAAGTCCAGACACTCGGACGCCACGATCCTTGTGTGGGCATACGCGCCACGCCGATTGTCGAAGCGATGCTTGCCATCGTGCTGATGGATCATGCGCTGCGCCATCGCGCCCAATGCTTATCGTCGAACAACTCATAAAAGGAGCCCCGCCATGAAAACGTATGCAACCGTTCTGAACAGGCTATTTGCCCTGGGCTTGATTTCATCAGCGCTTGTCCTGGGCGGCTGCGCTTCGGTGCAGACCACCAGTTCAGGTGCGGTGGGTGTTGATCGCCAGCAGTATATGTCGAGCATGGTGTCCGAGGCCGCATTGCAGCAAGAGGCAGCGCAGCAATACAACGCCATGCTGGGGCAGGCCAAGGCGCAGGGCGCTCTCGACAGAGATGCCGCGCAGACCAAGCGTGTCCAGACCATCGCGCAAAGGCTGATCCGACAGGCCGGTGTGTTTCGTCCCGATGCAGCCAGCTGGAACTGGGACGTGCATGTGCTCAGCTCCAACGAGGTCAATGCCTGGTGCATGCCGGGTGGAAAGATTGCCGTCTACACAGGCTTGATCAACAAGATCAAGCCCACCGACGCAGAGCTTGCCGCTGTTATCGGCCACGAAATGGCGCATGCATTGCGTGAGCACGCGCGCGAGCAGGTTTCCCAGCAAATGGTTACCAGCATGGGGCTGTCCGTACTGTCGGCGGTGACCGGCGTCGGGGCCACAGCCGACCTGGGTGGCGCCTTGACCAATGTGATGTTCACGCTGCCGAACAGTCGTACTCACGAAACAGAGGCCGATCGTATTGGGGTCGAGCTGGCCGCACGGGCCGGTTATGACCCGCGTGCCGCAGTGACGTTATGGCAGAAAATGGGAGCGCTCGGAGGTGGCGGCGGACAGCCGGAATTCTTGTCTACTCACCCGTCTGCGTCGAGCCGGATTGCCGACCTGACCGAGGCATCAAATCAAGTCCTGCCTTTGTACCAGCAGGCTGCCGGAAAATAGATTCATGCATGAAGAAAGCAGGCCGGATTCCGTGATGGGATCCGGCCTGCCTGTTACTGTATATACCAGTATAAGAACTTGTCTTGTACCAGGTTGAGGCGCTGGCATAATAGTCGGCATATTCCCTGTTTCCACTTAATTCTCAGAGAGCATTGCCATGGCACAAACCCTGTACGACAAACTCTGGAGTGCGCACGTCGTGCACCAAGAGTCGGACGGCACCTGTTTGCTGTATATCGATCGTCACCTGGTTCACGAGGTGACCAGTCCCCAAGCTTTCGAAGGCTTGCGCATGGCCGATCGCCAGCCGTGGCGCATCAGTGCGAACCTGGCGGTTGCCGACCATAACGTTCCGACGACGGCGCGCGACGAAGGCATACACGATCCCGTATCGCGACTGCAGGTCGACACCCTGGACGAGAACTGCGAAAAATACGGCATTACCGAATTTCGCATGAATGACGTGCGCCAGGGCATTGTTCATATCATCGGGCCCGAGCAGGGGGCCACACTGCCTGGCATGACGGTGGTTTGCGGCGACTCGCACACCAGCACGCACGGTGCGGTCGGCGCGCTCGCTTTTGGTATCGGGACGTCCGAGGTTGAGCACGTGCTGGCCACGCAGACCCTGCTCATGAAAAAGAACAAGAACATGCTCATACGCATCGAGGGCGACTTGCCGGCCGGGTGCACCGCCAAAGATCTGGTCTTGTACGTGATAGGCAAGATAGGCACTGCGGGCGGTACGGGATACGCCATTGAATTTGGCGGCAGTACCATGCGGGCGCTTTCCGTTGAAGGCCGCATGACGGTCTGCAATATGGCGATCGAAGCCGGCGCACGTTCGGGTATGGTGGCTGTTGACCAGAAAACCATCGATTACTTCCGTGGTCGTCCGTACGCACCGACCGGTGCCTTGTGGGACCAGGCCGTGCAGTACTGGCGCACCCTGCATTCCGATGAAGGTGCTGTGTTTGATCGCGTCGTCGATATCGATGCGCGCGACATCGTGCCTCAGGTGTCCTGGGGCACGTCACCCGAGATGGTGCTGCCGGTCGACGCCCGTGTGCCCGATCCCGACAAGGAAAAAGATGATGTGCGTCGCAGTGGCATGGAGCGCGCACTCGAGTATATGGGCCTGAAACCCAACACACCGCTCACCGATATCAAGATTGACCGCGTGTTCATTGGTTCCTGTACCAACGCCCGTATCGAAGATCTGCGTGCTGCCGCAACGGTGGCCAGAGGCAAGCGTGTGGCGTCATCGGTCAAGCAGGCCATGGTGGTGCCGGGCTCGGGTCTGGTCAAACGCCAGGCCGAGCAGGAAGGGCTGGACAAAATCTTTCTGGAAGCAGGCTTTGAGTGGCGCGAGCCTGGGTGTTCGATGTGCCTGGCCATGAATGCCGACAGGCTTGAGCCCGGAGAGCGCTGCGCGTCGACTTCGAATCGCAATTTCGAGGGACGCCAGGGGCAGGGCGGGCGTACACACCTGGTCAGCCCGGCCATGGCTGCGGCCGCCGCGGTTGCGGGCCATTTTGTTGATATACGGAATTTTCGATAGGAAGCCATCATGCAAGCCTTTACCACCCATCATGGCCTGGTCGCGCCGCTCGATCGTGAGAACGTCGACACCGACCTGATCATACCGAAGCAATTTCTCAAGTCCATCAAGCGCACAGGCTTTGGCCCCAATCTGTTCGACGAACTGCGTTACCTGGACCATGGTGAGCCTGGCATGGATAACTCCAAGCGACCGCTCAATCCGGATTTTGTGCTGAACCAGGAACGCTACCAGGGCGCTTCGATTTTGCTGGCCCGCAAGAATTTTGGCTGCGGCTCAAGCCGCGAGCACGCACCCTGGGCGCTGACCCAGTTTGGATTCCGTGCCATCATCGCGCCTTCGTACGCTGATATTTTCTTCAATAACAGCTTCAAAAACGGCTTGTTGCCGATTATTTTGCCGGAGCTGCAGGTGGCGCGTCTGTTTGAAGAGGTCAAGGCCTTTTCCGGATACAAACTGCGCATCGACCTGCCCAGGCAAGTCGTGATAGCCGAAGACGGTCGCGAACTGGCCTTCGATATCGAACCTTTCCGCAAGCACTGCTTGCTGAACGGATTGGACGATATCGGCCAGACTTTACAGAAGGCCGACATAATTCGCGCTTTTGAAGCAGAACGTCTGGCCCGCCATCCGTGGCTGGAATCACGCCCCATTGCATAGGAAACACAATGACTCACAAGATTGCCGTACTGCCGGGTGATGGCATTGGCCCCGAGATTACCGAACAGGCCGCACGCGTATTGACTGCGCTGGGCCTTGATCTGGACTTGCAAACCGCACCGGTCGGGGGCGCCGCCTACGAGCAGTACCAGCACCCATTACCGGCCAGTACGCTGGATCTGGCCAAGAATTCGGCCGCCATACTGTTTGGTGCGGTGGGCGATTGGAAATACGACAGCCTGGCGCGCGAATTGCGTCCGGAGCAAGCCATTCTTGGCCTGCGTCGCGAGCTCGGGCTGTTTGCCAATCTGCGGCCCGCAATTCTGTATCCACAACTGGCCAATGCGTCGTCGCTTAAACCCGAAGTCGTATCCGGTCTGGATATCCTGATCGTACGCGAGCTTACCGGTGATATTTATTTCGGCCAGCCACGTGGCGTGCGTCAGCTGGAAGACGGCCCGTTCAAAGGCGAGCGTCAGGGCTACGACACCATGCACTATGCCGAGCCCGAGATCCGTCGCATTGCACACGTGGCGTTCCAGGCTGCGCAAAAGCGCAGCAAGCGCCTGTGCAGTGTGGACAAGGCCAATGTTCTTGAAACTTCCCAGTTCTGGCGCGACATCATGATCGCCGTGGCCAGCGAGTACCCGGACGTCGAGCTGTCGCACATGTATGTCGACAATGCAGCCATGCAGCTGGTACGGGCACCCAAGGAGTTCGACGTCATTGTCACGGGTAACCTTTTCGGCGATATTCTGTCGGACGAAGCCGCCATGCTGACCGGCTCCATAGGCATGCTGCCGTCGGCCTCGTTGAATGCATCGAATCAGGGCCTATACGAGCCCAGCCATGGCTCTGCACCCGATATCGCGGGCAAGAATCTGGCCAATCCGCTGGCAACCATATTGTCGGCCGCCATGCTGCTGCGCTATTCACTGAATGAAGCGGCGCATGCCGAGCGCATCGAGACTGCTGTTCAGGCCGTTCTTGAACAGGGTCTGCGTACCGCAGACATCTACGAAGAGGGCAGTATCAAGGTTACAACTACTGAAATGGGCGATGCAGTGCTGAAAGCATTAAAATAATGTGTCAGACTAGTACTTTTACTTTATTTTAAGCGACAGCAACATGAGCCAAGCAGTAGGTTTAGTCGGTTGGCGTGGCATGGTGGGTTCCGTCCTCATGCAGCGCATGCGCGACGAAAACGATTTTTCCCTCTTTCAGCCAGTCTTCTTTTCCACCAGCAATGCCGGTGGTGCCGCTCCGGCCTGGGCCGACGGCGCAGGCCCCTTGCAAGACGCCTACGACATCGATGCACTGAAAAAGCTGCCCATCGTCCTGACGGCTCAGGGCGGCGACTACACCTCTGCGGTGTATCCCAAGTTGCGTGCGGCAGGCTGGCAGGGTATCTGGATAGACGCAGCCAGCACATTGCGCATGGAAGACGATGCCATCATTGTGCTCGATCCGGTCAATCGTCCGGTCATCGACGATGCCCTGAAGCGTGGCATCAAGAATTATGTGGGTGGCAACTGCACGGTCAGCTGCATGCTCATGGGCCTGGCCGGTCTGTTCAATCAAGACCAGGTCAAGTGGATGACCAGCATGACCTATCAGGCAGCCTCGGGCGGCGGTGCGCAGCACATGCGCGAGCTGCTGACCCAGTTCGGCCTGCTCAATGCACAGGTCCGTCCTTTGCTCGACGACCCGGCATCAGCAATTCTGGAAATCGACCGTGGCGTACTCCAGGCGCAGCAAGACCCCAATCTGCCTCAACAGCACTTTGGCGTCCCGCTGGGCGGTAACCTGATCCCCTGGATAGACAAGGATCTGGGCAATGGCGTTTCGCGCGAAGAATGGAAAGCCGGAGCGGAAACCAACAAGATACTTGGTCGTGGCGAAGCCTTTGGCAAGCCCGCAACCCCAATCGACGGCCTTTGCGTGCGGATCGGCGCCATGCGCTGCCACAGCCAGGCGCTGACCATAGAGCTGAACCAGGATATTCCCGTTGATGAAATCTGCGACATCATCAGCGAAGGTTCCAAATGGGCCAAGGTCATCCCCAACGAGCGTGATGCCAGCATGCACCAGCTTACGCCTGTTGCCGTTACAGGTACCCTGGATATTCCGGTGGGTCGCATCCGCAAGATGTCTACTGGTACCAACCAGATCAGCGCATTTACGGTGGGCGATCAGCTACTTTGGGGTGCAGCCGAGCCGTTGCGCCGTATGCTAAGAATAACTCTGGGTGAACTCTAAAAATGCGTATGTCCCGTGCCGGGTCTTCTTCGGCTGCAGTCGTTGTGCAACCCAAACCTTTGGCCGGGGCGCTGGCCGCAGCATTGTTGGTCTGCTCCAGCTCATACGCAGCAAGTTTCGGGCACTCGAGGTTGGCATCGGCCCCAGGCCAGCCATTGCGGGTCAATGTGCCGGTCAGTCAGTTAAGCGCTGACGACCTGCGCAGTTTTGCGGCATCACCGGCACCGGCAGTTGCCTGGCAACAGGCGGGGCTCACCCCGCCGGTTGATCTGGCCACCATGCAGGTGAAACTGGTCGATGGCTTCACGCCGGGCACCAGGCTGATGCAGATCAGCTCCAGCCAGACCTTCAACCAGCCAGTGGCCGATATCCTGCTCGACGTCCGTACCGCAACAGGTCAGCAACGTTTTCAGGTCAGTTTGCTGACGAATGCCCAACCAGACATCGTCAGCCCGGCCGCTACGGCCACTGCGGCGGCTACTCAAACGCTGCCCGCTGCGATCAAGGTTCGGCGTGGTGACACGATGTTCGCCATTGCGCAACGGCACGCCGTGCCGGGAGTCACCGTCTATCAGATGATGATTGCCCTGCAGCGAGCCAACCCTCAGGCCTTCATTCACAATAATCTGAATCTTGTCAGGGCGGGTGCAAGCCTGACCATGCCTGATCGGCAGGCACTCACGGCCATCTCTGACCGCGAGGCTCGTCGTCTGTTCATGGAGCAGGCCCGGGCCTTTGCCCAGTATCGTCAGCGGGCGGCCGGTCAAACCGGTAGCGCTGTTGCCGGCAATGCCAGTAGTGGCGTCGTCAGTGCAGCCGCGCCCGCAGACGCGGCGCCCTTGCCCGGCGCCGGCGATCAACTGCGGCTGTCCGGCGGGGAGGGTGCAGGCGCTTCTGGCGGGGCGGGTGGCGCTAACGGTACAGGTGGCGCGGGCGGTCCCGATGATGCCGTTGCCACGCGAAAAGGTATCGAAGACTCACAGCAGCGCGTTACACAGCTGGAAGACAATGTCAGAAACTTGAACGAGGCCTTGCGCTCACAAGGTGCTGCCGCCTCTGATCTGGTTATTAGCGGTGCCAAGGATATAAGCGATACGCTTGCGCAAGTCGCTGACGCGAATGGCGACACAGCAGCCGGCACGAACGGTGCCTCCAATGGTGCCGCGGCAGCCCAGAATGGCGGTACGGCAGCACAAAACGGTACGGCAGCACAAAACGGTACGGCAGCACAAAACGGTACGGCAGCACAAAACGGCACGGCAGCACAAAACGGCACGGCAGCACAAAACGGTACGGCTGGCAGCGCTTCCACAAGCAATGGTTCAAGCGATCAGAACGCTTCGAATAACGCTGTGTCGACCAATGGTTCTTCGGGCGCTGGTTCTTCAGCCAACGGTTCTTCAGCCAATAATTCGGCGGCTGGCAGTTCTTCGGCCAACGGCTCGACAACGAATGGCAATGTGGCGGGCGAAGGCCACGCGGCCGCGGCCGGCACGGCCGGCGGTGCGGGTGGGGCTGGCGCCGCTGCAGACAGTGCTGCTTCAAATGTCGCTGCTGCAGGTGGCACCTCCGGTACAGCCGGCCTGGCAGCAGGTGGTGACCGTGACGCTAACGCCGGACAGAGCAGTGCAGCCTCCGGCGCAAGTGCAGCGTCTGGTACAAGTGCAGCATCGGGTACAAGTGCAGCATCGGGTACAAGTGCAGCATCGGGTACAAGTGCAGCATCGGGTACAAGCGCAGCATCGGGTACAAGTGCAGCATCGGGTACAAGTGCAGCATCGGGTACAAGTGCAGCATCGGGTACAAGCGCAGCATCGGGTACAAGCGCGGCTCCTGCTGCGGATGCGGCGGCCCACACAGCAGAATCCATTTCATCAAAGGCGGAACAATCAGTGTCGTGGTTTCAGGAACATATGCTGGCGGTGATCACCGGTTTGCTGGCATTCATCGTATTGATCATTGCCTGGCTGCTGCGGCGTGCCAATGCTGCACGCGGAGCGGGGCGCGATGGCACGGCGGGCCCTATTACCGAAGCCATGGTCCAGGAAAAGCTGGATCAGATCAACCTTGATCTCGAGCAAGACGAACCGCCGCGTTCACGCCCCGACACGCGTTAGTCACCATGCCTAGGATGGCGCTGGGCCTGGCCTATGACGGGTCGCTGTGGCAAGGCTGGCAAACCCAGCCTGGCGGGCTCACCGTTCAGGATCAGCTCGAAACTGCGCTGGCGACATTCCTGAATCAGCCTGTGGCCACCATCTGCGCGGGCCGTACTGATACCGGGGTGCACGCCCTGGAGCAGGTTGTTCATCTTGATGCAGCTGTCGACCGACGACTGGAATCATGGGTTCGTGGCGTGAATGCGCTGCTACCGTCGAGCATCGCCGTTCAGTGGGCCAAGCCGGTTGGCGATGATTTCCATGCGCGGTTCTCTGCGCAGTCGCGCAGCTATATTTATGTGGTTCGCAATGCACGGGTGCGTTCACCGCTTATGCATGCACGGGTAGGCTGGGTGTATCACCCGCTGGAACTTGCCAGGATGCGTGATGCGGCCCGGCGCCTTGTGGGGGAGCACGACTTCAGCTGCTTCCGTTCGTCGCAGTGCCAGGCGGCCAGTCCGGTACGGACCATGCAGGAAATAGCCATTGTGCAGCACGGCGATTTTTTCCTGTTCCGGTTCCGCGCCAACGCCTTTCTGCATCACATGATACGCAACATCATGGGCGCCATCCTGTATATAGGGCAGGGCAGACAGGACCCGCTATGGATGGACGAATTGCTGGCGCAGCGCGACCGTCGCAGGGCGGCACCAACCTTCAGCCCTGATGGTCTGTATCTGGCCGGTGTGCAATATCCGGAGCGCTTTGAGCTGCCATCTGCAGATCTGCAGCAAGCCCTTTTGACCCATACCGGGCTGACCTGGCCGGAGGCTGCTGACTGAGGGCATGTACCAAGAGTCAGCAACAAGCAGATAAGCTAGAATACATCCCGTTTCGGGCTGACATGTATCGTTTATACTTGAACGCTTTTGCATCCGGAACGGATATCTGCCGCGAACCGATCGCGCCGCAATTTAGTTAGCAATGCTAAACGGAATACATGAAATTCTTTCTGTCCCTAGCCAACGTCATCGACAATATTAATATCAGGGTTGGCAAACTCGTTATATGGCTGACTCTGATCGTTGTCGTCGTCAGCGCCACCAACGCAGTGGTACGCAAGATATTCAGCGTCAGCTCGAACGCCTGGCTTGAACTGCAATGGTATTTGTTCGGTGCGATTTTTCTTCTGACTGCCGGCTATACCTTTTTGCGCAACGAACATGTACGGGTCGATGCGCTTGCACAAAAATTCTCGCGACGAACACAGATCTATATAGAGATCATAGGCATCGTACTTTTTCTGTTTCCGGCGTGCATGCTCATCTTCTGGCTCTCGTTGCCGTTTTTCTACGATTCGTTCGTTCTGAATGAACTGTCGTCCAATACGGGCGGCCTGATACGCTGGCCAGCGAAATTGCTTATTCCGGTTGGCTTTGCCTTGCTGATACTGGCTGGTTTCTCGCAACTCATCAAATGCATAGGCTTTCTTCGTGGCGCCTGCCCCGACCCATTGGCCAGGCCCGAGGGCAAGACAGCCGAAGAAGAGCTGGCTGAGGAAATCGCCCGGCAAGCCGAACTCGAATCACAGCGTTCCACCAGCAACACAGCAACAGGCAAGGGTCAGTAATCATGGAGTTTCTAATCGACAACCTTGCCCCGATCATGTTTTTCAACCTGATCGTATTTCTTTTGCTGGGCTTTCCCGTTGCGTTTACCCTGGCGGCCACCGGTATTTTGTACGGCCTGGTGGCCATAGAGCTCGACCTGATGCAGCCGGCCCTGTTCCAGGCCTTGCCGCAGCGTGTCTTCGGTATTGTCGGGAATGACACGTTGCTGGCGGTGCCGTTCTTTACGCTCATGGGGTTGATACTGGAAAGATCAGGCATGGCCGAGGACTTGCTTGAAACCGTGGGGCAGTTGTTTGGGCCCATACGCGGCGGGCTGGCCATTGCGGTGGTTCTGGTTGGCGCGATGCTGGCCGCCACCACGGGTGTCGTGTCGGCGTCGGTGATTTCCATGGGCCTGATTTCATTACCCATTATGTTGCGCTACGGCTACGACCGGCGGCTGGCAACCGGGGTGATCGCCGCTTCGGGAACCTTGTCCCAGATCATTCCTCCCTCGCTGGTCCTGATTATTCTGGCCGACCAGCTTGGCCGCTCCATAGGCGATATGTATCGCGGTGCCATGGTGCCTGGTTTGCTTCTGGCAGGCAGCTACATTGCTTACGTGGTTGTTTGCGCGCTGCTCAAGCCCTCGAGTGCGCCTGCGCTTCCCAAAGAGGCGCGTGCCTACGACAGGCCCGACGGCAGCCGTGGCCTGCGCTCGCTGCTGGTGCTTACCCTTATCGCCTCGACCGTTTCGTACTTTGCCACCCAATATTATTTCAGCGAGCACACCCAGATACCGGTAGACGAACGCGTGGTCATCAGCCTGATGGCATGGGGTATTACTGCGCTCGTCATTGCATTGGTCAACAAGGTGTTGCGCCTGGGGCTTTTATCGCCCATAGCCGAACGCGTCACTTTTGTGATGATTCCTCCTTTGTTCCTGATCTTCCTGGTACTGGGCACCATCTTTATCGGCGTTGCAACACCTACCGAAGGTGGCGCAATGGGCGCCGTGGGCGCATTGATCATGGCGGTGTCCCGTGGCCGTTTCAGCCTGTCGCTGCTCAAGCAGGCCATGGAAACGACCACCAAGCTTTCCTGCTTTGTGGTGTTCATTCTGGTGGGTTCCACGGTATTCAGCCTGAGCTTTCGCGGCATCAACGGAGATATCTGGGTCGAGCATCTGCTGATTGGCCTGCCAGGCGGAGAGTGGGGTTTTCTCATCGTTGTCAGCCTGCTGACTTTTTTCCTGGCGTTTTTCCTCGATTTCTTCGAGCTTGCATTCATCATCGTTCCGCTGCTGGGGCCGGTAGCCGATAAAATGGGCATAGACCTTATCTGGTTTGGCGTGCTGCTGGCGGTCAATATGCAAACGTCGTTCATCCATCCGCCTTTCGGCTTTGCCCTGTTTTATTTGCGCTCGGTGGCGCCCAAAGACGATTATCGCGACAGAGTCACCGGCAAGCTTATTCCCAAGGTCACCTCGGGGCAGATCTACATGGGTTCAATACCATTCATCTGCATACAGTTGCTGATGGTGGCGGCAGTCATGCTGTTCCCCGGCATGGTTACGCATTACAAACACGACGCCGTGGTCATCGATCCTGATACCATTACCTTTGGTACTGATAATGTATACGGCTCCGATTCATACGGCGCCGGTGGTTATGGCTTTGGCGGCGCGGAAAGCGGTGGGCAAGACAGTTATCAGCAAGGTGACCCCGGCGCAGCCTTTAAGTAATTGATTATGTCGTTTGATTCTGCTGCACAGCAACGCACCCGCATCAAGATCTGCGGTCTGACCCGGTCGCAAGACATTGCATCGGCGGTTCAGGCGGGCGTCGATGCGGTCGGGCTGGTTTTTTATCAGCCCAGCAAACGCTCGGTCAGCATTGAGCAGGCCGTAAGCCTGCGCAAGCAGGTACCTGCTTTTGTCGATGTGGTTGCCTTGTTTGTGAATCCAAATGCCCAGGAAGTCGAACAGGTCATCGAGCAGGTGCAGCCCGACTTGCTGCAGTTTCATGGTGATGAATCCCCCGAATTCTGCGTCAGCTTCAGGCGGCGCTATATGCGCGCCTTCCGCCTGGGTGGGCCTGGCACGGACACACCGGAAGAAGTACTCGCGGCATGTCGCCAGTACCCGACGGCCAGCGCCTGGCTGTTCGACAGCTATAGTGCGGGATACGGTGGCAGCGGGCTCACGTTCAATCCGGAACTGCTTGACGAGGTCCGGCAAGCGCCGGACAGCCGCCCCGTGGTGCTGGCCGGTGGCCTGAAGGTCGAAACCGTGGCTCAGTCTCTTGCGTTGTTGCGGCCTTATGCCGTCGATGTCAGCAGCGGCGTGGAAGACGCGCCTGGTATCAAGTCGGCGCAGAAAATCGCTGCATTTACGCAGGCGGTGGAGTCTGTACGGCAGCGGTAGAGACCTGCTGGCCGTATCAGTCCGCCGATGAATACTCTTCTGGAAAATTTTGTCGAAAGCGTACAGGGCGTCATGCCCGGCAGTCCGCTGGACATTGTTTCAGGAATTGATACGGCCTGGTCACATACTCCGGCCGCGCAGGTAACATGGCTGGCTGATTCACTGGCTCGGGGCTATCCCGAGGCCGGCAGACACTACTGGGCTTTCCGTACGTGGGGGCTGCTGGTATGGCAACCCGTATATCTGACCCTTGCCGGCATGCATCTGAAGCGCCTGGGCATCAGCCCGGAATGCATCAGCCAGCAAGTCAGCCACTGCATGGTCTGGGGTTGCCGGATTGCAGACCACACGCCCATCGAGGAAGACGAAATTACGCTGCTGGACATCACGGCGCCCCGGTTACGCGCCTGCATGAGCACGCTGTTTCAAACGTGTAACGGAGTCCTCGCGTTGCACCCCAAGGCTGCAGATCGCTTGTTCGCTGATTATGTAATGGGGGCTCTGCTGCGCATCAAGGAATTAAGACAGGACTGGTCTGCCGCGCACACGGTGGACTGGGCCGAGCGCTGGCTGACCGCACTGGATTTGAACGGAGCAGGGGGATTGCTTAGGTATAAACACGATGCCGGTCATGACCAGCTTGCGCTGGATCGCAAGGTTTGTTGCCTGGTTTACAAATGTCACGATGGTGCTTTGTGCGACACCTGCCCCAAGATTCCGCTCGCTGAAAGGCTTGCAGGGCTGGCTGGCTCAAGATCCGCCACCTGAAAAGGCTGCGGGACGGTCGTTTGTGTTACGGTTGATGCCGTCTTGCCATCGCTTATTGTTTATACAAATCCATGCACTCTGATTTTTCATCCGGGCCCATTGCCATGTGGCCTGACATTACCCCGCCTGTTGCCCCACGCGAAGACTTGAATATCGAGCAGTTGGGGCGCCAACGCGTCGACGCCTATGCGTGGATGAAATACATTCCGCCGTCGGGTTCCCGTAGCCTGGATTCGCTGCCTGATCGCTTGCGCAGGCATCTGGACGCCGAAATGAAGTATGCGCAGGGCACTTTGAACCCATTGAGGGCTGACGCCCGGCATTTTCAAGAGCGTATGTCTGAGCGGGCATCCGGATCTACGGACGCCTTGCCGGCGACTTTCAGAGGCTGGCGTTATGACTGTACGCTGCCAGCCGGTCATACGCACAGAGTTTTTTCACGTACGAAGCCTGATGGAACCAAGCAGGAGTTGGTGGACGAGGCCGCACGTGCGCAGGAGGTGGCTTACTATCGGGCTACCGATCATCAGCCCAGCCTTGATGGTCGTTATTTCGTCTGGGCGGAAGATGTCATCGGGAATGATCGACACCGTATATGCATCCTTGATACCGACACTGGCCTGATCCGCACCGTGGTGCAGGCAGATGCATTTGGCTATGGCGGCTTCACGCTGTGCCCGTCTTCACGCTACTTGTTCTGGATCTGGCGCGATGCGTTCAATCGACCTACGCGCCTGTATCGCACGCCTGTTGACGGAGGGCCTGAAGAGCTGGTCTACGAGGAGCACGATCCAGCGATATTTATGCAGGTTTCGCGCACCGCCGCCAATGGTTTTGTGGTGCTGACGCTGGCAGGTCCCGATATAAGCGAGGTATATCTTGTCGCAGCAGGGTCTGAGGCGGCTGCGCCCCGCCTGGTGCAAGCGCGTCGGCGCGGCACGCGCTATGAGGTCAACGAGTGGAATGGCGCACTGCTGATGCTGACCAACGCAGATGGTGCCCACGACCGGAAATTACTGGAAATTGATCCGAAGAGTTTTAATGTGTGCCGGGAAAGGGTGCCGCATAGGGCCGGCGCGTTCATCATCGCCATACAGCCTTTTGCCAATGCGCTGGTGCGCATCGAGCGGGTCAATACCCTGCACAGGCTGGTGCTGATGCACGGTGATGGCACAGAAGTGGTGGTCGATTTTGACGAGCCTGCTTACACCATACAGCTTGTACCATCGCAACCGTACGACTCCAGCCACGTGCGCATAGTGCATCAGACACCTGCCAGCCCGCCACGCTGGATGGATATCGATCTTGTCAGTGGTGAATGCAGTGTCGTCGGGCAGACTCACCTGAATGATTTTGACAGCAAGGCCTACCGGCTGGAACGTCTGTATGCCCGGGCGGGTGATGGTGCAAGTATTCCCATCACGGTGTTGTCTCCCGCCGGCACTCCCGCCGATACGCCGTTGCCTTTGCTGCTTACGGGTTACGGAGCCTACGGTATCTCATCCGAGCCGGGCTTTTCGCTGCCAGCCACAGTGCTGGTGGACGGCGGCTTTCACTATGCCATTGCGCATGTTCGCGGTGGTTCAGAAAGGGGCTGGCACTGGTACCAGGATGGCTGTCGCGAAAAGAAACGCAATTCCATGACGGATTTCATTGATTGCGCAAGGCATTTGCAGGACCAGGGCTATGCCGCAGAGGGCAAGATTGTTGCGCATGGTATTTCGGCAGGGGGGCTGCTGGTTTGCGGCGCCATGAATATCGAGCCGCAGCGGTGGGCTGGCGTCATTGCCCAGGTGCCGTTTGTAGATATGCTGAACACCATGAGTGATGCCGATCACCCCCTGGTGCCGCTGCTGCGGCCGGATTGGGGCGATCCATTGTCCGATCCCGGGGCCTATGACCATATTGCCGCGATCTCGCCCTACGAGAACGTGAGGCAAGCTGACTATCCGCCCGTTCTGTGTACGGCGGGTCTGAAGGATGATCGTGTTCCCTATTGGGAGCCGGCAAAGCTTGTGGCCAATATACGCCATCAATCCAGTAATCATGAGCCGGCCGTACTGCTCCTGAACCCGGATAGCGGTCATCAGGAAAGTGACGATCAGGACGCTGAGTTTGCACAGATGGGGTTATTCTGGGCCTTTGCACGGCATTGTGTATCGGCAGCCGGCACCTGAACGTATCATGGCAGGGGCAGGGGAATGCTTTTTTGTTCCCTGTTCATGCGCAGGAATGAACGCCAGGCGCACAACGTCGATACAGCCAGTGCCGGTACAGCGGTGGCGATAATCGCATTCAGCAAATGCCCGTCGAACACCCATTCTGAAAGCGTACCGGCCAGCAAAGGTCCTGCCGCACCAAACACCGATACAACAAAGCTCCATATCGCGAAGCTGCGGGCCCGCAAGGTGGCTGGTGTGAGGTCCTGCAGCATGGTGGGGACCAGGGCGTTCGCTGTACTGGTTATGAATAGCGCGGTTCCGACCACCACCAGGGCGTGGTCCAGCGTTCCCGCCGCAGCAAGCAGCATGGTTACGGGAATGGTGATCAGCACGCAAACGCCCATAAGCAAGGGGCGCGCAGCTCTTGCCACCCGTCGTGCCAGCATGCGGTCCAGAACACCGGCCACAGGCAGACAGCCCACCGCCGCCGCCAGTATGATGACGCCCATTGCCTGTCCGATATCGCCTGGAAGGGCGTTGAACTGGCGCTCCAGCGCCAGAGAGATCAGCTGGTTGATGGCCTGTACAGCGACCACCAGAAAGCCGGCGACACCGATAAAAAGCCCTATCGTTTGCCAGCGCTGGCGCAGAAAGGATCTTAATGATCCGTCAGTCGTCTGTACGGCGTCATTGATATGCCTGGGCGGGTTAATGGTCAGCGTGCACAGCAGCAACAACGGCAGGCCGGCGCACGACAGCAGAAGAAAGGCCTTGCGCCATGGTTCGATGGACCATGGAATAAGTTCGCCGGCTGTTGCAAGCAAGGACCCGGCAAAGAAAAATCCGCCGCTGGCACCGGCCGCCATCAGGGCGGCGAACCCGAGATTGGCCATCACGCGGTGGCGCTCAGGCGCCAGGTCCGGAATCATGGAATACACCAAAGGCACCATGGCGAACTCAGTGATCCCGGCGGCAGAGCGGCCGATAAAGAACAGGGGGAAATTTGGCGCCAGTGCGCTAAGTATCATCATTGCGGTTGATGCCGCAATCAGACACAGCAATACCCGCTTGCGCGAATAGCGGTCGGCAAAGCGCGCCAGCGGTATCGCAAGCGCGCTCCCCACCAGAACACCGGCAAGCCCCTGCAAGGCACCGAGTGTGGCGTCACTGACGTCGAAGGTGTTCTGGATGGCTGAAAGCGATATGGCCTGCAGCCCCATATCGCTCATCTGGACGCCGGCAGTAATGCCCAGGAAGGCCACGGTGAAGAGGCCTTGCAGCGTCCATCTTTCAGGTGTTGCTACCACTGGTACTTAAGTTGCAGATCGAGTGTCCGGCCACCGCCGTAGTAGCAATAGAAGTCACAACCAGACACGTAAGTCTTGTCGGTGAGGTTGCGGGCATTGAACTGCAAAGTCCAGTTTTGATTGAATTCGTACTTCATCATCATATCCACCAGGGTAAAGCTGGGGATTTCTTCGCCCGGGTAGTAGCGCTCGTCTTCGGTCGAGCCGTTGTAGCGCAGGCCGGCGGCCACAGTCAGTGGATTGCTGTTCGCGAGATTGAAGCGATGACTGACCCAGAGGCTGGCCTGATGCTTGGGGATCAGCGGCGTGCGTATGGTCTGATTGACGCCCAGATCCTGCTTGGAATTATTGCGGGTATACGAAACCCTGACGGCCGTCGCAGGCGTTATATTGAAGTCGCCCTGCAGTTCCACGCCCTTGTTGGTGCGCTTGCCGACCTGCGTCTGGATATTGCTTGCATCGGCGGCCAACGCATTTTTCTCTTCGATATCGAAATAGGCAAGGGTTATCGTGCCATCCAGCCAGGTTGGTTCAAACTTGATGCCGGCTTCCGTCTGTTTTGCTTCGTAAGGGCGGTAGCTGTTGCCGTACCCGTCGACACCGGCAACGGGCTTGAACGACTCTGAATAGCCGATGTAGGGCGAGACACCATAGTCGCTGATATACATGGCGCCAATATTCACACTGTTGTGGCTGACATCGTAGCCGGCATCACCACCGTTTATATTGCCGCTGCTTTCGGCGCGATCATGACGTATGCCGGCGTTGAAGTTCCAGTGATCGCCCACGCGCAATTGTGCCGAGGCGTACAGACCCAACTGTTTGGTATCAAGGTCGTACGGACTGCCGTCTGCAGTAATAGGCGCGCCATATACGGGTTCGAACATATCCAGATTGGGCGCGAGGCCAAACCCGTTGTTCAGTCCTGAGGTTTTGGACCTTAAATAGTCGATGCCGAATGTGGGCAGCAGCTCAACGCTGTCGCTCAGGCGCAGCTTGCCGTTCATGCGGTTGTCGAAATAGTGATTTTTGGTGTTGCCATCGGTAAGCGTGTAGCCGCGATAAAGCTGACGGTCACCGTCAGATCCATAGGCAAATACGTTCTGCTGGTCGATATCCAGATGTGTGTACCGGTAGTTCTGCGTGAAGGTCCAGTCAGGCGAGAACTCGTGGTTGAACAGCCAGCCGGCGGTAACCTGCGTGCGCTTGAGCCTGTCGAAGCCAGGCTCGCCGGGATTCATTTCCGGGTCGATCAGCCCGTAGGGCGTGTCGATAATAGTGCCGTAGGCGGGCAGGAAACCATTGGTTGGCGTGCCATCTTCATGCTGTATGCTGGTCAGCAGTGTCAGCGAGGTGCGCGGCGTGAAATCGAATGTAAAGCTGGGAGCCAGGTAATAGCTGTCCATGTCCGTGTCGTCCAGCATGCCATCCTGGTGGCGCGCCTGGGCAACGATACGGTAATAGGCCGTGCCCGCCTCGTTGGCGATGCCGTTGTAGTCTATGCCCAGCCCCATGCTGTCCGGATGGCCGACTTCTGCCTGCATCAGCAACGCCTCTTCCTTTTTGGGGCGCTTGGTAACCAGGTTGACGACACCGCCCGCTTCAGAGGCACCGAATATCAGTGAATTGGGCCCTTTAAGTACCTCAACAGATTCAACGCCGAAAATCTCGGGTTTCCATACAAAATATCCGTTTGGCGTAGTGGGGCTGCCGTCCATGGATATGGACGCATCGAAGCCGCGAATCTTGAACCACTCCACTTTATTGTCGGCACCAAAGGGCTCGCTGAGCACGCCGGCCTGATAGTGCAAGGCCTCATCCAGCTTGCGTGCACCCTGATCGTCAATAGCTTCGCGATTCAGCACAAAGCTGGAATTCGGCGCGAAAAAATCCAGGCTTTGCAGATCACCCACAGTGCCCACAACGGTTACGGCATCCAGTGTTTCAACGGGTGAAGCTGCTTGTGATTCGGATGCCGTATTCGATTCTTGCGCACGACTGGGCGCTGCGAGGGCGATTCCGCTTGTTAGCGCCAGAATTGCCCATGCAAGGGGGGAGTGAGTCATTATTTCCTGCCTTTGTGCGTTTGCATGAGGAATACTGGTGCGAAGCTGCACGCAGGACATGTGCGCCAAGATTCCCTTCAAACTATTGCGAAATATTTAAATTGGATTGAGAACGATTCTCGATTCTATTCCATTTGTTTTATGGACACAATTTATTTCGCCTGTAACGAGCGAAGGGGGCAGGTCACAAATGGCAAGGCACTGGCTGTGTCAGATATTGGTTTGATCGGGTGGTACGCCCGCTGGCAGTTGCTCGGTCTGGCATGTCACATTGCGCAATTCCGCTGTGGTACCCAGCCCGTAACAGGACATGGAGAGCGAGCCCAATGAATAGCCTCGCACCAGTGCTTCGGGTTTTATGTTTTCGGCAGCGGCCAGGCCTGCGATATAAAGCAGGGGAATGAAATGGTCGGGTGTGGGAACCGCAAGGTCGTAATCCTTGTGTTCGCATAGCTTCAGAATATCGCCCGGGTCCTGGGCGAGTTGCTCTGCCACGGCATCATCGAATCGCTCGGCCCAATCAAAGGCAAGGTTGGGTTGGCGCCATTGAATACGTTGAAGATTATGAACGACGTTGCCGCTGGCAATGATCATTACGCCGCGATCCCTCAGGGCGGCCAGGCTTGCCGCCAGCTTCAGGTGATAGTCCAGCGGCTTCAGGGCGTTGATGGAAAGCTGCAGACAGGGAATGTCGGCCTTGGGATACATGTGCGCCAGCACTGACCAGGTGCCGTGATCCAGGCCCCACTGATCGCGGTCCAGGCCTATCCATTCGGGCTTGACCAGTTCGGTGATCTCACGAGCAAGGTCGGCTCTTCATCATTAAAGGGGGACAGCGACATTCATTAAACTTGTTTTTGCGAAGAACGAGCTTAATGGAAGGAATGCCGATGTCCCCAGTAGATTTTATCTTAGGAATCCGAGATGTAATGATTGAGCGCGTGGAGCGTGGC
>NZ_JAJEWL010000007.1 GCF_020687695.1 Pusillimonas sp. MFBS29
ATTCAAATGTGCCCGCTCAAAGCAGTCCCGCTTGAATCGCCGTCACATTCGGGTAAACCCTGATGTGTTGGCTGCGAAAGAACAGAACTATAGCATAGCTTTTTTAACCCGTGCAACTGGAAAACCAAGCAAAACCCACTTTTAGCCAGGTTTTTTACGTCAACGAAAAGCAAGCTATTGAAATATAAATGAAATATATTTTTAACCAAATTGAAAATAGTTGGCGCGAGGGGTGTGAGACAGGTAGATCCAAGGGTAATTAGCGCGGGAACGGGCTAACTCGGGCTGGGAACGGGTCGTTAAATCCAAAAGCATTCTTATTGAATGCTTTGGATTCTGGCGGATACTCGGGTTTCTAAAGGCGCTGGGGTGTGCCGTGCCGGATTACGAGCCGATCGCTGCGGTCCCGGCTGGCTCAAACGGCTCTCCACCCGGCACGGCACACCCCAGCGCTTAGATACTCGAGTACCGGGGCGCCTGAATCGTGGGCTGACTCGATCCGTTACGGCTTCGCGTGGGGACGGCGCATCGGCCGCCATGTTTCGGCTTGGCCGGACACTGACGGCCGGCGCCTCGGCTTTTCGATCGCCCTGGCCAGGCAATACTCAAATGGCATTGACTGTAATAGATGCGAACCCTATCCAGACGCATCCCAAAAAACAGCCTTCCACCATTCGATATCTTAAAAAGCGGGGTGTCTCAGGGGCTGTGCAGGCGCCTCGCGCACGCCGATTCAGGGCGGGATGACGAGGATACAAGGTTGCCGCTGCTCGAGCCCGGCGTTTATGAACAGCCAGTGGCTGTTCATTCGGGCGAGTTCGGCAACCGCCTCGTCAGCCCGTCATGAATCGGGCATCCCTGGCGCAGCCAGGGACGTAGCGCGTGAAGCCGGAACGGCCCCTGAGACACCCCTCTTTCTTAAGAAACCGAAAAGGCTGTAAAAACGAAAAGGCTGTAAAAACGAAAAGGCTGTAAAAAAAGCAGAAAACGAAAGGGCTGCAATCAAGCAGCCGAAAAGGCTGTAAATAACAAAGCCGAATAGAGCAGAGAACTAGATATATAGAGAGACGGATAGACCATCTACTGCTCTACTACTATATATACAGCACATAGCCTATATAGACAGCTCTGTAGTTTCCTTTATACGCTGCAAAGTAAAACTGGACCTCATATCGATAACAGCCGGATGCTGCATCAATGTATCCATGGCAAAACGGGAGAACTGACTCAGATCCTCGACCTGCACACGCAAAAGATAATCCATATCACCCGACATCGCGTAGCACTCCACCACCTCGGGCCAATCCTGCACGTCACGTGCGAAATCCGATACCGGCGAATGACTGGCACGAAACACCTTGTTCAACCTGACTGTTATATAGGCCAGCAACTTCAGACCCACCTTGTCCGGGTTCACCAGCGCAACATAACGCTCTATATAGCCTTCGTCCTCCAGACGCCTGACCCGGCGCAGGCATGGGCTGGGCGACAGCGACACCCGATCGGCCAACTCCTGATTGCTCAGGCGTCCGTCACGCTGCAATTCCATCAGTATTTGCCTATCTGTCCTGTCCAGCTGATTTTGTGACATTTAACGCTCCATATTCTTTATATGAAGCAATTAAATTGCTTTAGATCAAGTTTAGCAAGTGCATTTCGCAATCACCTGCCCTGAATATTTGCTTAGAATTTTGGTTTGTCGCAACCTGTGTCAGGGCAGATAGCGGATTGCCGCTACCGCCACGTACACGCTTTGACGCACAGCAATCACATTAATGGAGACCCACCATGCACAACCCTAATGCCACCTGGGACAATCCCATGGGCACCGCCGGCTTTGAGTTCATCGAATACACAGCCCCCGATCCCGTTGCCCTGGGCAAAGTGTTCGAAACACTGGGGTTCAAGGCGATCGCACGCCATCGCAACAAGAACGTCACGCTTTATCGCCAGGGCGGCATCAACTTCCTGATCAATGCCGAGCCCGACTCATTCGCCCAGCGATTCGCACGTCTGCACGGCCCATCCATCTGTGCCATTGCCTTTCGCGTCGACGACGCTGCAAAAGCCTATAAGCGGGCGCTGGAACTGGGCGCCTGGGGTTTTGACTCAGGCAGCGGCCCCATGGAGCTGAACATTCCAGCCATCAAGGGTATAGGCGATTCGCTGATTTACCTGGTTGATCGTTGGCAAGGCAAGAACGGCCATGGTGGTATTGGCGATATCAGCATTTACGACGTAGATTTCGAACCCATACACACCGAGACGGCCGAAGCCGATCGTAACCACGCGGGCGCTGGTCTGATGCTGGTCGATCACCTGACGCATAACGTACACAAGGGCCGGATGGACGAATGGGCCGAATTCTACGAGCGTCTGTTCAACTTCCGCGAGATCCGCTATTTCGATATTGAAGGCAAGGTTACCGGCGTGAAATCCAAGGCGATGACCTCGCCCTGCGGAAACATTCGCATCCCCATCAACGAAGAAGGCACCGAGGCAAAAGGCCAGATACAAGAGTACCTGGATCTTTACCGCGGCGAAGGCATTCAGCATATCGCCCTGGCGACCAACGATATCTACACAACGGTCGAGCAGCTGCGCGCCGGCGGCCTTAAGTTTCTGGATACGCCCTCCACTTATTATGAGCTGCTGGACCGTCGTCTCCCCAATCACGGTGAAGACACTGTCCGCCTGGAGGCAAACCGGATATTGCTTGATGGCGCCGCAGAAGGCGGACTGCTATTGCAGATTTTCACCGAAAATCAGATTGGACCGATCTTCTTCGAGATCATTCAACGCAAGGGCAATGACGGGTTTGGTGAAGGGAACTTCAAGGCCTTGTTCGAATCGATAGAACTGGATCAAATGCGCCGTGGCGTTTTGAAAACAACTGAGTAGATCGGATAAGGCAGGCCACTGTCCTATTCCCGGCAAACCTATACAATTCTTTGGTTGAGTTTCTACGTTTCGTTTATTAACCAAGGACAAAAAATGCGGGCCTATGCACTTGCGCTGCTGCAGCGCTGCTGGCGGATGTTCGTTGCCGTCACCAAACTGATGCTGCCGGTTATGGTGGTCGTACAAATAGGCCAGCAGCTGGGACTGGTGGACCGGGTCGGCGAACTGATTGCACCGGCCATGGCTCTGCTGAACCTGCCGCCGGAAGCCGGTATCGTCTGGGCTGCCACGGTGTTCACAGGCATCTATGGCGGCATCGCATCGCTTGCAGGCCTGGCTGCATCCATCGAGATGAATGCAGCGCAAGTCAGCACACTGGGCGCCATGATGCTGTTCGCGCATGCCATTCCGGTTGAACAGGCCATCGTGCGCCGTGCCGGGGCCTCTTTCAATACCACGGCAGCACTGCGCCTGGGCACCGCCATCCTGTACGGCACCGCCGTATCCTGGTTCTGTCATCTGACTGGCACATTGAGCCAGCCCATGTCGTTTGAATGGCTGGGCGGTTCGTCCGTTATGTCGGGCACGGAAGGCTCGGGCTGGATGGCATGGGCACAATCAACGGCATTCTCCCTGGCCCTGACGTTTGCCGTGATCGTGGTTCTCGTCCTGTTGCTGGATATTCTCGACAAGCTGGGCATTACCCGCCGCATCACGACGGCCATGCTGCCGCTGCTGAAACTGTCGGGGCTGGACGCAAGGGTCGCGCCCGTGACTACTGTAGGAGTGCTGATGGGCCTGACTTACGGCGGCGCGCTCATCATCGAAGAAGCAAAAAAACAGAATTTTTCACGCAGGACCCGTTTCCTTGCGCTGTCGTGGATGTCGCTCTCACACGGCCTGATCGAAGATACCTTGCTGATAGTAGCCTTGGGTGCCGATATCTGGGTGGTATTGGTCGGCCGTGTACTGGTGACCCTGGTGATTATTGCGCTGCTGGCCCGGCTTACCAGGCCGGGCAGCAAGATTCGACGCGAAGCTCAACTGGCCAGCAACTGAGCATAACGCTTTCTGAACTTGGCCAGCTTGGGGGAAATAACCACCTGACAGTAGCCTTGCCCGGGGTTACGGGCATAGTAATTATGATGGTAACTTTCAGCAGGCCAGAAAGTTTGAGCCGGAAGAAGCCGGGTTACCACCGGCACACCAATTTCGGTTTGCACTTGCTCAATCATGTGCTGTGCGATTTCCCGCTGCGACTCTGACTGAAAGAAAATCGCCGATGCATATTGCGGCCCTATATCGCCGCCTTGCCGGTCCAGTGTGGTTGGATCATGGGTGGCAAAGAACACCTGCAGCAGCGTTTCGAAAGTGATGATATCGGGGTCGAACACCAGCCGTACAACTTCAATGTGCCCTGTAGCCTTGCCGCACACCTGCTCGTAGGTAGGTTGTTCGACGTGGCCGCCGCTATAGCCAGGCGCAACACTGATGACACCCCGCAACGAAAGAAACACCGACTCGGTGCACCAGAAGCACCCACCTCCAAAGACTGCCGTTTCCGTCATGACTATTCCTTGGTTTGAGTTTCAGGCCCTGTTTCGGCCAATGAAAGTATCCATGCTGCCAGCAGTTGTGCTTCAGCCTCGTTAACCTGCGGCTGTGCCGGCATAGGTACAGGCCCCCACCGCCCCCGGCCACCATTACGTATGGCCTGGGCAAGGTAATTCCGGGCACCTTCCTGGCCACCGGCAAAGCGTTCGGCGATTACAGTCATGGCCGGGCCCACCACTTTTTTATCTACCTGGTGACAAGACAGGCAATTCTTGGCCCTGGCCAGATCGACACCCACCATTTGCGCATTAGCGAGCGGCACCAGGCATACGCCCAGCAAACCTAACAACACTGACATACTTCTAGCAACCATGGACTACACCTGAATATCGTAGTTGAAAACCGGTATGTGCACTGCACCTCCGGTGAGTTATCGCGGTATTATCGGCGATATTCAATCAGGACACACCTTACATGCTTCAGTATCCCCAGATCGACCCCGTCGCATTGCAGATCGGGCCTGTTTCCATCCACTGGTACGGGCTCATGTACCTTCTCGGATTTGCGCAGGTATGGCTGCTGGGCCGCTGGCGCATCAAGCAAGGTAAAACGGACCTGTCTTTGCGCGATCTGGAAGACCTGATTTTCTATTGCGTAATGGGCGTTGTAGTGGGTGGCCGACTGGGTTATGCGTTGTTCTACAAACCATCGGAATACCTGGCCAACCCCCTGGAAATATTCTTTCTGTGGCAAGGCGGCATGTCGTTTCATGGCGGTTTGATCGGCGTTATCGTGGTCCTGCTTCTGTTCGCCCGCAAGCATCAAAAAAGCTTGCTCGAAGTGGGCGACTTCATTGCACCGCTCATCCCCCTGGGTCTGGCTGCTGGCCGGCTGGGTAACTTCATCAATGGCGAACTGTGGGGCCGCCCAAGCGATCTGCCGTGGGCCATGGTCTTTCCGCAAAGCGGCGATGGCCTGGCCAGACACCCCTCGCAGTTGTACGAAATGGGGCTTGAAGGCTTTGTGCTGTTTGCAGTCGTGTGGTGGTTTGCGCGCAAGCCTCGCGCTACCGGCCAGGTCAGCGCACTGTTCCTGATGGGCTACGGCACCTTCCGCTTCCTTGTGGAATTCACCCGTGAACCCGACCAATACCTGGGCTTGCTGACCGCCGGCCTGAGCATGGGTCAGTTGCTTTCACTGCCCATGATCCTGATTGGTGCGATTATTTTTGTTGTTGCTGGAAAAAAATCGACCCACTGATCGCCACGCTGACCATTTCCGTGCCGCCTTCCAGTGGCACGGAAGCCTTGTCGGCAGCCATGGCCATCATTCGCGGTGCCGATTCATAGCGTGCACCGGATCCACCCAGGTTGATTTCCTTGATGCTGTAGCTGGCAAAACCAAAGGCCTGCGTAAGCGCCTGCGCACGGTCACGGAACGCCTTCACCGCTTCTTCGAGCAGTGCAGCTTCCTTTTCAGCGCGGGCTTGCGGCGACACGAAAAAACGCAGGTTGTCTATGGGCATACGGTCGCTCAAGCTGGATGCAAGCTCGGATGCGGCGGGTAAATCTGTCGACTCCAGCAGTATCTCGGCACGGCCACGCCAGTTCGTGATCTTCCCGTCTTTGTTGTTCATGGGCCAGATACGGTAGTTACCGCTACTGATCTTGATGGCGGTTTTGCCTTGCGCCCCCGCCTTGGCCTGCTTCATCGTGTCTTCCAGTACTTTCGTCAGCGCATCTGCGACGGCCGTTTGCGTTGCATCGCTAAGTTCGGCCGCCAGCGTTATCTTCACGGTGTCTTGTGCAATTTCCGCATTGGCTTCAGCCTGCAACTGGGCTTGCGGCCACTTCTGGTGCACATGATGGTGCCCTGCGCGCTCGGGCGGCTGCGCCACGGCAGGCAGCGCGGCAACACCGGCACTCAGACCTAAAGCCATTGCTAACAGGCAATTACGTTTCTGCTTGGAAAGATACATATTGACGCCCCATAAAGGAAAAGCTCGTCCGGAGACGAGCTTTGGAAAATGGCCCCGCCTGTGCCGTCAAGGCCGGCATCCTGGAACCGGAGGTCCAAGGTGGTCGCCTTCAGTCAAGCTTCGGGTTCTTCGAGAGAAGATCGCTCCTACTTGTCAATCGAGCAACCTGATGCCAAAAGCATTGGTTCAAGGAATGTATGGCCATGTCTCGAACACTGCAGGGTTTAGCTATTTGAACACACATGCCGTGTATTCGGAAATCAAAAATCTTTAACTTTGTTCCTGAACGACCGGAACGACGACTTGATCGAGCAGCGCGTTCATGTCGTCCATCCTGCGCTTGAAATCACCCACGGCAACATTGCCTAGCGGCCCGTCAGGTGCGCGCATGGATAGCAGTTCTCCGGCAATCTGTATGGCTGCCATAACAGCTATGCGCTCGTTACTTGAAACCTTGCCTGACCCCTTGACGCCCAGCATGCGCTGATCGACGTGGCGGACCGCCGCCAGCAAGGTTTCCTTTTCGGCGGGCTGGCATGCCAGTGAATAATCGCGCCCCAAGATAGATACGTCTACGCGTTCCATAGCCATTTACTCCTGAGGCGCGCCAGGCAGGCGCACCAAAATTGAATCGATCTGTTCCCTGGCCTTGTCGGCCACCAGACGCAGATGAGAAGTGTCGGCCTGGCTGGCAGCAAGCCGCTGCCGGTATGCTTCGGATTCGGCCTTGCATTGAGCGAGCTCGGTCTGCTGACGGGATTGCTCGGCCTGGGCTTCGGCCTGCAGCGCCTTAAGCTGTGTATCGTGCGTGCTCATGCTTGCAGACAAGTCGGAATACTCAGCTTCGCGGCGCTGAAGCTGCTCGCGCATGGCATCGCGCTCTTGTTCGAGACTTTTCACGCGTGCTTGCATGGCAGCGCGTTCGTTCTGCAGTTGGCGGGTGAACTGCACCAGTTGCCCGATACGGGCGGCGAGAGAATCAAGATCTTGCAACATGGGCGTTATCGTAAACCATCGCGACAGAAAGTGAATAGGAAAAATTTAACCGCCATCATAACCTTTCATGGCTCTTTCCAAATCCTTTCAACCTTCTTTCAAACTGAGCCGAGTAGCTGGTCCAGTCGGCTCACATTATGAAAAAATTATGAATATTGGGGGTAAACCCTAAATAACTGAGGGCAAACCGGGGTTTTCAGGGTTCCGACCGTCTATTACCATGCCTCACCTTTCGGTATTTACTGACCGTCTTTGCATCATCGGCGCCCGCGCCATCCCCAGGGATGACTGGAACGCTTTTAACATTTGTTTTACTGCTGTCAGGGAGATTAGTTCAACATGCAGCTCAGAAATAAAGAGGACTTCTGGTCCGGAATCATGTTCCTTGCCATAGGCACGGGATTCGCCCTAGGGGCCACCAGCTATTCAATGGGCACCGCTGCCCGAATGGGCCCGGGCTATTTCCCTTTCTGGCTGGGCGTATTGCTGGCCCTGTTGGGTGCAATCGTTGCCCTGGGCGCCCTGTCACCCAAAGCAGAAGAAACGGAAATCGGAAAATTCGACTGGAAGATCGCTGCCATCGTCGTCGGTTCCGTCGCCCTTGCCGGCGTCCTGCTAAGCTCTCTGGGCATCTACTTGACCGTGTTCCTGCTGGTCGTAGGCAGCAGCTTCGCCAGTCACGAGTTCAGCTGGACAGTCTCCATTATTACCGGCTTGTTTTTGGTTTTGTTTGTATGGCTTGCGTTTATCAAGGGATTAGGACTGATCTTCCCCTTGTGGCCCAGCTTTCTAGGCATGTAAGGAGAGCCGGAACATGGAATTAATCGAACACTTGATGCTGGGCTTCTCGGTAGCCCTGACAATGGAAAACCTGGCGTACTGTCTGCTGGGTTGTATTCTGGGAACACTGATTGGCGTTCTGCCGGGCGTTGGCCCGGTGCCCACCATCGCCATGCTGTTGCCCATTACGTATGTCTTGCCACCCGTTGCCGGCCTCATCATGCTGGCAGGTATTTATTACGGCGCTGCTTACGGCGGTTCCACCACTGCCATTCTGGTTGCCCTGCCGGGTGAAACATCGGCGGTCGTGACCGTACTCGATGGTCACCAGATGGCTCGTAATGGTCGGGCAGGTGCTGCGCTGGCCATTGCCGCCCTGGGCTCGTTCTTTGCCGGTTGTGTGGCCACACTGGTGATTGCCGGCTTTGCACCTCCTCTGGCTGAGGTCGCATTCAAGTTCGGCCCGGCCGAGTATTTCTCGCTGATGGTACTGGGCCTTATCGGTGCTGTGGTGCTGGCATCGGGCTCGCTGCCCAAAGCCATCTGCATGATCTTGCTGGGCTTGTTGCTGGGTATGGTCGGCACTGACGTCAACTCGGGTGTTGCCCGCTACGACTTCGGCATCCCCGAACTGCAAGACGGCATCGACTTCGCAGCGGTCGCCATGGGTGTTTTCGGTTTTGCCGAAATCATGAGCAACCTGGAACTGAAAGACCAACGCGTCGATCTGACCAGCAAGGTCGGTAGCCTTTATCCGAACAAGCAGGAATTCAAGGAAGCCTGGCCCGCATGCGTACGCGGTACCGCACTGGGCTGCTCACTGGGTATTCTGCCAGGCGGCGGCGCTGTGCTGTCTTCGTTTGCTTCCTACACACTGGAAAAGAAACTCTCGAAAACCCCCGAGCGCTTCGGCAAAGGCCATCCTGCAGGTCTGGCCGGCCCCGAATCGGCCAACAACGCCGGCTCGCAGGCTTCGTTCATTCCTCTGCTGACCCTGGGTATTCCTGGCAACGCGGTTACGGCACTGATGATCGGCGCCATGACCATCCACAACATTCAGCCTGGTCCTCAGGTCATGACCAGCCACCCCGATCTGTTCTGGGGCCTGATCGTGTCCATGTGGATAGGCAACCTGATGCTGGTCGTTCTGAACCTGCCGCTGGTGGGTTTGTGGGTCAAGCTGCTGAACGTACCCTACCGCATACTTTTCCCTGCCATCCTGGTGTTCTGCACCATCGGTGTCTACACGCTGAACTACAACGTGTTCGACATCTGGATGACTGCCGCCTTCGGCCTGCTGGGTTACATCTGGGCCAAGCTCAAATGTGAAGGTGCACCGTTGCTGCTCGGCCTGGTCCTGGGGCCAATGATGGAAGAGAACTTCCGGCGCGCGCTGCTGCTGGCACGCGGTGACTACACCACGTTCGTAACGCGCCCACTGTCCATGTCCCTGCTGATTGCAGCCGCGATACTGGTCGTACTGGTGGCACTGCCCTCAGTCAAGAAACGTCGCGAGGAAGCATTCGTGGACGAAGGCTAAAGCCTTAACGAAACAAGGTTTTCATCGAACCTCAACCCGCCGGTGCACATTGCGCATCCGGCGGGTTTTTTATTTGTTAATCTTATGGCTGGAGCAAACACACATAAACCTAATCCGGAGAACAACGATATGCCATCGATCAACGACAGATCCTACGAAACCCAGCCAGCTGCCAAGGTTGCATTCCTGGGCCTGGGTGTCATGGGCTTTCCCATGGCGGGACACCTGTCCAAAGCCGGTCACAGTGTCACGGTCTATAACAGAACCTTCGAGAAAGCCCAGGCATGGACCGAGGAGTTCGGCGGCAAGGCAGCACCTACTCCCAGGGAAGCGGCTCAAGGTGCCGACATCGTGTTTTGCTGCGTAGGTAACGATGATGATCTGCGCAGCGTCATACTTGGCGAAAACGGCGCGCTGGCGGGCATGGCATCGGGCGCTATCCTGGTTGATCACACCACCGCCTCGGCCGAAGTCGCACGTGAGCTGCACGAGAAAGCCGCAGCACTGGGCGTAGGCTTTGTTGATGCCCCCGTTTCAGGCGGCCAGGCCGGTGCAGTGAACGGCATGCTGACCGTCATGTGCGGCGGCGAGCAGGCACACTTCGACGCGATACAACCCTTGGCATTTCATTTCGCCCAGGCAGTCACCCTGCTGGGCGCACCGGGTGCCGGGCAGCTGTGCAAGATGGTCAATCAGATCTGCATCGCCGGCCTGGTACAAGGGCTATCTGAAGCCATAGCTTTCGGACAGGCTGCCGAACTCGACATGCAACAGGTACTGGGCGTGATCAGCAAGGGTGCTGCGCAAAGCTGGCAGATGGAGAACCGCGGAAAAACCATGATCGAAGACAAGTTCGACTTCGGTTTTGCCGTTGACTGGATGCGCAAGGATCTTGGCCTGGTGCTGTCGGAAGCCAAGCGCAATGGCGCACGCGTGCCTGTCACGGCACTGGTCGACCAGTTCTATGCCGATGTGCAGCAAATGGGCGGCAATCGTTGGGATACATCCAGCCTGATCAAGCGACTGCGCGGTTGATCACTCACCTTGCGGGCGATACAGGGGCAGTTTCAGCAAAGCGCGCAAACCTGTCCCCCCGTCTGCCGACGGGTCGCCATCTTCCAGCACGATAGTGCCATGATTGCGCTCGGCGTAAGCCAGCGCAATCGCCAGCCCCAGACCCGATCCACTGTTGGGACTCTTGTGCCCCTGTCCTCCGCGATCAAAGCGCCCGAATACCGTCTCGCGCAGGGAAGGGTCGAGCCCTACTCCACTGTCACTGACACTGACCCAGGCTTGCTCTCCATCGGCCCCGGTTGAAACGGTGATCGTGCAGCCCTCGCCGGCGTGGTTGATGGCGTTATGCACGAGGTTGGCGACTGCCTCGTGGATTTCAGCCTCACTACCCAGCACCAGCACCCGCCCGTCAGGCGTACCCGTTTCCAGGTCGCGACAATCAATCCAGCCCAGGTCCTGATGCTTCTCGCGTGCGAGTGTCAGGTACTGCAGCACGATATCGCGGGTCAGCGTGTTCAGGTCGACACGGCCTTGCGGCGCTATCTCGCTACCGCTGGCATGGGCCAGCGACAGCAGCTGTTCGGTCAGACGGGACGCCTGCCCCAATTGCTGAACGATGGCACCCAGGGTCTCCCGCGTGCGGGCAATATCAGGCTCGCGCTTGGCATATTGGGCCTGCGTACGCATGATCGCCAGCGGCGTACGCAACTGATGGGAAGCGTCGGCCAGGAACTGGGCCTGCTTTCCCAGTACCTGACGGTACAGGCCGATATGGTGATTGACCGCCCTGACCATCGGTACAACCTCGTGTGGCACCTTGTTCTGATCCAGGGGCAGCAGGTTATCGATATCACGCGCCTTGATCTCGCGCCGCAGCTCATTCAACGGGCGCAGGGCCCAGGCCACACTGAACCAGACCAGCAGCACCACCAGTATCAGCATGCGCGCGTCGCGAAACAAACCCTGGCGCCACGCTTCCTGCTGGGTACGCATGCGCACATCAACGCTTTCACCCACCAGCACGACGATTTGCCGGCGACTGCCTTCGTAGTATAGATCGCGCCACAGAGCGACCATACGGACCTCGTCATTGCGATACATACCGGTATAGAACACAGGCATGCCTTCGCTCTCGGCAAACGCCTTGGGTCTGGGCAGGCCCTGCATGCCCAGCAGAGTCTCCCCCTCTATGGCATTGCCCGGCATACCCGACAAGGGCTGTTCGACGGCACTGACATCTTCTACCCGGAAGTACTTGCGATCGCCCGCGCGTGATTCCAGC
The DNA here is from genome assembly GCF_020687695.1 of Pusillimonas sp. MFBS29. Taxonomy (GTDB): domain Bacteria; phylum Pseudomonadota; class Gammaproteobacteria; order Burkholderiales; family Burkholderiaceae_B; genus Pusillimonas_C. Next base: position 12,046 of record NZ_JAJEWL010000007.1, read on the forward strand.
ATGACTTGCGCATAAAACGGAGGGTCTATGCGCAACGAGCCATCAGGATTGAACGCCACGCTGGTTTCCAACACCTTGGCCGGATCAAGCAAGGCGCTGTCGTATACCGCGCTGGTGACGGCCCTCAGGGCGTAGTAGTCATTCCAGCTGTCGAACACCATCAGCCCTACCGTACCCGGAATCAGGAGCGACAGCAGCCAGAAGCGTATGCTGCCCGGCGGTTTCCGGCTGAACAAGGCCATGAGTCAGGCGTCTTCTTCTATGCTTTCAAGCATATAGCCCAGGCCACGCACAGTCACGATGTGTACGTCGCTGCCGGCCAGCTTTTTGCGCAGGCGATGCAGGACTACCTCGATGGCGTCCAGGCTGGCGTCGCTGTCATGCTCGAAAACACGATTGAAAAGCTGGCTTTTTTCCACGGGCATGCCGCTGCGGGTAATCAATACCGACAAGGCGGCCTGTTCCCGGGGCGTAAGATGCAGAATGGCGCCACCCAGGCCGAAAGCACGGCTCTCGCTGTCGTAAACCAGCGAACCACACTGCATGCACGGAGCCTGTCGCCCCCGGCTACGCCGCACCAGGGCCGAAAGCCTGGCCTCGAGCTCTTCAAGCGCAAAGGGCTTGGTCAGGAAATCATCGGCACCGAGATTCAGCCCCCGGACACGATCCTGGAGTGCGCCTTGGGCGGTCAGAATCAGAACGGGGGTAACATCGCCACGGTTGCGCATTTCGCGCAACAGCACCAGACCGTGCTTGTCTGGCAGGCGCAAATCCATGATGACGGCGTCGTATTCCGATGCGGTCAGCAAGGCCTCGGCGGTGCGGGCATCGGGTGCGTGCTCGGGCAAAAATCCGCTTTGCGCCAGTGCCCTTTCGAGCCAGGCCGCCATTTCGCGCTCATCTTCAACCAGTAATACGCGCATGGCTGCTCTTGTTGTCTGTACTGATGGCCGAGCGCTGATTCTGCCCGCGCTGCCGTAGATAGCGCGTTTCCTGCCCGCGCTTGAACAATATGGCCGCCAGTTCATTCAAGGCAAGCGTGTAGACCTCGCGCTTGAACTCAATAACCGCTTCCAAGGGAACCCAATAGTGGCTCCAGCGCCAGGCATCGAACTCGGGACTGCTGGTCGCCCGCAAGCTGACGTCGGAGTCACGCCCGACCATACGCAACAAAAACCAGATCTGTTTTTGCCCCTTATAGTGGCTACGCGAATCACGCCGAACAAAATTGCTCGGTACGTTGTAGCGCAGCCAATCGCGCGTCCGTCCTAAGATACGAACATGTTCGGGCCGCAAGCCCACCTCTTCGTGAAGCTCGCGATACATGGCTTGCACGGGACTTTCCCCGTACTTGATGCCCCCTTGCGGGAATTGCCATGCGTGTTCACGAATACGTTTACCCCAGAAAACCTCATTTTTTTGATTTACGAGGATAATGCCGACATTAGGACGGTAGCCTTCTCGGTCTAACATAGGCCACCTCAAAGCGAATTCAATACAATTACCGTTGATTATACGTATCTGTCGAGATCCTCACCATGCATGCAAGCAAGTATCACATTAATACGCTCAAAGAAGCCCCCACGGAAGCCGAAGTAGCAAGCCATCAGCTCATGACACGCGCCGGCATGGTCCGCAAGGCGGCCGGCGGCATATACACCTATATGCCGCTAGGCCTGAAGGTGTTGCGCAAGATAGAAAACATCGTCCGCGAAGAAATGGATCGCGCGGGCGCAATCGAGCTGCTCATGCCGGTCGTGCAGCCGGCCGAGCTCTGGATGGAATCCGGGCGCTGGGAACAATATGGTGCCGAATTGCTGCGCATCAAGGATCGCCATCAGCGCGACTTCGTGCTGCAACCCACGTCTGAAGAAGTCATCACCGACATTGCCCGCAACGAGATCCACAGCTGGCGTCAGCTGCCACTGAATTTCTATCACATACAAACCAAGTTCCGTGACGAACGTCGTCCTCGTTTCGGCCTGATGCGCGGGCGCGAATTCACCATGAAGGACGCCTATTCCTTTGACCGTGACGAAGACTCGGCGCAGGCCAGCTACGATGCGATGTTCAACGCCTACATGCGCATCTTTGAACGCCTGGGCCTGACCTTTCGCGCCGTTGCGGCCGACACAGGGTCGATAGGCGGGTCTCGCAGCCACGAATTCCAGGTGATTGCCGACACCGGTGAAGACCTGATCGTATACAACCCCGACACACAGTACGCGGCCAACATCGAGCTTGCTGAAGCGCCCTGCCTGATTCCAGAACGTGGCGCGGCAACCGAAGAACTGGTCAAGACCCCAACGCCCAACGCACCCAAATGCGAGCTGGTTGCCGAACAACTGGGCAAGCCGCTGTCTGACACCGTCAAGTCCATCGTTCTTGCCACCGAGAACCCCGACGAACCCTCACAGGTCACCATCTGGCTGCTATTGCTGCGCGGCGACCACGAATTGAATGAAATCAAGACGGGCAAACTTGAAGGCTTCGAGAACGGTTATCGCTTTGCTACCGAAGCCGAGATTCTGGACACCTTCGGCTGCATCCCGGGCTACCTGGGACCGGTGAATACCGTCAAACCCGTTACCGTCATTGCCGACCACACCGTCGCCAACATGAGCAACTTCATTTGTGGCGCCAATACCGAAGACTTTCACTACACCGGGGTCAACTGGGGCCGCGACCTGCCCGAACCCAAGGTAGCCGACCTGCGCAATGTCGTAGCCGGTGACCCCGACCCGCAAGGCGGCCAGCTGGCCATACAGCGCGGGATCGAAGTCGGCCATGTTTTCTTCCTGGGCGACAAATACTCCAAAGCATTGAATGCAACGTTTTTGGGCACCGACGGCAAGCCCGCCTTGCTGCAAATGGGCTGCTACGGCATAGGAATCAGCCGCATCGCTGCCGCCGCCATAGAACAATGCCACGATGAAAAAGGCATTATCTGGCCTAAATCCATCGCCCCCTTCCAGGTTGTGATCTGCCCCATGGGATGGAGTAAAAGTGAAACAGTTCGCAACACGGCGGAACAGTTGTACCAGAGCCTGCAGACGCAAGGCGTGGAAGTCATGCTCGATGACCGGGACGTACGCCCCGGCATCATGTTCGCCGACTGGGAGCTGATTGGCGTACCCCTGCGCATCACGGTCGGGGATCGTGGCCTGAAAGACGGTATTGTCGAGATTCAGACCCGCCGCCAGGAGACCGCCGACAAGATCGCCGTTTCCGATGCTGCTGTTTATGCACTTGAGCAGCTGAGCGCCCTCTAGCAGGCAAAAATCCGCCCGCTGCCGGCCTACCTGAACCGGCGCGGGTAAATGCACGAAGCAACCGGACGATGTCACACCACTTAACGAAAGACATGCCTACAGACACAAGCAAACCGTTTTTCCAGCTGGATATTCGCGTATATTACGAAGACACCGACGCAGGCGGCGTCATGTACTACGCCAACTATCTGAAGTTTTTCGAAAGAGGCCGGACAGAATGGCTGCGGCGCCTGGGTGTGGATCAGTCAACCTACGCAACGCAAAAGCGCCGACTATTCGTAGTAAAAAACCTTGAAATACAATACCGCAAACCTGCCAGGCTCGACGATTTACTGGTCATACACAGCACAATCACCCGGGTTGGCCCTGCTTCCATCAGTTTCCAGCAATCGGCCCTGCGCGACGGGGAACTGTTATGTGAAAGCAGTATCCAAGTCTGCTGCGTCGACGCTGACACCATGCAACCTGTTGCAATGACCCCTGAACTCAGCAACCTACTGAAAAAGGCCAAGAACTAACCATGCAAGCTTCTAGCGATCTGTCGCTGATTACCTTACTGCTCGATGCCAGCATTCCCGTGCAATTCGTCATGCTCGTCTTGCTGGGCATTTCGATTTTGTCGTGGGCATATATTTTCAGCAAACGCGCTGCCCTGAAACGCGCCAATGAACAGACCCGCCGATTTGAAGATGATTTCTGGGCTGGCGGTGATCTGTCAGTGTTGCAGCAAGCCATTGCCACACGCCGCGCCGAGCACGGCGCCCTGGCCCGCATATTCGATGCGGGCATGACTGAATTCATCAAGGCACGCCGAAACAGCAGCAGTAGCGACGCCGTGCTTGACGGGCCACGCCGGGCCATGCGCGCTACCTATCAGCGCGAAATGGACAGCCTGGAGTCGCACCTGAACTTCCTGGCGTCAGCCGGTTCGGTCAGCCCGTACATCGGCCTGCTTGGTACTGTCTGGGGCATCATGCACGCCTTTATCGGCCTGTCTTCCATGCAACAGGCGACATTGTCCGCAGTGGCTCCTGGCATTGCCGAAGCCCTGATTGCCACAGCCATAGGCCTGTTCGCAGCCATTCCGGCCGTTATCGCCTACAACCGCTACACCAACGAAATCGACCGGCTCTCCATTCGTTTCGACAGTTTCATCGACGAATTCCTGAATATCTTGCAACGTCAGGTGCGCTAATGCCTTCCGTTCGTGGCGGCACTGGCCGCAATCGTCGTCTGAAAAATGAGATTAATGTGGTGCCATACATCGACGTGATGCTGGTGCTGCTGGTCATCTTTATGGTCACCGCGCCCATGATTACGCCGGGGCTCATCGAGCTGCCGTCGGTGGGCCAGGCCTCCGAGGTTCAAGCCAAACCTGTCGAAGTGCAGGTCAGTGAAGACGGAAAAATTGCGCTGCGCGTACGTGATGCCGGCGCAGAATTCGTCGAAATCAATAGTGAAAGTCTGGTCAACGAAGTCCAAAGCCGAATGACCGCCGACACGCCGGTGGTCATAGCAGCCGACGGACGCGTTCCCTACGAGACCGTCATGAAAGTCATGGATCAGCTGCGCAGCAGCGGCGTCACTCGTCTGGGCCTGCTGGTCGATCAGCAACCCAATACCCCGGCGCAAGCAAACTAGGTGAAACTGGCGGGCCAGGCACAGGCTGCCCGCCCGATATGCAATCGAATGAAGCGAATCAAGAATCTTATGGGCAGAACGTCAGAGCTAACCCCCGAGCAGCGTGATGACCGCCGCGGGTTGGTGTATGCCGGCGCAATACATGCCGCCTTGTTCGCTTTCATGCTGCTGAGCTTTATTGCCGCGCCCAAGAGTCCAAATCCGGTACAGATCGAACTGTGGGCAGACGGCACCACACCCACAGCTGCCGAGCCGGATGTGACAGGAGAGGAAGTTACCGAGCCCGATGTCACCCCTAGCGAGCCGGAGTCAGAACCGGAACCGGAACCGGAGCCTCAGCCTGAACCTCAGCCCGAGTCGCAGCCCGAACCACCACAACCCGAGCCCCAACCGGAACCTGAGCCAGAACCTGCTCCGGCCGCGACTGAGCAAACGCCATCACCCGAAGCCGAGCCATTGCCCGAGCCCGAGGTCGATCCCGACATCGCCCTGGAAGAAGCACGCAAGAAACGCGAACAGGAAGAAGAGGCTGCCAGACTAGCCGCTGCTGCTGCTGCCGAGAAGGCTGCTGCCGAGAAGGCCGCTGCTGAGAAGGCCGCTGCCGAGAAGGCTGCTGCTGAGAAGGCCGCTGCCGAGAAGGCTGCTGCCGAGAAAGCCGCTGCTGAGAAAGCCGCTGCTGAGAAAGCCGCTGCCGAGAAAGCCGCTGCCGAGAAGGCCGCTGCCGAGAAAGCCGCTGCCGAGAAAGCTGCTGCTGAGAAAGCTGCTGCTGAGAAAGCTGCTGCTGAGAAAGCTGCTGCTGAGAAAGCTGCTGCTGAGAAAGCTGCTGCTGAGAAAGCCGCTGCCGAGAAGGCCGCTGCCGAGAAAGCTGCTGCTGAGAAAGCTGCTGCCGAGAAAGCTGCTGCCGAGAAGGCGGCTGCCGAAAAAGCTGCAGCAGAGAAGAAAGCCGCAGAGAAGAAAGCTGCTGCTGAAAAAGCCGCGGCTGAAAAGAAAGCTGCCGCCGCGAAGGCCGCTGCCGAGAAGAAAGCCGCCGCAGAAAAGGCTGCCAAGCTCAAGGCTCTGCGCGAAGCCATGCACGGCGATGCGCTGGGAGCCGCCGGCATTCCGGGCGGTACAGCCAACCGTAACCAAACCGGCGGCGGAGGCGGAGATGGAGGCTATGCTGCCAAAGTCCGTGCTTGCGTACGCCCGCGTGTAATTTATAACGTGCCACCCCGCCAAGGTTCAGCCAACCCGACAGTACAATACCGGGTAAAACTGAAATCGGATGGCACGGTGGAAAATGTAAGCATACGCCACTCCTCAGGGAACCAGCGCTTTGATAGCGCGGTCCAAAAGGGGATTCAGGCCTGCTCGCCCTTCCCGAAACCATCTTCAGGCAAATACCCCTCGTCTATCGAAGGCGACTACCGAATGTACGATTAGGAGATCACAGATATGACAGCCGTCACTCCAGCAAAAAACGCCGCACATTGGCGCGCCTGGATACTGGGACTACTTGTGCTGACAATCAGTCTTGTCGCAGCACGCCCGTCCCAGGCCCAGCTACGGGTCGATATATCGGGGGTGGGTGCAACCCAGTATCCCATTGCCATCGCTGATTTCTCGGGTGACGCCGGTGGCCAGACCATCGGCGAAGTAATAAGGGCCGACCTGACCCGTTCCGGCCAGTTTCGCCTGATCAACGCCACAGGCAGCAACCTGAACGCCGAGAGTTCCATTGCGCACGAGGAATGGCGCGGCCGTGGTGCTGATTACCTGGCTTATGGCTCCATCAGCCAATCCGGCGGTCAGTACAACGTCAGTTACCGGCTTGTAGACACTGTGCGCAAGACCCAGCTCGACGGTGTGGCGTTTTCCGGCACCGAAAAAGAACTGCGCCGCATATCGCACCAGATTGCTGATCGTATCTACGAAAAGATCACCGGCGTGCGCGGTGTGTTCTCTACACGCCTGGCCTATGTGTTGCAGACAGGCAACACATATGAGTTACAAATTGCAGACGCAGACGGCCAGAACCCACAGGTCATGCTGCGCTCCAAGGAGTCGATCATCTCGCCAGCCTGGTCGCCTGACGGCAAGCGGTTGGCCTACGTGAGTTTCGAAACCGGCAAGCCAGTTGTGTATGTACAAACGCTCGCCACCGGACAACGTGTACCGCTCGCCAATTTCAAGGGCAATAACAGCGCCCCGGCGTGGTCGCCCGATGGCCAGAACCTGGCTATCGTACTGTCACGCGACGGTATTTCCCAAATCTACACCATCAATGCCGATGGCTCCGGCCTGCGCCGCGTAATGCGCTCGCCGCTTATCGACACCGAACCTCAGTACACAGCCGATGGTGGATCACTGGTTTTCACCAGCGACCGCGGCGGCAGCCCTCACATATACAAGGTCCCCGTCGGCGGCGGTGACGCTCAGCGTATTACCTTCAACGGCAGTTACAATATCTCACCTGCCATCTCGCCAGATGGAAACAGCCTGGTGTACGTTACAAGAAGGAATGGTGCTTTCCGTATTGCATTACAAAACATGGGAACCGGTTCAGAACAGTTGCTAACAGCCGGCCCCGATGATGAGTCACCAAGTTTTGCACCCAACGGAATGCAAATCCTTTATAGTTCTGTACAAGGTGGTCGCAGTGTTTTAGCCGTTACTTCTGTCGACGGTCGTGTCCGCCAAACACTATCAGCGCTTAACGGCAAGGTACGCGAACCAACCTGGGGACCATTCACCAATTAACTTAAGTGTGACTCTACTTTAAAGGAATCTTAATGAGCTCGCGCATCGCAAAAAGCCTTACCATCGCCGCATTTGCAGCTACTTTGGCTGCATGTAGTTCGGTACCTCTCGATCAGTCTGGCACTTCAGGCTCGACCGGCGGCTCCGACTCGGCCAGCGCAGGGCAGGTCATGGACCCATTCAACCCGCAAAGCCCGCTCGCACAACAGCGTTCGGTCTATTTCGACTTTGACAGCTACAGCGTACCTGACCAGTACCGCAGTCTTGTCGAAATGCACGCGTCATACCTGGCCAGCCACGCACAGCAAAAAGTCCTCATCGAAGGCAATGCTGACGCGCGCGGCGGCTCCGAATACAACCTGGCCCTGGGCCAGCGTCGCTCGGAAGCCGTCAGCCGCATGATGACCTTGCTTGGCGTTAACAGCAGTCAAATCGAAGCTATCAGCTTCGGCAAGGAACGACCCAGGGCTCTGGGCAACACCGAAGCCGACTATGCTGAAAACCGTCGTGCCGATATCGTGTATCAGCGTTAATTCTGAACACGTGTCACACTAACGCCGTGGCGGCTGACGCCGCGGCGTTTTTTATTTGAACGGAAGACAAAAATGAGCGTACCCACCCAGCCACTGCGCATTGCGCTGCTTACCGCGACCCTTGCCCTGTCGGCCGCCTTTACAGCACCTGCGCAGGCATTTTCTGACGATGAAGCGCGTCGTGCCATACTCGAATTGCGCGAGCAGGTTAACCGCGAGGCGGCCCAGAACCGGCAGGCACGTTTGCAACTGGCCGACCAAATGGAAGCCATGCAGCACGAAATGGCACGGCTACGTGGACAACTTGAGCAACTGAACTGGCAAGCTGACCTGCAGCAACGCGCCAGCCAGGATCAGACAGGCGGCAATTCCACACAAGTCGCCGATCCCCAGGAGCAGGCGGCTTACGAAGGCCCCATGGGCCTGTTCCGTAGCGGCAAATACAAAGAAGCAGCCGCCAGCTTTGACGATTTCCTGCAGGCCTATCCCAACAGCCAGCTGGCCCCCGAGGCACGCTTCTATCAAGGCAGCAGCCGATACGCCAGCAAAGACTTCAAGGGCTCCATACAGGGGCTGCAGTCCATGGTCCAGGCCACGCCGCAAGATCCTCGCGCACCCGACGCGCTGCTGGTCATAGCGGCCAGCCAGATCGAGCTTGGAAATCTGGCGGGCGCCAAGTCCAGTCTTCAGAAAATCGTCAAAGACTACCCCAACACATCGGCTGCCGAGACAGCAAAAAGCCGTTTACAGCTTCTATAAATAAAGTGCATCAGGAAATTCACGCGGGGGGCAAGAACCACCCCCTGCACTACGTTCAGACCGGAAATGGCGCAACCCTGCTGCTGATACATGGTTCACTATGTGATTATCGATATTGGCGCTGGCAGTTACCCGCCCTGAGCCAGGATTACCGCGTTATCGCGCCCAGCTTGCGAGGCTGCTGGCCCGAGGCCCTTACCCGGGAAGACGATTCTTACAGCATTGCCCGGCACGTCAGCGATCTGCAGGCCCTTATTCAAGAGACCAGCCCCGCCCGGCCCGTACACGTGCTTGGGCATTCCCGCGGCGCACAGGTTGCCCTGCAGCTGGCAGCAAACGCCCCGGAAGCGGTACGCAGCCTTATTCTGGCAGACCCTGGTTTTCGCTTCGAGAACGAGCCGCCTGCAGCCGCCTTCCACACCAGGGTGGTAGACCGGCTCCGGCAAGGCGACGTTGAGGAAGCACTGGCAGACTTCATAGACAGCGTCAACGCGCCCAATACCTGGCGGCATATGGTGGGCTGGTTCAAAACCATGGTCAAGGATAACGCCTACACACTGCTGTCGCAGGTGCATGAAATCAATCTGCCCGTAAAAATGGACGATGCCACAAGCCTGCAGTGTCCGGTATTGCTGATAGGCGGCGCCAATAGTCCGTCGCGCTATGGCAGCAGGATAGACAGGCTGGAACAAGCCATCACACAGGCTGAACGGGTAACCATTCCATTGGCTTCACATGGAATGAATCTGGGCAACCCCAAAGCCTTCAATCAGGCGGTGCTTGATTTTCTGAACCAGGTGGAGCACTAAGGCCCCGACACGTTGCCCCGCCGTTGCGCGCGCTGCATTCAGCATGGCAGCGCACCGCAACAAGAGGGTTAATGCGCGCGAGTATTGGCAGGCTTCACTTCGCATTGCGCACTGGCTTTCTCGCCCGTGTCGAACAGGAAATCCATGGCGACCTGGCTGCCAACGGCGGGCACCGTTTTTGCCTGCTCCAGCATAGCGTGATAGCCGCCAGGTTTGAACTCGAGTTCGCCACCGGCAGGAATGGCAATGTCGTGAGTTTCCGACATTCTGCTCATGCCATCGTGATTAGTGGTCTGGTGCAGCATGACCATGCCGTAAACAGGCGATACCGCGGCCTGCAGCTTGACTTCCTTGCTGCCGTTGTTGGTAACCAGGAAATATCCTGCAGACGGAGCAGGCGCCGGCAACGAGCGGATCCAGCAGGCCGACACCTGTATGGAGTCGGACAGCCTGGCCTGATCAGCGCGCGCCTGCATGTCTTGCCCGCCCGCAGCGTGGGCATGGCCGTGTTGCTTGGCATGATCGGCGTGGGCAAAGGCGACACTGCTGAAGGCGACCAGACTGGCCAGAACGAATGTTTTCACGGAGGGCTCCTAGATTGACTAAATTGTACTGTGGCAAACCTGCCTGGCGGCACGGCACAACACCGGGCTTGCATCGGTCTGTGCCTGCATTAACGTGTACCATGGAGCATAACTTATAACACCCTGCCTGCGCCCGACATGACACCCGCTACAACTGCAAAAATAAGTCTTTCTGACTTCAATCAATTGCTGGAAACACATCATCCATTTGCTGCGGTATTGGGTATCGAGATCCTGGAGATCGGCCACGGCACTTCCGTACTGCTGCTGGCCGACAACCGCTCGCATCAGCGCCTGGGCGGCATTGTGGCCGGCCCCATGCTGATGGGCCTGGCCGACCTGGCCTTGTACGCCGCCGTCGTGGGGGCAACCGGCAATGCCGAGGCAGTTACATCCAGCCTGAGCATCAATTTTTTGCGCAAAACCCCGCCTGGCGGTGTCGTGGCACGTGCAAATATACTAAAGACAGGCAGGCTGACCGCCGGAGAAGTTCTGCTTGAGCCAGCGGCAGGCGGTAGCCCGGTCGCCCAGGCCATCAGTACATGGGCCCTGCCTCGCAGCGCCTGAAGCGACCAACCAGCACAATGATATCGCCAGGCAACGCTTGCCATGCCAGGTTTTCTTTCCAACACGACCAAGGAACGAGCTTATGCACTACCGACGACTAGGCCGCAGCAACCTGAAAGTATCCTCTCTTTGTCTGGGCACCATGATGTTTGCCGACCAGACCGACCTGGCAGAAGCCAGGAACATGATCGCTTCGGCTCACGAGCATGGCATCAACTTTGTCGACACCGCCGATATCTACAGCAAAGGCGGCTCGGAAGAGATGCTGGGCCAGGTATTGGCGTCGAACCGTCATGACTGGGTGCTGGCCACCAAGCTGGGCAATGCCATGAGCCAGCAACCCAATCAGTCGCATTATTCACGCAACTGGATAATCAAGGAAATCGACAACAGCCTGCGCCGGCTGGGTACAGATCATATAGACATCCTGTACCTGCATCGCGACTTCCATGAGGAAAACCTTGAGGAAGCCATTCATACCCTGGGCGACATGATACGAGCCGGAAAAATTCGCGCCTTCGGGCTATCGAATTTCCGCGGTTGGCGTATCGCCGAAGTCGTGCACCTGTGCCGGCAACTTAACGTACCGGCGCCTGTGGCCTGCCAGCCGTACTACAACCTGCTTAACCGGAATCCCGAGGTGGAAATCCTGCCGGCCTGCAGTCACTACGGCCTGGGGGTGGTGCCTTACAGCCCCATCGCTCGCGGAGTGCTTACCGGCAAGTATCAACCCGGCCAGGCGCCCCAGGAAGGCAGCCGCGCCGGCCGAAACGACAAGCGCATTCTGGAAACCGAATTTCGTGAAGAATCGCTGCTGATTGCGCAGCAACTAAACGCACATTGCCAGGCACGCGGTGTAAAACCGGCCCATTTCGCAACGGCCTGGGTGCTTGCCAACAAACACGTCAGCGCGGTCATTGCCGGGCCACGCACCCTGGCACAGCTGGAAGACTACTATCCGGCTGTAGATCTGGAAATAAGCCCCGAAGAAGAGGCTCTGGTCGATAGCCTGGTCACCCCTGGGCACGCATCAACACCCGGCTACAACGATCCCCAGTATCCGTTTTTCGGGCGCTGATTCTCAGGCTATTGATAACCTGGCAAGCTTCTGTGCCAGCCATATACTTCACAGGGCGCCATGGCTGGAGGATTCAGCCATGGCGCCCAGCGCCGACCGTGGCAAGCAAACGCCTGCTTACTTGCCAGGCAGCTGCCCTGCCACACCCTGCACGTAGTAGTTCATCTTGTTCAAGCCGGCGTCGTCGAGCACGCCTGATTCAAGCTGAACCTTGCCTTGATTGTCGGTAATGGGCGCTGCAAACGGTGCAAGCGTGCCGGCAACAATCTCGGCCTGTTTTTCTTCCACCAGCTTCTTGACGTCATCAGGCAAGGCCGGACCGAAACCTTCAATTGCAGCCATGCCTGCCTTGATTCCGCCCCAGGTGCTGTCCGACTTCCAGGTGCCGTCGAGCACCTGCTGTGCGGCCTTCGTGAAGTATTTGCCCCAGTGATGGGTAACCGCTGCCAATTGCGCATTGGGCCCGAACTTGCTCATGTCGGAATGGTAGGCAATGGCGTATTTACCTTGCTCTTCAGCTGCCTGGACGGTAGCGGTCGAGTCGGTGTGATGCGTAACGATGTCGGCACCCTGCCCCATCAGGGCCAGCGCTGCGTCTCGCTCTTTGCCCGGATCAAACCAGCTGTTTACCCAGATGACGCGCACCTCGGCCTGCGGGTTCACACTGCGCATGCCCCGGGTAAAGGCATTGATACCCTGCAGCACTTCGGGAATGGGGAAAGCGCCCACGTAGCCAGCCACGTTCGACTTGGTCATCTTGCCGGCGATGATACCCGCAAGATAGCGTGCCTCGTAGAAACGCGAATTGGTCGTAGCCACATTGGGTGCTGTCTTGTAGCCTGTAGAGTGTACGAACTTCACGTCGGGAAACTGCTTGGCCACTTTCAGCGTGGGGTTCATATAGCCGAAAGACGTCGTGAAAATAAGCTTGTTGCCTTGCTGTGCAAGATCGCGAATGACGCGCTCGGCATCAGCGCCTTCAGGGACGTCTTCGACGTATGTGGTTTTGATCTTGTCGCCCAGGGCTTTTTCCATCTCTTTGCGGCCGATATCCTGCTGCCAGGTCCAGCCCGCTTCACCAATGGGGCTGACATAGACAAAGCCGATTTTCAGGGGTTCTTTTTCGGCAGCACCAACGGTGCCTGTAAAAGCCAGTGCGGGAATCAGGGCCGCCGCACAAAGCGCTTTCGATAGTATTTTTGCAGGCATGATTATCCTTACGTATTCGGGTTAAAGTTTTTACCAAGCGAAGCAGGCATGTTCAGCCTGATCCAGTTTGCGTTGCGTGAAATCAGGACCAGCACCAGAATCGTTGCAAGATACGGCAGCATGGAAAGCAGTTGCGATGCGATGGGCACGCCCAACGCCTGCATATGATAGGTAAGAATGGTGATTCCGCCAAACAAATATGCGCCAATCAGCACACGTCCGGGACGCCAGGTCGCAAAAGTGGTCAGTGCCAGCGCGATCCAACCGCGTCCGGCCACCATGTCCTCGACCCACATGGGCGTATACACCAGCGACATGAACGCGCCGGCCATGCCGCAACAAGCGCCGCCAAACAGCAGCGCCGCCAGGCGGATACGCCTTACGTCGTAGCCCAGCGAATGCGCCGATGACGGAGACTCGCCGACGGCACGCAAAACCAGGCCCGCCCGTGAGCGGTGCAGGAACCAGAAGATGCCCAAGCACAGCAGCAGCGACAAATACACCATGGGATGCTGGCTGAACAAGGCCTCGCCGACAAACGGGATGTCCTTGAGCAGGGGAATTCCGTAGCCACCCGATTTCAGGGTGTCACCCACATAGGAAATGCCGATGTAGGCCGAGGCGCCTGATCCGAACAGGGACAATGCCAGTCCGGTCGCAATCTGGTTGGCCCCCAGCCACACGGTCAGCCAGGCGAAGAACCCGGCCATGAACATGCCCGCCAGCGCGCCTGCTGCAAAGCCCAGGGTGATGCTGTCGGTGTGCACCGTGATGGCAAAGCCGACCACAGCGGCAACCAGCATCATGCCTTCGGCCCCCAGATTGATAACACCTGATTTCTCGTTGATCAGCAAGCCCAGTGCCGCCAGCATCAGGGGCGTGCCGGCATTGATGGCAGAAGCGATAAGCGGCGCCAGTGCATCCATTATTTTCTCCAGCGCAGTCGGTTATGGATCAGTACATCGCAGGCCAGCAGCGAGAACAGCAAAATGCCCTGAAAGATGCCGGTAATGGCGCTGGGCATGGCCAGGCGGCTTTGCGACAGTTCGCCACCGATGTACAGCAAGGCCATGATGAAGCTGGAAAAAATCACGCCTATGGGATGAAGGCGCCCCACGAAGGCGACAATGATGGCGGCAAATCCGTAGCCTGGTGAGACCGATGGCGTCAGCTGCCCTATGGGCCCCATGATTTCACTGGCACCGGCCAGGCCCGCCAGGGCACCCGATATGCACAGAACCGTCCAGAGGCTGCGACGCGAAGAGAAACCGGCGTATCGGGCTGCCCGGGGCGCCATGCCGCCGACCTGCAGCTTGAAACCGGAGAAGCTGCGCGACAGATAAAGCCAGCCTATGACTGCCGCAACCAAGGCCAGCACAATACCCAGGTGCAACCTTGTGCCCGGCAAGACTATGGGCAACAAAAAGCCATCGGAAAACAGCCGTGACTGGGGAAAACCAAAGCCATCGGGATCCATCATGACACCGTGCACCAGATAGCTGAGCAGAAGCTCGGCCACATACACCAGCATCAGCGAAACCAGAATTTCGTTGGCGTTGTAGCGGTCACGCAACCAGGCAGTGATTGCTGCCCACAGCATACCTCCGGCGGCACCAGCCAGCAGCGCCAGTGAGATCAACCAGAAACCACCATTGGTTTCATTGTCAAAGTACAGGATCACGGCGCCAGCCGAAATGGCACCCACCACCAGTTGCCCTTCTGCACCGATATTGAAGACGCTGGCACGGAAACACATGGCCAGGCCCACGGAAATCAGCAGCAATGGTGCGACCTTGACACCTACTTCAGACCAGCCGCGCAAATCCTTGAGCGGTTCAAGAAAGAAAACGGCCAGACTGGCGAAAGGGTCCTTGCCCACAGCAAGAAACAAAACAAAGCCGCATGCCATGGTCAGCAACACCGCCAGGACAGGCGATAGCCATGACATCCATACCGAAGGCTGCGCGCGCGGTTCCAGCTTAAGCATGTGCAGACTCCGCAGCCAACGGCTCGTTGCCGGCCCACAGGCCGCTCATCCATTGTCCGATCAGGTCGAGGTCAGCCTCCGTGGTCTTGATGGACGGTGAAACCCTGCCCTTGGCGATGACGACCAGCCGGTCGGATATCTGAAACAGCTCGTCGAGCTCTTCGGAGATGACCAGAACCGCACAGCCCTCATCACGCAAGGCCAACAGCTCGGATCGAATCTGGGCAGCCGCACCGACATCGACACCCCAGGTTGGTTGCGCCACCAATAACACCCTGGGCTTGCGCAAGACCTCGCGGCCGATAATATATTTTTGCAGATTGCCGCCCGACAGGCTGTCCGCCCGTGCCTGGTCACCATGGGCCTTGACCCGGAAACGTTCAATAATTTCGGCAGCCAGTCGTTTTATGGCACCCATGCGTATAAAGCCTTGCCTGACGGTGGCATCGCCCTGGTGGGACAGCAGAATGTTATGGGCCAGTGAAAGTTCAGGAACCGCACCGCGCCCCAGGCGCTCTTCGGGCACAAACGCCAGCCCGCGCGCACGACGCCAGGCTGTTGAGCGTCGGCCTACAGACACGTCGTCGAGCAGGACGGTTTCAGCCTCAACCCGGGTATCTTCGCCCGAGAGCACCGCCAGCAGCTCTTGCTGCCCGTTGCCCGAAATCCCGGCCACACCAAGGATTTCACCGGCATGGACATCGAAATCTATATTCGAAAGCTCTGTGGCAAAAGGATGAGCCTTGGGCAGAGACAGCGAACGCACGGACAGCACTGCCTTGCCGGGCGGCGTCTGCCTGTGGGTGACGGCCGGCGGCTCTGCACCAATCATCAAGCGCGACAGGCTTGCATCGGTTTGCTCGCGCGGGTCGCAAACACCCGTAACTTTGCCACCACGCATGACGGTGCAGCTGTCGCACAGCGCACGTATCTCGTCGAGCTTATGGCTGATATAAAGAATGCTGCACCCCTCGGACGCCAGCTGACGCAGCGTCTCGAACAGCTTGTTCACTGCCTGAGGTGTCAGTACTGAAGTGGGCTCATCAAGAATGAGCAACTGCGGCTTGCCCAGCAAGGCACGGACAATTTCCACTCGCTGGCATTCACCAACGGACAAGGTATGCACATGCCGCGAGGGCTCGAGATCAAGTCCGTACTGACTGGCGGTTTGGGCAATACGATGCTCAAGCTCTTTGAGCCGTGTGTCGGCCGGCAGACCCAGCGCAATGTTTTCTGTGACCGTGAGGGTGTCGAACAGGGAAAAATGCTGGAAGACCATGCCGATGCCAAGCTGGCGTGCCGCAGCGGGACTGCTTATGCTGACTTCCTGTCCGTTCCAGAGCATTTGTCCGGAGTCGGGCGAAGTGACTCCGTAGATAATCTTCATGAGCGTGGACTTGCCCGCGCCATTTTCGCCCAGAACAGCATGGATTTGCCCTGCTTGCACCGTCAAATCGACGCCATCGTTGGCAACCACGGCCGGATAACGCTTTGAGATATTTTTAAGTGCAAGTCGAGGAGTCATTTATTCTCTTTATGCTGCCCACACATGGCACAGGCGAACCCGCACCGAAAATTCTACCGTTAAACCGGCCATTTTCCGCAAGGGGATAACCCTAGTGCATGAACCACGCACCATTGCCCGGGCACGCCATCCGGCTATCGTTGGCCCAATGCCTTCTCTATCTTTTTGTCGGTTTTATATTGGCTTAAGGCGTAGACAGCCCAGATGGTGGCGGGGATCCAGCCTATCAGCGTAATTTGAAGCACCAGGCAGATGATGCCCGCTATCGGACGCCCGATGGTGAAAAACGTCAGCCAAGGCAGTATAAGGGCAATGATCAAGCGCATGATTTTTTCGCCAAATTGATGTAAAGCCCGCTATTCTAACCCACAGCTTTCCTATGGATTAGACTGCATGGACGGCCAGTTCTCGCGATTCACGTCATCGCCGGCCTTATCATGTTGGTTTCCCGATTTTGCCTTGTCCGGCTGTTTCCCGCCCTTGGTACCCGTCTTTCCACCCAATGACGTACAACCGGTCGCTTCATCGGTTCCTACATTAAGCAAAGGCAACAGCGCAGCAAACGGTGTGGCCACCACACCCAGCACCACGGCCGTCCCGGCCCTGGCCAGCAAAGGCCCTGTTTCAACGCCGACATCCGGATTCTTGAAAGTCCCTCGTGCATACAAAGGCGAGCGCAGCGTAAAGATGCGTACGGTTTTGTTGGCGGGCTGAATATCCAGATCAATTTCTTCCTTGGCCAGATTAACGGTGCCGCTGACATCGACGATGGTATCGTCAGTCTCCAGCCGAAAGGTTCTGGCTGTCATGACGCCGTGCTTCACGCCAAAGTCGCTGACCAGGCAGTTCAGCACGATCTGCTCATCACCAAAGAGCTTCAGTATCACCATATTGGCCACGTTCAGGCCGGCGGCCTCAAGCAGGAAACTGCTGATGGTGCCGCGACTGACCGCCGCATTGATGTCACCGTTCGAGTGCGCCAGCAACTCAGCCACCGATCGCCCTTGCGCAGTGAGGTTGGCGTCACCGTGCACCTCACCAAAACTCGCATCCATGCTTTCGGCGCCTGGAAACAGCTGCTTGAGCTTCATGTGGCGGGCGGAGGTTTTTAGATCAGCCCTGATGCTGGGCCCTTGCCCGTTCAGTTTGAGCGTATTGCTCAGGGTGCCACCCGCCATGCCGAAATTAAGCGGTGTGAACGAGAGCACCTTGTTGTCCAGCTGGACATGGGCCTCGATGTTATCCAGAGGCAAGTCCTTGTCCCGCAGGATGCGCTCGCCCTTGAACCTGACGTCGGCGTCCATGACGCCCCAGCTCTCGGTGTTGAACTCAGCTACGGGCAAAGCCTTGTCGGCCGGCTGCGCAGGTGACTCGGCCGAATTCCCTTTCGATTTGACATCGCTGGTGTCAGCACCAATCAGCGGCCCCAGGTCCTTCAGCCGCAAGAGCTTCGACTCAAGTGAACCGGTCAGCAAAGCCCTGGGCTCGCGCACCTGGTATACCAGCGTACCCTGCAGGTCGCTCTTGCCGACCGTGCCCGTAAATGACTCATAGCGCCAGGTATCATCGCCCTCAAGCTCACCCACAAGATGCCCTTTGGTCCGGTATGGCGGCGTGTTCGGCAAGGCCACGCCCAGCAAGGGATAGAGGTCGGCCATGGTGTCGCCGGCCAGCGTGAGGTTCACATCCAGCTTCGCAATATTCTGCGGCCTGAGCACCGAGCCCTCGAGCTCTATGGTGGTCGTACCCATGCGCATCTTGCCCTGCAGGGGGAATGGCTCGCTGCCATTGCGCAGCGACAGCAGCCCGCCCATCTTGCCGTCTCCGGCGACCTTGCCGTCGCGGTACGAGCCCTCGGCCTTCCACCCTATGCCGTAGCCGTCGGCACCTTGCTCTGGCAAAGTGTCCAGGTCTGCTTTCATATCAAGCTCGGTGACCGCATCCGTTACCTGCGCCCGCACCTCGTCAAGCGACAAAGTCTGCAAATCGACTTTCCACGCGGATGGCTCCGTTTTCGCATCCTGGGACAGATTCCAGTTGGCCTTCCCATCGGCCTGGCGTTGCAGCAACAACTCGGCCTGGCCTATATGCAGGCTGGCTATCTCGATAGTGTGGTCAAGCAAGGGAAGAGGATTGAGCAGCAGGCTCAGGTGCGAAATACTGGCCATGGTTTGCTGTTCGGCAAGCCATGCGGGATTTTCGACGACGATATCGTTGGCCGAGATTTGCGGCCAGGGCAGCCAGCCGCGCCAGCCCGGCTCATTTTCGGGCCTGATCCATTGGACATCCAGATCACCCTGTATGGCAACCGGGCGGTTGGCCAGTTCGCTGGCCTGGCGGTTAATCCAGGGTCGCGCGTGGTTCCAGTCGGCAAACGCCAGCAATGCCACAAGCAAAACCAGCGGGAGAATCAGCCCCAGGCACAGCCCCAATATGATTTTGATGTAGCGCGGCATCGTCATCACCCCATTGTCTGTCACCTGGCCCGCGACAGGACGGGCCGGGTTTCATTCATTGTAGGCGTGCCGGCACGCTGGCAATGCAACTTGAAAATACCAATTGCAACCAGCCGCAGGGCAGTCGCCCTGCGTAAGGTTTTACAGCAGTTCTTTGCGCAATTGTGCCGGCGCTTTGGGGGATAACAGCCCCGGAGCAACATCGAACACCGTTTTGGCACCCGACTGACCTTGCTGGCTCATGCGGAAAACGGCACGTGCATACGCCACCAGCACACTGGAAGTGAACTCAGGGTTGCTGTCCAGCTTCAATGAATACTCAATGACCTGCGTGGAATCCTGGCCTGTTTTGCCGCTGCGGATGACAAAACCACCGTGCGGCATGGCGCCATGGTCACGCTTCAGTGCTTCTTCGCTGATGAAAGTGACTGTGGTGTCATAGTCGGCAAAGTAGTCCGGCATGGTCACGATAGCCTGCTCGACTTGTGCGGCATCCGCGCCCTCTTCCAGCACGACATAACAATCGCGCGTGTGCTTCTGGCGGGTTGTCAGACTGGGTAGGGAACCACTGCGCACCTGCTCGACAGCCGCCTCAACCGGAATGGTGTATTGAACTGCGCCCTTGACGCCCTTTATGCGGCGCACCGCGTCGGAGTGGCCCTGGCTGAGTCCTTTGCCCCAGAACGTATAGGTGGCCCCTTCGGGCAGCACGGCCTCACCAAACAGACGGTTCAGCGAGAACAGGCCCGGATCCCAGCCTACCGAGATCAGTGCGGTGTTGCCGCCAGATTCGGCCGCCTTGTTCACCGCTTCGAAATACTCGGGAATCTTTGCATGGGTGTCGTAGCTGTCTACCGTATTGAACAAGGCTGCGAGCGCCGGGCCTTGCTCGGGCAGGTCATTTTTGGAACCACCGCACAGCACCAGAACATCGATGTCATTCTGAAAGCCTGCGATGTCGGCCAGCGCATGAACCGGCAGATCCTTCAAGGTCTTGACGCTGGCCGGGTCGCGGCGCGTGAATGCCGCTACAAGTGTCATATCGGCATTCTGGGCGATCGCCTGTTCCACACCACGCCCGAGGTTACCGTAACCTACGATACCAACTCTGATTTTTTTATCCATGACCAGCAAATCCTTTGCGTTCAACTAATTCAAGATTATGACGGGTTTGATTGTACCGAAGCCAAAAAAAACCCCGCAAGGCTTGCACCTTGCGGGGATCCGAACTTAAGCCGGGGCGATCAGGCGGTTGCGGCCTCGGCGGTTGCAACTTCATCGTCGGCCACCGAACTGCGAATCAGGTGGTCGAACGCGCTAAGTGCAGCCTTCGCGCCATCGCCGGCGGCAATGACAATCTGCTTGTACGGCACCGTGGTGCAGTCACCCGCGGCAAAAACACCGGGCAACGATGTCTGGCCCTTGGCGTCGATCTCGATCTCACCATGGCGTGACAGCGCCAGCGTATCTTTCAGCCATTCGGTATTAGGCACCAGGCCTATCTGTATGAAGACGCCTTCCAGATCAACCCTGACCATCTGATCGTTAGTGCGATCTTTATATGTCAGGCCATTGACCTTCTTGCCATCGCCATGAATCTCGGTGGTTTGCGCCGACACGATGATGGTTACGTTGGGCATGCTGCGCAACTTGCGCTGCAATACTGCGTCAGCACGCAATTCATCGCCGAATTCGATGAGCGTTACATGCGCCACCAAGCCGGCCAGATCAATGGCTGCCTCGACACCGGAGTTACCGCCACCGATGACCGCAACGCGCTTGCCCTTGAACAAGGGGCCGTCGCAGTGCGGGCAATAGGCAACACCGTTATTGCGGTATTCTTTCTCGCCCGGCACATTGATTTCGCGCCAGCGCGCGCCGGTCGCAAGAATGATCGACTTGCTTTTGAGCACCCCGCCATCAGCCAGACGCACCTCGGTCGAACCCTTGCCGGGAACCAATGCCTGGGCTCGTTGCAGGTTCATGATGTCAACGTCGTAGGCCTTTACATGCTGCTCCAGGGCCGCGGCGAACTTGGGTCCGTCGGTTTCCGGAACTGAAATGAAGTTCTCTATGCTGTTGGTATCGAGCACCTGGCCACCAAAGCGTTCAGACACAACGCCAGTACGTATGCCCTTGCGTGCGGCATAAACGGCTGCTGCAGCGCCGGCAGGTCCACCGCCGACGATGAGCACATCGTATTCTTCCCTGGCGCTGATTTCTTCAGCACGACGTGCGGCTGCGCCCGTATCCAGCCTGGACAGGATCTCTTCGACGCTGGAGCGGCCTTGTCCGAAGATTTCGCCGTTCAGGAACATGGTGGGCACAGACATAATCTGGCGCGCTTCGACCTCATCCTGGAACAGGGCACCATCAATGGCCACGTGCTTGATGCGCGGGTTGATGACGGACATCACGTTCAAAGCCTGGACGACGTCGGGGCAATTCTGGCAAGACAGCGAAAAATAGGTTTCAAACTCGAAGTCGCCTTCAAGATTGCGAATTTGTTCGATCACGGACTCGTCCAGCTTGATGGTATGGCCGCCAACCTGCAGCAGCGCCAGCACCAGCGACGTAAATTCGTGACCCATGGGAATACCCGCAAAGCGAACGCTGATGTCAGTGCCGCTGCGGTTGATGGTGAATGACGGCTTGCGCTCATCGCTATCGTTACGCTCGATCAGCGAAATCTTGTCCGACATTCCCTCGATTTCCTGGAGCAGTTCGCGCAATTCCCGCGACTTGGCGCCATCGTCCAGGCACGCCACGATCTCGATGGGTTGCGAGACCATTTCCATATAGGATTTCAATTGGGTTTTAAGATTTGCATCCAACATAACGATTCACCTTCTTGATAAGAGGAATTTCAGGAAATGCCGCGTACAGGCTCATGGCCTGCGCGCGGCGTACGATATAGTCAACCTGCTTATCGCAAGCGAGCGTTTGCTTAGATCTTGCCAACCAGGTCAAGCGAAGGAGTCAGGGTTGCAGCGCCTTCTTCCCATTTGGCCGGGCAAACTTCACCGGGGTGCGCAGCGATGTACTGAGCAGCCTTGACCTTGCGCAGCAGCTCGGAAGCAACGCGGCCGATACCGTTGTCGTGCACTTCCATAACCTTGATTTCGCCTTCGGGGTTAACCACGAAAGTACCGCGCAGCGCAATGCCTTCTTCTTCGATCAGAACTTCGAAGTTCTTGGCCAGCACGTGGGTGGGGTCAGCAAGCATGGGGTAGTTCACTTTGCTGATTGCATCGGAAGTGTCGTGCCATGCTTTGTGCGAGAAATGGGTATCTGTCGAAACACTGTAGATTTCAACGCCCAGCTTCTGGAACTCTGGATATTGCTCAGCCAGGTCTTCCAGTTCGGTGGGGCACACAAAAGTGAAGTCAGCAGGATAGAAAACGAAAACCGACCATTTGCCAGCTACGGACTCGTCGCTGACGTCGATGAATTTGCCGTTGTGGTATGCGGTTGCTTTAAATGGTTTGATTTTGGTATTGATCAGGGACATTTGCGTTTCCTTATCGTTGAAAAGGGTTGAGAAAATCTGAGTACACGATCAGTATAGGCAAGCCCTATTGATTTGTAAAATTGATTAATATTATTAATTCAATAGACTTAAACTATGACAAGGCGATTAAAAAACACGGAAATGTTTCCGTGATGAACTTGCATAGGTCGAATGCCTAACAGACGGGTACTAGTGTACAGTGCCGCCCGTGCTTGGGCAAGGTTAACCCTGATTCAATGTCACGAATCAGGTCAATGTTTCTCGCCCGCGCTCGCGGCAACACTACGCGCCCTGACCAGCAGCGGGCGACCGGCACCCCAGCCATTAAGGGCGACCACCAATCCGAAAATCAGGAACAGCCATACGGTCGCGCCATAGCCTCCCGTTGCGCTATACACCGCGCCCACCAGCAATGGGCCGAGCGTGGCGAGCACATACCCTACGCCCTGAGCCATGCCGGACAAATACGCGGCCACGTGAGAATCGGGTGAACGCAGGACGATGACTGTCATGGCCATGGCAAACAAACCGCCCTGGCCTATTCCTTGAAATATCGCCCAGGCCCAGATCGTAGACGCTGGTGCCTGGACCACACCTATCAGTCCGGCGGCTGCGACCAGCCCCAGAACCGCGTTGATCCATTTCTGATCCTTGAATCGTAGGGCCAGTGTCGGTACCAGCAAACAGGTCACCACCTGCACCATGATGGACACAGATGCAACCAGCCCGGCCTCGATGCCATCCAGGCCACGCCAGCGCAATATCGGTGCCATCCACCCCATCACAGAATAGGCCAGCGCAGACTGAACCCCCATAAAGAAAGTTACCTGCCATGCCAGGGGATCACGCCATAAGCCCGTTACTGTGCGTCGCGCACGGCCGGCAGCCCCGCTGGCCCGCAGTGCCTGTGGCGCCCAGATCAATGCCACAAGCGCGGCCGGAATCGCCCAGAATGCCAGGCCCAGCTTCCAGGAGCCTCCGAACGTATGCACGACAGGCAGGGTAATCGCCGCCGCCGCGGCCGCGCCTCCGCACAGGGCCATGGTGTACAGCCCTGTCATCAGGGCAGCATGGCCGGCAAAATCACGCTTGACCACACTGGGCAAAAGCACATTGCCTATCGCAATTCCGGCACCGGCCAGGGCCGACCCGATAAACAGGGTTGTCAGGCTGCCCGTGCCACGCAATGCAGTACCCACCATGATTACCAGCAAAACGCACAATAGCGTGCGCTCCGGCCCAATTTTTTGCGAAATTCCCGGGGCAAGCGTTGCAAACAGGCCCAGACACAGCACCGGCAATGTAGTCAGGTAACCGGCCTGCGCCGACGACAGACTGGTTTGCTGCAACAGATCGGGCAGCAGCACCGAGAGACTGGCAAACAAGGGGCGCAGATTCAAGGCAATGAGCATCAGGCTCAGGCCCAGCAAGATCGTCGCAAACCGGCTCCGGGATGACGCTGTAGCGGGAAGTCCCCGAGGGTTCGATTCTGAAGTCATAGTACGGCTATAGGCTTGCCGGGGTCTGGTGCCCCAGGCTGTGGGGTGGATTGAATGCCAGATCATACCCCCACCCGGCTGTCTGGTTCGCTTATCCATCACGTAAAGGTACCGGGAGATGCCCGCGACACTGCACGCATCACGGCCATTGTGCATCCGGCCGCTTGCCTCTATAGTGAACCCGAAATACGGAGACATGGATGCCGGCACCCGCCGAATTGAGCGCACACCAGCTGAAAGAGTGGATTCACGACGCAGATGAAGTGGCCGTACTGGACGTACGCGAATATGGACAGTTCGGCGAAGACCATTTGTTCTTTGCAGTGTCCCTGCCATACAGCGAGCTGGAGTTGCATCTTGGCCGGTTGGTGCCTCGCCTGCAAACGCGGGTAGTGCTTTACGGAGACCGGCATACCGAACACGCAGTACGGGCAGCAGCGCAGATCATGAAAGGCCTGGGCTATTCCGACGTGAACATCCTGAAAGGCGGTACAGACGCCTGGAAAACCGCCGGATTCGCCTGCTTTGCCGGAGTAAACCTGCCCAGCAAAACGTTTGGCGAGATCGCGGAACACATATACCGTACACCGCATATATCAGCGACTGATCTGAACGCGCTGCTGCACGATAGCCGGCAGAAAGTCGTGGTCGTCGACGGCCGCCCGGTACCCGAGTACAGAAAAATGAACATTCCGTCGGCGATCTGCTGCCCCAACGGTGAGCTGCCGCTGCGCATTGATGAAATCGCGCCCGACCCGGATACCACCATAGTCGTGAATTGCGCAGGCCGCACGCGCAGCATTATTGGCGCCCAAACCCTGATCAATCTTGGCATACCTAACAAGGTCTACGCTCTTGAGAACGGCACTCAAGGCTGGTATCTGGCCGACTTGCCGCTGGAGCATGGGTCCAACCGTTTGTATCCCCGGCAAACTGACACAAAGAATACGGCCGCCTTGCAGGCACGTTCCCAGGCCCTGCGCCACCGTTTTGGCATTCCGTCTGTTGATGCGGCAACCGTCGGAGGCTGGCTCCGCGACCAGACGCGGTCCGTGTTTCTGTGCGACGTCCGCACCGCCGAGGAGCACGCCCGGGCCGACCTGCCACCCATGGTTCAGCACACCCCAGGAGGGCAACTGATACAGGCAACCGACCAGTACGTGGGCGTACGCAAAGCCACTCTTGTATTGTGCGATACCGATGGCATCCGTGCACCCGTCGTTGCAAGCTGGCTTAAACAGCTGGGATGGAAGGTGTTTCTGCTGGAAGACCCCAGGAGCCTGCACGACCTGCCCCGACCGGTTCACCATCAGCCGGTGCTCAGGCACACCCGCTTGCTTGCGGCCGAGCACTTGCCGCAATTTCTGACGCAGAACCCGGACGCCCTGTTGCTTGACGCGCGCCCCAGCCTTAAGTTTCGCGAAGCGAGCATAGCCGGCGCACGCTGGGTGATCAGGCCGAACGTGGCTATCGAACTGGATGGCCTGTCGAACCATTGTGCCGTGTTGATGGGCCACGATACCGCCCGCATGTCTTTGCTTGCCCATGAACTTGAGGCCAACGGCTGCACCAACATTCATATTTGCGTCGTCGGAGCAGGCTTTCCACACGACACTGGACTGCAGATCGTGTCCCACGAGAACATGCCGGACGATGCCTGCATAGACTATCTGTTTTTCGTGCATGACCGGCACGACGGAAACAAGGCGGCGGCAAGAAAGTACCTGGAATGGGAAACCGGCCTGCTTGCACAAATAGACGAACGCGAACGCAACACGTTTGCCTTCCAGGCATGACCACCACTTCATTACTGACCCCGCCAATCTGATGCCGCGCAAGTCCTGATCCAGGCCCCGCCGGGTGGCACTGAAAGGCTGTTGCATACCGCAGCAAATGTCACCAAACCATGTCTGGAATACTTCCAGGCCATTACAAAAACAGCGTATCAAAGCCGGAGTCTTTCAGCGCATTTCAAAACCGCCAATTGCGCTTGCGGCCATAGCGCACGCCCACTACGCTGGCTCCATATTCTTTGAATCAGGAGCAGCAATATGAGCACAAAAAGTAAATTTGGACGGGTTATCGTAGTTGGCCTGATGGCATTTGCACTGGCCGGCTGCACCTCTTCTTACGACAGGAGAGCGAACAACACAATGATGGGTGCAGGGCTGGGAGCCGCCGCAGGCGCAGTCGTCTCTGGAGGTGACCCGGTGTATGCCCTGGGAGGCGCCGCAGCGGGCGGCCTGCTGGGCAATATCCTGACTCAGGACCGCGACTATCGTTCTCGTGATGATTACCGTGAACGCGATTACAGGCGCAGGTCAGACTCGTACCGCAGCCGTGACCGCGATCGCCGTCACCGCCACAGGGACTAAGCACCACCAGCGCAACATGCATGCGCATGGCCTTATGCGACCGGCCTGAACGACAAAGTCAGCGTAAGGCCTTTGCCCGGCCCCGTCGGCTCGACAACTTCAAGATCCCACCCCTGGACCACGCACACGCGCTTGGCAATGGCCAGGCCCAGGCCGACTTCGTCGCCGGGATGCAGCATCGTGCCCGGGCCGGACCGGGCATCGACTCGACGGGTACTGTAATACCGGTCAAACAGGCATGGAACGCCTTCCAGGTTGATGCCCGGCCCGTCATCGCTGAATCTGAGGCCATGACCGGCCGAGGCAATTTCCAGTGTGGCAGGCGCCGCATGGGCTACCGCGTTGCGCACGATATTCCTGATGACGGTCAGCAGCATATGGCGGTTGACGTGTTCGATATGCTCACCGGCCACCTGATTGCGTAGCGCCAGTCCGCGTGACCTGGCCTCGGGTTCGGCACGGGCAAACACATCGTCGACACATTCTTTTATCGATATCGGTTCAACCTGACCATGCTCTGCCTGTGCCAAACAGTACGTGGCCTCCAGGCTCTGTGTCATTTCGTCAGCCGATCGCATGATGCGCTCGAAGCGCAATGCCACCTTGTCCGGACAGCCCGCTTCCAGTCCACCCAGTTCCGCATCCGTTCTGATCAGTGCCAGCGGCGTCCTGACTTCATGATTGAAGTTCGATGAAAATTCTTTTTGATCCGCCAGCGCCTGGTCGATGCGATCCTGCATTCTGTTGAAGGCTTCCGTCAATTGCGCGCCTTCATTGGAAGCCAGGCCAAACATGCGCGGACGGCCGGGCGCCCAGCGCGCCAGGTGAGCAGTAAGCGCCTGTATGGGCTGTACCGCCCACTTGGCCAGCAAACGAGCCAACAGGTATGACAACACCATAAAAAACAGCGCGATGCCAAGCAGCACCCAGCCAAATCTTCCGGAAAACGCCTGGGCACTGTGTATATCGTAGGCAACATACAACCGGCCGTCACGTGCCTCTACCGCCATCACCTGCCAGGTTTTGTCCTCTATGCGCACGCGACTCAAGCCCAGGGGCTGCGTGCGCAATATCGCAGGCATGTTCGCCGCAGGGTGTGCATCGCTCTCGCCCCAGGCGTGCATATTGGGCCCCAACTGACGTTCAAATGCCGGCGTCCAACTATCGCTTTCCAGGGATTTCTTGGCTTGCAAGCGCATGGCCTCGGTTTGCACGAGATGGGCGATCACGCGTTCGCCCATGCTTTTCTGAGCTTCGTAAGCAAGAAAGCACACCGCAACGACAGACACCCAAACCAATGCGGTCAAAGCATAAGTGACGCGCAAGACCAGCGAATGCCTGCTGGGCCGCTTCTGGTCGGAAAAACTATTTTGCATCGCTCAGACGCCAACCGCTGCCACTAACTGTTTCTATCCCGGCATAACCGTGCTCCGCCAGTATGCGTCTGAGAATGTGTACCTGACTACGCAGCGCATCGGAGTTCGGCGGACCGTCTTTCCACAAGGCACGCTCAAGACTTGCGCGGCTGATCAGGCGTCCGGGATGTGTCAGCAACAGTTCCAGTATCAACATCCCCTTTTTGGGAAGATGGACCTGTTTGCCATCCACCCATACCTGCTGATTGCGTACCGACATACGCAATGTGCCATGGCAAAGTTCGACCAGAAATCCAGGCCTGTTATCGGCGCGACGCAACAAGGCTTTGATCCGGTAAACCAGCTCCTGCAGTGCAAAAGGCTTGGTCAGATAGTCGTCGGCCCCCACCGTAAAACCGACTTTCTTGTCTTCGAGGCTGCCTCTTGCCGTCAGCAGAATCACCGGGATGCGGGAATTGAGCGTGTCACGCAGGTGGGCCAGAACTTGCAACCCATCCTTACCTGGCAGGCCGATATCGAGTACCAGCAGATCAAACTTCCTGTCGGCCAGCGCATGAATCGCCATGTTGCCGTCATAGACCGCATCGACCAGAAAACCGCTCAGAGTCAGGGCCGTGCGAACATTACCAGCCAGCGCGGCATCATCTTCCACGACCAGAATGGAATATGCGGAGTAATAAGCACTATCTCTGTCCATAAATACATCTAGAAAATTTGATTGCCTGGATCCAGCAGCGGGACCTGACCACTAAAACCTGATGGACATCAAGAAAACTTGACGCCAGCTTCACATCCGCATCAATAGAATGCTAATGCAAACCAATCTTATTACCAAGAAAACCACTGATTTGACCTGATTTCGCTACGCGCGTCCAGGGACAACGTCGCATCTAAAGGAAGAACGCATGTCAGCAGGAACAGTGCCCGACCATCCGGAACTCAACACCCTGATTCCAACGGAGTCATTCGAAGGCGCATTTCGCAAGTCCATGTTTGCCACGGCCGTGGTGGGTGGCGCCCTGGCCATCAACCCGGCCCTGGCACAAGACAACACAACCATACTGGCCCCGGTAACCGTGCAGGGCCAGGCGAGCGACTACAAAACACCGGACAGCATCAGCTCGCCCAAGTTCACCGCCCCTCTGCTCGACACACCACGCAGCGTCACCATCATTCCCGAACAGCTGATCGAGGATCGTGGCGCCACATCGCTGCAGGATGTGCTGCGCACCACGCCGGGCGTGACGCTGGGTTCCGGCGAGGGCGGCACGCCCGTGGGCGATCGTCCCTTCATCCGGGGCTACGAGGCCAGCACTGATATTTTTGTAGACGGCGTGCGCGACTACAGCCGTGGCTCGCACGAAACCTTCAATCTGGAATCCATAGAAGTCATCAAGGGACCCAGCTCAGCCTACACGGGCCGGGGCGGTACCGGCGGCAGCATCAACCTGCAGACCAAAACCCCCAAGCTGGATGATTTTTTCGTGGCAACGGCGGGCTTCGGCAACGCAGATCAGTGGCGCATGACTGCCGACGGCAACATCGCCTTTTCCGATACGGGCGCCTTCCGCCTGAACCTGATGAAAATGGGCGGCGACGTGCCCGGCCGCGATGGTGTGACCGTGGATCGCTGGGGTATTGCACCGTCGATCGCATTCGGGCTGGGCACACCAACACGGGTCACGCTAAGCTACTCTCACATTGAGAACAACGACATGCCCGATCTGGGCGTACCGTTCAGAAATGATGCCAATCCTGACCGTACAACCCCGCCCGGCGTAGACCGCAACAACTTCTATGGCCGTCACAACGTAGACTTCCGGGAAAACGTCTTCGACGTGGCCACCGCCCAGATTGAGCACGACATCAACAGCGATGTGACCGTACGCAACACCACACGCTATGGCACGACACTGAACAACTATCTGATGACACGACCATCCTTTGACAATTGCGACGTGGGCGATGGCCCACCGTGCAGCACCGAAGGCCCCGGCGTGCAATTCACTCGCAGCGACCGCGCACGCTGGCGCAGTTCCGAGACCATCATCAACCAGACCGATCTGTACGGCAGTGCAATGACCGGCTCGGTAAAGCACAACTTCGCCGCCGGCTTTGAGTTCAGCAAGGAAGACATTTATTCGAAATCGGTATCCGGCCTGCCCGGCAGTGATCGTGACTTCCTGTACAGCCCCAATCCCGATCGCGACTATAGCTACAACCTGACGCGTGGCCCCAAAACCAAAGATGGTGACATCAAGACCAGCTCCATCTATGTCATGGACACCATGGATCTGAACGAACAGTTCTCGGTCAACCTGGGTTTGCGCTATGACAACTTCCGGGTGGCCAACCAGACTGACTCACGCAAAGACACCTTCTTCAACTATCAGCTGGGCGTGGTGTACAAGCCGGCGCATAACGGCAGCATTTATCTGTCGTATGCCACCTCGGCCAACCCCAGCGGTGAGAATCTGGGCCAGGCAGGCGGTGCCGACGGTGCCGCCAGCGGCGCAGCCATTCGCGACCTGGAACCCGAAAAGAGCCGCAGCCTGGAACTGGGCACCAAATGGGACTTCCTGAACGACCGTCTGTCGTTTACCGCCGCCTTGTTTGAAACCAAGAAGACAGACGCCCGCAGCACTGACCCGCTTACCGGCGACGTGACCCTGGCAGGAAACAACCGCGTGCGCGGCCTGGAACTTGGCCTGACCGGGTCCATCACGCCCAAATGGGATGTCTGGGCGGGCTATACCTACCTGGACCCCAAGACGACCGAATACCAGAACGGGGCAAACAACTACGATGGCAACCAGATGAAATTCATCGCCAAGCACAGCGCTACGCTGTGGACCACCTACAAGGTGCATCCGCAGTTCCTGGTGGGCGGCGGTGTTTCATATCTGGGCGAACGCTATGTCGATGATGCCAACACCATGACGCTGCCGTCCCATGTACGCTACGATGCCATGGCCCGCTACGACATCAACAAACAGTTCTCGCTGCAGCTGAACGTCAACAACATTTCAGACACCGAGATCTACGACGCCTCGCACGTGGGCTTGTTCGCCAATGTAGGGGCCGGTCGCTCTTACATGCTGACGGCAACCTACCGTTATGAGTAATACGCGATAATAGGCGTAGCGGCGAGCGGTATTCCGCTCGCTTTTTTTATGCAGTATTCACCCGCCAACCAGCAAAAGGAGCGGCAAGCATGTTGCTGAGCATTCCCGACATCCTAACCACAGAGACGACCCGACAAATCGTCGATCGTCTTGAACAGGCTGACTGGAAAGACGGCAAGGGAACGGCGGGCCACCTGGCCGTGCGGCAAAAACAGAATGCTCAGCTGGATGTTGCCGACCCATTGGCACAACAGGTTGGCGACCTTATCCTGTCGCAGCTGTCGCAGCACCCCACTTTCATATCGGCAACCCTGCCCTTGCGCATACTGCCGCCCATGCTGAACCGCTACGCCCGCACTGAAACCTATGGCGACCATATCGACAACGCCATCCGGACCATTCCCACCACGCAGGAATACGTGCGCACCGATATTTCAGCCACCTTGTTTCTATCTGCGCCCGATGATTACGATGGCGGAGAACTGGTCATCAACGACACCTATGGTCAGCAATCGGTCAAGCTGCCGGCCGGCCATATAGTGGTTTATCCAGGTACCAGCCTGCATCGGGTCAACCCTGTAACACGGGGCGTGCGCTACGCGGCCTTCTTCTGGGTGCAAAGCATGATCCGGGACGACGGCCAAAGAGCCTTGCTGTACGAGCTGGACGGCTCCATCCAGGCCCTGACGGCCAGCGGCGCAAACGCCGACGAGGTCATCCGGCTATCCGGCGTTTATCACAACCTGGTACGCCGCTGGGCGAATACCTGATCCACACCCATGAGCCACGAAACCCCCACCTGTCTTGCCGATTACGAAACACTGGCCCAGCAAGTCTTGAGCCCTCAAACATGGGCATACCTCCAGAGCGGCGCGGCCGATCAGCTTACCTTTGTGCGCAATCAGCAAGCCTTCACCGACATCCGGCTATGCCCCCGTCATCTGCAGAATATGCAAGGAGGCAATACCGCTCTTGATTTGTTCGGCACCAAGCTGGATTACCCCATACTGATTGCGCCCGTCGCCTACCAGAAGCTGGCTCATCCCGACGGCGAACAGGCCTGCGCACTGGCCGCTTCGGCCATGCGTGCGACCATGGTGGTCAGTACCTTATCCAGCACAACACTCGAAGACATCGCAAACACGGCGTCCTCTCCGCTTTGGTTTCAGCTTTACCTGCAAACGGAACAGGCCGACAGCCTGGCGTTGATACGGCGCGCCGAAGAGGCCGGCTATCGGGCACTGGTCATCACAGTAGACGCAGCATTGAATGGCTGCCGTAATGCCGAGCAGCGTGCAGGTTTTGTGCTGCCGGATCACATCTCAGCCGTAAACCTGGACGGCCGCAAACTGCCCGCACATGGACTGTCGGTTCCCGCAGGCGCATCGCTGTTCCAGAACCCCGCATTGGCCAGGCTGCATGACTGGAGCGATATAGAGTGGGTGGTCGCTCACACGCGATTACCGGTCCTGATCAAAGGGATCCTTGCGCCTCAAGATGCACGGCGCGCCATTCAGGCCGGTGCGGCAGGCATGATCGTGTCCAACCACGGAGGGCGGGTGCTGGACACCGTACCCGCGAGCATTGAAGCATTGCCTGCTGTGGTCGAAGCCGCCGGCACGACCCCGGTACTGCTCGACGGGGGCATACGCCGAGGCACCGATGTGTTGAAAGCCCTGGCACTGGGCGCCAGGGCCGTCATGCTGGGCCGACCCATCATTCATGGTCTGGCGGCGAACGGCCCATCCGGCGTCGCTCACGTCATGCACATACTCAGAACCGAGTTTGAGATGGCCATGGTGCAGTGTGGCTGCAGGTCGGTCAGCGATATCGACGCATCGGTGCTGTGGCCTGCCGGTGGCCCTGGCCTTAATCGAACTTCTTGCGCAACAGACGCAGCGCATTCAAAGTAACCAGCGCGGTAGCGCCGGTATCGGCCAGCACAGCAATCCACAGGCCTGTGACTCCCAGCACGGTGGTGACCAGGAATATCCCCTTTAACCCCAGCGCAAAGACCACGTTCTGATGAATGTTTGCCATGGTCGCGCGCGATAGCGCAACCAGATGGGCCACATCCGTAACCCGACTGTTCAACAGCGCAGCATCGGCCGTTTCCATCGCCACATCGGTGCCGCCACCCATGGCAATACCCACATCGGCCGCAGCCAGTGCCGGTGCGTCGTTGATGCCATCACCCACCATGGCGACCTTGGCGTCGCGCTTCATCTTATTGATCAGACTCAGCTTGTCTTCGGGCAGAAGTTCCGCTTCCCAGTCCATACCCAGTTGACCAGCAATGGCCCGGGCGGTACGGCTGTTGTCACCGGTTAGCATGACGGGGCGCACACCCATGGACTGAAGCCGGGCAATACCGGCCTGTGCATCTTCTCGGGGTTCGTCCTGCAGCGCCACCAGCCCCAGCGCCTTGCGGGCTTGTTCATCAAACAGCACCGACACCGTCTTGCCGTCGTTCTGCAGCGTCTTGATGCGGGCGTGGTGTTCAGGCAAAAGCACGGCCTGCTGATCGGCGTAAACAGGCGATCCGACTGCCAGAGCACGGCCGGACACGCTTGCATGCACCGCCTTGCCTGCCGAGACAAAAGCCTGCGTTGCGACGGGGATACGAATATTCGCAGACCCGGCACGTCGCAAGATGGCGTGCGCCAGCGGATGATTCGAGCCGGACTCCACACTTGCGGCAAGCGCGAGAATGGCATCCTGGCTATCGTCGGTAAGCGATACGATGTCGGTGACACGCGGCTGGCCTTGCGTAAGCGTGCCGGTCTTGTCGAACGCGATGGTGCCAACCCGGCCTATGGTTTCCAGGGCATTGCCGCCCTTGATCAGCAGCCCGCGACGCGTGGCCACCGCCAGGCCCGAAGCAATCGCGGCCGGCGTGGACAGCACCAATGCACACGGGCAGGCAATCAGCAACAAGGCCAGTCCACGATAAAGCCAGGTTTGCCAGTCTCCCGCCATGGCCAGCGGCGGAACCATGACGATCAGCGCGGCCAGCGCCATTACTGCCGGCGTGTAATAGCGACTGAACCGTTCGATGAAACGGGCAGTAGGCGCCTTGGTCGCCTGCGCCTGTTCAACCAGATGAATAATGCGCGCAATCGTGTTGTCGGCGGCCGTTTTCTCGACACGCACATGCAGCACCCGATCGATATTGACGGAACCGGCGAAGACATGACCGCCAAC
This sequence comes from Pusillimonas sp. MFBS29, assembly GCF_020687695.1. Taxonomy (GTDB): domain Bacteria; phylum Pseudomonadota; class Gammaproteobacteria; order Burkholderiales; family Burkholderiaceae_B; genus Pusillimonas_C. Next base: position 46,295 of record NZ_JAJEWL010000007.1, read on the forward strand.
CGACCTGGCCAGAGGAATCGACTCGCCCGTTACCGGCGACTCGTCAAGGCTGGATGCACCCTGGATAATCATGCCGTCAGCGGGCACACGGTCGCCAGGACGTACGAGCACATGGTCACCCACACTCAACGACGCGGCGGGAACATCACGCTGCCCGCCTTCCGCATCAAGCAGAACGGCGGTCTTGGGCACCAGGGCGACCAATGCATTAATGCCCGCCCTGGCACGGCTCGCGGCCACACTTTCCAGCAGCTCGCCGACTGAAAAAAGAAATACAACGGCTGCAGCCTCCTCGGCCTCGCCTATCAACAGTGCTCCCAGTGCAGCGACCGACATCAGCATTTCGATCGAGAACGGCGTACCGGAGCGTGCCAGCGCAAGCGCCCGGCGCGCAAACGGAAAAACTCCGGCAAGCACCGCGACAGTGAACACCCAGCTCCCGTAACCGGGGAAAAGTATTGCCATCAGGTAAGCGGCGCCCATCAGGATACCCAGACCCACAACCTGCCTGCCGCGCGTGGTTTGCCACCAGCGCTGATCTTGCCCGGCCGCGTCATTGCATCCGTCTGCCCTGGACACCGTGCCCGGACCGGCGAGCGCGACCACGCCAAACCCCAGGCCCCTGATGACTTTTTCAACATCGCTGACCTGGGTGGACGATCCAGGCGCCAGCGTCAGCTCCAGCTTTTCAGCAGCAAAGTTCAGACTGACACCGGAAACGCCCGACATACGCGCCAGTGCCGTTTCTATCTTGCTGACACAACTGGCGCAATCCATGCCTTTGATATGAAACTGCATAAGGTTTCTCCTGTATATGGAACCATTAGAAACCCTGTAGCGACTTCAGAGTCAAGCATGTATAGTAGCTATAGTGTTTAACCATCAAGGACAGGCATGAACATCAAGATAGGCGAGCTTGCCAGGCACACGGAATCCACGGTGGAAACCATACGCTATTACGAAAAAGAAGGGCTGCTGCCTCAGCCGCTTCGTAGCGCAGGCAATTACCGGCTGTACGGCCGGGAGCACATTGAACGACTGCGATTCATCAGGCATTGCCGCAGCCTGGACATGGCGCTGGACGAAGTACGAACCCTGCTTCAGTTTCGCGACGCACCGCATGAAGATTGCGGCGACGTCAATGCACTGCTGGACGAGCACATACAGGCCGTCGAAAACCGCATGGAAGAATTGCAGCAACTAAAGCGGCATCTGGTTACTTTGCGCCAGAAATGCGCAAGCCCGGCGCCGGCGGCCTCGTGTGGAATACTGCGCGCCCTTGATGATCAGTCATGCCATGCCTGACCGTAACCCGCGACGCTACTCAAATCGCTCGTGCGAACTGGCCGCCGCCTTGCGCCAATAGCTCGCGGCACGAATACGGCTTTTATCCAGCCCCAGGCCGTCGGTCAGGTACTGGCGGACAGCCTTGATTTCACTGTACTCACCTGCCGCCCAGGCATAGCCCTCGCCTTCCGGCAGGCGGATGCCGCGCAAGGCCGAGTCGAAGGCACCCATGCCCTCGGTCGGACCATCACCCACCACCCATTGAATATCAAGCCGGCACTGGCAGGAAAACGCTTGCCTGGTATCTTCGTTATTGATTTTGATGATCACGATGGCCTTGGCCGCAGGCGGCAACTCTTCGAGCCGTCGGCCAATGGCCGGGATGGCGGTTTCGTCACCGATCAATAAATGCCAGTCGAAGGCCGTAGGCACCAGAAACGACCCGCGTGGCCCGGCAATACCCACGAAATGCCCTGGCTGCGCATGGGCGGCCCAATCTGTAGCCGGCCCGGCCTGATGCAGGACAAAATCGATATCGAGCTCGTTGGCCACCGGATCGTAGCGACGCGGCGTGTAGTCGCGCATGGCCGGCTTGGGCTTGTCGGGCGCAAAATTCAGACCTGTGGACCCTACCACCGGCACATTGGGCCTGGCACCCGGTTCATCGGGCACCATAAGCTTGACGTGGTCGTCGAACGAAGCCGAATAAAACCCGTGAAGATCGTCACCCGTCAGGGTAATACGCCGCATTGCCGGGCTTAATTGCGCAGTCCGCTTCACCGTCAAGGTACGAACCTTGATGGGATGCTGCACTTTTTCTACCTTGAATTTATCTGTGGTCATTACTGTTCTCTTGAGTTTGCCCTGGTAATGTCGTCGCCAGCGGGCACTTGCTGAATTTCCTGGGTAGCTCGCCGCAAAATGGCAGCAATGCGTCGTTGCTCGGTGTGGTCTGCCTCGCTGTGCGCCAGCAGCGATGCTCTTAACGCTCTGCCGGCCCGCACAAATTCCGGCAACCAGCCGGTGGCCTGCGCGGCAGCAGCCTCGTTCTCGGTGGACTGATTCATCCATAACATCTTTTTTGCAGCATGCCTGAAAATGGCAAGCAGATGCTGCGTATGCTCGGCATGACACTGCAAATAGTCACGGCCTGCCGGGGTAATGCGATAGTTCTTGCGCTTGCCCTTGAGCTCGACTTGCGCAAGACCTGCAGACTCGATCTGGCCCAACGCTGGATACAGTACACCGGGACTGGGACTGTAATAGCCGTAGGACAGCTCATCAAAGCGCTTGATGAGCTCGTAACCATGCGCCGGTTCACCCCCCAGAGACCAAAGCAGCAGCAATTGCAACTCTTCGGCGTTGAACTTGCGCCCCCTGGTCAGTCGCGCATCACGCTGGAGCGGAGACTGGATTCCAGATTGGTCGATGATGGTCGTGGCAGCCATGCAAGTAAACTTAAGTCTAACGATATATCTTAAGATATATAAATAGCCCTGTTTTGTCAAATCAATTAATAATAAGAACTATTACCAATAAAACAAGAATGGCTTTTGCTTTTATATATAATTTCTGGATGAGCCAAGCTTCTGAACATCGTTTTATTGAATCGTAGCCTGGCCTTTTTATTGGATCAGCTTGCGTCGCTTTCAGCACATCTTGCCCAAGGAGAAAATATGAAATTGCCAAGGTGGATTTGGCTGAAGGCTTGGACATGTTGTGCATTGTTTGCTTGGGCCGGCGCAGCTTCTGCCGGGTTGCCGGCAGGCTTTGTATATCTTGACGACGTCATTCCCGACCTGAAGGTCGAGCTGCGTTACACCGGCAGCCATAACTTTGTAGGCAGACCCGTAACCGGATACGAAGAGGCCCGCCCGGTACTGAGCACGCGGGCCGCAGAAGCATTGGTAAAAGTGCAGGCGGATCTCAAGCGCTTTGGCCTGACCTTGTTGGTTTTCGACGCCTATCGGCCGCAGCGGGCAGTTGATGACTTCGTGAAATGGGCGAGCGACCTCGATGACATACGCACCAAGCCCGAGTTTTACCCGGCAGTTGAAAAGCAAAACCTGTTCAAGGAAGATTACATCGCAGAACGGTCGGGCCACAGTCGCGGCAGCACGGTTGACTTGACGCTGACCTCTCTTGACGGGGCCGAACCTCTGGACATGGGTTCAGAGTTTGATTTCTTTGGCACTGAGTCCTGGCCCGAGCATCCGGTGCTGACGACGCAGCAACGCGCCAATCGTCTATTGCTGCAAACCGTCATGACGAAGCACGGGTTCAAGCCTTACCCCAAAGAGTGGTGGCACTTCACGCTGGACAATGAGCCCTTTCCGGATGATTACTTTGACTTCTTGCCTCAGTAGCGCATCTGTGGCGCTGCCCTCCCCCCGAGAGCCGCAAACCGTTTTGCAGACTGTAGACTGACCTTAAGATGATGAAGATACCTATTTGGAGTTACCGCAATGAGCCAACCGCTGCTGATCATTGAACCCCAGGCCTACGAACTCTGGCTGGACGAAAAGCTGCTGACGCGCCTGGCCGGCGGTGCTGCATCGCTACTCGGTGGAGCTGGCCCGCAACTGCGGGAAAGCGACATCGAGGCTGCAATCGAACATGCCGAAGATTGGCTGATGCCGTTCAGCAAGTTGTTCGAAGGGCTGCAATTAAAGGTCAACGACAAAACAGGCCGGCTGCAACACTATTTGAGTGGCCCTGAACATCACTCGGTCGAGCAGGTAGAGCAAGCATTCTCGGACACCCACTATGAAGTGGCCCATGGGCGGACCAAAGACAGCGATGCCGTCGCTGACATCGTGCTGCTGCGCGAGCTTGCGCATCACGGCCGGCTTTCAGGTATTTCTGTTTCCTATTAGCCCTGCATCAGCATACTTATCATCGCAACGAGAAAGGCTCAGGCTGACGACGCGGTATATCGGGCATCTGTGGCACTGCCCCTCCTAGAGCCGCCAGCCGTTTCGCGGACTGTACACGTACATACGTCTTGACTGCTTCACGAATAAGGTCCGCTTTTTCAATTCCTGGGTCGGCTACTTGCAGTGCCCTTTCAAACAGTGCATCGTCAATGGTTACTGTGGTTCGCATTTGCTGCCTCCGTTAACCGCGCATCACTATATGCATCACTTTGCATTAAAATACGGATTCCGCATGCATTTAGCATCGGGAGCAATCTTCCAAAGTTCAGTACGGAAGTTAAACGCAGCACTTCAAGTGGCTATTTAACGAGGAATCCATGGAAATTAGACGCTTCAGAGTCGAGGACGCGAGCGCATTATTTCAGGTTTTTCTATCGTCCATACATGACATCGCATCGCGTGACTACACGGCGGCACAAGTGGAGGCTTGGGCACAAGCAGACCGTGCCCCAGAGGTGTGGGCTAGCCGCATGAGGGAATTACAGCCGTTTGTCGCTGAAGCCAAAGGCAAAATTATTGGATACGCTGACATTCAGCCCAATGGATACATCGATCATTTCTTTGTGTCAGGGGCCCAGTCTCGACAAGGTGTCGGCACCTTGCTAATGAGCCGCATCCATGACGAAGCAAGGCTGTTGGGGATCAGCCAGCTCACGGCAGATGTAAGCACGAGCGCTGAACCATTCTTTTTACACCACGGTTTTCAAGTGGTGGAGCGAAGGTTTCCCATTCGTCGAGGCGTGATGCTGCAAAATTCACTGATGCGAAAAGACTTGCATCGCAAGCCATGACTCAGTGCACATAACTTTCAAATTAAATCCACTCGTCGCCCAGCACCTCGGCCTGCTGCAACACCAGTTCCACAGCCGCATCAGCCATATCCGGCGGATACTTATACTTGCGTAGTATCCGCTTCACCATCAACCGTAGGCTTGCCCGTAGCCTTCCCGCAAATTGCCAAACTGAATGACGGAATTGCCAAACTAAATGACAATCGACAACTCACCCAAATTTGTAACAAGCCCCGCCCGCCCTCTTGAAGATTCATACTTCGTCCCTATAATTAGCACTCGAAGGGGATGAGTGCTAACATCATCTTCTCAGCTTTTTTATTGTTAACCCTAAATTTTGAACAGGAGTTCCTCCATGGCACTGCGTCCTTTGCATGATCGCGTGATCATCAAGCGTCTGGACAACGAGCGCACCACAGCCTCGGGTATTGTTATCCCTGAAAGTGCGACTGAAAAGCCCGACCAGGGTGAAGTCATTGCCGTAGGTCCCGGCAAACGGTCCGACGACGGCAAAGTTCAGCCTGTTGACCTGAAAGTGGGCGACAAGGTTCTGTTCGGCAAGTATGCCGGCCAAACGGTCAAGGTTGATGGCGAAGAAGTCCTCGTCATCCGCGAGGAAGAAATCCTCGCCGTGGTTCTGTAATCACACCCGAATCAAACAAGGAATTTTAGAATGGCTGCTAAGCAAGTTTTATTTGGTGACGACGCCCGCACGCGCATCGTCCGTGGCGTAAACACTCTCGCCAACGCTGTTAAGACCACCTTGGGCCCCAAAGGCCGCAACGTGGTGCTCGATCGCTCTTTCGGCGCTCCTACCGTTACTAAAGACGGTGTATCGGTTGCCAAAGAAATCGAACTGAAAGACAAATTCGAAAACATCGGTGCTCAGCTGGTCAAGGAAGTTGCTTCCAAGACTTCCGACAACGCTGGCGACGGCACCACCACGGCTACCGTACTGGCCCAGTCCATCGTTGAAGAAGGCCTGAAATACGTTGCCGCCGGCATCAACCCCATGGACCTGAAGCGCGGTATCGACAAGGCTGTTGCAGTCGCCGTTGAAGAGCTCAAGTCGCTGTCCAAGCCTTGCACCACCAGCAAGGAAATCGCCCAGGTTGGCTCCATTTCGGCCAACAGCGATTCCTCGATCGGCGAAATCATTGCCAACGCAATGGACAAGGTCGGCAAAGAAGGCGTGATCACTGTTGAAGACGGCAAGTCGCTCGAAAACGAACTTGACGTCGTCGAAGGCATGCAATTCGACCGCGGCTACCTGTCGCCCTACTTCATCAACAACCCCGACAAGCAAGTCTCGGTTCTGGACGATCCCTATATCCTGATTTTCGACAAGAAAATCAGCAACATCCGTGATCTGCTGCCCGTGCTCGAGCAAGTTGCCAAGTCCAGCCGTCCTCTGCTGATCGTTGCAGAAGACGTTGAAGGCGAAGCACTGGCTACCCTGGTTGTGAACAACATCCGCGGCATCCTGAAGACGACCGCTGTCAAGGCTCCTGGCTTTGGCGATCGTCGCAAGGCCATGCTCGAAGACATCGCCATCCTGACCGGCGGCGTTGTAATTTCCGAAGAAACCGGCATGTCGCTTGAAAAAGCCACGCTGGAAGATCTGGGTCAAGCCAAGCGTATTGAAGTTGGTAAAGAAAACACCATCATCATCGACGGCGCCGGCGACGGCAAATCGATCGAAGCACGCGTCAAGCAAATCCGCGTTCAGATCGAAGAAGCCACTTCCGACTACGACCGCGAAAAACTGCAGGAACGCGTTGCCAAGCTGGCAGGCGGTGTTGCCGTGATTCGTGTTGGCGCTGCCACCGAAGTCGAAATGAAGGAAAAGAAAGCACGCGTTGAAGATGCTCTGCACGCTACCCGTGCTGCAGTTGAAGAAGGTATCGTTCCTGGCGGCGGTGTTGCACTGATCCGCGCCAAGGCTGCCATTACCAAACTGAAAGGCGAAAACGTCGATCAGGAAGCCGGTATCAAGCTGGTCCTGCGAGCTGTTGAAGCTCCGCTGCGCACCATTGTTGCCAACGCCGGCGACGAGCCAAGCGTTGTGGTCAACAACGTGGCAAACGGCAAGGGCAACTACGGTTACAACGCCGCTACCGGCGAATACGGTGACCTGGTTGAGCAAGGCGTGCTGGATCCCACCAAGGTAACCCGCACTGCACTGCAAAACGCTGCTTCGGTAGCCAGCCTGTTGCTCACGACTGAAGCCGCTGTGGCTGAAATCGCTGAAGACAAACCAGCTCCTGCTATGCCCGACATGGGCGGCATGGGCGGTATGGGTGGCATGGGCGGCTTCTAAGCCAACTTCCCACCTGACAGGAATCCGGGTGTACGCGCCACCCGGATTACCGCAGATCAAAACCTCTGGTTCGCCAGAGGTTTTTTATTTTCCGCCGCAGGCACCGGATCATGCTGTAAAAAATGGATCCTATAATGGGCCTCCACTTGACCGCAGGACACGCATGACTCCGCATGACTCCCCCTATAAAAGCAAAGGCGGATTTCGCCGTTTGTTCAACGCCCTGCGCTACTCGGCACAAGGCTTGGCCGCCGCCTTCCGGCACGAAGCGGCCTTCCGTCAGGAGCTGATGCTGGTAGCGGTGCTGGCACCGGTGGCCATCTGGTTGGGCCGCGGCCTGGGCGAGGTCCTGATGCTGCTGGGCACACTGGTTTTCGTGCTGGTCATCGAGCTGCTGAACTCCGGCCTGGAGGCGCTGGCCGATACCATTACGCTGGAAAAGCATCCTCTGATAGGTCGCGCCAAGGATCTGGGCAGCGCAGCTGTCATGCTGTCTATACTCTTTGGCACGGTAATCTGGCTGAGCGTGATCGTTTCGCATCTGGCCTGACAGGCCTCACGCAAGGCAGACCGCCCTGGCATCTATAATTACGGCCTGGTCCGATACGCACCCATTTACCGAGTAACCGATGATCTTCACTCAAAAACTCCAGAAGTCCTGGGCAACGTCCAACTCCATGCTTACTGTGGGCCTGGATCCCGACCCGCAACGCTTTCCCGCCGAATTGCAGGGTCGGCCCGATGCGATTTTTGAGTTCTGCCGCGCCATCATCGATATGACCGCGCCGTATGCCTGTGCCATCAAACCGCAAATCGCCTATTTTTCGGCCCAGCGTGCCGAAGATCAGCTGGAAGCATTGTGCAGCCATATCCTGGAAAACCATCCTGGCCTGCCCATTGTGCTCGACGCCAAGCGCGGCGATATCGGATCGACAGCTGAACAGTATGCCCGCGAAGCGTTCGAACGCTACCAGGCAGATGCCGTAACCGTTAGCCCTTATATGGGGTTTGATACGCTTGAGCCCTACCTGTCGTGGAAAAGCAAAGGGGTCATTATCTTGTGCCGTACCTCGAACCAGGGCGGATCCGACCTGCAGTTCATCGAGTCTGCCGACGGCACGCCCCTGTATCTGCACGTTGCTTCGCTGGCAGCCGAAAAGTGGAATACCAACGGTCAGTGCGCTCTGGTAGTGGGTGCCACCTTCCCCGAAGAAATTGCCAAGGTACGTTCACGCGTTGGCGACATGCCTTTGCTGATTCCCGGCATTGGTGCGCAAGGTGGCGATATTCCGGCCACCGTGATGGCGGGCCGTGACAGCCAGGGCACCGGCATGATGATCAATTCCTCGCGTGCGATCCTGTACGCCAGCGGCGGTGACAACTGGCGCGAAGCGGCAGCCGAGGCGGCACGCGCCACGCGCGACGCCATCAACGCGGCGAGATAATCTCCAGGGCGGTCTTCAGGGCGAATTCCACTGACGCATTACGAATTTGCGTGCGATCGCCTTCAAAGATCTTGGTCACTGCACGCGTTACCACACCCTGGCCTGCGCGCTGACCAAAACCAAAACAGACCATGCCAACCGGCTTGCCTGGTGTACCGCCCCCAGGCCCGGCGATGCCGGTGGTGGAAATGGCCAGTTGAGCCAGGCTGGAGGCGGCCAGCACGCCTGCCGCCATCTCCATGGCAGTTTCTTCGCTGACCGCACCAAAACGCTCGAGTGTGTCTTCGCTGACGCGCAGCTGCTCGATCTTTGCCTGATTGCTGTACGTGACGAAACCCCGATCGAACCAAGCACTGGATCCTGGCGTATCCGTCATGGCCGCTGCCAGCAGCCCTCCGGTGCACGACTCGGCGCAGGCGAACATCCAGCCGCGTTCAATCAGCAGTCGCCCCAGGTTGGGCGCGTATACCGCTAAGGCATCATGGTTCATGCTAAAGCACCTCGAGTCTGACCAGAACGGCGATCAGCAGCAGGCTGTATGCCGCCGCCAGGATGTCGTCCCACATGACGCCGAAACCATTCTTGAATCGGCCGTCAAAGAAATGTATGGGCGGTGGTTTGATGATGTCGAAACAACGGAAAATAACAAACGCAAGCAGCTGCGCGCCCCACCCTGCAGGCGTCAGCCACAACACCAGCCAGAAGGCTATTATTTCGTCCCAGACCATGCCGCCATCGTCGGGACGCCCCAGTTCGGTGCCGGTGCGCTGGCAGGCCCAGCATCCCAGCAAAAAACCGGCCACGATCACGACGGCAATGGTGGCATCGGACAGGCGCCCCACCACCAGTACCCACAGCAGCCAGCCCATCAGGGTGCCCCAGGTGCCCGGCGCGGGCCTGATCAGCCCACTGCCCAGCCCAAAGGCAATGATTCTGGGCACAGACTTGAACACCCACGACGGCGTAGGTTGCTGCGCGGTGTCGTTGTTCAAAGCGGGGTCTATGGGAGGCATGGGGCGCGCGTATAGTCACGAAAAATGGTCAAAGCCGGCGGTATGCGGCCGAATCAGGCTTGCGCCTGGGCCCGACACACGCAAACCTGGCTCGGCCACGATGCTGCCTATCCGGGCAACAGCACATTTTGCCTGATCAGCCAGCTCCTGTATACGAGCTCTTTGGTCTTGCGCAGCGGTGAAGCATAGCTGATACACGTCTCCGCCAGCCAAAGCGGCTTCCTGTACCAGTCGGGGATCAAGCCCCTGCAGCGCAGGATGCAAGGGGAGCGTGCTGTAATCCAGTATGGCACCACAAGAGCTGGCCTTGAGTATATGCCCCAGATCCTGTGCCAGGCCGTCGGAAATATCGAGCGCGGCATGTGCGACGCCTGCCAGGGTCTGACCAAAGGTCCACGGAGGTTCAGGCCATTCCAGCGCGCTGCGCGTTGCCGCCAGCAGGCGCTCATTGGCGGGCAGCCGCCCTTGCAGCAAACGCAGGGCAATATCGGCAGCGCCCAGATTGCCCGTTACCCAGATATCGTCATCTACCTGGGCCGCTGAACGCAGCAGGGCCTGCCCGGGCCTGACCTGCCCCATGACCGTCACGTTGATGATTATGCCGCTGGTGCTGCGCGTGGTGTCACCACCTATCAAGGGACAGCCGGCACGCTCGGCCAATGCATAAAACCCTTCAGAGAAGGCCTGCAACCAGGTTTCGTTCACATCAGGCAGTGACAGGCTAAGCAGACAGCCCAGGGGTTGCGCGCCCATGGCGGCCAGATCTGAAACATTGACGGCCAGCGCCTTGTGACCCAATGCCCTGGGATCGACATCGGAGAAAAAGTGCCGGCCCTCAATCAGAAGGTCGGTGCTTGTGGCCAGATGATGGCCGGCCGCCACAGCAAAAAGAGCACAGTCATCACCCACGCCCAGGAAGCCCGATGGCGCCGGGCGTGTGAAATAACGGGCAATGAGATCGAACTCTTTGGGGCCGGCGGACACTTATGCAACCAGGTGCCGGCTAACGCCGAACAGCAGCCTGGACCTCTTGGGGCCGGACATCGGCGGCCATTTTATCGAGCACGCCATTGACGAACTTGAAGCCGTCAGTGCCACCGAATGATTTGGCCAGTTCGACCGCTTCGTTGATGGCAACCTTGTAGGGGACCTCGAGGTGATGGATGAGTTCAAAGCTGCCTATCAGCAAAATACCGTGCTCGATGGGCGAAAGCTCTTCGAGCGGACGATCTACGTAAGGCATGAAGCGTTCGCGCAACGCAGGGGCTTCGCGCAGCGCGCCATGCAGCAAGGTCTTGAACCACGTTGCATCGGCATCGCTGAATTCTTCGTCGTCACGGATATGGGCATCGATTTCGCCGGCATCCTGCAACCCGGCATCGCCACGTACCAGCCAGGCGTAAACGCCCTGCAAGGCAAATTCGCGCGCACGGCGGCGCGCGCTACGTGCATTGCTGCGGGCGCCCGCCCCCTGAGTTCTACTTGTTGTCAAAATCTTAGTCCTCGTCGTCTTCATCATCCTCGTCGTCGAAGTCGTCATCGTCGTCGTCTTCGTCGTACTCGGGCTCAAGCGCTGCAACCAGGTTCGCCATTTCTACGGCAGCACGTGCGCAATCACGGCCTTTTTCCTCGGCGCGCACCTCGGCCTGCTCTTCGTTCTCGGTGGTGAGAACGCCATTGGCAACCGGAATACCGGTTTCCAGGGCGACACGACTGATCGCCGCGGCGCTTTCATTGCTGACGATTTCGAAATGGTAGGTTTCACCACGAATAACGGCACCCAGTGCGATCAGGGCATCGAATTCAAAGGTTTCTGCCATTTGTGCCAACGTGACGCCCATTTCAAGGGCGCCCGGCACGGTGACCACCATGACGTCGCGTTCATCTACGCCCAGCTCGGCCAGCTCGGCCAGGCAGGACTCCAGCTCGGCCTGACCAATCTCTTCATTGAAACGAGCCCGCACGATACCAATATGCAAGCCTTCCCCGTTCAGATCGGGAGACAAGGTATAAGGGTTCATAGTCAATAATTCCTGTTAGGGTGTGGAAGGGGGTTCGCTATCGTAACCCGTTATCGTTAAGGAAAAACCTGCCATGCTGGGCATTTTTCTGGGTTTGGCCAAAAGACGGGCCTTGCCCACATTCAGGTCGCGCATGATTTGTGCGCCTATACCGTAAGTACGCAGGCCGTAGCGGCTTTCGCGGTCGGATGCCGGTGCCTGTTCGGACAAAGGTTGAGCCCAGGCCTCGAACTGCCCAAAGAGCATTTCGGGCGAGCTCTGGCAATTAAGCATAATAAGCACGCCTGCCGGCGAGGCCACTATGGCCTTGAGGGCGTCGGCCACGCTCCAGCTGTGCGTGGTGGCATCCTGGAACAGGACATCAAGCATGCTGGTGGGTTCGTGAACCCTGACCAGGGCTTCGGCTTCAGGTGTGATATGACCATGCACCAGTGCCAGGTGCAATGCACCAGAAGCCAGATCACGATAGGCCACGGCCTGGAACTCACCCCAGGGGGTCTGGACCTGGCGGGCGGCAATCCGCTCGACCATGGATTCATGTTCGCTGCGATACTGGATCAGGTCGGCGATGGTACCGATTTTCAGGCCGTGTTCACGCGCGAACACTTTCAGATCAGGCAGCCTGGCCATGGTACCGTCGGGTTTCAGAATTTCGCAGATGGCTGCGGCAGGGGTCAGGCCGGCCAGCGCTGTAAGGTCGCAGCCTGCCTCGGTGTGCCCGGCGCGAACCAGCACGCCACCGCGCACCGCCTGCAGCGGAAATATGTGGCCAGGCTGTACCAGATCGGCAGGCGTGGTGTCGCGCGCCACCGCCACCTGTATGGTGCGGGCGCGATCGGCTGCAGAAATACCGGTATCGACGCCTTCGGCAGCCTCGATGGACATTGTGAAGTTGGTGCCGAAACGTGTGCCATTGCGGCTGGCCATCAGGGGCAGCTCGAGCTGGGTGCAACGCTCTTCAGTAAGGGTCAGGCAGACCAGGCCGCGTGCATGCGTAACCATGAAATTGATGGCCTCGGGCGTGACGTGCTCGGCAGCCATGACCAGGTCGCCTTCGTTTTCACGGTCTTCTTCGTCGACCAGGATGACCATGCGCCCGGCACGCAGCTCGGCGACAATTTCAGGTACGGGAGAGATACCGGAGGACGCCGCTGCATCCAGATCCGCATCGCGGGTGTTGCTCATGTTTGTTGGCCCTATTGAAAGTTTGCCCATTTTAACGCCTGAAAGCATGAAATGGCCGCCGCCGGTCAACCCGCACCCGCAAAGCCGGGTAATATCGCGCTGAAAGCCCATGCAAGGTCAAGATTTACTATGTCTGAAAACACCACACCGGCCTCTGCCAACGACGGACGACGCAGCATTCAATCGGTAGAAACCGGTTTTCCGCTGCTCGCAGCCTTGGTCGACGCAGGCCTGCCGCTGAATCTGCGGGATCTGGCCAGCCGCGCAGGCATGACATCGGCCAAGGCTCATCCTTATCTGGTCAGCTTCGTGCGGGTCGGCCTGGTCAAGCAGGACAGCGTCACCGGCCAATACGAACTGGGACCTTTTGCGCTGCAAATGGGATTGGTCAGCCTGCAGCGCCTCGACCCGGTCCGCCTGGCCCTGCCCCATGTAAATCAGCTGGCCGGAAAAATCGGGCATACCCTGGCGATTGCCGTACTGGGATCGCATGGTCCAACCATGATACATATCTCGCAAGCCAGCTACCCCGTTCATGTGAACATGCGCAACGGCACGGTGATGTCTATGTTGAACACGGCCACCGGGCGTGTCTTTGTGGCATGGCTGCCGCCCCAGGTCGCCCAGCACTACATCAAGCGCGAACTGGGCGACCTGGCGGTGGTGACCAGCAACACACCGGCACAACCAAATGCCGCCGCACTGCGCAAGATGGTGGAAGAACTCAGGCAAGCGGGATTGGCCGTTGCGCTGGGCAACCCCCTGCCCGGCATCGACGCCCTGTCTGTGCCGGTATTCGATCACTCGGGCAACATCGCGCTGGCACTGACCAGCCTGGGGCCAAGCACACTGTTCGATGCTTCGCCGCACGGGCCTATTGCCGCGGCGCTCAAGCAATGCGCTGCCGAGATATCCAGACAGCTGGGATACACCCTCGACACACGAGTTTAGCCACTACTACAAAAAGCAAACTCACGCCATCAAGAATAATGACAATATTACTACTTGTCATATACACATATGATTGGTGTATAAACAGCCCCTTCACGCGCATTTAAGTCGCATTCCGGAGATAACCATGAAGCATTCAACCGCGCTGGTCGCAGGCGCAATATTTGCCATTTTCGGCTCCACCCAAATGGCCTACGCTCAAGATAACTGCCCGAACCGTGGCGATCTCGACACCATGTACTGCGATGCGAACAACGACCTGGTCGCCGATACACCCACCGATCCAGCCCAGCTCAAAACGCCTTCAACCGTGGTATTTACCTATACCCCCGTCGAAGACCCGGCCGTTTATGCCGAGATCTTCTCGCCTTTCACCAAATACTTGTCTGAGTGCGTCGACCGCAAAGTGGTCTTCTATCAGGTGCAAAGCAATGCCGCCGAAATCGAAGCCATGCGCTCGAACCGGCTGCACGTGGGTGGTTTCTCCACCGGCCCCACCAACTTCGCCGTTAACCTGGCAGGTGCCGTACCGTTCGCCGTCAAAGGGGATGCAAACGGCTTCCAGGGCTACAACCTCATCCTTATCGTCAAGAAAGACAGCCCATTCAAAAGCCTGGCCGATCTGAAAGGCAAGAAGGTTGCCCACACTTCGCCCTCTTCCAACTCGGGCAATATGGCACCTATTGCCCTGTTCCCCGCAGAAGGCCTGGTACCGGGCAAAGACTATGAATTCCTGTATTCGGGCAAACATGACCAGTCCGTCATGGGCGTGAACTCCGGCGACTACGACGCAGCCGCCGTGGCCTCCGACGTATTCAACCGCATGGCCGAACGCGGCCAGGTCGATGCCGACGACTTCCGCATTCTGTACACCAGCGAAAAATTCCCCACGTCGTCGTTCGCCTATGCCTACGACCTTGAGCCCAAGTTCCGCGACCAAATGCTCAAGTGCTTCTACGACTACCGCTTCCCTGCTGAAATGCAGGAAGCCTTTGACGGCGCCGATCGCTTCTACCCTGTCACCTACAAAAAAGACTGGGCCATTGTTCGTGACGTTGCCAAAGCCGGTGGCGAAAGCTTCACCCGTTCAGCCTACGACAAAGCAAGCAAGAAGAACTAATCAACATGGGGGCATCACTTAGCATCAACAGTTTGGTCAAAGAGTACCGTGCCAACCAGCCGGTACTCAAAAACATCAACCTTGACATCACCGGTGAGGGCCTGACGGCCATCATCGGCCCGTCAGGGACCGGCAAAAGCACGCTGCTGCGTTGCATAAACCGGCTCATTGATCCCTCTGCCGGATCCATCATCCTCGAGGAAAACGGCAAACGCATCGATCTGGCCAAGGTCAGGGGTGCCGCCTTGCGGCAGGCCCGCCGGCGCATAGGCATGGTGTTCCAGGAATACAACCTGGTCGAGCGCCTGACCGTCATGGAGAACCTGCTCACAGGCCGTCTGGGCTATACCTCGCCCATGAATGCCTGGCGGCGGCGCTTCGAACCCGAAGACATCCAGTACGCACACAGCCTGCTCGAAACCGTCGGTCTGGGCGGTTTCGCCAATCAACGTGCCGACGCACTGTCCGGTGGACAGCGTCAGCGTGTGGGCATTGCCCGTGCGCTTATGCAACGCCCTCAGCTGCTGCTGGCCGATGAACCTACTTCATCGCTCGACCCGAAAACCTCGGTCGAGATCATGGAGCTGCTCATCGACCAGGGCAAGGCGTTCGGTATCCCCGTCATCGTCAACATTCACGACGTCGAGCTGGCCAAACGCTATGCCTCGCGCATCGTTGGCATGTCGGGCGGCCACGTTGTCTACGATGGCCAGGCCGATGGCCTGAGCACCGAGGTACTCAAGGAAATCTATGGGGGCGAGTCGTGGCTCCAATAGTTGCACCTGTATCCGGGCCACAAGTGAAACCATTTGCGCTGTCACCGAAGGTCAAATGGGGCATTTTGCTTATCGTGCTCTACACCGTTTTCGCTGCCACGCAACTCGGGTTCTCCTGGGACCGCTTCGAGGCTGGTCTGGGCCACGGCGCAAAATTCCTGGCACGCATGTTCCCGCCCAGCGTCGATCGCCTCGATGTCTTATGGAAGGGCATAGCCGAAAGTCTGGAAATCGCGGTACTGTCCACCACCCTTGGAATCATTCTGTCGCTGCCGCTCAGCCTGCTGGGTGCACGTAACCTGATGCCGGTATGGGCAACCTGGCCGGCACGAGCGGTGGTGTCCTTGTGCCGTGCGCTGCACCCGGTCATTGTGGCCATCATCTTCGTGAAGGCCGTGGGCTTTGGTGCGCTGGCCGGCGTGCTTGCACTTACAGTGGCCTCCATTGGTTTCATCGGCAAGCTGTTCACCGAGTCCATAGAAGAAATTTCACTCAAGCAAGTAGAGGCCGTTCGCGCCACTGGTGCATCGTTTATCAACGTCATCATTTTCGCGGTGTTGCCTCAGGTGTTTGCCCGTTTCGTCGGGTTTTCCACCTACCAGATGGACTCGAACCTGCGTAACTCCACCATGGTCGGCATCGTGGGCGCCGGCGGTATTGGCGGCACACTGTTCTCGGCCTTCCAGCGCTTCGACTACGATTTCGTCTGCACCATACTGGCCACCATCATCGCCATCATCATGGTAGGCGAACTGCTGGCTGGCGTCGTACGCGCCATCTTGCTCGACAACGTATCACTGGGATCGATTTTCGCGAAGAAGGCACAGGGCCCTGCACGCGCATCACACTCCCTCGAGGAGGATGCATGAGCACCAACCTGCAATCTTTTCCCGGCACCTGGGTACGCTACACGCCAGGCCAGCGTCTGCTGCGCTTCGCGCTGTACCTGCTTTTTGTGCTCGCAATCGTCCAGTCCCTGCGCAGCATCGACGTCATACCGGAGTTCCTCTACGATGCGCCCGCGCAAATGGGCGATCTGCTTCAGCGGATGTGGCCGGTATCGTGGCGCAGCTTCCCCGGGTCCATCCAGAAGGCCTTGATAGAAACGCTGCACATGGCCACCATGGGCACCATCCTGGCGGTCATTCTGGCCGTTCCGGTGGGGCTCGCTGTTGCCAATAACCTGACACCCAACCGGGCCGTCAACTTCGTTGCGCGCTTCATCCTGGTGTCCAGCCGATCCATCAACTCGCTGGTCTGGGCGTTGCTGTTCATTGCCATATTCGGCCCCGGGCCACTGGCGGGCACGATTGCCATTGCCTTCCGGTCCATAGGCTTCATAGGCAAGCTGCTGGGCGAAGCCATAGAAGATGCCCATCGCGGGCCTATCGAAGCCCTGACTGCCACCGGGGCCAGCAAAGGGTCCATCATCGCCTACGGCTACTGGCCGCAGATACGCCCTGCGTTTTGGTCCATAGTGCTGCTGCGCTGGGACATCAACGTACGCGAATCGGCAGTGCTCGGCCTGGTTGGCGCAGGCGGTATAGGCATGGCCCTGAACAGCGCCATGGATCTTTTCCAATGGGACAAGGTCTCCCTTATCCTGCTGCTTATCTTTGCCATTGTCATCGTGGCCGAGGTCGTCATCACTCGCGCCCGCAAGACGCTGCTCTGATCAGCAAAAAACAGTGCAGCAGTGGCCCGCGCCATGCTGCACTGTGAAAGCGGTATCCCGGGCAAAAAGGTAATATTTGACCATTACCTTTCCGGGGTTACCGATGCTCGAACGAGAACTGAAATTTTTTGTCCCGCCCGCCGCCCGGCAGGCGCTTGAGGCCGAGCTGCGCCAGGCCGGTGCGCAACCGCTAGTCTTGCGTGCCCGTTACTTCGATACCCCGGATCAGGCACTCGCCCGCGCCGGAGTTGCCCTGCGCCTGCGCCTGGAAGGCGAACAGTGGGTGCAAACCGTGAAGGCACCCGGACCGGACGAGCTGAGCCGCACTGAAATCAACCACCCGCGCGCCGAGCCCGTGCTCGATATCTCGCTGTACCGCGACACCGCACTGCAGTCCATCTTTGCCGACCTGGGCCAAACGCTGCTGATGCGCTATGAAACCGATATTACCCGGCTGGTGCTGCGCCACGAAGGCGGAGGAGGTGCGGTCGAGTTTGCCTATGACCAGGGCTGCATCCGCTCAGGCCAGGCAACGATAGAGGTATGCGAACTGGAACTCGAGCAAATGGGCTGCAGCATCGCTCATCTTTTCGAGCTGGGCCGGCATTGGCTGGAACGCTACGGGCTGGTGCTGGATTTTCGCAGCAAGGCAGAACGGGGCGGGCACCTGGCCAATATCGTCCACCAGGGAAATCCCACAGACCGCTCTGTGCCGCCCTTTCCTCCACGGGAACCCAAGGCAATGGTCCTGCGCGCCGACATGACACTGCGCCAGGCTTATCTGGAATACGCCAACGACTGCCTGAATCAGATTGTGCGCAATGCCATGCCCCTGGCTGCAGAACACACAGACGGGCAGAGCGCTCTGGGCGCCGAATACGCACGCCAGATGCACGCAGGCATGCAGCGCCTGCAATCATCCTGGTCGCTCTGCTTGGCCCACACAGACATCGATCCAATGGGGCTCGATGCCAGGCTTGAGGCTTTATCGGGGGCGACCGATCCGCAAGCCACCCAGGCATTGGCTGCCAGTGTGCCATTCCAGGGCTGCCTGCTGGGGATACTGCAGCATCTGGTGGAGCAGGCAGCCCTCGCTTAGGCGGGCCGAACCCAGGGCTAATCTCCGAGCAAGGCGGACGCAAACTCCTTGGCCACGAAAGGCTGCAAATCATTCAGGCTTTCGCCTACGCCTATCCAATAAACGGGCACAGGGCGCACGCCCTGGCTGCCGGCCGCCACTGCTGCCAGCGTCCCGCCCTTGGCCGTACCGTCAAGCTTGGTAACCACCAGTCCCGTCAGGTCCAGGGCGGCGTCGAAAGCACGTATCTGAGCGATGGCATTCTGTCCGGTATTGCCGTCTATCACCAGCAGCACCTCGTGCGGTGCCGCGGCGTCAGCCTTACCGATGACTCTTTTAATCTTCTTGAGCTCCTCCATCAGATGCAGCTGCGTCGGCAAACGACCGGCCGTATCGATCATGACGACACCGGCCTCACGGGCGCGCCCTGCGTTGACTGCATCGAACGCAACTGCAGCCGGATCACCGCCGTCCTGCGCGATGACCGCTACATTGTTGCGTGCTCCCCATTCCACCAATTGCTCACGCGCAGCGGCACGGAAGGTATCCCCCGCAGCCAGCAACACCTTGGCGCCCTGGGCCTGGAAGTGATTGGCCAGCTTGCCTATGGACGTGGTCTTTCCTGCGCCATTAACACCGGCGATCATGACCACCAGCGGGGCTGTCTTGCCCAGAGGAAACTGTTTTTCCAGTGGTGCCAGGTGATCGGCCAGAATATCGCGTAGCGCCGCCTTGACCTGTGACGCGTCATCCAGACGCTCTTTGCGCACCCGGGCACGTAAAGCGGCAAGCAGTTTCTCGGTGGCTTCGACACCTGCATCCGCCATAATCAGCGCAGTCTCGAGTTCCTCAAACAGCGACTCATCGACCTTTACGCCAACAAATAGGCCGCCCAGGCTTTGTCCCGTGCGCGCCAGACCTTTTTTCAGTCGTGCCAGCCAGGAGCCCTTCTCGACAGGCGCAGCGGCGGGCTCAACCGTCTCAGGCTCTGGCTCAGGCTCTGGCTCTGGCTCTGGCTCAGGCTCTGGCTCAGGCTCTGGCTCAGGTTCAGCCTCTGGTTCAGCCTCTGGCTCTGGTTCAGCCTCTGGCTCCGGTTCTGGTTCAGGCTGCGGCTGGATTTCAGGCTCTGGCTCGGGTTCCGGCTGCTGCTCCACCACGGGCTCGGGTTCAGACAAAACAAGCTCATCGGCCACCGGTGCAGCAACCGCCTGCGCACTGTCGGACGGAGCTTCGGAGGCCTGCCCCGCATCCTGCCCAAGCTTCTCTTCCTCGGCCGGTTGTCCGGCCTCTTGCGCCGGCTTCTGATTTTTCTTTCTAAAAAAGCTGAACATACGATTTACACTATTCAAAATAGAATGGGTCCACACAAAATTCCGACACTCCGGATCTTGCATGAAGAAACACGTTGTACGTATTGTAGGCGGTGATTACCGCAAAACACCTATTCCTGTCATTGACTCCAAAGGACTGCGCCCAACGCCTGACCGCGTTCGCGAAACCCTGTTCAACTGGCTGCACTACTTTTGGGACGGCGAGTTCGCACAAAAGCGGGTGCTTGACCTTTTCGCCGGCACCGGTGCGCTTGGCTTTGAAGCGGCCTCGCGCGGTGTAGCCCATGTGCAGATGGTGGAAACCAGCCCCGCCGCGCTGTCCGCACTGCGCACCCTGCGGGACCGCCTGAAGGCCCATCACATCCGCATTCATGCAGGCGACGCGCTGGTGGCACTGAAGCGCATGAGCCCGGAATCCTTCGATCTGATCATGGTGGATCCCCCGTTCGACCAAGACTGGCTGGAACGCCTGTGGAACTTGCTGCCTGCGGTTCTCACGCCTGCCGGCTTGCTGTATATTGAAGCCGAAGCCGCCGTGGATCCTCCCGCCGGCTTCGAAATCCTGCGGCAAGGCAAGGCAGGACACGTGCACTTTCATCTGCTAAGATTTGCTGCAACGCAAAAAACAGTCAATAATGCGGAAATATAATGCATTATTTTTAGTCAGCCCAATAACTCAAATACTGCTGGCACTCCTTTTAATTTTTCAAAACTCGGAATTTGCATGATTACTGCAGTCTATCCCGGAACATTCGACCCCCTGACCCGCGGACACGAAGATCTGGTGCGTCGCGCAGCCGGCCTGTTTGACCACGTTGTGGTCGGTGTCGCCCACAGCCAGGCCAAAAAGCCTTTCTTCAGTGTCGAGGAGCGTGTTGAAATTGCCCAGGAAGTGTTGGGCCATTACTCCAATGTCGAAGTCAAGAGCTTTGCCGGTCTGCTCAAGGACTTCGTGCGCGAGCAGAATGGGCGAGTCATAGTCAGGGGCCTGCGGGCGGTGTCCGATTTCGAGTACGAATTCCAGATGGCGGGCATGAATCGTCATCTTCTGCCCGAAGTCGAGACTCTGTTCATGACGCCTTCCGATCAATACCAGTTCATTTCAGGCACCATCGTGCGTGAAATTGCCATACTGGGTGGTGACGTCAGCAAATTTGTGTTCCCGTCGGTAGAGCGGTGGCTGCACAGCAAAGCCAAGAACCGGCGCGACCAGACGGAACAACGCCAACAGGGTTAATACCCCGGCAGCAGCCAAACTACATTACACTGCGCTTGCCCTGCCCTTACAGGCGGGGCGTATTTGTTTTCTTTTTGTTTGCTTTAGGCAGGATTCGCCATGGCGCTGCGCATTACCGAAGAATGCATCAATTGTGATGTTTGCGAGCCGCAATGCCCCAACAATGCCATATACATGGGCGCGGAAATTTACGAAATAGAACCGGCAAAATGCACCGAGTGCGTGGGCCACTTCGATGAGCCGCAATGTCAGGTTGTCTGCCCGGTCGAATGTATTGTTTTTGATCTTGACCACCCCGAAGATCACGATCAGCTCATGGCCAAGTACAAGGCCCTTACCGCCTGAATGCAGTCTGGCATGCCTGAACCGCACGCCAGCAAAAGCTTAAAGCTCGGGCCAAAGCACCCTTCCCGCCTCCGGATGAACCTTGACCAGCTTGCAGGGCTGGCCAAGAAACTGCGTGACCCACGCAGCGGCAAGCTCTCCTTCGTCCACGACATCAATCTGCTGCGTGCCTATATTGGCCACACCGCGCACGCTGTCATCATCTTCAATAACATCCAGAGGAATATCGAGTCTGAGCATGCCTGGCGCGCGCAACACCAGATAACCCATGCGCAATTCAACCTGAATATCAGCCAGCCGTTCACTATGGCTTTGCGACAGCCAGTGGCCGGTCGCGTCTACCACCAGCCAGCGCTTGTCATAGGGCTCGGCCGCTGAAGCCGCGGTGCCGCCACAGGCGACGACAGGAAAATAAAGAGAGGTCATTTGCCCAGCAATCCTTTTAGTGTTTCTCCGATGCTCTTGACCGCATCGGCCGGCTTGGCCGGGGCGCTTTCGGCATTGGCCGCCGGCTGAGCACCTTCCTTGTTGGAGAGCAGATCCATCAAGCCACCCTTGACGGCATCCTTGACCGTTTCGCTGGTGACTTCCTTCCATTGAACCTGATAGCCGGGATCGCTGAAATGCCCCGATATGCGTACCGGCACCGTCACACCTTTCAAGTCGGCCAGCGCCTTGCCATCCTGCCCTGTGCGGGTATTGACCACGTTCACGTTCAGCATGACATCGAGCTGGTCATTGACCAGGTCCAGCGAGGCCGGACTGCCCTGTGTAATGCGCAGCAGGGGGCTGGCCACCTTCAGTGCCTTGACCGTACCCTGGCCGTGGTCGAAAGCAAGCATGGCGTCGAAGGAAGTGAAGTCAGTCTTGCGACCCGGATCAAAACGGGTGGCAATGGAAGGAACCTGCCCGCTGAACATATTGCGTACGATTTCATTGGCTTCACGCAAGGTTCGCGCGACATCAATACCGGTAATCATGCCATTGCGAATACTGACTTGTGTCGTTCCGTTCAGACCTGCTTCCAGTGCCGCCCCCGTCGAACCCTGGCTGGCCAGCTTGAGCTTTATTGTGCCTTGTCCGGACAAGCGGTCTTCGTTGGCAACCGCTTGAAGCAACGGCCCCATGCTGACTTTGGTCAGCGACATATCAGCAGACACTTCGTTCTTCGACGTAGCGGTCAGTGTGCCACTGAGCTTGCCGTCGTACAGGTCGGCCTTGATGCCGGTAACTTGCAGCTTGCCTTGTATGGCGCGAATCTTGGCGGCCAACGCCTTGGCCTCAATCTGCTTGACCTTAAGGTCTGCGATCGCAATCGTACCGGTCAGATCGACAGCATCAAGAAACTGCAGGGCGGGCATGGGGAAGGTATCTGGCTTCTTCTTGGCCGGTGCCGGCGCGGAATCTTGAGCAGCATCGCCCGAACCCGATTTCTTGTCGGACACAGCAGGCGCCGCTGCGGGCCCCGGCGGGAACAGGGTATTGAAATCAAGCTTGTCGGCTTCCAGGTCAAAAACCACTTTGGGGTCATTGAGCTGCGTAGCCTTCAGACTGAAGTTCAGCTTGCTGCCGCTCAGCACCGCGTCAATTTCACTGAGCAGCTCATCTTTCGTAAGATCGGCCTGCACACTGCCGATAAAAGGGAACTCGAAGTTGCCGGCCGGCAAGGCCGGATCTTCAATACGGACATCACCGCGCATGGCGGACAAGCCGCCCAGCTTGCCGAAGACATCCCAGTGGGCCGGCGTCGTCATGTTCAGCTGAACCAGCCTGCTGCCCTCTTTAAGCCCGGCGTCTATCTTGAGCTCTTTCAGGGCCAGCTTGCTGGCATTGCCGCTGATACCATTCATGGCCAGCGTAATGCCCAATACGCTATCGGGTTTGCTGAGCTTGACTGCGCCCGCAATCGGTTCGCCTGCTGCCGACTCGGGGGAAATGGCCAGGCGTGGCGCATCGAACGCCACTTCGAAGGCCTGGTCGGGCAAATTGCCCTTGGCGCGGTAAGCCAGCTTTTCAAGCTTGAGTTCAGCCTGGCTGCGATCGGCCATCAACTGAGGCACGCTCAACGTGGTCTCGAATCCTTTTACTGGCGTCGGGCCTTTGATATCACCCTGTACCAACAGTTCAAGATTGCTGGCACTGAGCATCTGGGAATAGGCGCTGTATGCCAGGTTGCCTCGCAAAGTGACTGATTTCGCGGCCAGCGGCCCCAGCAGACCGTTGGCAACCACGTTGATCTTTTGCGCCGAATAAGAACGCTGGTCGGGATTGAACAACACCAGCGCCTGCCCGTCGAAGCTGGTGTCGGCAACCGGATACTCGCCAACAAGCTTGCCTTTAAGAGCCACGTCAAAAGCCTGATTGGCCGTCATCCGGCCGGTATTCACATCCAGGGCTTCGATGCGTCCGATGGCGCCGCTTACATGGTCATAGAAATGAATTTCACCGTTCTTCAGGGTCAGGCCGGCGATGTCTATCTGCAAGTCGGTGCCTTGTACCGAGTTGGCAGCATAGGCGGCCGGAAACGTTGACAAGGGAAACGTTACGGCATCTTGTTCTGCCGGGGCTGAAGGCAGCAGACTGGCAGCACCCAGCACAGGCGCAGCCGCGCCCAGCATCGCGCCGGGCCGGTCGAGCAGATCGCGGAAGTTGAACTGACCTTTTTCATCGCGCGTAACCCAGGCCTTGACGCCCGTAACCGCCACATGGTCGACGACCAGGCGATTGAACATCAGGGGCCAGATGGCCACGGCAAAGCGCGCACTGTCTATCGATGCGAACGTGTCGGTGCTATTGCGATTTGACAGCGAGACATCTTCTACCGACAAGCCTATGCGTGGAAACAAGGACAGTTGAATATCGCCCTTGATGGTCAAACTGCGTTGATAGCGGTTATAGACAACTTCTTCCAGCTTGTTTTTATAGGCATTCGGGTCGAATGTCAGCAAAAAAATCGCAATGCCGACCACGGCGACAATAAACAGCACAACGAGACTGATCAGTACCCGTTTCAACCAAACTTTCATTTACAGCCTCTAAAACTGCGGGCGCCCTAATAGGCGTCAGAGCGGACAACTAGCTATGCTAACCCAAGTTACGGGCAATTTTCAGGCTGGAGTAGGCTTTGCGGACGCATGCTTACAAATAGTAAAAGCGCGGCTACAGCATGGATTGCTTATTGCCGGAGGATATATAAAAATGAAACAAAGTTCTAGCAATAATCACGCCTGCCCCATCTATAACGGTATGCTAGCAGGCTAGCCCTTCAATTCAACCCATAAGAGCAGCCATGAAATTCGAGACACTCGCCATCCATGCCGGCTACCAGCCGGATCCCAACACCAAGTCTGTCGCGGTTCCAATCTACCAGACTACGTCGTACGCCTTCGACAGCACCCAGCATGGTGCCGACCTGTTCGACCTGAAAGTACCGGGCAATATCTATACCCGCATCATGAACCCCACCAACGGGGTACTGGAAGAACGCGTTGCAGCTCTCGAAGGCGGTGTGGCCGCACTGGCCGTTGCCTCGGGCATGGCCGCGGTCTCATATGCCATCCAGACTATCGCGCAGGCCGGCGACAATATCGTATCGGTTGCCAAGCTCTATGGCGGCACGTACAACCTCTTTGCCCATACCTTTCCCCGTCAGGGCATAACCGTCAAGTTTGCGCCCCATAACGACATTGCCGCACTCGAGGCCCTGATCGACGAAAACACCAAAGCGGTATTCTGCGAATCCATCGGCAATCCCGCCGGCAATGTCATCGATATCCAGGCACTGGCCGACGCCGCGCACCGTCATGGCGTGCCCCTGATCGTCGATAACACCGTTGCCTCGCCCGCATTGTGCCGGCCGTTCGAACACGGCGCCGACATCGTTGTTCACGCCCTGACCAAATATATGGGTGGACATGGCACGACCATTGCCGGTGCCGTGGTCGACTCAGGAAAATTTCCGTGGGCCGAACACAAGGATCGCTTCCCCATGCTGAACGAACCAGATCCGTCCTACCACGGCGTGGTCTATACCGAAGCCTTCGGGCCCGCAGCATTCATAGGCCGCTGCCGCGTGGTGCCGCTGCGCAATACCGGTGCCGCCCTGTCACCGTTCAATGCCTTCCTGATACTGCAAGGCATCGAAACCTTGTCGCTGCGTATGGATCGTCACACCGACAATGCCCTTAAAGTCGCGCAGTTCCTGAAGCAGCACGAACAGGTCTCGTGGGTGCAGTATGCCGGCCTGGACGACCACCCCGAACACAATCTTGCCAAAAAATACATGGGTGGCAAGCCCGCCAGCATCATGTCTTTTGGCATCAAGGGTGGCGCCGAAGCAGGCGCACGCTTCATTGATGCCCTGCAATTGGTCTTGCGACTGGTCAATATCGGTGACGCCAAATCACTGGCCTGCCACCCCGCTTCCACCACCCATCGCCAGCTCAGCCCCGAAGAACTGGCCGCGGCCGGCGTTGGTCAGGACATGGTACGGCTATCGATAGGCCTTGAGCATATCGACGACATTCTCGACGACCTGAAGCAGGCACTGGAAGCCAGCAAGGCCTAAGCCCTGCACAAATAAACAGAGCCCGTTACCGGGCTCTGTTTGATAATCTGCCGCCAGGGCAGAATTAAAGTTTGCCGAGCAAGCCCGACAGGCCTCCTAAAAGACCGCCGTTCTGGTCAGACTGCAAGCTGGTTTCACCATTCGGTGTTGCCTGATCGACCAGGCTGGGCAACAAGGTTGCCAGGGTACCCAGCACCGAGTCAGTGTCTTGTCCGGAACGCTGTGCCAGCTGCCCGACCATGTCATCGCCCAGAGCAGTCTGTAATTGACCGGGTGTTACGGCCTCGTTCGGGCCATTGCCTATCCAGGATGCCACCACGCCGCCCAGGCCGGCATCTTTGAATTTTTGCAGTAGCCCGGCCAGCCCGCCGGGATAGTTGTTCACCAGTTCCATCAGTACCGGCAAGAGGCCTGCCTGCCCTGAACCCTGGTTGTCGTTACCGCCCGCGGCGGACACAATTGAATCAAGTAGTCCCATGCTGCCTCCGTTAAGATCGTTACACACGCAGTCTAACGGATTTAGCGCCGGCAAATTGCAAATAACTGTCAGCAGTTCGGGTATAGTAACTGCCAGAAAATATATGAATACCCCAGGTGGAGAAGCTACATGCAAATAGGAATTCCACGTGAACGCCTCACGGGCGAAACACGCGTGGCCGCAACACCGGAAACGGTCAAAAAATACGTGGCCGCCAAACACACCGTCCTGGTCGAATCCGACGCCGGCGCGCTTGCGTACTTCCCCGACGAGGCCTATGTACAGGCTGGAGCACAAATCGTCGACGCTGCCCAGGCCTTGGGTGCCGAACTGGTCATGAAGGTCAAGGCGCCCGACGCCGGTGAACTGGCCCAAATGAAAGGCGGCAGCGTCCTGATAGGCATGCTCGACCCCTTTGATCAGGAAGGCCTGGCACGGCTGGCCGCAGCCGGTCTCACCGCATTCGCCCTCGAGGCCGCTCCGCGCATCACGCGCGCGCAAAGCCTCGATGTGCTGTCTTCACAAGCCAACCTGGCCGGCTACAAAGCCGTGCTGCTGGCGGCCAACCAGTACGGGCGCCTCATTCCCATGATGATGACTGCGGCCGGTACGCTCAAGGCGGCACGCGTTGTTGTGCTGGGCGCAGGCGTGGCCGGGCTGCAAGCCATCGCTACAGCCAAGCGGCTCGGTGCCGTGGTCGAGGCCTCCGACGTACGTCCGGCAGCCAAGGAACAAATCGAATCACTGGGCGCCAAGTTCATCGACGTTCCCTTCGAAACCGATGAAGAGCGCGAAATCGCCCAAGGCGTGGGCGGTTATGCGCGGCCCATGCCTGCAGCCTGGATGGCGCGCCAGGCTACGCTGGTGGCCGAGCGCTGCAAACAAGCCGACATCGTCATCAGTACCGCCCTTATTCCCGGGCGCCCCGCCCCCCAACTGATCAGCGCCGAAACCGTGCAGGCCATGAAACCAGGCTCGGTCATCGTTGACCTGGCTGTCGAGCGCGGAGGCAACTGCCCCCTGTCGGAAAAAGACCAGATTGTTGAAAAACACGGCGTCGCCCTGATCGGCTACAGCAATTTGCCGGCACTGGTACCGCACGATGCCTCGGCGCTCTATGCCCGCAACATCCTGGACTTCATGAAACTGATCAGCAACGCCGAAGGCGAACTGGCCATTGCCCAAGAAGACGAAATCGTTACCGCCTGCCTGATGTGCAAGGACGGCACTGTACTAAGGAGCGCCTGATGGAAGCTATCAGCCCTACCCTGATCAACCTGATTATCTTTGTGCTGGCCGTTTATGTCGGCTTCCATGTCGTCTGGAACGTAACACCCGCGCTGCACACGCCGCTCATGGCCGTCACCAACGCCATTTCAGCTATCGTCATTGTCGGTGCCATGCTCGCTGCGGCCCTGACCGAAAGCAGTCTGGCCCGCTACATGGGCGTCTTTGCCGTAGCACTGGCCGCCGTAAACGTATTTGGCGGATTCCTGGTCACCCGGCGCATGCTTGAAATGTTCAAGAAGAAAGACAAGAAAGCCAGCGGAGGCCAGGCATGATCTCGCACAACCTGGTTACCCTGTTTTATCTGATCGCCTCGGTGTGCTTCATCCAGGCGCTCAAGGGCCTGTCGCACCCGACCACTTCGCGTCGGGGCAATGCCTTCGGCATGGTGGGCATGGCCATAGCCATCGTCACCACCGCCGCGCTCATCGTGGGCCTTGCCACCGAAGGTACGGCGGGCATAGGTCTGGGGTGGGTGGTACTGGGCCTGCTCATAGGCGGCAGTATCGGCACACTCATGGCAAAAAAAGTCGAAATGACCAAAATGCCCGAGCTGGTCGCCTTCATGCACAGCATGATAGGTCTGGCAGCGGTAGCCATCGCGGTAGCCATCGTGGCCGAGCCGCACGCCTTTGGCATTACCACGGCCGACATGCCCATACCCATGGGCAACCGCCTTGAACTGTTCATCGGTACTTTTGTGGGTGCCATCACCTTCTCGGGTTCGGTCATCGCCTTTGGCAAGCTGTCGGGCAAGTACAAGTTCCGCCTGTTCCAGGGCGCACCCGTGGTATTCAGCGGACAGCACATGGTGAACCTGGTGCTGGCACTGGCCATGGTGGGCTGCGGTCTGTGGTTCATGGCCACTCAGGCCTGGCTGCCATTCATCATCATGACCATACTGGCCTTTGTGCTGGGTGTGCTGATCATCATCCCGATCGGCGGGGCCGACATGCCTGTAGTGGTGTCCATGCTCAACAGCTACTCGGGCTGGGCGGCGGCAGGCATAGGCTTTTCACTGAACAACCCCATGCTGATCATTGCCGGTTCGCTGGTGGGCTCCTCCGGTGCCATCCTGTCCTACATCATGTGCAAGGCCATGAACCGGTCTTTCTTCAACGTGATTCTGGGCGGTTTCGGTGCCGAACCCGGCGCGGCTGCGGCAGGCGGTCAGGTCCAGCGCAACGTCAAGTCGGGCAGCCCCGATGACGCGGCCTTCCTCATGAGCAATGCCGAATCCGTCACCATCGTACCGGGCTACGGCCTGGCGGTGGCACGTGCCCAGCACGCCCTGAAGGAACTGGCCGAAAAACTCACGGCAAACGGGGTTACCGTCAAATACGCCATCCACCCCGTGGCGGGCCGCATGCCGGGGCACATGAACGTGCTGCTGGCCGAAGCCGAAGTGCCCTACGATCAGGTCTTTGAGATGGACGACATAAACAGTGAGTTCGCGCAAACCGATGTCGTATTGGTGCTCGGCGCCAACGACGTGGTCAATCCTGCCGCCAAGACCGATCCGCAATCCCCGATAGCGGGCATGCCCATCCTCGAGGCCTACAAGGCACGCACCGTGATCGTCAACAAGCGCTCCATGGCCGCGGGCTACGCAGGCCTTGATAACGAGCTGTTCTACATGGACAAGACCATGATGGTGTTCGGTGACGCCAAGAAAGTTATCGAAGATATGGTGAAAGCGGTTGAGTAAGCTGCAGACTTGCACAGCCCGGGAAACCGCCGGGCTGCTTGCCTTTCCCGATCTGGTTGCCAGCCTTGCCCATGCAGCACAGGAACAGGCCGGCGGCGCGATTACCGCGCCCGAGCGGCAAGTCGTTCCCATGCACGAGGGCCAGGGCGGTGTCATGCTGTCGATGCCGGCATCCGCTGCCGATATCTGCATTCACAAGCTGGTCAATGTTGTGCCGGCCAACCGTGCGCGCCAACTGCCTACCATAAATGGCGTGGTAGCTGTGTACGAAGGCCGCAGCGGAGAACCGCTGTGTGTGCTCGATGGCCCCACCGTCACGGCGCGGCGCACCGCCGCCATCTCGATGCTGGGCCTTGCCACCTTTCTGCCCCAAGCTCCCCAACACGTCGCATTGATCGGTACGGGCGGCCAGGCCGATGGCCATGTGCAGGCTCTGGCTGCGCTCTATCCCGGACTGACCGTGTCGGTAACCGGCAGCAGCCTGGCCAAGGCACAGGAATTCATCACCCGGCACAGCCAATTACCGCTGTCGCTGTCGGCGGGCACCAACGTGCCCGAACAGGCACAGGCCGTGTTCACCCTGACCACCAGCTCGACACCGGTCTACACCGAAGCCGCCCGCGAAGGCCGGCTCATCATAGGTGTGGGCGCATTCAAACCCGATCTGGCTGAGATTGCACCTGCGACCCTGCATGCCAGCCGTCTGTATGTCGATGACCTGGCCGGTGCAAAGCACGAGGCCGGCGACTTCATACAGGCAGGCATAGACTGGCAGCAAGTAGGTACCCTTGCCGGCGCCCTGGCTGACGGCGTGCCGCCTGGCCACCCCCTGGTCTTCAAGACAGTGGGCTGCGCCGCATGGGATCTTGCGGCTGCGCGATGTGCCCTGCAAAGCATAAATGGATTCAAGGAAAGATAATGGAAGCTGATTTCTGGCTGGCGCGCTGGCGCGAAGAACAAACAGGTTTTCATCAACAGCGTGTGACTCCCCTGCTGATGAAATATTGGCCCGCACTGGAGCTGGCTCCAGGCTGCCGTGTGCTGGTGCCCTTGTGTGGCAAATCGCTGGACATGATCTGGCTGGCGGAGCAAGGCCATCAGGTGTTGGGCATAGAGCTGGCCCAACAGCCCATAGAACAATTTTTTGCCGAAAACAATCTGCAGCCAACGGTGCATGAAACGCCTGAAGGCACACATTACCGCGGCGGAAATATCGAGCTGATCTGCGGCGATATCTTCGGCATTACGGCACAGACCCTGGCCACCTGCCAGGGTGCTTACGATCGCGCCGCCCTGGTGGCCCTGCCGCCCGACATGCGCCGGCGCTACGCCACACACGTTTACGGTCAGTTGGCACCGGACTATCGCGGCCTGTTGCTCACGCTGGATTACGAACAGAATGAAATGGATGGGCCACCCTTTGCCGTGTGCGACACGGAAGTGCAAGGCTTGTATGCCGGCCACAGCCATGCCCGTTTGATAGACCAGCGCAGCATTCTTGAGAAAGAACCCAAGTTCAAGGAACGCGGTCTTACAAGGCTGGACACGCTGGTTTACCGGCTGGAGGCCGACCGCTAGGAGCGTGGGCGCCTACGGCTTGTCGCCCACCAGGCTGAGCAGCAAGGGATCGAGCAGCCGCTCTACATCGGCTTCGTAATAGTTGCACAGGATGATGCCGCCAAAGCCTTGCGGCGACCACACAAAGCGCGAGATGGTTCCGCTCCAGCCACCTTCGTGCATCAACACATCGTGGCCCCCCACCTTGACGTGCTGCAAGCCGTAGCCATAGGCCTGTGCTTGTCCGTCATCCAGCCTTCCGGGCTGCTTGATCATTGCCAGAACCCGGGGATCCATGGCGGGATGGCCATGGGCCAGCACCTGCATCCAGCGACGCAGGTCCTTCAATGTCGTGAAAACCTGTCCGTCGCCGGTGGGCTCCCATTCGATCTCGACCACCTGCACGGTTCCGTCCGGCAGTGTTCTATGGCCATTGGCACGCCGGCCGACGGGGTTGGGATAATGATCGACGTAGCGCGTGTCGCGCATGCCCAGCGGGCCAAAAATATGCGCCTGCGCATAAGCCGCCATGGACTGTCCGCTGACCCGTTCCACAATCTGCGCAAGCAGAAAATAGCCGCTGTTGCTGTACTTGTAGCGCGTGCCCGGTTCAAAAACGGGCTTATCGGTATTAATGATTATCTGCAGGGCTTCTTGCGAGCTTACCCGGGCCGTCTGGCGCCCGGCCTTGAACAAAGGCCTGATGTAGTCCGGCACACCACCGGTGTGCCAGATCATATGGCGAACCAGAATGCGGTCAAAGTAGGCCGGCAATTCAGGCAGATGGCGGCGTACCGGGTCGTCCAGGCTCAACCGGCCTTGCGCCGCAAGCTGCACGATGGACAAGGCCGTGAACTGCTTGGATACCGAGGCAATGTCGAAAGCCGTATCGACCGTTATGGGCGCCGGCGCGCCCACCCTGCGCACGCCATAGGCCCCCTGCAGCAGCACCTGATCGCCGCGATGCACCTCCCAGGCGCAGCCCGGCATCCCCGGCCCGGCGGCAAGGGTGTGGCCGGGCGTCAGCCATGCCGCAACCCCCAGCACCACCGCAGCCAGCAATGCACGGCTCTTGTCTTTGCGCACCAACCTTAAAACTCGAACGTGGCGGCCAGGCGTACGGTGCGCGGCGACGCCGGCATCAGGTAGCCGCTGGTGAACAGACCGGACCAGTACTCCCGCCCCGTCACGTTCTCGACATAGAGATTGAATGTAACCGGAGTATTGGCGACCGTGGTCGCGTAGCGCGCATTCAAATCGAAGCGATGCCACGAAGGCATTTCCAGCGTGTTGCCCGTATCCGCCCATTGCTTGCCGGTGTACACCACACGCCCCCCCACATTCAGGCCATTGACAGGCGTTGCCCAGTCCAGCCCCAGATTGGCCGTCCAGTTGGGCACGCCATAGCTGTCCAGCCCGGTATCACGCTGCTTGGCATCCATAAAGGCCACGCCGCCCAGCACACTCAAGGCAGGGCTTATCTTGCCAAACATATTCCATTCTATGCCTCGCAGGCGTTGCTTGCCGCCTTCAGTCAGCCTGTACATGCCGCCACCGACCCCTTCATCAACCAGAGTGGGTCGGTCGATTTGAAATGCGCTGAGTGTGTGCGTGAACGTACCCAGCCGCTGCTTCAGGCCAAACTCGGCCTGTTTGCTGACCAGGGGTTTGAATGAGTCTCCTTCGTTGACATAGTCCCAGCCGGTCGGAACGGTTTCACCGGGAGACAAGCCTTCCATGTAGTTGGCAAAGAGCGATGTGTTTTCGCCCCATGGCTTGACCACTATGCCCACCGACGGAGAGAGCCTGGACTCGTCATAGTCCTGCAGCGTCTGCTTGACCCGCTGCAAGCGGGCGCCCAGAGTCAACAGCACCTTGCCGTCGGCAATGTCCATGGTATCGGCCAGGGCAAACGAAGTCAGGATGTTGTCTATCGAATAATCGGGTACGCCAGGATCACCCGGGAAGGCTGGTGGATCAAGCGGGTCGTATATGTTCTGCGGCCAACCTTCCAGTGGATTGTTGGCCGTGCCTTCCTTGTGGTTCAACCACGATGCCGACGCCTTGATGTTATGGAAAACACTGCCGGTGTTGAACTTTCCATCCAGACCCACTTCGGCGACCCGGCCACGCGTTATGGTGTGTACGTTGTACAGGTAGCCTGCTGCCGTGCCGTCGAGCTCGGTTACGATTACGCGTGTACCAAACATCAGGCCCTTGCCGGCGCTATTCGAAGCACCGACCGAAGCATAGGCATTCAAGTTGTCATTCAGCTTGAAATCACCACGCAAAGCGAAGCCTTCGTCCTCATAAGTGCCGTGCGTACCCTTGAACATATTGAGGTCGCTGTCGGGCACATCCACGAGCTCACCTACGCCCACGACATTGCGCCGGGTTGTCGCCAGGCCATACATACCCTGGCTGCCGTTCTCGATTTTTTCACGGCTGCTGTAGGCGTCGAGCTTCAGGCCCCAGTTGTCAGCCTGATAGTCGATGGCCAATGCCCCCAGGCGGCGCTGCTTCTTCTGGTCTTCCACCCCTGTGTCGCCCGAACCATACACGCCATTGAACCGTATGCCCAGTCGCTTTTCTTCGCCGAAACGGCGGCCTACATCGACGTGGCCCTGGAAGTAGCTGTCTGACGAGTACGAAGTGGTGAACGTGGTAATGGGCTGCGCACCCGCCCGCTTGGTTACCAGATTGACCGTACCGCCTATGTTTTCATCGGGCGACATGCCGCTTAGCAGCGCACTGGGCCCGCGTATCACCTCCACCCGCTCCAGGAACTCGGTGGGAATATGCCCTTTGGGAGCAATGCCATATAAACCATTAAGCATGGTGCCGGGACCATTGACATCCAGGCCTCGAATCCTGAAGTGCTCGAGCATGTGGCCGCTGTTGGTCGTAAAGCGCACCGAAGGATCGCTTTGCAATACATCAGCCAGCGTGCGCGCCTGCTGCTCTTGTATCAGCTCGGCCGTATATGCATTGATGCTGACGGGCGCATCCAGAACGTCGACATTGCCCAATATGCCCAGCCGCGCACCGGTTGCCGCTTGCCCGCCAGGCGCCACTGCCGGCAGGGTGCTTTCATCGGCACCCTGTACGGTAATAGGGGCAAGTGTTTGGGTCGATTGCGCATTTGCCTTGACCTGCACGCCAAGCACGGCCAAGGCAAATGCGCAAGCAATCGCGGTTTGCGTGCGCGTAAATCGTTTCAGCATAAATGAATCCGGTAGAAGATTGTTCGAAAAAGGAATAAAGATACCGGCCGCGCTGCGGCGCCATATCAATATTGCGACTTCAAACGAGAATTATTATTGTTTATTACGATAAGTGCAAGCTGTTACAACTGACATCGGCCTGACCATACCCGCCAACAGCCTGGCTGCAAACTCAAAAGAATATGCTAATTAATTTTTAATCGTTCCGTTATAAACACGTTCCCACTAGACTCATCAGCATATTCCTTATTTCCGAATTGCATATAAATGAGTCGCCTTACAATCCACACCGTAGATACCGCTCCTGAAGCGTCCCGCGAACGCGTTGAGTCCGCCCACAAGGCCAATGGCTTCCTGCCCAACCTGATAGGCGTATTGGCCAACGCACCCACGGCACTGGAAACCTACCAGGTCGTCGGCGCCATCAACGGGCGCACCAGCCTGACACCTGCCGAACGCGAAGTCGTGCAGATCACCGCCGCCACCCTGAATGATTGCGGCTTTTGCGTAGCGGGCCACACCAAGCTGGCCTTGAAAAAACTGCAGATGCCCGAGGCCGTGATCGAAGCGCTGCGCACGGTCAATGCCATCGAAGACCCCAAGCTTAATGCGCTGGCCCGGTTCAGTGTGGCCATCATCGAGAAAAAAGGCGCCGCATCCGACGATGATCTGGCCGCTTTCCGCGCCGCCGGCTACAACGATCAGCAGGCACTGGAAGTTGTACTGGGCGTCAGCCTGGCCACTCTGTGCAACTACGCCAACAGCCTTGCACAAACACCCATCAATCCCGAACTTCAGCCTTTCGCAAACCCGGCGCTCACCGCATTTGCATAGGCAATGCAGGGAACACGCATGAGTACAGCACACGAAACCTATGCCTTCACCGAGGCGATTGGGGCACTGATCACTGCAGACCTTGCCCCCATTGCCAGCGCAATCGATCAGGAAGGCCGCTACCCCCTGGAATTTCTGCGCAAGCTGGGTGCGGCGGGCGGCTTTGCCGCGGCCGTGCCCGTTTCCCACGAAGGCCTGGGCACGGGTCTGTCCAGCCAGATCGAAGTCACCACGCAAGTCGCGCGCGAATGCGGCTCGACCGCATTCCTGGTGTGGTGCCAAAGCGCTTGCGCAGGCTATCTGCAGCGCTCGCCCAACGCGGCTGTCCGCGACCGCTATCTTGCCGCTGTCAGCCGGGGCCGGATTCTGGCCGGCACGGGCATGTCCAATGCCGTCAAACATCTGGCGGGCATCGAAAACATTCACCTGAAGGCCCGCCGTGAAAACGACGGCTACGTGGTGTCAGGCTCGCTGCCCTGGGTATCGAACATCGGCAGCGACCACTTGATCATCGTTGCGGCATCCGTAGACACAGGCGGCTATGTGATGCTTGCCGTGCGCGGCAACGCAGAAGGTGTCAGCCTGCATCCCTGCCCCGAGTTTTCGGGTCTCGAAGGTACGCAAACGCTGAATGTCCGCCTGAAAGACAGCCGCATTCCGCATGAAGACGTCCTTGCCCATCCTGAACAGTTTCAGGATTATCTGGCCAGCATCAAGCCAGGCTTTGTACTGGGTCAGGCAGGCATGGGACTGGGCATTATCCAGGCCTCGCTGCGCACCATCCGTGAAAGCAATATCGTATCGTCCCTGACCAACCAGTTCCTGGACGATCAGCATGACGAACTGGCGCGGGAACTTGAAATCCTGCGGCAAAAAGTGCACGCACTGGCCGGGCTTGTTGACCAGGGCGAAGCCCCTGCGCTGGATGTGTTGCGCCTGCGTCTGGCCACGTCCGAACTGACCCTGCGCGCAGCCAATTCAGCGGTCCTGCACGCTGGAGCCAAGGGCTACCTTATGCGCCACCCGGCCCAGCGCCGCCAGCGCGAAGCCGTATTCGTGGCGATTGTGACTCCCGCGCTCAAGCACTTGCGCAAGGAGATCCACATACTCGAACAACAAGACGAGATACGTGCGGCATGAGCCGGCAATGGATGTGCGGCCCTTGCGGCATGATCTATGACGAAGCACTCGGCATGCCCGAACATGGTCTTGCGCCCGGCACACGCTTCGAGGACATTCCCGACGACTGGGTGTGCCCCGATTGCGGCGTGGGCAAGGCCGACTTCTACCTGTTGCCGGACTAGTTTTTTATGAATAGTGCCGCAGACCAAAACGCCGTGCTGGAAGCCAGCGGCATATGCCTGAGCTATCAGCGTCCCGGGCTGCCTCCCAACACCGTACTGCGTGACTTCTCGCTGCGCCTCTTGCCCGGTGAACTTGTTGCAATCCTGGGCCCCAGCGGAGTTGGAAAATCATCATTGTTGCGGGTACTTGCGGGCTTGCAGCAGCCCGATCACGGCAGCGTCCACCTGAAAGGCGAACTATTGCATGGGCCACACCCGCGATCAAGCTTCGTGTTTCAGGACCCTTGCCTGCTGCCCTGGCTCACACTTGAAGAGAACGTGGCCTTTGGCCTTGGCTTCAAACATCAGCCCCACATAGCCCCAGCTGAAAAACAAAAGCGCGTGCGTGCCGCCATAGATGAAGTCGGTCTGGGCAACGCCCATGGCCTTTACCCATCCGAACTGTCGGGGGGTATGGCGCAACGCGCTGCGCTTGCCCGCAGCCTGGCACGACAACCGGAGATCCTGCTGCTGGATGAACCCTTCAGCGCACTGGACGAAGTCACTCGCAGCGACATGCAGATCCTGCTGCAGGCAATCACCGAGCGCCACGGCACATCGGCCGTGCTGGTCACGCATGACATCGACGAAGCCCTTACGCTTGCCGACCGCATCATCCTGATAGGCGACAGCCCCGGACGCACCATCGGGGAATGGATCATCAACGACGCGCACCCGCGCGACACGCTGGCTCCCGGTCCCAGCCAGATGCGACTGGACATACTGCGTCTGTTGCGACAGTTCCAGCGTGCTGCGGCATAAGGCCGGCAGCACAGCAAGCGTTATCTCGCCACATATTTCCAAGGAAGCTGAATGGCCCTGACAGAAGAATTTGAAGCAACCCGCCAGACACGACGTCAATTATTGAAGCTGTCGGCCCTTTTCTCGGCGGCCGGCGCACTGCCCCTGCTGCAAATGGCCAATACGGCCCGCGCGGCCGAACCCGATGCGCCCCTGCGCATAGGCTATCTGCCCATTACCGACGCCACGCCATTGCTGGTGGCGCACCATAACGGCCTGTTTGAAAAACAAGGCCTGAAGGTCGAGAAACCACGTCTGTTCCGCAGTTGGGCGCAGATTGTCGAAGCCTTCCTGGCCGGACAGGTCAATGCCGTGCACCTGCTGTCGCCGATGACAGTCTGGGCGCGTTATGGCAGCCAATCGCGGGCCAAGGTGGTGGCCTGGAACCATATGTCGGGCTCAGGCCTGACGGTACAGCACAATATAAACAGCCTGACCGACCTGGGCGGCACCACCGTCGCCATTCCGTTCTGGTATTCGCTGCATAACATCGTATTGCAACACCTGCTCAAGAACGAGGGGCTGGAACCCGTCAGCGACGGCGAGCCAGGCCCCAGACAGGTCAAACTCATTGTCATGGCGCCTTCCGACATGGTGCCCGCCCTGGCCAACAAAAGCATTGCCGGCTATATCGTCGCCGAGCCTTTCAATGCCAATGCCGAAGTGCTCAAGATAGGCAAGATACTGCGCTTCACCGGCGACGTATGGAAGGATCACGCCTGCTGCGTTGTGCTCATGCACGAGCAGGATCTTGAAGAGCGGCCGCAGTGGTCGCAGCAAGTGGTGAACGGCATAGTTCAGGCACAGGCCTGGATACAGGACAACCGTCAGGAAACGGCGCGCATACTGTCGCGCGAGAACCCGCAAAAATATACGCCGCATACCTACGAAGCCCTGGCCAATGTGCTTGAACCCGAACGCATGGACGCTGCGCTGTACGAAAGCAGTGGTGCGATTGTGAACAAGGACTGGCAGGAAAAACGCATAGATTTCCAGCCCTACCCCTTCCCCAGCTACACCGAAGAGCTGGTGCGCAAGCTAAAGACCACGCTGGTTTCCGGCCGCAACGACTTCCTGAGCGACCTGGACCCGGCCTTTGTGGCGCGCGACCTGGTGGACGACCGCTACGTGAAGCAGGCGATTCTGGCCAACGGCGGCCCGGCCGCCTTCGGCTTGCCTGACTCATTCAGCCGGCAGGAAACCATTACCACCTGAACCGACATAGTTGGAATTACTCATGCGCTCTACCCTTGCCCAACAGAATATTGCAGGAACCAGCCAGGCGCGCGGCGCTGCCTCACAGCTCCAGCGCTGGTTCAAACCCAATACCCGGGTGCTATATGGCTGGATGGGGATTGCCATTCTGGTGGCACTCTGGGCGCTGGGCACAACCCTGCTTCAAGGCAGCATTCCTCTGGCCGCCTCGCTGGCGCCTGCACCCACCCTGCAAAGCTTGTATGAGCTGATTATCAGCGGAGAGCTCACCACCCATACATGGATGAGCTTGCAGCGCGTGCTGGTTGGACTGGCGCTGGCGCTGCTGATAGGCGTGCCGGTTGGCCTGGCCGTGGGCGGTTCCCGCAGCTTCGACAACACCAGCAGCACCGCATTTCAATTTCTGCGCATGATATCGCCGCTGTCGTGGATGCCCATAGCCGTAATGGTGTTTGGCATAGGCGACGCACCCATCTATTTCCTGCTGACGTTCGCCGCCGTCTGGCCCATTATGCTGAACACGGCCTCAGGGGTACGGCAACTTGACCCGAAATGGTTGATGCTGGCGAAAAGCCTCAGCGCTACTCGTGGCGAGGTACTGTTGCGTATTATCGTGCCTGGCATACTGGCCCAGGTGCTCACCGGGGCAAGGCTGGCCATCGGCATCATCTGGATTGTGCTGGTGCCCTGCGAAATGCTGGGCGTCAGTTCCGGATTGGGTTACTACATTCTCGATACGCGCGACCGCATGGCCTATTCGGAACTGATGGCAGTCATCGTGCTGATAGGCGCTCTGGGTTTCTTGCTGGACAGCCTGGCCCAGAAGGCCTACAAGCGCTGGTCGGGTCAGCGCCAGGCCTGATACCACGCGGCTGGCCGCCAGTCTCCTGCAAGGCATAGAATAGAATAAGAAAAACAATCAGGAGGCAATATGGCCGACGTACCGTTACTCCGGTGCTTCGTTGACGGCCAATGGCTGAAAACGCCGGAACGGTTTGCCAATATCAATCCGGTCAACGGGCAATTGGTCAACCAGGTATGCGCAGCCGATACGTCCGTCGTACAGCGTGCCGTCGAGGCTGCCAACCGGGCTTCGCAAGATACCTGGAAAACCCTCAACGTCAATGAACGCGCCGCACTGCTGCATCGTATCGCCGATGGCATAGAGCGGCGCTTTGATGACTTCGTGCAGGCTGAAGTCATGGATACTGGCCGGCCCATGCACCAGGCCCGCAGCCTGGATGTGGCACGCGGCATCGCCAACTTCCGCACTTTC
The DNA here is from genome assembly GCF_020687695.1 of Pusillimonas sp. MFBS29. Taxonomy (GTDB): domain Bacteria; phylum Pseudomonadota; class Gammaproteobacteria; order Burkholderiales; family Burkholderiaceae_B; genus Pusillimonas_C. Next base: position 86,096 of record NZ_JAJEWL010000007.1, read on the forward strand.
GCCGATTTGATCAAAACGGCTTCCAGCGAGATGTTCGAAGGCATCGCCCCCGACGGGGGCAGAACCCTGAACTACGTTACGCGCAAGCCTTTGGGCATCGTAGGCATTATCTCTCCCTGGAACCTGCCCCTGCTGTTGCTTACCTGGAAGATCGCACCGGCATTGGCCATGGGTAATTGCGTGGTGGCCAAACCGTCTGAAGAAACCCCTTCATCCGCCACGCTGCTGGCCGAAGTCATACAGGGCGCCGGGCTGCCGCGCGGAGTATTCAACCTGATCCACGGTTTTGGCCCGGGCGCCGCCGGTGAATTCCTGAGCACCCACCCTGACATCGCTGCCATCACCTTCACCGGTGAATCACGCACAGGGTCCGCCATCATGAAAGCGGCTGCCGAAGGCGTGAAGGAAGTGTCCTTTGAACTGGGCGGAAAAAATGCGGCCGTAGTCTTTGCCGACGCCGATTTCGAGGCGGCCATCAGCGGCATCATGCGTTCCAGCTTCACCAACGCCGGCCAGGTCTGCCTGTGCTCCGAACGAGTCTATGTCGAGCGCCCCCTGTTCGACCGCTTTGTCGACCGGCTCAAGACCCGCTGCGAAGAACTGGTGCTTAGCTATCCCGACGATCCAGACGTCGACATGGGGCCGCTGATTTCACAGCAGCATCGCGACAAGGTGCTGTCGTACTACCAGTTGGCACGCGAGGAAGGCGCCCGCATCGTCACCGGTGGCGGGATACCCATATTTGGCGACGAACGCGACCAGGGCGCCTATGTGCAGCCGACCATCCTGACTGGCTTGCCCGACAGCGCCCGCTGCATGCGGGAAGAAATCTTCGGCCCGGTTTGCCACGTAGCGCCCTTTGATACCGAAGCAGAGGTCATTGCACGCGTTAACGATAGCGACTACGGGCTGGCAGCCTGTATCTGGACGACCGAGCTTTCCCGCGCCCACCGGGTGGCCGGCCAGATTGAAACCGGCATGGTCTGGGTCAACACCTGGTTCACCCGCGACCTGCGCACGCCCTTCGGTGGCGGCAAGCTGTCAGGCATCGGGCGCGAGGGCGGCCGCTACTCGCTGGACTTCTACTCCGATATCAGTACCATCTGCATCAAGATCTAAGGTTTCCAAAAGGCCAGGAATATGAACAGTACAGCACGTGTAGTCCCCGGTAAAGCCAAGCCCCGCGGCGCCTTTCCCCACATCAGGCGCGCAGGTGACTTCCTGTTCGTTTCGGGCACAAGCTCTCGCAGGCCCGACAACAGCTATGAAGGCGCGTCGGTCGACGCCACCGGCAAGGTCACCCTTGATATCGCCGCCCAGACACGCGCGGTGATCGAAAACATACGAGACATTCTTGCCAGCGAAGGCGCAGGGCTGCAGCACCTGGTCGAAATCTCGACCTTTCTGGTCGACATGAATGATTTCGACGGCTATAACAAAGTTTACGCAGAGTATTTCTCGGCTGACGGCCCGGCCCGCACCACGGTCGCCGTGCATCAGCTGCCCCACCCCCACCTGCTCATTGAAATCAAGGCAATCGCCCATTTCCCTGCATCAGCATGAACGCCCTCACGCAGCATAATCTGTTCCAACTCCGGAGACCCGCATGCTTAGCTATGGCAAACCGTTCAACTTCGAGCGCTGGATAGACGAACACGCACATCTGCTCAAGCCACCGGTGGGCAACCAGCAAATCTGGCAAGACAGCGATTTTCTGGTCACTGTCGTTGGCGGACCCAACAGCCGTACCGACTATCACGATGATCCGCTGGAAGAGTTCTTCTATCAGTTGCGCGGCAACGCCTACCTGAACTTGTGGATCGACGGCAGGCGCGAACGCGTGGACCTGAACGAAGGAGACATCTTTCTGTTGCCGCCGCACGTCCGGCATTCACCGCAACGGCCCGAGGCCGACAGCGTCTGTCTGGTCATCGAACGCCAGCGCCCCGAGGGGATGAAGGATGGTTTCGAATGGTATTGCGAATCGGACGAAGGCTGCGGACACCTGGTGCACAGGGTGGAAACCCAGCTGCAAAGCCTGGTGCGCGACCTGCCTGCGCTGTTCAATGCCTTTTACATCTCTGAAGAACAGCGCCGTTGTCCCGGTTGCGGCAAGCTGCATCCGGGGAGTACAGCCGCATGAAGAAAATTGACATGCATGCGCACTTCTTCCCGCGCATTTCGCAAGCCCAGGCGGCCGAACTCGATGCAACGCAAGCTCCTTGGCTGGCAGTCGATGCCAGTGGGGAAACAGGCCAGATCATGAAAGGCGCACAGCGTTTCCGGCCCGTGTACAGGGCTTTATGGGATCCACAATTGCGCTTGCTGGAAATGGACAGGCACGGGATAGACCTGCAGATCATCTGTGCCACGCCCATTATGTTCGGCTACGAGTTTCCCGCCGGTAAAACCGCTGCGTGGGCCGAGCGCATCAACGATATGGCGCTGGAACACTGCGCAGCGAACCCGGCCAGACTCAAGGCGCTTGCGCAAGTGCCGCTGCAGGATCTCGATATGGCCTGTCGCGTGGCCTCGCAAGCCAGGGCCAGTGGCCACCATGGCGTACAGATCGGCAGCCATCTTGGGGCGCGTGACCTGGACGACGAGCACCTGGTGCAATTCCTGATTCATTGCGCAAACGACAACATTCCCGTGCTGGTTCATCCCTGGGACATGATGACAGATGGCCGCATGAAAAAATGGATGCTGCCCTGGCTGGTTGCCATGCCCGCGGAAACACAACTGGGCATTCTGTCACTGATACTGTCCGGTGCATTCGAGCGCATCCCGGAAAGCCTGAAGATCTGCTTCGCCCATGGCGGAGGCAGCTTTGCCTTTCTTCTGGGCCGCGTCGAGAACGCCTGGCAATGCCGCGACATCGTGCGCGCCGACTGCCCCCATCCACCATCAAGCTATGTTCGCAGGTTTTATGTAGACAGTGCCGTCTTTGACACCGGCGCCTTGCGATTGCTGACCGAGGTCATGGGCGCCGACCGCATCATGCTGGGGTCCGACTATCCGTTCCCGCTGGGCGAACAGGAAATCGGCAAGCTGGTACTGAACAGCCCCTGGCTGGATGCAACAGACAAGCAGCGCATCAACGCGGGCAACGCACAGGAGTTTTTCGGTGTCGAATCGTAATTCCGTAATATAGTGCGCAGGTTCGCCCCCAAACCACAGAGAAACAGCATGCAATTGAACCAACCCAGGATCGGACTCGCGCTGGGCAGCGGATCGGCGCGAGGCTGGTCGCATATAGGCGTTATCCGCGTGCTTGAAGAAGCGGGCATAACACCTGATATCGTGTGCGGCACTTCCATAGGGTCGCTGGTCGGTGCAGCCTATGTCGACGGGCAACTGAAGCCGTTTGAAAAATGGGTACGCGGCCTGACCTGGCAAAGCGTCATGGGTCTGCTGGACTTCACCATCACGGGTGGCCTGATCCATGGTGAAAAACTGTTTGCCTACCTGCGCACCCATTTCACCGAGAAAGACATCACCACACTGTCCAAAACGTTTGGCGCCGTCGCAACAGAGCTCGCTACAGGCCGTGAGGTATGGTTGCGCGACGGCAGTGTTATCGATGCGGTACGGGCTTCGGCCGCCCTGCCCGGCCTGTTCAAACCTATAGAAATGAACGGGCGCCTGCTTGTAGACGGCGCCTTGGTCAACCCCGTGCCGGTTTCACTATGCCGCGCGATGGGTGCCGACATCGTGATAGCGGTAGACCTGAACTCTGACCTGATCGGTCGTCGTTTCGATGTTGAACCGCCAGCCGCAGCAGAGGAACCAAGTACGCTGGAGTCCATGCTGGACAAACTGCCCTTGAAGCTGGGCCGCCTGAAAGGCGAGCAGAACGGGCCCGTTTCCACCATTCCCATTCCATCCATATTCGACGTTTTAAGCATCAGCCTGAACATCATGCAGGTGCGCATCACCCGCAGCCGCCTGGCCGGCGAACCCGCCGACATACTGATACGCCCGCGGCTGGCCAATCTTGCCCTGATGGATTATCACCGCGCGGCAGAAGCCATAGACGAGGGCGAACGCGCAACCCGACAGGTTCTTAATGAACTGAAGGAGCTGCTGGGGCGGGCCTGAGCGCTGATCTCAGGCAGCCTTCGCGTTTATCCTGACGGGCGCACACTTAACCTTCGCGCGCCCCTACCCTGACATTATGCGACCACATGGCAGCGCTGTTCGCACGGCGCTTGCGCCAAAGTCGGTCCAGACCGCCGAGCAGCCTGACCAAACCGCCCAACACCCAAATCAGTGGCCCCAGCAAAAGGCGGAGCAACAACATGACGGGCAACAACACCAGTGTCCAGCCAACCACTTGCACCAGGTGCAGCGGCAGATCAAATTTTTCGGCTATCGCGCCCAGCATGGAATTGATCACGCTGGGATGCCTGACTGCAATATAGGCAAGCACCGCGGGTGCACCATACTTGGCAAGCCTCGCGCCCACAACGCTTGTGCGCCACAGGCCGGCCCCCAGCGCGGCGGAGCGTTGAGAATAAGTCAGGGTACCGGCACCGGCGGCAGCACCCCTGCCCATGCGCAACAACTTGAAGGCGGTAACACCAACGGCAACGTCCATGGCCGCCCAGCCCACGTCACCCAATCCGACCTCTTCTTCGCGACGCAATCGGGTTTCCAGCCCTTTTATCCCGCCCGCAAAAAAACTGTTCAAGCCTTCCAGCACACGTTCCGTCTGGACCCAGCGCACCTCGCCGGCCTGATTCAGCACGAACTGCCCCAGAAAATCATAGCCTTCCAGGCTAAGGAACTGTATGGCGTAGCTACCTCGCTCTTCGGCGGTTATGGGGCCGGCTGCCAAGGCGGAACCAGACTCCGTTTCGTCCCATAACCGTCGGACCGCACTCAGGGCGGACCGGGCCGAATCGCTCAGTCCACGCATGAGCTCCAGCGTGAACACTTCGTTATCAAGAAAGTAATGTATGGGCAGGACGACGTCTTCACCGTAGCGCGCGAGTACATCCTGAAATGCAGGGCTCGCGCCATATGTAAGGAATACCGTTCTGGCCATATCGGGGTGCCGCAATAAAGCCAGCCTTGCCTTGGCCGACAAAACCGGATCTGCCGCATAGGCCAGAAAGAGCGCCTGGATCTCGGCCTGCTCGCCCGCCAGCTCGTCTGCCGCCTCGGGCAAGGTTTGTTCAAGCTGCAGATGCATCAGTTGCGCCTCGAGCGGCTGCGGCTTGTACAAGCCGGCTATCAGCAACGCGCCCACAAAGGCAAGCAGAATGGCCACAAACAGTGTTTTCATAGCAAAGCCGAAAGTATGCAGACAGAAGGTTTACTGTAGCAGACCGCAGGGCCGGCACAACATAGGCGCCGTTGCATTGGCAGCCATGCACCGGACGGATTACCATCGAAGCTGACCAAGCTGACAAGGTCAGCCTCTTCTCCCAACATCAAGGACCCCTATCCATGCAACTGACAGCTAGCGACGGCCACGAATTTCACGTATACACAGCAGGGCCTGAAGACGCCCGGTCGGGCCTGATCGTAGTCCAGGAAATCTTTGGCGTGAACAGTCACATACGCAGCGTGGCCGATGCTTTTGCCGCACAAGGCTACCGCGTAATGAGCCCCGCGCTCTTTGATCGTGTCCAGCCCGGCATCGAACTGGGCTATGCGGCCGATGACGTAAAGGAAGGCCTGGCTCATCGGGCAAAGATTGAAAACTCACAGGCGCTCATGGATATAGAGGCCTGCGCCGCCGCTTTTGCGCCCGATGTAAAAATCGGAATCGTTGGATATTGCTGGGGCGGCAGGCTTTCCTGGCTGGCGGCGTGCCAAAGCACACGACTCAGCGCAGCTTCGTGCTGGTATGGCGGCGGCATTGTCCAGCATAAAGATGCAAAACACCTGATGCCGGTACAAATGCATTTCGGTGAGGAAGACGGCTCAATCCCCATGGAAGACGTCGCCGCAATCCGGCAAGCCCAGCCTGACGTCGAAATCCACACCTACGCCGGCGCGGGCCACGGTTTCGGTTGCGATCAGCGCGCCTCGTTCGAACCGACGGCTGCCGCACTGGCCCGGGAACGTACGCTGGACTTCTTCTCCAAACTATTGAAACAATAATTTAATCGCTTCCTGCCACGTCCCCCGCGCCACTGCCCTACTCAGCCGGCGCCACGGTGGCCTCGCCCTGGCCGCTGTCCTGCAAGGCCCGGGCTACCAACCCGCTTGCCTTCATTTCTTCAATGAAGGCCTGGAGAAAAGGCAGCGATGCCACATTCTTTGCCGGCGTTGCCACCGCCTGGCGGATGGCAGTGAAATAACCCGGGAGCACTTTTAAACCTGCGTGCCGGCGGGCTGCGGTTTCCAATGGCTGGCGCACGCCTGCTGCGGCATCAAGCCCTTGTTCAAGAAAAAGATCCACGGCGGCGGCCGACGTGGGAGCGCGCACGAGTTGCGCATGCTGAAGGGCGCGCGACAGAAACAAGTCGTACGCAGCGCCCTGACCCACGGCAATGCGTGCCCCGGCAGTATCGAGCTGATCAATTGCGGTAAAGCGGCTGTCGTCACGCAGCAAATAAGTACCTTCAATCAGCACATAAGGCGATGTGAACGAGACCTGGTCGGCACGCATGGGATCAATCGCAAGAAATCCGACATCCCAGACATTCTGCCCTGCCGCGTCCACGACCTTGCCGGCCGCCTCGAACGGAACGACTTCCAGCGCCACGTTCAGCCGACTGGCCAAAGCTTGTGCCAAGGCCACCGATACCCCCCGGGGTTCACCCCCCGGCCCACGCTGGGCCAGTACCGGGTTGCCGTGGTTGATGGCGGCCCTGAGCTTGCCGGTGGAAAGCAGTTCATCCCGAATATGACTCAGACTCAAGCCAGTGCTCATTGTGCAGTTTCCTTTTCTGAATAGTATTGATGACGCCCCGAGGGGCGGCTGCGATGTGTCCTTTCCTTGATCAGATCATCGTCGATCATCTGGGCCGCCCGGCTTACGATACGATCCAGCATCGCACCCAGCGCCTGCAGTTCCCCTGAATCCAGGTCCTGAAAAATGACCTCATTCAGCGAGGCGACCAACGGCATGAGCTCGTGATACAAGCTTCGCCCCCGCTGCGTGACGGATATATGTACCGTTCTCGCGTCGTCCGGATCCCGCCTGCGCTCGAGCAAGCCTTTCCTGCACAAAGAACCCACGGCCCGCGACGTGCGTGGCGCATCAAGGGCGGCCACATGAGCCAACCGGGTTGAGGTCAAGCTGTCGTACTGACCTGCAATTGCCAGCAAACGCCATTCACGGCGAGTGATATTGAAGCGGCCCTCGCATAATCGCGTAAAGATGGGGTTTCCTGCCGACCAGGCACGATACAGCTTGAACATCAACATATCGTCAAGTGTCGGCAGGCTGTCCGGCAAGCCGGCGGTATCGATCGACTTCATGGGGCCGGTCGTTTTGATGTCCATGCGTGGAGGCCTCCCCTTAAGGTCTGATAGTTGATTAGAACAATTAATGCCTGGCTTGGTAAGCTGCCAACTAATATTAAGATAAATCAAGTCCAAGGAGACAAGCCCATGATCAAGAACGCACTTCGAGCAGCCCTGCTGCCTTGCATCCTGCTGGCAAGCTGTGCCGTTGGCGCGGCCCAAACCAGCACAGCCAAGCTGTCTTCTCCCGTGACAATCGTCGTCGGCTACGCACCCGGCGGCGCCACAGATCGGGCCGCACGCATTGTGGCGTCCGGCTTGCAGTCGAAACTGGGGGTGCCCATCATTATCGAAAACAGGACGGGTGCGGGCGGGCGTATCGCCGCACAGCACGTTAAAAATGCAGCACCGGATGACAATATCCTGCTGCTGGGCAATCCAGCGGTGATGGTGGTGGCCCCCCTGGTTTTCGATAGTCTACCCTACGATGCGCAAAAAGACTTCCAGCCCGTCTCAATGGTAACGGAGTATGGATTTGGCGTCGCCGTTTCGGCCGACAGCCAGATCAAGACTATGCAAGCACTGGTGGATTGGGCCAAATCCAATCCCGAGCAATTCAATATAGGGGTGCCGGCAACAGGCAGCCTCCCGCACTTCTTTGGCTTGATGCTTGCCGATCAAATCGGAACCGAAGGCCAGATCGTCGGCTATCGCGGCTCAGCACCGGTCATCACCGATTTGATTGGCGGCGCCGTGCCGGTGGCCATCGACACGCTTGACGCGCTGACCCAGCAGCATCTGGGCAAACGCATCCGCATCCTTGCCACCTCGGGCGAAGTTCGCGAAGCAGCATTGCCCGAAGTACCCACATTCACGCAAGCCGGTATCGATCTGAAGGCCTCCGGCTGGAATACCTTTTTCGCTTCGTCGTCCATGCCGGACGACAAGGCCGCCATGCTGGGAGAAATCATCAAGTCGGTCACGGCCGACCCGGCCATACGCAAAAAACTGCACGATGGCGACTTGATCCCCGTATCAGCCAATGCACAGGAAACCGGCAAGCTGGTGGACGCGTTCCGTGCTCAGTGGGCCCCTGTTGTAACGGCCTCGGGCTTCGTCGTCACCAAGTAGTCAACCAACATCAGGCGAGATCGATGGGCCAGGCCAAGAACGTTCTTTTCATTATGGCAGACCAATTGCGTGCCGATCATCTGGCATGCTATGGCCACCCGCATATCCGCACGCCCAACATCGATGCGCTGGCCAGGCGGGGCGTGCAATTTGACCGCGCCTTTGTGAATTCCGGCGTATGCGGCCCGTCCCGCATGAGTTACTACACCGGGCGCTATCCCTCCACGCACGGCGCAACCTGGAACCGCGTACCGTTATCGGTAGGCGAGGTAACGTTAGGCGAATACCTGCGTGCAAGTGGCCGCAAGCTGGTACTGGCCGGCAAGACTCATGTCATGGTAGACCACGCCGGCCTGGAACGCCTGGCGCTGGATGGCGGCAGCGAACTGGGGCGCCTGCTGAGCAGCGGCGGCTTCGAAGAAATCGATCGCTACGATGGCCACCATGAGCCGGGCCAGGAAAGCGGCTACCCGGCCTACCTCCGCCGCCACGGCTATGTTTCGGACGATCCCTGGACAGACTTCGTTATTTCCGCACAAGGCCCCAATGGCGAGGCGGTCAGTGGCTGGCACATGCGCAACGCACGCTACCCTGCCCGGGTGCAGGAAGAGCACTCGGAAACTGCCTACATGACGGATCAGGCTTTACAGTTCATGGCGCAACAGGGAGAACAGCCCTGGGTCATGCATTTAAGCTATGTAAAGCCACATTGGCCCTATATTGCCCCTAATCCTTACCACGCCATGTACCGGCCCGACCAATGCCTGCCTGTCGTACGCAATGAAGCCGAGCGGCACAATGCACACCCCGTATTGCAAGCGTATCGACAGCACGAGGAAAGCATCAGTTTTTCAATGGATGCATGCATAAGCACGGTGCGCCCGGCATATCAGGGCCTGATCACGCAACTGGATGACCACCTGGGCCGGCTGTTCGACCATATGGAGCGCACGGGGCTCATGGAGAACACGCTGATCATCTTTACCGCTGACCACGGAGACTTCCTGGGTGATCACTGGCTGGGCGAAAAAGAACTGTTCTACGACACCGTTCAACGCGTTCCCATGATCGTGGTCGATCCATCGGCGGCTGCGGACGCAACCCGCGGCCGGATCGAGTCAAGAATGGTGGAATCCGTCGACGTGCTGCCCACCATTCTGGCATGGCTGGGGCAGCCGCTGCCCATGCATCGCCTGGAGGGGCGCAACCTGTTGCCCGTCCTGCATGGCGAGCCGGTCAAGTGGCGGGACAGTGTCTTTTCGGAACTGGACTACAGCTATCGGCTTTCGCGACTGCTGACCGGCAAGACTCCCCAGAACGCACGGGCCTGGTCTGTACGCACCGATCGATGGCGTTACGTGTACTGGATGGACGAACCCGAACAGCTTTATGACCTGCACGCCGATCCGGACCAATTCCACGACCTGGGCCAGGACCCAGCTTGCGCCTCTGTGCGAGCCGAGTGCCGCGAACGGCTATTGGCATGGTTCTCAGGCCTGAAGCGGCGTACCACCGTCAACTTTGAGGCCGTAGAGCGCGGGACCAACGCCCATAAGAAAGCGGGTGTGCATCTCGGGCAATGGTAAGCGCGGGAACACCCCCCTAGACATCCTTGCGAATTGGCCTGGCAATTTCCAGCTTGTCCATCAGAAAATCCAGCAGCGTTCTGAACACGCGTGACCGATACCGGTTAGGTGTATACAAAAGATACATCTGGCCGGCATCCAGTGTCAACAGATGATCGTCCATGCTGGTGACAACGCTGCCGGCATGGACAAGATCTTTCACCACATAATCAGGAACGATCCCCACGCCCATTCCCGCCAGGATACATTCACGCAAATAGGGAAAATTACGAGACAGCAATGTGGGATGCAGATGCATTTCACTTGCCCGGTCGTTATGCACGGCCTTCAGGTACGCGCGGCCGGTGATACCACCAGTCGTTACGATCGGGACATCGGCAAGGTCCTGCATGGAGCGCGGCATGGCGTTTTCTGCCGCCCAATGGCTGGATGCACTCACCACATAGCGCAAAGGCCCCAGATCGCGCACGACCAGCAAGGGCGGCGGCTCGGACCTGACACTGATGGCCACATCTACCCCGTCGCGCACAAGGTTATCAACGAAGTTGTCGAACCTGACTTCCAGCACGATGCCCGGATAAATTTTCTTGAACTCGATCAGCCACGGACCCACGACCAGTTGTCCGTAGCCCGTAGGAACGCTCAGGCTGAGCTTGCCGGATAATTCACCGACGCCGGACTGAACCGTCTCTTGCAGCAACGCTGATTCGTTAACAATATTGGCCGCATGATGATAGATACGCTCGCCGACTTCTGTCAGCTCGTTGCCTTGCGGTGTTCGGCGCAACAGTTCCGCGCCCAATGCGTTTTCCAACTGAAACAGGTGATAGCTGACATTGGCGCGTGACATCTTCAACGCGCGGGCCGCCTGACTGAGATTGCCGCTATCGACGATAGCCACAAAGATGGATAGAGAGAGCAGATTCATGGATCATGTTCAAAATTCTTTTACATCATGTCAATATCCATTGTGATTGTCAACAACGGTATGACCTCTACAATTTATGAGCAACATTTGCTGCCTGTCATCATATTTACATTGTAGGAACACCATTGTGCTGGGTATAAAACCACTGGCTGGAGTACGAGTACTGGATCTGTCGCGCGTCATGGCCGGACCTTTGTGCGGCATGGCCCTGGGCGATTTGGGCGCAGACGTCATCAAAGTCGAACACCCTACCCGTGGCGACGATACCCGCGACTGGGGTGTGCGTGTCGGCAGCAGAAATACTTCGTATTTCAACAGCGCCAACCGGAACAAGCGCTCAATTTGCCTGGACCTGCAATCCGAAGAAGGCCGTGCGCTTGCCCTGGAGCTGGCCGCCAAGTCAGATGTCGTGATTCAAAACTTTAAACAAGGCGGCGCCGAAAAACTCGGTCTGGGCTATGAGCAGATTCGTTCACTGAATCCGCGTGTGGTCTATTGCTCGATCTCGGGCTATTCCGTGCTCAGTCCTGAAAGCGGTCGCCCAGGCTACGACCTGGTGATACAGGGCGAAAGCGGCATCATGGCCATGAACGGTGAGGAAGGCCAGGGCCCGCTCAAGTTCGGCGTGGCTGCTGTCGACATGTTCACCGGCATGCATGCAGCCCAGGCCATTCTGGCCACATTGTATGAACGCGTGACCACCGGGCAGGGTCGCCACGTCCAGATGGCGCTTTACGACAATGGTCTGGCCATCACGTCCTATTATGGTCTGGCCGCACAACTGGCAGGCCAGGATCCGGCCAAGTTTGGCAACTCCCACCCTGCAATCGTTCCTTACGGCGTCTACGAAGCCAAAGACGGGCCGCTTGTTATTGCCGTCGGCAACAACACGCAATTCCAGCGCTTCTGTGAAAAGGTCATTCTTCGCCCCGACCTGGCAACCGACCCCCGCTTCGAGAAAAACACCGACCGATCCAGGCACCGTGACATCCTGGCTCCGCTGCTGGAAGATGCAATCCGCCAGCACCCCCGCGCAGAACTCATTACGCGCATGCAGGAAGCGAACATCCCTTGCGGCGAGGTACATGGCTTGTTCGAAGCCTTTGAATCAACCAGAACCCAAGAGGCCCGGATGGTTCATCGTTACGAGGACTCCGAAGCCGGCCCGCAAGCCATACATGCACCGCCCTACGTTATCGATAACGAACGCAGCCCGGTGCACCAAAACCCGCCCCACCTGGGTCAACACACAGCTGAAGTTCTGCAGGAGCTTCTGGATATCGATACCGAAACACTGCAGAAACTGAAGGCCCGCAACATCATCTGATCGTGCTCGTCACTTTCGGTGCAAGCACATAAAACCGGAGACGTATATGACTCTTAAATCCAGCATCAACCGCCGCACCTTCATCAAAGCATCAGCCTTGTCCGCACTGGGCTCGGCCATATTGCCCATGCCGTCCTTTGCAGCGAACTGGCCTGACCGACCCATTCGCATGGTTGTGGCATTCCCGGCAGGTGGCCCGACCGACACCATCGCCCGCGTGATTGCCGAAAGACTGTCAGAGAGGCTGGGCCAGCACATTGTGGTAGACAACCGTGCCGGCGCATCGGGCTCGGTCGGCACGTCACAGTTCATCCGCTCAAAGCCCGATGGCTATACGATTTCCATGTTCGGCATGCCTGCGCTTATCGCTCCCATAGTGCATCGCAACGGTCTTTACGACGTACGCACCGACTTCACATGCGTATCCACCGTCTACGACCTGCCCTACGTCGTCATCATTAACACAGACGTTCTTCCCGGTGTCGAAAACTTCCAGCAGCTGATCGAAGCCAGCAAAACCAACGAGATCAACTTTTCCAGCCCCGGTGTAGGCAGCATTGGTCATATGGCCATGGAGCAACTGAAAGGACTGGGCAAATTTGAGATGCAGCACATCGCCTATAGCGGCAGTGCTCCAGCCATCGTCGATCTCATCGGTGGACAAACCGGGATGATGGTATCTGACATGATCGCCGCCATGCCGCACATTCAATCCGGCAGCGTCAAGCCTATCGCCGTGCTGTCCGACAGTGGCACAACCTTCCTGCCTGAGGTCAAATCGGTGGCCGAGCAAGGCTTCCCTGGCTACCAGGCCAGTAGCTGGAGCGGCCTGATCGTTCCTAACGACACCCCGCAAGAGGTTTCTGACCGACTCAACAAGGAATTGAAGGAGTTGCTGACCGACACCGAGCTGCAGGAACGCATGATCAAGCTGGGCGCGATCGCAACCTATCAAACGGCTGAAGAGATGACAACACGCCTGAACAACGAATATGATCGTTGGAACCAGGTCGCCAAGGACATCGACATCTGGAACCTCTGATAACAGGACACCATGAACAGTCAGCCCCACCCCCAGCCATTACGCATGTACCGCGAAGGCGCCGTGCAGGTTTTGTCGATCGACAATCCGGACGCACGCAATGCCTTGTCACCCGAACTGTATCTGGCACTGTTGGATGCCTTGCAGAATGCCGCCAATGATGACGGAATCGGCGCCATTGTGCTGACGGGTGAAGGTGGCCACTTCTGCGCAGGCGGCGACCTGCGCCGTCTGGCCACGCGGCACACGCTTACAGCGCTGGAGCGACGCACCATCATCGAACAACTGAACACGGTCGTTCGTGCGCTGCGCAGCTGCCCCAAGCCCGTAGTCGCCGCCATCGAAGGAGCAGTGGCCGGTGCAGGCATGTCCGTCGCCTTTGCATGCGATGTTCTGGTAGGGGCGCAAGACAGCCGCTACTCCGTGGCCTATGTGAAGGTCGGCCTGACGCCGGACGGCGGGATTACATCCTTTCTGGCCGAGTCGCTCTCACGTCCCATCCTGTCCGAGCTGTGCCTGACCGGCACACCGGTCACGGGCGAACGCATGTATCAACTCGGAGCCATCAACCACTGCGTCGAGCCGGGCAAGGCGCTTGAACATGCCATACAGCTGGCTACGAAACTGGCCGATGGACCGGCAAAGGCCATGGCATGCATCAAGCAGTTGTGCACGACGGCCAAGCGCAATACCTTTGACGAGCAGATCCAGCTCGAATCGCAGTTCATGATCGAGGCACAAGCCGGCAGTGAGGCGCGCGAAGGCATCGCATCGTTCCTGGAAAAACGAAAGGCAAATTACCGATCAAAATGAAGACACGCATAACTGAATTGCTGGGCATCGAGTACCCGATCATTCAGGGCGGAATGCAATGGGTCGGACGGGCCGAATTGGCTTCCGCCGTGTCGAATGCCGGCGGTCTGGGCATACTGACCGGCTTGACGCAGCCCACGCCCGCCGATCTTAAAAAAGAGATCGAGCGCTGCCGTGAAATGACCGACAAGCCATTTGGCGTGAATCTCACTATTCTTCCCAGCGCAAAACGCCCACCGTACGAAGCCTACCTCGATGCCATTATTGAAAGTGGCGTACGCATACTTGAAACCGCCGGGAACAACCCCAAGGAATTCATCGAAAAGGCCCACGCCGCAGGGGTCAGGATTATTCACAAATGCACCTCGGTTCGCCACGCCCTTTCGGCCGAGCGCAACGGCGTTGATGCCGTCTCCATCGACGGCTTCGAATGCGCCGGACACCCTGGCGAGGACGACGTAGGCGGCCTGGTTTTATTTCCCGTAACGGCTGACCAGATCCGGGTTCCCATCGTGGCCTCGGGCGGCATTGCAGATGGTCGCGGCTTTGCGGCCGCTCTGTGCCTTGGCGCCGAAGGCATCAATATGGGCACTCGTTTCTGCGCAACCGCAGAAGCGCCCATTCACCAGAATATCAAGCAGGCAATCGTCGATGCGACCGAACGCGACACTCACCTGATATTTCGCACGCTGCGCAACACTGGCCGCGTCATGAAAAACCGGATATCGGATGAAGTCGTATCAATAGAGAACCGCCCGGGCGGATGTGAGTTCTCGGACATCCAGCATCTGGTGGCCGGTGCCCGTGGCCGTGTGACCCTGGAATCGGGCGATATCGACGACGGCCTGGTCTGGATCAGTCAGGTAGCCGGCCTGATCAAAGACATTCCCACATGCGCCGATCTTATCAAGCGCATGGTGGCCGAATGCGAACAGACCCTTAAGGAACGGGCCCGTTTTTTTGATTAGCTGCCGCTGTTTTGTCTGGCCAGTAACCCGTCATGATCGTCTGCCGACGTAAGCACCCAGGCCACAAACCGGCCTGCACCACTGACAGACTTTCAATTGCCACCTTCGACGAAGGGAACAAAGCAAATGAACGCTGCTCCGCTTAAAGCCAAGCTCTGGGACAATGTCGTTCCGTTGCGGGGAGGCATTCACGGCCCCCAACTCGCAGGATGGACACCGGGCCCGGCGGTCAGGACGGGATTGGGCTGTCGGCTTTATTCCGACCAGATGATCCAGGTCGATGATGGCATCTCGTTGGCAGCCGACGTTTACACGCCCAAGGCAGCAGGCCGCTATCCGGCCATTCTGGCATTCTCAGCCTACGGCAAGGAGCTGCAATCAAGCGGTGCACCTACGGGCACCAACGAAACAGGAAGCCCGCCCGTGTTCACCGATCGCGGCTATGCACACATCATAGTGACCCGCCGGGGTATGGGCCGATCTCAGGGCGAAAGCCATACCTTTTTCAACGACGTTGACGTCCAGGACCATGCCCGTATCATCGCCTGGATCGCACAGCAGCCATGGTGCGACGGCAATGTAGTATTGTTTGGAACCTCTTACTACGGCATGACACAGCCACAGGTAGCGATTAAGCAACCTGCGGCGCTGAAGGGCTTCTTCGCCATAGAAATGTGCACCGATTACTTCCGTCACATATCAATGTTTGGCGGCGGCCCCCAAACGGACTTTTTCGCGCTATGGATGGGCGCGAATTTCACACCCTTTCAGATCAAGCTTCATGTACCGCCGATGATGCGGGCACTCCTGAGCAACATCCTGAATACGCCTCTCAAGCGTTGGTGGTGGCCGCAGGTAAAAAAACGCATGAGCGGCATCATGAAAGGCTTTCAGAAGAAAATGCCGGCCAAGCCGGTACGCGAGCTGTTCGCTGCAATGGCGCTCGACGGCAAGACCCGCGCGACTAGTCCTTTGTCAGCCGGACCATCGGGAGAACTCGACAAGATCACCCTACCATTCGTTGTTGTCCAGAACCCGGGCCACTTCAATCTACACCAGTTCGGCGCATATGATTTATTCGAGAACGCCGGTACTCCTGCCGATCGCAAATGGCTGATCATCGGGCCGGCGAGCTACGAACTGCCCTGCTATCACTGGCAGAGCGAAGCACTTGCCTTCTACGACCACATCCTTTTCGGCACAGACAACGGATACCGGGAACAGCAGTCCGTCCGCTATTGGACGGAAGGCGCGGACGAGTATCGTTCCGCCGCCAACTTTCCCATCCCGGGCAGCAAACTCGTGCGCTTTTACCTCGCCTCGTCCGGTGCGGATAACGTGATCCACCGCCTCACCGACAGTGCCAGCGAGGCTGGATCAAATCGCTGGGCTGCCGTACCACTTGGCGCAATCGTAACGCCCGGTTTCGATGAAGTGGCCAACCAGTTGGTGAGTTTTGAAACCACCATCACACAAGATGTCGAGTTCTCGGGACCGGTGACAGCAAGCCTTTCTTTCAGCAGCAATGAAATCGACTCGCAAGTGGTCGCACGGCTAGGCCGCGTGGATGGAAACGGGGCCTATCATCTGCTGTCACTCGGAACAATCCGGCCCGCTTGCCGCACGATTGACATCGGACGCAGCACCCAAACCGAGATTGCCATCAACATCGACCAGCCCGAGCCACTGATACCGGGGAAAGCCGTGACACTGAAGTTCAGCCTCACGCCTCAGCCAGTGCGGCTTGGGTCAGGCGAAAAGTTGCGGCTTGATATCGGCAGCCGTACTGACCTGCTGCGCAGTGACCAGAGCCATGATCATGCTCAGTTTGACATGCAGGTACCGCCCTACTATTCCCGGAACACCATTCATTACGGACCCGAAAGCTATATTGAGGTGAGACGGGTGGCGTAGAATTTCTTATATGCCTTTATTCACCGGCAGAATACGACCGGCGAAGGCTGGCAAAACATGATTCTCGAGCCAAGTTCGAAAAATAGCACCTTGCGCCGGGTCGCGACGCTCGACTAATTTATCTGATCTATAACCATGAAAGCAGTCATCCAACGTGTCAGCCAAGCCTCGGTCTCAATTGATGGCCATGTCGTGGGCCGCATCGGCAATGGACTGCTGGTACTGATCTGTGCTGAAGCGACAGATACCGAATCGACCTCCGACCGCTTGCTGGCCAAGCTGCTCAAGTTGCGAATTTTCAGCGATGAGGCGGGCAAGATGAACCGCAGCATTCAGGACGTTGAAGGCGGCTTGTTGATTGTCAGCCAGTTCACGCTGGCCGCCGACGTCTGGAGCGGCAACAGGCCCGGATTCAGCGGTGCGGCCGACCCTGAAACCGGAGAAAGACTCTACAACCATTTTGTGCAGGCAGCCCGCAAACTGCATCCGATTGTGGAAACCGGTGTCTTTGGCGCAGACATGCAAGTCAACCTGACCAACGACGGACCCGTCACGATTCCGATCCAGCTGTAGCGGCCATCGGCAGCATGATGAGGCACGAAAAGCCAACGCCGATAGCGGCACTTGCACAACTGGTATTCTAGAGCTGCTACAAAATTTGACCAAACAAAACAAAGGGAGTCTTCATGCCGTGCTTCAAACGATTCGCGATCATGCTGGCAATCTGCATAACTTTGGTGCTTGCCAGCGTTCCCTTCAATGCCCACGCGTCAAGCTCCGCCGGCAATTCTCCGGGCGTGGCTGTCCAGCTATCGCAGCAGCTGCAATATGAATGGCTGGGTCGCTGGGACAAGTCCCGTCTTGACCAAATTCTTACCACGGGAGCAGCTGCGTTTTCTGGCGTTACGCAAGCCTATACACCCGCTGATAACGCCGTCGATTTGTACCGGGTCACCTACAGTTCCGTAATACCTGAGCGCGGCAACAGGCCCATTACGGCGACTGGTCTGCTCGCCGTTCCCGACGTTACGGACATGTCTTTACCGATAGTGTCTTACCAGCATGGCACCGTCTATGGCAAACAGCAAGTGCCCTCTTTTCCGGAGAACTCCGATGAAACCCAGCTCATGATCGCCCAGTTTGCCGGCCAAGGCTATATTCTGGTTGCAGCTGATTATTTCGGCATGGGGAAATCCACAGAGCCCGAAGGCTATATGGTCAAGCAAAGCCACCAGCAGGCCACCCATGACATGCTGATCGCAAGCCAAGCCGTGCTCCGTGATCTAAAGCGCAGCGGCACAAAACTCTTTCTCAGCGGCTGGTCGCAGGGCGGCTTTGTCACCATGGCCATGCTGGAAAAGCTGGAAAGCATCGGCATGAAGGTTGATGCCGCCGCAACAGCCAGCGCACCCGTGGATGTCTTGCTGAACCTGAACGGCCTGATACAGTTTCCCCGAGAAATTGACGCAGGTTGGGCCACCACCACCATCATCCTGTCGGCCTTCGCCTTTGAAAACTACTACAGTGTGCCTGGCTTGGCGCGTTCAGTCATCAATGACGACGTCTATGAGGTTTCGCGGAAAGTGTATGCGCGCGAACCGGTGAACGAGGCCGATGTTCCAATGACCATGCAAAAGCTCCTGCGCCCCGAGTATTTCGATCCGCAATTCTTTGCCGAGTCTGCCTATGGACGTTTATTGGCATCTCATACCCATGCTTATCGCTGGGTCGTGCAAACGCCTGTACACAACTATTACGGCGAGGCGGATGAAGTCATCAGTTCGGGTATGGGCCAATTGGCCATGCATTATCAACAAGCCATGGGCCGTGGCAATCCCAAGGTGTCCGCCATCTCTACCGGCCCCACGACACACCGCGGCACGTTCGCCGCTGCCGTGCCCCAGTGGAAGCAGTGGTTTGACGAGCAATAGGTTCAAATCGGGAAGACTGGCTGAAATGGTGTGATTAGCCGAGTTTGACGAGCGTGCTGATACCTCGAAAATGGACAAGAGCCCGGAGGCGATAGTCATCTCATTGAACTGGCCATTGCCGGTGGAGTGCAAGCCGTTATTACGCACAGTGTTTGGAGAATCTGTAATGAGCACACTGACCATACGTTTGCCGGACGATTCCGCCCAGCGCCTGACCAAGCCTCCCAAAATGCGCTGTCAGGCAGCCCGTAAAGCGTGCCCCAGTGCATCAATCGACTCCTTCGCCTCGGGCAGCGCCTCGTAAATCTGAAAGTGATGGCACATGCCCGGGAAAACCTGAAGGTCGATCTGCCCACCCGCCTCTAGCACCCGCTCGGTCAACTTGAACGAGTCACCCACGGTAATATCGGCCTCGCCGGAATGTGCCACGATGGGCGGCAACCCCGACAAATCACCCCATAGCGGCGAGACGAGCGGCGAATCGAGGGCCGGCCCTTCACGCCCAACATAGGCCTTGGCCATCAACCGCAGCTGTGCAGGCTTTGAGAACGGATCGACTTTAGCCAGTTCAATGTAGCTATCACTTTGCATAGAAAGGTCGAGCCAAGGCGAGATCAACACGATACGACTTGGCAATGGCAACCCGGCGTCACGGGCGCGCTGTGCCGTTTGCAAGGCCAGTGCACCGCCAGCTGAGTCGCCTACGATAGCGGCCGGTTTTTCACCTATGTCGAGCAGCCATTGATACGCGGTGAAAGCATCCTCGATGGCTGCCGGATACCGATGTTCCGGCGCAAGCCGATAATCGAACGCAAGCATCCGCATGCTCGCGGCGACAGCGAGCCTTGTTATCAGGCTTGCATGCGAGGCGACGCCACCGATCTGGAAGCCTCCTCCATGGCAATACAAGGCGCAGCGTTCGCCTTGACCAATCCATGCGCCATCTATACCGGGCGGTATTGCTTGACAGCAAGGCTCGGCCATGGCGGCTCCTCTTGGGCCGACCTCGGCGAGATAGGCCTCGAAACTGCGGCGAATTTCATCCAACGTAGACCCTGACTGCCACGTCATCGACACTTCGCTGAGTCGCTCACGGATAAGTGCCAGACGGTCTTCGACCATCAGGACTCCGGACGATGCAACACACGCACCGCCTTCGACTCATAGCGGGGCAGCGTGCCCTCGTGATGGCACTCAACGTTCACCTTCATACCGAAGCGCGCGTTAATTTCGCGGGAAACCTGCGTGATCAACTGCTCAAACGGTACTCCCGCTTGGGCCGATGCTTCGATGGCTACGGTCAGCGTCCCAATAGTCATGCATTCCTTATCTATATAAATCTGCCAGGCTTCCTTCACCACGCCGTTCACACCTGCAATGATGTCTTCGATCTGAGAAGGAAAGACTATGACGCCTTTGAACTTGATCATGTCATCGGAACGCCCGATGATGCGTCCGATTTTGCGCATGCCGCGGCGACCGGATGGGCAGTCATACGGGCGCGGCGAGAGCCGCACGAGGTCGCGGGTTCGCCACCTGACGACGGGCGAAGCTTCCTTGCTCAGTGTCGTAATGACGATCTCCCCAACCTCGCCTTCCGACACCGGCTTGAGAGTCTGCGGGTCAAGAATCTCTGTGAGCACCGTGTCTTCGTTGAGTAGATGCAACTCATCGTCGCCGTGTGTATAAGGAGTAGAGACCGCCAGAATGGGACCGCCCGCTTCCGTCGTGCCGTATATGTTATGCGCCATGAAGCCGTCGGGCAGTTGTGCTTCCAACTGGTTACGGAACTCAGCGGAAACCGATTGACCGCCCAAGACACCGACTTTCAGTTTCCAGTCTGTCTTAGGATCGATGCCTTGCGAACGGGCGAGCTGCACTAGGCTCATCAGCCAGAGCGGTGACATAGACGCCACTTCGTAGGCGTGATCGTGCATCCAGCGTGCAGCCAATTCACCTCGGCCCGGGCCAAGGGGAAAATTCACACAGCCCATTTCCTTGAAACCTTGATCAAGCGCGAGGCCACCGATCCAGAGGCCATACCCGTAGCCCTGATAGGCACGGGAGCCGGGCCTCACGCCGGCTGCCGTGAGCAAGCGGGCTGTCTGGGAAGGCAGCAAGTTGTTCAGGTCATTCTTTGTGAGACCGAACATCACGGGCATGCCCGTAGTACCAGAGGTAGCGACGAAACGCTCGACGTCAACCAACGGTACTGTCAGATATGGGTAGGGGTAGCACTTATGCAGGTCAGATTTCTCAAGGAACGGCACATGCTGCAGCGCGTCGGGCGCGGCAAGATCTGATGGTTTCAGGCCGGCTTTCGCGAAGTGCTCGCACCACTGCTCATTCTTTTGAAGACGCGCGCCGAGCTTAGCGAGTCGCTCTTGTTGCAGCTTGAGGATGCCGTCACGGTCAAGTAGTTCGACCTCAGGATTCAGCATTGGGGGAGCCGCCTCTTCGACAGGAGCAGTTTTTTTCGGAGTGTGGATTGCGTACATTGTTTCCTCTCTTCTCTCTTGATGTTGATATTTCCTCAACCCGTCATGGATTCAGGCCGCACCCAGTATCGTTATGGCACTTACGTTCTGCGCCGGCGCACCACCTAGATTGTGCGTCAGCGCGTAGGAAGGCGAGCCGAGCTGCCGACTGCCGGCCTGCCCAGCCAGTTGCAACCAAGCTTCGTAAAGCATGCGCAAGCCGGAAGCGCCAACCGGATGTCCAAAGCATTTCAGGCCGCCGTCGATCTGACAGGGCAGCACACCGTCTGCATCGAAACGGCCATCAAGCATATCGCGCCAGGCCCTACCGGGTTCCGACAAGCCAATATCCTCCAACGTGACCAGCTCGGTAATCGAAAAGCAGTCGTGCAGCTCGGTGAAGCTAAGTTGCTTGCGCGGATTGTCAATACCGGCTTCCGCATAAGCCCGCTGCGCGGCCACGCGGGTAGTGTGTACGTAGGAGCCATCCCATTCCGATTGTTGTGCCTCCCAACCATTGGAGCTCACCAGTTGAATGGCCTTGACCGTTACCAGCGCTCCCTTGCCGAGTTTTCTAGCGATTTCTGGTCTGGTGACGATGGCGCAAGCCGCACCATCAGAGACAGGACAACAATCGAGCAAGCCCAGCGGATCTGCTACCATCGGCGCGTTTAAGGCCTGATCAACGGTAATGGCCTTACGCAGATGTGCCTTGGGGTTATGCAAGGCGTTGGCATGACTCTTTACTGAGGTATGTCCCATGGCGCGCTTCAAATCATCGCGCGCGATGCCGTGCTTGGCTTCGTAGGCTCGCGCCAATTGCGCGAAGTTGCCTGGGTTGCTGTGTAACGGCGCGTACAGAGGAACCAGCGTGCCACGTGAGGCGGCCGGCAGACCTGCAAAGCCTGTGTCCTTGAGCTTCTCCACGCCCATCGCCAGCGCAATATCGACTGCGCCTGATGCCACCGCGTAGACTGCACCACGAAAGGCCTCTGTGCCTCCGGCGCAAAAGTTCTCGACCCGTGTCACACCGATATCGGGCAGCCGCAGGGCTTGCGCCATGGGCATACCCGATTTGCCAGCACCAATATCGTCATAATGCGAGGAATACCAAGCAGCACCAATGTCGGTCGGGTCGATTCCTGCTGCTTGCAGTGCTTCACCATAGGCTTCGACCATCAGCTCTTCCTGTCCGACATCCCAGCGTTCACCATAACGCGAACAGCCCATTGCCAATACCGCGACACGATCCTTGAGTCCTGATACCATGTGTGCTCCTTAAGTGTTGCCTGCGGCTGCGATCGCTTTCCAGAAATAGCGGCGGTAACCCGTTGTAGGGTCGAGATCTTTGATGCGAAATGTGAAGCCCACCGCGTCGCCCTGCTCGAGTAAATCGGCTTCAGGGTCGGTGAACTCCATCAATACGCGGGCGCCGCAATCGAAGTCGACCAATCCGTAACAGTTAGGTGGGCAGGGCGAGAACGCCAGCCTATCTGCCGTAAAGGTCATGATTCTGGCAGGCTCATCAGCCAGCGCTACTGGCTCCTGCATATCCAGATGAAAGCCTTGGCCGACCGCTAATCGGGTGGGTGGAAACTGCACGCGGCCCGTCTCGCGGCAGCGCCCCCCCACAAAACCCAGTAGCGTATCAGCGTTACGCCACGAAGTGCTGAGCGCCTCATTTACCAGGTAGCGGCCGCGCAGGCCTCTATCCCAATCGACCTTGCCGCGAAACGCCAGCAGCTTCATATAGTTGTCTTCGTCAACGCCCTGCTGTAACTGCGCCGACACGGTGGGCGTGGGCGCTGCAACCGACGCGCCGGCTTCGAACACAAGCGCGGTTGCGCCTTGCCCGAACTGCGCCACCAGAATCTTCTGGCCGGGCTCGCCACCTTCAAGGGCGTGGCCCAACATGACGAGCGCATGTGCGACACCCGTGTCGCCACACCCTTCCACCAGCGCCGACGTTTCTCTGGCCTCGCCCAAGCCCAACTTGGCCGTGAGCGCCCTGGTGACGCCGGGCATGGCGCAGGGCATCACGAAATGATCAATGTCTGCCGGAGTGACCCGCGCATTCTTGAGCGCCTGAACGATGGCGTCGCGAACGAGTTCCATATAGCCCACTTCACGCACCCAACGCTCTTCCCACTCTTGCGGGTGCGCGTGGTCGGCGGCGCGATAGCGATCGGTGAAGGGCGCACTTATCGACGCGCCCCCGAGGTAGCGCAGCATGCCCGGCTCACCACCAGTCAGCACGGCTGCGCCGCCGTCGCCGGAACGGCCTTCCGCCACGCTGCCGGGCACCGCTACCGGCACTTCCCCGGCCGTGATCAAGGTGCGGTCACCGGTTTCCAGCGCCTGATGCAGCGCGAGCAGCCCGGCGCGAACCGAGCCATGTACATCTTGCGTACGAACCGTCTGCGATAAACCCAAAGCGGCACGTACAAACGCCGCATTCTGCGGTTCCGCGTAGGGAGGCGAGGTGCTGGCAAAGTAAAGCGTGTCGACATCAACGCCACGGCTACGCGGCAGAGCGCGCCGCGCAGCGGCGACCGCCATGGTTAGGCTGTCTTCATCCCAATAAGCCAGGGTACGGTTTCCCTTGCCCCCTGAACCCGCCCCGGGCGTAAGCCAGCCGAGCGCCTTTCCCATGGCTGCGCGCGAAAGACGCAGCCGGGGCAGATATACTCCAATCGCCTGGATATAGGCCATGAATTACCTCCTCCCATGTGTGCAGCCGGGGCACCCGGCATACCGCTGAGAACTCGATTTAATAGTTAGAATAATCGGTCTATTAATAGTACCGAAAAACGCGTTTTGAAAAAATACCTTCATGCTTAACGTTTCATGCTTCACTGTGGCTCGCCTCGCTTTCCGCCTGAACAATCACACCCTGCGCGAGCGCGTCGCTTATGCGTCTCGCTGACACGCCCCAAGCATGCAGCGTTTCCAAGGAGTGCGCCCCCGCCCTGGGCGCGGCCGTAGGCATAGGCGCCGGAGTCGCACTGAACCGGGGAGCCGGCGCGGGTTGGATTACGCCTTCAACATCCACAAAAGCATTACGCCGAGTGGCATGCGGATGCGCGACCGCCTCGCTCCAATCGAGTATCGGCGTCACGCAGCCATCGGTGCCTTCAAAAAGGCTCACCCAATGGTCGCGCGGCTTTGTGGCAAACAGTTCAGCCAACTTCTGCCGCAATGACGGCCAGCGCGCAGGTTGTCGATCGTGCGTGAACTCTTCCGGTTCTAACGCCAACCGTTCCACCAAGATGTCGTGGAAGCGTTTCTCAACGCATGCGACAGCCAGATAGCGGCCGTCTGCACAGGCATAGGTGGCGTAGAAGTACGCCCCGCCGTCGAGCAAGTTCTGCCCGCGCCCGTTGGGCCATGCGCCGCCGGCCCTGAATCCCCAGAACATCGACGACAGCAGGCCGACTCCGTCGGTCATAGCAGCATCGACCACCTGCCCCGAACCGCCACCTCGCACTGCGAGCAGCGCGGCCACCATGCCGAAGGCGAGCAACATACCACCCCCGCCGAAGTCAGCCACATAGTTCAGCGGCACAGTCGGCGGGCCGTCGGCCGGCCCGATGGCATGTAGTGCACCGGTAATGCCCAGATAGTTCAAGTCGTGCCCCACCTGATTGGCCAGGGGGCCGGTCTGTCCCCAGCCCGTCATACGGCCGTACACCAGCTTTGGGTTACGCGCAAGACAGACTTCCGGCGACAAGCCCAGGCGCTCCATGACGCCGGGGCGAAATCCTTCGATCAGGCCGTCTGCATTTGATATCAGCTCGAGCAACAGCTCACTTCCTGCCGGCGCACGCAGATCGACCGCCAGCGACTTGCGGCCGCGCGCCAGCACGTCGAACCGGGTGTCTAGCAAGGGGAAATCGGCTTTTCGCTTTGCCGGATGGATGCGCACCACCTCTGCGCCATGGTCTGCAAGCATCATGGCGGCAAAGGGCGCGGGGCCCAGACCCACCATTTCGATGATGCGTAAACCTTGCAAAGTGGCTGACATTTTGTGCTCCTTAGACATCTTCAGCGATTCCGCTATGCAGCGTTGGGAACCTTTACGATCAGGCCATTAAGCGCCGGCCCTACAGTGATCTGGCACGAAAGGCGGGACTCCGCTCGTACATCGGTGGCGAAATCGAGCATATCGTGCTCCATATCGCTGGACTCGCCCACTACAGGCATCCATTCAGACGCAATATGTACGTGGCATGTTGCACAGGTACAGGCACCTCCGCACTCGGCAATAATCCCAGGCACGTTTGCGCGTCTGGCGCATTCCATCACGCTGAGGCCATCTGTGGCCTCAACGATGTGGCGCTCTTCATCACCCGTAATGAATACAATAGTTGTCATAGTACTTCCCAAGATTTCAGATTCTGCATCCCATTCCGCCGGAAACGCCAAGCGATTCTCCGGTGATAAAGCCGGCGTCTTCGGAGCACAGGAAAGCGATGGTGGCCGCCACCTCCTCAGGCTGGCCCAGCCGTCGCAGCAAGGTCAGCCCCTGAAGGTCTAACCGCATTTTTTCGCCTGCCAACTCAACAGCACGCTTAACCATCGGCGTCTCGATCGGACCGGGCAGAACAGCATTGGCGGTCACGCCATAGCGCGCGTTTTCCCGGGCGATGGAGCAGGTGAAGCCCAGCAGGCCCGCCTTGGCGGAAGCATAGATGGCCCCGCCCCGGGAGCCGAGGCGGCCGGCTTCGGACGACACATTCACGATGCGACCGTAGCGAGCGGACTGCATGCCCGGCAAGACCCCTAGCGTGAATGCAAAGGCGCTTTCCAGGTTCACGGCAAGAAAGTGCCGCCAGTCTGACGGGCCAGTATCCGAAAAGAACGAATGCTGATCAACGCCGACATTGTTTACCAAAACATCGAAGGGGTCGGATTTGTCAAAAAAGCGAGCCACCGCATCGAAATCGACAGCATTCAGCTCAATAAAGGTCGTGCCGGTTTCGGCCGCGAGCGCTGCGCCGGCCGCAGCGTCGCGATCACAGAACGTGACGTTGAAGCCGCTGCCACTCAGCTTGTGCACCGTGGCCGCCCCGATTCCGTTGGCCCCGCCCGTTACCAATGCCCGACGCATCGCTAGTTGCCCCTGAATACCGGTTTGCGCTTTTCCAGCACTGCCGTTAGTCCTTCCCGGCTGTCTGCCGTGGCCGACAGCGATGAAACTGTGCGGGCTTCTTCCGGCAAGGCGGTTTCAACGTTTAAGGTGTTCCACAACAAACGCTTGGTCGCAGCCTGGGCGAGTGGTGCACCATCGGCGAAACGCGCGGTCAGCGCCACGGCGGCGGCATCGAGCTCTTCATCAGGCACGACTTGCGTAACCAGGCCCATCTGTAAGGCCTCGTCGGCGCCGACGATACGGTTTGACAGCATCATTTCCATGGCCTGCCGGAAACCGACCAGATACGGCAGTATGACTGATGAGCCAGCATCGGGCGCCATGCCTACACGGGTGGCCCCTGGCAGGAACTTGGCGCCTTGCCCCGCGATCACGATATCGGAGGCGCAAACCAGACCCAGCCCGCCGCCACCGGCAGCAAAGCCTTGAACCTGTGTGACCACGACAGCTTGCAGGCGAATTAGTGCGCCCACCGCCATCTGCAGCCATGCGGTGACCTCGCGCAGGAAGTCGCCCAGTTCCTCCCCCTTGCTGGCGAACTCGCGAACATCGCCTCCCGCGCAGAAATTCTTGCCCAGCCCGCGCAACAACACCACGCGCACATCGGGCTCGCGATGACAACGCATCACGGCCTGATGCAAGGCCTTCATGAACTCGATATTCATGCCGTTGGAAGATTCCGGCCGGTTCAGCGTTATACGCGCCACATGATCGGCATAATCGAGTAGCACCGGGCCTTCGCCGATCCATACCTGCCTATTTTCTTCATTCATTACACCACCTCATACCAGGAACGAAAGCGTAAACACCGGCTTCTCGTTATTGACTAATACAACCTTTTTGCGCACCAGACGGAAGGCGCCTTCGACATTTCTAAGTAGGTACTCATTGCGGGCCGCCCAAAGGGTGGTGCCACGCAAATTCTCTTCATGAATCTGGGCGTTGGCCCTGACCTCGACCTCGTTGCCCTCGACGTGCACCACCTCAATGTTCGAGATGATTCGTGCGAGCTCTGAACGAGGCGTCTGGGTATGCCGTCGACCGGTTTTCAGTTGCGCGACACGCACGCCGATACGCGAGCGGTTGTCGTAGATGATCGACATCTGCTGCTCGGGATCGGTGTCGGAGCCATTGGCCGGAATCCAATAGATAGCATCTTCTTCCCATAATGCTTCCCAACCGTCATAGTCGTGGGTGTCTTGCAGACGCGCCTCAAGGTAGAGAAATTTCGCGACGCTGTGGTAGAGCTCGATCTCATCGCAAACGTCCAGCCCGCGCTCTGTCGGATTGATCTCGATTTGTGCATTCATTGAGCTCACTCCTGCATCAGCTTTAGGTAATGGCGCCAGATACCCCTTTGTGGCACTTCATCGGTGACATGGCCCACGGTATATCCGTTCTCGTCTTTGCGCTCGCGGAGCTGCCCGCGCGATAAGACCAACCATTCCGGGTCACGTACCCATGCGCCGCGGTGGTTACGTTCGTACATCTCGGTATCGTCGGCCAGCAGCATCCCTGCTGGTCCGACCGAGCCCATGGTCTGTTGCCGCAAGCGACGATTGATCTCGGGCGCGTCTTTGAACTGCACCGCCGTGACATGCTGGATAGTTTCATCCACGGCCACCGGCTGCAGTACGAAGATCTGGATTTCGGCAATGAAGAGATTTGGGAAAATCATGGTGTGAGGCGTGCCGTCGATCATGATCTTGCGAGCGCGCTCTGGACCGTAGGCCTCCTCCATCGCCTTCACATAGGCAGGTTGCTGCTCGGCCGACGAGCCGAACCAGTGCAACGGTTTATCGATCCTGCGCCATTCGCCGCGCAGGTCAAATTCCGTGTGGCCGTTGCCATAATCGCGGGTCAGTGCACTGGAATCTTTGCTATACAGCTCGGCTATGCGAGTGCTCGTGACCTGGAAGATGGAGCCATGCACGAAGCCGGGGTGATAGCCGTCGGTCTCGTTCTCGAGCATGAACTTCCAGTTTGCTTTGGTGCGATGCTTCAGGTAGCCCGCCCTCAGGTCGAGCTCACCAGCCGGTGAGTTGTCGCACAGCTGATCAATGGCTGCCTTAGCGCCACCTAGGTGCTCGTCGAGGCTCGGGCCGGTTTCTGCGAAAGAGCCGAACACAAAGCCACGGTAGATGCCGAGGCGCGGCACCTTGCCCAGGCCGAGGCCTTCCTTCGACATGCCCTCATAGCCGTCTGGCAAGGCAACTCCCATGAGGTCACCGGTATTCGAGAAGGTCCATGCGTGGTACGGACAGGTGAACGTCGAGCGATTGCCTTCCTTGTAAGCACAGAGCTGATTGCCCCGGTGCGGGCACTTGTTCAGGAGCAGACGGATCTCGCCGTGACGATCACGCAACAGCAGCACAGGTGTAGTGCCGATGCTTTTCGTGATGTAGTCATTCCGGTTGGGCACTTCGCTAACATGCCCCACATACACCCAAGTCGTGTTCCAGATCTTCTCTATTTCTTCCTGAAAAATCTCTTTGTCGATATAGAGCCTGCTGTTGACCCTGGCGGGCTGAATTAGCGCGCTGTAGTCGATTTCGTCGGTGGTAATCGACATTTCTACCTCCTTTTTTAGAAAATATAATACGAACGGTCGATCTTTTATAGTCTATTTAATTCTCGAATGTCAATACTAGAAATGAAGTTTGAATCGATACCCTAGTATGCATGTTGAGTATGGAAAACCCCTAGTTCAAAGCCTATTCATTCATAAAACAAGATCTAAATAATTGAAATTTATAGGTTTAATATTGATCATCTTGATGCTAGATATTCTCGATATCAATGACGATGGTCTAGTCAATTGGCAAAGTCGCTGTTAAATTAAACGAACGGACGATTAATCATAAGCCCTATTGCTGGGGTATTTCTACCAACTGGAGATAACCATGAACGCTAAGAAAGTACTAATAACTGGCTTGGTCGCGCTCGGCGTTGCCATGCCGGCCGCCGCGGAGCTCAGGCTCGGCGCTTCGCTGTCGGCCACCGGCCCAGCCGGCACTCTCGGCGACCTAGAGACGCGAACGCTGGAAATGCTGGTCGAGGAAATCAATTCGAAAGGCGGAATTGATGGCGCAAAGATTCGACTCTTCATGTACGACGACGGCAGCGATGCAAACAAGTCGCGCACTTTTGCCACACGCCTGATCGAAGATGACGAAGTGCAGGCTATTATCGGCGGGACGACTACAGGGACTTCGATGTCGATTTCATCGGTGGCAGAAGATGCCGAGATTCCCTTTATTTCACTGGCCGGAGGTCTAGAAATCATTGATCCAGTGAAGCCTTACACGTTCAAGACCCCGCACACCGATCGCATGGCCTGCGCAAAAATCTTCGACGACATGCAAAAAAACAGTTGGACAAATGCTGCGCTTATCGGCTCGACCGATGGTTTCGGCGCGTCGATGCAGGCCCAATGCAAGGCCGTTGCACCTGATTACGGCATCAAGATTGTTGCCGACGAAACGTACGATCCGCGCGACGTCGATATGACGGCGCAACTAGCCAAGATTCGCAGCACGGCTGATGTGCATGCAGTGATCAATGCCGGCTTCGGGCAAAGCGCCGCGGTCATGGCTCGCAATTATCGGCAGATGGGCATGGAGCTACCGTACTATGCCTCGCACGGCAATGCCTCGCAAGGCTACATCGACTTGGCTGGCGCCGATGTATTGGAGGGCGTGCGCCTGCCGGGCACAGCACTTCTGGTTGCTAGCATGCTGGCCGAAAACGATCCACAGAAAGCCCCTTCCATGGCGTACAAGAAGGCTTTCGAAGAGCGCACCGGCATGCCGGTGGGCACTTTTGGCGGCTACGCATATGACGCCTTCCGTATCTTGATGGATGCCGTCTCTCGCGCAAAATCAGCCGACCCCGCTGACATCCGTAATGCCATCGAAGAAACGAAAGGTCTGGTTGGCACGACCGGTATCTACACCTTCTCACCTACTGATCATCTGGGCCTAGATCTTTCCGCTTTCCGCCTTCTGCAGATCCGCGACGGAAAGTGGCACATCATCGACTAAGCCCCTGACCGAACTGGCGGTCCTGCTTAGCGTGCTGGGCGGGCCGCGTTTATCTCTCGACACTTTATCGGAGATCCTATGTCGGAACTCACGCAATTTCTGTTTTCCGGGCTGACGGTCGGCGCAGTGTATGCACTGGTCGCGCTGGGCTTCGCCATCATCTACAACGCGACCGACGTCGTTAACTTTGCCCAAGGCGAGTTTGTGATGCTGGGCGGCATGCTGACCGTCTTTGCGTATACCTCGGGGTTCAACCTGCCTCTGGCCGCCCTAGCTGCCATCGCCATCACTGCGCTGGCGGGCGTGCTACTCAACAAGTTTGCGATTGAACCGGCACGGAGCGCCTCGGTGGTTGGGCTTATCATTATCACGATCGGCGCGTCGATCTTCATTCGCGGGGTCGCTCAAGTACTATTCGGCAAGCAAGTTCACAGCCTGCCTGCATTCTCGGGGGACAACCCGATACATTTGATGGGCGCAACCATCTTGCCGCAAAGCCTGTGGACCATCGGCGGAGGCATCGTCGTGTTCATCGCGCTGTGGATCTTCTTCACCAAAACACTGACTGGAAAGGGCCTGCTGGCGACATCGAACAACCGCCTTGCTGCACGTCTGGTAGGCATCAACACCAATTTGATCATGACGCTTTCGTTTGCACTCTCAGCAGCCATTGGCGCGCTGGCGGGCGTACTGATTACCCCGATTACGTTGACCTCTTACGACATTGGCTTGTTTCTGGCGCTTAAAGGATTCGCCGCCGCCATGCTGGGCGGAATGGGTAACCCTAAGGGCGCGCTTGCGGGCGGCTTGCTGCTGGGACTGCTCGAATCAGTGACGGCGGGCTACATCTCATCACAGTACAAAGACGCTGCGGCGTTCATTTTGATTCTTGCAGTGCTGTTCTTCATGCCGCAAGGGCTGTTCGGGCGTAAATCTGCGGAGCGGGTGTAAGCATGACGATTTCTGCCAAGTATCGAACGCTCATAGTACTAGCGCTTATTATTGCGCTGGCACCTCTGTTCTTCCCATCTGCCTATTATTTCCGGGTGGGCTCGACGCTGTTCGTGAACGCGATCGCGGTCATGGGCATCGTGATTCTCACTGGTTATGCAGGCCAGATTAGTCTTGGCCATGCGGGCTTTGCGGGGATCGGCGGCTATACCTGTGCACTTGCCCCAGTTTATTGGAACGTGCCTCCTGCGCTGGCCATCGTGTTAGGTATGCTCTTTTCCGGCGTGCTCGCCTGGCTCGTGGGGCGGCCAATTCTCCGGCTGAAAGGCTATTACCTGGGGGTAGCTTCGCTCGGGTTCGGAATCCTAATAGGCATGACGCTCAATAACGAGCGCCATCTAACAAAGGGGCCGGATGGTATAAGCGTGCCCGACCTGGGCTTGCGTAGCCTGCTCAAAGATTGGGGGCTGAACCTCTCGAACGGCGAGTTCTGGTATGCCGCCACCGGGGTTACCTTGCTGACCGGCGCGTGGCTCGCCCAGAATATACGTCACAGCCCTACGGGGCGTGCCCTACGCGCTGTGCACGGATCTGAGGTCGCTGCCAGCACCGTTGGTGTCGACATTGCGGCGGCCAAGTTGCGCGCGTTTGTCGTCTCTGCCCTTTACGCATCGGTCTCCGGCTCATTGCTCGCCCTGCAGAACCGCTTCATTACACCCGATGCAGCGAGCTTCATGCATTCGATCGAGATGGTCACCATGGCGGTACTAGGTGGTGTCGGTTCGGTGGCCGGTGCCGTAGTGGGTGCAGGAATCCTCACACTACTTCCGCAAATTCTGACCATATTCGCAGAGTATCAGGCCATCATCCTAGGCCTCACCATGATGACAGTGATGATTTTCCTACCTCAAGGACTGATTCCATCAGTACTTCGCATCTTTCGAGGAAGAAGAAAATGAGCCTTCTAAAAGTCGACGGATTAGGTATTTCATTTGGTGGTCTGCGCGCAGTGCATGACGTAAGTTTTTCTCTCCAGCGTGGGGAGGTGGTGTCGATAATCGGACCTAACGGCGCGGGTAAGACCACGCTGTTCAATATCGTGTCGGGCATTTATCAGGCTGACACTGGCTCCGTGACGCTCGACCAAGAAGTCGTGACCGGCATGGCACCCTACCTGCTCGCCCGGCGTGGCCTGTCGCGCACTTTTCAGAATCTGCAGATCTTTCAGAACATGACGGTTCTAGAGAACGCAATGACCGGTTTCCATCTTCAAGAAGCTGGTCCCCTTCTTCCCGATCTGTTCAACCTACCCTCATCACGCTCCCGGGCGCGCCGCGCAGAAGAAGGCGCACGAGCACTGTTGGAGCGCGTGGGTTTAGGGCGTGCGGCGGAGCGGGAGGCCAGCAGCCTGTCTTATGGTTCGCTCAAACGATTGGAGATCGCCCGCGCACTTGCAATGGAACCCAAGGTATTGCTACTTGATGAGCCGGCTGCAGGCTGCAATGCCGTTGAAACCTCAGAGATCGACGAGCTGATTACCGAAGTAGCCGCCAATGGAATTGCTGTATTACTGGTGGAGCATGACATGAAGATGGTCATGCGCATCTCAAAGCATATTGTGGTACTTGATCAAGGCCAGAAGATTGCCGAAGGCTCACCAGCGGAGGTCAGTCGGAATCCGACAGTCATCGCCGCCTACTTGGGCAACGAAACACAAGGAGAGTTGGCATGCTGACCGTACAAGAGCTTCGTTCCTGTTACGGACGCATTGAAGTACTGCACGGCATCGACCTACACGTAAACAGTGGTGAGATCGTGGCCGTAGTGGGTGCCAATGGTGCTGGTAAAACTACTTTATTGCGCTGCCTGTCAGGCGTGCAGCCGGTCTCGGCAGGCACAATCACGTTCCGAGGAGAAAATCTCACGACCGTCGCAGCTCATCTTCGCATCGGACGCGGCCTGGCTCATTCTCCCGAAGGCCGGCAGGTATTCACTAATCTAAGCGTAGAAGAGAACCTTCGATTGGGCGCCTATATCTTCGACGATGACCGTGTTGAGAAAGACATGGAAGACGCATTTCAGATGTTTCCGATTCTCAAAGAAAAGCGCAATGTGATGGCGGGAGGGTTATCGGGCGGCCAGCAACAGATGCTAGCGATTACACGCGCTTTGATGGGACGACCATCATGCCTACTGCTTGATGAGCCTTCGATGGGACTAGCACCCATCATCGTCCAGCAGATTTTCGACGTGATACGTGAGCTTAAATCGCTCGGGGTGACCGTACTGCTTGTGGAGCAGAATGCCTATGGAGCTCTGAACATTTCGGATCGAGGTTATGTTATGGAGACCGGCACCGTCACGCTAGACGGAACTGCCGAAAGCCTGATTGCCGATGAACGCGTTCGATCGGCTTATCTTGGTATGTAATACCTGATACTGGCGGTTAGATCTGCCAAATTGCGACGCAATGTTCTGGCCGCTATACTTCGAACGGACGGTCTAATTTCAAGAACGACGCCTTTGCGAGGTGACTCGCACTCACTTATTTGGAGATGTTTTGGCCCGCACTCGCTCTTCAGACTACGATAATATTCGTGACGATATTATGGAAAGCGCCGCAAAGCTCTTTGCTCGGCAGGGCTATTCGGCGACTTCAATCGGCGACATCGCTCATGCTTGCGATTGTTCGAAGTCTCGCCTGTACCACTATTTTGATAATAAAGAAGCCATTCTCCATGATATGCTCACCACGCATGTTGATGAATTGCTTGAACGATGCCGCGAGGTCATCAGCACAGAAGAGCCTAGAAATCATTTCATAAAAATCGTCAAACTCTTCCTTAAAATTTATGCGACTTCGCGTAATCAGCATGTGGTCATGCTGACCTGCCTTGATGCGTTATCACAAGAACACCGAGCAGCACTGATTACCAAGCAACGCGAGCTGATAGCGTTTATTCGCGATACGCTCCTGCAGCATCGCCCCGATATGAAGGGCAATCAGAAGCTGCTGCGTGTTGACACCATGCTCTTCTTTGGCATGATCAACTTCACCTATACTTGGTACAAGGCCGATGGAGCCGTCGCACCTGAGGAACTGGCAGAACGCGCCGTGGAGTTATTCTTGGAAGGCTATACCCATATTCCTGCCAAACTTTAGGTTGAGCAGCCCGGCGGGTTTCTTTACCCCGGTTGTTCAAACGATCAACGCCCCTTAGGGGCGCTGTTTAGCTCCAGAAGGCGGAAATCAGCTTACGCGCGTAGCAGCGCCATGGGATCGAAGTCAGGTCGGCTGATCAGATCAGGATTGATTTCTTTGCCAGCCTCCAGCAGTTTTTTGCCCAACATATACGCGCGGCCATCGTTAAGCGCATCAACCGCGATCAAGCGATTATTTCGGAAATACCAGTTGGAATGCCCTTTCTCGGACGCTCGACTGACCACTCTGTCGTAACCACGGCTCAAGCCCACGATCTGCAATTTCGTATTATATTGATCGGACCAAAACCAGGGCACCGGTTCGTACGGCTGTGCGGTTCCCAGCATGTCATAGGCCACGGTTTCCGCCTGATCAATGGCGTTCTGCACGCTTTCCAATGTGACGGAGGCGCCCAACAGAGGTAGCCGGGTGCAGTCGCCTGCGGCCCAGATGTCTGGAGCCGACGTACGTCCAAATTGATCCACCACGATGCCCGTGTCGCAGCACATGCCGGCAGCTCCCGCCAGGCGCGTGTCGGGAAGCACTCCCACGCCGACCACCACCAGGTCGCATTCCAGCCGAACTCCGTTATCGAGGGTCACCGCCCTGAGGGCTTCACTTCCTTCTGTGCCCACGACCGAGCGGCCTTCGTGGATGGCGACACCGTTCTGCTTGTGCAGTTCACAGATGGCATCGGCCGTTTCGACGCAAGCCACGCGTTCAAGAACACGTGGCGCCCGCTCGATGACATCGACCCGCAAGCCCACCTGTGCTGCAACGGCAGCGGTTTCCAGGCCAATATAGCCACCGCCCACAATCAGAAGGCGAGCGCCTGGAGAGAATGTTGCGCGCAATTTATCCACATCGGCAAGGTTGCGCAATTCAAAAACGTTTGTGCGGTTCTGGAATTCCTCAGGCAGGGGGCGGGGCCGTGCGCCCGTGGTGAGCGCCAGCTTGGTCCAAGAATAGGTTTCGTCCCCCCAGACCAGCGAACGATCCGCTGGCGACAACTTCTGTACTGCCCGCCCTAATCTAAGCCATATTCCTTGTTCCTGCCAGAACTCGAGAGGACGCAGCCAAAGCCGTTCTCTATCCCATTCGCCCGAGAGATACTTCTTGGACAATGGCGGCCGCTGATAGGGCGGATCGTTTTCATTGCCGTAAATCGTGATCTGGCCATCGTACCCGTTTTTACGCAAGCAGATGGCCAGCGCCGCGCCGGCTTGGCCCGCTCCTACAATCGCCACGTGTTCCATATCACTCCTCCTGCTTCTTCCAATTAATAAATCGGTCGTTCAATTTATTATACGGCATGTTGGCGGGTTTGCTACTGAATTCCGGTTTTAATATGAAACATGGCTGCTACTTCCGCTTCAATTGTCCAACTAATTGGGGTCAGTTCAATAAATGGGGAAGAGCCTGTCGTCACACGGCTGGACGGTACAAAGTAAGGCATAATTTGGTGGGCGGTACTGGGTTCGAACCAGTGACCCCTGCCGTGTGAAGGCAGTGCTCTACCACTGAGCTAACCGCCCGGAAGCCCGAAGAATACGGGCTTTCGAGAATAGAGGCGGAATTTTATCACAAGTGCATGGCCTGACACCCTGCCATCACGCCTCTTGCGCAGCCCGCCATACGCAGGGTTTGCCCGCCGCCTTGTCCAGCGCGTCCAGATAGGCATCATGCGCCTGCAAGGCAGCCGCGTCGGCCGCAACGACCTTCAGCACCGACGCATCGAACTGCTCGAGTCGTATGCCGTCGGCGCCGGCGCCGCCGTCATCTTCAAAGTCCATCAGCAGGGCATCCTGCCCGCGCGTCATGGCCAGCCAGACATCGGCCAGCAGCTCGGAGTCGAGCAAGGCGCCGTGCAAGGTACGATGGGCGTTCGAAATTCCGTAGCGCTCGCATAGCGCATCCAGCGAGTTGCGTTTGCCCGGATGGAGCTCGCGGGCGTAAAGCAGCGAGTCGGTGATCTTGCCGCACAGGGTATTGAATAGCGGCAACCCGGCGCGGGTCAGTTCGGCATTCAGGAATTTGACGTCAAAGGCGGCGTTGTGAATGATCACTTCCGCTCCCTTCACGTAATCGACCAGTTGCTGTGCAACCTCTTCGAAACGGGGATGGCCGGACAGGAATTCGGTGGTCAGGCCGTGTACGGCCAGGGCTTCCGGATCGCTGTCGCGGTCGGGGTTCAGGTACAAGTGCAGATGCCGTCCTGTAAGGCTGCGGTTTTCCAACTCGACACAAGCCAGCTCCACAATGCGGTGGCCCTGTGCCGGGTCCAGCCCGGTGGTTTCGGTATCAAGCATTATCTGACGCATAACTTCCTGTGTATCTATATGACTTAGTGAGCTGACGGTTCAGGCTGGGGCTCGACGGGGTGATCGGCCACGGCAACGGTGGCCCTGGATTTGACCGGCCCGGCTATCAAAGTGTAGGCCACGGGCACCACGAACAGTGTCAGGAGGGTACCCAGGCTCAGGCCGCCCACCAGTACCCAGCCGATTTGCTGGCGCGACTCGGCGCCCGCGCCGGCGGCGAATGCCAGTGGCAATACACCCAGCACCATGGCGCCGGTGGTCATCAGTATAGGCCGTAGCCGCATCACGCATGCCTGTACGACGGCTTCGAACATTTCCATGCCTTCGGCACGCAACTGATTGGTGAACTCAACGATCAGAATCCCGTGCTTGGTAATCAGGCCCACCAGGGTGATGAGTCCGATCTGGCTGTAAATGGACAGTGTTCCGCCGGTCAGCCACAGGGCGAGCAGCCCGCCGGTCATCGACAGCGGTACGGAAAGCATGATGATCAGCGGGTTGCGCCAGCTTTCGAACTGGGCGGCAAGCACCAGGTAGATGAAGGCCAGCGCCATGGCAAACACCAGGTAGATGCTGCCGGCTGAGTCGCGGAATTCGCGCGATTGGCCGTCCAGGTCCAGCTGCACGGTTGCGGGCAGCGTGTCGCGCGCAACCTGATTCATGTGTTCAAGCACTTCACCCAGTGCGTATCCGGGCGCGATGGACGCCTGCACCTTGACGGCACGCAGCCGGTTGAAGTGATTCAATGATTGCGGCGATACGCTTTCATAGACGTTCAGGAAGTTGGACATCTGCACCATGCCGCCTTCGTCGGTGCGCACATAGATATCGGAAATATCGGCCGGGTCGGCGCGGTCTTGCTTCTTGACCTGAACGATAACGTCGTATTGTTCGCCGCTGTCGCGAAAGCGGGTGACCTGACGCCCGCCCAGCATGGATTCCAACGTTCGGCCGACATCGCCCACATCCACGCCCACATCGGCCAGCTTGTCACGCTGAACCTCTACGCGCAGTTCGGGGGTGTTCAGTCGCAAGTCGGTGTCGATATTCTGCAAGCCGGGATAATCGCGCAAGATACTGACGAATTCGTTAACCATTCTATCCATTTCGGGATACGAGACCTGGCTCATAATCACGAAATCTATGGGTTTGGAGGTGGAGCGTTGCCCCAGCGACGGCGGGTTGACGGGGTAGGCCTTGACACCCGAAAGTGCCGAGAGATGCGGCTGCAGTTCGCTGGCTATGCTTTGCTGGGCCCGCTCGCGCTGATCCCAGGGCTTCAGGCGCATGATGACGATGCCGTCGGTAACGGTGGGAAAGCCAACGAAAGATTGGCTGGCCTCCATTTCCGGCACTGATTCATACAACTTCTCAACGCGCTCCACGCTTTGCATCATGTAATCGATGGTGGCCCCTTCCGGGCCATTGAGCATGCCGTAGATCACGCCACGATCTTCCAGCGGTGCCAGCTCGCTTTTAACCACTTTGAACAGCACGCCGCTGCAGGCAGCCACAGCCACTCCCAGCAACACTATGAGCAGACGATGACGCAAGGCGCGTGCCAGCCCGTTGCGGTAACTATTGGTCAGCCAGTCCAGAAAGTTTTCGATGAATAGATAGACACGGCCATGGCCGGCCTGATGACGCAGCATGGTCGAGCACATCATGGGTGTAAGGGTCAGTGCCACGAATCCCGATACCAGCACCGCACTGGCCAGCGTGAGCGCGAACTCGATGAACAGGCGTCCGGTGCGACCGGTGGCAAAGGCCAGCGGCGCGTAAACGGTCACCAGGGTAAGGGTCATGGCGACGATGGCAAAGCCGATTTCCTTGGCCCCCAGAAAGGCGGCTTCTATGCGTGTCTTGCCTTCTTCGATATGCCGGAAGATGTTCTCGAGCACAACGATGGCGTCATCCACCACCAGACCTATGGCCAGCACCATCGACAGCAAGGTAAGCGTGTTGATGGAAAAGCCCATGAAATACATGATGCCGCAGGCGCCGATGAGCGACACGGGGATGGTGACGATGGGAATCAGGCTGGCCCGCAGGCTGCGCAGGAAAAAGAATATGACCAGTACGACCAGAATAATGGCCTCGATCACGGTGGCATACACCGACTTGATGGATTCCTGAATGAACACCGACGAGTCGTAAGTCACCGCCAGTTTCATACCTGCCGGCAGGTTCTTGTTGATTTCCTCGACTTCCTGGCGCACGTAACTGGACAGCTCGAGCGGGTTGGCCGTGGCCTGCTTGGTGATGCCTATGGTCAGGCTGGAGCCCCCGTTGAAGCGCGCCAGCACCCGCTCATCCAGCGGTCCTATCTGCACATCGGCCACATCAGACAGACGCACCGGATAGCCATTCACAGTGGCCACAATGACATTGCGAAACTGTTCTGTCGATTGCAAGTCGGTGGATGACGTAACCGTGAACTCGCGCTGTTGCGATTCAATGCGTCCTGCAGGAATCAGCACGTTTTGCTGGCGCAGCGCCGTTTCCACGTCTTGTACGATCAGGCCGTAGGCCGCCAGTTTGGCACGGTCTATATAGATGCGCATGGACGGCAGCCGTTCGCCGTAGATGCGCACTTCGGCCGCGCCGGGCAATACCGACAGGCGCGTCTTGATATAGCGGTTTATGTAGTCCGACGCTTCCAGCTGGCTGTATGTACCCATGCCCACGCCCACATACACGATAGGCGAGGAATCGGCTTCGACCTTGCTGATAATGGGTTCGTCGATTTCATCGGGCAGGTAGCGCCGCGCGCGCGACACCTTGTCGCGCACATCGGCGGCGGCCGCATCGGGGTCGCGGCTAAGGTTGAACTTGATATTGATATAGCTGCGCTCTGACCGGCTGCGCGAGGTCATGACGTCTACGCCCTCAATACCGGCCAACTGGTCTTCCAGCGGCTTGGTCACCTGAGACTCGACCACCTCGGGTGAAGCGCCCTTGTAGTCGGTACGCACGGACACCACTGGCTCATCGATGGCGGGATATTCGCGCACGGTCAGCCTGTCGTAGGAGATCAGCCCGACCAGCACGATGATCAGTGACAGCACTGTGGCAAAGACCGGCCGCTTGATGCAAACTTCAGATAAGACCATGGCTGTGTCCGCCGATCAGGTGTTGGCGGGCGTGCTGGCGGATGGCGCGGCCTGAGGCTCGACCGCATCGCCGTCACGCACCTTCTGCAGCCCCGTCGTCAGAACCCGATCGCCCGCCTGGAGGCCTTCAAGCACTTCGATCTGGCCGCCGCGCCGCTCGCCCAGCTTGACCACAACGCGTTTGGCATGACCGTCTTCAACACGATAAACAAATTGTTGTTCGCCCGAAGGCACCAGCGATGTTTCAGGCACAACCAAACCTTGTGCATCGGCAAACTGCAAGCGCACGCGGGCGAACATGCCCGGGCGCAGCAATTCGTCGCCATTGGGCACTTCGGCACGCAACAGAATGGATCGCCCGCCTACGTCGACCAGGGGGCTGATCGCGCCGACCTCTCCTTCGCGCTGTTGTCCGGGCAGCGCATCAAAGCTGAGCGCCAGTCTGGCGCCGACCTGCACCTGTCCCAGAAACTGCTCGGGAATCCGAAAATCAACCTTAAGCGGATCGACCGATTCAATGGGGACCAGATCGATACCCGGGCTGACATAATCACCAACCGAAACGTTGCGCAGACCTATCATGCCGTCGAAAGGCGCCAGAATGGCGGTTTTCTCGAGCTGGGCCTTGGCGAGCGCAACGGCCGCCTGCTGCACTTTAAGCTGGCTGGCCGACTCATCACGTGCCTGCTTGCTGATGAACCCTTGTTTGGTCAGTTCCTCGGCACGCCGGTATTGGCTGCTGGCCAGACTGAGGTTGGCCTGAGCTTGCTGCAGCTGCGCCTTGGTTACGCTGTCGTCAAGACGCACCAGAACCTGGCCCTTGCTGACTTTTCCACCCTCTTCGAAGTTGATCTCGACGATCCGGCCGGTTACCTCGGGCCGCAGCATGACGGAGTTTTCAGAGCGCAAGGTACCTACCGCCGACACGCCACGTGCCAGGGGTATCTTTTTTACCGTTGCCACCTCGACCGCAATCGCCTTGCTGGCGGGCGCAGGCGTCGCCGCGACCGGCGTAGCGTCTTTGGGCGCGGTCGTGGCACGACCTTCGTACCAACGCAGACCGGCAGCGCCTATCACCAGCCCTGTTACCAGGACCAGCACGAAACCAACAAAGGAATTTTTCATCAGAAAAACGAAAGGACTATGCCAACACAATTGGTGACTTTAGCATTGGTTTGATTCTTTTTGCAGCAATATTAACCAATGCTTTGCCTTTGCAGCATGCGCGCGTGCTCGACCCCCTGATTGGCCAGCTCGTCGGCACGCTCGTTGCCCGGATCACCTGCGTGTCCGCGCACCCAGCGCCAGGTCAGCTCATGCAACGCCACCTCAGCTTCCAGCGCCTGCCAGAGATCCGCATTTTTTACGGGCTTTTTATCGGCAGTGCGCCAGCCACGCCGCTTCCAGTTGGCCAGCCATTCGTTCATGCCCTTTTGCACATACTGTGAATCGGTGTGCACCGTCACCTGACAGGGCCGCTTCAAGGCCTTCAATGCCTGAATGACAGCCATCAGCTCCATCCGGTTATTGGTGGTATCGGGCTCGCCACCGAACAGGGTTTTTTCATGACGGCCCTGGCGCAGCAAGGCGCCCCAGCCTCCCATGCCCGGATTGCCTTTACAAGCGCCGTCGGTCCAGATTTCAACTTGATTACTATTCATTGCTAGATTGTTTGTCTGCTGCTTGCTGAAAATGGCGGCCGGTGACAACCGCCTGACGCCTGACGCGTTTTGATTTGCTTTTCTTCCATTTGGGGCCCACCAGCCGCATGCCCGCCACTCGCTTGACGGCAGAGACCACATAGACGGCGCCGCATACCGGCCACCAGCGGTCACCGGCCTTTTCCATGAATGACCAGCGATTCAGCCAGAGCTGGTCGTTGCAAGGAGGTGCATAACATCCGAAGCGCCCACGATCGAGGTCGAAGGATAACAGCTTGAACCAATCCTTCAGCCTGTGCAGCGATACTTGCTGATCGGCCGGAATGGGCAGCAAGGGGTCAAGCCCGGGAATACGGTCGCTCACGCCCCATAGACTCCAGGGATTGAAGCCCGACACAACGATGCGCCCTTCCGGTACCAGCACGCGCTCGGCTTCGCGCAGGATCTGGTGCGGGTCGGTGGAGCACTCGAGCGTATGGGGCAGCACCAGCAAATCCACGCTTTGCGACTCGAACGGCAGAGACTCCGGATTGGCCACCACGACGGCGCCCTGTTCGGTCGCCTGCTCGAACAGCACTCGTGTGCGCCCCTTGAAAGGAATGCGGTTGGCTTGCAGCAGATCCCACTGTGGCAGACCAATTTGTATGGCATGATAGCCAAAAGCATTGCAGACCATAGCGTCTATCTGCTTTTGCTCCCAGCCTCGCGCATACAAGCCTGGTGGCGTGTCCAGCCACTCGGCAAGCTCTAAAATAAGAGGTTGATCCACCACATTGACTCCCTGGCGTTATGGTAACTACTGAACTTATCCCGGTACCCGCTTTCACGGACAACTATATATGGTTGGTATGCAAAGACGGCCATGCCGTCGTGGTAGACCCTGGCCAGTCTGCTCCGGTTCAGGCTGTTCTCGACGAGCACAATCTGGTGCTGGATGCCATTTTACTGACCCATCATCATGCAGACCACGTTGGCGGGGTGCTGGCATTACAACAGCGAACCGGTGCAACCGTCTATGGGCCGGCGTCGGAAAAGCTGCCCGCCTGCGACCACCGGCTTCAGGAAGGAGATACGGTACAATTTCCCGCTGTCGGGCTGCAACTGAGCGTGCTTGATGTGCCTGGCCATACTGCCGGACACATTGCCTATTTCGGCACACTGCCCTCGGGTAAACCCTTAGTTTTTTGTGGCGACACCTTGTTTGCGGCCGGTTGTGGCCGTTTATTTGAAGGCACGCCTGCCCAAATGCTGAATTCTCTGGGTAAACTACGGGCTTTGCCGCCCGAGACACTCGTGTGCTGTGCGCATGAGTACACCCTGGCAAATTTGCGCTGGGCCTTGCAGGTAGAGCCCGGCAATCCGGTATTGCAGCAAAGGTGGAAAGCAGATTCGCAGCTACGGTCTGATGGCGTGCCTACACTGCCGTCAACCATGGCGCTCGAGCTCGACACCAACCCTTTTTTGAGAGTATCGCAAACTTCTGTGGCAAAGGCGGCCGCCGACTATGCAAAGGCCAGGCTGGACACGTCCGTAGATATTTTTGCCTGTTTGCGCGAATGGAAAAATAATTTCTGATGAATTGCCAATGAACTGCTTACGACTATTCATTCTGCTTATCGTAGCAGTACTGGCCGGTTGTGCCACCCAGAACTCACAAGATCCATATGGTCACGCCAAAAAGCAGTACACGGCAGCCGAAACCTCCCGCACCATCGACCTGACACACCCGCCGCGCGACATGTGGGATCGCATACGACGCGGCTTTGCCATACCCAATCTCGACAGCGACCTGACTGAACAATGGACGCTGTATTACGCTTCGCATCCACAGTCGGTGCTGACCATGAGCGAGCGTGCCAGCAAATACCTGTATTACATCGTCGACGAACTCGAGCGCCGTGGCCTGCCCACCGAGCTGGCCCTGCTGCCCTTCGTCGAAAGCGCCTATAACCCCACGGCTTACTCGCGCGCCAAGGCTTCAGGCCTGTGGCAATTCATACCGAGTACGGGCCGGCAGTACAACCTGCAACAGGATTCGTGGCGCGACCAGCGGCGCGACCCTGTTGCATCGACCAATGCCGCCCTGGACTACCTGACCTATCTGTATGACTTTCAGGGCGACTGGTATCTGGCACTGGCCTCGTACAACTGGGGTGAAGGCTCGGTCAAGCGGGCAATGGAAAAAAACGCCAGTACTGGCATGCTGACCGATTACGCATCCATCAATATGCCGGCGGAAACGCGCAACTACGTGCCCAAGCTGCAAGCCATCAAGAATATTATTGCTGCGCCCGACAAGTTTGGCATCACGCTGCCCCCGGTCAGCAACACTCCCTATTTCACCGCCGTCAAGAAAAAGAAGGACATCGACATTGAGGTGGCGGCACAGCTGGCCGAAATGCCTCTCGAGGAATTCAAGGCCCTGAATGCCTCGTTCAATCGTCCCGTTATTCTGGCCGAGCACAACCCCACCCTGCTGCTGCCCACGGACCGCGTCGATATTTTCAATACGAACCTGCAGGCCTACAAGGGCGAGCTCAGCTCCTGGGATACCTACAAAAGCAAAAAGGGCGAATCGTATGCGGCCATCGCCAAGCGCCATGGCATCAGCCTGGGTACGCTGCGCGCCGCCAATGGCTTAAGCAAAAAACAAAGCCGCGCACTTGCGCAAACACTGCTGGTACCGGCCCGTCATTCACGTGGCAGCATCCAGCTGGCATCGCTGGAAGCACCGGCCAGCCCCAACACCGCCAGTGGCACGAAAGTAACCAGGAAGCAGGATGTGCGCGTGCTGCGGCGCGGGGCCAACGTACGCACTCACACCGTTAAAGGTGGCGATACCCTCTTTGCCCTGGCCAAACGCTACAACACCTCGGTCAATGAATTACGCAAGCTTAACAACCTGAAAGGTGACAAGCTGTCCAAGGGTAAACGGCTGCGCGTGCCCGGCA
The DNA here is from genome assembly GCF_020687695.1 of Pusillimonas sp. MFBS29. Lineage (GTDB taxonomy): Bacteria > Pseudomonadota > Gammaproteobacteria > Burkholderiales > Burkholderiaceae_B > Pusillimonas_C. The sequence continues at coordinate 131,032 of NZ_JAJEWL010000007.1, forward strand.
CGGGCATACGCGGCTAAATATTTATACAAGAAAAGGATCATCTTATGGGTTTCCTGAACGGTAAACGCATTCTGGTTACGGGCGTACTGTCCAACCGCTCTATTGCCTACGGTATCGCACACGCCTGCAAAGAGCAGGGCGCCGAACTTGCCTTCACATATGTGGGCGAGCGCTTTAAAGAACGTGTGACTGAATATGCCAACGAATTGGGCAGCGATATCGTCATTTCCTGTGACGTATCCGAAGACGCACAGATCGAAACCGCCTTCAGCGAACTCAGGGAGCGCTGGGACGGCCTGGACGGCCTGGTGCACTCCATCGGCTTTGCGCCACGCGAATCCATTTCCGGCGACTTCCTCGACGGAATGACTCGCGAGAACTTCCGCATTGCGCACGATATTTCGGCGTACAGCTTTCCAGCCATGACCAAGGCCGCCCTGCCCCTGCTCAAAGGACGCAACAGCTCGGTGCTGACCCTGACCTACCTGGGTGCAGAAAAAGCCATCCCCAACTACAACACCATGGGACTGGCCAAGGCTTCGCTGGAAGCCAGCGTACGCTACATGGCGGCTTCACTGGGCCCCTTGGGCATACGCGCCAACGGTATTTCGGCCGGCCCCATCAAAACCCTGGCAGCCAGCGGCATCAAGGATTTTTCGACCATACTGAAGTTTGTCGAAACCCACGCCCCCCTGCGCCGCAACATCACCATCGAAGATGTCGGCAACGTGGCGGCATTCATGATGTCCGACCTGGCCGCTGGCATTACCGGTGAAATCACCCATGTAGACGGTGGTTTCTCTACCATCGTTCCAGGCATGGAATAAATCGGGCTTAAGGGAAGGCTTGCCCCGGCATGCCTTCCTGCCAGGGCGGATACTTGTGCATGATCCGCTCGAACAGGTCGCTTTGCATCCAGGCCTGCAACCACCGCGTCAGCCCTGCCCAGGGCTGAGCCAGAAACCAGTCCTTGTCCGTGTGCGCAAATTGCCGCACAAAAGGCGCGATGGCCATGTCGGCCAAGGCCGGACGGTTCCCAAAAAGATAGTCACTGGCTGTCAGCCGCTTATCAAGGTCGGCCAGCCAGCTTACAACGCTGTCACGATAATCGGTGCCGTTCACATCGTCGTAGCGCTGGGGATACTTGTAGCGATCCAGTGCATGCTTGAAGGGGCCGTCGCATTCGCCGATCAGGGCCTGCATCGCCTGTAGCGTACCCTGCTGCGGCGTCAGCCACAGGCCAGGATCATTTTGCTCCAAGGCCCAGAACATGATGTCCAGGCTCTGATCTACGACCTTGCCATCTGTGTCGATCAGGACGGGCACCGTTCCCTTCGGCGACGCGGTCAGCATGGCCTGCGGCTTGTTGCGCAGGACCACTTCCCGTAATTCACACGGACGCGCGCTGGCGGCAATGGCCAGCCGGGCCCGCATGGCATAGGGACAGCGCCGGAACGAATACAGGACGGGTTTCAAATGCGTACGCCGATATGGCGTTGACGACGTTTGCGGGCCAGTTCCACCTGCTTCTGGCGCTCGCGGAAACGCTGCAATTGCTCTTCGGTATGCGTGCCATGGCAATGCGGACAACTGACACCTTCTTCGTATAGCCCGGACGCCTTGTCTTGTGCGTCCAGCGGCAGCCTGCAGGCGCGACACAGTTCGTAGTCGCCCGGCTCGAGTCCGTGCCGCACGGAAACACGCTCGTCGAAAACAAAACAGTCACCGTCCCAGCGGCTTTCTTCTTCCGGCACCGTTTCCAGGTACTTCAATATACCGCCTTGCAGATGGTAGACCTCGTCAAAGCCCTGGGAGCGCAGATAGGCGGTGGATTTTTCGCAGCGAATGCCACCGGTGCAGAACATGGCCACCTTGGCACCCTTGCCCAGTACGCCGTCTTTGCCGGACTGCTCTTGCACCCATTTGGGAAACTCAGAGAAGCTGCTGGTGTGCGGATTGATCGCCCGGTTGAAAGTACCGATGGCAACCTCGTAGTCGTTGCGCGTATCAATGACCACGACATCAGGATCGTCGATCAGTGCGTTCCAGTCTTCGGGGCTGACATAGGTACCCGCCATGGTGTCGGGCTGGATATTGGGCACCCCCATGGTCACGATTTCGCGCTTGAGCTTGATCTTCAGGCGATAAAAGGGCATTTTTTCAGCCCATGATTCCTTGTGCTCGAGCGTGGCCAGACGCGGATCGCTGCGCAAATAGGCCAGCACGGCATCGATACCTTCTTGCGAACCCGCAATAGTACCGTTGATGCCTTCTTCGGCAAGCAACAACGTACCCTTGACCTGCTGCGAGTCGCAAAAGTCGAACAGCGGCTGCTGCATTGCCTTGAAATCGGAGAGCGTCACAAACTTATAGAGTGCCGCAACAATAAAATTAGCCATAACCTTGAAAGTGAGATCTGTAATGCCCTGGCCCGGACGAACCAGGCGCAACTGCCTCTATTTTAACGTTATCGTGCCCCGACACTAAGGATAGCCACGTTTCCATTACTATATTGGTACGTTCTGGACAACTCATAGGATTGCTTATGACACGCATATTGTTACTTGGCGCTGTCCTGGCCGCCGCCACGCTGGCCGGATGCGCTACCGGCACACAAGGCGCCGCGTCCAACACATCTGCCACATCAACTTCATCCAGCACCAACGGGCGAGAGTGCAATTCCGACCTGGCCGAATCAGCCGTAGGCCAGAAAGCCGATGCCACAGTACTGGAAAGCTACCGGAAGGAAGCCGGAGCCCAGTTGGCCCGCATACTCAGGCCGCGGGACGTCATCACCATGGAGTACAACCCGCAACGGCTGAACCTGCGCGTGGACGAACAAGATGTAGTAATCAGCGTAAACTGCAGCTAACTCCCTTCATTTACCTTACATTGGCGGTATGGATTCACTGACACAGGCCGTGCTTGGCGCCGGCATTCAAGGCGCCATGCTCGGCCGTTTTCATGGACGCAAGGCCTTGGTGGCCGGCGCCCTGCTGGGCACGCTTCCCGACCTGGATGTACTGATCGACTACGGCGACCCCGTGTTGAACATGATCAACCACCGGGGTTTCTCGCACTCATTATTCGTGCTGACTGCCGTGGCGGCGCTGATCACCTTATTGGCCCGGCGCTGGCGGCCCTGCCCGGATTACGGAGCCGGCCGCCTGTTTCTGGCCATTTGGCTGGTGCTGATCACCCACACCTTGCTGGATGCCTTTACCGCCTATGGCACCCAGCTGCTGTGGCCACTGATGCCTGTACCCACAGCGTGGTCCAGCCTGTTCATCATCGATCCCTTCTACACCCTGCCCTTGCTTGCGGTGGTCGTTGCCGGCCTGATCATGGGCGCACGCCCTGCCCTGACGCGTACCTTGTGCTGGGGATTGGCACTGAGCACCTGCTATCTGGCTGCCTCCGTCGCCGCCAAAATCACCATCGAAGCGCGTGTGCAGCACATGCTGGCCCAGAAGGGTGAAACCGTGGTGTCGGTATTTTCCACGCCTGAACCCTTCAACATTCTGCTTTGGCGAGTCGTTGCCCGTACAGCGGATGACCACTACATAGAAACCATAAGCAGCCTGCTGGACCGCAGCACGCCGGAACACATCAAGCTGCCGCTCAACACCGACCTGGCCGATGGCTTGTCGGGTTCCACGCAGCTGGCGGGCTTGCGCTGGTTTACTGGCGACTGGCTGCGCTACGATGTCATCAATGGCCAAATGGTGGCGTCGGACTTGCGCATGGGGCTGGCTACCGGCCACTATTCATTCCGCTTCGCAATGGCCGAGCGCACCGGCCCCAGCTACAGCTGGCAAGCCATCACACCCGTCTATTGGCCACGCGAGCGCGGCATGGCCGAACTGCGGCCCGTCATCCGGCGCGTCTGGCAACAAAAGCCACCATTACCGTTGGCACAGTGGGAGCAGAACATGACTGAACTACCGGTAGCGTCTCCGCCCGACCAGCCCTGAGCGGTCTACGCCATGCACACACCACAGATACCTGTTCCCGAAGACGAAATTGTCTTCACCGCCATACGCTCCCAGGGTGCGGGCGGACAGAACGTGAACAAGGTATCCAGTGCAATACACCTGCGCTTTTCCATTCCCGAGTCTTCCCTGCCCGAACCCGTCAAGGCAAGGCTGCTGGCCCTGCGCGACCATCGCATCACGGCAGAGGGAGTCGTGGTGATCAAGGCACAGAGCAGCCGCAGCCAGGAGCAAAACAAACTACAAGCCATTGCACGCCTGCAGGAACTGGTGGACAGCGTTTCCGCACCACCCAAGCCGCGCCGGCCAACCCGGCCCACCCTGGGCTCGCAGCGCAGGCGGCTGCAGCATAAAACCGCACGCGGCGAAGTCAAGCGCATGCGGGGCAAGGTGGATCCGGGAACGCATTAGGCGAACGATCCATGCTGCCAGGCAGCACACAAGCTGGTAAAGTGCTGAACAATCTCATGTTCATTCCAGGAAGCCGCCGCCATGACATCAGCCGCCACAGCCGGGCAGGAAACCTCGCCCAAGCCATGTATTTTCTGCGCCATAACAAGCAAGAAAATTCCGGCAAACATTGTTTATGAAGACGATGATTTCGTGGCCTTCCTGGATATTCATCCCATACGCCCCGGCCACGTGCTGATCGTCTCGCGTGCACATCACGCCTATTTCGACGACCTGCCGCCAGAGCTGGCCGCCCGCCTGATACAGCTGGGCCAGCGCTTTGCCAAGGCCATGAAAAGCATACACGGCGTCGAGCGCGTAGGCTTCCTGTGCACCGGCACCGACGTTGCCCACGTGCACGCACACCTGGTGCCTTTGTTTACTTCCACCGATGTTACATCGGTGGCCTATATCGAGCAGAAGGACCTGACCTTCAGGACTGCGCCACGGGCGTCAGACGAAGAGCTGAGTGTGCAGTCTGGGCGATTACGGGCTGCATTGGGAGAGTAGCGAACGAGCTACTTTCAACCCGATTTTTCTCAGACCCCACATCTTCTGGACAGCTCACAGAGCCTGACCGGCACCTGCCTTTACAGAATCCACCATCAAGACCTGCATGCCATGAGCTGACATTGTCAGCCCATGGCCCTCGCTATGGCTAACGAATACTGATAAGCCAGTCCAAGGCACGCAGTATTTACACCTATGTCCAAAGCATTCAAAGTCTGGTGAAATACCGCAGAATAAATCGAAAATCGAAATTAAGTTCCGTTTTTCGTAATTTTATCTATAAGCCACCCCTACAGGAGCACGAATAATGATGCGTATAGGCAAACTTAAGGCCCTAATTGTGTGTACCGCAACCATACTTGGCTTCGCCGCGACGGCACAGGCTCAGGACAAATGGCATTGGCGCCTGCAAAGCAATCTGAATACCGGTGAACCGGGCTACATTGCCGTCCAGGAGAAATTTGCCAAGCTGGCCACCGAAATGTCTGGCGGACGGATTACCTTCGACATCTTTCCGGTAGGCGCTCTTTTTCCCGTCAGTGACGGGCTTGAGGCGGTAGGCAGCGGTCTGGCCGAAGCGGCACTGCTTACCGGCGGATACTATGCGGGCAAAATCGGTCCTTTCGCCAGTCTGGAAAGCGGTGTACCCGGCGCCCTACGCACACCGTTGGAACGCTACAATTTCTTCTATAAAAAGGGCTTCATTGATCTGGCGCGAGAGGCCTACGGCAAGTACGGTGTTTATTATTTGGGGCCGCAACTCTCCCCGCGCTGGGACATCATATCCAAGAAACCCATTACCTCCATGGCTGATTTCAAGGGCCTGAAGATCCGCTCCTTTGGACTGGAGGCCAAATGGTATGAAAACATGGGTGCGCAGCCCGTATTCCTGGGTGGTGGCGAGATCTATACGGCACTGGCCACCGGAGTCATTGACGCTGCCCGGTGGTCCAGCCCCGCAGGCAACTACAACAACTCCTTTCACGAAGTTGCCAAGTACTATGTGCAGCCATCACCGCTGCCTGTGCCCAACAACTTTTTCGCTGTTAACAAACAAGCCTGGGATCAATTGCCTCCCGACATGCAGGCAATTCTGAATGAAGCCGCTATTGCATCCTCTTTCGACTATCTGGCCCTGGGCGATATGACTGATACCGCCGCCATGCAAAAAATGCAACAAGCGGGCGTCGAGATATCCACCATCCCGCCCGAGGAGTTTGCAAAGATGGAGGCAGCCGCACGCGAACTATGGCGCGCCTATGAAAAAGAGGGCGACCTTCCCGCTCGCGGTGTCAAGCTGCTCAACGAGTACCTGGCTGAACTGGGCCGTTAAGGTTGCAACATAGTAGAGGATGTGGATGCGCACACGCATCCACGTCCTTACCACATGTACTCCGTCTTCAACCTTGACTCAGAGATCGAGGAAAACTCATGCTCAACACATTAACGCGCGCTATTGAGCGTGTAATCACCACGATTGGCCACGCCGTCGCATTGTTGGTATTGGTCATGATTGCATTGGTTGTCACCGAAATGTTCTCTCGCGGCGTGCTTGGCTACTCCCTGCCATGGGTCCAGGACCTCTGTGCATGGTTGTTGACCATACTGGTCATGATCGGTGGCCCCTATGCATTACTGCGCGGCCAATTCGTGCGCGTTGACATCTTTTTCGCACGCTTGAATCCCAGGAATAAAGCGCTGGTCGATACCATTTTCTCAACGGTGCTCATTGGCCTTTTTGTGTGGGTGCTCGTGGACAAAGGAGGTAGTTTCTTCCTAGCGTCCTTCGCCATGGACGAACGCTCCGCCACGGGGTCCTGGAGTGGGCCCGTATGGGTAGCCAAGTCGATGATACCTCTGGGCGGCGTCATGCTCGGATTCGCCTGGTTCGCGCATATCGTACGAGCCTGGCACGACGTGATCCACCCGACTTCTGATGCTTCCGGCTCTGACGGCTCTTCGACACTAGGGATGTAAATGATGGCAGATCCGGTTCTCGTTACGACGCTGCTTTTTGGCGGCATGATTTTTTTCCTTGCGCTGGGAGTACCAATTGCCATTGGGCTGGCTGGCATCAGCATTGCGATGATTGCGAATTTCTGGAGTCCGATGGCCTTGAGCATGGTTCCCATGCGTGCCTTCTCCACGACATCCAGCTTTGAATACATGGCCATCCCATTGTTTGTGTTCATGGCCTCCATGCTTCAGAAAGCACAAATTGCCGATGACATGTACAACGCAATGGAACGTTTCTTTGGTTCTGTACGCGGCGGCCTGGCCATCGGTACGGTAGCTATCTGTACCATCTTTGCTTGCATGGCCGGCATCAGCGGCGCCGCGACAGTTTCGATGGGTATGCTGGCGATACCGGCCATGCTGGCGCGTGGCTACGGCAAAGACATGGCACTGGGTACGGTCGCAGCCGGCGGCTCACTGGGCATCCTGATTCCTCCGAGCGTAACCATGATCGTATACGGTCTGGTATCAGGCACATCGGTGGGCAAGCTATACGCTGGAGGCCTGCTGCCAGGACTGCTGCTTGCAGTCATGTTCTGCATCTATCTTTTGATTCGCGGCCGGCTGCAGCCCGAGATCTCCGGAGGAGAGACATTACGCCATTACACTTGGGCCGAAAAGCTCAGCAGCGTGAAAGGGCTGGTATTGCCTATCCTGATCGTAGTCGCTGTCCTTGGCTCCATGCTGACAGGAATCGCCAGCGTATCGGAGTCTGCTGCGGTAGGTGCCATGGGTGCGATTGTATCGGCGATCGTGTTGAAGCGCTTTCACTGGAAAGGCGTCGTGGAGGCCTGCCATGAAACGCTGATGCTAAGTTGCATGATCTTCTGGATCATCATCGGTGCATCCGCCTTGTCGACGTTCTACACCGGCATGGGTGCCGGACGCATGATCGAATCATTTGTACTCGGACTGGACGTAAACCGCTACGTCATCCTGATCGGCATGCAGTTGCTCCTGCTGTTGATGGGCATGGTCCTGGATACGGTAGGCATCATCATGATCACCGTGCCTATTTTTGTTCCTATCATCATCAAGCTCGGCTTTGATCCCGTCTGGTTCGGCATTCTGTTCATCATAAATATGGAGATCGGCTTCCTTTCACCACCATTCGGATACAACCTGTTCTATCTGCGCGGTGTGGCGCCACCTTCCATTACGATGCCGGATATCTACAAATCGGTCCTACCGTTTATTACGCTTATGATTCTGGCGATCGTACTTATGATGATTTTTCCGGAAATCATCTTGGCTCTGCCGCGAATGCTGTTCTGAACCACGCGGTGACAGGCATGTTCAACGAGCCTGCACCAACCTTAAGGCTAGGGCCTGGCACCGCTTAATAGGTTAGCGAATTGCCGGGCCCCCTCCTGAAGTGCTTCCACCCAATGCTCAACCGGCTGCTGCTCCAGTCGACTGCAAGGGCCAGTGACACCAAGACTGTAAAGCACGCCGGCCCCATCCAAAAAGACGGGACAACCAAAAGCCATGATATCCCAGTCAATTTCGCGGTTACAAACGGCATACCCTTGCTCGCGAACCCGCTCAAGCTCGCTGTGAGCCTCAGAAATGGTTGTTTTTGTTTTATCAGTCAAACGCACTAAAGGTTCGTGCAGGATCGCATCCAATACCTTTTCATCTTGGTAGGCCAGAATCGCCTTCGCCGATGCGGCCGCATGTGGCGGAAGCTCCTCACCAGGATACACATGCAACCTGTAGCCTTGGTCAGGCACGGACCGTGCAATGGTATGTACCGCATCCACACCAAGCTTTACCGCATAGCAGGTTTCCCTAATGCGTTCAGTCAGGCGATCACACACAATTTGTGCGTAATTTGTTACCACGTCCTGGTCCTGGCCAAGTTGCAGTATTCGCCACATACGTGTGCCGATTCGAAAGCCCCTCTGGCGTGCATCATCCGCCTGCAAGGCGCCAGCCTTTTGCAGCACTCCCACCAAGCGATGGATAGTCGGCTTGGGCAGATTCATCAGGGCGGAAAGCTCTGTGAGACTCAAGCTGTGATTCGAGGCAGCAACGATCTCCAGTATGGATAGATACCGCTCCAGCGGGCCTTGCCGGTTTTCAGACATGCAGTTATTCCCTACTTAAGCACGCTTGTGGCGTGTGAGGCTGCGGTTATGACACGAATATAAATCCGAGTCAATGCGTATGTTCCTGATTGACACTAAACACTCAAAAAATGTTTAATCTCGATAATCATAACTATATTCCGTTTTTCGAAATAAAAAGGGCGCACCATGAGCAGTATCAATGTAGGAGTTGATGTTGGCGGCACGTACACCGACTTCATCTTGGTCGACAGCCACAACGGCACACTTCGTACCGCCAAGGTCCCTACTACGGTGGACGACAGAGCCAACGGTTTCATGCAGGGCATACACGAGATGGCCGTGCCACCATCTACTATCGACTGGCTGGTGCACGGGACAACCGCAGGCACCAATGCTGTACTGGAACGCAAAGGCGCACGCTGCGGCCTCATCACCACGAAAGGATTCCGTGATGTGCTGGAACTGGGGCGCCGTACCCGCCCAAACGCATACGGCTTGTCAGGAAGCTTCCAGCCACTGATTGAACGCTGCGACCGCTATGAGGTGCGCGAACGCCTGGATGCCAAAGGTCAAGTCGTTGAATCACTGAATGAAGACGACGTGCGTACTGCCGTAGAACATCTGAAAGCATCTGGGGTTGAATCCATCGTCATTCATTTCCTGCACTCGTACGTCAATCCGGAACATGAAGCACGCTGCGCCGAAATCGTACGCTCCATGTGGCATAACGAAAACGTCGTTGCCGGGCACGAGATCGTGCGTGAAATGCGGGAATTCGAAAGAGGCTCCACCGCAGCGATCCATGCATCCATCCGCCCTATTGTGACTGAATACATCAAACGTGTGGCCGACCGATTGAAGGATGAAGGGTTTGCCAATGAACTGCTGATCATGCAGGCCAATGGCGGAATGATGGCGTCGTCAATTGTTGGCCAGCATGCCGCCTACACCGTGATGTCGGGGCCGGCAGCGGGCGTACTGGCCGCCGCCGAAATAGCCAAGGCCTCGGACATACGGCATGTCATTACCGGCGACATGGGCGGCACCAGCTACGATGTAGCCTTGGTTGTAGACGGTGAACCCATCATCACCGCAGAAAAGGATCTCGCGTACGCTGTACCCATCCGTATCCCGATGATAGACATTCACAGCATCGGCTCGGGCGGCGGCAGCATCGCGCGCCTGGACAAGGCGGGAATGCTGCGTGTCGGCCCGGAGAGTGCAGGATCGTACCCGGGCCCCATCGGCTACGACCGTGGTGGGGAACGGCCAACCATCACCGACGCCAATTTCCTGCTCGGGCGTATCAATCCACATTCCATAACCGGTTCCAACGCCCAGGCGTCCCTTGAAAAAATCAAGCTCGCCATGGAAGAACAGCTTGGCAAAGAATTGGGCATGAACGCCCTGGAGGTTGCCTCAGCGATTATCGACGTCGCAGTAAATGATCTTGCCGGCGCTATACGACTGGTCTCCATCGAGCGCGGCCACGACCCTCGTGATTTTGCACTCATGCCCTATGGCGGAGCTGGCCCGCTCCATGCTGTGGCCATTGCCCGTGAACTCGGCATTCCCAGCATCATTGTTCCCCGCTTCCCCGGCTTGACATCGGCACTGGGCTGCATCATGGCGAATGTTCGCCATGACTTCGTCCAGACGGTCAATCAGCCGTTTGACGAAATCGACGCCCAACAGATAAGAGCGCTCATGGCGGCTCAAGCACAGGAAGGGAAGGAGCTGCTTGAGCGTGAAAATGTCGTGCTGTCCGATGTGGAAATACGCAATGAAGTGGACCTGCTGTACAGGGGCCAGTCTCATGTCTTGCGCATCCCTGTCCCCACCGGCGAGTTCGACGTCCAGCAGGTCAGAGACGATTTTGCGGCGGCGTATCTGGAGCGCTTTGATCTGTCGTTGCCCGAGATGCGGCCGGTGCTGGTAAACGTACGTACAACCGTCATCGGCATACGCCAGAAGATAGATCTGAATATTTTCCAACCCGTGGCTGGCACGCTGGCGGAAGCCAAAACCGGAACAAGACAGGTTTACTTCGGCGGGGCATGGCATGAAACCTCCATCTATAACCGCGACCTGCTGCCTGCAGAAAGCCATTTTGAAGGCCCTGCGATTGTGGAGCAATCTGACACAACCATTGTGATTGACCCGGGCGCCACATGCATCATTGACGCCTTCGGAAATATCCTGATCAACGTAAGCAAACAAGCCTCTGCAGTCCTTTCTCATGAAACCAGTCAAAAGGTCTAACACACTCATGTCAATCGAAAAATCACTTGACCCTGTGACTCTGACTGTCATTGAAAAAGGTCTTCAGCAAGTCTGCAACGAAATGGATCTGGTGCACGAGAAAACCTCTTTTTCTCCGGTCATCTCCGAGTCGTTCGATCGCTCCAATGGCATTTATGGGCCTGCCGACGGCAGATTGATTTCGCAAGGCGCCCTGGGTTTACCCATTTTTGTAGGCGTCATGCAGGAAACCACGCGCTGCGTCTGCGCCGAACGAGATGACCTGAATGACGGAGACGTCATTCTGGTCAACGACCCTTATCTGGGCGGCACACATCTGATGGACGTCAAGATGGTGCGACCCTTCTATTACAAAGGCAAACTCTGGTGCCATCTGTCCAATACCGGCCACTGGCCCGATACGGGTGGAATGGTGCCGGGCGGCTTTAGCAGCACAGCAACCGAAATCCACCAGGAGGGCCTGCGGATTCCGCCCATCAAATTGGTAGACCGCGGGATCATGAATCCCGAGATCGTCAAACTGGTGCTGGCAAATATCCGCGTGGCAGACGAGCGGATCGGCGATATCAAAGCACAGATAGCAGCCTTGACGGCTGGAGCCAAACGTCTGACCGGCCTGCTGGATCGCTATGGCCAGGATACTGTAGAAGCTGCCATTCAGGAATTGGAGGTACGTTCCGAACGCATCATGCGTGCACATATCGACAGTATCCCGGATGGAAGCTACAGTGCCACGGCCTATATGGATAGCGACGGCATCGTGAACGAGCCTCTTGAAATATGCGTGGACATCGTCGTTTCTGGATCGGACATTCACTTTGATCTGTCACGCTCCAGTGCACCTTGCGCCGGCCCGCTGAATTCCGTTTGGGCAACTACGCTCTCATCGGTCTATTTGGCCATGAAACATGTTTTCCCCGATGTACCCCTCAATGCCGGATGCTTCCGTCCGGTGCATGTCAAGAAACCGCATAACACCTTCCTTTATGCCGAGTACCCCAGGCCAGTCGCAGGTTGTGCTGCAGAGGTATCGCAACGGATCATGGAGGCAGTGTTTTTAGCGTTGGCCAATGCCATCCCCCACCGCCTTTTCGCTGCTCCTGCCGGAACCAGCGGGAATCTGGGCCTGGGAGGCTTTGATCCTGAAGAAGGCCACGATTACATCATGTACTACTTCTCCGGAGGCGGCTACGGAGGCTGGTGGGACGGAGACGGTGTAACCAACGGTTGCTCCACAATCGGCATATCCAAAAGCCAGCCGGTTGAAATCCTTGAACAAAGATATCCTCTATTGTTCGAGCACTACAAGCTGCGCGAGAGCTCTGGTGGCGAGGGCAAATTCCGGGGTGGATTCGGCGTGAATTATCGGATTCGCTTGCTGCGTGGCACCGGCAAAGCCTCATTCTTGATGGAGCACGGCCGCACAGGCCCTCCGGGCATACTGGGCGGTCAACCCGGCGCCCCCAACACGATCCACATCAGCCAAAACGGACAACTCACCACACCGGAACACTTGTCAAAAGGCGAGGACTTTGCATTACAGGCCGGGGACTGGATTGAAATCAACACGCCTGGCGGTGGTGGCTATGGTGACCCCGCGGAACGCGACCCTGCATCACTCGAAATCGACTATCGAAATGGCTACTACAAGCAACAGGCCTGATATGACACGAATCCTGCATCGTCAGTTGCAAAATCAATTGCCAACAGTTGTTTCCGGCCAAGGCGTCCGGCTATACGACAAAGATGGGCGAGAGTATCTCGATGCCGTTTCCGGCGGCGCGGCAGTCTCGTGCCTGGGGCATGGCGAACCGCGCATTGCTGAAGCCATCGCGACACAATTAAGTCGTATCGCGTATAGCCATGGATCATTCTTTACTTCCGAGCCGGCCGAGGAGTTGGCTACCATGCTGCTGAAGGACGCTCCAGCAGGAATGGAGCGTGTCGTGTTTTCCTCCGGCGGTTCGGAAAGCATTGAAGCTGCATTAAAGCTGGTACGGCAAACATGGGTGGAACGCGGCAAACCCGAGAAGTCTCGCATCATCGCGCGCCGCCAGAGCTATCACGGCGCGACAATGGGTGCGCTATCCATCAGCGGCAACCCAGGTCGCCGGTCGACCTACGCCCCCATGCTGTTCGACGCTCATTTCATCGATCCTTGCTATTCATACCGGTTGCGTCGCCCGGATGAATCAGACGATGACTACGGCCTGCGGGCAGCCAATGCACTGGAGGCCGCAATCATCGAGCTGGGTCCGGACAACGTTGCAGCATTCTTCGCAGAACCTGTAGTCGGCGCAACACTAGGCTGCGCTCCAGCGGCGCCTGGATACCTTAAACGCATACGCCAGATCTGCGATCACTATGACGTGCTGCTGGTACTAGACGAAATCATGTGTGGCAGCGGTCGTGCAGGTCAGATGTACGCCTGCGCGATCGATGGCGTCGCCCCCGATATCCTGACTATCGCCAAGGGCCTTGGTGGTGGGTATCAACCTATTGGAGCCACGCTCGTAGGCAAGCGCGTGGTGGAGGCGCTGACGGACGGCAGCGGTACGCTGAAGCACGGATTCACCTATATGGGACACCCTGTTGCCTGCGCGGCGGCACTCGCCGTTCAACAGGTGATCGCACAAGACAACCTGCTCGACAACGTCCGCAAGCAAGGTGCGCTGCTCCGCGACAGTTTATCCGAACAACTGTCCGACCACCCTCATGTAGGCGATGTTCGGGGACGTGGCCTGTTCATCGGCGTTGAGCTGGTAGCCGATACCAACAGTAAAACACCGTTCGACCCAGCCCTGCAGATGCACGCCCGTATCAAGCAGAGTGCATTGCAACAGGGCCTGATGGTATACCCCGGGGGTGGCACGATAGATGGAATACGCGGAGACCACGTCGTATTTGCACCAGCGTACAACATAAGCAGCGCTGACATTCTGGAAGTCACCCGGCTGTTTTCCAAAGCATTGGATGCCGCGCTAACCACTTTGCCCACTGACACGAGACTGATATGACCCCCGAATACAAAGACGCGCTGCAGCGCCTGACGGAGCGTTACATTGCCACGCACCCACGCAGCATGGAGGCGATGAATAACGCCAGTCAATGGATGCCCGGTGGCAACACGCGCACTGTGCTTCATTATGATCCCTTTCCGCTCGTAATCAGAGAAGGTAAAGGCAGCCGGGTAATCGACGTGGACGGCTTGGAATATCTTGACTGCGTTGGTGAGTTCTCTGCCGGGCTCTATGGGCATCAGCAACCGGCCATCCATCGTGCGATAGAGCTTGCTTTGAAGGGTGGCCTGACCCTGGGCGGGCCCAATACGTGGGAAGCGGAGCTGGCCGAACTCATTTGCAAGCGTTTCGACTCGATCGATAAAGTGCGTTTCTGCAACTCGGGAACTGAAGCCAATCTCTTTGCACTCGTTACAGCACGAGCCTATACAAAACGCGACTATATCGTCGTATTCGACGGCGCCTACCATGGCGGTGTTATGACATTCGCGGGGGGTGGCAGCCCCATGAATGTCCCTTTTGACTATATCGTCTTGCCCTACAACGACCCTGCGGCGGTTCGAGCTCTGTTCGAGAAACAAGGAGAACAGATTGCCGCTGTTCTGGTGGAACCCATACTCGGCGCAGGCGGAAACATTCCCGGTACTGATGAGTTTCTGACAGTTTTGCGCGAAGCTACGAGTGCCTCCAAGAGCCTGCTCATTTTTGATGAAGTGAAGACGTCGCGCTGCAGCCCGCAAGGTGTGCAAGGTCTCGTCAAGTTGACTCCCGACCTAACAACCCTGGGTAAGTATGTCGGAGGCGGAATGCCCTTTGGTGCTTTTGGTGGCAAACAAGAAATCATGGAGCGCTTTGACCCGCGCTCCACAGCCAGCCTGAAACATGCCGGGACTTTCAACAACAATGTTATCTCAATGTCTGCCGGCCTAGCGGGGCTGACCACGGTATACACACCAGAGCGCGCCCAGGCATTTCATGAATTGACAGAGGCATTCAAGCAGTCGCTGGAAACACAAATTGCCGCTGCCGGCCTTCCCGTACATTTGACTGGCCATGGCTCAATGTTCTCCTTGCACTATGGTCAGGATCGCCCGCTACGCGCAGCCGATGTCACCGAAAAAACAATAGCATTCCGTCGATTGCTGCTATTACGATGCATGGAACAGGGCATACGGCTGGCCGGTCGAGGCGATGTCTATTTGAGCCTTGCCATGACAGCAGCAGATTTGGATGAGCTGTCGCTTAAGCTGCTGAAAGCGATCAAGGAAACCATTCCCGAGATCGCTTGAGCGCATTGCGCACCATCAGACTTTGTGCAGGCGCGCCAAGTACACAGGTACAAGGCCGCTTGCGATTTACTTAGTAGGGGACGATTGCAGTCCCTGGCAACTTCGCGGCACCCTGATCAAACGTCACCAGAGTGCACGCATGCCGGGCCGCGTTGGCAACATGCATGCAGTCGGCGAAGTCGGAGCCAGGCCAATTGCGCCAAAGCATAAGAGCTTCTTCCACTGTGGCCTGTTCCTGCACTACAAGCTCGTATGTCTCCAGGATTGCACCAAAAGCTTGCTGGATCTGCACCGGCGAAAGCTTGTAGCGACTATGGAGCACCCATTCCGTTTCCAGCAGCACCCCGGATGAGATCAGCGCCGGTGCACCGACTTCTGCTGCGGCCTGTACAGCTCGAACGGCTGCTGCACACTGAGCCTCATCGTCGCGAGTCAAGAGGCGGACGAGTACGTTCGTATCTACGGCGATGCTCATGAAGCGGCGTCATCGACCGTCAGGTCAACAGTCATGCCCTGGAGAGGCACTGGCTTTTGGCCTGGTTGATGCAGCAGTCCAGCCAAGTCTGTTACACGCCTAACTTTGGGACGCACGACCAAGGTCCCATCGCTAAGCAGCGAGAAAGCAATTCTATCGCCGGGCTTCAGGCCCATACGTTGCCGTATTTCCTTGGGTACAGTGACTTGCCCTTTTGATGTCAGAGTGGTTGCATCCGCCATGGTGAGCCTTAAAAAATGAGGGTATTACGATTTTAAATATCGTAATGCATCAACAATTTATGGTCAATTTGGCAGAATCTGTGCCATTCTGGCGTACGTAAAAAAACCCGCAATGCGTTAAACATGCGGGTTTTGATACTGTTATCTACTGTTGTAGACGAATTCCTGGCGGACAGAGGGGGATTCGAACCCCCGATACGCTATTCACGTATACACGCTTTCCAGGCGTGCGCCTTCAACCACTCGGCCACCTGTCCTGATTTTGGCTTATCTTTGCATCTAGATAAAGCGAAGTCCGCCATTCTATCAGAATCTGAGCCTTCTGTGCATTTGCCGGCGATCTTACACTCCCGCCAATATCCATTTGGCGGCTTTTTCCGCGATCATCAGCGTCGGGCTGTTGGTATTGCCACTGGTAATGGTCGGCATGATGCTGGCATCGACCACTCGCAGCCCCTCCACGCCGTATACCTTCAGGTGTGCATCGACCACTGCAGCCGGATCATCGGCCCGGCCCATCTTTGCCGTACCCACCGGGTGAAAAATGGTTGTCGCGATGTCACCCGCCAGCCTGGCGAGTTCCTCGTCAGTCTGAAACTGCACACCTGGCTTGTATTCTTCGGGCTGGTAGGCGGCGAGGGCCGGCTGGGCAACAATATTGCGCGTAACACGCAGCGAGTCGGCAGCGACTTTGCGGTCTTGAGGTGTGCTTAGATAGTTTGGGGCGATGGCCGGTGCGTCGTCTATGTTGCCGCTTTTGATGTTGACGCTGCCCCGGCTGCCCGGATTCAGATTGCATACGCTGGCGGTAAAGGCGTTGAAGCGATGCAGGGGTTCGCCGAAGGCTTCCAGGCTCAGGGGCTGGACGTGGTACTCAAGGTTGGCGTAGGGCTGCGCGGGGTCGCTGCGCGTGAATGCGCCCAGCTGCGATGGCGCCATGCTCATGGGCCCGCTGCGCTTGACGGCATATTCCAGCCCTATCATGGCTTTGCCCCACAAGCTGGAGGCAATGTCATTAAGTGTTTTTACGCCGCGCACTTTGAACACAGTGCGTATTTGCAAGTGGTCTTGCAGGTTCGCACCTACGCCCGGCCGGTCGGCCAGCACCGGAATATCGTGTTGTTGCAAAAGGGTACTCGGGCCTATTCCAGAAAGTTGAAGCAACTGTGGCGTGCCTATGCTGCCGGCGCTCAGCACCAGTTCTTTTCTTGCCTTGACGGTAACAGTGCTTCCATTGCGACGCACCAGGGCGCCTGCGCATCGGGGGCGCCCGTCTGGCAGGCGCTCGAATACCAGACGCTCGGTTTGGGAGTGTGTCCAGACTGTGAAGTTGGCGCGTGATGTGCAAGCGGGCCTGAGAAACGCCTTCGCTGCATTCCAGCGCCAGCCGTTTTTCTGGTTGACCTCGAAGTAGCCTACGCCTTCGTTGTTGCCACGGTTGAAATCGTCGGTCGCGGCAATGCCTGCCTGCTGCGCCGCAGCCGCAAAGGCGTCAAGAATATCCCAGCGCAGGCGTTGCTTGTCGATGCGCCATTCACCGCCTGCGGCATGGAACTGGCCAAATGACGCCGCCGTGGTTTCCTTGCCGGCCGGATCGAGCTTGTAGTGATCTTCGTGGGCCTTGAAATCGGCCAGGCAGCTTTCCCAGGCCCAGTCATCGTCGCCGACCAGTTCTGCCCAGCCGTCGTAATCGCGGGACTGGCCGCGCATGTAGATCATGCCGTTGATGCTGGAGCATCCGCCAAGTGTCTTGCCGCGCGGGTATCGCAGCACCCGGCCATTCAGCCCCTGATCGGGCTCGGTGTTATAGAGCCAGTCGGTGCGCTGGTTGCCGATGCAGTACAAATAACCGACCGGGATGCGTATCCAGTGATAGTTATCTTTGCCGCCGGCCTCGATCAGCAAGACACGATTCGACGGATCGGCGCTCAGGCGATTGGCCAGCAGGCAGCCCGCGGTTCCGGCGCCCACGATAACGTAGTCGAACTCCAGTTCTGGCATTTTCTCTCCTTTTGCCTGCTACTGTAGCAATGCCGGCGACGAAATACCATCGAGATTTCCCCTGCATTCAATGCCAGGAACGCCTGCCATGGCCAATGGCCTGACGGCGCTGGAACAGGTCTGGCCAGGCTAGCCGCCGGCGCTTCCCAGTGCAACCATACGCTCCACATAACGCGCGATGGTGTCGATTTCAAGATTAACCTGAGCGCCTGCAACCAGATTCTTAAGGGTAGTGACTTGCACCGTATGCGGGATGAGATTGATACGGATCTCGCAGCCTTCGGGCTGGTCATCCACCTGGTTGACGGTCAGGCTCACACCATTGACCGTCACCGATCCCTTGTAGGCCATATACCTGGCCAGGTTTTGCGGCACGCTTATGCGCAGATCCCAGGATTCACCCACAGGTTCGAACCAGCTGACCTCTCCCAGTCCATCGACATGTCCCGAGACCAGATGGCCGTCCAGTGTATCGCCCAGCCGCAACGCGTGCTCAAGATTGACTTCGCCTACGGCGTCCAGGCCGGTTGTGCGGTTAAGGCTTTCGCGCGATACGTCCACGCTGAAGGTGTCGTGTGCCAGGGCCACCACCGTCATGCATGCGCCCTGTATGGCGATGGAATCACCCAGCTTGGTGCTTTCGCACAGGAAATCCTGCACCTGCACTTTCAAACGAACACCCGCGTCCTGCTGGCCGTCATTGAAGGGAACAACCTCGGTGATGCTGCCAACCGCAGCCACAATGCCTGTAAACATACCTTACCTTTCAATTCAAATGCTGCAACGCCTGCAGCAAAGTATTCCAGTGATCCGGCTGGCGCGCCCTCAAGCGCACATCGGGCGCCAGCCTGGTAGTCTCCACGAACTCGAAACGCTGCGCTTGCGCCAATTTCTGCAAGGGCTCCAGGCTGGCCATACCTATGCCATCGCCCAGCAGCATGGGGGCCATGTAGACCAGCAGCTCGTCGGCGCAATGCGCCTGCGCCAGCGCACCCGACAGCCGTGCTCCGGCTTCGACGTGGACTTCGTTGATACTTTGCTCGCCCATCCAGCGCATCATGGCAGACAGATCAACACGACCGCCGGCCGACGGCAACTCGATCACCCGGACATTACGGTCAGCAAGCCTTGCGGCTTTTTCCGGATCTGACAGACAGGTAAACACCCAGGCCGGCGTTCCATCGAAAATTCGTGCATGCTCTGCTACCTGGAACCGGGTATCGACGATGGCTTTTATGGGTGGCCGGGCAGTTTCGACGTGCCTGACGTTCATCTGCGGGTCATCGGCCAGGACAGTCCCCACGCCGGTCAGCACCACACAGCTGCGGGCGCGCCAATGATGGCCGTCGGCCCGCGCCGCCGGGCCCGTAATCCACTGAGACTCGCCGTTGGGCAAGGCAATGCGTCCGTCGAGCGAAGCCGCCAGCTTGAGCCATGCCCATGGGGTCTTGCGGGTCATCCGGGCAACAAAGCCCGGGTTAAGCGCCAATGCCTCTTCGGTGCAGATATCAGTGGTAACGGGAATGCCCGCAGCCCTGAGCCTGGCCACGCCCTGCCCGCCCACCAGTGGATTGGGGTCAGTCATGGCGATCACCACGCGGGCCGGCCTGGCTGCGATCAGGGCATCCACGCATGGCGGTGTACGCCCATGATGGCTGCAAGGTTCGAGTGTGACATAGACGGTGGTACCCGCTATTGATACGCCCTGCTCGGCCGCCTGGCGCAGCGCCATGACTTCAGCGTGCGGGCCTCCCGCCTTCTGGGTCGCGCCCGACGCCAGCAACCGCTCATCGCGCACGATCAGGCAGGCAACACGCGGATTGGGCGCCGTAACATACAGCACGCTTGCAGCCAGCGTCAGGGCCTGGCGCATCCAGCGTTCGTCACGCAGCGTCTGTTCCAGCGTCACGGCCTGGGCGGAACCTGAATTTCATCGATGGCCTTGACGAATTCGCCTATGTCTTCAAAGCTTTTGTACACCGATGCAAATCGTACATAGGCAACCTGGTCGAGTTTTCTGAGTTCACTCATGACCAGTTCGCCGACCTTGCCGGACTCGACTTCGCGCAAGCCGCTTACCAGCAGGTTTTCCTCAATGCGGGCAACCGCGGCATCAACGTCTTCGGTGCTGACCGGGCGCTTGCGCAGCGCCAGGCTCAGGCTCGCACGGAGTTTGTTGATGTCGAATTCGACCCGCGTGCCGTTGCGCTTGACCACCGCCGGCATGACGAGTTCGGCACGCTCGTAGGTGGTGAAGCGCCGGTCACATGCCGTACACCGCCGTCGGCGGCGTATGGTGTCGCCCTCTTCCGAGACCCGCGAATCAATAACCTGGGTATCGAAACTGCTGCAAAATGGGCATTTCATGGTGGCTGAGGGTATTAACGGTAAACCGGCAAGCGTGCAGTCAGCTCGTTAACACGCTGGCGTACAGCGGCAATATTGGCTTCGTCGCGTGGATTATCAAGCACATCGGCAATCAGATGCCCGGTGAGTTCGGCCTCGGCTTCCTTGAATCCGCGGGTAGTCATGGCCGGCGTACCCAAACGCACGCCGCTGGTGACAAACGGCTTTTCAGGATCGTTGGGAATGGCGTTCTTGTTGACGGTGATATGGGCTTCGCCCAGCGCGGCTTCGGCTTCCTTGCCGGTGATGCCCTTGGCACGCAGATCGACCAGCATGACGTGGCTTTCGGTACGGCCCGACACGATACGCAGGCCGCGCTCGACCAGGGTGCGTGCCAGCACGTCGGCGTTCTTGATAACTTGGGCTGCGTAGTCCTTGAACTCGGGAGACAGCGCTTCCTTGAAGGCAACCGCCTTGGCGGCGATCACGTGCATGAGGGGGCCGCCCTGTATGCCGGGGAAGATGGCCGAATTGATGATTTTTTCGTGCTCGGCCTTCATCATGATGACGCCGCCGCGCGGACCGCGCAGCGATTTGTGCGTGGTCGACGTGACAAAGTCGGCATGCGGTACCGGGTTGGGATACACGCCACCGGCAACCAGGCCGGCGTAATGGGCGATATCGACCATGAACAAGGCGCCGTTCTCGTGTGCAATGCGTGCCATGCGCTCGAAGTCTATGCGCAGCGAATAGGCCGAAGCGCCACCCACGATGAGCTTGGGCTTGTGCTCTTTGGCCAGCTTTTCCAGCTGGTCGTAGTCGAGCTCTTCGTTAGCGTCCAGACCATAGGACACGAAATTGTAGAGTTTGCCGGAAGCGTTGACAGGCGAACCATGGGTAAGGTGTCCGCCCTCGGCCAGGCTCATGCCCAGAACGGTATCACCGGGCTTGAGCACCGCCATGTACACGCCCTGGTTGGCCTGGGAACCCGAGTTGGGCTGCACGTTGGCTGCCTCTGCACCAAAGATTTCCTTCAGGCGGTCTATAGCCAGCTGCTCGACGATGTCGACGTATTCGCAACCGCCGTAATAGCGCTTGCCGGGATAACCTTCGGCGTACTTGTTTGTAAGCTGCGTACCCTGCGCCTGCATGACTGCGGGACTGGTGTAGTTTTCAGACGCGATCAGTTCGATGTGCTGTTCTTGACGAACGTTTTCTTTCTGAACGGCTGCCCAGACGTCGGCATCGACGAGATCGAGAGTACGAGTGCGGTCAAACATGGATATATCCTGAAGGTTAGTGCGCGTATGGCGAAGAATAAGCGCATATTTTAGCTTGAATACACCGGTGCGCCGTTCAAGTGCACACCGGGTTCATGGCCTTATGCGCGTTAGTTTTAAGCAGCAGATCCGGCCAGTCGTGGATTGAGTGTATAGATGCCCGTGATCGAGGCCTGCGCCAGCACGTGCCCCTGTATGGCCTTGATGACATCCGCCCCGGTAAACCGGCCCTCGAAGGGCAGTTCGGGGATATCCAGCGCGTAAACCGTAAAAATATAACGATGCACGATGGCGTCGTTCCAGGGAGGGCATGGTCCGTCGTAGCCGAAATAATCGCCGTTCATATCGCGATCGGCTGCGAACCATACCGTAAAGTCATTGACCCCCTGACGCGTACCGTCAAGCGCCAGCGGCCCGGCCTTGCCGCGCGGCGTAATACCGTCGGAGTATGCCGCTTCGGCAATCTGGACGGTAGTCGCCGGCAGGTCGATCAGAGCCCAGTGGTAGAAATCCACACGTGGCAAGGTCTCGGGAATCTCACGGCCCTCTTGATTGACGTCGTCGGGTTTGCTGGGTACATCGGGGTCGTGGCAGATCACGACAAACGATTGGGTTGCGGCAGGCGCGTCTGACCAGGCCAGATGGGGATTGGCATTGCCTGCAAGCGCGACATGATTTTGTCCGTCGATCTTGCCGAAGGCATTGCGTTCCGGGATATTGCCCTGGTCTGCAAAAGATTCACTGGTAAGTTTCATGGTGAACTCCTATGGCGGCTGCCGCCAGATGGCGTTTTAGCCAGTTAATGTGACACGGGCAAACTTGCGCTTGCCCACCTGAACTACATAGGTGCCGGCCGCAAGCTGCAACGATTTATCCTCGATGCGGACGCCATCAACCCTGACACCCCCTTGTTCGACATTGCGCTGCGCTTCGGAGCCCGAGGCAACCAGCCCTGCTTCACGCAGCACCTTGAGTATGCCCAGCGGAGCCGCCCCCAATTGCACTTCCGGCATGTTCTCGGGGATGGCGCCATCGCGAAACCGTGCTTCGAACGCAGCCAGTGCATCGTGTGCCGCCTGCTGCGTATGAAAGCGCGCGACGATTTCCTGACCCAGCATGACCTTGGCATCCCGTGGGTTCATGCCCTCTTTTACCTGATTTTGCAGCCGCGCGATATCATCCATGGACCTGAACGACAGCAACTCGAAATATTTCCACATCAAGGTGTCCGAGATGGACATGAGCTTGCCGAACATGGATTCCGGCGCCTCGGTAATGCCTATGTAATTTCCTTTGGATTTGGACATCTTGTCCACGCCATCGGTGCCCTCGAGCAGCGGCATGGTCAGAATGCATTGCGGCTCTTGTCCGTATTCCTTTTGCAGCTCGCGGCCTACCAGCAGGTTGAATTTCTGATCGGTGCCACCCAGTTCAAGGTCGGCCTTCAGGGCAACCGAGTCATAACCCTGCATCAGCGGATACAGGAATTCGTGGACCGAAATGGGTATCCCGCCCTTGAACCGCCGCGTGAAGTCTTCACGCTCCATCATGCGCGCCACCGTATAGCGGGACGCCAGCTGTATCAGGCCGCGCGCGCCCAGGGGATCGCACCATTCGGAGTTGTAGCGGATTTCGGTACGCGCGGGATCCAGCACCAGACTGGCCTGGGCGTAATAGGTTTTGGCATTTTCCTGGATTTGCTCGGCGGTCAGCGGGGGCCGGGTGGCGTTGCGTCCGCTGGGGTCTCCGATCATGGACGTGAAGTCACCGATCAGGAAAATCACTGTGTGGCCCAGGTCTTGCAGTTGGCGCATTTTGTTGAGCACGACCGTGTGGCCAAGGTGAATATCCGGCGCGGTAGGATCCAGCCCCAGCTTGATACGCAAGGGTGTGCCGGTGCTCTCGCTGCGGGCGAGCTTCCTGGCAAACTCGGACTCTACCAGCAATTCGTCGCAACCTCTTTTGGCAATACGCAGGTATTCTTCGATTTGTGGGGTAATGGGCGCTTCGGTCGACGACATAAGAACAGGATTCAAAAAAGGGGAAAGGTAAAAAAATGCTCGAAAAATCAGGCTTAATACGCTAGCATAACGTGCCGGCGCAATATTCGTCTAATTCAGCAGCGCATTTCTAGGTTTTGCTTTATGTTCAAGAAAGGGACCCCGCCCAATCCCTCTTATCGAACCATTGTTCGTAACCACCGCCCTCATCACCTGTTTCGCAACGGCCTTGTTTTCGTTGCCTTGGCGCTGTTTGCGGCTGCTGCGGCCCTGGCCGTGGTCCAACCGCCTGAAACCCCTGCTGTTTACGAAGCCCGACTTACCCTGGATCTGCCCAGCCCCTTCCCTGAAGCACAGAACAATTATTCCGTTCCATTCATCAGCCAGACCGAGATCCGCTCGGGCGATACGCTGGCGGCACTGCTTCAGCGCTTGCGCGTGCGTGAATCGGGCTTGCTGCCCTTCCTTATCCAGGACAAGAACGCCCGCTCCATCTACAAGCTCTATCCAGGGCGCAATGTGCAGGCGGCCCACGACCAGCACGGCAACCTGGCCTGGCTGCGTTACCAGCACACACCCTACGCCACGGAAAAAGGTCAGGCCGTCTCGCGCTGGCTGGAGATCACACCCGACGAGCAGGGCGGCTTCACCGCCGCCGAGAAAACCCAGGCAGTCAGCGTACAAACGCGAATCGCCGAAGGCACCATCAAGAATTCCCTGTTCGGCGCCACCGACCAGGCCGACATTCCTGACGCCATCACCATGCAGATGACTGAAATTCTGGGCAGCAAGATTGATTTCATCCGCGATCTGCGCACGGACGACCACTTCCGCATCATTTACGAAACATACTCGCACGAAGGCCAGGAAGTCGGTGCCGGCCGCATCCTTGCGCTTGAATTCACCAACCGCAACAAAACCTATGAAGCGGTATGGTTCGCACCAGAGGGTCAGTCTGGCAGCTACTACGATTTCAACGGTGCCAGCCTGAAGGGAGCCTTCTTGCGCACTGCACTCAAGTTCACTCGCATCAGCTCCACCTTCGGCATGCGCAAGCATCCCGTGCACGGCGGCTGGCGCGGCCACAGCGGGGTCGACTACGCGGCTCGCACCGGCACCCCAATCCATGCCACCGCCGACGGCGTGGTTGAATTCAAAGGCTCGAAAAGAGGCTATGGCAACACCATCATCCTCAAGCATCACAATGGCTACAGCACGCTCTATGCCCATCAAAGCCGCTATGCCAAAGGCCTGAAGAAAGGCGACAAGGTAAGCCAGGGTCAGCTGATAGGCTATGTAGGTTCCACCGGCTGGGCTACCGGCCCACACCTGCACTACGAGTTCCGGGTCAATAACAAGCCTATCGACCCACTGTCCATCGAGCTGCCCGTTGCGCGCACACTCGAGCCGGCGCAGAAGAAAGCGTTTGATAAGGCCATAGCGCAATACAAGGATCACATCGGCTACCTGGCACAGATGCAGGGCGGGACCGTCCAGGTCGCCCGCAACTGACCGGCGCGCCGCAGCCTCTTTCCTCATGACCCAAGCTTCGTTGTATATCGGCCTGATGTCGGGCACGAGCACCGACGGCGTGGACGCCGTCCTGGCCGACTTTGCCGCCAGCGATCGGCCCGCCATTCTGGGCTCGATCTCTCTGCCTATGCCCCGGGCGCTACGTGAAGAGTTTCTGGCGCTGAACATGCCCGGCCCGAACGAGCTGGAACGCGCTGCACTGGCCGGCAATGCGCTGGCAGAGCTGTACGCACAGGCCACTCTGGCGATGCTTGAATCGGCCGGCGTTAAACCTGCCCAGGTTCGCGCAATCGGCGCGCATGGCCAGACCGTAAGACATAACCCCGCCGCGGGCTATACCATACAGATCAACTCACCCGCCCTGCTTGCCCAACGTACCGGTATTGCCGTGATTGCCGACTTTCGTTCGCGCGACGTGGCGGCACGGGGCCAGGGCGCGCCCCTGGTACCCGCCTTTCACCATGCGATTTTTTCCGATACGCAGCCTCGCGCCGTGCTGAATCTGGGCGGTATCGCGAACGTCACCCTGCTCGATGCCGAAAACGGCATCCGTGGTTTCGACACGGGGCCGGCCAATGTGCTGCTTGATCTGTGGGTGCACGCGAAAACAGGCCATACCTATGACGCGGATGGCGCCTGGGCCGCCACAGGGCAGTACAGCCCCGAGCTGCTGGAATATCTGGTGGGCAGTGAACCATGGTTTGCGCTGGCCCCACCCAAGTCCACAGGCCGTGACCTGTTCAACTGGCAATGGCTGACTCAGCGTCTGGAACAGTTTGGCGCACGCGCTGCCGGCGACCAGGACATCCAGGCAACGCTGCAACGACTCACGGCACATACGGTGGCTCAGGCTATTGCCGGGCAAGCGCCCGACACCTGCGAGGTCATTGTCTGCGGCGGAGGTGCACTGAACAAAGGCTTGATGCGGGATCTGCAAAGCCTGTTGCAGGCGCACGTCCGTCCCAGTTCGGACCTTGGTGTACCGGTGCAGTTGGTCGAGGCGCTGGCCTTTGCCTGGCTGGCCTGGGCGCACGACCACGGGCACGCCGCCGGCCTGCCTGCAGTAACAGGGGCCGGTCAGGTTACGGTGCTGGGATGCAAATACCCGGCCTAGGCCGGGACGCAGGCAGGTGTATCAGGGCGCGAACGAAGAGCCGCAACCGCAGGTGGAGTTGGCGTTGGGGTTGCGAATAACAAACTGGGCGCCTTCCAGGTCATCTTTGTAGTCGATTTCTGCGCCGACCAGATACTGGAAGCTCATGGGGTCGACCAGCAGCTGTACGCCTTCCTTGTCGATGGTGGTGTCGTCGTCGTTGATGGTTTCGTCGAACGTAAAGCCATACTGGAAGCCCGAGCAACCACCGCCCTGCACGAATACGCGCAACTTGAGATCGGGGTTGTCTTCGTCGGCCAGGAGTTCTTTTACCTTGCTTGCCGCAGCGTCGGTGAAAATAAGGGGTGACGGCGGGGCCTGCAGGTCAACGGTTTCGGTTTGAGCAATCATTTGGTACTCCGTGGCAACCATAAGGCGGTTGCTAGATATGAAACAACTATACCACTGGCCATGAAGCAATGCCGACAAGGGCACCCTGCCAGTGATGAAATATTCAGTGCCTGCTTGCGGGTTGCGCTATTCGGGCGCAGGCAGGTCGGGCAATTTCACGGTGCGCGACACACGCACCTTTTTTCCTTCCAGCACATTCAGCGTTACGCTTTCCGGCGTGAACCCCTGGGGGATAGCCAGCAAGCCGCTGGAGCGCTGGAACTCGTCGAAGCTGATGGCAAGCCGGCTGTTCTCGGGATTGGCTTCTGATGCGGCTGTCTCATCAGAACCGGGGGCCAGCACGGCCTCGAGTATCACCTTGGCCTTTTTTCCGTCGGCCTGCTTGCCGCTCGCCGTAAACTGCAGCTCGCCCGAGAACAGGCTGTCTTCGGGGGCATTGCGCATCAGCAAGGTCTTGTATTGTAAGCTGGGGCCAAGCCGCAGGACTTCAAGAGCGCGGATGCTGACAGCCCCTTTGGGGCCCGGCGGCAGCAACTGGTCAAAGAAAGCCAATTGATCTCGTGCAGCCCCCAGCTCGGTCTGAGCGGCCTGCAGGCTGGCTTCCAGCCCTTTGCGTGTACTTTCCTCGACCACGAGCTTGCCGGTAAGCGCGTCGACCTGGGCAAGCGCCCCCGCCAGCTGCGTATCGCGCTCATCAAGCTGGCTTTGCAGGCCCTGCCTCATGGTGTCGTACTCACGACTGGCCTCGGTCTGAAGCCAGTACCTGGCGCCGAATATACCCGCTGCCAGGCCCAGCAGCAGTGCCAGCACGGCAAGCAGCACCGCAGCCGAACGACTGGATGCGGGTACTGCCTGACCTTCTGGTGCCGGATTTTTATGATTCATGCAGGAACAGACTGCCTGGACGAGCGCGAGTTCCCCTTATACGGCAATCAGGTGTTACGGCAGGACTGCCACATGGGTAAGCCCGGCCGACTCCGGAAAGCCAAACATCAGGTTCATGTTCTGAACAGCCTGCCCGGATGCGCCCTTGACCAGATTATCCTGGATGACCAGAACGATCAGCTGATCGCCGCCACCGGGACGATGCACGGCAATGCGCAATTGGTTGGAAGCACGCACAGAACGGGTTTCAGGCAGGCTACCTGCCGGCATGACATCGACAAAGGCTTCGTTGGCGTAGCGCTGTTCGAACAGTGCCTGGAAGTCGGTATCGCGGGCTTCAGGCAGGATGCGCATATACAGGGTCGAGAACATGCCGCGTATCATGGGGACCAGATGCGGCACGAACACCAACCCTACCGGCCCGCCGGCAAGCTTCTGCAACTGCTCGGAAATTTCAGGATGATGGCGGTGGCCGGCCACACCGTAGGCCTTGAAGTTATCGCTGGCTTCGGAGAACAGTGTGCTGACTTCAGCCTTGCGACCCGCTCCCGACACCCCCGACTTGCAATCGGCAATGATATTGGCGGTATCGACCAGCTTGCGTCCACCCTCGAGCACGGGGGCAAGCCCCAGCAGGACCGTAGTGGGATAGCAACCCGGATTACCGATGACCCTGGCATTGGCGATTTGATTGCGATTCAGCTCGACCAGGCCGTAGACAGAATCAGCCAGCACCGACGGACATGAATGCGGCATTTTGTACCAGCGTTCAAACACCTGCGTATCTTGCAGGCGAAAATCGGCGGCCAGGTCGATGATGCGCACGTTGTGCTTGAGCAGGTGTTCGGCCTGGCTCATGGCCACACCGTGGGGTGTGGCAAAAAACACGACGTCGCATTCTTCGAGCGCAGCCTTGTCGGGCGACTGAAAGCTGATGTTCACGTGGCCGCGCAAATTGGGATACATGTCGGACACCGGCATGCCGTCTTCCTTGCGGGAAGTAATGGCCGTCAGGTCAACATAGGGGTGCTGGGCAAGCAGACGCAAGAGCTCGACGCCCGTATAGCCTGTGCCACCTACTATGCCCACTTTGATCCGTGATACCGCTGCCGAAGTCATAATTAATCCCAAAAAAACGTTCATCAACAATTAAGATTATGCAACAAGCGCGAGGCGTATGGGGTATTCCCGTAGCACAAACTTGCTGTTGCACGGTACGACGCTGGCGGACGTCCAAGACAAAAGCCCCCAGCTGGGCTGAGGGCTTTGTGTTGCAAGGCCCTGAGGCCCGAGTACAGCAGATTAACGCTTGCTGAACTGTTTGCGGCGACGTGCTTTGTGGAAACCGACTTTCTTGCGTTCGACTTCACGAGCATCGCGAGTGACGAAGCCGGCCTGTTTCAGAGGCGACTTGAGCGACTCGTCGTAGTCGATGAGTGCGCGGGTAATACCGTGACGCACTGCACCTGCCTGACCGCTTTCACCGCCGCCGTGAACGTTGATGTGAAAATCAAACGATTCCAGGTGGTTGGTGAGTTCCAGCGGCTGGCGCACGACCATACGGCCGGTTTCGCGAGCGAAGTATTCATCAACAGGCTTGCCGTTTACCACGATCTTGCCCGAGCCCTTTTTCAAGAACACGCGAGCGACCGACGTTTTACGGCGCCCAGTTCCATAGTTCCAATTACCGATCATGACCTATCCTTAGATTTCCAGCGGTTTGGGCTGCTGAGCACTGTGAGGATGCTCGGCGCCGGCATAAACCTTGAGCTTCTTGGCCATGGCGTAACCCAGCGGCCCTTTGGGCAGCATGCCTTTGACGGCTTTCTGGATGGCGCGACCGGGGAAACGCTCTTGCAGTTTCTGAAAGTTGGTCTCGGTAATACCGCCGGGGAAGCCCGAGTGGCGATAGTATTTTTTGTCTTGCGACTTATTACCGGTAACAACGATATCGGCAGCGTTGATGATGACGATGTAATCGCCGGTGTCAACGTGGGGCGTGAATTCTGGCTTGTGCTTGCCGCGCAAACGACGTGCGACTTCGCTGGCCACACGACCGAGGACTTTGCCCTTGGCGTCAATCACGTACCAGTCACGTTTGACTTCATGCGGCTTGGCCACAAAGGTCTTCATGATGGTTCCTAATAGAAGAAAATAGTTTGCGTGCCCGGCGCCCAAGGCAACCGTGATGGCGTCATGCAAACTCTTTTTGCCGGGTTTTCAGCAAAAAACAAAGGATTTTTCCAGCCGGAATATTCGTTCCAACCTGCCTAAGCGTTGTGTTTCGCCCGTGCAATTAGCCAGAAAAGCCCATAATCTTAACACATTAGCGCATTTTTGCCAGCCAAGAGCCAAGCCAAAGCGCCGGCAGACAGCAAAACGAGGCGGCCTTGCCACAAAATCCATGCCCCCGCAGATTTCAGGGGATGAAAAAAGCCCCGGCAACCAGATGAGCGACTGGCTGGCGGGGCAATTGCGGCCCGGTGAACCGGGCCAGGGCAAAAACCTTACTTCTTCTGGTTGGCCAGAGCCAGGCCCAGGTAGTTATCGTAAGAGCCTTCGGCAACACGGAACCAGGGCACGATGCCGTCGCGGAAGCCCATGTAGCTGTCGTGAATTTTCTTGAAGCCGGCATTCTTGTCGCAGAATTCTTTATAGACTTCGTTGGAAGCCTTGAAGGAAGCATCCATGACATCGCGCGGGAAGGCCTTGAGCACGGCGCCACTGCCGATCAGGCGACGCAGCGCAGCCGGGTTGTTCGCATCGTAGTTGCTGATCAGGCGTGAACCTGCAGCGCGCGTGGCGGTATCGATCAGCGACTGATACTGCTTGGGCAGTTCGTTGTAGGCCGTGTCATTGACATACAAGGAAAGTTGTGCGGAGCCTTCCCACCAGCCGGGGTAGTAGTAGTATTTGGCGACTTTCTGGAAACCCAGCTTTTCATCATCGACCGGACCGACAAATTCGACCGCGTCGAGCGTGCCCTTTTCCAGCGAGGGATAGATATCGCCAGGAGGAATTTGCTGAGGCACCACGCCCATGCGGGAGAGAACTTCTCCGGCAAAACCGGCGGTACGCATTTTCAGGCCGTTCAGGTCGGCGATGGACTTGATTTCCTTGCGGTACCAGCCACCCATTTGGGTACCGGTGTTACCGAAGGGGAAGTTGATGATGTTACGCGGCGCGAACAATTCACGCATGAGCTTCAGGCCATCGGCTTCGTACATCCAGGCGTTCAGCTGACGGGCATTCAGCCCAAATGGAACTGCGGTGTCGAAGCAGAAAGAAGGATCTTTGCCATAGTAGTAGTAAGACGCGGTCTGGCCACACTCTACCGTGCGATTGCCGACGGCGTCCATGACGCCAAAGCCCGGAACGATTTCACCGGCCGGATACAGACGGATCGAGAAGTTGCCATCGGAAGCTTCTTCGACCATCTTGCAGAACATTTCCGCCGTGGAGAAAAGAGGAGGAAGCGACGGCCCGTAGGTGGACGTCATCTTCCAGCTGATCTTGGGGTTGCTTTGGGCAAAGACGGGTGCGGCTACGGCAGCGGAACCTGCCACGGCTCCGAAGCCCGCTTTTTTTAGAAATGAACGACGCTGCATGTAAAGCTCTCCTTTCGGCATTCAAATATTTTTGCAAAGTACGACAGCCACGATATTACACCGAGCCACACGGGTTGTAACCAATTACTGCCCGGCAATAGCCATTTGCTCTATGAGTATGGACCCCGTGGTTTTGGATCCCCGGGTAATGGTGTCGGCCCCTACCGCAACGATCTGGCGCAGCATATCGGCCAGATTGCCTGCGATGGTGACCTCTTGTACCGCATGCTGAATTTCACCGCCTTTCACCCAATAGCCGAAGGCACCGCGCGAGTAGTCGCCGGTCACATAGTTGACCCCCTGCCCGATCAGTTCGGTGACCAGAAAGCCCGTATCCATTTTCTTAAGCATGGCGCGAAAGTCGTCATCTGGCCGGGTGAGTCGCGAGGTGAGGGAAAGGTTATGCGAGCCGCCCGCGTTGCCGGTGGTCTGCATGTTCAGCTTGCGTGCGGTATAGGTAGACAGAAAATAACCTTGCAGCGCTCCGGCAACGACCACGTCACGCGCAGCGGTGCGTACCCCTTCACTATCAAAGGCAGAACTACCCATGGCGCCCGGAATGTGCGGGTTCTCGGTTACGTCAAGGTGATCGGCCAGTACTTGCCGGCCCAGCGAATCAAGCAGGAAGCTGGCCTTGCGATAGAGCGCCCCGCCGCTGGTGGCCTGTACCAACGCACCCAGCAGGCCGATAGCCAGCGGAGCTTCGAACAGCACCGGAAAGCGTCCGGTCTTGATGCGTCGCGCCGACAGGCGCGCCAGGGTACGTTCGGCAGCGTAGCGCCCCACAGCGGCCGGGTCGGCCAGATCGCTTGCCGCACGTGCCGTTGTATACCAGTAGTCACGCTGCATGTTGGCGCCGCGCCCTGCTATCGGCGCTACTGACAGGCTGTGGCGGGAATACGGATACCCTCCCATGAAGCCCCGGCTGTTGCCCAGCACGAAATGGCCTTCGTAGGTGTCGACTGAAGCGCCGTCGGTGTTGGTGATCAGCTTGCTGGTCTTGTTGGCAGCACGCTCGGCCTGAATGGCCAGCTCTGCGGCACCCTCGGCGGAAATATCCCACGGGTGATGCAGTGACAGGTCGGGGAACTCGGTGGCGAGCAGGCCGGCCTCGGGCAAACCTGCTGCCGGATCGGCAGCGGTATAGCTCGCGATGTGCCAGGCAGCCGCAACCGTCTCGCGCAGCGCTTCGGGAGAAAAGTCGGAAGTAGACGCCGAACCGCGCCGTTGGCCGGCAAACACAGTGACATCAAGCGAGCGATCGCGAGTCTGTTCGACGGTTTCGATATCGTTGTTGCGCACCGAGACCGAAAGCCCGCGGCTTTCGGACACTTCGGCGGTCGCATCAGAGGCTCCCAGGGCTTTGGCATGGGACAACGCTTCGCTGACCAGTTCGCGGAAACGCGCCTGGTTCTGGGCGATAGGAAGAAAGGATGCAGATTGGTCGCTCATGGAGGCTCAGGCAAAAGACTAGGTCTGGAATTGTACCTGCTGTACCGCGCCGTAATTCGGCCCGGTTTCAGGTTTAAGATACGATACGCCTTATATTCCTTCTGTGCAGAAAAGACTCTCGGTCATCGCACCTTTTTCCATTCATATGTCAAATATTCCTACCGATACTCCAGAAGATGACGACCACGGCTACGACGGCCCCAGCAAGTCGCAGGTAAAGCGCGAAATGCTGGCGCTGCAAGAGCTGGGCAAGCAGCTGGTCGAGCTCTCGCCCGATCAGCTCAAGCAGTTGCCCCTGGCCGAGAAGCTCCACGACGCAGTACGTCTGGCACAGCGCACGACCAGCCGGGAGGGCCGGCGAAGGCAGATTCACTATGTCGGCAAACTGATGCGCGAAGCAGATGCCGATGCCATACGACAGCAACTTGATATCTGGAAGAATGGCTCGCGCGAACAGACTCGTGCAATGCATCGCCTGGAAGCGCTGCGCGACCTGCTGCTGACCGACGATGACGCGCTGACCGGCCTGTTGAACGAATACCCCGGTGCCGACATCCAGCGCCTGCGCACCCTGATCCGGGAAGGACGCAAGGAAGCCAAGGCCAACGCCTTGCTGCAGCCGGGGCAGGATCCCCAACGCAAACACTATCGGGCGCTGTTCCAGGCGCTTAAATCGCTTAATGACTCGGAGTCCCAATGAACGACCAAGAACTGCTGGAATGCATAGAGATGGAAACCGGCCCCAATCCGGAGCGTGCCGTGATATGGCTGCACGGCCTTGGGGCAGACGGCAACGACTTTGCACCGCTGGTCCCGGAGCTCAAGCTGGGCGACATGCCCGCCATCCGCTTCGTGTTTCCACATGCTCCCGTACGCCCCGTCACCATCAACAATGGCATGTCCATGCGTGCGTGGTACGACATATTCACCCCCGAGCTGGTACGCCGCGAAGATGAAGCCGGGCTGGTCCAATCGCAACAGGCCATCGAAGCACTGATTGCACGTGAGAACCAGCGCGGGATTCCCGACGAACGGATCGTGCTGGCAGGATTTTCGCAGGGTTGCGCCATGACCTTGCAAACCGGTTTGCGCCACCCACGGAAGCTGGCCGGCCTGATCGGCCTGTCGGGCTATCTGCCCATGATCGACAAGGTCGACCACGAACGACACCCTGCCAACCAGGACACCCCCATCTTCCTGGCCCATGGCGTCATGGATCCCGTCGTGGTACTGGCCCGCGCCGAAGCTTCGCGCCAGGCTTTGCAGGACATGGGCTACTCACTTGCCTGGAATACCTACAACATGCCGCACTCGGTATGCCTGGAAGAGGTCGTCGCCATCGCGGCCTTCCTGCGCAAGGTATTGGCCTAGGGCCTATCAACCGGCCCTAGCTGTACTGCCGCGTTTCACCCAGATCCAGCCAGACGCGCCGCATGGTTGGATCGTCGCGATCGGCATCCACCTGAAAACCCAGGTAGGTCATCAGGCCCAGCATGGGCTGATTGCTGGACAGCACCAGTCCATCTATATAGGTCAGCCCCTGCTCCTGCGCGGCGTCTATCAGCCCCCTCATCAGTTGCGCCCCAAGGCCGCGCCGCTGCCAGTCATCGCCGATGACCAGTGCGTATTCCGCGCCCCGTCCGTCAGCATTACGCAAATAGTGGGCAAAACCCACGATCTGCTCTTGGGGGAATCCACGGTTCTCGGGGTTGGGAACCTGCACGGTGGCCACCAGTGCCAGTTCACGGTCGTAATCGATGTGAGTGTAGCGGGCCAGCATGCGGGGGGTCAGCTCGCGCATCATGGACACAAAGCGCATATAGCGTGACTGGTCGGACAGGCCACGTATGAACGTCTGCAGGGCTTCGGCATCTTCGGGCCGTATCGGCCTGAGCATCCAGGCCATGCCGTCAGAAAACGTTTTGGACTGCACCAGCCGGCGCGGATAAGGGTGAATGGCCATGTGGCGATACCCCGAGGTCTCGGGGGACACCAGCATCGACGAGCTGGTTAATGTCACGCTGACCCCACGTGCCGATAAACCCGAGTCGTCGACGTACAGAGGATCGATCGACAACGACTCCAGGCCCGGCAACTCGCTGACCAGCCCGGAGACACGCTCAAGCACGTCCAGCAAACATTCGAATGCTGACGGGCTTAGCTCTCGTGACAGGACACGGCTCCACAAACTGCTGCGCAAGACCAGCTTGCGGGCCAGATAACTGTTCAGCGGCGGTAGCTCGACCGCCTCGTGGGCGTTGGCCATCAGGGCGGGTTGCCCGCCGGCACCGAACATGATGTATGGGCCCAGATTGCTGTCGCGTTGCACACGTATTGCCATCGGCCAGCCTGGATCGTGATCGCAGTCTGCCCCGGAATCAGTGTATTGCAACGGTATGTGAAAGCAGCTCAGCAGCTGCCTGCATTCGTCCTGGTCCAGGCTGGTACGACGTTCGCTTTGAGCCCGGCCGACCAGGGCACGCGCCTGGTCCAGGCTGGGCGGCTTGCCCAGGGGCTCGGGCGGCAGCATCTGTTGGGCCAGCGTCTGGTTATAGTGATAAGCGCTCAGGATGCCAAATGCATTGGCCGCAGATTCCGGGGTCCGGAAGGCCGGCGTGCCTATGTCATCGAGCATGTGGCGCAAAGGCCGCATGCTGGCGTCGCCCAAAAAACAGGTCACTATGGGTTTGCGTGCGTTGGGAGCGAGGTCGGCCAACTGACGCGCCACGCCCTGCAGATCCGACAAGGGATCGGGACACAGCAGTGCGAGTACTCCATCTACGCCCGGATCGGCCAGCAAGATATCCATGACGCCCTGCGCGACGTCTGGCCCCAGCCCGGCGTAGGTCACAATCGGATTGCCGATATCAGCCGCGGGTTCCAGGCAGGCGCCCAAAGCCTGCACGGTCGCGGCAGAAAGTTCTGCCCGAAGCACCGCCTCGTTGCCACTGATGACGTCGAGTGCCAGTTGGGCCGCGCCCTGGCCGTTGGAGAACAGGGCGATACGGCGCCCACGCGGACGCCGGTTGTAAACCATTACCTTCAGGGCCGAGAACAGTTGCACGAAGTACTGTATGCGTACCGCCCCCGCCCGACGCAGCAAGGCATTGAAGACGGCTTCCTGTGCCGCCTGCCCGCTGCTGTGACCGGCTTTGAGCACGACAACCGGCTTGATGCTGGCGGCGGCGCGCAGTGCGCTGTAGAAGCGACGGGACGATGATGCCTCTTCCAGATAAAGCGCAATGCTGTCGGTGCGGGCGTCCATGGCCAGATAGTCCAGCACATCAGCCACATCGACGATCGCTTCGTCACCCACCGAAACCACAGTGGAAAAGCCAAGACTGATATCCTCGGCCCAATCGAGCACCGCCGCGGTTATGGAGCGAGATTGTGCAATGAGCGCAACGCGTCCGGCCAATGGCGCTTCGGGTTGCTGGCTGAAATTGACCCCGAGATGTGGTCTTTGGGCACCAAAGGCCCGTGGCCCCAGCACGGCGCAATCATTCAGATTGCCCCAACTGCGGCAGTACACCATGTCTTCCACCGGATCACCGGACACCTGGGGATGCAGCAGCAGGATCAGGCCACGCGGCCGGTGCACCCTGAGCGCATCGAGGGCAGCGGGCAGCCGCGCCGAAGGGAGACAGACGACGGCAAGATCCAGTCGTTGCCCCGTCACCCCGGCGAGCGAGTCAGGCAAGGTGACAAGCCCTTCGGTACCCGCATCAACAAAGGTAATGCTGTGTTGCAAACCCTTGGGCACCGCATGCTCGACCGGCAGGGGATGATCGGCAAGCACCAGCACGCTGGTGGGTTCAAATAATGCGGCAAGACGATGGCGCGGCATGTTTTATCCGAATTTCAACACTGATTGATCTGTACTTTAAAATAGGACGATTACTTGTTAAAGCCTAACCACTAACCATGACCTCGTCCACCTCTTCGCCCGTTCGTACCCGTTTTGCCCCGTCTCCCACCGGCTATCTGCATCTGGGCGGTGCACGCACTGCCCTGTTTTCATGGGCATTTGCCCGCCATCACCAGGGAGTTTTCGTACTGCGCGTAGAAGATACCGACCTGGAACGCTCTACGCCCGAAGCCGTTCAGGCCATTCTGGACGGCATGCAATGGCTGGGCATGCAACCAGACGAAGGCCCTTTCTACCAGATGCAGCGCATGGACCGCTACCGTGAAGTGATCGCGAAAATGCTTCAGGACGGCACTGCCTACCACTGTTACAGCAGCCCCGAAGAGCTCGATGCCATGCGCGAGAAGGCCCGTGCTGCCGGCTTGAAGCCGCGCTACGACGGCACCTGGCGCCCCGAGCCTGGCAAAACCCTGCCGCCCGTGCCGGCCGACCGCAAGCCCGTCGTGCGCTTCCGGAATCCCACCGAAGGTGTAACCGGCTGGAACGACCTGATCAAAGGCCCCATCAGCTTCGACAATAGCGAACTGGACGACCTGATCATTGCCCGCCCCGATGGCA
This sequence comes from Pusillimonas sp. MFBS29, assembly GCF_020687695.1. Lineage (GTDB taxonomy): Bacteria > Pseudomonadota > Gammaproteobacteria > Burkholderiales > Burkholderiaceae_B > Pusillimonas_C. The sequence continues at coordinate 168,455 of NZ_JAJEWL010000007.1, forward strand.
CGCCTACCTATAACTTCTGTGTCGTGGTCGATGACTGGGACATGAAAATCACCCATGTGTTGCGCGGCGACGATCACGTCAACAACACCCCCAGGCAAATCAATATTCTGCGCGCGCTGGGCGGTACCCTGCCTGAATATGGCCACTTGCCCATGATACTGGGCCCCGATGGCGAGAAGCTGTCCAAACGCCACGGTGCAGTCAGCGTCATGGAATACGACAAAGACGGCTATCTGCCCGAAGCCATGATCAACTATCTGGCCCGCCTGGGCTGGAGCCACGGCAACGACGAACTGTTCACGCGCGAACAGCTGGTGGAATGGTTCGACACGCGCAACCTGACCAAGTCTGCTGCGCAATGGGATCCCAAGAAGCTGAACTGGGTCAATGCCCACTATATCAAGCAAAGCAGCAACGAAGACCTGGCCGCACGTGTGGCGCCACGCATCCTTGCACAACAGGGCAACCCGGAAGCCGTCGACCTGCAAACCGTCATGGCCCTGCTGAAAGATCGCGCAGAAACACTGAACCAGCTGGCCGATGGCGCCATGCTGTTCTGTGCTCCGTTCACACCCGCAAGCCCCGAGCTGGCAGCCGAACACCTTGACGATGCAGCACATGCCTTGCTCGCCGAATTCGCCGTCAAGGCAAAGGCCCTGCCCGACTGGACCACGGAAACACTTGACGCCCTTATCAAGGCCATGCTGGCCGAGCATGGCGTGAAGATGCCCAAGCTGGCGATTCCGCTGCGTCTGGCAGTAACCGGCCAGAAACAAACACCGGGCATAGGCGCCGTGCTGGCTATCCTGGGGCGCGACCTGGTGCTCGAGCGCCTGGCCGCACTCTGAACGCGCCGGTTAAAACGGCAGGCGATACCCGGGCGACATACGTCTTGCGGTAATCGCCGTGCCGTCGGCGTCTTTCAATGACAGGGCTTTCTCGCCCATCGAGACGATCTGGTAGCGGTTGGTATAGATCGGATCATCGAGGTTGACCGAAGCGCCGTTCGATTCCAGCGTGCGCATGGTCAGGATTTGCTGTTCACGCTCCCAGCAACCGGTTTCCGCCAGACCCTGCGACGGTTTTTTGCCGCGCTTGAGCTGCTCGGTGTAGGCCATGGTGCCATCGGCATGCAGGGTGAACAGTGTGCGCAGCTCGCCGGCCACGCCTTTTTGCTTGCGCACGCTCAGCCAGTTGCCCACCAGGGCATCGCCGGCAACAGCCGCCTGACAACGAGGAGGTTCGGGTTCTGGTGCCGGAGGGGCGCTGGGTGCGGCACAGCCGGCCACCAGCGCCGCAGCAAACAAACTCGCGTACACGGTACGCGGACGAAGAAGAGAAATAGCCATAGTGCGTCCTTTCAAAGCCACCAGCAGCTGTGGCGCTGGCCACCTGTACAAGAACGGCGGCCAAAATCGGGAGTCAAAAATTATTCTACCTGAACCACTATGCCGCAGACGGCTATAGCGGCAGTTTCAGTTCGTGCTTGATTTCACGCAGCGCGACGATCGTGCGCGTCTGGCGCACGCCGGGCAGGTTGAACAGGAAGCGGTGCAGGAAGCGATCGTATTCTTCCGGGCTGGGCACCAGTATCTTGAGCAGAAAATCGGCATCACCCGTTACCGCATAGCACTCGAGAATCTCGGGCGCATCGCGCACCGAGCGTTCGAAATTTTCCACGATATCGGCCGAATGGCGATCAAGACTGATCTGGACAAACATGCATCCGGGCAAACCGACTTTGTGGCGATCGACCTGAGCGTAATAGCCCTGTATGACCCCCGCCGCCTCGAGCGCCTTGACCCGGCGCCACACCGGCGCTGTCGACAGACCAACCTGATCTGACAGCTGCTGTGCGGATGCCCTGCCGTCTTGCTGCAACGCCTGCAGGATTTTTACGTCAATATTATCCATATATTCTCTTTGACGAAATATTTGTTTCGTTAACTAGGGATTTTACGATACGAATACGCAATAAAACACCCCCGCCCATTCTTTATCATGGAAGAAATGATGGAGACAAGCATGGCTCAGCCCCTGATAGACCAGGACTACCAACTGGACGACAACCTGACTGCCGGCACAGGACGCATATTCCTGACCGGCACCCAGGCACTGGTACGCATGCTGCTGTCGCAACAGCGGGCCGACCAGGCGCGCGGACTGAACACCGCCGGGTTCGTAACCGGTTATCGCGGCTCCCCATTGGGCGGCGTAGACATGGCCATGTGGCGGGCACAGTCGCTGCTGGAACAGCACCACATCAGTTTCCTGCCGTCCATCAATGAAGATCTGGGCGCCACCATGGTCATGGGCACGCAGCAGGCCGGTGTACGCGATGACAGGCAGGTCGACGGGGTATTCGCCATGTGGTACGGCAAGGGCCCGGGGGTCGACCGCGCGGGCGACGCCATCCACCACGGCCATGCGGCCGGCGCATCGCGCCACGGCGGGGTACTGATGATCGTTGGCGATGATCACACCGCTGCCTCTTCTTCTATTCCACACGCCAGTGAAACCTCGCTGCAGGCCTGGGGCATACCTGTTGTGCACCCAGCCTCCGTCGATGAATACGAACAGTTCGGCTTGTGGGGCTGGGCACTTTCCCGTTACAGCGGCGCCTGGGTGGCGTTCAAGGCGGTTACTGAAACCGTAGAAAGCGGCCGATCGTTCACGCTCGAGGCCAACCCGACGCTGCCCGATGACGTGCGTGGCGCAGGCCCTGAATACAGTGCCCGCGATTTCCTGACTCCTGCGATCGAACACCGCATGGCCGAACGCCTGGAGGCGGTCAAAGCCTTTTCGCGACGGCACCCGCTGGATCGCACGGTGCACGCGGCGCCCGGCGCCAGGCTGGGCATCGTCACAACCGGCAAGGCCTTTCTCGACACGCAAGATGCCTTGTCGCAGCTGGCCCGGGAACAGCCCGACCTGCCACTTTCTTCAGTGCGCCATTACAAGGTCGGGCTGAGCTGGCCACTGGCCACAGACGGCTTTCTGCAATTCGCCCAGGGGCTGGACCACATACTGGTCATAGAAGAGAAAGCCCCCTTTATCGAAAGCCAGATCAAGGACATCTTGTACAACCATGTACAACGCCCCTCGGTTGCAGGCAAACACGGTCTGGACCACCAGGCGCTGGTACCCGGAGAAGGCCAGCTCAGCCCCGCCATCGTTGCCGCTTTGTTGTGCCGCTGGCTGCGTCAGACTGACCCCACAATTCAGACTCAACCCGCTGTCATCGCCGAAGCCGCTCTTGCCGGCAAGCCTGCTCCCATACCGCAAGCCTCGGCCGCGCTGACACGGCGCCCCTATTTCTGCTCGGGCTGTCCACACAGCACGTCTACCAAAGTACCTGAAGGCAGCCAGGCACATGCCGGCGTGGGCTGCCATTACATGGCCACCTGGATGGACCGCGAGACCAGCGGGCTTACCCAGATGGGTGGTGAAGGCGCCGACTGGATAGGGCTGTCGCGCTTTATCCGCATGCCTCATGTTTTCCAGAATATGGGCGAAGGCACCTATTTCCATTCAGGCTACCTGGCCATCAGGCAAGCAGTCGCTGCACAGGCCAACATCACCTACAAGATTCTGTTCAACGATGCCGTAGCCATGACAGGTGGCCAGCCGGTCGACGGCCAGATCTCGGTTGCACAAATCTGTCAGCAAATGCTGGGCGAAGGTGTCAGCCGCGTGGTGATCACCACCGATGAACCACAGAAGTATCGCGGCGCAAGTTTGCCGGCCGGCGTTACCGTGCACGACCGCCACGAACTGGACGCCCTGCAGCGTGAACTGCGCGACATCCCCGGCGTCACGGTGCTGATACATGACCAGGCCTGCGCCGCCGAAAAACGCCGACGCAGGAAAAAGAAAACGCTGGCGGATCCGGCCCGCCGCCTGTTCATCAACACCAGTGTCTGCGAAGGCTGCGGCGACTGCAGCACGCAATCGAACTGCCTGTCGCTGACACCGGTGGAAACACCATTCGGCCGCAAGCGCGCCATTGATCAATCCAGTTGCAACAAAGACTACTCGTGCGTCGATGGCTTCTGCCCGAGCTTTGTGTCTGTGGTGGGCGGCAGGCCACGCAAGGCGGCCGACACTTCTCCCGACGAGCGCGAACGCCTGCAGGCCCTGGTGGCTGCACTGCCGCTGCCCGAGTTCCAGCAACATGAGTCATGCTGCAACGTGCTGGTAGCAGGTATCGGTGGCACCGGCATTATTACGGTTGGCGCAATCATTTCCATGGCAGCGCACCTTGAAGGCCGGGCCGCCTCGGTATTGGACATCACCGGCCTGGCGCAGAAAGGCGGTGCCGTCATCAGCCATATCCGGCTTTCCGCCGATGCGCACCAGCCGGGTGCTGTACGGGTTGCCCCGCAGCAGGCCAACGTTGCCATTCTGTGTGACCCTGTGGCAGCCAGCAAGCCCGAAGTCCTCCAAACCCTGCGCCCGGGGCAAACGCTGGCCGTCATCAATACCTATCTCGCACCCACACCCGAGTTCACCCGCGACCCGCAAGTCAGCCTGGATCCCCAAGGATTGATCGCACAGTTGCGCCGAACGGCGGGTGAACAGAACAGCAAGCTGCTGGACGCTCACACTTTGGCAACAAGGCAGTTTGGTGACAGCATCCTGGCCAATATGCTGATGCTGGGTTTTGCCTGGCAACACGGCGCCATTCCTTTGAGCCTGCAGGCCATCATGCATGCGCTGAAGCTGAACGGCGTTGCCGTGCAAGCCAACCAGGATGCCTTTCAAATCGGACGACTGGCTGCGTCCCGCCCACAGGAGCTCACGCCGCGTGGACGTGCCCGCGAGCAGGCCGTCGTCATTCACTTTCCCGAGTCGCTGGAAGACATCATGGCGCGTTGCCGGACCGCACTGACTGACTACCAGGACGCCGCCTACGCAAAACAGCACAGTGACCTGGTCGCTCAGGTTCTCGCGGCCGAGCGCAGCCTCAAACCCCAAGGACGCCCCCGCCTGGCGATAGCGGTTGCACAGTCACTGTATAAGCTCATGGCCTACAAGGATGAATACGAAGTGGCCCGCCTGTTTACCGACGGATCCTTCCGCAAAGCCTTGCATGAACAATTTGAAGGCGACTTTTCCCTGCGCTTTCATCTGGCACCGCCGGTCCTGGCGCGCCGCGATCCACATACCGGAATCCACCGCAAGGTCAGCTTTGGGCCCGCGACTGAAAAATTCCTGCGCGTACTGGCTCACGGTAAAGTCCTGCGCGGAACCTGGCTGGACATTTTCTCGTACACCAGCGAGCGCAAGACCGAGCGCAAGCTTGTCGGCGAATATCAGGCCGCCTTGCGGGATATGCTGGGCAACCTGAACGCCCGCAACTACGATGCGGCGCTTGAACTGGCCGACCTGCCTCAAATCGTCAGGGGCTATGGCCACATCAAGATGTCTGCCGTCCAGACCTTCCGCACGCGCCTTCAAAACGTATCAGACAGCCTGCGCCAGCCCAATATGTCCGTTAACAATATCTCACGATTTCGGGCCTGAGCCCGTTCAGCCGGCGCAAGGCGCAGCAAGCAAGGCTCCATGCGGCTTTGCCCCGTTCGCACGCCCAGGCCAAGCACAAATAAATAAAAAATCAAGCACTTTTTGAGCTTGCATGCTTCATGGGCTCTCACTACAATTAGTGCTTAATTAATCAATAACCACAACATATTGTGGTCGCAGCTTACCAAAGCCAGGCTGCGGCATCGCATGGCAAACCACAAGCCATGCCCAATACCACCAAACGAAACGCTGTTGAACTTGCGCCCTTTTGCGCGCCATTTTCACCCCAGGAGCATCAATGCAAACTACTCAAGCACCCGAGTCCGGCACCGCCGCTCTTCGCCCCTCAAGCCCACCGGCCCCCGTCGAAAGCGGTCGCGACACGCAATGGAGCAATTTCCATATCATCCGTCGCAATGGCGTAGTGGTCGGCTTCGAACCAGGCAAGATTGCCATTGCCATGACCAAGGCCTTTCTGGCCGTCAATGGCGGGCAAGGTGCGGCCTCGGCCCGCGTGCGTGAACTGGTTGAAACCATGACGGCTCAGGTCGTCAACGCCCTGGTGCGCAACCGTCCCAGCGGCGGTACCTTCCATATAGAAGAAATTCAAGACCAGGTCGAACTGACACTGATGCGTTCCGGTGAGCACGACGTGGCGCGTGCCTATGTGCTGTATCGCGAAAAACGCTCCCAGGAGCGCGCGCAGAATACGGCGGCACCCGCCCCCGCCGCAGAGCCCGCACTCAATGTGACCGACAACGGCATTGTGCGCCCGCTCGACCTGGCCCAGCTGCGCGCCACCATTACCGAAGCAGGCCAAAACCTGCCACACGAAATTGATGTAGAAGGCATCCTCAAGGAAACCGTCAAGAATATCTACGACGGCATCCCGGTCGATGAAGTCTTCAAGTCTGCCATCCTCTCGGCAAGAGCCATGGTCGAGAACGACCCCTCGTACAGCCAGGTCACTGCAAGGCTATTGCTGCATACGATCCGCAAGGAAGTCCTGGGTGAAGAAGTTTCCCAGGCCGAGATGTCCACCCGCTACGCCGAATACTTCCCCAAGTTCCTGCAAGCCGGCATTGAAGGCGAGCTGCTCGACGAGAAACTGAGCCAGTTCGACCTGCCCAAACTGGGCGCGGCGCTGAAGGCCGAACGCGACCTACAGTTCAATTACCTTGGCCTGCAAACCCTGTACGACCGCTACTTCCTGCACCTGCGTGGCCGTCGCATCGAACTGCCCCAGGTTTTCTTCATGCGCGTGGCCATGGGTCTGGCCCTGAATGAAATCGATCGTGAAGCACGTGCCATCGAGTTCTACGAGATCCTCTCATCCTTCGATTTCATGAGCTCGACGCCCACGCTGTTCAACTCGGGCACTGTGCATTCGCAGCTGTCGTCCTGCTACCTCACCACGGTCTCCGACGACCTGGCCGGCATCTACGACGCCATCAAGGAAAACGCCCTGCTGGCCAAGTATGCCGGTGGTCTGGGCAACGACTGGACGCCCGTGCGCGCCTTGCGCAGTCACATCAAGGGCACCAACGGTGAAAGCCAGGGCGTGGTGCCATTCCTGAAGGTCGTCAACGACACCGCCGTTGCGGTCAACCAGGGCGGCAAGCGCAAAGGCGCGGTATGCGCCTATCTGGAATCGTGGCACCTGGATATCGAAGAGTTCCTCGAGCTGCGCAAGAACACAGGTGACGAACGCCGCCGCACGCACGACATGAATACCGCCAACTGGATTCCCGACCTGTTCATGAAGCGCGTTATGGAAAACGGCGAATGGACGCTGTTCTCGCCCTCCGATGCGCCCGACCTGCACGATAAGTACGGCAAGGAATTCGAAGCTGCCTATCTGGGCTACGAAGACAAGGTTGCGCGCGGCGAGCTGACACTGTTCAAGAAAATCTCGGCCACCTCATTGTGGCGCAAGATGCTGTCCATGCTGTTTGAAACCGGACATCCCTGGATCACCTTCAAGGATCCTTGCAACATCCGCTCACCCCAGCAGCACGTGGGTGTCGTCCACAGCTCGAACCTGTGCACCGAGATCACGCTCAATACCAACGACAGCGAGATCGCGGTTTGCAACCTGGGTTCCATCAACCTGGCTGCCCACATGAAACAGGACGCCGGCGGGCAATACGTCCTGGATCACGAAAAGCTCGAGCGCACGACGACCATCGCCATGCGCATGCTCGATAACGTGATCGACATCAACTACTACGCCGTGCCCAAGGCCCGTAACTCCAACGTGCGTCACCGTCCGGTGGGCATGGGTGTGATGGGCTTCCAGGACTGCCTGCACATGATGCGTGTGCCGTTTGCCTCCGATGCCGCCGTCGAGTTTTCCGACCGCTCCATGGAAGCGGCTTGCTATTACGCCTACTGGGCCTCCAGCAAGCTGGCAGCCGAGCGCGGCCACTACGCCAGCTTCAAGGGTTCGCTGTGGGATCGCGGCATTCTGCCTCAAGACACTCTCGCACTATTGCGCGAAGAGCGTGGCGGCTACGTCGAAGTCGATGACAGCAGCACCCTGGACTGGGATTCCCTGCGCGCGCACATCAAGCAATACGGCATGCGCAACTCGAACTGCGTGGCAATCGCCCCCACCGCCACCATCTCGAACATTATTGGTGTATCGCCTTGCATCGAGCCCAACTACCGCAACCTGTACGTCAAGTCCAACCTGTCGGGCGAGTTCACGGTCGTCAACGACTACCTCGTACGTGACCTCAAAGAGCGCAAGCTGTGGGATGAAGTCATGGTCGCCGACCTGAAGTATTTTGACGGCAGCCTGGCACGCATCGATCGCATTCCGTCCGATCTGCGCGAGCTCTACGCAACGGCTTTCGAAATTGATCCAACCTGGGTCGTCGAATGCGCTGCGCGCCGGTCCAAATGGATAGACCAGGCTCAGTCGCTGAATATCTTCATGGCAGGCGTCTCGGGCAAGAAGCTCGATGACATCTACAAGCTGGCCTGGGTGCGTGGCCTGAAAACCACTTATTACCTGCGCTCCATCGGCGCCACCAACGCCGAGAAATCGACCGGCCGCGGCGGCGAGCTGAATGCCGTCTCGTCTGGCGCGGGCACCAGCCCGGTGGCAGCCGCTGCCGCTCCTGCAGTCGCAGCATTGCCCGAAGCCGAAGTGCTGGGCGCCGTATGCACCATGCGGCCAGGTGACGAAGGCTTCGAAGAATGCGAAGCCTGCCAATAATCGAACACAGGAAATCATTATGTTGAACTGGGACGACACCCCCGCCACAGCGCCAGCCACCAACGGCCATGGCGCCACACCACAACGACAAGCTCCGGACAACAGCGCGGCGGCTCCGGCCGCTGCTGCCAGCGCCCCGTCCGACTCGAGCCGCCGCGTTCGTGCTGCTGACAAGCGCATCATCAATGGCACAACCGACGTCAACCAGCTGGTGCCTTTCAAATATAAATGGGCCTGGGAAAAGTATCTGGCAACCTGCGCCAATCACTGGATGCCCCAAGAGATCAATATGTCGCGCGACATCGCGCTCTGGAAGAATCCGAACGGCCTGACCGAAGACGAGCGCCGCATCGTCAAACGCAATCTTGGCTTCTTCGTCACGGCCGACTCCCTGGCCGCCAACAATATTGTTCTGGGCACTTACCGTCACATCACTGCGCCTGAATGCAGGCAGTTCCTGCTGCGCCAGGCCTTTGAAGAAGCAATACACACGCATGCCTATCAGTACATCGTCGAGAGCCTTGATCTTGACGAAGCCGAGATCTTCAATGCCTACAACGAAGTCCCTTCGATCCGCGCCAAAGATGAATTTCTGATTCCGTTCATCGACGTGATTGCCGATCCCAACTTCCAGACGGGCACGCCGCAAGCCGATCAGACCTTGCTCAAGTCGCTGATTGTTTTCGCATGCCTGATGGAAGGCTTGTTCTTTTATGTTGGTTTTACGCAAATACTTGCGCTGGGCCGTCAGAACAAAATGACGGGCGCGGCCGAGCAGTACATGTACATACTTCGCGATGAATCCATGCACTGCAATTTCGGCATCGATCTCATCAACACCATCAAGCTTGAGAACCCGCACTTATGGACAGCCGAGTTTCGCGAAGAGCTGCGCGAGTTGTTCAAAAAGGCTGTAGACCTTGAATATGCTTACGCTGAAGACACCATGCCTCGCGGCGTGCTGGGTTTGAACGCATCAATGTTCAAATCATATTTGCGTTTTATTGCCAACCGGCGCTGCCAGCAAATCGGTCTTGAACCTCTTTTCGCGCAAGAAGAAAATCCATTTCCATGGATGGCTGAAATGATAGACCTGAAGAAAGAGCGCAACTTTTTTGAGACGCGTGTCATCGAATATCAGACCGGCGGGGCGTTAAGCTGGGAATAATGCTTGGAAGATAGTAAAGGCTTACGTTAGACTCTAGGCGTGCAAGGTGCTATATGCTTTGCACGCTTGCGCCATTTGAGATGGGTCGCACACATTGCGTGGGGGCCATATCAAATGGGTGGACGTCCTCTTAGACTCGACCTCAAGGAGCATTACTATGGCAACAGCCAAAAAGGCCGCCAAGAAAGCGGCAGCTAAAAAAGCTGCACCCGCCAAGAAGGCAGTACCCGCTAAGAAAGTCGCTGTAAAGAAAGCGGCAGCAGCAAAGAAAGCAGCACCCGCAAAGAAAGCAGTCGCCAAGAAAGCCCCTGCCAAGAAAGTCGTAGCGAAGAAAGCGCCTGCCAAGAAAGCTGTTGCTAAAAAAGCCGTAGCCAAGAAAGCACCGGCAAAAAAAGTCGTTGCTAAAAAAGCGGTAGCCAAGAAAGCTGTTGCAAAGAAAGCACCCGCGAAAAAAGCACCAGCAAAGAAAGTCGTAGCAAAGAAAGCACCAGCCAAAAAAGCCGTAGCCAAGAAGGCCGTTGCTAAAAAAGCACCAGCAAAGAAAGCCGTAGCCAAGAAGGCACCAGCCAAGAAAGCGCCTGCAAAGAAAGCCGTTGCCAAGAAAGCTCCCGCTAAAAAGGCAGTAGCCAAGAAAGCAGCACCCGCAAAAAAAGCACCGGCCAAGAAGGCTCCAGCCAAGAAAGCAGCAGCGCCAAAAAAGCCTAGTGCCAAAGCGGCTGCCAAAACAGCCAAGGCAAACAACCCGGCGCCTGAAGCAAAGAAAACCGTTAACCCGGCAGCATCGTGGCCCTTCCCGACCGGCGGCCGCCCCTGACGCGTAATGTGTTCTCTCTAAAAGCCTGACCAAACTGCCCGACCCTGTCGGGCAGTTCTCTTTTGGGTGATCAATATAATATTTTCGGGCGATACACAGGCGTGCGACAATGACCGTTTGAAATTACATGCAATCCAACCATGGTAAGTGACATTCTTCATTTCATTATCAGCATTGTGTTCTCGCTGTTCGGCATAGCCTTGCTTATCCGGGCCTGGGTCTTTGCAATACGGCTGCATCCGTTCAATCCCTACTCGCAAGCAGTGCTGCGCCTGACCAACTGGCTGGTTCAGCCTTTGCGCAAGGTCCTCAGCCCGGGCAACCGTATCGACTGGCCCACCCTGCTGGCGTGCTGGCTGACCGCACTGATCTTCCTGCTGCTTTCCTGGACCTTGCTGACCGGCGCGCTGCCCGCTGTGCAAAGCCTGCTGCCGGCCGTACTCGCCGCATTCATGACCATGCTCAAATGGGCATTCAACCTGATCCTCTGGGCTACCCTGATACAGGCAATCCTGTCGTGGGTAAATCCCATGGCACCCATCATGCCGGTGCTGCACACCCTGACGGCGCCCTTGCTCGATCCCATACGCCGCATCATGCCCAACCTGGGCGGACTTGATCTGTCACCACTGGTTCTGCTGGTGCTGGCACAGGTGGCCATGATGGTGGTTCAGCGTGTTGCCTACACGCTCTTTGGCGTATAGCCTTGAATCATTGCGCAGATAAAACAACAGGCGCCTGAGCGCCTGTTGTTTTATCTGCTGCCAAAGATGCGATTACATCGGAGCGACACGCGTCGGGCCGTTGCCGCTGATGACGCGCACACGCTGTCCCTGGCTGATGGCAACATCGGCTGCCTGGGCAATCACCCGGGTCTCGCCGTTGTCGAGCCTGACCGTTATTTCCAGCCCCTGGGATTTGCCCATGTTGTTCTCGACGGCATTGCCCGCCATGGCACCCAACAGGCCGCCACCTATGGTGGCCAGAACCTGACCCGTGCCACCACCAATAGAGCTGGCAGCCACCCCGCCCAGAGCGCCTCCTGCCAGGGCGCCGGCGCCGCTGGTGCGATCCTTCTGGATGGTAACTGTGCGTACGGACTCAACCGTTCCCAGGCGCACTATCTGTTCGCGTTGCGCCTGCCCGTAGGTGTATACGGACGAAGAGGCGGTATCATTGGCGCAGCCGGCCAGCACTGTCAGTGAACCGGCAAGGGCAGCCATGACAAGGAGGCGAGCAGGGCGCCCGCCTGCGGGCGAAAGAAGGGATGAACTCATAGAGACTCCTTGTAAAACACATGTGAGACCAGGCGCCTGCGCCAGACTCAGTCGTGTGGTTACTGATCCAGCAATGTCAGACCATAGTACTGCTTCAATACAGCGCTGATATCTGCACGGCTGGGGCGATGATTCTGCGGCCCCCTGGATGCAATTTTAAAGCTACCCATAGCGTTAGCCAAACGACAGGCATCGATCAGCGACCAGTTTTTGGTAAGCCCGTATAACAAACCGGCACGGTGTGCATCACCACAACCGGTAGGATCGATGATCTCGCTGGCCTTGACCGGCTCGATGTGGGTCTCGGTGCCATCGGCATAAAGTGTTGCACCTTCGGCGCCCCGTGTTACCACAACCGCCTGCATGGTCCTGGCAATATCCGCCATGCTGCGCCCGGTGCGCTGTTCGATGACACTGGCTTCATAGTCGTTGGCCGTCAGTATTCTGGCCATCGGCAGCATTGCTTCCAGGTCTTCGCCCGAGAATAGCGGCATGGCCTGCCCAAGGTCGAAGATGAAGGGAGTGCCCTGGGCGTGCAGACGGCGCGCGTGCGCAAACATGCCGTCTTTGGAATCGGGCGCCACGATTGCCCAGGCGGCGTTCTGTCCGCTCAGGTCGTTTTCCGCCGAGCGCATCATCGCGCCCGGATGAAAGGACGCAATCTGGTTGTTGTCCAGATCGGTTGTGATAAAGCACTGTGGCGTATACATGTCGGGCAGCACCCGTATCATGCTGGTATCCATGCCGAGCTGCTGCATGTACGCGATATAGTCTGACGCATCGGGCCCCACCGTACCGACCGGCACGGGCCGGCCATCCAGCAGGCTCAGGTTGTAGGCAATATTGCCGGCACAACCGCCATATTCCTTGCGCATCGTGGGCACAAAGAACGAAACGCTGAGCGACTGTATGCTGTCGGCCAGAATATGATCCTTGAAATGACCTTCAAACACCGTAATGGTGTCGAAAGCCACCGACCCGCATATAAGAACTTTGTCAGTCATGTCTGCTTTTAATGGAAAAATTTGTCGAGTTGGTAGCCGTTCACTTTTGCTTCCTTCATCACGATCGGCACCTCAATGGATATTTCGCTTCCGGCCCTGAATGGCCCGCTCAGGATCTCCGCCGGCAAATAGCTTTGAGGCGGAAGGTTCTTTCGCGCCACACGGGTACCCGACAAATCGGTCAGATCCAGCACCAGCGTGGGCCATTCCTGCGGTTTGTCGTAGTTGTTGCGCAGAACCAGCTGCAGCAACATGACTGGTGCGTCATCACCCTTGGCCGCAGCATCAGGCGCCGCCGCCGCGACCGCGGCAGCCGGGGTTCCGGACCGCAATGAAGAACTCATGATGGCAATCTGGTCTATCTGCCGCGCATAAGGAATCCGGCATTCAAGCGAAACGCATGCGTTCTCCAGCACCGGGCGCAAAGCCGGCACATTGTTGGCGATCGGAGCCCGGTAAACATAAACCAGCTGCGCCAGCAGAAGCAGCACACCCAGTAATACAAGCACGCCCCACAGCAACCGGCCCATGCTGCCGCGATGCGCGCCATCATGCTCGAGCGCAGAAGCACCGCGCGCTTTATCGGGATGCCGCGACCCGCCACTATCGCGCCGGGGTTCGACGTAAAGCCCTGATACACGGAGTTCCTCACGACCATCGCGGCTGTGAACCACGGGATCAACAGACTCTGCGGCGGCGGAATGCACGGAACCCAAGGTCGGTTCGGGCCTGGTCCTGTCATGTCCCTCGCCCAGATGAAATGCAGGCGCCGGACCCGAAGCCTGCGTTGAGTTATCGTCTGGTGTTGAAATGGTAAAGGCGGAATCTGTTTCCGCCTTGGTGGCCGATATGTGATGCACCGGCTCGTTGGCTGACACGGGACGCTGCCTTAAAACGCTGGGCAGGCTTGGCTCGTGCGAGGTTTGCGTTGTTTTCGGCACAGCCGGCACTGACGGCAGCGAAGGCTCGTGATGAACGACAGGGTCGCGGGGTGCGGCTGGCGAGGCTGTGGCCCCGGCCCCTGTAGATACCACCGCCTCGTATCCGTCAAAAATATGGGCGCATTTGACGCAACGGATATAGCCCTTGCGCAGCTGCAGCTGTGCAAGGCTGGCGGAAAACGTAGTGCCGCATTCGGGGCAGCGCGTGGTCAGATCCATAAGCGTAAAAAATGAGCAGTGCGCTCAGGCAAGACGGTGTCCGTGCAAGCATACCCAGCCGTCGCGGGCCTGCCATACTTCCATGGTCAGCCAGGGAGCATAGGCTTGCGCAACTTCGGCGGCCTGGCGCTCAAGGACTCCGGAAAGCACCAGATGGCCACCAGGCTGAACACGGTTCGACAGCATGGGCGCCAGCAACTTCAAGGGGCTGGACAGAATGTTCGCCACGACCAATTGATACTGCCCGTCGGGAAGATCGTTGGGCAGCATGGCCTTGAGCGACACCTGATTCACCTCTGCATTGTAACGGGTCGATTGCACCGCCTGCTCGTCGATATCGACGGCATGCGTGTCGCCCGCGCCCAGCTTCCTGGCGGCGATCGCCAGTATGCCGGAACCGCAGCCGTAATCGAGCAGCGTTTCCTGACCCTGCACATGAGCCGACAGCCATTCCAGACACAGATGCGTAGTGGGGTGGCTGCCCGTGCCAAAGGCCAGGCCTGGATCAAGCTCTATATGAATGGCACCACCGGCTTCATCTTGCCTGGCCGGCACATCGGGACTGTCACGATGCCAGCTTGGCACGATCCAGATGCGTTCCCCCACCTGTATAGGCTGGAACTGGGATTGCGTCAGACGAACCCAGTCGGCATCTGGAACATCGCGGGTGCTCCATTGGCCGTTCTGATATTCATCGTAGCCCGCATCACACAGCTGCTCGACAACCTGAGCCGGATCGAGACCGTCGGGCAGCAATGCCACCAGCAGGTTCCGGTCCCAGGCCTGCACCTCGGGCTCAAGCCCCGGCTCGCCAAAGAGCGGACGCTCGGCATCGGTATCGCCGTCAGCATCTTCAACTGAAACCGACAGCACGCCGGCTTCAAGCAAAAGATCGGACAAGGCCTCGGCATGCGCCTCGGGACAATTGAGCACGAGTTCGCGCATGGTGTTCTTCCTTACGGCCGCTGCGAGAGCTTGTGCTCCAGGTAGTGAATGCTGGTACCGCCTTCGACAAAGCGTGCGTCGTGCATGAGCTCGCGATGCAGCAGAATATTGGTTTGCACCCCTTCCACGACCATTTCAGACAAGGCGATTTCCATGCGTGCGATAGCCTGCTCGCGCGAGTCGCCATAGGTAATGAGCTTGGCGATCATGGAGTCGTAGTTGGGCGGTACCGTATAGCCGGTAAAGACGTGAGAATCCATACGCACCCCGGGCCCACCCGGCGTGTGCCAGTTGGTGATGCGGCCAGGACTGGGCGTGAACTTGAATGGGTCTTCCGCGTTGATGCGGCACTCTATGGCGTGTCCGCGGAACTCGATGTCGCGCTGACGCAAGAGGAATTTTTCGCCGGCAGCGATCTTGATCTGCTGCTGCACCAGATCCAGCCCGGTAATCATTTCGGTCACCGTGTGCTCAACCTGAATGCGGGTATTCATTTCTATGAAGAAAAACTCGCCGTTTTCATACAGGAACTCGAAGGTACCCGCACCGCGATAATTCATCTTGCGGCAGGCTTCGGCGCAACGCTCGCCGATGCGCTCGATGAGACGTCGCGAAATGCCTGGGGCCGGCGCCTCTTCAATGACTTTCTGGTGACGCCGCTGCATGGAACAATCGCGCTCGCCCAGCCAGACGGCATTGCGCCCGCCATCGGCCAGCACCTGAATTTCGATATGGCGCGGGTTCTCAAGGAACTTCTCCATATAGACTTCAGGATTGTTAAACGCTGCGCCCGCCTCGTTACGCGTCATGGCGACTGCGTTGATCAAGGCGGCTTCGGTGTAGACCACGCGCATGCCGCGACCACCACCGCCACCCGCCGCCTTGATGATGACCGGATAGCCAACCTCGCGCGCGGTGCGCAGAATCTCTTCGGGGTCTTCGGACAAGGCGCCTTCCGAACCGGGCACGACCGGCACACCGGCATCTATCATGGCCCTCTTGGCACAAACCTTGTCGCCCATGGTGCGTATGGATTCGGGACGAGGGCCGATGAAAACGAAACCGCTCTTTTCCACACGCTCGGCAAAGTCGGCGTTTTCTGCCAGAAAACCGTAGCCGGGATGGATGGCTTCGGCATCGGTGACCTCGGCCGCCGAAATAATGGCTGGCATGTTCAGATAGCTGTCGCGTGCCGGAGCCGGTCCTATGCATACCGACTCATCGGCCAGACGCACATACTTGGCTTCGCGATCAGCTTCGGAATGAACGACTACCGTCTTGACGCCCAGCTCGCGACATGCGCGCTGAATGCGCAAGGCGATTTCGCCACGATTGGCTATGAGGATTTTATCAAACATGGTTTAACCAATAATGAACAGGGGTTGACCATATTCAACAGGCTCGCCGTTCTCGACCAGGATTTCCTTGATCACACCCGACTTGTCGGCTTCGATCTCGTTGAGCAGCTTCATGGCCTCGATAATGCACAGAGGCTCGCCTTCCTTGACGGCCTGGCCCACTTCCACGAAGGGCGATGCGCCGGGATTGGGTGCCCGGTAGAAGGTACCCACCATGGGTGCCTTGACGGCGTGACCGGACGGCGCTGCGGGGGCAGCGGGCGCGGCGGCGGCTGCAGGAGCAGCTGCCGGCGCCGCAACTGGCGCGGCTGCCTCAGGAACGGCGTAGGCAACAGGTTGCACGGATTGCGAGAATTTGACGATTCTGACTTTGCCTTCGCCCTCGGTAATTTCCAGCTCGGCAATACCCGAATCTGCAACGAGGTCAATCAAGGTTTTCAGTTTTCTAAGATCCATACGAACTTCCCGTGACATCGCTCTGTCACCATGGTACAGGGCGAGTGTTGTTAGTTGAAAAATTAAAAATGCGTTCTTGTGGCTAGTTGCTTAAAGCATAGCGTAAGGCTGCTTCATAACCGAAAGAACCCAGCCCCGCAATCACGCCTTGTGCCGTATCGGCCAGATAGGAATGATGGCGGAAGGATTCCCGTTTGTGCACATTGGACAAATGTATTTCGACAAAAGGAACAGCTACGGCAGCCAGTGCATCACGCAGCGCAACGCTGGTATGTGTGTACGCCGCCGCATTGATAATGATGAAATCAGTCTGGTCGTTACGGGCGGCCTGTACCCGGTCGACCAGCTCACCTTCGTGATTGCTTTGGAAAGCAGTAAGCACGGCACCTTTTTCAGTAGCCAGTTGCGACAAATGTTGATTGATATCCGCCAGGGTTTGCCGACCGTAGATATCTGGCTCGCGTGTACCGAGCAGGTTCAGGTTAGGGCCGTGCAAAACGAGGATGTGCTGCGCCATGGCAAATTTTTTGTGAAGACAGATCGTCTTTTTACGCTAAATGGCGGCATTTGTCCATTAAAGCCTAGTAAATCCAAGCTGCATTCCGTAATGTTTGCATCGCGCGGGCGACACGGTCAGCGCATGCCGGCGAGATAGTCGTCGAGCTCCTGGGGCTTGATCTGCCCGAGTATTTTCGTGGAAATCTGGCCTTTTTCGTCGAAAACAACCGTAAAAGGCAGGCCACCGTTCTTGTTGCCCAGATCACGCATCTGCTTGATGCCTGCATGGCCGGCAACCAGCAGCGGATAGCTGACCTGCACCTTCTGGATGAACTTCTCGACATTCTTGGCCGTGTCTACAGCCAGCCCGACGAAATGCACCGAAGTATGCTTTTGATGCAACGCATCAAGATCAGGCATCTCTTTGACGCACGGCGGACACCAGGTCGCCCAGAAATTCAGCACCAGTGGCTTGCCCAGATACTGCGTGAGCTCGATTTGCCCGCCCTGCAGGTCGGGATAGGTGTGGCCGTAGAAGGGGTCGGTGGCGGCGTGGGCCTGCCAGACGGGCCCGAGCAGCCCGGCAGCGCCTGCCACAGCAGCTGCGGCCTGGCGCAGAAATATTCGCCGTGTCATGGTAATAGGTGTCCGGTAAAGGTCAATCAGCCTGTTGATGATAGCACCCCCTCAACTGGGCGGCCAGAATCACTACAATAAGCCCCGGAGGATAGAAATGCATCTACATATACTTGGGATCTGCGGCACCTTTATGGGTGGACTGGCACTGATCGCCCGCTCCGCGGGACACACCGTAACAGGCTGCGACGCCGGCGTGTACCCTCCCATGAGCACCCAATTGCAAGAGCAGGGCATACGGCTGACAGAAGGCTTCGAGGCCGACCAGCTTGCGCTCAAGCCCGACCTGTTCGTTGTGGGTAACGTGGTAACCCGCGGCAATCCCCTGATGGAAGCCATCCTGGACCAGGGGCTGCCCTATACGTCGGGGCCGCAGTGGCTGGGCGAGCATGTGCTGCAGGGCCAGCATGTGCTGGCCGTTGCCGGCACTCACGGCAAAACCACAACCAGCTCGATGCTTGCATGGATACTCGAGCATGCCGGCCGGCAACCCAATTTCCTGATCGGCGGCATTGCCGATGACCTGCAGGTTTCCGCACGCTATCAGGCCGACCGATCCTTGTTCGTGATCGAAGCGGATGAATACGATACTGCCTTCTTCGACAAGCGTTCCAAGTTCGTCCACTACCGTCCTCGCACGGCAATCCTGAACAACCTTGAGTTCGACCATGCCGACATCTTTCCCGACCTGGCCGCTATAGAAACCCAGTTCCATCATCTTGTGCGCACCATTGCGTCGCAGGGTCGCATCATACGTCCCGCCATTGACACCGCACTGGACAGCGTACTGGCCCGAGGCTGCTGGACCCCGGTCCAGACTTTTGGTCCCGATGGTCTGTGGCAGGCCCATGTCGGCGACCACGCCAGCCATTTCGAGGTCACGCGCCAGGATGACCTTATCGGCACCATCACCTGGTCGCTTACCGGCCCGCACAACCGGATGAATGCGCTGGCCGCCCTGGCTGCCGCAGAGCACCTGGGCATCAGCCCCGAGGCCGGTGTCGAAGCTCTGTGCGCATTCAAGGGCGTGAAGCGACGCATGGAGTTACGCGGCACGGTCAATCAGGTTGACGTCTACGACGATTTTGCACACCACCCGACTGCCATCGCCACCACACTGGCCGGCTTGCGCAAACAAGTGGGCCAACGGCGGATTCTGGCCGTACTCGAGCCCCGGTCCAACACCATGAAGCTGGGCGCAATGGCCTCGCGCCTGCCCGACGCCCTGAGC
This sequence comes from Pusillimonas sp. MFBS29, assembly GCF_020687695.1. GTDB lineage: Bacteria > Pseudomonadota > Gammaproteobacteria > Burkholderiales > Burkholderiaceae_B > Pusillimonas_C. Next base: position 187,751 of record NZ_JAJEWL010000007.1, read on the forward strand.
CAGGCCGATCTGGTCTTTTGTTTCGGGGCCGCCAGCGGCAAGCACGCACTGGGCTGGGATCCGGACCAGGTGCTGGCGCCGCTGGGTGATCGAGCCTCCAGCTACTCCGATCTGGATAAAATGGTAGATGCCATCTGCCGGACGGCCCAGCCTGGCGACTCTGTCCTGGTCATGAGCAACGGCGGTTTCGGCGGCATACACCAGAAGCTGTTGAACGGCTTATAAGCCCGGGCTTGATGCCCTTCACTACCGACAGGCACGCCATGATCCTCTATCTGCACGGCTTTCGCTCTTCTCCCGACTCATACAAGGCCACCCTGATGGCGCAAGCCTTGCAGGACCGTGGCCTGGCCGACCGGTGGGTCTGCCCGCAACTGCCGGCCAGCCCGCAACAGGCACTGGCACTGGGCAACCATCTGATAGAGCAGGCGATCAAGACCCGTGGCCTGCGGCCCGGGCAAGACCTGGTCATTGCGGGATCATCGCTGGGAGGCTACTACGCCACCTGCCTGGCCGAACACTGGAAGGCCCGTGCCATCGTCATGAATCCCGTGGTGTATGCCGCACGCGACCTGGCCACCCAGGTGGGCGAGCACACCATGTATCATTCCGACGCACCGTTTGTATTTTTACCGGAGCATGTCGACGAACTGGCTGCAATGGCAGTCGGCAAGCCGGCGCATCCGGAGCGCTACTACCTGTTGGCAGCCAAAGGCGACGAAGTGCTGGACTGGCATGAAATGGCTGACTGGTATCGCGGCAGCAAGGGCCACATCCTGGAAGGCAGCGATCACGGCATTTCAGATTTCGACCAATACCTGCCTGACGTCCTGGCATTTGCGCTGCCTGGCAACGCCTCTTCAAACTAAACTAACACCTTTACCCAACGATGTGCAGCCATGCACATCCCATCGGATCATTATGTACGTTCTTTACGAAGAAAGCGGCAACTTCAAGGCGCAGAAAATCTTCTCCCAAAGCGACTCCACCATGCAGGTGGAGTCGGAATCAGGCAAGCGCAGCAAAATAAAGAACACCGCCGTGCTGTTCAGCTTTGAGCAGCCTGCACCGGCCGAACTGCTGGAGCAGGCGCAGGCATTGGCGCAAACTTTGGAAATTGATTTTCTGTGGGAATGTGCCCCCCAGGAGGAATTTGAAGCGACCGTCTTTGCCGAAGACTATTTCGGCCATGTACCCAACGCCGTGGAAAAGGCCGCCCTGATCTTCGCCTTGAATAGCGCCCCCGCCTATTTCCATCGGCGCGGCAAGGGCTGCTATCGCCCTGCCCCGCCCGACATACTGGCTGCCGCGCTGGCCGCCATTGAAAAGAAACAGGCCCAGGCCGCCCTGCAACAAGAGTGGATAGACCAGATGGTAGCCGGCAAGCTGCCCGAGCCCATCGCCCAGGTGGCCGACACGCTGCTTACCCGTCCTGATAAAAACTCCATGCAATGGAAAGCTTTCGAGGCGGCGGTAGGCAAGGTCGGCACCAGTCCCGAACAGTTGCTGCTGTCGCTGGGTGCCTGGCCGCATCCGCTGGCCCTGCATCAACATCGATTCCTGTCCACGCACTTCCCCAAGGGCACACAGTTCGCACCGGTGTCGCTGGGCGAGATTGGCAAAGACCTGCCATTCGCCGATGTCACGGCCTATTCGGTGGATGACACCAGTACCATAGAAGTTGATGACGCCCTGTCGGTTACGCCCGTAGACGGCGATATTGTCAAGGTGGGCATACATATTGCCGTGCCAGGCCTGGCCATCAGCCGTGACAACGACTTCGACAAGCTGGCCCGCAGCCGCATGTCCACCGTTTACATTCCCGGTCTGAAGATTCCCATGCTGCCCGGTGAACTGATCAGCGCATTTTCTCTGGATGCAGGACAGCCCCGTCCGGCCCTGTCTCTGTACGTAACGGCAAATCTGGCGACCGGCGAGCTGCTGTCATCCGAGACACGGGTGGAGCGGATCACGGTAAAGGAAAACCTGCGCCACAACACACTGGACGAGCAGGTAACCGAAGAGGCGCTGGACAACCCGCAAGCTCCATTGCCTTACGGTGAATGGCTGCGTCCACTATGGCGCCTGGCAACACACCTGGCCGCCCAACGCGAACAGATACGAGGCAAACCCGAGAACAACAACCGGGTCGAATACTCGTTTGTGCTGGATGGTCCGCATGATGATCCGGCATCTACCGTGCACCTGGTACCGCGCCGGCGCAATGCGCCGCTGGACCGGCTGGTGGCCGAATACATGATACTGGCCAACAATCTGTGGGGCGGCCTGCTGGCGCAACATGGCGTACCCGGCATTTATCGCTCGCAACAGACGGGCCGCGTGCGCATGTCTACCCATGCCCTGCCGCACGAAGCCATAGGTGTACCTCAATATGCCTGGTCCACGTCACCTCTGAGGCGCTATGTAGACCTGATCAACCAGGGCCAGATACTGGCAGCAGCCGAGCACGGTGTTTCCGCACGCCTGGTCGCACCTTTCAAGCCCAAGGATGCCGACCTGTACGCCATTATCGGGGCCTTCGAGTCACAGTACACCGCCTGGGGCGACTATCAATCGTCCATGGAGCGCTACTGGTGCCTGCGCTGGTTGCAGCAACAAGGCACCAGCACCATACAGGGCAGCGTCATACGCGATGATCTGGTACGCCTGGACTGCGCACCTTTTGTGACCCGGGTTGCTTCCCTGCCCGAGCTGGAGCGTGGTCAGATCGTGACGCTCGACATTCTGGGCTTTGACGAACTGGCGCTGGAGCTGGACTGCCGGCTGCGCGAAGTGGTTGCGGCCTGAGGCGCTGCGCCGACCGGTATGCAGAGCGCGCCTACCCCTGCCACCTTGCTGCGGATACCCCAAACCCGCAACGACTACCTGCGTATTGCGCTAGTGTTGTCAATGGCAATACACGCGCTGGTCCTGACCCTGCAGTTCGCGGTGCCGCCGGCGCCGGCGCCGGCATCAACGGTGCTGGAGGTCACCCTGGTGAATGCGCGATCGGAAACCGCGCCACTGCAACCCGAAATGCTCGCGCAGAATCAGCTGCATGGCGGCGGCGAAGCCGAAACCGGGCAAGCCTCCACGCCATTGCCACGCACGGTAACGGAATCGGCCGACCAGGTTGTCCTGGCCGCGCTGCGCAAGCGTCAGCAAGAGCTTGAAGAAGAACAGCAACGCCTGTACACCCTGCTGGTGTCACGTCAGAAGACTGCACCCGAACGCCTGCAACCGGATCTGAACGAACCCGCTGCCGACCGTGGCGACGATGAACTTGAACAGGACAGCCTCATACTGAATGCGCAGATCAGCGCCATCAAAGAGCGCATAGAGCAATACAACGCACAGCCCAGGCGGCAATTTACGGGCCCTTCCACCCGCGCGGTGGACTATGCCGAATACGTCGAGGCCTGGCGCAGCAAGATACAGCTGCTCGGTACCCAGCATTATCCGGCCGAGGCAAGGGGAAAACTGTATGGCAGCCTGCAACTGACCGTCCATATAAAGGCTGACGGCTCACTGCTCAAGGTGGAAATCGATCGCCCCTCCAGCCATGCCGTCCTGAATCTTGCAGCAGCCCGTATCGTGCAGCTGGCGTCACCCTTCGCGCCCCTACCTCCGTCCATTGCAGAACACACCGACGTGCTGGCCATTACGCGCACATGGCATTTTGAAAACGAAAACCTGACCACGAGCTCCCCATGACAACGACATCTCCCCTGCTCTTTGGCGTGGTCGGCAATCCGATCAAGCACAGCCGCTCACCCTTCATACATGAAGCATTCGCCGCCCAGACCGGCATCACGCTGCGTTACGAGCGTATTCTGGCGCCGCTGGACGAGTTCGCCCGCACTTGCCATGAGTTCTTTGCACAAGGCGGATCAGGCCTGAACATCACCGTTCCGTTCAAGGAGCAGGCTTACACGCTGGCACAAGACCACCTGACGACGCGTGCCCGCCTGGCAGGCGCCGTCAACACGCTGTGGATGCAGGATGGGCACGTGCATGGCTGCAATACCGACGGCGAGGGCTTGCTTACTGACCTCAGGCGTCTTGACTGCGACCCGACCGGCAAGCAGATATTGCTGGTGGGCGCAGGTGGTGCCGCCCGGGGAGCGGTCTTCCCGCTGCTCGAAGCCGGCTGCACCAGCCTGCGCATAGTCAACCGCAGTCCTGAGCGTGCCGTTCAGCTGCGTGATCATGTTCTCGAACAACTGCCCCGATTCGCGCCAACGCTTTCGGCGGGCGGACTGGATCAGGCTCAAGGCCCATGGGACATTGTCATCAATGCCACGTCCAGCAGCCTGGGCGGCCTCCCGCCCGACCTGCCCGAAGGACTCTATGCGCCCGGTGCCCTGGCCTATGACATGATGTACGGCAGCGAGGATACGGCTTTCATGGTGCAGGCCAGGGCCCAGGGGGCAGCAAGAGTGGCAGACGGCCTGGGCATGCTGGTTGGCCAGGCTGCAGCCAGCTATGCCATCTGGCACGGTGTGCGGCCCGACATAACATCCGTGCTTCAGGCCCTGCGTGGCGGGGCGTCCTATACTTGACCCATGAGTGCCCGAAGAATCAATAAAACCAAAGTGGTCGCTGTCGTCTTGCTGGCGGCAGTCGCGGCAAGCCTGCTTTACCTGTTCGGTCTGTTCGTGATGGTGCTGTGGCTCAGTGTGAAGAATCCCGGCAGCAGCGCCTTCATGAAGGCGACCCTGAACGAGCTCCGGGAGTCTGACCCCAAGGCCACCATCAAATACCAGTGGGTTCCTTACGACCAGATCAGCAAAAACCTGAAACGCGCGGTGGTGGCATCGGAAGACTCAGGCTTCGTCGCGCACGAAGGCGTCGAGTGGGAAGCCATACGCAAGGCCTGGGAATACAACCAGAAACAGGCCGATCGTGGCAAGAGCAAAAGGCGCGGCGGCTCAACCATTACGCAGCAGCTGGCCAAGAACCTGTTTTTGTCCGGATCACGTACCTATCTGCGCAAGGGCCAGGAACTGATCCTGGCCTACATGATAGAAATGATCATGAGTAAGGAACGCATACTCGAGCTCTATCTGAACATTGCCCAATGGGGCGCAGACACCTTCGGCGCCGAAGCGGCGGCAAGGCATTACTTCAAGACCAGTGCTGCACGCCTGAGCCAACACCAGTCAGCCAGGCTGGCGTCCATGCTGCCTAACCCTGTCTATTACGACACGCATCGCAATACCTCGTACCTGCGTTCGCGTACCAACACCATACAAAAACGCATGCATCAGGTGGTTATCCCCTAGACGCGTCGTCGGGCCAGGGAAGCAGCATCGGCAAATGTTAAGCTTGCGGTTTCATCCGTGCTGGCCTGTTCAGGCATAAAATCAGTTCAATGCGTACTGCTCGCCGTTACCTTGCCCGAGAAATCTATAGATCCACCGCCGTCGTCCTGATGGCGCTGATTGGTCTGTTCACGTTTTTCGCCCTCATCGAACAGCTGGAAGACATCAGCAATCAGTTCACCCTGCTCAATCTGTTCTACATGCAGGCGCTGGCCTTGCCGACAACGCTGTATGACTTGCTCCCCATCGGGCTGCTGATCGGCGCCATATTGGCACTGGCGGGTCTGGCGCAGCGCAACGAGCTGGTTATCCTGCGCGTCTCGGGTGTCAGCGGCCTGAAGCTGCTGGCCATGCTCTGGATACTGACCATACCCCTGGTGTTTTGCGCCTTCCTGCTGTCTGAAATCATTACTCCGGCTGCCGAGATCAAGTCCAGCGAAGCCAGCCTGACCCTATTGGGCAAGGCGGGTGGCGGCCGCCTGAACAGCGGATACTGGTTCAAGGAATCCGACGGCGACGATGGCACACGCATCATCAACATCGCACAGCTCAAGTCCGGTGGCAACGTCGCAGACGTCACGCTGTATGAGTTCAAGAACGGACAAGAGCTGGCCACCTACTCGGTAGCCAGCCGGGGGCATTTTTCCGAGGGCTCGCTGATCCTGAGCGAAGTGCAGCAAACCTCCATCGAGGTCAACTCCATCTCGACCCTGGCCGACGCGGTACAGCCGCACGAGCCCCTGACCCACCTCGAAACCCTGCCCGAACGTACAATAACGACCAGCCTGACTCCGGAAAGGCTGATCGCGCGCATCCTGACGCCAGAGCGCATGTCCATACGTGTGCTGGTGGACTATATCGACTACCTGGAGAGCAATCACCTGCAAACTGAAAGGCAGGTGGTCGCCCTGTGGCGGAAAATGGCCTACCCATTTACCTTGCTGGTCATGATCACCATTGCAGCACCCATCAGTTTCATGCAGACACGCCGTGGCGGCGTGGGCAGCAAGGTCTTCATCGGCATTTTGCTGGGTGTGGGCTTTTTCATGCTGAACCAGCTTGCACTGAATGTGGGCATGCTGAACCAGTGGGCACCGTGGGTAACTGCGCTTGTGCCCAATCTGGCGGCATTGGGACTCGCACTGGGTGCGCTTACGCTCATGGAGAACCAGCATAACGTGCGGCGCTTCAACCAGACTCGCTGGCCCTGGAGTAAGTCCTCGGTATGAACCCTGCAGAAAACAGCTGTTCCAGCATCTGGATGATAGGCGACCTGCAAGGCTGCTGCATACCTTTGCAGAGCTTGCTGGCACACCCCGATATTGCCGCCGACCACGACGCCCGCCTCTGGTTCACAGGCGATCTGATCAACCGCGGGCCCGATTCACTGGGCACCCTGCGCACCGTCATGGCCCTGGGAGACCGCGCCCGTGTGGTGCTGGGCAATCATGACTTGCACTTGCTGGCCGTTGCCGCCGGCATCAGGAAACCGGGCAAATCAGACACGCTCAACGATATACTGAACGCACCCGATGCGCATGAGCTGCTGGATTGGCTGCGACATCGGCCGCTGGCACACTACGAGCAAGGCCACTTGATGGTGCATGCCGGAGTACTGCCTGCCTGGAGCCTGGAAAAAACCCTTGCGCTGGCCGCAGAAGCAGAAGCTGCGCTCAGGGGCCCTGACTGGAAGAATGCCCTGAAACACATGTATGGCAACGAGCCGGCATATTGGGATGAGACACTGCAGGGCCATGACCGGCGACGCGTGATTATCAATGCCCTGACCCGCATACGCATGTGCACAAGCCAGGGCCATATGGAGTTCACTCATAAAGGCGCGCCCGACGATGATGGCGACCTTCTGCCCTGGTTCGATGTGCCAGGCCGCGCCATGCAGGGCACCACCGTTGCATTCGGCCACTGGTCTACCCTGGGCCTGCTGCTTCGCCCCGATGCCGTCTGCCTGGACACGGGTTGTGTATGGGGCCGCCAGCTGACGGCGCTACGCCTGCATGATCGCAAGCTGGTGCAAATTGCCTGCCATCAATATCAGGAGCCGGGTCGTCACTGAGCGCCGGTACCGGTCACCGCCCGGCGTATGAGGTGATGGGCACGGGACGCGGCATGACTGCGCCCCAACTGCTCGCACTCCCGGGCAGAAATCACATCCAGAAAATCGACTTCAACTACGACCCCTGTCGTACGCAGCAGATACCACAGGTTCTGCACCAAGGTCTGCTCGCCCACAAAAGCCACATAGTCGCTGCGTTGCCCGCGATGAAAAAACCGCAGCGCCACCGGCTGCACATCAACCTGTGCCCGCAACGCGGCATCGAAGAGGCTGGCATGGAAGGGACCAACATCCAGCCCGCTGGACGTGGTGCCTTCCGGGAACAGACTGACCGCCTGACCCTGGCTGAAACAACGCTGCATCTGCTCGGTCACCGACCGGATGGCGGCGCGATTGCCTCTTTCGATAAACACCGTATTCATGCCCCGCGCCAGCCAGCCGATGAGCGGCCAACGCCGTATGTCGCTCTTGGCCACAAAGGCTGTGGTGCGAACACTGTTCAGTACGAAGATATCAACCCAGGACACGTGGTTGACGACCCACAGCGCCGCACCGGTCTGTGCCGGCTTGCCATGCACTCGCATGCGGACACCGCAAAACCACATCAGCAGCCGCGACCAGTGCCGGCCCATGGCCTGCCGCACCCCTATGGGGGCCAGAGGAAAAATCAGGGCAATGCAGAACAAACCCGAAAGCAGCATCAACACGACACAGACTGCACGCAACACAAAAAGCAGTATCCCCAAATTCGTCTCTCTTTAGTGTTCCGACGCAAGTCCGTCGAGGTATCGCTGCAGAATAATGGCGGCAGCCATCGCGTCATCGTGATCGTGGTTACCCAGCATTTGCTGCGCCTCCATGCTGGACCCGCGCTCGTCTACCAGCACGGTCTCGACGCCAAAGCGTCCGTGCAGCTGATTGGCAAACCGGCGGCAACGCAGGCTGGCATATTGCTCGGAGCCATCGGTGGCCAATGGAAGGCCCACGACCACCTTGTCGGGCTGCCAGTCGTGCAGCAGTTTCTCGATGGCGGCAAAACGCTGCACCCGCGTAACGGGGAAAAGAATTTCAAGCGGCCTGGCCTGACCGGTGAGCGTATTGCCTATGGCCACACCAATTTTTTTGGTGCCGTAATCGAAGGCCAGCAAGGTACGGTCAGGCATGGCCCGCCGCGCCCGTGAGCATAAGAGGATCTATGCCCAGTTGGGCCAATGCCACCTGGTACATGTTCTCGCAAGACGTGTTGAACAGAATATCGTTGGTCGCATCTACGTTCAGCCAGGCATTCTGCGAGATTTCACTTTCGAGTTGCCCGGCGCCCCACCCCGCATAGCCCAGTGTGACCAGCAGTTGCTCGGGGCCTTTGCCCTGGGCGACATCCTGCAGCACATCGCGTGAAGTCGTCAGTGCCACTTCGCCAAGCTGGATGCTGGAGCTGTAGCCGCCTGCAGGAGCATGCAGCACAAAGCCCCTGTCGGTTTGCACGGGACCACCGAAGTGTACGGGCGCGTCCTGGATGGGCCCGATCTCGAGCGACAGATCGAGATCGATACGCCTGAGGAGATCTTTGACGGTCAGGTCGGTAGGCCGGTTAATAACCAGCCCGAGCGCTCCCTGGTCGGTATGCTCGCACAAATAGATAACCGTATTGGCCAGGTTGCCAGACACTTTTCCAGGCATGGCCAGCAACAGTTGCCGGGACAAGTTGACGCCGGATTCGGAACCGGACCGGTTGACTGACGAGCTCATGATGCGCCCTCCTGGAACAAAATCACTGCGATAGGCTTAGACCTCGATCAATTCAAAATCTTCCTTGCGCGCCCCACACTCAGGACACACCCAGTTGGGCGGGACATCTTCCCAGAGGGTGCCGGGCGCAATGCCTTCTTCAGGCAGACCTGCTTCCTCATCATATATCCAACCGCAAATCAGACACATCCATGTACGCATATTTTGTTACTCACTGAAATGTATAAATCCGGAACCCGGCGGATTCCCTGGGCTTCTATTAGAATGGGGGCAATATTACTAAACCCAATAGCCATGCATTTGGATATTAACCAAATATGACTATGTCCTAGTGTGATTAATCCTGCTGTGCCAGTTCCAAATCCGCCACTTGTGCTTATTTTCGGCCCTTTCGACCCCAGCGGCTCAAGTAGCCTGCCCGCCGATGCGGTTACTTGCGCCGCACTGGGCTGCCACCCGTTATCGACCCTGACAGCCACCCTGGTGCAAGACACGGCCGGCACTGAAGACATTCAGCCGCTGCCCGCCGAACTGATCGATGATCAGGCGCGCTGCCTGCTGGAAGACATGAATATTCAGGCCATCAAGGTTGGGCCGGTCTATACGCCGGAAGCAGTCAGCGTACTGGCCCAGATCGCGGCCGACTACAACCACGTGCCGCTGGTCCTGCACCTGACCCCGACGCCTGACGAATCACTGGTTCAGGATCTGGATACCGAAACGCTGCAACTGGCGATACTCGACCTGCTGTTGCCACAAACCGACATTGTAGTGGCTGACCATCACCTGCTGGAGCAGTGGGACGCTCACGGCGTACTGGCGCACGCCGGCACACCGGCCCAGTCGCTGCTGCAATATGGCGCCACGTGGGTCCTGTCGACCGGGGCGCCCCTGCGTCCCGGCCATGGCAGCCACCTGCTGCAAGGCCCTGGCAACCAGACCGCCAGCTGGAGCTGGCAACCGCCTGCGGCGCGCCTGGCGGATCCCGATGGCCCCCTGGCCTGCGCCATCACTGCCCAGCTGGCACAGGGCCAGGCGGTTCCCCAGGCTGTCGAGGCGGCTATTTCCGCCTCTGCCCCCTTGGTGGCCCGCAGCTTCCAGCCCGGCATGGGACAACGTCTTATCAATCGGTCTGCATCATGAGAACATTACGTTTTCCGCGAGGCTTGTATGGCGTAACGCCCGAATGGGACGATACCGACAAGCTGCTGGCCGCCATTGCCGCGGCAGCCAACGGCGGCATGAAAGCCCTGCAATGGCGCCGCAAGACAGCCTCCCCCGATGACGGCCTGGCACAGGCCCGGCAAGTGGTCCGGATCTGCCAGCAGCTGAATGTCGTGTCCATCATCAACGATGACTGGCGACTCGCGGCGCTGCTCAATGCAGACGGCGTCCACCTGGGTCGCGAAGACGGCAGCCTGGTCCAGGCTCGCGAAGCCCTCGGCCACGACAAGATTATCGGCTGCTCCTGCTATGATCAGCCCGCGCTGGCCAGGCAAGCCCTGGCCTCAGGTGTGGACTACATCGCGTTCGGCGCCATGTACCCTTCACGGGTGAAGCCCGACGCCGTACGCGCCACACTTGAGCACATCGAACAGGGCCGCATGCTGGCCGAGTGCAATGATGCACGGCCACGCGCTGCTGTGGTTGCCATTGGCGGCATCACGGCAGAAAATGCCCGGCCCGTAGTCCATGCAGGCGCCGACAGCATCGCGCTGATCAGCGGCCTGTTCGACAGCAGTGACATCCAGGCGACCGCAGCGCAGTGCGCGGCGCTGTTCGACTAGAATCCGATCCACCGGCGCCATCCAGGCACCCACGATATTCCTGTTTCCACAAAGAGCCCTGAACCATGTCCCGCAATACAGAACTATTTGAACGAGCCAGCCGAACCATCCCTGGTGGCGTGAACTCGCCCGTCAGGGCCTTCCGTTCGGTGGGTGGCACCCCCCGCTTCATCAAGCGCGCGCAAGGCCCTTACATCTGGGATGCCGAAGACACACAATATATTGACTACGTGGGCTCCTGGGGGCCGGCCATCCTGGGCCATGCACACCCTGAAGTGGTCCGTGTCGTGCAGGAAACCGCCGTACACGGCCTTTCTTTCGGTGCGCCTACCGAGGGCGAGATCGAAATCGCAGAGGCCATTGCCGCGCGCCTGCCCTCGATAGAAAAAGTCCGGCTGGTCAGCTCGGGCACCGAATCCACCATGTCAGCCATCAGGCTGGCACGCGGCTTTACCGGCCGCTCCAGGATCATCAAGTTCGAAGGCTGCTACCACGGCCACGCCGACAGCCTGCTGGTCAAGGCCGGCTCGGGGATGCTTACCTTCGGCAACCCCACATCGGCAGGCGTGCCGCCCGAGTTCATCAAGCACACGCTGGTGCTCGACTACAACCAGCTTGATGCCGTAGAAGCCGCATTCAAACAATACGGCGACGACATTGCCTGCATTATTGTCGAGCCTATCGCCGGCAACATGAACCTGATCAAGCCCACACCCGGTTTTCTTGAAGGCCTGCGTGCGCTGTGCACCCAATATGGCGCCCTGCTGATTTTCGATGAAGTCATGACGGGTTTTCGCGCAGGACCACAAGGCGTACAAGGGCTGACGGGCGTCACACCCGATCTGACGACACTGGCCAAGGTCATAGGCGGCGGCATGCCCGTTGGCGCGTTTGGCGGACGAGCCGACATCATGGATCACATTGCACCGCTGGGCGACGTCTATCAGGCCGGCACGCTGTCAGGCAACCCTGTGGCGGTTGCGGCCGGATTGGTTACGCTCAAATTGTTGTCGGAACCGGGCTTTTACGAGCAGCTGTCGGAGCAGAATCGCAAACTGACCGAAGGTCTGGCCCAGCGCGCCACAGCCGCCGGAATAGAAATGTGCACCGACTACATAGGCGGCATGTTTGGCCTGTATTTCTCGGCTTCGGTACCCACTTCCTTCGCGGAAGTCTCGATGTGCAATATCGAACGCTTCAAGAAATTCTTCCATGGCATGCTGAGCCGGGGCGTGTATTTTGCTCCTTCGGCCTTCGAGGCGGGCTTCATTTCCGGCACGCACGACGACGCAGTCATCCAGACCACACTGGATGCCGCCGAGCAAGTATTTGCCACGCTGTAGCGCTAAAATCGACTCTTTCAGACACTTACCACCAAGCGTATCTTATGGCCGTCAATCTAAACATTCCCCTGGAATCAGATATTCACCCCGTCGCGGGCGTCCGCATCGGCGCTGCCGAAGCCGGTATACGCAAGGCCAATCACCGCGACCTGACCGTATTTCAGCTGGCTGAAGGCAGCAGCGTTGCGGGTGTCTTTACCCTGAACCGTTTTCGCGCCGCGCCGGTGCAGGTTTGCGAAACACACCTTGCCGCCGGCCAGGGCATACGCGCGCTGGTCATCAACACCGGCAACGCCAATGCCGGCACCGGCGAGAGCGGGCTGCAGGCAGCCACTCAAACCTGCGTGGAGCTGGCCGGCATCCTTAAGGTGAAGCCCCAGCAAATATTGCCATTTTCTACCGGCGTCATTCTTGAGCCCCTGCCCCTGGACCGCCTGGTGGCAGCCTTGCCCAAGGCTGTAGACGCTGCCGCCGACAACAGCTGGTTCATGGCTGCCCACAGCATCATGACCACCGACACGCAACCCAAGATCGTGTCGCGCCGCATCGATCTGGGCGGCCACACCGTAACCATTACCGGCATCAGCAAAGGTGCCGGCATGATACGGCCCAATATGGCCACCATGCTGGGCTTCCTGGCCACCGATGCCGGTATCGCCCCCGAATTGCTGCAAGACATGGCACGCAGTATTGCCAACCTGTCGTTCAACCGCATTACCGTCGACGGCGATACGTCCACCAACGACTCCTTCATCATTGTGGCAACAGGCAAAAGCCCGGTGCGTGTCGAGTCCATATCCGATCCGCTGTACGCAACCCTGTATCAGGCGCTGGCCGAAGCTGCCACCGAACTGGCACAAAAGATCGTGCGTGATGCCGAAGGCGCCACCAAATTCATGACCATACACGTGGAACAGGCCAAAACGCCCGAAGAAGCACTGAAGGTCGCCTACTCGGTGGCTCAGTCCCCGCTGGTCAAGACTGCCTTCTACGCCTCCGACCCCAACCTGGGCCGCATTCTGTGTGCCATAGGCTATGCCGGCATAGCCGACCTGGATGTCAGCGGCGTCAATTTGTGGCTCGGAGACGTCATGGTGGCCAGCCAGGGCGGGCGTCACCCCGACTACAAGGAAGAAGACGGACAGCGTGTCATGCAACAGGCCGAAATCGCCATGCGTATTGCCCTGGGTCGTGGCGATGCGCAAGAAACGGTCTACACCTGCGATTTTTCACATGAATACGTCACCATCAACGCCGACTACAGGTCCTGAACCCGGCAGGCAAAGGCGATGGACTGCTTGACTGCTTTTAATAAAACACGGTAGAATCACGAGCTTGGCATTTTTGCCAGGTTTATTTTTAGGAATTCCCACATGTACGCGGTCATAAAAACCGGCGGCAAACAGTATCGTGTTGCTGCAGGTCAAAAACTCAAGATAGAACAGATACCGGCAGACATTGGGCAAGAAATTACGCTAGACCAGGTTTTATCGGTTGGCGAAGGCGAGCAGCTGCAAATTGGCACGCCTTTGGTCGCCGGAGCCGTGGTCAAGGCAACCGTTCTTGCACAAGGCCGCCACGACAAGGTCAAAATTTTCAAGATGCGCCGTCGCAAGCACTACCAGAAGCGTCAAGGTCATCGTCAAAATTACACCGAAGTCCGCATCGAAGCCATCACGGCCTAACGATAGACTCAACGGTTTGTATAGCAGGAGCTAAACATGGCACAGAAAAAAGGCGGCGGCTCAACGCGTAACGGTCGCGACTCAGAATCGAAACGACTGGGTGTAAAAACCTACGGTGGCCAGGCTATTTCGGCTGGTTCCATCATTGTTCGTCAGCGCGGCACTCAGTTCCACCCCGGTGTGAACGTCGGCATGGGCAAAGATCACACTTTGTTCTCGCTGGTAGACGGCACAGTACAGTTCGCCATCAAGGGCGCACTGAACAAGCGCACCGTATCGGTGGTTGCAGCCGAGTAATCGCGGCACGCACATCTCCGGAAAGCCCCGCCCTTGAGGCGGGGCTTTTTGTTTTAGAATAGATTGGCAATTCCGGGCACCCGCACTGCCGGGCGCCGCACAAGCCGGGGCGCCCTCCCCACTTTATAAGTCACACACAATGAAATTCGTAGACGAAGCAACCATCGAAGTCGTCGCCGGCAAAGGCGGCAATGGCGCGGCGAGCTTTCGCCGCGAAAAATTCATTCCCAAGGGTGGGCCCGATGGCGGCGACGGTGGCCGGGGCGCAAGCATATACGCGGTTGCCGATCGCAACATCAATACACTGGTTGATTATCGGTTTGCCCGCCTGCATCGCGGCAAAAACGGCGAAAACGGCCGCGGCTCCGATCAGTATGGCGCCGCTGCCCCCGACATTACATTGCGTGTGCCCGTTGGTACCACGGTATTCGATGTAGAAACCGGCGAGCAGCTCTTTGACCTTGACCGCCACAATCAGCGTGTCACATTAGCTGCCGGCGGCCAGGGCGGCATGGGCAACCTGCACTTCAAATCCAGCACCAACCGCGCACCCCGCCAGTTCACCTACGGCCAGGAAGGCGAACAGCGCAAGCTGCGACTGGAATTGAAGGTGCTGGCCGATGTCGGCCTGCTGGGCCTGCCCAATGCCGGCAAGTCCACCCTTATCAGCAAGGTCTCCAACGCCCGGCCCAAGATTGCCGACTACCCTTTCACCACCCTGCACCCTAATCTGGGCGTGGTGCGTACCTCTCCGTCGCACAGTTTTGTGATCGCCGACATCCCCGGGCTGATCGAAGGCGCCTCGGAAGGCGCAGGGCTGGGGCATTTGTTCCTGCGCCACTTGTCGCGCACCCGAGTGCTCCTGCATCTTGTCGATGTCTCCTCGCCCGACCCTTCCATTGATCCCGTTGAGCAGGCGGCCCAGGACGCACGCGCTATCGTGGAAGAGTTGCGACTGTACGATCAGGACCTCTACAACAAGCCCCGCTGGCTGGTATTGAACAAGCTCGACATGGTCGAGGACCCCGATGACGTCAAGGAGCGCCTGTGCGCTGCGCTGGGCTGGACCGGCCCGGTCTTCGCCATTTCAGCCCTCACCGGAGACGGAGCACAAGAACTCACCTGGCGTCTGCAGGAATGGCTGGACGCCGAGCGCGAGAAAGCCAATACGGCCCAGGACAAGGCCGACGGCAGCTATATTGCCGAAGACCCTCGTTTCGACGATACCCGTTCCGACCACACTGAATCCTGATCCGTTCTCTCCATGGCCTCCATCCACGCTTTGCCTTCTGCTGTTACACACGCCAGACGTCTGGTCGTCAAGGTCGGCTCTTCGCTGGTCACCAACGAGGGCAAGGGTATAGACACCCAGGCGGTCGAGCAATGGGCGGGGCAGATCGCCCGCCTGCACAGCCAGGGCAAGCAAATGGTGCTGGTCTCAAGCGGCGCAATCGCCGAGGGCATGGCCAGGCTAGGGTGGCCGCGACGCCCCAATGCCATGCATGAATTGCAGGCCGCCGCTGCGGTAGGACAAATGGGCCTGGCCCAGGCCTACGAAGCCGCTTTTGCACGCCACGGCATACGCACGGCACAAATTCTCCTGACGCACGAAGACCTGGCTGATCGCCGCCGCTACCTGAATGCCCGCAGCACGCTGTATACCCTGCTGGGACTGGGCGTCGTGCCCATCGTCAACGAAAACGATACCGTCGTGACCGACGAGATCCGCCTGGGCGACAACGATACCCTGGGCGCGCTCGTCACTAATCTGATCGAAGCCGAGACGCTGATCATCCTGACCGACCAGCCCGGCTTGTACAGCGCCGACCCGCGCAAAAACCCCGATGCCGAATTCATCACCCACGGACAGGCCGGCGACCCTGCGCTCGAAGCCATGGCAGGCGGATCGGGCAGCAATATAGGTACGGGCGGCATGCTGACCAAGATATTGGCAGCCAAGCGGGCTGCCAATAGCGGAGGCCACACTATTATTGCGTCGGGTCGCGAGCCCGATGTGCTGCTCAGACTCGCCGACGGCGAATCGGTCGGCACAGAATTGCGCGCCATCCTGCCTGTGCGTTCGGCACGCCAGCGCTGGCTGGCCAATCACTTGCGCCTGCGCGGGCGCGTCACGCTTGATGATGGTGCCGTAAAGGCCCTTACACAAGGCCACAAGAGCCTGCTTCCCATAGGCGTCACCGAGGTGGAAGGTGAATTCGAGCGCGGCGACGTAGTCGCCTGCGTGGACCAGCACGGTGTCGAGTGCGGACGCGGACTCATCAATTATTCGGCGGCCGATACCCGGCGCATCATGCGCCAGCCCAGCAATCGCATTGCGGAGATACTGGGATCCATGTCGGATGCCGAGCTCATGCATCGCGACAACATGGTTTTTGTGCGCAAGACCGGTACACCTGACGCCTGACCCGGCATCACGCTATTTTTGCGCGGCAATGAATAGCGTTTCCTTGATCTCTTCCATGACCACGCAGCTTTTAGTCTGCGTCACGCCAGGCAGGCGCAGCAGGATATCGCCCAGCAAAGTGCGATACTGACTGATCTCTTTGATGCGGGCCTTGACCAGATAATCGAAGTCGCCCGACACCAGATGACACTCCTGCACCTGGGGTATGCACAGGATTTCACGGCGAAAATCATCGAAAGTGCGATCAGACTTGCTGGACATGGATATTTCCACAAACACCAGCAAGCCCGCATCAAGCGCCTCGGGTGACACCCGCGCATGGTAGCCGGTGATGACACCGTCGCGCTCAAGGCGCCGCACCCGCTCTATGCAGGGTGTAACCGTCAGGCCAACCGCATCGGCAAGGTCGGTCATGGACATGCGTCCGTCACGTTGCAGAAGATCCAGTATATGGCGATCGAGTTTATCTAAAGTAGATACAGGAGTGCGCTGGATTCTCATCAATTTTCCTTGGTCAAGAGCCTGCTGCGAGGCTGATTTCCGCGATCGGGCAACACATCAGCAATTATTGCTGAAATCCTGCGGCTTTGCCTGCCAGACAGGATAAAACAACGGAAAACAAATTTTTTCATAAAAAAGTCCTGGTTGATCTGGCTTACCATGCCTGGATCAAGCTCTATTTTCTTGGACTATATGAAAATCATCGTGTTGGGGGCTGGCGCCGTCGGCATCAGCAGCGCCTATTATCTGGCCCGTCAAGGCCACGAAGTCACCGTAATAGAACGCCTGGCCGGGCCGGCGCTGGAAACCAGTTTTGCCAACGCCGGGCAGGTATCCTACGGTTACTCCAGCCCCTGGGCCGCTCCCGGTGTTCCACTGAAGGCCGTCAAATGGATGTTCGCCAAACATCCGCCGCTTACCATCCGGCCCGATGGCTCGTTGTTTCAATTGCAGTGGATGTACAAAATGTGGAGCAATTGCACAGCCCGCCGCTATGCCATCAACAAGGAACGCATGCTCAGGCTTTCGGGCTACAGCCGCACATGCCTTGACGCGCTGCGCGATGAGCTTGGCATCCAGTACGAAGGCCGCCGCCGTGGCACCTTGCAGGTATTCCGCACCCAGCAGCAGCTCGATGCTGCCGGACAAGACATGAAGGTGCTCAGCGACGCAGGCATACATTACGAACTGCTCGGCCGCGACGAACTGGAAACCGCTGAACCCGCGCTGGCTCACAGCAAGAACAAGCTCGTGGGCGGCCTGCGTACGCCCAACGACGAAACCGGTGACTGCAATCTGTTCACCACGCAGCTGGCGGCCGAAGCCGTAAAGCTGGGCGTGACCTTTCACTACAACACCGGCATAAAATCCCTGCATGCCGATGGCTCAGGCATAAGCGGCGTGGAAACCGACAGCGGACTCATGACGGCCGATGCCTACGTCGTTGCATTGGGAGCCTGGTCGACACCGCTGCTCAAGCATATCGCCAGACTACCGGTCTACCCCCTGAAAGGCTATTCCATCACCGTTCCCATCGCCGATGAAAGCCGGGCGCCCGTCTCGACCTTGCTGGATGAAAGCTACAAGATTGCAGTAACCCGTTTCGACCAGCGCATACGCGTGGGCGGCATGGCCGAGATCGTCGGTTTCGACAAACGCCTCGATGATCGGCGACGCAAGACACTGGAAATGGTTGTGGATGACCTTTTCCCCGGCAGCCGCAAGCCCGGCGACGTCCAGTTCTGGACGGGGCTGCGGCCCAAGACACCCGACAGCACACCCATCGTCGGGCCTACCAGGCTGCCGAACCTCTTTCTGAATACCGGCCACGGAACGCTGGGCTGGACCATGGCCTGCGGCAGCGGACAACTGATTGCAGATATTGTGTCGGGCAAGCCTACCGCCATACGCAGCGAAGACTTGTCGGTACTCAGGTATCAGTAAGCAACGGGCTGCACTGCAGCCCCGGCTAACTCTGTACCGGCCCGGTGAACATATAACCCCAGTTGTGCAACGACTTCAGCGGCAGGGGCTCTCCCTGGCTTGCGCACTTGCGGCGCAGGCGGCTGACCAGAACGCCAAGGCGGCCCTGGGGCGCCGGCGATGCGGCAAGGGCGTAATCCTGGTTGACGGCATCGGCCAGTTGGCGATGGGTGGCACGCCGGTCGGCTGCATTGAACAGCACCATCAGGAAGGCCCGCTCACCGGTTGTCAGGGTGATGCGGGTGCCCTCGGGGCTGCTCAGCTTCCAGGCTTGATCCTGCAAGGCCCAGCCTGAAGTTGCCGTGTCATCGGCGGGCGCCGCAAAATGATCGTGCCCGCCGTCTGATCGAGAGAAAAGGCGAAACAAAATCGCCGCGAGCAGGTCGTGAGAGGCATCGTGCCCGAAGTAGTTGTCGACCCCGCTTTGCAACAGCCTGATGACGTCGGCATCTTGCAAGCCGCTGGTTTGTGCGACAATGCCGACATCGGGATGCATTGTGCGCAAATACGTGGCGGCCGAGCAGTTTTCCGGCAGGCTGCCAGCCAGCACAACGGCGGCCGGCATGTCTTCCGATACATTCGCCTGTATGCACTTATGCAGGGCCGGAATGGTCGCACAGCGCTGTACCTGAAACCCGCTTTCCTGCAGGCCCCTGATCCTTTCATTGCTTGCCGGAACTGCGCCAGCCTGAGCTTTTGGAGCAAAAAACAATACGTTCAGACTTTGCTTCATGAGGTGTCCTATTGGGTCATATCGACCTCATCCGGATGACAAGCAGGCTCTCGGGAAAACTCACGAACGCCTGCTTATATACATATATTCACTAATGCCTAATCGTAAGAATAAATTAACGTTATGAATATAATTATTACGTTAGTTTACATTTGATTATAACGTTTGCAAATACTATTTTTCATCCCGGACACCAAAAAAGCGGGCGACCCGAAGGTCGCCCGCTTTTTTTGAGGCTGCTGTGAGTTACTGCTGTACGGCGTACAAATAAAGCTCGACCCGGCGATTCAGGGCCCGGCCTTCAGCAGTCGCATTGTCACCAACCGGATTGCTGGCGCCGCGGCCTTCAGCGGTCAGGTTAGCCACCGGCACGCCCTGCTGCGCGAGATAGTTGCCAACGGCACGGGCACGGTTGACCGACAGAGTCTGGTTGACCTGGTCGGAACCTGTGCTGTCGGTATAGCCTATGGATTTGGCACGCAGTTCAGGATGTTGGACCAGGGCGCGGGCTACGCTGTCCAGTACGGGCAGCAAGGCTGGCTTGAGCGCGTATTTACCGGTATCAAACGACACATGGCTGGGAATGTTCACGCGCAAAGTGCCGTCGGGCATTTCCGTGACATCGACACCCAGGCTGGTGGCGCCAGATTTCTCTACGTCGTTCTTCACGCCCTTCCAGTTATAGCCGGCGATACCGCCGGCAACAGCGCCGATACCCGCACCGATAGCGGCGGCCTTGCTGCTGTCACCAATCAGCGCACCCAGGCCGGCGCCCACGGCAGCGCCTGCACCGGCGCCCACCGCGGTCTTGCCGCCAGTGCTCATGTCGTTCATATTGGCGCAGCCTGCCATCAATGCAACGACAGCAACGAGGGTGGTTATTCTTCCAGTACGCTTGGATACTTTCATTTAGTTCTCCCTATTCCTATTCTTAGCAGACGTGATGACTGCATTTACTTATGCTAGCAAGCTGTCAGGGCAAGCAGTGTTACATTTTGGTTCAGCACCCCGAAAATTGACCGTTCTTGACACAAATACCGGCGGAACACGGGCGGCAAAGCCAGCTTCCGCCGCCCGAGGCATTCTATTTCAACTGAGACACATCACGTACGGCGCCACGATCTGCCGACGTTGCAAGGGCAGCGTAGGCGCGCAAGGCTTGCGATACGACCCGTTCCCTGCCCAGCGGTTTCCAGGCACCGCTGCCCAGCGCTTCCATCGCGGCACGACGGCTGGCGAGCTCTTCGGCGCTGATGGCCAGATTGATGGTGCGATTGGGAATATCGATTTCTATGGTGTCGCCTTCCTGAACCAGGCCGATATTGCCGCCCTCTGCCGCTTCAGGCGACGCATGCCCGATGACGAGTCCTGAGGATCCGCCCGAAAAGCGACCGTCGGTCAGCAGCGCCGTGGTTTTGCCCAAACCCTTGGACTTCAGATAAGAGGTCGGGTAGAGCATTTCCTGCATGCCGGGGCCGCCTTTGGGACCTTCATAACGAATGATCACGACGTCACCTGGCTGCACCTGATCACCCAGGATGCCATCCACCGCGGCTTCCTGACTTTCGTAGACACGAGCCCGACCGGTGAACTTGAGTATGCTTTCATCGACACCGGCCGTCTTGACGATACAGCCATTGGGGGCCAGGTTGCCATACAGCACAGCCAGCCCCCCGTCTTGCGAGTACGCGTGCGCCTTCGAACGAATGCAGCCTTTTTCACGATCCAGATCGAGCTGCTGATAATGTCGATCCTGGCTGAAGGCTACCTGCGTGCGCACACCACCCGGCGCTGCGGTATAGAAGGCCTGCACGGCCTGCGATGCATTACCGCTGTTGACATCCCAATCTGCAATGGCCTGGCCCAGCGTACCGCTGTGGATATTGCCGACGTCGAGGTTCAGCAGATTGGCCCGGGCCAGTTCGCCCAGGATACCCATGATGCCGCCCGCGCGGTGCACGTCTTCAATGTGGTATTTGTCGGTAGCCGGTGCAACCTTGCACAGACAGGGCACACGCCTTGATACGCGGTCAATGTCCGACATTGTGAAGTCTACGCCCGCTTCTTGCGCAGCCGCCAGCAAATGCAGCACGGTATTGGTCGAACCGCCCATGGACACATCCAGCGTCATGGCGTTCTCGAACGCGGCAAAGGTGGCGATGCTGCGAGGCAGAACCGAGGCGTCGTCCTGTTCGTAGTAGCGCTTGCACAAATCAACCACCAGCGTGCCCGCATTTTCAAACAAGCTTTTGCGCCGGGCATGGGTGGCAAGCACGGTACCGTTGCCAGGCAACGCCAGACCCAGTGCCTCGGTCAGGCAGTTCATGGAGTTCGCGGTAAACATGCCCGAACACGATCCGCATGTAGGACAGGCATTGCGCTCGGCCTCGGCAGCCTCGGCATCGCTGACATTGGGGTCGGCCGCCTTGATCATGGCGTCGACCAGATCCAGCTTCATCAGGATTTTCTGGGTACCCGGCTCGATGACCTTGCCCGCTTCCATGGGGCCGCCCGAGACGAACACCACGGGTATGTTGAGCCGCATGGCCGCCATAAGCATGCCCGGGGTGATTTTGTCGCAGTTGGAAATGCACACCATAGCATCGGCGCAATGCGCGTTGACCATGTATTCCACCGAGTCGGCAATGAGCTCACGCGACGGCAGCGAATACAGCATGCCGCCATGCCCCATCGCAATGCCGTCATCTACGGCAATGGTATTGAACTCTTTTGCCACGCCGCCGGCAGCCTCGATTTGCCGGGCGACCAGCTGGCCCAGATCCTTCAGGTGCACATGGCCGGGAACAAACTGGGTAAAGGAATTGACCACGGCGATGATGGGCTTGTTGAAATCACCATCCTGCATACCGGTAGCACGCCAAAGTGCGCGTGCGCCTGCCATGTTGCGGCCATGAGTGGAAGTACGTGAGCGATATTGCGGCATGTGAGTCTCTGAAACGAAGGTTTACGCCTAAAAAATTCTATGATAATCCATCGAATTGCTAATATTGCTCCATGACCCTATAACGAGATAACAACAGGAGACTCTGTGAATCACCCCGAAGCATCCCGCATGGAACCGACTTCCCTGCGCAACGATATCCGGCACCTGGGCAAAACGCTGGGCGATGTAATCAATGAATGCGAAGGCAAGGCCGTTTACGACGTGATCGAAAAGCTGCGCCGTGCTGCGGTCAAGTTCCGGCGCGAAGGCCGGGATGCCGACAGTCGCACGCTGGAAAAGCTGATCGCAAAACTCCCTGACGAAGAATCGAACTCGGTCGCACGGGCTTTCACCTATTTCCTGCACTTGTCCAACATTGCCGAAGATCGTGACCAGAACCGGCGTCAGCGCCAGCACGAGCTGCACGCAGACAACCCCATGCGCGGCAGCCTGCAGCAGGCACTCGACATCTTGCGCAGCAAGGGCGTAAGCAGCCGCAAGGTACTGCGTTATCTTGAAACCGCATGCATTGTGCCGGTACTGACTGCCCACCCCACCGAAGTCCAGCGCAAAAGTACGCTGGATCTGCATCGGGCCATCGCAAGGAATCTGGCGCAAAGCGACGCAACCCTGACCGCCTCGGAAAGACGACTTCTGGATCAGACCCTGACAGGCCTGGTTGCCACACTATGGCAAACACGCATGCTGCGTCGGGAAAAGCTGACCGTACTGGATGAGATCGACAACGCGCTTACGTACTACACCAGCACCTTCCTGACCGCCATACCGCGCCTGTACCAGGATCTGGCGACACGCCTGCAACCGGCCAGCCACAAACTGTTTGACACACTAACCAAACCACTGCCGCCATTCCTGCAGATGGGCAGCTGGATAGGCGGTGACCGTGACGGCAATCCCAGGGTGGACGCATCCACGCTCGAGCAGGCCCTGTTGCGCCAGTCCCGGCTCGTGCTGCGCCACTATCTGCAGGAAGTCAAAACCCTCGGTACCGAGCTCTCGCTCTCACGCAACCTGGGCAATATCAGCCCTGAACTGCAGGCGCTTTCACTGGTCAGCCAGGACAGCTCGGCTCACCGGATCGACGAGCCCTACCGGCGTGCCTTCATACACGTATACGCCAGGCTGGCCGCGACCTCTGTTGAATTGACGGGCAAGCAACAGGCCCTGCGCCCCACTTATCCGGCACCGGCATACGCTACCCCCGAAGAGTTCCGGCGCGACCTGCAAGTTGTTGCCGATTCACTGGACCGGCATCACGGCAGCCTGATCGCGCAATTGCGGCTGTCCGGACTGCTGCAGGCCGTCAGTATTTTCGGCTTCCATCTGGCCACGGTCGACTTGCGCCAGAGCTCGGATGTACATGAGCGCGTCCTGACCGAGCTTTTCACGGCGGCCGATGTGCACATGAATGAAAAGCCCGTTAACTACAGCGAGTTGTCCGAAGCAGAGCGTATTACGCTCTTGCGCAACGAGGTTACGCAAGTCCGGCCGCTGGTGTCGCCCTGGATACGCTATTCCGATGAAACCGAGAAGGAACTTGCCATACTGCGCATGGCGGCCGAGTGCCGGCGCCGTTACGGCGCCGCCGCCATCCGGCAGACCATCGTGTCGCACACCGAAACCCTCAGCGACCTGCTTGAAGTCGTGGTGCTGCAGCAGGAAACCGGCCTGATCACCCCCAACGACACCGGCGGCAGCAGCGCGGCGGCATCGGGCCTGATGGTTGTGCCCTTGTTCGAAACCATACCCGACCTGATGCGCGGCGCCGACATCATGGACAGCTGGCTCAGTCTGCCCGAAATCAACACCCGCGTGCGGCACACCCAGGACGGCATACAGGAAGTCATGCTGGGATATTCCGACAGTAATAAAGACGGCGGGTACCTGACGTCGAACTGGTCCTTGTATTACGCGGAACGCCAGCTGGTGCAGGTCTTCAAGAAACACAAGGTCAGGCTGCGCCTTTTCCACGGCCGTGGCGGCTCGGTTGCCCGCGGCGGCGGTCCCAGCTTCGAAGCCATACAGGCACAACCGCCCGGCACCGTCAACGGCCAGATACGCCTGACTGAACAGGGTGAAGTCATACAAGGCAAATACAAGGATGCGGAAGTCGGCCGCTGGCACCTCGAGAACTTTGTCGCCGCCACCCTGGAAACCAGTCTGACCACCGGGCCCAACGCCTCACAAACGGAAGACAAGAACATGGCGCGCTTCGGCAAGGCCGTCAGCTATATGTCGGACGTTGCCCAGGCCAGCTACCGCGACCTCGTCTATCAGACCCCCGGCTTCAATGAATACTTTTTTGCCTCGACTCCGATCCTGGAAATTTCCGGCCTGAATATTGGTTCTCGTCCGGCTGCACGCAAGGCCACCCAGAAAATAGAAGACCTGCGAGCCATCCCCTGGGGGTTCTCCTGGGCGCAATGCCGCCTGATGCTGACCGGCTGGTATGGCATGGGTACGGCCTTGCAGGCCTATATCGAACAAGGCCACGACGGCAGCCCCGCAACACCCGCGCTGCGGCTTGCCCAACTGCGAGAAATGGCGCAGGTCTGGCCGTTCTTCAAAACCCTGCTCTCGAACATGGAGCAAGTACTGGCCAAGACCGATCTGGACATCGCCCGGCGTTATGCCGGTCTGGTTCCCGATAAAAAACTGCGCAAGCACGTCTTTGGGCGCATAGAGGCCGAATTCATGCTGACGCTGGACATGTTCAAAAAGGTAAGCGGCCATGACCTGCTGGCCAAAGATGAGCGGCTGGCTGCGGCACTGAGCGAACGCTTCGCCTATATCGACCCCTTGAACCACCTGCAGGTCGAACTATTGCGACGCCACCGTCTTGCCCATGAAAGCCAGAATGGCGACGAGGAAAGCCGCAGCCAACGGGCCATACACACGACCATCAATGGCATTGCCGCCGGCCTGAGGAACTCCGGCTAGACAGTACCGGACTGCCGGTTTGCCCGCGCACGAGGCAGATTGCCCCAGAAAATGCCGGCTGCCAGCAGTCCGAATACACCGGTAAAGCCTATGCCGGCACCCAGCGACACCGCTGCGGTCAGGCCGGCCAGCACAAAGGGACCTGCACTGGTGCCGGCATCGGTAATCAGGCGCCAGATACCCAGAAACTCATTACGGCCATTGACCGGGGCGCCGTCGGCCCCCAGTGTCATCACTATGCCGGATCCTATGCCATTGCCCAGCCCCATCACCAGACACACCAATACAAATGGCACCAGCGCCGTGGCCCATGGAATGGCCAGGAAGGCCGCCGCCAGGGTCAGTGCGCAAGGCAGGGCCACCCACAAGCGCCCATATTGATCCATAACCTTGCCGGCCGGATAGAACACCAGCATGTCTATGGCCGATACACAGCCGAAGATCAGGGCGGTCGCAGTGGGGCTTAAACCGATGGCATTGGCCCACAAAGGTATGGCAACCTGGCGCGAAGCACGCATGGCGGCAACAAGCATGCAACCCAGCCCCAGTGTCAGGTATGCCCTCTTGTGCGTAACTGCTATGGCCAGTACGCCGGGCCGCATGGCCTGCGCTTCAGTGTCTTCGGATCCCGACCGTAGTTCGGGCAGCGCAAATGACAGCGCACCCGCCGCCGTCAAAGCCACCATGGCCACCACATAAGCACCGCTCAAACCCATGAAGTGCATGAGTCCGGCCGAGGCGAAGGGGCCTATGAACATGCCGATACGCTGCGTGCCGCCTAACGTGGCAAAAGCCCGCGCCCGCATGTGCACCGGTGCTGCCTCCATCAGGAAGGCTTGCCGGGCAAGGTAAAAGACTGACGTCGCCATGCCTATGAGCAGGACGCCGACAGCCAGTACCGCCGGGTGACGGGCCAGGATGCAGATGAGCAGCGCCACGACACAGACCGCTGCGGCACCCATCAGTGAGCGCCGCTCGCCAAAGCGCGACGTGATCATGGCTGCCGGAATGTTGCACATCAGGGAACCCAGGCCTACCAGCGCCGCAATAACGCCGGACATTGCATGGGACGCACCCAGAGCGATGGCACTCAGGGCGATAACAGGAAGGATGGCACCGTTGGAGATGCCGAACAACAAGGAGGGGCCGAAAGCGGGAATCGCAATCTGGCGCCAGCTAAAAGGGGTTTCAGTCATTTATGCAACAGACCCGTACCTGGTCGGCGGCCATCCGCAGCGACGCCAGGCAGGCTATGCAGTATTTTGCCACCAAGCCATAATCCATGCTACACAGGCCGTGCACCGGCCTCAAAGGAGCAGCATGTCAGTACCGGCTCGATCAAACACTCAGGAATGCCGCGCAGGCCATCTTGCCATCCGCGTCGCTGCTCTTGGCTATGCCGGTTTGTGGCTGGCACTGGCCATTCATCCCAGCGACCGTCCGGCCTGGCTCCTCGAGAACGCGCTGGTCCTGATGCTCTTCTGCCTGCTGTGGCTGGTCCGGCGCCAGTTCCGGTTCTCGAATGCCTCGCTGCTGCTGATCCTGCTTTTTCTGTCGCTGCACGCCCTGGGCTCGCATTACACCTACTCAAACGTTCCTTATGACCAATGGTGGCAAGCGCTCACGGGCCATTCCCTGAACAGCGTATTCGGATGGGAACGCAACCACTACGACCGGTTGGTACACTTTGCATACGGTCTGCTGCTGGCCTACCCCATACGCGAATTCTTTTTGCGCATCGTCGAAGTACGCGGCTTCTGGGCTTATTTCCTGCCGCTGGACTTTACGCTCAGCACATCGGCCTTGTACGAACTGATCGAATGGGGAGCGGCCGAGATCTTCGGCGGCGATCTGGGCATGCACTATCTCGGTACTCAGGGTGATATCTGGGACGCCCATAAAGATATGGCGCTGGCCGCGCTGGGTGCCTTGCTGGCCATGTTGATTGCCGCAGCGATCAACAGATATGCACGCCGCGACATCGCCTGGGAGTGGTCGCAGCACATGAAGCCATCGACCAGGCACTGAGCATCTGCGCATGCAAGTCAGCAGCCCGCACGCCACCCGTATAATGCCGTGCAGACACAAAAGCGACAGGAGCAGGCAATGAATTCACAGGAAAAGTTCGCACTGATTACCGGTGCGGGTTCAGGCATAGGCAAGAGCATCGCACTGGCACTGGCCGGCGCAGGCTACGCCGTGGCGCTTGCAGGGCGACGCAAAGAACCGCTGGACGCCACAGCGCAGCAGGCACAGGCACACGGCGTTCGTACTCTGGTCGTCCCGACCGACGTCAGCGATCCTGCTGCGGTCAATCATCTTTTTGAACAGATCTCGGAACACTTTGGACGGCTCGACCTGCTGTTCAACAATGCCGGCATATTCGCCCGTTCGGCCTCACTTGAAGAGCTCGAATACGAGCAATGGAAAGCGGCCGTCGACATCAACCTTACCGGTGCCTTTCTGTGCACACAAGGCGCCTTCCGACTGATGAAGGCGCAGCAGCCACAGGGCGGGCGCATCATAAACAACGGCTCCATCTCAGCCTACGCGCCGCGCCCCCATGCCGTATCGTATACGGCAACCAAGCATGCCATCACCGGCCTGACCAAAGCGACCTCACTGGATGGACGCAAATACGACATCGCCTGCGGTCAGATCGATATCGGCAACGCCGCCAGCGAAATGACGGAAGTCATGGGCCGTGGCGTACTTCAGGCAGACGGCTCGACCCGACCCGAGCCCTTGATGAATGTCGAGCACGTGGCCAACGCCGTGCTCTACATGGCCGGCCTGCCGCTGGATGCCAACGTGCAGTTCATGACGGTCATGGCTACCAAAATGCCCTTTATCGGACGCGGCTAGACACTGGCCAGCCTGCGCAGCGGATCCTGCCGATAGTATTGGGCCAGCAAGGCATACCACTGCGGCAAGCTGGTGCATAGCTGTAAAGGATCCACAAAAAAAGCCTCAGAACTGACGGCGAAGAACTCCGCTTCGTCCGTCGCCGCATAAGGGTCCAACGGCAAGCTGTCGTACCAGACTTGCCCTTCTTCCGACTCCGGATCCACGTCCTCTGGTATCGATGCTTCGAGCGCATCAAGCGCGCGCGTGAACGCAGACAGCGACTCATCCAGCGTCTTGCTCCACCGGCGTGGTTCAAGCTCGGGGTGAGCCGCCAGATTAGGCATGCCATCAGTATCGCTGCCGTATTGATCCAGTTTGTGCGCAAACTCATGAATGACCACGTTGTTGGCCGGCTCCCGGCCCGGGCCGGCGTCTTCCCATGACAAGATGACGGGACCACCCTCCCATGCCTCGCCGCTGGCTTCGGCCATGTACTCATGCACCACGCCGCTTTCATCCACTTCAACCCGTGGGGTCAGAAACCCGCCGGGATAGACGATGATATCTATCCAGCCTTCGTATAGCGCCGGATTCAGATTGAGCACCGGCAATGCCGCTTGCGCGGCAATCGACAACATGATTTGATCAGTCAGTACCAGCCCTTGCGCCGCGCTGAAGTTCTTGCTGGCCAGCAGCCATGCCGCCCGCTGACGCAGTGCCTCGTTTTCGGCGTGACTCAGACCGCCCAGAAAAGGCAGCGCGCCGACCACCGACAGCCAGACCTCGGGGGAAATCTGCGCCAGCTCGTTCGACACTTTCCGGGACGATGCGCCACGCCCTGCAAGCCATCTGAACATAATCCCTTCGTTCTTCGAGACAGAATGGCTACGATGCTAGCACGCCAGGTCGGGTGCAATCAGTTTCTCGAATACTTGCTCAGAGCCCATTTGCCCACCCTTTAGCATGAGCTCGACACCCGACAGATACTCAAGGTCGGAGTGCATGCGGCAAAGCGCGGCGCCCGGATCCAGTTGGCCCACATACGACAGGCCCCAGACGTCCAGCGACTTCAGGGCCAGGCTGGATGTGTCTCCCCCGGCCACACCGATCCGGGCCGGCCGGCCTTGTACGAGCACCTGGGCCAGAAAGCGCCCGCAGGCCTGGGCCAATGCCACGGCCGACACCGGGCTCGAATCCTGCGACTCATCAGCCACATGAGCCAGCACATGCCGCCCCTGGATCAAACCTGCTGCAACCTGCTCCAACAGGGCATCATAGGCATTGCCTTCTCCGGCACACAACAGGCCGGCATCCATGGGTATGCGCTCGTACGACGTGGCAGCAGCGATCTGCATGGCAGTCACGGGGGAACGGCTGCCCGACATCACGAACACAGGCCCCTGTGCGGTCTTCATGGACTCAGTTCGGGCCAGCGTGATGCCCTCGCCAGATTCCGTCCAATGCGCAATGAGCGCCTGGGCGACGCTGCTGGGCCCTACGGCCAGCAGCTTGTGTTTGTGTGCCTGCTGCCACATGGCCTGCCCTATCGTGGCCAGATGTTCGGGTTGGCCCACATCAAACAAAATGCCGTCGGAATGATCTTCAATGGCCTGATCCAGCAAGGCCTGGAACTCGGCAGGTGCGCGTGCGTAAGCCGGATATTCCATCAGTCCGATTTGTTCCAGCCCCTGCTGCGCAAGATGCCGGCGCAGATCGGCTTCATGCATGGGGGTCACGGGATGCTGGCTCATGGTGGGATGGCGATCCAGGCGGTAGGCGGCACCACCAGTCTGAAAGGCGGCAAACAGATTGCCGAACACACAATAGCGGCCAAGATTGGGCTGTCCACCCACGATGGGCACAAAGCGCGCCGGCTGCAATTGCTTGCGCAACGTCTGGACAGCCAGGCCTATGCTGCCGGTGTCTGGCGAGCTATCGAAGGTGGAGCAGGTCTTGTAATGCGTGACACTGGCATTCACCTCTTGCAGAAAGTGCCCCACAGGCTCCAGTTCCGCAACCTGCTCCGGACCATTCATGGAGCGGGCTGCACCGGCAATCCCCAGGCAATCGAGCGAGCCTGCCTCCTGCAATTGCCGGCGGGTGGGCAGACGCAGAAACAGCATGCTGCGATAGCCGGCACGGGCTACCGTTGACAGGGTATCGGTTGCGCCGGTGAAGTCGTCGGCGTAGAAAGCCAGGCGGGTCGGATGCGGCGCCATGCGCTTACCTGCCGCCAAAAAATTCCAGCGCGCGACGCAGCTCCGGCGCGTTCACGGCATACTCGGACAGCACCACGCCCGCGTTTGCGGCAGCCCATGCCTGGCGCAGGCTGGCTATCCCGGCCGCCGCTCCGTCTGGGTGGGCCAAAATACCGCCACCCGACATGAACAGCAAGTCGTCGGTGCCCACTGCATCGAAGGTGGCCGGCACCGTGCCGGCCCACTGACCCGACGAAAACGCCGGCATAACCTGATCGTTCAGGCCGTCGGCCAGCGGTGCAAGGCAATCCCTGGCCGAATCCACGACCTCTTGGTCTTCCTGCGAAAACTTGCCTTGCAGTCCATGAACGTGCATATGATCGACACCGGCCAGTCGCCATAGTGTCTGGTAGGCCTGGAATGAAATTCCCAGCAAGGGATGCCGCGCCATGGCGCCATAGCCGTTGCGATGCCCATGCAAAACCAGTGAAGTACTGCGGCGCAAGGTCTGCACCGCCGAGTACCCGCAATAATTCAGGCTGACCATGACACAGCTGCCGCCTTCACGTTCTACCAGTTCGGCATGGCGACGCATGGCATCGGTTTCGTCGGTGATGTTGAAAGCGACCATGACAGCCTTGCCGGTGCGTTGCTCGTGTTCGCGCACCACCGCCATCACCGCGGCCACACGCTCGGCCAGCGGTGCATGCACCGGGTCGGCACAGATTTCGTCATCCTTGATGAAATCAACGCCGGCCTGGCATAGCTGCCCGACCAACGCGGCGGTCTGGGCCGGCGACAAACCCACATTGGGCTTGATGATGGTACCCAGCAAGGGGCCCTGTTCGACACCGGCCAGGCGGCGTGTTCCGGCCACCCCGTGCCTGGGCATGTCAAAACGTTGGCGATACAACGCGGGCAACTGCAAGGCCTCAAGACGCATGCCTGTTGTCTCGCCCAGGTCATACAGATTGCCGGCCACCGTCGATGCCAGCGTGGGCAGGTTGGCGCCGATATTGTCCACTGGAAAGGAAATGCGCACTCGCGCACGCTGCCAGGGGCCCTGGCTGCCCTGCCTGTCCAGCCAGGCATTGGGTAAGGCGGGGCTGTCCGAACTGTCCAGCAAATCCAGCTGTTCTACCGTCGCCCGGGCCCGTTCGCGCAGCTCATCGGTCTCGCCGTGCACACGCGTGAACGTCCCGCATGACTGCTCTCCGGCCATGACATTCGCGACCTTGGCCGGATCCAGGGGGGTCTCTATCAAATAAGTGGCGTGAAAACGTTCTGAGTTCATGTGTGCAGAAAAAAGAAAGACATTCGAAGCGTCGCAGCCCTGGGGCAGGCTGCCTACGAGCGGGCTACAGCGTGCTCAAGTCAGGAAATTCCCGCACAGGGTCTCGTCCATCCCACTGCAGCGACTCATTGCGGATCAGATCGAACAGCTTGCCCTTGGGCCCGGCCACTTCCGAGAGCTCGATCACGGAGCCAGGGTGATACTCCGTATCAAAATACACAAAGCGTCCGCGTTCGCCCACTTCGCCGCTCATGACCGGGCGAAAGCCCTGTGCCACCAGTCTGGCAAGATCGTCGTCATAGCTTTCAGTCCAATAGGCCACGTGCTGCAAACCGGTATTGCCGGCCTGCAGAAAATCACGGTACATCGATGGGACGTCGTTACGGCATTGAATCAGCTCAACCTGTACGAAACCCGAGTTGGCCAGTGCGACCGAATTATGTGGCTCGTAGCTTTCGTCACGGTAGCGGTAGTTCTTGATGGGCACCTTGGGGTTGTAGTACCAGGGACCGACACCCAATGTCTTGCTCCAGTATTCCATCGCCGCCTCGATATCCTTGACGACATAACCCAATTGACGAATCTCGCCAAAAAACTTGCTCATTCCTGTTCCTAAAGATTAGTGGCCCGCCTGTGCACCGGTCATGCAACACGGCGGGCTTGCTTGCATATCACCGACTATCAGTTGGCGCCCTGTACGATTTCCTCGGGAATCGGCACACCGGCGTACTTCATGTGAATGTCGTTAAGCTTGCCGTTCTTCAGGTTCGTACGTATCCATGCGTTGACCCACTCCTTCAGTTGCGGCTCGTTCTTGCGCATGGCAACACCCAGTTGATACGACTGAATCACAAACTTGACCTCGAACTCACGCTCGGGATTACGTTTGCTGATGGCGTTGATGATAGGCGGTGTGATCGCCACGATATCGGTCTGTCCCGTCGCGGCGGCAGTGATGGAAGCGGCCTCGTCATCAAAGCGCACGACTTTGGCCTTGGGCGATCCTTCCGAAACCAGTTTGTCTTGCGGCCCGCCACGGGTCACGGCAACCGACTTGCCGGCCAGATCGTCCATGTTCTTGATGTCCAGGCTCTTGGGCGCACCAACCGCAGCCTGGATGGCGCCGTAAGGAATCGAAAAATCAACCGCCTTGGCGCGCTCCGGTGTGATGGACAACGAGGAGATGATCAGGTCTGCCTTGTTCGACAAGAGATTGGGAATGCGCGCGGAGTTGGTCGTCTGGACGATTTCCAGCTCGACGCCCAGATCCTCGGCCAGCAGTTTCGCAGCCTCGACGTCTGAACCGACAGCCTGCATTTTTCCATCGATATAGCCGTAAAACGGTGCACCCAGATCGATGCCGACCCGCACCTTCTTGGCCGCCTTGATATCGGCCAGCGCATCCGCCGAGGCTGCGCCGGCAAAGGCGCCCAGGCACAGGGCCAGTGAGCCCATGCAAAGAATTTTCTTCAGTTTCATGATTATGTCTCCGTTGCTTTAACGTAAAGTGATGTCACACAAGAAGGCGCGGGGCTCTGATTACAGCCCATACGCCAGAAATTCCTGCAATTCGGCCGTTTGCGGGCTGCGCAGCATCTGGCCGCTGCCTGTTTCCCAGACCTTGCCCTGATGCATGTAGATAATGGTATCGGCCACTTTCGCAGCAAATTCCATTTCGTGGGTAACCAGCACCATGGTCATGCCTTCGGCCGCAAGTTGCTCGATAACACGCAAGACTTCGCCCGTCAGCTGCGGGTCCAGCGCCGACGTCACCTCGTCGAACAGCATGACCTTGGGCTCCATGGCCAGCGACCGTGCAATGGCTACGCGCTGTTGCTGTCCGCCCGAGAGCTGCTCGGGGTAGGCATCCGCTTTTTCGAGCAGGCCAACCTGCTTCAGGGTGCGATTGCCGATGGCCAGCGCTTCTTCCCTGGTCTTTTTCTTGACGGCACGCGGTGCGAGCATCACATTCTCCGCAACCGTCAGATGCGGAAACAGGTTGTAGCTTTGAAAGACGATGCCCACGTCGGTGCGCAAGGCACGCAGGTTGATGTTCTCGTCGTGCACGCGATGCCCGCATACATTGATCTGCCCCTGATCGATGACCTCGAGATGATCGATACAACGCAAGGCAGTGCTTTTGCCTGACCCGCTTTGCCCGATGATGGCCACGACCTGCCCCTTGGCAACCGCAAACGACACGCCTTTCAGCACCTGGTTGGCGCCAAAGCTTTTATGAACGTCTTTCAGTTCAACCACTATCGACATAGTTTTTCCTTTTATGCGCTCAGTGTGGAGCGGGCTCCATACTGACGCTTGCGTTCAAGCTTGCGGCTCCACACTGACAAGGGGTAGCACATCGCAAAATAAAATACCGCTATCAGTACATAGACCAGGAAGGGCTGGAAAATGGAGTTGTTGATCAACTGCCCGGCCCGAACCAGCTCCACGAACCCCACGATGGAAGCCAGCGAAGTGTTCTTGACGATTTGCACCATGAAACCCACTGTGGGCGGCGTTGCAATACGCACGGCCTGCGGCAGGATCACCAGGCGCATGCGCTGGCTGCGCGACAGCGCCAGGCACTCAGCGGCTTCCCACTGCGTCCTGGCGACCGACTGTATGCAGCCGCGCCATATTTCACCCAGGTAGGCACTGACATAAATCACCATTGCAATTCCGGCGGCGGCCAGACCGGAGAGTTCCAGGCCCGCTATGCTCAGGCCGAAGTACGCCACAAACAGCAACACCAGCAAGGGCGTGCCTTGTATCACCTGCACATAAAGGTAGGAAAGCCACCTGACCGGCGCCACCGAGCTGATGCGCAGCAAGGCCACCACGCCGCCGGCAATCCCGCCACCCACAAAGGCGATGAGCGAAAGACATATTGTCCAGACGGCGCCTTGCAGCAGGAATTCGAAATGCGCGTATGTAAATCCACCGGATATCATGGCTTCACCCTGTTGTCTTCAAACGACGCCGACGAGCGAATACCAACTGCCCGAATCCCCACAGCCCCACGCGCATAAGCAGCGACAACGCCAGATAGACGACGGCAACCAGGATATAGGCCTCGAAGGGCCGGAAGGTTTCGGACTGCACCCGGCTTGCCACAGCCGTCAGTTCTTCGACCGAGATCTGCGAAGTAATGGACGAGGCCAGCATCAGCAGCACAAATTGACTGGTGAGCGCGGGATACACCTTTTCCATGGCGGGCCACAGGATAACGTGCCAGTAAACCTGCCGTTTCGTCAGGCCCAGGCATTCGGCAGCCTCAATCTGCCCCGGATGAACCGAGTCCATGCCGGCACGCATGATTTCACAGGTATACGCGGCAACGTTGATGATCAGCGCCACCAGACCCGCCGCAAATGCCGGGACCCTCCAGCCCAGGCTGGCCATGCCAAAGAAGACCAGGAATATCTGCACCAGGAAAGGCGTGTTGCGCACTATCTCGACATAAAAGCCGCAGAACCGGGAAAGTGAGCGCAAGGTGCTGCGCCGGCCTATGGCAAACAGCGTGCCCAGCACCAGCCCCAGCACCGTGGCCGGAACCGACAGCTGAATGGTCAGCCAGGCCCCTTCCAGGAACACTGGCCACTGAGCCAGCACGGATGAAAAATCAAATTCGTAGTTCATGCTGATGGCGGTTCTTGTCTCGCTTGCGGTTGCATGGTTGTTATGTATTGGTAGGGCATGGTAGCTGCATGCCCAGATGATGTCCATACAAAAAATGATGTTTTTTGATGGTTTAACAAAAACATCAAAACTCATGTCCAGCTATTGCAATGGCCGAAAAATTAGGCATACTGACTGGCAGAAAATTAACGTGATTGAATATGATGTAATGAAAGCAGGCACCGGAAAAACTCGTGCAGGCATTGCCGAAGTTGCCATAAGCGCAGGCGTCTCCACGGCAACCGTCGATCGGGTACTGAACCATAGACCAGGCGTCAGGCCCGCGACCATTCAGGCCGTGCTCAAGGCGGCCGCCGATCTTGGCTATCTGCCACAAGACGACCTGTACCGGGCACTACGGCCACAGCCCATGCGGCTGGTATTCCTGCTGCCTGCCGGCACCAATCGTTTCCTGAACATGCTCGGTGATTTTGTCAGCATCGCGCACGAGCAGTTCGAACCCTTCAACGTACAGTGCCGGTGCCGTTACATCGAAGGATTCAATCCGCAGATACTGGTGGAAAGCCTGTTGCGTGAAAGCCGACGGGCCGACGGCATAGCCTTCATGGCCCTGGAGCACCCCCTGGTGCGCGAAGCCGTCAATACCCTGGCTGAAAGAAACGTCCACACATTGACCTTGATTTCCGACCTGTCCAGCTCGCGCCGGGCCGCTTATGTCGGCCTGGACAATCGCGCTGCAGGCCGTAGTGCCGGCCTGTTGATGGGCCGTTTCGTGGGCCCGCGCGCAGGCAAGGTTGCCATGATCGCAGGCAGCCGGCATTATCGCGGTCACGAAGAACGCGAAATGGGCTTCCAGCATATTCTGGAAGAAAAATTCCCCAACCTCGACGTGGTCGGCCTGCGTGAAGGGCATGACGACGCGGGCATCAACTACCGCCAGTCCAGGCAATTGCTCAAGCAGTACCCCGACCTGGTCGGCATCTACAACATAGGCGGCGCATCTGACGGCGTAGCACAAGCACTAAAGGAAGCAGGCCGCGACCAGAATACGGTGTTCATCGGACACGGCCTGACGCCCGACACGCGGGCACTGCTGGTCGACGGTTCGCTTGACGCCCTGCTCAATCAGAACCTGCACTCCACCATCATGAACAGTGTTCGCATCTTCGCCAACCTTCGTGCCGGACGTGATGCCACGGCGGGTATCGAGCCCATGCACATCAGCGTGGTGCTGAACGAGAATCTGCCCTGACGGCCTGGCCCGCCAGGCCCTGTGCTGCCACCTCGCGAAAGTTCTTCACGACTGCCGTATCGGTCAAGGGGTTCCAGGCCAGTGAAATGCCTATCGAGGCACTGGCCGGGAAATCGGCCAGCGTCTTGTACACCAGCTGTTTGCTGGTAAAACGACGGCTGATGGATGGCACCAGCGCCAGACCCAGGCCCGCCTAGACCAGGCCAAGCACGGTCTGCACCTGCACCGCCTCCTGCGCCACACGCGGCGAGAATCCTGCCAGCTGGCAGGCGTGTATGGCGGCCATGCGCAAACCCGTAGCCGCCGACTCGGTATACAGAATGAAATCCTCTTGGGCCACATCACCAAGCTTCAGCGTCTGACGTTGCGCCAGCGGATGCGACTTGGGCATCGCCAGCACGAAGTTCTCGGTCAGCAGCGCCTGCAAGCGTATGCGGGAATCGGTGGAAACAGGTACGCGCACGACGCCCACATCCAGCGTCTCGTCTGCCAGCTCCTGCATGACCTGGATTGAAGTGGCTTCGCGCAGGACCAGTTGCACCGCCGGGTGCCGCTGCCGGAAGCGCGACAACATGCCAGGCAGAATGGTGTGGGTGGCCGAACCCACGAAACCGAT
The DNA here is from genome assembly GCF_020687695.1 of Pusillimonas sp. MFBS29. Taxonomy (GTDB): domain Bacteria; phylum Pseudomonadota; class Gammaproteobacteria; order Burkholderiales; family Burkholderiaceae_B; genus Pusillimonas_C. The sequence continues at coordinate 224,902 of NZ_JAJEWL010000007.1, forward strand.
GCGTAATACTCCGCCCTCGCCAGTGGATGCAGCGACCGCGGCCCGCTTGAATTGCCCGGCATGAAACAGCGCACGGCGCGCGTCGTCCAGGGCGGCCTCACCGCTTTTCGTGAGCCTGACGCCATCTTTTCCACGCACGAACAACGTCACCCCGAGTTCGGTCTCCAGTTTGCGTATGGAGACCGACAGGGGCGGCTGGGACATGTGCAGTTTTTCTGCAGCCTTGCGAAAGTTAAGCGTTTCGGCAAGAACGACGAACTGCTGCAGATGACGAAAATCCATGGTTCGCGGCACCCGTATGTAATGTCAAATGAATCAGGCAATCACTCCGGCATCCCGCCACGCCTGGATTTGCTCTGCCGAACTGTTCAGCACCGATCGTAGTATATAGTCGGTATGTTCGCCCAATCGCGGCGGCGCCGCCGGCGCACGAGGCGGCGTACCTCGCAGCTGCAAGGGTGATCGCATCAGACGCACATTGCCGTGGCGCGCATCAGGCGTATCGGCAATCAGCCCCCGCGCCGCGATCTCGGGCGCATCCAGCGCTTCCGGAACACTGCGCACCGAACCCGCCGGAATACCGGCAGCACGAATTTTTTCCAGCCAGTAGGCGTTGGTTTGGGTCGCCAGAATACTTTCAAGGCGGGGAATCAATGTGTCTCGGTTAAGCACGCGGGCACGATTTGTACGATAGCGTTCATCAGTGGCAAGCTCGGTGCATGCCAGCGCCGCACACAAGGCGGCGAACTGCCGGTCATTGCCCACTGCCAGTGCAAACCGGCCGTCGGCGGTAGACATGATCTGGTATGGCACGACGGTGGGATGCCCATTGCCGAAACGCTCGGGGTGATGCCCTGCCGCCAGATAGCCGGTACCGATATTGGCCAGGACACTGACCGCGCCGTCAAGCAAGGCCAGGTCGATGAACTGGCCACGGCCATCGCGCTCGCGGGCAAACAAGGCGGCCAGTACCGCCTGCACCGCATTCATGCCGGTGACCAGATCCGTGATGGCCACACCCAGCTTCATTGGATCACCCTGCTCATCGCCGGTGATGGACATGAGCCCGCTCTCGGCCTGGATCACAAAGTCGTAGCCAGGCTCGGAAGCGCGCGGCCCGGTGCGCCCGTAGCCGGATATAGAGCAATAAATCAGACGGGGATTCAATGCGGACAGCGTCTCGTAGTCGAGCCCGAATCGGGCCAGTGCACCCAGGCGGTAGTTTTCAACCAGCACATCGGCCTGCAGCGCCAACTGCCTTAACAAGGCCTGCCCCTCGGGGCGCTTGAAATCGACCGCCATGGACTGCTTGCTGCGGTTGGTGCACATGAAATACGTGGACTCGCCGTCGAGCTCGGGCGGCAACCAGGTGCGCGTATCGTCGCCTTGACCGGGCGCCTCTATTTTCCAGACCTCCGCACCAAGATCGGCCATGGTTTGCGTACACCATGGACCTGCCAGCACACGACTTAGATCAAGCACCCGTATGCCTGCCAGCGGCTGCTGCCTGACCTGCCCGGCGCCCTGTTGTTCCGTAACCTGGTTCATGCCTGTACCGCCGACATCCCGGTGCAGATGAAGGAAAGCGCCGTGTGCTGCGGTTGCTGCAACAAGCACGCTCCGATCTGGCCGGCCCAATAGGTTTCCGTGCCTGCGGCCATGCGCCACTCGCGCAGGCGCCTGGTGTACAGCTGCAGGTCGTATTCTTCCGTAATGCCGATTGCGCCATGCACGGCATGGCCGATGTCGGCAACATGAACGGCCGCTTCGCTGCTTCGACATTTTCCAACGGCCGCACCAAGATAACCAGGCGCCCAGCCACTGCCGCGACAGGCCAGTGCCGCAGCCATCCGTGCGGCCCAGGTTCTTTCGGCCAACATGCTGATCTGGCTTTGGACGGCCTGGAAACGACCTATATTCTTGCCGAACTGCACACGTTGATTGGCGTATTCCAGCGTCAACTCGAGCACACGGTTGGCCGCACCCGCCAACAACGGCGCATAGCTGGCTGCCGCCAGGCCGGTCAGGTCCAGCTCAGGCAGGGAGTCGGCGCCTATCGTGATGACATCGGCCGGCAGTTGCTCCCAGCGCAGGTCTGCATTCAGGCTGCCGTGGCTGACCACCGACACCGATTGTGCCGCCGCTACCGGCAACAACAGGCACTCTTCCCCACGCGGCAACAATACCCAATCCGCTACGCAGCCAAAAGATACGGCATCGGCTTCCAGCGCCTGCGCATCTTCACGAACACCAAAGGCCGCAATGGCGATTGCACCCGATGGCGCCTTGACGCCGGCGGCATTCAACCATGCGCGGGCCAGCATGGTTTGCACAAACGGGACGGGTACCGCGTACTGGCCCGCCAGCAAGAACAGGGGAAAGGCCTCAGCCAGGGAAAAACCGGCGCCATCGGACGCTTCTGGCAGCAAGGCGTCGAGGAACCCGGAGTCTTCCAACTCCTGCCAAAGGGCTTCACGGCTGCCGCCTGCCTCGATGGCGCGTATGACTTGTGGCGTAACGGCCTGTGCGAACAGGCGATCGACCGAATCTGTAAACAAGTTATCCATGTGAGTTCCTATCGCAATCCCAGGCCGCGCGCGATGATGCCGCGCAGAATTTCACGAGTACCGCCACGCAACGAGAACGAAGGTGCCAGCTGTTCAAGATAGACCAGCGTCCGGCGCAGCGATGCCGGTATCGCGGCATCCGGCGTCGCACCCAGCACGTCACCGATAATCCGGGGAATGGCCTGCTCGATCTCCGTGCCCAGATCCTTCACCAGGGTTGCCTCAATCGCCGGGCTTTCTCCGCGCGCCAGCTTGCCGGTCAGCGAGATGGACATGGATCGCAAGACGGCAAGCCACGAGATTATGGTGCCCAGGGCCACCGCAGTTTGCGCATCATTTGCTCCGGCTTCACGACAATGCAACAGCCAGCTTTCCAGCAACACCATGCTGGAGTACAAACGTTCCGGGCCACTGCGCTCGAAAGCCAGCTCGGCATTGACCTGCGCCCAACCATCGCCCTCGGTCCCGATCAAGGCGTCCTCGGGGCACTGTACGTTCTCGAAGAACACCTCGGAAAAATGCGCATCACCGGCCATATCCTTGATGGGCCGTACTGTTACGCCCGGCAGGCTCAGGTCGACAATAATCTGCGACAAACCCTTATAACGATCGGCCGCTTCGCCCGAGGTGCGCACCAGGGCAATCATGTAGTGCGAGTGCTGCGCATTGGTCGTCCAGATCTTGCTGCCGTTCAACGTCCAGCCTTGTGCAGTGCGCGTGGCACGGGTCTTGATGCTGGCCAGATCCGAGCCCGAATTCGGCTCACTCATCCCTATGCAGAAGAATGCTTCGGCCTTGCTGATGCGCGGCAGGTAAAACTGCTTTTGCGCCTCTGTGCCGTATTTAAGTATCAGCGGACCGCTTTGACGGTCGGCGATCCAGTGAGCCGACACTGGCGCACCCACCGCCAGCAGCTCCTCTGACAACACAAACCGGGCGAAGGGCCCTTTGTCGGCGCCGCCATAGCGGGCCGGCAATGTCAGACCCAGCCAGCCACGCTGGGCCAGACGACGACTGAATTCTGCATCAAAGCCCATCCAGGATCGTGCCCGCACATCGGGCGCCAGCTGGCCCACAGTTTGTGCCAGAAAGGCACGAATCTCGGTGCGCAAGGCTTCATCTTCAGCTGGAATCTCTGTGAGCTCAAGCGTATCTATCATCATGGCGTTCTGCTCTCGTTATCTTCGGTTGACCCACGCTACTATCAACCGTTTGATACCACTCTGTCTAATATTATTTGTTTGAATATTGATACGAATTCGATATCAGCCAGGCAGAAAAAGCCGATATCAAATTGATATCACTGAGAAGAAAAATAATATTGGATGAGCATGATTCTGGCTTCTACACTGATACGGAGAAAAATGTACAAAGAGAGTGTGGCATGGATCAAATACTTCATTTCGAACAGGACGAACACGGCATAGTCACCCTGACCATGGACTATCCGCCTACCCGCAACGCCTTGACGGGCAATACCATGGTCGACGCCTTCCTGGCTGCATTCCAGCGCATAGAAACGGAACATACTGCCCGCGCAGTCATCATCACGGCTGCGGGCAAGGTATTTTCGTCGGGCGGCAGTATCGACGAAATGGAGCGTCAGCTTAAACCCGAATACGAAAGCATGGCGCTGCGCCATGAATACCGCGAAGGCATACAGCGTCTGCCCCTGGCCTTGCACAAGCTCGAGGTGCCTACGATTGCGGCGGTCAATGGCCCGGCCATAGGCGCCGGCTTCGACCTTACCTGCATGTGCGACATACGCATTGCCTCCGAGCACGCCCGGTTTGCTGAAAGCTTTGTCAAGCTTGGCATCGTTCCCGGTGACGGCGGAGCCTGGTTTCTCCCCCGCCTGATCGGCATGTCGCGCGCTGCCGAAATGACCCTGACCGGTGACGCAATAGATGCTCAGCAAGCCTACGCCTGGGGGCTGGTGTCCAAAGTCGTGCCGGCTGACGAGTTGATGAGCGAAAGCCGCAAGGTTGCCATGCGTATTGCCGCCAACCCGCCCGAAGCCGTACGCATGAGCAAACGCTTGCTGCGCGAAGGGCAACACAGCCGTCTTGACTCATTGCTTGAGCTATCTGCCGCCTTCCAGGCCATGGCGCACAAGTCGGACGATCACGCCCGGGCCGTTCAGGCATTTATGGCGCAGCGGTCCAAACCTCGCACCTGAACAATTCAATCAAATGCCGATGGCGGTATACAAAGCCCCACGGCCATATCTGGAGGACACAATGTATAAATTAATCAAGCAAATACTCGTGGGCGCCGGCGCCTGCCTGGCTCTGGCAGGTATTGCCCATGCCGCCTATCCTGAAAAGCCCATACGCATGGTGGTCTCATTTCCCCCCGGAAGCGGAACCGACACCAATGCCCGCTACGCCGCCAAGAAACTGAGCGAACGTGTCGGCGTACCGGTGGTGGTGGAAAACCGTCCCGGAGCCAACAGCTTTATCGCCGCCGAGGCGGTCGTCAGTGCAGCCCCCGATGGCTATACCTTGCTGCTTGCAAGCAATTCACCCGTCACGACCAACGTCGTGATGTTCGAAAAGCTGCCCTACGACCCGGTCAAGCAACTGGCGCCAATAGCCAAGCTGGCGTATGGCCCCATGGCGCTTGCTGTGCATAACGATTCGCCGTTCAAGACCGTACAGGACCTGATCGATTCCGCCAGGAAGAGCCCCAATTCGCTGAACTACGGTGGAGGCAGCGCTTCCTATCGCATTGCCACCGAACTCTTTCTGACCCAGAACGACATCGAGGCGGAATTCATTCCCTACAAAGGCGCTGCACCGGCACTGACCGACCTGGCCGGAGGCCACGTGGACTTCGTCTTTGCCGACCTGGGCGCAGTCATACCCTTTGAGCAGTCAGGCAATATGCGCATACTTGCCGTGACCGGCAACGAGCGGGTCAAAAGCGTACCGAATGTGCCGACCCTGCAGGAAGCGGGCACGGAAAACTACTATATGATCAACTGGACTGCCGCGTTTGCCCCAGCCGGCACGCCACAGCCCATCATCGACTTGTTGTCCGGGCACTTTGTCGAAATCTACAAAGAGGCTGAAGCCCAGGAGTTCCTGGACCGGACCAACTGGTTCGCCTTTCCCGCCGGTGCCGAAGAACTCGGAAAATTCCAGTTGAGCGAAATTGAGCGCTGGGGCGCTGCAGCCAAAGCCGCAGACATTCCCAAGCAGTAATCGCGCCGGCGCAAAGTCCGGCATGAGCTTCCGGGCATTGGTGCCTCTCATCGGCACCAATGCCCTTTTTGATGGCTGATGCTAATATCGTCGTTCTTGATTTTCAGGCGCCCCGCCCTGTCGTCAATTCGGACTCCCGCACATGCCTACCTCCACCTCCACACCCTATATGCGCACCTTGCTGATGGGCGCGCTGATTGTCCTGCTGGTCATGGGCGTACGGGCCACCTTCGGTCTGTTCATGCAACCCATGGGCGCCGCCCATGGCTGGGGCCGCGACGTTTTCTCCATGGCCTTTGCCATACAGAATCTGGTCTGGGGCGTAGGCTGTATTTTCTTTGGCATGATGGCTGACCGCTATGGCGCCGGAAGGACCATCGTCCTGGGCGCCGTATTGGGCACACTGGGGCTGATAGGCATGCGCCTGTCGACCGACGAGCTGTCCCTGTATATGACGGCAGGTGTGCTGGTGGGCCTGGGTCAGGCCGGCACGACATTTCCCGTGATTCTTCCCGTTGTGGCCCGCGCCGTGCCCCCGGCCTATCGCAGCACCGCCATGGGCATAGCCAGCGCGGGCGGCTCGCTGGGCCAGTTTGCCGTCGTCCCGACCGGCCAATTGCTGATCAGCCAGGCCGACTGGACGGGTGCCCTGTGGATGCTTTCGCTGTTCATCGCGGTTGGCGCCCCCCTGGCCTATTTTCTGAAAGGCAAGCCGCAAGCCCAACGCGGCGAGCAGAGCCTGAAGCTTGCGATCCGGCACGCCCTGGCCGACCGCTCATTTCACTTTCTGTTCTGGAGCTATGCCGTTTGCGGCTTCCACACGGCTTTCATCACGCTGCACCTGCCGGCCTTTCTGGTCGATGGCGGACTGACCGCCACCCACGGGGCCACCGCCATCGCCTTCATCGGCCTGTTCAACGTGCTGGGCTGCTATTACTCCGGGTGGCTGGGCGAACGCTACAGCAAGAAGACACTGCTGGCCGCCGTCTACTTCCTGCGCGCCTTCGGCATTATCTTCCTGATTGCCTTGCCCACCACGCCCATGGTCGCCTACGCATTCGCGGCGTGGATGGGTGTATTCTGGCTGGGTACCGTTCCGCTCACGCAAGGGCTTATAGGTCAGATATACGGCTTGCGCTACGCGGCAACGCTGTCAGGCATCGTCTTTCTGGGCCACCAGATCGGCAGCTTTATCGGCGTCTGGATGGGCGGTTATGTGTACCAGGCGACCGGCAGCTATACAATAGTCTGGTGGGCCGGTATTGTACTGGCGGTTGTGGCCGCAGCACTTTGCCTGCCGATCAAGGAACAGGAAAGGGCCTTGCCAGTTCCCGCCTAAGGAGTTTGCCATGACCACGCAGCATCATTCTCGCGAAACCGATGCCCCCCTTCACAAGAAGGGTCCATGGCATTACGTGGGCATCACTGTGCTGCTGGCTGTTATGGCGCTGGCGTTTGCCGGTTACCTTTCGCCCGAAATGCGACTGCAGTGGGCAAACCTGGCAGCGCTTTGCGGGTTTTGATCAGCTGCCAGTTCAACCCGATCAGGCTTGCGTCATAAGGTCTTCAATCAGCGCAATAACGGTTTGTGTGGCCGGCGATAATGTTCGATGCGCCCGGTGCACTATGCTGCAGGTCAGCTCGGCCCCGGAAGAATAGGCTACCGCCAAACGCAAAAAAGTGCCTTCCGCCAGTTCGTCCTGTATCGCCTCTTCCATACAAAAAAGCACAACATCACTGCTTAACGCCACTGTTTGCAATGAGTCCACGCTATTGCATTGCAGTACCAAGGGTAGATCTTCTGTTCGTGTAACTCGATAGATCTTTGCAAGCTGCTTCAGGGCGCCGGGAGGTAATCTGGTCGCAACCAGGCGATAGTCGCCCAACACATTCCTTAGCATCTTGTCCGGCACTGAAAGCAAAGGATGGCTTGCCCGTACAAAGAGGCCCGCATGCTGGGCGGGCAAGGGCCTGACGCAGAACTCTGCCGAAGGCGGCAGACTATGCGTAATGGCGACTGCAAAATCAATCAGATCATGCTCGAGCATATCGAGCAGCCGTTGCCAGCTCTCAATCTCTACTTGTGTCTTTATCCCCGGGTAGTCTCGCGCCAGTCGAGTCAGGAGTGGTGAAAGAAAGCCGGCCGCCGGAAAAACACCCGCGCCGAACGCAACTTCACCAGCATCGAAACCACGTATCAGCGAACTCTCACGCTCAAGCTCATTCGCTTCGGCAAGTATGCGGCGGGCCCGAACCAGTACGGCGCGGCCCGCCTTGGTGAGCTCCATGCCGGCAGGCGTGCGGTCGAGCAATTTCAGGCCAAGCTCACTTTCCAGCGACTGAATGCTGCGGGTCAATGCCGACTGAGTCAGGCACAAGCCAAGAGCCGCGCGCGTGTAGCTGCCCTCTTTTGCCAGAGCGGAAAAGTGCCTTAATGCCCGTAGACTGATCATTATGTATTTTTCTCATTAATAAAGACCTAAATATGCATTAGATTCTTAACCTGTTCAAGTTTAAAGTAACCATTCCAGTGTAGTGGTCTTTACGCTGACTCCCGCAAAAAGACGGAGCAGCGACGGTATCGATCTGATTTTCTCGAACACGAAGGAGTGGGACATATGAAAAATAAAATCTCGGTCATGTCTTTACGCAGCAGCATCGCCGGACTGGTGATGGGTATGGGCTGTACATTTGCCGCGCCGGCCCTTGCAGCCGACACGGCAAGCTGGCCTGAAGCCGGCAAGACCATCACCGTCATCGTGCCTTTCCCGGCCGGATCAGGTTCGGATTCACTTGCGCGCCGACTGGGCCAGGAAGTAACCAAGCAAACCGGGGTGCCTGTCGTGATCGATAACAGGCCGGGTGGCAGCACCGTGATCGGCGCCCAGCACGTGGCTCGCGCGCAGCCAGACGGCTACACGCTGCTATACACCGTCGTGGTGACCCACACTCAGAATCCGCACCTGGTCAAGGACCTGCCTTACGACCCGTTCAAGGACTTCACACCGGTCCTGCAACTCGTGCGCTCCGCCACGGTCCTTTCGGCCAATAAAGATACCCCCTTCGACACCACGAAGGAACTGATCGCATACGCGAAGGCAAATCCCGGAAAGCTGAATTTTGGCTCATACAGTACCGGCTCAACCTCTCACCTGAACGGCGAAATCCTGAAGCAGGAAGCGGACATCGATATCGTGCACGTGCCATACAAGGGTACGGCAGATGCCAGTCGCGCGTTGCTGGCCGGCGAAGTCCAGATTTACTTTGACGGCACTGCTACGGCGGTAGAAAAATGGAAAGGCGGCATGGTCAAGCTGCTGGGTCCCGCAACGGACAAGCGCCTGAGTGTCCTGCCCGATCTTCCCACGCTCGAAGAACAAGGGCTTCCCGGTCTGAATATAGTCGGCTGGCAAGGGCTGTTTGCACCCGGCGACGTACAGCCTGAAGTCGCAGAGCAAGTGGCATCTGTATTCCGTAAGGTGCTACAGACACCCGATATCGTCAATTTCATCGAATCCGGCGGCAATGAAGTCAGCGGCGCGGGTCCGGACGAATACGCCAAGATCGTACGTAATGACTATGAACGGTGGGGCAAAGTCATCAAGAGCGCGGGCATTACGCTCGAGTAAGACAGGAGATTAAGCATGCATGACCTTGTGATACGCGGCGGAAAGATTGTTGATGGAAGTGGCCAGGCCGCCTACACCGGAGACATTGCCATCAGCAACGGCAGAATTGAACAGATCGGTGGAAAAGCGGGGCCGGCACACAGGGTCATGGACGCCGCAGGCGGCCTGGTTACTCCGGGCTGGATCGACATCCACACTCACTACGACGGACAGGCCACCTGGGACCCGTACCTGAGCCCTTCCACCTGGCACGGCGTCACGACCGCCATCATGGGCAACTGTGGTGTCGGGTTTGCACCGGTCAAGGAAGAGCGCCGCGACTGGCTGATCAAGGTCATGGAGGGCGTCGAAGATATCCCGGGCTCGGTGCTGTCCGAAGGCATTCAATGGGAATGGGAAACCTTTCCGGAATATATGGACGCCCTTGACCGACGCCCCAAGGCACTCGATATCGGCGCTCAGATTCCACACGCTGCAGTGCGTACCTATGTAATGGGCGACAGGGCAATACATCACGACGAGGCGTCTCCTGAAGACCTGCAGGCAATGAGGCAGGTTGTCCGCGAAGCGCTGAAAGCAGGCGCTGTAGGATTCTCGACCGCTCTGACCTTTCTTCATAAATATGACGAGCGCAAGTATCCTCCCGGCACGTTTGCAACCGAAGAAGAGCTCATGGCCCTGGGCAGCGTACTCGGTGAAGAAGGCCATGGTGTTTTTCAGATGACGGCCAACCATCCGGCCATGGAAAAGGAAATTCCCTGGCTGAACGCACTGGCACGTCATAACAATCTGCCGGTACTGTTTAACCTGCAACAGACAGACGGCGCGCCGGATGTCTGGAAACAGGTGCTCCTGAGCCTGGATCAGGCCCGTGATCAAAAGATACCGCTCATGGGCGGAATCAGCGGCAGGCCACTGGGTATTTTGTTTTCCTGGCAGAGCAGCCTGCATCCGTTTATTGCTCACCCTACTTTCATGGCATTGCAAGACTTGCCGTTCGATCAGATGATCGCAAAGCTGCGTGATCCGGAAATCCGGAACAAAATCATGAACGAGCAGGTCGGCCTGCGCGACCGTCGGGCTGAAAGGCTGTTCAGCACTTTCGATAAAATCTTTCCGCTGGGTGACGAGCCTGATTACGAGCCGCTACCCGAACAAAGCATAGCAGCGATGGCTGCACGCAGCGGCAAGACACCTCTCGAGATCATCTACGACCTGATGCTTCAAAACGACGGGAAAGCCATCCTTTACTTTCCCTCGTTCAATTACTCGTATGAGAACCTTGATCACCTGCATCAGCTGCTTCAGCACGACAATACGGTGAACAGCCTGTCTGATGGCGGGGCACACTGTGGCTACATCTGCGATGTAAGCATGCCGACTTTCATGCTCAGCTACTGGACTCGCGACCGCAAGCGCGGGCCCCAGCTACCGCTGGAATGGGTCGTCAAGCGCCAGACCTCCGACACCGCGAAAGTCTATGGCCTGCATGATCGCGGCCTGCTGACCGAAGGCATGAAAGCAGACATAAACATTATTGATCCCGATATACTCAGGATTCATAGCCCCGAAATGGTCTTTGACCTGCCCGCAGGCGGACGGCGGCTGGTGCAGCGAGCCGACGGCTACATCGCAACCATTGTGAATGGCCAGCCCATTTTCGAGCATGGACAGGCTACCGGCGCACTACCCGGCCGCCTCATCCGCGGTCAGGCCGGCTCGGCACGCAACCCCTGACAAGGTCAAAACGAAATGTCCATCAGCATAGATCAGCTATTCAACTCGGCACGCACGCACAGCGCCTGGCAAGACCGCCCCGTCCCGGCAGAAGTCATGCAGACGCTTTATCAAATGACGGTCATGGGACCGACCTCGGCGAATTGCCTGCCGCTACGCATTGCTTATGTGGCAAGCCCGCAGGCCAAGCAGCAGCTGGTTCCGCTAATGGCCGAAGGGAACCGGGAAAAGACCCGACTGGCACCCTTGACGGCTATCCTTGCGTATGACCTGCTCTTTCATGAAAAGCTGCCCAAACTGTACCCTCATCAGCCCGACGCTCCTTCCTGGTTCAACTCAAGCCCGGAATCGGCCCGCGAGGCGGCTTTACGTAACGGCAGCCTGCAAGGCGGCTACTTCATCATGGCCGCCCGCGCATTGGGCCTGGATTGCGGCCCGATGGGCGGCTTCGACGCCCCTGCCGTTGCCCAGGAGTTCTTTCCCGGCATGCCTTATGAAGTCAACTTCATTTGCAACCTTGGTTACGGCGATGCAAGCCAGCTACTGCCAAGGCTTCCCAGGCTGAGCTTCGACGAGGCATGCATCGTAGAGTAACTGCGCGATATCAGGATCAGCTGCGACGCGTCTGTACACCGATGGACATACGCTCGCAGCGACCTGTATCCAGATCAAAGCAGATGCGGTCGGTAAGGGTTTCCAGCGCCTTGCCATACATGTGCAGATGCCGAATGGGCTGCTCGTCTTCAATCTGTACGGCATGAATGTCGTCGGGCATAAGCGCGATGCCCTTGCCCGGACCGACGACCACGGTTTCCTCAAGTTCCAGCGTGCCGACGCCAGGTGTCTGGCCATCATCGGTACGCCGATAGACGAAATTGTTTTCCACCCCCTGCACCGCCGCGATACAGGCCCAGGTGGTGTGATTGTGCGGAACGACCTTCTTGCCCGGCAGCATCACGTTCAGATACAGCGCATAGCTGCGGTCGGGCTCTTCGTGAATCATGTAGCGGGCTTGAAGCGCGCCATCATCAGGGCCGGGAAAGTCTGAAGCTGCCCAGAGATCAGTTTGACCTGCCAGCGCCACCAGCTGATCCATGACCTGCCCAAGCTTTTTCCGGTCGAGAGTCTGATGATCAAGAATGTGCCGTATGTTGCTGATGGTGTTGCCAACGGCGCCTGCGCGCAGGCCTGCGAGATCTTGTGTCATTTTTCCTCCGGGATATATTCAGTTATCCACCAATTATCAATGCCGGCGCGTGCCAAGACAAGCCGGCTCCAGCACCGCGGTATAATCAGGGTTTACCCTAGCCGGACTCATAGGCAGCATCATGCCCACCTTCCTACACAGCACCAAATCCGGTATGCCCGGCTGGGTTATCTTCGCTCTGGCCGTAGGCGCATTTGCCATCGGGACAACCGAGTTCGCGACCATGAGCCTGCTGCCCTATTTTGCAAAAGATCTTGGCATTGACGCTCCTACGGCGGGGCACGTGATCAGCGCCTATGCGCTGGGCGTTGTCGTTGGAGCACCCGTTCTTACGGTACTGGGCGCGCGGGTCAGGCGACGCACCATGCTGATCTGGCTGATGGGCGCATTCGCACTGTTCAATGGCCTTTCAGCGTTCGCACCCAGCTATGAATCCATGCTGGCCCTGCGCTTTCTGAGCGGCTTGCCCCATGGGGCCTATTTTGGCATTGGCGCGCTGGTTGCGGTCTCGCTGGTACCTTTGAACAAACGCAACCAGGCGGTGGGACAGATGTTTCTTGGTCTGACACTCGCCACCATTATCGGCGTTCCGCTGGCGAACTGGCTGGGCCAGTCTATCGGCTGGCGTTGGGGATTCGCCATAGTCGCCTTGACAGGACTGCTGACTGTTGCACTGCTGTTCTGGCTGGCTCCTGACAAACCCGCCGAGCCAGGCGCCAGCCCGCTACGCGAACTGGGCGCACTCAAACACGGCCAGGTCTGGCTGACTCTGGCCGTCGGAGCGATCGGCTTCGGCGGGCTGTTTGCTGTCTACACTTATCTTGCCGACACCCTGATGCAGGTCACCATGGCGTCACCCGAAACTGTGCCCCTGGTGCTGGCCATTTTCGGGCTGGGCATGACGGCCGGCAATATTCTGGTGCCCAAACTGGCGGATCAGGCGCTGATGCCCACGATATGCGGCGTACTGCTATGGAGCGCGGCCACTACTGCACTGTTCAGCGTCGCGGCAGGCAGTCTGTGGACAGTCTCGATCACAGTATTCCTGATCGGCATAGGTGGTGCCCTGGGCACCGTGCTGCAGACCCGTCTGATGGACATTGCCCGCAATGCTCAAGGTCTGGCTGCCGCGTTAAACCATTCCGCCTTCAACTTTGCAAACGCGCTGGGCCCACTGCTGGGTGGCATGGCCATCGCACACGGCTACGGTTGGGCATCGACCGGCTGGGTAGGTTCTTTGCTGGCACTGGGCGGGCTGATGCTGCTCTTGCTTTCGATAGGCCTGGAGCGCAAGGCGAGCCGTGACCGTGTCCAGGTCTATATACCCCGGCAAAATACTGATTCATAATGTGGGCGACAATCGTTCACGGCTTTTGCTGCAAGCAAATGCACCTGCATCATGATGCGTGAACCAGGGTATTTTCAGGAATAATTCATCAATGACAACACAACAACCAAAGATCGGCCTGATCGGCGCCGGTCTGATGGGCTCGGGCATCGCTGCCAGCCTGTTGCGTAACGGCTTTCCCCTAACCATACTCGAGCATGCAGGCAACCAGCCTCTTGATGCCCTGCTGCAAGCCGGTGCTGAAACCTGCGCGCGCGCCTCAGACCTGGCCGCTCAGGTAGACATACTAATCCTTTGCGTCACCGGTACACCGCAGGTGGAAGCGGTCCTCTTCCAGGAAGGCGGAGTACTCGAAGGCCTGCGACCCGGCACCACCATCATCGATTGCTCGACCGCGATTCCTTCTTCGACCATCAAAATTGCGGAAGCCGTACAGAAAGCGGGCGGACGCTTCCTTGACGCCCCCATGACGCGCACCCCCAAAGAGGCGGCCGAGGGCCGGCTGAACCTGATCGTCGGCGGCGACCGCCAGGTATTCGAAGCATGCCTGCCAGTGCTTCAAGGCTACGCCGAGAACATCGCCTATGCCGGAAAGACTGGCTCAGGTCACCAGATGAAGCTGCTGCATAACTACGTCTCGCTGGGTTTTTCAGCTGTGCTGGCCGAAGCTGCGGCGTGCGCCCGCGAAACCGGCACCGATCCCACCGTGTTCTGCGACATCCTTGCAGCGGGCGGTGGCGGTGGCGTGGTGTTGAACCGTCTGCGTCCTTACATCGAATCGGGGGATGTCTCAGGTTTTCGCTTTTCCATGTCCAACGCACTGAAAGACATGGGGTACTACTGCACTATGGCACAGGAACAAGGCACCCAAGGCTCCGTCGCCCTTGCCATCAAGCAGCTATTTGCAGAAGCGGCCCACGCAGGCCATGATCAGGCTCCCGTGCCTGAACTGATCGACCACCTTGCCGGCACACAGAAACACGAGGCCTGACCGGGCTCGCAAAGACAACGCCCAACCCGCTTACCTGGCAAAAACCCCTAGATACTAAAAGGGGTATCGGCAGTACTGTATACAGTATTCAATGCAAGAAAATACAGTTATGCCGGCTCCTCTCCTGCAGATAGCACCCGTGCCCGACCTGGTCGACCAGGTCTATCGCGGCCTGCTCGATGCCATTTGCAATGGCACGCTTGCCCCCGGCGAACGCCTGGCGCAGGAAGATATCGCGCAGCGCATGGATGTCTCGCGCCAACCTGTGCTGCAGGCACTGCGTCTGCTGAAAAAAGACGGGCTGGTACAAGACGCCCAGGGTCGCGGTGTACAGGTCACCCCGCTCGACCCGGCCTGGACGCGCAAGGTATACGAAGTACGCGGCGCACTCGATGCTCTGGCCGCCAGGCTGGCCGCTCAACGGCGCTTTCGCGTACCCGCCCAGCTTATCGAGGACGGCCGTCATGCCGTGCATAGCGGCGACGTACAAGCCATGATAGATGCCGACGTGGCCTTTCACTCGGCCATCTATGCGGCATCGGGGAACGAACTCATTGTGCAAAGCGCCGAGCGGCACTGGATGCATCTGCGCCGCGCCATGGGCGCGGTCCTGCGCTCGCAAGCTCACCACGACAAGCTGTGGGACGAACATGAAAGCATCGCCATGGCCATTGCCTGCGGCAATGCCTCTCAGGCATCAAAATCCAGCGAAGACCATACGGCCAGGGCCAGCAAAGCCCTGGATGACAGACTGACTCAACTTTTGGCACCCCGCGTGCAAGGAGATCGATCTTGAAGCTGACTGAAGCACAACGCCTGCAGTTTGAACAGGATGGCTATCTGTTCTTTCCCGGACACTTTTCCCCGGAAGAAACACGCACCCTTACCGATGCGGTGCCTGACATTTACGCCAAGCGCGAAGCGTGGAATATTCGCGAGAAAGACTCCGACGCGGTACGCACCAATTTTGCCGCCCACCTGCATAGCGAACCATTTGCAAAGCTGGGGCGGCATCCTCGCATGATCGAGCCGGTCATGGACCTCTTCGATGAAGAGGTCTACATGCATCAGTTCAAAATCAACGGGAAGATGGCCTTTGAAGGCGATGTCTGGCAGTGGCACCAAGACTACGGCACCTGGCTGAACGACGACCAGATGCCCACCGAACGCGCGATGAACGTGGCCATATTCCTGGATGATGTCGATGAGTTCAACGGACCACTGATGTTCATTCCGGGCAGCCACCGCAAAGGCGTGATCGATGCCCAGCACGACCTCACCACCACCAGCTATCCGCTATGGACGGTCAACAACGATCTGATCCGCCAGCTCGTGGACCGCGCCGGTGGCCGCAACGGCGGCATAGTCTCGCCGAAGGGCCCGGCCGGCTCCATGATCCTGTTTCACAGCTGTCTGGTGCATGCATCAGGCAGCAACCTGTCGCCCTTCAATCGCGTGGCCGTATACCTGAGCCTGTGTGCCGTCAGCAATCATATCCGCCGTTACAAACGGCCGGAATACATTGCGCACCGCGACTTCACGCCCATAGCGCTGCTGCCCGACGACTGCCTGCTCAAGCCGTATGCCGTCGATCTTCCGTGGAAAGACGGCCTGCCGCCAAGCGCGCTCGAGACTTCTCTGGAGCCGATTACGGCCATGGCCGAAGACTAAGGCCGACCTTGCCTGGCGTCCCGGTCAGGACGCCAGCGTCGCGCTGTCGATCACGAAGCGATACTTCACGTCGCCCTTGAGCATGCGCTCGTAGGCAGCCTCGATTTCATCGGCGCGTATCATCTCAATGTCGGCCACTATGCCGTGCTCGGCGCAGAAATCCAGCATCTCCTGGGTTTCGGGAATACTGCCTATCAACGACCCGGCCAGGCTGCGCCGTTTCATGATCAGGTTAAATACCTGCGGCGAAGGATGCGGCGATGCCGGCGCACCCACCAGCGTCATGGTGCCGTCACGCTTGAGCAGCACGAAGTAGTCATCCAGCTCGTGCGGGGCCGCCACAGTATTCAAAATAAAGTCCAGGCTCTTGCGATGTGCGTTCATCTCGTCGGCATTGCGCGAAACGACAACTTCGTCGGCGCCCAATGCCAATGCTTCCTGACGCTTGGATTCAGAGGTGGTAAAGGCCACTACATGCGCGCCCATCGCATGCGCGAGCTTGATACCCATGTGACCCAGGCCACCGATACCGACAACACCGACCTTCTGGCCAGGCCCCACCTTCCAGTGACGCAGCGGCGAGTAAGTGGTGATGCCTGCACACAGCAGCGGAGCCACGGCGGCCAGCTGCTCTTCGGGATGACGCACACGCAACACGTAACGTTCGTGCACGACAATCTGCTGGGAGTAGCCACCCAGGGTATGTCCGGGTGCATCCGGCGTTGCACTGTTATAGGTGGCGACCATGCCGTCGCAATAGTTTTCCAGCCCCTCTTCACATTCCTCACAATGCTGGCAGCTGTCGACAATGCAACCCACACCCACCAGGTCGCCTTCCTGAAAGCCCGATACATGCGCCCCCACAGCCGACACGCGACCCACGATCTCGTGTCCGGGCACGCAAGGGTACAGCGTGCCGGCCCACTCGGAGCGCACCTGGTGCAGGTCGGAGTGGCACACGCCGCAATAGGCAATGTCTATTTGAACATCGTGTGCACCGGGTGCGCGCCGCGTGATGTCCATGGACTCCAGGGGACGGTCGCCCGCATGGGCTCCGTAGGCTTTGATCGTCATGGTGCAAGCTCCTGTCGCATTGAAAACGGGTTTCCGCGGAAACAATCAGACCATTCTACCGTCTGTGCCCCACTACCCTTACCGTGTCGCAACAAAAGCTGTCAGCACAGTCTTAATTCAAGGCCGCCTTGGCCGCGTCTACCGAGCTCAGTCCTTCGTAGAACATATCGGTAAACCATTCCGCCTCATCTTCAATATGCTGCTGCGCTTCTTCGCGCGACGCGCCGGCCGCCACGAACAGCTCTTCAATTTCAGTACACCATTGAATCAGGGCGACTTCGTCCGGATCCAGTTTCTCGCGCTTTCGGGCCATGATTTCGCTCCTGTTCAGATAAGCTGAATCATACTGCGCCAATGGGCGCTTTCGTACGATCACAGACTATACTTAACTGTCATAACCCGTCACTGAGTCCGGAATCCATCCATGCAAGGTCATCCTCAAGTCATCGAAACCCTGAAAGAATTGCTGCGCGGCGAACTGGCCGCGCGTGACCAGTACTTCGTGCATTCACGCCAGTATGAAGACCTGGGCTTGCTGCGCCTGTATGAACGCATGAGCCACGAGATGGAAGAAGAAACCCAGCACGCCGATGTCATCCTGCGCCGCATCCTGTTCCTGGGCGGCGACCCCGACATGCGCCCCCACGAATTCACACCCGGCGATACCGTTCAGGAAATGCTGCGCAAGGATCTGGCAACCGAATACCAGGTGCGCGAGAACCTGCAGGCCGCCATGGCCTTATGCGAGTCGCTGCAAGACTTCAATTCGCGCGATCTGCTTCAGGCCCAGCTGACCGATACCGAAGAAGACCATACCTACTGGCTGGAAAAGCAATTGCGCCTGATCGAACAGGTGGGCTTGGAAAACTACAAGCAGGCGCAGATGGGGGCCGGGGACTGAGCGCCCCTCGGCACCGGCGTTGTGCACAACACTCTCAGTGACGCAGGCAAACAGTCCCTTCAATAGGCCAGCTTATCGGCCGCGACGTGCGTCCAGGCTGAAGGCGCCGGCGCCATGGGCCGCCAGAATAAGCAAACCACCAGCAATGGCAATGTTCTTGTAGAAAAGCAGCTGCTGCATCATGACCTGTTCTGCCGGCACTGACCAATACGTATGGAAGGTGAAGCTGGCTACAGCGGTGAAGGCTGCCAGGACCAGCGCAACAATGCGTGTGCGATAACCCACCAGCAAGGTCAGACCGCCGCCAACCTCAACAATAATGGCAACAATGGCTGCCAGTGTCGGAGCAGGCAAACCAACTGAACCTATGTAGCCAACCGTGCCAGCAAAGCCCGTGATTTTGCTCAGGCCGGCGGGCAGAAACAGTAGAACAATGTCCAAACGGCCAAGCAAGTTAAGGAAATTTGCGGAAGGTGTTGCAACGCTTACAGTGTTCGAAGTCATGATAAGTCGACGCCGGCAGCTTTATTGGTGCGGCAGACTCGCTGGACTTATCCAGAGCGGCTGTTTCCCGCGTCCTGAGCGATCTCGAGCAGCGCCTGGGCACTCGGCTGCTCAACCGCACTACACGGCGGCTCTCGCTTACCGAGGAAGGCAAAGTCTTCTACATACGATGCAAGGCATTGCTGTCGGATGTCGAAGAAGCCGAAGCTGAAATCACCGCACGGACAGGCCACGCCCACGGCCTGCTCAAGGTCAACGTCCCGGTCACCTTCGGGTTGCTGCATCTTGCCCCGCTATGGGGCGCATTCATGGCGCAAAACCCCGCCGTAACGCTCGATATCACCCTTTCTGACCGGCTTGTCGATGTGGTTGAAGAAGGCTACGACGTTGTGGTGCGTATCGGTCGATTGCGCAGTTCATCTTTGATCAGCCGGCAGCTATCGACCACCCGCATGGTGCTGTGTGCCTCGCCGCGCTACCTGGATCAGCACGGTCGGCCATCACATCCGGACGAACTCACCAGCCATGCGATACTGGCGTACAGCCTGCTCTCTACCGGAGAGCAGTGGACTTTCCAGGGGCCAGATGGGCCGACGAGTGTCGCGATAACACCGCGGATGCGCAGCAACAGCGGCGACACTTGCCGCGAAGCGGCGCTTCAACATCAAGGCATTATCCTGCAACCCTCATTCCTGATCGGCGACGACCTGCGCAACGGCATCCTTGAAGAGCTTATGCCTGACTATCGGTCATTCGAAATGGGCATTCACGCGCTGTACCCAAGCCGGCAGCATGTAACGCCTAAAGTCCGGGTACTGATTGATTACTTGTACGAAGCATTGCACGATCGCGCGTGGTGACGTACAGAAGCAGGCGCAAGGAAGTGCGTAGACGGACGCCCATCGGCGTTGTGCTGCACGACATGCGCTGGCCGGCCTTGCGCATCCAGCCACAATTGGCCGATACCCGCCGCGTTCCATAAGCGTTCACCGTGTTGGCGCTGATCCGGCAGGCGTGGACGAATCGCCAGGTCCCGGCGCTGGGTGAACCAGTTCAGCGGCGAATTTGGCGCGTAAAGCCAGCGGTTAAGACGATCCAGCCAATCAAGCAAGCGTCGCGGAAACTCGTTCTTGATGCCGCTGCTTGTGATCTGCCAAATGTGCGGCGTGCGATCCCCGTCGCGAACCTGTACATCGTAGACAAAGGAATAATGCACATCACCCGATAAGACAACGTAATTGCCAGGCGTGCGCGTATGACGAAAGATATTGAGCATGACACTGGCCGCGCCACGATGCGCCATCCAGTTTTCGGCATCAACGGTCAATGCCAGGCCGGCGAAGGTGCATATTCGTTGCACCACCTCGATCAGCTTGACACCAAACATGGGGGTCGGCGAAACAATCACCACTGCCGTTTCATCAAGCAGTTCATGCTGCAGCTCGGTTAGCGACTCCCAATCCATCAGCCCCGACGGCCGGCTGCGCATACGCCGGCTGCGCCATCGACGCGTGCGCGTATCCAGCACAACAACCGTTGGCTGCGTACGCAACACATAACCCCACTTGCCGAATGAGAGCAAGCGGCCGATCAGCGCATCCTGCGCAACCGCATCAAGCCGTCCTTGGGCATCAGGCTTTGCCGTCAGTGCGCCAGTCTCATCGAGCACATCGCTGAAGACATCCGGGCGGTTGCCCCATCCCTGGCACAGCATGTACGCAATCAGGGCATTGCCTACAATGCGGCGTGAAAACGGGTGTTCATAGGCGGTCGTTTCCCACTTTGCCGACAGATTCCAGTCGTCGGTGATGTCATGATCGTCGAAGATCATCAGCGTCTGCACGTGCGCCAGCAAACGTGCAGCCTGCGGCAAATCGCCACAAAACCCCTGCAGCGCTTTTTGCTCACGCTCCCAACGGCGCATGTGCTCGGCATCCAGTGCTGGCATTTCGGGCTCCGGCACAAGCCGCCATGGCACGGGCGACCAAACGAGCAGATACATGGCCATCACCTCGGCCAGCGTCACAAGGTGATTGTGCGCGTTCGCCGTGGTGAAGATCGGCTTTTCCACACCGCCAAAGAAGCGCTCGCGCAACGCCTCGTTGGACTTGGAGGCGGGCAATAAATCTTCGCGACGGTAATAACTGGCGGGGTGCGCATACAGTGCCTCGCTATCCGGAACAATGGCGCCCTCCAGGCATTCGCCATACAGACCAAGGCGATCGATCAGCGCATGGATCGCGGCAAGCATGGGCCCGGCCACATCGTCGGCATAGACCTGATCACCGCACAGCATAAGCATGGCCGGGCGCGCGTCGGCCTGTTCAATGCTGTCGGCCAACAGGCGGTCGGCACGCGCCAGCCCATCCGGCGACGGGTGGTGCGGCTTGCGGCATGAGCCAAAAAGTATATTGTCGCTGCGGCTGCGCAGCACCAGGCTGGGCATGGCTTCGCCTTCATGCAGCAGGTGGGGTGCCCATTGCGCAATGTTCACTTCACCACCTTCGACCAGTCTCGCCGTCAGGTCGTAGTGAATCACCGTGTCTCGCGGCAGCGGCTCAAGCAACGTGACGTCGATAAGATGCAAAAAAGCCTGACGGCCAATAGGCACGATACGGCAGCTGGCGGCATCAAGCGTCAGCCGCCGGGTTGCCGCCCCCTCGGGCGTGAGCGACAGAACCAGCTCGAGCGGCACGCTGCCCACCAGCCACAGCACAAGACGCTCGGACTCCAGGCGACGCAGTATAGGGCCGGCAAGCACAGGGGGAAGGATGTTGGAGGCTGGACAGTGAAGCAATCGAGGCAAACAATTGGAGGAGAAGAGCTGACTAGTTTAACCGCTGCCCTAGGGAAACTACGCCCCCATAAATTGTAAGCAAGCCTTTTCAATCATGACTATATCTGTAGAATGGGTTTATCCCCTTTTTAAATGGAACAGTTAACAGCACACGGTCTTTACGCAATGGTCATTTTCCTCACTTGGTGAATTGATAGATCATTTTTAGATCTAGGTCAGTTCCACTAAAGGGTGTTTTATCATTCGAGGAGAACAAATATGTCCGTTGACATCATGCAAAACGTGAGCCAATATCGTCCTACCAAAACCGTCTGGTTCTGGTCTTGCGCAGGCGTTGCAGCGCTTACCATGGTGGTCGGATTCACCGCCGGCGGGTGGGTTACCAGCAGCACAGCTGCCGAACAAGCCGAAACCATGAAGCAGAACGCAGTAGCCACACTGGCCGCCAATATCTGCGCCAACCGTTTCCTGGCCGCCCCCAACGCCCAGACTCAACTGGCTCAGCTCAAGGAAACCGATTCCTGGAAGCAAGACACTTTTATTGAAGAAGGCGGCTGGACCAGCTTTGCAAGCATGGAACAACCCATAGAAGGCGCCGCTGATCTGTGTGCGGACAAGCTGTTGGCCAGCGATACCGCAGCCGCCGTGGATGGCAACGTATAAGCCGGCACCATCATCCCTTATGCGGTACCAGCCCCCAAGTGTGTTTGCACTTGGGGCATCAAGCCTAAGCCGCCGGGTTGCCGTCCCCACCGGGGCAGCATCTCGAATACTACAGCGCAAGGTGAGCCAGATTGCTCCTGATGCCATTAACGATTTTGTCCACTATATGCGCGGGGAATCCTTCCGGAATTTTCTCTTGCACAAGGGTGATTGCGCCTTCCACGGTACCGGGTAACTCTTCCAGGATGGCCGTTGTAGGCTCTACGCCGATATATCGTTCGCCCACAGCAAGCCAATGCCTCCGGTAAGTTTCGCGCATACGGTAATGAACATTTTTAGTGCGCAAAGCCATCGCCATTTTGACGTTTCGCAGGTGCACCTGTTCGGCGCTGCTTCCTACCCAAGGCCAGGCGGACAGTACATCGTAGAGCGGGGCGAGCTTGAAAGTACCACCCGGAGCAATCGCTAAGCTGAAATTCTTGGCGTGACCGTCGGTAGCCGCAAGTAGCCAAAAGTACAGCAGCGCCTTGAAGAACGTCTGTCGGTCATCTCTCGCGTTAGCAGAGCCGCGAAGAAGGCCCATTATGTCCGACACACCCGGTCCGCCATCCGACTCATACTTGAGATGTGATGGCAATCCTTGCGCCTGCAGCACGTCCTCGTGGGGGATGCGAACAATCCAACCATCGGGATGAATAGCACGGTCAAATCGTTCAACGATGAGTACCCGCTGGTTCTCGAACTGAGCCATCTCCGTTTTCGCAACAGACAGCCCCATGGCCTTCAATAGCTCCATCGAAAGCCATTCATTCTCTACGGAGTGCTGCAGGTCATAGCGCGTGTTCCCGGCTAAGCCGAGCGGTAGCTTGAAAATGTGAGTAGTTGGCGTTGCACCGTGAGGTACGTGCCAAGAGCCTTTATGCCAAAGAAGGGCGGTTTTCTCTTGTGCGCCGGCTAATGAGAAGCGAAAGTCGTCACTGGAGTCATCTCCTGTCGACATTATCGCGCCTCTTAGGTGCTCTGCAACTTCCGCTTCAGTTAAGGCTCTGCCGCAAATGGATTTCACATCCGGAGGTGGAGAACCCTCTGGAAGTAGCTGTACGGCGCCCGCAGCATCACGGCCAATGCTCTGCAGCAAGGTAAAAGCATCCAGGGATGGGGCTTTGAACCGGGCGCCTATACGACGGCGTATCGCTTCATTGTCAGGTAGGAGGTTGTCAAAGTAATTGTCGACAGGAACGTCTCGCAGACCGTCGCCAGCTCCCGTCATCGGCAGCGAGAGTGACAGAGGTCTACCTTGCGGATGGTCTACCCAGGATGGGTCATATACCAGGCGGGAAACGGTTCTGCCTTTTTGGTGCCACTGCCCCACAAAGATACCATTCATCCAGATATCAAGAACACTCATTACCAGCCCTCGATAGAATCTTTGAAGGGTCGTCGAGGCTCGGCAACCAGCTGAGCATCCAGGACGGAAAGAACCTCATAAACTCTTGCGAAGGCAAGGCCGGAGGCATCCTTTTCCATGCGAGAAATGGCTTGCTGAGTGGTGTTCAGCTCACGAGCGAGCTTAGCCTGGCTCCATCCTTTTTCTTCTCTTAAAGAGCGGATAAGCGATGAAAGTTGTTCCACTTTCAATAAAAGTACCGATTTCATCGTCATGTCTCGCCGTAGGTAAGAATGAACACATCAAATAAGACGTAAATACACGATACATCAAATAAGACGTAAATGCAAAATACACTATATTTGATGTAAATTCAAATTACAACAAATAAGTTGTAACTATGACTAGATAAATTTGAGCGTGTCGCCCAGCTCCTGGGGTTCAATACCACAGCTCACGGTAGTTCGGAAATATTTATCAAGGCTGCTCTGAGAGGACACCAGCGCGGAAATGACGCAACCTCAAGGCGTTGCCGAGCACGAACACCGATGACAGTGCCATGGCGCCTGCGGCAAACACTGGCGAAAGCAGGATGCCGAGGCTTGGATAAAGAATGCCCGCCGCCACCGGGATCAGCGCCGTGTTGTAGGCAAAGGCCCAGAACAGGTTCTGCTTGATGTTGCGAATAGTGCTCTGCGACAGCGCGATGGCGTTTGGCACGCCTTTCAGGCTGCCAGACATGAGCACCACGTCTGCCGCTTCGATGGCAATATCGGTACCTGTACCGATGGCGATGCCAACATCGGCCGCAGCCAGCGCTGGGGCGTCGTTAATGCCATCGCCCACGAAGGCGAGTTTGCCGTGTTCCGCTTGAAGCGCCTTCACCGTTTCAACCTTGCCCTCGGGCAGCACTTCAGCTATCACCTCGTCGATACCCAGCTTGCGAGCAATCGCCTTGGCGGTGCGTTGGTTGTCGCCTGTGATCATCGCGACCTTGAGGCCAAGAGCATGCAGCGCTGCGATCGCTTCCGGCGTTTCGGTCTTGATGGGGTCGGCGACCGCGATAATGGCCGCAAGCTTGCCACCGATAGCCGCATAAAGTGGCGATTTACCTTCGTCGCCAAGGCGTGCGGCGGTATCGGCAAAGCCGGTCACGTCAAGTCCCAGCTTTTCCATGTAGCGGTCGGCGCCGATCTCGACCGTCACGCCATTGGCTTGCGCCCTGACGCCGAATCCGGTGATGGACTCGAAGTCAGTGATTGCGGGCAGCGTCAGGCTGTCTGCTTCGGCGGCCTCGACGATGGCACGGGCAATCGGGTGTTCGGATTTAGCTTCCACCGCCGCAACTTTGGCCAGCACGTCGTTTCGTTCAAAACTCCCGGCAATTTCCAGGTCGGTAAGCGCCGGCTTGCCCTCGGTCAGCGTACCGGTTTTATCAACCGCGACCACCTTGGCATCTTTCAGAAGCTGAAGGGCTTCACCCTTGCGAAAGAGCACACCCATTTCGGCCCCGCGCCCGGTGCCCACCATGATCGAGGTGGGTGTCGCCAGCCCCATGGCGCACGGGCAGGCAATAATCAGCACCGCCACGGCATTGACCAATGCAAAGGACAGTGCCGGTGAGGGTCCGAAAAAGAACCAGATGAGGAAGGTGATGAAAGCCGCCCCGATCACAGCGGGTACAAACCACAGGGTGACTTTATCCACCATGGTCTGAATGGGCAGCTTCGATCCTTGTGCTTCCTCGACCATGCGAATGATCTGCGACAATACCGTAGCGCCGCCTACCGCCGTGGCGGTGATAGCGAGCGCTCCTTTCTGATTAACCGTGCCACCGACAGCCGGGCTGCCAGGCTTTTTGGCCACAGGGATAGGTTCGCCGGTGATCATCGATTCATCGACGTAGCCTTCCCCCTCGAGCACATCGCCATCGACCGGTATACGCTCGCCGGGGCGCACCTCTACCACATCACCGGGTTGAACCTCGTCAATGGCAATATCGATAAACCGGCCATCACGCCTTACTCTTGCGGTTTTCGCCTGCAAACCCACCAGCCGTTTAATCGCTTGCGATGTGCGGCCCTTGGCTCGGGCCTCAAGAAAACGCCCCAACAGGATCAGCGTGATGATGACCGCTGCCGCCTCGTAGTAGACATTGGCCGTACCAGAGGGCAGGATGTCGGCAAAGAAAGTCGCAATCACCGAATAGCCCCACGCAGCCGAAGTTCCGAGCACGACCAGCGAGTTCATGTCGGGAGCGCCACGCACAAGTGCCGGGACGCCCTGCCTGAAAAAACGCAGACCCGGTCCGAAAAGAACCAGTGTGGCCAGCACAAACTGGATGTACCAACTCATTTGCAGGCCAATGGTGTTCTCTACCAATCGGTGAACGCCGGGGATGAAATGCGACCCCATCTCGATGAAGAACAACGGCAGTGTAAGCACAGTAGCAATGGTCAGGTCTCGTTTGAGCCCGGCCATTTCGACATTCTTTCTGGTTTCCGTCTCTTCCGCATCCACACCTGAGTTATCCAGCGGACGGGCGTTATACCCGGCACCCGCCACGGCTGCCACAAGGGCTTCCATGTCGGCACTGCCGCGAATGCTGGCCCGTTCGGTTGCCAGATTGACCGTTGCCTCGACGACACCCGGAACGGCCTTCAAGGCTTTCTCGACACGGCCAACGCAGGAAGCACAGGTCATCCCCTCGATGGCGAGTTCGGCTGCTTGTGCAGGCACTGAATAGCCCGCTTTCTCGATAGCCTTGATCAGATCACTGCGGTTAAGCGTTGCGTCAGAGCGGATAACAGCTTGCTCGGTGGTCAGATTGACCGCAACCTGTTCAACACCAGCAACCTTCTTAAGTTCAGCTTCCACGCGGCCAACGCACGACGCACAGCTCATGCCTTCAATTGGAAGACTTATGGCTGTTGCAGCCGACGAATTCTGTTTGACCGGGATGTCCATCATTTTTCTCCTGTATCCGCCTCTCATGAGGATATGGTGACACGATAAACCTTCCCATCATGGGAATGTCAAGACCTCGGGCAAACGCGTTTGGGCGCACCAGGACAATAGGCAATGCGAACTACCCCCTGAACAATCGCGGAATCACTCGCACATAAACAGGCAGGAAACATAGCTCAACAATAGTTTGAGCCAGAATGACAGCCGGAAGCACGGGGACACCACCCGGCACGGCAAAGGCCAGGGGCAGAATCACCAACGAGTTCCGATAGGATGCCGAAAACGCAACAGCCCTGGCTGAAACCGCATCCAGGCGCATAAGGCTTGCCGCAAATTTTCCCACCAGCGGCGCGATCAGCGCGAAAGCGATGTAGATGGGCGCCGCATGCAGGGCTACGCCCTGAGCCAGACCGATTTGCGGCATGACCGAAGCCAGCACGACAAACAGCACGAACGCCGTCGCCGGCACGGGCAGCAGATCAAACACAGCACCAGCTTTCGCCGCTGTTTCACTGCGACGCATCAACGCCTGCACGACCGCCGCCAGGACGAGCGGCACCACAATCAGCCAGATGAAGGCATGAAGAAACGGCCCGGCTTCCACGATGTGCGCTACTTCACCACCCAGGATAAAACCCAGGTGCAGCGGAAGAAGCAACATCTGCAGAAACAGCAGCACAGGCGTCATGGCCAGCAGCAGGCGGGCATTACCCCTGCCCAAATGCGTGAAGGTGATGACGTAATCGATGCACGGAGCGAGCAAGACAAACAGCACCCCCAGGCGCAACATGGGATCGGCCGGCAAAAGTTGAATCAAACTTGCGGAAACAAGGGGCATTACAACAAAGTTCGCCACAACCAGCGCACCGATAAAGCGAACGTTGCGCAGCGCCGCAGCGATTTCCACGAGTGGTACCTGCAAGAAGGTCGCGAAAAGCATGACCACCAAGGAGGGATTCATGATGCTTTCCAAAGCACTGGCTGCCGGCACGGCCAAGCCAAACGCGGCACCGCCGATAATCGCCATGAAGTAGATCATGACTTGGCGGGTTTCTAGCGCACTTCTTAATGTTTCCATGTTCTCTTCAGTTTACACAGCATGAATTTCCACTTTTTCGCCCGACTTGCACGAGCTCTTCAGCAGGGTGTCCCTGGAACATGGTGTCGCGAACCCCCTGCGCGGTCGCGCACGGCGTGGTTGAGGTATGGCCACTCGAGGAGCACTCATGAACCAGCCACGCAAGGGCCGGACTTGGCGTGTGAGCCCTTATGTATCGTGAACCATCGGCTCTTCATCATTAAAGGGGGACAGCGACATTCATTAAACTTGTTTTTGCGAAGAACGAGCTTAATGGAAGGAATGCCGATGTCCCCAGTAGATTTTATCTTAGGAATCCGAGATGTAATGATTGAGCGCGTGGAGCGTGGC
>NZ_JAJEWL010000008.1 GCF_020687695.1 Pusillimonas sp. MFBS29
CAAAATCGCAGCACGGCTCAATGAAAGGCCTAGAAAAACCTTGGACTTCAGATCCCCGGCAGATAAACTAAGCGAGGCTGTTGCAACCACCCATTGAACCCACCGCGGCGTACTTTGCGCAGGACACGCTGCAAGGTACGCCTGGATTCAAAAAATGAAATCATGCTGGCCCATTCGGGCAATGTGCCGGGTCTTGGGAGTTAGTGAGAGTGGCTATTTTGGCTGGCAGCGCCGGCAGAATGGCAGATCGCCACGCGTCTCGAGCTCCAGGCTTGGCGAGCCATGCGTGTTGGCCCACATCCGCGCCATACATGCCGAGGTCAAGGGCGAATATGGCTGGCCCCGGATGCACAGGGAGCTATCCAACCGAGGTGTCAGGGTGGGAAAAGAGCGCGTGCGCCTGTTGATGAAACGTCATGGCATACGCGCAAAAACGAAACGCCGGTTTATGGTTACCACGGACAGTCGGCACACCTTGCCGATAGCCCCGAATCTGGTGAGCCGTCAATTCAACGCCGGGGCTCCGAATCAGGTGTGGGCAGGTGACATCACTTACATCCGCACCGCAGAAGGTTGGTTGTATCTGGCAGCAGTGATCGATCTGTTCAGCCGGCATGTAGTGGGCTGGAGCCTGAAGCCGCACATGCAGACCGAGTTGGTCAAAGAAGCCTTCCTGATGGCCTGGTTCTGACGCCGCCCCAGTACAGGGTTGATCTTCCACAGCGACCGTGGCAGTCAGGGCTGTAGTCATGAATTCCAGCAGGCGCTTAAAGATTGCCAGACTCGTTCTTCGATGAGCCGCAAAGGCGATTGTTGGGATAACGCTCCCACAGAAAGCTTCTGGGCACGTTTAAAGGCGGCTACTCTGCATAGCGGGACATTTGCCACACATCAGGATGCCAAGGCCGTGATCATGGACTGGATCACCTTCTACAACCATCGCCGTCTTCATTCGACTCTAGGATATCTCAGCCCCATGGACTATGAGAAACGCTGGCGTGCAGCACAGCATAAAATCGCTGCATAACCTCGGAGCTAAGGACTACGAAATTCGAGGGCAACATCAACGTGACGCAAATGCATTATGCGCGCCGAGGAATAATCACGCCGGAAATGGAATTCATCGCCATACGCGAGAACTTGCGGCGCGAGCACTATATCGAAACGCTACGCGCCAGCGGGCCGGAAGGTGAAAAGCGGGTCGCCCGCATGTTGCACCAACACGCGGGGCAGTCGTTTGGCGCCGCTATTCCAGAGTCGATTACACCTGAATTCGTACGCGATGAGGTCGCGCGAGGCCGAGCCATTATTCCCGCCAATATCAATCACCCTGAAAGCGAACCTATGATCATAGGCAGGAATTTTCTGGTGAAAATCAATGCGAACATCGGCAATTCGGCGCTTGGCTCCAGTATTCAGGAAGAAGTCGAAAAAATGACCTGGGCGATACGCTGGGGCGGCGATACGGTCATGGACCTGTCCACAGGCAAGAACATTCACGAGACGCGCGAATGGATCACCCGCAAATCGCCCGTGCCCGTCGGTACGGTGCCTATTTATCAAGCCCTAGAGAAGGTGGACGGCAAGGCCGAAGAGCTGACATGGGAAATTTTTCGCGACACTTTGGTCGAGCAAGCCGAGCAAGGTGTGGACTATTTCACGATCCATGCGGGCGTCCGACTGCCCTTTATTCCGATGACTGCCGAGCGTATGACCGGCATTGTCTCTCGCGGTGGCTCCATCATGGCCAAATGGTGCCTTGCCCACCACAAAGAAAGCTTCATTTACGAGCGCTTCGAAGACATCTGCGAAATCATGAAGGCCTACGACATCAGCTTTTCACTCGGCGATGGACTGCGCCCCGGGTCGGGCTATGATGCCAACGACGAGGCGCAATTCGCCGAACTTAAAACGCTTGGCGAACTGACCCAGCTTGCCTGGAAGCACGATGTGCAGGTCATGGTCGAAGGCCCCGGGCATGTTCCCATGCACCTGATCAAGGAAAACATGGACATGCAGCTCAAGCATTGCCATGAGGCGCCTTTTTATACGCTTGGGCCGCTGGCCACGGACATTGCCCCCGGATACGACCACATCACGTCGGGCATCGGCGCGGCGTTGATCGGCTGGTACGGTACCGCCATGCTGTGCTACGTGACGCCCAAAGAGCATCTGGGTCTGCCTAATAAAAAAGATGTCAAGGACGGCATCATCACATACAAAATCGCAGCGCATGCGGCCGACCTGGCCAAGGGTCACCCCGGCGCGGCTATTCGTGACAACGCTTTGTCCAAGGCGCGTTTCGAGTTCCGTTGGGAAGACCAGTTCAACTTGGGTTTGGATCCAGACACGGCCCGGGACTTCCATGATGAAACCCTGCCCAAAGAGTCGATGAAGGTGGCCCATTTTTGCTCAATGTGCGGCCCGCATTTCTGCAGCATGAAAATAACCCAGGACGTACGCGAATATGCCAAGCAAAAAGGCATGTCTACAGACGAAGCTGTGCAACACGGCATGCAGGAGAAAGCGATCGAGTTCGTACAAAAAGGAGCCCGAATTTACCATCAATCATAGACGGCGCAAGGAGTCCACCTGCGGTTGTGTGAGGGCAAAAGCGAGGCGAAATCTTTCACGCAGCTCAATCTAAATATTCGTCAGAACGACATGGCTGTGCCTGAATAGCGGAGGCCAGAAACACTTGTCGTTCTGGTCTATTCATCGTTAAATCAACCAGCCGCTGATCGAATCGCGCAGTCCATTGTAATCGCGCGACCCTGCTCGAACCACAATGTTATCGGCAAGGTTTCTCCGATTTTCAATGTCGAGGTTGGCTTTTCAAGCATAACGTGATGGCCCCCAGGCGCGAACTCGAAGCTGCCGCTGGCCGGCACCTCGATCTTGTCCGTGTGCACCATGGCAGCCATGCCGGTCACGGTCTTGCTGGCATGCAGCATGACTTTGCCGAAGGCTTTGGACTGCGCGCCGACGAGCACGACATCACGGTCGCCGCCGTTGCTCAGCGTGAAATAGGCGGCCGATGGCAAGCGGTTAGGCAATGCGCGGATCCAGCAGTTCGTGACTGTGACACCTTCGGGCGCGGCGGCAGTGGCCGCATCGCCGAAACTGGATTGCCCCGGATGCGGGTGCGCAGGGTGATCATGCCCAGCGTGGGCCTGTGCGGACAGGGAGGTGGCGGCGGCGAACGCCGCCACGAGGAGCTTGAATGCGTACTTCATGGTTTTTCCTGTTTTAGTGCTTGTTATGGTGGCCACCGCTTGGCGCGCCGCTGGTCAATGGGCGCACGGGGGCTTCAATGTTGACCGTCTCACGCTTGCCGTCAGGACTCTCAAAGGTCAACGTCATGGGAACATGGTTGCCTTCGTGAACTTGCGTCTTCAGATCGATCAGCATGATGTGGTAGCCGCCAGGCTTGAGTTCGACGGCTTGTCCAGCGGGCAATGCCAGCCGAGGAATTTGGCGCATCTTCATGACATCGTTCTCCATGATCATTTCATGAATCTCGACATGTTGAGCGGCCGGTGAGTCGGCCTGCACGAGGGCGCTGTCCGCCTTGGAGGAAAGGCGCATAAAGGCTCCTGTGGCCTGTTGCTGCGCCACGGTGGCGCGAACCCAAGGTTCGTCGACGGTCACTTGGGCGTGAGCGCTTGCGGCTACGAGCAGCACGCCGGCGGTGGCGAGGGTCTCCCTTCATAGCCGACGCGCTCTTTGAGGCATCGGCCACCAGTGTGGGTGGCTACTGCTTGGGCAGCAGCGTCAGTCCCGGTGCGGGAGAATCGGAATGGTCATCTGGCGCTTTCTTATTGGCTGAAGGCAGGTCGATCCAGCGCGCCACACCCTGTTCGCACTCTTGTACGACAGGAAAGTACAGCGTGGTATCAGGCGCCGATTCGCCGCTCAGGTAGCCTACAAAGACGAATTCGTCGTAGTGTTCGTCCAGCAGCGGGCCGCCTGACCAGATCACCTCTTTGACGCCTGACGTGACCTTGGCGCCGTATTGTGTGTAGGGCTTGGCGTAATCGCCTTTGACAGTCTGAAGCGTCCACCCGGCCTTGGGTTGAGGCTTGACGCCGACGACCCCTTCAGGGACACGGACGCGGATTTTTGTGGTGGGTGAACCTTTGCAGCCGTGCGGAACGCTGAAAACGGCTTTGTAGCCGCTGTCTGCCGACGCTTGCTTGATTTGAAGCGTTACGTGCGAGTACGCCGCAGGGGCGAGAAAGAATGCGGCCAGCATGACGGTGGCACGCGTGCGAACGCGAAGAATGGACATGAAAAAACCTCGGGAATGAAATCGTTGGAAAGTGACCGGGTCAAGCACGATCACTTACGAAAAATCAACCGAGGTTTGAAGGGGGAGCACGTGAGCCCAGTGGCGGACCCAGCGCGGACATCGGCGGCATGAGGCATAATGACACGGTATGTTTTACCGTTGGTATCCAACCATACCGCCCCCATCCAGTTTTCAGCATGACATCCCCCTCCCCTAGAACACCTGAAGAATCTGCCGCGCTTTCTTCGGTATGGACGCTTACCATGCCCGTTGCCATGGGGTATATGCCCCTGGGCATGGTATTTGGATTTCTGTTCGTACAAGCCGGTGCAACGGCGTGGCTGGCCGTCCTGGCCAGCATTGTTGTCTATGCAGGCGCTGCGCAATACATGATGATTCCCATGATCGCCGCAGGACTGCCCGTGAGCTCCATTGCCCTGGCCACGCTGATCATCAATCTGCGCCATATGTTTTATGGGCTGTCATTGCTGGGCAAGTTTCCACAATCAAAACTGCCCCGCTGGTATATGGTGTTTGCCCTTACCGACGAAACATACTCTGTACTGACCACTTTGCCCACCGGTACCCCGGCGCGCCAGCTGCTTGGCATTGCTGCCCTGAACCATATCTGGTGGGTGTTGGGAACGGCTATCGGCGCCATCATTGGCGCACAGGCTCAACTGCCTTTATCGGGTCTGGACTTCGTGCTTGCCGCGCTGTTTGCCGTGCTGGCCGTGGAGCAGTGGCGTATTAAAACCTCCCCGCTTCCACTCTGGACGGCATTGGTATCCTATGCCTTGGCCTACGCTGTTGCACCGGCACACGCCCTGGTGATCGCGATTGCGCTGTCCATTGCCGCAGGCATGTTCTGCCGGCCTCGCGCAGACCGGAGGGGAGCTTAATGGAAACCCTTTATGTGCTGGGCGTACTTGCCGCCATGGCTGCAGTCACATTCGCACTGCGCGCCATACCGTTTTTTGCGGCGCAATGGCTGCGCAACAACCCTTTGATCAGGCACCTTGGGCGATTCCTGCCGCTGGCCATCATGACATTGCTGGTGCTGCATTCCGTGGTTGGCCTGGCCGGCCAGCACGCTGCCAAACCCTGGCCGGAGCTGGCTGCGCTCGCACTGACTGTGCTGGCGCAATGGAAAACAAGAAATCCCCTGGTCAGCATTGCGGCCGGCACGTTTGTATACGTGGTCATGCGCAATAATCTGCTGGCATTCGTTTCTTAGTGAACCAAAGGATAAATATGCATACCGCCATTGTCCTGCGTGAAGCAGGCCGCCCCGAGCAACTCAATTTAGAAAGCATCAACGTTCCTGAGCCCAGCCCTGGCGAAGTCCAGGTCCGTCACGAAGCCATTGGGGTCAATTTCCACGACGTCTACGTGCGCTCCGGCCTGTACAAAACCTTACCCTTGCCTGGCATTCCCGGCCTGGAAGCGGCCGGCGTCGTCACCGCGACAGGGGCCGGCGTCGAACACTTCAGAGAGGGTGACCGTGTGGCCTACTTCACCAGCCTTTACGGAGGCTATGCCAGCGGGCGCGTCATTTCACAAGAGCAGTTGATTCCCTTGCCCGAAGCAATCTCTTTCGAGCTCGCGGCCTCGCACCTGCTCAAGGGCCTGACTTCATACGCACTCGCGCATGAGGTCTATACTGTCAAACCCGGCGACACCGTGTTGGTTCATGCTGCGGCCGGCGGCGTAGGCTCCTTGCTGTGCCAGTGGGCGGCCGCTGCCGGCGCCACCGTCATTGGCACAGTAGGCTCTGCAGAAAAAGCGGAATCTGCACGCCGTTATGGGTGTTCACATATCGTGCTCTATCGTGAAAAAGACTTTGTGCCACGCGTGCAAGAAATCACTGACAGCAAAGGCGTTCAGGTCGCCTATGATTCGGTCGGCAAGGATACATTCGCTGGCTCACTGGCCTGCCTGGCGCCCTCTGGCCATCTGGCCAATTTCGGACAGTCCTCCGGCCCGATTCCTCCGTTCGAGATATCTCAACTGTTCCCCAAATCGAATTCTGTTTCTCGCCTGAACGTATTCGTGCATTTTCGTGATATCGCGCGCCGTCGCCAGGCTGCACAAGCCTTATTCACAGCCTTTCAAGACGGCACCCTTCAGCCTTCACCCATTCAACGCTTTGCTCTGTCAGAAGCTGCTCAGGCGCACCACAGTCTGGAATCACGCGATCGGCAGCATGCGCTGGTTCTGGTTCCTTGAGCCACCAATCTGTTGGATTAACACCTCTACCATGGCACATTAATGTCGTTACGGGTGGAGGTGTCCATCCCATTGCTACCGATTAGTCGAGCTTGATGCCAGCCTTGCGGATCACGTCGCCCCACATCTGGCCTTCACTCTTCGCAAATGCTGCGAACTCCTCCGGGCTCATAGGCATTGGCTGTATGCCCAGCAAGTCGAATTTCTCGATAATGACATCGCTCTTGAGCGCGTTATTCAGCGCACCACTCAACTTGTTGACGATGTCATCAGGCGTATCTTTAGGCGCCACGAAACCCTGCCAGGCATAGGCCTCGAAACCCTTGATTCCTAGTTCGTCAAAAGTCGGCACATCAGGCAACACGCTAAGGCGCGTGGGGGTTGCCACAGCCAGCACCCTGAGCTTGCCTGCATTGATCATTTGTATGGATGGCGGTAAATCCACAAACATGGATTCCACCTGTCCGCTCATGAGATCCTGCAAAGCGGGTGCCGACCCTTTGTAGGGGACATGAAGCAGGTCTACATTTTCGCGCTGATTGAATAGTTCAAGCGCTACATGCAACGGCGAGCCATGCCCGGAAGACGCAGAGGTGACCTTCCCCGGCTGCTTGCGTACGATGTCCATGAATTCCTGCAGATTCTTGGCTGGGAATTCTGGGTTCACCGCCAGGACCAGCGGCATACGCCCCAATCCGCCAATGAAGGTGAAGTCCGTTTTGACGTCATAGGTCAGTTCAGTATAAAGCGCGGGATTAAACGCGAGGGTACCCGAATCGGCCGTACCGAATGTGTATCCATCAGGCGTCGCGCGGGCGATCTGCGTCGCACCGATAATGCTGGCGGCGCCGGGCTTGTTGTCGATGACTATCGTCTGACCTAGAGATGAGCCCATTTCGTTGGCCAAATGACGCGCCATCACATCGGTCGTGCCGCCTGCAGCATAAGGCACAACCCAACGCATGGTGCGATCAGGAAAATCCCCGGCTGCGGCGGTATGCATGAGTGCTGCGGCCGACAGCGCGCCAATCAGTTTGAATAAGGTCTTGTTCAAGTTTGTCTCCAATAAAAAAAGTCAGAAAGTCGATTTCTCATGGCCATACTCGATGGCTGAATGTTGTTCGAGGCGGTAGGCCAAGGCAATGAATAGTGCCTGGGCCAAACAAATCGTCGAGGTAAGTGTCCTGAAGCCGAATGCAGTGTGTTCCCTGGTAAACAACACAACATTGGCCAGCGGACAGATCGGCGCGAGCGATGTATCAGTAATCAACAAGATGTTTGCACCGCATGCCCGGGCCTGCTCCAGGCATTTTGTGGTTTCCGGTGCGTACGGGGCTGCGGTAATAGCCAGCAATGTATCGCCAGGCTCCATGGTGCGAACGGCCAGCGTTGGCGTGCTGCCCATACCCGACACAAAATGCGTGCGCTTGCTCAGATTGCGCAAGGCATAGACCAGATAGGCCGCCACCGATAGTGACCGGCCCATGCCCACTACATAGATGTCGCGTGTGGTGGCAAGCAGCTCAACGGCGCGCTCGAAGGCCTGATCGTCCAACTCCCCCGACAGCTCATCCAGACCGTCTTTACTCGCCTGGATGAATGAATGAGCCAACATGGCGCCGGAATCTGGCGCTCCACTTGCCATTTCCCTGCGTATGCGTTCGGCATAGCTAACCGGTGAAGCGTCGCTGGCGCGCATCGCGTCGCGAAACACGCCTTGAAGCTCGCTATAGCCGGAGAATCCGAAGCGCTGCGCGAAGCGCACAACGGCTGAGGGCTGCACGGCACAAGCGCCGGCAATATCCTGCACCCGCTGGAATGCGATTTGGGCCTGATGGCTCTCGAGATAGACGGCAATGCGCTGCAGTTGCTTGGGCAGCTTAGGAAACTGCTCCGTGACCGCATCGAGAAACACGCGCTGATCTGCATTTGGCTTCATAGTCGTTTGCCCCTTATGGTCGTCTCATTGGCGCCAATGTTACGGCTGCCGAGCTTGCCGGCCATAATACAACAATTTTTCTATTTTAAAAAGAAATAGAAAATTATTTGAAATAAAACAGGAAAACCCGTAAAGTACTCTCTTTCATATCGTTCCAATCTGCTGCCCGTTCGCCGAAGACAGGCCTTCCGACTTAAAGAATTCGCCATGAAACACGCTACACATTCCGAGACCTCGCAGCGTCCCCTGGATCTCATTTGTCTGGGCAGGCTTGCCGTCGACCTGTATTCTCAGCAGGTCGGGGCACGCCTTGAAGACAGCAGCAGTTTTGCCAAGTATCTCGGCGGCTCGTCCGGGAACATCGCCTTCGGAACAGCAAGACTGGGCTTGAAGTCCTCCATGCTGACGCGTGTGGGCGATGACCACATGGGCCGATTTCTCATCGAAACACTGCAGGCCGAAGGCTGCGACACCAGCCACATTGCGATCGACCCGCAACGCCTGACGGCGCTAGTCCTTCTGGGCATCAAAGACAGGGAAACCTTTCCGCTGATTTTCTATCGGGAAAATTGTGCAGATATGGCCGTATCACCCGCTGATTTTGACGATGATTACATCGCCTCCGCAAAGGGTTTGCTGATTACCGGCACCCATCTTTCCTCACCGCAAGTGCTAGAAACCAGTCTTGCTGCGTTACAAGCGGCGCGCAGACACGACGTAAAAACCGTCCTGGATATTGACTATCGCCCGGTTCTGTGGGGCCTTACCGCCCGGGCTGACGGCGAGAACCGCTACGTTGCCAGCGATAAGGTATCGTCGGATCTGCAGAAAGTCCTGCCCTTGTTCGACCTGATAGTCGGCACTGAAGAGGAATTCATGATTGCCGGAGGCTCTTCGGATATCTTGGCTGCTTTGCACCAAGTGCGGTCGGTTACGAAGGCAACACTCGTCCTGAAGCGCGGTGCCGACGGGTGCAACGTTTTCGAGCATGAGATTCCCCACGAGCTGCCCAGTACCTATCCTACGTTCAAAGTCAGCGTCTTTAACGTACTGGGCGCAGGGGATGCCTTTATGTCGGGCCTGCTCAAAGGCTGGCTCGAGGGGCGATCCTGGGAGGCATCATGCCGCATTGCTAACGCCTGCGGCGCGCTGGTGGTATCACGCCATGGTTGTGCACCCGCAATGCCCACCTTGGCAGAGCTTGATTATTTCTTCGGTGAGGCCGATCTGAGTCAGCCGCTCGAGCATGACCGCCGCCTGCAGCGCTTGCACCGAAGCAGCGCAAAACAACGGCGATGGAAAGACCTGGCCGTATTTGCTTTCGACCATCGTAGCCAAATGCTGGAACTCGCACAACGCTGCAACGCTGACGTGGCACGCATTCCCGAGCTGAAGCGTCTTTTCGTTAAAGCCGTGGACCAGACGGAGCAATGGTTGCAACACAGCGAGCATGCCAACACCGACATCGGCATTCTGGCGGACGAGCGTTATGGCCAGGATGCGCTCAACGCAGCCACTGGCCGCGGCTGGTGGATCGGGCGGCCGGTGGAGCTACCCGGCTCATTACCAATACGCTTTGAATATGGCCGCAGCATCGGCACCAATCTCGTTTCATGGCCACGCGAACACATTATCAAATGCCTGATCAATTACGATACCGAACAGCCTGTGCCACTGCGCACCGAACAAGAAACTCAAATAAAAAGCCTATACGATGCCGCACAAGCGAGCGGGCATGACTTACTGTTGGAGATCATTCCCCCGGCGAGCCCCCAACTCGACCCGGACACCCAAATTCTGCACGCTGCAACCCGCTTGTACGCCTTGGGAATACAGCCAGAGTGGTGGAAGATTGGCGCCTTGCATAGGGCAGAAAGCTGGCAAAAGCTGGACGCACTGATTGATGCGAATGACCCCTATTGCAAGGGCGTCGTGCTGCTGGGCCTGGCTGCGCCGCTGGAAGACGTCACGTCGGGCTTCGGCCTGGCTGCTGCAAGCCAATACTGTAAAGGCTTCACCGTCGGCCGGACCATTTTCCAGGCCCCCAGTGAAGCCTGGCTGGCAGGCCGTATCAATGATGATGAACTCGTACATCAAGTACGCAACAATTTCGAAACACTGATCACGGCGTGGACTTCAGCACGCCACCAAACGATTGCAACTGTTTAGGACGAACCATGACCACGCTGAAAGTTCCGGCTCAGCCGGGCCACTTGATTACAGACGTTCCCCTAGGTGCCGGCGGCTTAAGCTATGTGGGCTTTTCCGCATATCGTCTGGCTGAAAATGAAACGCTTACTCTGGATAGCGCGGATAACGAAATATGCATCGTCATCCTGTCCGGAACAATATCGGTAACGACCCATGGGGAAGGCGGTGATGCGCAGTGGGATGCCATCGGCGATCGCAAAAGTGTCTTTGAAGAAAAATCGCCCTATGCCGTTTATTTGCCGGCGCAGTCCACGGCTACACTGACCGGAAACAGCACGGCAGAGATAGCCGTGGCGCGCGCACCCAGTGGCTCACTCACACTGCCGACCCGGCTGATCGAACCCGGGCGAATGAAACGCTCAGTGCGCGGCAGTGGCACCAACACCCGCTATGTCTGTGACATCCTGCCCGAAACTGAGCCGGCCAATAGCCTGCTCGTTGTCGAAGTCATTACGCCGCCGGGCAACTCATCCAGCTACCCGCCGCACAAGCACGATGCCAACGCTATTCCGCAGGAAAGTCAGCTGGAAGAAACCTACTACCATCGCCTGCATCCTTCACAAGGTTTTGCCTTCCAACGCGTCTATACCGATGAGCGCGACCTGGACGAAACGCTATGTGTCGAAGACCATGATGTCGTCAAAGTACCCCGGGGCTATCATCCTGTGGTCGTGCCTCACGGCTATACCTCGTACTACCTGAACGTAATGGCCGGGCCGGTACGCGCGTGGCACTTTCACAATGATCCTCAGCACGAGTGGATGCTGCAAAATAGTTGATGTGAGCCTTAAGGTTTTTTAAGTTCCACAAATTGACATCCAACATCGTCAGGCCGTCAGATAACCTCCATCAACTGGCACGATCGCACCCGTCATAAAGGCAGCGGCATCGGAGCACAGGAACATGACCGCCTTCGCGATATCTTCTGGCGTACCCCAGCGCTGCAAAGGCGTACGGTCGATAATGGCGCGATTTCGTACCGGATCGTCCTGTACGCCCTGGGTGAATTGCGTGGCAATCCAGCCCGGGGCGATTGCATTGACACGAATGTTGTCAGTGGCATAAGCCAGTGCCAGCGACTTGGTCAGTTGGGCAACACCGCCTTTGCTGGCCGCATAGCCTGGAACCAGCGCGCCACCAAAAAATGTCAGCATGGAAGCAATATTGACGATGGTTCCTTTGCTGGATGCGAGCAAAGGGCGCGCGGCACTGCAAACACGCATGGAGCCCGTAAGATTGACGGCTACAACGTGCTCGAATACGTCGACTTTATGCTCTTCACCTCGTTGAATTGCACCGGCAGCACTTGCCGGCGCCCCGGCATCGATCACGACACGCTGCAATCTCTGGTCAGCGATATTGTTGAAATCAATCCCGCTACAACGAAGCCGGCTCACCATGCAAGGTAAGCCGCGCTACGGTTCTGCCCGCCGTCTGAATCAGGGAGAACTCGTTGCGGCCTGGATAATGCAGATCCAGACGACGGCATAGGTTGCTCAATCCCAGACCGTACCTGTCCCGCACTTGCGAAGTATGTAATTGCCCGGGGTTGTCCACCTCAATAATCAACGACTCATGCAGACGGGCAACACGAAGGTTGATCAGGAATGGCTCATCGTCGTTCCAATGACCATGCTTGATCGCATTCTCTATCAGGCCTTGCAAGGTCATGTGCGGGATGAGGGCCGACAAGGTGGAGGGATCCACCTGACTTTGGTATGCCAGGCGCTTGTCAAAACGCAGTTCCTGTATGCGTATGTAGTATTCCGCAGCCGCCAGTTCTTCGCTCATGCGACACATACCATCGCCACGATTGCCCAGTGAGTATCGCAAGTAATCCGCCAGACGGCGTGTCATTTCCTCGGCAATGTGGGGCCGTTCGGGTATTTCTGCCACGAGGGTGTTCAGGGCATTGAAAAGGAAGTGCGGTTCTATTTGTGTCTGCAGATGCTCCAGCTCGATCTGTACTGCACGGGTTTCGGCTTTCATCTTGGATATGCGTTCGTTGCGTGCAGCCAGTTCGGCCTCTACACCGAAATAAATCAGTGTCCAGATGGACAGAATACCCATGTAGTAAATGACGCCCAGCCTGAACTGGTGTCCGCGCGTAATGGTGAGTTCTCCCAAATCGAACAGCCCATATACGGTCTGTCCGATCGCAGCCAGCAAGGCTGCGGCGGCCGCACACAGCATTACGACGCAAGGCAGCACGATCGGCAGCGGGATGCCTCTGGGCGCATGGCGCACATGCCATATTGCCGCAGCACTGGTCAGCGCAAAGGCCAGCGGCTCGATCACCAGCGTCAGCCATAGCGATGCCTCAATATTGCCGAACACCACAAGGCGTATGCAGAATCCGAGCACGAGAAGAATCAGCCATCCGGCAACCTGGGCGCGCCAAAACCCTGCAGAAAGGACCCTGCGAGCCGACTCACCAGTTTCAAATGTCATTGTCATAGAGCAACGTCGGAAGACGCCTTGCAGGAAAAATCAACCCACGCACACATTGGCTGTTCACTTGAGCCAAAACATGATTTATATTATGGATATTAAATAAAAGAAGCACCGGCACAACATCTATTTTTCGACGAATCAGCATTTACCGTCGACGAACAGACATAAATCAGACGTGCAGCCTTGGCAATCTAGCCGCCTAACTATGTCTGGCACGCCGGACACCCCAAAGGAGCCGGATGCTGCGGGTACTGATTGTTGACGATGAAGCTCCAGCGCGGCGATATATGCGCCGGCTGCTTGAAGCCGCACCAGATATCCTTATAGAAGGCGAAGCCGCCACACTAGATCAAGCACGCAAGCTCATCCACATACATCGCCCAGACGTCATTTTCCTGGATATTATTCTTACGCAAGGAACAGCATTCGAGCTGCTTGAAGGGCTGGATCACACGCCCAGCGTTGTATTCGTTACCGCACATAGCGATTATGCAACACAGGCTTTCGACATCAACGCGGTCGACTACTTGCTCAAACCGGTCAACCCCGATCGCCTTGCCCAGACCCTGAACCGGCTCAGGCCCCGCGCCACCGACTATCTGACCTCCCGAACCAGAAACGGCACGCGGCAGATTAAAGTCAGGGAACTAACAGTCATACAAGCCGAAGGAGATTATGTTCGCCTGCACAGGGCTGCCCATGCCAACGAGCTGATGCACATCACCTTAAAGCGCCTGGCGGCACAGCTCCCCTCTCCGCCATTCTGTCCGGTATCCCGCTCGCTGATCATCAACCTGGATCATATCGCTCATCTGACGCATCAGCCGGGTATGCAAACCGAAGTCAACTTCATCAACAACGTGGCACCTGTGGTGCTGGGACGCAACGCAACACTACGGTTGCGACGCGCCATGGCCTAGGCCCAGTCTGCCAGACACAATCATTAAGCCGCTCATCGGCTTTAAGACGTTGAGATGACTGTCATGATATAGATCATATAGTTGACTCATCTACCTTTTCACGCATACTATGGTTTGCAGCGGACCCCAATCTGCCGCATACTTTGACGAGCCCTGCGGTAAGTCGGCTCTCATATATAAAAAAATAAGTAGCGGTTTTAGTAGTTGTACATACAACCAGCCTAAAGGCGGAAAAGGAGACAACATATGAAACATGCATGGAAACTTTGCGCCGGCGCAGTAGCTATTGCGTCGTGTATGAGTGTGGCTGCGGCCGAGTATCCCGATCGAACAGTCAACTACATCATTCCGTTCGGCCCGGGTGGCGAATCCGACATTTCTGCGCGTCTTCAAGAGCCCGTATTTCAGAAACTGACCGGGCAGCGTTTGGCCATTCAGTACAAGCCGGGCGGTGGCGGCGCAGTGGTCTGGTCCCAGATGAACCGCCTGACCGACGATGGCTACACAATGATAGGTACGAATCTGCCGCATATTGTGCTGCAGCCTCTTCAGAAAGACGTCGGATATCAAACCGATGATATCAATACGATATTCTGGTTTCACGTAACACCAGATGCTCTGCTGGTACCGGCCGACAGCCCCATCAAATCGCTGAAAGAATATATTGAAGCAGCAAAAAAAACCCCTGGCGCTACCACCGTGTCTGGCTCAGGCACAAACTCGGCCAACCATCTGGCACAACAACGCTTTGACAAGATGGCCGGCATCAAGACCACGTATATTCCGTTTTCGGGTACTGGCAAAGCCAATATGGCCATATTGGGCAACCAGGTCAACGCTGGCTGGGGTTACACCACAGTAAAAATGCAATTGGGCGATCAGGTTCGTTGCCTGGCCGTGGCCATGGAGGAACGCCATCCCAAGCTGCCCGAATGCCCTACCTTCAAAGAGTCTGGCTATGATCTGGTCGGGGGGGCCTACCGCGGTATTGCCTTACCCAAGTCCACGCCCGCTCCCATACAAGAGAAGCTGACCAAGATCCTGCAAGATATCAACAAAGATCCCGACTTCATCGCCAAGATGGAAGACAACGGGTTTTCCATGCTCAATATCGGCCCCAAAGAGATGCCGGCCTTCATGACCGAGATCAAACAGCGGTACGGAGAGTTGGCCAAACAGATGGGCATTACAAAGAAATAAATATACCTATCGGTCCCGGTAGCTTGGTCGCTCCTTGAGTAAGCGGCCGGGCTATCACCATCATCTTCTTTTTAAGCCAACGATATGTTCGACCTATCTTTCC
Source organism: Pusillimonas sp. MFBS29 (assembly GCF_020687695.1). Taxonomy (GTDB): domain Bacteria; phylum Pseudomonadota; class Gammaproteobacteria; order Burkholderiales; family Burkholderiaceae_B; genus Pusillimonas_C. The sequence continues at coordinate 15,348 of NZ_JAJEWL010000008.1, forward strand.
TGGCTGCAGCGATAACGCCGATCAATCTTCTTCTGGCCCTGGCTGGCGTAGTGGCCGGCACGGTTATCGGCGCACTGCCAGGGCTTACCGCCACCATGGCGATTGCAGTGCTGGTGCCGTTTACATTTGTGATGCCTCCCACATCGGCATTGATTACACTGGGCGCCATTTATACGGGTGCTATTTACGGCGGCGCCTATGCGGCAATTTTGCTCAATACCCCAGGCACACCGTCATCCATTGCCACCACCTTTGATGGTTTCCCTATGGCCAAGGGCGGCAATGGCGATCTTGCCATGACGCTGGCTTGCCTGGCTTCGGTAGTGGGTGGCCTGGTGGGTGCATTCTGCCTGATGCTGCTTGCCCCGCCTCTGGCCACCGTCGCACTCAGCTTTGGGCCCATCGAGTATTTTTGGCTCGCCATATTCGGGCTTACGCTTATCGCATCGCTGGACGAAGGCAGCACAATCAAAGGCCTTATCGGCGGATGTATTGGCATGCTGCTGGCGATGGTGGGTGTAGCTGAAGTGGGTGGCGACATTCGTTACGTCGGCGATTTCCAAAGCCTGCTGGGTGGCATCGATGTGGTCGCCGCTTTAATCGGCATCTACTGTGTTCCCGTGATTATCGATTTGGCCGCCAATGCCACCCCACACCTGAAAACACCCGAGAAGGTACGCGGATATCGTCTGTCCGAGGCGGTCGGCCTTATCCGGCGCGGTAAAGCAAATGTCGTGCGCAGCTCGTTGATCGGCACGGTCATAGGCATATTGCCCGGCGCAGGTGGCTCCATTGCTGGTTTGGTCTCGTACTCCGAGGCCAAGCGTGTCTCTCCCAGACGAGACAACTTCGGCAAGGGCGAACCTGATGGCGTCGTTGCCACCGAGTCTGCCAATAATGCCACGGTCGGCGGCGGCCTCATCCCCACGCTTGTGCTGGGCATTCCGGGCACACCACCCGACGCGATCATATTAGGCGCCCTGCTGGTACAAGGCATACGCACCGGCCCCACGCTGTTCAACGATCAAAGCGCCATCGTCTACACATTTATCTGGGGGCTGGTGCTGGCCACCCTTATTATGTTGCCGGTCGGCCTGTTCATCGGGCGCTACGCCTTCAAAACCATCATCGCCATACCCAAGACCATGCTGGTGCCGTCTGTGGCATTTCTTACCATATTGGGTAGCTACGCCATCAACAACAATGAATACGAAGTCCAGCAAATGGTGGTTCTGGGCTGCCTTGCATGGGGGTTGGCACGTGTCGGGTTCACTGCTTCTCCCATTGTCCTGGGGATCATACTGGGGCCAATCGCGGAACACGGCTTCGTTCAAGGCTATCTGATTGGTGGTGCGAAGGGCAGCATCGCAGCCGAGTTCTTCGGACGGCCGATTTCCCTGGGAATTATTGCCTTCATTATTCTGGGTCTGCTGTATCCATACATCATTAAACGACGGGCCCAACGGCGGGCAGCGCAAGCACAGGAGCGAGCATGAATAACAATTCCGCATCGCGCGTCGATATCGGTTCGGTCATTGGCTGCATTGTGCTGATTGTCGTCGGTCTGGCGGCCATTTACTGGTCGAACGACTTTTCAACACTGGGAGCCGTCTTTCCACGCGTTGTCGCCGGGATGATGGTGCTGCTTAGTTGCCTGTATCTGGTCATGGCCTGGACACGCCCTATGCCGCGCCGCACACATGAGCCGGGCTCTGGCATGCGCCGGTTTGGTGTCATGGCCGCCATGCTTGCATGGGCTTTCTTGCTTGCACCACTTGGCTTTTTGCTATCTGGCGTCCTGGCTTTTGCAGCATTGCTCGTCATTTCGCATTTTGGCCGCTGGACGCTTCGACTGGTGATCCTGTATGGGCTGTCGGGCCTGGTTGTGCTGGGCTCGCTATATTCCATCTTCAAATTTGCCCTGCAAGTGCCCTTGCCGGCGGGCTGGCTTTTCTAGCGCCCCGACATGCACCAGCACGGCGCTCTGTTTGTGGGCGCCGGCATCAATCCGGTATGAGCTGAGAAAGCTTGTCCGGATTGCGCACAATATAGATACCCACCAGACGGTTTTGCGTGTCGCAGGAGAAGCAGACCGTGGCCACGACCCGACCATGCTGAAGCAGAATCGCCCCACGCATGCCGTTTATGTCAGCCGCTTGCCATATATAGTCTTTCCAGTAATCGCCGAGTCGGGACGCGATGAAGTCCAATACGCTTTCCTTGCCGAATAGCGGTTCAGGCAATGTGACCACCTTACCCCCACCGTCTGCCCGCAATTCGACGTCGTCCGACATCAACCCGGCCAGCTGAGTAATCTCGCCGGTTCCGATTGCCAGGCTGAATGCCGCGAGCAACTCCTCCTGCCGCTCTCGGGGCACGACATTGCGCACCTCCGGACGACCGATATTGCTCCGTGCCCTGGATACAAGCTTGCGGCAAGTTGCTTCCTGCACCCCCAGCGCCTCGGCAGTTTCGACATAAGAACGATCGAAAATTTCGTGCAACAGGTAGGCCGCCCGCTCTTTAGGTGAGAGCCGTTCCAGCAAAAGCAAAAAGGCCACGGATAACGATGACGACATCTCTACCGCACTTTCGGGTGTGTGCTCAACGCTCTCATGCAAGGGTTCAGGCAGCCATGCTCCCACATAGATCAGACGCGCTCTCTGGGCGGATCGCAACATGTCTATGCAATGCCGTGTGCAGGCGGTAGTCAGCCATGCCGCCGGATTTTCAATCTGGTCATGCTCAGCCTGGCTCCATTTGATATAGGTATCGTGCACAGCATCTTCGGCTTCGGCAACCGACCCAAGAATCCGGTAGGCGAGCCCGGCTAGAAATTTTCGTTGGGCTTCGAACACGCTCGTAGGCTCTGCTGCGGTCATCAGTCCTTCCTTTCGGCTATCGGTAAGTTTCTTTATACGACGATCAAGTCCTGCAGTTTGTGACACGCCATCCCAACAATAACTGGCAATAGGTTAACCTTTATGCTTAACCCAACAGGCTTCTACAACTGAAAACAGGCACCGATATGCAATTGAATCAACTGGAAACGCCCGCGCTTATTCTCGATCGGGTCAAGATGGATCGCAATATCGCTCGCCTGAAAGCAAGGTTGCAGCCCTTTGGCGTCGTACTGCGTCCGCATGTAAAAACCGCCAAATCAGCCGATGTCGCCAAACGTATGGGTACCCCCGACACACCGATTACCGTTTCAACGCTCAAGGAAGCCGAATACTTCTTCAAGCACGGCTGGTCCGATATTCTGTATGCCGTCGGTATCGCTGAAAACAAATTTGCGCATATTGCCGACCTTGTAAGCCGGGGCGCAAAAATGACTGTCGTGCTGGACAACAAGGAAACCGCCACCACACTTGCGCGATTCTGTCGTGACCATACGCTGACGCTGCCGGTTCTGCTGGAGATAGATACCGACGGTCATCGTTCAGGTGTCGTGCCCGATGACCCCGCGCTGCTCGATATCACAGCCGAACTGGAGCGCACCGAGGTTGCCGGTACCGCCTGGCTGGCAGGTGTCATGACGCATGCGGGCGCCTCGTACGACTGCAAGAGTGTTGCCGAAATACAGGCGATTGCCGAACAAGAACGCGCGGGCGTCGTACAGGCAGCCGAACGCCTGCGGGCAGCCGGCTATGCCGCACCGGTAGTCAGTGTGGGCAGCACACCCACCGCGCATTTTGTCCAGTCCCTCGATGGTGTTACGGAAGTACGTGCCGGCGTATTCGTTTTCTTTGACCTGGTCATGAACGGATTGGGCGTATGCGATCAATCCGACATTGCGCTTTCGGTATTGTGCACAGTTATTGGCCACCAAAAGAAAAAGGGCTGGCTGATTACAGATGGCGGCTGGATGGCCATGTCTCGTGACCGCGGTACCGCCAAACAGGCTGTCGATCAGGGTTATGGCGTCGTCTGCGATCAAAACGGCACCCCCATCCCTGATCTTGTCATGCGTGACGCCAACCAGGAGCATGGCATCATTGTTCATCGCCATGATGCCAGCCTGACACCTATGTTTCCCGTTGGAACCATGCTGCGCATCTTGCCCAACCATGCCTGCTCAACAGCGGCCCAGCATGACGGCTATTCCGTCGTGGCAGGTACTGACCACATCGAGGCGCAATGGTCCCGGATCAGCGGTTGGTAAGAACAAGGCTCGAAAGAAGCGCAGCAATCGCATCCTCGTAGGTGCTGCCTTTTGTATTGCAGCCCAGTACCGCTTGCCTGAAAGTATGTTTTTTCGGAGCAAGTATGAAAATAACGCAGGATCCAAGCGGTGTGCTGATAGACGTGATAAAGCCGATACCGCCCAGCGAAGAGTTTCTTGCACAATTTGCAGGCGGCTGACGGGCCCGGAAAGCATATGGCCAGGGTGGCCCGCAAGCATGTATTTTTTTATGTTAAAACTACTGTATATCTAAACAGTAGTTTTAACGCGAGAAAATCATGCCCAACGATCTTTCTTCGCCCGAGCACATCCACCAAGCGCTCTGGCGTGCTTCCCAGCTTTGTCGCTCGCAGGGCCGCTGCGTTGACACCGGCTTCCCGCTGCTTTCAGCCGAGTTGCCGGGTGGCGGATGGCCACTGGGCAATCTGGTCGAATTTCTGGTGCATCAACCCGGCACAGGCGAGCTGCAGCTTCTACGTCCGGCACTAAACCACGTCAGCCAGCGGTCGGTCATGCTGGTCCAACCGCCATACCTGCCTCAAATTGCCGCCTGGTCAAATTGGGGCTGTTCGCCATCCAGCTTGTTATGGGTACACACCCGGCGTCAGGCCGATGCCCTCTGGGCTGCTGACCAGGTTTTGCGCAGCGGCACATTTGGCGCACTGCTGCTTTGGCAGAATCAAATTCGCAATCAGACATTGCGTCGTCTGCAGCTGGCTGCCCAGGCAGGTGACACCTTGTTCATCGTGGTGCGCCCATCAACAGCGGCAGATCAATCCTCTCCTTCGCCGCTGCGCCTGGTACTGCAGCCAAACCGTCAAGGACTCAACCTCTCTATCGTAAAAAGGCGTGGGCCCAGCCATGCCGGGCCGCTGGCCCTGAAGCTTTACCCCGACACCCGATTTTTTGAATTTGATCATGCAATTATGGATAGGCGTGCATCTATCGCACGCAAGCCTGGACACGCATTGCCCGAGCTGGCGCACTGAGCCTGTCGTCATTCTGGATGGCAATAAGGTCAAGGCTGCTTCGCCCACGGCCCTGCAGGCCGGCGTAAGACCGGGTATGCGCCAGGTTGGCGTAAACGCCCTTTGCCCGACAGCAGCCTTGATTGCATACGACGCCCACATCGAAGCACGCGCCATTGATGAAACATCACTGGCATTGCTGCAATACACCCCCGAGCTCACCCTGTCGGACGAGAACACACTGTTGCTTGACGTCTCTGCAAGCTTAAGTCTGTTCGGCGGCGTGCGTCGGCTATATCGGCGGGTCAGGTCTACCCTGGAAGGACTGGGCCTTGCAGCACAAATTTCAACAGCGCCCACCGCACTGGGCGCCTGGCTGCTTGCTGCACGACCTGCCCAGCAACGAAGGATTTTGCAGCTGAATACCCTGGGCAAACGGCTCGATGCGCTGCCGTGTTCGTATCTGCCCGCAACACGGCCTTACCGTGACTGGCTCGACGGCATTGGTTGCTCAACACTGGGATCGCTGCGTGCGCTGCCACGAGCGGGCTTGCAACGCCGCACTAATAAAGCCGTTCTTCAGACGCTGGATGCAGCCTACGGCCATGAGCCCGAGCTTTTCAACTGGGTGGTGGCACCGCCCGAGTTTATCAGGCGCATTGAACTCATGGAGCGCATCGAGCATGCCGAAGCGCTTGTTTTTGTAGCCCGGCGTCTTATCGAGCAGCTTTGTGGCTGGCTGGCAGCCAGGCAGCTTGCCGTCACCCGGATTGTGTTTGCATTGGGTCACGAGCGCGGCCGGCACGCCCGCCCTCCTACTGAGCTGGAACTGACACTTGGCACACCTGCCTGGGAATCCGGACACCTGCTGCGACTGCTCACAGAGCGTCTGCACAATCTTGAATTACCGGCGCCGGTCATCATGGTCGAACTGCATGCTGCCAATACGGAAACCATGGCACCGGTTCCCCAAGACCTGTTCCCCGATCCGGGTGGCAGCCCGGCAGACCGTCAACGACTGATCGAAGTACTGATCGCCCGTCTGGGGCGTGAAAACATTTTGCAGCCCAGCCCCATTGCAGACCATCGTCCGGAAGTTGCCAATCGCTGGATTCCCCTGGACGAAAAACCCGGCTCCGCCGTCTGTGTTGAACAGGCCGAACGTCCATTCTGGCTGCTTGAAGAGCCCGTCGCCCTGCCCATCAGGCAGCACCGGCCCTTTTACGGTTCACCGCTGCATGTTATTAAAGGCCCCGAACGCATCGAAGATGGCTGGTGGGCAGGGCTTGCTGTACGTGACTACTATGTGGCCCAGGCCGAAAACGGCGCGCGCTATTGGTTGTTTCAAGAGCGCGGCGGAGTATCCGGCTGGTTCCTGCATGGTTTGTTTGCATAATCTACTATGTATACACCTTCGATATTGCCGCCTTACAGCGAGCTTCATTGCCTGAGCAACTACACGTTCCTGCGTGGCGCCTCACACCCGGAAGAGCTGGTGGCACGTGCGGCAGAACTTGGCTATGGCGCGATCGCCATCACCGACGAATGCTCGGTAGCCGGCGTGGTACGGGCTCATGTTGAAGCCAGAAAGCAGAAGCTGCCTCTTTTGATCGGCGCCAGCTTCACCTTGCGCAATGCCGTGGGCGACGCAGCGGTGTCACTGGTCGTGCTGGCGCAAACCCGACGCGGCTACGGCAATTTATGCGAGCTCATCACGCTGGCCCGACGACGCGCTCCGAAAGGCGAGTATCGGCTTACGCCTGACGACATCGATAACCCTGCTGATCCTGCCCTGGCTCATTTGCGTGGCTTGCCCGAATGTGTGGCGCTGCTGGTGCCTGAATATGGCGCCCCCTTTGAACGCCTGCTTGCCCAGGCTGAATGGATAACCGCAACGTTCCCGGGCCGGTGCTGGATGTCGCTGACGCTTTTGCATCGCGCCCAGGACGACCGGCACAAGGCTGCCGTGCTGGCAGCGGCAAGCCATGCCGGCATGCGCGTGGCCGCAACCGGCCAGGCTCAGATGCATGTCAGATCGCGCAAACCCATGCACGATACCCTCACGGCGATCCGACTCGGAAAATCGGTACCGGAATGCGGATTCGAGCGCGCGCCCAATGCCGAGCATCATCTGCGTTCACGCCTGCGCCTGGCCAATCTTTACCCGCGTGAAGCATTGGAAGAAACCATAGAGGTAGCCAGCCAATGCCCATTTAATCTGGATGAACTGAAATACGAATATCCCGACGAGATTTGCCCCAAAGACCTGACCCCTGCAACCTATTTACGGCAGGAAACCTACGCAGGTGCCCACCGGCGTTTTCTCAAAGGCATTCCGCTTAAAGTCCAGAATCAGATCGAACATGAACTCGAACTGATTGCAGAGCTCGAGTACGAGCCCTATTTTCTGACGGTCTACGATATCGTCAGGTTTGCCCGAAACCGCAAGATACTCTGCCAGGGTCGCGGCTCGGCCGCCAATAGCGCTGTCTGTTATTGCCTGGGCATCACGGAAGTGGACCCGGCACGCGGCAACAATCTGTTCGAACGGTTCATCAGCAAGGAACGCAACGAGCCGCCCGATATCGATGTGGATTTCGAGCATCAGCGCCGCGAAGAGGTTATCCAATATATCTACGAAAAATACGGTCGTGATCGCGCCGCTCTTACTGCCGTAGTTATTACTTATCGGGTTAAAAGTACTTTGCGTGATACCGGCAAGGCGTTGGGCGTTGACCCGATGATTGTTGATGCAGTCGCCAAGTCTTACCATTACTGGGATGGCCGCAGCAATCTGGCGGCACGCATGGCCGAATGCGGACTGGATCCGGAATCAGCCACCGCCAGGCAATGGGTCAGCCTCGCCGAGCGACTGATGGGGTTTCCCCGGCATATGTCGCAGCATCCAGGTGGTTTCGTCATATCGCGTGGTCCGCTCTGCCGCCTGGTACCCATCGAGAATGCGGCCATGGCCGATCGCAGTGTGGTGCAGTGGGACAAAGACGATATTGATGCTGTTGGTCTGCTGAAAATCGACATCCTGGCCCTGGGCATGCTCAGCGTTATCCGCCGCGCCCTGGACATCGTCTCGCAGCAACGCGGCGAACCCTTCGAACTGCAGGATATCCCAGCCGAAGATACTCCAACCTACGACATGATTTGCGCAGCCGATACCATAGGCACCTTTCAGATCGAGTCGCGTGCGCAAATGTCCATGTTGCCACGCATGCGTCCTCGGGAATTCTATGACCTGGTGATTCAGGTGGCGATCGTGCGCCCGGGTCCAATACAGGGTGGCATGGTTCATCCGTATTTGCGGCGCCGCCAAAAACAGGAAGCCGTCGACTATCCCAGCGACGATGTGCGAACAGCACTGGAACGCACGCTGGGTATACCGATTTTCCAGGAGCAGGTCATGCAGGTTGCCATGCTGGCTGCCGGCTTCACCGCCGGAGAAGCCGATGACTTGCGTCGATCCATGGCGGCCTGGAAGCGCAAGGGCGGCCTGGGCAAGTTTTATGACAAGATCATTGTTGGCATGACCAGTCGCGGCTACAAGCGCGAGTTTGCCGAGCAGATCTTCAGGCAGATCCAGGGGTTTGGCGAGTATGGCTTCCCCGAGAGCCATGCAGCCAGCTTTGCCCTGCTGGCCTATGCAAGCAGCTGGCTCAAGTGCCACGAACCCGAAGCCTACCTGGCCGCGCTCCTGAACAGTCAGCCCATGGGGTTCTATTCTGCTTCCATTCTGGTGCAGGATGCCCGTCGACACGGCGTAACCGTCCTGGCGGCCGATGCCACAATCAGTAACCATGAGGCCACACTCGAAACGACCGGCGGCTCGCGGCCGGCCGTAAGGCTGGGATTGAATCAGATAGACGGCATGCATGCAGAAAGCGCCTGGCGAATCGAAGAGGCTCGTGCTGTAAGGCCATTCGATTCTGTTGCCGACATGGCCAGGCGCGCAGACCTTACCCGCCACGACTTGAACTGCCTGGCTGCCGGCGATGCCTTGCGTACACTTGCCGGGCATCGCCGCGCGGCGCTGTGGGAATCAGTAGTCAGCACGCCTGAACGCGGGTTGCTCAAGGAAGCACGAATCCACGAGCAGGCTACGCCGGAACTGCCCTTGCTCACAGAAGGCCAGGCGCTGGTGGCAGACTACCAGACGCTAGGCCTGACTTTGGGGCGGCACCCCCTGGCCCTGCTGCGCGACAAGCTCACAGCAATGCGGTTTTCTTCTTCGGGCCAACTGCGTCAACAGCCCGATCGACGCCTGGTGCGTGCCTGCGGCATTGTCACTGGCCGCCAGCGTCCCGGAACGTCCAAAGGCGTGGTTTTTGTGACGCTGGAAGATGAAGAGGGTCACGTCAACCTTATCGTGTGGCCAAAAATTATTGAGCGCCAACGCAAGGAACTGCTGACCGCAAGACTGCTTGGCGCTTATGGCACCTGGCAATCTGAAAATGGCGTGCAGCATCTGATTGTTGGCCGGCTCGTTGACTTGACGCCCATGCTGGGCAAGCTGGAAACCTCAAGCCGCGACTTCCATTAGCAGCGCTTTACAAAACGCCCTGCATGTCTCGGGCCGCCTTGTTCAGATACGGCAGCAGCTCGAGCGCCCGTTCCAGCGACATTCTTGCCGTGGGGGCATGCATGGCGATCGCCGCCTGCACTTCGCCGCGCGTATCGCGCACAGGCACGGCCACCGCAACCATGCCGGAGATGAATTCCTCGCGGTCAGTCGCATAGCCTTGCTCGAGAATCTGCCTGCATTCACGCTCCAGTTCCATCAAACAAGTGATGCTGCTCTCGGTGCAGGCATCCAGTTGAAGATAAGGAAGAATGCGCGCGGCTTCACTGGCTCGCATATGCGCCAGCAGCAGCTTGCCGCTGGCTGTGCAATGCAATGGAACACGTGAACCGGCATCAAAAATCAGGCGCAGGGGCCACTGCGCCTCGACACGATCCAGGTAGACCACCCGTGTGCCATCAAGAGTATTGAAATTGCAGGTTTCGCCAACCTTCTTGACCAGTTCAATCAGGATATCGTGACGCAGGCTTTGTATGGAGCGGTGCTTGAGCGTACTGAGTGCCATGCGCTGCAAGGCCTTGCCCACCGCGTAGCTGCGGTCATCCACATCACGTGCCAGATAGCCCATGGAAACCAGCAGGGAACAGAGTCGATGCGCGCTGCCTTTGGGCAAGGAAAGCGTTTCGGCAATCTCGGCCAGGCTCATGGCTCCGCCATACGATGAAACCAGGTCCAATATGCGCAAGGCGCGGGCCGGTGCTCCACCGTTGGTTTCATTATTTGCACGCTCTTCGTCGAAATTCGGAACAGAATTCACGGGAAAATCCTAGGAAGAAACTAGTGGCTCATGCCTTGTTAGGGCGCGACAGGATGTATACCATAGCAGCAATAGCAGAACAGATTGTTCCATTTTTTTCTGCCGCTGTCACGAAACATTAAAAATAAGGCAAGCGCATGAGCAAACACTACGACTACATCGTTGTAGGCGCTGGATCCGCCGGGTGCGTCCTGGCCGGCCGGCTAAGCGAAGATCCTTCCGTTCAGGTGTTATTGCTCGAGGCAGGGCCGCCCGACACCTCCGTCTGGCTGCATTTGCCCATAGGCTATGGCAAAACCATGTGGAGCACGAAATACAACTGGTGCCTGCACACCGACCCCGATCCCAACATGAATGGCCGCCGCATTTATTGGCCGCGCGGCAAAACCCTGGGGGGTTCCAGCGCAATCAATGGCCTGATCTACATACGCGGCCAGCGCCAGGATTACGACCACTGGGCTGAACTGGGCAATACAGGCTGGAGCTACGACGACGTGCTGCCCTACTTCATCAAGTCGGAAACGAATGAACTTGGCGCCACGCCCCATCATGGCGACAGCGGCCCACTCAGGGTGTCCAACATTCATCACAAGCACGAACTCATTGAAGCTTTCCTGAGTGGCGCACAAGAAATAGGCGTACCACGCACCACCGATTTCAACGGCGAAGATCAGGAAGGTGCGGGCTATTATCAACTTACCACCCACAAGGGATTGCGCTGCAGCACGGCCACCGCCTACCTGCGGCCGGCACGCAAGCGCAGCAACCTGACGATCATCAGCAATGCCCGGGCCACCGGCCTGATCATGGATGGTACCCGCGCGGCTGGTGTGAACTATCTTGTGGGCAACACTCGTCAAAGCGCGCAGCTCAATCCCAACGGAGAAGTCCTGCTGTCGGCAGGCGCCATCTATTCTCCGCAGTTGCTGCAGCTATCGGGCATAGGCCCCGCCAGCCTGCTGCAGGAACGCGGCATACCCGTGGTGGCCGATATACCCGGAGTGGGCGAGAATCTGCAAGACCACCTGCAGATACGTCTGGGTTTTGAATGCACCAAACCCATCACTACCAACGATGCGCTGAACAGCCTGTGGGGCAAGTTCAATATGGGCCTGCAATGGCTCACGCGGCGCGAAGGCCCGCTGGCCATCGGCATCAATCAGGGCGGCTGCTTCATGCGCGCCCTGCCCAGCGAATCCCCCACGCCAGACATCCAGTTCCATGTGGCGACACTGTCAGCCGATATGGCGGGCGGCAAAGTCCACCCTTATTCCGGCTTCACGTTTTCAGTGTGCCAGTTGCGGCCCGAATCCCGAGGCCATGTACGCATCAAATCCACCGATCCTCTGGAAACACCAGAGATCCAGCCCAATTACCTGGACACCGACCTGGACCGCCGCACAACGGTTGCAGGCGTAAAGGCTGCCAGGGCAATCGCCCAGACCGAGGCCATGCGGCCCTACGTAAAACGCGAGGTCAAGCCCGGGCCACAAGCAGAATCAGATGAAGATTTGCTGGAATTCGCCCGGGATACCGGCGCCACAATCTTTCATCCTAGCGGAACATGCCGCATGGGCCCCGACGGGGACGCCATGGCAGTACTCGATCCCCAGCTTCGGGTGCGCGGCGTGCAAGGTCTTCGCGTAATTGACGCTTCATCCATGCCCACTTTGATCTCGGGCAACACCAACGCACCAGTCGTCATGATGGCTGAAAAGGTGGTGGACCTTATGCGCGAGGAAAGGCGGCAGTAATTACAGGCTGTCAGCAGCCAATAAAGGAGACATCAAATGACAACGAAAACCCCTTTGGATCGTCGTGGTTTCATGCGTGTTGCGGGGCGCTATGGCTTAAGCTCCACCATGCTAGCAGCAGTTGGCATGTTCGGCCCGCTTACCCTTGAAGGAGTCGGGCAGGCAGCCGCTCAAACGGCAAACAACCGCAGCGGCAAGGCCAAATACAACTTCAAGATGGGCGCGGCAGGCTTTAACGAGGAAAACCTGAAGATCCAGGAATCCGGTCAGCTCTGGTTTGCCCGCGAGCTGGAAAAGCGCAGCGACGGCGCGATTCGTGTGGATTTCATTGGCAGCAATCAAATCTGCAACCAGCTCGATTGCGTCAAGAAAACCCAGCAGGGCATTGTAGACATGTTCACTGCCAGCACGCAGAACTCGGCCGGTGCGGCACCCTATTACAACGTGCTGGACTTTGCCTACATGTTCCCCAGCCGCGCCGCACAACACTACTTCTTCTACCACCCGAAAAGCGAGCCCTTGCTGCGTGATCCGTTGCGCCGCCTGCACAACATCCAGTTCCTGTTCACTCACTGCGAGTTGCGCGGCCTGATGATGGGCTCAAAATTCGCCGACAAACCAACGGTCTCCAAACTGTCCGAACTGGCCGGCACCAAGAACCGCGTCACGGGTACACAGCTGGGCCGCATCGCCATGGAGCTCATGGATCTGGGCCCCGTGCCGCTGGCCTGGGAAGAAACTGTCGATGGTCTGAAGTCGGGCCTGATCGACGGCGCTGAAACCTGGATGGGTGCCGCAGGCTATGGCGGTCTGTCGCCAGTGCTCTCGCAAGCGGTCGACCTGCGTTTCTTCTGCGGTACCGAACACACGGCAATGAACAACAAAACCTTCGAGAAGCTGCCTCCCGATCTGCAAGACGTCATCATGGAGACCGCTTACGCCGCCCAGCAATACACCCAGCGTGAAAACGAAAGGGCGCTGGTCGAAGTCGTGGGTGCCGTACCCAATCCAGGTCCCGACACCTTGTTCGCCAAGAATAACGTTCGGGTAGCCGTGCTGCCACCCGAGGAAATCAAGAAGGCCGAAGAAGCTTCCTCGCCCAAGTCCAACCCCAAACCCTGGGAAGAATGGCGCGAGCGTCTGAACAAGATGCAGGGCGGCGCAGACACCTACGAGGAAATCTACGCCATCGCGCGCGAGATTCCCGAAGATGCCACCGTAGAAAGCGTAAAGCCGCGCAAATGGTGGGAATCGGCCTAAGGCATCACAATGCGTGCGGGAAGACTCCCGCACGCTGCTGCCTGACCGTGCAGTGGGCCCGAGCAGGACCACTGCGCATACCCGCATAAGGACCAAGCAATGTCGCCTTTGATTTCTACGCTGAAGTGGCTGGATCGCAACGTCGAGCGTGCCTTCATTCTGGTTGCCTATTCCAGTATGGCAGCCATCATTATTTTTGCTGTTGGGCAACGATACCTGTTCAACACGCAAATCCCCTGGAGCGGGTCCATTCCCATTTACCTTTTCCTGTGGGTAACCTGGATAGGATGCTCGTATAACGTAAGGCGACGCTCACACCTGTGCTTTAACGAGTTTCGCGTCCGCATGTCATACCGTGCCCAGTTTGCCTGCATGTGGCTCGATGCCCTGCTATGGCTTTCTTTCGGCGTGCTTGTTGTTTACTTCACGCTCGAGCAGACCATGCTGGCCTACAACAATTTTTCCATCGTGCAAGGTACCGACAACATGATGCAATGGTGGTTTTATTGTGCCACCCCTGTCGCATGGATATTGCTGATGTTCCGCGCATTGCAAAACCTGGCGGCCGACATTGGCCGTTACCGTCGGCAAGAGCCGTTTATTGTCGCCATCCAAAGCGTCGGCGCTGAAACTGTTTAAGGTTCAAGGGTAAATCATGGATTCCAGTCTACTGCTTACGCTTATTACTGCTGGCGTGGTGATCTTGTTCATGCTGGGCGTACCCATCTTCCTGGTCCTGGGTTTCTGGGTGGTGGGCGCTTCGCTGGTCATAGACTTCACCCTGGCCAATATCGGCGTAACGCTATTCGAAGGCCTGAACTTTTTCGGCTTGCTCGCACTACCGCTGTTCATCCTTACAGGCGACCTGATCGCGGCGGCCGGTATTGCACGGCGCATGGCAAATTTTGCCCACGCCTGCCTTAGCTGGATGCATGGCGGGCTGGGCCTGGCAACCATAGGATCCTGCGGCCTGTTCGCAGCCATCTCGGGTTCCAATGCCGCCACAACCGCAACCATAGGCGGCATCATGCATCCGCTGCTGGTCAAGGATGGCTACCGGGCCAACTTTGCCGCCGCCACGGCAGCAGCCGGTGGCACGGTGGGGATCATCATTCCCCCTTCCATCATCTTCATTGTGTATGGCTTCATCATGAACCTGTCGATTTCCGACCTGTTCATTGCGGGCATATTGCCCGGGATACTGATGGTGACATCCATGATGCTCGTATGCTGGTGGCGCTGCCGCCGCGAAAACATGGGCGAAAAATCGCCACTGGATATGGGCAACGTGTGGCGTACCGCACGCCGGGCCTATCTGGGGTTCTTTGCCGTCTTCATCGTTATCTACGGTATCTATTCCGGCCTGTTCTCACCCACCGAAGCGGCTGCCATCACCGTAGGCTTTTGTTTGCTGGCAGGCCTGTTCGTTACCCGCGAGATCAAATGGCGTGAGCTGCCCGATGTGCTGCTGCGCTCGGGGCAGCTGACAGGCATGCTGGCGCCCATGATTGCCGTGTCCATCGTGATGCAACAGGTATTCGGCTTGCTGGGTGTGGGCGAAACCGTCGCCAACTTCATCGCTCTCTTTGGAGACAACCCCACACTTGTCTTGCTGATATGCATGGTGATCGTGCTGGCTGCCGGCTGCATTCTAGAAAGCTTGCCCATTACGGTTATCTTTGCTCCCATCCTGGCACCCATTGCAGCCTCCATGGGCGTTGATCCCGTCCACTTCTCGGTGATCTTTCTGGTTGGCGCCGCGATTGGCTTCATATCTCCGCCATTTGGGCTGAACCTGTTCGTCGCAAGCGGCATCACCGGCATCCCGTACATGCGCATCGTTCCGTCGGCCATACTGTATCTGGGCGGCTTGCTGATAGCCTGGATGCTGATCGCCTTTGTTCCATGGCTGTCTTTAGGTCTGATTCCGACCCGCTAGGAGCCCATGATCCCCGCGCTTTCTGACCTTGTTCCATTTGTACTGGTCGTTCTCTTTGCTGTCTATTTCCACACCGTAACGGGTTTCGGCCTTGCAATGATCATCATGGGTCTGGCCAGTGCCACTGGCATGGTGTCGGTGGCAACGCTTGCCAGCATCGTCAGCATAGTCACGCTGATGAACAGCGGTGTGGCGCTACGCGGCCGCCTGCATCACGTGCCATGGAAAGCAGTCAATCCCATGCTGATCGCGGTATTCCCGGCCAGTGTATTGGGCGTGGTAGCGCTGGATTATCTTAGTAGCGAAGCCGCCGATGTCATCCAGGTTTTACTGGGCCTGGTCATCGCCTACGGTGGTTTGAGTCTTGCATGGCAACCCCGCCCCCTGTCGCTGATCTCGGGCAGCGGCTCATTTGCATGCTTTGGTTTTTTGGGCGGGCTCGTAGGCGGCATGTTCGGCATACCCGGCCCGCCCATGATATTCCAGCTATACCGCCAGCCACTGACGCTGGCACAAATTCGCACGGCACTCATCTTCCTGAATGCCGCCATAGCAGGGGCGCGCACTCTGTTTGTGGCAATTCAGGGCCAACTGCACATGCAGGAGCTGGTACTGAGTGCAATCTGCCTGCCCCTGGTGGCACTGGCAACCCTTGCAGGCAAACATTACCCGCCGCCGTTCTCACCACAAGCAATGCGACGTATTGCCTTTATATTGCTGGTACTGATGGGGCTGACCTTAATAGCCCCGGTCGTCTTGCAATGGATGTAGTTGCTGCCATGTTTTACCGCAGCAACTACGCTGCGGTACTGTCGTCCAGAGCTGCGCCTGGTGCATGATTAGCCACCGATGCGATGCCGTTATTGCGTGATGCCTCGGTGTCGTACAGCTGGCTCGTACCGATAACCTGGCCGTTCCTGGCTTTCAG
Source organism: Pusillimonas sp. MFBS29 (assembly GCF_020687695.1). Lineage (GTDB taxonomy): Bacteria > Pseudomonadota > Gammaproteobacteria > Burkholderiales > Burkholderiaceae_B > Pusillimonas_C. The sequence continues at coordinate 31,731 of NZ_JAJEWL010000008.1, forward strand.
ATTGAACATATGCTTGCCGGACGCGGTCTGCTTGCGCTCGAACAAGCTGTCGCTGGTCGCGTTCTTTTTGACAGACTCAACACCGTTCAGACACGAAGCCTTGGACTTGTATCCTTCGCTGGCCAGGATCGTCTGCCCATTGCCGGCATTGAGCCTGAACCGGAACTCGCCGGCCTTATCTTTATAGATTTCGAATTTTCCCGCCATGAAGTTTGCTCCTTGTACAAAAAGTGCAGTTCTTGCTGACGCAAGGCTCAAGCAAGACTATCAGATTCTTGTGAAGTGCAGCACACTTCAAATGACAGGATCTGTCAATTTTTCCCCTGCGATACAGGATTCGAACTCAGGCGCCCGCGCGCCTGGCGCCTGAGGCTCCGGAATGGCGTCAGGGTGCCAGACCAACCTTCTTTGCCAGCTCCCGATTGGAAGCCAGCTCTTGCCTGATATCCTCAGCAAACGCCTGTGGTGTGCTGGTGGCCGGGATGTTGTTGCTGTCTGCCAGCAGTTTCTGTATTTCGGGGCTGCCAACGATCTGGTTGATCTCTGAGTTCAGCTTGCTGACTATGGCCTCCGGAGTAGCGCCCGGAGCATAAAACCCGAATACCGACATCTTGTTCGCCTGCGCATAGCCCAACTCGCTGAAGGTGGGTACATTGGGCAGAGACTCCACACGCGCTGGAGCGGCGATCGCCAAAGGCACGAAGGCGCCACTGGCTATATTGGTTTTCACTGCCGAGCCCATATTGGTCGAAATAAGCTCGAACTGTCCGCCCAGCGCATCGGTCAGTTGCTGCCCTGCCCCTCTGTAAGGAATATGGGTAACTTGTATGTCTGCAGCCTGCTGTAATTGCTCAAGCATAAGGTGTCCCAGCGATCCCTGGCCCGATGTCGACCAGCGCAATGTGCCAGGCTTGGCTTTCGACTGCGAGACCACGTCGTCCATGCTCTTGCCGGTAAATGCCGAAGTACCGAGCAATATCACGGGTGAGACCATGACACTGCCTATTGGTGCAATGTCTTTAGCCGGGTCATACGGCACCTGGCGGATGGCGGGCGACAAGGCCAGCGGGCTGACGGACGAAAATCCTATCGTGTAGCCATCGGGTGCTGCCCTGGCCACTTCGTTCATGCCTATTGTCCCGCCGGCTCCGCCCTTGTTTTCGACCACGAATGAAACTCCCAGGCTGGTGCTGAGTTTGTCTGCAATGGCACGGGTAACGGAGTCGCTTACGCCGCCAGGCGGATACGCCACGATGACGCGTACGGATTTCTCGGGCCAGTCGGCGGCAAAGGATGCTGCAGGCACCGCCACAAGCACGGCAGCCGTCAGCGCGCAGCGAAGTATGCTGGAATACATGGATTTCTTCCTTAGGAAATATTGGATGCATCGCAAGGACAAAAATTGTACTGCGCCCGGGCCCGGTCGTCCCGGAGCAGCCGGCGCAGTCATAAACCGTCCAGTACCTGACGCTCGACCATCATGAAATCATCGTCGGTCTCGTCATAATCCCATCGCTCAACCATGCATTGCCGCGTACCTTCCGCATCAGCATGGCGAATCAGATTGATGGAGTTATTGGCATCATGACGAATCCGGGATGATACGGCCGTGCCCGCCTGCACGGCCCAGACAGGGCGCGGCAACGTAGCATCGACCTGATGCAGCGCGCTAATGAAAGGACGGTGGATGTGTCCGCCCAATATCATGTCTGCCCCCGCCTGTGCCCATGCCCGGATGGCATGTTCGTGACCACGCAACAGGTGCTCTTTATCTTCGTCGAGCTGCACATGGACAGGCTGGTGTGTCACCACGATGCGCAGTTGGCCTTGCCTGGCCTGCCGCAAACGGCCTGCCACCCGATCAATCTGCGCGGCGGAAACCTCGCCTTCGATATGTCGATAGCGCCGCGTAGTGCGTACTGCGATCACCAGCAGGGCGGGGGTATCGAGTACCGGCTCAAGATCGTTCCCGAAGACGCGCTTGTAGCGTGCGTAAGGCCAGAACAGCCGTGAAATCACATCAAACAGAGGCACGTCGTGGTTCCCGGCCATAACCAGTCTGGCAGGGATGGCCAGCCGATCCAGGAAGGACGCTGCAGCAGAGAACTCGGTCGCCTGCGCCCGCTGGGTAATATCGCCCGACAAAATCACCACATCAGGAGCTTCCCCATGCGCCAGCCTTTCCAGGGCACGCACGACAGCCGGCCTTTCAGTGCCAAAGTGGGTATCGGAAATGTGCAATGCCACCTTCATGCGGCAACCGCATCCGTGCGGCGCTTGACCAGCAACAAGGGTTCTGGAGCAACCCGGAACTCCAGTGGCGTCTGCAGCCACATGATTTCGCCATCGGCCGCCACTTTGATAGGGCGTCTGGCTTTGGCGACCTTGCCCGTTGGATGCCCGGCCTGATGCGTGCGGGATTGTTTGTTCAGCAGACCAAATGAAGCCACGACCAAGCGACGAAAACTGAAACCTGTAACATAGTCTGCATCACCCAGCGTTCCGAAGGCGCCACGCGCCGCCAGCCACAACAGGGCCATCGTCCCCACATGGTTCACGGCGATCGCCGCCAGCTGTCCTTGCTTGACCGTTTCGGCCTGCGGCATGCCGACCTGCTCGAGCTGGAGGCGATTATTGCCTATGAAGAGCGACGTTGCACGAAGGTGGACCCGCTCACCTTCCTTGTCCATTTCCAGATCAAGATAGCGATGCTTGCCGAAAGCCGTAACCAGGGCCGACCACATGGCAACAAGCCGGCTTCTGCCATAACGCTGCTTGAACGCTTCGCGGTCTTCAAGCAGATCCGGATATAAGCCTACGCTGGCATTGACGAGAAATACGTGATCATTCACCAGGCCAACCTGTACGGGCGTTGGTTCGCCATGCAGCAGGTCATCAAGCGCACCATGAATGTCTTCGGGAATGCCATGCGTACGCCCGAAATAATTGAAGGTACCTTGCGGAATTGCACCAAACGCACAACCGCGGCCCAGTGCCACATTGGCCACGGCATTGATGGTTCCGTCGCCACCAACCGCCACGACGACGCCCTTTTGCGCCTGCGCTGCTTCGACCGCCCGTTGAACGGTGGCGGCTATGTCGTCGGGTTCGCCGATGACAAACAGGCGGAACGTGCGGCCCGCCGAAGTCATGGTGTCGTTTATGACTTGACGGGTCGAACTTGAATCATTGCCACCCGAGGTGCCATTGAGAACGAAAAACAAGGGTGGATGGTCTGGCAGTTCATGGTCCACACGATTTCCCCGTGATTGCGTAAATTCAATCGTAGCAGGTTAAGCATGCGAAGCGTAGCGACCTGTACTGCCAGTTTGTCTATATCCCCAGGTAAGCCTTGCGCAAGCCATCATTCTGCAGCAGCTCCTGGCCACTACCCGAAAGAACGATTTCGCCGTGCTCCAGCACATAGCCGCGCGTTGCCAGACTCAATGAGCGCTGCACGTCCTGCTCGACCAGGAATATGGTGATGCCCCGTGCATTGATCTCGGGCAATTTTTCAAAGACTGTTTCCACCATGATGGGGGCCAGGCCTATGCTGGGTTCATCCAGCAGCAACAGCTTGGGGCCAGTCATCAGGGCACGACCAATAGCCAGCATCTGCTGCTCGCCGCCACTGAAAGAGCGGGCCAGCTGCTTGCGACGCTCTTTCAGCTTTGGGAACAGATAATAGACCCAGTCCAGGTTATCGCGGCTGCGCTTCTTGTCGCGCAGCACATCGCCACCTATCAGCAGATTGTCTTCCACGGTCATGTGATTGAAAAGCCGGCGCCCTTCCATGACCTGCGCGATACCCAGACGAGCGATCTCATGCGCGGGCTTGCCAGTGATGGTTTGGCCGTTCAGCGCCACCGAGCCGGCCGTAGCCGGCAAGGTACCCATGATGGTACGCACCAAGGTCGACTTGCCTGCACCGTTGGCGCCGACAATGCTGACGACCTCGCCCTCGGCCACCGACAGGGATATCCCCCGCAGCACCTGGACGTCGCCATACCCTGAGCTCAAGTTGTTGATTTCAAGCATTTGCGTGTTTTCCTTGATAGCTTTCACCCAGATAAGCGGCAACGACATCGGGGTCGGAGGCGACCGCGGAGGGGTCACCGTCGCCAATCTTCTGCCCATGATGAATCACGACGATCCGGTCGGACAAGCGCATGATGGCCTGCATATTGTGCTCAATGACCAATACGCTGACGCCGTCGGCCCTTACGCTATGGATCAATTCCAGCATCTGGTCGGTTTCAACCGTGTTCAGGCCCGCCATGACCTCGTCCAGCAACAACAGCTTGGGTTTGGTCGCCAGGGCTTTGGCCACCTCCAGGCGTTTGCGGCCCGCCAACGTCAGAGTGCGCGCTATCTGCGACGAGCGCGACGCCAGCCCCACGCGCTCAAGCACCTGCGCGGCCATCTCTTCAGCATCGCTGCGTGCACGGCAATGCAGGAAGGCACCGATCATCACGTTTTCCAGCACGGTCATTTCGCCAAAGGGACGCACAATCTGATAGGTGCGTGCCAGGCCGGCCTCGCAGATATCGGGCGGCGCAAGGCGATCCACCCGACGACCATCGAACCAGATCTCGCCTTTCGTGGGATGCAGGAATCCCGATGCAAGGGCAAACAAGGTGGTTTTTCCCGCGCCATTCGGGCCAATCAGGCCAACGATTTCACCCGTCTCAACCTTGAAGCTGACATCGTCGGTGGCACGCAAGCCGCCAAACTGCATGGTGACGTTTTTGTATTCGAGCAGGCTCATTGTTCAGCCTCCGCTAGTGTTGCGTTCTTTTGTTTCGGTGAGGCCCCGAACAGGCGCTTGAGTATGGCCAGCACACCCTGCGGCTGCACGCGTATGACGATCATCAGCAACAGACCGTAAAGCAGCATGTCTGCACCCACCATGCCACCGGTCACCGCACGCGCCACCTCTTCGGCAGGCAACAACAGGACTGCGCCCAGGATAGGCCCCCAGAGCGTTCCCCGGCCGCCGATGATGCAAAGTACGGCAATGATTACGCTGATGTTCGCACCGAACACCTTGTCCGGACTGATGAACAGCACATACTGCGCATAGAAGGTGCCGCCCAGTGCCGTCAACGCAGCGCTCAGCGTGGCGGCATACAGCTTGTAACGGGTCACTCGTACCCCCAGTGCCTCGGCCGCCTCCTGGTCGTTGCGTATGGCGGTCAGGTAATAACCCATGCGGCTGCGCAGAATGGCATGGTTGATATAGGCGGCAATGGCCACAAACGCCAGCGCTATCAGGTAATAGAAGACCTTGCTGGTGTGCTGGAAGTACAGCATGGCGTCGCGCAGCAAGGTAACTTCCATGCCGCGTGAGCCTTCAAGCAGGGTATCGGCGTTTTCAACCAGGGTTTTCAGAACCATACTGGCGGCCAGTGTGGCAAGCGCATAGTATGCGCCCCGCAGGCGAAAGCTGGCGGCACCGATCAGAATAGCGGCCAGGATCGCAAAGGCTGCGCCCACAAACATGCCTATCCAGGGGGTCAGGCCCAATTTGGAAAACAGCCAGGTCGAGGTATAGGCACCTATTCCGAAATAGGCCGCATGGCCCAGGGATAGCTGGCCCGCTATACCACCCAGGATATTCCAGGACAACGCCAGGTAGGCGTACAGCAGGGTCAGTATGGCAATCGACAGAATATGTGTGTCGCCGTACAAAAGTGGAAATATGGCCAGCGCGGCAAGAACCAGCTTGCCCGCCAGGGCTGCGTGTGTGGCATTCATCATTCTTTCTCCACGCCAAACAGTCCGGACGGACGGAAGTACAGCACCGCCAGGAACAAGGCAAAAATAAGCGCTTCGGTATAGGTCACGGGAATGAGCTGTCCGCCAACCGACTCAATCACGCCGACCAGGATGCCGGCAAAGAAGGTGGCACCGACCGAGCCTATGCCCCCCAGCACCACGATGACGAAGGCACGCAGACCGAAAATATCGCCCACGAACGGGTTGACCGGATACAGCGGCAGCAGCAAGGCGCCCGCAATACCGACCACCGCCAGACCGATGGCAAAGGAAATCTGGTAGATCGAGAAGCTGTTGATGCCCAATACGCTGGCGGCTTCCCTGTCCTGGCCCGTGGCACGTATGGCACGACCGGTACGCGTGTATCGCAGGAAAGCAACCAGTGCCGCGGTGGCGATGCAAGAGAACACAAAAGCCGCAATCTGCGGATAGGTCAGAATGTAATCGGAAAAGAACAACAGCCCGTCATTCCATGCGCTGGACACCGATTTGTTCTCTGGGCCAACGGCGATCAGCATCAGATTGTCCAGCATTATCCACAAGCCGGTCGTAAAGATCAGCACGCCTATGGGTTCCCGTGCCATTTCTTTCTGATAAATGGGATCGATCAGGTAGCGCTGGGTGAAATAGCCGATGATGAACAGGGCGACTGCGGCAACCGGTATGGTCAGCAGCGGATGAAAACCGTAGTACTTCGAAAGCCATAGGGAAACGAACATCGCAAGCATGAGAAACGATCCATGCGCGAAATTGATGATCTTCATCACGCCAAACTGCAGGCTCAGGCCCAGGGCGATCAGGCCATATAAGGCGCCGCTTGCGACGCCACTGATCAGTGCTTGTATGAGCGTAGTGGTCACAATAGAAATCTCTGGTTGATTGGCCGTCCCGCCAAAACAGGATGGCCGTGGGCCACAGCGGCCCACGGGTAGCCGGGATGGCCTCGTACTTAGTCTGCAGCGTTAACCGGCCAAACGAGTTTGTAGTCCTTGGACGCCAGCGACTCAGGCCACACGGTGCGGTATTTGGTGCCGTCGATCTGCTGCATGACGAAGCGCTTTTCCGTGTTCTGGCCAGTCTCATCGATCACGATGTCATAGCCCAGCAGCTTGGTGATATCGGTGTCCCTGATCGCGGTTTTGGCCAGGGCGTCGCGTACGGCTTGTGGATCCGCCGAGCCGGCGCGCTCCAGCGCATCCTTCAGCACCCATACGGCGCCGTAGGCACTGACCGACAGCTCATTGGGTTCGACTTTATAGGCCGCGACAAACTCGTCCCAGAAACGATGGGCGAAAGGCGTCGTGATGACCGAATCGTAACCGGCCCAGCCATTGGTGGTCAGGACATGATTGGCAATTTTCTCTCCGACCAGCGGGATGAAGTTGCTGTCTATCTGTCCTGCTGCACTGCCGATGTAACCCATGGCACCCACGCGCATCTGGTCCAGCAGTTTATGCAACTGTACGGCATCAGCCGCGTAGGCGGTCACCGTGACGACGTCGGGCTTGCGACCCTTTACCTTCAGGACCAAAGGACGCAGGTCGGCCGAATTGGGTGGATAGGCTTCGTCCAGCACGACCTCGACACCCGCCTCCTTGAATCCGGCACGCAAGGTGTTGGCCATGTCCTGGCCCCAGTCCGTGTTCTCGTAGATCATCGCCACGGTCTTGGCCGGCTTGTCGGTGGTCTCGTTCACATACTTCACGAAATCGACCATGCTGCGCGCATTGGCCGAAGCCGGCACCTGCGTTGGACGGAACACATACTCGTAGCCGCGTTCGGTGATCTCTTTCTTGGCCGCCAGGTCGACTATCCATGGCACCTTGTGCTTTTCCGCGACGGCCGTGGCAGGAAACGTGACGGAACTCTGGAAGGCTCCGATCAGCGCCGACACTTTCTCGTTCGAGATCAATCTTTCAGCCTCGGTAATGGCCACTTCCGCGTCGCCGCGGGTATCAACTTCCAGAAGCTTGAGCTCGGCACCGCCCATGGACTTGATGCCGCCCCCTTCATTGATGTGCTTAATGGCCAGGTGCGTGGCGCGGCTCATGTCGCGGCCTATCGAGGCGGCGGCGCTGGCCGACAACGGAATAAGATAGCCGACCTTGACGGGATCGGCGGCATAGGCCGAAAAGCTGACGCTGCTGGCCATTGCGACGCTTGCCAGTCCTATGGCCAGCGACTTCAGGTTGAATTTATAACCAGGGTTCATGAAGTGATCTCCTTTTTCCTTATGATGGGCTGTGTGGTTTTAGATCCTGGTCCAACCGGGCCAGAACTTGATATGTGGCGGTTATCAGCCTGTCCGCCCTTTCATTGAGCAGTACTCCCGCCCCCATGCGATTCATGGTGTAGGCAAAACCCATGCGCCGTGACGGCGATGCAAAGGCAACCGAGCCTCCCGCACCCACGTGCCCGTACGCATCACGCCCGATGCAGGCGCTGTCCGCCCCGACCGCACGGTTATCCATTTCCCGCATGAATCCGGCGGCAAACCGGGTGGGCACACACAGGCAGGCGTCCTTATGAGTGGCCGATGAAATACGCGTAGCGCTATCCAGCACATCCGGATCAAGCACCGAAGCTCCCTCGCGGCTGCCTCCGATCGCCAGCGTGCCGTACAAACGGGCCAGGCTGCGGGCGTTTGTAATGCCATTGGCCGCACCCAGCTGGGCGGCGTGGCCGGCCCGGCTGTTGAAGCCCGCCGGACGCCAGCCACCGGTGTTGGCGTAGTATTGTGCTGCAATACTGTCGGGCCGGGTCGCGATCTCGGCTTCAAAGGCATTGCGTGGGGCTTGCGCCGCAGGCGGCGCACTAATGACGGCCACGCGATGTTCATGCTCTTCGGGCAGGCCTATCCAGAAGTCCAGGCCCAAGGGCTCGGCGAACTGCCGGCGAAAGTAAATGCCCAGATCCACGCCCGAGACTCGTCTGACCAGCTCGCCGACCAGCCAGCCGAACGTCAGGCCGTGATACCCCACACGCGTACCGGGTTCCCAGAACGGCATTTCACGCTCCAGGCGACTGACCATATAGTCCCAGTCGAAGGCAGCATCGTGCGGCAGCTTCTCGCGCAGCGCAGGCAGGCCGGCGCTGTGGTCCAGCAGCATACGCGGCGTAATCTGCCGGCGTGGACCTTCGGCGAACGCAGGCCAGTAGTGACCCAGCGGTTTGTCCAGGTCCAGCATGCCGTCCTGCACCAGACGATGCGCACAAAGGGCGGTAGCCGGCTTGGTGTTGGAAAACACAATGCTCAGCGTATCTTTTCCCCATGCCTGGGTATTCGTCGCATCGGTATGCCCGCCCCAAAGGTCGAGCACACGCTGTCCATCGATTTCTATGGCCAGTGACGCGCCGGTTTCAAGGCCATCGATAAAGTTCTGCTGAAATGCCTGCCGCACGGGCTCGAAGGCCTGGTGGCTATAGCCCTGAACTGGCGCCTGCTGTACTTGCGTCATCATCGGGTCTGGGGCGCCTTGGCGGCAAAGCCAAGCAAATAGCGCAAGTCGTTCGAGAACCCGGCGGCAACTTCCGGTTTCATGGTAGAGGTGAAATCGGTAAAGGTGCGCAGCCAGGACAGGTTGTAGTTGCACAAAATGGCGCGGCGGGCCTTGTCCGTCGTGTTGGGGCCGGAGCGATGCCAGGTGTTTGACAGCCACATGGCCACCGAACCGGCCGGTGCCGTCAGCACGACTTCATCCGGCAGCGGATCGCTGCCCCAGGGCGGCGACTTGCGCAGTTTGTGGCTATAGGGCATGACACGTGTCGCGCCATTGTGCTCGGTAAAATCATCCAGCAGCCACACGTTCTGTATGGTCAGGGGAAACTCGGGCAATGGCTCTGCAATCTGCCCCAAAGGCGCATCAACGTGCCAGGCACCGCCGCCAGTCTGGGGGCCTATGCTGGTGGACTGGAAGTCATGCAGATTGCAGTCCGCACCCAGAATATTGCGCACAGCCGGGAGAACCAGGGGGTGTTCGATCAGGGGTGCCAGGTCGGGCGCCTTGTTGATCAGGTTCCACACCCGTTGCGACTTGCCATAGTCAAACATGGTGGGCAGGAACAGGAAGTTCTTGGACACCTTGTTGATGGGCACGGGCCAGCTGGTTCCTGCATTTTGCAGGCGATAGTGGCGAGTACGCGCCACCATGCGCTCCAGTTCCTCGTCGTCGACGGTGTAGGCCTTTTTGTAATAGGCGCGGACTTCCTCGTCTTGCGGGGAAGCTATGCCGTCCGTTGGGTGATACGGATGCTCCCGCTCGTGGGCCATCAGGCTTTCAACGCGCTCGCGTGCCAGCTGCACCAGCTCAGGTGAAAGCACATTTTCAATAACTACATAGCCCTTGTCTGCCAACTGATGGCTGATCGATTCAATATCATGTTTCATCTGCATCGCTCCAAACTTCAATTCCAAAGGTTCATGCCACTTGCTGCTTCACCGGCAGCAGTTTGCTTCTAATCAACTTGCCCGTGCTGTTCGTAGGCAGTTCAGTGGTAAAGCCTATCGCCGTGGGCACCTTGTAGCGCACCAGATTGGCCTTGCAAAAATCGATAAGATCCGCACTACTGGCCGCCGCCTGCTGCCTGAGCACGACCCAGGACTGGACGGTCTCTCCGTAATAGGCATCAGGCACCGCAAAGGCGGCTGCCTGGGCAACCCGGGGATGCTCCAGCAGTACTTCCTCGATCTCCCGAGGGTGCACGGTGTATCCGCCTACATTAATGGCGTCCTGTTTTCGGCCTTTGATATACACATAACCATCGTCATCCTGAGTGGCGATGTCACCGCTGTAGAACCAGCCATCACGCAGGGCCGTCCCGGTAAGTTCGGGCAGGTTGCGATAACCCGCCATAACATGCGGTCCGCGCACGCGAAGCTCTCCTTCCACACCAGCCGCCAGCACTTGCGTGCCCGTCTCGACATCCACAATCTGTATCTGGCTCAATGGCACGGGCAGCCCCACAGACCCCACCTTGCGCTCGCCGAGCGCCGGATTGTAGGTCAGGCAAGGCCCCGCCTCGCTCAGGCCGTAGCCTTCCAGAATGGGGCAGCCGGTCAGCGCATCCCATTGCCTAAGAACGGTTTCCGGCAGCGGTGCAGCCCCTGAATAGCAATAATGCAGGCTGCTGAAATCGGTATGCGCCGCCTGTGGGTCCGCCATCAGGCCGCGAAAAATCGTCGGCACGGCGGAAAACAGGGTAATGGCCTGCGTCGCGATGCTGCGCAGGGCCGCAGCGGGCTCAAAGCGGCGATGAATGACAAGTTCTGATGCCGCATAACAGGCCAGATGCAGGCTCATGGCCACCGCCGAGACATGAAACAACGGTGCCACGCACAACACACGCTCCTGGCCATACACCGTTGGCAGCAACGCCTCTCGTTGCGCCAGGTTGTACGCCAATTGCCGGTGACAGATATTCACCCCTTTGGGCCGGCCGCTGGTTCCGCTGGTGTATTGCAGCGTTGCCAGGTCATTGTGACCGGGCAAATCGTCAGGCAACGACATTCCTGCGTCGGCCATACTTGCAAAACCGGCACCGGCATGTATGCGCAGGAGCTGCTCTGCCGGCAGGGCTGCAGTCAGCAAATCAGGGCTGAACTGCGAGCCGTCGTCATAGACCACCAGCACGGGCTGCGCATCGGCCAGCACGCCCGAGAGCTCCCGGGCTGTGTAGCGTGGATTAAGCGCCACGACTTGCGCACGCAATGCGTGCACCGCGTAGATGGCAACAGCCAGATCCAGCGAATTCGGCAGGATCAGTACGACCCGATCTCCAGGCTTGACGTAACGACGCCAGCGCTCAGCCAGGGCGGCAATAACGGCCGCATATTCACGGTAGTTCAGCGTGACGCCATCGGAGGTGAGCGCCGGCTTGTCAGCATGACTGTCGAGCGCACGCATCAGCATATGGATGACAGAATCGGGCACCCATCCCATGCCTGCATCTGACGCCTGCGAAAAAGAAATTGCTTGGCTCATGGTCGGGACTGGCCTGCATCTTTCCCAGCTTTTCCAGCCTGGAGCTTCCTGTCGGTCGCTTCCCACACCGTCGTCCGTATGGCCTCGCGCCCCAGCAAGGTAATGGGGTCCTGGTTATCGATATGCCCGTACTGCCCTTTGTAGATGCCGTAACCGCACAGCTCCTGCAGCCGCCTGGGGAAACGTGCGGCAATATCCTGCGGAATACCCAACTGAAGATTTTCCTGCTGGCGCAGCCACCCGGCGCAGTAGTAGCAGGAAATGGCATAGCGGCGCTCGTCGGTCGTATTGGCGCCGCCTTTGTGCCACAAGGCACCATCAAACAGCATGACGCTGCCGGCGGGCATGGTGGCCGCCACGGTGGGATAATCGCCGCCGTAGGGAGCCTGTTCGGGGAATTTGTGGCTGCCGGGCACGACCAGTGTGGCGCCATTGTCTTCGGTAAAGTCCGTAAGCGCCCAAACCGCATTGACCGCCAGGGTTGGGCGCGGACGCGGTAGCTTCAGCTGCTGCATGTCGTCATGCAGTGGCTGGGCGGTTTGGCCCGGCCCCAGCGTCAGCGTGCACAGCGAAGACAGCAAGAGCTCGCGATCAAGAATGGCCTCGGCCACTTGCAGGACTTCGGATTGGAGCGGCACGGTCCAGAACAGCTCGTCGTAGACCAGAAGATTATTGATCCGGACGGTATTGAAGCCCTCAAATGAAGTCCGCGCGTAGGAAAACCCGCGCCGTTCCTCGGCCTGCCTCATCGCCAGAATCAGTGCATTGACGTCCGCAGGCGGGATCACGCGCTCCAATACGACATAACCATTTTTGTCGAATTGTTCCAGCTTGCTTGCTAATTGCTGATCGCCGTACACCGGTATTTGCCCCCAAAAGCGTAAGCCGTTCATGCCTTGCCAGGCTTTATAAACAGCCAAACTTGATCTGTATTAATATTTATGTAGCAATACTAGCTTGGGGGGCGTCGCACATGTGTGCAAAGCGTCCACGCCAACTACGCAATCCGACCACAAGGCCGCGCATTCGGGCGCCTGTGAATTTTTATTTTTGGGTTGAAGCATGCACACCAACTGGACCACCGGAGATGTCGACGAGCGCAATCGTTTCGACTACTGGCGAGATGCCATTTCCAATGCATTCGTACCGCTTGATCCCTTGCCTTTGGATCAGGCGGCCAGGCAATTCAACGGAACACTCAAGAGCCTGGAGCTCGAGTCCTTCCGGATATCGACCATTGCCGCGGATGGCCATGAAGTGAGCCTGACACGCAACGGTATTGCGCGACAGCACGGATCGCCCTTCTTCGTTAACCTGCTGCGCCGGGGCAGAATTCAGGTCTCCCAGTACGGCGAACAGGCAACCGCCGCCCCCGGCGATATTTATGTGGTCGATTCGGCTGCGCCGTGGTCGGTGTCCTTCACCGAGCCTTTCGAGATGTTCTGCATAGAAATCGGCGAAGATGCCTTGCGGCCAAGGCTGGGAACACGCGGACGCCTGCCCTCCCCGGTACTTTCCGGCGACAGCAACCAGATCCTGCGCAGCTATCTGAGCATGCTGGAAGATCGCCCCGCCCAGGAACTAGGCTTGTTGCACGACCTGGTGTTCGAGCACTGTGTCGCCTTGCTTGCGCGCTCGGGGGCTTCGGCAGACGGACTCGCGCCCACTCAACGCGACAGCTGTATCATGCGCCAGCAAGTGTTGAGCTTTATCGACCGCAACATTACCAACCCAGATCTGACACCGGATGCTGTCTGTGCCGCGATGCGAATCTCGCGCAGCTATATGTTCAAGCTTTTGTCATCCGGCGGCGACACCTTTGCCGGCTACGTGCGCCGGGCGCGCCTGCACGGCTGTCGTGACGCATTGCTGCGCTTTCCTCAACGTCCCATATCACAGATCGCCTGCAGCTGGGGATTCGGCGATGTCTCGACATTCAACCGCGCCTATCGGAGCGAGTTTGGCGAAACCCCCAGGGACAGCCGCAGCAGCATCTAGGCAAGGCGTCCGGATCAGGCTCACAGGTACGCAGCCTGCTGCAGCACCTCACATGCGTCAGTTGGCCGGGTAGTTGTGCCGGTATACCTCTTCACCCATGGCCTGCACTTGCTGTGCGATCTGCATCCTGAACGGCGTCAGCAATCGCTCGAAACTCTGGTCCGGCTCCAGCAGGGACAGGCTGCGTGCAATCGCTTCGATGGTGGAAACTGCGCCCGGCTGACGTGTCTTGCGTATGCGGTATTCAGACGGTGCGCCGGGCGGCAGGGTCAATCTGGGCAAGGTATCCAGCACGGGATTGGCCGCCAGAATCTTGCGTGCCTTGCGCCAGGTTCCATCCGGCACGATAAGCAATGACCGTTCACCTTGAGCCTTAGGAACCAGTGAACGGTCATCTCCCCTGTCGGGAAACAACAGCAACGCATGTTCTGCCGACGCAATGATTTCGGCGAGCTGCGGAAAATGCTCGCCCACCAGCAGCCGGGCATTGAGCAGCCCCGCCACAGCCAGACGTGCGGTGTTCAGGGCGTGATTCGCTTCATCGGGATGCTGCAGCACAAGTACATGCGTGCGGTTGGGCGTGCAGCTTATGTAAGCACACAGGCAATGCGATGCAGGCCGCTGGCAATGTTCGCAGCGAGGACGGGGCAGCTTTTTGGTATCCGGCATGCCCGCCATTCTACAAAACCGTCGGCCAGATCGAACCGTTGCAATAAGCGTTCAGCCGGCAACGAGCTCCGACAGGCAAAGCCCGGCGGGACTGTTCGGGTCGGCCATGGTCAGCACGATGCTAAGGTGATTCAGGCCTGCTTCTGTGCGCAACTGGGCATCGTGGCCCTGCGACTGCAGCAACGAAGTGAACTGAACGGCTTGCGTGTGGTACGGCGCAGTATCGTGTTCGGCAAGCATCACGATGCGTCGCGGTACAGGCAGTTGCTGCGAAACCATGGGCGTCCAGGCTGCCGCTTCTGCAGGCGTCATTTTGGCTTCGTGCTTCAGGAAGCTGTCTGGAATTTCGGCAAGATCATAGATTCCGCTGATCAGCAACAGGCCGCGTAGCGCATGCAGCCCAGCCGGCGGATTTTCTTCAGGGCCGATTGCGGCAAGATAGCTTGCCAGATGCGCCCCGGCTGAATGGCCGCTGGCCGTGAACCGGGTATGGTCGGCACCCAGCTCGGGTGCCATGGCGACCAAATGCGCCAGCGCCGCCCGCACCTGCCCCACGATAGTGCCCAGCCGGGTGCCCGGCATCAGGTCGTAGCCGATGAACGCCGCAATACCGCCGGCAGCCAGCACCGGCGCGGCAACCAGCCAGTGATCATCCTTGCTGCCTGCACGCCAGTAGCCACCGTGGATGAAGGCGTGCAATGGCGCCCCTTTGGCCGGGCGGGGCGGAAAGACGATGTCGATCCGCTCGCGCGCACTGGCGCCATAAGGAATGTTGCGGCGTGCCTGGACTCCGGCCGCAAACTCACGTGACCGTGCGGCGGTTTCGGCGATGAGTTCGTCGAAGTTCGGAATGAAATCGCGATTGCGGTAAAGGTCTGTCATGATTAAAAGTCTACCGCATAATACTTGGGCTCCATGAACTCGAGGATACCGGTTACACCACCTTCACGCCCCAGCCCGCTTTGTTTGGCGCCTCCGAAGGGCGCCGCCGGATCCGACATCAGGCCACGGTTGATCGCAATCATGCCCGACTCTATGCCCTTGCCTACTCGCAAGGCGCGCGACAGGTCACCCGAGTAAACGTAGGCAGCCAGCCCGTATTCAGTATCGTTGGCGAGGCAGATGGCCTCGGCCTCGGTTTCAAAGCGATAAACAGCGGCTACCGGACCAAAAATTTCGGCGTGGGCAATATCTGCATCGGCGGGGACGTTATCAAGAACCGTAGGCGGGTAGTAATAGCCGTTACCCGGCAGCGGTGTACCTCCGGTGTGCAAACGAGCGCCCTGTTCGATGGCGCTGGAAACCAGGCGATCGATCTTGGTCACCGCATTGCTTGTGATCATGGGACCGACCTGGGTTCGCACGTCGGTGCCCGGACCAACCTGCAACCCTGCCATGCGTTGGGTCAGCCCGGCAACAAAGGCGTCGTGTATGCCCGACTGCACGTAGAACCGGTTGGCGGCCGTGCAGGCCTCGCCCGCATTGCGCATTTTGGCGATCATGGCCCCATCAAGGGCTGCCTGAAGATCGGCATCATCGAATACCAGGAACGGCGCGTTGCCGCCCAGCTCCATTGAGCACGAGACGACCGACTTCGCAGCTTCGGCCAGCAAAGTGCGCCCGACCCCGGTAGAGCCGGTGAAAGACAGCTTGCGGACCCTGGGGTCAGCCAGCATGGCGTTGGTGATGGCCGCCGGTTGCCTGGTCGTTAACACATTCACCACGCCTGGCGGTACGCCCGCCTGGGCGCCCAGCCTGGCCATTGCATAAGCTGTCAGGGGCGTTTCGGACGCCGGCTTCAGAATGACCGTGCAGCCCGCGGCCAGTGCCGGCCCAATCTTGCGTGTGGCCATTGCCGCCGGAAAGTTCCAGGGGGTTATCAGAACGGCGATACCTATCGGGTCGTGATCGACAAGTATGTGATTGGCACCTGACGGGGCATGGCGAAATTCACCCGAAATTCGTACCGCCTCTTCGGCATACCAACGGAAGAACTCCGCCGCATAGGCGACCTCGCCGCGTGCATCGGACAACGCCTTGCCATTTTCCAGGGAGATCAGAACTGCCAGTTCTTCGGCGTGTTCTGTCATCAGCTGGAACCAGCGGCGCAATACCTCGGCACGCTGGCGGGCCGGGGTTGCGCGCCAGTTTGCCGCCGCAGCATCGGCGGCGTCGACGGCCCGCAAGGCATCGACGATTGACGCGTCGGGTACCTCGGCCATGACTTCAGCAGTAGACGGATTCACAACCGGAATGCCGCTGCCCGGCTGCCATTTTCCGTCTATAAAAAGGCCTTGTGCGTGCAGGGTGGGGTCGGAATAATCCGATGCGGGGGTAGTGGTGTTTGTCATTTGATAAGAGTCCTGTCTTACTGGATGATGCCGGCATCGCCCACGTAGGCGGCGCGCAGGAGCTTGCGCATGTCGCTGCGATCCAACGGGCGCGGATTGTTCTGGATAAGCCGTTCTATACCGCAGGACTGCTCGCCCACCCATTCAAGTTGCGCTTCGTCCAGCCCCAGCTCTGCCAGCGTGGCGGGAATGCCTATGCGCGCAAACAGGCCGGAGATTGCGGGGATGACCTGCGCTGCATTGGAAAGCCCCATGGCACCAGCCATTTGCTGCAGCTCCATGCTTATGGCGGGACGATTCCACTGCATGACCCAGGGCATCAGGCAGGCCACGCCAGCACCATGCGCAGTGTGTGTTACGGCGCCAACCGGATACTGAATGGCATGGGCGGCAGCCGTTCCGGCAACACTGAAAGCCAGCCCAGCAAACGTGGCCCCCTGCATGACCTGAGCCCGGGCAGCCAGATTGCTGCCGTCGGTGCAAGCGGCCTCGAGCCCCTGCCAAAGCAGCGAGATGGCTCTGAGCGCATACTGGTCGGACAGCATATTCTTGCCAACGAACACCCGTTCCTGCGTTAATGCGGCAGTGACAGGACGCCGTGTGGCCGTGAAGGCTTCAATCGCGTGAGTCATGGCGTCAGCACCCGCAATGGCAGTCAGCCCTGGCGGACACGTCAGTGTCAGTTCGGGATCGCAGATTGCCACGGTGGGAATCAGCTCGGGACTTGATATGCCTATTTTCAAGCTGCGCTGGCTATCGGACAGGACGGCGACCGGCGTAACCTCTGAGCCGGTTCCGGCTGTGGTCGGAATGGCGATCAGCGGCAAAATCGGGCCTGGTACTTTCAGCTCGCCATAATAGTCTTCAGGCTTGCCGCCATGGGTCAGAAGCAATGCAAGACATTTCGCCATATCAAGGCATGAGCCACCACCCACCCCAATGACCAGGTCGGGAGCAAAATCGCGGGCCGCTTCGGCAGCTACCACGGTACTTTCAGCCGGCACATCCGGCAAGGTTCCGCTTTCAATTCTTAGTGTCAGGCCATGTTGTTCAAGATCGGCAACAAGAGACTGAAAGTATGCATCACCGGCCAGTCGCTGATCGGTAACGACCAGCGCACGCCGACCCAGCCGCTTCGCCACCAGCCCCAACACCCTGCGTTGCCCGCTGCCCACTATAAGCTCGCGCGGCGACCTGATGGTCCCGAAGTCATCCATGGTTTATCTCCTGTTGTTCTTGGAATTCTTATATCAACATCATATATCAGATCGTATACGATATTGTATTTGACATTTGATATCTTATTTGCCATGATTCGAGCATGTCAAGGACAACTTACGGACCGTTACCACCACTATGACAGCGCAACGAGAAAAACAGCCACGCGCATCTCTACGCCCTACCAGCGTGGTAGATAGTGTGTACGACAACATCTACGAACAACTGATGTCGCTGACCATCGCTCCTGGAGCCCGCATTCCGATCGATGTGCTCGCGCGCGACCTGAACGTTTCCCAAACGCCGATCCGGGAAGCGCTCTCCCGGCTCGAACGCGAGGGCCTGGTACAAAAAGCGCACCTCATCGGTTATAGCGCCGCCCCTCAGCTGGATCGCAAGCAGTTCGAAGACTTGTTCAACTTTCGCCTGCTGATCGAACCCGAAGGCGCACGCCTGGCCGCCTTGAACATGACGCCTGCCAGCCTGAATCACATTGAAGAAATTGCCGCCGACATGGCTCATGGCGCAACACCCGTAGACCGCACCAGCCGCTATTCACGCTTTGCCCGTACCGATGCGCAGTTTCACGACGAAATCCTTCGTATCGCGGGTAATGAAGTGATCCGTTCAACACTGTTCAATCAGCACGTCCATCTGCATTTGTTCCGCCTGATGTTCCATAGCCGCGTTACTCAGGAAGCCCTTGAAGAACACGAGGACCTGATGGCGGCTTTTCGGGAAGGCGACGCCAACGCTGCAGAAGCGGCAATGCGCAAGCACATCGAGCGCTCGCGCGATCGCCTGATGCTGGCCTTCGAATGAACACCGGCACTGCCCTTCCCTCATCCATTGACGCACAAGCGGTCATGGACACCTCTGCGCCATCAACACTGGCAACATCGGAATTGTCCAAGGCTTACGGCCCCATCACTGTGCTGTCGGTCGTCACGCTCGACATCCATGCAGGGGAAGTCCATGCCGTCATCGGCGAGAACGGCGCGGGGAAGTCAACCCTGATGAAGCTGCTGTCGGGCTATGTCAGCCCCACGGCGGGCCACCTGCTCCTGAACGGACAAGCCATCGAGTTTGCCGATGCCTCGGCAGCAGAAGCGGCAGGCGTAGTACTGGTCCACCAGGAAATCCTGCTGGCACCCGACCTCACGGTCGCTGAAAACCTTTTTCTGGGCCGCGAATTGTCGCGTGGCTTCATGGTTGATGATCGCAGCATGAACCAGCGCACCGCCCAGGTGCTGGCTTCTATCGGCGCGCATTGCGGGCCACGCGATCTTGTAGGCGAACTGCCGCTGGCACAGCGGCAATTGGTACAAATCGCCAGGGCTCTGCTAGAGCCACGCAAGGTCGTAATCTTCGACGAACCTACCGCCGTGCTGGCCAACGACGAAGTGGCGGCGCTGCTGAACGTCGTGCGCGGGCTGAAGGCACAAGGCGTGGCCGTCCTGTATATCTCACATCGCCTGGATGAAGTCGAAGCGCTGGCCGACCGCATCACCATACTTCGCGACGGAAAGATGATAGGCACCTGGCCGGCAACCGAGCTGTCTCAACGCCAGATGGCCGAACTTATGGTCGGTCGCCAGCTCGACGTGCTCTATCCGCCCAAGCGCCAAAGATCTACCGGCGATCCCCTGCTCGTTGTCGAGCAGCTGTCTGTAGATCATGGTGCGGTACAGGCCAGCCTGACCGTCAGACCCGGCGAGGTACTGGGCATCGGTGGCATGATAGGTTCAGGCAGGACCGAGCTCTTTGAGGGCCTGATGGGTCTGCGTCCGGCCCATGCACAACATATCGAACTAAACGGGCAAGCCATCCGGCAACGCACGGTCAGCAGCTGGCAGGAACATGGCCTGGTCTATCTGACCGAAGACCGCAAGGGCAAAGGCCTGCTGCTTGACGAACCCCTGGCACCCAACCTGACACTTCAGGCTCTGGACCGGATCCACCCGAACCTTGCTCTGGATTACCGCCAAGAGATCGCCGCATTGGAAACGGCCGTAAGCAGCTACGACATCCGCGTTGGCTCCATCCACCTCGATGTCGGCCAACTATCGGGCGGCAATCAGCAAAAACTGCTGCTCGCAAAAATATTGATGGCCAACCCTTCGGTCGTCATCATCGACGAGCCGACACGCGGCATCGACATTGGCAACAAGAGCCAGATATACGAATTCATCGACCAGCTGGTTCGGTCCGGCAAGGCCTGCATTGTGATTTCCTCAGAACTGCCCGAACTGGTCGGCCTGTCCGATCGGGTACTGGTAATGCGTGCAGGACATATCGTGACCGAGCTTACAGAAAAACAAATAACAGAAGAAAACGTCGTCTATGCGGCGACGAGCACCGAAGGAGACAACCCTGATGACAAGCGCGACCACGCCTATCGCGACAGCTGAAGCACCCCGGCGCATCCGCTGGGCGACTATGGGGCCTTTCATTGCGCTGGGCATCGTATTGCTGGTCGGCACGATGCTCAACCCCAACTTTGCGACAGCCACCAACCTGGCCAACGTCGTCACCCGCTCAGCCTTCATTGCCATTATCGCGGTAGGAGCAACCTTTGTGATCTCGTCGCGCTGCCTGGACTTGTCTGTCGGGTCCATGATGGCATTCGTCACCGGCATCATGATCCTCACCATGAACCAGCTTGAACCTTCCATGGGTGCAAACGCCATTTTCGTTGGTGCCGCAGTAGGTTTGCTGGCAGGCGCTGCCTGCGGCTTGCTGAACGGGTTGATTGTCACCGTAGGCAAGATCGAACCCTTTATCGTCACACTGGGCACGATGGGAATTTTCCGTGCACTGATCACGTGGATGGCCGATGGCGGATCCATCCCCATGGAACGTTCATTGCGCGAACCTTATCGGCCCGTCTATTTCGGCGATGTACTGGGCATACCCATTCCAGTGCTCATTACTCTGGCCGTCGCCCTTGTCGGCGCCTTCATCCTGTATCGCACGAAATACGGACGCCGCTGCATGGCTACCGGTTCAAACGCCGAAGTGGCCCGTTTCTCGGGCGTGTCCGTCACCAAGGTTCGTACCATGGCCTTTGTAATCCAGGGGCTATGTGTGGCCATTGCGGCAATCTGCTACATCCCCCGGCTTGGCGCGGCCACTCCCACAACCGGACAGCTCTGGGAACTGCATGTGATCACCGCCGTAGTAATTGGCGGCACACTGCTGCGCGGCGGCAAGGCAAGAATCTGGGGCACCGTCGCAGGTGCGCTGATACTGGAAGTGATTGCCAACCTGATGGTGCTGTCCAACATGGTTTCCGAATACCTCGTCGCAGCCGTGCAAGGGGTGATCATCATCCTTGCCATGCTGGCACATCGCTTTATCAAGTAACCGCCAACAAAGAGCGGGTTTGTTTCACAAGTAGAAAAAATAACGACCATAACCAGGAGAAAGAAATGACGTCTATTACAAAGCGGGCACTTGGTTTGCTGTCTGCCGCCACTCTTGCGGCACTGACCACCACCGGTGCCTTGGCGCAAGATAAAACGACAATTGCCGTATCAATACCTGCCGCTACCCACGGCTGGACCGGAGGTGTTGTCTATCACGCGGAACAGGCTGCCAAAGAGATTAAGGCAGCGTTTCCAAATATTGATGTCGTGGTAAAGACCTCGCCCTCGGCGACAGCGCAGGTATCGGCGCTCGAAGACCTTTCGGCCAGCAAGCAGCTCGATGCCTTGGTCATCCTGCCCTTTACCTCTGAGGAACTGACCGGCCCCGTCGAGCAGGTCAAGGCAGGCGGCACCTTTGTCACGGTGGTTGACCGCGGCCTGACCGACTCATCAATACATGATCTGTATGTCGCCGGTGACAACATTGCCGTAGGAGCGAATACCGCAACCTGGCTGGCTGAAAAGCTGGGCAATAAAGGCAATATCGTGGTGCTGCGCGGCATCCCGACCGTGATCGACGATGAACGCATCAAGGGCTTCACCGATGTAATCAAGGGCACAGACATCAAGATCCTGGATATCCAGTACGCCAACTGGAACCAGGACCAGGCCTTTACACTGATGCAGGATTATCTGGCCAAATATCCGCATATCGACGCCGTCTGGGCCAACGATGACGACATGCTGCTGGGCGTAAGGGAAGCAATCAAAGAGTCCGGCCGCAAAGAAATCAAATATGCGCTTGGCGGTAATGGCATGAAAGAGGTTATAGAACTGGTCAAGGCCAAGAACGCCATGACCCCGATCTCGACGCCCTATCCCCCTTCAATGATCAAGTCGGCCATCTACATGACCACAGCACAGTTTGTCGGACAAGCGCCCATGCGCGGCACCTTCAAGCTCGATGCGCCGCTGATCACTCCCGAGAACGCCGATCAGTTCTATTTTCCCGAAAGTCCGTTTTAATGACACACGGCCGGGCCACGGCCCGGTCGTCTTAGCAACCAGGAGGACAACATGAGTGGCAAAAAGATTCTTATGCTCTGCGGTGAGTTCACCGAAGAATATGAAATTTATGTATTTCAACAAGGTATGGAAGCGGTCGGGCATACCGTTCATGTCGTCTGCCCCGACAAGAAAGCAGGCGAGATGATCCAGACCTCCCTGCACGATTTTGAAGGGCACCAGACATATATCGAACGGTTCGGCCACCTGGCCGAAATCAACAAGACATTTTCGGAAGTAAACCTGGACGAATATGATGCGGTGTATTGCGCCGGCGGACGCGGACCGGAATATATCCGTACAGACAAACGCATACAGGCCATGGTGCGCCACTTCCATGAGCAGCAAAAGCCCATCTTCACCATCTGCCACGGCGTGCAGATCCTTGTGGCCGTAGATGGTGTGGTCCGTGGAAAAAAAGTAGCGGCGCTGGGCGCTTGCGAACCCGAGGTCATTCTTGCCGGCGGCACCTACATAGATGTGAAGCCGCATGAAGCCTACGTCGATGGCACTATGGTTTCGGCAAAAGGCTGGACCGGCCTGGCCGCATTTATGCGCGAATGCCTGAAAGTGCTTGGAACAACCATCACCCATTCTTGACACCGGTAGCTTCACAAGCCCCGCAGATACGGGGCTTGTTTCATTATTCCGCACAGAAATAATAATTGTCGATGTCCCGGTTCCCGTGATTAAATTGCAGGATCATGAAACGTTTCGTTTCACGACAGCACAGGCTTTCCAACAGCATTGCCCCTCCATTCAATCATGAGGCCACAGAATGAAAAAAGCCACACTCACCTTAATTCTCATCAGTGCGGGCGCTCTTGCTGCCTGCCAGAGCCCTTCGGGCTCGCACAGCGGAAGCAGCTCACGCAACTCTGAGTTCAACTGTATCGCCGGCACAGTCGGTGGAGCCGTAATTGGCGGTCTGCTTGGCAGCACCATCGGCGGTGGACGCGGACGCACGGCAGCCACAGCTGTCGGCATAGGTGCAGGCGGCTATATCGGCAACTCCATGGGATGCAAGTAATGAAAAACACTAACATGCACAAACTTCTTTCCGTGGCCTTTTCCGCCATGCTGCTCGGAACCGCCGCAACGGCCACGGCTCAAAACAGCACCGTTGAACTCACACCTGAACATTTCGCACAGCTCGACAAGGATGAAAGCGGCGGAATCAGCAAGCAGGAATACGAACAGTTCATGCGCGACTCGTTCAGGCAGCTCGATACCGACGGCAGCAATAGCCTTAGCCCGGCCGAAGCCAGCAAAATCATGACGCCCGAGCAGTTCGCCTCGGTCGACAAAAACAATGACGGCGAAATCAGTCTGGACGAACTCATCGAACAAGTCATGCGTGACTTCGATCGCCAGGACAGGAACAACGACGGCACTCTGCAGCCCTGACAAAATAGCGGGAGCATGGCTTCCGCTATTTTTATTCCTGGCGTCTCACGCCGCAACGCCCACGCAACTCAGCCTATCCAGCACGGTTCAAAATAGCGCCGTATGCTGGACACTATGCTGCGCGATACTATCCATGAGGTCTTGGGGTTATCAGGCGACGGGCGATTGGCAATGGTCACAGAAAACGTGCCCGCCGGGCCATTTGTCCGGATGACATGCTGGTTACCCGAGGCCTTTGGATCGACCACAACCCGCACTTGCGTATCTTGCATGCCCGTACCCGCCAATGCCAGAGTGGCCGCAACGTTCAGGTTCTTGGGGTAGCGTGTTGCCGCCACATCGGCAGCCCCCGCAAAAAGCTCGAGTTCTTCGGCCAGCTGACCGGAGTCTATGCCCTGGTCCGCCAGCTCGGGCTTCCATGCCGAAGGCGGCTTGCGGGATTCATACGTTACCCTGGTGCCTTCGAACAGTGCCGCACTTCGTATGTAGTCGAGCCCACCGATTGCGCCTGAGGGTATCAGCATGCGGGTGTTGCCTTTGCGGGCTGCATCGAGCAGCGCACCATACAAGCTGTCGTCGGCCAAGGCACCAACAGAAGAAACCAGGAATGGCCGGCCGCTTTCCAGGCACAGCCGGGCATACTGCTTTACGGCTTCCTGACCGGCGGCTTCGACGATGAGATCGGGCTGCCAGGCCAGCAGATCGTGAATATCCGAAAATACCACCAGCCCGTCATCGGGACCCTGAAATGACGACCCGGGCCGCTTCAGAACCGCAATGGAAAAAGCACTGTCGCGTGCACTGTCGGGGCAATCTTCGGCAAGTAGACCAACCACCTGCCGACAGATATTGCCCGCGCCGATAATGGCAAGCTTGCGCATGGCCTTATTCATACATCATTTGGGGCAGCCCCAATACGATGTCGGGGAACACAACCACCAGCACCACCGCCAGAATCAGCATCAGGAAGAAGGGAAACGCGGCTTTCGATACATAAACGATGTCGCGCCCGGTCATGCCTTGCAATACAAACAGGTTCAAGCCGACCGGCGGCGTCAGTTGGCCCATCTCGACGACCAGCACCAGATAGACGCCGAACCAGATCGGATCCACCCCCACCGCCTGGACGGCGGGCAGCAACACGGCCGTGGTCAGTACGACGATGGAGATGCCATCGAGAAAGCAACCCAGAATTACGAAAAACACCGTCAGGGCAGCCAGCAAAGCGTAACTGCTCATGCCCATGTCGGTGATCCAGCGAGCCAGGTTGGCCGGCAAGCCCGAGTAGCCCATGGCTATGGTAAGAAACGCCGCTCCCGCCAAAATGAAAGCAATCATGGAAGAAGACAAGGTGGCCGCAATCAGGCCCTCTTTGAAAGTCTTCCAGTTCAGGTCGCCAAACAGCCAGCTTAGAAACAGCGAAATAACGACGCCGACTGCCGCCGAATCGGTGGGGCTGGCCAGACCAAGGTAGATGGAGCCAACCACCCCGATAATCAGCAATGTGACAGGCAGCAGTGTTCGGGTTGCCTTCAGTTTCTGGCTGAAGCTCATGGCCGGGTCTTTGGCGGGCACTTTGTCGCGGTTCTTTCCTGACCAGATAGCGACATAGCTCATGAACAGCATGATAATCATGATGCCCGGCACCACGCCGGCAATAAACAAACGGGCGATCGAGAGTTCGGCCGCCACACCGTAGACGATCAAAATGATGGACGGAGGTATGAGCAGGCCCAGTGTGCCCGAGCCGGCAATAGTTCCGAGTATCAGTTTTTCATCGTACCCACGCGCCTTCAGTTCGGGCACCGCGACCTTTGCGACCGTGGCGCAAGTGGCGGCGGACGAACCGCTTACAGCCGCGAAAATACCGGATGCCATGATGCCCACATGGGCAAGCCCCCCCGGCAAGGAACGCATCCAGGGCGCCAATCCGGAGAAAAGGTCTTTCGACATGCGGGACCGGAACAGGATTTCACCCATCCAGATGAACAAGGGCAAGGCGGCCAGCGACCATTCCGCCGACGTACTCCACATATTGGTCGCAAGTACATTAAGCGCCGGCGCATTCGAGAACAGCAGGACGCCAACCAGCCCGGTTACGAACAGGGCAATGGATACCCAGATACCGAAGGCGAGGCTGCCGATAAGGGCCACGACGAGAATGAGTGACATCAACAGGTCGGACATTAAAGGGTCTCCTCGGGGTCGGTTTCGGTACGCAACCCTTCGCTACGACCTGCGCGCAGCATGTCGACCAGTGTGTCGATAGCGGCCACAAGAAAGACGCCGGCGCCTATGCACAATACGCTTTGCGGTATCCATAGTGGTACCCTGAGCAAGCCGGAGGCGCGATCTCCCCACATGAACGACTGATAGGTCAGTTGCCCAAGCCCGTAGGTAAAGAGCACGCCCATTACAACGCCGACCAGCGCAACAATCGTCAGGGTCGTGCGCCGGGCCGGGGCCGGAAGCCGTGACTCGAGCAAGGTGACCCGTATATGGGCAGCCTTGCGAAAACCCAGTCCCAGGGAAAGGAATGTGGCGAACCCCAATGCGTAGCCCGACAACGAGGCATAGGATGGTATGAGCAACCCGAAGCTGGTGTTGAACACACTTAATGCCATGAAATCGATGATATTGAGCACCACCTGCCCAAAAACTATCACCACGATGGCCACAAGTGACAAAGCGGCCAGGCCGCCGCTATAACGGTACAGACCGTCAAGGAATCTACGCATAATCAGGTTCGCAACAAGTCAGGACACGGTGTGAGCAGGTCACACCGTGTGGATAGGCCTTTTATTGGGCCTGGTAGGCCTTGAGGATTTCAGCGCCTTTTTCGCCGGCCTCTTTGCCCCAGTCGTCGGCCATTTTCTTGCCGATTTCTTTCAGGGAAGCATTCAGGGCGTCGGAACCGTTGCCAACTTTAATGCCATTTTCTTCCAGCACCTTGCGCTGGGCCGAGTGATCGGCTTCGGACATTTCCCAGCCACGTTTTTCAGCAGCGGCGGCGGCATCAAGCACCGCCTTTTGCGTGGATTCGTCAAGCCCGTCGAACACGCGCTTGTTGACCACAACGATGTTCTTGGGAAGAAATGCGGCTACGTCGTAAAAATGGGTAAGGTAGTCCCATGCCGTGGTGTTCACGCCCGTGGAGGTGGAGGTGATCATGGCGTTGACGCGGCCCGTGGTGAAGGCCTGGGCAAGATCGGGCACTTCGACCTGGGTGGGCACGGCGCCGGCCAGCTGGGCCAGACGCTCGGTTTGCGGGCTGTAGGCACGCATTTTTATACCTTTCAGGTCTTCGATTTTTTCAATCGGGCGATCGGTGTAAAGACCTTGGGGAGGCCACGGCACCGAGAACAGCACTTTCAGGTTCTGGCGCCCCAGCTCTTCTTCGAGTGCCGGCTTGGAAGCCCTGTACATTTTGAGGGAGTCGTCGTACGAGACGGCGACAAATGGAACCGAATCGAGCGCGAAGATGGGGTTTTCGTTGGCCAGGTTGGAGATGATGAATTCGCCGATTTCAACTTGCTGTGAACGTACGGCGTTCTTGATTTCCTGGTGCTTGATCAGGGAACCCGCAGCGTGCACGTTAATGGTGAGCTTGCCATCAGTGGCGGCATCGATATCTTTGACAAACTTCAGAATGTTCTGGGTGTGGAAATTGGACTCTGGGTAAGGCGTGGCCATTTGCCAACTTGCTGCGTGCGCTGCCGTAGCCGAAAGCGCCAGCGCCGCACCTGCGATCATTGTTTTGTAGAAACCCATGTGTCCTCCGGAATGTGTGTATTTGAAAGTAATTGCTCGCTCATGATATCAAGATACCCACCTCGTCATCTACGGGGTTTTCCCGTTTCAGCCCTGGAATATGGTCTTGCCCGTTTTAATCATGGGCAAGAGTGCCGGTCTGTGTAAGCCGGCACTCTGCGTGGTACTGAATGCTCAGGGTTTTTTCAGATTGCGCTCTTTGATGATCGCACCCCATTTGTCCCATTCCTTGTGCACGAAATCGGTAAATTCCTGGCGGGTAGTCGGTTGCGGTGTCATGCCGAACTCCGTTAGCTTTTTCTCGACATCGGGGTCAGTCAGCACCTTGGTTATTTCCTTATTCCAGCGGTCAAGAATGGCTTCTGGCGTGCCGCCCGGCGCAACAAATGCATACCAGTTCAAGGCCTCGAATCCTGGATAGCCCGACTCGGCGATAGTGGGGATATCAGGCAAATAGGCAGGCCGTTTCAAGCCGGTGGTGGCCAGGGGAATCAGCTTTTTTTGCTCGACATAGGGCATGGCGGTGGGAGGAGCCGAATAGTAGGTCATTACACGCTCGCCCAGCAGGTCTTGCATAGCTTGTGCGCCGCCTTTGTAGGGGATATGCACCATATTGACCCCTGCCGCCATATTCAGCAGTTCGCCAGCCATGTGCGAGGCAGCGCCGAAGCCGGATGAGGCATAGTCGACTTTCTCGGGCTGCGTTTTGGCCAGATCCAGCAATTCCTTCAGTGTACTTACACCCGCGGCGGTATGGGCTACCAGCACGTTGGGGAAGTTAACGCCGCCCGAGACCATTGCCAGATCCTTGAAGGGATCGTAGTTCACGTCCATCAAATGAGGGGAAATCGTAAGCGGGCCCACCGAGCCCAGCAACAGCATGCTGCCATCCTTCGGGCCGTTGGCGACGTATTGGTGAGCAATATTGCCACCGGCACCTGGCTTGTTGATGATGGCGATGGAACGGTTGGTGTTTTGCCCCAGCCGTTCGGCAATCAGCCGCGCAGATGTATCGGCCGCACCGCCGGCCACAAAGCCGACAACCAGCGAAATTGGTTTGTCCGGCAGTTCCTGTGCATAGGCCCCCTTCACCATTAATCCAGCCGTGCATAAAAGCACGCCGCCCACCAGTTTGGTAAATTTCATGGGTAATCTCCTTAAGTGTCCCAGTAATTATCAATCGGCATTTTGTGCCGATTTCTTTTGCCGCTTTTCAACCGCATACCTCACCAATGAAGCGCTGCGGAAAAAACCATGTGCAAACTTGCCGTAAGGCATGGTCAGGAACAGGGCCATGACCGCACCAAGGTGCAAGCAGAGCATCAAAGCCATTGCCGTCGTGTCACGGCCCAGCCACAAAGCCAGACCCGTGGCGCTGATCAGGAACAGCAAGGCAATGAAGCCAAGATCCATAGGCTTTTGTGCCGCGTCACCATGCAAGGGGTGACGACGATGGTGCAGGATCCAGAGTCCGGCCGTACCCAGTATCAGGGCCACACCGCCGACCGCGCCCAGCACCTTGGGCAGGCTGGGCAGATCGTAGGGTGCCTCCCATCCGAAGACATAGTGGTACACCGTGCCCAGACTGGTCGCAGCAAAACACAACATAAAGCCGTAGAACGTCAGATGATGAAAGCGCCTGCGCGACAAGGTGAATTTGTCGTCCTCGTTGTTGCAGCCCTGTCCATGCCCGCCGTCCAGGTATTTCAGTTGCAACACGGCACTGCCCGCTTCCAGCGCAGCCGATGTGCCGGCCGGAGCCCCGCTGGTTGCCGGCCCGATATCGCGCAGGAATCGACGTACGCCCATGCCCAGCGCCAGCACCGCAAACAGAAAGATCGGTGCAAACAGGCTTACCAGAAGATTGTGCGGGAAAACGTTATAGAAGTTGCCGGAAGTCGCACTGTTCCATAGTCCGCCGCCCATAGATACCGCGAGCGCCAGGAACAGGGCCAGCCCTGCCGCCAGGGCCAAAGCAACGGCCAGGCCGTTGCGCTCGTAGAGCTTGCCCAGGCTGGGGGGCCAGGCATAATCTTTGTAGGTCTGACCGCGCACCTCAGCCATGACCTGGGGCACATTGATCCCGAACTCGTGGGGAGGCGCATACTGACAGGCGTGCAAGCACGCGCCACAGTTATGACACAAATTGGCCAGATAGTGGATATCTGCCTTTTCAAACATAAGGCGTTGCGTCATTGCCGGGAACATGGCACAGAAGCCTTCGCAATACCTGCAGGCATTGCACACCTGCAACTGTCTCGCCGCCTCGGCCTCGGTCGCGGTCAGGGCAATTGCTCCACCGCCCAGATCCAGTGCGTCTTGGGTCAGGGATTCAAGCTGTTGCATGGTTTGCCTCTGTGCTGTTCGTTTTGTTTAAAGCCACCTTGGCTGCATTGGTGCCGGCAATCCGCCCGAATGCAGTCCCTATCGACATTCCTATTCCCGCGGTATAACCCTTGCCCAGCACATTGCCGGCCATCATTTCGCCCGCGACGAACAGGTTCTCGCTGGGTTGGCCCTGGAAACGCGCAGCGGCTGTTTCATCGGTCAGCAGGCCCTGGTAGGTAAAGGTGACCCCGGGGCGCAGCGCATAACCATAGTAGGGAGGCTTGTCTATCGGCAATGCCCAGTGTGTTTTGGCGGGCTCCAGCCCTTCGGTATGACAGTCATCCAGTTTGGTGTGATCGAAGGTACCAACCCGGCAGGCCTGGTTATAGCTGTTCAATGTGTGCATGAACACGTCAATGTCCAGACCGAGCTTGGCTGCCAGTTCAGGCAGGCTGTTGGCCGTCTCGCCAGGAAACACCGGCGGCATGAAACGTCCGACCGCCTTGCTGTCGATAATGGAATAGGCAATCTGGCCTGGCTGGCCTGCCAGCAAGCGCCCCCAGATGGCATAGCGCTTAGGCCAGAAATCTTCGCCTTCATCGTAAAAGCGCCGTGCCTCGCGGTTCACCACCACGCCCAGCGACACACAGTCGATACGGGTACAGATACCGCCGTCATACAGCGGCGCACGCGCATCAATCGCGACCATGTGTGCCTGAGTAGGATCACCGATCTTGTCGACGCCATGGTCCTCGAACAGGTGCTTGAGCAGCACGCCCTGGTTGTAGCGGGTGCCACGGATAAGAAAGTTGTCGACCGGCCATTCTCCGCGCTCATTCTGGGCCCAGGCTTCGCGCAGCCACTCGCGATTGGACTCGAAACCTCCGGCTGCCAGAACACAGCTGCGCGCTTCTATCCGCACGCCGCCGACGTAGGCCGCGACAAAGCGCCCATCCTTGATCTCGAGCCGATCGACCGGGGACTGATAGCGTATCTGCACGCCCAGATTTTCTGCGCTGCGGTAGTAAGCATTGACGAGGGCTTTTCCGCCCCCCATGAAGAAGGCATTGGTACGGGCAACATGCAGCGCACCCGACAGAGGCGGCTGAAAATGCACGCCGTGCTTGCGCATCCAGCCCCTACAGGTCGAAGACGCGCGAATCACCAGCCGTGCCAGCTTTTCATTGGTCTGGCCGCCGGTTACGGCAAGAAGATCACGCCAGTACTCTTCTTCGGGATAGGCATCGACCAGGACATCCTGGGGCGCATCGTGCATGCAACGCAAGTTACGGGTATGGCTGGAGTTTCCACCCCGCCACTCGCGCGGCGCGGCCTCAAGGAGCAGGACACTGGCGCCGGCTTCGCGTGCACACAAGGCGGCGCACAGGGCGGCATTACCACCACCAATTACAAGGACATCCAACATATAGGGGCTCGTATCGCAATATATATTGGCGATACTGTATGCTCATTTCTGTTGCCCCGCCATGATCTATTTCACTACAGGCATTCACAAACCATGAAGACTTTGTGGTTTTAGTTTGCCAGCGTAGCACCCGGCCAGCGACCGTCGGCCACCAGCGTACGCATGACATCCATCAGGACGACTCTTGCCGCCAAACCCGCGGGAGACAGTTGATCATCGGACAGGCTGGCAACCATATTGCGTCGCACCATCAGCTCGTGCATCAAAGGAATTCGCAGCAATTGCCTGTCGTTTGCCCGCACCACAGCTGCGCCCGGCTGTATGGTGGCTGCCAGGCCTGCGTGCACGATATCCATCAGGACAGACAGGCCGTCCACGTCTGCCACCACATTGGGCTCATGACCATAATGAAAGAACGCGGCATCAATAATCGCCCTCAGGCCGTGCGAGCCTGTGGGCAAAACCAGCGGCAGCTCAACAATATCCTGCAGCGTCAACGCGTCTGCTTCTGGCAAGGGGAAACGATCAGGCCGGAGCACGACAAATAACTGCTCGGTCAGTACAGGCAATAAAGTCCAGCCTTGCCGGCTGCCTGCGTGGAACAACACCGCCAGGTCAAGCTGGCGCCTGCCCAGCAACTGTGACAGGTTGCCCGACAGGCTTTCAACCAGATGCAGCCTGACGTCGGGATAGCGAGCTTGCATGGCCTGCATGAAAGGCACGCCCAATACAGAAGAGGTCGTGGGCGCCATGCCTATCGAAACCCGCCCTGCCAGGCGCGCCGCCTGGGCTGCTTGCACGGCGCTGGCAGCATGGCGCAGCACCAGTTCGGCTTCCTGGCGCAACGCCAGGCCGGCCGCCGTTGGCACAACCCCCGTAGAGGTGCGTTGCAGAAGCCGGGTGCTCAGCTCGCTTTCAAGGCGGCTGATTTGCTGGCTGAGCGCGGAGGTCACCACACCCAGATCACGGGCGGCCCGACCCATGCTGCCCACCTCGACGACCTTGACAAAGTAATGCAGCTGACGCAGTTCCATATCCGTGATAACTCAGCTAGTAAGGAAAATCATGATCATGTCCGGATTGTAGCCAGCCTGGTCCTTAAGCGTAACGGGGCCTGCGGCGCTACACTGCACGACCCGACTACCGCATGCCAACAGATGAAGAAATCCTCCAGAACCTCATCGGCCGTATCCTGCCCTTGCGGCAGTACAGAGACATACGAGGCCTGCTGCGCACGCTGGCATCACGGAGAACGCTATCTGCAGGCGCCGGATGCGGAAACCCTGATGCGATCACGATACAGTGCATTTGTGCTGGACGAGCTGGAGTATCTGTTGAAAACCTGGCATGCCAGCACTCGCCCGGCCAGTCTGGAAGCAAATCCGCCCGGCATGAAATGGCTGGGCCTGCAGGTGCGCAGCCATACCTTGCAGGATGCAACCCACGCTACCGTCGAGTTCGTGGCCAGGTCCCGGCTGGCCGGGGAAGCAACGCGCTTGCATGAAGTCAGTCATTTTGTCCGGGAAGACGGACAGTGGTTCTATCTGAACGGTGAATTTATCCAGAAATAAACAGGCGAAAGCACGCGCTTGCACAGCAGAAAATCTTTTGACTTTGCGCTCATAATGCATTATTTTAGTAGCCACAACTAGAATAAATAGCTTTTTTTCTCACTTTTTCCCTATAGCATCGATCAGATTCGGTCTTTTTTCATTAAGTATAGAATGCATTCTGCATTACTATTTAACCAGTAAACAAATTATTGGAGGAGACATGTCCATGTATTCCCTAAGCAAACTTGCAAGGCTGGGCGCAGTCCTGCTTCTGGCCGGCGGCGCGGTCGCAGGTGCCCACGCTGCATACCCCGAGAAACCTGTCAGCCTGATCGTGCCGGTTGCGCCGGGTGGTGGAACCGACTTCACCGCGCGCCTGCTGGCCGACGAGATGTCCAAAAAGCTGGGCCAGACCGTGGTGGTGGAAAATCAGCCCGGCGGAGCCGGCAATGTAGGGGTAACCCAGGCTACCAGGGCCAAGCCCGACGGCTACACGCTGGTCATGCCCATTACCTCTTTTCCGATCAATGCGACCTTGTACAAGAAGCTGCCCTTTGACACGCAGAAAGACCTGACCCCCGTTGCGCTGGCCGCAACCTTGCCGCTGATATTGGTTGTCAATCCTCAGTTGCCCGCGCAGACGCTGGATGAACTGATCACGCTGGCCAAACAGAAGCCAGGCACCATCAACTTTGCGAACTCGGGGGTTGGAACCACGGCACACCTGTCGGGCGAACTGTTCAAGCAAACGACCAATGCCGACATCGTCAGCGTTGCTTACAAAGGCGGTGGCCCAGCCGTGACTGACCTGCTGGGCGGCCATGTGGAAATGTACTTTTCCACACCCAGCGCCGTACTGCCACATATCGAGGCAGGCAAATTGCGTGCACTGGCAGTGACCAGCAAGAATCGCCTGGATGAGTTGCCTGACGTGCCAACTTTTGTCGAGTCAGGCTACCCTGACCTGCACATTACCGCATGGTTTGGAATATTTGCACCTGCCGGAACGCCCGACGCTGTTGTCAGCAAGCTCAACACCGTGGTGAACGAGGTACTGCAACAAGACAATGTGCGCCAGAAACTGGCCACCCATAGCTTTAATGCCGAAGGCAATATGACTCCGGATCAGCTCAAGGAATTTCTGGATATGGAAATCAACCGGTGGGGCGCCGTGATCAAAAGCCTGGATCTGAGCGTCGACTGATTGTTGAAGGCCATGCCTGCCCGATTGCAGGCATGGCCTGAAGGGTCACGAATCTTTTTTCACGTCGAGCAAGACATCCCAGCCCGACTCGATATGCTTGCGCATTGCCAGCATTGCAGCCGTTGAGTCACCTGCAGCGAACGCACTCAGGATCTCATCGTGCTCATCGACGGCATGCTTGCCACGCCCCGAAGCCGAGTTGATCAGATCAAAGGGATAGCGCGCCCAGAGTATCTGGACAAAGTGCAGGGTTTGGGGCAGCTGGGCAATATCGTAGAGTCGCCGGTGAAAGCGGTAATTGACGCCGCGAGCGGTAGCCCGGTCGCCTGAAGCAAATGCCTGCTCGAACTCGTTGGCCAGAGCACGCAAATCTTCTATGTCTTGTGTGGTGATCTTTTCAACGGCGCTACGCACCAGTTGCGACTCCAGTTGCAGGCGCAACTGAAGGATCTCGTTGGATGCTGACGCATCAAAGGGAACCACACGCGCCCCGCGATACGACCCGCCTTCGACGTAACCTTCGGCCTCGAGCAGTTTGAGTGCCTCGCGCACCGGCGTGATACTGAGTTGCAGCTGCTCTGCGATCTCTGCCTGTTTCAAGCGTGAGCCCCTTGGGTATACACCCGAAATAATGCGTTCGCGCAGATAGTCTGCTACTTGCTCTTCTTTTGTTCGGTAGTCCATAGGTTCAGCTTAATGTGTGCGTTCCAGACCGGAAAACCGATAAAAAGCTTCGGAGCCGGTTCCACTTATAGTTATTGACCCGTAGAATTTTACCTGTTATGCCTTCCCGCGTCGCTCGTTATCAGCCAAAACCTGGCGCGCATGGTCTACGACCGGCTTATCTATCATCTTTCCGTCCAGGGCAGTAGCACCGCCACCACTGGATTCGAAGGCCTGCAGCACCCGCCGGGCCCAGTCGACTTCCTCGGCTGTCGGCAAATAGGCATTGTTTACCGCAGCGGTCTGGCGTGGATGTATGCACAGCTTACCGCCAAAACCCAGGCTGCGTGAACGCAAGGCGTCAGCACGCATGCACTGCTCGTCTGTAAACTCGGTGCTGACCCCATCTATCGGAGCAGCCAGGCCGGCATACCGGGAAGCCAGCACAATCTGGGTCCGGACGGCCGTCAGGGCCTCGCCCTCGTCTGCGATACCGCTATCGACGGAAAAGTCGATGCTGCCAAAGGCAATACGCTTAAGACCTGTTACCGCACAAAGCTCTGACAGCTTCACATAGCCTGCAACAGTCTCAAGCAGGGCGATGAACTGATGGCCGGGCAGTGCATCAGAGGCGCGCGCAAGCGATATATCGTCAGCCTTGGCCAGCATGACGACCGCACTGGGAAACGCCTTCAGCATCTGAAGGTCGTCTTCGTGCCAGGGCGTGTCGACGGCATTAATGCGTACGGCCGCCTGGTTACCTGCTGCCAGCCATTCACGCACCATGGTTCTGGCCTGATCCTTGGATGCCGGCGCAACGGCGTCTTCCAGATCAAGAACGACCTGATGCGCGCCAGAAGCTACCGCCTTGTCGAAGCGATCCGGCCGGTCGCCGGGCACAAACAGCAAACTGCGTTCAGTACCGCTCATGCAGGGCTCACTCAAAAACCACGTCTTTGGAATTGGTGATTGTGCAGAAGCGCTGCAAGCCCTTCAGCGCATTATCGTGCTCTTCTGCCGTAATGCCGGCGCAGCAGTCTTCCAGCACCACAATTTCGTAGTCTCGGTCGTGGCCTTCACGCACCATAGCCTGTACTACCGCATTGGTGGAGATACCTGAACAATAGATACGGCGTATGCCTTTGGCCCGCAATATGGCTTCGAGGTTAGTCGCATAGAACGGGCTGACGCGGTGCTTCACGATATCGAAATCGCCGGGCTGCTTGCCCAGATCGGGGTGCACTTCAGTGCCCCACTCACCCAGCTTGAAGATGCCATTCTTGCGCGCCCCCGAGAATATCGGCGAATTTGGCGGGCATTCACGGTAGTCGGGCGAAAAGCCGACACGGACAAAGCCGATGTGCAGACCGGCGGCACGCGCCTTGCTGATCGCATCACGTGTGTTTTCGACGATCCGGCGGCCACGCACCTGTTCGCTGTACCCGGCCTTGCCATTGGGGCCGTCAGCATGGACCAGGTCATTCTCCATGTCGAGCACCAGGTAGATTGAAGTTGTTGCGTTATCGCCTTGCATAGAGAAGCCCTTTTCAAGTTAACTTTTAAAAATAATACCTTGGAATCAGAAAATGATTTCGCGCTGCTGAAGTTCAGCACGCTGAGCCGTGCTCAGCCCCAATAATTCGCCGAACACATAATCTTCGTCCTGACCCAGTGCAGGTGTGAGCCTGCGTATGCCGACATCGCCGGTTTTACTGTAATGAACGGGAGAACCCACAACCAGCCTGGGCGGGATGTTCTCTCCGCTGACTTCTACCGTTGCCTTGCGCTCGCGCAGGTGCGCATCGCCGGCAACATCTTCCATATTCCAGGAAACATGTGCGCTAACGCCGTTTGCCTGCAACTGCCCGGCAATGCTGTCGGCATCACGGGAGGCGAGCCACTGACCCAGGCAGGCATCGAGTTCTTCGCGATGCTGTCGACGGGCGGCTGCCGTGCTGAAGCGGACATCTGAATTATCCTGCCCCAATACCCGCAGCAATGCCAGCCATTCCTCGTCATCCCTGACTGCCAGAGTCAGCCAGCGGTCGTGCTTGTCGGTGGCATACACACCGTGCGGCGCCATGGCCAGGTCGCCGTTTCCGGTACGTTCCGGAATCTGGCCGAGGCTGGCCAGCAACAGGGCATCGCCTATCATGGCCGAAGCGACCTCACGTGCGGCCAGGTCCACATGCTGAGGCAAGCCTGTACGCCGTTTCTGGTGCAGTGCCGCCATCAGGGCAAGCGCCGCGTGTGTGCCTGCCGCATGGTCCATGACGTGACGCATTTCGACTGGCGGACCATCGCTGTAGCCGCTCATCCAGCCCAGCCCACCCCAGGCGCCGAATAGCGGTGCATAGCCGGCAAAGTGTGAATCCGGACCGTCCTGGCCGCAGGATGACAAGGAAAGCATCACCAGATCGGACTTGATCTCTTTCAGCGCATCAAAATCCAGACCCAGGCGTTTCATGACACCCGGACGGAAGCTCTCGGCGGCGACATCGGAAACACCGACCAGACGCTTCGCCAACGCAACGGCTTCGGGTTGCTTCAGGTTCAGCCGGATGGACAGCTTGTTGGCCGAAACCTGATCAAATGTGGCCGCCGACATCCGGCCGTAAACCGCATGCGGCTTGCGAAAGGCATCGGGCCTGGTCTGGCTCTCTATCTTGATGCACTCAGCCCCCAATTGTGACCATAAGTGCGTGCAGAAAGGTCCGGCGGCATGAATGGTGAAATCAGCAATCCGCACGCCTTTGAGCGGTGCAGCAACAGCCGTCTGGCTCATGATGATGCCTCCTGGGCCAGTTCATTGAGTTCAGGCACTTGTCCACCGCCCTGCAGCGGCGTACAGCGAAACTGAAACGGTGCTTTCAAAAACAGCGCACTTTGCCCACCTGCCAGCGTGCCGGCGGCAAAAAGCTGGCGCGCCCTTTCGTGCTCGCCCTGGACGACCTCGGCAGGCGGGCGGTACTTGCCAACAGGCACACCCAGTTGCTGAGCCTTGTCCACGATCTCGTCAGATGGGTGCTGTCGCATCCACCCACGAATTTTTTCATTGATTTCCGCACCGCGTTTGCTGCGCTCAAGCGGGTCAGAAAATTCCGGTTCCGTAGCCCACGCAGGAGCACCCAACAGTTGCACCAGCGATGCCCATTGCCGGTCTTCGAGCGTAAGCAGTTCTATATAGCCGTCTTGGGTTTCAAACACACCACCGTATTTGAAGCTGCGTTGCAGGCGATGTTCAAGCGACCCATCTCCCAGACGCTGCAGGGCAAACGCCCCCACTGCCAGAACGGCGTCCTGAACAGAGACATCCACATACTGGCCGCCCACCTGATCCACCACCCACCAGGCAGACAATGCGCCAAGGGCAGCCATACAGCCTGCCTGATAGCTGCCAAAGTTTCCGTATATTTTCAACGGCGGGCGATCGGGAAAGAGCTCGGTCGACAAGCCGTTAGGCAGCAAATAACCTTCACCGCCGGCATGCAGCAGGTTGATTTCCTCGCCATCCCAATCTGCCTTCGGGCCGGTGGCACCGAAGGGCAACACGCTGACATGTATCAACCTGTCGTTGATCTGCTTTACCACCTCCGGGTCCACGCCATGCGCGGCCCGGCTTTTTACAGGTGTATCGTCGATAAGAATATCGGCTTCCCGGAGTTCTTGCTGCAACAGCTCCTGGCCTTCCGCCGTATCGGTATCACACACAATACTGCGCTTCCCAACAGACAGGTAGGCGAACAACGCACTCTCGCCGGTTTCCTCGACGAAAGGCGCTGCCCGGCGCAGCCGGGACCCGCCTGATGGTTCCAGCATGATCACTGTCGCCCCCATGGCGGCCAGCAGCCGACCGGCATACGCCGAAGCCGCGGTGCGCGAACGCTCCAGAACCCGGCAACCCGAGAGGGGTTGTCCGGACACACCAGCTGAATCATTCAAATGCATAGGACTGTCTCACAGCTAATCCGGGAGTGATATCTCAACGAACGACTGGCAACTCGAGATCGATTGCCGAACCATCCAGGAATACGGAATGCTTCACATCACGCGAAGGCAATGCAACCGTAGCCAGACCCGGAGTGGTGACTTCACCACGCTGGTTGACTGCTGCCAGTTCGATATCGACCAGGCCGACGTTGTCTTTCACGTACTTGCGGATGACTTTGCCTTTGCAGTAGGTGGTATCGCCCATGATATTGAAACGGCGCATTTCGGTACGAACACGCTTGAGCACACCTGCATCACCCATCCAGTTGGTGACCAGCGAGCACATCCACGACGAACGCTGTGGACCGTAGTCGTAAGTGCCGGGCACACCGACCTCTTTGGCAACCGATTCACGGTGGTGGCCAATACCTGTGTATTCCACGCCGCCGCCCGCTTCAGGGTTGCGGAAGAAGTGGCCAGGGTGCTTGACGGCAGCCTGAAGCACGACACCGTGAGTATGGCCGCGACCGCAGCCCACCAGGAAGCCCATGGTGTCCATCAGCGACAGAGGGCCGCGTGCGATGGTTGGCAACTCTTCACCAACCTCGACTTCTTCCCAATAGCGCACCGAGGCGCCGCGAATATTCTTGGGCTCATTCAGGACCATCATGTCGATGTTGTCGCGCTCTTCATCGGTGTACTGGTGCTGTTCGATTTCCTTGTACTTGCCGGCGTCACGGGCGGCCTTGCGCTCGTGGCGTGTGCAAGTACCCAGCGCACGTGCGAGCAACTCGCCACGCTGGTTGAAATAGGACGCTTCGACATATTGCAGCACCAGGCGGCCGGAGAACTTGCTTTCTTTTTCCTCGACACCCACTACGCGCTCGATCGCGGTTACACGGTCACCGGGACGAACATGGCGGAACAATTCCCAGTCGTTACCGGCATAGAAGCCGTGTACGCCTGGCAGGCCCCAGCGGGTACGACCCAGCCAGCCGAATGCCATGGGAAACATGGGATGGCCGATCTGTGTGCCATAGCGCGTGCCCGAAGCGTAGCCGGTCTCACGGTACAGAGGGTTCAGGTCACCAATACCGTTACACCAGTTGCGCAGCGTATCGGCAGTTGCGTCTTGCAGGTAAGGGCCTTCCGGACGCAGTTGCAGGCCGATCATGGCGCGAGCGGCGGCAACGGCCTCGTCGGTGATGCGGCCTTCTGCGGGTGCGTTACCAACGGCCGATTGGATTTCTTCAACTTGAGCTGTAGTCACTTTACTTTCTCCTGGTCATTTCTTAAATCGATAATGCATAATGCATTTTTTTTAAAAGCGCGTCAAGGCGCTTTGAAGGTATCCAGCCAAAACTATGGTTTATCTGAGTTTGATACCGGCTTCTTTAATGATGTTTCCCCACTTTTCGCGCTCTTTCGCAACGAAATCAGTAAGCTCCACGTCATCCATGGAGAGTGGTTCAACTCCTATATCCTGCATTTTCTTTTGAACTTCAGACTGTTCGACAATCGCCTGGATATGCTTGCTCATGGCTTTGACGATTTCAGGCGGCGTCCCTTTGGGTGCAAATAATGCATCCCAGGCCACAATATTGAAGCCAGGCAGCCCCTGCTCGGCAACGGTTTTCACACCAGGCAGCATGCTGGTCTGACTGGGTGACGTGACCCCCAGCGGCGTTAACTTGCCGCCCGCAACCTGTGGACGGGTTGCCGTGACGGTATCGATAACCAGGGGAACACGGCCGCCGATGGCATCGGTCATGGACTGCGAAGACGATTTATAGCGTACCGAAAACAATGGCGCCTTGGCCGAGCGCACGAACTCGGAAAATACAACTTGTGCGGTCGTACTGGGCAGGCCGACCTCGAGGGCGTCAGGCCTGGCCTGAGCCTGCTTGATCAACTCCTGGATTCCGTTCTGCGGAAACTGGTCTGTCGAGGTGGAGATCACCATGGGCAAGAGGCCGATCATGGCCACTGGTGCAAAATCGCTTGCCGGGTTGAATTCCATGTTTTCATAAAGAAACTCGTTTGCTGCGTTCGTGGCATTCGTGCCTAGCAGAAAGGTGTACCCATCTGGTTGCGCCCTGGCTACCGAAGCTGTCCCTATATTGCCTCCGGCACCGGCCTTGTTTTCGACCACGATAGGCTGGCTTACACGCTTGCCCAGCTCATCCGCAATGACACGGGTCAGGATGTCGGCACCCTGGCCCGGTGCATACGGCACCACAATACGAATGGGCTTTTGAGGCCAGTCCTGCGCTGCGGCGGACAACGGCATACCCGCCACGGCCAGCACCACAGCACCCGTAGCCGCTCCCAGAACGCTACGACGAATAGCATTGATTTTCTGCTTCATGCTTGAATCCTTGAAAGATAGATGGTCACGCACACAGGGGCAGGCCAGCCCTTGGCCATTCCACGGCCAGAAGCTGCCCGTAACCCGATAAGGTGATGTAAGCCGTGCGCCGCTCAGGTCCACCGAAACAAATATTGGTGCAGTAGCCTTCAGGAGCCTCGTGGAATTCCAGCAACTCACCTTCCGGAGAGAAAACACTGATGCCACCCCGCACCAGAGTCGCCACGCAAATATTGCCGTTCTCTTCCACGGCAAGTGAATCAAAGCGTTGATAGCCCGGCAAGCCGTGAACCAGACGCCCGCCATTGGGAGACGGCCAGGGCTCGAGTGCCAGCTCGCCCGGCCCGAGCACAGGATAGGACCACAAGCGACTGGTCTCGGTTTCCGGCACATACAGCGTCTTGCCGTCCGGGGAAAGCCCTATGCCATTGGCGGTCAGAACATGCTTGGCCACACGACGGATCGAGCGCCCGTCCGCCGTGGCGTAGTACACCGCTCCACGCATAATGCGATCATCGAAAGTCTTGCCAAAATCGGTGAACCAGAAGCCGCCATGCTTATCGAAAACGATGTCGTTCGGGCCGTGCAAGGGCTCGCCATCGCATTCGGTGTAAAGCGTCTCGACCTTACCGGTGGCAATATCCACGCGTTGAATGGATCCGTGCTTGTAATCGTGAGCGGCACCGGTAGGCCGTGTAAAACCGTCGTCGGTACGCCAGCTGAAGCCACCGTTATTGCATACATAGCAGTGGCCATCCGGACCCAACGCCGCACCGTTGGGTCCGCCCCCGACTTTGGCCACAATCTGCTTTTCGCCGCTGTCCGTAACCCGTACAAGATTGCCCGAGGCAATCTCGGTTACCAGGACACTGCCATCGGGCAGCGCAACCGGACCTTCCGGAAACTGCAAGCCGCTGGCGATGATCCTGCCTTCCAACTTGAATGTCTTCATCATTTGCTCCTCAGGCGTGAACAGCCTCTTCGGTTTCCTGGCGCGCCCCCAGATAGGCATCTATGGCCTGCTGACGACCTTCACGACTGCGCATGGCCTGCGCATCCAGTTGGCCCACAATGTGACCATGACGCATGACCCAGGCATGATCGGCCAGCTTGGCCGCAACGTGAAAGCTTTGTTCGACCAGCAGGGCCGTCAGGCCCTGTTCTTTCTGAATGGCACCCAATCTTTCATAGACCCGCGCAACCAGCAAGGGCGCCAGACCCAGTGAGGGTTCATCGAGCAACAGCAGGCGCGGACCCGACATCAATGCCCGCCCGATGGCAAGCATCTGCTGCTCGCCGCCACTGAGCAGACCCGCTGGAGACTTCAGCCGGTTGACAATCTCCGGGAAGAATTCCAGGACCATCTGTTGACGCTGCGAGCGGGTATTCTTGTCTACAAAATAAGAGCCCAGCACCAGGTTTTCGGCAACCGTCAGGTCGGTAACGATTGCACGCCCTTCCGGCACGTAAACGATACCCCGCTGGAAACGTTGCCCCGCATTCAGACCGCTTATATCGTTACCGTCGAAAACGATCTTGCCCTGGGCCGGCTCCAGGCCGGCAATTGCCCGCATGGTGCTGGACTTGCCTGCACCGTTGGCACCCAGCATGGCGGCTACAGCAGATTCGTGCATGCTCAGGGATATGCCGTGCACCACAGGCCCGGCACCATAGCGAATCACCAGATCCGAAACTTCGAGCAGTTTGCGACCGCCTTCACTCATCTTCATCCCCCAAATAGACCCGAACCACATCGGGATTGTCCCGAACCTGATCGGGGCTGCCCGACGCCAGGAGCTTGCCAACGTTCAACACATAGATCCGGTCGCATACATCCATGATCAGATCCATGTCATGCTCGACCACGACCAGCACAAGGTCGGGGGAACGCAACGACTTAAGTGCCAGCGCCAGGCTTCTGGTCTCGACCGAGTTCAATCCCGCTGCCGGCTCGTCCAGCAACAGCACCTTGGGTTCTCCGACGATGGCGCGTGCAATCTCGGCCAGCCGCAGCAAGCCTGGCGGCAACTCCGAAGGCATAAGGTCTGCCACGTGGGCTATACCCAGACGTTCAAGTGCTTCTTGCGCACGTTGCCGGTTATGCTGGCGCTCGGCGCGCCCACCGGCCAAAGGCAGGAAAGCACTCAGCCATCCAGTGCGCGACAAACGGTCAAGCCCTATCATCACGTTTTCGGCCACGGTCAGCTCGGGGCACAAGGCAACGTGCTGGAAGCTGCGGGAAAAGCCCAAAGCGGCGCGCTGGGTCGGAGGTACTTTCTCGAGTCGCTCCTCACCCATTCTGATGCTGCCCTTCTGGGGTGAATAAATCCCCGTCAGGCAATTGAAGAAACTGGTCTTGCCTGCTCCGTTGGGACCGATCAATCCGGTAATGTCGCCTGCGTTCAGGCTCATGCTGATATCGGTCAGCACCTTGACCCCGCCAAAGGACAGCGACAGGTTATCGACCAGCAAAGAGTCCACTTTTGTCATGACGGCTGTACTCATGATCGGCTCCCATCCAGACGTGCGCGCAAGTGCGCCGGCAAAGCGTTAAATCCCTGAACAACGGATAGCAAGGCCGCACCGTAAAGTATGGGCACCCAGTCGCCCGCACCGGCAAGCAGCAAAGGCACCAGGGTAAGGAACAAGCCACCAATGACGCTGCCAACCAGAGTCAGTGAATACAGGCTGACAACCGACCCCACCAGCAGGAAAATGGAAGTCCACAGCGTAAAGCTGTTGGGCGATACCGTGGATGAGCTGAACGAC
Source organism: Pusillimonas sp. MFBS29 (assembly GCF_020687695.1). Classification (GTDB taxonomy): domain Bacteria; phylum Pseudomonadota; class Gammaproteobacteria; order Burkholderiales; family Burkholderiaceae_B; genus Pusillimonas_C. The sequence goes on from NZ_JAJEWL010000008.1 coordinate 75,578, forward strand.
AGCAGTGCACCGGCGATGGCAGCGATCCCTCCGCTCAGGGCCATGCACGACAGACGAGCCCAGCTCCTTCTGATGCCAAATGATTCGGCCGCATGTGCCGAGGTGCGAATCAGCAGCAAGGCCATGGCCTGGCGCGAAGAGCGGAAGTGGCGCAGCAGCAAGACCACCGCAATCAGCCCGGCCAGCGGCAGGTAATAGCGCTGAAGGTCCTTGGACACGCCGGCAATTGCATCCAGGCCTACATACAGACCGCCATAGCCGCCTGTGATTTCCGAGAAATGCAACAGCACTTCAGGCAAGGCCAACGCAAGCGCCATCGTGGCCACTGCAAGATAAATTCCCGACAAATGTCTCGACGGGAATGCAAAGATGGCACCGAGCACAGCGCCCACCACAGCGGCAACAGGCAGACCGACCAGCACCGACAGGCCCAGATACTTTTCGACCAGCGCAACCGTATACGCGCCGGACGCGGCAAACACACCGTGACCGATAGACACTTCCCCCCCGTAACGCACAAGGAAGCTGACGGAAAGAATGGCGATGGCATTGGCAAAGCACAGACCAAGGGTAAAGGTCCAGTAACCACCGGCCATCATGGGCAGCACAAGCAGAATGACCAGCACAGCCACGGTGAACGCGCTGGACAGCAGACTGCGCTTCGGCTTGTCCTGCAGTTCAGACGCATCCGAAGCGTCCGGGGCCTGGTTGGCCGATAAACTTAAATTAGACACGAGCACCTCCGCGTATGGACAGCACACCTTGCGGGAAGGCATTCAGCACCAGCAAGATAATAAGCAGCATGTAGGTGTTGCTGAACTCGGCCGCGATGTAGAACGACAGCAGGTTCATGACGACACCGATGAAGATTCCACCCACGACCGCTCCGGGCAGGCTATTGAAGCCACCAACCACGGCAGCACCAAACGCCTGCAGCATGAAAGACGCCACGCTGGTTGAAGAAAGAAAGGTGGTGGGCACGATCAACAGCGATGCAATCAGGCCCAGCAAGCCGGCCACAATAAAGGAAAACATATGAGTGCGCCGCAGGTTCAGGCCGCACACCCGGCTGGCAAACGGATTGGCCGACACCGCCCGGAAGGCAATGCCAAGGCGGGTGCGCTCAATCAGCAGGTACAGGCCGCCAATAGCCAGCGCGGTTACACACAGCACCGCCAGATCGTAGGACGACACACGTATGGGGCCGAGCTCGACCATCCACCTTGGCAAAGGCAGATCCAGTGACACCACGTTTGACCCGAACAGCAATTGCGTGACGCCTTGCGCGATCAGGCCAACACCCAGCGTGGCAATCGTACTGGTCAGATCGGACTTGAACACCAGCGGTGCGATCAGAAGGTAAGTGACCGCCATGACCAGCACCATGATGGCCAGGGATATGACGACCGCCGCCCCCCAGGACAAATTGGCGAAGGTACCGGCCGTGAATCCGAAGACCAGAAACGCCGCCAGGCCAGCAAGATTACCGTGGGCAAAGTTCACAACGTTAGAGCTTTTATAGATAAGCACAAGCCCAACCGCGCCCATCGCATACAGACACCCGCTTATGGTGCCCGCCCAGATCAATCCAATGATGTCAGCCATTTGAGTGCATCCCTTCAGGTTGAAGCTTTTGCCGGACCAATGCCTTGATCAATGACTTCGATGACGGCCGGAAAATAGCGTCCGCTCCATCCTTCGCTGGCCGTAGCCGTGTAGTAGCGCTGGGCCAGCTCGGTGACGTGTGCCGTCAGGCCCGATTGTGAGGCCAGCTCCAGCACATAGCTGATGTCCTTGAGCACGTACTCAGGCGGAAAGGCCTTGTCCGGGAACGTCCTGGGCAGCATCGCCTTGCGTCCGTGATTGCGCAGCACAAAGCTGTCGCCCGATCCCTTGGAAACAGCATCCAGCAATACTTCCGGCTCGACACCGGCACGCTTGCCCAACACCATCATCTCGGCAAGCGCCACGGTGTTCTCGAACACCAATGCGTTGTTGATCAGCTTGACGACCTGGCCACAGCCTACGTCACCACAATGCGTGACATCTGAAGCGATGTAATCGAGCATGGGCTTGACGCGTGCATACACATCGGAGGAAGCTCCGACCATTATGCTCAGCTCGCCGCGCTGTGCCGCTTCACGAGTGCGGGCGACCGGGGCGTCGGCAAACTCCACACCCAGGTCCGCGAGCTTGGCCGCGACCGCACGCGCTGAGGCAACGGTGGTGGTGCTCAGGTCCACGATGGTTGCCGGGCGCCGTGCGGACTCAGTCAATCCGCCGGCACCCAGACATACCTGCTCGACCTGCGGCCCACCGGGCAACGATAGGAAAACGTAATCCGCTTCTGCGGCCACATCGGCTACCGTTTCAACGCGGCGCGCCTTGGTGCCTTCCAGAATCTGGAAGGCTTCGGAATTCATGTCGTAGGCAACGACGTCACCGCCGTGCTTCAGGGCCATGTTGCGGCACATTACACCGCCCATGACACCCAGCCCGATGAATCCAATCACAATCGGTTTTTGTCCTGTCATAGTGTTGCTCCTGATTTAGTCCATCCACATGCCGCCACTGATATCCAGCGACGTGCCGGTAATCCAGTTGGAAGCAGGAGAGCAAAGAAACAGCGCAGCCTGTGCAATGTCTTCAGCATTGCCATAACGGCCGAGGGGTACGGTGGCGTTGGCGGCGGGCGCACCTTCTTTCGTGATACTTGCCCACATCGCGGTTTCGACCGGTCCGGGAGCCAGCGTGTTGGCATATACGCCATGCGGCGCACCTGCCTTGGCCATCCAGCGCACCATGCCGTGCACAGCCGATTTCGCGGCCACATAGGCCGGACCGGAAGCCACACCACCGTTCTTCGCTGCAATGGATCCAGCAGCCAGAATCTTGCCGAAACCCTGCTTGCACATGATGGGGAACAGCTTGCGCGTGGGATTGACGACACCACGAACATTCACCGCCATGATGGAGTCCCATTCTTCGTCTGTACTGTCTTCCAGCGAGCTGCGGGCAATAATGCCGGCACACAGAACGAGAATATCGACCCGGCCGTGTTCAGCAATCACGGCATCAAGCAGAGTGTCGGTTTGCTCGCGCGACGTCACATCGTACTGGCGATATTCAACGCCCTCGCCTATGCTGGCTGATTCTGCAATGTCGGTTGCAATAACCGTTGCGCCGGCTTGTCTGAAAGCATTGGAGATCGCCCGCCCCATGGCCCCTGCTCCACCAGTGATCACCGCCACCTGGCCATTAAGATTTGCCGGCCCACTCATATGCTGTGTCATTTTCTATCCGCTCCTGTCTACGTCTACTAAGTTTTCACTGAAATAAATTATCGAAATGTGGCGGTTGCCGACATGGCAAGCTCGCCGTCTGGCCCACGCGCCCACAGCGCCAGCGAACCGTCGTCCTGTGTACGTCCTTCGATCCTGAAAGACCGGCTCACGAACAAGGGGCTGACGCCGCGAAACTCGAAGCAATCCAGCGACTTGCCTGCACCCTGTTCAAGCGCCAACTGCTGCAGAAGCGTTGCCGTGAGTGGTCCGTGCACGACCAGGTCGGGATAACCCTCTTCGTTGCGGGCATAGTTCTGGTCGTAATGAATGCGATGACCATTGAAGGTCAGGGCCGAATAACGGAACAGCAACGTGGTGTCGGGCTGCACCTCGCGGCCCCACTCGGCCTGTGCGTCGTAACGCTCGGCTGTGGGCGCCGGCGTGGCGTTCGGCGGCGTAGCCTCGCGATAGACAATGTCCTGTTCTTCGACAATGCACGGCTTGCCATTCACACCGGTCGTGTGTTCGACCGTTACGAACCACAACGAACCGCGTTTGCCCACTTTGTTTACCACCTTGGCAATGCGACTGCGCCGGATAGCTTCGTCACCCACATGTATATCGGCGAGATACTGCAGGCGACTGCCCGCCCACATTCTGCGAGGCAGCTCGATAGGCGGCAGGAAGCCGCCGCGCTTGGGATGACCATCAACACCCAGACCGCTGCGGCGTACCGCAGGATTGAAGAACAGCCACTGCCAGCCGGGCGGCAGGGCATCACCTTCTTCAAGGCCGGCCGGCGTATCCAGCGTCGCCGCCATGGCCTGAGCAACCGACGCATGGATACGTTCAGCCCTCTCTTCTTCCCTACCTACCCATGCATCGTATTCGTTGCTCATGACTACCTCTTGTTAACCTACTTTTGCGTTGAAAACATCGGCCGGGAAAGGTTTGAAATCGCGCACCAGCTCAAACTTGCCGCCCTCCTTGGCCTGAATAATCCCTTCCTGGCGAGCGCCGCGGTGATCACCCTTCTCAAAACTCACACCACGCGCACCACCAACCGTCACATTCCGGAGGGTCTCCATAACATCGACCAGCGAAGCTCTGGTTAGCGGTTTGCCGCTATCCAGCAGAGCCTTGAAACCGGTCAGGAATAGCGATGCGTTACTCCAGCCATTCAGGCCAAATACACCGATAGGATCGCCCGGATAGTGTTTGGCCACGCTTTCACGGTAAGCCTTGATGCCCGGATCATCGGCCGTAACGGGCAGCAACCAGGAGGAGAAATAGGTGCCATCCAGCAAGGGACCTGCGAGCTTGTAAGTGGTTGGGTCAGCCGTGAAGAACGGCGCCATCCAGTTGGCCTTGAAGCCCAGCCTGTCGGCAGCCTTAAGCGCAGCCGCCAGGTTGGCATTGGAGCCGAACAGAATCACGGACTCGGCCTTGGCATTGGCGATACGGCGCAGATGCGGGGTGAAATCGGTATTGCGTACCTCGAAAGGAATCGATTCAGCGGCTTCCTTGCCCAGCGTTTTCATATGCATGTCAAAGCCACGCTTGGCCGATCGTCCCAGCTCATCGTTTTCCCACAACAGGGCAACGCGCTCGTTCTTCAGATCATTGATGGCGAAATCGAGGTTCGATGCTGCCGACCAACCGTAGTCGGGCAAGAGCGGAAACACCAGGCGCTCGGAGAATAATGCGGTCGCTCCGCCGATGGGCCCTATCATTGGCAGGCCCACTTCCTTGGCGTAAGGAATTACGGCAACCGACTGAGCCGTACCTACTGGCGCCGCCAGCGCAAAAATCTTGTCCTCTCCGACCAGGCGCCGTGTAACGGCCACGCTGCGTGCAGGCTCATAGCCGTCATCGTAGGTAACGAACTTGATCTTCCAGCCGTCCAGCGCGTTGGTTTCGTTCGCCCACTTGAAGCATGCATCCGCCGCGTGCGTAAGAATCGCATAGAACGGAACCGGGCCGGTAATAGGCGTGAAGGCACCGATAGTCACGGTCTTGCTGGCCATGTCAATACCCGGCGCACTATCTGCGGCCCGCACTATTCCGGGTAGGGAAAATGTCGCTGCAGCAGCAGTGCAGCCTGTAAGAAATGTCCGTCTTTGCACGATGTGCCTCCTGGTTGTAAGAATGGGAAGAGGACTCTTTGGCCCTTAATAATGCATTATATATTTTTCAGTTTGCCAAATAATTCGGGATTTCCCCAGTGCCAGCTAGATTTTTATATAGGCTGATAGTTTCTTTAATAAAAGAATATATAATGCATTATCGATTAGATCAATTGGAGTCTACTACCATGCAACATCCCCGTCCATTAAACGGCCGTCGCGTCATCGAGCTGGGCACCATGCTGGCAGCCCCTTTTGCTTCCCATATCCTGTCGCAACTTGGCGCAGAGGTCATCAAGGTCGAGCCGCCTCGCGGAGACCCTACCCGCAGCCTGGTGCGTGGTGGCCCCAGCGGCACCTTCATTGCCTACAGCCACGGCAAGAAAAGCGTCTGCATCGATCTGTCCAAGCCAGAAGGGCGCACCGCATTCCAAAAACTGCTTGCCACCGCTGACGTGCTGGTACACAACCTGGCACCCAAGGCTGCACGCAAGCTGGGCGTTACGCCCGAAATCTGCAAAGAGATCAACCCGGATCTGATTTATTGTCATATTCGCGGCTATGCCGAAGGCCCTCAAGAAAACGATCTGGCATCCAATCCTGTGGCAGAAGCCTCAAGTGGTGTCATGGAAGGCAACCGCACCAACGGTCGTCCCAGCCGCCTGGGGCCGTCCTATCACGACCAGTTCGCCGGGGCCTATGCCGTCATCGGCGTGCTCTCTTCGTTGCTGCAGAAAAACGCCGGCAACGAAGTGTCTCCCGTCGAAGTCGGCCTTTATGAAATCGGCCTGCATGTTGCTGCACGAGACCTGGTGGGCGTGCAACTGAAGACCCAGCTGCTGGGTAAACCGGAAAGAGAACCTCACGGCGAGTTCAGCATGCCTGGTTATGGCGCCTACCAGACCAGCGACGAACGCTGGATCTACCTTTTGATGCTCACTGACGCCCACTGGCTCAAATTCTGCACGGCCATGAGCCTGCCTCAAGCCAACGACGAACACCTGGCGACCTTGCGCAACCGCAAGAAGGCACGCGAACAGGTGGAAGATATCGTCAAGCAGGCCGTCGCCGCCTGTTCCTACGATGAGGTGGTTGCCAAGCTAAGTGCGGCCGGCGTGGGCTTCACCGAAGTGCTGCCGCTCGAGCGTGTGCTTGAACCCGAGCAGGCCCGTCAACCCGGTAAACTGCGCGACGTAGGGCTGCGCGGCCTGGAATTCGAAGTTCCCGAGTTCCCATGCGTAACAAAGAATACGGCCGCCATTGAGACGCTTTCGCCGCCCGAGCTTGGCGAGCACACGCTGGAAGTACTTGAGTCAGCAGGATTGTCCGCCGAAGAGTGCCAGGCCATGCTGGAAGCTGACGCAGTAGTCGCTGCCCAGCCAGACAGCTTCCCGTGGGCACCGGTGCGGGAAAAGGCAAAAGCAGACGCTTAACCCCCGGATTGCGGTTTCCAGACACAGGGCGCTTGAACCGCCCTGTGTTCGTATGATAAATTACTACACACGTTAATGAATCAAAATGCCTGCATTCTGCCGGCCATTACCTGAAATGCCTTGACGCTGCCGGCGAATCGAGCTTGATACAGAGCGGACCGGTACCGGCAAACGTAATTTACTGGAGACAACATGCCTCATCCCATTCTGACCGCCGCCAGCCTTGGCATTGCCATGGCCCTGAGCGTTGCCGCACCTGCCCAAGCCGATACCTACCCCGACCACGCCGTTACCCTGATGGTACCTTTCGCCGCCGGCGGCGGTGGTGACACCTTGGGCCGCATCTACGCCGACGCCCTGTCCAAAACGCTAAACCAGACCATTGTGGTAGAGAACCGCCCCGGCGCTGGTGGCAATATTGGTACGGCCTCGGTCACCCGGGCCAAACCCGACGGCTACACGCTGGCCTATGGCACCAATGGCACAGGCGCCATCAATCACTGGATCTACAAGGATCCCGGCTTCACCATCGACGACCTGGAGCCCATCTCGCGCCTGACCACCATTGCTGCCGCGCTGGTGGTTCAGCCCGGCACAAATATCCAGTCGGTCAAGGATCTGATCGCCTACGGCAAGGCAAATCCCGAGCAGCTGACCTGTGGCTCTGCAGGCAATGGCACGACCTCGCACATTGCCTGCGAACTGTTCAAGCAAATGACGGGTGTCAAGATCCTGCATATCCCGTACAAAGGCGGCGCTGCGGCAATGACCGACCTGCTGGGCGGACGGATCGACATGCTGATCGATGTCATGCCCAATCTGGCCGGCCAGATTGCTGCAGGTACTTTGCTGCCTTTGGCCGTAACCACCAAAGAGCGCGCGGATTCCCATCCTGAAATCCCGACGATGGATGAAGCCGGAGTGCCTGGCTACTACTTCTTTGCCTGGGACGCCATTTATGCACCCAAGGGCACGCCGACCGCAACGCTGGACAAGCTGAATGAAGCGGTCAAAGCTGCAGTTGCCCGTCCAGAGACCACCGGGATACTGACCTCGCGCGGCGCAACACCTGCAACGACATCGCGCGAAGAGCTGAAGGCATTTGTGCAAGAAGAATATAAGCGTCTTGGCGAAGTCGTCAAAAAGGCCAGCGTACAAATAGACTAACTGGAGCCGGGCAACCATGTGCATCTCAGGCGCACATGGCCGATAAAAAGGGCGGGTGCGACTTAAAGCGCACCCGCCCTTTTATTTAAGCTTCGCGATTCAGTAGGCCGAGCCAGGCTGGCTGGGGACCGACTCAATATTGTGCTTGAACTGCGCCAGCAAGTCGGTTGCAGCACGTCGCAGCAAGACCGCATCAACCCCGACGGCCACAAACTGTGCGCCGAGCTCCAGGTATTGCTTCGCCAGGGCGATATCTCCTTGCAGAATCCCTGCAGCCTTGCCGGCCTTGCGGATACGCACAATCGCATCAGAAATGGCTGTCTTGACATCCGGATGCCCCGGGTTGCCGGTATGACCCATGCTCGCAGCCAGGTCAGCTGGACCGATGAAGACGCCATCGACGCCTTCTACGGCCAGGATGCCGTCAAGCTCTTGCAGGGCACTGGCCGTTTCTACCTGACAGAGCAGGCAGATTTCGTCGTTGGCTCTCGCAAGATAGTCAGATACGCCGCCCCATCGGGATGCCCGGGCCAACGCAGCACCTACGCCTCGCACGCCCTCAGGCGGGTAACGGACCGCCGCCACGGCAGCACGCGCCTCGTCGGCATTCTGCACCATGGGAATCAGCAGGTTCTGTGCTCCGATATCGAGCAGCCTCTTCAGTTCGACCGGATCATTCCAGGCCGGACGCACCACAGGTGCAACCGGGTAGGCTGCCACCGCCTGCAACTGGCTCAATACGGTCTGTATGGTATTGGGCGCATGCTCGCCGTCGATCAAAAGCCAGTCGTAGCCTACCGTGGCACACAACTCTGCCGTGTATGAACTGGCCAGACCTTGCCAGAGGCCTATCTGGGCCTCGCCATTGCGCAATGCGCGCTTGAATGAGTTCGCAGGATGCTGCATGGTGAACCTTCCGTTTTAATTTAATTAAATAAAGCGACAGTTAATGGTGCCCAGCGCACCATAGTCGGCGCAGAATACATCCCCCTTGCGGGCGAACACCGGACGCGTGAAGGATCCCGAAAGTATCGTCTGCCCCGCTTTCAGGCCAACGCCCACTTGTGCCAGCTTGTTCGCCAGCCATACAACACCGTTGGCCGGGTGATTCAGCACGCCGAAAGCCAGACCGGTTTCTTCAATTATGCCGTTACAGATAAGCCCAGCGCCAATCCAGCGTAGATCCAGCTCATCAACACGCGCCGCGCGGCCTCCGGTAACCACCGCAGCATTGGCTGCATTGTCGGAAATGGTGTCCAGCACCTTGCGTGTAGACTTGGTTTCCGGGTCAACCTGATGGAAGCGGGCATCAATGATTTCCAGGGCCGGCATCACATACTCGGTAGCCCGCAATACGTCGACCAGCGTCACATTCGGTCCTTTCAAATCACTGCCCAACACGAAAGCCAGCTCTACCTCGACACGCGGAACAATAAAGCGATCGAAGGGCAGCTGCGCCCCGTCCGTATAGAACATATCGTCAAGCAGCACACCAAAATCAGGCTCGGAAATATTGGAGGCAAGCTGCATCGCCCGCGAGGTCAGTCCTACCTTATGGCCTCGCACAACACGCCCGTCGTTGATCTTGCGCTTTACCCATGCGTGCTGAATGGCATAGGCGTCATCCATTGTCATTTCGGGGTACTGTAGCGACACCTGTCTGATCTGCTGGCAACTTTTTTCGCTCTCTTCGAGCTGATTTGCGATATCCTGAATTATTATTTGATCCAACACTGACTACTCCTGTTAACTAATTTCAGCTCATGACGCATGTCCAACAACGCCTTCAAACACCGTAACCTGCCGCATTTATTCCTTTCAGCACGCGAAACCCTTATGCAGAGATTTCGCCCGATCCTGAACGATGCGGGGCTTACCGAACAGCAATGGCGGGTTCTGCGTACCCTCCACGAAGAAAAAAATCTCGACGCGGCAACTTTGGCACAACGTGCGCAAGTGCTTGCCCCCAGCCTGACCCGCATGCTGCGGGTACTGGATGAAGCCACGCTCATAGAGCGCCACCCCGATCCGGAGGACTTGCGCAGACAAGTCATACGTCTTAGTGCCAAAGGGCGCAAAACAGTCACCCGCCTGAGCCCCAAAATCGAGGCCGTTTACCGCGAGCTTGAGGCCACCATAGGCCCCAAACTACTTACATCGCTTTATAGCAATGTCGACAACATGATGGACAAGATCAAGAATTCTTGATCCAGATCATGCAGTCGCCAGTGCCTTAGTTCTTATCCCACCATGGCTGCAGATCGATTCCCAGGCCTGGCGTAGGCGGAACCGTCATGAAACCATTCACAATGGGAGGCGGTTCTGCAACATCGTTGCTGAAGAATCGCGCTGTACCCATGCCACAAGGCTCGATCGGTTGTTGCAGCAAGGCAGCGCAGTGCAATGCAAGGTGCAAGCCTATCGACGTTTCCAGGCTGGCAGTCACCACACAACGCGTACCCGAGTCACGCGCCATTCTGATCACTTCAGCCGTTCTATCTGGTCCACCCAAACGTGGCGGCTTGAGAATCAACACCTTCGCTGCCTTCATCTCGATAGCCCGACGCGCATGGAATGGCGAACGGGTAGAGTCGTCAAGCGCAAGTGGAATACTCGTTTTGCTCGACAGCTCAGCATAAGTGCTTAGATCAGTACCCCGAGGAAATGGCTCTTCGATGTAATCGATATTGAACTGCTCCATCGCGTGAATCTGCTCGAGCGCCCAATCCAGATGCCAGGACTCGTTCGGATCGAGTCGAATGCGCAGGTCCGGGAAAGCATTGCGCAGGGCTCTGATTCGCTCAATATCCAGCTCTCGCTCGTCAGTGCATTTAACCTTGACAGTATCCTGCCCGATAGCAATGGCGTCTTTTGCCCTTTGTACGCATACTTCGGGATCAGCATCCCCAATCAAATCATTGACTGGCACGCGATCAGCCGGTGTCGAATCCCCCGCCAAATAACTTGCCAACGTTACGCCTTGCGCTGCAGCCCTTGCACTGAGTACAGCCGAGCTAAGGCCGCACCGTACTCGTGCCGAGACCTCACGCAAGTCCAGCTCCTTGAAGAAACTCTCGTCTGCCGGATCCAGGCCGTTAAGCAAGGCCGCGCAGTGCGCAGCAAAGCTCCAGCCGTCAAAAACAACATGAGGAGGCAAAGCCGCCTCACCCCAACCCACGTGGCCATCAATCTCCGCACGCACGAGGAAGCCACGCCGTACGTACTGTGTGCCCTTGGACCAGCGGTACGGCACCTTCAGATGCTGGTTATAAGGCTTTAATTGCAGACCGTTCATGGTCCCTCTCCTGACTTATAGTTGGTTAATCTCTTTCCAGCAGCACGCTGCGCTCGGGCTTGAATTGCAAGGTGACCTGGCGGCCTATCGGCAGATCTATGTAGGACGGTGAGACGGCACTTAGCTTGGTGTTGCCTGCCGTGGAAAATTCATACTCTGTTTTTTGGCCCACAAACACGCGCCGAATGACCGTTGCCGCCACGCAGTTAACTCCCTGCGAACCCTCAGGCAAGATTTCGACCGCCTCAGGGCGCACCATCACATATCCAGCGCGCTTGCCAAGGGAATGCGGATCACTGACGCTGAAATCTCCCAGAGAGGTTCTGACTCGACCCATCCCGTCTTCGGCACCGAGATGCTCACATTCGAAAACGTCAGCTTTGCCGATGAAGCGGGCAGTGAATAAATGGCGAGGTGTGTGATAAAGCTCGGTGGGTGTACCCTGCTCAACAATCGCGCCTTTATTCATCACGACAATGCGATCAGACATGGCCAGCGCCTCGTCCTGATCGTGCGTCACAAAAACGGTCGTTGTCCTGAGCTTGAGCTGCAGTTCGCGCAACTCACCGCGCATCTGCTCGCGCAGCTTTGCATCCAGGTTGGACAAAGGCTCATCCAGCAGCAATACTTTGCCGTTACGCACGATGGCCCGTGCAAGTGCCACCCGCTGTTGTTGGCCGCCTGACAATTGAGTGGCCGAGCGCGCGGCAAAGTCACCAAGACCCACCATTTCGAGCGCACGGGCGACCTGACTTCGAATTTCGCTCTTGTCCATGCCGGCGCCCTCCAACGGGAACGCCACATTTTCATAAACACTCATGTGCGGCCAAATCGCGTACGACTGGAACACCATGCCCAAATCGCGCTTGTGCGTCGGTACATTGACACCAGACTGACTATTGAAGACATCCTCGCCGTTCAACGATATATGCCCTTTTGTAGGCTCTTCCAGGCCAGCAATACAACGCAGTGTCGTTGTTTTCCCGCAGCCGCTAGGGCCGAGAAATGTACAAAACTCACCCTCTTGAATTTCGAGGCCGATCGACTTTACCGCCTCGACTACTCCGTGCTCGGTCGGGTAATGAACCTGCAAGTCCGCTATACGTAACACTTTTGCCTCTCAATTATCGATTATCAGCTTTACGACCGCCCCACATCTGCCATATGAGCATAGTGAGGAACAGCAATACCACCAGCCACAGTCCCACTGCAGCAGCCTTGTTCGGCTCACCGCCGACCCAGAAATTCCACAACACCACCGGCAGCGTCTGGTTTTCACCGCCTTGCAAGAGCAACGCAGAGGACAGCTCACGTATGCAGTGTGCAATAACCCAGATCCATACAGCCAGAGCTGCAGGCAGGGTAAGCGGCAGAACGACTCGACGCATTACACGTCCCCATGATGCGCCTGAAGTCCTTGCAGCCTCTTCCAGCTCTTTGTGTAGCTGCAACATGACCGAGTTGGTGCTGCGCGTTCCGAAAGGAATATAGGTAGTGATATAGGCGATCACGATGATCCAGACACTGCCGTACACGCTAAGGAACGGCATATTCAGATACACATAGACCAGGGCAACACCTATCATGGTTCCAGGTATCGCTATAGGCAGGAAAGCCAGAAAGTCGACAACTTTTCCGCTCTTGCCCCCCTTGCGCACAACAATCCAGGAAACCAATACCGAAAACAACGCCACCACGGTCGCCGCTACGATGCCTATCAGCAGCGAGTTGCCCAACGCACGCAATGTGAGGGAATTGGTGAAAAAGGCCAGGTGATTGGACCAACTTGCCAGACTGATCGCCTTCATCGAGGGTGGCATCAACCATGGCATCAGGCTGGTCCACCCCAGTATTCCCAGCGGAATAATGGTCGCCAGGCAGAAATAGACAAAAATAGCGCCAAGTACAGGCAGCTTCCAGCGTCCAAGCTTGATCAGACGAGGCCGGAAATTCTTGCCGGTGACGGTAACGAAGCGGCTTGCGTTGCGTGTGAGCCGATGATATGCCCAGGCTTGCAACAACAGAATGACGAGGAAGAAGACCGCTATCGTGCTGATGATGTGGTAAGCCGACATGCCTCCGGCGCTATCCGTGGCCAGGTAAACAATACGGCTGGACAGCACAAAGATATTGACGGGCATGCCCAATGTGCCAGGAACGTCGAACACCAAGAACCCCACCATCAGCATGAAAATGGCGGCAGCCAGCAACGACGGCGACAGCAGCGGCACAAAAATTCGACGAAACAGCTTGTAGCGTCCTGCGCCCGACGCCATGGCGGCCTCTTCAAGACTCGGATCCATGTTCCGAAAGGCGGGGCACAGAATAAGAAAGGTTGAAGGAACCAGAGACAAGGCCTGAACAAAGATCATTCCACCCAGCGAATAAATATTGATGGAAAAATCATCTATGCCGGTTATGTCTCGAATCAAGGTATTGATGAAGCCTATACGAGGGCTCAACAGCAGAATCCAGCCAATCGCCAACAAAAACGGAGGGATGGCCATAGGCAAAGTCAGGCAAATGCGCAAGCCGCGCTTGCCGGGCAGATCAGTACGTTCGACCGCCCAGGCCAAGGCAACACCCAGCACCATCGCCCCCAGCATGGAACCCACTGCAAACTGCACAGTGGTCCACACCATTTTCCAGAACTCTGGGTCACCGTATACAGTAAAGTAATTCCCTATGGTCCAACCGGGATCGAAAGGCAGGCCCGACGGCGTCAGGCTACTAACAATAAGGATCCCGAGGGGAACCAATACAAGATAAGCCAGAACCAAAAGAACGACCAATACAGGCAGGCCGTTCGAGAATCGATTCTGTGCTGCTGAACCAGACTTCATACTGCTAGTATCCTATGGGGAAGGCACGCGACACCATCAAGGCACCGCGCGCATAACTGCGATTAAGGCAGTGTGCAGGCGAGTTCGACTTATCGGGCCTTGGGGCCGTCCGCAAGAATCGCGTTATATTTTTCGTTCAGACCGGCCAACTTCTCCGTGTCGTCGAAAGACCATTCAGCCACTTCTTTCCCTTGCAACATCTTATAAGTTTCCGTGCTGGGTACCAGCGGATTGCCCCGGGACGTTGCACTTTCGTAGATTTTGGCACCCTCATCCGTCATCAACCATAAGGCCAGCAACATGGCTGCATCCGGGTTTACCGACGATTTTGTTATGCCGCTCGAGATAGTGTGCATGGGTGTTGGGTCGAGCAAACGAAAGTTGACTGGCGCACCAGCTTTCAAGACCGGCTGCATTGAATGATAGAAGCCAATCGCTATATCGACCTCGCCGGATGCCACACCTTGTGCCAGAGGGAATGTCGACTTGAAAAGATAGGGCTTCATTGTGACCAGCTCACGGAGCTCTTTCTCGGCCTTTTCCTCGCCCCACTTGCTGGCCAGCTGCGCAAACGCTGCCGCGCGCACCCAACTGCCGATCTTTCCATTCCATTTGGGATCGATAAGCTGGTCCCAGGTTGTGGGGACATCCGCCTCCTTGACCAATCCTGTATTCCATATCTGGACATATACCGAAGCCGTTGTCGGCACTGCGTAAGAAGCAGGAAGAAGTTTCTCCGGCAGGCCCAGATTCTCTGCGCTCAGGTCTTTCAACAGGCCACGATTATGTAGCTGCCACAGGTGATCAGGTCCGCCGGTCAGGACATCTGCGCTTTTTCCCGATGCCTGTTCTTCCTGAATGACCCGTGATGCGAGTTCGTTGCCACCAACCAAGCGCACATACCGAACTTTGACATCGGGATACTCCTTGGCAAACCCTTTCAGTACTTTAGCGATTTGATCCTCAGGAGAGCTCTCATACCATGTGATTTGCTGGCCATTGGCCACGGCCGCTTTTGCCAACCTATCCATAACTTCTGCGCTTTGCGCATGTGCCCCGGTACAGAACCCTGCCGCAGCCATAGCGAGAACAGGTGCCAATGCCTTCAGGCGGGTGCGAAATTTTTTCATGCTTGCCTCCATAATTAGTTAACGCGTGTACTAATATAGCATGCCGCTTTTGCCTGCTCAACAAGCAAGCATCACTCAATAATTCTTTAATTCGTCAGGCGCTTATGGCATGGGCCACGAGTTCGGCCGGACCGATATCCGGAAGGTCTCCACGGCTTTCCCGCTGCTGGCGCAGCTCCTCGATTAATTGGCGCTTGTTCTGCCGGCTGCGATAGGCGTGCTCGCGCATCAGAGCTTCGGCGCGATTGGCCTGACGATTTATCAGCGCCTGCAGAACATCTTCGTGGTCGCTTTGGGCTCGCGCCACGAATGAGGTTTCGAGCCGGGTCGGAACCAGCGGCAAGGTCAGTGAGCCAGGCCCCACGAAGGGCAGCTTGTTGTTATGATCCAGCGCCGAAACCAGGGCGGAGTTACCGCAAGCATCTACCAACACTTCATGAAAGCGCTGGTTCAGCCGCCGCCACGCTTCGGCGTCAACCATGCGACTGTCTGAATTGGTGGCCCGGTCAACCAGCTCGCGTCCCAGACGTACGATTGCCTCCAGCGATGCCTGCACGTCCTGACTCAGTCCGTTCTCGGCAATCAGCCGCACGGCCATGCCTTCGAGCAGTCCTCGAACATCGACGGCATCGGCAATATCAGACATGGAAAACGTGCGCACACGATAGCCGCCCGAACGCATGCGCTCGAGCAGCCCTTCTTTTTCAAGTTCGGCGAAGGCCAAGCGCAGTGGCGTACGCGAAACACCCAGTCGGGCGGCATACCCAAGTTCGGTCAGCCGCTCGCCTGGCTGCGCCTGACCGGACAGAATCAGATCCCGCAGCTCAGATATCACACGATCAGTTTGCACAGCCATATAAGTTCCCCTGGTGAGTTGTCGTTCGAGCCATGCATCACCCAGACTCAAGCGTATTGTATGCAATTTGGTTGAAAACAGAATGATTGCATGCAATAATTTAACCGATTAACTAATTATCGCCTTAATTTCGAGTTATTGTATGCAATATACATACACTCAGCGATCAAGGAAGCAAATGCGTATCGCCCGTTATACACATCAAGGTCAATGCCACTGGGGGCTTACCGACGAGAAGCAGGTTTTTTCCCTGGATGCCCGATGGCCCACGCTCGACCAGGGTCTGGCTCAGGGGACGGACGCCCTGCTGCGCGCAGCCAAGGACGCTGCCGGCACCGGCATACCTGTGGATCAGATCCAGTGGCTGCCCCCTGTCGAGGCCCATTCAAAGATTCTTTGCGTTGGTCTGAACTATGGCCGCCACGTACAAGAGACAGGCAAGTCTCAGGCCGATCACCCTTCCCTCTTTCTGCGCCACCTGGATTCTTTCGTCGGGCATGAGCAGGCTATCGTAAAGCCCGTTCATTCCGGGCAGTTCGACTACGAAGGCGAACTCGTGGTGGTCATCGGACGCGAGGGCCGGCATATTGCACCAGAGCAGGCCATGGACTATGTTGCCGGATATACCTGCATGGCAGAGAACTCCGTGCGTGACTTCCAGAAGCACACCACCCAGGTCACAGCGGGCAAGAACTTTGCGTCCAGCGGTTCAATCGGGCCGTGGATCACGCCCGCCGGCGTTGATCCAGCCACGCTGCAACTGACAACACGCCTGAACGGCCAGACAGTGCAGGATGCAAGCGTTTCGGATCTTATTTTCCCGATTCCCACACTGATTGCATACATCAGCACGTTCTGTGTGCTGCGGCCGGGAGACCTCATCGCTACGGGCACACCCGAAGGGATAGGCTCCAAACGCACCCCACCGCTGTTCATGAAAGAAGGAGACATCCTGGAGGTCTCTGTATCTGGCATGGGTGTATTGCGCACGCCGGTCATTAATGAACAGCTCAGCTCATAAAGGAAACACGATGCACGAAGGAGTTCTCTATCTCACCGAACAGGACGTGGTCTCGGTGCTCGACATGCCCGCAGCCATAGACGCCCTGCAAGGCATGCTTACTGCACAAGGTCACGGCAAAGTGAAGAACGTGCCCAAGGCCCTGGGCACCTGGGGCGATGGCAGCTCGATGCACGCCTTGGGGTCGGTCATGACTGAAGACGGTCAGTGCGGATTCAAGACCTGGGTCTACACCAAGAAGGGTGGCGGCTCCATGTACAGTCTGTTCGACAGCGAGAACGGCCGTCTGCTGGCACTGATAGAGGCCCGTGCCCTGGGTATGATGCGCACGGCAGCCATCAGCGGCGTGGCCACATCGGTTCTGGCCCCCCAGGACAGCCATATTGCCGCGCTGATCGGCACTGGCCCCCAGGCCGTCACTCAGCTTTCCACACTGGCCGCCGTCCGCGAACTGAGCGAGGTTCGTGTCTATAGCCCGACACCTGAAAAACGTCAGGCTTTTGTTGAAAAGCTGGCTTCGCGTTATCCGTTCAAGCTGCGTGCCTGCGACTCTCTCGAGGCGGCAATGGATGGCGCCGAAATTGCGACGACCATTACTCGCGCCACCGATCCATTCCTGACGCCCGCCCACATGACCACCTGCAAACATCTGAATGCGGTCGGAGCTATTCTGGCAACCAAGGCTGAAGTAGACCAGGCAGTCATGCAAAGCGCTGATCTCATCGCTGTCGACGACAAGGAAAATGCCGTGCGAGGCTCACGCGAATTGCGTGAATTGCTGGGCACCGACGGTTCCACCTGGACCGATGTGGCCGTGCTGAGCAATCTGCTTGCCCAAGGCCTGCGTCGCCCTGCCGATGCACAACTGACCATCTTCAAGGGCATGGGCATGGGTATGTCTGACCTGGCTGTTGCGGGTCGCGTCTACGAACGTGCGATCGAGCGGAATCTGGGGATCGCCTTGCCGCCCCAGACTCGCGAGAACCTTCTGCTTAAGTAATACACCAATCATCGTCATACCCGAGGAATAATCATGAGCAATCAAACCCATCAGTTCGTCGATGTAAGCGGCGCAGCCCCACGTGAACAAAACATGTGGCCATCCATTGTGATTCCCAAAGAGGCGATCGAGCTGGAAGCTGCCCGCCTGCAGGATATCGCCAAGCCGGACAATGGTCGACGCGCCAGCATGATCGTTCACCCGCAGGCGGCCAAACCGGGTCTGGGCCTGGCCCCGGGCATTGACGTAACGATCAACGTCCTGAATCCGGGCGAGCGCACCTTCAATCTGCGCAAGAATTCCAATATGGTGGAAATCTGTATCGCAGGCAGTGGCGTTGCCGTCTGTGACGGGAAAAGCACGCGGGTATCGCGCTTTGATGTGTGGAACACACCGTCCATGTCCATCCACAGCTATTACAACGACAGCAATACCCCCTGGGTGCGCCTGTCGTACTCGAACGCACCGCTGCTGGAAAAGCTTGAAGTCCACTACGTGGAAGAATTCGAAGGCGATGTGCCTCCGGCCGATGCCGGTACATCGCTGCCGGCTACACCTGGCCAGTCCGGTCCGCGCGCGCGCGATCTGGCCCTGCGCGAGCAGATTACTGAAGAAGGTGCCTGGCTGCTGGGCTATGAATGGCTGATCGACATCGACGTGATCGAATCCAAATCGCTGCACTGGCCATGGTCCAAGGTTTCCAGCTACCTGCCTTCGGTTGAAGACATCGCCAAGGGCTACAACGGGCGCCGCCTCTTCGTGCTGTACAACCCGGCCACCGAACGCCGCATCGGTACGACACACAGCTTCTTCGCCACCATTTCTTCGTCGCCACCCGACACTCACCACGTTCCTCATCGCCATAGTTCGGCCGCAATGAATTACTACCTGCGCGGACGCGGATACAGCAAAGTCAATGGCGAGCGCCTGGAATGGAAAGAAGGTGACTTGATTCTGTCCGCACCCGGCTGGGCCATGCACTCGCACCACTCCGGCGATCAGGTCACGTCAGCCCTGACGATACAGGACCATCCGCTGCAGATTGCTATGGAATCCCTGATCTGGCAGGAACGTATCAAAGAGCCGATTCTCACGCTGGGTCGTCAAGTCGGTTTTGAAAGCAACCGTGCGCAACTCACCACTGCCGGCTGATCGCCGCTACACAGGAGTCTGAATATGAATGCCGTTCTGGAAGCCGACACCCAAGTGTCCGCATTGCGCACCACCTTGCGCGATTTTTACGATGATTACGGAACCTGTCTGGACGAGTTCAGGCTCGAAGACTGGGTCAATTTCTTTACCGACGATTGCCACTACCGTGTGATTTCCCGGGAGAACATGCAGGCCAATCTGCCCCTGGGCCTGATCTACTGCATGAACAAGAACATGCTGGTCGATCGTGTCACCGCCATACATGAAACCACCATGTACGAGCCCCGCATGCTGCGTCACTTCATCAGTGGCGTACACATCAACAGCATCGAAGGCGACGTCATCAAGTCACAAGCCAATTTCATGATCACCGAAGCGCTGTCCGACCAGGAGCCCACAGTCAATCTGGTCGGCCAATACCAGGATGTAATCGTACGCACCGACAAGGGCCTGCTGCTGCAGCGCCGTGACTGCGTCTACGACAACTATCGCATCCGCAACTCGATGATCGTTCCGGTTTAAGCCCGGACAAGGAGAATTTGAACATGAGCTGTACTCACGAACATACGCCGACCGTCGTCAAGGCACCCATAGTCATCAACCGACGCTGGCCAGAAGAAGGCCATACACGCATCCCGGCCTGGGTCTATACCGACCCCGCCGTCTACCAGAAAGAGATGGACGTGTTCTTCGCCGGCAAGACATGGAACTATGTGGGCCTGGAATGCGAAGTACCCGAAGTCGGCAGCTACAAGCGCCAATGGATAGGTGACCGCCCCGTTATTATGGTGCGCAACGAGCAAGGCGAAATCAATGTCATTGAAAATCGCTGCGCACACAAGGGCGCCCAGATTTGCTGGCAGAACACGGGGACCGTCAAGGACTTTACCTGCCCCTACCACCAGTGGAACTATGACCTGGACGGCAACCTGCAAGGCATTCCGTTTCGTCGTGGCGCCCTGGGCAAGGGCGGCATGCCCAAAGACTTCGATCTGAAGAAATTCGGCATCAATCGCTTGCGCGCCGTAAACCGCGGCGGCTCCATCTGGGCCACCTTCTCTGATGAAGCGCCCAGCTTCGAAGAATATTGCGGTGAAGAGGTGCTGGCCGAGATCGACCACATGCTGCCCGGCAAGAAGCTCAAACTGCTTGGCTACAGCCGCCAGCTGATCCCCAGCAACTGGAAGATGTACCTTGAAAACCTCAAGGATCCTTACCATGCCACCCTGCTCCACTCCTTCTACATTACGTTTGGCCTGTGGCGTGCCGACTCCAAGTCGGAGTGCATCCCTACAGGTGGTGGCGCCCACAGCGTCATGGTTTCACACAACGAAGGCAAGAAGAAGACTGAAGCCACCGCGGAAATGCAACGCTTTCGCGACGACCTGCAAATTCACGACCTGGAGACGGTGACTCCTCGCGCCGAGTTCAACCGTGGTCGCGTCGGTGGTGCCTGGGTTTTCCCCGCAGCACAGTTCGGCATTCAGGCCAACTCGTTGAAGACCCGTCACGTCATTCCACGTGGCCCTGGTGCCCATGAGCTGGTGTTTACGTATTACGGCTATGAAGATGACGATGAGGAAATGACCCGTCTGCGCCTGAAACATGCCAACCTGCTTGGTCCTGCCGGCTTTGTGTCTATGGACGACAGTGAAATGCTCAAACAGGTTCAGACCGGCATCTCGGGTTACCCGGATAGCGTCAGTGTGGTCGAAATGGGTGGTCGCGATACCGAGCCCGCCGATTACATGGTCAGCGAGGTCCTGATCCGCGCCTTCTATCAATATTATCGTGGAGCAATGGGACTATGAGCAGCACAGAGAACTGGATAGCCGTAGGCAGCGTATCCGACATTTCACCCGACACGGGCACCTTGCGTGTCATGGTCGAGGGCGAGGCGGTCTGCCTGTACAAGCTGGACGACACGGTCCATGCAACGCAGGATCGCTGCACGCATGGCCAGGCCAGCCTGGCCGAGGGTTATATTGAAGACGGCCTGATTGAATGCCCCCTGCATCAAGGCTGCTTCGACATTCGCACCGGCGCTGCTGTTACGGCACCGTGCAAGGAACCCATCAGGGTCTACCCGGTGAAGGTCGAGGGCGACACGATTTACGTCGAGGCCAACCCATGACGACCAATCGCGTGGTGATCGTCGGGGCGGGCCAGGCCGGTGGCTGGGCTGCCCGCACCTTGCGCGATGAAGGTTATCAGGGAAGCATCGTACTGGTGGGCGCAGAAACACACGCCCCCTACGAAAGGCCTCCGCTTTCCAAAGAGATTCTGCTTGGGCAAAGCGAACCGGAAGCGCTGACCATTGTTGACCACGCAACGCTGGAATCACTCAATGTCGAAACCCGACTGGGTGCCGAAGCCGTCGCCATCGAGCGCACCACACAGCAAGTGGTGCTGACTGGCGGCGAGCATCTACCATACGATAAGCTCATTCTGTGCACGGGCGGACGCGCTCGCCAGCTTCCCATTCCGGGCATGGATGACGAACGCGTTCATACCCTCAGGTCGCTGGACGATGCGCTGCGCCTGAAACAGGCTCTCACCACCCGGCCAGGCCATGTGCTTGTGATAGGCGGCGGCTGGATAGGCCTGGAAGTTGCCGCCTCTGCCCGACAACTCGGTTGCCCGGTCACCATCGTTGAGTTTGCCGACCGGGTATGCCAGCGCAGTATCACCGCCGACGTATCAGAAGTCCTGCATGATCTGCATACCAGTCAGCAGTCCCGCATTTTGCTTGGCACACAGGTCCTGGCCATCAATGCAGCGGAACAGGGCCTGAGCGCCGAACTTTCAAATGGGCAAACGCTTCAGTGCGACCACGTCATCATGGCTGCAGGCCTGCTCGCCAACGATGAACTGGCCCGCCAGGCCGGCCTGATCTGCAACAACCATGGCATTCAGGTCGACGGACAATGCAGGACCAATGATCCCGCTATCTACGCGGCCGGAGACGTCGCGGTCATGGAAACCGCCGGTGCACCGGGCCTGTCGCGCCTGGAATCCTGGCAAAACGCCCAGGACCAGGGCATGGCCGTTGCACGCTCAATATTGGGCCAGGAAGTCGAATACCGGCCAACGCCCATGTTGTGGTCACAACAGTTCGATCAGTTCATCCAGATTGCAGGACATGTGCACGGCGGAGCCATCACCGCCATGCGTACCATGCCCAACGGCGGCACATTACGCTTCTATCTGACTGCAGATGAGGTAGTCGCAGGCGTCATAGGCATGAATGCAGGTCGTGACTACCGTTTTGCAAAGCAACTGGTCGAGCGTGGGCTGCGGGCTGGAGCGGCCGATCTGGCCGACCCCGGGATCCCGCTGAAACAGCTTGCCGCAACAAACCTGGTCGCCTGACCGTTAACAAAAAGATCTTCAAGGTATCTATGTCGACTTCAATACCGTACAGCCAATGCGCGCAAGCCATAGCCCGCTTCTACCTTAACCTGGACCAGGGCGATACCGACGAATTGCTTGCCTGCGTGGCACCCGACACCGTATGGCTAAGGCAGGGCAAGACACTGACTGGCCCGGACCAGATTCGTGCCGCCCTGGCCGAGCGCAATCCCGATCGCATTACGTCGCATCAGTGCAGCAATCTGCACGTCACCATGGAAGATGCTACAACGGCATCTGCTGTGTATTATCTGACGGTATACGACAACCAGCACCCGTCGGGCGGTTTGCAGCTGAAAACCATACTGCGCAGCGAAGACACTTTTTCACTGCGTGATGATAGCTGGGTGCTGACGCACAAACGCAGCAAGAAGCACCTATAGCCGCCTGCCAGGCCTGAAACTTTCCGGAGAAAAATGACTACGCAACCCAAACTCTACGTCGCCTGCAATTTTCCCCCGGAAGTCCTGGACTTTTTCACCAGTCAGTTCGATGCGGCCTATAACGACATGGGCCGAGTACTGAGCACCGACGAACTGATCGAGCACGCCCAAGGCGCAGACGTTGTCGTACTGACCGCAACCGACCCACTGGACCAGGCAGCAGTCGCAAGACTACCTGCATCCGTCAAAGTGGTGTGTACCTATTCCGTTGGCAACAACCATCTGGATCTTGATGCCCTGGAGGCCCGGGGCATTGCCGTATTCAGTACACCGGGAGTGCTTGACGAAGCTTGCGCCGATGCCGCCTGGCTGCTCATGCTGGGCGCCGCAAGGCGTGTAATCGAAGGTATAGAGCTCATCCGCGAAGGCACCTGGCAGGGCTGGAGCCCAAGGCAACTGATTGGACGTGAAGTATGGGGCAGCCGGCTGGGCATACTTGGCATGGGTCGCATAGGCCGTGCAATCGCCCGACGCGCTCGCGGCTTCGACATGACGGTTCACTACCATAACCGCAACCGGCTTGGGCCCGAACTTGAGTCTGGCGCACAATATCATTCCACCCTGGAAAGCCTTGCACGGGAAAGCGACTTCCTGTGCATCGCCTGCCCTGCCAGTCCTTCCACCCAAGGGCTGGTCAACAGAGAGATTCTGCAGCTTCTGCCGCCCAATGCCGTTGTGTGCAATATTTCGCGCGGCGATATCGTTTGCGATGAAGACCTGGTGCATGCGCTGGAAACCGGCGTGGTGGCGGCAGCCGGCCTGGATGTATTTGCCGGCGAACCCGACATACACCCCGCCTACCGGCAGCTGCCCAATGTATTTGGCCTGCCGCACATAGGCAGCAGCACCCTGCGCACACGATTGGCCATGGCTGAACTATTGTGCTCCAGCATCAAAGCGCACTATTCCGGCGAAACGCCCGAAAATCGCATACGCTGAACGCCAGGAACAAGGCGTCCGGCAGAGCGCCTTGCACCATTTCCTTACATCGTTAAAAACCGTGAAATATGGCGCAATGTTATGATTATTAAAGAAAATTACGGCGCCGCATATTTCCAGTCCAATGAATAGCAAGCAAAAATCACTTTTTCCTGCCCGAGGATTCCCCTCTTTTTCGCTGCAACGCAACATCTCCCGACCCATTCTAAGCATGGTGCTGACGTGTTGTCTGGCGATCCCTGCGGTTGCGCTTGCCAACACTTTGAAGCCGTTGCAGGACGGCGTATTTTCCAATCCCATTACACTGAAACAGTGGCCCGAAAACCAGATAGCACCCATTCCGCAACTGGAGCAGCTGGGCGATCAGCGTATACAGGCACTGATAGAAGAGGCTGCCAAACAGGCACAGGCCAATTATCTTGCAGCCAAATTCCGGCAGAATCCGAAGTCACTACGCGAGTATGTGGACCTTGCCTGGGCCGAAGCGGCAAAACGCGATGGCATTGAACCCGAGCTGCTGATTGCCATCATGCAGAAAGAAAGCGGTTTTCGCCCTAAGGTGCAAAGTCGTTATGGCGCCCAAGGCCTGATGCAGGTCGTACGCCGCTGGCATCGTGAAAAGCTGCACTCTTCGGAATCGCTGTTCGACCCCAAGGTGAATGTGCGCGTAGGCACCGATGTTCTGGAAGAATATCTTGAATCAGCCAACGGCAGCCTGCCCAAGGCCCTGCGCAAGTACTCAGGCAATGCGCGCGGTTACACCAACAAGATTCTTAAAGAGTCACGCAAGCTGGCCCAGCTTGCCGACCAGGCCAACTTGAATGCAACCATGGCACAGGCGTCAGCCGCTGCAGAAGCGGGCTGACGCCATTCAAGGCATTTAGCCGCAAGCGCCTATCGCACCACACACCGTGCAGAACTCGCAGCCGTCTTTCTTGATGACGGCATGGTTACCGCATTCATTGCAGCGCTTGCCCTGCATGGGCTCAACAGCAACCGCCTGACTGGCGGGCTCGGCGGCCACCACGCCCATGGCCTTGATGGGCATGCCCTCTTCGGTCAGCAGACCCAGCATGGCATAACGATGTATGACCAGTTGCGCCACGTACGCCACGGTTGACGGGTAATTGGCCTGCTTTTCGCTGCCCGGCACACGCGCCAGGAAATCACCACGCGGCTCGGCGTAGTTCAGCAGCTTGCGCAGTTTCATGCCTATCCAGGCCGGGTCAACCACACGCATATCAAGGCTAAGCAGCTTGCACAAGCCGTCGAGTGCGCGCGGGTGCCCGCCCGTCAGCCACATGCTGTAAGGACGACGGCTGCCATCAGGCATCTGCAATTCCTTGAGCATCAGCACGAAGTCGTCGTCCGTGGACGGGTTGCGCACGTCGGCGACCCAGGCCAGGGTACCGTCGGTGCCCGTTTTGGGTTCATGGGGTGCGAACAAGGCGTTAAGCACCGGCGACGGGTCGTTTTCGCGCTCGTCGAGCGCGCCCAGATCGTTATAGCGCCACTCGACCAGTCGTGCCAAGGCTGCAGTTGCGCTGGGCACCTGCACCCGATCGCCATTGGGAGGCATGGGCATCTGGAAGCCGTCGCCATAAGCGTGGGCCAGCACAGACAGCTTCTTGCGCAACCAGCCCCTGTCATTGGCCCGCATATCGGTGGACAGTGTTTTGGCAATGGCGTCGAGGCCGCGCGGAGGCTGCCCGCCCAGCACCCAGACCTCAAAGGGTACGCGATCCTTGTCGGCCACCACGACGGCGAATTCGCCCTGCGGGGTCTGTATGGTTTCGCTGACCCAGCCCGACGCGCCGGAGGGCAGGCCTGGCCGCGACGGCCAGCGCAGGGAGGCGAGCGGCGGCGAGTTCGCAACCTTGGTCAGGACCAGGCGCTTGTCTTGTTCGGACAGAGTGATGGGCTGTGGTGCGCCCTCGGGTTCATTGGACACCGACAGCACCGCTCCCAGAATGTTGTTGGGCCGGTAAGTGGTGATGCCTTTCAGGCCTTTATGCCAGGCCTGCATATACAGGTCTTTGAAGTCGTCGTAGGGGTAATCGGCCGGAACGTTCACGGTTTTGGAAATGGCCGCATCGACATAGGGTGCCACGGCGGCAACCATCAGCATGTGATCGATGGCGGAAATTTCCAGTGCCGACACGAACGCTTCGGGCAAGGCCTCGACGTCTCCGCCCATGGCGCGATAGACACGGTAAGCGTGGTCTTCGACCGTATAGTCTTTCTTGCTGCCGTCGGGCATGCGCTTGCTGCGCTTGTAGAACCAGGAAAACGCCGGCTCAATGCCATTGGACGCGTTGTCGGCGAAAGCCAGCGAGATGGTTCCGGTAGGCGCGATGGAAGTCAGGTGGGAATTGCGTATGCCGTGCTCGCGGATGGCCTGCTTGATCTGTTCGGGAAGGCGCTGGGCGAACTCGCTGCGCAGGTATTCCTCGGCCTGCAGCTTGGGGAAAGCGCCCCGTTCCTGGGCCAGCTCTATGGACGCTTCGTAGGCAGCGTCACGCATCTGGCGAGCAAACTCGCCAGCCAGTTCACGCCCTTGCTCGGTGTCGTAGCGTACGCCCAGCATGATCAGGGTATCACCCAGGCCGGTAAAACCCAGGCCCAGACGACGTTTGTCATCGGCCTCACGGCGCTGCTCTTCAAGAGGCCATTTGGTGGCAATCAGCACGTTATCGAGCATGCGCACCGCCAGCTTGGTGGCCTTGCGCATTTTTTCGAAGTCGAATGCCGCGGTTTCGCTGAATGGCGAGGTAACGTAGGCCGCCAGGTTCAGGCTGCCCAGGCAGCAGCAACCATAGTCGGGCAATGGCTGCTCACCGCAAGGATTGGTGGATTCGATCTCTTCGCAGTAAGCAAGGTTATTTTCCTGATTGATACGGTCGAGGTACAGCACGCCTGGCTCTGCCGCAGCATAGGTGCTCTGCATGATCAGGTTCCAGACCTCCTGGGCGCGCACCGATTTGTATACCCACTGGCCGTCGTCGCGTAGATAGGCTCCGGCGTCTTTAAGTTCCTGCGTGGGCTCGGCCACATGCGACAGCTCGAACATGCCGTCAGTTTCGACAGCCTGCATGAAGGCGTCGGTTACCCCGACCGAGACGTTGAAGTTGTTCAGCTGGCCACGCTCTTGCTTGGCCGTGATGAACTCCATGATGTCGGGGTGGGTAACATTAAGGACAGCCATTTGGGCGCCACGGCGAGCACCGGCGGATTCGACGGTTTCGCAGGAGCGATCGAAGACGCGCATGTAGGAAATGGGCCCCGATGCACTGCTGCCCGTGCCTTTGACACGCGCTCCGCGCGGGCGGATGGCGGAAAAGTTGTAGCCCACGCCACCGCCGCGGCGCATGGTTTCGGCCGCTTGCGCCAGCGCCGTATAAATACCCGGCTTGCCGTCGGCGTCTTCGGTGATCGAGTCGCCCACGGGTTGCACAAAACAGTTGATCAGGGTGCTTTGCAGATCAGTGCCGGCGGCGCTGTTGACCCGACCGGCCGGAATGAAGCCATTGTCCATGGCCCACAGGAACTCTTCAGCGTAGCGTTTACGCTGCTTGGCAGGTTCTACCTGCGCCAGAGCCTGGGCCACGCGGGCCCGCACTTGTCCAATATTGGTTTCGTCCCCTTTGGCGTATTTTTCTATGAGGACTTCAGTGGAAATAAGTTGCGGTTCCGCCAACGCAATGGCGGCGCTTTCCAATTGTTGCATGATATTTCCTAGGTACTTTTGGATGTTCTTTGATGGTGTTTACGACGATATCATAACCAACTCACCGTGCCTTTGATCCATATCCAGGATAGCAGCATGGTTCCCCCGACCGGACCCTTCCTGCAATATCAATATAGGCAGCTGATCACCGACATGCGTGGCTTGAAGTCGTCGAACAGGCCCTGAATAATCTCCTGCCTTGCCCTGCACCGCACAAAACCTGAGGCGGTGGCAGAAATGGCACGAACCCCTCCTGAAGCCATGGCTTTTTACAGTTTGCCGTCTTATACTCGCACCCATAACAGGGGCATTCACTCTAGCCTCCAAAATTTTGTATCGACTTTGTTTCAATCACCTGGGGGACGGCATGGTAAACATGAACCGGCGTCAATTCTTCAAGGTGACAGGTACTACACTGGCCAGTTCCAGCCTTACGTTGCTGGGTGCGGCGCCAACTCCGGCCATGGCCGAGGTTCGCCAATACAAGCTGGCGCGCATGACTGAAACGCGCAATACCTGTCCTTACTGTTCTGTAGCATGCGGCGTACTTCTGTACGGCCTGGGCGATGGCGCGAAGAACGCCGAACCCAGCATCATGCACATCGAGGGCGATCCCGATCACCCCGTGAATCGCGGAACGCTCTGTCCCAAGGGCGCGGCACTCACCGATTTCATCAACAGCCCCAACCGGCTGAAATATCCCGAGTATCGCGCCCCCGGCTCCGACAAGTGGGAACGCATGTCATGGGACGACGCCCTTGACCGTATCGCCCGTCATCTGAAAGATGACCGCGACGCCAACTTCATCGAGCGCAACGAGCAGGGTCAGCTGGTTAACCGCTGGCTCACCACCGGCATGCTGGCGGCATCGGCCAGCTCCAACGAAGTTGCTTACGTTACGCACAAAGTATTCCGCAGTCTTGGCGCACTAGCATTCGACAACCAGGCACGTGTCTGACACGGCCCGACGGTGGCAGGTCTTGCCCCGACGTTTGGCCGTGGAGCGATGACGAACCATTGGGTCGACATCAAGAACGCGGATATAGTACTTATCATGGGCGGCAACGCAGCCGAGGCTCACCCCTGCGGGTTCAAATGGGTCACGGAAGCCAAGGCGCACAATAAAGCCAAGCTGGTCGTGGTCGATCCGCGCTTTACGCGCTCGGCATCGGTCGCCGATTACTACGCACCCATCCGAACCGGTACAGACATCGTCTTCCTGGGCGGGGTCATACGCTATCTGCTGGAAAACGACAAAATCCAGCACGAATACGTACGGAACTACACCGACCTGCCGTTTATTGTTCGCGAAGACTTCAACTTCGAGGACGGCCTGTACTCGGGCTACAACGAGGAAACGCGCAAGTACGACAAGTCCAGCTGGGATTACGAGATGGGCGACGACGGCTACGCCAAGGTCGACCGTACCCTGCAGCACCCACGCTCCGTGTACCAGTTGCTCAAGAAGCACTACGAGCGCTATACGCCCGAAATGGTGGAAAATGTCTGCGGTACACCGCGAGACAAATTCCTTAAGGTCTGCGAGATGCTTGCCTCGACGGCAAGTCCGAATCGCGCGGGCACCATTTTGTACGCACTGGGCTGGACGCAACACTCCATCGGGTCGCAAATCATTCGCACCGGCGCCATGATGCAGTTGCTGCTGGGCAATATTGGTATTCCGGGCGGCGGTATGAACGCGCTGCGCGGGCACTCCAATATTCAGGGTCTGACCGACCTGGGCCTCATGTCCAATCTGTTGCCGGGCTACCTGACCTTGCCGTCAGATGGCGAGCAGTCCTATGCAGACTACATCAGCCGCCGTACGCAGCTGCCGCTGCGGCCCAACCAGCTTAGCTATTGGCGCAACTACAGCAAGTTCCACGTCAGTCTGATGAAGGCCTGGTGGGGCGACGCCGCTACCGCCGAAAACAATTGGGCTTACGACTACCTGCCCAAAATGGACAGGCCGTACGACATGCTGCAGGTGTACGAGCTCATGCACCAGGGCAAAATGACGGGCTATATCTGCCAGGGCTTCAACCCGCTGGCGGCCGCCCCCTACAAGCGCAAGCTGCTCGAGGCCTTCTCCAAGCTCAAGTTCATGATCATCATGGACCCCTTGG
Organism: Pusillimonas sp. MFBS29; assembly: GCF_020687695.1. Lineage (GTDB taxonomy): Bacteria > Pseudomonadota > Gammaproteobacteria > Burkholderiales > Burkholderiaceae_B > Pusillimonas_C. The sequence goes on from NZ_JAJEWL010000008.1 coordinate 105,531, forward strand.
TCACTGAAACCTCGGAATTCTGGCGCAATGTGGGCGAGCACAACGATGTGGACTCTTCAAAGATCCAGACCGAGGTCTTCCGTCTGCCTACCACTTGTTTTGCCGAGGAAGAAGGCACGCTGGTGAACTCCGGGCGCTGGCTGCAATGGCACTGGAAAGGCGCCGAGCCTCCGGGTGAAGGGAAAAGCGACATTGAAATCATGGCGCTTATCTACCAGCGCCTGCTGGCTCTGTACAAGAAAGAGGGTGGCGCCTATCCAGATCCCATCGTCAACCTGTACTGGCCCTACGCCACACCAGACAACCCCCATGCCCACGAACTGGCCAAGGAAATTAACGGCCGTGCGCTTGCCGACCTTGTCGACAACGCCAGCCCATCCAGTCCGGCCAAAGTGCTGCGCAAGGCGGGCGAGCAGCTGTCGGGCTTTGGCGAACTGCGCGACGACGGCACAACCATAAGCGGATGCTGGCTATACACCGGCAGCTGGACATCAGCCGGCAACCAAATGGCCCGACGCGACAACAGCGACCCAACCGGCATAGGCCAGACCCTGAATTGGGCCTGGTGCTGGCCGGCCAACCGCCGCATCATGTACAACCGTGCCTCATGCGACGCCGACGGCCAGCCGTTTGATCCGGGCCGCGCCCTTATCCGCTGGAATGGCAAGGCCTGGGTGGGTGCCGACGTACCCGACTTCAAGCTTGATGAAAACCCGGCCGACGGCATGGGGCCCTTCATCATGAACCCCGAAGGCGTGGCCCGATTCTTTGCCCGCAAAGGCATGGCCGAAGGGCCGTTCCCGGTGCACTATGAACCGTTCGAAACGCCGGTGGGCTACAACCCGCTGTTCCCCGACAACAAGTTGGCGGTCAGCAACCCTGCCGCGCGTATCTTCGACCAGGATCTGGCCGCCATGGGCAAGGTTGCCGACTTCCCTTATGTGGGCACCACTTATCGCCTGACCGAGCACTTCCATTACTGGACCAAGCACGTCAAGCTCAATGCCATTCTGCAGCCCGAGCAATTTGTTGAAATCGGCGATGCACTGGCTGGCGAACTTGGCATCGCGCATGGCGATCGTGTCAAGGTATCGTCCAACCGGGGCTATATCAAGGCAGTGGCTGTTGTCACCAAGCGCATCAAGGCACTAACGGTAGAAGGCAAAACCGTACACCAGGTGGGCATTCCCTTGCACTGGGGCTTTGTCGGTCTGGCCAAGCCGGGCTTCCTGGCCAATACACTGACGCCGCCCGTGGGCGACGGCAACTCGTATACGCCTGAGTCCAAGTCATTCCTGGTCAAGGTCGAAAAGGTATAGGAGCGCACACCATGGCATTGCAATCACTTGATATAAAACGGCGCTCCGCCACCACCACGCCACCACCCAGCGTGCGTCAGGAAGTCATCGGCGGTGGCGTAGCCAAACTGATCGACACCACCAAATGCATAGGCTGCAAGGCCTGTCAGGTGGCCTGTATGGAATGGAACGACCTGCGGGACGAAATCGGCACCAACGTCGGGGTATACGACAACCCGGCCGACATGACCGACCAGTCCTGGACGGTCATGCGGTTCTCCGAATATGAAAATACGGCCGGCGACCTGGAGTGGCTGATCCGCAAGGACGGCTGCATGCACTGCGAAGATCCGGGCTGCCTGAAAGCCTGTCCGGCTCCCGGTGCCATCATCCAGTACAACAACGGCATCGTCGACTTTCACCAGGAAAACTGCATAGGCTGCGGCTACTGCATCACGGGCTGTCCCTTCGATGTTCCGCGTATCTCCCAGAAAGACAACAAGGCTTATAAATGCAACTTGTGTTCTGACCGGGTGGCCGTGGGGCAGGAGCCGGCCTGCGTCAAGACCTGTCCTACGGGCGCCATCGTTTTCGGCACCAAGGAAGACATGTACGAACATGCCGCAGAACGCGTTGTCGACCTGAAGTCACGCGGCTTCGACAATGCCGGCCTTTACGACCCGGCTGGTGTCGGAGGCACTCACGTCATGTACGTGCTGCACCATGCTGATCGCCCGGGCCTGTACAGCGATCTGCCCAAAGACCCGGAGATCAGCCCCATGGTCGGGCTATGGAAGGGTATTGCCAAACCGCTGGGTGTCGCAGCAATGGCCCTGGCGGCCCTTACAGGTTTCTTCCACTACATACGCACCGGACCAAACGAAACCGACGAGGAAGACGAACGTAAAGCCCAGGAGGTCATCAATGAACGAGGTGAATAAACCCAGGCTGATCCAGCGCTATACCGCCAGCCAGCGCATCAACCACTGGATCATTGCCATTACGTTCGTGCTGCTGGCACTATCGGGGCTGGCCTTGTTCCATCCGTCGTTCTATTGGCTCACCAATCTGTTGGGTGGCGGCGTCTGGACACGCATCCTGCATCCGTTCATCGGTGTGGTGATGTTCGTATGCTTTGCCATATTTGCTGCACGCATGTTCGGCCATAACCTGATGAACCGCAACGACGTGCAATGGATCAAGCATTTTGGCGATGTCATGAGCAACCGTGAAGACAAGATCCCGGCGGCGGGCCGTTACAACGGCGGGCAAAAACTCCTGTTCTTCGCGTTGATCCTTCTGATGATCGGGCTGCTCCTGACCGGCGTGGTGATGTGGCGTTCGTACTTTGCGTATCTGTTCCCCATCTGGGGGATACGTCTGGCGTCCCTGCTGCATGCGCTCTTTGCATTTCTGATGATTTGCGCGATCATAGTGCACATCTATGCAGGAATCTGGGTCAAAGGTTCGGTGCAGGCCATGACACGCGGTACAGTAACGCCGGGCTGGGCCTGGAAGCACCACCGCAACTGGTTGCGTCAGCTGCGCGGCACAACTACCCACAACAAATAAACGCCTATCCGGCTTGTTATCTCTGCATGGCTGCCCCGCGTTCACCGCACGGGGCAGCCATGTTTTTTCAGGAGTGACTGCTTTGCAGCGAATTCTTCCACGTGGCGAGATCGAAAGCCTCGACCATACAACCATCCCGCGCTTGCGCCAGCCCGTACGCGCTTCTGTTTTCGCCGATCGTGCAGCCCGCCTTCGTCAACTGGCACAGGATAATCCGCTGTCCGCCTACCTTCTGCTGCTTGCCGATCTGGCCGATGGTCAGGGCAAAGTACTGAAAGACTGCAATATGCCCGGCCCGGGCAGTGAACGGCTGGATCTGGCTCAGGCCCATGGCATGCCACCACTACAGGCGGTAGGCTGGGAGCGCGATCCAGGCTGGCGCCAACTGCTCGCCGCCCTGCTCGACCACATGGCAGGCACAGGCAAGCTGCCCGAAGCGGCCCTGGAAATAGTCAACAAATTGAAAAGCACGTTGAACAATGACCCATCGGCCATCGAGGCCCAGGCCGATGCTTTGCTGGCAGAGCGCGAAGAAGACGTAGATGCCGCCAGCGCACCGTTCATTATGGCCGCGCTGCAGGTTTACTGGACCAGCCTGGCCGCCGACTTCGAGGAAAGCGCCCTGCCTGTCGTGACGCCACATGGCGTTTGTCCTCTGTGCGGCAGCCTGCCAGTCGCCAGTGTGGTTCATGTCGGCGGGCAAGCCGATGCCTGCCGCTATTTATGCTGCTCGTTGTGTTCCGCCGAATGGCATCTTGTACGTGTCACCTGCTCGCACTGCAAAGACACCAAAGGCATTGCCTACCATTCCATCGAAGGCGGACCGGAAGGCATCAAGGCCGAATCCTGCGACAACTGCCATACCTATCGGAAGATCTTCTATCAGGAAAAAGTACTGGGGGTTGACGCCATCGCCGATGACCTGGCCAGCCTCACACTCGACATGCTGATGGGTGAGGCGGGTTACTCTCGCGCCAGTGGCAACCCTCTGTTGTGGCAAAGCGAACAGGTTGAACCATGACGGCACGGTCAGCGTCGCGCACGCAGCCCACCGGCCAGCCGGCGCTGGCCACAGACATCCCGTCACTCGAACGCTTGCTTGGATCGGCAGCCGGGCAAACTCTTGCTGCCGAAGTCGGCCGTAGTCGCCTGACGACAACCCTACGCCAGATTCTGGATGAAGCCCGCTCGCAAGCGCTGGCCGGCACACTTGCCGCCAGCGCACTTGAAATCGACACGCTTCTAAGCCGGGCACAAACGCAGATCCAGGCACAAGACCAGCCGCGCCTGCGGGCCGTATACAACCTGACAGGCACTGTTTTGCATACCAACCTGGGCCGGGCACTTTTGCCTGACCATGCCGTTCAGGCGGTGGTACAGGCCTTGTCGGCGCCCGCCAATCTTGAGTTCGACCTGAGTACCGGCCGCCGTGGCGATCGCGATGATCTGATCGAAGACCTTTTGTGTGAGCTGACCGGCGCCGAAGCAGCGACCGTGGTGAATAACAATGCGGCAGCCGTGCTGCTGATGCTCAACGCACTGGCCAACCGCCGTGAGGTCGTGGTGTCACGCGGCGAGCTCGTGGAAATCGGCGGTGCTTTCCGTATTCCCGACATCATGCAGCGGGCAGGCGCTCGCCTGGTTGAGGTCGGCACGACCAACCGCACCCACCCTGCAGACTACGAAAACGCACTGGGGCCTCGCACATCCATGCTGCTGAAGGTTCACTGCAGCAACTACGCTGTAACGGGCTTTACCCGCAGCGTGAGCGTGGCCCAGGTTGCCCGGATCGCCCACAATCACGGTCTGCCGGCTGCCGTGGATCTGGGCAGTGGCACCTTGCTCGACCTTACACAGTGGGGCTTGCCCCGCGAAGATACCGTAAGGGAAACCATAGAGGCCGGCGCCGACATCGTTACCTTCAGCGGCGACAAACTGCTTGGAGGCCCCCAGGCAGGGCTTATCGTTGGTCGTGCCGAACTGATACGCAAAATAAAAAAGAATCCGCTGAAACGCGCATTGCGTGTGGGCAAGCTTACGCTGGCCGCGCTCGAACCCGTACTGGCCCTGTACCGTTCGCCCGAACTGCTGGCCGACAGGCTCACCACCCTGCGTCTGCTCACACGGCCGGCTGCCCAAATGCACCAGCAGGCTGAACGCCTGCAACCTGTGCTGCAACAGGCGTTAGGCCCGGAATATGAAGTGCAGTCCAGCCCCTTGTTCAGCCAGATAGGCAGCGGCGCTCTTCCCATAGATCAACTTCCCAGCCATGGCCTTAGCGTACGCCACGCAGGTACCGGACGCTCGGGGCGAGCCCTGAAAGCGCTGGAAGAGCGTCTGCGCCAACTGCCTCGCCCCGTAATCGGCCGCATCGCGCATGACGCGCTCTGGCTCGATTTGCGCTGCCTGGAAGATCGCGATGAAGCAGCCTTTGCCTTGCAGCTCCAGGGTCCGGTCGCATGATTGTCGGTACGGCAGGCCATATCGACCATGGCAAAACAACGCTGGTTGGCGCCCTGACCGGCGTTGAAACCGACAGGCTCAAGGAAGAAAAGGCGCGTGGCATCTCCATCGAGCTGGGTTATGCATACACCCCTCTGAACAACGGCGAAGTCTTGGGCTTCATCGACGTACCCGGCCACGAACGCCTGGTCCACACGATGGCGGCCGGTGCGAGCGGGATAGACTTCGGCTTGCTGGTCGTGGCGGCCGACGACGGCGTCATGCCCCAAACGCAAGAGCATCTGGCCATTCTGACCCTGCTGGGCGTCAGCCAGGGAGCAATCGCAATCACCAAGACAGACCGGGCAGATCAGGCAAGATTGCGCGACGTCGAGCAACAGCTCACCGCGCTGGCGGCTGACACCTTTCTGCAAAACAGCCCCGTATTTTTCGTGAATGCCACCTCATCTGAAGACGAAGGCTTGCTGGCATTGCGCACCCATCTGCATCAGGCGGCCCAATCGGCGGCAGCCCGTGCCACAGACGGATTGTTTCGCCTGGCCATAGACCGGGTCTTTACCCTTAAGGGGCATGGTACCGTTGTCACCGGCACCGTTCATGACGGCATGCTGCGCCTGGGCGACGATACCCCAGACCTGCGGTTGATGCCTTCAGGCCAGAAACTGCGCGTACGCAGCATTCATGCTCAGAACCAGCCTTCGGAAACGGCCGGCGCCGGCCAGCGCTGCGCCTTGAACCTGGGCGGTATCGACAAAGACCTCATCAATCGCGGCGACTGGATTGCCGATGCCCGATGCTTTCTGCCATCGCGCAATATCGACGTGGAGCTGAGCTTGCTGCCCCATGCCGACCCGGTCCGCGCCTGGAGCCCCTTGCACATACACTTGGGCGCCGCTCATTTCCTGGCGCATGCCGTGCCTTTATCGGACAGCTCGTTGGCGGCCGGTGACACCGGTCGGGTTCAACTGGTATTTGATCAAGCCGTGTGCGCCATCCCCGGCGACCGCTACATTGTTCGCGATGCACAAGCCAGACATACGATAGGCGGGGGCATCGTGCTTGATCCGAATGCGCCGCAACGCAAGCGCCGCTCACCGGAACGCCAGGCCTGGCTACAGGCGGTTGCCGACCTTCATGCCGGTGGCGGCTTGCCAGGCCTGCTGAAGCAGGCTGCGTGGGGGCTGGACGAACATCAGGTACTGCGCCTGGCGCGCCATCTGCCTGCAAATCTGGAAGCGCCCGAAGGGGCACTGTGGGTAGACACCCGTGGCAGCCAGTCTTCCAGAAGCCTGATCCTGCAATCACGCTGGGAAGCCTTGCTGGACCAGGCATTGCAAACCATGGCCACCTTCCATGAACGCTGGCCCGACGAGCCCGGTGTAGACATGGCCAGGCTGAAACGCATGGCATGGCCCGCGCTGCCCGAACCCATGTGGCTGGCGGTCTGTGACCACTTGATTTCCAAAGGCAGGCTGGCGCGTAACGGCCCCTGGCTGCACCTGCCCGGGCACGTCGTTACGCTGTCGTCGGAAGAGGCGGATCTGGCCGCCGTGTTGCTGCCGCTGGTGCAGGCTGGACGTTACGATCCGCCATGGGTGCGTGATCTGGCCGGCACGCTGAATGCGCCAGAGCAACAGATACGGGAAACGCTGCTCAAGCTGCTGCGGCGCGGCGACGTCTACCAGGTGGTACGCGATCTGTTCTACCACCGTGCATCCATCATCAGCCTGGCCGAGCTTGTCGCAGCCACAGCAGGTAGCGAAGGCGTCAGCGCAGCCGGTTTTCGTGACAGCACAGGCCTGGGCCGCAAGCGCGCCATCCAGATCCTGGAGTTCTTCGACCGTTCAGGCTATACGCGCCGCTTGCGTGACAGTCATGTTCTACGCAAGCATGGCGCAGATTTCTGGCACCGGCTATCATAGCGGCCTACAGGAAGGCATTCGTGTCCGGTGGCATGGCTGGGCTTCAAACCCAGTTGGGGACGTCAGACGTTCCCAGGTAGGTTCGACTCCTGCTGCTTTCCGCCAACCCCTGGCTATCAGTTTGTTCGATCGAACGATGCACGGCTCAAGACCTGGCCAGGGCGCATGGCTGTCACATCGGTGCCGTTCCACACATGCACGCCATTTACCCAGACATCACAAATACCTTGGCTGACTTGTATGGGATCTTCAAACGTAGCGCGGTCAGCAACCCTTTCAGCATCCAGCAGCACCAGATCGGCACAATACCCGGGGCGCAGCAAGCCCCGGTTTTTCAAACGATAGTTTTCTGCCGGCAAGCCGGTCATTTTGTGAATGGCCTGTTCAAACGTCATCTCGTTCTGTTCACGCACCATGGCACGCAAAACACGGGTGAAAGTACCCCACTGCCGAGGATGCGGATGCGAGTCGAAGGGCAGTCCGTCGGAGCCCACCATGGTCAGACGATGCGACATGATTCTGCTTACATCGGACTCATTCATCAGAAAATAGATCGCGCCGGCGGGGGCCAGGTAGTCGATGGTGCCTTGTATGTCCAGTCCGAGCTCAGCCTGGATATCCGCAAAGTCTCGCCCGGCACCCTGAGGATATCCTTTGGACCAGGTCACCATGGTGCGCTTGGCAATCCGGACACGATCAGGCCGCAGCATGGTCGATGTAGCCGGATAAGGATGGCAGTCTATGCATACAGGCTGGGTCTTGTGTGCCTCATCGATAATTTTCAGGGTCTCTGAAGATCTGCCATGGTTCTTGCTGCCAGCCAGTTTATGGTGGGAAAAAACAACCAGGCTTTCGAGCTCGCGCCCGATTTCAAGGGCTTCTTCCATTGCTGGCACGATATGATCGGCCTCGTCGCGCAAATGCGTGGCATACAAACCCCCACGTGCCTTCATCGGCGCCCCGACCTCGACGATTTCTCGTGTCGGTGCGTGCGCGGCTGGTGGATAGAAGGTGCCTGTCGACATGCCAAATGCACCGGCTTCAAGAGCCTCTTCCAGCAACTGCTGCATGGCCTCTGTTTCAGCACGAGTTGCCGCGCGCCCGGTATCAGACATGCAGGCAACCCGCAAAGTCGTATGACCCACGAGAGGCACAACATTCACTGTTGCGGGGGTTGCCCTGAGCTGCGCCAGCCAGCTGGCGAAGGTTTTGAAACGGAACAGCTCTTTGGGCCCCAGCAAATCCAGCGGTTGAGGTAGCGTGGCGTCGGAGAGCGCTGGGGCCAGGCTGATTCCACAGTTGCCGGTGACGACGGTTGTTATCCCTTGAGAAACCTTGGGTTTCATGTCGGGATACGCCAGCAGATAACCATCGTCATGCGTATGCGAATCAATGAAACCCGGTGTCAGCATCAGCCCATCGGCACGTTTGACATGCATTGCCTCGCCGATATCGAATTTACCTATCTCGGTAATCACGCCATCAGCAATTGCCAGATCAGCCTGAAAGCGTTCCTGCCCTGTCCCATCGACCAATGTTGCACCGGAAATAACAAAACTCATTATTGCATCACCATCTTCAGTCCAGTTTCTCGATACCTGCTTCTTCGATAATGGACGCCCACTTCTTCGCCTGGCTGTCAATCAGGTCCTTGAACTGCTCAGGCGTGGTATAGCTTGCCTCGGCACCAAAGGTTGCCAGCGATTTCTTGACCTCGCCATCCTGCAACGCCTTCTCCAGAGACTTGTTAAGCCTTGTTATAACTTCTGCAGGCGTTCCGGCCGGCGCAACGATTCCACCCCATGAAATGGTTTCATAGCCTTTTACGCCTGCTTCATCAACGGTCGGCACATCGGGCAGCAGAGGCAAGCGATGAAGACTGCTGACACCCAGGCCGCGAACTTTACCGGCCTGAATCAGCGGCACGGCCTCGGAGGAATTCGAGAACATGTAGTCCAGACGACCTCCAATCAAGTCCTGCAGCGCGGCCGGCCCGCTGTTGTAGGGCACGAACAAGACGTCTATTTTGGCCAGGCTCTTGAACAGCTCGCCACCCATATGGCCGGTCGTTCCCACTCCGGACGCTCCGTAGGAAAGCTTGCCTGGTTCGGCTTTGGCCTTCTTGAGCAAGTCGGCAACAGAATGGATGTCTGATTGCGCCGGCACAATCAGCACGTTATAGAGGCTGAACATCTGCCCCACCGGGGTAAGATCCTGGTCCACATCGTACGGAAGCTTTTTGAACAAGGCCTGATTGACTGACAAGGTGTTGATATTGCCGTAACCGACCGTATAGCCGTCGGCCTTGGAGTCTTTAAGCGCCACGATCCCGATACCGCCGGCCGCACCTGGCTTGTTTTCAACAATAATGCTCTGGCCTACGTCCTGAGCAATCGCGTTGGCAATGACACGCGACAGCACATCCGGCGAACCACCGGCCGCAGAAGGCACAATAAACTTAATGGGATGCTCGGGATACTTTCCCTGAGCCGCCGTTGCTGCTACCAGACTCAGCCCTGCAATAGCTATGGCTATTTTTTTTGGAATAGTTAGGGTATACATTTTTTGTTATCCTCCTTTGGAACATAAAGGCTACAAATTAGCACCGTCCGTCCCAAACGTATCCATAGAAAAATGTACCAGCACCATAACGTTGGTCTATCGTTGCCTTTCCTATGCAAGAAGCACCACCCAGAAGCGCGCGCACCCCTCTGAGCTTTCGACAGATCGAAGTATTTCGGGCCATTATGGTGACGGGCTCCATCAGCGCTGCCGGTCGTATGCTCCATGTGTCGCAGCCGGCAATCAGCCGTGTCCTCGCCTTGAGCGAAACCCGTCTGGGCTATCAGCTTTTTGAGCGCAGCAAAACCCGCCTGATCCCGACACGCGAAGCAACCCGGCTTTTTACAGAAGTCGAGAAAATCTACGAAAACATCCAGTCGATCAATGACCTGGCGATCAGCCTGGGAGAGTCGGAAATTGGCCCCCTAAAGCTGATCAGCAGCGCAAGTTTTGCTCAGCGCATGATTCCATCGGCGCTCATGCATGTCTATACGAAAAATCCCAATGCCAAGGTTGATTATCGCAATACCACCTTCGACCAGATGCTCGGACATTTCCTGGCAGGCAGGGCGCATCTTGGCATCACGCTGCAACCCTCGGACAACCCGTCGCTGACCTCGGTTGCACTGGGCACAGAGCCTCTGGTTTGTATTGCACCAAAAGGCCACCCGTTGCAAACCCTGGGCGTCGTCACACCCGGCGACATCACTGGTCATCAATGGATAGACTATCCGGCCGACGCCCCCCTGGGCCAGGCCTTAAGCGCCTTCTTCGCCGATACGGCCAAACCAAAAACCACCATCGAAGTGCACTCGTCTGCGACAGCAGTCGCTTGCGTCATGCAGGGGCTTGGCATTGCCCTGGTCGATAGCTGGAGCATTCCCACCGAAGCCTTGCCTCATATTGAAATCAGGCAAATCACACCCAGAACTGCCTTGACCATCTGGGCCACTTATTCCCATGTTGATCCCCTGCCCTTGCTGGGCCGGCGCATGTTGGCCGCCATCGAAAAAGTTCTTGCCGAAGAAGCCATCAAACTATGACGGCAGGTCATAACCTGACATTATCAACGGGATGGCCGCCAGTCGTGCATGAACCACGCCAAACCCAGCAGGCAAGCCGGAATCTGAGGCAATACCCCGAGGCTTGAGCATATCCACGGCACTATCGTCCGGGATTTACGAAACCCTCTGTTATTGGCATGCTGGGTACAGTTCATGCAAAGAGGAGAATCATGACCATGCATTCGAGAAAGGTGGGCCTGGCCGTCGCCCAGATGGGAGCTGTCAATCTTGCGGACAGCCGCGCAAGCGTCGTAAAGAGACTTGTGGAAATGATGCGCGAAGCGCATGGCCGAGGGGCTGATTTCGTGGTCTTTCCGGAACTGGCCTTAACCACATTCTTTCCGCGCTACTGGATGTCCATGCAAGAAGCGGAACAACGCTACTTTGAAACAAGCATGCCCAATGCCGACGTTCAACCCCTGTTTGATACGGCAAAAAGTCTGGGCGTGGGCTTTTACCTTGGTTATGCCGAACTGACACCAGATGGCCAGCGGTTCAACGCGTCGATCCTGGTCAACAAACAGGCTGAAATAGTCGGCAAGTACCGCAAGATTCATCTGCCTGGCCATGACGACCATAAGCTCGACGCACCGTTCCAGCATCTTGAGAAGAAATACTTCGATGTCGGTGATCAGCCGTTCGGCGTTTGGAACCTGGACGAGATCAAAATGGGCATGTGCTTGTGCAATGACCGCCGCTGGCCGGAAACGTGGCGGGTGATGTCGTTGCAGAGCGCTGAAATCATTGTATTGGGCTATAACACGCCATCCCGGAACATTCATTGGCCCGAACCCGTGCACCTTAGAATGCACCACCACTTGATTACATTGCAAGCCAGTGCCTACCAAAATTGTGTCTGGGCTGCAGCGGCCGCAAAATGTGGATACGAAGACGGGCATCACATGATTGGCGGCTCGGTCATCGTGGCTCCAACCGGAGAAATCGTAGCCCAGGCAAGTACCGAGGACGACGAGGTAATAAGCGTCAGTGCCGACCTGGCACTGGCAGAAACCTTCAGGAAAAATGTTTTTGACTTTGCACGGCATCGCCGCCCTGAACATTACCGACTGATAGTAGAGCGGACTGGTCCCGGAGAGCCGCTGGAACGCGCTTAGCCTTGTTCGTGCAAGACCAGTACAATGAGCGGGCAGATATTCACCATGATTTTGCACCAGCATCTCGGGAACCTGAAAATGAAAGACTCAGCCTCCACTCCAGAGCCAGTACGCCTGACTTCTTTGTCCCACGGTGGTGGCTGCGGCTGCAAGATTGCCCCTGGCGTGCTGTCGGAACTGCTGGCGGGTATCCCGGCAACACAACCGTATGCCGCACTGATGGTGGGCAATGAAACATCCGACGATGCAGCGGTGTACAAACTGAATGATCAGCAAGCCCTGATTGCAACCACCGATTTCTTCATGCCCATTGTCGACGATCCTTACGACTTCGGGCGCATTGCAGCTGCCAATGCCCTGTCGGACATCTATGCCATGGGCGGCTCGCCCATCATGGCATTGGCCCTGGTCGGCATGCCGATCAACGTGCTGCCAAAGGCCGATATCGCCGGCATCCTGCAAGGTGGGGCGGCCATCTGTGCCCAGGCCGGCATACCGGTTGCAGGCGGACACTCCATAGACTCGGTCGAACCCATCTATGGGCTGGCAGCGATGGGCCTGGCCCACCCTGACCAGATCCGGCGCAACAGTGACGCCCGCGCAGGTGACGTGCTGATATTGGGCAAGGCATTGGGCGTAGGCATTCTTTCGGCTGCCCTGAAGAAGAACATCCTGGATGCCGATGGCTACAAGGCCATGATAGACAGCACCACGCTGCTGAACCGGCCGGGCGCCACGCTGGGTGGGCTGAACGGCGTACACGCCATTACGGACGTAACGGGATTTGGTTTGCTGGGCCATACACTGGAAATTGCACGGGCTTCGGGGCTGACCGCAAAACTGCGTTATGCCGATCTGCCGTGGCTGGCCGGCGTACAGGCATTGGCAGCCCAGGGAGCCATTACCGGGGCCTCGGGCCGCAACTGGGCTTCTTATGGTGAACACATCATGCTGGATCCATCGATAGGTGGCACACAGCAAGCCTTGTTGTGCGATCCGCAAACTTCAGGCGGCCTGCTGGTGGCATGTGCGCCCGATACAGTCACTCAAGTGTTGGACATCTTCCAGTCTGAAGGCTTTGCGCAAGCCGCCGTCGTAGGTGAGCTGACCGAAGGCCCGGGGCAGGTGCAGGTTGCATAACAGGTTGCCGGCACCGGCGCGCCGTGCTATTTGCGCAGGCGCTGCACGACCTTGACCAGGCCCAGCACGACAAACCCGGCAGCCACACCCAGCATGCCATTGGCCAGTGTGGGGCCCGCCACCGCCAGTAAATTTGCGATAAAACCCGGCCAGCTATCGGCGGTGGGCAGCAAATTGTGCAACCACGCTTCGAAGCCTGGCAAGCCATGGGCCAATATGCCCCCGCCCACCAGAAACATGGCGATCGTACCGACTATGGACAGCCCTTTCATCAGGTAGGGAGCCACGGAAAGTATTGCGCGCCCTGTTGCGGACAGTATGACGCTTGAGCGCTGGCTGAGATAAAGCCCTGCGTCGTCCAGCTTGACCACACTCGCCACAAATCCATAGACCCCTACCGTCATGATCAAGGCAATGACAGAGACCACGGTTGCTTGCGTTGCAAAGGGGGCCGTAGCCACTGTACCCAGGGTAATGGCAATGATTTCGGCCGATAATATGAAATCGGTCTGGATGGCCCCTTTGATCTTGGCTTGTTCAGGCGTCACGCCTTCGGGCGATGCCACATCGGCCTTCAGGCTATTAGCATCAAGATGAGCGCGGTCTTCCCGATGAAAAAGGCTATGCAGGACTTTTTCCACCCCTTCGTAGCACAGGTATAGCCCGCCCAGCATCAGCAAGGGCGTAATTGCAACGGGAAAGAATGCGCTGATGGCCAATGCGGCCGGCACCAGGATGAGCTTGTTCAGGAAGGAGCCCTTGGCGACCGCCCAGACCACGGGTAACTCGCGCTTGGCCACCACACCGCTGACCTGCTGGGCATTCAGCGCAATATCGTCACCCAAAACGCCGGCTGTTTTCTTTCCTGCTGCCTTGGTCAGCAGGGCTACGTCATCGAGTACGCTTGCTATGTCATCAAGCAAGGCTAACAGGCTTGCACCGGCCATTGATTTCCTGGGTGTTTGCAGATCAAACCATAATAATGCAATCGGCGGCCGTTAGCCAAACAATCCGTCTTCGTCGAGCAAGTCGTATACGATCTGTTCGTTGGCTGCAAGACCGCGCCGGATTGCCGCGGGAATGGAACTGCGCACTTTCCTGCACAACCCCGGCTTCTCGATTACCTCGATATTCAAGCCCATAACCGTCCGCACCTCGTTCGGGCCCACGGTGACCTGCACCTCCACGCCCAGCTGCTTGTAGATGAGCGCCTGCACATGGCGCAGGTCAGCCAGGCTGGAAACTCGCTCCAGCCGCATAATCAGACGCTTTTCTTCTTCACGTGTCAGCCACAGCACCCGCATGTCGCTATCGGGACTGGACAGCAGTTGCTCTCGATCGCAAATGCAGGAACCCGGCGGGCACGCCGTGCGCAGAGAAGGCATTGCTGACACATTCCTAGGTTGGGCTGACCTCCGTTTCAGCCCAGAGATCAACCAGTTTCAAACGCTGCACTTTACCCGAAGGCCCTTTGGGCAGCTCATCGATAATACGAATTTCACGCGGCGATTTGTATGAGCCCAAGGCGCTACGACAATGTACCAGCAGTTCTGCTTCGTCGACCAGCGCACCGGGCTTGAGGGTAACCGCCGCATAGATTTCCTGCCCGTAGTTTTCATCGGGCAACCCCACCGCAGCCGCTTCAAGCACGGCCGCATGCCCCAGCAAGGCTTCGTCGATTTCGCGTGGTGCTATGTTCTCTCCGCCTTTGATGATCAGCTCTTTGATACGGCCGGTGATTCTGTAATAGCCCTCGGCATCACGATAGCCCAGGTCACCCGTGCGCAACCAGCCATCGGAATCGAAGGCCTTGGCGGTTTCTTCGGGGTTGTCGAGATAACCCTGCATGACGTTGGGACCACGCAGCATGACCTCACCTATCTCGCCATCTGCCGCATTCCCGCCATCTTTACCGGCAACCCGCGCCTCAACGCCGCAGGGCAAACCGGGTGAGCCATAGCGTCTGCCGGCCGGATCCTGAGGATTGCAGAAGATCACCGACGAGGTTTCGGTCATGCCCATGGCCTCGATGACAGGCACGCCGAAGCGTTGCTCAAAAGCCTGGTGATGCTCTACCGGCAACGGCGCAGATGCGGACCGTCCAAAACGGACGCTGGTATGCGACCCGTCAGTGGCGGCGGGTTCCGCATTGAGCAAATAGGCAATGATGGTGGGCACCATATTCAGCCAGGTGCATTCATAGCGTTCAACGAACTCCCACCAGCGGCTGGCACTGAAACGTCGTGGTGCAACAATGCTGCCGCCCGAAATAAAAGGCGTCAGTGTCGCGATGACTTGTCCGTTGATATGATAAAGAGGCAATGCCGACAGCACTCGGTCATCAGGACCCAGACCATGCCATTGGGCCACGGAGCGTGCTCCGTGCAGCAGATTGGCGTGGCTGAGCGGCACCCCCTTGGGCACGCCTGTGGTGCCGGATGTGTACATCAGCAGAGCAATGTCATCTGGCCCGGGGGCCGGGGCGTGCTCCAGCGACGGCCCGTCAAACTCGAACTGCGCTGCATCAGGATCCACCTGAATGATTTCCGGTATCGCCTGGGCTTCCGGGAGCTGCGGAAGAACAGATTGAACGGAATCGACCAGATCCTCACAGGTAATGACCTTACGTGCCTTGCTGTGGCGCAGGCAATGCAGTAATTGTGCAGGCGTGGCCAGCAGGTTCAACGGCACGATAACGTGGCCGGTGGCCATCGCCGCCAGAAATATCAAACCCGCCTGCATGCCATTGGGCAGCAGCATGGCAATACGGTCACCCGGCTTCAGGCCCGCGCCTGCCGCCCAGCGGGCAAAGCGCCCGGTCTGCTGCGCCAGTTCTCCGTAGCTCAGGCGCCGGTCGTTTTCGGGTGCAATAAGAAACAATGCTTCGGACTGTTGTTGCGCATGAAGGCGAAGCTGTTCCTGCAAAGTCTGGGCAGTATGGATTTTCATCTTCCGAACCTGTCAAAGAAAGAGCCAAAGATTTGTTCCTCGGTGGGCTCGCTGCCCGCTATCGGGAACACTACCCGTGTGGTGTTCAAGTACTGCCGGTAGTCCATATTGGAAGAGAAATTGTTGCCGCCCCAGGTACCGCAACCCATGGATAGCGAAAAAGGCAGCCCGTTCTCGAAGCTGCCGCCGGTGGCCACAGTATGAGGCTGATTGACGATGACGCGGGCAACGGGCAGTGCTTCGGCCAGGTGTCTGGATGGTGCATCGGCCTGGGCAGGATCTATATGCAGGCTGACCGAGTGCCCCGCCCCCTGATACGCATAGATCGAGGCGACGATCTGAACGGCATGCGCGCGATCACGGCTGCGGTACAGCGTCAGGACCGGAGACAGTTTCTCACCTGAGAACGGATGATCAGGGCCAAAACCATCTTCTTCCACCAGCAATGCCTTGGCCTGCGTCAGTTCCGGGCGCTGCAAGCCGGCAGTCGATGCAATCACACCGGCCGACTTGCCGGTAACTGCGGCAGACAACTTGCCTTCCGGCCACATGGTCGCCTGCAATGCTGTCTTTTCTTCCGCGTCAAGCAAAACGCCGCCAAGCCTCGCAAACTCCGCGGCAAATTGGTCGACAACGGATTCATCGACAATAACGCTGTTTTCGGACGAGCAGCTCGTCGCGTTGTCAAAAGTCTTGGACAGCATGATCCGTTCAGCGGCAGCCTTCAGGTCGGCCGTGGCATCAACGATGCTGGCAACGTTGCCGGCTCCGACACCAAACGCCGGGGTACCACTGAGATAGGCCGCACGCACATTGGCCTGGCTGCCGGTGGCCACCACCAGATCAGCCTGCATCATCAGTGCATGGGTCAGTGCCTTGGATACCGGAGACGGCAACATTTGCACCAGACCTTCGGCAAGATCGCGATCCATACCGGTGCGTTCAAGCTCGTCGTGAATATAGCCCAGCAGCATTCTGCAAGTACTTACCCCCTTCGGAGAAGGGGCAACGATGACGGCATTCCGGCACTTCAGCGCGTTGATGATCTTGTTTGCAGGGGTCGCACCAGGGTTGGTGGACGGTGTAATCGCCGCCACCACACCTACGGGTCGTGCAAACTCGATCAGGCCGAGCTCGGGAGACTCTGACACCACCCCTACGGTACGGGCACGCTGCAGATCGCGCAGCAAGCCCAAGGTCTTGCGATGGTTCTTGGTGATCTTGTCTTGCACATTGCCCAGGCCCGTATCGTGTACGGCAAGCTCGGCCAGCTTGCGATTGCGGTCGGGCTCCATAATGGCCCACCCGCACGCCACCGCCAGATCATCCGCTTGCTGCTGTGTGTAATGATCGATGGCCTGCTGGGCGTGACGTGCACGCTGCACCAACTCAGCCACTTGAGCCATAGCCTCATCGTCGGTGCGCAAGGGTAAATCGGACGGTAACTTCTGCATGATGCCAATACTCCTGTAATGTCTGTATACGTTAATTAATCTGGATGTGAGCCTCTTTGGCCAAAGAAGCCCATTTGGTCAGTTCGGTGGTAACGACCTCGTTCAGTTCCGCCGATGTACTGCCTACAGCCTCGGCTCCCTGACCAAGCAGCTTCTCTTTGATTTCCGGCTTTTGCACAGTCACTGATACTGCCTTGGCCAGACGGTCGATAACCGGCTGTGGCGTCGTGCTCGGCACGAACATGGCATACCAGGAATCCACTTCGAAATCAGGAACGCCAGACTCTTGTATCGTGGGTACATCGGGGAACATAGGACTGCGTTTCGCTGTGGACACTGCCAGGGCTTTCAGCTGTCCAGTCTTGACGAAACCTGCCGCGGCAGGAATCGACACCCACAGCAACGGAATCTGATTGCCCAGCACATCATTGATGCCCGGCCCACCGCCACGATAGGGGATATGCTGCATTTTGGTATTGGTGCGCAAGCCCAACAGTTCACCGGCTATGTGGCTGGGCGAACCATTGCCTACCGACCCATATGAAATTTCGCCTGGTTTGGCCCTGGCCTGTTCAAGCAGCTCGGCGACGTTGTTGGCCGAAAACTGTTTATTGGCAACCAGAATCTGGGGTAAGGAGGCAACCATCGATACGGGGGCAAAGTCTTTGGCGGTGTCGAAGTTCAGCTTCTTGTAGATGGCGGGATTGATAGTGTGCGACGACAAGGTAAACAAGACGGTATAGCCATCAGGATCCGCACGCGCTACCGCTTCGGTACCTATCATGCCGGCGGCGCCACCGCGATTCTCTATCACTACCGTCTGCCCAAGCTGCTTGCTGAGATCCTCTTGCATGATTCGGGCAATGATATCGGTGCCACCACCTGGAGGATATGGAACCACCATGCGTATGGGGCGATCGGGCCAGTTGTCGGCCATGACAACTGGTGCGGTCATGGTCAGACCAGTCGCCACAGCCATTCCTGCAGCTAATTTTGACCAACGACCAGATTTCTGGAACTGACTGCCACTACGGGAACCACTGTTCAACGCTGGAATAGACATTGTTGTCTCCTTGCCGGTGTTGCCGCCAGACTGGCGGCTTGTGATTAACCTCTTGTTGTCATGTTCTGCTCGAGTTCTTTCGTATCAATAATGAGTGCCGGACCGGCGGATACCCGCGCGATAGCCCAGCAGCTCCGAAGTGGTGGCCGCAGCCACACACAAGGGTTCAATCAATTCAGGCAAGCGTTCCGGCGTAGCCCGCACACTGGGCAGGCTGATTCCGAGCGCACCCACGGCGACTCCCCGGCTGTCGAACACTGGCGCCCCAAGCCCCGAGACGTCTGCGCGCCATTCACCACTGTTCATGGCATAGCCCAGTTCTCGAACCTTGCAAAGGTCGTCACGCAACGCCTCGTAGGTGGTATGGCTGGCAGTGGTATGTGCCTCCAGTGTCGGCACCTCGTGCTGAAGCCACGACAATATCTGCCCATCGTTGGCCGGCATTGCCATGGCAAGCAAGACCTTCCCGCTTGCCACACATTGCGCGGGCGCCCGCCCCCCGATGCGGGAATAAGCCGCAACCGGTTGCGGGCTGTCGACCTTGTCCAGATAAATGACATGGTCACGATCACGGACGACCAGATGTATGGTTTCGAGCGTATCCGAGGCTAGCGCCGACATGGCCTGGTGTGCGACCTGGCGTATGTCGCGGGCGCCGACCACCCGGGAGCCAAGTTCAAACAGATACAGGCTGGGTTCGTAGCGGGAATCGGCCACTTGCTGTATGTAGCCCAGCTCAAGCAGTGTTTTCAGGGTGCGATGGGCATTGCTGGGAACCAGCGAAAATGCCCTGGCAACATCCGACACACTGCAAGGCGCATCGCTGTTGACCAGAAACTCGAGTACTGAGAGGCCTTTTGCCAGGGTTTTATCCATATTCCAAATATTAGAATGATATTCTAAATTTAGTATATGACGGACTCGGGTCCAGGTAAAGTCATAAATACGTAACTTCCCATTACGCGCACGCCTGCCTGCAAGAGACGTCACAAGTGCCTGTTAAACTTGCCGTTGCCCTGCCCAAGCCGCCCTTAGCGGCTATGTATTGCAATTTCTGCCAATTTTCCTGCTCGGCGCCCTGTTTGGCCAATTGATGGCCGACTCGGGTGCTGCACACAGCATTTCGCGCTGGATTGTCGGCAGACTGGGTCACAAGCATGCCATCATTACTGTTGTACTGGCCTGCAGCGTGCTTACCTATGGTGGCGTATCGCTGTTCGTGGTGGCTTTTGCGATTTATCCGATCGCGATCGACCTGTTCCGCACGGCAGACATTCCCAAGCGCCTGGTACCGGCTTCGATTGCGCTGGGCTCGTTCACCTTCACCATGACGGCTTTACCCGGCACCCCGGCCATACAGAACGCCATCCCCATTCCCTATTACGGCACCAATGTATTCGCAGCCCCCGGCTTGGGCATCATCGCATCGTGCATCATGCTGGGTGGCGGATTATGGTGGCTGCGTTCGCGCGCGGCAGCAGCCCGCCTGAAGGGTGAAGGCTATGGTCGGCATGTCGAAGCAGAAGCCCAAGACACACAACCGAACGAACATGATAGCGCCATGTCGCAAATGCCCCTGGCACTGGCTGTTTTGCCACTGTTCCTGGTGATCGCCGTCAATGGCCTGTTCACCTATATCGTTTTCCCCGGAATGGATCTGACTGTCCTGGCAGACAGATTCCCCAATGTGTCGCCGGCAAAAATGACGGGGCTCTGGGCGCTAATCATCGCGCTGGTCGTTGCCTGCGTGACACTGGTCGTATCGCGTCTGGGGCACTGGAGCAACCTTAAGGAAACCATCAACAAGGGTATTTTCGGCTTCATGTTACCGCTGTTCAATACCGCCTCCGAGGTGGGATATGGCGCGGTCATCGCCAGCCTGGCGGGCTTTGCCATTATTCGCGATGCCGTGTTGAACGTAGCCCCCGGGAACCCCCTGATTTCGGAAGCTGTCGCCATGAACGTGCTGGCGGGCATCACCGGCTCGTCGTCGGGCGGCCTGAGCATTGCCCTACAAACCCTGGGGGCGGACTATCTGCGCATGGCGCAGGAAGCCGGCATCAGCCCCGAGCTGATGCACCGCGTGGCTGTCATGGCAGCCGGCGGATTCGACACCCTGCCCCATTGCGGCGCCATCATCACGCTGCTGGCCATCTGCAACCTGACCCACAGGCAGTCTTACCTGAACATCGCCGCCGTCACCATGGGCGTTCCCCTGATCGCACTGATTTCCGTGATTACGCTGGGTACGATTTTCGGCAGCTTCTGAAAAAGCCAGTTTGCCACCTACCAGGAATTCAATCGCAAGAAGCGGATTTGTCCCGTTCTGGTTTAGGATTACTCTGGTAAGCGTTCACAGGCTTTCCAGGTATCCAATATGATTCCAGCTTCTACTTCTGCTGATGACTACGCCACCGACGAGGCTCGGTGGCGTGCCGTGCAGGCACGCGATCACGGTGCCGACTCGCACTTTGTCTATGCCGTTCGCACAACGGGCGTGTACTGTCGTCCAAGCGCCTCGGCACGCCTGCCCAAACGCGAAAATATTGAATTTTTCGATACGCCCGTGGCGGCGGAAATGGCGGGTTATCGCGCCAGTCGCCGCATCAAGGGCGACCAGACGCGCGCTGCGGCAGAGCGCAGCGAAATGGTGCAACATGCCTGCCGTCTGATTCAGTCCAGCCCGACACCGCCCAGCCTGGACGACCTTGCCGCTAAGGCCGGCCTGAGTCCATTTCACTTTCACCGGCTGTTCAAGGCTGAAACAGGCCTGACACCCAAAGCGTATATCTCGGCCGATCGCGCCGGCAGATTGCGCAAGCAATTGCACAGCAGCGACACCACCGTCACCGAGGCGCTTTACCAGGCGGGATTCAATTCCAGCAGCCGTTTCTACTCAACGGCAGACGACATGCTGGGCATGCCAGCGCGCAGCTACCGGTCTGGCGGTACCGGCGCAGCCATACGTTTTGCGGTCGGCCAGTGCTCGCTGGGCGCAATCCTCGTGGCGCAAAGTCAGCGCGGCATTTGTGCCATCTTTCTGGGCGATGATCCCGACGCCCTTGTACGAAGCTTGCAGGATCAATTCCCCAAAGCCGAACTGCTTGGCGGCGATGCGGGTTTTGAAAAGCTGGTTGCCCAGGTTGTTGGCTTTGTCGAAACTCCGGCACTAGGCCTGAACCTGCCGCTGGACATACGCGGCACCGCTTTCCAGGAGCGGGTCTGGAGAGCATTGCGTGAGGTTCCCCCCGGGACCACCATCAGCTATAGTGAGCTTGCCCGACGCATCGGCCATCCCAAGGCAGTCAGGGCGGTAGGCAGTGCCTGCGGGGCCAATTGCATTGCGGTGGCCATTCCTTGTCATCGCGTGTTGCGGCGCGACGGTGACGTCTCGGGCTATCGCTGGGGCGTGGAGCGCAAGCGGGCACTGCTGAAGCGTGAAATCTCAGATTGAATACTTCATGAGTACTGCCAGGCAATGACCCAACAAGCCACACCACACGCCATCATCATCGGAGCCGGCATCGTCGGCCTTTATACGGCTTATCACCTGCACAGGGCCGGCTGGCGTGTTCAGATCATGGATCGCGCAGAACCCGGTATGGGCTGCTCTGCAGGCAATGCCGGAGCACTCAGTTCAGCCTCTGTGGCCCCGCTGGGCATGCCAGGCATTGTGCGCCAGGCACCGCGCATGTTGCTGGATCCCTCGGGCCCTTTGTCGGTGCCGCCGCATTACTGGCTGTCGGCCGCCCCTTGGCTGCTGCGCTTCATACGAGCCTCAAGGCCCGATCATGTTGCCGCCATCTCAAGGGCGCTCAAGCAGCTGCTGGCGCCTGCCATAAACAGCCACCAGCAAGTGATGCGCCAGTTGGGCCACGAGGACCTTATACAGATCACCGGGCAGCTTCATGTGTATCCCGATGAGCAGGCCGCTGCCAAGGACAGTGGGGGCTGGACCTTGCGGCGCGAGCATGGCGTACAGGTCGAAACGTTGAATCATCAGCAGATATGCAGCCTGGAACCCCAGGTCGGGCCACATTATCAGTTTGGCTATTTCATGCCCGACCAGGGCATGGTCGTGAATCCACTGCGCCAGGCCCAGACTATTGCCGCCGCCCTGGCCGCAGACGGTGTTGAGTTTCTGCGTGACGAAGCACAGGCGCTGAAAATTGACGGGCAGCGTGTCACCGGAATAGCAGCCGGCCAGAATAGCTACCACGCCGACCACGTCATCGTATGCGCCGGCGCATGGTCGGCAAAACTCCTGGAAACGGCGGACTACAAGATCCCCCTTGAAACCCAGCGCGGCTATCACCTGACCCTGGCCGACAGCGGCATTTCCCTGAGCAGGCCAGTCGTCGCCGCCGATCGCAAGATATTCGTCTCGCCCCAGGAAGCCGGATTGCGACTGGCCGGCACAGTAGAGTTTGGAGGACTGAACCGCCCTCCAACGCAACAGCGTCTTGAGCCACTGCTGCGTTATGGCAAGCTGTTGTTTCCCGAATTGAATACATCGTCCCAGGCGCAATCATGGATGGGGCACCGTCCCTGTCTGCCCGACTCGCTGCCGGTGCTGGGGCCAGCCAGAAAACTGAAGGGGTTATGGCTGAATTTTGGTCATGGCCATCTGGGTCTGACCATGTCGGCCATCAGCAGCCAATTGCTAAGCCAGGCCCTATGCGGCCAGACCCCAGATGTCAGCCTCGATCCTTATGCGGCAGAACGGTTTCAGGCATAAACGGGCACTGACTTTTATTGCCCTGCCCCTCGTCCGTATCGTCGCCAGACCGTTACGGCAACCAGCAACAGCAGCGCCGCGCAGCTGCCCATTACAGCGGCATAGCCCTGGTCGAAGGCTCCCCTGGCCAGATTAAGCAAGTTGCCGGCCGCTTCCGGGGACATGGTTTCAGCCGTACGCAAAGCCTCGTCCAGACTGTCACGCACAAGGTGACCAGCGGGCAAGTCCGCAGGCAACTCAAGAACGGCATCGTATACCGCGGATAGGATGCTGCCCATCAAGGTAACGCCTATGGCTCCACCGAGTTCATACGAGACCTCCTCGATCGAAGCCGCCATGCCTGCGCGATCTGGCGGTGCCTTATCCATAATTGTGGAGGAAGCCGCGGTCATGGCAGCGCCCAGGCCTAAGCCCAACACGAACAGAATTACCAGTTGTGGCAACATCGGTGCGTCGTAAAACAGCATGCAGCCGGCCATGCCCAGGCCCGACACAAACAGGCTGCCGGTCAACATTTTTCGACTGCCGATACGAGGCAGCCAGCGCCCCGCCAGAGGACCGGAAATAAATGAAGCCAGTGGCAAGGGCAAGATAAAGATGCCCGCTTCCAGGGGCGACATGTCCAGCACCAGTTGCAGCCGTTGCATATAGACCAGCTCCATGCCCATCAAGGCTATCGACGCCACCAGCGCCGAGAGCACGGCAACACCGAACCCAGGGTGCCGGAAAATGGCGAAATCAAGCATGGGTTCGGTACTACGGCGCTGGCGGCGCACGAACAAGGTCATGAACACACTGCCAATAACAGCCGCGATAAGCATGTCCTGGAAAGAGGGAACCGGCTTACCCAGCTCCTTGATGGCGTAGGCCAGCCCGATTAGCCCCGCCATGACCAGCAGGGAGCCGGTCATATCCCACTTGCGATCCGGGTTGCCGGCTTGCGCAGGAATCAACCACACTGCCAGCGCCAAAGCCACAAGAACTATCGGGACGTTGATGAGAAAGACCGACCCCCACCAGAAATGCTCCAGCAGCACGCCGCCCAGGACGGGCCCGAATGCCGCTCCACCCGATGCAACGGCAGCCCACAAGCCGATGGCCATGGCACGCTCGCTGTCATCGATAAAAACCAGCCTCAGGATGGACAAGGTAGCGGGCATCATCATGGCCGCCCCCACCGCCAGCAGCGCACGCGACGCAATCAGCAGCGCCGGTGTTACGGAAAAGGCTGCCGATAGCGATGCCAGCCCGAAGACGACCAGCCCTGCCACGAACAAACGCTTGTGGCCCAGACGGTCGCCCAGCGTACCCGTGCCCAGCAGCAGGCCGGCCACGACCAGTCCGTAAGCATTGACTATCCAAAGCTTTTCGGACGCACTCGCGCGCAGATCGTGAGTCAGGGTGGGCAGCGCCGTGTAAAGGATCGTCATGTCCATGACGATCAGAAACAGGGCACTGGAAATAATGGCCAGGATCAGCCAGCGATTTGCATGATTGTCACGCATGAAAGCTCTTGAGGCAGCACAAGACGGGATCGTAACTGATTCTCTGGAGCTGTGTCTGCGTGTCGGTATGGGGTCAGGTTGCCGGGCGTGCCGCTACACGGCGGCGCACCCGGCCGGTCTTATTTCACTTCTTCGATTTGTTTAACTTCAGACGTGTTGGTGCGGACTTCCTTGCCATCCTTTTCGTATGTGACAAAGCCCTTGTCTTCGTTGATTTCGGGCTCGTCCGCCGTCATGGTGGTTTGTCCGTCTTTGGTCGTGATTTCGGTGGGGGTGGAACATCCTGCCACCACCCCTGCTCCCGCAATCGCAAAAGCCAGTAAGAATTTATTCAACGTCATAGTATGCTCCGTGAAAAAGTACATTTTCACGGTAGCAAAACGCCGTACTACATACTGTAAGGCTGTTTAAGCAATGGCATCCAGCGCTTGTTCGAGTCTGGCCACTGTACGCTCGACATTGTGCAGTTTGTCGAGCCCGAACAGGCCTAGCCTGAACGTCTTGAAGTCGCTCGGTTCGTCGCACTGCAACGGCACGCCGGCGGCGGCCTGCAAGCCTACTGCGGCAAATTTTTTGGTGGAATGGATGCCGTCGTCGGCGGTGTAGCTGACCACAACACCCGGTGCCGTGTAGCCATCGGCAGCCACACTCTTGTAGCCTTTGCGGCGCAGCAACGCACGCACGGAATCGCCCAGTTCCTGCTGCTCGGCCTTGACCTTGTCGAAACCATAAGCCTCGGTTTCAAGCATGACATTACGCAAGATCGTCAGGCTATCCGTAGGCAAGGTGGCATGGTACGCATGGCCGCCGTTTTCATAGGCTTCCATGATTTGCAGCCACTTGCGCAGGTCGCAGGCAAAGCTCGAGCTGACCGTGTCATCGATACGCTTGCGCGCCTGTTCGCTCAGCATGACCAGCCCGCAGCAAGCGGATCCCGTCCAGCCCTTTTGTGGCGCACTGATAAGGATATCGACACCGGTAGCCTGCATGTCGACCCAGATGGTGCCGGACGCAATGCAGTCAAGAACAAACAAGCCGCCTTCGGCATGCACGGCATCGGCGACCTGGCGCAGGTAGTCATCCGGCAGAATAATGCCCGAGGCGGTTTCCACATGCGGTGCAAATACCAGATCGGGCTTGTGTTGCCTGATGGCTGCTACCACCTCTTCAATCGGCGCGGGCGTGAACGGTGCCTGGTGTTCGCCGCTGACCGGGCGCGCCTTGAGCACGATGGATTCCGACGGAATGCCGCCCATATCGAAAATCTGGGTCCAACGGTAGCTGAACCAGCCATTGCGTATGACCAGGCAACGCTTGTTCGTGGCGAACTGGCGTGCCACCGCCTCCATGCCGAAGGTACCGCTACCCGGAACCACAATGGCCGACGAGGCCTTGTAAACCTGCTTCAGTACCCTTGAAATATCCTTCATGACGCCCTGGAAGGCGTTCGACATATGATTGACGGCACGATCGGTATATACAACCGAGTATTCCAGCAATCCATCGGGATCGACATTGGGCAAGAGACTGGGCATGGTGGATATCTCCGGAAATGAGTATACGAACGCAGCAGCTACCGTGGCGCCAGGCGTTGGCGCAGCAGACTGGCTGCGACGGGTTTTTCGACCGATTGTAGACCATAGTTGCCGGGACTAGCGGCCTGTCTTATGCAAGACCATTGCCCAGCCAGTCTATGCCAGTCTCGCCACGCTCGCGCAGCCAGTCATTGGCCTGGCGGAAATGGCCGCAGCCCATGAAAGGACGCGGCGGACGCGTGGCCGACAAGGGAGAGGGATGATTGGCCTTGAGCACCAGCACCGGCCCGGCGGGCGGCTGTGCCTGCAGCAGCATTTCTTTTGACTGGGCATGCGCCCCCCAAAGCAGGAAGACTTTGGGCCGGGATTCGCGCAGCACCCGGCTGATGATCGCATCAGTGATCACTTCCCAGCCGCGTTTTGCGTGCGACGCAGGCTGGTGCGCTTCCACGGTCAGCGCCGTATTCAACAACAGCACGCCCTGCCTGGCCCAGCGCACCAGGCTATGACTTTGCTTGGCAAAACCATCCGGATACTCTTTGGCCAGTTCGGCGAACATATTTCTCAGACTGGGCGGAATACGGCAGAAGTCGGGAACAGAAAAGGCCAGCCCCTGAGCCTGGTTAGGCCCGTGGTATGGGTCCTGCCCCAGAATGATCACCTGGACCTGCTCTGGTGCCGTTTCAAGCAAAGCCCTGAAGGGCCTTAAAGGAAAGATTTGTGCACCTTCCTGCAAGCGCTGGTCCAGAAAACCATCGAGATCAAGCAGCGTTTGCTGTTCCCGCATGCTCGAAAATGCGTCCTGCCAGCTCGGAGGCAAACTGGCAGCCTGCGCCAGCAAATCACCCTGAAAGGCGTTTTGCACCGGATCGGAGGCAGACGGCTGCGCCTTGGAAAGTTGGTCGTTATCCATAGGAATCAGATGCTAGCACAGCCCGCTGTGGGGTAACTGTTTCTGAACACACCCAACAAGACCGGGCAATTAAGTTATTCTGTTGGAATCTTTATGAAGGAGTATCCCTATGACCCAAGCCTCAGCTCGCCACATTCTTGTTTCCACCGAAGAGAAATGCCAGGAGCTCAAGGCCGCCATTGAAGGCGGCGCCGATTTTGCACAAGTAGCCCGTGAAAACTCCAGTTGCCCATCCAGCCGCGATGGCGGAAACCTGGGCACATTTGGCCGTGGCCAAATGGTCAGGGAATTCGACGAGGTCGTTTTCAGCGCGCCTGTGAACGTCGTGCAAGGCCCGGTAAAAACCCAGTTTGGTTATCACTTGGTCGAAGTGACCAGCCGCCAGGACTAAAAGCGCACCGCACCGGCGCCCAACCCCGGGGGCCGGTGCGGCCGGCCTGCGCTGCCTAGCGCGTTGCCAGCACGTATATGCCCTGCACCAAATACACCACCCCGATCGTCATCACCAACCCCTTGGTCCAGCGCCTGAACTGACTGTCCGTCAGTTTTTCAAGTACGAATTTACTAAGTGTGGTGCCCGTTATGGCCATCACAACTGCGATCACCATCGCCACTTCCTCGGCCCCGCTGTCACCCTGCATGAGCTGTGCAAAATAGATCAGCTTGGCCAGGTGGGACACGGTCTGGCAGGCCGCCTTGGTGGCCACCACCGAACGCCGGTCCATCTCGCTGCGCACAAAGAAAATATCCAGCAAAGGCCCCGACACACCCGCAATAAACTGCATGCTGACGTTTACAAACCCGCACACTTCCGCCCCCCAGCGGCTGCTGGCCTGCAGAACATAGCGCGCAGGCACCAGCACGGCAAAAAACGGAACAATACCCAGGCTGATGAGCACCATCGCCCGGTCGGGCACGAACCCCACGAACGAAAACAGCAGTCCGGCGGCCAGCAAACCCAGGATATAGCGGCCGAATATCCGGAAATCAACATTGCGTCGCCAAAGTATGGCTCGCCAGCCGTTGGAGGTCATCTGTGCGGTACCGTGCAGCACCATAGCTGTCGATACGGGCACTACCGCAATCAGGATACCCATGAGCACCATGCCGCCGGCCATGCCGAACACACCCGACAAGAAAGAGGTTCCCAGCACCGAAAGCGCCAATACCGCCAATAAGCCTGTTTGCACTATATATATCCTTACCTTACGCACAACCGCCGTCGCATGGCGGAAAATTATATAGTGCCGCCGCCAGGCACTGCAGCCAACTGCAACAAAGCCCGCCGGCGGCTGAGAACTGCGCTGGCTTGATTCCCGTCAACACAAGGTAAAAATACCCATGCCAACATTAGGGTAATTACCAGCAACACTAAGGGGATCACCATGTCAAGAAAGCTTTTAATTTCCACTTTGTGCGCTGCGCTCGCCCTGGGCGCCTCTGCAGTCAGCGCAGAAACTCAACCCACAGACCAGCTACGGGAAACTGCTCGCCAGCTGTTCAAGCCCATTCCCGAAATGGAAGTCGTCATCAAGGAAAAAAATCTGTCATCCGAACAGATAGAACTGGGTAAATGGCTGTTCTTTGAACCGCGGCTGTCACGCAGCCAGATCATCACCTGTAATACCTGCCACAGTGTCGGTACCGGCGGAGCCGACAATATTTCCACATCGATAGGCCACGGCTGGCAGGCCGGGCCTCGCAACTCACCAACCGTACTGAACGCCGTATTCAATGTGGCCCAGTTCTGGGACGGCCGCGCCAAAGACCTGGCCGAACAGGCCAAGGGCCCGGTGCAGGCCAGCGTGGAAATGAATGCTACACCCGAGTATGTGGAAGAAACCCTGCGCAGCATTCCCGAATACGTGGAGTTCTTCGGTCGCGCCTTCCCCAACGAACAAGACCCTGTCTCTTTCGACAACATGGCCAAGGCCATCGAAGCCTTTGAAAGCACGCTGGTCACGCCGAATTCCCGGTTTGACCAATACCTTGCGGGCAAACCCACCCTCAATGCCTCTGAGCTGAACGGGCTTGGCCTGTTCATCAACAAAGGCTGCGTCGCCTGCCACTCCGGCATCAACCTGGGTGGGCAAGGCTATTTCCCCTTTGGCGTCATCAAGAAACCCGGTGCCGATATCCTGCCCCCGGGCGATAAAGGTCGTTTCACCGTCACCAACACCGCCTCTGACGAATATGTATTCCGTGCAGGCCCTTTGCGCAATATTGCCCTGACCGCACCCTACTTCCACACCGGCGAAGTATGGGATCTGGAACAGGCCGTCGCCATCATGGGTTCCAGCCAGCTGGGCCACGAGCTGAACGATGACGAGGTCAAGGCCATTACCCAGTTCCTGCACACCCTGACAGGCGATCAGCCACAAGTGGTTTATCCCACATTGCCACGCAGCACGGCGGCTACGCCCAAGCCTCAGCAGTAAGCTTACGATCGGCGCCCAAGGGGCGCCGTTCTCTTATAGCGGGAACTTGGGCAGTGACCGCTTGTGCTCCGACCCGCGGTAAATGCGCACTATGGTCTCGTACGCTCGCTCAGATACCTGCTTGCCTTCCAGGAAGTCATCAATTTCGTCGTAACTGACGCCAAAGGCGTCTTCGTCGGGCTTGAGCGGCGTCAGTGTTTCAAGGTCGGCGGTAGGCACTTTCATGACCAGGGATTCGGGGGCACCCATGGTTCTGGCCAGCGCCCTTACGCGACGTTTGTTCAGGCCGGTCAGCGGTGTCAGGTCGGCAGCACCATCGCCAAACTTGGTGAAGAAACCCATCAGGGCTTCGGCTGCGTGATCGGTGCCCACGACCAGGCCACCATGCGCCCCCGCCACGGCATACTGCGCGATCATGCGCTGACGCGCCTTGATATTTCCGTGCAGAAAATCCTGATGGGCCGCATCACGAAAAACCGTCCCACTGGCCAGCACCTCATTGAGCATGGCATCGGCAGCCGGTCTGATATTCACTGTAAACAGGCGATCAGGCTTTATGCATTCAAGTGAGGCCTGGGCATCAGGCTCGTCGCGCTGCTCGCCATAAGGCAGGCGCATGGCTACGAACGTGGCGTCACCACCCTGCTTGCGCACGCGCTCGGCAGCGCGCTGGGAAAGCAAACCGCCCACCAGGGAATCCACACCGCCACTGATTCCCAGCACCAGGGCCCGCGCGCCTGTGGAAAGCAGGTAATCCGCAAGGAAAGCCACCCGGCGTTCTATTTCACGTTCCGCGTTGAAGTCGCGGTCGACACGCAGGTCAGCAATAATGTCATTCTGAACGGCAAGGGGGTCGCAATTGTGCACGATATTTTCTTTCCAAAGTGAGATCGGAGGCACTGCGCCTACATCTGCGCAGCCTGCAGGGCTATGATACGACACAGAACAATACAGGTTTTCTCCCCATGAGCGCTACACCCTCAACCAGCATCGTGCTGGCGGCTACCCTGGCCGTGCAATCGCTGGTCTCCATGTGCCTGATCACCTTGCCAGTAGTCGCCCCTGCCGTTGCTGAATCCCTCGGCATATCTGCAGCTTATGTGGGCCTGTATATCGCGATCGCCTATGCCGGCGCCATGACGGCCAGCCTGCTTGCCGGCGGCGCGGTACGACGGTTCGGTGCCATACGTGCCAGCCAGGCGGGTCTGATTCTGTGTGCGATCGGGGTTTCGGTCTGCGCCATCGCCTCGCCGTTCGCTTCGGCTGCCGGGGCCTTGCTGATTGGTTTGGGATACGGCCCCATTACACCGGCCAGCTCTCATTTGCTGGCACTGAGCACGCCGGCACACCGCATGTCGTTTGTGTTTTCCATCAAGCAAACAGGCGTGCCGGTTGGAGGCATACTGGCCGGCGTAGTCGTGCCGGGGCTCAGCGGCATTATGGGCTGGCAATCGGCCTTTCTGATCGTTGCACTCGTCAGCCTGCTGTGCGCACTATGCATACAGCCACTTTGCGCCGCTCTTGATGCCGACCGGAATCCGGCACAACGCCTTTCCTTCGGCAACGGGCTGGCAGGCCCGCTGAAACTCGTTTTCAGTCATCGCAGCCTGGCTGTCATGGCCGCCGTGTCTTTTCTGTTCTCCATCTCGCAAGTATCGCTCACGACCTACATGGTGACTTACCTGCACGAAGACTTGAGCATAGGCCTGATTGTGGCCGGCTTCATCCTGGCGGTCGCGCAAATGGCGGGCGTTGCCGGACGCCTGCTATGGGGCTATATGTCAGATCGATTTCTTGGGCCGATCAGAATGCTGGCCTGCCTGGCGCTGATTATCGGTATCTGCGCCCTGATCACGCCTTTGCTGCAATACATGAATACGTACTGGCTCATACTGCTGGTGCTATCCATTTTTGGAAGCAGCGCCATAGGCTGGAATGGCGTATACCTGGCTGAAGTGGCGCGCCAGGCACCCGCAGGGCAGGCCAGCATCGCCACGGGCGGTACGCTGTCGATGACTTTTCTGGGGGTTGTGGTCGGGCCGCCTTTGTTCGGCCTGATTGCCAGCCTGACGGGCAGCTATGGTGCGGCCTTCGCATCGCTGACGGTACCTGTGGCGGTCTGTCTGTGGCTGCTCTGGCGCTACCGGGCCGCATTCGCGGCCCCCGCCGGCAAGTAAACTCGTGCTTTCGGCCCGGCAACGACCGGGCCTGATGCTCTGTTCTAGAAGTTATCGAGCACGGCGCCCGTGCTGGCCGTAGACGCATTGAAGGCGAACTTGGCCTGCACACCACGCGTATAGCGCGGTGCCGGAGCCTTCCATGCGGCACGCCGTTTTTCGATTTCGGCTTCGGGCACGTTCAGCTGCAGCAACAGCTGATGCGCGTCGATGGTGACGGAATCGTTTTCTTCCACCAGGGCAATGGTGCCACCCACGGCCGCTTCCGGCGCCACGTGACCCACCACCATGCCCCAGGTTCCGCCAGAGAACCGGCCGTCGGTGATCAGACCCACGGAATCGCCCAGACCGGCACCTATCAGGGCTCCGGTAGGTGCCAGCATTTCCGGCATGCCGGGCCCGCCCTTGGGCCCCAGATAACGAAGAATCATGACGTCGCCCGCCTTGATCTTGCCGTCGAGAATGGCCTGGAGCGCGGACTGCTCGTCGTCAAACACACGTGCAGGGCCTGTAATGACCGGATTTTTCAGCCCCGTGATTTTGGCCACGGCGCCTTCGGGCGACAGATTGCCTTTCAGAATGGCCAGATGGCCCTGCTTGTACAAGGCTTTGTCGAGCGTGCGGATAACTTTCTGATCGGCGCTGGGTGTATCGGGGATATCGGCCAGTTGCTCGGCAATCGTTTGTCCGGTAATGGTCATGCAATCGCCGTTGATCAGGCCGGCGTTCAGCAGCATCTTCATGACCTGCGGCACGCCACCCGCCTTGTGAAAATCGACCGCCAGATACTGGCCGCTGGGCTTGAGGTCGCAGATGACGGGCACGCGCTGACGCACACGCTCGAAATCGTCGATGGTCCATTCCACACCAGCCGCATGGGCGATGGCCAGAATATGCAGCACGGCGTTGGTTGAGCCACCGGTTGCCATTACCACGCTTACAGCGTTTTCTATGGATTTACGGGTAACGATGTCGCGCGGTTTCAGATCGAGTTCAATGGCCTTGAGCAGCACACGGGCGGATTCAGCCGCCGATTGTGTTTTTTCATCGTGCACGTTGGCCATGGTGGACGAATACGGCAGGCTCATGCCCAAAGCCTCGAAGGCCGAGCTCATGGTGTTGGCGGTATACATGCCGCCGCAGGAACCCGGCCCGGGAATCGCGTGCAACTCAATCTGCTTGAGCTCCTGGTCGCTCATGCGTCCGGCGGCGTTTTCACCCACGGCCTCGAAGACGCTGACGATGTTCAGGTCTTTGTTGTTCAGGCGGCCCGGCAATATGGTTCCGCCGTACACATAAATGGACGGCACGTTGGCGCGCAACATGCCCATCATGCCGCCCGGCATGTTTTTGTCGCAGCCGCCGATAACCACCACGCCGTCCATCCACTGGCCCTGCACGCAGGTTTCGACGCAATCGGCAATGACCTCGCGCGAGACCAGCGAGTACTTCATGCCTTCGGTGCCCATGGCCATGCCATCGGAAATGGTGGGGGTACCAAAAACCTGGGCATTACCACCTGAAGCCTCGATGGCCTCGATGGCCGCGTCGGCCAGCTTCTGCAGGCCGCTGTTACAGGGCGTAATGGTGCTGTGCCCGTTGGCCACACCCACCATGGGCTTGCTGAAATCTTCTTCTTTGTAGCCCAGGGCGTAGTACATGGAACGATTGGGCGCGCGGGCCGGCCCCTGGGTGATATTGGCGGACCGCAGACGTTTGGACGAGCTCATTACCTTCCTTGTATTTCAGACCATTGAATTGCAGGCGCCGTCTGGCGGACCGGCCTGCCTGAGATTGAATTAGTTTATTCCATTTCCAGTTTGAGCGGGCGCATACGCAGGCTTTTAGAGCCCGGCAAGGTCGGTACTACACCCTATCGGCATGCTGGCAGCCGGCGACTATCCCGGCCAAACTTGACTTGCATCATGGATGCCCACAAGAAAGCATGCAATCATCCATAACTGAGAATCGTTAACAATAGGATCGGCCAAAAAATGCTGTACAAACGCTATGCCACACTGGCCCTCAGCCTGTTTTTGGGTCTGGCGACGGCAGCGTCTCCGGCTCAGGCAGCCAAAAAATACAAATCCCTGACTTTGGCCGGCCCCGCCGCAGTAGTCACCTACCCCTTGCTGCATATGGTCGAAACCGGCGCCTTGGCCGAGTACACCGACAAGCTGAATTTCCAGCTGTGGCAAAGTCCCGATCAACTGCGCGTTCTGCTGGCCAAGAAAGAAATCGATTTCAGCGCATCACCCAGCAATCTGCCGGCGCTCATGGCCAACCGCGGAGCGCCTGTACGACTGCTGAATATATCGGTTTGGGGTATTTTATGGCTGGTCAGCCGCGACCCTGAAGTCAATACCTTTGCCGACCTGGCCGGCCGTGAACTGCTGGTGCCTTTTCAGCGCGACTTGCCTGCCGCCCTGCTCGAGGCCTTGCTGGCCAAGCAGAACTTTCCCGCCGATCAGCAGGTCAGTCTGCGCCACACCCGGGACGCGCAAGACGCAATCGCCCTCATGCTTACCGGCCAGGGCCAGAACGCCTTATTGGTCGAACCCACGGCTTCACTGCTGGTATGGCGCAATCGGCAGCAGAACGGAGCGCCGCTGCGCAAAGTCGAAAGCCTCGAGTCCAGCTGGCGCCTCAGCTTCCCCGAACAGGCCGAGCTGCCCCAGGCCGGCATCATGGCCAACTCAACCGTCGCCAACGACATCGAGCTAAGCCGTGCCGTAGAGCAAGCCTATGCACGTTCGGCCACCTGGTGCAAAGAGCAGCCCCAGGCCTGCGCCCAGCTAGTGCATGCCCACATTCCCCATCTGCCCGCCGAAGCCGTTGAAAATGCCATCCGAACCACCCGCCTGGACAGCCGTTCGGCCAGCAGTGTGCGGCCACAATTGGAAGCGCTTTACTCCTTGCTGGGCAAGCATAACCCTGATGCCATAGGCGGCCGACTGCCCGACGCAGCGTTCTACGGACCATGAAAAACGTCATGCCAAAAAAGCCGCAACGCACCTCGCGGCTCTGGTCATTGATCGGTGTACTGCTCATTTTGCTTGGCTGGGAGCTAACCGCCCGCTACATGGGGCCCTTGCTGATGGCCACGCCCATGCAGGCACTGCGCGCAGCCGTCACGCTGGTACAAAGCGAGGCTTTCCGCGAGCATGCCGGCGCCAGCCTGACACGCATAGTCATAGGCGTGGGCACGGGTTGCCTGATTGGCTTTTTCCTGGGTGTACTGGCCGGCCATAACGCCAGGCTGCGCGGATTGCTCGAGCCGCTGCGCTGGCTGCTCATGGCCATCCCCCCGGTCATTGTGGTGGTGCTGGCCATGCTCTGGTTCGGACTGGGCTCGTCCATGGTGATCTTCATAACCGTGCTGATGATGATACCCGGCATGTACGTCAATACGGTCAAGGGCATGCTGCTGGTCGACAGGTCGCTGGTCGAAATGACACACGTCTATCGCTTCGGACCCTGGCTGCGGCTGCGCCATCTTTATCTGCCCGCCCTCGCCGCGCCCCTGACGGCTGCGCTTCTGATCGCCACCTGCGGCGGCGTACGGCTGGTGGTCATGGCCGAAGTGCTGGGCGCCAACAGTGGCGCCGGTTTCGCCCTGGCCAATGCACGCAGCACCTTTGACAGCGCCGAGCTTTACGCTTGGGTCATTCTGATCCTGTTGCTGGTGGCAGTGCTTGAGTTCGCACTGCTGCAACCGGTGCAGCGCCGCCTGACCCAATGGCAGGAGCCCAGCCATGCTTGAGTTGTGCGCCGTCTCATTGAACTTCGGAAAGGTTGCCGTCCTGGACGGCATAGATTTCGCTCTGCGCCCAGGCGAGCGTGTTGGCATTCTTGGCGCCAGCGGCACAGGCAAAAGTTCTCTGCTGAAAATGGCGGCCGGCCTGCTGGCCGCCAGCAGCGGCGCCTGCATCAATAGCTACCGACACCCGCTGCTTGTTTTCCAGGAGCCGCGCCTGCTGCCCTGGCGCCGCATTCACCAGAACATAGAAATTCCCTTGCTGGCGGCGGGCCTTTCCGCCCGTCAGGCGCAGGTCCGCGCCGAACATTGGCTGGCCCGGGTAGGGCTGGCCGCTTCCGCACAGGCCTGGCCGCATGAGCTGTCCGGCGGCATGGCCCAGCGCGCCTCGCTGGCCCGCGCCTTTGCGCTGGAACCCGATCTGTTGCTGCTGGATGAACCCTTCAGCGCGCTCGATCCGGCCCTGCGCGCCGACCTGGGCAAGCTCTGCGTGCAATGTGCCGCCGACACCGGCGCAGCCATGCTGTGCATCAGCCATCACCCCCACGAACTGGTCGAAATGGTCGAACGCTGCATACTGATTGCCGACCAGAAAATCCAGTCATTTGAACTGGGCGACTCCGCAGCCAGTCGCCAGGAAGTCGCCCACTTGCTGCATCGTACTTTGCTAAACCAAGAGCCCTTATCTCCATGAGTTATCCAATCCTGTTAACCCTGCATCTGTTTGCCGCCCTGATCTTCATCGGCACGGTTTTTTTCGAAGTCATATTCCTGGAAGGGGTGCGCAAGCATGTGCCGCGCGAGGTCATGCGCACCATGGAAACCGCCATCGCCACAAGGGCACGCAGTCTGATGCCATGGGTGCTGCTGGTGCTGTACAGCGCCGGGATAGGCATGGCCTGGTATCACCGTGGCGCCCTGGCACATCCGCTGGACAGCAGTTTCGGGTTGCTGCTGACCATCAAGATCGTTCTGGCCCTGAGTGTTTTCGGGCACTTCCTGACCGCCATGACCCTGGGAAAGAAAGGCAAGCTGCGCTCCGTACATTTCAAGTACATCCACATCAGCGTGTTCTGTCACATGGTAGGCATCGTTTTGCTGGCCAAGGCGATGTTCTACCTGCACTGGTGATACCCACCGATCTTTTTTTCACAGGCACAACACTTCCATGACCACCAGCCCTTTCCCCCTAATGGTGCTAAGCACCGCACTGGGTGCTGTATGGCTGTCCGGCGCACAAGCCCAGGACGCCACCACCTTGTCTCCCATCGTCGTCACCAGCGAAGCTGCGGCCACGCCACTGCAACCCGGACCCGCGGCCGAGCGCGCCAAGCTGCAGCGCGTCCCCGGCGGCACCAATCTGATCATCCCGCAAGACGAAGTCAAGCTCGTCACCCTGCGCGATGCGCTCGATTATCAGCCCGGCATTGTGGTGCAAGACTTTTTCGGCGGCATCGACCAGCCACGCCTGAATATCCGTGGCTCCGGCATACAAAGCAATCCGCTCAACCGGGGCGTGCTGCTCATGCAGGACGGCCTGCCCTTGAATCAGGCCGACGGCTCGTTCGTAATTGGCTTGCTGGAACCGCGCAATGCGCGCCAGATCAGCGTGCGCCGTGGCGCCAATGCCTTATCGGCAGGCGCCACCACCCTGGGTGGCGAACTGGACTTTCAATCGTTCACAGGAACCGGCAATGACGTCATCAGCGTGGAAGGCGGCAGCTTCGGGCGCCTGGGCCTGCATGCCGCCAAAGGCCTGGAGGGTGAAAAGCTCGACGGGCGCGTTGCCCTGAGCTATGACAAGGCCGAAGGATACCGGCATCACTCCGACTCCGAGCGTACGGCATTCCATGGCAACTTCGGCATACGCGGCGAGAACTTCGAGAACCGCACTTATATATCGTATACCGACCTTGAATTTGACATTCCCACCGTCGTGCCCAAGACCCGGGTCTGGGATGACCCACGCGGCGTCATGGGAGATCAGCCTGGCGACCAACCCAATATCTACCTGCGTGATCCACACCGCAAAACCGAACAGTTGCGTCTGGCCAACCGAACCTACTGGGGCAACGAGGATCTGAACCAGACTTTCGGCGTGTACTGGCAGAATCTTGACGACACCTTTACCGACCCCACGGTTTCAACACCCACCAAAGGGGATACCTACGGCGCCCAATGGGCACTGAACGGCAAATGGAATACGCTGGACTATCGCCTGGCACTGGATTGGGCCCGCAGCGATCTGGACCGCGATCAATATATAGTCAACCCGGCCAATGGCAGCAACCTGAAGCGCTTCGGAGACTATTCCCTGCAGGCCGAAAACCGCAGCGCCATGCTGGGACTGCAATGGCACGTTACCCCGCAATGGAGTCTGGTCGGCGACATCAAATACACGCAGGCCGTGCGTGACACCCACGACAACAATACAGGTGTGAATACGGATCAGGACTGGTCTTATGCCAGCCCCAGAATCGGTGTGATCTGGCAACCGGACGACAGGCTGCGCATGTTCGCAAACATCAGCCGCAGCAACGAAGCCCCGAGCTACTGGGAGATCATCACAGGCAGCGTCCAGAACCCCATGATGGGCCTGGCAAGCACCGGCGTCACCGAACTCGATGTACAGCGCGCCACGACTTATGAGCTGGGCGCCGAAGGCAGCCTGTTCGACGGGCGCTATGCCGCCAACTGGTCGCTGGTTCTATACCGCAGCAACGTCGAAAACGAACTCATGAGCCTGACCAATGCCTCGGGCTTCGGCTCGGCGGGTACTTTCAACTACACCGACCGCACCCGGCACCAGGGTATCGAGGCCGGCCTGACGGGCACGCTGCCCGGTCCCGCCATGGGGGCTTTTGATTACCGTATCGCCTACACCTTCAGCGACTTTCGCTTTCGCGGCGGCGAATACGACGGCAACCGGATCGCAGGCGTACCCCGCCACATGGTCAGCGCCGAGCTGATGTACCGCAAAGGCGGCCTGCGCTTTGGCCCCAACCTGCGCTGGATGCCCACCGACACGCCCGTCAACCACGCCAACGTGCCCGGCACCGAACAGAACTCGTACGCACTGCTGGGCTTCAAGGTCGCCTACCAGCACGACAAGCACTGGAATGCCTGGCTGGCCGCCGACAACCTGACCGATCGCCGCTA
Source organism: Pusillimonas sp. MFBS29 (assembly GCF_020687695.1). GTDB lineage: Bacteria > Pseudomonadota > Gammaproteobacteria > Burkholderiales > Burkholderiaceae_B > Pusillimonas_C. The sequence goes on from NZ_JAJEWL010000008.1 coordinate 144,355, forward strand.
CATCAGCAGCTACGCCATACGCAATGTATCGGTGGCGACGGCGCCAGGCTACCTGCCCGGCAATGGCCGCAGCATCAGTGCGGGGCTGAGCTACAAGTTCTAGGCGGTCATGGCGGCGGGCCTGTCTCGGGCCGCCGCACGCTGGTCATGGCGGCGCGCATTTTGGCGCATAATGTTCCTGAAATAAAAACCCAGGAACCGCCATGACCCAACTTGCGCCCGTCGTACTCATCACCGGAGCCAGCCGCGGCATCGGTGCAGCCACCGCCATTGCCGCTGCCCGCGATGGCTACAACGTCGCCATCAATTACCTGAACGATGCCGCCGCGGCACAAGCAGTCGTCGACGCAGTCAGACAACATGGACGCAAGGCTGTGGCGATTCAGGGCGACGTCGGCCTGCCCGCCGATATTCCACGCCTGTTCCAGCAAACCGAGCAGCACCTGGGGCCTCTGACCGCACTGGTCAACAATACCGGCATCACCGGCCCCATAGGGCCGTTTTCCCAAACAACGGACACCACCATAGAACGCGTCTTCCAGGTCAATGTGTTCGGTGTCATGCAATGCGCACGCCAGGCCCTGGCGTGCTTTGCCCGCAATGGCTCGAATGGAGTCATTGTGAATGTGTCGTCGGTAGCTGCCCGCACAGGCAGTCCCAACGAATATATTCATTATGCAGCCAGCAAGGCGGCAGTCGATACGTTCACACTGGGACTCGCCCGCGAAGTCGCCACGACCGGCGTGCGCGTGTGCGGTGTCTCGCCAGGATCCACCCTGACGCAAATCCATGCAACGGCAGGTGAGCCGGGCCGCCCCGAGCGCGTTGCCCCCAAGATACCCATGGGCCGACTGGCCCGGCCGGAAGAAATCGCCGAAGCCGTGGTATGGCTGCTGTCGCCTGCGGCTTCTTATATGACGGGCACCGTCGTACAATGCGCCGGCGGGCTGTAAACACCACCGGCATTACAATGGCGTCCCGCATTCACACTCCGGCTCGCTTCCCATGACCTCCAACGCCATCATCGTCTGCCCTTCTTCTGATCTTGTGGACGGCGGTCTGGCCTGCAAGCTGCCCGTGCAGCACAAAAGCGGGACCACGACAGCGTTTTTCGTCCGCTATCAGGGACAGGTGCGTGGATACCTGAACCGCTGTCCGCATATGGGATCGGAGCTGGACTGGGAAAATCAGGTTTTTACCCGGGCCGGCGATCAGCTGATGTGCGCGCGTCATGGCGCAACTTTCGAACCCGCCACCGGAGAGTGCACGGGCGGGCCGTGTCAGCCCAGCAGGTTGACCGCCCTGACTGTTACAGAGGCAGAGCACGACGGAATACCGGTCGTGCTCTGGTGGCCGCAAGACTAGAACAGCTTGGCGCCGGAAACCTCGACGATTTCCTTGTACTTGGCCAGGTCATTCTTGACCAATGCCGCCAGGTCTTCGGGCGTGCCCGGTTTGGTGTCGGAGCCCATGGTCAGCAAGTTCTTGCGTACATCGGGGTCGTTCAGGGCCTTGGCATAGGCAGCATTCAGGACATCGATTTTTGCCTTGGGAGTACCGCCCGTGGCAAACACGCCAAACCAGGTGCCGATATCAAAATCCTTGATGCCTGCTTCCTGCATGGTGGGCAAATCAGGATAAATGGATGAGCGTTCGGCAGTGGTAACCGCAAGTGCTTTTACCTTGCCGTCCTTGATCAGCGACGAAGCCGATGCCAGGTTGTCGAACATGAAATTGGTTTGCCCGGCCAGCAATGCCATTTTGGCAGGTGCCGCACCGGCATAGGGTACGTGCACAGTGTTGATGTCGGCACGCACGTTGAGCAATTCGCCTGCCAGATGGCCGGCGCTGCCATTGCCGCCGGAACCGAAATTCAGCAAGCCAGGGTTCTTTTGCGCGTAATGGGCCAGGTCCTGCACGGTATTGATCTTGTTGTTAGCGGCAAACTCGCTGTTCAGGATCAGGACATTGGGCACCGATGCCACCAGAACAACAGGCTCGAAGCTGGTAACCGGGTCAAAAGGCAGTTCGCTGTAGAGCCAGGGATTGATAGCGTTGATGGCAACGGCCCCCATGACCAGGGTGTAGCCGTCGGGTTTGGCCTTGGCTGCCTGGCCCGCACCTATATTGCCACCCGCGCCGGGTTTGTTCTCGACAACCACCGTACCCAGATCATCTTTAACTTTTTCCGCCAACAGGCGGGCCATGCCGTCAAGCGGGCCACCTGCTGCGTAAGGCACGATAAATTGTATGGGTTTGGAAGGATAGCTTTCCTGTGCCGCTGCAGGAGAGGCACCGACCGACAGAGCCAGGCAGGAGACTACGACGCCCAGGGCAGACGTAACGGATTTGAAACCAGACAACATACAAATACCTAATAATGAGTTACAGAAAAATAGAACCCTACACCAATTTTCGCCTTTAGTGCAGAATTTGGCTCAGAAACAGCTTGGTCCGCTCATTCTGGGGGTTGTCGAAGAATGCGTCGGGTGTGTTTTCTTCTATGATCTGACCCTGATCCATAAAGATCACCCGGTCGGCCACTTTGCGTGCGAATCCCATTTCGTGCGTCACGCACAGCATGGTCATGCCGCTTTCCTCAGCCAGACTCACCATCACTTCCAGCACTTCCTTGACCATTTCGGGATCAAGTGCGGAGGTGGGTTCGTCGAACAGCATGATCTTGGGGCTCATGCAAAGGGAGCGCGCAATGGCCACCCGCTGCTGCTGCCCGCCAGACAGCTGGCCTGGAAACTTCGAGGCCTGCTCGGGTATACGCACACGCTCCAGATACTTCATGGCCGTAGCCTCGGCCTCGGCTTTGGATTTTTTCAGAACCCAGACCGGGCCCAAGGTCAGGTTCTCGAGCACCGTAAGATGGGGAAAAAGATTGAAGTGCTGAAACACCATGCCGACGTCGCGTCGTATGGTTTCGATTTGCTTTAAATCATTGGTCAGCTCGGTACCATCGACCACAATGCTGCCTTGCTGGTGCTCTTCCAGCCGGTTGATGCAGCGGATCATGGTCGATTTGCCCGAACCCGAGGGGCCGCAAATAACGATACGTTCGCTGGGCGCAACATTCAGATTGATATTGCGCAGCACATGAAACTGACCGTACCACTTGTTGACATCCGCCATGCGAATAATGGCCTCTGGCATGTCTGTACTCCCTTGTTATCTCTGCCCGCCCTATGGCGGGCAACATGCTGATTAGCGCTGATAGCCCGTTTGCAAATGCTTCTCCAGCGATTGGCTGTAACGGGAAATCGAAAAGCAGAAAATAAAATAAATGACCGCGATGAACAGATAGGCCTCTGTGCTGAAGCCTCGCCATGCGGCATCGGCTACCGCTGTCTTGGCCGCCAAAGTCAGATCAAAGATGCCAATAATGACCACCAGCGAGGTATCTTTAAACAAAGAGATAAAAATACCGACCAGCGGCGGAATCACGACCTTCAGTGCCTGTGGCAGGATGATCTTGCGCATCTGCTGCCAATAACTCAGGCCTATGGACTCAGCCCCCTCGTACTGGCCTTTGGGTATGGCCTGCAGGCCGCCCCGCACAGTTTCGGCAATATAGGCAGCCGCAAAAAGAATGATGGCAATTTGCGCCCGCAGGAGCTTATCGATGCTGAAGCCCTCGGGGAGGAACAATGGCAGCATGACCGACGACATGAACAGCAGGCTGATCAGCGGCACACCGCGTATCAGCTCGATGTAGACCACACACATTGCTTTCACTGCGGGCATGTGCGAACGCCGGCCCAGCGCCAGCAGCAAACCGAAAGGAAAGGCCACCGCAATGCCGAAAGTAGCCAGAATCAGCGTTAGCGGCAGACCACCCCAACGCGAATTCTCGACAGGCGTGAGGCCAAACACGCCGCCCCACATCAGTATGCCGACAACGACCAGGGCCACCGCCCAGATCAGGCCCAGAAACGGCTTCCAGAACCACCTTATGCAACTGCACACAATGACACTGACAAGAATGATGCTGGCCAGCAGCGGACGCCACTGCTCATCATAAGGATAGACACCAAACAGGATCAAACGATGCTTCTCGGCGATGAAAGCCCAGCATGCGCCACCCGAAGCACGGCATTCCTGCGCGTTCTGGGCATCGAAGTTGGCGTCGATAAACAACCAGTCGACCAATGCCGGAATCGAAAAGACCAGCAGCCAGACAACCAGAACGGTCAGCAGCGTATTCAGCGGAGATGAAAACAGACTGGCACGCAGCCAACCCAGGACGCCTTGCTGCGTACGCGGCGGTGGCAAGGCTTGCACCGAAGTAGTATTCGTGCTCATTTAGCGCTCCACCAGCGCAATGCGCTTGTTATACCAGTTCATGAAGATCGAGATCGACAGACTGACCGTAAGGTAGGCGGCCATAATGATCAGGATACCTTCGATGGCCTGCCCGGTCTGATTCAGTGTCGTGTTAACCACCGATACGATGTCGGGATAGCCAATGGCTACCGCCAGCGAGCTGTTTTTGGTCAGGTTCAGGTACTGGCTGGTCATTGGGGGAATAATGACCCGCAGCGCCTGCGGCAGAATAACCAGTCGCAACATGCGGCCACGTGGCAATCCTATGGCTTCGGCTGCTTCCCATTGTCCCCGGTTGACTGACTGTATGCCCGAGCGCACGACTTCGGCGACAAAGGCCGAGGTATAGATCACCAATCCGGCCAACAGTGCGGCAAACTCGGGCGACAAATTGATGCCGCCAACAAAGTTAAAACCCTTCAGGGCAGGCATATCAAGCGAAAGCGATGCTCCGCTGATCAGCCAGGCAACCACAGGAAAGACTATCAGCAGCCCCAGAGCAACCCGGACCAACGGAAAAATAACGCCGGTCGCTTCCTGGCGTTTCCTGGCCCAATGGCCCAGAAAGATAATGACCAATATGGCCAATCCCAGGCCGGCCAGTATCCAGTCCAGCGCATCGCCCTGCAGCGCAGGCAGCTTCAGGCCACGATTGGAAAGAAAGACTCCCGCCACCGGATTCAGTGCATTGCGAGGGCCGGGCATCACTTCGGTGATGATGGCATACCAGAAGAACAGTTGCAGCAATAACGGTATATTGCGCATGACTTCTATATAGGCACTGGTGACCCGGGAAAGCAGCCAGTTTTTGGAGAGCCGGGCTATGCCGAGCAGGGTGCCGAACACGGTCGCCGCAACAATACCGATCACAGAGACCCGCAGCGTATTCAGTATGCCTACCCAGATGGCACGGCCATAGGTGTCGGCAGGGGTATACGGAATGACCGATTCGCCGATGGCGAAACCTGCCTCACGGTGCAGAAAGTCAAAACCGGTCGAAATATTGCGCACGGCAAGGTTATGCAAGGTGTTGCTGACCAGGTACCACACGCCCAGGCCAACAACTCCCAGCACCAACACCTGATAAATCAGGGAGCGGAAGCCCGGATCGTTCCAGGACAAGCGTCGCTTGGGTGCTTGAGGTACAGAAGTTTTATTCGTCATAGAGATGCAACCATTGGGGAACCTGACGCAGCACTCCCCTTACTGAACGGCCAGGCCGGGTGTAATACCCGGCCTTGTTGAACGTATCCGCTCAGTCTTAGCGGATAGGCCAGCCGTACATCAGGCCGCCGTCACGCCACTGGGCGTTGATGCCGCGCTCGAGCTTCATGGCGGAACCCCCACCAAGGTTGCGATCGAAAGACTCGCCGTAATTGCCCACTTGCTTGACGATGTTGTAGGCCCATTTGTTATCGAGCCCCAGGCCCTTGCCCATTTCACCGGTTACACCCAGTATGCGCTGGATGTTGGGGTTGGAGCTCTTGAGCATTTCGTCGACATTCTTGGAGGTAATGCCGTATTCTTCTGCTTCGAGCATGGTGTTCAGAGCCCAACGCACCACCATGAACCACTGATCATCACCCTGACGCACCATGGGACCCAGCGGCTCTTTGGAGAAGTCTTCGGGCAGAATGACGTGATCGTCTGGTTTTTCGAGCGTGGTGCGAATGGTTGCCAGGCCTGATTTATCGGTGGTGAACGCATCGCAACGGCCGGCCACATAAGAGCGCATGGCTTCGTCGGGGCTGTTGATGACCACCGGTTTGAAGTCAAGGTTGTTGGCGCGGAACCAGTCGGCCAGGTTCAGCTCGGTAGTTGTGCCCGGCTGTACGCAGACTGCGGCGCCGCTGAGTTCCTTGGCACTTTTTACACCCAGTTCCTTGCTGACCATGATGCCCTGGCTGTCGTAGTAGTTGACGCCTGCGCTCATGAGGCCCAGGGTGGTGTCACGCGTCATGGTGGCGGTGGTGTTGCGGGTCAGGACATCGATTTCACCCGACTGCAGTGCGGTGAAGCGCTGCTGAGTTGTAACGGGTGTTGTCTTGAATTTGGTGGCATCGCCAAACATCATGGTGGCAATTGCCTTGCACAGATCGACGTCGATACCGGACCATACGCCCTTGCTGTCTGCAATGGAAAACCCGGGCAGCGCAGTATGCGTGCCGCACTGAACAAAACCCTTGGCTTTGACAGCGTCGTAGGTTTCACCGGCCTGAGCCGTTGCGGCAACAAAAAACAAGGAGGCGCCAATGGCAGCTGCTTTAATTAGTTTCATGGGTTGTCTTCCGTTTTAGTTCGAATTGATATTCACGGCATACAATAACTATTGAGCCGTTAGCGATCGAATCGTAGCCGCTGAGGCTCATTTGAAACATGGGGGATATCCCTTGCGACATGATTTGTAACATCCACCGCCCCCAACAAGGAATCCATTTTTACTAGCTCATGATCGAATTTCAGCATGTGTTCAAATCATATGGTCGCAGCCGAAACATCCTGGCTGACATCAACTTTCGCATCGAGCCGGGCGAATTTATTTTTGTCTCCGGCCCCTCGGGTGCCGGCAAGTCGACGCTGTTGAAGCTGATAGGCGGGCTGGAACTTCCCAGCCGGGGCTCGGTGCATGTAAACGGTCATCGCGTCGACAAGATGCCACGACGCGCCCAGCCCTATCTGCGACGGGCAGTCGGTGTCATTTTGCAGAACATGCACTTGCTGCACGATCGCAGCGCGATCGACAACGTACTGCTGCCATTGGCCGTTACCGGCCTGAGCACACGGCTTGCCAACACCCGCGCGCGAGCGGCAATGGAAAAGGTTGGCCTGTCGGGCAAAGAAGACTTGTATCCGGTCGAGATGTCGGGTGGCGAGCAGCAGCGTCTGGCCATTGCCCGCGCCATCGTTAACCGCCCCACCATACTGATCGCCGACGAACCCACGGCCAACCTGGACGAAGAAAGCGCAAGACGCATCATGCAAGTTTTCCGTGACTTCAATCAGGTTGGTGTAACCACACTGATTGCCTCCCATGACCGCAATCTTATGGCGTCATACGCCAGACGCACCCTGCGCATAGACGCAGGCCGGTTTTACGATACACCTGGAGTCGCCCAATGAAGCGCTGGCTGCGACAACACCGTTATGCCCTGCTGGTTGCCATCAGGCGCCTGGTGACACAACCCTTTTCTTCCCTGGCCAACATATTGGTCATAGGCCTGACGCTGGCCGTACCCATCATTGCCGCCTCGGTATTAGTATCGGCCCAGCCCATCGCCCGGGAGATACCGGTGTCACCTGAACTGACCTTATTCCTTAACCCGTCCACTTCCCGGGAAGATGCAGCAGGCCTGGTTCAGGAGTTACGCAAGACACAGCCCGAAGCCATCTTGTCCACCCGCCTGATCACGCGTGATCAGGCGCTGGAAGCACTGCAGGACAATCCGTCCTGGAGCGAAGCGTTGGCTGTCCTGCCAGGCAACCCTTTACCTGACGCCATTGTTGTCACCTTGCGCGATACACCCCAGCTGGCGCAGCATGCCAGCGAACTGGCGCAGGTCTGGCGCGCACTGCCACAAGTCGACTCTGTGCAACTGGACAGCGACTGGGTCCGGCGACTCGAAGCCATGCTGCGATTCATACGCATAGGCCTTGGCATGCTGGCCATAGGCGTCGCACTGGTCGTGCTTGCCACCGTATTCAACACGGTACGCATGCAGGCCCTGAGTCAACGCGAAGAAATCGGCGTGGCACGCCTGGTGGGCGCCACCGAATCCTTTGTGCGACGTCCCTTTCTTTATCTGGGTGCTCTTACGGGCATAGTAGCCAGTGTAGTGGCCATTGGTCTGGCCGCCCTTGCGCTACAGCCCATTAATACTGCCCTGGCACGACTGGCCAGCCAGTACGGCGCAAGCTTTGCGTTGCATCTGCCGGACCGCCTGAGCCTCTTGATGGCCATCGTTGTGGTTGCCATACTGGCGGCCCTGTCGGCCCGCTGGTCAGTCACGCGCAATACAAAGTTTTAAGCCGGTGCTGAACAGCAACCCTGACATAACCGGCTTTGCCCGGACCGTGGCTTCCTGGCAGAAGACACAGGGCAGGCAACACCTGCCCTGGCAAGGGACGCGCGACCCGTACCGCATCTGGCTCTCGGAAATCATGCTGCAGCAAACGCAGGTGTCCACCGTTATCGCCTATTACCAGCGCTTCCTCGCACGCTTTCCTGATATTCGCAGCCTGGCCCAGGCCAGCCAGGATGAGGTCATGCCATACTGGGCAGGGCTGGGCTACTACGCCCGGGCGCGCAACCTGCACCGCTGTGCGCAGGCCGTTTGCACCGACTGGGGAGGTCAGTTTCCGGATAACTCCCGGGATATCATCACTCTGCCTGGCATTGGCCGCTCAACTGCCGCCGCTATCGCTGCGTTCGCCCATCAGGAACGCAGCCCCATCATGGACGGCAACGTAAAGCGCGTTTTCACACGCTATTTCGGCATAGAAGGCGTCACCAGCGAACGAGCCACCGAGCAGTTGCTGTGGCACACAGCCGACGAAGTGTTAAGCGCCGCCCCCCAGGATCTGGACATGACTGCCTATACCCAGGGCTTGATGGACCTGGGTTCGCAATGCTGCACACGCAGTCGACCAGCATGTGAACGCTGTCCGCTGCAGCAAAGCTGCTATGCCCGCCTTCATGACCGGCAAAACGAATTGCCCACACCGAAAAAAAAGAAACCCAGCCCCGAAAGATATTGCAGCATGCTGGTCGTAAATATGGCGGGGCATATTTTGCTGGAGCAGCAGCCCTCGCCAGGCATCTGGGGAGGGCTTTGGAGCCTTCCCAGGTTCGATAGCGGGGACGATTTGCTGAGCGCCTGCCACAAGTGGGGCACGCCTGACATGCCGGCGCAGAAGATGGCCGGCCTGAGCCATGTGTTTACCCATTTCAGGCTGCACATAGAGCCATGGTACCTGAGCAGCGACACGCCCCGGATTGCCGAACCACTACCCAATCAGCGCTGGGTCGCACTGGACGAGCTGCACAAGGCCGCCTTGCCAGCTCCTGTCAGGAAAATACTTGAAGGCCTGTTTCCTGCTAGGTTCGCACAGGCCGATAGCGACTGATACTCATGAGAATTCCGCTGGCAATGCCCAGGGTCAGCAGTGCAGTACCGCCATAGCTCATGAAAGGCAGTGGCACACCCACCACAGGCAGTATGCCCGTGACCATGCCCACATTCACAAAGACATAGACAAAAAACATCATCGACATGGAGCCGGCCAACAGCCTGCCAAACTGTGTGTGCGCCTTCACGGCTATGCTCAGTCCGCGCAGCACCAGCAGACCGTACAGCACCAGCAGCATGATGCCGCCATACAGGCCGAATTCTTCAGCATATACCGCGAAAATGAAATCGGTAGTACGCTCGGGAATGAAATCCAGATGGGTTTGCGTACCCATCATGTAGCCTTTTCCGTAAATGCCGCCAGATCCCACAGCAATCATGGACTGTATGGTGTGGAAGCCTTTGCCCAACGGATCGGAGAAAGGATCCAGCAGCGTACAAACCCGGTGCTTCTGATATTCGTGCAAGACCACCCAGTCGACGCCTGGCTGACAGATGTCCTTCTCGTAATAGACCAGCAAGCCCAGCCCTGTCACGATGGCCAGCGCTATCGGGATCAGCAGCTTGAACGACAGCCCGCCGAAATAAATAATGCAAAATCCCGAGGCAAATACCAGCAGGGCCGTACCCAGATCGGGCTGCAGCACGATCAGTGAGAATGGCACCGCCAGCAATACACCGGCCACCAGAAAATCGAGTACCCGCAGACGACCCTGATTACGGTGAAAATACCAGGCCAGCATCATGGGCACGGCTATCTTCATCATTTCTGACGGCTGGATGCGCACCACGCCCAGATCCAGCCAACGCGTCGCTCCCTTGCTGGTTTCACCAAAGAACTCAACACCCAACAACAACGTGACACCCAGCAAATAAAAAGGCAGGGCCAGGCGCATCAGCAAAGGCGGAGGCAGCATGGCCGCCCCCCACATGCACAGGAAGGCCAGCAGGAAATTGCGCGACTGCTCGGCGAACCGCCAGTCGGTTCCACCCACGGCCGAATGCATGACCGTCAGTCCCAATATGGTCATCAGCACCAGCAAGGCCAGCAAAGGCCAGTCAAACGCGGTGGCGGCCTTGAACAGCCATTGCATGACTCGCTTCATTGATTACCCTCTGCTGCCTGCGCCTGAGCGACTACAGTTTCATCCTGCTGATGCTCACGATCCGGCGATAGCCAGTAATCAAAAACCGTACGGGCGATAGGTGCAGCCACCGTCGCGCCCCAACCACTGTTTTCCACAATCAGAGCCAGCGCAATTTTTGGATTCTCAACCGGCGCGTAAGCCATGAACAGGGCGTGATCCCGCAAACGTTCATCAATCTCGCTGGCTTTGTATTTTGCACCGCGCAGACTGTAGACCTGGGCCGTGCCTGTTTTGCCGGCGGCCTGATACGGGGCACCTGCAAAAGCCCGCCTTGCAGTACCTGAACGCAGGACGTCGGCCATTGCATTACGAATAATGGCAAGGTTCTCGGGCTTCAGGTCTATAACATGTGAAGGCTGGGTAACCGTACGCTCCACCCTGCCGGACTGGGGATTTTCGATCTGGCTGACCAGATGTGGCTGCATGTAGACGCCGTTACTGGCCAGTACCGACGTGGCCTGTGCCAGCTGCAGCAAGGTAAACGAGTTGTACCCCTGGCCCACCGCTACCGATACGGTCTCTCCTGTGTACCAGTGTTGCTGTTCGGGCTTCTTGTACGCTTTACGCTTCCAGTCGGTCGATGGCAACACACCCCGCCGCTCACCATCCAGATCTATACCGGTAATCTGCCCAAAGCCGAACTGTTTGCTGAAGTCGTGCAGCGCATCGACCCCGATTTCCGGCCCCAGTGAATAAAAATAGGTATCGGACGACACCACAATGGCGCGATGCATGTTGGTCGGGCCGTAGGCGGCGCCGCCTGCATTACGAAAACGTTGGCCCGCCAGTTCGAAATAGCCTGGATCAGAGATACGCTCGTTAGGGCCGCGCTTGCCCAGCTCCAGCGCAGCCAGCGCCACGAAGGGTTTATAGGTGGAACCAATGGGATAGGTGCCATACAGCGGGCGATTGATCAGGGGATGGTCGGGCGAGTCATTCAGCTTGCGCCAGTTCTCAACGTCAATGCCATCTATGAACAGGTTCGGATCGAAAGAAGGTGCAGAGACAAACGCCAGCACTTCGCCACTGGACGGTTCTATGGCGACCAAGGCACCGCGCCGGCCGGCAAACTGAGCTTCGGCAACCTTTTGCAGCCCTATGTCCAGCGAAAGAACAAGATCCGAACCCGGCACCGGATCAGTGCGCTTCAGGGTGCGCACGGGCCGGCCTGTCGCGGTCACTTCAACCTCTTCAATGCCCGTACGACCGTGCAGGGTCTCTTCCCACGTTTTTTCTATGCCTTTTTTACCTATGGTGCTGCTGCCCCGGTAGTTGCCCATACGCCCTTCTTTTTCAAGGGTCTCCAGATCATCTTCGGAGATACGACCTACATAACCCAGCACATGGGCGGCTGATTCGCCCTGGGGGTACTCGCGCACCCAGCGGGCACTGAGCTCCACGCCAGGAAACTTGTAGGAATGTGCGGCGAACCAGGATGCTTCGGTATCGTTAAGGTTATTGCGCAACAGAACAGATGTGTAGTGCCCGCTTTGCTTGAGATTCTGAAAGAAACGGCGGCGGTTGCTGGGGCTCAGGTACACCAGCTCTCCAAGAGCATCCACCATCTGCTCGGGCGGAACATCGAGATGGGCCCTGGTCACCGACAGCGTGTAGTCACGATAATTCCGTGCGAGCACCTCTCCGTTCCGATCGAAGATTTCGCCGCGCCTGGGCGGGATGGGCACCACAGCAATCCGGTTTCGGTCAGCCCGTTCGGCCAGCCCTTCGTAGCGCTCTACCTGCAGATGCCAAAGGCGCCACCCCAGTCCGGCAAAACACACAGCCGCGAAGACACCTGCCACCACAACGCGTATCAGCAAGCGTCGCTTCAGGTGATGAGTCGTCTTCTTGAATTCGAACATCGGCAGGCCCCGGTTACCGCTGGATCATACGGAACCCGCGTCCGCATCGTCCAGCCTGCGCTGAGGCATGTGCAGCAGGATATCCGCCAGCGGCCACAGCACTCCGGTAAAAAGGGCGGACAGCAGCCAGCCCCAGCCGGCCCACTCTCCCGACAGCCAGGCATTCACCAGACGGGAAACGGCGACGGCCAATATGAACACCGGCAGCATGTGTATGGTCTGGATAATGGCGTCAAACCGCAGCAGGCGGCGCCTGAGCACCAGCGCTCCATAGGCCGCCAGGGTATAGGTCAGGGCATGGCCACCCAGCAAGGCTGCATCATGCACGTCCATGAACAAACCCAGGACAAATGCCGCGAGCATGTTGACTCGTTGCGGCTCATGCAGGCACCAGAATGTAACGACGAGCAAAAGCAGGTCGGGCGCCGGCTCCCAGATGCGCCAGGGCAACAGCGAAAGCATCCAGACCATCAGAATGGTAAACCAGATGAACAGTCGTCCCGAGGGCTGCTTGAAAGGCGAGGTATCGATGGGCTGCAGGCTGGTCAAAGACGACTGACGGCCCATTACCACTGCGCGATTATTCGGCTTGTTCACCATGCTGCTGGCCCTCCGTATTTTCGCCAGCCGGAACCTCGACCCGCAAGACCAGGAAATGTCGATGACGCTCAGGGTGCGAGTACGGCGTGGCGACCGCCTTGGCGAAGCCCGAGGAGGCATCCCGCTCTACCTGGTCGATAGATGCAACCGAAAGCCCTGCCGGAAACAATCCACCAATTCCGCTGGTAATCAGTTTGTCTCCCGGTACAAGGTCGACATCGGCGTTCAGATATCTTACCTCGACCTTGTCGGACACGGCACCACCAAAAGCGATCAGGCGCAGGCCGTTGCGCAGCACCTGCACGGGTATGGATACCTTGTCATCAGTCAGCAAGGCTGCCTCGGAGGTAAATGGCGTGACCCTGACGATCTGTCCGACGATACCACCCACGTCTATCACGGGCATGCCGGGAAGAATGCCACTGGAGGACCCTTTATTGAAAACAAGATGATGCGAGAAAGCGTTGGATGGTTCATACAACACTTCAACCGCTACCGATGGCTGCGTAACCGCATCGGCTACGCTCAACAGACGACGCAGCTGCTCATTTTCGGCGGCCAGTTGCGCTGCATGCGTGGAAATTTGAGCCAGCTCGATGCGCTGGCGCTGCAATGCTTCCTTTTCCTTCTGGGCGACCGCCGCAGCGTCGGTCCAGTCGCGCACGCGCTCGACCGCATCGCGCGGTGCCAGCATGGCTCGCTGGAAGGGATAAATCACTACCGAAATCGCCTGGCGGGCGGGCTGGAGCACCGGCCATCGCGCATCCACCACCAGCAGGACGAGCGACAACAGCACGAGTATGAATGCCTGGAGTTCGGCAGTGGGCCCGCGCTTGAACAGCTTGATCGTGCCGGATTCTTGCATGGATTAGTGCGCCTGCGCCTGATGGGTGCGGCGCATATCTGGGACACCACACCCTGGTCGAACCAAATTTAATCGTATATGAACACAGTACCCAGGCGCTCGAGGTGCTCGAGTGCTTCACCGCAACCGCGTACGACGCAAGTCAGTGGATCTTCGGCCACAACGACAGGCAGACCTGTTTCTTCCTGCAGCAAGCGGTCAAGATCATGCAGCAGCGCACCACCACCGGTCAGGGCAATACCCTTGTCGGTGATGTCGGCACCCAGTTCGGGCGGCGTCTGTTCCAGTGCCGTCTTGACGGCTGATACGATCTGGTTCAGGGGATCGGTCAGGGATTCCAGTATCTCGTTGGACGAAACCGTAAAGCTGCGGGGCACGCCCTCGGAAAGATTACGGCCCTTGACTTCAATTTCACGAATTTCCGAGCCAGGGAAGGCGGAACCGATTTCCTTCTTGATCAGTTCTGCGGTGGGCTCGCCTATGAGCATGCCATAGTTGCGCCGGATGTAATTGATGATGGCTTCGTCGAACTTGTCGCCACCCACCCGGACCGAGCCCTTATAGACCATGCCGCCCAACGAGATAATGGCAACTTCGGTGGTGCCGCCACCGATGTCAACCACCATGGAGCCGCTGGCATCCGATACGGCCAGACCGGCGCCGATGGCTGCGGCCATGGGTTCTTCAATCAGGTAGACCTGGCTTGCGCCGGCACCAAGTGCAGACTCACGGATGGCACGACGCTCGACCTGGGTGGAGCCGCAAGGCACACACACAATAATGCGCGGGCTGGGTGCAAACATGCTGCGCGGATGCACCATGCGGATAAACTGCTTGAGCATCTGCTCGGTAACGGTGAAATCGGCGATCACGCCGTCTTTCATGGGCCGTATGGCTTCAATATTGCCCGGTACACGACCCAGCATCTGCTTGGCCTCGCGACCAACCGCCTGAATGATCTTCTTGCCACTGGGGCCGCCATCATGACGGATAGCGACGACCGAAGGCTCATCAAGCACAATGCCCTTGCCGCGAACATAGATCAGGGTGTTGGCGGTACCGAGGTCGATCGCCATATCGCTGGAGAAATAACTACGAAGGAATCCGAACATGGGCGCTCAGTGATATGAAAATTGAAAGAAATCCGCTGGTTTCGGGGCCGCCGACGCAAACAGGCTGGCACCCGGAATATTCATCAACGAATTAAACCAACAATGATAACTTATAATTGTCGGCTGATAAGGTCGAATGACGGCAAATTATTCCCCGAAAGCAGTCGGCAGGCATCTTCACTTACCTCTTATTGCAAATCGACGGTAACCCTTTCTTATAGCAAAATCCATGTCAATTACCGAGCAAGACGTAGCCCGCATCGCGCGGCTCGCGCGTATCGAACTCTCGCCAGCAGACAATACCCGCGCCCAGCATGAACTGAACCGCATCATGGGGCTTATCGAGCAGCTGCAGGCGGTTGACACGTCTGGCATCGAACCCATGGCTCACCCCCTTGAAGCGCACCAGGAGATCAAGCTGCGCCTGCGCGACGACAAATCCGCCGCCACGCACACCCTGGAACAACGCCAGTCCCTGATGGCCAATGCGCCGGCAAACGAAAACGGCCTGTTCCTGGTCCCTACGGTAATCGAGTAAAAGATGTCACGCACACCTCTTCATACAGAATTCGACGGCATCGCCCAACTGCGCGATGCCTTGCAAAATCGCAAGATCAGCGCCCGCGAACTGGCAACCAGCGCCCTGGCGGCCGCCGAAGCACGCGCCGATCTGAACACATTCCTGCACATAGACCACGACCTGACCCTTGCGCAGGCCGACGAAGCCGACCGCCGGCTGGCTGCCGGCCAGGCGCCTGCCCTTGCCGGCATTCCCATTGCGCACAAAGACGTATTCGTAACACAGGGCTGGCGCACGACAGCCGCCAGCAAAATGCTGGCGCAATATGTCAGCCCCTTCGATGCCACCGTTGTCAGTCGCCTGAAGCAAGCCGGCGCCGTTTCGCTGGGCAAGCTCAACTGCGATGAGTTCGCGATGGGGTCGGGCAACGAGAACTCGGCCTTCGGGCCCGCCCTGAACCCCTGGGACACCACAACGGTGCCTGGCGGTTCCTCGGGCGGATCGGCGGCAGCCGTAGCCGCCGGCTTGCTCATGGGAGCTACCGGCACCGACACCGGTGGCTCGGTACGCCAGCCCGCCGCTTTG
Source organism: Pusillimonas sp. MFBS29 (assembly GCF_020687695.1). Taxonomy (GTDB): domain Bacteria; phylum Pseudomonadota; class Gammaproteobacteria; order Burkholderiales; family Burkholderiaceae_B; genus Pusillimonas_C. Next base: position 160,505 of record NZ_JAJEWL010000008.1, read on the forward strand.
TGCGGCGTCAGCGGCATCAAGCCAACTTACGGCACGGTCTCGCGCTTTGGCATGGTTGCCTACGGCTCCAGCCTGGACCAGGCAGGCCCCATCGCACGCCATGCACGCGACCTGCTGGAACTGCTGGACCCCATGTCGGGCTTCGATCCGCGCGATGCGACCAGCCTTGAATTCTGCGATGGCATCGCCAACCAGCCCGGCCGTATCCGCGAACAGTTCGACGCCGCTGCCGCGCAGTTTGACGCAGCGGGCAGCCAGCCCCTGAAAGGCTTGCGCATAGGTGTACCCCAGGAATTCCTGAACGACGGCCTGTCGTCCGATGTGGCCAGTGCCGTGCAGGCAGCCTTGCAAACTTTCGAGTCGCTGGGCGCCGTACGTGTCGATATTTCCCTGCCGCGCACAGCGCTCTCCATCCCGGCCTACTATGTCATCGCTCCAGCCGAGGCATCCAGCAACCTGTCACGCTACGACGGCGTGCGCTACGGCCACCGCGCCGCACAATACGGCGATCTGGCAGAAATGACCAGCCGTTCGCGCACTGAAGGATTCGGCGACGAAGTCCTGCGCCGCATCATGGTCGGCACTTATGTGCTGTCGCATGGCTATTACGACGCATACTATCTGCAGGCACAGCGCGTGCGCCGCATGATCGTGAACGATTTCCAGCAGGCTTTTGCCCAACATTGTGATGTCATCATGGGGCCGGTCACGCCCGGCGTGGCCAAACCTATAGGCGATAACCGCGATGACCCCACCGCCGACTGGCTGGCCGACATTTATACGCTCAGCATCAGCCTGGCAGGCCTGCCTGCCATGTCCGTACCTTGCGGCTTTGGCACCGAGCGCCCCCTGCCCGTCGGACTCCAGATCATCGGTAACTACTTCACCGAAGGCAAGCTGCTTGCCCTGGCTGACCGCTATCAGCAGGCAAGTGACTGGCATCAACGCACACCGGAACAGAAATAATGGAATGGGAAATCGTCATCGGCCTGGAAACGCACGTCCAGCTTTCCACCGAATCCAAGATTTTTTCTGACAGCAGCACACGCTACGGCGCCGAGCCCAATACCCAGGCCAATGAGGTCGACATGGCTTTGCCCGGCAGCCTGCCCGTCATGAACAAAGGCGCTGTCGAACGCGCCATCCGCCTGGGCCTGGCACTGGGGTCGCATATTGCGCCCCGCTCCATCTTTGCCCGCAAGAACTACTTCTACCCCGATCTGCCCAAGAACTACCAGATCAGCCAGTTCGAGATCCCCGTCGTGCAAGGCGGCTCCATCTCATTTTTTGTCGATGGCGAAGAAAAGACCGTCAATCTGACCCGGGCCCACCTGGAAGAAGATGCCGGCAAATCGCTGCACGAAAATTTCACCGGCCCTCACGGAGAATCCTCGACCGGCATCGACCTGAATCGCGCAGGCACACCGCTGCTTGAAATCGTAACCGAGCCCGAAATGCGCTCGGCCGCCGAGGCCGTCGCCTATGCCCGCGCACTGCATGGTCTGGTTGTATGGCTGGGCATCTGCGACGGAAACATGCAGGAAGGTTCGTTCCGCTGCGACGCCAACGTATCGGTGCGTCGCAAGGGCGACCCGGTTCTTGGTACGCGCAGCGAGATCAAGAACGTCAACTCCTTCCGTTTCCTGGAACGAGCCATTCTGTTCGAAGCGCGGCGCCAGATTGAGCTGCTTGAAGACGGCGGCAAAGTGGTTCAGGAAACCCGGCTTTACGACTCCGATCTGGATGAAACACGCAGCATGCGCAGCAAGGAAGACGCGCACGACTATCGTTACTTCCCCGACCCCGACCTGCCTCCACTGATCATAGAACCCGAATGGGTGGAAAGCGTCAGGGCTTCCATGCCCGAACTGCCGGCCCAGAAACGGACCCGCTTTGAACAGGAACTTGGCTTGAGCGCCTACGACGCAGCCCAGCTGACCATGTCGCGCGCCAGCTCGGATTACTTCGCGGCGGTTGCCGAACAGCTGCCAAAAGGCCAGGCCAAGCTTGCCGCCAACTGGATCCTGGGTGAACTATCGGCAGCGCTTAACCGCGAAGAGCTGGATCTGGAGCAAAGTCCGGTTGCCCCAGCCTCACTGGCGGCCCTGATTGCCCGCATCATAGACGGAACCATTTCCAACAAAATGGCCCGCGAAGTCTTTGGCGCCATGTGGGCGGGCGAGCACGAGGGCAATCCCGACGCCATCATCGAAGCACGCGGCCTGAAACAGATCAGCGACAGCGGAGCGATCGGCGCCATGATAGACGAGGTTCTGGCGGCCCATCCGGCCATTGTCGAGGAGTATCGCGCAGGCAAGCAGAAAGCCTTCAATTCGCTGGTCGGCCAGGTCATGAAGGCAGCCAAGGGCAAGGCCAACCCGCAGCAGGTCAATGACCTGCTGAAGGAAAAATTGGGCTAGATTCTGCCAGGCGCCGCATTAACCGGCGCCTGCAGCATAGTCAAACGCCGTAGCGGGCGCGATAGTCGGCTACGGCGCCGCGATGCTCGGCCAGGGACGCATCACCTTCCAGCACGGCCATGATATCGGCCAGGGAAGCAATGCTGACCACCGGAATACCGTAAGTCATGGCAACGTCCTGCACCGCCGAATGTTCCGACAAGGCATCATCGGCGCCGGCGCGTTCCATACGGTCGAGCGCGATCAGCACGGCAGCCGGTTCCGCACCAGCCTGGCGAATGATCTCGACTGACTCCCGCACCGACGTTCCGGCAGTGATCACGTCATCGATAATCACCACCTTGCCTTGCAAAGGCGCCCCAACCAGTACGCCACCCTCGCCGTGATCCTTGGCCTCTTTACGATTGAAGGCGAAAGGCACATCACGCCCGGCGAGCGCGGAGTGCTGCGCCAGCGCAACAGCCGTTGTCGCAGCCAGGGGTATCCCTTTGTAGGCGGGGCCAAACAGCATATTGAATTCGACACCGGCATCAACCAGCGCCTGCGCATAGAACTGCGCCAGTCGCCCGACCGAACGGCCGGTATTGAATAGTCCGGCGTTGAAAAAGTAAGGACTCATGCGCCCCGACTTGACCTTGAAGCTGCCAAAGCGCAAAACGCCCTGCTCGAGAGAGAAACGCACGAACTCTGAACGGTTGGAGGTATCAGCCATAATTTGAACGAGAAGAGAAAACCAGTATTATCGGCCAGAATTCCAATTACGCCCGGAAAAGCGTACTCAGGACGCCACAGTGACGCAGATTCCTGGATACTTCCCGAAGTTATTCCTATAAACTTGCTTGATATAGATTAAGTATCTACAAGCTTTCGCAGTATCCACTTCACGTTTACTTGGGGAACGCTATGAATAACTCGTGCACGGTCTGGACTCCACGCATGCTGAGCATCTTGCGCATTGTCGCCGCTTACTGCTTCATCTGGCATGGAACCAGCAAGTATTTTGGTTTTCCGGGCAAAGCCATTGAAGGCCTGCAGATCTTTTCCATGATGGGCATCGCCGGTCTGATAGAGCTGGTGGCGGGTGCACTGCTGATCATAGGCCTGTTCACCCGGGGTGCCGCCTTCATAGCCTCGGGCTTTTGCGCCGCAGCGTACTTTATCGGTCACGTAGCCGGCAAGGGCATGCTGCTGTTTCCGGTCATGAATGGTGGCGAAGCCGCCGTGCTGTTCTGCTTTGTTTTCCTGTACATTTTCTTTGCCGGCCCCGGCCCCTGGAGCGTCGACGCCGCACGCAGCAAAGCCTAGTCTTTGCCCCCGGCAGTTGCAGGGCGACTGCCGGCTGCTCCTTCCTGCATGGCCTGCGCTGCTCGCCAGGCCCTAATGATCCAGGTTAAAGTCGTGAATTCGATTGCCACTCTGGACATCCATCATCATGCTTCGTGTTATTTCAGCCAATCTCAACGGCATCCGCTCCGCCGTGCGCAAAGGCTTCCTGGACTGGATCCCCAAACAAAACGCCGATTTCATCTGCATGCAGGAACTGAAGGCACAAGCCGACAACCTGACCGCAGAGATGCTGAATCCAGAGGGTTATTACGGCTATTTTCACTATGCCGAGAAAAAGGGCTATAGCGGCGTTGGCCTGTATGCCCGCCAGCAGCCATTACAGGTAATACAAGGGTTGGGCGTCCCCGAAATTGATGCCGAAGGCCGCTATCTTGAACTGATCTATGACGGGCTTTCCATCATTTCGCTCTATTTGCCCTCAGGCTCCAGCGGCGACCATCGTCAGGCCGCCAAATACGTGTTCATGGAGCATTTTTTCACGCATCTGCACGAGCTTGCCGTATCAGGGCGGCAGGTGATTCTATGCGGGGACTGGAATATCGCCCACAAGGAAATTGACCTCAAGAACTGGAAAGGCAATCTGAAAAACAGCGGCTTCCTGCCTGAAGAGCGCGCCTGGCTGACCCGTGTCTTTGACGAAATAGGCTGGATGGATGTCTATCGCAGCCTTTATCCGGACGCCACCGGCGAAGCCTACACATGGTGGAGCAATCGCGGACAAGCCTGGGCAAACAACGTGGGCTGGCGTATCGACTATCAGATAGCCACTCAGGAAATCGGAGCAACGGCAAAAGCGGCATCCATCTATAAGGAAGAACGCTTCAGCGACCACGCCCCTCTGACCATCGATTACAACTGGACGCTGTAGAGGCCAAGGAAGCCCTGAGCCCGGGCTTGCTTAACGCCATTCGTCGCGATAGACGAATTTGGGCATTTGCCAGTTAAACCGCAAGGCCAGCATCCGGAAGGCAAAGCCAATGGCCATCGCACCTATCATGGACAGGTTCAAGTCCAGACCAAGATGCTGAGCGCTCAGGAATAAGGCACCTGTGACCACCGATACGCTGGCGTACATTTCTTTGCGCAGCAAAAGCGGAATATCGTTGCACAGGATGTCGCGCAACATGCCTCCGGCGCAGCCGGTGATCATGCCGCTGATCAACACCACGGTGATCGGCAGGTCCATGCCCAGGGCCACCTGGCACCCAATCACCGTGAACACGACCAACCCCAATGCATCGAGCATCAGAAAAATGCTGCGCAAGCGCCGCATGACAGGCGCAACCAGCGCGGTCAGTATGGCTGCGCCGGCTGTAATCCACAGATATTCGGGGTGCAGCACCCAGGTAACAGGATAGTGTCCCAGCACCACATCGCGCAGCGTTCCGCCCCCTAATGCCGTCACGCAGGCAATAATGGAAACGCCCACCCAGTCCATATCCCGACGCCCGGCAGCCAGCGCTGCCGTCATGGCTTCGGCCGTAATGGCAATCAGGTAAAGGACCAGCAGCATGTCAGGCTTTCCCGTCCAGACCGTCTATTTCCGATTTGCGCAAACGCAGCAAAATCAGGCCGGGCAGAGCAATCAGGACGGTAACCACAAAGAACCCTGGCCACCCCAGCGACTCGACCAGTGGCGGCGTAAGGGGACCGGCCAGATAGGTTCGCCCTACCGCTGACAATGCCGACAGCAAGGCAAACTGCGTTGCCGAAAATTCCTGTTTGCACAGTGCCATGAGCAGGGCCACGAAGGCTGCCGTTCCCAGCCCGCCACACAGATTTTCAATGGCTACGACCATTGCCATGGAATACAGATGCGGCGGAGTGACGGCCAGCACCCAATAGCCAAAATTTGACGCCGCCTGCAACAGGCCAAACAGCATCAACGATTTGTACAACCCGAAGCGCGACATGATGCTGCCACCTGCCAGCGCTCCGATAATGGTGGCCGCCAGCCCGAATACCTTGTTGATCGTACCCACTTCTGACACGCTGAAGCCCGCACCACGCAACAAAAAGGTGGTGGATAGTGCGCCCGCAAAGGCATCGCCCAGCTTGTACAGAATGATCAGCAGCAGAATCGTGACGGCACCGCGCCGCCTGAAAAACTCCATCATGGGTTCGACCACGGCCAGCCCCAACGTACGGGGCGCGCGCGCCACGACCTCGGGTTCGGGGGCCAGCGTTGTGGCAATGGCACATATCGCCATAAATCCACCCATCAGGAAATACATGTTCTCCCAACCCAGCCACTGGTCTGCAAGAATCAGGGCCAGCCCGCCCGACACGATCATGGCCAGGCGATAGCCCAGCACCTTGATCGCCGCGCCGGCAGCGCGCTCTTCCTTGCGCAGAACATCGGTACTGTAGGCGTCGAAGGCAATGTCTTGCGTGGCCGACAGGAACGCGACCAATACGGCCAGTGCGGCCAGCATGCCCAGATTTGTTCCCGGTGAAAACAGGCCCATGCCCGCGATCGTTGCCGCAAGCAGCAACTGGGTAATGAATATCCAGCCTCGACGCCTGCCCAGCAGGGGTGGCGCGTAGCGGTCTACCAGCGGAGCCCAGAGAAACTTGAGTGTATACGCGGTGCCGATCAGCGTGAGGAACCCAATATTCTGCAACGATACGTTGGCCACTGTCGCCCACGCCTGCAGCGTTCCACCGGTCAAGGCCAGCGGCAAACCACTGGCGAACCCCAGCACGAGTAAGGGAAAGACTCGCGGGCTGGCATAGACACGGGTTATTGAGCTGATGATGGAGCCTTTGTATGGTTAGGAGATTCGAAACGATACACCGCCAGGGTACTGCGCCAGCCAGGCAAAAGTTTAACTTCTTTATTGCCGTTAAAGGTAGCCAGATGGGTAATCTGCAACTGCAGCGATGCGGCCAGGCTTTCAAAATCCTTCAACGTGCACAAATGGATGTTCGGCGTGTTGAACCACTGGTACGGCATTTCACCCGTTACCGGCATGCGTCCGCGCAAAATGGACCATCCATGCGGCCAGTACCCGAAGTTAGGGAAGGACACAATGCCAAAACGCGCGACCCGTGCCATTTCGCGAAGAATATGCTCGGTATTGTGCATGGACTGCAAGGTGCGCGACAGCACCACGGTATCGAAATGCTGGTCGTCGAACAGCGCCAGGCCTTGCTCCAGGTTTTGCTGTATGACTCTGACTCCGCGCCGAACGGCAGCAATCACCTGCGCGTCGTCAAGCTCCACCCCGGTACCCACCACATTTTTCTGCTTCTGCAGATAAGCCAGCAGCGTGCCATCGGCGCATCCCAGATCCAGCACCCGGCTGCCCGGTTCTATCCAGCCGGCGATACGCTGCAGGTCGGCCCGCACATGCTGCGGGGCAATGGCTTCCTGGCTCATGCCAGCACTCCCGTTGTATGTTGCCGCTCGCCCAGGCCCAGGCTTGCCGCAATCCGATCGTAATACCCCTGAACGACGGCATGGTAGCGCGGGTCATCCAGCAAGAAGGCGTCATGGCCATGCGGCGCATTGATTTCGGCGTAAGTCACCGGCACCTGATTCTTGAGCAGCGCACGGACGATCTCATGTGAGCGTTCGGGCGGAAAACGCCAGTCGGTGCTGAAAGATACCAGCAGGAAACCGGCTTTGACGTTCTGCAGGGCTCGCGCAAGATCCCCCCCGTAATTGCGGGAAGGATCAAAATAGTCCAGCGCCCGGGTAGTCAGCAAATAGGTATTCGCGTCGAAGTAAGTGGAAAATTTCTCGCCCTGATAGCGCAGATAGGACTCGACCTCGAACTCCACGCCGTAGCCATAATGGAATTCACCATTGTCTGCAGGCGCGCGCTGCGTTCGCCCGAACCTGGAGGCCATGTCGTCATCCGACAGGTAAGTAATATGCCCGACCATACGCGCCACCGACAGCCCGTCCTTGGGCACGGTATTGTGAGCGTAGTAATCGCCACCCTTGAAAGCCGGATCGCTGATGATGGACCGTCGCGCTACCTCGTTGAAACCGATATTCTGCGCAGACAGACGGGGTGTGCTGGCAATGACTATGCAATGCTCGACCCGTTCGGGGCAGGTAATGGCCCAGCTCAGTGCCTGCATCCCGCCCAGCGACCCGCCCATGACGGCCGCGAATTTGTCTATCTGAAAATAATCGGCCAGCCTGGCCTGTGCACGCACCCAGTCTTCAACCGTCAGCATGGGAAATGCTGCCCCCCACGGCCGTCCGGTTTCCGGATTGATGCTGGCCGGCCCGGTAGAACCAAAGCACGACCCAATGTTGTTCACGCCGATCACAAAGAACCGGTCGGTATCCAGTGCCTTGCCCGGCCCCACCATGTTGTCCCACCAGCCCACGTCTTTGGGATCATCGGCGGATACGCCGGCAACGTGATGCGAAGCATTAAGTGCGTGACAAACCAGAACGGCATTATTGCGCTGCGCATTGAGCGTACCGTAGGTTTCCACAGCGAGCTCGTAGCTGGGCAGCACTTGCCCGCTGGTCAGCGCCAGTGGTTCGGTGAAAGAGATGAAGCTGGGAGAAACAATCCCTACTGATCCCGCAGGCAAGCCGATGGCGTCAGGCTGGATGGCGGGAGCCGTTGCAGCGGATGGGGTTGAGGATGTATCGGGTACGGATAGTTCGGCCATGTGGACCTCTTTAGCTGGATTTATGAGGCGCCCGCAAGCAGATCAAGCAAATCGGCGCTGTGTAAGTCAGGAATTCTACCACTCCTGCCCTGTGCCGCCACCTGTAACGCCCAACCTGGCTGTAAAGATCACAATATCGGGGGCACGATAGCTCAGAAGGTAGAAAAATTTCGATACATTTATTACAGATTAATGTAATTTGAAATTATTGCCCTCATAATCGCGCCATTCAAGTACAAGGAAGCCGATATGAAACCACTGACAGAACGAGAACTCACCTGCCTGCACTGGGCCGCCATAGGCAAAACCAGCTGGGAAATGGGTGCCATACTGGGCCTGTCGGAAAGAACCATCAACTTCCACGTTACCAACGCATGCCGAAAGCTGGGCGTGCATGGTCGTCAGGCCGCCATTACCGCGGTGCTGCGTGCCGGTTTGCTGCCTGCCCTTACCGAGCCACTTCCAGGCCTTGAAAAAACTGCTCTGCCTGAGGCTCCGGAAATTCGTCAGGCGTAGCCATTACCAGCCCTTCCACCAGCGCCCCCTGGCTCAGCCAGACTGTGGCCCGCAAGCGCATGTCGCCTTGCGGCGTCTTGCCATTTATGGCAAACGACTCCCCCAGTGCCGGCAAAGGATCCGACTCGGTCGCCCCCATATTGCGATAAAGTGACTGCATGACTGCCCGGGCAAACTCCTGGGCAAGTGCTTCGTCGTTGCGCACGGCAGCGGGCAGCGGTGCATGCGCAACGGTAAACAGCACATCGCCCACCTTGGCGCTGGTGAGTGCAAATTCAATGTCGTGCCCCGAGAACTGCAGCGTACGCGACTGCGTAACCGGTTTTTCGGGGAAAAATGCCATGACAGCCCCGTCGCCCACAGCAACCTGACGCCAGTTGTAGTCGGGAGAGCAGGCCGCCAGAACCAGCGACATCAACATTATCAAAGCAGCACGTATCAAAGCCATACCTCAGGTAAAATCGCCAGCTATAAAAAACTTCTTTAAAGATATCCCGTAATGACATCCACTCACCCACGCCTGACCCTGCTCGGCCAACATCCGTCTGCGCTGAAGGGCATATTGCGCGGTATTGAAAAAGAAGGTCTGCGGGTCGATCAGCACGGCAAGCTTGCCCAAACACCGCATCCGGCTGCACTGGGTTCGGCGCTGACCAACCCACGCATCACCACTGATTATTCCGAAGCGCTGCTGGAGCTGATTACAGGCACCCACGATTCTACCGAAAGCCTGCTTGGCGAGCTCGAACAAACCCATCGATTCGTGGCGCAGAACCTTGGAAGCGAGCTGATCTGGAACCAATCCGCACCGGCCGGCCTGCCACCCGAAGCCGACATTCCCATCGCCTGGTACGGCACATCCAACACCGGCATGCTCAAGCATGTGTATCGCCGCGGCCTGGCCGAGCGCTATGGCAAAGCCATGCAGTGCATAGCAGGCGTGCATTACAACTACTCCCTGCCCGATGAGCTATGGGAGCTGCTGGACACCGCCGGCAAAGAACCTCAGCAGCGCCGCTCTGAAGGCTACCTGGCCCAGATACGTAATTTCACCCGCTATTCATGGCTGCTCATGTACCTGTTTGGTGCATCACCGGCCATATCGAAAGGTTTTCTTCAAAACGCCGGACAATATCTGCAAGAGTTCGACGAAACCACTTTGTATCTGCCGTACGCGACCAGCCTGCGCATGAGCGACCTTGGTTACCAGGGCAACAAGGCCCAGTCAGAACTGCAGCTTTGTTATAACGACCTGGACACCTTCTTGAGCCGCATGCACACCGCCGTTACTACGCCGTGGCCTGATTACGAAGCCATCGGTACGCATCGCAATGGCGAATGGATACAGCTGAACACCAATATCATCCAGATCGAAAACGAGTACTACTCCAATATTCGGCCCAAACGCGCTACGGGTCGGGGCGAACGACCCGCCACGGCCCTGGCCGAACGCGGCGTGCAATATATAGAAGTACGCTGCCTGGATATCGACCCGGCATCGCCCATAGGAATTTCAGCCGACACCAGCCGGTTCATGGACGCCTTCCTGCTGTTCTGTGCCGTCGAGCCCAGCGACAACTTTGCCAACAATGGATTTTGCACTGACAGCCACAGCAACTTCGGTACTGTCGTGAAAGAAGGACGCAAACCTGGGCTTACCCTGATCAAAGACAGGCAGACCATTTCGCTGACAGACTGGGGCACCGAACTCATAGAGCGCATCGCCCCCTATGCACAATTGCTGGATCAGGCACACGACAGCGGCGACCTCCATGCTCAGGCAGTTGCGCGCCAGCAGGAAAAGCTGGCCGACAGCACCCTGACCCCTTCGGCCACCCTGCTGGCCGACATGCGCAAGCTGGGTCTGGGCCTGCAAGACTACACCTTGCAGCAAAGCCTGCGGCATCGCGACACCCTGCGGGCCAGCCCGCTGAATGGCAAGTTGCAGCAAGAGTACGTACAGCTTGCCAGCGAATCATTTCTCGAGCAAAAGCGCCTTGAAGACGGTGATACCGAAGACTTCGACAGCTACGTCGAGCGCTTTCATCGCGCACTAAAACCCTAAGGCGCGCCCAGTTTGTACGAACACATGCCGGTTTGAATTGCGGGCTTCCATAAAGCCTATACGACCAGTTCCACCTTGCCCGTGTCGAGATGATAGAGGCCGCCTGCTACTTTGGTTTTGCCCGCCTGAACCGCCCGGCTTAGTATCGGTGTGGCCTGTTGCAGGCGTTGCACGTTCTGCTTGATGTTTTCAATGGTGGCTGCCTGCGCCAGCGTGCCCTGATGCGGTTCGGCCGCAGCCGCACGCACCGCAGGCATAAGTTCGGTGACCAGACTATTGATATGACCGGGAAATTCGGCCTGCTTTTCATACGCGCCGACTGCCGCACTGACCGCACCGCAACTTGTGTGCCCCAGCACCATAATAAGCGGCGTGTTCAGGACCGCAACACCGTACTCCAGACTGGCCAGGATATCGCTGGTGACATAGTTACCCGCCACACGCGTAACGAACAGATCGCCCCTGCCCTCGTCAAAACATAGCTCAGGGCTGACCCGCGAATCGGCACAACTAAGGATGGAGGCATAGGGATTCTGGCCGCCGGCCAATGCCGCGCGTGTCGCGGCATAGCTGCGGATCGTGACCTTGCCCGCCGTGTATCGTTCGTTTCCCGCCACCAGGCGCTTGAGTGCCTGGTCTGGCGAGAGCACATTTTCGGGCTTGGGTGACGCCTTGGCATGCGCAAGTCCGGCGGCTGCGGACATGCCAAGCAAGGAAAACGCGCCCAGAGCGCCCAGGGCGGCACGCCTGGAGGGTGACGCAGGCCGATTGCCGAATAGACTGCGTGAAAGGCATAGTTCACACATGATTATCTCCTGGTGCGAGCGATGCCAGCGAGCCCATGCGGGCCGGCCAGCCTTGATACCTTGCTTCGCCCTATTCAGTTGTTTTTATTTACAAATGGATAATAATCAAAAATGCAAAAAAACACCCGTTATTTTTCGTTTTCCGGTCGCGGCCACGTATAGTCAGGAGATCAGTCTTTGCGAACGAAATCCTCGCGGCCGCTGCCCCCAACTCGCGTAACAACAATGTCAGATAAAAAAATTGCCACTAACGCTTCTGCAGCTTCCTGACTACTGGCGTGACCACTTCCTGAAGTTCACGACAAATCCCCTTGAAAACCCCTATGGGTACCCATCATTGCGCAGCGTTCTGCTGTCGCTTCGAGACATGCCCTATGCGCGCCCTTCGCGCGGAAATACCGTTCGGGATTGCATTACGGAATGGACCGGTACCTGCTCTGCCAAACACATGGCGGCTCATGAATGGCTGACCCTGATGGGCCATGCCCCGCAATTCTGGATGGCATGCTACATCATGGATTTCAAGCGGCCCTATTATTCCGATCAACTGCGCACAGCCGCCAGCGCCTATCGGGTCTATGATGTGCATAACTTCGTAACGTGTGACCTGGGGCATGGCGAGATCACTATCGACATCACATTCCCCGCGCCACTAGGCCGCCACGGCTTTCCAATCACCCAAGACTGGGAGGGAAACAATAACTTCACGCTCTGCTGCGATCCACTGGAACGCATTGCATTGCATGACCTGAACTCAGCTGATCAGCACAAACGCAGTTGGTTACAGTCTCTGAACACGAGCAAGGCGCTTCGGCTCAGAGAAGCAGCCATTCTGGAAATGGCTGGGTATGTAGGAACAGACTGACTTGATTTTTCGCCCGCGAATTTCCGGCCACATTGATCCTTTCCACAAGTCTCACAGCACCCGATTACCAAATCGCGACCAGCAAAGTTGAAGGCCAAAAATGCAGCAACTTGTCTATATTATTCCTATATTAGAAATATAACATGAATATAAGACCAATTTATTCATCAATCAGGAAGTTTTAAAGTTGCTACATCGACGAAACATAAGGCACAAGCATGATTACACTACGCAAATCTGAAGCACGCGGCCGGTCCGCCCATGGCGGCTGGCTGCAAAGCGCCCACAGCTTTTCCTTCGGAGACTACTTCGACATCAAGCATCAGGGCCATGGCAATCTTCGCGTGATCAACGACGACACGGTTGCCCCAGGCCGTGGCTTTGGTACCCATGGTCATCGCGACATGGAAATCATCAGCTATGTGCTGGACGGCGAACTCGCTCACCAGGACAGCATGGGCAATGGCCACGCCGGTGCCGACAACAGCGGCATCATCCGCCCCGGCGATGTGCAGCGCATGAGCGCCGGCACCGGTGTGCAGCACAGCGAATTCAACAACTTGCAGGATGGCAGCACCCGCTTTCTGCAGATCTGGATCAAGCCTAAGTTCAAAGGCATCCGGCCCGGCTATGAGCAGAAGCATTTCAACCCTGAGCAGCGGCGCGGCCGCCTGGCGCTGGTGGCCTCACCGAACGGGCAAGAAGGCTCTGTAAGCATGAATGCCGATGCCAGGATCTACGCCGGCCTGTTCAATGCCGACGAGACAGCAAGCCAGCGGCTGGATACGGCGCGCCTGACCTATGTGCACCTGGCCCGGGGCAAACTGACTGTGAACGGCCATGATCTGAAGGAAGGCGACGGCGCCTTGCTTGAGGATGAAACGGAACTCGACTTGTCTGAGGGGCAGAATGCGGAAGTACTGGTATTCGATCTTGTAAAGGAATAAAAAGACTCTACCGGCCCGCGGCCGACACCCGAAAAAAAAGCAGCCCGCAGGCTGCTTTTTTATAATCTGGCGCGCCCGACAGGAATCGAACCTGTATCAAGAGCTTCGGAAACTCTCATTCTATCCATTGAACTACGGGCGCAGGGTCGCTATTGTAGCGTGTTTATGCAAACCTTTTTGAAGCTGGTTTCAAAGGCCCTGCGCACGGCTGTGCATTACGACAGGCGCTATTTATGCATTGAACCATGACTCTAGTTATAATCGCAGATTCAAGAGCGCCTGCTATTGATACTTATCAAGCAAACAGGCCTCCTGCAAACAACTCAAACCATACAGAATTCAGGCCTTGGCGCCCCAGACTAGGAACACGCAGGATTCGATTATGAACAATACGGAAGAACACGTTGAAGAGACCATCGAGGAGCACGAAGGCCTCATCAAAACGCCCAAGCAGTTGATCGTAACCGTAATCCTGGCGTTTATCGTGCCGGTTATCGTGATCCTCTTGCTGGTCAACCTGGTTCAGGCAAGCGCACAAAAAGGCTCGGGATCCGACGCCCAGACTGAAGAATCCATTGCCAACCGCATCAAACCGGTTGCTGGCTTTAATCTGGTCGATGCCAACGCGCCCAAAGTCTTCCAGACGGGCCAGCAAGTGTTTGAAACCACCTGTACGTCCTGCCACACGGCTGGCGTTGCCGGCGCTCCCAAGCTGGGCGACAAGGACGCCTGGGCGCCTTTCATCAAGGCCGGCTACGAAGAAATGGTCAAGGTCGCTATCCACGGCAAGGGTGCCATGCCTGCCAAGGGCGGCAACCCGGCACTTAGCGACTTCGAGGTAGAACGCGCTGTCGTCTACATGGCGAATCAGTCCGGCGCTTCTTTTGAAGAACCCAAAGAGCCCTCCGGCGACGCGCCTGCCGACGAAGCCAAGCCTGCTGAAGCTCCTGCCGCTCCGGCACCGGCTCCCGCAACTGAAGCGCCCGCTGCCGCCGAGGCACCAGCCGCTCAGGAACAGGCCGCCGCACCTGCCGAGCAGGCAGCTGCCATCGATCCCGCCGGTGAAAAACTTTACAAGTCGGTCTGCTTTGCCTGCCACGCTGCTGGTGTGGCCGGAGCTCCCAAGCTGGGCGACAAGGACGCCTGGGCGCCACTTATTGCCGCCGGTATGGACAGCATGCTCTCCATCGCCATCAACGGTAAGGGCGCCATGCCTCCACGTGGCGGCTCCCAGGCCAGCGACGACGAGATCAAGGCCGCTGTCCAATACATGGTGCAGGCTTCTCAGTAACGACATCTGCCACGCTCTTCAGGGCATGAAAAAACCGCTGCATATATATGCAGCGGTTTTTTTTTTGGCCTCCTCCAACAGCAATGGGAAGGCTGTACCTCTGGATCTTTTAGCGGGCGACGCAGGCCGCCTCGGTACGCAACGACAGGCCCAATAATGCCCGGCGCTGCAACCACGGGCTGGGCCGGTAGCGCATATCGCCGGTCGTGCGCTGCAGCGTACGCAGGATTTCCAGTATATGGGTGACACCCAGGCTGTCACCCAGACCCAGAGGCCCGCCTTTCGGATAACCCAGCCCCAATGCCACTGCCTGGTCAATATCGGCGGGAGTTGCGATGCCTTGCTGGGCAATATCGCAGGCAATATTGACAATGGTGGCCGCGATGCGCTGGCCGACAAAGCCTGCGGAATCGTCAATCACTGATACGGCTGTACCATCTGAAGCGAGCAACGCGTGGGCGGCATCCCGCCACTTGGGCAGCGTTGCGAGCGTACACATCAGCACGCGGCGCTTGCCCTGCTCCAGGCCGAAAAATGTGTCGAGTGCGACCGTACGCTCGGCATCAAGCTGGTGCGAGCCGGCCACGCTGGCCGCGTCCTCGCCATAAGGCGTAATCATGATCAAGGCATCATCGGGCGGCGTCTCGGCCGCCACGACGGTTGCCCCCAGCGTTTTGAGCAACGCCGCCGCACGCCTGTGCCCTACCGAGTGAAAAGGCGCCAGCCATACCTTCAGGTCAGCGGGCAAGGCAGGCACGGCGGGCTCGTCGGGCGACTGCTTCTGTCCGTCCGGATAACGATAGAATCCTTCGCCGGTTTTCCGGCCCAGCAAACGGCCCGCAAAACGCGACGCAGCGATGGGGGAAGGACGAAAGCGCGGCTCATCGTAGAACTGCTGGTAAATCGACTCCATGGCCGGCTGCGAGACATCGAGACCGGTCAGGTCGAGCAGCTCAAATGGCCCCATGCGAAAACCAGCCTGCTCCCGCATGATTGCGTCGATCTGATAAAACGGTGCGACCGATTCCTGCGCCGTCTTCAAACCTTCCACACTCATGCCACGGCCGGCGTGGTTCACGATGAATCCCGGCATATCCTTGGCCCGGACCGGCGTGTGTCCCATGGTACGGGCCAACGCCATCAACGCATCGCCAGTCTTTGGATCACCAAGCAGGCTGTCGATGACCTCGACCACCTTCATGAGCGGCACTGGATTGAAGAAATGGAAGCCTGCAACACGAGCGGGATGCAGGCAAGACTGAGCCATGGCGGTAATCGACAATGACGACGTGTTGGAAGCGAGGATGCAGTCGGAGGAAACAATCGCCTCAAGCTGCTTGAAGAGCTCGCATTTCACATCCAGGCGCTCAATTACGGCTTCGATCACCAGGTCGGCACGACTCATGTCCTGCAGGGCCGTCGCAGGCACAACCCGGTCATGGGATTCGCTGGCCAGCTCAGCGGTAATTTTTCCTTTCCCGACCAGTTTGGCCCATACCTGCTGCAGGCTTGCACGCGCATTCTCTACAGCCGAGGCATCGAGGTCATACAGCAGAACCTCAATACCCGCCTGGGCAGCGATTTGTGCAATGCCGCGTCCCATGGCGCCAGCACCGATGATGCCTATGGTTTTGATACTTTTCATCTTATGAATCCTTGTGATGGGTTATTGGGTCAGTTGCCGGATTTCGTCGTCGGATAGCCCCAGTCGCTCACGCAAGACCTGTTCGGTATGTTCGCCCAGCAGCGGCGCCGCATGACGATAGTTCACTGGGCTGTCGGAGAACCGCAAGGGACTGGCGGCAACCGGTGCTTTTCCTGCTGCGCTGTGCGGCAGGTCCAGGCGCATGCCTCGCGCCTGGACCTGAGGGTTATCGTAGACCTGATCGATAGTGTTGATGGGGCCTGCCGGCACCCCGGCACGCTCGAGCGCCTGCAACCAATGATCACGTGCCTGGGTCTTCATGGCATCGACCAGCATCGGGATCAGGATATCGCGGTTGATCACACGATTAGGGTTGGTGCTGAAACGAATGTCTTCAGACAATCCCGGACGCCCTATGACCTGGCAATAGGCCCGGAACTGGGAATCATTGCCCACAGCGACAATCAAATGCCCGTCAGCCGCGCCAAACACCTGGTAAGGAACAAGGTTCTGATGCGCATTACCCGCCCGCTTGGGTGCAACACCCGATGTCATGTAGTTCAGGTTCTGGTTGGCAAGCATGGCAACCTGGCAATCGAGCAAGGCCATATCTATATGCTGGCCCAGACCACTGCGGCTGCGCTCATGCAAGGCTGCCAGAATCCCTACGGTGGAGTACATGCCTGTCATCAGGTCGGCAACCGCGACACCCGCTTTTTGTGGCCCGCCACCCGGCAGGTCATCACGTTCGCCGGTAATGCTCATGAGCCCGCCCATGCCCTGGATCATGAAATCGTAGCCTGGCCGGCTCGCATAGGGGCCGGTCTGGCCAAAACCGGTAATGGAACAATAGATCAGCGCCGGATTGATCGCCTTCATGCTTTCGTAATCCAGCCCGTACTTGCGCAAACCGCCGACCTTGAAGTTTTCGACCAGAATGTCGCATTGCAGAGCCAGTTTGCGTACCAGATCGGCGCCACGCTCGCTGGCGATGTCGATGGCAACGGACTGCTTGTTCCGGTTTGCTGAAGCGTAGTAGGCGGCCTCGGTCGTATCCTGACCGTTTGCATCCTTCACATACGGCGGCCCCCAGCTGCGGGTGTCGTCGCCGGCACCAGGACGCTCGATCTTGATGACCTCTGCGCCCAGATCGGCCAAATTCTGCGTACACCAGGGCCCCGCCAGCACACGAGTCAGGTCAAGAACACGGATTCCGGTTAGGGGTGCGGGTCGAAAAGACATGGTGGCTGCTCATTAAGACAAAAGCGTATTTTGCCTTAGATACGCCAGGTACGTTGTTTAAGCAACAACCCGTCTCACTCTCCGGCCAGATTCAGCCCTGACAAGGAAAAGGTGCAAATAAACCACACTTCCGGCACCATTAGGGGTTATTAGGGTTTACCCCTAGCTTTATTCTAGGGTTAACCCTATAATTACTCATGTCAGTACAAACATTCGGTTTGTCAGTACATAACCTGAACAGAGGTAATTATGTCGGATCTTTCTTACAACCAATACAGCCGCTTGAGTGACTCTCTTGAGCGCGACCTGATGCGTAAAGCATTGAGCAATGGTGAGTCAGTTTCGATGATTGCCCTGATCCAGAAAGCATTTGCATCCGTCAAGAACGGTGTCAAGGCAGCGAACAACTACATTATTGATGTAACCGCAGCCCTGAACGACGCCCGTGCAAAGGATGCCCGCTTTTCCGGCTCCCAGTGGTAAGTCACAAGCATCAAGCTTGAATCGAAAGCGCTGACTCAGCGCAAAAGGCTAAAAGCCTGCCGTTTGGGCAGGCTTTTGTTTTTTCAGCACTAGTGATCAATCGCTTTTATTGAGCATGGCCTTGAGCATGCCCAGCCTGTCTTTAGGACTGGGCTCTCTGGCCGCAGCGTCTTCGACCACTTCGGGCTGACCCAGCCCCATTTCCTCGATAAAGCGGGATTTTTCCCGCACGACATCCTCACGCGCCCGCCTTCTTTTCTTGCACCAGCTCAGGTGCAGACTGCGCTGGGCGCGGGTAATGCCCACATACATCAGACGGCGCTCTTCCTGAATGCGCTGCGCGAGTGCCTCTGCCGCGCTCGCAGGATCAACGTCATCTTCATCCCGCCCCAGATGCGGCAACAGCCCCTCTTCCACCCCAACCAAAAACACATGCGGGTATTCCAGCCCCTTTGAGGCATGCAAAGTAGACAGTTTGACGGCGTCTGGGTCCTCGTCGTCATTGCGATCGAGCATCGTGACGAGCGCGACGTGCTGGACCAGCTCCAGCAGTGTCAAACGGTCTTCTTCGGATTTGCGCTTGAGCCAGCCCACGAGCTCCATGACATTCTGCCAGCGGTTCTGGGCCGGACGCTCTTCCAGAGTGTCGTACAGGAAGCGCTCGTACTGTATGGTGCCCAGCATGTCACCCAGAACGATGCTGGCGGTATCGGTAACCGCCCCATCCACGCCGGAAGCCCGACCCATGGCCGCAGACTCAGGTTCCGGCCCATCCAGCTGCAGGCTGGCCTGGGATGGCTGCCAGACAGGAACTTCGCCCTTGCGGCCCGCCCTTTTTTGAATGCTTTGTATGAATGTGCCGAATGTCTGCAGCGGCTCGAGTTGCTTGGCTGCCAGCCGGCCACTGTCGCCTATCTCGAAAATCGCCTCGAACAGGGAAAGCTGGTGTTCGGCCGCGAACTGCCCCAGAGTTTGCAAGGTAGCCTGGCCTATGCCGCGTCGCGGCGTTGTGACGGCACGAATAAATGCAGGATCGTCGCTGTCGTTCGCAACCAGTCGCAAATAGGCAAGAATATCGCGGATCTCAGGTTTGTCGAAAAAGCTCTGCCCTCCGGAAATGGTGTACGGGATTCTTAGGTTGCGCAAGGCTTGCTCGAGCACACGCGCCTGCTGATTACTGCGATAAAGCACCGCAAAATCACGCCATTCGGCCCGGCGCTCAAAGCGTGCCGCCGACAGCCGGATGCCTATCGATTCGGCCTCGGCCTCGTCGTTATCCATTGGGGTGAGCTGTATGGGTTCGCCCGCTCCAAGCTCGGACCAAAGCTTTTTGCCAAACAGATTAGGGTTGTGGCTGATGACCTGATTGGCGGCTGACAAAATGCTTTGCACTGAACGGTAATTCTGCTCGAGCTTGATGACCTTGATCGAGGGATAGTCCGTTGTGAGGTTTGCCAGATTCTCAACCGTGGCGCCGCGCCAGGCATAGATGGCCTGATCATCATCACCCACCGCAGTAAACATGGCCCGCTTGCCGGTCAACCATTGCACCAGACGGTACTGGCACACGTTGGTGTCCTGATACTCGTCAACCAGCAGGTAATGCACACGAGCCTGCCAGCGCTGCCTGACTTCGGAATTGTGCTCAAGCAGCATGGCGGGCAGGCGAATCAGGTCATCAAAATCAACAGCCTGATAAGCGGCCAGCGTCGCGCTATAGCTGCGATATATTTTTGCGGCCTCCGCTTCGCTCGGCGATGAGGCGCTGCGATCCGCCGCATCAGGATCCATCAAGGCATTTTTCCACAGCGAAATATTCTGCTGCACTGCCCGCAGACGCGCCTTGTCGGTGGTTGCAAGCAGTTCCTGGATAATCGCCAGTGCATCGTTCGAATCAAGGATGGAAAACTGCGGCTTCAGGCCGGCATGCACAGCCTCTTCCCTGAGAAAACGCAGCCCCAGCGAATGGAAGGTACTGACAGTCAGACCTTTGGCAAGCTTACTGTCCACCAGCTGCCTGACCCGCTCGCTCATCTCGCGCGCGGCCTTGTTGGTGAAGGTCAGGGCAACCACCTGCCTGGCCTGATAGCCACATTCTCGCAACAAATAGGCGATCTTCTGTGTAATTACGCGCGTCTTGCCGCTGCCTGCACCAGCCAGCACCAGGCACGGGCCATCCAGATACAACACCGCCTGGCGTTGCATCGTGTTCATGTCGGTGGCGACGGTGTGGCCTGGCTGCTGACTCAAGTGATAGCCTTCCTTATATTTCCAGGGGATCGACTTCGAGGTTCCAGCGTACCCGGAAAGCCCTGGCCTCGGTCGCCAGCGCACTAGCCCAGGTTGTGAGGAAGGCCTGCAACGCAGGACGATTGGCACTTTCCACCAGCAACTGGGCCCGCTCAATGTTGGCCACCCGCACGACGCGCAATGGGACCGGATCATACAGCGTGAGCGCGGATGCGGTCGGATATTGATCTGCGAACCTTTCAGGCAATTGACGTGCATGCGCAAGAAAGTCCAGAGCGGCGGCCAGCTCTCGGGCTTCGGCGGTAAGCAGCGCCTGATAGGCATACGGAGGTAGTCCCACTGCTTCCCTTTCCGCCAGACCATATTCGGCAAAGCCTGGATAATCATGGCGCAACAGCGCCTGGTAAACAGGTTGTTCGGGGTAATCGGTCTGGATGATAACTTCGCCACCCTTGACATGACGGCCCGCGCGGCCCGCCACCTGCATCAACTGTGCAAACAAGCGTTCGGGCGCACGAAAGTCTTGTGCAAACAGCATCGCATCGGCATTAAGTACGCCGACCAGCCCCAGATTGGCAAAGTCATGTCCTTTGGCAACCATTTGCGTTCCCACCAGCAGGTCGACTTCACCGGCATGTACCTTGGCAAACAACGCTGCCGCACTCCCCTTGAGTCGTGTGCTGTCGGCATCAATGCGTGCAATCCTGGCAGACGGGAACAGCTCCGCCAGATACTCTTCCACGCGCTGCGTACCCCGGCCCATGGGTTTCAGGTCCTGGTCGCCGCAATCGGGACAGGCGTGCGGGACACGTGCCTGGTAACCACAATGATGACATTGCAAATAATTGCGCCGCGCCGTACCTGCCCGGTGCAATACAGTATAGGCGGTGCAGCGTGGGCACTGACTGACCCAGCCACAGGACGCACAATTGAGTACCGGGGCATATCCGCGCCGGTTCAGAAAAATCAGCGATTGCTGCCCCGCCTCGAGACGTTCGCCCAGGGCCTTGATCAACTGTGGTGAAAACCCTTGCTGCATTGCCAGCCGTCGGGTATCGACCAGCCTGACGCTGGGCAGCTCCACGGCTTTGGCACGCTCCGGCAGGGAGAATCGCAAATAATGGCCGGTTTCGGCGTGGTTCCAGCTTTCCAGCGAGGGAGTGGCCGAACCCAGCACAACCGGAATATTCCGGTCACGTCCACGCCATACCGCCAGATCACGGGCTGAATAGCGCAGACCATCTTGTTGCTTGTACGAGGCGTCGTGCTCTTCGTCAACGATAATCAGACCCAGGTCGGGCAAAGGAGCAAAAATCGACAGCCGCGTACCCAACAGAACCCGTGCTTCGCCCCGATGCGCCCTCATCCACGCCCGGAGGCGTTCCCCGTCGGCCAGGCCACTGTGCATCACAGCCAGCATTTCGCCGCCCGCGATGCCCGCCAGACGGGTTCGCAGCGATTGCTCGAGCTGTGGCGTGAGATTGATCTCGGGCACCATGAACAACACCTGGCCGCCACGCGCCAGCACGGCCTGGGCGGCATGCAGATAGACCTCGGTCTTGCCACTGCCCGTGACGCCATGCAGCAATATGGTTTTATGGCCTTGCTGCCCTGCGATGGCCTGCATTGCCTGCGCCTGAGCCGGATTCAGGGCGGGCGGAACATCAGCCCCGACTATGGCGGGCTCAGGCTTGGCCCGTTTGTCCATACGCCTGACCGGTCCGCCGGCCGAACGCTTGCCTTGATAGGCTGATACCTTGCGCAGCCCTGCAGGCAAGGCCGGCAGCATCACTTCGCCCAAAGGCCGCTGATAGTACTGCGCGGCAAATGATGCCAGGCGCAACCAATCAGGCGGAAGCGCAGGCGTGTCGTCAAGGACTTCTTCGACCAGCTTGGCTATACCGGGATCAATCGCAGGCTGCGACGGGGTATCGACCACAACACCCACGAGCTTGCGACGACCAAAAGGCACAATGACTCGTGTGCCAATCGGTACAAATACTGCGCTGCAATAATCAAAAAGGCCTTGCACTGGTACATCGAGCGCCACACGCACCCAGAAACCCATTCCGGCAGGTTGCCCCGCCCCAGTGGATTCAGGTATGGGGGAAGTGTGGAGTGTGGGCATCAATACTTCAAGTAAATTCTTGCTTAGGGCGTTAAACGCCCGTGGTTACGGGCTTTCGACAAATTCCAGCGCAGCCTGTGGATAACTTTGGGGAAAATTTGTCGAACAACTGCCGAAAAGTCAACGCACTCAGCCTTATTATTTTGCTTCAAGGCAGCATGAAATTCAATTTTTCATTTAAAATTAAATACTTATACTCAAAATCAAGATTGCAACCCAGCTTATTTCAGAAATGTTGCATAGCACCGAAATCTGTGCACAACCTTGACAGGCGGCACATGAAACAGGTTGGTTCCAATGGCCGCCAGCCCCGTTCAGTGCTTTGAACGACTGTATGTATGCACCTCGTCGACCAATGCCGTAACTGCCTCGGGTGGGGTAAAGCGCGATATGCCGTGACCCAGGTTGAATACGTGGCCACCTTGCCCTACGGGGCCAAAGTCATCGATGACCTTGCGTGCCTGGGCACGGATCGCGGCATCTCCGCCAAACAGCACCATGGGGTCAAGATTGCCCTGCAAGGCAACGGCATCACCAAGGCGTTGACGGATTTTGGCCATATTGGCGGTCCAGTCCAGGCCCATGGCGTCGCATCCGGTGGTGACGATGTCTTCTGCCCACTGAGCACCACCCTTGGTAAAGACAATGACCGGGACCCTGCGCCCTTCGTGCTCGCGGATCAGGCCCTGCACAACCTGGCGTGTATAAGCCAGCGAGAATTCCTGGAACTGGTGATCAGCCAGCACACCGCCCCAGCTGTCGAAAATCATGACCGCCTGCGCACCAGCCTGGATCTGCTGATTCAGGTATTGCTGCGTAGCCTGGGCGTTGATATCGAGAATGCGATGCAGCAGGTCGGGGCGGCTGTACATCATGGACTTGATGAGGCGATAGTCGCTGGAACCTTGCCCTTCTACCATGTAGCAACCTACTGTCCAGGGGCTGCCTGCAAAACCGATAAGGGGAACCTTGCCGTCGAGCTCTTTGCGTATAAGGGATACGGCATCGAAAACGTACTGCAGCCTGGACATATCGGGCACAGTGAGCTTGCGGACGTCGTCTTCATTGCGCACGGGATGGGCAAACTTCGGGCCCTCGCCTTGCAGGAAATCCAGGCCCAATCCCATGGCATGGGGAATGGTCAGGATGTCGGAAAACAGGATGGCCGCGTCGAGATCGAAGCGCTCGAGAGGCTGCAACGTGACTTCACAGGCGTAGGTGCGATTTTGCGCCAGCGCCAGAAACGACCCTGCTTTTGCTCGGGTTTCGTTGTACTCGGGCAGATAACGACCTGCCTGGCGCATAAGCCAGATAGGAGTGTAAGGCACTGGCTCGCGCAAAAGCGCACGCAGGAAGACATCGTTTTTCAGGGTTGGAGCGGTCACGTTGATCCTTATTTGAAGACTATTGATTTTACCCGTCTACGGGGAAGTTAGGGCTGGACTCGCAGCGGTATGGCGCGGCATCGATATTGTGTTTGCGCATAAGCGCCCAGAAGGCACGCCGATGCTTCTGGGCTGAACGGGCGGCCATGGCAATATTACCTGAATGACGCCCCAGAGCGGCCTTGATATAAGCCCGTTCGAACCTTTCGATTACCCTGCCCTTTGCCGCGCGGAAAGATTCTTTGGTGGTAGCACTGCGCGAGGCCGAAGCAATGGCAAAGGCCTCGAGTTCGGCACCACTGCGGTCCAGTATGGACTGATGCATGGCCTCTTCGTCGAGAAGGGCGAGCTCGGTGGATTGGCGATACTGATTTGCCGCGTCGACCAAGGCCTGGCACCCCACACCCGGCGAACTGACATTATACCGACGTGTACCAAGCAAGCGTTCGATACGCGCACGCAGCTCTTCCATGCAGATGGGATCGCGGATGAAGTCGGCCAGGCCCAGGCTGAACAGATCGTGAAGCGCGCTTGCCTTCAGGTCGCTGACCAGGGCAACGACTGGCGTCTGCAAGATTCCGCCCGCACTGGACAGCGCCATGCGTATCCAGCCCAGATTGGGTGGCGATACCGGTACAAGGCAGGCATCAAAGCGCTGCAGGCGCATGCAGGCGTTAGCCAGCACATGCACGGACTCGGTATCGGTGCTGTCTATGGTGCTGTCGAACACCTGCAGGTGCAAGCGCCCGCCCGCATGAACGCCATGGTACTGACCGATACGGTCGGCGTCGTAATCGGTGCACAGCAAGGCGCAATCGAGACGTTCCCTCATGGTTTTCTCCTGAATTATTGTTTGTCGGGACGGCCCCAGCATAGTCAGCCGCCTGTAGCGCAACAATTCGGAAAAATCTGAACTCGGGAAATACGTACAAAAAAGCCCTGCCGTAAAAACCGACAGGGCTTATCAGAGGGGCCGACGCTACTGCGCATGGCCCGATTCGTGTATCAGTGCTTGCGTCGCAACTGGCTTAGCTTGCGCGCGGCCGCAGCCTGGGCTGCCAGCATGGCCAGCTCGGCTTCGACAACGGCAATATCAGCCTTGTCCTTGGTGTTGCGCAGTGCTTCTTCAGCACGTTTGCGTGCATCCAGAGCCTTGGCTTCATCAAGGTCTTCGGCACGGATGGCAGTGTCGGACAACACGGTTACCGCACCGGGCTGAATCTCGAGGATACCGCCGGCAACAAAGACATTAACTTCTGTGCCATCGGCCTGAACGACTTTCACGGTTCCCGGGCGTATGCGCGAGATAAGCGGCGTGTGGCCGGGCAGTATGCCCAGCTCACCGGACTCGCCAGGCAGCGTCACGAAAGTTGCCTGGCCGGCAAAAATCGACTCTTCCGCACTGACGATGTCAACTTGCAAGTTGGCCATGTGTAATCCTTATTGGAGTTTCTTGGCTTTTTCGAAGGCTTCGTCGATGGAACCAACCATGTAGAAGGCCTGTTCGGGCAAAGCGTCGCACTCGCCGTCAACGATCATCTTGAAGCCGCGCAGGGTTTCTGCCAGAGGCACGTACTTGCCGGGAGAACCGGTAAATACTTCTGCCACGTGGAAAGGCTGGGACAGGAAGCGCTGAATCTTGCGGGCACGTGCAACAGCCTGCTTGTCTTCCGGCGACAGTTCGTCCATACCCAGAATCGCGATAATGTCACGCAATTCCTTATAGCGCTGCAGTGTTTGCTGAACGCCGCGGGCAACCGCGTAATGCTCTTCACCAACGATTTGCGGATCGAGCTGACGGCTGGTGGAGTCGAGCGGATCAACGGCGGGGTAGATACCCAGCGCGGCGATGTCACGCGAAAGCACAACCGTGGAGTCCAAGTGCTGGAACGTTGTAGCGGGCGAAGGGTCGGTCAAGTCATCGGCAGGAACGTAAACGGCCTGGATCGATGTAATCGAACCGGTTTTGGTCGAGGTAATACGTTCTTGGAGCTTACCCATTTCTTCAGCCAGCGTAGGCTGATAACCCACAGCCGACGGCATACGACCCAGCAGAGCCGATACTTCGGTTCCGGCCAGGGTGTAGCGATAGATGTTGTCAACGAAGAACAGGATGTCGCGGCCTTCATCACGGAATTTTTCCGCCATGGTCAGACCCGAAAGCGCCACACGCAGACGGTTGCCGGGAGGTTCGTTCATCTGACCGAAAACCATCGCAACCTTGGATTCCTTCAGGTTATCCATTTTGATAACGCCGGCATCTGCCATTTCGTGGTAGAAGTCGTTACCTTCGCGAGTACGCTCACCGACACCGGCAAACACGGACAGACCGCTGTGTGCCTTGGCGATATTGTTGATCAGCTCCAGCATGTTCACGGTCTTGCCCACACCGGCACCACCGAACAGGCCAACCTTACCACCCTTGGCGAACGGGCAAACCAGGTCAATAACCTTGATACCGGTTTCCAGCAGCTCAACCGAAGGCGACAGTTCGTCGAACTTGGGGGCGTCTTGGTGAATGGCGCGCACTTCGTCGCTTTCGATGGGGCCACGCTCGTCGATCGGACGGCCGAGAACGTCCATGATGCGACCCAGTGTGCCTTCACCGACGGGCACCGAAATAGGCGCGCCGGAGTTGGCTACTTCCATGCCACGACGCAGACCGTCGGACGAGCCCATGGCAATGGTACGGACCACGCCGTCGCCCAACTGCTGCTGAACTTCGAAAGTAAGGCCGGCTTCGGCAAAGGCCGAGCTGGTGTCGACGAGCTTGAGCGCGTCGTAAATTTTTGGAATGGTGTCGCGGGGGAACTGAATATCCACCACGGCGCCGATGCACTGAACGATGGTTCCGTTGCTCATGTTTAGTCCTTGCTAAATATCTTTGACGGGTTGCCTTTCTGTTTAACCTCAAACAGCGGCAGCGCCCCCCACGATTTCTGAAATTTCTTTGGTAATGGCGGCTTGACGGGTCTTGTTGTAGACCAGTTCAAGTTCACCGATGACTTTCTTGGCGTTATCGGAAGCGGCCTTCATGGCCACCATGCGCGCCGATTGTTCGGAGGCCATATTTTCGGCCACCGCCTGGTACACCAGGCCTTCGACATAGCGCATCAACAGGTCGTCAATCACGGTTTTGGAGTCAGGCTCGTAGATGTAATCCCAGCCATAGCTGGTCTTGACCACATCTTTCTCTTCTTCAGCCGCACCATCTTGCGATTGAAACGGATCAGCCAGGCCGCTGGGCAAAGGCAACAAGCGGATAAAGCTGGGATCCTGCTTCATGGTATTGACGAAACGGTTCGTTGCCAGATAAATGGCATCGACCTTGCCGTCGATAAAGTCGTCTATCTGTACCTTGATGGCACCGATAAGACGCTCAAGGTTGGGAGTATCGCCCAGCTGCACTTCCTGGGAAACCAGGTTTGCGCCAATACGCGACAGGGTACTAGCACCCTTGTTACCCAGCGCAGTTGCCTGCACCTTGATGCCTTTCTGATCGAATTCCTTAAGACGGGCCAGCACCAGACGCATGATGTTGGTGTTCAGGCCGCCGCACAGACCCTTGTCTGTAGTCACGACAACAACACCGACGGATTTAACGTCGCTGCGTTCGATCATGTAGGGGTGCGTGTAGTCGGGATGCGCCTGCATCAAATGAGCAGCGATCTCGCGCACCTTGGTTGCATAGGGACGGCCGGCACGCATCCGCTCTTGCGCCTTGCGCATCTTGGATGCCGCCACCATCTCCATGGCTTTGGTGATCTTGCGCGTGTTTTGCACGCTCTTGATCTTGGTTCGAATTTCCTTGATTCCGGCCATCGCTCTTTCCTGAAAGGGCGTTATGACAGAGCCCGGATGGGCTCTGCATTACGTATGGATACTGAAGCAGCCATGCTTCATCACCCTAAACAGTCAAAATTAAAAAGCACCGTGCTTTTTGAACTCTTGTATGGCTGCGGCCAATTCGGCTTCGTCTTCCTTGGACAGTTCCTTGGTGTCTTCGATACGCTGGATCAGACCTTCGTTCTTGGACTTCAGGTTTTCCTTCAGCGCTTTTTCGAAAGCCAGGATCTGTTCAACTTCGAGGTCGTCGAGGTAGCCGTTATTGACCGAGTACAGCGTTACAGCCTGCTCCCAAACCTGCAGAGGCTGATATTGGGGCTGCTTGAGCAGCTCAACCACACGCTTGCCGCGCTCGAGCTGACGACGTGTTGCGTCGTCGAGGTCGGAGGCGAACTGGGCGAATGCTGCCAATTCACGATACTGTGCCAAGTCGGTACGAATACCGCCGGACAACTTCTTCACGACCTTGGTCTGTGCCGAGCCACCCACACGCGATACCGAGATACCAGCGTTAATGGCGGGGCGCACACCTGCGTTGAACAAGTCGGTTTCCAGGAAGATCTGACCGTCGGTAATCGAAATTACGTTGGTCGGAACGAATGCGGAAACGTCACCAGCCTGGGTTTCAATGATAGGCAATGCTGTGAGCGAGCCGGTTTTACCCTTGACTTCGCCGTTGGTGAACTTCTCGACGTAGTCGGCGTTCACGCGTGCGGCGCGTTCCAGCAAGCGGGAGTGCAGATAGAACACGTCGCCGGGATATGCTTCACGGCCTGGAGGACGACGCAGCAGCAGCGAAACCTGGCGGTAGGCCCAAGCCTGCTTGGTCAGGTCATCATAAATGATGAGGGCGTCTTCGCCGCGGTCGCGGAAGTATTCACCCATGGTGCAGCCCGAATAAGCCGACAGGTACTGCATGGCAGCGGAGTCGGATGCGGCGGCAGCCACGATAATGGTGTATTCCAGCGCGCCGTGCTCTTCGAGCTTGCGAACAACGTTGCTGATTGTGGACGCTTTCTGGCCAATGGCGACGTACACGCAGGTAACGTCTTTGCCTTTCTGGCTGATGATGGTGTCAACAGCGACAGCTGTCTTACCCGTTTGGCGGTCACCGATGATAAGTTCGCGCTGGCCACGACCAACGGGAACCATGGAGTCGATAGCCTTGATGCCGGTTTGCAGCGGTTGCGATACCGACTGACGGGCAATCACGCCTGGCGCGACTTTTTCAATGATGTCGGTTGCCTTGGCGTTGATGGGACCTTTGCCGTCGATGGGCGAACCCAGAGCGTCGACGACGCGGCCACGAAGTTCGGGACCGACCGGCACTTCAAGAATGCGGCCGGTGGTTTTGACCGGGTCGCCTTCCGACACACCGGTGTAGTCACCCAGAATAACGGCGCCAACGGAGTCACGCTCGAGGTTGAGCGCCAGACCGAACACGTTATTCGGGAATTCAAGCATTTCGCCTTGCATCACGTCGGACAAACCGTGGATGCGGGTAATACCGTCGGTCACGGAAACAACCGTGCCCTGCGTACGTACGTCGGTCGACGCGCCCAAGCCTTCGATGCGGCTTTTGAGCAGTTCGCTGATCTCTGACGGGTTAAGTTGCATGTTCAGACTCCTGGAATCCTGTTATACCGGCACGCGTCAGGCGGCCAGAGTATCGCGCATGCGGGCCAATTGGGCCTGCACGGACGTATCAAGTACTTGATCACCTACCGTTACGCGTACGCCACCGATAAGGTCGGCATCCACCGTAACAGCCGGTTTGAGCTTGAGGCCGAATTTCTTTTCCAGCCCCGACACAAGCTGCTGCACCTGATCGTCGCTGAGCGCATACGCGCTGCGAATATCAGCCAGCGCGGTGCCTTCGTGCTGGTTTTTCAGTATTTCGAATTGCTCGGCAATCTGCGGCAAGACCAGAATACGATTGTTGCTGATCAGCAATTCTATGAAATTGCGTGCTTGAACCGGCAACTGCGATTTGATCAGGCCTGCAAACAGCTCGATGCGTTGAGCTGCATTCAGGCGCGGATCGGTCAGCGCTTCGCGCACGTCGTCCTGGCTTGCCACCTGTGCAAGCTCGGACACCAGACCGGACCACGACTCCAGGCCGGTGGCCTGGTCGTTGCGTGCCGTTGCGAACAACGCTTCGGCGTATGGTCTGGCAATAGTCGATAGTTCAGCCATGGCCTGCCCTGAGTTTAGAGTTGCGCCTTGAGCTGGTCCAACAGCTCGGCGTGTGCCTGTGCGTCGACTTCTCGTTTGAGAATCTGCTCGGCGCCTTTAACCGCAAGGACGGCTACATCGTTGCGCAGGCTTTCACGGATACGCTGCGCCTCTTGGGCTGCGTCTTGCTGAGCCTGTGCCACAATGCGCGCTTTCTCGGCTTCCGCTTCACGGCGAGCCTGGTCCAGAATAGCGGCAGCCTGCTTCTCGGCTTCGACCATGCGAGCATGGTTTTCTGTTTTTGCAGATGCCTCGATCAGGCTGATGCGTGCCTGGGCCTGGGCCAGATCGGCCTTGCCCTTATCGGCGGCGGCAAGGCCGTCGGCGATTTTCTGGCGACGATCATCCATTGCTTTCGTGAGTGGCGGCCATACGAATTTCATCGTAAACCAGCCAAGCACGAAAAACACGATCATCTGAAAAAAGAGAGTCGCGTTTAAATTCACGGTCGTTTCCCTTTAATACCACGGGTGCCAGGCAGCCCTGCTGCATGACACTGGATGTCCAAGCCGCGAACCAGCGAGAAAGCCGGCTCGTAGCTGCTTAACCCGCCGGGAGGCGAGCTGCAATGCTTATCCGACAAACGGATTGGCGAATGCAAACAACATGGCAATACCAACACCGATCAGGAATGCAGCGTCGATAAGACCAGCCAACAGGAACATCTTGGTTTGCAAAGCGTTCATCAGCTCAGGCTGGCGAGCCGAAGCTTCCAGATATTTACCACCCATGATAGCGATACCAATGCAAGCACCGATAGCGCCAAGACCAATAATAATACCGCAAGCTAGAGCAACGAAAGCAACGTTGGTCATAACAACTCCTTGGTTAAAAACCGTGTAATCAAAAAGTCAAAAAACTGCATCGCAAGAAAATCTTGCACCCCGGCTGGACTTACCGCCCAGACCGAAAACTATTAATGGCCTTCGTGAGCCTGACCCACATAGACGAGAGTCAGCATCATGAAGATAAACGCCTGCAACAGCACGATCAGAATGTGGAAGATGGCCCACATGGATCCTGCCAGAACATGCCCAATACCCAAGCCTAAGCTTGCACCATTAAATCCGGTCCATGCGCCGCCCAGCAAGGCAATCAGCATGAAGATGAGTTCGCCGGCAAACATGTTGCCGAACAACCGCATGCCCAGCGACACCGACTTGGCGGCGTACTCGATGCAGTTCAAAAGAAAGTTGAAGGGTGCCAGGAACAGACCGGCAATACCGGGCGCATGGAAGGGCGCGGTAAACAGTTCTTTGACAAAACCACCGGGGTGCTTGATTTTGATGCCGTAGTAGAACATCAGGAGCAGCACACCCAGCGACATGCCCATAGGCACGTTCAGGTCGGCCGTAGGCAGAATACGATGGTAATAGAGGAAATCGCCATGCTCGGCACCCAGACCTGTCATTTTGAACACCCATGCCAGGAAGTCGACAGGCACCAGGTCGAGTACGTTCATGAGGATGATCCACAGGAACACGGTCAGGGCCAGCGGCGATACAAATCGGCGGGAGGTTTCATTGGGAACAATGCTTTTGGCTTGCTCTTCGACCATATCGACGAGCATTTCAACCGAGGTCTGAAAACGACCCGGGACCCCTGCAGTGACGCTTTTGGCCGCACGCCACAGGAAAAACACAACGATCAAGCCCATAAGTATGGACCAGAACAAGGAGTCGAAATTGACAACACCAAAGTCAGCGATGGCAGACTGCTTTTCACCAACGCTGTTCATGTGAACCAAATGGTGTTGAATGTACTCAGACTGGGGCGAAATATTGCTAGCAGCAGCCATCTGTAACCTTATCCTGTATGCTTGAATCAGAGCCCGCAGGCTACTGGAATTAACTTGTGGCTATGGCAGTTTGCGAAACAACAGCAACAGCACATAACCCTTTAAAACACATAACAACCCGAACAACACTGCGGGCCATACCAGCCAGTCGTTACCCAGCCACGCAGCCAGCCCCAGCACCAATACTGCGGAACCCAGCTTGAACGCTTCGCCCACAAAAAAAGTCAGCGGACTGGACTTAAGCGGACCGAACAAACCCAGCAGCAATCGCAAGGCAAACAATGCGTTGGGCACAAAATATGCAGCGGCGCCAATAAAGGCTGAAACCGCTGCAGCACCGCCCGCCACCAACCAGGAGCACAGCACGGCCACTACCAGCATGACTGCCTGGGCAGCAAGCGTACGCATAATGCCACTGCTTGCGCGCCGGGTAATGGCCACACGATCCTGATCTGTCAGTACGAGCCGGGGAACATCTGTGCCACCCGGAGCATAGTCTGGATTCATTGCCGGAAAGACCGCCGTCGTTGTGGTCAACAAAATCTGGATCACCGCCTTACAAGTTCCTGTATCAGGAAGACTCTTGGAGCGGCAAACTCATAGAGTATAGCTTTATTTTTCAACTGTAAGCAACTTGTCAGCTGACTTTTTACTTGTCGGGTGCCATAAATTTGTGCGATCGCAACACAATATTCTTCCGGCCGTGCTTGACCGGAAGAACTTGTGCGCGAACGAGAACGCGCCTTATCTATGCTTGAAATCGGGCTTGCGTTTCTCGACGAAAGCTTTCATGCCTTCCTTCTGATCCTCTGTCGCAAACAGCGCATGGAAGTTGCGGCGCTCGAACATGAGCGTATCGTTCAGCGAGCCTTCGTAGGCCATATTGACGCACTCTTTGGCCATGATGACCGAAGGCAGCGACATAGAAGCAATGATGGTGGCGGCCTCGATCGCCTCGTCCATCAGACGCTCAAGCGGTACAACGCGGGAAACCAGGCCTGCGCGTTCTGCTTCTTCGGCATCCATCATACGGGCAGTCAGGACCAGATCCATAGCTTTGGCCTTGCTGATGGCACGCGGCAGGCGCTGCGTGCCGCCATAGCCCGGGATGACGCCCAGTTTGATCTCGGGCTGGCCGAACTTGGCATTGTCGGCAGCAATGATGAAGTCGCACAGCATGGCCAGTTCACAACCACCACCCAGGGCGTAGCCCGCCACTGCGGCAATCACAGGCTTGCGGATACGCCGGGGGCTGTCCCATTGACCGCCCAGGTAGTCGTTCTTGTAGACGTCCATATAGGACCAGCCCTGCATGGCACCGATATCTGCACCGGCCGCGAACGCTTTTTCGCTACCGGTAAGCACGATGGCGCCAATGTTTTCGTCGGCATCAAATGCCTGCAGCGCTGCGGCAAGCTCATCCATGACCTCGTTGCTCAGTGCGTTCAATGCCTTGGGCCGGTCAAGCGTAAGCAAGCCTACACGACCTATAACCTCAACTTTTACCAATGGCGCATTCATGCCGTCTCCTTGTTGCAAAGTAATATAGTGGTATGAAAAAAGAAAATTTACTCTATAGCGTAACGCCTTTTGACCCGGCAGGTCATCGACTGACGGTCAAGCTGACCATAAACAACCCGAATCCCGGCGGACAGGTACTTTCCATGCCGGCCTGGATTCCAGGCAGCTACCTCATCCGTGACTTTTCACGCCAGATAGAAACCCTGCATGCATACTGCAATGGGCAAGCTGTTGCAGTCTCCAAGACGGACAGCCACAGCTGGCTCTGCGCACCTTGTTCCGGCCCGCTCGAGCTCGAATACACCGTATACGCATGGGACCTGTCGGTTCGCGGCGCACACGTCGATGAAACACATGCCTTCTTTAACGGAAGCTGCGTGTTCCTGAGCGTCGACGGCCAGACACACGAGCCCTGCCATGTGGAATTATGCCCGCCGCCGCACACCAAGAGCTGGAAGGTATACACCAGCCTGCCCGAAGCAACCGGACACCCAGGCGCGGCACAACGCCATGGCTACGGCATGTACATTGCCCCAGACTACGACGCACTGATCGATCACCCCGTGGAAATGGGGCAACCGCAGGTTGTGCAGTTCACGGCACACGGCGCCGAGCATGAAATGGTGTTCACGGGCGTAATTCCCGAACTTGACCTTGAACGCATCGCTGCCGATACCGCCAGGATTTGCGCCGCCCAGATCGAGATGTTCGAGCCAGAAAGCCGACGCGTGCCATTTCTGGACAGCAGCAACCGCTATGTTTTCATGACCATGGTTACCGGCGATGGTTACGGCGGACTGGAACACCGCGCATCGACAGCCCTGGTAACTTCGCGCGGCGACCTGCCCACGCGCGGTCAGACCAAGGCACCGGAAGGCTATCAAAACTTTCTGGGCCTGGTCAGCCACGAATATTTCCACACCTGGAACGTCAAACGCATCAAGCCCGCAGCTTTCGCTCCCTACAACCTTAGCCGTGCCACACACACCGGACTGCTTTGGGTCTTTGAGGGCTTTACGTCTTACTACGACGACCTTATGTTGCTGCGCTCGGGCGTAATCAGTGAAAGCGATTATCTGCGCACGCTGGGCAAGGTTATTGCAAACGTGCGACGCGGCACCGGCCGGCTCAAGCAAAGTGTGGCCGAAAGCTCTTTCGATGCCTGGACCCGCTATTACAAGCAAGATGAAAACTCGCCGAACGCGCTGGTCAGTTACTACACCAAGGGCTCGCTGGTCGCACTGGGGCTGGATATCACCGTGCGCCAGGCCACCGGGAATACTCGCTCGCTGGATGACGTCATGCGCCTGATGTGGCAGCGTTATGGCCGCGACTTTTACCAGGGTGGCGGCACAGGCATCGCCGAAGACGCCATGCCTGCCCTTATCCTGGAAGCCACCGGTGTCGATACCACCGAGTTCATTGAACGCCATGCCTATGGCCGTGAAGACGTGCCGCTCGAGGCACTGCTGCCGCAGCAAGGTATTTCAATGGACTGGAAGGCGGCCTCGATGACCCCCTCGCTGGATGTGCGCCTGCGCACCGTGCATGGCGAGACGCAAATTGCGACCGTTCATGAAGGCGGCAGCGCCCATGCTGCGGGCCTGTCTGCGGGCGATATCGTGCTTGCCATCAATGGCTTAAGGGTGAGCGATGCTGCGTCAGCAGATCGCCTGCTGGGCGCCTATCAACCGGCGGACAGTGTGGACGTGCACGTATTCCGGCGCGATGAACTGCGTGCTTTCCGTGTGAAGCTGGCTGCACCCGGAACGCACGAGTGCGTGCTTGAGCGTAAAACGCCCTCAAACACTGTACAGGCCTGAGTCTGCCGGCATAGCCGCCAGGCGCGAACAGAGCGGCTCAGGCCGCCGCCTCTATGCGCGCCTGTATGGCTTTGGCGGCCGTGACACCATCGGCCAGCGCGGTGACCACGCAGGGATGCTGGCGCTGCGCCACCTCGCCGATGGCATAAACACCCGCGCAACTGGTTTGCGCGGTTTGCATATCGGTGGCAATAAAACCCTGGCGACTGCGCTGCAGACCCAGGTCTGCAGCGAATTCCACACAGGGCTCCCAGCCATAGAACACCATGATTACATCGTAAGCCTGGTCGTTGACCGTCAGGGCATGAGCATCCACGACATAGGAACCATGTGTAATGCTATCGGGCGACATTTGTCGCACAAACTGCTTCTGGGCGCGCAAGCTGCGCGCATAGACCTGCACACTGGCCGCGCCCCGCCCCAACGCATATAACGCATTCTCGAAGGCGTTATCGCCTCCGCCCAGCACGGCGACGCGCTTGCCGCGAAAGTCCTGCGCCACCACATGCGCCCCCGGCCCCACCAGCAAGCCTTTGGCCGTGCCACCGAAATCAGAGAGGCAGCCCAGGCCGCGCGCCCGTACACCGGTAGCCAGCACAACATAAGGTGCACGCGGCGCCACAGCAAAGGCAGACCCTTTCAGAACGAAGCCGTCGTGGACGCGCTGCACGCTTTCCACCCTGCCCGAGAGCCAGGTCTGTACACTCGCCTGAGCCAGACTGAGTGCCAGGTTATCAGCCACCTGGACTCCCGACATGCCCGGCAGGCTTGCGTTCCAGTCATCCTTATAAGGATTGTGCCGGCACAGTCCGCCTATCGTATCGCCGGCCTCGATCAGTAGCGGCGCAAAACCCAGCCGTGCGAGCCAGACAGCGCACGAAACACCGGCCGGCCCACCCCCGACAATAATTGCATCATAATTCCCGTTGCCCGCACTCATATTGCTTTCAATTTGCCTCTTATCACTTTTGGAAACCACCCGCACGGCCCAGGAGCGTGGGCGGCTGCAGCGCTAAAGCACTACAATGCCCTCAATTCTACAAGGCCCGTTTATGCCCACCCGACGCATCTTCTTTAACCAGCTCGCCCTCGACGCACGCATAGGCATCCTGGAGCACGAGCTGCGCGCTACCCAACCCCTGCACATCGACGCAGAGTTCGACGTTGACATCACCCAGGAAGTAAATGACCAGAACATACAATCTGTACTGGACTACCGCCTGTTGCGCAACGCCATCGTCGACGAGTGTACGCATGCGCATGTAAATTTGCTGGAAACGCTCAGCGAACGGGTGGTTCAGCGCATACTCGATGAATTCCCGCTGGTGCAGTTCGTCAAGATACGCATCAGCAAACCTCTGGCCTTTTCCGATTGCTCCGCCGTGGGCATAGAGCTGCAGCGCAGCCGCTGATTTTTTAATTTCCACCATCATGCAAGCCGACATCTCATCTCCCGTCACCACAGAACAAGGCGCCGCCGAGGCCAGCCGCCAGGCGCAGAAACAACGCGTCAATGACAACAAGCTGACCAAGCGCCTGATACGTGAAACAGGCCGTGCGATTACCGACTTCAACATGATAGAAGACGGTGACAAGGTCATGGTGTGCCTGTCGGGCGGCAAAGATTCGTACACCATGCTCGATGTCCTGCTTACGCTCAAGGCTCGCGCACCCATCAATTTCGACATCATTGCGGTCAACCTGGACCAGAAACAGCCAGGCTTTCCCGAGCACGTACTGCCCGACTACCTGCGTTCGATAGACGTGCCCTTCCATATCGAGAATCAGGACACCTATTCCATCGTCACCCGCGTCATACCCGAAGGCAAAACCACGTGTTCCCTGTGTTCGCGGCTGCGACGCGGCATTTTGTATCGCGTGGCATCCGAGCTTGGGGCCACCAAGATTGCATTGGGCCATCACCGCGACGACATCCTGGGCACCTTCTTTCTGAATCTGTTCTATGGTGGCCGCATGAAGGCCATGCCACCCAAGCTGATGTCCGATGACGGCAAGCACATTGTGATTCGCCCTTTGGCCTACGTGCCCGAGAAAGACATCATCGCGTACGCGCAGCTCAAGCAGTTCCCCATCATTCCCTGCAACCTGTGCGGATCACAAGAAAACCTGAAACGCAAAGAGGTCTCCCGCATGATCACAGAATGGGACAGACACTTTCCCGGGCGTTCCTGGAATGTGTTCGGCGCCCTGTCACGCGTGGTGCCCACACACCTGATGGACACCAGCCTGTTCGACTTCGCCGGGCTTGTACCCACTGGCCAGCGCGACGACAACGGAGACAAGGCGTTCGACGACGAGCCCATCGCCCCCGCGTTTCATCCAGGATTTGAATCCGACGACATCCCGACAATCAGGCGCGCAGGCGCGTCACCACCTACGCAAAAGGAGTCTGCCTAGTGGCACCAAGAAACAGACATACGCCTATTTCTCACACCCTCTGCACACATTTACTTGCCGTTCTGTTTTTGCTCTGCAGCCTGGCGCTCACCTCAAGTGCCACTGCCCAGACTGCCGACGCACCATCAGCCAGTGCCCCCTCTTACAGCGCGCTGGCTGACCTGCTGGAAAATGACCAGGCCCGCGATCAACTGATCGAACAACTGCGCAACCTGGCGCCACAAGACGGACAGGCACCTGCACCCACCGCCACAGCCGCGCAGCCCGCACCCGTAGCCCAGCCCGAAAACCTGTCACTGTCGCAGCGCATGGCGGCCGGCCTGCAAAACTTTACCACCAGCATATTGCACGACCTGTCTGCCACCATGCACGCCGTTCGTGCCGCGATCAGCGGCCAACCGGTTCCAGGCAACAGGCTGCATGCCTTCCTGCCTGCGCTCGAGCTGTTGCTTTACACCGTGCTTGGCACGTTGCTGGCCTACTTTATTTTTCGCTCTCTGGCCCAGTATGGCTTTGCGCGGCTGAATGTATGGATACTGCACGACAGCAAAAAAGCCAATGCACCGGCCGCCGAGCCATCATCACCACTGGTGACATCCGTTCGGCGCCATCGTTTCGCCTCGCTGGCCATTGGACGCAAATTACTGGGCGTGATCGCCGCCCTTCTGATCGATGTGGCCGCCACCTTGCTGGCCGCTCTGGCAGGCTACGTACTGACCACCACACTGGCAAGCAGCCAGGGCGAGAATACGGCCTTGCTGTCGCTCCAGTTCCTGACCGCCTTTGTGATGATAGAAGTGGCCAAGTCCATCTCTCGCGGCATATTTGCCACTCGCTACGATCAGCTGCGCCTGCTGCCGCTTGCGCCTGAAACGGCCAACTACTGGAATCACTGGCTGACGCTTCTCATTGGCCTTACCGGCTACAGCATGCTGGTTGCCGTGCCAGTGGCAGCAACGGTCTTCCTGCCTGCCGCCGGCAAGATCCTGGGCCTCATTCTGATGCTGTGCGTATACATCTATGGCGTGCGCGTGGTATGGAAAAACCGCAAGACAGTACGCACCGCACTTATCGCACGGGCAGAGCAGTCTTCTACCGCCATATTCGGCACGCTGCTGCAGGTGCTCGGCCGAGTGTGGCATCTGCTTGCCTTGGCCTACTTCACCATCTTGCTCATCGTGACCCAGGCTGAACAGGATCAAGCTTTGGCATTTATGATCCACGCCACCGCCCAAACCCTGATCGCAATCGCGATAGGCCTGATCCTTGCGGCAGCACTGTCGTCGTTGATGTCACGCCGGGTTCAATTGCCCGACCATTGGCGCGGCAGGCTGCCATTGCTGGAAAACCGCATCAACTCTTACGTTCCCGTTACCCTGAAAACCTTGCGCCTGCTGATATTCATCACTGTGTCTTTGGTGGTGCTGGACGCCTGGCAGGCGTTCGACCTGCTTGCCTGGCTCAATTCATCGAGCGGGCGTGCCACCATCGCGATGATATTCAGGGTGGCGTTTATCCTGTTGCTGGCGGCTGCAACCTGGACTGTGCTGGCCAGCCTGATCGAGCATAGACTCGGCGCATCCAAGGGCACACGAAAACCCAGCGAACGGGAAAAAACCTTGCTGATGCTGTTTCGCAATGCCGCCGCAATCATGATCATTACCATGACCGCGCTGATCGCACTGTCGCAGATAGGCATAGATATCGGACCACTTATTGCCGGTGCCGGCGTTGCAGGCCTGGCCATAGGCTTTGGCGCACAGAAGCTGGTGCAGGACGTGATCACGGGTGTATTCATACAACTGGAAAACGGCATGAACCAGAACGACGTGGTCGAACTGGCCGGCATTTTCGGTACGGTGGAAAAAATCACCATACGCTCAGTCGTCATACGTACGCTGGACGGCGGTTACCACCTGATTCCGTTTTCAACCATAGACAAGCTGACCAACCATACTCGCGACTATGGCTACCATTACGGGGAATACAACGTTGCACATCGCGAGAACGTGGACGAAGCCATCGCGCAACTGGAACTGGCCTTCAAGGACCTGATGCAGGACCCCGAACTGGCGCGCGAAGTACTGGAAGAAATCTCCATACCCGGCGTTACCGGCCTGACGGAGCGCGGCTTCACCATACGCGTGCTGATCAAAACCACGCCGGGCAACCAATGGGCCATACAGCGTGGATTCAATCGCCTGGTCAAGCAACGCTTCGACGCAGCAGGCATAGAGCTGCCTTACCCGCAAACCGTACTGCACTTCGGACGCGATAAAGAGGGTTACGCGGCGCCCGTCGATGTGCGCGGTGTCGACGCCCTGAGGCATGCGCCCGGCGCAACACCTGCTCCGGGCCAGACCATGCGGCCTGCCCTGGACGAAGGAAGCTGAATGAATGGCGGGCGCTTGCGCCTGCCAGGAACCCGCCTCAGGCCGACCCGATTCAGTCTATGCCGTTCCAGCGCGGGCCGGGCACTTCGATATCGAACAGCTCGAGCACCCGCGCCACGGTGTGGTCCACCATGTCGTCCAGCGTTTTGGGATGATGATAAAAAGCCGGCAGCGGTGGAAAGATAATGCCGCCCATTTCGGTAACGGCCGTCATGTTGCGCAGATGCGCCAGATTTAAAGGCGTCTCGCGCACCATCATGACCAGGCGCCGCCGCTCTTTGAGCGTAACGTCGGCTGCCCGTGTAATCAGGTTGTCGGAAAAGCCGTGGGCCACGGCCGCCAGCGTACGCATGGAGCATGGCACAACCACCATGCCCGCCGTGGCAAAGCCGCCGCTGGATAGCGTAGCGCCGATATCACGAAAGCTATAGACCTTGTCGGCCAGTGCGTGGATATCCTGACGGGTCAGCTGCAGTTCGTACTTGATATTGAGCACACCCGGCGGAGAAACCACCAGGTGTGTTTCAACATCGGCAACATCGCGCAAAACCTGCAACATGCGCACGGCGTAAATCGCACCCGTGGCACCTGTTACCCCGACGACAAGCCGACGTTTGCTGGTCACGCAAGTGCCCCAGCCTCTTTCAGTACGGTTACCAGCTCACCGTTTTCGTGCATTTCGGCGATGATGTCGGAACCGCCGATGAATTCACCGGCCACGTACAACTGGGGAATGGTGGGCCAGTTGGAGTATTCCTTGATGCCCTGACGCACTTCTTCGTCATCCAGCACGTTGACGGTAACCAGCTTGGTCACGCCCGACGCCTGCAGCACCTGTATGGCGCGACCCGAAAAACCGCACTGCGGAAACTGGGCAGTGCCCTTCATAAATAGCACTACGGGGTTCTCCGTGACAGTTTCACGAATAAAATCTTGTACTTCGCTCATGATGCTCTCGATTCCAGGAAAAAGTGTTTGATAGCCTGCTGGCCATCATTGATTATAAATACCACCGGTCACCCGTTCTATGCCAGCCAAATCCTTCAGGCTGGCAACGCGGGCAAACCCGGCTTGCTGCAGCAACTGCCGTACCGCTAACGCCTGATCCCAGCCATGCTCAAGGAACAGCGCTGCCCCCGGTTTCAACCTTGCCCCTGCCCCTTGCACTATTGTGCGCAGTGCAGACAAGCCGTCGACGCCGTCGGATAATGCCAGCATGGGTTCGAACCGCACATCACCCTGTTCCAGGTGCGGATCGCCAGCGGCAATATACGGCGGATTCGATACGATCAGATCAAAACCACTATGACCAACCAGGGCATCGTACCAACTCCCCGACAAAAATTCGACCTCGGCACCCAATTTCTGCGCATTGCGCTGCGCAACAGCCAAGGCATCGGCACTGACATCAGTGGCTGTCACCTTGGCATTCGGGGCCCCCAGGGCAACAGAAATCGCGATGGCTCCGGTGCCCGTGCCCATGTCCAGAACCAGCGGCGCCAAACGATCCTGCAGATAGTCTAACGCAGTCTCGACCAGAAGTTCGGTGTCTGGTCGGGGAATCAGCGTGCCCGGGCCTACCTCGAACTCTCGCCCCATGAATTCCTTGTAACCCAGGATATAAGCCATGGGCTCACCCGACAGACGGCGCGCCTGAAGTGCACGGAAGCTGGCCACCGCCTCTGGCGCGAGCGCATCTGTATCGTGAGCGATCAGCCTGGCGCGCGATACGTTCAACACGTGCTGCCAAAGCATGTGCGCCTCAAGCCGGGGCAAACCGCTGTCTTGAGAAATGCTGCGCACGCTATCCATGTTGCCGCCCCCCCTAAGGCCTGCCGGCCTTAATCCTGCCCCAGCGCAGCCAATTGCTCGGCCTGATGCTCGGCCAGCAAGCTGTTGGTCAACTCATCCATATCGCCATCCATGATGGCACCGAGCTTGTACAACGTAAGGTTGATACGGTGATCCGTGACCCGCCCCTGAGGGTAGTTGTAGGTACGTATGCGCTCTGAACGATCGCCCGTGCCCACCAGACTCTTGCGCTGTGCGGCTTCCTTATCGTGCTGTTCCTGCTGCTGCTTGTCTTTCAGGCGTGCAGCCAGCACCTGCAAAGCCTTGTCCTTGTTGCGATGCTGGGACCGGTCGTCCTGGCATTCCACCACCAGCCCGGTCGGCAGGTGCGTTACGCGCACGGCCGAGTCCGTCTTGTTAATATGCTGCCCGCCGGCGCCACTCGCCCGAAAGGTATCGATACGCAGATCGGAAGGATTGATCACAATGTCGCTTTGCGCATCAGCCTCGGGCAGTACCGCTACCGTGCAGGCCGAAGTATGGATGCGGCCCTGC
Organism: Pusillimonas sp. MFBS29; assembly: GCF_020687695.1. GTDB lineage: Bacteria > Pseudomonadota > Gammaproteobacteria > Burkholderiales > Burkholderiaceae_B > Pusillimonas_C. Next base: position 202,916 of record NZ_JAJEWL010000008.1, read on the forward strand.
GTCTCGGTCTCGGGCACACGCTGCACCCGATGCGCGCCCGACTCGAATTTCAGGCGGCCATAGACACCATCGCCATCCACTCGGGCAATCACTTCCTTGTAACCGCCAATCTCGGACTCGCTGGCCGACATAAGCTCGACACGCCAGTTGTTGTTCTCAGCAAAACGCGTGTACATGCGCAGTAGATCGCCGGCAAACAGCGCACTTTCATCGCCCCCTGTGCCGGCCCTGATTTCCAGGAAAACACTGCGCCCGTCATCGGGGTCACGCGGCAGCAGCAAGACCTGAAGCTCGGACTCAAGCTGCTCCAGCTTTTCCTTGCCCAGCTTCAGCTCTTCTTCGGCCATGGCACGCATGTCCGGATCAGAGACCATTTCCTGCGCCACTTCGATATCACCTTCCGTGGACAGGAAAGCGTTGAATACCGTCACTACAGGCTCGAGCTCTGCCCGCTCGCGCATGATTTTCCGGTAGCGATCCATATCGCCGGCGATTTCGGGTTCAGCCAACAAGGCATCGACTTCGATCAATCGGTGAGCCAATTGCTCCAACCGATCACGCATGGAAGATTTCATATATAAAAGGGAGTCAGACGATGGAAAGAACGCAAAATAGCGGCCGGACTGATACAGCCACAGCGTCGCTAACGGCGGCGTTCGGTCGTGGGCAGCAAGCGCGGCAGCAGCGTCAGCAACTGCTGACGCTCGTCGCTGGCGCTGCGATTCAGGGCAGCCAGCGGGCCGTGCATGTATTTTTGCGTAAGGCCATGGGCCAATTGTTCGAGCACTTGCTCGGGAGACTCTCCGCGCGCCAGCAGACGGCGGGCACGTTCCAGCTCATTCTGGCGCACCTGTTCGGCAGCCTGCTGGAAATCGATGATGGCAGGCACGATTTCGCGCGACTGCAACCAATGCATAAAATTCTGGACTCGTGTTTCGATAATGGCTTCAGCCTGCACCACAGCCGCACGGCGGGCATCGGTGCCGCTTTGGACCATGCGACCCAGGTCGTCGACGGTATACAGATAGACGTCGGCCAGGCGGCCGACCTCGGATTCGATATCGCGCGGCACCGCCAGATCGACCATGACCATGGGGCGATGACGCCGCGAGCGCGTAGCCCTTTCCACCATCCCTAAACCAAGGATGGGCAAGGAGCTTGCCGTACAGGACACAATGACATCGAAATCGGATAATCGCTCGGGAATGTCGGACAGCTTCATGGTCTTGGCCATAAAGCGTGACGCCAGCGTATCGGCGCGCTCCAGCGTGCGATTGGCCACCACCATATTCTGCGGTTTCAGGGCAGCGAAGTGCGTGGCACAGAGCTCTATCATTTCGCCCGCGCCTATGAACAGCACGCTGGACTTGGACAGATCACCAAACACCCGCTCGGCCAACCTGACGGCAGCAGCCGCCATGGACACCGAGTGAGCGCCAATGGCAGTTTGCGAGCGAACCTCTTTGGCAACCGAGAACGTGCGCTGGAACAGCTGATGCAGCAAAGTACCCAGCGAACCTGCCTGTTCGGCCGCACGCACCGCATCTTTCATCTGGCCAAGTATCTGCGGCTCGCCCAGCACCATGGAGTCAAGCCCGCTGGCCACGCGAAACGCATGGCGCACCGCGTCATTCTGCTGATACTGGTACAGATGAGGCTGCAGGCTGCCCGCTTCCAGCCGATTGAAGTCGGCCAACCAGGTAGGAATGTGCTCTTGCACCTGCGGATCGGCCGCACAGTAGATTTCGGTGCGATTACAGGTGGAAAGAATGGCGGCTTCCTTGACCGACGCGCCAAACGTGGAGCGCAGGCCATCGAGAGCAGGCTTCAGGACGTCGAGCGGAAACGACACACGCTCGCGCACCGAAACCGGGGCCGAGACATGATTGAGACCGAAAGTTAAGACGTCGACGGACATAATTTTTTATATATGGTGACGCAAGCGCCTGTATCGGGGTCGATTATAGTCGCCTTATAGGGTTTTTACCGAATCCGGCGTTTGCGCTGGCTCAAGTCCAGGCAAAATATGGGTTAAAACAGTGGCGCAAAGCACACATTTTAATTTTCGTGTATTATTTCGCCTTTCGATGGCCTGGTAGCTCAGTCGGTAGAGCAGAGGATTGAAAATCCTTGTGTCGGTGGTTCGATTCCGCCCCAGGCCACCATCTTGCTGTTCCAGCACGCTTCAAAACATCCCAAAACGCAGAAATATCAATATCTTAGGCGACAATCATCGCCCAGGACGTCTCACTGCGCGTCGCTATATCCCGCATTTGTCTGTACCCCAGTTTGTACCCCACAATGGTTTCGTGAAAAACAGCCTTTGGGGGTACAAGTCTTGGGCTTACTAAGCGAAACACAGATCAAAGCGGCCAAGCCTGGCCAGAAGGAATACCTACTGAATGACGGGGACAATCTGTACCTGCGTGTGCGAACCACGGGTAAGGCCTGGATTTACCGTTACATGAAGGATAGCAAGCCCATCAAACTTGGGATGGGGCCATACCCGGAAGTTTCCCTCGCGCAGGCACGAGCCAAGGCATACGAAGCCAACAGTCAACGAGCCAATGGCCTGGACCCGAAAGAAGTCCGTGAGCACCAGGAAGAGCTGGCGCGCATCGCTCGTCTGCATACCTTCGAGTTACTAGCCCGCGCCTGGCACACCAGTGCCAAGAAAGACCGGGAATGGTCGGAGGACTACGCCCAGAAAGTCATCCGACATTTGGAAATCCACATCTTCCCATGGGTGGGACACAAACCAATTGAGGTGATTCTGCCCACGGAAATTGTCCGGTGCCTGCATCGTCCGAAGGATCGCGGCAATCTGGAAACAGCCCAGCGTGTGCGCGAGGCCGTTCAGCACGTCTACCAATACGCTGTAGACGTGGGAGCGCTGGAGCCGAGCAAGAATTTCGTCAACAAGAACACCGGCGGCCTGCCACCGCCACGCAGTCGGCATTTCGCAGCGATTACCGAACCTGCCCAACTTGGACAACTGCTCCGCGATATTCGCAGCTACCACGGCCATTTCATCACGCGATGTGCATTGAGGCTTGCGCCCATGATGTTTCAGCGGCCAGGCCAGATCCGGCTCGCTGACTGGGAGGACATCAACTTTGAAGTTGAACTATGGCGCTGCCCGCCCGAGAAAATGAAGATGCGTGAGTGGCAAAAACGGGATAGCCGCACGCCGGCACACATCGTACCGCTACCTCGCCAGGCCTTGGAAGTTCTGCGGGAGCTATATCCATTGACTGGCCCCACCGGCCCCGTGTTCCGCAGCATGTCACGACGCTCGGAGAAAAGCCGCTACATCAGCGATAACACGATTAACGCGGCGCTGCGCACCATGGGCTATGACACGAAGGAAGAAATCACCGGTCACGGCTTTCGCGCCACAGCACGCACGATGATCCGCGAACATCTGGGCTGGGAGCCCGACGTCATCGAACGCCATCTGGCCCACACTTCAGACGAAGAGCTCGGCAGCAGTTATGACCGCGCAGCCTTCATTGCCCAGCGCAAAACGATGGTGCAGCAATGGGCCGACTTTCTGGATGAGCTGGAAGTTGGGCAGATGCCTATGCCCGAGGACAACATACTGCAATTCATCCGTCATCGGCCACGGCCTGCGCTACGGGTCGGGACATGACGAAACTTAGGGCATTGCTATCTGGTGGCAATGCTCAAGTGACGACTGACTGTATCTCCCAAGGAACCTACCCATGAATGAGTCCCTTTCTGAAGTCATCCGCATCCGAGTGACTCCCTCCCATGCCGCTCGTCTGGGCGAGGCGGCAGCTCTCTCAGGGCTGTCCCTCTCGGATTACATGAGGAGGCGACTGTCCGCCGATGACATGCTGCAGGAAGAATTGACGCTGTTGCGTCAGATCGTGGCAGACCTGGGTCATCTGCGCGATACCCGTCTGGCCGCCATCGAAACCGCCCATCTGCTGCGCGCCATGGCCAAGCCTGAACACATTGCCATCGCGCAACAAACACTGCAGCATCAACGCTGATTCTTACTGGACGTAGTCAAACTATCCCTGAAATGGTATATTAACGTGAAGCCTGCCCCTATAAAACCGCTTTTTTGGCTTGGTAGCAGCAAGAAAGATCTGCTGGCGTTACCTGTGCCAGTACGGAAATTCTTTGGCCATGTTCTTGATACCGCCCAACGAGGTGAACAGCACGAAGCAGTAAAGGTGCTGAGTGGCTTCGGCAGCGCAGGTGTACTGGAGATCATCGAAGACGACTCCGGCAGCACATACCGAACCGTCTACACCGTGCGGTTCTCTGAGGCCGTGTTTGTGCTGCATGTCTTTCAAAAGAAGAGCAAGCGCGGTATTGAAACGCCCAAGCCAGATATGGACATCATTCGCCAGCGCCTCAAAGCCGCCGCCCTCGTTGCTCAGGAGTTGAAAAAATGACTAAACGCATTGTTGCAGGAGTTGAAATCGAGGCCAGCTCGGGCAATGTATTCGCAGACCTCGGCCTACCCGATGCCGAGAAGCTACAGATCAAATCGGGGCTGACTACCGAAATCGCCAAAGCCATTCGGGAGCGTGGACTTACCCAAGTCGAAGCGGCACAGCGCATGGGTCTGACACAACCCAAAGTATCGAGTCTGCTGCGCGGTGAGTTCTCAAATCTATCCGAGCGCAAGCTGATGGACTGCCTGAACCGCCTGGGCTATGACATAGAAATTCGCCTGCGTAAAACACCGGAGACAGTCGGCCATCTGATGCTGACTCATGCCTAAGACTATAGCCGTACAGGCTGCGGGCCATGGCCAAGCCTGAACAAATCGCCATCGCCCAACAGAATCTCCAGCGTCAACGCTGATTCGTCCTCGGCCTGTTCCAAGGCCTGCCGTACCCATTCCCGGAGACATCTTCATGCACACCCTTCCCGCCTTGCGGGCTGGGGCGCTGGCGCTCGCCTGCGTCCTGGCTCCTGTCACTCATGCTGCCGACACCGCTGACCTGCTCACGGGCGTCCCCCGCCTAGCCTGCGAAGCAACGCTCTGCCTGTCTTCCAGCTTGCGACCGGGCGAATGCAGTCCATCCCTGGACCACTACTTCGACATCAGGAAGTACAACAAGCACGGCCTGGACTGGTCTGCTACCGTCTCAGCGAGACGTTCCTTTCTATCCCAGTGTCCCGCGTCCGGCGACTCAGGCATGTCAGAGCGCATTGATGCCATATCACGCGGTGCTGGCAAATGCGACGCGGAATTCTTGAACCAAACCTATGCCGATACGGCGTACAAATGGCGCAAGCGTGAATACGGCGGTGACAGCGGTCAGACCGTCTACGAAGTCCATCCGCTACCTACAGTCACACTCGACCAGCTACCCACCTATTGTGTCGTTTACAACGATCACGCCTGGACGTATGAGCTGTCTGTACGCTACGTCGGCAGGCCAACCATGGGCGGGCATTGGGTCAAAGCCGAAGAATTCGAAGCGGCACAAGCCAAATGGGATGCCGACCATAGCGGGTTATGGGCGAAAGGCTGGAATTTTTCCCTAACGAATCCCAGACACCGGCGTGGACGCTGAAGGAGCCAGGCATGATCGCAGAAATAGCAGCCTTGGCCCTCACCTGCGCGCCCAACATCCACCCAGTCACCCTGCATGCACTGATTCGTCATGAATCCCGAGTCCAGCAGTACGCCATCGGCGTCAACCGCAAGGGCCAGCACCTTCGACGGCAACCTCAAACCTTGGCCGAAGCGACCACAGTCGCTGATCGCCTCATTGACCAAGGCATTGACTTCGATGCCGGGCTGGGACAGATCAATGTTCGCAACTGGGCGTGGTTGAATCTGGATAGCAAGACCGTCTTTGATCCCTGCCGCAACTTGGCGGCTGCCCAGACAGTACTGGCAGAGTGCTATGCCAGAGCGCTACCCCGACAGACGGACCCGCAGCATGCCTTACGCGCCGCACTGTCCTGCTACAACACCGGCAATTTCAAGCGTGGTTTCACCAATGGCTATGTCGGCAAAGTACTGGCCCAAGCCAAGATCAAGGTTCCTGCCTTGGCACCGTTGAAAAACGAAACGGCCGAGCCCGCGACAAAGGCCACGCCGGCAGAGCCAGCGCAGAAACCCGATCAAGGACCACCGGCTCCACCAGAAGGCGCACCGGACGGTTTCAGCGCCAATCCGGCAACCGACGGTTTTTCACAAACGCGTGACGACGAGCCAGAAAGCAGCGCTAACTCCGACACCTGACGCACTTTTGGCCAACGTGGCCGCGCTTATTCCTTTTCTTACCAACCACCACCCCTGCGCCACTTGGTCCCCAGGGGCAGGAGTCTTTACATGTCTCTACTGACACGCATCAAGAACGCTATGTCCTTCCTACGGATCATCAGTAAACCGACTACAGCCGCACTACTGTTCGGTATCCATCAGGCTGCATTTGCACAATCCATCGGCGGACTTTCCCGAGCGCAAACGACATTGCAGACCCTCCGAGACAATCTGGATGTCATCCTGCCCATTGCGGCCATCATCATCGGCGTCATCATTTTTGTACTGTATTCCGCAGAGGTCATGCGTAAAGACGATGCCATTCGTTGGGGCATTGGCGTGCTGCTGGCCGGATCCGTTGCCGAACTGGTTGTGTTGCTTTGGAGGTAAGCCATGGCAACCAACACCTATCCGGTCTTTAGAGGACTGGGCCGCAAGGCCACCTTCATGGGCGTTCCCACCAAGCTATTACTGGGTGCCTTTACCTGCGTAGCCATAGTCGCCATGACGGCAGGTCTGGCCTGGTGGGGCTTGCTCTTCATCGTCATACCCACGCTCGCCATTCTCACCCGCGATGATGATAAAGCGCTGGATGTGCTGTGGCTCGAATTGAAAACGCGGCGGCGCAATCGCAACCAACGCTTCTGGCGAGGCTCAAGTTACGCCCTGCAGGGCTATCACCGGCGTCGGCCCTGGCGCGCACTCATCAAATAAAGGATGTTTTCATGACTGCTGCCACCACCCTGGCCGTGGACGAACGGCGCGTCTCGCGCTATCTGCCCTACTCCCACCATGTCACCGACCAGATCATTGCCTGCGACAACCATGAATACCTGGCGGTCATAAAGGTAACAGGCCGCGCGCCGGATGCCTATGCACAAGATGAGCTGAAAGATTGGATCGAAGCGCTGCATAACGTACTACGCGGCCTACCCATGGGATCGCTTGGCCTGTACTCCCACATCGTGCGCCGCCGCGTCACGGAATATCCCGACAGCACTTTCAAGCAGCCTTTTGCCTCCCGATTCGATGCTGCCTACCGCGCCACGTTCGATGCCTCGGGCCTGATGGTCAACGATCTATACCTGACGGTGCTTATTCATCCGGTACAAGATCCGATACTGGGCACATTCGCCAGTCTGGAAAAAGCCGACGCGCAACGCATTGCGCACTGGCAAGCCGAATCCATCGAACGCCTGAACGGCATCATACGTGCCTTGAGCGCGGGCCTTTACCGCTACGATCCACAAACCCTGGGGATCGTAGCTCGCAAGGGCTTTGCCTTCAGCGAAGCCGCCGAGTTTCTTGGATTTCTGCTTTCCGGTACCCACCGGCCCGTACCAATCAGCCGAGAACGCTTGCGAGACACCCTGCCCTACGCCAGACCGATCTTTGGCCGCCATGGAGAATTGGGCGAACTGCGTACCGTCGCCAGCTCCCGCATCTTTGGCATGATGGAGCTGCGCGACTACCCGGAAGCGACAAAACCGGGACACCTGGATCGGCTACTGGGCCTGCCGCACGAATTCGTGCTCACCCAATCGTGGGGCAGCCATACTGGGGCCGCAGCCAAGAAGCTGGTCAAGAAGCATCACAAGCTGCTGGTCGATTCCGGCGATGATTCGATCAGCCAGGTCACCCAACTGACTGAGGCCATGGACGACCTGACGTCAGCGCGCCTGGGTCTGGGCGACCATCACGCCACGATGCTGATTTATGGCGACACGGCTGAAGGGGTGCGCCAGGCCTTGGCCCAGACCGCCACGGCGCTGGCCGAAGAGGCAGTCGGCTTCCGGCCACTGGATCGAGCGCTGGAAGCCGGGTTCTGGGCGCAACTGCCCGGTAACTGGCATTGGCGGCCACGCCCGGTGCCCATCACATCGCTCAACTTCCTGTGCTTTTCCAGCCTGCATAACCAGCTGACTGGCAAACCGGTCGGCAACCCCTGGGGGCCCGCGGTCACGCTGCTCAAAACCCAGACAGGTAGCCCGTTCTTCTTCAACTTCCATGCCTCTACTGAGGACTTGGACGAAACCGGAAAGCGTCGTCCGGGCAACACCATGATCATTGGGATGACCGGCACGGGTAAAACCGTGCTGCAGGGAATGCTGCTTACCCAGGCGCAGAAGTTTGGCGCAACGTGTGTTGTCTGGGACAAGGATCAGGGCATGCAGGTGCTCATCATGGCGCTGGGGGGCCGCTACTTCAACATCCGACTTGGTGAAGCAACAGGCTGGAATCCGTTCCAGATGGAGCCCACCAAAGGAAACGTCGCCTTCATGGTGCGCCTGGTCGTATTCCTGGCCGAGCGCCGGGGCGAAGCGGTCACCACACGGCAGCAGGCCGAGATCACGCAGGCCGTGCAACAGCTGACCACGCTGATCGACCGGGAAGCCCGCACGCTATCGACCTTAAATACCTTGCTGCCCAACCCGTACAGCGACGATGACACGACAAGCACCATTCATGCTCGCTTGGCTCCGTGGTGCCAGGGCGGTGAATACGGCTGGGTGTTCGATAACCCTGCCGATGAACTGAGTCTAGCCACCGACACGGGCGACCCTGCCATCTTCGGATTTGATCTGACCGAACTACTCGATGATGACGTAGTACGAGGCGCAGCCACGATGTATCTGAAGCACCGCATTGATGCCTTGCACGATGGCCGGCGCATCATCAATCTGTACGACGAATGCCAGCACCCATTAAAGGACAGGCATTTTCAGGAAGACATGCAAGATGCCAGCCGCACCATCCGCAAGAAAAACGGCGTGCTGGCCTTCGCTACCCAGGAGCCGGGGGCTATCACGGACAACCCGGTCGGCCCCTCCCTGGTTCAGCAGACAGCCACCTTGATTCTGCTGCCCAATCCCAGAGCCAAGGCCCGCGACTACATCGAGGGCTTCGGCCTGTCGCCCACTGAATTCGAACTGTTGAAGTCTTTGGGCGAGGCCAGCCGAAAATTTCTCGTCAAGCAAGGTTCAAGCGTCACGGTCGCGCAACTGGACTTGTCCGGCTGCGAAGACGAATTGCTGGTGTTCTCTGGCAGCCCCGACATGGCGGAGATAGCTGAGCAGGCCGTGGCCCATGCCGGGCATGATCCGGCCGCCTGGCTACCCGTGTACCTGGACACCGTCAAACAAACCCGCCAGTTAACCGCCATCTCATAAGAAGGTAGCCTATGAAACCAGACCCTCATGATCGGGAAAAGCAGCTAGCAGCGCTTGAACACAACCAGCGCCAAGCACAGGCCCGCGACGATTTGCAAGCAACGAAAGGTCAGGACTTCTATGCCCGTCTGGGACTTTCCGGTCCGGACGCAGAGGCGGACACCCCAGAGGATGCATTTGTCATTTCCATCCACTGCGAACGCTGGACGCTTTCAGATCTGGAAGCAGGCGGAGGCAGTACCCACGACATCGAACTCGACCGCGTCACCTTCAATGCCGATGACTTGGTGCGCCATAGCAGGGATTACGGAATTTCCGAACCATCGAGCACCGATCCCAGCATGACCCCGAACATCTGGTTCCGTTCCACGTATCCGCGCGAAGATCGTGCTTACTTTGAGCAAGGTGTAGAAAAATATTACAGCCTACACATCCACGAAGTGAACGGCCACCCACCTGGCTCCGCCGAGTATCAACGGGTGGCTGACTTGGTCGGCGTCCGCTTCGATCAAGCCATACTAAGGCAGGAGCAGGAGCTCGAACAAGACGGGCCAGACCTATGCTCATGAATCCATTCAGCCTCCAACATATCCCTGCTCCGAATGACGACATGGGCGTACTTTGTCGGTACATCCTGAAACATAAACAAGCGCCCGACTGGCTTACAAAGGCTGGGCACGTCTGCAGCGTGACCGATGCCTGGGCGGCAGTCAAACGCAGCCCGGCCCACCCCAACAACCGTTCACCATAGGAAACCCAATGAATCGACGACATTTCATCACTACTGTTAGCGCCGCTGCGCTGCTGACCATCGTAGCCGGATGCAAGACTGAACCAGATGGTGAAAAGTTTCTTGGTTATTGGAAGTCGGATAGCAAGTATGACCCTGATGCCATCCACATCACCCGAAACGGCGATAGCTTCCTCTTCACGCTCGTCACCAAGGACCCTTTTGGTGGCGGCTACCAACTCCACAAGCTACCCGGCAAGCTGGATGATTCAGACAACATTCTGGCTGTAGGTGATAAACGCGTTGCCTACGATGAAAGCGCTGACCTCATTGTGTCGGGCCAGATGAAAGCGCATCGCACGACCGAAGCCGATTACCAAGCCATTGCGAAGCAGGCCAGTACCAAACCCTGACCTTCGCGCCTGAAGGCGCATTCTCCGGAGTATTTCCCATGACACGCTGCAAGTCATTTGCGGCGGGCATCGTCCTGTCCGCCGTTTTCTTAAACCCTGTCCAAGCTAGCGGCATCCCTACGGTCGATGCTGCCACCATTGCGCAGTTACAGGAGCAATTGCTCACTGCCAGAGACCAACTGAAGAATCTGACCGAACAGCTGGCCACCGCCAAAAGCCAACTCGCCGCATTCACACAATCCAGTGGTTTCGGAAATGTAGTCGGCAGTCCTGACATGCGTGACCAGTTACGTTCAGCTCTGCCTTCGAATGCCCAAGGGCTACTTGATCCCTCAAACGGCTCAAGCCTGGATGGCGACGTTAGCCGCGTTACCGACTCGGTCATGGCTCCGGTAAATTTTGAAGCGGATCGTGCAGAACTTTCAAAGAAGGCGTTGAACATCGAAGCGACCGCCAAGGCCATGAGTCAACGAGCCTACGACTCCATGACCCAACGTCTGGCCAATGTGGATGCACTGCAAGACAAGATCAATCAGACGACTAACCCCAAAGAGATATCCGAGCTACAGGCTCGAATCCAGATTGAGCAGGCCAATATCTTGGCCGAGCAAACTCGCATTCAGCTAGCCTCCCAACAACTGGAGGCAGAGCGTCACCTGCTACAAGCCAGAGCAGAACGGGTATATGGTGGCTGGTTTGGGGATAACGATACTGCTGGCGTAAAGGCCGGCTCCAACGAGTAAGGCCGCACCATGTCTGGCTCCACTCCTTCCGTAACCCCGCCTTCAGCCCCTAGCGACATTGCCCAATGGGTGATGACCCAAACCGAAAATACATTGAGCGATGCGGTTAACGGCCCAATGCAAGCGCTATTTGAAGCCCTAATGCCGGTCATCACGGTAGGGCTTACGATTCAATTTGTGGTCTACGCGTTTGCACTGATGCAGGGCCAGAGCAGCATGACCGTCACAGAGTTCTTTCGCAAGGCTATTCTTGTAGCCATTGTCGCAATGATTTTTGGTACGGGAGGCTTGTACCAGAACGATATCGCCGAAACCATGATTGCGCTGCCCGACGATATTACGCAGATCGCCCTGAGTACCGGCAGCGTGGCCCAAGAGGTGGACAAGCTGCAGAACGAAACCGGCAAGGCATCAAACGCCATGATGGGCAAGGGCCAAGACGCCTGGTTCAACTTTCTACCATCTACCAAGGAAGTCTTGGTCAGTCTTCTTGCCACGATGGTACGTGTCAATGCTGCCGTGGTAGGTAGCATCATCATGGTGATAGTTGTGGTCTGCAAGGTCGGCATGGCGCTCGTCGTCGCCACGGGTCCCATTTTCATTGCAGCCACTCTGTTTGAACCCACCAAACCACTCTTCAACAGCTGGGTCTCTCAAGCATTGAATTTTATATTTCTGGCGCTATTGGCCGGCCTGATTTTCGGACTATTGCTGCAGATGAATATCCAGCTCATCCGAATGATTGCCGATCAAATCAATGGCGGAGCCAAGGATATTATCGGACTCTTCGGTGCCCAGCTGCTTGTCGGCATCGCTAGCCTTGTCATCATGGTCATGATCCCAGGCCTCGCCGCCGGTCTCTCCAACGGCTTTGGCGCTCAGCTCGGTGTGGGTACCGCTGCCAAAGGGGCGTTCTCAATGCTACGGCTGCGTAGCATGCTGCGCCTGCGCGCCAAATAGGCAGTCCGCCTGTCGGCCCATGCCGGGCCAATCGCCCTACCATCCATCCCCAATCCTTCTGCCAGTCCGGCAGGATAGGAACCATTCCATGAAAAACCTCTTTGCCGCCCTCGCGCTGGCCGGGCTGTTGGCTGGCTGCGCCTTTCACGCGCCCCAGCCGCCGCAACCGGCCGATACACCACGCGTGCCGGTCAATGCCACGCCGCCTCTTTTCAAAGGAGTTTGACTCGTGTCCGCATCACTTAAATCCGAAGACATTGCCGCTTACCTGGAGCAGTCGCGCGGCCTGGAGCGCGATCACCTTGGCGAGCTCGTCAGCAGCCGTAAACGCGCCTGGCAGGTGGCCCTCGGTGCTGGCCTGATCGCCCTGGCCTCCATCGCTGCTGTTGCGGGCCTCACTCCTTTGAAGCAGCCACCTGAAATGTATGTGGTCCGCGTCGATAGCGCCACCGGCTCCATCGAACATGTCAGCAGCCTGGGCCAGCCGCTCGAAGACTACGGCCAGCGCATCGCCAAGTATTTTCTGAACACGTACGTGCTGAACTGCGAGGGCTACAGCTGGCAGACGATACAGGAGCAATTCGACACGTGCGCCTTGCTGTCCTCTGCACCCATCCAGACGCAGTACGGCAAACGATTCGAAGGGCAGGACGCCGTCACGACACGCCTCGGTACTCAGGGCACAGTCGATGTGCAGGTTCATTCGATCACATTGGGTGCCAACCAGGCCGCTATCGTGCGCTTTACCAAGACAGAGCGGGAAGTCACCACGGGCAACATCACCAAGGCTCAGCACCTGATTGCCACCATGGCGTATCAGTACACCGACGTGCCGCTCACCGAAGAGGTCGCCCGCCTGAACCCGCTGGGCTTTCAGGTCATGCGCTATGACTTGGCTGCCGACCTGTCGCGCTGACACCGACAAGGATCTGAAGGAATTCTTATGTTTAAACATTTCCCCAGTCGGCAGGTGCTGGCGTTGTTTCTTTGCTTGGCCATCCCTGCCAGCGCCCTGGCGCTGGAGACCCCTCGTTCCTCGCGGCTCGACCACCGCGTGCGCTATGTCAATTACAACGACGCCAATGTCATCCAGCTCAATGCCGTGATCGGCGTGGCCACCCATATCGTGCTGGAGCCCGGCGAAAAGTACGTCTACCACGTCTTTGGCGACAGCCAAGCCTATGCGTTTACCTACAAGAACAATCACCTGTTCTTCAAACCCACGGCAGAAGACGCCAACACCAACCTTATCGTCGTCACTGACAGGCGCGATTACAGCTTCCGGCTCTCGTACAGCGACAATCGCAATTCAGCCGCCTTGTACAAACTCGTGGTTCGTTATCCAGAGGTTCAAGCCAGGCAACGGACCCAGGCCGCACAAAAGGCTGCGATTGAGCGATCCTTACAAGCCGTCAGCGCGAACATGAACTGGCAGGCCTACACCCGCAGCGGCGATGCGGCCATCGCACCGATACACGCCTGGGACGATGGTCGTCAGACTTGGCTGCAGTTTGCACCGCAAGCCGACATTCCAACCGTGTACCGCGTCACACCAGATGGCCAGGAAGTCATCACCAATCACCACATGGCAGATGAGCGGACGATGGTGCTTCATCGCACCTCTGCCTTATGGCATCTGCGCCTGGGCGACCAAGTGCTGGCGATTCACAACGGCGCCTACGGCACCACACCCGTACCAGCACATACCGGCACGGCATCACCAGCGGTCAGACGCAGCATCAAGGGTAGTGCGAGCCCGCAATCGTCCACTGCGGCACCTGTGCCCACCATCCGCATACGCGAAGCCACGCAAGAAAGGAATTCCCCATGACGGAAAACGAACAAGACCAGGCACAAGCCTCGCAAGAGGGGAACCCTAAAGACGCCAATCTGGAGCGGGAAACACTGAATCTGGAGGCAACCGGGCGCAGCGCCCCACGCGGTGCCCGCGCTTTTCTCTGGCTCACCATTCTAATCGCTGTGGCAGTGGCTGCCGGCGTGCTCATGAAGGTCTGGAGCCGCGAACCAGCGGCAAAAGCCGATAGCGGTCTGGAAGCCGATCAAAGCGGCATTACCAATCGCCTCAAGGCCCCCAACGTGGAGCGCCCCACGCCACCTCTCGCACCGCCGCCTCCGTCACCCGAACCAACGGTGGTGCCCAGCTACAACGTCCCGGCACCCATGCCCGCAGCTCCACCTCCTGCCGATGAGCTTACCCAGCGTCGGCTGACCAGCCCGCTGCAGGCGGGCGGTGCAGACGCTAGCGGCACGACCCCAAGCCAGTCAAACGGGCCTCAAGGCCCTTATAGCGATGCTGGCCCTCTGGCCGACAAGCTGCGACCGCTGGAGCTGGCCCCATCAGTGGCCGGGCAACTGGGTGACCGCAACTTCCTGCTCACGCAAGGCACCATGATCGACTGCACCCTACAGACAAAACTGGTCAGCACCCAGTCCGGGCTTCTGACGTGTCTTGCCACGCACGATGTCATGAGCGCCAACGGCAAGGTCAAGCTCATTGATGCCGGCACCAAGTTCACGGGTTATCAGTCTGGAGGCATACAGCAGGGCCAGGCCCGCGCCTTTGTGACATGGAACCGGCTGGAAACGCCTACCGGCGTCATCGTGAATTTGAGTTCGCCCGGCACCGGCCCGCTGGGCGAAGCGGGATTGGGCGGACATATCGACAACCACTTCTGGGAACGCTTTGGCAACGCCATCATGCTTTCTCTGGTGGGCGACTTCGGTAACTGGGCATCCAATCAAGGGCAATCGGGCAGCAACAACATTCGCTTTGACAACACCGCCGAAGGCGGTCAGGAAGCGGTCGCAAAGATTCTGGAGAAGTCCCTGGACATTCCTCCCACCCTTTACAAGAACCAGGGCGAGCGTATCGGCATCATGGTCGCCCGTGATCTGGATTTCAGTCACGTCTATGAGCTTGAACCCATCCACTGAAGCGATCCCCTTTGATCGATCCATTGCGGTTCGCACCTTTCTGCGACCTTTGTCCAAACATCAGGAGGATCCCAATGTCACTGAAATCGCCATCGTGCGAGCCGGTGAGCTTTACACCCGCACACGCGGTGCGTGGCAGCTTCACGAGTGCCCCAAGCTTTCCTACCCCCACCTGGAGGCCCTGGCTACGGCCCTGGCCGCGTACAACCACATGGCACGCAGCCCCATTCAATCTGTCGTCCTGCCCGATGGCGAGCGCGGCCAGATCGTATTGCCACCAGCCTGCATTGACGGCACGTTGGCCATCAACATTCGCAAGCACGCCCAAGTGGCGCTCTCCCTGGAGGAACTGCACTCGCAAGGTGCTTTTGAGGCCACTCACGACGCCGCCGCCCAATACACGCCAGACGGTATTTCGAGAACCGATCAAGAACTGATGGCGCTGAAGGATGCTGGTGATATTCCCGGATTTCTGCTTGCCGCCATTCAGGCTCGCAAAAACCTGGTCATCTCCGGCGCGACAGGTTCGGGCAAAACCACCTTTGCAAGATCGCTGATCGACCGTGTGCCCGTCGATGAACGCCTGGTCACCATCGAAGACGTGCATGAGCTCATTCTGCCCCGGCACAGAAACCGCATTCATCTGATGTATGGCGGCACACGCGGTCGGGTTTCGGCCACCGAAAGCCTGGCCGCCTGCATGCGCTTATCGCCAGACCGGATATTCCTTGCCGAGCTGCGCGGCCCTGAAACCTGGGATTACCTGGCGGCCTTGAATACCGGACATCCAGGATCCGTCACCACCACCCACGCCAACGGGGCAGCCGATGCCTTTGACCGCCTGGCGATCCTCATCAAGCAATCACCCACGGGCGGCAACCTCGATCTGCCAACCATTCAAGCATTTCTGCGCCAGACCATAGACATCGTGCTGCATTTCGAGCGGTTCAGGCTGAAAGAGCTTTGGTTTGAACCCAAACGGCAAGCCAACGGCTGACCCGAAGCCAACAACGCCCTGAGGGGCACCCGTTTCCATCCTTGCGGACTGGCATCGCTGCCTACCCGCACCTACCCCTGAACCCGTGTGAGGCACTGCACACGTTCCGGGCAGGCCTTGCATGGGCTCGCCTGGAGCTTTACCCATGACCTCATCCACCCGTATGCCCTTTCACAAGGACAAGAACCTCCTGCGCCTGTCAGCAGCCATGCAGCGTGCTCAGCAAAAAACCACCCAGGCACTGGCCGCCGCAGCAGAAAAGCAGGCCTCAACCCCTACGCCATTCATACTGCCCGGTATCAACGAAACAGCACGCGCCATTCCGAATTACATCGCCCGTAGTGCCATCTTCGCACCGGTTCGCCGGGGCTGGCGCACACTGCATGACGACACCGTATTTCTGGAAGGCAGCAACATCCTACTCAAAGGTTCCGGCAAACAGTTGAGCGAAGACCACGCCGACATCTGGATGCACGCGATGTACCTGCAGACGACAGCCCTATTGGGCGAAGCGCCAACGATCAACCGAGCCGACTTCCTACGCGGGATGGGCCGGCCCACAGGCGGCAGCGCCTACGAATGGCTGCATGAAAGCATGAAAGACTTGGCTCGTTTCACCCTGTGCATCGAAGCCCGCAGAAAGGATGGCTCAGTCAAATACAGCTATGGCAAGAACCCTTCGACCCGAGTCCTAGCCATGCTGGGCGGTTTCGATTACCACGAGCCTACCGGCAGCTATACCTTGTACGCCGATCCTCGCTGGGCACAGATCTTCGGAAACCGGGAATACGCCCTGGTTGACTGGGCCAAGCGCCTGCAAATGCGTCATGACCTGTCCAAAAGCTTGCAGCGCCTGATCGGCACGTCCGCCGACATCCAGCAGAAATACAGCCTGGACATTCTCAAGCAACGTGCTCAATACACTGGCCGCATGCGTGATTTTCGAACGAGCCTGGAGCGCAGCTTGACAGAATTGGAAGCGCTGCAAGTGATCACGGAACCCCACATAGAAACGGCCACCCGTGGCCATGAACAAGCGGTCTGGACACGACTGGATCGCTAGACTCTCCATCGTCATAACATCGCGCCTGACTCCAAAAACAGCCGATTCAAAGGCCTTTTTCAGGCTGTGGATAAGTGGTTTGTACCGTCGTCATAGCATCGCGCCTGCATCGTCATAAGATCGCGGCTTTTCGTCATAGCATCGCGCTTTATCGTCATAACATCGCGCATCATTTTTTGAAACCTGCATGAACAGGCGCTTTCCAGCCATCAGAACGCCTTCTACCTTATTTCTACCTTATTACTACCAGCAAGTCCTGTGGATAAGTCCAACTCCCGCTCCACCTGATCGCAACACCTTGCCTGCATAATCCAGGCCGTTTTGAATTGCCACGCTGAGCAGCCGCATCGCGGCTGCATCGGTCTGCAATTGACCACATCCGCCCTTTCGGACACACCTCACCCTCATCCCCCATCACTGCCCTTCAAGCTGCTGGGCAAAGGAGTCCTCATGCACTCGACCATCGACACCCGGATATTGCACATCGTGCAACAAGCCGCCCACTACGGCATTGGCACCATGGGCCTGGGCGAAGCGCTCACTGCCGCCCTGGTGCTGGATCGCAGCGACTGGCTGCGCGAGCGTGGCTACAGCATCGCCCAAGCCCTGGATCGAATCGGTCCGGAATGGGCTGCCCGCCTCTCCGAAGTCGCCCGGCAATTTCACACCGAAGTGACTCACGCCCGACTTCGGTTTTCATTCGAGATCATCCCTCACCACTCCGACTCCGGCGGCTACACCCTACGCCTACTGAGCGACGGTCAGGAAGTCGGCGGCGGACGTTTCTCCGCACGTGGCAGGTCGGTCCAGTTCGCAGACGAACAATCTGCCTACGACGAAGCCCTGGCCGTCGGCTGCGCCTGGCTGGAAGGCAAGCAGACCGAGGTCTTTCCTGAGCTGTCGCACTAAGCGGCACTGTCTTCAACCCAACTCCTGGAAACCTATGTACTCACCCCAACCCGTGTCACGCTATCGGGCCGTACTTTCTGCCCTCGACCCACGCATCAGCCTTTCAGCCCAACTACGCGCGCTGTTTCCAATGATCGAAGCCGAGTTTGCTGCAGGTGTGCCACACGCCGCCGTACTGGAGGATTTGGCCGCTGCAGGTCTGACCGTGCAACGCAGCACCTTCGCCATCACGCTGTATCGCTGGCGTAAAGCCCAGCGATCCGCAGCCAATCCTTCGGCTTCTACGGTGAAACCGGCCTCACCTCCTGCGGCACTTGATGCTATTCAAGGCCGACCACACAACCTCCAAACACCCGGCGATCTACGCAAGATTCGCGACATGCAGATAGACCTGGAGGCCTTGCGACGTGAAGGCTTGGCCAGCCGTACCCAATCTAGTGAAAACAACCCCATGAAAAGGAATAAACCATGAAAGTCGCCGTCCTGAACTACACCGGCTCTGTTGGCAAGACAGTCGCTGCCTCTCACCTTCTGGCACCACGCATGAACGGTGCCCAGATTTTTGCAGTGGAATCCACCAACGAAACGGGCGCTGACCTGGGCCTGAATGTCGATCAGCTACGCGGCGAACACTTTGGCCGATTGTTTCGCGAGCTACTCACCCGCGAAGATGCGATCGTCGATGTGGGTGCCAGCAATATCGAGGACTTTCTGACGCATATGATGCGCTACGAAGGTGCACACGAGGAAATGAACTATTTTGTACTGCCTGTGATCAATACCGGCAAGGCCCAGCGCGAAACCATCAAGACGGTGGCTGCCCTGGCAGAACTGGGTGTTGACCCAGAGCGGGTACGGATACTTTTCAATCGTGTCGATAGCAGCGTGCAGGATGAATTCCCCTCCATCCTGGCCTATGCCGCCAAAACAGGCGAAGTGCAGGCCAACCCCCAGGCTGCCATTTACGAAAACGAAGTCTTCGAGTTGCTGGCCGACCAACGCACCACAATTGCCGATGTACTGGCTGATCAGACCGACTATCGCGCCCTACTTCGCGCTGCCGAACCTGATGACCACTTCCGAATTTCACAACTGAGCAACCGGCACGCCCTGCGCGCCCTGGCCAAACCGGTGGACAGGCAAATGAACGCGGCTTTTACCGCGCTGTTTTCCTGAGCTGGCCACCATGGAATCACACTCGAATGTCAGTGGCGCTCGTACCAAGCTGGATTTGCTGTACCACGAAGTATTGGGTGAAGTCGCTGGCCTGGTGAACAGACTAGAAAGCGCCACCCAAAGCCTGGATGCAGTGCAAAAGCAGATGCAATCCATGGGCGAAGCGCAGCAAGTCTTGCCTGAACAACTCAGCCGCCATCTGACCGCCACGATGGAAACGGCAGCCAAACCCATCAATCAGCAGGCTCAACACGCCATCCAGACCATGCTGGATGACACCGGCAGCCGGCTGGATCAATTGGCCCGGGATGCCGCGCAGTACGCCAGCATCGCCCACCAATCCGCACGACGTATGGCAATCATCGCCCTGGTCGTAGGCGGTATAGCAGGCATTCTGGGTGGCTTGCTGGCAGGCCTGGCCCTGGGTCAGATTTTGATCTCTTGAGGACCGGTACTTATGTCCACCTTGATTTCACCCATTACCCGGCGGCGCATTGCCGCCTTTTCTTTGGCGCTCTTGCCGACTGGTGCCTGGATGGCTGCCGCCACCTGGGGCAGCCATATGCGCTGGCGGGACTGGAACGCCAAAACGTTCTGGCATTTTGTGATGCTAACGCCGCAGTACCCAGTGCTCTACGGCGCACTGGGCATAGGTTTGGTCCTCGCCTTGGTGCTTATCCTGCTTATCGGGCGCACCGCTAGAACCGAAGGGTTTGAGGGTGCTGCCTACAAACGCTTTGTACGTGGCACACGCACCACCTCGGCAAAAAGCCTGGCTCGCCAGTGCCAAGAAGTCGGCAAACAACAAATCGACGTGGGCGGCATCCCCATGCCGACCGCCAACGAGAACCTGCATTTGCTCATCAGCGGTGCCACGGGCTCCGGTAAATCGGTGTTGTTGCGCAACATGGCCGCTTCGGTACTCAAGCGCTCACAGAACGACATGAACAACCGTTTGTTCGGCCAAACTCCAGAGCGCAACGATCGCATGATCGTGATCGACCCCAATGGGGACCTGCTCAGCAAGCTCTGGCAACCCAACGATGTGATTCTGAATCCCTACGATGCCCGCAGCCAGGGCTGGTCGTTCTTCAATGAAGTCCGTGCCGACTATGACTGGAAGCGGTTGGCCCATTCCATGGTTCCCATGAGCCAGGACAAAAACGCTGAAGAATGGAACGACTTCGGCCGCCTGCTGCTACGCGAGACGGCCAAGAAACTCCATCAGTTGCAGGGCGCGGAGGCTAGCGTGATGGATCTATTCCGCCTATGCACCATCGAAGACCCCAAGGTCTTGAAGCAATTCCTGGAAGGCACCCTGGCCGAATCCCTTTTTGTTGGCTCCAGCGAAGCCAGCAAAGCGCTGTCTTCCGCCCGCTTCGTGCTGTCAAACAAGCTGTCCGAGCACACTGGCATGAAGCCCGGGCGGTTCTCCATCCGGGACTGGCTGGCCAAGCCCGATGGTGGAAACCTGTACATCAACTGGCGCGAAGACATGATGAGTTCCATGAAGCCGCTGGTGTCGTCATGGGCTGACGTGTTCATTACGTCCATCTTATCCATGCCTGAAGGCACCCACCGACGCTGGTGGTTGTTCATTGATGAGCTGGCTAGCCTGGAAGCCCTGCCGTCACTGGAAGCGGGCCTGACCAAGGGTCGGAAAAATGGCCTGCGTATTGTGGCGGGTTTGCAGAGTACGTCGCAGTTGGAACATATCTACGGGCGCACCATGTCCACCACTATCCGGGCGAGCTTTCGCAACCTGGCTGTGCTGGGCGGCTCCCGTACCGACCCGCAAACGGCAAAGGATATGAGTGAGAGCCTCGGAAAGCACGAGGTCGAACGGCCTAAGTACAGCATCAGTCGCAGTGTGGATCATCGGAATACGTCGGACAACATGGATCGGACGACAGAAGATGTGGTGGCGGCGGCACAGATACAAGCGCTGCCAGCGCTGGGCGGGTATGTGGCCTTGGCGAGGGATTTTCCGATTGCGAGGGTGAGTTTGCCGTTCAGGGAGTTTGGGGCGACTGCGATGGCGTTTCAAGAGTCGGGAAGAGTGCTGAATGCTGCTACTTCCACAACAGCACCATCTAATGGTTAGACTAATCGATCACGATTAGTTGCCCCGTCACTTATCCACATAATCTGTGGATAAACTTGTGTAAACCCTTCCTCCTTACCTTCAAGAGCTAGCACTGGTAAGGGTTAGTGCCCTGCTGGCCAATTTCTCGCCACCACCCTTGCCTGGAGCTCACATGATCTCGCACAGCCAGATCTATCGCGCCCGCGCGTCCCTTGCAACCCACTACTACGCCGATCAAGCCGATGATTACTACAGCCGTGACGGCAACGCCGCCACGTGGCAAGGCGAAGGCGCTCGACGTCTGGGGGCCATCGGTGAAATCGACCCTCAACGCTTCAAAGCCATGCTGCAGGGCGATTTTGGCCGTGGCGTCGCAGCCGGCCGGTCAATCCGCAAAGATGCCAAAGCTCGCGCCGCCCTCGATCTGACCTTCGGCGCACCTAAAAGCATCACCCTGCAGGCCTTGATCGGTGGCGACGAACGCCTGATTCACGCCAACGATAAAGCGGTCGCCTCGGCTCTCGTCTATGCCGAACAGCACCTAACCATGGGCCGTCGCAAGGAAAACGGCAAGTCAAGGGTAGAACACACAGGCAATCTCATTATTGCCAAGTTCCGCCACGAAACCGCACGTCCCACCGAAGGCGCTGCCCCCGATCCTCATCTGCACATTCACGCCCTACTGATGAATTTGACTCAGCGGGTCGACGGCAGTTGGGTAGCGTTGTCCAATGAAGAAATCTTCAAGCTGCTGCGCGTGACGGACTCAATCTACCAGGCGGAACTGGAACGCAATGTCCGTGCGCTGGGGTACGCGGTTCGCCATGAAAAAAGCCATATCGAACTCGCCCATATCAGCCGTGAGCAGATCGAGTTTTTCAGTAAACGCAGCGCCGGCATCACGGCTGAACTATCTGCACGCGGCACCAGTCGTGAAGCCGCCCCTCACGCCCTACGTCAAGGCATCACTCTAGCCCACCGCCAGGCGAAGACACAGGAACTCAATCGAACGGAACTGTATCGGCAATGGCGTGACGCCGCTACAGCTATCGGGATGCAGTTTGACCATGCCAACCAACAAGCGGATATCCAGCCGACACAGGAATTGGAGCATCGATCCGATTTGGTGGCTCAAGCCTCACTGAACTGGTCGATCCAACATCTGGCCGAAAGGGAATCCGTCATGCCTCTGGCGGATTTACTGCAAAACGCCGTTCGCCATGCCGGCGGCCATACGGACATTACAGCCATTCAGGCAGCGATCCAGGGCCGTGTGAAGTTCGGCGCACTGATCCGAGAGGCGCCCCACTACCGCAGCACGCAGGACATGCAGGCCTTTCCCATGACGCGCGAAGGCTGGGCCACAGAGGTCGTACGCCTGCGCGGCCTACCCCAGGAAACCGCTCTGCAACTCGTTGATCAGGCCATTGGCGAAGGACGCCTGTTGATGGAAAGCCCACGCTATGCGACCCGGAAGGCCTTTGAGGCAGAATCCAGAATACTGGCCGCCGAACAAGCTGGACGCAGTGCCTGGCACGCCACGATTGACGCCACCAAAGCAGAAAGCAGCCTAGACACACGCCTCACACCAGGACAGCGCGAAGCCGTCATGTTGATCGCAACCGGCTCCGATCAAATTGCCGGGATTCAGGGGCTAGCGGGCACCGGAAAATCCTTCGCCCTGCAAAGCGCCCAAGTGATCCTACATCACCAAGGGCACACCATGGCGGCCCTGGCCCCCTACGGGAACATGGTTCGAAATCTGCGCGAAGATGGCATACCAGCCAGCACGATTGCATCGGTCCTGTCTGCCTCTGACAAACGCCCCTTCACCGACACCCTAGGGCAAAAAACGGTCGTGGTGATTGATGAAGCCGGCGTCGTGCCCCTGCGGCAGATGGACAAACTACTGGCACTTATTCAGCCGACCGGCGCCAAAGTCATATTGCTGGGCGACACCGCCCAGACCAAGGCCATCGAGGCTGGCCGCGCCTTTGCCATGCTGCAGGAAAATGGCATGAAAACCGTATTAATGGCAGACATCCAGCGGCAACGCTGCGAACGGCTACGCCAAGCGGTGCAACTGGCTGCCGGTGGTCAGGCAAGCCGATCTCTGCCGCTTTTGAATCGTGTGCTCACCATCCCGGATCAGTTCACTATTGACGAGCATGGTCGAAAAACCCGAGACAGTTCCTCCCGGTATGAAGCAATTGCCCAGACCTATACGCAGCTTTCAGCCGCAGAACAAGCAGGCACCATCGTGGTGACAGGGACCAATGCGTCCCGGGAAGCCATCAATGCACGGATCCATGCGCTACTCGGGCTGGAAGGCAGAGGCCATCAATGCCAGTTGCTTGCTCGTCATGACACCACTCGCGCAGAGCGCAGTGTCGCCCGGTATTACACCGTTGGCGACATTGTCGTTCCGGAACGGGATTACCAGTGCGGTCTGAAACGCGGCGAGCTGTACAGCGTCACCAGCAGCACGCGCCATGACCGCATCACCGTGGAACCGCTCAAGCCCAGCCCAACCCATGCCGAACCCATAGAGATCATCCCGAAAACCATGTCCAAGCTATCGGTCTACCACCTGAGCCGGGCAGAGCTGTCTGTGGGCGACCATGTCCGCATCACACGCAACGATGCCCAGAACGACCTAGTCAACGGCCAATTGGCGAAGGTCGCGGCGATTGATGCAAGCAGCGTCACCATCGAAACCAACGGTCGCCGCGTGCAGCTATCAACAGATCGACCGCTACACATGAACTATGCGTACACCACCACCGCGCATAGCGCCCAGGGTTTGACCTGCGACCGGGTGCTTTACAACGCTGAAAGTTTCAGCCGCACGACCGCCCAGGACACCTACTATGTCAGCATTTCTCGTGAGCGGCACGAAATTGTGGCATTTACAGATGATGCGTCCAAGCTGCCCCAACGCGTGGATCGCCTGACATATAAAGGCTTAGCTCATGACCTGCAGCAGATGGCGGCACATGAGTTGGAGCCTGGAAAGAACGAGCTTGGCACAGCGCCCCTGAAAGCGGAATCCGAGTTGGACATTGCATGATTTCCAAGATCGCCCATCAGTTCAGGCACCTGTGCCCTATCTGGAGGCGCCTCAGAAATCGAAAAAAAATCGTACGCTAAGGCGCGCGACAGCTTTGACCTAGCAGCAGTGCAACGCTGCAATCAACGGGCAGGAAATATTGCCGTGGTGCGCACTGCACTCGCTCACTAACTTCGACAGCGCTGCTTCCATTCGCGTAAGGTCCGCCATGCGTGCGCGCACATCGGCCAGCCGGTGGGCGGCCAGTTCGGCCGCCTCGCTGCAATGGGTGCCATCCTCCAGTTTCAGGAGCTGGCCAACCTCATCCAGGCTGAACCCTAAGCGCTGGGCTGATTTCACGAACGTCACCCGCGCCACGTCCGCCTGCCCGTAGCGGCGGATCCTCCCATAAGGCCGCTCTGGCTGGGACAGCAAACCCTTGCGTTGATAAAAGCGGATCGTCTCTACGTTGACCCCGGCTGCCTTGGCGAAGGCACCAATGGTTAGATTCTCTTGAGCGCTCTGCACGGCCTTGACTCCGTAGTTGACTACGGAAGTAACATTACAGCATCAAGCGAAGACTCGGAAGGAAAACCTTATGTCGGAACCCAAGAACGGTCGCGGCGCGTTGGCCGCTGGCGGTCTCGCGACCATCTTGGCCTCAACGTGCTGCCTCGGCCCGCTCGTCTTGGTCGCTCTCGGCTTCTCGGGCGCATGGATTGGCAACCTGACCGTGCTGGAGCCGTACCGGCCAATCTTCATCGTCGTAGCGCTCATCGCGCTGTTCTTCGCCGGGCGCAGCATCTTCCGACCGCCCCATGCCTGCAAGCCCGGCGACGTTTGCGCCGCACCCCAAGTTCGGACAGCCTACAAGGTGATTTTCTGGATCATGTCCACCCTGGTCCTGGTGGTCCTCGTTTTCCCCTACGTCCTGCCGCTGTTCTATTGAAAGGAAATCCTCATGAGAAAACTCACTGTCCTGTTCGCCCTTGCCACTGCGCTTTCCTCCCCGGCTTGGGCGGCCGATAAGTTGGTAACGCTGTCCATTCCAGGCATGACATGCGGCGCTTGCCCGATCACTGTGCGCACTGCACTCAACCGCATACCTGGCGTGGAGAAGATTGGCATCGACGAGGCGCACAAGCTAGTCAGTGTCACCTATGATGACAGCAAGACCAACGTACAGGCTCTGGTTGAAGCGACCAAGGACGCTGGCTATCCCTCCAGCGCCAAACAGCAGGGGCGGCTATGACCGAAACCACATCTCTTCACATCGAAGGCATGACCTGCACGTCATGCGCCGAGCACGTCCAGGAGGCTTTGAAGAACGTGTCCGGCGTGCGCTCGGCCTCGGTGTCCTATGCGCAACGGCAAGCCGACATTGAGGCGGACGCAGGCGTGAGCGTGGCCACGCTGGTTGCCGCAGTGGCCACGCTCGGCTATCGCGCACGGATTGCCGATATGCCGAACAAGCCTACCGGCCTGCTGAACAAGGCGCTGGGCCGGCTCGGTGGAGAAACGAAGCATGAAGGCAGTGAACAAGCTCTGCACGTGACCGTAATCGGCAGCGGCGGCGCGGCGATGGCGGCAGCATTGAAAGCTGTGGAGCGTGGGGCGCGCGTGACGCTGATCGAGCGCGGCACGATTGGCGGCACCTGCGTCAATGTGGGCTGCGTGCCCTCCAAGATCATGATCCGGGCCGCGCATATCGCCCACCTGCGTCGCGAAAGCCCATTCGATGAAGGTCTGCCTGCCGTAGCACCTGCCGTGCTGCGCGAGCGTCTGCTGGCCCAGCAACAAGGCCGAGTCGAAGAACTGCGCCGCGCCAAGTACGAAGGCATCCTAGCGAGCACCCCGGCCATCACGCAGCTAGCGGGCGAAGCTCGGTTCAAGGACGGGCGTACACTAACCGTGGCAACCGATGACGGCAGCACGCGCGAAGTGACCTTCGACAGTTGCCTGATCGCTACCGGCGCGGGTCCAGCGATCCCGCCGATCCCCCGCTTGAAGGACACGCCGTACTGGACGTCTACCGACGCGCTGGCGAGCGATACGATCCCCGAGCGGTTGGCCGTCATCGGCTCGTCGGTGGTGGCGGTGGAGTTAGCACAAGCCTTTGCACGACTAGGCAGCCAGGTCACGATTCTGGCGCGCAGCACGCTATTCTTCCGCGAAGACCCGGCCATTGGCGAAGCCTTAGCAAACGCCTTCCGTGCCGAGGGCATCGAGGTGCTGGAGCACACCCAGGCGAGCCAGGTCGCCTACGCGGACGGGGAATTCGTGCTTACCACCGGGCATGGTGAGTTGCACGCCGACAAGCTGCTCATCGCCACGGGTCGCGCACCGAACACCGGCAACTTGAACCTCGAAGCGACGGGCATCGAGGTGAACACGCAAGGGGCCATCGTCATCGACCGCACCATGCGCACCAGCGCGCCGCACATCTATGCGGCCGGCGACTGCACCGACCAGCCGCAGTTCGTCTATGTAGCGGCGGCGGCCGGCACGCGCGCAGCGGTCAACATGATCGGCGGCAATGCTGAGCTGGACCTGACGGCGATGCCAACGGTGGTGTTCACCGATCCGCAGGTGGCGACTGTGGGCTACAGCGAGGCGCAAGCGCACCACCACGGTATCGAGACCGACAGCCGCACACTCACCCTCGACAACGTGCCGCGTGCGCTCGCCAACTTCGACACGCGTGGCTTCATCAAGCTTGTGGTGGAGGCCGGCTCGGGGCGGTTGATCGGGGTGCAGGCGGTGGCTCCAGAAGCGGGCGAACTGATCCAGACGGCCGCGTTGGCGATCCGCCACCGGATGACCGTGCAGGAGCTGGCCGACCAGTTGTTCCCGTATCTCACGATGGTCGAAGGGCTGAAACTCGCGGCGCAGACTTTCAGCAAGGACGTATCGCGCTTGTCCTGCTGCGCCGGGTGAGGAAAAGGAGGTGTTCGATGACCGCCTACACGTTATCCCTCCTGCCCATACGTCGTAATGAATCTGTCCAGAAGAATTGATGGAACGCGCTCAGTCCCAGGATGCAGCCCTCTAGTGGATCTATTGCGGCGATCCTGTAATCCCATCACAGCCCATCTGCAATCATGGCGTGGCGCTCATGCAGCTTTGATGCTGTCACAGTGCAGAAGAAAAGCTGTCGATTTGTAGTCATAGTGTTGGGGCCATATGGTCGCCACCCTGTCTACGCACCAGAAGGCCACGATCGTGGCCTCAACCCTCCCCGCCATATCATAGCCTTACACCAGTTTGTTGCTCTGTCTGTCCTACGACGGTGCACGTGACCGTTTTCCTGCAAGCATTTGATAAATAAGATCCTTCCTCACCCCGTCAGGGGTGCGTCTTGTGTGGCACTTTTAAGGCCACAAATGAGCGAAAGCGAATTTGGGGATTTAGAAGTGCCTGCCAGATCGAAGAGCTGGCAACGTCACATCTCAGGGACCCATCGAAGATGGGACGCCAATCCTATTCAGTTGATAGCCGAGACATAGGTTCTGTCACAATAAAGCATGTGCAATCGCTATGTGACACCGACCGAAGCTGAGATTGAAAGGCTTTGGCATATTGGAAACCGGAACCAGCCTCGATGGTGGGAGGCCGCCGTTCACCCTCGTGCTGCTGGCCCATTTATTCGGGGGTACGATATCGGGCGTGAGCTGGTGGTCGGCCAGTGGGCCCTCATCCCGCACTTTGCCAAGTCGGCGAAGCTGCCATATCAGACGAACAACGCTCGTTCAGAAGAACTGGCCAGCAAGGCGAGCTATCGCCAACCCTGGCAGCGCGGTCAGCGCTGTATTATGCCGGCGATGTCTTTCGACGAGCCTTGCTGGGAAACCGGCCGCAATGTGTGGTGGCAATTCCAGCGGTCAGACGGTGCCCCTTGGGGCCTGGCCGGCCTGTGGAATGCTTGGACCGACCCGGCGACGGGCGAAGTACTGGAAAGCTACACGATGCTCACAATCAACGCCGATGCACATCCGTTGATGCGTCGGATGCACAAGCCTGATCCGAAGAAGTCAGCCACTGCCCAAGACAAGCGCTCAGTCATTCCGATCGAATTGAATGATGTCGATTGGTGGCTGACAGGCTCAGTTGAGGAGGCTAGCAGCCTCTTGCGCTTGGCACCGGAAGATATTTTAGATACCAAGCCCATCGAGGTGCCTTCGCTGGGCGGTGCCAACGTCATCACCCAACAGGCTCTGTGGTAGCTACTTCGACACTTTTAATAATAGCTTTACCGTCTGAGGCAACGTCAATCCGTCCTAATGCCTGCCCCAGCTAAAGCCGGGGCAAACCTTCTCACATGCACAGCCAGCTGCGTCCCGCACCTACCAGATTGAACGGTATATCATCCGCCACGACAGCACCGCCACTCGTGAGGCTAGGAGCAGCAGCGGCCTTACGCGCTGCTGGCTTAGCTGACGACGACTGGCCATCTGCACCACGGCCCCCGAGCATCTGCATTTGCTCAGCGACGATCTCGGTGCTGTAACGATCAGCACCTGCTTCCTTATCCTGCCATTTCCTAGTCTTCAACCGCCCTTCTACATAGACCGCACTACCCTGGCGCAGATACTCGCCGGCGATTTCTGCCAAACGGTTATAGAACACAATCCGATGCCATTCGGTTTCTTCTCGTTTCTCGCCTGTCGCCTTGTCTTTCCAGCTTGTCGATGTAGCCACGGAAATGGTGCAGATCCCGACTCCATCCGCGCTATAGCGGATCTCTGGATCACGGCCCAAGTTGCCGATAATGATGACTTTGTTGACTGATGCCATGCTGTTGCTCCTGGTAGTGGTTCGGCGTAATCTCGCCGACAAATTGCCCAGGCCGATAAAGCGGCCTGGGTTTCGGTTTAGCTATCTGTTGATCCGTTCAAAACCTGCATGACGGCTTTTGCCTGCCATATGGCGGCGTTGTTCAGTTGACGCACCCATGCGCCACGGGTTGGGCTCCACCGAAAACCATGGCGTTTTAGAATCTCGCGGGTGGCTTTTTCCGGTTTACCTTCGAACATAAACATCACACGGTTCTCTTCCACGTCCTCAGCGTATGCATACCCCGTCCCCTGTATGCTGACCGGCTTGCGGTCCTGGATTGCCCGTAGTTGTTTGATCCGTTGCTGAATACGGCGAATGTTCGCGTTATTGTTGGTCAAGGCATAAGGCGGGAAGCCTACACGCCCGGCATAGTCCGGCGTGATCAGCTTCTGTGCGCTTTCTTCCGAGTATCCAAGCTCAAGCAAAGCGCGCCGTTGGCCCTCTGCATCGCCCTTGTGCTTACGGATCAGCTGATTACTCTTTTTCATGCGTTCCTGATTTTCTGTCAGTTGCTCCACCTGGCGCATGAGTTTGCTTATTGCATCCGGGTCATCGCTGGAAATTCCCCCATCGCCTACTGCAGCCGCCTTCTGCACATAGTGGTCAGCCTTCTTTTGCAGATCAAAGGCTTTGCCGTACGTGTTATGAATCCGCTGCCGGTAATTGCGGTCTCGGCCTTCGCTATGGTGGCCAACTAGGATCGGCTGTCCGAATGGAATCGCCTCACCCATTTGCTTTGCCCGGTCGTAGGTGGTTGCAGCCTGTGCCTCGGCCTGAACTGCCCTAGCCTCTAGCTTGGCCTTGCGGTCTGCCTGCTTTGCTTCGTAGTGGTTCATGTCGTTTTCCTTCAAAAAGTGCGCAGTGGCGCGGTTGTGATGTCATTGCTGACCGGGCCTGAAGATTCTTGAGCCCGTTTGTAGGTTTTTGCTGCCGGGTTGTGTGTTGGTCCCATCGCGTTTTGCCGCCAGTCCTGTGAGTTCCATCGCCCTTGCCGTGCTGAATCAGGCAGTGACTAGCGGAAAGGGGGAAGATTTGTAAAAGTCGCGTAGCGGGTTTTATGAACACTCCCTTGAAGCGCCGGAACGTAGTGATACAGTCGGCGTTTTAGGGCGATGGAACTATCAGGACCAGGCATGCTGTGTCACGACGCACAACCCGGCAGCAGCCCGCGCGGCGAGCGCCACCATCACCGAGCCGGTGATCTAAATTGAAGGTAGTTACTCAAGATGTATCCAGCTTGCGCCAGCAAGCCGCTATGCCCGTCCTGGTACACAGGGACGGGCTGCTTTTGTCGAGAAGGAAGAAAACGGATAACACTTGTGCGGCAGCACAAGTCCAACTTGCGCCGCAACGCGCAGCGTCTACCTGTGCAGGCGGGCTCTCACCCGCCTTGCTCCAGGTTTACACCTGGCCTCGTTCCGCTAACGAAGTAGTGTTCTGCCCGGTCACGATGATGTGATCCAGCAAACGAACATCAACCAACGCCAAAGCATGTTTTAAGTGCCGCGTCAGTGCCAGATCGGCTTCGCTGGGTTCAGGTATACCGCTAGGATGGTTATGTGACATGATGATTGCAGCGGCATCCAGGCGTAGCGCGGTTTTAACGATTTCGCGCGGGTATACGCTGGCCTGCGTCAACGTGCCATGGCTCATTTCCATGTAACGGATCACCTTAAACTGGCTGTTCAGGTACAGCACAGCGGCAACTTCATGCCC
>NZ_JAJEWL010000009.1 GCF_020687695.1 Pusillimonas sp. MFBS29
ACGCGCACGTGCTCCCTGCCTGGCAGGCGCTTCAAATAGCTGCGCAGGCTCGCCTCTGAGCGGCCCAGCACCACATCGAACACCTTGTGGTGCTTCAAGTCCACCAGCGTGGTGGCGTAACCCTTCTTGCGGCTGAAGAAATGCTCATCGATGCCCAGCACCTGCGGGCACTGGCGGCTGGATAACTCCGACACACGCTGCTTGATAAAGGACTGATACCAGCGCTCGACCGTCGCGCTGCCGATCCGGTGTGTGCGCGTGAGCTGACGCTGGCTTACGCCCCCATCGTGGGCCTCGAAGACTTCCAGGCGATAGGCCTCGGTGGCCCGGCGCCGGGGCCGGATACCGGCAAACCGGTGACGAAAGTACCGGTTGCAATCCAGGCAGTGGTACTTGGGCACGGCCAGGTGCAGCATCATCAGTTGATTGCCCTGGCGGGTGTGCTTGAGCGTACGCTGGTGCGTCGCTTTAATGCGTACTGACGTTTGCTGGCAATGTACGCACGCCAAGCGCTTGGCCGGCCTGGCCCAGACATGAATCTCTCGGCCACGCTCCACTCGTTCAACTACTAAATCTCGGATTCCTAAGATAGAATCGACTGGGGACATCGGCATTCCTTCCATTAGACATGTTTCTTCGCAAAAACAAGTTTAATGAATGTCGCTTGTCCCCCTTTTATGATGAAGAGCCTTGATGCGCAGGCTTTTTTTATTTCTGCCGCCAGACCTCGACCTGCTTGCGCAGCTCTCGGCGTATGACCTTGCCGGTGGTCGTCATGGGCAACTCGGTCACAAAGAATATTTCGCGCGGATACTCATGTGCCGCCAGCCGGATTTTCACATGTTCCTGAATTTCCCGCTTCAGAGACTCGCCGGGCTCAAGATTATCCTGCAGCACAATAACGGCCGTCACAACCTCGGTTCTTTGAGGATCGGAAGCACCCACGACCGCCACCATTTTTACCGACGGATGCTGCAGGATGCAGTCTTCGATTTCTCCGGGGCCGATGCGATAGCCTGCCGAGGTGATTACGTCGTCGTTGCGGCCCAGAAAATGAATATAGCCATCGCCATCCATGCTGCCCGTATCTCCGGTGACCAGCCAGTCGCCTATATATTTTTCCCGGGTAGCATTCGTATTGTTCCAGTATTGCAGGAACATGACGGGATCCGGACTACGCACGGCGATATTTCCGGTTTCACCGGCAGCCAGCACAGTGCCGCTTTCATCGATGATGGCAACATCATGGCCTGGAACCGGCCGACCTATGGCACCCGGGCTAACCGGCATCAGGTCGGCGCACGACGACACCGTCATATTGCACTCGGTCTGTCCGTAGAATTCGTTGATGGTCAGGCCGAAAGTACGTCGCCCCCAGTCAAGCAACTCCATTCCCAGTGATTCGCCGCCACTGGCCACCGAGCGCAAACGGTAATTCCAGCGCTTCTCGGGTTCGGCCACCGTGCGCATCATCTTCAGGGCAGTAGGTGGCAAAAAGGTATTGCGTACGCCGTGGTCCTGCATGAGCTGGAACGCAGCTTCAGGCGTGAATTTCGCGAACCTGTGCGCGACTACGGTAATACCGTGATGCCAGGCCGGCATCAGCACATCGAACAGACCGCCTATCCAGGCCCAGTCGGCCGGCGTCCACATACGGTCGCCTTCCAGGGGAAAAAGGTTGTGCGAAATTTCAACGCCTGGCAGATGGCCCAGCAATACGCGATGTGCATGCAGGGCACCTTTAGGCTGCCCCGTCGTGCCCGACGTGTAAATAATGACAGCTGGATCGTCGGCGCTCGTATCGACGGGCGTGAGGTCGGAGCTATGCCTGGCAGCCTCGCGGTGCAGATCGAGGGCGCCGTCGCAAGCACCATCTATGGTGAACACCACCTGAAGGTTGGGCAGCTGATCACGTATTTGAGCCAGCTTTGCGGCACCTTCGGTATTGGTTACAACCACGCGCGCACCGCTATCGCTCAAGCGATATTGAAGTGCCTCGACACCGAACAGGGTAAACAGCGGAATGGCGATACAGCCGGTTTTGTATGCGGCGATGTGGCTCATGGCCGTTTCCGGCGCCTGCGGCAGCAGTATGCCCACACGGTCGCCAGGCTCGATACCGTGATCCAGCAACAGGTTGCCCACACGATTGGACATTTCCAGCAGCTCGCCAAAGCTGTAGTTTCGTGCTGCGCCGTCGTGACCGACATGTATCAGGGCCAGCCGGCCCGCGTCTTGCTGCGCCCATTTGTCGCAAACATCCACACCTATGTTGTACCGTGAGGGGATGTCCCAGCTGAATCTTTGTCTGATATCGTCATAGCTGACGGGTTTCAAGGGCAACATGAGCATTTTCCTGCTTTCGAATGAATGATGACGATATCTTACGCCCAGTTCAAAATTAACGGGAAAACCCTAGGCGATAGCCTTAGAAAACCACGCCCTGGCTCTCTATACTCACCCCTGTGACTTTTTTTACTTTGAAGGCTGGCTGTATATGATGCGCACCCTTGATTTCTGGACATCCATGGCTGAACGCCATGGCCAGTCGACTGCCCTGGAAAACGACGAGACCCAGGTCTCGTATTCCGAACTATTGGTGGCAGTCAATGCCCTGGCCGTGGCCCTGCAGTCCAAAGACCCCACGCCCGGCACACGGGTAGGCCTGTGCGCCCAGCCCTCTTCGCTGGAGTATCAGGTCAGCATGCTGGCCATACTGGCTGCCGGCAAAGTGCTCGTACCCCTGAGCTGCAACAGCAGCACCGAAACCCTGGACGAAATACTCAACGACACCCTGTGCTCAACCATTATCGTTGATGAGGCCGGCCAGGAAAAAATCAACGCCGACGACGACTTCACCATTCAGTTTTCGCAGCTCGAAGGCCTGGTACTGACCTATCGCGGTCAGGTACCCGAGCGCCACGATGCCCAGCCGCAGAACTCCACAAGCACCAGCACACAAGAAGCCTGAACTGGCAGCTTCAGCCTCGGCGAACTCAGCGAAGGCGGTAGACGCTGGAATTGTTCAACCGCACTTTTTATTCCGCCGGCACGACGGACTTGACGAACTCACTGGGAGTAAGACCAAGATTGCGTCGAAACATGGCCGTGAACGCACTTTGATTCTGATAACCAAGATCCAGTGCGACGGCCAGTACCTGTTTGCCTTCAGCCAGCCACTCCAGAGCGGTCAGCAGCTTTGCCTGCTGTCGCCACTGTCCGAACGACATGCCCAACTCGTGCATGAACAGCCGATGCAGGGTGCGCTGGTCGTAGCCAAGATCCCTGGACCATTCATTAAGCGTTTTCACGTCGTCCAGATGCTCCTGGATGTGCGTGCAAATAATGGCCAGACGATGATCCTTTGGTACAGGCAGGTGCAAGGGCAGGCACGAGTCTGCACTGACCTCTTCGAGCAGCAGATTCATGAGCAACTTGATGCGGCGGCTGGGCACGGCACTGAGGCCGGCGGCCGCAACGGCTGCGATGATTTCCCGAAAAAGAGGCGAAACCGGCAGCATGCAGCTTTGGGCCGGCAAACCATGTGAGAAAGCCGGGTTGACGAAAACAGAGCGCAACCGCACCTTGCCCAGCATGCGAACCCGATGCCGTACATGAGGTGCGAGCCAAAGGGCGCGTGTGGGTGGCACCACCCAATGCCCTTCAGTACTCGAGACCACCATAATGCCACTCAAAGCGTATTTGATCTGACCCATTTCATGAGAATGATCGGTCAGTATCGTGGAGTCGGCGAAATCCCGGCTCAGACTGCCTGCCAGGACCCCGGCATGGCTACCCGCCATACTGATCCCGAATTGCGTTTCCATAGCAGCTATCTACCCCCAAAACCAAAATGGCTTTCAAACACATAATGATCAAGACGACAGATCCGCAGTTGCTCTCGCCGGCGTTATCCGTGCATTGATTCTAATAGAACCTGAAGTTATAACCATGAAGGAAAACCCCCATAACAAGGCGTAAGCAGCCTTGCCGGTCAATACACTCCAGTAAACTGCTTGAGCACATCAGGATTCTCGAGCGTAGACACGTCTTGCGTGATCTCCTTTCCTTCCGCAACGACCCGCAACAGCCTTCTGAGTATCTTGCCCGAGCGCGTCTTGGGTAGATTGTTGCCAAAGCGGATATCCCGAGGTTTGGCGATGGGCCCCACCTCACTGGCAACCCAGTCGCGCAGTTCCCTGGCGATGGCATCAGCCTGTTCACCCTCGGGTACCGGCTCCTTGAGCATAATGAAGGCCACGATTGCCTCGCCCGTGGTGGCATCGGGACGCCCGACGACCGCCGCTTCGGCAACCTTTTCATGAGCTACCAGGGCAGATTCGATTTCAGTGCCACCCAGTCGATGCCCCGATACACTCAGGACGTCGTCGGTACGGCCCATGATCCAGTAATAGCCATCCGCATCGCGCTGTGCGTTGTCGCCGGCCAGGTAATAGCCTTTCAGGTCTGACGGAAAATAACTGCTTCTGTAGCGCGCCTCATCGCCCCATACGGTTCGTATCATGGCCGGCCACGGCCGCTTGATGACCAGGAAGCCACCACGCCCCTGCGGCACATCGTTGCCCGCCTCGTCAACGACTCCAGTGACGATGCCCGGCAACGGCAAGGTGCAGGACCCCGGCTTGAGCGGGGTCGCGCCCGGCAAGGGACTCAGGATATGTCCTCCGGTTTCCGTCTGCCACCAGGTATCGACAATAGGGCAACGGCCCCGACCCACATTCTGGTAATACCAGATCCATGCCTCGGGGTTGATCGGCTCACCGACAGAGCCCAGCAAGCGCAGGCTGGAAAGGTCATAGCGCTGCGGATGCGTATCGGGATCGGCCTGAGCGGCCTTGATCAGGGAGCGGATGGCCGTCGGCGCCGTATAGAAGATGCTGACCCTATGACGCTGTATCATTTCCCAGAAGCGGCCGGCGTGCGGATGCGTGGGGATTCCTTCGAATATGATCTGTGTAAGACCGGCAGCCAGGGTGCCGTATGTGATGTAGCTATGGCCGGTTACCCAGCCCACATCGGCCGTGCACCAGAAGATATCGTCGGGGCGCGCATCGAACACCCATTTGGTGGTCAACGTTACCCAAAGCAGATAGCCCGCCGAAGCATGCTGCACGCCCTTGGGTTTCCCGGTAGAGCCCGAGGTGTACAGGATGAACAAGGGATGCTCGGCCTCTACTGAAACGGCCTCGCAAGAGTCACGCTGATTCTTCTCGAGATCATGCAACCAGACGTCGCGTGTTTCATTCCAGTTGACGTCGCCGCCGGCCCGCTTGTACACGACCACGTGCTGAACGATATCGCCCCCTTCGTCGGCCAGCGCCTCGTCGACGGCGCCCTTCAGCGCAATGGCACGCCCGCCCCGCATCTGCGCATCGGCGGTTATGACCAGCCTGGCACCAACGTCCACAATACGCTGATGCAGGCTTTTGGCGGAGAACCCGCCAAACACCACGGAGTGAATCACTCCCAGACGGGCGCAAGCCTGCATGCAGGCTATCGCTTCAATGGACATGGGCAGGTAAATGATGGCCCGGTCGCCCTTCTGGTAGCCCAGTGACCGGATACCGTTGGCAATCCGGCAGACGCGGGCATACAGTTCCCGATACGTCACTTTTTCCACCGTTCCGTCATCGGCCTCAAAGATCAGTGCGGTTTTATCGGCGTTGCCGTTGGTCAGATGCACATCAAGACAGTTTTCGGAAACATTCAGTTCGCCGTCATCGAACCAGGTATAGAAGGGGGCTCTGGATTCATCCAGCACCTTGGTGAATGACTTGCGCCAGACCAGGTGCTCATTGGCCAGACGCGCCCAGAAGCCATTGAAATCTTCGTCGGCTTCCGCACACAGCGCTTTGTAGCTGTCCATGCCTGCAACCGCTGCGCCGGCCATGGACCTGGATGACGGCGAAAACACACGATGTTCGACCAGGATGGAATCAATGGTAGATGACATTACATATACTCCTGCTTCATCAAAGCGTGAAAATCACGCTGCGGCTCCTAGATAGCGGTTCATGATCTCGGGCTTGCCCTGCAGCTCGTCAGAGCTTCCCCCGAATACGATATGCCCGGTATTGAGCAGATAGCAGCGGTCGGCCATGGACAGCGCAGCCGCCACGTTTTGCTCGACCACCACGATGGTTCGTCCCTGGCGGGCCAGGTCCTGGCAGACATTCATGAGGTCGCGCACGATCAGCGGGGCAAGCCCCTCGAAGGGCTCGTCAAGCAGAATCAATCGCGCATCACGAATCATGGCGCGCGCAATGGCCACCATCTGCTGCTCACCTCCGGACAGCTCACGGCCCTTGTTGTCGCGCCGCTCATCCAGACGCGGAAAGGTGCGATAGATCTCCGAGAAGCTCAGCGGTTTCTTCGCCGTCATCGCAGCAAGTTTCAGGTTCTCGTGAACGGTGATGCCACCAAATACCCGCCGTTCCTCCGGCACCAGCTGCAAGCCCAGGCGTGCAATCAGATGTGCGGGCATTTGGTGGATGGGTGTACCGGCAAAAGTGATTTGCCCGGACTTGGCCGTGAGCGCCCCCGCCAGGGTTTTCAGCAAGGTGGATTTGCCGGCACCGTTACGGCCCAGCAGCGCCACGACCTCGTTCTCCTTAACCTCGAGCGACACATCGAACAGAATGTGCGAATCGCCATAATAGGTATTGATGCTTTCGGCTTCCAATAGATTCATGACTCGACTACGCCTCCCAGATAAGCTTCCTGCACAGCCTTGTTGGCCTGGATTTCTTCCGGGGTACCCTCCGCAAGGAAGTTGCCATCGTAAAGAACCGTGATTTGATCCGCCAGTTCGAACATGGCGTCCATGTCATGCTCGACAATGAGCACTGTACGGCCACGTCTTATGCTCTTGAGCAAGGCCACCGCATGCACACGCTCCTCCGGGCTCATGCCGGCGAGCGGCTCGTCAAGCAGCAGAACGTTGGCACCTGTTGCCAGCGCCAGGCCGATCTCAACCCGCCTCTTTTCTCCGTAGGAAAGCTCGTGGACCGGCGTATCAGCCTTGTGGCTCAGCTCGACCAGCGCCATGGCAGCCTCGACCTGCTCTCCGTAACCGCTGACGCCATTCAGGCTGGACAAGGCATCGAAGCGGAAGGATCCACGCTTCTGTCCCAATACGGACATCAGGATATTCTGGCGAACGGTCAGGGCATCGAACAGTTCGTTGACCTGATAGCTCTTGCTCATGCCCATCTGGCACACCTGGGTAACGCCAATGCCGGTAATATTTTCACCACGCAGAAAGACTTCACCAGAGGTAGGCAGGATCTCGCCGGCCAGCATCTTGAAAAAAGTCGACTTGCCGGCGCCGTTCGGCCCGATGAGTCCACGAAGCTCGCCTTCGGCGACCGAAATCGAAACCCCCTTTACAGCCTTGAGCCCACCGTAGTGCTTGGCAATATTATTGGCCTGCAATATGGGAGAACCTGGCTTGACGGGCGCGGCCTCACGCATTACCAGCTTCACCGCCGGGCGTCGCGACGCCTGCTGCACCGGCTCGGTATAGGCGCGCGCAATGCGGCGCGTCATCCGCTTGTTTCGCCAGGCAATGAATTCCCCGCAAATACCACGACGGAACATGGTAACCAGGATGACGAAGATCACACCCAGTATCAGTCTCCAGTATGGGCCGACCGAATCCACAAATTGCAGGACTTCAAACAGGTACAGCCAGATAAATGCACCCAGCAGCGGCCCGAACAAGGTACCCGCGCCGCCCATCACCGTCTGGATGACCAGCTCGGCGGAAGTATGCAGGTTAAAGGCATCGGGCGGCATGTATCCCTGGAACAATCCCAGCAGACCGCCGGCCACGCCGCCATAGGCGGCTGCCACGACGAAGACCGCCAGTTTGTAGCGCTGTATCTTGTGTCCGACTGCCATCGCCCGAACCGGGTTGCCGCGAATCGCTGTCAGGATGACACCAAACGGCGAGAGCGAAATGCGACGGGCGATAACGAATCCAACAAAGAACATGACCGCCAGAAAGGTGTACATGGACCAGCCCGGCTGTATCGTGTAGCTGAAGAAACCCAACTCGATGGCGGGTTCCGGAATGCCCGGTATGCCGTTTTCCCCTCCTGTCCAGTCACGCAATGGACCGAACTCAAGAAAGTAGATCATCTCGGCAAAAGCCAGGGTGCTCATGGCAAAGTAGATGCCACTGCGCCTGAGGGTGAGGTAGCCGATCAGCAGACCCAGCACCGAGGCAACCAGCATGGCCACCACCAGGGCAAGCAGCATATTGGGAATGATGCCGGTGGTAAGCAGGTAGGCGGTTACGAAACTGCCGGTTCCGTAGAATGCCGCCTGGCCGAATGACAGAAGGCCGGCATAGCCAAACAGCAGGTCAAAACCCAGGCCGAACAACCCCCAGATCAGGACGCGCCCAAGCAGATCAGGCCCCGCACCAATTAGGGGCGCCATGAACGGGGCAACGCAAAGCACCATGGCAGTAATGACTTCCACCGCATAGCGGCGCCGGAATCCTCCGGTACTGACCGCCCGCACGGAATGCGCCTCGCCCACATTTTCACCCGGTTTGATTGCAACGGAGTTATCAGTCTGACTCATGCCCTGCCCTCCACGCCCAACAGGCCTTGTGGCCGCAAAATAAGAATGATCGCCATGGCCGCAAACAGCATGACATCTGAATAAACCGGGTTGAACAGGGAAGTCAGGCTAAGAATCTGCCCCGCAATCAAGCCTCCCAGTATTGCGCCCGGGAATGAACCCACGCCACCGAGCACGACGACCACAAATGACTGGATCAGTACGCGGAAGCCCATATCGGGCACGATGGAAACGATGGGGGCGTAAATCATGCCCGCGAAGCCGGCCGCCGCTGCCCCTACTCCGAAAACAATCAGGAATGCGCGCTGTATGTTGATGCCCAGCAGGCGGGTCATCAGGGCATCTTCAATGCCGGAGCGGATGATCAACCCAAGCCGCGTGCGGTAAAGCACCAGCCAGCACAGACCCAACGCACCCGCCGCAATGCCCAAAATCTGAATACGATACAAAGGATACACAACAAACCCCATGTCGACGACACCTTCGCCCCAGACAGGCAAGGGAACACGTTGTCCGACGCCGCCAAAAATTGCGCGGATGATTTCGACAATGACAATGCTGATGCCGAAAGTAACCAGAATCTGATCTTCGACAGGTCGGTTGTAGAACCGCTTGATCAGGCCTCGTTCCATGATCAGGCCCATCACCATGGCGGCTACCGCACCGCCAAAGATGGACAATAC
Source organism: Pusillimonas sp. MFBS29 (assembly GCF_020687695.1). Taxonomy (GTDB): domain Bacteria; phylum Pseudomonadota; class Gammaproteobacteria; order Burkholderiales; family Burkholderiaceae_B; genus Pusillimonas_C. Next base: position 9,297 of record NZ_JAJEWL010000009.1, read on the forward strand.
AAAAGAACCGGTACTGGTAAATACGGAAAAGCCGGCGTAAGCGCCCACTACGAACAACGCGCCGTGTGCAAAATTGATTACACCAAGCGTGCCGTAGATAATGGTCAGACCGGCAGCAATGAGGGAGAGCAGCACCCCCAGCGCCAGACCATTGAAAACTTGTGACATGATTAGGCCAAGGCTAGGCATGCTAGTCTCCCCTTTTTTATAACAACGAAATGATCACAGTCCCGGCTCAGGCCGCCGGAGCCATCTTGCAACCGGCATAGCCTACCGGCGGCAGCGTATCCACCCCGTTGGCTACGGCGACCACATCGACCAGATCATCCTTGTTCTTGATTTCGGAAGGTTTCTTGCCCTTGACGACGGCAAAGTTGGCCGCGCCATCGTGATCCTCGGCGCGGAAGTAGACTTCGCCACCCATGGTGTAGGGCCGCTTGTGATTGATGCTGTCCTCGAAAGCCTTGACAACTTCGGCGGGATAGAAGGTTCCCGCACGTTCAACGGCATCAGCCCACAAAAGCATGGTCATGTAGGCGTTATGCTCGGGATCACGCGGCTTGGCGTTGAACTTCGCCTCGTATGCCTCGACGAAATCCTTCGCTACCTCGTTCTTTTCGGCTTCTGTCCACCAGAACACCATGGTGCCGTGCACGCCTTCCATGATCTCGGGGCCGACCTCTTCCAGCATGTAGGCGGGCATGTAGGGCACGCACATCTTCATGTTTTTGAGCACACCGAACTGGTGGGCCTGCTTGGCCGAGTTGACCGCGTCAGCGCCATAGTCAAGGTTGATGAGTATATCGGCGCCACTGTTGGCCACGTTCAGCAGATACGCACTGTAATCGGTCGCACCCAAAGGATGGATCTGTGGCGTATCAATGGTGGTCCATCCCTGCGCCTCGGTGAACTCACGCATGTGATCATGAATGGAGTGTCCGTAGTTGTAGTCGGGCACCAGGTAGATGGCCTTCACGTCTTTGCCATAGGCTTCGGCCAATACGGGTGCGATTGCCTTCGACGCCGTGTAGGCATGGTGGCACAGACGGAAGCCATAGCGCCGGCAATCCTTGCCGGTGGTATCGCTTGAACCGCTGATGATGGGAAAGTACAGCGTTTTGGCGCGTTCGCAGGTATTTTGCAACGCGATTGCCACCGAACTACTGACACTGCCTGCAATCATCATGGCCTTGTCCTGACGGATGAAACGCGTCGCGGCCTGCACTGCGCTATTGGGCTTGGTCTCTGCATCGCCAATAACCAGTTCGACTTTCTTGCCCAGAATGCCCTGCTTGGTCAGCGGCGATACCTTCTTTACCCGTGGATCTCCATTATTGATCATTTCCGCCGCGAGTTCGAAGCCACGCTTCTGTCCGGCTCCCTCTGCCGAGTAGGGGCCGGTCAAGTCCAGTGTAAGACCGGCAACAACGGTATCACCCGCGACGCCATCGGGGTAGTTGCCCAGTTTTGGATACTTTTTCTCCTGACCGAAGGCGGCCGAGCTATATGCACCTGGCACGAGCAAGCCACCTGCAACCGCTGTGCTGGTCTTGAGAAAACCACGACGTTCCGTCGTGCTGTCCTGCTTGTCTTGAACTTTCTTGTCTTCCACCGTAAGTCTCCTTTTGATAATTCGGTGACGCATGAGTCGTCCCGCAGTTTTCCTGTGCCAAGCTGCGCCCTTCCGTATTGCGGGCAGGGACGTCAATCGTGCGCAAGAATTCTTTGCCGCAATGAACACGCATTGCAGGCCGTTTGTCTGTTGTATTTCTTATCAAGAGCGTATCCGCAGTGTTCTATAGTTATTTGCTACGGATGTGGCGCAGATTATCAAAGGAAAGTAAGTGCAACTCACTTGAAAAGGACATTAACTAACGCAAATCTGACTTTCCAAATAAAGCCAAGGGTTAACCTGCATGAGAAAGCGGCATGGAAAGATCACGAATCGGACATGAGCGCGTTTACGGCCGATTTTCAGACGAAAAAAAACGCCGGTATCAAGCGGCGTTTTTCTAATTGGCAGGCATTGAAGCCTATCCGAATCGACCCGTAATATAGTCTTCGGTTTCCTTGCGTGCGGGCTTCACGAAGATCTGGTCGGTATCGCCGAACTCCATGAGCTCGCCCAGGTACATGTAGGCCGTATAGTCGGAACAGCGAGCGGCCTGCTGCATGTTGTGCGTAACAATGACCACGGTGTATTCAGACTTGATCTCGGCAATCAGCTCTTCAATCTTGGCGGTCGAGATGGGGTCAAGCGCCGAGCAGGGTTCATCGAGCAACAAAACTTCGGGTTTGATCGCCACACCGCGCGCAATGCAAAGCCGCTGCTGTTGACCACCCGACAAGCCGTTACCGCTTTGGGAGAGTTTGTCCTTGACCTCGTTCCAGAGCGCAGCCTTGGTCAGGGCCCACTCGATCCGCTCGTCCATTTCGGCCTTGCTGAGCTTTTCGAACAGACGCACGCCAAAGGCGATATTGTCATAGATGCTCATGGGAAAGGGAGTGGGTTTCTGGAAAACCATACCGACTTTGGCCCGTATCAGGGAGATATCCATCTTGGAGGCCAGGAGGTTCTCGCCATCGAGATTGATCTCGCCTTCGGCACGCTGGCCTGGATACAGTTCATACATGCGATTGAAGGTACGCAGCAGTGTGGACTTGCCACAACCGGAAGGGCCGATGAAAGCCGTAACCTTGTTTTCCTTGATGGACAGATTTACGTCCTTAATGGCCTGGTAATTGCCATAATAGAAATTCAGGTTCTTGACTTCCAGCTTGGTACGTTCAACAGGTGGTGTGGTTTGCATGGTCATATCCCAGGTCAAAGGGCTGGCCCTTGAGCCTATGTGTTATTTGCGAAAGAGACTGCGAGCAATAATATTGATGCCCAATACCAGCAGAGTGATGAGTACTGCGCCCGCCCAGGCCAGGCGGTTCCAGTCTTCGAAGGGACTGGCGGCATACTGGAAAATCACCACTGGCAGGTTGGCAATGGGTGCATTCATGTTCATGGACATGAACTGGTTGTTCAGCGCGGTAAACAACAGCGGTGCGGTTTCACCCGAAATGCGTGCGATTGCCAGCAGAACGCCGGTAATGATGCCCGAGCGCGCCGCCCGATAGCAGATGAACATCACAATACGCCACTGGGGGCAGCCCAGGGCGGCGGCGGCCTCGCGCAGGCTGTTGGGCACCAGCGACAGCATATTGTCGGTGGAGCGCACCACCACCGGAATAACGATGATGGCCAGGGCGAATGCACCGGCCCAGCCGGAATAGTGTCCAACCTGTGCAACGTATACCGCATAGATGAACAGGCCGATGACAATGGAAGGCGCAGACAGAAGGACATCATTCAGGAAGCGCGTAGCCGGTGCCAGCCAGCCGCGTTGGCCATATTCAGCCAAATAAGTACCGGCCAGCACGCCGATAGGCGTACCAATCAGCGTGGCAACCACGGCCATGGCCACACTGCCGAAGATGGCATTGAACAGACCGCCATCAGCGCCCGGAGGAGGCGTGACTTCGGTCAGCAAGCTTAATGACAACGCCGACCCGCCCTTCGTGAGCAAGGTAAGAATGATCCAGAACAACCAGAACAGGCCAAAAACCACGGTGGCGCTGGACAACGTAAGCAATACACGGTTGACGCGCTGGCGCTTTTTATAGACCGGATTCGACAGGTTGACGACAGACTCTGAAGTGAACATAAACGTTTTCCGGCTTAGTGGGTTTTGCCCTCGCCTTTTTGCAGGCGCAGCAGCAGGAGTTTGGAGAAAGCCAGAACCACGGTGGTGATCAGGAAGAGGATCAGCCCGAGCTCCAGGAGAGCCGATTTTTGCATGCCTCCGGCTTCGTTGAATTCGTTGGCCAGTGCCGAGGCGATGGAGTTGGACGGCGCAAAGATGGAATTGGGCAGATTAAAGGCATTACCGATCACAAATGTAACTGCCATCGTTTCACCCAAAGCCCGGCCCAGACCAAGCATGATGCCGCCGATAACGCCGTTCTTGGTATAGGGCAGAACCACCCGCCATACGACCTCCCAGGTCGTGGCGCCCAGGCCATAGGCGGACTCTTTCAGCATGGCAGGCACAACTTCGAACACGTCGCGCATGACCGCCGTAATGAAAGGCATGACCATGATGGAGAGAATCAGGCCTGCCGTAAACACACCGATACCAAACGGTGGCCCGGCAAAGATATCGCCCAGCACCGGTACGCCCTCGAACAGACTGATGATGTGCGGCTGGACATGCTGCTGGAACAGGGGCACAAATACGAAAAGCCCCCACATCCCGTAAATGATGGAAGGAATGGCCGCCAGCATTTCTATGGCCGTGCCCAATGGCCGGCGCAGCCATACCGGCGACAGCTCGGTCAGGAACATGGCTATGCCGAACGACACCGGCACAGCAATAAGCAGCGCTATGGCTGAAGTAAGCAAGGTGCCGACGATGGGCACCATTGCGCCGTAGATATTCTGAACAGGATCCCAGTTATTGGTCCAGAGAAAGCTGAAGCCATATTCGGCTATAGACTCGCGACTGCCATACACCAGGGACACCATGATGGCTCCCAGCAGCGCAAACACGAAGAATGCAAACGTACGGGTCAGGTTCTTGAAAATGGCGTCCATGAGTGCGCTTTGGTTATTTTTCATGTCGGTTTTTTAGCATTGAGCGAAGACCAGTAAGATAAATACACGGACATCAAATAAAAGTGAGCGCGCGTGAACTGCCGTTTTTTAACACAAGAAAGACGGTGTCAGCTTTGCTGCACCGTCTTTCCCTGAATCAGGGCCAAACGTCAGCCCATTTCATGCATTACTTCCAGATTGCGCTACCGTCAGCAGCCTTGATTTCCGTTTTCCAGGATTCGGCGATCTGATTGGTAACTGCATCGGGCATGGGCACGTAGTCGAGCTCTGCTGCCATCTTGTCACCGTTCTTGAACGCCCAGTCAAAGAAAGCCAGAACTTCTTTGCCAGCCTCAGGCTTGTCTTGCTTCTTGTGCACCAGGATGAAGCTGGCGGACGTTACGGGCCAGGATTCGGCACCGGGTTCGTTGGTCAGGACCACACCCATGCCAGGCGCGCTCTTCCAGTCGGCGTTGGCAGCTGCGGCTGCAAAGGCTTCCTGAGTAGGCTGAACAAACTTGCCGTCCAGGTTCTTCAACTGTGTCCAGGACAGGTTGTTCTGCTTGGCGTATGCGTACTCAACGTAACCGATGGAGTTCTTCAGCTGACGAACGTAAGCGGCAACACCTTCGTTACCCTTACCGCCTTGGCCTGTGGGCCATTTTACAGCTTTACCTTCGCCGACTTTCTCTTTCCACTCGGCCGATACCTTGGACAGGTAGTTGGTCCAGCCGAATGTGGTGCCCGAGCCGTCCGAACGGTGCACGACGATAATCGATGCGTCGGGCAGCTTGACATCAGGGTTCATCGCTTTGATGGCGGGGTCGTTCCACTTGGTGACCTTGGCCAGGAAAATGTCGGCAATGAGTTCGCCGGACAGTTTCAGTTCGCCGGGCTTGATGCCGTCGACGTTAACGACGGGAACCGTGCCGCCAACGATGGCGGGGAACTGGAACAGGTTGTTTTCAGACAGCTTGTCGGCCTTCATGGGGTCGTCGGAAGCACCGAAGTCAACGGTTTTGGCAATAATTTGCTGCTGGCCGCCACCGGAACCGATGGACTGATAGTTGACGCGATTGCCGGTTTCTTCCTGGTACTTGGCTGCCCATTTAGCGTAGATGGGATAAGGAAAGGATGCACCGGCGCCGGTGATGTCGGCCGCTTGAGCCGTTAGTGCGACCGCGCCAAAGGCGAAGCCAACTGAAACCTGCAATAAAACGCGCTTAAACATAGAGGTATCCTCTTGATCTGTGACTGGTGGAGACAGGACTGAACCTGCACAGATGACATCGTAAGAAATTAATATGACATGTTCGTGACAGCCATATAAATTTCAATTACCCAGCTGTTTTACCAGGTGGTCATGGATGTTGAAGGGCTTTCCACGACTGGATACCTTAGTATAAGACCCGTTCGACAGGGCGCGCCAGGCCAGCTGGTTATCGCGCAGCGCGTAAGTAAACGCCTCGCTGATCACCCTTCTCTTCAAGGCCTTGTCCAGCACCGGAAAACTCACCTCGACACGCCGAAAGAAATTGCGATCCATCCAGTCTGCGGAAGACAAATAGACGTTTTCGGCCCCGTCGTTGTAAAAATAGAACACCCGGGAGTGCTCAAGGAAGCGGCCGACGATGGACCGGACCGTAATATTTTCGGACAACCCCGGTACACCCGCCCTGAGTGCACAGGCTCCTCGCACGATGAGGTCTATCTTCACACCCGCCTGGCTGGCCTCATACAGGCAGTCAATGATAACGGGCTCGAGCAGCGAGTTCATTTTGGCCATGACACGCGCCTTCCTGCCGGCTTTGGCATGCGCGGTTTCGTTACGGATCAGCGCAAGCATGGTCTGGTGCAGGGTAAAGGGCGACTGCAGCAGCAAGTTCAGCTGCCGGCGTGCACCCAGTCCGGTCAACAACGAAAACACCCTGTCCATGTCGTGGCACATTTTCTGATCCGCAGTCAGCAGGCCGAAATCGGTATACAGGCGTGCTGTTTTCGGGTGATAGTTGCCCGTGCCCAAGTGGCCGTAACGGCGTATGAGACCTTTTTCGCGGCGCAGCACCAGCGCCATCTTGGCGTGGGTTTTATGCCCTACCACGCCATAGCTGACATGCGCACCGACTTCTTCGAGCTTGGCGGCCCAGTTGATATTGGTTTGTTCGTCAAAGCGCGCCATGAGTTCGACGACCACCGTGACCTCTTTACCTGCCTTGGCGGCAGCCAGCAGCAAGCGCATGAGCTCGGAATCCTCGCCCGTACGGTAAATGGTTTGCTTGATGGCGACCACCGCCGGATCAACCGCCGCGGCCGTCAGGAAATTAAGCACAGGCTGAAACGACTGGTAAGGATGATGCAGCAGCTGGTCTTTGGCGGCAATTGCGGCAAAAAGCTCTTCCGGGTTATCACCCACCGTATCGAAGGGCGCCGGCAGCTTCGGACGATGATCGGGGAACAACAGCTCGGACCTGTCTACCATGTTGCAAAGCTGCATAAGACGTGACAGGTTCACGGGGCCACTGACCCGGTAGGTGTCTTGCGGCTGAAGCAGGAATTCCTGCTGAAGAAAGACCTCGAGGTCGGCAGGCATGCCTTGGGCGATTTCCAGACGAACGGCGGCGCCGAAGTTGCGCTGCGACAGCTCGCCCTGCAAGGCCTGACGCAAATTGGTGATTTCTTCCTCGTCGACAAACAGATCACTGTTACGGGTAACACGCCACTGGTAGACACCCTTGACATCCAGCCCCACGAACAGCTCCCCGACAAACGCACTGATGAGCGCGGTCAGCAATAAATAGCCATGAGGAATACCGGCGATTTCGGCCGGCACCTTCATCACACGCGGCAGGGCACGTGGCGCCTGCACAATGGCTATTGAAGCGCTGCGTCCGAAGGCGTCCTGCCCCGACAATGAAACAATGAAATTCAGGCTCTTGTTATAAACGCGTGGAAACGGATGGGCCGGATCCAGCCCTATGGGTGTAAGCAAAGGCATGACCTCACGCTCAAACACGGCATGTGCCCAATCCCGCAGTTCTTCGCTCCAGGAAGCGGGATCGAGCAGGGCAATACCTTCAGTCTTGAGCTTGGGCAATACCTGGTTGGTCAGCAGGCTGTTCTGGCGCTCGACCAGCTCGTGCGCCGCGCGTTGCACGCGCTCGAAGGCTTCACCAGGACTGTAACCGTCAACGCCCACGACGCCGGGGGTCTGGCGTTGCTGCTCCTTCAGGCTGGAGATCCTTATTTCAAAGAACTCATCCATATTGGAACTGACGATGCACAAATACCGCAGCCGCTCAAGTACCGGCGTGTTGCGATTCTCGGCCATGGCCATTACTCGTTCATTGAACTTGAGCAAAGACAATTCTCGGTTCAGCAACGTCGGATTGGATGCGGAAGGAAGCATATAACAGGTCCACAAAAAGGAGTTGAGCGTTTTACTTCATTTAGATGACAGTTATGTGACACACGCCAGGCCAAATCTGCAAAACATGTGCACTAGTATAAATATGCCCGATTTCCCGGAGTTTGGCAGGGTTTCAAGCAGAAATAGGTATACGGTCTTTATAATCCACGGGTTTACAGCCGAATCTATCCATCATGGACCACCTAATTGCCGCCGTTGACCTGGGCTCAAACAGCTTCAGGCTCTCGATCGGTCGTGTCGTACAGCAAGACGGCAAGGCCCAAATTTATGCCGTCGATCGTCTCAAGGAGTCAGTCCGACTGGCTGCCGGACTGAACGAAGACAAGGTGCTGGACCAGGAATCCATAGAGCGCGCCGTCACAGTCCTGAAACGCCTGGGCGAACGACTGGCCGGTTTCCATCCGAACCGGGTTCGTGCGGTGGCCACGAACACCTTCCGGATAGCCAGGAATGTCGACGAACTGCTGCCACGAGCCGAGGAAGCCCTGGGGTTTCCCATAGAGGTCATTGCAGGACAGGAAGAGGCCCGGCTCATTTTCTCGGGTATTACCAACGAACTGCCGCCTTCCAGCAACAACCGCCTGATGATAGACATCGGCGGCGGCTCGACCGAGGTCATTATCGGCAAGGGTTTTCAGCCGCTGCACATGAGCTCGCTGTATATGGGCTGTGTCAGCTACACACGTCGTTTTTTCCCGGACGGCCGGATCACTGAATCGCGTATGCAGGAAGCACAGATCGCTGCACGACGCGAACTTGAAGGCATTTCAAAACGGTACCGGAAAGCGGGCTGGCAAGAAGCCTATGGATCGTCGGGTACGGCCAAAGGTCTGATTGCGGTATTGCAGGAAGGCGGGATGTCGAAAAAGGGCATTACGCTGGAGGGCATGGAACAACTCAAGGACAAGCTCGTTCGCGACGGCAAGGTCATCATGAGCGAACTGCCCGGCCTCAAGCACGACCGCTCTCTTGTCCTGGCGGGCGGGCTGGCCATCATGATGGCCGCCTTCAAGGAATTGAAAATCAAGGGCATGGGCCCCGGTGAAGGCGCATTGCGCGTTGGCGTGCTTTACGATCTTCTGGGCCGTGATTCGGAACACGACAAACGCCATGAGACCGTCAGGCAATTCATCAAACGCTACCATGTAGACGTGCGCCAGTCGGCCCGCGTCAAGCGTACAGCCCTGAGCCTGTTCAAGCAGCTGAACCTGCCTGACGACACCGAGGTTCAGGATCTTGAGCGCACCCTGGAATGGGCGGCCGATCTGCACGAGATAGGCCTTAGCATTGCCCACGCCGAATACCATAAGCATAGTGCCTATATTCTGCAGCACGCCGACATGCCCGGATTTTCGAACGACGACCAGATGATACTGGCCAGGCTCGTGCTGGGGCACCACGGCAAGCTCAGCAAATTCCCCGTGCAGGAACCGACGCGCATGCGTTGGCTGACCCTGCTGTGCCTGCGTCTGGCCGTCCTGCTTTCACGACGCCGCGACGATCACGAGCAACTGCCCCTGACCCTGGCTGTCGAGGGGCAGAATTTGCGCATCAGTGTTGATCAGGGCTGGCTGACCCGCCACCCCCTGTCAGAGTACTCGCTGCATGCCGAACAGAGCGAATGGAACAAAGGTGAATTCAACTTCGAACTGATCGCCAAATAAGGCGGTCGGGGTCAGCCTATGCCAAAATGGCGCCGATAGCGGGCGTCCATGGCGTGAATATCCAGCAAGACAGGAAAATCGGCCGTGTTGAAATCAGGATCCCAGGCGGGTTCGCCGCAAATGCTGGCGCCCAGCTTCAGGTAGCCTTTGATCAGGGGCGGAATGCGGGCAGGCAGGGTGCTGTCAAGGCGCTCGACGGGATAGCGGTGTCGTGGCACCACCCGGGCAAGTTCGGGCTGCCTGGCGAGCTCCTTGCTGGCCACACGCCATACTTCGGCGGCAGTAACGCCGTCGTCGCGCAGGCTGACACTGGCACAACCCAGTACATACCGGAAGCCATACTGCTTCATCAGGTTGGCAATACCCGACCACAACAGCATGATGACCGCCCCGCTGCGATAGTCGGGATGCGTACAGGAGCGCCCGACCTCGGCCATGACAGGATAAAGATGACTGAGGCCCGAGAGGTCGAACTCGGTATCGGAGTAGTACCCCCCGGCCTTGCTCACATGCTCGGGGGGCAACAGGCGGTAGGTGCCCACCACCATGCCGGAGCCGGTTTCCCTGACCATGAGATGCTCACACCAGGGGTCATAGCGATCAGTGTCCAGGCCATCTACCGCATTCGGAAACACGGCGTGCATTTCTTCCGTGAATACGTTATAGCGCAGGCGCTGTATAGCTTCGAGTTCTTCGTTGGTACGCGCCAAACCCAAAACCAGGCTTTGCGGCCCGGGTGTAGTCCAATTCGCGTCAACAACCGCATCAGACTGAATACGTGCAAGCTCTAACATAGGTGGACTCCGTAAACACTGAGCCATTATGCAGCGATAATGTTGCAGGTATTTTATGCTTACGTTACGCGTTTGTTAAGCTCACCGCCGCCAACTGGCTTACGCCCTCTTCCGCCAGCTGTTCTGTTTCGGCTTCGACCATCAGGCGCAGCTTGGGCTCGGTGCCCGATGCGCGAATCAAAACGCGCCCGCGACCAGCCAGCATCTCTTCGACACGCTTCTGAGCCGCCTGCAAACCGACATGTGACTGCCACTGCACACCGGGCGCCAGCGGCACATTGACCATTTTTTGCGGATACATCTTCAGGCCCGAGACCAGTTCAGCCAGGCTGGAGCCGCTGCGGCTCATGGCCGTCAGCACCTGCAGGGCGGCAATAATGCCATCGCCCGTCGTGTGGCAATCCAGGCACAGCAAGTGCCCCGAGCTTTCACCACCATACAGCCATCCGCGCTGCTGCATGCCTTCGAGCACGTAACGATCGCCGACCTTGGCGCGCGCAAAGCCCACGCCCAGCGCTTCCATCTGCTTTTCCAGGCCAAGGTTGGTCATCAACGTACCCACCACGCCCTCGACCGGACCCTGCATCATGCGGTCACGCACGATGGCATAAAGCAGCTCGTCGCCGTTATAGAGGCGTCCGCTGCCATCCACCATTTGCAGGCGATCGGCGTCGCCGTCGAGAGCAATGCCCAGGTCGGCCCCACGGGCCTGCACTTCAGACACCAGACGCTCGGGATGCATGGCGCCCACACCTTCGTTGATGTTGAAACCGTCCGGCTGGCAACCTATGGCAAAGACCTCACCGCCCAGCTCGCGGAATACGTGAGGGGCAACCTGGTAAGCGGCCCCATGGGCTGCATCAACCACGATGGAAAAACCCGAGAGATCCAGCTCGTTGGGGAAGGTACTTTTGCAAAACTCGATATAGCGTCCGGCCGAATCCTCGATGCGACGGGCCCTGCCGAGCGCTTCGGAGCTCACACAACCCAGGGGCTCATCGATGGCGGCCTCAATTTCGGCCTCGACCTCATCAGGCAGTTTCATCCCGGATGCCGAGAAAAACTTGATGCCGTTATCCTGGTAGGGATTGTGTGAGGCACTGATGACGATACCGGCCACCAGCCGCAAAGCACGGGTCAGATACGCAACAGCAGGCGTAGGCACCGGTCCCGCCAGCAATACGTCGATGCCCGCAGCCGACAAACCGGCCTCCAGGGCTGACTCGAGCATATAGCCCGAGATACGCGTGTCCTTCCCGATCACAACAGTAGGACGCCCACGGCCCGGATTTTGACGCGCCAGTACCCGCCCGGCTGCATAGCCCAGCCGCATGGCAAATTCGGCGTTGATGGTTGAACCACCCACTTCACCGCGCACCCCGTCGGTACCGAAATATTTACGCTTCGTCATAAAAAATCTCCGTGTTCAATTGCACGCCATACTTTTACGGCATCTGCCGTCTCGGCCACGTCGTGCACACGCAAGATATTCGCGCCGCGCGCCAGACCGGCCAATGCCGCTGCCACGCTGCCCGATACCCGTTGTGCGGGTTCGCGGTCAACAATATGACCTATCATGGATTTGCGGGACAGGCCCAGTAGCCAGGGATAGCCCTGGCCATCAAGCTCGTGCAGCCGCCGTAATAACAAATAATTCTGCTGGGGGGTTTTACCAAACCCGAATCCCGGATCCAGGACAATGCGCCGCCGGTCTATGCCCGCTTCCAGCAGGGCTGCAATGCGCTCGTGCAGAAACTGCTCGACGTCCTGCATCACATTTTCGTAGCGGGGAGCCTGCTGCATGGTCTTGGGATCGCCCTGCATGTGCATTGCGCATACGCAACAGCGCGAATCCGCCACAGCAGCCAGTGCGCCGGGAAGACGCAGGGCGTAGATATCGTTGATCATGTCGGCGCCGGCCTCGAGCGCACCGCGCATGACTTCAGGCTTGAACGTATCGATCGACAAAGGCACGCCGGCGTCGTGCAATCCGCGGATCACCGGCAATATGCGTTTGAGCTCTTCGTCGGCAGGGACCGGGTCGGCGCCAGGCCGTGTAGATTCACCACCGATATCCAGGATATCGGCCCCCTGCTCGATCAGCAGCCGGCCATGAGCGATGGCCTGATCGGCACTGAAATGCTTGTTGCCGTCGGAAAAGGAGTCTGGGGTGACATTGACTATCCCCATTATCAATGGGCGCTCGAGATCAAGCTCGAAGCGCCCGCATAGCAAGGTTGAACTCATTGATAACGTGCCAATGATCCCTAGACTGGTGTTGCTGCAGCGCTACCGTCGGCCGAGCTCAGCCCGGTGGGAGGCGTGCGATCGGACGTATCGTTCTTGCTTTCCGGTGTTTGCGGAGCGCGCGGAGGACGTCCTTCCATGATGTCGTTGATCTGGTCGGCATCAATGGTTTCCCACTCAAGCAAGGCCGCCGTCATGGCTTCCATTTTGTCGCGGTTGTCTTCGATCAGCTTGCGTGCAATAGCGTATTGCTCGTCAATGATGGTGCGAATCTCGTGGTCAACCTTCTGCATGGTGGCTTCTGACACGTGCGTGGTTTTGGTAACGCTGCGCCCCAGGAAAACCTCGCCTTCGTTTTCGGCGTACACCACCGGCCCCAGCGAGTCGGTCATGCCATAGCGTGTGACGATGTCGCGGGCAATTGCAGTTGCACGCTCGAAGTCGTTCGACGCGCCGGTGGTCATTTGATTCATGAACACTTCTTCGGCAATACGACCACCAAACAGCACGGCGATGGTATTGAGCAAGCGTTCTTTATCCATGCTGTAACGATCACCCTCGGGCAACTGCATGGTTACCCCCAGGGCCCGGCCACGCGGAATGATGGTGACCTTGTGGACCGGATCGGTTTTAGGCAGCAGACGTGCCACCAGCGCGTGACCCGATTCATGATATGCCGTATTGCGGCGCTCTTCTTCGGGCATGACGATGGAGCGACGCTCGGCGCCCATGATGATCTTGTCTTTGGCTTTTTCGAAGTCGCTCATTTCGACAGTACGGCCATTGCGCCGTGCCGCGAACAAAGCGGCTTCGTTGACCAGATTGGCCAGATCGGCACCTGAAAACCCGGGCGTGCCGCGAGCCAGGACCAGTGCGTCAACGTTGGTAGCCAGAGGCACCTTGCGCATGTGCACCTTCAGGATCTGCTCTCGGCCCCGAATATCGGGCAGGGATACCACGACCTGACGGTCGAAGCGGCCGGGACGCAAAAGCGCCGGATCAAGCACATCGGGACGGTTGGTTGCGGCAATGACCAGAACACCCTGACCTGTTTCGAAACCATCCATTTCAACCAGCAGCTGGTTCAGCGTTTGCTCGCGTTCGTCGTTTCCGCCACCCAGGCCAGCGCCCCGCTGACGACCGACAGCATCGATTTCATCGATGAAGATAATGCACGGCGCCTGCTTTTTGGCATTCTCGAACATGTCGCGCACACGGGCTGCACCCACACCCACGAACATTTCGACGAAGTCGGAACCGGAAATACTGAAGAAAGGCACTTTGGCTTCGCCGGCAATAGCCTTGGCCAGCAAGGTTTTACCAGTACCGGGCGAGCCCACCATGAGCACACCCCGTGGAATACGGCCGCCAAGACGCTGAAACTTGGTGGGGTCGCGCAGGAAGTCAACGAGCTCCTGTACATCTTCCTTGGCCTCGTCGCAGCCGGCGACATCGGCAAAGGTAATGTTATTGGTGTTTTCGTCGAGCATGCGTGCACGTGACTTGCCGAAGCTGAAGGCTCCGCCCTTGCCGCCGCCCTGCATCTGACGCATGAAGAAGATCCAGACCCCGATCAGCAACAGCATGGGGAACCAGGAAATAAACAGGCTGGTCAGGAAGGAAGGCTCTTCGCGGGCCTTGCCGGAAACCTGAACGCCGGACTTGACCAACTCGGGAACCATCCAGAGATCACCCGGCGAGGTCAGGCTGTAAGGGCGACCAGCATCGGGCGTGACATGCAGCGTGTCGCCCTGGATATCAACTTTGGAAATGCGCCCAGCCTGAGCATCTTTCATGAACTGGGTATAAGTTACGGTCTCGGTTGTAGCTGCGCGCCCGTCGAACTGCTTGAATACAGTAAACAGGACCAACGCAATCACCATCCAGATCGCAACTTTGGAAAACGAGTTGTTCAAAGCCAACCTCCTACTTGTAACTTCGGCTTGCCAGACTTCCGCAATAACGGCAGCACAACAAGTATGTCAATAGTTCATTCTACCCGATAGAAAGAATGATGTTTTGGAAACCCTAAGGCTTCAAACGGCGTGCCACCAGGAAGGTTTCAGACGACTTGTCACGGGACGCCTTGGGTTTTCGTTCTACTACACGCATGAAGTGGCGCTTGAACGATTCGACGATCTGTGAAAAACCGCTGCCATGAAACGCCTTGACGATCAATGCCCCCTCGGGTTTGAGGTGCTGGCATGAAAAATCGAGCGCTAAATCGCACACATGCTGAATTCTAGCTGAATCCGCTGAACTCACACCGGATAAGTTGGGGGCCATATCCGAAATAACAAGATCAACCTTCGCATCGCCTACGAGATTTTTCAACTGATCGAGCACGGCGTCTTCACGAAAATCACCCTGAATGAACTCGACACCTGCAATCGGCTCCATGGGGAGCATGTCCAGGGCAACGATACGGCCCTGCACCACACCGCCGGGACCAAGCAGACGCTCGCGTGCGACCTGCGACCAGCTACCGGGTGCTGACCCGAGATCGACCACGATGTCGCCCGGCCGCAACAGTTTTTCGGCGTCAAGAATCTCGGTTAATTTGAACGCAGCCCGCGCCCTGTAACCCTTTTGTTGCGCCATTTTGACGTATGGGTCATTAATATGCTGCATGACCCAATCTTTTGAGAATTTTTTTTTGGCCATTCCCGTACAATCTCTCTATGCCCAAACTTGAAATTACTTCCCAAGAGCGTAGCGCACTGCGCGCTGCTGCCCACCCTTTGCGCCCGGTCGTCCTGATCGGTGACCGGGGCCTGTCTGATTCCGTACTGAAAGAAATCGACCTTAACCTGAACGCCCATCAATTGATCAAGGTTCGTATTGCCGGCGAAGAGCGCGACGCGCGCAATGCCATGCTGGAAACCATTTGCGACTCGCTGTCGTGCGCGCTGGTTCACCACCTGGGCAAAACACTGATCATTTACCGGCCGGATGTCGCTGCCCAGAAAGCCAAAGCCGACGCAGAAAACGCCACACGAGCCACCCGCAAGCCTTCGGAACCTTACACCCCGAAAAAACAGGCGGCCGAGGGTGTAACACGCACTCGCCGCAGCGAAAAAGCCAAACGGGCAACACTCAAAGCCGAAAGCACCGAAAAAGCGGCTCCACGAGCCCGCCGCGCAAGTGCTCCGGCCGATCGCCCGGCACACGGCATACCGCGTCGTGCCGGCAGCGCATTATCGTTACGAGCCGGGCGCCGCTCGTTAACCCGTTCCGGCAAACGCTGATACCCGAAGCCGCGCCCCTGAAAGTACGCGGCTGGAATTTTAAATGATAAAGCCCATCGCATGTTTGCGTATGGGCTTTCTTCTTTGCATCAACCTGCAATTGCCTGCTTGCGCGCTCCGGGCGCGCACAGTCATTTTAGAGGTAACTTACGCTTACCACTTCGTATTCGCGGATGCCGGCGGGCGCCTTGACCTCGACCACATCACCCTGTGCGCGACCAATCAGGGCACGCGCCACAGGACTGGAGACGGAAATCTGGTTAGAGCGGATATCGGCCTCGACGTCGCCCACGATCTGGTATTTGACGCGCTCGCCCGACTCCAGGTCTTCGATTTCAACGGTTGCGCCGAATACGGCCTTGCCTTCGACATCCAGCTTGGATGGGTCGATGATCTGGGCGTTCGACAGCGTGCCGTCCAGCTCCTGGATACGGCCCTCGACAAAAGCCTGGCGCTCGCGAGCGGCGTCGTACTCGGCGTTTTCCGACAAATCGCCCTGGGCGCGCGCCTCGGCGATGGCATTGATGACCTCGGGCCGCTCTATGGTTTTCAAACGATGTAATTCTGCTTGCAGACGCTCAGCGCCGCGTGCTGTCAACGGTATCGCAGACATAGGTATTCCTGAGTAAAAAGTAAAAAGACGCTCCCCACAAAGGAGCGCCTAATAAAAAACTGTTGCCTGGGCCGGAGATTACCGCCCGGGTATGCGAAGCCAAGCCATCACTAATTTCTTATAGCTGTAAAAACAACGACTGGACCCAACGTAAAGCAAAACCCCGGCTGAAACACAAACCGGGGATTTGTAGCTATTGTCGGCAAACTTCAGGGAAATTGCAAGCCCAACCTGTTTTATGCCTTTTTCCCTTCGGTTGACGGTAACCCGATGCGCAGCAAGGCGTACAAAATGATCGCCCCGAAGGTCGCGGTACCGATACCGTCCAGCCTGAACGCACCAAACTGAAGGGAAAAATTACCGGCACCAAGCACCAGCGTGACTGCGGCCACGATGAGGTTGCGGTTGTCGCCAAAATCAACCTGATTTACCACCCAGATCCGTGCACCGGCCACAGCAATCAGGCCAAACACCACGACCGACATTCCGCCCAGCACCGGGCCGGGTATGGTTTGTATCAAGGCGCCGAATTTCGGTGAGAAACCCAGCAAAATAGCGAAGCAGGCTGCCACGACGAATACCAGCGTGGAATAGATGCGGGTAACGGTCATGACGCCGATGTTTTCGGCATAGGTCGTTACACCCGTTCCGCCCACCGCCCCCGATACCATGGTGGCCACGCCGTCGCCCACAAAGGCCCGCCCCAGGTAGCGGTCCAGATCCTGGCCCGTCATTGCACTGACTGCCTTGATGTGACCCAGGTTCTCGGCAACCAGAATGATGGCCACAGGAACAATCACGCTCATGGCATGCATCTCGAATACCGGTGCGGCAAATTGCGGCAGGCCGATCCAGGCGGCGTTGGCGACACCGCTGAAATCGATGGGCTTGCCCAGCCCCAGACCATTGGCCAGTACGCCGTAAACGATGCAAGCCAGCAGCAGGCCTATCAGAATCAGCAGTCGCTGAACGGTGCCGCGCGTATAGACCGCCACACCACCCACGCAAAGCACCGTCATCAGAGCCATCAGGGCATCGAAGGTGGATCCACCCATGGCGCCTTTTGCTGCAATAGGAGCCAGGTTCAGACCGATTACCGCCACGATGGCACCGGTCACAACCGGAGGCATCCAGTTATTAATCCATTGTGCGGCACCACCGGACCGGGCATTCATCCACCAGACCAGCAGGCCTATCAAGGTATATACAAAGCCGCAGGCAATGATGGCGCCAAGCGCAACACCGATATTGGCATTGGGGCCCGCACCGGCATAACCTGTGACCGCAATCACACCACCAATGAAGGCAAAGCTGGAGCCCAGATAGCTGGGCACGCGTCCACGCACAAAAAAGAAAAATATCAGCGTGCCCACACCGGACATCAGGATGGCAACATTGGCATCGAAACCCATGAGCAAGGGTGCCAGGATCGTTGAGCCGAACATGGCCACGACGTGCTGCGCACCCATGGCTATGTTTTGCGGCCAGGACATGCACTCGTCAGGCTGCACGACGACACCATTGGCGCCGCCCGGCACCTTGCGCCAGCGGGGAAAATAGGAGTTGGACATGGAGTATTTCGCTTTTTATTAAAATAAGGGCAATATGCAGGCGAAAGTGTACGGTTAGCCTACATTGAACTGCAACATAATTTATCCATATCAAATATTTCCATTGCCCAATGGCCTGCGGCCAGGGCTACAGGCAGGCATGCACACCACACAATTCTGGTTGATACGACACGGCGAAACCCAATGGAATGCGGAAAGACGTCTTCAGGGTCACCTGGACATCCCCCTGAATGCCGCAGGCATCGAACAGGCGCAGCGGCTTGGGCTATACCTGCGTTCACCCCGATTCGATTCCCGCATAGATGCCGTCGTGAGCAGTGACCTTGGCCGGGCGTACGACACTGCGGTCAGCGCCACCAGCCATTTCGATCTGCCAGTCGAACGCAATCCACAGCTGCGCGAGCGCTGCTACGGCATATACGAAGGACAGGACTGGAGCAACCTGAAGGATTTACGCACACTGGCTTTTCGCAGCCCCGAACAAGACATAGAACAGGGTGAGAGCCTGGCTGCGTTTGCCCAACGCGTTGTCAACGCCTTCGAGGCGCTCGCACAACGCCATCGCGGACGCAATGTCATGGTCTTTTCACACGGAGGCGTGATAGACATCGCCTGGCGCAAGGCCAGCGCAATAGCGCTGGATGCGCCACGACACGCACCTATACTGAATGTCAGCATCAATCGCTTCAACATCAGTGCAGACGGGCACTGGAGCGCGCAGGACTGGGGCCAGACAGAGCATCTTGAACAAACTGCGCTGGATGACGTGCTTTAGGCGCACTTTGTACTGACCCGCCGGCAAGCCATGCCGTGCTTTCAGTTCTGCCTGGGCTTGCGCTCGCGGCGGACGGCAAAATAATCGTACAGACGGTCCGGCACCAGACGCAACAGCCTGGCCACCCACCCCATCTGCCATGGGATCACGGTGTACGACACACCGCGCCCTATAGCCAGCACGGCCTGCGCCGCGAACTTTTCAACAGGCATAAGGAAAGGCATTTTGTAGGGATTATGCGCCGTCATGGGGGTTTGTATGAATCCGGGCGCCAGGGTAACCACCTTGACTCCGGTCTGGCTCAGCTCCACCCGCAGGCTTTCACAATAAGTGCGTACTGCAGCCTTGGAAGCACTATAAGCGCCGGCACCCGGCAGGCCACGCACAGCCGCAACGCTGGCCACGCCAACCAGACGCCCCTTGCCCTGCTTTTTCATGGTTGCCACAAAAGGTTCGAACGTGGCGACCGTGGCGTTCAAGTTGGTCGCAATAATGGCTTCAAATACCCGATAGTCATCGAGCTCTTCAGTCAGCGTCCCCACGCTGATACCGGCGCTGGCAATGACGACATCGACCGGCCCGTCGGCAAGAAAATCATTGGCGGCAGCATGCAAGACATCACGGTCGCGAACGTCGACGGTATAGATGACATGACCGCTGCCCGGCAGGCTATCGACGACCGCCTGCAAGGCTTCAGTACGGCGGCCCAACAAGCCCAGCTGCGCGCCGCGCCGGGCATAAGCAAGGGCCAGAGCGGCTCCTATGCCGCTGCTGGCCCCGGTAATGAAAACGCGCGATGTCAACGCGCCAGCCTTATTGCGCCGGCAAGGAAGCGTGCAGTTCCTGCAGGGAATAAACCTTCAGGCCATCACCCTTGCGCAGATAATGCAGGCCTTCGACGGCTGCACGAGCCCCGGCAATGGTCGTGAAGAATGTCACGCGAGAAGCCAGTGCGTTGGTGCGTATCGCACGGGAGTCGGCAATGGCATTGCGCCGCTCTTCGACAGTATTGATGACCATGGAAATCTCGCCGTTTTTCATCATGTCGACGATATGCGGACGGCCTTCGGTGACTTTGTTGACCACCTGCACCTTCAGACCAGCTTCCTCGATAGCGGCTGCGGTACCACGTGTAGCGACTATCTTGTAGCCCAGGTCGCTCAAGCCGCGAGCGACTTCGACTGCACGCGGTTTGTCCTGGGCACGCACGCTGATGAACACGGTACCGGACTCGGGCAGCCAGGCGCTGGCGGCAAGCTGTGACTTCACGAAGGCTTCGCCAAAGCTGGTACCGACGCCCATTACCTCGCCGGTGGATTTCATTTCCGGTCCGAGAATGGTATCGACGCCCGGGAACTTGACAAAAGGAAATACGGCTTCCTTTACCGAGAAATAATCAGGCACCACTTCCTTGTGTATGCCCTGGCTGGCCAGCGTTTTTCCGGCCATGGCGCGCGCTGCGATCTTGGCCAGCTGCAGGCCGGTAGCCTTGGAAACGTACGGCACGGTGCGGGAGGCACGAGGGTTCACCTCGAGCACATAAACCTCGCCATCCTGGATGGCGAATTGCACGTTCATGAGGCCCTTGACGTTCAGGGCTCGCGCCATCAGTTCCGTCTGGCGCTTGATCTCGGTGATGATCTCGTCGGACAGCGAGTATGGTGGCAAGCTGCAAGCCGAGTCACCCGAATGCACGCCGGCCTGCTCGATGTGCTCCATGACGCCGCCTATGAACACGACTTCACCGTCGGCAATGCAATCGACGTCAACTTCGGTGGCGTTGTTCAGGAAGTGATCCAGCAGCACCGGAGAATCGTTGCTGACCTTGACCGCTTCGCGCATATAGCGCTCCAGGTCTTGCTGCTCGTGCACGATTTCCATGGCACGACCACCCAGCACATAGCTGGGGCGTACCACCAGGGGATAACCGATCTCGGCGGCATGCGCCAGGGCTTCGCCCTCGGTGCGCGCGGTGCGGTTGGGCGGCTGACGCAGCCCCAGCTTGTTGAGTAGCTTCTGGAAGCGCTCGCGGTCTTCGGCTACGTCGATGGACTCGGGGCTGGTACCGATGATGGGCACACCGTTGGCTTCGAGCGCACGCGCCAGCTTCAGTGGAGTCTGGCCGCCGTACTGGACGATCATGCCGACAGGGTTCTCTTTGTGAACGATCTCCAGCACGTCTTCGAGCGTAAGCGGCTCGAAATAAAGACGGTCGGACGTATCGTAATCGGTGGAAACCGTTTCAGGGTTGCAGTTGACCATGATGGTTTCGTATTCGTCATCGCGCAGGGCCAGAGCGGCATGCACGCAGCAATAGTCGAACTCGATACCCTGGCCAATACGGTTGGGGCCACCGCCAAGAACAATGATTTTCTTGCGATCGGAGGGCGCCGCTTCGCATTCATCTTCATAGGTGGAATACATATAGGCCGTACGAGTGGGAAACTCGGCGGCGCAGGTATCGACCCGCTTGTAAACCGGACGCACACCCAACTGATGGCGCAACTTGCGCACCTCGCTTTCGGACGAGTCCAGCAAAAATGCCAGACGACGGTCGGAAAAGCCACGGCGCTTGAGCTGCCAGACGATGTCGTAATCGAGATCGGCCAGCGTCTTTTGCTCGAGCGCGAGTTCGATATCGACGATTTCCTTGATCTGGGCAAGGAACCAGGGATCGATGCTGGTCAGGCTATGGACTTCTTCCAGGCTGAAGCCTTGCGCAAAGGCGTCGCCCACGTACCAGATACGCTCGGGGCCGGGCTCGCCAAGCTCTATCTGGAGCTTTTCACGATCGGTAGTCTTCTGGTTCAGGCCGTCAACACCCACTTCCAGGCCGCGCAAGGCTTTCTGGAAGGACTCCTGAAAGGTGCGGCCTATGGCCATGACTTCGCCCACGGACTTCATCTGTGTCGTCAGACGCGAGTCGGCCTGAGGGAATTTTTCGAAGGCGAAACGCGGCACCTTGGTGACAACGTAGTCTATGGTGGGCTCGAACGAGGCCGGTGTTGCACCACCGGTGATTTCGTTCTTGAGTTCATCCAGGGTATAGCCCACGGCAAGGCGAGCGGCTACCTTGGCTATAGGAAAGCCGGTAGCCTTGGACGCCAGTGCCGACGAACGGGATACACGTGGATTCATCTCGATGACGATCATGCGGCCATCTTTGGGATTCACGGCAAACTGCACATTGGAACCACCCGTATCAACCCCGATCTCGCGCAATACCGCGATCGATGCGTTACGCATGATCTGGTATTCCTTGTCGGTCAGGGTTTGCGCAGGCGCCACGGTGATGGAGTCACCGGTATGCACGCCCATGGGGTCCAGGTTCTCGATGGAACAAACAATAATGCAGTTGTCGGCGCTGTCGCGCACGACTTCCATTTCATACTCTTTCCAGCCCAGCAGTGATTCTTCGATGAGCAGTTCGTTGGTCGGCGACGCTTCCAGGCCACGCCGGCAAATGCTTTCGAACTCTTCGCTGTTGTAGGCAATGCCACCGCCCGAGCCACCCATGGTGAAGCTGGGACGTATAACCACGGGGAAGCCCGCGGTGCCCACTTCCTCGCCAATGCGGCGCTGCACTGCCCAGGCTTCGTCCATGGAGTGCGCCACACCGGATTTTGCCGATTCAAGGCCGATGTCATTCATGGCCTGCTTGAATTTCTGGCGATCTTCCGCCTTTTCGATGGCGTGCTCGTTGGCGCCTATGAGCTCAACGCCGTGCTTTTCCAGTACGCCGTTATGCACCAGATCGAGGGCGCAGTTCAGCGCGGTCTGGCCGCCCATGGTGGGCAGCAAGGCATCGGGCTTCTCGCGCTCGATGATTTTCTCGACGGCTTCCCAGGTAATGGGTTCGATGTAGGTCACATCGGCCGTTTCCGGGTCGGTCATGATGGTGGCGGGATTGCTGTTGACCAGAATGGTACGGAAACCATCGGCCTTGAGCGCCTTGCAGGCCTGTGCACCGGAATAGTCGAACTCGCAGGCCTGCCCGATGATGATCGGGCCCGCGCCAATGATGAGTATGCTTTTTATATCTGAACGCTTTGGCATATTGCTGATTTATTTTTTGCCAGCCATGAGGCTGATGAATTTGTCGAAAAGCACCACGATGTCGTGTGGGCCGGGGCTGGCTTCAGGGTGACCCTGGAAGCAGAATGCGGGCGCATCGGTAAGCTCGAAGCCTTGCAAAGTGCCATCGAACAAAGATACGTGTGTCATGCGGGCATTGGCCGGCAGGCTTTCCTTGTCGACATTAAAGCCATGGTTCTGGCTGGTGATGAAGACACGACCGGTATCAAGGTCTTGCACTGGATGATTGGCGCCATGGTGGCCTGACTTCATCTTGACCGTTTTGGCGCCGAGCCCCAGGCCCATGATCTGCTGACCCAGGCAAATGCCGAACAACGGAATTTTTTTCTCGAGCGCCGCCTTGCAAGTTTCGATGGCGTAGTCGCAGGGCCCGGGGTCGCCAGGGCCGTTGGACAGAAAAATGCCGTCGGGCTTCAGGTCGAGGACTTCCTGGACGGGCGTTTGGGCCGGCACCATGGTAATGCGGCAGCCACGGTCGGCCAGCAGGCGAAGAATGTTGGTCTTGATGCCATAGTCGTATGCTACGACGTGATAGCTTGTGTCTTCGGGTTGGTTAAAGCCCTTGCCCAGTTGCCAGGTACCTTCACGCCAGTTCTGACTGTCTTTGATGGAAACCGTTTTGGCCAGGTCTTGTCCGGACATGCCAGGAAAGCCCTGGGCCAGCTGCACGGCGCGTTCGGCATCATCGCCCACCAGTATGCAGGCGCCCTGCGCACCGCCATCACGCAAAATACGTGTGAGCTTGCGGGTGTCTACCCCTGAAATAGCAACAATACCCTGCTCTTTCAGGTAGTCAGGCAGAGACTGTTTGGCGCGAAAGCTGGATACACGCAAGGCGCAGTCGCGCACGACCAGCCCGGCCGCATGCACCTGTGTGGATTCCACGTCTTCGTCGTTGACACCGGTATTACCGATATGTGGATACGTTAAAGTAACGATCTGACCGCTGTAACTTGGATCGGTCAGAATCTCTTGGTAGCCCGTCATGGCCGTATTGAATACGATTTCAGCCACGCAATAACCATCGGCGCCAATAGAGACACCCTTGAAGATGGTACCGTCTGCCAATGCAAGAATTGCGGAAGGAGCCTGATTTGGCTCTTTGGAAAAGAGTGGCGGCAGCACTGTAAACCCCGGTTGTAAAGTCGATAATTAAACCTTCTAATTATACATTGAGAACCTCCAGACCCTTTTGAACGGGTCGATATTAAATAATGATGGTGTAACCAACCTATGTCCAATCAGCTTGATTTACTTCGCCAATTTACGACTGTCGTTGCCGATACAGGTGATTTCGAGGCCATGCGCAAGTATCGGCCTACCGATGCAACCACCAACCCTTCGCTTATCCTGAAGGCGGCACAGCAGGAAGAAAACCGCTATTTGCTGGATAAAGTCGTCAGCGACCACGCCAATGCGTCGGCCAGCGAATTGGTCGACCACCTGCTGGTTGCCTTTGGCCGCGAGATTCTGTCCATTATCCCGGGGCGGGTATCCACCGAAGTCGACGCACGCCTGTCCTTCGACACCCAGGCCAGCATCGAGCGTGCCCGCCAGCTTATTGAACTGTATCAACGCAGCGGCATTGAGCGCGAACGCGTGCTGATCAAGCTGGCTTCAACATGGGAAGGCATACAGGCAGCCAGGGTGCTGCAGGCCGAAGGCATACGCTGCAACATGACGCTGCTGTTCTGCCTGCCACAGGCTCTTGCATGCGCCCAGGCCAAGGTGCAACTGATTTCCCCGTTTGTGGGTCGTATCTATGACTGGTACAAGAAAAACGCGGGCGCCCAATGGGACGAAACCGCAAGTGCCGGCGCCGCCGACCCAGGCGTGCAGTCGGTCACACGGATATACGATTACTACAAGACCTACGACATCCCCACCGAGATCATGGGCGCCAGCTTCCGCAATATCGGCCAGATTCAGGCTTTGGCCGGCTGCGACCTGCTGACCATCAGCCCCGATCTGCTGAATCAGCTTTCCGGAAACACCACCGGCCTGATCCGCCAGCTGACCCCCGGGCACGCAAAGCAAAACGCGCCGGCCTGGCAAGCCAGCAACGAAGTGTCCTTCCGCACCGAGCTGAATCAGGACGCCATGGCCACCGAAAAACTGGCCGAAGGCATACGTGCATTCGTAGCCGATGGCATCAAGCTCGATGCCCTGATCGCACAAGCGCGAGGAAAATAACCCCGGAGCCTCCTGCCCGGCCTTAACGCAATTGTGGCTCGACGGCCGGGCAGGCCTGATATACTGTATATTCATACAGCTATCAAGAGCCCTCCATGCAGACTACGCCCATCAAAGGCCGGGGCAGCATCTCGAACAGAACATCCCGCTACGAACAGCTGCAGCGGCAAGCGTTCGATGACGAATGGGGCAGCGTCGTCCCCGATGACAACACTCCCCGACCAGCAACCGTCGTCAGCAATGAAACGGCAAAATCCATTATCTCGCGCAACGAATCCCCCGACGTTCCGTTTGATCAATCCATCAATCCCTATCGCGGGTGCGAACACGGTTGCATCTACTGCTACGCCCGGCCCACACATGCCTTTCTGAATCATTCACCCGGGCTGGACTTCGAAACCAGGCTGTACGCCAAACACAATGCTGCCGAACTCTTGCGCAAAGAGTTGTCCCGGCCATCGTATGTGCCAAAACTGATTGCGCTGGGCGCCAACACCGATCCGTATCAGCCCATAGAAAGGCGCCTGCGCATCACCGCTACTATTCTGGCAGTCCTGCACGAATTCAACCACCCGGTCGCCATCACCACCAAGTCGGCATCCATCACACAAGACATCGACATATTGGCCAGAATGGCAGAAAAAAATCTGGTTCGGGTATATATATCGCTCGGTTCGCTTGATGGCACCATCGCAAGAACCCTGGAACCACGGGCCAGCGCGCCGGGCGCCAGGCTTAATACCCTGCGCAAGCTTTCCCAGGCGGGTATTCCCACCGGCGTCATCGTGGCTCCGGTCATTCCGGCACTGACAGATCACGATATTGAAAAGATTCTGTTCAGCGCCCAAGAGGCCGGCGCACGCCATGCCGCTTACGTGCTGCTCAGGCTGCCCCTTGAAGTCACCGAGCTGTTCCGGGAATGGTTGGCTGCCCACCACCCCCTGAAAGAGGCTCACGTCATGAATCTGATCAAACAGATGCGTGGCGGCAAGACTTATGACTCCGACTTCCGCACTCGCATGAAAGGCAGCGGTATTTTTGCCGACCTTATCCGCCAGCGCTTCCGGAAAGCGTGCGCCAAGGCCGGACTAAACCCCGAACGCGACGCACAGCTGTCGTTGAACACTGATGATTTTTGCCGTCCGCAACCTGCGCAAAGCCAGGGCACGCTGTTTTAAGCGCAGCGCACGCCATTGCCTGACAGCTTGAGCGTCAGGTATGGCGTCTTTCCATCAGGGCCCACGCAATGGTGCCCGCGTCTACATACTCAAGTTCGCTGCCTGCCGGTACGCCGCGAGCCAGCCTGGAAACGGTGAGGTTGCGGGCGCGCAGCAGCTCGGACAGATAATGCGCAGTAGTTTCGCCCTCAGCCGTGAAGTTTGTAGCCAGGATGACTTCTTTTACGACGCCGTCGGTAGCGCGCTGCAGCAGGCGGTCGAACTGTAAAGCCTGGGGTCCGACACCTTCAAGCGGCGTCAGGCGCCCCATCAGCACGTAGTACAGGCCCCGATAACCATGGCTGGATTCGATCATGTTCTGATCTGCCGGCGTTTCAACCACGCAAAGCAAAGAAGCATCGCGCTTGGGATTGGCGCAGGTGGCGCACACCTCTTCTTCGGCAAAGCCATTGCATCGTGAGCAGTGGCGCAAGTCCTGCAACGCTGCGGCCAGAGCCCGGCTGAGCTGCTCGGCTCCGTTGGTATCGTACTGAAGCATGTGATAGGCCATGCGTCGGGCCGAGCGCACTCCCACGCCGGGCAAGCGGCGCAAGGCTTCAATCAGACTGGTGAGCGGCTCCGGCTCGGGCAGCGACGAATCCATCAGAACGGCAGCTTCATCCCGGGAGGCAGGGGCATGCCGGCCGTGACCGCAGACATTTTTTCCTGGGACGTAGCTTCGGCCTTGCGCAGCGCGTCGTTGAAGGCCGCAGCCACCAGGTCTTCAAGCATGTCTTTGTCGTCGGCAAGCAGACTGGGGTCTATGGTTACGCGCTTGACGTCGTGACGGCAAGTCATGGAAACCTTGACGAGCCCGCCACCTGAAGCACCTTCCACAACAATTTCAGCAAGCGCATCTTGCGCCTTCTTCATGTTTTCCTGCATTTGCTGCGCCTGGCGCATCAAGCCGGCGATCTGGCCTTTCATCATGATGGGTATTTCCTGAACATAAAAAATATAAAAAACTGCGCCTTATGCCACCTTACGCAGGGGCGTGGCGCTGATGGAGCCCGGTACCATCCGGGCACCAAACTCGGAGATGAGCGTCTGGACGAAGGGATCGTTGACCGCAGCCTGCTCGGCTTCTTGCTGACGTATGGCTTTCTGGGCTTGCTCAACCGCATGAGCCGTTTCATCGCCGGTGGTACCGTATTCGATATTCAAGCGAATCACAGTACCGAAATGTTCTGACAAAACGGTTTGCAGGCGCTGCCTGCCCGCACTGTCTTCCCGGGACAATATCGCCACACGCAAGGTGACTTGTTCGCCATCGATACCCACCCACTCGCTTTGACGGGCCAACTCGGCAGCCCAGCCCGTGACCGGAAGCACTGCGGCCAGCGCAGGCCAGTCCTGGGCCGTCATACCCTTCAGGCGCGGCCCTTTGGTTTTCTTGCGTTCGCCCATAAGTGCCGCCGGAACAGCGTCGTCGGGCACGGCGTCAATTTCCGGGAAGTCATCCGGTACGAATGATGCTTCCTGGAAGTCGTCGGGCGGGCCATCGTAGGCAGACATGTCGGCGGGTTCGAGACGCGCATCGTCGTCAGTCGCCTCGACGGGCTGCATAGTTTCGAACTGGTTGTCATCGGCCGCCGCTTCAGCCGCCGGTTCGTAAACGGGGCTGGCCTGCCCGGCCGGTTCAGCCTGTTCGGCGTAGCCTTCCGGCGTTTCTTCCCATGCCGGAATATCGGCGGCATCGGGTGCGGCCTGGCTCTCGGGCGCCGGATCAGGCTCAGTGTTGGGTGCAACGGCCTGTGTTTTGGTGTCGTCGGTGCCGGACGGTGGCGCAGGAGGCGGCACCGTACCTGCGGGAACCAGCGCAAGCATGCGCAGGCAGGCCATGACGAAGCCGGCATATTCATCGGGCGCCAGCGACAGTTCGCCGCGGCTATGTACCGCCACTGAGTAAAACAACTGGGTCTGATCGGGATGCATGGCTGCGGCCAGCCGGACAATGTCGTCAGCAAGCGGGTCGTCGGTAGCGATGGCTCCCGGAATGCGCTGCTGAATGGCAACTCGCGACAACAGCACGGCCAGGTCAGCCAGTGCGCCTGAATACGACAGCCCGCGCGAGGCCAGTTCATCAGCCACTTTCAGTACCTGAGCCGCATCGCCGGCAGCCAGCCCACCCAGCAAAGTGACCAGATGCTGCTGATCTATGGTGCCCAGCATGCCCTGCACTGCCTCGCCCGTAAGGTTGCCGGCGCTATAGGCAATAGCCTGATCGGTCAGGGACAGCGCATCGCGCATGGATCCGGATGCCGCCTGCGCCAGCAATCGCAAGGCGGAGACCTCGTACTGCATGCCCTCTTGGCCCAGAACCTCTTGCAGGTGTTCTACGATGGATTCGGCCGTCATCTGCTTCAGATTGAATTGCAGACAGCGCGACAGCACCGTTACGGGAATTTTCTGGGGATCGGTCGTGGCAAGGATGAACTTAACGTGCGGCGGCGGCTCTTCCAGCGTTTTCAGCATGGCATTGAACGCATGACCGGTCAGCATGTGGACTTCGTCGATCATGTAGACCTTGAAGCGGCCACTGCTGGGCGCATACACCGCCTGCTCGAGCAACTGCGTCATTTCATCGACACCGCGATTGGACGCGGCATCGAGCTCGACATAATCAACAAAGCGACCGACATCAATTTCGGTACACGCCTGGCAATGCCCGCAGGGCGTAGCGGTAATGCCGGATTCGCAGTTAAGCGATTTGGCAAGTATGCGCGACAAGGTCGTTTTGCCCACCCCACGCGTGCCGGTGAACAACCAGGCGTGATGCAGACGTTGCGTGGACAGCGCGTGCGTGAGCGCACGAACCACGTGATCCTGGCCTATTAGGGTCTCAAACGAACGTGGCCGCCATTTACGCGCCAGTACCAGATAAGTCATGCGGGGAGCTTAAGCAGAGAGCGATCGGATCGATAAAGGAAAAGTGTACCGGATTCGATGCCGCTTGGGGTATTCGGGGGGATATGAGGCGGGCATGAAGAGGCGAGCCTGACTTCGGCACTGACCCTAAGCGACTATGGCTGCTTCGTTCCCGACCTGACCAGTTTCACCGCCGGACCATGCGAAGGGGCCCGCCAGACTGAAGTTTAACAGGACTTGCCTGCTCGTGCCGGCGGCACGTCCTGCATGTACTCGACCCAAAGGTCGGCCCGGGGAAAATACAGCGCGCCGCGTGCCGGGCGACCATCAATCGCACTGACGTGCGCACAGTAGCGCTGTATCTGGTCGCGATAGCGGTCACGCATGCGCGCCGCAAAACTCTCAAGCGTTTCACTCTCTTGCGGGATGCCGGTCTTGTAATCCACCACCAGCCAGTCATGCTCTTGCGAAATGGCCAGGTCGATGACGGAAACCCGTCCGCTCAGGTCCAGCAAGGACCACTCGCGATGCGCCCTGGCCACCCCCAGCAGCCAGGCACCCCGTTCGCTCCCTATCGTGGCCACCAGCGTGTCACGCAGGACTTGTGCCCCGGCATCGAGTGCGGAGGTGGCCAGTCCTGCCCGCGCCAGCTGCTTGCGAAACACCGGTATGGTGTCATCAAGCCGGCGGATCGGCCAGGACGCCATGCCTTCGTTGCCCAGCCTTTCCAGCCAGGCGTGAGCCACCGTGCCGATCACGCTTTCGTCGCCCGATTCGACTCGCCACTGCCATGGAGTGCCCTGCCCTGCAGGCACAGCAGTCGCCTGAACCTCTGGCACGCTGTCGGGCGTCATGCGCCGCAACAGACGGCCGGCCGGTGCATCCGCGGCGCCTGACACGCCGTCAACCGCCTCGAGATCGGAGGCTTCGGGCAGATCGGGCATCCGGATATGCTCCCACAACCGCCCCAGCAGAGAACTGCCGGCCGGCAGCTTGATGCCCGTCTTGTCATCCAGGCCGACTACACCAATGAGATGCAGCTCCTGCCGCGCCCTGGTCAGGGCAACATACAGCAGACGGTCTGTTTCGTAAGCAGCCCGTTTCTTTTCACGCTCGGCCAGATAAATCGACACAGGATCATGCTCTTCTGCAGTCTTGTGCTTGATGGGTCCGAGCAGCAACTGCCCGCCCGACATCTCGAAACGCATGAGCGGCGCCGTGTCGGCGCGCGGGCGTTTATGCATTCCAGCCAGAATGACAGTTTCGAACTCCAGCCCTTTGGACTTATGTATGGTCATGACTTCGACGGCACGGCCGCTGCTGCTTGGGGCGGCATACAGCTTGGCCAGCCGGTCTTCCAGGGCGACCGGATTCAGACCACCATAGGGGGCAAGCTCTTCGATAAGGCGCAGCAGGCGCTCGGCGTCTGCCCTGTCGCTGGCGCCAGGGTAGATATCGGCGCCGCCCAGGGCCAGCCAGCGTGTTTCAAGCCAGGCTGCAAAAGGCAGGGTACCTGAAGCATTGCCATCATCAAGCAGGATGCTTGCGGCATGACGCAAGCGCCGGGCGTCGTCTTCATGAATACCAGGCTGGCCGGCCGCATCGCGTGCAAGCCAGGCGGCCAGCAATGTCGGGACGGCAGCAGTCAGATCTGCTCCAAACACGGCATGCAGGCTGTTCAGCGTCAGCCCGCAAAGAGGCGAACGCAGCACCGACAGCCAGGCCAATCGGTCGCCGGCGTGCGACAGCGCCCGGGCAAGCTGTGCCAGGTCTATAACAACCTGGCGCGACTGCAAGGACACAAGCTCGACCGCACGGCAGGGAATATCTTCCTGCGCCAGACGGTGCACAATCGCATCGAGATGACTGCGGGCCCTGACCAGAATGGCAACCGGATGAGGACTGTCGGGATATTGCTGCAAGGCTTGCCTGGCCAGATGTATGGCGACAGATTCGGCCGCTGTCACCGGATCGTCAGCCTCATCGGCATTGTCCTTGTCCTGCCATATCGGGTGAAACTGCACGCCCAGACCATCCACACCGTCCTGGAATGCCACCGACGGCGTATAAGTGATCGCCCCCAGTCCGCCATGATTCTCGGCCGGGAAGACGAGCCCGCAAGTGGCATTGACCCAATCCACCAGATTGGCCTGCGAGCGGAAGTTGTCGGTAAGCTCCAGCGCCGTCAAGGTGATGTCGCCCAGCCCCTGCTCTTTCACCTTCAGAAAGCAAGCCACATCGGCCTTGCGGAAGCGATAGATGGATTGCATGGGGTCGCCCACAAGGAACAATGTACGTCCGTCACCCGTTTGCCAGCCTGAAGTCAGGCGCTCGAGCAGATCGATCTGTGATTGGCTCGTGTCCTGGAATTCGTCTATCAATATGTGCCGTATGCTCGTATCGAGAGCGAGCAACAGGTCGGTGGGATCATCGGCATGACCGAGAGCCTGCAGGGCGCGCTGCGCAATCTCGGCGAAGTCCACCTCGGCCGCCTCGGTAAAACGCAGGTTCAGTTGCGCCGCAGCCAGCCACAGCACCTCGACCAGCAAAAGCAGGACTTCGTGCTGTTCGTCGGTATAGCCTTCGGCCGGTGCAAGCCGTATGCCTGCCAGCATGGCGACCCAGTCCTCCGAGTCGGACGCAGCATTGAGCCATTGCAGAAACTCGTCCTTGTAGGCAGCCTTGGCTTCGAACCCTTCCTTGATGGTGACACGACGGCGCAGGGTATTCTTGCCGGTCAGCAGAACATTGGCCAAGGCCTGCCACTGCTCCAGACTCGCCATATCGGTTCCGAACGGAGCCCCCTCCCAAAACTGCAAGGCTTCCAGGCTGGCGCCGTTCCCGGCTGCGGCCAGGACATTTGCAGCCCTTGAAACACAGGGCGCCAACGCCTGCGCCCACCCTGCAGGCATCGCCTGTGCCAATGCCGTCAGATCGGCCACGACGGCGCTGTCCAGGTTGTCCAGCAAGACGTCGACATCCGCCCCCTGCCCCAGCAATGGCAACCACTGATCCCTGCTGGCCAGCATATCGGCCAGCAACTCCTGTGCTGCGCGGACGTCCACATCCATGTGCGCGATCAGGCCTGCCACGGCGGCATTGTCATCAGCCATGGCCAGCGTCGCCTGCGCGGCGGCCTCGTAGTGCTCCCGCGCATTGTCGGTGATGGCGGGCACGCCACCCAATGATGTCAGCCAGGGCATGGCGCGTACCAGCCAGGTGCAGAAAGAGTCTATGGTGCGGATGCTGAGTCTGGCCGGGTACTCCAGCAGATCCCAGCCCAGCTCTCGATCACGTTGCAAAACGGCTTGCGCAAGCTGCCAGCCGCGCAGCTTGTAAGGTTCTGCAGGCTGCGGGCCCATACCCGCCTGCAGCTTGGCCAGAACGCGGGCATGCATTTCCGAAGCCGCCTTGCGGGTGAACGTGATGGATACGATTTCTTCCGGACGGTTTACCGTCGCCAGCAAGGCCAGAATCCGGTCTGTAAGCAACTCGGTTTTCCCCGAGCCGGCCGGGGCCTGGATAAGGAAGGAACGCGAAGGATCTATCGCCGCAGCGCGTACCGCACTATCGCTGGGTTGCTTAATCGACACGTGGGTACTCCTCGTTCAGGCGCAACAAAGGCAAGACATCGCAATACTGTATGTCATCTTTTCGCAGACTATGGTTGCGCGCTACACCCGCTGCGTATTCATCGGCCATCAAACAGATGACATCGCGCCATTGCTGCATCAGCTGATCCCAGCTGTACGCCGCAAAGGCCGGCCAGTCGGACAATCCGGCCAGCCCCTCAAAACCGTAATCGGCATCAGCCAGCCCCTTGACCTGAACTTCGCGGGCATGCAGCCGTGCCAGCACCAGTGCGGCCACACGGGCATCGTCTTGCGCGAGCACCGAAGCATAAAACGGCAGTTGCAAGCCCACCGGGCGCTCACGCATCCAGTCGGATTTGGGGTCCAGGCGCCCGCCACCCGACTTGTAGTCGATAACGGCCAGGCGCCCGTCAGCCAGCTCATCTATGCGATCCAGGCGCAGGCTGAGCTGCAGCGCCCCGTGCGACCACGCATAAGTTTGCTCGACATCACGCACCCGAAATGGTTCACGCGTCAGTTCAAGCAGCAGCCATTTCTGCAGCACACCCGTCGTGCGTTCCGTTTCCATCCGGCGGACCGCCGGCGCATAGTCCTGCAGGCACTCATCTGCCGCCTGTTGCACGGATGGTTCCAGCAGCGACTGCAAGCCGCCATTTGCCTGCAGATCAAACAGTGCCTGCTGGTCTGCGAGCATGCGCCACACCAGCTCTATGGCCCGGTGCAGCAACAGTCCGCGGGCGTTCTGGTCAGACAGCTGGGCGTAGTCAGGCAGCTCGCTTGCACCCAATCGGTACTTGGCAAATGCCCATAAAGGATTGCGCGCCTGCGTGTCGATGACAGCAATCCCGCCACGGGTCAGCGCACCAGCCTGCACGGGCGGGCCTTGTTCATCACGAACACATTCCAGCGTGATGGGCCGAGGCTCCCGGGCACGCAGTTCCCTGGGGCTGGCTTCAATATCTGCAATGCAGGGACTGGGGCGCAACTCACGCTCGCCTTCGTACTCGGCATGGCTCAGCCACACTTGCGGCGCACTGGCGAGCAGGCTTTGATAAAGCGTTCTGGCCCAATGCAATTCGCGCTCTGGTGTCGCGCGTGGCGCACGCGCCTGACGCAATGCGGCCAGTGGAATGAATGGATTGGGCCTGGGTGGAGCCGGCAGCACCTCATCGGTCAGTCCCAGTACCCATACGCCATCCCAGCGCCCACCCTCAGACTCCAGCAAGCCCAGCACATCCAGTCTTGCCGCCGGATCCCGCTGAGGTTGAAACGGAGTTTCACGGGCAAGGCGCTGCAACAGGCTCACGGCGGTCGTCATGCTTACGTTGCCCATGACACGCGCCTGGCGCGCAAGACTGTCCATCAGTCCATCAAAGGCTTCCAGCTGTTGAAAGGCATGGCTATCCAGCACGGCTTGTCCGGGATAGCCCAGAATCTGCAAGCCCTGCCGGAAGCGCCGCACCCAGACATCAACGGTGGCCGGCCCTGACTGCCCGGACATCAAGGCGTGGCTGTCGTGCCAGGCCGTAGCAAGTTCAGGCGCATGCTGAGCCAGCAGCTCTGCAAACGACGTTGCAGACACACCCATTACGGCACGCCGACGCCAAAACGCATCGATGGCAGCCCGACCTGAAGCCTCGCGGCCGGCACCGGCACATGCACCGGCCAGCAAAGCGGGCCCGAGGTCGGCAGGTGCGCAGGAATTCCTGATGGTAAAACCGGCCAGCACACGCAGCCATGCCAGGGCAGCCGCGACCAGAGGCCATTCATTCATGGCGCGTGCAACTGCAACGTTATAAGGCAGTACCTGGCCTTGTTCGTCGAGCAGGCCGCTCCGAAGACAGCGATGGGCAAGCACCACGTCAGCCTCCAGCCGGGCGGCCACTATGGCATAGCGGCCCTGCGGATGCATCTGCAACTGGTCGGCAGCCCATTGCACCGCCAGCCGCCATTCGTCGTCAGGACCTGGTGCCACCACTCGTTTCACGGTATCCGCCATCTGGACGGGTGCACTCAACACCGCAAGCCTGACCCCCTGCTCCTGCAGGGCGAGCAGCATATCGGACAAGCGGGGCGAAAACTCGTTGAATCCGGCCAGCACTATTGTGCCCGCCGGCGCCTGGAGCATGCCGTCGCGCACTGCCTGGACGATGCGACCATAGGCAAGGTTGGCGTCCTCCATGTCCAGCTGTGCCAACTGCTTTCGATAGCGTTCGCGCCAGTCCAGAAAATGCTGGTAGTCGCTGGTCTCCGTGCCTTGCGCGGGTTGTATGTGCCAATCGTCGATCAGTCGGTCAGCTTCGGCAGCCAGTCTGGCCGCCTGGGCAACGTCGAGCAGGGCCCGCTCGGATTCAGCTTCTGCAATCACTTGCTTCCAGAGCCACTGCGCCCCGAAGGCATCCAGCGTGTGGGAAGCGAGGCCACAATCGGGTACGAAGGAAAGCTGATCGGCGGCTCGCCGCAGCCAGCCTGACAGGGGCACGATATCGGGTACGGCCATCACGCTGCGTCCGGGGCTCAGCGATGCCGACAGATCGGCAAGAATGCGGCGCGCGTGACGATTATTGACGGTCAGCACCAGTACGTCCTGGGCTTCCAGCCTTGCGAGCTCATCCAGCGTGATGGGTGGGAATAGGTCTGTCATGGGTCGAGGCGCGCCTGGCCGATTCTGCAACAGACCTATTCTAACGACTTCCTTTACGGTTCCATCACATCGCGCACAGTTGTTGCCAGTGCCCTTGCAAATTCAGGATCGTTGATATGCCACGGCAGTTTTTCCAGCCGGTGCCGGTCGGTAGCTACAAAATGGCGCTCTATCGCAGAAAACAGCGCCTGGTCGGCATCCGGATCATGGAATGGCGCGCCAGGCCTATCGATGGCAGACAGGCCCTGCATGGGCAGCAACAAACGCACGATGCCCGGCGACTGATTCAACCGCAAGGCAATATGCTCGCCCGCCCGCTCCAGCTCGGCCGCTGTACTGCGCATCAGGGTAACGTGGGCATTATGCGTATGAAAAAGACGATCGGCATGGCGGACCGGTATGGTGTCGCGCGCCCCCCAGTTGATCATGTCGAGCGCGCCGACGGAACCTATCCAGGGCAGGCCCAGCTCGGCCGCCGCAGCAAGCCTGTCAGGACCCGCGTCGCAGACCCCGCCGGCCAGATGCTGGCCCACCTCGGTCGTGGTGATATCAACGATGGCGCGAAGCAACCCGGAATGGGCCAGGGACTCCATGGTCCGGCCACCTATGCCATTGGCATGGAACACCTGGCAATCGTAATCAGAGTCAAGTAACCGTGTAACGGCTTGCACGCACTCGGTGGTGACGCCAAACATGGTCAGACCAATAGCGGGGAGCTCGTCGGTTGCAGGCTCGGGCACCGGGTGCTGGACCATGCCGACCATGGCATGTGCTGCGTTGGCCAGCACCATGCGTGACAGGCGGTTGATGCCTGCCAGGTCGGTCACCGGGTTCAGCATCATGATGTCGTATACGTCGACAAAGGGTGCAACGTTGCCCGCGGCAAGCGTAGACACCAGTAGCTTGGGCATGCCATAAGGCAATACCTGCAAGGCGGGTGCCAGCATGGAAGTACCACCCGATCCGCCTATGCCCAGAACGCCCAGGATCTGCCCTGCCTTGCTGCGGTCACCGATCAGGCGGCGCAAGGCCTGACCCATTGCAATCACCGCGGCACCCCTGTCGGTGCCACCCAGCACATGCCCGGCACCCGATTCATGGTAAGCGGCCACATCGGAGGCAGACAGGTCGGCCTGGCCTGCCGTGCCGCGGGTGCTGATGTCTACCGTGAGCACGGGCAGGCCGGCCTGTCTGATCAACCTGGCCAGATACGTAAGTTCATCGGCCTTGGTATCAAAGGTTCCGACCACCCAGACGGATGGTGTTGTCGTCATCAGCCTTTCCCGTAACGCTCATTCACGCACTGAAAGAATATCCGGAAGGTATCGGCAACACGCTCGACGGCCTCGGCTTCCTGATCCGCCGGCACATCAAAGGTGGCCCACCATTCACCAAAGCACTGCCCCGTTTCGGTAACCGGCAGCAAATGCATCTGTGCCACGTAGTTAGTCCAGTCGGCATCAATGTGAAGGATTTCATAGGTGCAGCGATGCTCGTGATCGGAAAGCTCGAGCAATCGCTCGCGCAGTATGCCGCCACCGTCACGAACGGTGAAGTGGCGCACGCAACCGATGCGGTCTGCCGGCCACTGGTCTTCAATGTAGGAATTTTCAAAGAAGGGATGATAATTGCCCAGATCACCAAAATCGCGCAGCATCTCCCACGCCTGATCCAATGTGGCGTCCATAACGGCGCTTACATAGACTCTTGCCATGATCATCCTTTTTTACGTGACAGTGCCTTGTACAAAGACACATGTTTGGTGATGGCGACCTCGACAGGCAGCCGCTCCATGCTGCTGGCACCGTAGAAGCCGTTGCAATGCTCGCTGTGGTCCAGCACATACTGCACATCGTCGGGCATGGAAATGGGGCCGCCATGCGCAATGACGATGATGTCTTTGCGGACTTTTCGTGCGGCTTCGCCCCACTCATCGATCAATCGCACAGACTCTTCCAGCGTTTTGGCCGAGTTCGCCCCTATGGTGCCACCGACGGTCACGCCCATGTGTGGCACGATGAAATCAGCACCCGCCTTGGCCATTTCAACAGCTTCATCAGCACTGAACACATAAGGCGTAGTCAGCAGATCCAGTTCATGCGCCTGACGGATCATGTCGACTTCCGTTGAATAATTGATGCCGGTCTCTTCGAGACTTTGGCGGAAGGTGCCGTCGATAATGCCAACGGTGGGGAAGTTCTGCACGCCGGCAAATCCCAGCTCCTTGAGCTTTTTCAGGAACACCGGCATGACGATAAAAGGGTCGGTGCCGTTCACTCCGGCCAGCACGGGCGTGCGCTTGCACACTGGCAAGACCTCGCCGGCCATTTCGAGCACAATTTCGTTGGCATTGCCATAGGCCAGCAAGCCTGCCGACGATGCGCGCCCTGCCATGCGATAGCGACCAGAGTTGTAGATCACAATAAGATCTATCCCGGCCGCCTCTTCACACTTGGCCGAAATACCCGTACCCGCGCCACCGCCAATAATGGGTTCACCCCGTGCGACCATGTCCTGAAACTTCTGCATCAATGCCTGGCGATCATGCCTTGCCATAACAACTCCTTAGTAACGCGTTTTTGTGTAATGATTCGATTTATGGAGAAACCTGACCTGCAGACCGAGACGCATATTCTGGGCGATGACACCCGCCTCATCACAGTTCGTGCCGAACACTGTGAGGCGCTGGCCGCGCGGCATATTGCTCATGTTGCCGTCGTAGATGCGGCCTCTCCGTATACGGTAGTTCGCACCCACCTTAGCGGCGCGTTCCTGCAAGTGTGCCTGGGCGGCGAAGGCCAGACCTTGCTGGATGGCAACTGGCGCAGCCATACCGTTGGCCTGGCCAGTTTCGCGCCTGCGCATGTTCTGCATGCCTTCCACTGCCTGCCTGGTCAGCGCTGGCAGCTGTGCTGGGTGCGCTTCATGCCCAGTTCGCCCAGATCGCTGGCAAGCGCCATGGCGCCAGGCCTGACCAGGTTCGACGGACGACCGCTGGAAAAAGCCATACTGGGACTGTCGGCTGAAATGGAGTCGGATGCTGACCCCGGCACCTGCGCCATTTGGGTAGACATTATTGAACGCTATGTAACCCGCATAGTAGACCCCTGGCAGCGCGAACCACGCCTGAACAGCATGTGGTCGGCGATTCTTGACGACATCGGGCGGCCATGGACACTTGAAGAACTTGCGCGCCTGGCGAATATCAGCCCTGAACATTTGCGCCGACTGTGCTGGCGCAACTTTGGCCGCAGTCCGGGAAAGCAACTGACGACCATGCGCATTGCGCAGGCGGCTCATCAGCTGGTGACTACCCAAAAGAAAATTGAAGCCATTGCCCAGGACGTGGGCTACATCAACCCCTTCACTTTCTCGAATACCTTCAAGCGCCTGACCGGCTTCCGCCCATCGGAGTACCGGTCCAGGCCCCGCAGCTAGAAAGCTGCGAGGCCTTTGATCGATGCCGTAAAGCGTGGAATCCACCGTATGCTTCCGGCTTACTTCTTGACCAGATAGCAGGTGCTGTCGGCCAGCGGAGCAAACGCCTTGTCAGCCGGGATGGTCTTGACCAGCTTGAAGTAATCCCATGGCCCCTTGGACTCGGATGGAGATTTGACTTCCCACAGATACATGTCGTGAACCATGCGCCCGTCTTCGCGGACCTTGCCGTCCTGGGCAAAGAAGTCGTTGATGGGCATTTCACGCATTTTGGCCGAAACCGCATCGGGGTCATCTGTGCCGGCTGCCTGCACCGCCTTCAGGTAGTGCATGGTGGATGAATAGTCGCCTGCATGCGCCATATTGGGCATGCTGTTCATACGCTCGTAATATCGTTTTGCGAACTCACGGGACCCATCGTTCATATCCCAGTACCAGGCATTGGTAAGCATCATGCCCTGGGCGACATCAATGCCGATGGAGTGTATGTCATTGATCCAGAGCAGCAGGCCGGCAAGCTTTTGCTTGGGCGTAAGACCAAATTCGTGAGCCGCCTTGATGGCGTTGATGCTGTCGTGTCCTGTGGAGGCCAGGCCTATGATTTTTGCACCCGATGACTGGGCCTGCAGAATATAGGACGAGTAGTCGGTTGTGCCCAGTGGATGGCGGGCTGCACCCAACACCTTGCCATTAGCGGCGCGCACGACTTCACTGACCTGCTCTTCAAGGCCTATGCCAAAAGCAAAATCAACCGT
This sequence comes from Pusillimonas sp. MFBS29, assembly GCF_020687695.1. Classification (GTDB taxonomy): domain Bacteria; phylum Pseudomonadota; class Gammaproteobacteria; order Burkholderiales; family Burkholderiaceae_B; genus Pusillimonas_C. The sequence goes on from NZ_JAJEWL010000009.1 coordinate 49,081, forward strand.
CAGGAAGTACCAGGTATCGCCACCAGGCTGTTCAGCAACCGTACGCCCGGTGCCGTGAGCCAGTGAATAGGCATCGTAGGTGTAGTGTATGGTGTAGGGCGAACACATCGCATTAGTGAGCCCCATATTGGAGGGATTATTGACGATGATGTGGCGCTTTTTTTCCTTGGCGATACCGGCAACGGCCAGGGCGACCCCCGAGTTAGCCAGGTCAGTAATCATATCGACGCCGTCGCGGTCGAACCATTCACGTGCCTTTGCGGCACCAATATCGGGCTTGTTCAGGTGATCGGCAAAGATGACCTCGATGGGCTTGCCGAACATGGTGCCGCCGAAATCCTCGACCGCCATCTTCACGGCTTCAATGGCCCCTTTGCCGGATACATCGGCATAGACGCCGGAAATATCGGTAAGCACACCTATGCGTATGACATCGTCGGATAGTGTCTGGGCGTGGGCAGTGGCGGCACCGGCTGTCAGGGCGATAGACGCCGCGGTACATTTCCATAAACTGGTCTGCATATTTCGTCTCCTGTGTAATTCGTTCGCACGGACTGCGATTCGGACCCTGTGTTCCCAAGGTATGCCTCATGCTAAATTTCGGCTGTCCCGGCGTCCATACTTTGAAGGCACCTGCACCTATCCGAAATCCACTTCCTGAACGAAAACGGCCTACACTGAACCTATGTCTGAACAAAATAAAGATCAAGAAACTCCGCCTGTAGAGCTGGCCGGCTCCATCTGGTTCCGTTCAGGTCAACAGAACTGGGGAAATCAGAAACGCATGGCGCTGCTGGCCGCCATCGACTCAGAAGGGTCTATCACTGCTGCAGCGAAAAAAATCGGCTTGAGCTACAAGGCCGCATGGGATGCGGTCGAGACGATGAATAATCTGGCGGGCGAGCCGCTGGTACAGCGCATCACCGGTGGCCAGCGTGGCGGTGGCGCGAACCTGACCGCTCGCGCTCATGAATTAATACGCGTATACGCCCTGCTGCATGCCGAGCACGAACGCTTCATGGCCAGGCTCGCAACCATCAATGATCAGGCCAGCCACAACCTGGAAGTGATACAGCACATGATGATAGATACTTCCGCACGCAACAAGCTTATAGGCACCGTAGTTGCCATCACTCCCGGCGCTGTCAACGATGAGGTGACACTGGAACTGAACCGCGAGACGCACATTGTGGCCTCCATCACCAGCGAGAGCACTCAGAGTCTGGGGCTGGAACCCGGCAAGCGCGCACTGGCCTTCATCAAGGCCTCGTCGGTGCTGGTAGGTCAGGCCGGTGACAACATGCGCTTATCAGCACGCAATCAGCTGCCGGGCAAAGTAAGTCGTATTACCGAAGGTGCCGTCAATAGCGAAGTCTGCATCGAATTGCCCACAGGCCATGTTATAGCGGCCATCATTTCCAGGGAAAGCCAGGCATCCATGGGGCTGGAAACCGGTCAAAAGGCTTATGCCATTTTCAAGGCATCCAGCGTCATGCTGGGTGTGATGGACTGAAGCTCGTGCAAATCCGACGGGTGGCAGCGTCCGACAATGCTGCCATCCTGTATCAGATACACTTCATCGGCCAGAGCTATCGCATCGTCCGGGTCGTGCGTAATCAAAATGGTCGGTATCTGAAGCGCGGCCTGTAAAGCCGCCAGTTCTTCGCGCATGGTGCGGCGCAGGTTCACATCAAGGGCCGACAGGGGTTCGTCCAGCAACAAAAGCCTGGGCTGCACCGCCAGTGCGCGCGCCAGTGCGGTACGTTGCTTCTGGCCACCCGAAATTTCACGCGGATAGCTGTGCAAGACGCTTTGCAGGTCAAAGGCGTCCACCCAGCGCATGGCGGGACGCGGCAAGGAATTGCGCCTGGGGTTTAGCCAGCCCTGCTTAAGTCCGAAGCCGATATTCTGCTCGACGGTCAGGTGCGGGAACAGGCCGTAATCCTGCTGCAGATAGCCCAGCTTGCGCTCCTGAGGCGTCAGAAAAATATTTTTCCCCGCATCGAACAGCGTGCTTCCATCGACGCGGATATAGCCGCTGTCCGGATGCATCAGGCCGGCAATGGCATGCACCGTCAATGTCTTGCCCGATCCGGATGGACCAAACAAGGCAATGCGGCGGGCGCTGGACTGCAGCACTACATTCAGGTGGAATTCCCGCTTTCCCGCATGAATGCGCCGCGCGATATTGATGTCTATCATCGCCGCCCTCCTGCCATGCCCTTCATGCGCGACCGATCAGGCGCCAGGCGTCCTGCAATCAGCAGTACCACCACACAGGTCAGCGCCGTGACCAGTACCAGCGTATTGGCCGTGTCGTCGTTGCCAGCCTGGACTGCCTCGTAGATGGCAATCGACAATGTTTGTGTGCGCCCGGGTATGTTTCCGGCAATCATCAGCGTGGCGCCGAATTCACCCAGCGCACGGGCGAATGCCAGCAGCACGCCAGCCAGAATGCCATGCAGCGCCAGCGGCAACGTTACCCTGAAGAAAATACCCCATGGACCAATACCCAATACCCGTGCGCCGTCCTCCAGCGCATGATCCACGTCTTCAAAAGCCGCACGCGCTGCTTTCAGCACCATGGGAAACGCCACCACTGTCGCGGCAATGACCGCCCCCTGCCAGGTGAAGACCAGCTCTATACCCAGCCCGGATAAATATGATCCAAACCAGCCACGGCGGCCCAGCAACACCAACAGGTAATAGCCGATAACCGTGGGCGGCAGCACCATGGGCAGCGTCAGCAGGGCATCTATCGCGTCAGCCCAGGAAGAGCGCCAGCGCGACAGGCCGTAAGCCACACTGATACCCAGCACAGCCGCAAAAAAAGTGGCCCAGCCGGCCACTTTAAGCGACAGCAGCAGCGGAACGCTGATTTCCGTCATGGTCTGCCGGATCAGGGTTTCGAGAACCCGTATTTGGCAAGCACAGCCTGCCCTTCGTCTGAATCAATGTAATCCAGAAAGGCCTTGGCATCGGGATGACGGCCATCGCGCTTGACCAGGGCAATGGGATACAGCACCGGCGTGGGCGAGGACAGCTTTTGCACGACCTTTACTTTGTCATGCATGATGGCTGCATCAGTGGCATAGACAAAGCCTGCATCGACCTCGCCGCGCGCGACGTAATCCAGTACTTGCCGTACGTTCTGGCCCAGCACCTCGCTTTTCTTGACTGTATCCCAGTCACCGGATTGCTCAAGCAATCCTTTGGTATAGCGGCCCACCGGTACGGAAGCCGGATTGCCCAGGGCAATGCGCGTGACGCCATCTGATTTCAAATCGGCCAGCGATTTGATGTTGTTGGGATCGTTGACGGGAACGATCAGCACGACTTCATTACGGACAAAGTTGTGCCGCGTGGCCGTTTCAATGCTGCCGGCCGCCACGGCCTTGTCCATGGCCTTCTGGTCAGCCGAAGCGTATATATCCATGGGAGCGCCCTCAATTACCTGCTTTGCTACGGCATCAGAACTGGCAAAACTCATCAGCACCTTGGTATCGGGGTGCTTCTGCTGGAATTGCGTGGCAAGCTCGGTAAAAGCGTTGGTCAGGCTGGCAGCCGCCCCCACCAGCATATCGGCAGCGGAGACCTGAGCATGCCAGCCCACAGCGGCAAGTACTGCCGCTGCGATCAGTTTCTTGAGTTTCATTACTTGTTCCTGTGTTGTTGGAGCGTGAGCCAAGACCCGTTTGTTGCAGCTCGTAATATATATACCTATATAACGATATGTCAAACCCGACCACAACTAAAACACGGATTGTTTGCATTGGCGCAAAAGCCGTCAGGCCTGCGACAATGCAGTATCAAAATCATACGCAACCAAATCACGACACAAGCACCGTTGACTTACCTGCCTCCCCCCTCTATCGATGCTTTCCTGGATGCCATCTGGCTGGAAGACGGCCTGGCCCAGAACACGCTGTCGGCATACCGCCGCGACCTGTCCGCCTTTGCCCAGTGGCTGCACGCCAAGCCGGGAAAAAAGCTGGAGCAGGCCGATGCAGCCGACATCCAGGACTGGTTTGCGGCTAAACATGCCACAACAAAAGCCACTACCGCCAACCGGCGCCTTGCTGCATTAAAGCGTTACTACCTGTGGGCCATGCGCCAAGGACTGGTTTCAAAAGATCCTTGCCTGACCCTGCGAGCCGCAAAGCAAGCAGCACGCTTTCCAAAAACACTATCTGAAGACCAGGTTGACGCCCTCCTTCAGGCACCCGATCATCGCAACGCCCTGGGCCTGCGCGACCGCGCCATGCTGGAAACCCTCTACGCTACCGGCCTGCGAGTCAGTGAACTGATCAGCCTGGGCATGCTGGACGTCAGCCTGGCAGAAGGCATCGTACGCATCAATCAGGGCAAAGGCGGCAAGGACAGGCTGGTACCGCTGGGTGACGAAGCCCTGCACTGGATAGACTTGTATATAAAAGAGGCTCGCCCCGATCTGCTGGGCCCGCGCCGCTGCGATGCCCTGTTCGTCACCTCTCGGGCAGCACCCATGACACGGCAGTCATTCTGGTTGATCGTAAAAAAATACGCGGCACTGGCCGATATTCACACGCCCCTGTCGCCACACGTGCTGCGCCATGCCTTTGCAACACATTTGCTGAACCACGGCGCCGACCTGCGCGTTGTACAGATGCTGCTGGGCCACGCCGACATTTCGACAACACAGATTTATACTCATGTTGCCAGCGAACGCCTTAAAACCCTGCACGCCAAACACCACCCCCGCGCCTAGGCCTCGCCCCATTTCTATTATTGTCACCCCACAACAATGGCCAAAGAAAAACACGTTTCGGAAACCCCCGCCACCCAGTTCCTGAAAAAACACAAGATCAGCTTTACCGAACACCCCTACGAATATGTGGATCATGGCGGCGCAACCGAAGCTGCGCGGCAACTGGGACTGGATTTACATCAGGTGGCCAAGACCCTGATCATGGAAGATGAGCATGCCAGGCCTCTGGTTGTGGTCATGCACGGCGATCTGGAAGTTTCCACCAAGAATCTGGCTCGCCAGACCGGCAGCAAGAAAATCGCCCCCTGCACACCTGACACCGCACAAAAGCATTCCGGCTATTTGGTGGGCGGCACCTCGCCCTTTTCCACGCGCAAGAAAATGCCTGTGTGGGTAGAACAAGACCTGCTGGACTATCCGGTTATTTATGTGAATGGCGGACGGCGCGGTTATTTGATAGGCGTGGCGCCGTCGGCGCTGCTGGATTTGCTGGGTGCGAAGGCTGTGCAGGCGGGGATACCGAAATAGGCGCTAGCGGGAGATGGTGGCGTCCCCGGCAGGAATCGAACCTGCAATCTTCCCTTAGGAGGGGAAAGTTATATCCATTTAACTACGGAGACGCGGTGTGGGCTGAGATTATAAAGCACACTGGATGAACACAAGGTTGTTCAAAAAAAACCGGAGCCTTGCGCTCCGGTTTCTTCATGAAGACACGCCGGCATCGGCAGGTGTCTTCACAGACTGGCCGTCCTACTCAAGCTTGATATTGCCTTTGGCGACAACGTCTTTGGCCCAGTCGTATTGCTCTTTGATTTCCTTGCCGAACTCTTCCGGCGTGTTGCCCGAAGGAGCAGCGCCCTGTTTCTCGAGAGCGGCAATGACCTTGGGATCCTTCAGTGCAACAACGGCGGCATCGCGTAGGGTCTTGATGATTTCGTCGGACGTACCGGCGGGAGCCAGCAAGCCGTACCAGGCAGGCTGGTTCAGCTGAGGATAGCCCTCTTCTGCCAGTGTGGGCACATCGGGCAGGCTTGCCACGCGCTCTGGCCATGCAACGGCCAGGGCACGCAAGTTGCCGGCCTGGATCTGCCCCATGGAGGAAGGCAGGTTGTCGAACATACTGTCGATCTGGCCGCCAACTGCGTCAGTTACAGCAGGACCCGAGCCTTTGTAGGGTACGTGAATGGCATCGGTGCCGGTAGCCAGCTTGAAGGCCTCGCCAAACAAGTGCAGTACCGAGCATGTGCCCGAACTGCCATGTGTATGCTTGCCGGGATTGTCTTTAAGGATTTGCACAAATTCCTTGAAGGTCTTGGCCGGGAACTTGGGATTGACTTCGATAACGTTAGGTACGTTGGCGAAGTTGGTGACCGGCAGGAAATCCTTCAGGGGGTCATAAGGCAAGTCGTCAGGGCGGCAGGCCGGATTGACGGCCATGGTGGAGACGGTTGCAATCGACAAGGTGTAGCCATCGGGCTTGGCGCGGGCCGCTTCGGTTGCACCGATTGCGCCACCTGCACCGCCTTTGTTCTCGACAACCATGGTTTGTCCGAGTTCTTCGCCCATGCGTTGGGTTACGATGCGTGCCACGATATCGGTTGAGCCGCCAGGCGCAAACGGAACAATGACGCGGATAGGCTGTGATGGGTAATCAGCAGCTACGGCAGTGGCGCCAAATAGCGAAGCCACGCCTGCGGCGAGGGTAATCGCTGCGAGTTTCTTTTGGAATATTGCCATGTCTTGATCTCTCCATGAGTGCATGAAAGCAGTAAAACAAGCGCTTTAATTTTGCGTTAAGCTCATTTTTATTGCGAACCGCAGAATAACAGCATTCTGGCATCCTTGTCTTGTCCGGTTACAGTTGCCATTCGCCAGCCCTATTGCCCGATCCCCGCGCCCAGCCAGCATTCCTACTATTCACAACGCAACCCCATGTCTGTATTCCTGCTTGTATTGCCTGACTTTTTGCTTATTGGACTTGGCTGGCTGCTGCTGAACAAGCGCCTGTTTACAGGCGATTTTTTCAAGAGTGCCGAAAAGCTGGTGTACTTCGTGCTGTTCCCGGCCCTGCTGTTTCACTCCATCACGCAAACCCCGCTTAGCCTCTCGGGCACATATGTTTTGCTGCAGGCCACGGTTGGTCTGATGATGTTCGGCATTGCAATGGCCTGGCTGGCCGTACCGGTCCTGCGTCCCGATCCGGTAGACCATGCATCGCTTGCGCAGTGCGCTTATCGTTTCAATACCTATATGGGTCTGTCACTGGCCGGCAGTCTGGCCGGAGCCAACGGCCAGACCGTCATGGCCATATTGGTCGGCTTCGCCATTCCAATAGTTAATGTTGCCGCCGTCCATGCGCTGGCACGCCAGAACGGCGGCAGAATAGTGCGCGAGATCCTGCAGAATCCGTTGATCATTGCCACCGTACTGGCTTTGCTGTGCAATTTTCTGCGCATACCCATCCCAAACGTCATTGACACCACGCTTAGCCGGCTGGGTTCGTGCGCCATCGCCATAGGCCTGATGTGCGTGGGCGCGACCCTATCGCTCCACGGTGTGCGCAGCGCCGGCAAACTGATGGGGTGGATCATCACGCTGCGCCTGATGGTGCTGCCGCTCGCAGCGCTGTTTCTGGGCTGGATACTTGACCTGAGCATGGTTGAAAGACAAATACTGTTGTTATTTGGCGCCCTGCCCACAGCTTCGTCAGCCTATGTGCTGGCAGCAAGAATGGGCGGTAACGGACGCCTGGTCGCGGTCACGATGTCGCTGTGCACCGTGTTGTCCGCGCTGACCATTCCTTTCTGGCTGATGGCCGGATCTATTGTTTGGTGAATCTCAAAATGAACGAAGAAAATCAAGATTTAACGACAGTAAGCACATACTTAAGCAATGAAGAGGAAACTTCAGCGTTAGCCGAACAACTTTCCATGCTGGCTTGCGGCAAACATCCGGTCGCCGGAGACACTCAGCCGGGGGGCCGAATTCACTTGCGTGGCGACCTGGGCGCGGGCAAAACCAGCTTTGCCCGCGCTTTTCTTCGGGCAGCCGGAATCACCGGAAGAATTAAAAGTCCCAGCTACGCTTTACTTGAAAGCTATAATGTTTCTAACTTATACTTCTATCATCTTGATTTCTATAGATTTAGCGATCCTCGAGAATGGTTAGATGCTGGCTTTCGGGATATTCTGCAGAAAAACGCCATTGTTTTAATTGAGTGGCCAGAGCAAGCAGGCGCCTTATTACCGTCTCCCGACCTGGACATTCATCTTGAATATGCAGACTCCGGACGGCGCGCCAGCCTTACAGCCCACAGCGACAAAGGAAAATTATGGCTGACGACACTGAACTTGCCCTCGTAGGCTCCGCGCCGGAAAGCGCAGCGCGCCGCCGCCTCATTGCCACAGCCGGCAGCCTGTTTGTGCTGCCCGTCATCACCACAACCGCCAATGCCGCCACCATTGTTGCCGTCCGGACCTGGCCCGCTGATGAGTACACACGGGTCACGCTCGAGATGGACAGTGAGCTGAAAGCTGAACATTTCGCGCTAGAGGGTCCCGACAGGCTGGTCGTCGACATAGATGGCCTGAGGCTCAGCCCCGCCATCAACGACCTGGTATCAAAGGTCAAGCCCAACGACCCTTACATCAGCAGTGTGCGGGTCGGACAAAACCGCCCGGGCGTCGTGCGCCTTGTACTGGATTTAAAGCAGCCCATTGCCCCCCAGGTCTTTACCCTGAAACCCATCGGCGAATACAAATATCGTCTGGTACTGGATCTGTACCCGAAGATCGCCCAGGATCCGTTGCTGGCCATCATGAACAGCACCGACACCGACCCTTTGGCCGATGTGCTCGAAGACCTGGCTCGCAACACCCCTGACGAAGCTCCGGTGCCATCTGTTCCGGGGCAGCAGCTGCCCCCGCCCGTGGCCCAGAAACCGCGTCGACAGCCGCCTGCCGCACCACCCAGCAGCACACCTGCCCCTGTGCGCCAGGCTCAGCCCATACTTGTGGCGCTGGATGCAGGCCATGGCGGCGAAGATCCCGGTGCCATCGGCCCCAGGGGTACAAAAGAAAAAGACATTGTGCTCAGCATCGCCCGCAAGCTGAAGAAGTTGATCGACGCCCAGCCCAATATGCGCGCTTACCTGACACGCGACAACGATTATTTTGTTCCCTTGCATGTGCGGGTCCAGAAAGCGCGTCGCGTCAAGGCTGATCTGTTCATTTCGATACATGCCGATGCCTGGATCAAGCCCAGCGCACGAGGTTCATCGGTATTCGCACTGTCGCAGAACGGCGCAACCAGTGCCGCTGCGCGAATGATGGCAAAACGTGAAAACGATGCCGACCTGATCGGCGGCGTTAACCTTGGTTCACACAACAAGCAGGTGGCACAGGTATTGCTGGATTTGTCTACTGCAGCACAGATCAATGACTCCATGCGTGCGGGCAGTCGTGTGCTCAATGAAATCGGCAAGATCAATCGCCTGCATAAAAAACGGGTGGAACGCGCCGGGTTTGCTGTGCTGAAAGCCCCTGACATTCCGTCCATATTGGTAGAAACCGCCTTTATCAGCAATCCCGAGGAAGAGCGCCTGTTGCGCAGCCCTGCCCACCAGGACCGCATTGCACGCGCCATGCTGGACGGCGTCAATCATTACTTCAGCGCCCACCCCACCATGGCGCGAAGCTGACCGGTTTTGCCACAGCTGCACCCGATTCCCAAGCGACGGCTCGCGTCCGGCTAAAATCTGACGAGTACGCTATGTATTCGTCAGATTCGTCAGCCAAGGAAACACCACGTCATGTCAGAACGCCGCTCCATTGCCCAGCTTCCCGATCTGCTGATCAGCCAGATCGCGGCGGGCGAGGTCATTGAGCGCCCCGCATCAGTACTGAAAGAGTTGCTGGAGAACGCCATTGATGCAGGTTCCAGGGCCATAGAAGTGCGCATGGATGGGGGCGGCATACGCCGCATATCAGTCAGCGATGACGGCTATGGCATTCCTGCGCACGAGCTCAGGCTGGCGCTGACGCGCCACGCCACAAATAAAATCGGATCGCTGGACGAGCTCGAATCGGTCAGCTCCATGGGCTTTCGCGGAGAGGCGCTTGCTTCGGTTGCCTCTGTCGCCCGCCTGACCCTGACATCACGGACCGCGGGGGAGCCTCATGCATGGCAAATGGAAGCCGACCAACTCGAGCCCACAGCAGCCTCGGGCTCGATCGGCACCACCATCGACGTTCGTCAGCTCTTTGACAACGTACCCGCCCGCCGCAAATTCTTGCGCTCTGAAGCGACCGAGTACGGACACTGCGTCGACGCCCTGGAACGCATCGCGCTTGCCCACCCGCATATTGCCTTTCGGCTGTTCCACAACGACAAGGCACAGCGCAACTGGCGCGCCTGCGAAGTGGGTCAGCGTGTACGTGATGTACTGGGCCAGGAGTTTACCGATCAAGGCCTGTACGTTGAGCATCAGCACGGCCTGATCTCGGTTCAAGGTGTGATTACACGGCCCACGTATGCGCGCAGCCGCGCCGACAAGCAGTATCTGTACGTGAACGGACGCTACGTCAAGGATCGCACGGTATCGCACGCCATACGCCAGGCATACGCCGACGTCCTGCACGGCGACCGGCAACCTGCCTTTGTTCTGTTTCTGACCGTAGACCCCGCAATGGTCGACGTCAATGTGCATCCTGCAAAGCATGAAGTGCGCTTTCGCGACAGCGGAGCCATACACCGTTTCGTGAGCCAGACCCTGACTCAGGTCCTGGCTGGCGCAGGCGGTCAGTCGCTGACCGCACCCGATACCGCGCTGAGCCGGCAAATACCCTCGAGCAGTGCTACGGATTCCGCCAGTCCGGCACCAGCCTTCGAGGCAGCGACGGCCACGACTGATGGCCGTGCGCCGGCGCCCTCCTTTTACCGCCCCCAACAGCAGCAACATTCATTCAGCCTGCACAGCCAGACACGACCGCAGCAAGACTGGCAGTCTTTGTACCGCCCCCTGGACCCTCCTGTTTCGACTGTCACAGCTACGACAGATGGCGTGCATGACTTTCCGCTGGGCATGGCTCTGGGCCAGCTGCATGGTATCTACATCCTGGCCCAGAACCATGCGGGTCTGGTACTGGTCGACATGCATGCAGCGCATGAACGCGTCGTATACGAAGAGCTTAAACAGGCGATGGACGCCCAGAGTCTGCCGTGCCAGGAATTGCTGGTTCCCGTTGTGTTCAGCGTCACGGAAAAAGATCTGGGCCTGATCGAGGAGCATGCTCAAACCCTGGCTGAGCTGGGTCTGAACCTGCGCCCAACCGGCCCCGCATCGGTAGCGGTACGCGCGGTTCCCGCCCTGCTGGCCCACGGCGACATTGAAGCGCTGGCGCGCAACGTACTGCGAGACCTGGCCAGCGTTGGCGCCTCGCCACGACTGACCGAGCAACGCAACGAATTGCTGTCTACCATGGCGTGCCACGGATCGGTACGGGCCAATCGACGGCTGACGCTGGATGAAATGAACGGCCTGCTGCGTCAGATGGAGCAGACCGAGCGCGCCGATCAGTGCAATCACGGCCGGCCTACCTGGATTCAATGGAAGGTGGGAGAGCTCGACAAGCTCTTCATGCGTGGCCAATGATCTTACCCGTAATCTGCCTGGCCGGCCCCACTGCGGCGGGAAAAAGCGCGGCCACCCTTGCCCTGGCACAGCGCTGGCCCATAGAAGTCATTGTGATGGATTCGGCAACCATTTACCGCGGCATGGACATAGGCACAGCCAAGCCCAGCAAGCAGGAACAGGCGGTCATGCCGCACCACCTGCTGGACATCCTCGATCCGGCCGAGCGCTATTCCGCAGCCCAGTTTCAGAGCCACGCAAGCCAGCTGATCCGCCAGATACAAGAGCGGGGTAATCGGCCGCTGATTTGCGGCGGCACCATGCTCTATTACAAAGCGCTGCGTGAAGGTCTGAATGAACTGCCAGCGGCAGATCCCGTCATTCGGGCTGAGATCGATCGCGAGGCCCAGAACTGTGGCTGGCCCGAACTGCATCGTCAGCTATCGGTGTTCGACCCTGAAACAGCCGCCCGGCTCGCACCCAACGACAGCCAGCGCCTGCAAAGAGCCATCGAAATTTACCGTAGCAGCGGCCGCCCCATGTCAGCCTGGCTGGCGGACGCTCGTCCCCGGCAGGAAAATCAACAGAAATTTGTGACCCTCAGCCTTGAGCCGTCCGACAGGCTTGCCCTGCACGCACGCATTGCAACGCGCTATCACACCATGCTGGAGGCCGGACTGCTCGAAGAGGTACGCACGCTGCATGCCCGGCCAGACCTGAATGTTGGCTTGCCCTCGGTGCGTTGCGTGGGCTATCGGCAGCTATGGGATCACCTGGATGGCCGTATAAGTATCGAGCAGGCTATAGAACAGGCGGTGGCGGCCACACGGCAACTGGCCAAGCGCCAGCTGACCTGGCTGCGTTCGCAACCGGAACGTGAAACCGTTGATTGCCTGGCCACCGATGCCGCGATGCAGATCGTGGACCGTGTTGCCAGGCAATGGCCGCTGTAGACGAAGTGGATTTAGACCACTATGGTTTGCGGCGCATCGGCGCCCTGCTGTTCGATAATTTCGCCCAGCCGGCTGACCTGTTCGCCATGGGCAACCAGGGTAGCCGTTACCGCATCAGCCTGATCGGCCGGCACAACAATTACCATGCCGATACCGCAATTGAACACGCGGTGCATTTCCGCGTCGGCCACGCCGCCGTTTTCCTGCAACCAGGAGAACAGCCTGGGCATAGTCCAGGCATCGCGATGCAGGCGCGCCGAAAGGCCGGGCTGCAGAATGCGCGGTACGTTATCGAGCAGGCCTCCACCGGTGATGTGAGCCAGGCCCTTGATCGCCGTGCCATGCTCTGCAATAGCCGCCAATACCGACTTGACGTAGATACGGGTAGGCGCCATGACCACGTCTTCGATGGGACGGCCGTCCAGCTCCTGACCAGGCCGGGCATTGGCGTGAGTAAGAATCTTGCGCAACAACGAAAATCCGTTGGAGTGCGCGCCGCTGGACGCCAGGCCCAGCACCACATCGCCAACCGCAATGGATTTGCCGTCGATGATGCGCGATTTTTCTACCGCACCGACAGCGAAGCCGGCCAGGTCGTATTCGCCGTCTGGGTACATGCCGGGCATTTCGGCAGTTTCCCCGCCGATCAGGGCGCAACCCGACAGTTCACAACCCTTGGCGATGCCCCCAACCACGCTGGCGGCCGTATCGACCGAGAGCTTGCCGCAGGCAAAATAATCAAGGAAATACAGGGGTTCCGCGCCCTGGACGAGGATATCGTTGACGCTCATGGCGACCAGGTCTATGCCCACGGTGTCGTGGCGATTCCAGTCGAATGCCAGCCTGAGCTTGGTGCCAACGCCGTCAGTGCCAGACACCAGAACAGGTTCCTTCAGGTGGCGCGGCACTTCAAAAAGCGCGCCAAACCCGCCTATTCCGGCCATGACACCCGCCCTCATGGTCTTGGCAGCCAAGGGTTTGATACGATCGACCAGCGCCTCACCGGCATCGATATCGACCCCTGCATCACGATAGGTCAGGGAGGCGGAATGTTTGTTTGTCATGAGAAATGCCGTGGGATATGCAAGAATTGCGTGTTTAATGAATTACCAAGGCTTGATTTTACGATGAATACGGCTGACATTTCCGCAACAGGCGGCTATCGGGCTCCGGGCAGCCGATGACGCAGCAACTGATACTCGACCTTTTGCCTCCTTCGCCCCCTTCGCTGGACAACTTTGTGGCGGGAAGCAACCAGGCAGCCGTACAGGCATTGCGAGACTGCCAGCCAGGCAGGGCCGTCTATTTATGGGGCCCTCCGGGTGCCGGACGCACGCACCTGCTGCAGTCGATGGCAGCCGGGCCGGCTACACGCTATTTCCATCCTGGCGAGCAGGCAGACGCCTTGCGCGAGATCGCCAGCGCCGACACCTTGACGCACAAGCTTATCGCTATCGATAACGTCGAGAGCATGGACAGCGATTGGCAGGCCGCACTGTTTGCCCTGTACAATCGATGGCGCGAGGTTGCCTCGACCAGCCAGGCTTTTGTGCTGGTGCTCGCAGGTAACCGGGCGCCACTGGCCATGCCGCTGCGGGAAGACCTGCGCACGCGCCTGGGCTGGGACCTGGTCTTCCGTCTGGAGCAGCTTTCCGACGACGATCGTGCCCAGGCCTTGCTGGCCAGAGCCACCGACAGAGGCCTGCAATTGGGTCCGGAAGTCATTAACTGGGTCCTGACCCACTACACCCGCGACATGCGACATCTAAGCGCGCTGCTCGATGCGCTCGACCGCTATTCGCTTGAACGCCACCGGGCAATAACACTGCCCTTGCTGAAGGAACTGCTGGCTTCGGGCCAGCCTGACCACAATAACTCATGATGACCACAAAACGTCTGGCCCTGTTTGACCTTGACCATACCCTGCTTCCACTGGACAGCGACTATCAATGGGCTGATTTCCTGGCCCGCACCGGGCGCGCAGGCGATCCTGCCCAGGCCCAGCGGCGCAACGAAGAATTGATGGAACAGTACAACGCAGGGACCCTGACGGCCGAACGCGCCGCCGAGTTCATGCTCGGGCTGCTCAGCAATGCGAGCATGGCCGAACTGGCGCAATGGCATGAGGCCTTTATGGCCGAGGTGGTTCGCCCGGCCATATTGCCCGTGGCTCTGGATCTGGTTCAGCAGCACATTGCCCACGGCGATCTGTGTGCCATCGTGACTGCCACCAACGAATTTGTGACCGCACCCATAGCCCGCGCCTTTGGCATTCCACACCTGATTGCGACCGTTCCGGAAATTCGCGATGGACGCTATACCGGCAAGATTCAGGGCGTGCCCAGTTTCCAGGCCGGCAAAGTCGTGCGCGTGAACGCATGGCTGAACGAAATGGACAGCAGTCTGTCAGACTTTGACGCGTCTTATTTCTACAGCGACTCGCACAATGACCTGCCCCTGCTCGAGGTCGTGACCCATCCCGTTGCCACCAACCCCAACCCTGGCCTGCGGCAACTGGCGGAAGAGCGCGGCTGGACCACGCTGGACCTGTTCAAGGACATGCAAGACGCAAAGTCTTAAAATACCGCCACCATGCTTAAAGAAACAATAAAAAACTTTGTAAGCCGCCTGTTTGCGACTCCGCCCGATGTCCCCGAACGTTTTTCGCGCGACAAGCACGGTATTGATCGCCGCAATGTCTCGCGCCATGCCATCAAGGTATGCGAAGTTTTGCGCGCCGAAGGCTACGATGCCTTTATCGTGGGTGGCGCCGTGCGCGACCTGATCGTCGGCCTGGAACCCAAAGACTTTGACGTGGCCACCAATGCCACCCCCAACCAGATCCGTCCGCTGTTTCGTCGCGCACGCATTATCGGCAAGCGGTTCCAGCTGGTGCATGTAGTCTTTGGCCAGGAAATCATTGAAACATCCACTTTTCGCGCCAATGCGGCCAGCGACGAACATACCGATGAGCACGGCCGCATCCTGCGCGATAATTTATTCGGTTCACAGGAAGAAGACGCCGCCCGCCGCGACTTCACCCTGAACGCCCTGTATTACGACCCTATCAACGAAGAAGTGCTCGACTACCATCGTGGCGTGACCGACCTGAAGAATCGCGTGGTGCGCATGATAGGCGACCCCGAAAAGCGCTATCGCGAAGATCCGGTGCGCATGCTGCGGGCGCTGCGCTTTGCAGCCAAGCTGAACGGCACCCTGGATCCTGCTACCCGCGCACCCATTACCCAGCTCTCCGAGTTGATCGAACACGTGCCCTCATCGCGCCTGTTCGATGAAACGCTCAAACTGCTGACCTGTGGTCACGCCATGGACTGCCTGCGACAACTGCAGGCTTTCGATCTGCACAAAGGCCTGCTGCCCCTGATCGACACAGTCTTCCAGGAACAAGGCGGAGAGGCTTTTATCGAGCTGGCTCTGGCACGTACCGACGCACGGGTCCGTGCGGGCAAGACCATCAGCCCCAGCTTTCTGTTTGCCGCCCTGCTCTGGAAGCTTGTAAACAAGCGTTGGCAGGAATTGTGCGCGGAAGGTGAACATCCGGCACAAGCACTCATGCAGGCCGCCGACTCGGTCGTCGAAGCTCAAACCCGCAAGCTGGCCATACAGCGACGCTTTCAGGCCGACATGCGCGAGATCTGGTTCATGCAGGCGCGCTTTGAACGCATCAACGCCAAAGCCATCTGGCGCATGATGGAGCAACCACGCTTCAGGGCCGCCGTCGACTTCCTGCAATTACGGGCCGAAGCCCGCGAGGTCGACAGTGTGCAGGCACAGTGGTGGATGGACCTGGCCAATGCCGATCATGCCTTGCGTGGCGAAATGATAGAAAGCCAACAAACCCAGCAGCGCGGCAACCGCTCCTCCGGCACCAGGCGCCGGCGACGCCCGCGCAAGCGGCCCGCGACCCCGTCCACGGGCACACAGCAGGCGTGATCAAGGCCTACATAGGCCTGGGTGCCAACCTGGGTGACGCGCGCCATACCTTGCAGCAGGCTGCACATGCCCTTGGTGCCGCACCAGGCATCTCGGGGCTAAGGCTGTCGCGGTTTTATCGCAGCGCACCCGTCGATGCCACAGGCCCCGACTATGTCAACGCCGTCGCTGAAATAGACACTGATCTGGCGGCCGATGCGCTGTTAAGCGTCTTGCAGGGCATTGAAAATCAGCATGGGCGGCTGCGGCCTTATCGAAATGCTCCGCGCACCCTGGACCTGGATCTGCTGTTGTACGGCGAACTGACCGTGGACACACCGCGCCTGACCGTGCCGCATCCGCGCATGCACGAGCGTGCGTTTGTACTACGCCCTCTGGAAGAGCTCAGGCCAGCGCTGCACCTGCGTCAGGGTTCACTGACAGAGCTGCTGCAAGCCTGTTCTGATCAGGCGCTGGAGCCTGTGCCTGATCAGCCTGAAACCTGATACGTGCGTTGTCAGGCGCTTGCCAGTATGCGTCGCGCCCGCTCGATGACCGGCGCATCCACCATATTGCCATCCAGCTGAAAAGCCAGCGAGCCGGTGGCATCGGCCGTGTCGACCACGCGTTTCGCCCATTCCCTGTCGGCGTCGCTGGGAGCAAACGCCTGGAGTATGACCGGGATTTGTCTGGGGTGTATGCACAGCATGCCGCCAAAACCCATGTCGCGTACCTGGCTTGCAATGGCCGCCAAACCCTGATCGTCGGCAAAGTTCGGATATACACCATCGACAGGTGGCAGCAAGCCGTGCGCCGCGCTGCACAGCAAAATCTGGCAGCGTATGTGATCAAGCAATATGTGGGCACCGGCCGTGTCGGGTATGGTTCGCGTTTCGAGCATCATGTCGAGACTGCCAAAAGACAGGCGCTCTACCCCGGGTACCGCAGCAATCCCGCTTAGCGCCAAAACGCCGCGCGGACTCTCCACGATCGGAAGTACCGGCTTGCCGGTATCGGCCACCCGTTTCACTTGCTCGGGCGATTCAGCCTTGGGCAATACTAACGCCCGTACCGATGGCAAGGCGGAACATAAGGCAAGGTCTTCTTCGAACCAGGAAGTGGTGGCGTCGTTGATGCGCACCAGAATGGTGGCCTGAGGGTTGGCAGCCGCAAACTCCCGCAGGTTATTGCGCGCCTGCTCCTTGAGCGGATGTTCGACCGCATCTTCAAGATCAATGATGACTGTGTCGGCACCAGCCGCCAACGCTTTGGCAAAGCGCTCGGGGCGCGTAGCCGGAACGAAAAGCGCTGCCCTGATGGGTGCTTGCATCAAATTACCCCTTCCTTAATGAATGTCTGTATTTGTTCTTCGGTATAGCCCAGTTCTGCCAACAGCGCTGCCGAATGCTCGCCCAGCTCGGGGATCTTGTCCATGCGCGCCGGGAACGACGAGTTTGTAGCCGGCGGGATCAAGGCCGGCAGGGGTCCGGCGCTGCTGTCTATGGTGCGCCAACGCTGGCGCGCGGCCAGTTGTGGATGCGCCCAGACATCATGCATGGTATTGACACTGGCATTGGCAATGCCGGCAGCATCGAGCCTGGCGATAACCTCGCTGCGCGACAACGAGGCGAAAGCGGTAACGATCAGCACGCGCAAGGCATCCTGGTTGGCAACACGCAAGCTGTTGGTGTTGAATCTGTCGTCGCCGGCCAGCTCGGGTTGCTGCAGCACTGTGGCGCAAAAAGCGGCCCACTCGCGCTCGTTCTGCAAGCCCAGCATGACCTCGCTCCCGTCTCCGGCAGGGAAAGGCCCGTAGGGATAAATAGTGGCATGGGCAGCACCTGCACGCGGCGGCGGCGATGCACCGTCGAATGCATAGTACAGAGGAAAACTCATCCACTCGACCGTGCTCTCGAGCATGGAAACATCGATACGACTGCCCTCTCCGGTGCGTGCACGCAAAAGCAAGGCAGACAGTATGCTGCTGTAGGCATACATGCCTGCTGCAATATCTGATATCGAGCAACCTGCCTTGGCCGGGCTTTGTGGAGTGCCCGTGACAGACAAAAAGCCGCTTTCGCTTTGAATCAGCAAGTCATAGGCCTTCTTGTCCTGATAAGGCCCGCCTTCTCCGTAGCCCGATATATCGCAAACGATAAGACGCGGGTGCTGATCGTGCAATGCCTCGAAAGATAACCCCAGACGGGCAGCCGCCCCCGGAGCCAGATTCTGGACCAGCACATCGGCTTGCGCGAGCAGTTCCTTGAGCACATTGGCCGCATCGGGATGCTTCAGGTTCAGAGTAAGACTCTCTTTGGAGCGGTTGGTCCAGACAAAATGGGAGGCAAGCCCTTCTACACGCTCATCGTACTTGCGCGCAAAATCGCCCACGCCAGGGCGCTCTATCTTGATGACACGCGCGCCCATGTCAGCCAGTTGGCGGGTACAGAACGGCGCCGCGATCGCATGCTCGAGACTGATGACGGTGATTCCGTCGAGCGGGCGCGGCGCGCTGATCTGATCTTGCACAACATCGTTGGCCTTGCGATCTGTACTCATGCCTTGAACCTCAATTCTGCCTGATGGGCCAGCGTGCCATCCTGCTCCGCCCACAACTGTGCAATTCCGTCTTCAGCCAATGCACCCTGCACGTTGAAGGGCTTGGGTGAAACCAGAGGACGCAAGCCTCGATACGACAGCGACACAGGCACCTTGTCGGGATGGGCGTGCGTGAAGGCGCGGCACATCAGCGTCGCGATCATGGGTCCGTGCACGACCAGACCCGGATAGCCTTCCTTTTGCGTAGTGTACGGGTGATCGTAATGAATGCGATGCCCATTGAACGTGATCGCCGAATAGCGGAACAGCATAATGGGGCTGGGGTCTATGGATTCGCTCCATTGCGATGCAGGTGTTGGCGTGCTGCCCTGCAGCTTGGGCGGACTGGGTTCGCGATAGACGATGTCCTGTTCCTCTGATATGCACAGCGAATCGCCCTGGGTGTATTTGTGCCCGACGGTCACGAACAGCAGCTTGCCCGTACTGCCGGTTTTTTCCTTGATCGCCAGAATGGTCGATGTCTTGTGGGCCTTGCCGCCTACCCGCAAAGGCTGAATAAACTCAACCCGACCACCCGCCCACATGCGGTTACGGGTATCGGCCGGCGGCAGAAAGCCGCCGCGCTCCGGATGGCCGTCGCCGCCTAACGCACTGTAAGGCACGCCGTCCGTGAAGAGCGCCCATTGCCACAGCAACGGTAATGGCGCACCAGGTGCCGGCGCAGGCATATCAAGCGTCAGGGCGACTTTCCGGATATGCCCGATATCAATATTGTCTTCGCTGCTTTCCTGGCGTCCTATCCATGCGTCCAGATCCGGTGTCGTCATGATCATTCCCAAATTAATATCAATTCAAGCCATAGCTTGCCAGCTGACCGGCTTTTTTTGAATTAGTTTTTGGATAAGGCCCGGTTCGCATATGCCAAACAACACGGCGCAAGCGCGCCGGGCAGGCAGCCCGGCCTGCCCGCTTCAGGCTACCGGAACCAGCGGAATTTCCGCAATGCGTGCCCGCCAGGCTTTGGGGCCGGTCTCGTGCACCGAGGTGCCTTGCGAATCGACGGCCACGGTCACAGGCATGTCCTTGACGTCGAACTCGTAGATGGCTTCCATACCCAGGTCCTCGAAGCCCACCACTTTGGCACCGCGTATGGCTTTGGATACCAGGTAGGCAGAGCCACCAACCGCCATCAGATAAGCCGATCCGTGCTTGCGGATTGAGTCGATGGCCGCAGGGCCGCGCTCGGCCTTGCCTATCATGGAGATCAGGCCCGTGCGGGACAACATCATGTCGGTGAACTTGTCCATACGCGTAGCCGTTGTCGGGCCTGCCGGACCGACAACCTCGGCACCCACCGGATCAACGGGACCCACATAATAGATAACGCGGTTGGTGAAATCGACGGGCAGTGGCTCACCCTTGTCGAGCATTTCCTGGATGCGCTTGTGTGCCGCGTCGCGTCCGGTCAGCATTTTGCCGGACAACAGCAGCGTCTGGCCGGGTTTCCAGCTGGCAACCTGCTCTTTGGTCAGGGTATTGAGATCGACCTGCAGCGACTTGTTGTAGTCTGGCGCCCAATGCACATCGGGCCAATCGGACAAGGACGGCGGCGTAAGTTCAGCCGGACCCGAACCATCGAGCTCAAAGTGGACGTGCCGTGTCGCCGCGCAGTTGGGGATCATGGCCACAGGCTTGGATGCCGCGTGGGTCGGGAAGGTATTGATCTTGACGTCAAGCACTGTTGTCAGGCCGCCCAGGCCCTGCGCACCTATGCCCAGGGCATTGACCTTCTGGTACAGCTCGATGCGCAATTCCTCGAGTTTGTTCTGCGGTCCGCGCTGCAGCAGCTCGTACATGTCGATGTCTTCCATGAGCGACTGCTTGGCCATGAGCATGGCTTTCTCGGCCGTACCACCGACGCCTATGCCCAGCATGCCGGGAGGGCACCAGCCAGCACCCATTTGCGGAACCGTCTTGAGCACCCAGTCGATCAGCGAGTCGCTGGGATTGAGCATGACGAACTTGGACTTGTTTTCGGAGCCGCCACCCTTTGCGGCGACCTGGACGTCGACCTTGTCACCGGGGACCAGCTCGACGTTGACAATACAGGGAGTGTTGTCACGCGTGTTCTTGCGTGCAAACAAGGGATCATTCAGCACCGACGCCCGCAGCGGATTATCGGGATTCAGGTACCCCTGACGCACGCCTTCATCGCACACTTCCTGCATGCTGCGACGCGTGTCAAAGCGCACATCGAGACCGACCTTGAGGAATACATTGACGATACCCGTATCCTGGCAAATGGGACGATGGCCCTCGGCGCACATGCGTGAGTTGGTCAGGATCTGGGCGATGGCATCCTTGGCTGCCGGACTTTCCTCGCGCTCGTAGGCGCGTGCCAGGTGCTTGATGTAATCGGCAGGATGATAAAAACTGATGAACTGTACGGCATCTGCGATTGACTGGATCAGATCGCTTTCTTTGATAATGGTAGTCATGGTGCTTGCTGGCAAATAAAAAATGGCAGGCCGCGGGCAGCCTGCGGAAACACTGTAGATGGGCTGGCCTTACTTGCCGGTCCAGACGGGTGCCCGTTTTTCGGCAAAGGCGGTCGCGCCTTCCTTGGCGTCTGCCGAGGTGAAAATATGGGCGGTACGAGGGCGCTGCAGATCGAACATATCGGCCTGGCTCCAGTCGCGTGACTGGGTCACGATACTTTTCGCTGTTTGTACAGCCAGAGGGCCGTTCGAGGCAATGATGCGTGCCATTTCGAGCGCGGCTTCGAGCGCCTGACCGGTCTCGACCAGACGATTGACCAGACCGTAGCCGTGGGCGCGCTCGGCCGAGAACATTTCGCCGGTAAGAATGGCTTCCATTGCAATATGGTAAGGAATGCGGCTGGGCAGGCGCATCATGCCACCCGCGCCGGCGACAATGCCACGCTTGACTTCAGGCAGGCCGAAACTGGCACTGCGGGCAGCAACGATCAGGTCACAAGCCAAAGCGATTTCAAAACCACCGGCCAGCGCATAACCTTCGACTGCGGCAATCATGGGCTTTCTGGGTGGTTTCTCGCACAAGCCTGCGAACCCCCGGCCGTCAACGTAGGGCCGTTGACCGTTAAGGGCAAACGCCTTGAGATCCATGCCTGAACAAAAAGTGTTGCCCGCGCCTGTGAGCACGCCCATGACGACGTCGTCGGAGGCGTCCATCTGGTCGAGTACCCGCGCCAGCTCCTGGGCGGTTTCATAGTTGATGGCATTGCGCGCCTGGGGCCGGTTCAGGGTAATTACCTGAATTCGGTCGACCACTTCCACTTTTACTAAGTCAGACATAAAGCTATTCCAGAAAAAACTGCGACACAGGACGCAGAAGATTGAACGGGATGAGCACTGCATGCCTTGCCGCCTGCAGCCATTGAACCTACATCATACGATCATTTGTATCTGTTCTTGACGCGCGACATACCGCCTTCTGTGCGGAACCAGTTAAAATTGAAAACTTTTGCGGCTTATCGCTTTACTGGCTTTCGCTCATGCTCACTTTTCAGCAAATCATTTTAACGCTACAGCAATATTGGGACAGACACGGTTGCGCCCTGCTGCAACCCTACGACATGGAAGTTGGCGCAGGTACTTCGCATACCGCAACCTTCTTGCGCTCGATAGGCCCGGAGCCCTGGCGTGCCGCCTACGTGCAGCCTTCACGGCGCCCCAAAGACGGCCGATACGGCGAAAACCCCAATCGCCTGCAGCATTATTACCAGTACCAGGTGGTGCTCAAGCCCGCACCGCCAGAAATCATCGATTTGTACATAGGCTCGCTCCAGGCGCTGGGTATCAACCCCCAGGAGCACGATATCCGGTTTGTGGAAGATGACTGGGAAAATCCCACGCTTGGCGCCTGGGGCCTGGGCTGGGAAGTATGGCTGAACGGCATGGAAGTCACCCAGTTCACCTACTTCCAGCAGGTGGGTGGCCTGGACTGCACGCCCACAACGGGCGAAATCACCTACGGCCTGGAGCGCCTGGCCATGTATTTGCAGGGCGTGGAAAGCGTCTACGACCTGGTCTGGACCGATTCTCCCAATGGCCGCGTACTTTATCGCGACGTGTTCCACCAGAACGAGGTCGAGCAATCCACCTATAACTTCGAACACGCATCCACCAGCATGCTGTTCGGACATTTCAACGACTACGAAGCCGAGGCGCAGCGCCTGATCACCGTTCCACTGGCCCTGCCGGCCTACGAGGCAACGCTCAAGGCCGCCCACACCTTCAACATGCTGGATGCACGAGGCGCGATCAGCGTCACCGAGCGCGCCGCTTACATAGGCCGCATCCGCAACCTGTCGCGCACGGTCGCACAGGCGTACTTTGACTCACGCGAAAAACTAGGATTCCCCATGCTTGCCCAGCCAATCAGCACGGAGGCCAAATAATGACGAACGCCTCTTCCGCCGTACAGAACCGGCCGCTGTTGATCGAGCTGCTGACCGAAGAGCTGCCGCCCAAGGCCTTGCAAAAGCTCGGCCTGGCATTTGCCGAAGGCCTGCACAAAATACTGGATCAGCATCACCTGCTGCCCGACGGCTGCACGGTTACCGATTTCTCCACACCACGGCGCCTGGCAGTACGCCTGAGCGCAGTGCTTGGCCAGGCACCCGACCAGAACTTTACCGAAAAACTCATGCCGGCCAAGATCGGCTTGACCGAAGCCGGTGAAATCACACCCGCCCTGGCCAAGAAACTGGCCAGCAAAAATCTTGAGCACCTGACGGCGGCCGACCTGATACGCGAGTCTGACGGCAAGCAAGACTACCTGTATGCGCAAGGTGTCAGCTGCGGCGCCCTGCTCGATCCCATCCTCCAGGAAGCGCTGGACTACGCCATCACACACCTGCCCATACCCAAGGTCATGCGCTATCAGCTCGCCGACGGCGTAAGCAGCGTGAAGTTTGTCCGGCCGGCGCACCGGCTTGTTGCGCTGTGGGGTGACCAGGTCATCAATGTGCAGGCGCTTGGCCTTACAGCCGGTCGCACGACACTGGGTCACCGCTTCATGTCACACGGTGAAATTGAACTGAACGACCCCAATAGCTACGAGCAGCGCCTGTCCGACGATGGCAAGGTCATCGCCTCGTTTACGGAACGCCGCGCACTCATCGACCAGCAATTGCAAGCACACGCCCAGGCTCTCGGAGCTACGCTGGGTACCGACCCCGAGGTCATCGCATTGCTCGATGAGGTAACCGCACTGGTCGAGCACCCGACCGTCTACGTCGGCGAGTTCGAACAACAATTCCTTGATGTACCGCCCGAGTGCCTGATTCTGACCATGCGCCTGAATCAGAAGTATTTTCCGCTGTTTGAGCCCGGCACAGGCAAGCTGACACATCGCTTTCTGATCGTCAGCAATATGCAAACCGAGGATCCCTCGCACATCATCGAAGGCAACCAGCGCGTGGTGCGCCCTCGCCTTGCAGACGCGCAGTTCTTCTTCCAGACCGACCTGAAAACACCGTTGGCCGATCGCGTGGTGGCGCTTGCCTCCAGCGTGTATCACAACAAACTGGGCACACAACTGAACCGCGTCGAGCGCGTGCGCAAGGTATCGCGCCATATTGCCGAGCAGCTGGGTGCCAATGTTGCCCTTGCCGGCCGCTCGGCCTTGCTGGCCAAGGCCGACCTGACCTCCAATATGGTCAACGAGTTCCCCGAGCTGCAAGGCATCATGGGCGCCTATTACGCCGCAGCCGATGGCGAGCCCGACGACGTCGTGCGGGCCATCAGAAGTCAATACCGCATTCGCCTCGATGCACCAGTTCAGGCGGAAACCCTGACCGCCACCATTCTTTTCATGGCCGAGCGCGTCGAGACCTTGCTGGGCATCTGGGGCATAGGCCTGGTACCCACCGGCGAACGCGACCCCTACGGCTTGCGTCGTGCCGCGCTGGGCCTGATCAGTGCATTCGAACAACTGCATGCGGGCGGCTATCTTGTCATCAGCGACACCGAAACGCTGAACCTTCACGACCTGCTTGCCCAGGCGATCGGCACCTTCGATCTGGGCGTCATTGCGCATGACACGGCCGAGCAGGTGCAGGCTTTCATCTATGAACGCTATCGCAACCAGTTAAGCCAGGACGTCGATCGCAACGTTATCGATGCCGTACTGGCCCTGAAGCCGGCCCTGCATCAGGTGCAGGCACGCAGCGCCGCCTGCGCAGCATTTGCCCGGCGCCCCGAAGCTGCCAGCCTGGCGGCAGCCAACAAGCGCATCAGCAACCTGCTCAAGAAGGCAGACGCCGAGCCTGGCAGCCTTGATTACGCCCGCCTGTCCGAGCCCGCCGAGAAGACCCTGGCCGACACGATTACCAGGCTTGCACCGCAGGCGCAGGCCCAGTTTGCCCAAGGTGACTTCAGCGCAAGCATGGCAACCATGGCACAGGCCAAAGACGCAGTCGATGCGTTTTTCAACGATGTCATGGTGATGGCCGAAGATCTCGACGTACGTGCCAACCGCCTGGCGCTCCTGAATGATTTGCACCGTGCCATGAACCAGGTGGCCGATATTTCCAGGCTGGCCCAGTGAAGCTCGCCATACTCGACCGCGACGGCGTCATCAACCAAGACAGCCCCGCCTTCGTCAAAAGCCCTGACGAATGGATCGCGCTGCCGGGCAGCGTAGATGCCATCGCCCGCCTGTCGCGGGCGGGCTGGCGCGTGGTGATCGCCAGCAACCAGTCCGGCATCGCACGCGGCCTGTTCAGCATGGACACGCTCAATGCCATACACGCAAAATTACGGCGCGAGGTCGTTCAGGCCGGCGGCATGGTCGAGGCCATCTTCATCTGTCCGCACGGGCCGGACGACGGATGCACCTGTCGCAAGCCCAGGCCCGGTATGTTCCTCGATATTGCACGCCGCTACGATCTGCCCGATCTTGCCGGCGTACCTGCCGTGGGTGACTCCTTGCGCGACCTTCAGGCCGCAGCAGAAGCCGGATGCACACCGTGGCTGGTCATGACCGGAAACGGACGCAAAACCCTGGACAAAGGCGACTTACCCGCCGGAACCCGCATCGCCGACAACCTGGCAGCCGTAGTGAATACCTGGCTGTCCGAGGAATAGATATGTTCAAACACAGCCTGGCCATTGCCCGCGCCACGCTTTATCAGCTCTTTCTGATCGTCACCGTCATCCCCTACGCATTTGCCTGCATACTGTGGTCTCCCTTGCCCCTGCACTGGCGTTACCGGCTGACGGCCGGCTGGCCACGCCTGGGGGTTTGGGGCGCCAAAGTCATACTTGGCATACGCTGGCAGATAAAAGGCGCCGGGAACCTGCCCGATGGCCCCGGCATATTGCTGTCCAAACACCAGTCAGCCTGGGAAACGCTGTTCTTTCCGGCTTATATGCCGCGCGAGCTGTGCTTCGTCTACAAAAAGGAGCTGCACTGGGTGCCATTCTTCGGTTGGGGACTGGCCTTGCTGCGCATGATACCCATAGACCGCAGCAAGGGGCGCGACGCATTCGAACAGGTCGTACGCACTGGCCAGCAGCGTATCAATGAGGGACGCTGGCCGATTTTGTTTCCCGAAGGAACACGCATCGCGCCCGGCAAAGCTGGTCGCTACAAGTTGGGCGGAGCCCTGCTGGCAACACGCACCAATACGCCCATTATTCCGGTCGCACACAATGCAGGCGAGTGCTGGCCCCGCAATGCCTTCATCAAAAAGCCCGGACTCGTTACCGTATCCATAGGGCCACCCATAGATCCTGCAGGCCTGACAGCCGAAGCGGTCAATCAGAAGGTTCGTGACTGGATCGAATCTGAAATGCGCATACTGAATCCTGAACGATATGGGCCTGATCAAGCAACTTGAGCTGTTTTTCTCTGATCCGCCCGAGACACAGCCGGTTCCGCCACCGGCCCCGGCTGCCCGCCCCTTATCGATAGTGCCAATAAGCTGCCCGCCGTCCTTACCCGCGGGTTGCCGCTGGCGGGAAGTGCAGGCCCCGGAACAGAAAATCGGTTATGTGCTGCAACGGTCAAGACGCAAAAGCATAGGGCTGACCATCAATGACGACGGCCTGCAAGTCAGAGCCCCAAACTGGATCACCTTAAGCCAGATCGACGCCGCCGTCATCGAAAAATCAGCATGGGTATTGGAAAAACTGCGCCTTAGCCAGGCCCGCCAGCAGCAGCTGGAAACGGCGGAAGCCCAATGGCATCACGGCGGACGCATTCCCTATATGGGCAAGCGCATTGTGCTGACACTGGACAACACGCGCAGGGCTGCAGGATTTGCCGGAGTTCGCTTTACCCCCCGGGACAACGACGCACTCTTTCTGCCACTGCCTCTTGATGCAGACCGGAACCGCATACGTGACAGCGCCCACGTATGGCTGCAGCAGCAGGCCCAGGCCTGGTTCGACGAGCGCCTGCGGCATTTTCTGGCAGTCAGCAATCTGACCATGCGACGATGGCGACTGTCATCGGCCGCAACGCGCTGGGGTTCCTGCAGCAGTGACGGGAACATTATGCTTAACTGGCGCCTGATACACTTTCAGCCTGACATCATCGACTATGTGATTGCGCACGAAATCGCGCATCTGCGGGAGCTGAACCACAGCAAGGATTTCTGGCGTGAAGTCGAACGTATACTCCCAGGCTTTGAGCAGGCACGCGATGCCCTCAGACAACACAACCCTGGTTCCCTGCCCCTGATTTAAGGCGAACCAGGCATTTCACCAACCCAACCATCAAGGAGATTTTGATGCGTTTACTGCATACCATGCTACGCGTGGGCGATCTGGATCGCTCGCTTGCCTTTTATACCGACGTACTCGGCATGAAGCTGTTACGGCGCAAAGACTATCCCGACGGCAAATTTACGCTGGCGTTTGTGGGCTACCAGGAAGAAAGCGAAGGCGCCGTTATTGAGCTCACGCACAACTGGGATACCTCGTCTTATGACCTGGGCAACGGCTACGGTCATATTGCACTCGAGGTTGAAAATGCCTACGACGCCTGTGCCCGCATCAAGGAAAAAGGCGGCAACGTGGTGCGCGAAGCCGGCCCCATGAAACATGGCCAGACCGTTATTGCCTTTGTAGAGGATCCCGATGGCTACAAAATCGAGCTGATCCAGAAAAAAGATCGTAACGACTAAGAACAGCTAGCTGCGCGACAGGTCTTCCGGGGCGAAATCATCGACTTCGATGACCTGTTCCAGCGCCTGCTCGGCAGCCTGCAGCCTTGCCGCCTGCCCGTCAGTGATCGCACCCTTCTCGTGGGCCAGGCGCCAGTCTTTCAGACCCGCATGCCTGATGCGATCAAGCAGTGGCTGAACCTCGTTGATCAGTTCAAAGGCACGCTCCAGCAGTTCGACGCTAGGGCTGTCGTGACCCTCCCAGACTTCACCCACCAGGCGCGAGCGAGCATCGCAGGGTTCAAGCAGAATGTTTGCGCAGGCCGCAATCACCTTGTCGGAGGGTGGTGGCGATCGAAAACCCACTGGCAGCAACATAGCCCGCAAGGTCCAGGCCATGGCGCGGGACGGAAAGTTGAGCAGGACGTCGTCCAGCCGCTTTTCTATGGTGGCAAAACTTTGCAAGGAGCACAGTCGCACCAGCGGCAGATCTGCATCGTGCTTGCCTTCATCGAGCCAGCGCTTCAGCACCGCCGATACCAGAAACAGTTCGGCCAGAATATCGCCCAGACGCGCCGACAGCATTTCCTTGCGTTTGAGCGAACCACCCAGGGTAAGCAGCGTGACTTCGGAAATCAGGGCAAACGCCGCCGCATAACGGTTCAGACTTCTGAAATACGGCGCAACGGCTCCGGCTGCCTTGGGTGCACGCGTAAACACGCCTGCCGTCCAGGCAGTACCCACGGCTCGCAACGCGTTCTTGGCGCTATGCGCCAGATGCCTCCAGATGACGGCATCAAAGGCGTCTTCTCCGGCAGTCTGGTCGCTATTGCTTATGGCCACGATTTCGTCCATAAGATAGGGATGAGCCCGTATGGCGCCCTGCCCGAACACTATAAGGCTGCGGGTAAGTATATTGGCGCCTTCGACAGTAATCGCAACCGGCACGGCACGGTACAGATTGCCCAGGTAGTTGGATGGTCCGTCGATCACTGCCTTGCCTGCATGGATGTCCATGGCATCGTTCACCGATACCCGCATGCGTTCCGTTGCATGCAGCTTCATGATGGCAGACACGACTGAAGGCTTGTAGCCCTGATCTATGCCCGCACAAGTAAAGCGACGCGCGGCTTCAACGAGATAGGCGTTGGCGGCCAGGTGCCCAAGTCTTTCCTGGACACCTTCGAACTTGCCCACCGGTATGCCGAACTGGGTGCGTACACGCGCATACGCACCGGCAGTATGGGCTGAAAAAGTACATGCCGCTGCCGACAGCGACGGCAGGGAAATGCCCCGTCCGGCAGCCAGGGCGCTCATGAGCATCTGCCAGCCCTGGCCGGCCTGCTCGACACCACCGATCAGGGCATCAAGCGGAACGAAAACATCATGCCCTTCGGTCGGGCCGTTCTGGAATGCCTGCATGGCAGGCAAATGGCGGCGTCCGGTGACCACCCCAGGCAAGTTCACCGGGATCAGAGCGACCGAAATACCCGGCTCTTTGTTCTCGCCAATAAGGCCATCGGGGTCGGACAGCTTGAAAGCCAGACCCAGCACGGTGGCAACGGGACTGAGAGTAATGTAGCGCTTGCGCCAGTTGAGCAATATGCCCAGTGTTTCGACACCGTCGATTTCACGCCGGCAAACCACACCCGTGTCGGTCATGGAAGCAGCATCGGAACCTGCCTCGGGACTGGTCAGGCCAAAGCAGGGAATTTCTTCGCCGCGCGCCAGCCTCGGCAACCAGTACTCGCGTTGTTCTTGCGTGCCGAACTGCATAAGCAGTTCGCCCGGGCCCAGCGAATTAGGTACCATGACCGTGACGCTTGCCGTCACGGAGCGCACGGAAATCTGACGCACGACCTCGGAGTGGGCATAAGCGGAAAAACCCAGACCGCCATATTCTTTGGGAATGATCATGCCAAAGAAACCCTGCTGACGCAGGAAATCCCAGGCCTGCGCGGGAAGATCGGCATCTTTCCAGTTGATGTTCCAATCGTTCAGCATCTTGCACAACTGCGCCACCGGACCGTCGATAAAGGCCTGTTCTTCGGTGGTGAGTGCCACAGGAGGAACATCGAGCAGCATGCGCCAGTCGGGCCTGCCGGAAAAAAGCTGGGCGTCCCACCAGACATCACCTGCTTCGATGGCTTGCTGTTCGGTAGGAGACAAACTCGGCATGGCATCGCGGGCCATGCGGTATAAAGGCTCGGTAAGCCACTGACGACGCCAGGCTCTCCAGTTCATGATGCTTCCTTTTACAACGATGTGCAGTCACGGACATTATCCCCCGAAATACCAAGGGGCGTACAGGACCTCGATCAAACCTGCGCCCCCGAAGGCAGAAGTCTGCGACAATTCCGTACCGCCACAAAATTCATAGCGACGCTCTATGCTCAACACGCTCTGGCTTGCTTTTTTCGTCGTAGCTTCGCTGTCGGGGCTGTACCAATGGATCTTTCTTCACGATCCCGAGGTTTTCTCGCGCATTGTGCTCAGCCTGTTCGACATGGCCGAGCTGTCGGTCGAGTTGATGATCCTGCTGTTCGGCACCCTGACACTATGGCTGGGATTCCTGCGTATCGCCGAGGCCGCCGGCCTGGTCGACATGCTCGGGCGCTGGCTGAGCCCCCTGTTCAGCCGGCTGATGCCGGAAGTGCCACCAGGCCACCCGGCCCTGGGCCTGATCACCCTGAACTTCGCCGCAAACGGACTGGGGCTGGACAACGCTGCAACACCAATAGGTTTGCGCGCGATGAAGGAGCTGCAGACCCTGAATCCCAGGCCCGACACGGCAAGCAACGCGCAAATTCTGTTTCTGGTGCTGAACGCGTCGTCGTTGACCTTGCTGCCGGTCACCATTTTCATGTACCGCGCACAGCAAGGCGCTCCCGACCCCACCATGGTATTTTTGCCTATACTGCTGGCCACCTCGGCATCTACCGTGGCCGGCCTGTTGTCGGTGGCGTTCATGCAAAGGCTGAAGCTGTACGATCCGGTCGTACTGATGTGGCTGGGCGGCCTGGTGCTCATCCTGGGCACCTTCATGGCTGTGCTGGCAACCTTAAGCAGTGCCGCCATCGCCGCAACCTCATCGTTACTGGGGAATCTGACGCTGTTCGGCATCATCATGATCTTCCTGCTGGCCGGAGCCCGCAAGAAGATCGCCGTCTATGAGTGCTTTGTGGAAGGCGCGAAAGACGGATTCGAAGTTTCCAGGAATCTGCTGCCCTATCTGGTCGCCATGCTCTGCGCAATAGGAGTGCTGCGCGCATCGGGTGCTCTGGATGTCGCACTCGATGGCATACGTTGGGCGGTGCAGGCCTTTGGCCTGGACGGTCGCTTTGTCGACGCCTTGCCAACGGCACTGGTCAAGCCATTTTCAGGCAGTGCCGCACGCGCCATGCTGATAGAAACCATGCAGCACTTCGGGCCCGACAGCTTCCCCGCCCTTGTTGCGGCCACCATACAAGGCAGCACTGAAACCACGTTCTACGTGCTGGCCGTGTATTTCGGTGCAGTCAGCATCCAGCGAGCCCGCCACGCCGTAGGCTGCGCCCTGATCGCCGATCTGGCAGGCATCACCGCCGCCATCGCAGCGTGCTACTGGTTCTTTGGGTAACCTTGCTTAAGAAACCAAAAGGGCAGCAATAAAAAACAGACGGCTACCCCGCCAACACACCCTTATCCAGCAAGTGATCAGTCAGCAGAATGAACTGCTCCACCGATAACTCTTCGGCCCGCGCCGTGGCAGGAATGCCGAGCGCATCCCAGTCTATCGAAGGCGTCCAGTCTGCCAGACCCCGCCGCAGCATCTTGCGCCGCTGCGCAAAAGCACGCGCCACGACCTGCTCGAAAGCCTTGGCACTCGCGGGCTTGTGACGCGTCTCGGGCAAAGGCACCATGCGCACAACTGCTGACACCACACGGGGCGGCGGATCGAACGACTCAGGATCCACATCGAACAGCTTGACCATGCGGTAGCGCGACTGCAACATCACCGACAAACGGCCATAATCGGCCGACGACGGCTGCGCCACCATGCGGTCAATCACTTCACGCTGCAGCATGAAATGCTGATCGCGCACCTGTTCCGCGCTGCTCATCAGATGGAACAACAACGGACTGGAAATGTTGTATGGCAAATTGCCAACGATCCGCAAGCCGTTGCCCAAGGCAGAAAAATCAACTGTCAGGGCGTCTTGCTCAATAACCGTCAGGCGCTTGGGAGAGTGGCTGCTGCGCAGGCGTGCAGCCAGGTCCCGGTCGATTTCCACGACCGTCAGGTGATCCAGTGCGTTCAGCAAAGGTCCCGTCAGGGCGGACAGCCCCGGGCCTATTTCTATCATCTTGTCATCGCGCCGGGGATCTATGCCCCGCACGATGGCGTCAATGACACCTTCGTCGGTAAGAAAATGCTGGCCGAAGCGTTTGCGAGCCTGATGTGCCATAAATAATTAACGACGTCCGCGATTCGAGGCCGGGTCAAGGCGGTTATCGATATATGCCTGTCCGCGCAGCTGGCTGAGCCAGTCTTCGAATGCTGGCTCTACACGACGCTGGAACAACAGCTGGCGTGCCTTCATGCGGCGGAATTCATTTTCCATGTCTTTGGTGCGACGTTCTTCAACCTGAATCAGGTGCCAGCCAAACTGCGACTGTATGGGCTCGCTGATCTGGCCTGGCTCCAGTGCGTCCATGGCCCGCTCGAACGCTGGTACGGTCTCGCCCGGCGTCAGCCAGCCAAGATCGCCGCCCTGCGGTGCCGACGCGTCCTCGGAGTAACGTCGAGCCAGGGATTCGAAGCTCTCGCCGTTGATCAGGCGCTGGCGCAACTGTGCCAGACGGGTTCGGGCTGCCTCGTCGGACATGACCTGAGTGGTCTTGATAAGGATATGACGGGCGTGTGTCTGGGTCACCATCATGGGGCCTTCCGGTATGGCCGGTTGCTGCTGTGCCATGGCAGGCGGCGGTCCGGACGGTGAAGGCGGCGCACTGCCGCGCTGCGGCTGGCCTCGTGTGAGAACTTTCAGGATATGAAAGCCGTTGCCGCTCTGGACGATCTCGCTGATCTGGCCTGCCTGCAGATTCCGGGTAGCCTGAATGAACAGATCCGGCCAGCCATCCAGAGGACGGACGCCAAGTTCACCGCCGCGCAGCGCTTGCGGCCCATCGGACGATGCCGCAGCCACGCCGCCGAAATCGGCTCCGCCCCGCACCTGTGCCAGCAAGCCCTCGGCCTTTTTACGCAGCTCCTGCACTTCGGCCGTTCGGGCCCCTTCCGGCACCACGACGAGAATCTGTGCCAGCCCCAGAATCTGCGGCCCGGTCGGCACCGGCGCGGCTTGGGGCGTGGGCTGTGCCGCGCTTTGCTGAGGCGTTGGCGCCGCAGACTGCCCCTGGCTCTTGAGGAAAGCATCGATCTCGGCGTCGGAAATGACAATGGTTCTGTCTACGGTGCGCTGCCGCAGCAAGTCGGTGCGGACCTCCTGGCGCAAATTGCTCAGGTAGCCATCCCATGTTTCACCCGTCTTTTCGATTTCTTTACGCAACTGCTCGGTCGTCATGCGGTTACGCTGGGCAACGGTTTGCGCCGCTTGCATCACCTGTGCGTCGGTCACATTGATACCCAAGCGTTCTGCTTCCTGCCGTTCGAGCTCTTCCATGATCAGGCGTTGCAATACCTGCTTCTGCAGCACGGAAAACTCAGGTACGGGGATCTTCTGGGCTTGCATCTGCTTTTGCACTTGGGCGGCGCGGCTGTTGACCTGCTGCAGCGTAATGACCTGCCGATTGACCACGGCAGCAATCCCATCGACAAACTGTGGCGATGCCGGCTGCCTGGCCTTCTCAGCCGCCGTGCCTGTTGCCGACAACAGTGCACCCATAATGCACATCAACATGCCAGCTATCCAGCGATTAGCGTAAAAACTACGCATTACTCATACCTCTCGAAGGTGGTTGTATCCGGTATTGAAGGCGTCACCGACTCATATCCTATGATGCGGTCACGCAATAAACGCATAGGGTCAGTGCCCAGCGATCCCAGCCCGGAAAGCTCGAGCTGGAAGAACACGGCACTGTTGGCATCTTCTTTTGATACGGCATAGCGCTGGACCACGACACGCGCTGTCCAGCAGCAATCGCCTTTATACTCCAGACCCAGTATTGACTGGGTACCGCGTTTTTCCTGCAAAGAATAATCGTAGCGACCCATGGCGTAAAGCTTGTTGGTCAAGGGCCACTGCGCAGACACGCTGACTTGCTCACGCGTCCGGTCTTCGTAGTTGGGATTATCACCGTAAGCGGGCAAAAGCATGTTCTGGTCGCGCTCGTAGCGATAAGAGGCCGACAACGTGGTCAGGCGCTTGGGTGTCCAGCGGAAGCCGGCCGACATGCGGTTGCGGTCATTTGATTCGGGATTGAATTGCGCATCAAAGCGTACGTTCAACGTGTCGGTCAAGGCAGCATTCATACCCACCAGGTAGTCTGACTTGGTATCGGTACGCAAGCCGCGCCCACCCGGCAGCGCAACTTTCTGGTCATCAAAATACAAGCGTTGTGCGGCTGACAGCGACAGACGCTCGAAACCTGTTTCCTCGTCCAGCCAGCGGGTGGTCAGACCCAGCGTGACCTGGTTTGCATTGGCGATACGGTCCCAGCCTCCGGTAAACAGATTCTCGTTGAACGCCTGGGAAAAGTTGAATGTGGCAATGTCGGTATCGAAGACAGGAATTTGCGATTGGTCCCGATACGGCACATACAAGTAGTAAACCCGGGGCTCAAGCGTCTGGATGGATTTGTTGCCGAACAGTGTGGTGTTGCGCTCGAAAGTCATGCCCGAATCGAGTGACAGCACGGGAACGGCTCGCGATTGTGTCCCGGGGTAGGCGTTATAGACCCCACGCCCAGGCTCATCGGCGTACCACTCGGTGTTGTACTGGCTCAGGTGCATGCCGAACTTGGGCGTTACATACCAACCGGCACGCACGACGGGAAATGCAATGGTCGAATAAGACGAAAAACGTGTTCCGTCCGGTGCAATCCTGCGGTCCCGATAGGCATCGAACTCTTGAAGCGAGCCCGAATAGAACGGCATGCGGAAACGGGTTACGTAATTGTCAGACTTGACGTCAAAGCCGTTCCAGTTGTACCTGGCTGCGCCCACGTAGAGCTCAGGCAGCTTGTCGTATTGGGGCGCCACATAGCCGGTCGTTGCATCCTGCAAGGTCTGGTATTTGTATGCTGCCAGCGATGCTCTGAAATACTTGTACCCGGACCAGTCCAGCCCCGCCCGGCTGGTCAGATAATTATTGGTCGATTCGTTCAGCCCGAATGTAGAGAAATCACGGAAGTAGTCGTCATCGGAGACCCGGCGGATATCGTAGGACGCGCTCAAGCCGCCCCCCAGCGCATGCGCATGGCGCGCCATGAACAACCAGCGACGCTCGCCGGTGTCCTTGTCATCGTGCAGATAAGTGCCTTCCAGCGCGCCGCTGTAGCGTTCACCCATATAGCGGAATTCTCCGCCCAACTGCAGTCCACGCTTGCTCAGATAGCGCGGCGTCAGGGTGGCATCGTAATTAGGTGCGATATTGAAGTAATACGGCGCCGATAACTCGAGCCCGCTGTTGCTGGACATGCCGTAAGTCGGAATCAAAAACCCTGACTTACGCTCTTTTTTCAGGGGAAAGCTCAGCCAGGGCGAATACAGGATGGGGACGTCTTTGAAGTACAGCACACCATGGCGCGCAATACCTTCATTCTCGTCAAAATCCATGTCGACCCGAGGCGATTTGATATACCAGGCAGGCTCGGGGCAGGGACAGCCCGAATAATTCACATCAGAGAGCCGCATGGTACTTTTGCTGAAGATCTGCGCCCTGCTGGCCGTACCGGAACCACCCGACGCCCCCAGCCAGAAGTTGGGATCGTTTATTTCACCGGTTTCTTTATTCAGGTTGTAATTGAGTTCAGGGCCCGTCACAATGCTGGCATCACGCATGATCAGGCCGTTACCGCGCACCTGAACCTGACCGCTGGAACGCTCGTACTCGATACGGTCACCCTTCACAACCGAATCTATGCGTCTGACCTCTGCCGAGCCGCTCAAGATGACCTTGCCGTTCTCATCGGTTTCCATTTTGTCGGCAACCAGAAAAGAAGACATGTCTTCATCGGCTATATTTCGATGAATGCGCAGATTGGGCGCCACCGTCAGCTGGCCCGGGGCGATGCGGACACCGTCCTGCGGCGCAGACGTCTGGGCCTGCGCCGTCGAGACGCCGCTGAAAGCGATAATAAATGCCCACCAAAGCAAACGCACGAGGGTAGTGACTCCTGAAAACAAACCATATTTTGGCATAGTTGCCAAACCGCAACGATAAGCGAGCCGGTATTATAGAGAAGCCGGCGCCCGCATGGCGCATCGACGCCCTATGACTGACCCAACCTTCAACTGCAAACCATGGAACCAACCTTGAATAATCGCACCGACCACCGTCTTGCCGCACTGAGCCTGTGGCTGCACGATATCGCTGGTGCACGCGGCCTGGATGTCGCCACGCTGCAGCCGGCATCCAGTGATGCCAGCTTTCGCCGCTATTTTCGCCTGCAGGCCGGATCCGGCACAGCGATAGTCATGGACGCACCACCGCAACAAGAAGACTGCCGTCCATTCTTGCATGTAACCGGGCTGCTGGCTCAGACCGGCGTCAAGGTGCCTAAAGTGCTGGCACAAAACCTGGATGAAGGCTTCCTGCTGCTGTCAGACCTCGGCGACCAGACGTATTATCAGGCAATACAGGCCGGCCTCGACGACACCCAGTTGCAAACTTTGTATCGCAATGCCCTCAAGGCCCTGGTCCAAATGCAGCATACGCCCGTATCGGGACTGCCCGCCTACGACATCGAGCGGCTGTCACAAGAGCTTACCGTTTTTCCGGAATGGTATGCCCAGCGCCATTGCCAGGCAAGCTTGAACGATACCGAACTGCAAGCATTGCACGGCATCTTCGAGCTGCTCGTCACCGAGAACGTCCGGCAACCCAATGTGTTCGTACATCGCGACTTCCACTCGCCCAACCTTATGGTCAGCCACGACGGCCTGCCTGGCGTCATCGATTACCAGGATGCACTGGCCGGCCCGATTACCTATGACATTGCCTCGCTCGTCATGGACGCACGCACTACCTGGGAAGAACCACAGCAACTGGACTGGGCGATACGCTACTGGGAAGCAGCCCGGGCGGCAGGCTTGCCGGTGGCATCCGATTTCGCCGATTTCCACCAGGCGTACGAATACATGAGCCTGCAGCGTAACCTGCGCATACTGGGTGTCTTCGCCCGGCTCTCACACCGGGACGGCAAGCATCACTACCTGGATCACATCCCGCGCGTGAATGCCTATGCAAGGCAAGTAGCAAGCCGCTACAACGCATTCCGCCCGCTCCTGCGCCTGCTGGACAAACTCGAGAACCGCCAGATCAGCGTTGGGTACACCTTCTGATGCGAGCCATGATTCTTGCAGCGGGCCGCGGCGAGCGCATGCGGCCCCTGACCGATCACACTCCGAAGCCGCTGCTGAAAGTCAACGGCAAGCCGCTCATCGTCTGGCACATAGAGCGCCTGGCCAGGGCGGGCATCACCGAGCTGATTATCAATCACGCCTGGCTGGGCGAGCAGATAGAGCAGGCACTGGATGACGGGCGCCAGCTGGGTGCACGCATCGTGTATTCACCGGAGCCTCTGCCCCTGGAAACGGCTGGCGGCATTGCACAAGCACTGCCTTTTTTTGACGACGCCCCCTTTTTAGTCGTCAATGGTGACGTCTGGTGCGATTGGGATCCCGCCCGGGCCATCGACATCGCCGCTGACCTGAAGCGGCAGGCCAGGCAGGCATGGCTGCTTATGGTCGATAACCCCGCCCATCATCCGGCGGGTGATTTTCAATTATGCGCCAACGGCCTGCTCATGCATCCGGGCACCAACACGGAAGGCACCGCACTGACCTTTGCCGGCATCGGTATCTATCTGCCCACTTTGTTCAAAGACTTGCCACCCGGGCAGCCCGCAGCGCTGGCGCCCTTGTTGCGCCAGGCCATGCTGCGACAACAGGTAATAGGCAGCCATCACCCGGGAGCATGGGTCGATGTGGGTACGCCCGAACGCCTGGCCGAGCTTGACCAACGGCTTTCGCGCGGGTCAATTCAATAACAGGCGGGTATGCCTGCAGCGTGCAGGCATGCTACGCTTTTGCCTGTGAGACACGGCACGCTATTATTACAAAACCCTTCAAAGCGAAACCAAACCCCGCCGGGATTGTCGGACCCAGTGCTTACAGACTATTCTTTAACGTTTTTTCGCGGCCAGATTCACCAGCACGCCGCACTGCAATACAGGAAATAATTACCCATGTTCGGTTCCTCCAAGCGCCATGTATTCAAGCCCACGGCATACGGCACAACCCGCCGCACACGCCGCATCCCCAGATGGTTGGTCTTGATGCTTACTGGCGTGGTGCTGGGTGCCGGCGGCCTGCTGTTTCTGCAGAAAAGCTATGGCCCTACGCGCCTGACGGTGCAACAGTCCGAACAGTTGCACTACGACCTGAACAGCGCCAACATGGACAAACAGCGGCTGCAAACCGATCTCAGCCGCGAAACCCGCACACTGGCTGAAGTACGCACCCAACTTGCATCGCAGGCAACCGAGCTTGCCAGCGCCAAGGAACAGCTGGAACAGGCCAAAAAAGATATTGCCATGTTTGCCCAGGCCATGCCCCCCGATCCACGGGGTACTTCGCCCGGCATCCGCGCTGCATCGTTCACCAGCAGTGAAGACCTGCTGAATTATGAGTTTCTGGTCATGCAGGAAGAAGGAAAAACCGCACTGTTCCAGGGCAAGGTCGAGCTGACCGTAGCCGGGCGCTACAGCAACCGGAAGTCAGGCCACATTGACCTCCCCCCCTTTGACCTGGAGCTCGAGCGCTACACCCATGTAGATGGAAACGCCACCATGCCAGAAGGCTTCACTCCCCGTGAAGTCACAATCAAGATCATGCGCAACGACTCCGACAAGGTGGTTGGCACGCGCACCATACGAGTCGTCAGGTAAAAGGCACAAACGCAGCAGAGGGGCCTGGCCGGTAAAGCCAGGCCCCTCTGCTTTTACAGGCTGGTTATCTGATCAGGCCACGTGCTGCAGAAAGTCTTTCAGCCTCTGGCTGGGAGGATTGCTCAGGAGCTCGGCCGGAGGACCATCTTCGGCAATCTTGCCCTGATCGATGAAAATCAGGCGGGTACCGACCTTGCGGGCAAACTCCATTTCGTGCGTAACCACCACCATGGTCATGCCTTCTTCGGCAACGTCCTGCATGACCTTCAGCACCTCGTGACGCAGTTCGGGATCAAGCGCCGAGGTCGGCTCATCGAACAGCATGAGTTTGGGACGAATCGCCAGCGCCCGGGCAATGGCAACACGCTGCTGCTGTCCGCCCGAAAGCTGGCCGGGATAATTGCCCATTTTTTCGGCCAGGCCCACCTTGTCAAGCAAAGCCTTGGCCTCTTCGCGTGCCTGTGACTTGCTGACGCCACGCGTGTGCACGGGCCCGAACATGACATTTTCCAGGGCGGTCAGCTGAGGAAAAAGATTGAACTGCTGGAACACCATACCGGCTTCGCGACGCAGCTCGCGGACCTCGGGCCCGCTGCCACGCACGCTCAGGCCATTGACGATGATGTCGCCCTCTTCTATGTGTTCCAGCACATTGATGCAGCGAAGAAGCGTGGACTTGCCTGAGCCGGACGGGCCCACCACGACAACCACTTCGCCCTTCTCTATGGTGAGGTCTATGCCATTCAGGACTGTGCTGCTTCCAAAGCGCTTGACGACATTTTTGAATTCAACAATGCTCATACGATTTGCGTCCTGTGTTCAATGAATTTGAGCGTGAGCGCAATGATGCCGGTGAGGATCAGGTAGAGCACTGCGACGGCACCCCAGATCTCGACCGAGCGGAAGTTGCCCGCAATGATTTCCTGACCCTGGCGCGTAAGCTCGGCAACGCCAATTACGATAAACAGGGATGAGTCTTTAAGACTGATGATGCACTGGTTACCCATGGCCGGTATCATGCGGCGCAACGCAACGGGCCCAATGATATAGGCAAGTACCTTGTAGAACGGCAGGCCCATGGCCTCACCGGCCTCTTTCAGGCCTTTGGGAACAGATTGCAAGGCACCGCGCACGATTTCTGCAATATAGGCACCCGAGTTGATGACCAGGGTGAAAATGGCAGCCAGCACGGCATCTATGCGCCAGCCAAATATCAATGGCAGGGCAAAATAGATGAACATGACCTGCACCACGATCGGCGTACCACGGATAACCAGAATGTACAGTTGCGCCAGAAACGACAGGGCCACCGGTATATAAGCTGCAAAACGTAGCAGCAGCAGCACGGCCACCACTATCTGTATGGCCAGCCAGGCCCAGTCGGGCACGCCCGACAATACGGTTCCGCCCAGCCACGAAGCAAGCTGCAGCAGTATGTAAAGTGCAATCAGGGAAGCGACGGCGATAGCTGCTGTTTTCCAGGTAACCAGCACCTTGACGTAAGTCGTGATCACGCCCGTCAGAAAACCCAGCAAGGTACCGCCGATCAAGCCCAGCAAGGTGATTTTTATCGTCATTTTTGCGCCTTCAAGCAGGCTGGGCATTGCATCCCAAATGACTGACCATTCAAAAGTCACGGTAATCGCCTTTAAAAATGGGCGCCGCGC
This sequence comes from Pusillimonas sp. MFBS29, assembly GCF_020687695.1. Lineage (GTDB taxonomy): Bacteria > Pseudomonadota > Gammaproteobacteria > Burkholderiales > Burkholderiaceae_B > Pusillimonas_C. Next base: position 89,840 of record NZ_JAJEWL010000009.1, read on the forward strand.
AGCTGCAGCAGGCGCCGTTCCGAACAAAAAACGGCGATCCGGTGCAAGAAACACCTGATCGCCGTACCAGGTTGGGTCAGATTACTGGACCTTCTGACCGAACCATTTTTCGTAGATGGCATCGTACTTGCCATTGTCTTGCAAGGCTTTGAGCGCCTTGTTCACAACAGGGACCAGCTCGCTTCCCTTGGGGAAACCAATGCCGTAAAAGTCGCCGCTTTTCAACGAACCCACGACTTTGACGCGGCCTTTACCGCCAGTCTTGGCAAAATACTGAAGATTGGGTGTGTCGTGTACAACAGCATCCACGCGCCCTGTGGCCAGTTCAAGGAAGGCGTTGTCGATATTGGGGAACAGTTTCAGCTTGGCCCCGGGAACGTTTTCCTTCAGGTAATCGACCGTTGCAGTGCCTATCTTGACCGCAACCATTTTGCCGTCAAGATCCTGTGCCTTGGTGATGGCGTTGTTGTCTTTGCTGACCAGCAGCGCCAGGCCGCTTTCGTAGTAGGGGTCGGAGAAATCAATGACCTTCTTGCGGTCGTCGCGTATGGTGATACCTGCCAGGGCAACATCGACGTTACGGGTTTGCAGGCCAGGGATAATGCCATTGAAATCCATGGGGCGCAGGCTGTACTTCAGGCCGGCTTCCTGGGCAATGGCTTCCCACAGCTCGATATCGAAGCCCGTATATTTGCCATCTTGCTTGAACTCAAAAGGGACAAAGGCGGTATCGGTTGCAACCAGCAATTCTTTGTCTTGTGCCATTGCGCTGCCAGCGGGCAAGGCCAGTGCCAGGGCCAGGCCGGCCAAACCTGCCAGCATTTTATTTTTGATCATATATTGACTCCTTGTAATGGACGACGGGTGCCCTGCAATGGGGCTATGACGCGCTCTGTTGCTTATGACAACAGACGTTACAGCGTATGGTAACCGAAAAAAAGCGGCTTTAAGCCGCTTTGCATGGGTCAGGTTTGATGCCGGTCAGAAGGCCGGAACGATGGCACCCTTGTATTTTTCTTCGATGAACTTGCGTGTCTCGTCACTGTTCAGAGCCTGCACCAGCTTCTTGACTGCCGCGTCATCCTTCCTGGCCTGGGTGGTGACAACGATGTTCGCATAGGGTGAGTCTGCCCCTTCGATGAACAGGGCGTCCTTGACCGGGTTCAAGCCGGCTTCCAGCGCATAGTTGGTATTGATCAGGGCAAGGTCAACATCAGGCAGGACACGCGGCAGCGTTGCAGCCTCGAGCTCACGGAATTTGAGCTTCTTGGGATTCTCAACAACATCACGCGAGGTCGCCAGGATATTCGCCGGATCCTTCAGTTTGATCAGACCTTGTTTCTGCAGCAGCAACAATGCACGGGCACCGTTGGACGGATCGTTAGGCAGAGCAATCTGCGCCCCCTCTTTCAGGTCTGCAACGTTCTTGATCTTGTCGGAGTACGCGCCAAAAGGCTCTACATGGACCAGGCCGACGGTGACCAGGTCTGTTTTACGCTCTTTGTTGAAGGAGTCCAGATAAGGCTGGTGCTGAAAGAAATTCACATCGATCTGACCATCAGCCACCTGCTGGTTGGGCTGCACATAATCGGTAAACACCTTGATATCCAGCTCGACACCCTCTTTGGCCAGGACTGGCTTGACCAGCTCCAGCAATTCGGCGTGCGGCACCGGCGTTGCAGCAACACTAAGCGTTTCCGCATGCAAGGCAGCACTGCCCAGCAGCGCAAAACCAGCAGCGACGGAGACGATTTTCTTCAAAAACATGCTTAACTCCTTGAAAATATTATTTCCGGTTCAACCTGGCCACCAGGCGATCACCAAAAACCTGCAATAACTGAACCATTACAACAAGTATGACGACCGTCACGATCATGACGTCAGTCTGATAGCGCTGATAGCCAAAGCGCAAAGCCAGGTCACCCAGGCCCCCTCCGCCGATAACGCCCGACATGGCCGAGTATCCGACCAGCGCGATGGCCGTCACGATTACTGCAGCCACAATACCGGTGGTGGCTTCGGGCACGAGCGCCCACAATACGGTCTGCCTTGAGTTTGCACCCATGGCGCGGCACGCTTCAGAGACGCCAGGATCCAGCTCACGCAATACATTCTCGACCAGCCGTGCGAAAAAAGGTGCAGCACTGGCGACCAGGGGCGGCACCGCCCCTTCCACGCCCAGTGAGGTACCCGCCAGAATACGTGTCATGGGAATCATCACGATCAACAGAATCAGAAAAGGCACCGACCGCAACACATTCACGACAAACGACAAGACCTGATAAACGGGACGGTTGTCCAGCATCTGGTTCTTGCTGGTCAGGAACAGCACTATGCCCAGCGGCAGGCCTATCAGAATCGTAAACAGCAACGAGAAACCGGTCATGAGCAGGGTGTCGATGGTCGCTTCACCTATCAGGGCCCAGTCCATATTGGCAAATATCATGGCTTGAGCTCCTCGCATTGCACCCCCTGCGCGGCAAACAGACCGGCGAGCCGGTCTTGCGCCTGGGCATCGCCCTGTATCGACAGCACCAGCTGGCCGTAGGGGGTATCTTTGATGCGGCTGACCGAGCCCTGCAGAATGCTCAGATCAAGATTGAGTTCGCGGCTGGCGCGACTGAGCATGGGTTGTAAGGTCGCGTCACCACGAAAACTCAGCCTGACCAGCCGGCCTGAAATGCCTTGTGCCATCTCGCGCCAGCCTTCGGCGTCCATGCCGCTCTCGGACAACAGCGCCTGCGTGACCGCATGCTGCGGATGCAGAAAGACATCGAGAACTTCACCGCACTCGACAATGCGCCCGGCATCGATAACCGCCACACGGTCGCATACGGTACGGATGACATCCATGCCATGCGTAATCAGCACGATGGTCAGGCCCAGACGTTTGTTGATATCGAGCAGCAACCGCAAGATGGACTGAGTGGTTTCAGGGTCCAGAGCCGAGGTCGCCTCGTCGCACAGCAACAGCTCGGGACGGCTGGCAAGCGCCCTGGCAATCCCCACCCGCTGCTGCTGCCCGCCCGACAATTGCCTCGGATATTTTCGGGCATGTTCAGTCAGCCCCACCAGAGCAAGCACTTCGTGCGCCCGTTCGATTTGCTGCTTCCGGCTCATGCCGGAAAGTCGTAGCGGAAAGCAGACGTTGTCCATGACAGTGCGTGAGCGCAGCAAATTGAAATGCTGAAACACCATACCCACGCCCTGCCGGAACTGTCGCAGTTGCGCCTCGCTCAGTGCGGTGATGTTTTGTTCGCGTACCCAGACCTGGCCCTGCGTAGGGCGTTCAAGCAAATTGAGCATCCGTATCAGGGTGCTTTTGCCCGCCCCCGAACGCCCGATGATGCCGAACACCTCGCCCTGCCTGACATGCAGGTCGATACCATCCAGGGCGTGCATGACACGACCAGGTGATTCATAGGTTTTACGGATATTTTCTAGGCGGATCAAAATACAAACTTAGGCGTAACAGGGTGATGTCGAGTGCGCTTTTGGCGATGCAGGCTTTTGGCCAAACGTGTAATTTAACATGACCAAAAGAAATTATTAAGCGCAGCCTAATACCGTTTGGGCATATTGAACATACTTAAAATAATGAAGCGAGCGCGCAAAAGAAAAGGCAGCTTTATTAAAAAAGCTGCCCGAACTTTCAAACCAGCTGAATGATGACTGCGTTCAGCCTTGATGGCATTGCCACGAGAGGCGTTGCGGCGCAGGGGATTTTCATAGGCTTTTGTAGCCTCAAAAAGGAGGCGCCCCGTGACTCGAATGAATCAGCGGGGCGCGAGGGGCTGGGTGTAACAGCCTAGGAGGAGACAACTGGTATAAAAGTGCTTTACGCTCAGAATCTATCGTATGACCCGAATCAACTGCGTTCCTGTAGAAGAACTCAGCGGCCCTCATCTCGTTGCTGAATACCGGGAGTTGCCGCGTGTATTTGCACTGGCGCAGAAGGCTGCGCTGCGTGGCAGCTTTACTCAACCGCAGGCGTATACACTCGGAAAGGGCCACGTCCTTTTCTTCTACACTCGTCTGGGCTACCTCGCCAAGCGTCATTTGGCGTTGATCGAGGAAATGAAGCGACGCGGCTACAAACCGACCTTTACCGGGGTGAAGCCAGAGGACTTTCCTGATCTGCCAGACTCTTATTGGAACGATTGGGAGCCGACGGGCGACGCGATACAGCTGAACCGAAGACGAATCGAAGAACGAAACGGAAATAAATAAGCCCCACCGATTGGCAGGGCTTACGATTCTTCAGGGCGCAAGACGCCCCGACATGAGTATTATCGCTGTGAATTCATCCACTGTCAATGCGCACAGTATCATTTCACCAATCCTTTTCTCTTCAATTTTGGCCACAGGGCCATCTTTGCCTCTTGATACGCTCGATGCTGATCTTCGATTCGCGGGTTACGGTGCACCGCCTGCCGCGTCGTCCTGTTGCGCATATGCACACTAATGGCCGCGCGCTGCATGACCGGCAACTCGTCTACACACGCCTCAACTGCTTCAGCTGTGATGCGCTCCAATAGCTCGTCCCTGTCTGAGCCGGTAGCGTGGGTATCACCCTTCTCCGGCTCGTGCCCCTTGCATGACACGGAAACCCTTGGCGCCCCCAATGCCGGCAGATAGGCCCGCTCGTACCGGTACCAGGTCTCAAGCAGCTCTTCGATCTGTAAAGATTCATCCTGCGTCATTGGCTTTCCTTCAAATAATGCCTCAATGCCTTCCCTCTCCCTTTCCTGCTTGCCCTGCTTTGATCTGGCGTGCTGGCGCTGCTGCTGCTCCTGCTTGCGCATCAGGACGCGCTCAGGGTCCATTCGTTCCCAGCGCTCAGACCAGCTCACATGCGCCAATACCACGCCAGATACGCCGCGTAGGTGAAAGTGAACATTTCAACGATAGCGGGCTTCGGATAGTTGACGATGAGGCGGAGACTCTTGAGGGCAACTGGATCGATAGCGGCGACGAACCGGATGGATACATCCGCACAGGCTACATCTAAGAATGGGAGCACTACGCAACCTTCATCACCATGGAATCGGCGCAAGAGTTCGCCGATGCCAAAGGCGAAGGTTTCCGCGTTTATGTCGATAGCGGCTGCAGAAACCACGAATGGAAGGCACTGCGGGCATTCCTGCTCGATATCGCCCGCCGCCGCATTGAGGGGGAGTGATGAAAACCTGCCCTAACTGTGGCTCGGACAACCTGCTTGTCTACGAGCGAACAGCATATGACGTAAACACAGGCCATTTCTACTGCCACTCAAGCAAGACCCACGACGACGATGCTGAATGTCATTGCATGGGCTGTGACTGGGAAGGCAAGCGCAGGGACTTAAAGGAAGAACAATGACCCAACAAGACAAAGACCAACGCGCCGCGTTTGAGGCGTGGTGGGAAACCAAAGATCGTTCGCCATCCCTAAAAGAAGGATGCTATTCAGTTTGGCAATCCGCCATCGCCCATGTCCGCCAGCAGCGCTACAAGCCAGCATTAAATCAAGACTGGATGTTTGACACACCCTCACAACCTGCCGAGTCGCCAGCCAAGCAATCCTTGACGGTTGACGAGCCTACTGACGCCCAAAATATTGCTCACGCCGAAAGCTGTACAGACGATGACTGCGAGCGGTGCGAGGCAATGCTGGAATTTTATATGGCCTGCGACGGCTGCGGTCGGGTGGGAAATAAAAATGCAGATGGCTGGGTAAAGAAAGCCGACCAGTATTTTTGCCTTAAATGCGCAGAGCCGGTGAAGGGGCCGAGTGCCATGACGCCAGAACGTGCCAGTATGTTCTTGTGCCGTTTCAAGCTCGAAGAAAAAATGCTTGGCCCAAATGAGCAGGCAGCACTTGATTATGCCCTGCAAGCAATTGTCGGCATCGCGGAGCAGCAAGCACAGCAGGACGCGCCGACGCCCGAGGAAGACGAGGCCTGGAGCGAACTGGAGAAACGGCAATGACCACCCAAAATATTATTATTACCCCCCTATGCCCGCTCGTGACTAGCGAGAGTCTGGGGTTCGAACTCCCCTTGCCTGGGGATAACTCCCAGGGGCCCCCGGTTTTCGCTGGCGGGCTGTGGATAACTATGGAGGATGGCCATGACTGAGCGCATAGCCGAGGTGCTGGCCGTAACAGCCAGGTGGTTGAATCTACCCGCCCCCGTGGCGGGTTTTTGATGGGAGATAGAGAATGCTCTCTGTAGTGCAAGCTGCGCAGCATCTGGGAGTCTCCTCCCGGACAGTCTATGATCTAGCTGCGCCAACCGGCCCGATACCCTGCCATCGAATCGGCAGGCGTGTCCTTTTTTCGATGGACGATCTTACCGAGTACTTACAATCATGTCGATCTATAAAGACAAAAAACGCGGTTGCCTCGTATTCGACTTCGACCGCATCATTAACGGCCAAAGGGTCCGATCTAGAAAGCTACTTCCGAAAACGTGGAAAAAGCCCCAGGCTGACGCCTACGACCGCCAAGAATCAGCGAGGCTCTACGCCGTTGCATCTGGTATCGAAAAGCCAGACGGCCTGATTGAAGACGCCATCAAGTTATATCTGAAGCACAAAGTTCCAGGCCTGAAATCTGGCGAAAACATTGAAAATGAGCTTGCTTTGATGTTTTGGTCCTATCAAGGGAAGAATATGGGCGACCTTGCCCAAGTCTGCCGGGACTACCGGGAAAAGGCGCTCAAAGATGATGGCTCGCCACTGGCGCCGGCTACAATCAAGAATCGGATACGTTACCTGACATCGGCTTGCCGGTATGCGTGGAAGCATCACGGTCTTGGGCTTCACGACCCAGGCGAGAAAGTGGAAGTGCCGCCGGTGAACAATGATCGTCATTACTATTTGACCCGCAAGCAGGTGCTTATGATTGCCAAAAAGTGCCGGTGCCAGTCCGCCAGGGCCGCGATCCGAATCGCTTTTTATAGCGGCATGCGCATCTCGGAAATCTTACGGGCCGATGCTGTTGGGGGGAATTTCGTCTTGACAGACACCAAGAACGGAGATCCTAGGATGGTGCCTATCCATCCAAAAATACAAGCTTGCCTGAAAGTCCCTATGAGGGATCGATTCTGGATATCTAAGCGTTTTAAAGAGGCGGCCCGAGCTATCGGGTTGGGCTATGTCCGTTTTCACGACTTGCGGCATTCGTCGGCCAGCGCGATGATCAACGTGGATGTTGACCTCTACACGGTGGGCGGCGTACTCGGGCACAAGTCGGTAGCCAGCACCAAGCGCTACTCGCACCTTGCTACATCGAGGCTTAGGGGAGCGCTTGAGCGAATTGCCAAGAAATCCCCCAACGCCAAAAAGAAAGAGGCTGCGTGAAATCACGCAACCTCTTGAAATAGTTGGTGGGTCGTGCGCGGCTCGAACGCGCGACCAACGGATTAAAAGTCCGGTGCTCTACCAACTGAGCTAACGACCCAACCTAAGACAGCTATTATGACTCTTTTTTTTAAGCGTGTCAAATTAGCTGCGGCGCAAAATACACAGTCACGTCTGGTGGATTACGATGTATTGCACCCGGCCATTACCCATGGAACATCATCATGCCTGCCAGTCAAGAACCCGTACGCCTGTCCATACTTTCAGATCTGCATTTGAGCAGGGGCGGCCTTTCCCTGCCCTCGTCGCAGTTTGACATAGCGATACTTGCAGGCGACATCAGCCGGCCAAAAGAAGCCATTGCCTGGGCCCGGGCATTTACCAAGCCAGTGCTGTATGTGGCAGGCAATCATGAGTTCTACGGCAGCGACATGAAGGAAACCATAAGCCTGTTGAAGCATTATGCCGACGGCACGCAAATACACGTACTGGATAACGAAGCCATCGTGCTCCATGGCATACGCTTTCTTGGCAGCACACTATGGACGGATTTCAATCTCGAAGGCCCGGGTAAAGCCCGCGATGAGGCCATCGCACACGCACTGAAATTCACCTACGATTTCAGCCGCATCCGGTCCGGCACCAGGCCCGACAGCAACCTGACCCCCGACGACGTCGAAGCCCTGTTCCGGCTTAATCGCGCATGGTTGCGGCAAAACCTGGCCACACCTTTCGACGGGCCTACTGTCGTCATCACGCATCACGCCCCATCCCCCAAAAGCATACATTCGCGCTTTGCAGGCTCGCCCATCAATACCTGCTTTGTCTCGAACAGCGAGGATCTTATGGATGAGGGCCAGCCCGCCTTGTGGATACACGGTCACACACACAACAGCTTCGATTACCAGGTCAATCAGACACGTGTAGTCTGCAATCCGCGCGGCTACACGAAAGACGGCATCACCGAAAACCCAGACTTCGACCCTGATCTGGTCATCACACTGAATGGGAAATAAAAAAGGGCTTAGGCCCTTTTTTATTTCCCCGAGGTTTGCAGCACAATCAGCGCGCCCGCGATATGCGGACTTCCGCCCCGCGCCGCTTGACCTCGAGACCTTCCGACGGAAGGATACGCAAGCCTTCCAGGCCCTTGATATAGCTGGATCCCTGCATTTGCATGACACGAATCTTGTTGCGCATGACCACCGGGCTGTGCTCGGGCATGCCAAACATCCAGACCTCGTCGAGGATGCGGGCTGAATTGAAGTCACCGGTATGCTGGGCGTTTGGCCCCAGACACAACATATGGCCCTCGCGGCCAAACAACGGCAATGTATCCAGGTCGGCGTCGACAGTCCAGGTCGTGCCGCCCTCGTAGCGCCAGCCGGTATTGAGATCCCACCATGCGTCGCCTTCGGGCAAATAGACCTGCGTCTGCTTGCCCGGTTTCAGCACCGGCGCCACAAGCAGGGCCGGCCCCAGCAGGTACTGCGTATCCCAGGCTTGCGCCAGAGGATCGGAAGGGAAGGCAAGCGCCATGGAGCGCTGCACCGGCAGGCCTGAACGAACTGCGTCTTCGATAATCCCCAGCACGTAGGGAATCAGCCGGTAGCGCCATTGCAGCCAATGCCGCACCAATTCCTGAATTGCCGCATCAAACGCCGTAGGCAACAGGGCCGGCAAGGCCTGAAAACTGAAATTGGCTGAAAAGACATTGGCAGCGAGCCAGCGTATATAGAGCTCTGGCGTCATGTCCTTGACAGGATGCTGCGCGGACCCCAGCGTGTGTGTTTGAACCGTAATGCCGTTGTCGCCCAGCGAGAGTGCCGTGCGCAGGCTATGTTCAAAGGCCGCCCAGTCGTTGCCTGTGCGCGGGCCGCGCTGCCAGGCAAAACGCTGCGCCGCAGGAAAGACGTCGCTACTGATGACCACGCCTTCTTGTGGTGTTTTATGCCCCGCAACCGCATCAAACAAGGCGCGACGCGCCAGCAAGGGATAAACCGTGCGCAAAATGGCGCCGGATTCTCCGCCGCGCGCGGTGATACCGTCGGGGATATCGAATTGCGCATTGCAGACGGGCGCCCCCAGGCCTTCGTCGAAAACCTGGCGCTGACGCTCTGACCAAAGCTTGTAGACGTCTTTGTGCGTGAGATCAAGCAAGCCGAAAGGCTGGCCGCCACTGGCTTCATTGCCCTCAAAAACGTGGGCATTGCCGTCATCGTCGATGAGGAGCCAGCCACGGTCTTCCCATTCGTCGAACATTTCGGTGCCACGCAGCACTCCCGGAAATGAAGGTGCTGCAAACTGCACGTTCAGTGCCTGGGCTCGGGCGAACAGATCGCGCGCATCGGGGACACGGTTGGCATCCCACTCAAAGGCCGGCTTGTCGGCCTGAAAGCCGTACGCAGCTGGCGCCGCCAGGCAGACGGCATCGAGCCCCCACTGCTGGTCGCGGAAGGTTTGCACGACAGCCAGGGTATCTTCCACACTCTGACCGCCGGCCTGATCGAGCCAGACACCCATGGGCCAGAGACCCGGCTGGCCGGCACGACCGGTCAGGGCCGTGTACTGATTCAGGATTTCTGACGGTTCGCCAACAAACAGGAAGAGGTCGAGCACACCGTCAGACAGCGAAACCTGGTACAGATCGGGATCGGTGTCGCCCAGATCATGCTTCACGCAAGCCAGGGTATTGAAATACAGGCCCCACCCTTTGGTGCTCCAGACCAAGGGCAGCGCTCGCGCACCGTGCTCGTCGGAGACTCTTGTACTGCCGCGCTGATCCAGCTCGGTGCTGGTTTCTCCGGTGCCATGCAGGGCGTCGTCGCCATCCAGCTCGAATGCAAGATGCCAGGAGGCTTGCTGCTTGTCGTGGTCGCATGCCAGTGCAAGCCCGGAGCTACCCAGCACACAATCTTCACCCTTGTAAACGAACAGCTGCAAAGGAGACTGCGTGACTTCCAGGGTAATGTCACCCTGCTGAAGCCGCCAGCCGCTATGCGGTGCTTCGGCAATGGAGCTGACGGCCAGCTCGCCTACCGGCTCGTGGCGCGCCAACAGCATCTCGGCGTGGGCACGGGCCCGCGCGCCGGGCTTTTCGTTATGCAGTACACCCGCTTGCGCACAGCGCAAGCGGTAGACGCCCGGAGCATGCGCTTCAATCAGAAGCTGCATATCGGTGTCAGGCACGGCAAAATCGGCTCGTGTCGATTTCGAGGTTAGAAAATCCAGGGCAACAAGTTGCGTCACGTGATCAAGGTCAGACTTGGGCGGCACAGCGCAATCCTCGGGGCTTACGCCCAATAAGCATTCAAAAGCCATTATTTTGACGGATTTGGGCTATAAAATAAAATCGCACGTATTTATGCACCTTAAGAAATTGATGGAATGGTCAGCGGGGAGCAATTTTTCGCATCAGCTCGCGCTCCAGGGGTAACGGTTCGTGGTTAAGACGGGCGGCTATCAGATCACCGGCTAATGGCGCCCAGGTCAGGCCGCGCGAACCGAATGCGCAAGCCAGCCACAAACCCGAAGAGCCAGGAACCTGACCAATAACAGGCAGACGATCACTGACTGCTGCACGCCAGCCGGCCCATCCTTTGGCTGGTACCGGCCCAACTGCGGCCTTTTGCACATTCAATAACACACTCAGCTTGTTCATGACGTCTTGGTGCCCTTGTGCCGTTATTTTACTTGTGGCCACGTCGGCCATATACGTACTGCCGCCCACATGGAGACCATCGACAGCCGGCAGACAATAACCATCGCCAGCGACAATGGCGTGCGGCCAGCCTGGCTGGTTGGCCGCAAAGTAACTGACCTGCCCGCCCAATCGATGCATGGCGCCCACCTTGGGCATGGCACCCAGGCCTGGCGTGGCTGCCAACAGCGCAGAGGCGTGCCATGCATTGGCCAGCACCACACTGGAAGCACTGGCCTGCACCCGCCCGTCGGCATCGAATGCCAGCCACTCCCGACCCGCGTCGTTATAGAGCAAACGACTGACTGAGCTATCCCTACAGTATACCCCGGGCAGGCCCAACAAAGCGTGCAGCAAGGCCTCGGGCTGCACTCGTTGTCCGGCTGAAAACCAGAGGCCGCCCCAGGGCGGTTCCACACCGGCCAGTTCTTTTGCCTGTGCCCCTTCTACCCAACTGACCCAGTCAGCGGGCAAGCGCAAGGTTTCAAGAGCCAGCCGGCGATCCGCCGCATGCTGGGCGTCGGTGGCCACCTCAAGCGTTCCGCAGCGCAAGGGACGGGCAGGCTCGGGCAAGCCCTGCCAACGCTGCAGGGCACGCAAGGTGCCCGCCCGGCTCAAGCGTGCGCGAATATCATCGTCACGACTGATGACCGGCGTGAGTGCAGCGGCAATATGACCCAGATGGCTGGCTCCCAACCCCTGTGCGAATACAGGATCGAACACCTCGACTTCGTGCCCCCGCAAGGCGAGCGCCTGCGCGACGCCCGCACCCGCCAGCCCACCACCGACCACCAGAACCTTGTCACCACGCTCAGCCTGGCCGCCCTGCCGGCCCATGCCAGGCCGCAAGGTGGCCACCGTTATTTCGCGCTTGCCGCCATAGCCCGGCACCTTGGATACCAGGAAGCCCGCATCGCGTAATCCGCGACGCATTTCTCCGGCACAGCACCAGCTTGCCGCCGTGGCGCCCACATTCGCCATGCGTACCAACTGGCCAAACAGATGGCGCGTCCACATTGCCGGATTAACACGCGGCGCAAAGCCATCCAGGAAATAGGCATCGACATGTGCCGAGACTTGTCTGGCGAGGCGCTCCACTGAACCAAATGCCAGTGTCAGAGTAACTGCCCCGCCATCGAGTTCCAGCCGGTGCAGGCCCGGCAGCAACGGCGGCCATGCCGCCAGCAGTTCGCTGGCAAGCGCCTGCTCCGCCGCAGACAGGCTCTCTTTCCAGAAGGCCTGCATGTGATGGCTGGCAAACGGATGCAGTTCGAACGACACCATATGCAGCCGCCTGGATCTGTGCGGGTCCTGGCGCCAGGCCAGCCACAGCGCCAGAAAATTATGCCCGAGCCCAAATCCCGTTTCGCAAACGGTAAAGCTGGCTTTGCCGCGCCAGCGTCGGGGCAGATCGTTGCCGTGGAGGAATACACGCCGGGCCTGCTCGAGGGCCCCCCATTGCGGGTGGTATACATCGCCAAAACTGGCGCTGACAGGCACGCCACGCTGATTCAGTTCCGGCTGAGCCGGTATCAGCGGTTCATAGTTGCTGGACATACAGTTCGGTGCAATAAATATAAGATACCATCACGTACAATGATACGTGAGCAAATCCGCTCCAGTTGACCAATTACCGTACAACAATGCCATCAACCCGTCTTCCTCTCAGCGACTACCTCGACGCCGCAGTCACTGCAGCCCACGCAGCAGCAGCCATCCTGCAAGCCTACTCACACAACCGCGCCGAACTGGTCATCGACAAAAAAAGTCGCAATGATCTGGTTTCTCAGGCTGATCGCGAAGCCGAACAGGCGGTTCTCGAGATCCTGCGCGAACGTACGCCCGAGCTGGGCATCGTGGCCGAAGAAAGCGGCGGACAAACCTCGGGGGCAGCGACCTGGTATATCGACCCACTTGACGGCACCACCAACTTTCTTCATGGCATTCCGCAATATGCCGTGTCGATTGCACTGATCGCACACGCAGGTACCCTGGTCGACGGAGACACTCCCCTGACCGAAGACACGCCCGTCATTGGGGTGGTATACGACCCCAATCGCGAAGAGATGTTTACCGCCATGCATGGTGTCGGAGCCTGGCTGAACGGGCATCGCATCACGTGCTCGCAAACCGAGGTTCTGGCCGAATCCGTTCTCGGCTCGGGTTTCCCTTTCCGTGACTTCTCGTTTGCAGACCAGTACATGCCAACGCTGCACGAAGCCATCAATACCACGCGCGGCGTACGACGCCTGGGCGCAGCTGCGCTTGACCTGGCCTGGGTGGCTTGCGGACGCTACGACGGCTACTGGGAAATGGGGCTGGCCCCCTGGGACGTCGCAGCCGGAACAGTCATTGTGCGCGAGGCCGGCGGCGTTTGCGAAGACATGTACCACCGCACCCCATGGCCCATAAAAGGCTATGTGTATGCCGGCAACACCCACACCGCACCTGCGCTCGATGCCATGATACAACCGCATCTGAAGAAAGAATAACTTCACAATAGAAAGAAAAACAGGAGACAAGCATGAAACTCGCTGAAGCGATTGTGGGCTGGAAGTCCGAAATCACTGATATCAGGCGCGACATCCACGCTCATCCGGAACTGGCCTACGAAGAAGTGCGAACCGCCGATGTCGTTGCCGCGAAGCTGGAGTCCTGGAACATACCTGTACACCGTGGACTGGGCGTTACCGGAGTGGTAGGCACCATACATGGCAGAACCCGCAACGGCAAAGCCCTGGGACTGCGCGCCGACATGGACGCCTTGCCCATGCAAGAGGCAAACACCTTCGAGCATGCCAGCCGCAATCCGGGGAAAATGCATGCTTGCGGCCACGACGGCCACACGGCCATGTTGCTTGCCGCTGCGCGTTATCTGGCTGAACACCGTGATTTCGACGGCACTGTGTATGTGATTTTCCAGCCGGCAGAAGAAGGTCTGGGCGGTGCCAAGGCCATGATAGACGATGGCATGTTCGACCTGTTTCCCATGGATGCCGTCTTCGGCATGCATAACTGGCCAGGCATGGACGCAGGATCATTCGGACTGACCGCCGGCCCCATCATGGCCTCGAGCAACACCTTTGAAATTGTCCTCGAGGGCAAGGGCGCGCACGGAGCAATGCCGCATCTGGGTGCAGACCCGGTCATGGCCGCTGTCCAGCTGGCCCAAAGCCTGCAAACCATCGTCACCCGCAATCGCCATCCGCTGGATCCTGCCGTCATCAGCATTACCCAGATACACACTGGCTCGGCCGATAATGTGATTCCCAACGACGCCACGCTGCGGGGCACGGTACGCACGTTTTCCGATGACGTCCTTGACCTCATCGAGAACCGCATGCGCGACATCACCGAACACACCTGCCGGGCGCTCGACTGCACGCCAAGCTTTACCTTTTTGCGCCGTTATCCTCCCACGATCAACCACGAGCCCGAAGCGGCCTTTTGTGCGCAGGTGCTCGGCGGCATTGTGGGCGAGTCCCAGGTCGATCAGTCCGTCACACCCTCGATGGGGTCCGAAGACTTTGCCTTCATGCTCAAGGAAGTACCGGGCTGCTACATCTGGATAGGCAATGGCCAGGGCGATCATCGCATCGCCGGTCATGGCCTCGGTCCTTGCATGCTGCATAACGGGAGCTACGACTTCAACGATGACCTCATTCCCCTGGGGGCAACCTATTGGGTCGAGCTGGCCAGGCAATGGCTGGCCAATCCCACTCGTTAAACATTTCGGGAGCCACCTTCTTGAACGCCAACACCACCACTGTGTTACCACCACCAGAACGGCACGCCGTACTGCGCGTCACGCCCATGCCCGCCGACTCGAATATCCACGGGGATGTCTTCGGCGGCTGGATCATGGCCCAGGTCGACATAGCGGGATCCATTCCCGCGACTCGCCGCGCTGCCGGGCGGGTAGCCACGATTGCGGTGAATTCGTTCACCTTCAAGCAACCGGTGTTTGTGGGCGATCTGTTGAGTTTTTACGCGGAAATCGTGAAGGTCGGCACCACATCCGTGACCGTATCGGTCGAAGTCTATGCCGAGCGCCAGCGCCTGGAGCTCGAGGTCGTCAAAGTCACGGAAGCCATCCTGACTTACGTTGCGACCGATGACCAGCGCAAGCGCCGTCCACTTCCTCCTGCCTGAAACCAAGGTTGACCATGCCGGATTCCCCAGTCCAGGCTGAAAGCGTGCCGATCACCATACCGCGCCGCCTTGATCCTGAAGACGCACAACTGGCTTTGCAGCAGCTGCAAACCATACTTAAGCGACAGGAAGTCGTAGAAGCGCTTGCGCGTCGTCAATTCGAAGAGGACAACCGCTCGAACCTGCTCGAAGGACTGCTGCACCGACAGCACGAGAACGAGATCAGGGCCATCATCAATCATCTGCACCCCTCGGATATCGCGTTCATCCTCGAGTCGCTACCGGTGCAGGAGCGGCAGGCTGTCTGGCAGCTGGTCAGCGCCGAACACGACGCCGATGTATTGCTCGAAGTTGACGACTGGGCCCGTGAATCGCTCATCGAGTCCATGGATCACCAGGATCTGGTGGCCGCCACCGGCACCATGGATGCAGACGAGATTGCCGATCTGGCCGCCGACCTGCCGGCCGAGGTCATCAGCGAGGTCCAGAAAGGCCTGACCGATGCCGAGCGTGCTCAACTGATCGAAGCCATGGGCTACCCCGAAGACACGGTCGGGGCCATCATGGACTTCGAGATGGTGCGTGTGCGCGAGGACGTCACCCTTGAAGTCGTACTGCGATACCTGCGTCGTCTACAAGAGTTGCCCGATCATACCGACCAGGTCTTTGTGGTCGACCGGGACGACAAGCTGCAAGGCACTTTGCAGCTGTCGACCTTGCTGGTCAAGGATCCTGAAAACCTGGTCTCCACGGTGATGTCCACCGACTACCTGACCCTGAATCCGCTCGACTCCGACGCCGATGCGGCCGGAGCCTTCGAGCGCTATGATCTGGTGTCGGCGCCCGTGACCGATGATCAGGGCCGCCTCATAGGTCGCGTGACCATCGCCGAAGTGGTTGACGTGATGCAGGAAGACTCGCAGGAACAGGCCCTGTCCCGTGCCGGTCTTCAGGAAGAGGATATCTTCGCACCTGTGCTGGATGCCTTGCGCAACCGCGCCCCCTGGCTGTTTGTGAATCTGTGCACCGCGGCAACGGCTTCGCTGATTGCATCCCGTTTTGAGGATACGGTCAGCCATATCGTTATCCTGGCCTTCCTGATGTCCATCGTCGCCGGTATCGGCGGCAACTCGGGCAACCAGACCATGACCATGATTATCCGGGCGCTGGCCGTAGGACGCGTAAGCAGCCAGAACGCCTGGCAACTGGTCAAGCGTGAACTGACCGTTACGTTTCTGGTGGGGTTGTGCGGCAGTATGGTTGCAGCGGCATTCGCCTGGGCGATTTCAGGCTCGCTGGCCATTGCTGCAGTCATGATGGCCGCCATGATCTGTAATATGCTGATCGGCGCGGCACTGGGCGTGGTCATTCCCATGCTGCGCGATCGCTTTGGCAAAGATCCTGCAATGGGTTCGTCGGTGCTGCTGACCTTCGCCACCGATTCGTTGGGTTTCTTTGTATTCCTGGGACTGGCTACGGTTTTCCTGATCTAAAAGCGTGGATGCTTTCCCGGCCTTTGGATCAGGCCAGGAAAGCCCTGTACGCGGAATCAGGCAAGCTTGCCGTGGCAATGCTTGTATTTCTTCCCGCTGCCGCAAGGGCATGCATCGTTACGACCTACCTTGGGCACCTCTGCGCCTTGTGAAGCCTGGTTCAGCCCGGGGTCTTCACCACTAAGCGCGGCATCATAATCCGAATGGTGGTAAGTCACATTCTCGAGCTGGGGTTCGGGTTCTTCGACCTCGACCTGCTCGGACGACTGGATGCGAACATTCATCAGCGTACGCACGACCTCGTCACGAATGCGGTCCAGCATGCTTGAGAACAGCTCGAACGCCTCGCGCTTGAACTCTTGCTTGGGATCCTTCTGTGCATAGCCGCGCAAATGTATGCCCTGGCGCAGGTGATCAAGTGACGACAGGTGATTGCGCCAGTTGGTGTCGATGGATTGCAGCAACATGGAGCGCTCGAAGGGAGCCCAGCCTTCCCTGCCAACCAGATCGACCTTGACCTGATACAGGCGCCGCCCTTCTTCCAGAACCCGGTCCAGCAAATCGTCATCGGTAAGGCTGGATTCCTGCTCAAGCATATCAACCAGAGGCAAGGCAAGCTGCCATTCGGCTTCGAGTGCGGTCTGCAAGCCCGGTACG
The DNA here is from genome assembly GCF_020687695.1 of Pusillimonas sp. MFBS29. Classification (GTDB taxonomy): domain Bacteria; phylum Pseudomonadota; class Gammaproteobacteria; order Burkholderiales; family Burkholderiaceae_B; genus Pusillimonas_C. The sequence goes on from NZ_JAJEWL010000009.1 coordinate 107,185, forward strand.
TCCCATTGCTCTTCCATGGTGCCTTCCGGGATATAGGACCGGAACTGCTCGCTCAGGGCGGCATCACGCAAATTAGCAATGGTATCGGCAACGTCGGTAGACTCGAGCACTTCGTTGCGCTGCGCGTACAGCACTTTGCGCTGGTCGTTGGACACGTCGTCGTATTCGAGCAATTGTTTGCGGATATCGAAGTTGCGTGCCTCGACCTTGCGCTGAGCCGACTCGATGGAACGAGACACCATTTTTGCCTCGATGGGCTCGCCCTCGGGCAAGCGCAGCCGCTCCATAATGGCACGCACCCGGTCGCCGGCAAAGATGCGCATCAGCGAATCTTCAAGCGACAGGTAAAAACGCGAGGAGCCCGGATCGCCCTGGCGGCCTGCCCGGCCACGCAACTGGTTATCGATGCGACGGGATTCGTGGCGCTCGGTACCTATGATGCGCAGGCCACCAGCTGCCTTGACGGCCTCGTTGGCAGGCGCCCACTCAGCCTTGATGGTGGCAATTCGCGCTTCCTTTTCCTCGTCGGTCAGGGATGCATCGGCACGCAACACATCAATCTGTTTCTCGACACTGCCACCCAGTACGATGTCGGTACCGCGGCCTGCCATATTGGTGGCGATGGTGATATGGCCAGGCTTGCCGGCTTCCGCCACGATTTCGGCTTCACGCGCATGCTGCTTGGCGTTAAGCACCGAGTGCGGCAGTTTTTCTTTGTTCAACAGGCCTGACAGCAGTTCGGAGTTCTCGATGCTGGTCGTACCGACCAGCACGGGTTGCCCGCGCTCGTGACAATCTTTAATGTCGGCCAGGATGGCGTTGTACTTCTCAGCGTCGGTCTTGAAGACCTGGTCGTTCTGGTCATTACGTGCCATGGGACGATTGGTCGGCACGATGACGGTTTCCAGCCCGTAAATCGACTGGAACTCGTAGGCTTCTGTATCGGCCGTACCCGTCATGCCGGACAACTTGCCATACATGCGGAAGTAGTTCTGGAAGGTAATGGACGCCAGCGTCTGGTTCTCGTTCTGGATCTTGACGCCTTCCTTGGCTTCCACCGCCTGGTGCAGGCCGTCGGACCAACGCCGGCCCGCCATCAGGCGACCCGTGAACTCATCGACGATAACGATTTCACCTTGCTGTACCACGTATTGCTGATCACGGAAGAACAGGGAGTGAGCGCGCAGGGACACCATAAGATGGTGAACCAGTGAAATATGACGCGGGTCGTAGAGGGATTCGCCTTCGGGCAGCAGCCCGACCTGAGTCAGAACCTCTTCAGCCCTGATTTGCCCGGCTTCTGACAAATGCACCTGCTGGCCTTTTTCGTCTACCCAGAAATCGCCTTCGGGCTCGGGCTCGTGCGGCTTGGGTTCGCTCGCCATGCGCGTAAGCATGGGCGGTACGACGTTCATGCGAGTATACAGATCGGTATTATCTTCGGCCTGGCCGGAAATGATAAGCGGCGTGCGCGCCTCGTCGATCAGGATGGAGTCAACCTCGTCGACGATGGCATAGAACAACGGACGCTGACGGCGATCTTCGGCGCGATACTCCATGTTGTCGCGCAGATAATCAAAGCCGTATTCGTTATTGGTGCCGTAGGTGATGTCGGCCTGATAGGCTGCTTTCTTTTCTTCGTTATCTTGCTGCGGCACGACCACGCCGGTGGTCAGGCCCAGGAAGGAGTACAACCGGCCCATCCATTCGGCATCACGACGTGCCAGGTAATCATTGACGGTCACGACGTGTACGCCCTTGCCGGCCAGCGCGTTCAGATAGACGGCAAGCGTTGCCATCAGGGTTTTACCCTCACCGGTGCGCATCTCGGCAATCTTGCCGCTGTGCAAAGCGATGGCGCCCAGCAACTGGACGTCGAAGTGACGCATGCCGAATACCCGCTTGCTGGCCTCGCGCACGACGGCAAATGCCTCGGGCAGAAGGTCATCCAGCGAGGCACCATCGGCAATACGCTGACGAAATCCGGCGGTTTTCGCTGTCAGCTCTTCGTCGCTGAGCGCCCCCATGGCCGGTTCAAGCGCATTGATTTGCGCGACCTGTTTGCGAAACTGTTTAAGTATGCGGTCGTTACGACTGCCAATTAGCTTTTTTAGCAGAGAAACCATTCTTGTTTCATCAATGCGAGCCTGCTACGCAAGGCGCAAGCCTACATGCCTGTATGGGTTGGCGGATACATCCGCAGGAAAACGATACAGTTTAACGCACCTTAGCAGTGACGGCTTGAGCGACTTTCGAGGCATCAGTTACCAGGTGTTCGGGCGCCTGCTGGTCGGCCAGAAACAGGGTAGGATCCAGCGGGTGTCCCGCCATGCGCACCTCAAAGTGCAGATGCGAGCCGGTAGACCGGCCCGTAGAACCGACTCGCGCAATAAGCTGCCCTTTCTCGACCAGATCACCAACCTTTACATTGATGGATGACGCATGGGCATAGCGCGTGATCAATCCATTGCCATGGTTGATTTCGACCAGCTTGCCATAACCCGTGGCGTAGCGGGCCTGCGTGACGACGCCGCCCGATGCTGCGCGAATGGGCGTACCTTTGGGCGCGGCAAAATCCAGCCCTTCATGCAAGGTATGGCGGCCCGTCACCGGATTACGGCGCCAGCCGAAAGAGGAGCTGAGATAAGGATAGTCGACCGGCATCAGGGTGGGCAGGCTGGCCTCGACCCCTGTACGCTTGGTCATGACCAGGTCCAGCATGGCGAACCAGTCTTTCTGTTCGGAAAGCTGGTGAGTCAGGATGTCGAGCTCACGCCCCAGTCCCTCGGCCGACCAGGAAGCCCCATGCGCCGTAGTGATATCATCCATAACAGGATCCAGGCTCGTCTGCTCGATGCTGGCCTGTACCTCGGGGTCGGTATAAGACACGCCTGCAACCTCGGCCACGCGCTTGCTCAGGCCGTCCATGGCAATAAGCTTGGCCTGCAAATCGCCAACCTTGCCGGCCAGCAGATTCACGTTCTGGCGCACATAGGCCGAGTCACGCAAGGCCTGTTCGGTAATGATGCGTTCCTGGTCACTGCTCAGCACGGGCTGTACGGTACGCTGCGATTGCACCCAGGCCCCTGCTACGGCCGAGGCACCCATGGCGCAGGCAACCAGCAAGCCAATAGCCAGGCCCTTGAATCCTTTAGCGGTAGAATCGGCAGATCGATTCCGCATAAACATATTTCCCACGTTTAATATCCATAAAACCCACGTATGACCAGACGCCATTCAGCTCCATCATCAGAAGCCACCGCTGCCGTCCTGGCAGTCAGTTGGCTGAGCGACGACCAGCGCGGCTCGCAGGTGTTGGCCGCTGCACGGGAACTGATCGCCGTGGAGCAGGCAGCAAAACAGGCCTTACCCCCTGCCCTGGCGGAAGTTTGCAAGGTGGCCCGTATAGACAGACAGCAAATTACACTGGCAGTTCCCGGCGCGGCACATGCCGCAAAACTTCGGCAAATAGCACCCCGGATCATCCAGTTGTTGAACAGCAAAGGTTGGAACCTTACCCAAATCAGCGTGCGGGTTCAAGCCGGACTGGCCAAAACCCGGACAAAAACGCCAAGCCGGGAGGTCGTGCCTCTGGACGGCACGGCCCTGAAGGCCTTTGAAACATTACATAGCGAATTGCGCCCCGGGCCGCTGGCCGATGCCGTGCAACGGCTGCTGCGGCATCATCAGGGCTAGCGCCTGGTGTCGGGCAGGTTCCAGATTGTGCTTAAGCGAACTTCCACTCTTGCACGAACGCCTTGGGCGCCGCAGCGGCTGACTCGTACGTGACGAGTTCCCAGGCGTCTTGTTGGGCGAGCAAGGCCCGGGCCAGCTGATTATTCAGCCCGTGCCCGGATTTGCACGCCACATATTTTGCCACTAGCGGCTTTCCTATAAGGTAAAGGTCGCCGATGGCGTCGAGTATCTTGTGTTTGACGAATTCGTCGTCGTAGCGCAGCCCATCGGAGTTCAGGACGCGGTATTCGTCCATCACGATGGCGTTATCAAGACTACCACCGCGGGCCAGCCCCGCAGCACGCAGGGCCTCGACTTCGCTGGCAAAGCCGAAAGTGCGGGCACGCGCAATCGTCTTGACATAGGAATCGGTTGCGAAATCGACTTCGGCAAAATTGGCCGTCGAGTCGATGGCAGGATGATGAAAATCGATGGCAAACGACAAGGCAAAGCCGTCGTAGGGTTCCAGACGAGCCCACTTCAGGTCATCGCCCTCGCCTTCGCTGACTTCAACGGTTTTCAGCACCCGCAGGAATTTCTTGGGCACAGCCTGTTCCTGAAGGCCGGCCGAACGCAGCAAATATACAAATGTGCCGGCGCTGCCATCCATAATGGGGACTTCTTCTGCCGTGAGATCGACGTGCAGGTTATCGATGCCCAGGCCAGCCAGGGCTGACATCAGGTGTTCGACTGTAGAAACGCGCACGTTGCCCTGCTGCAGTACAGAAGCCATGCGGGTATTGCCTACCTGGTCCGCCTGCGCGGGAAGGTCGACTACTTCGGGAAGGTCAACGCGATGAAATACGATACCGGTATTGGGCGCGGCCGGACGCAGGGTGATCTCGACCCGTCGGCCTGAATGCAGGCCCACCCCTTTGGTACTGATAACTTTCTGGATAGTGCGTTGACGTAGCATATTTTTATTCGGCAGTATGCGGCAGGGCTAAAAGCGCCAGTGCCATGAATCAAGCCTAGTTTAACCCGAATTGCGGGTTAACCACTAAATACTTCTGTTTCAACTAACTTCATGAACTGCATGCAAATTTTCGGCCAAAACACCCTGTTTCAAGCGCAACGGCGCATGGTTCCCGGGGAAGAAACCATGCGCCCTGGAGTACCGGCCCTGCTCAGGCCGGTATGGAGAGAGGCGAAACTTACAATTGTTTACGCTTCAGGCTATCAATCCGCCTGCTTGCGCAGAAACGCCGGAATGTCAAAGTGGTCCATGCCGGCAGTTTCAAGAGCGCGAACCTGGGCCGAAGCCTGGCTGCGCGGGTTACGTATCACGGCCGGAACGTCGGAGTTACCGTAATCATGCCCGGTCAGGGGCATATCGTCGGTACCCGTACGGCGCAGTTCTTCAGCAGAGCTGGAGACCAACTGAGGACGCGATGCGGCAGGACGGCCCAGGCCTGTGGCCACGACGGTAACCCGCAGGTTTTCGCCCATGGACTCGTCGTAAGCGGTACCGAAGACGATGGTTGCATCGTCGGAGGCGTAGCTGCGGATGGTATCCATGATTTCACGGGTTTCGCGCATTTTCAGTGTACGGCTGGCGGTGATATTGACCAGCATGCCGCGTGCACCGTTAAGGTCAACGCCTTCCAGCAAGGGGCAGGCAATGGCGCGTTCGGCCGCAACACGGGCACGATCAGCACCCGCTGCGATCGACGTGCCCATCATGGCCTGGCCTTGCTCGCCCATAATGGTTTTGACGTCTTCGAAGTCAACGTTCACATTACCTTCAACGTTGATGATCTCGGCGATGCCTGCGCAGGCGTTGTGCAGCACATCGTCAGCCGCCTTGAAGCAGTCGTCCTGGGTTGCATCGTCGTCCATCAGGTCGTACAGGTTTTCGTTCAGAACCACGATCAGCGAATGCACGTGCTTCGACAGCTCGGCAATACCTTCTTCAGCCATTTTCATGCGCTTGCCGCCTTCGAACGAAAAAGGCTTGGTCACCACACCTACGGTCAGAATGCCCAGTTCCTTGGCTACTTCCGCAACCACCGGACCTGCGCCGGTACCGGTGCCGCCACCCATACCAGCCGTAATGAACACCATGTTGGCGCCGTTCAGGGCTGCACGAATTTCTTCGCGAGCTGTTTCAGCCGAAGCGCGGCCTTGCTCAGGCTTGGCACCAGCACCCAGACCGGTGCGTCCCAGACGGATTTGAACCGGTGCCTCGCTGGTGGCCAGCGCTTGTGCATCGGTATTGGCGCAGATGAAATCCACACCATGTACACCCGAACGAATCATATGGGCCACGGCATTGCCGCCAGCGCCGCCTACGCCCACTACTTTAATGACAGTACCATTCGAGTTGGTATCGAGCATTTCAAAATTCATCATGATTGACTCCCTCACATTTCCAGAAAAGCAATAAATACAAAAATTCCCCAGTACAGCTTATTGTTTGGAATAGCCTCAAAAGAAACGCCAGCCCGAAAACTCGCATCTGATTTGAAACATCTCCAGGAGCGGGCTTATATCGCCCGCCCATCAGGGCCTGTCGACCCTAATTCATGAACCACTCCTTCATACGCGCCAGCAAGGTCTTGACACTGCCTTTTTGCTGGGCAACCTTGCGACCACGGGCGCGTTGCAAACGGGCTTCGGCCAGCAAGCCCATTACGGTGGAGAAACGCGGATTGTGCATAACATCGGCCAGACTGCCTTCGTAGGCAGGCACTGCCACACGCACCGGTTTCAGAAATACGTCTTCTGCCAGCTCGACGATGCCTGGCATCAGCGAAGTACCGCCGGTCAGGACAACGCCCGAAGCCAGCAAGTCCTCATAGCCCGACTCGCGCACGATCTGCTGTACAAAAGTAAACAGTTCTTCAATGCGCGGCTCGATCACAGCGCCCAGCGCCTGGCGCTTGACCTGGCGGTTGGGCCGGTCACCCAGTCCGGGCACTTCGATGTGCTCGTCGGCGCTGGCCAGAACCTGCTTGGCAATGCCAAAGCGCAGCTTGATCTCTTCCGCGTCCGGCGTAGGTGTCCGGAGCATCGCGGCGATATCGCTGGTGATCTGGTCGCCGGCAATGGGCACCACGGCGGTGTGGCGTATGGCTCCGCCCGTGAATATGGCCACATCGGTTGTGCCACCACCCACATCAACCAGCACCACACCCAGTTCCTTCTCGTCGGAGGTCAGGCAGGCCAGACTGGATGCCAGCGGCTGCAGGATCAGATCCTGCACTTCCAGCCCGCAGCGCCGTACACACTTGACGATGTTCTGGGCCGCGCTGACCGCACCGGTCACGATATGCACCCGTACTTCCAGACGCAGTCCGCTCATCCCTATGGGCTCACGGATGTCTTCCTGCGAATCAACAATGAACTCCTGTGTCAGCACATGCAGCACCTGCTGGTCGGTCGGTATATTGACCGCCTTGGCGGTCTCAATGACCCGGGCGACGTCGGTTGCCGTCACTTCCTTGTCCTTGACGGCCACCATGCCGCTGGAGTTAAAGCTGGTGATATGACTGCCTGCGATGCCGGTATAAACCTCGCGAATCTTGCAGTCAGCCATCAGTTCCGCTTCTTCCAGGGCACGCTGTATCGAGTTGACGGTCGATTCGATATTGACCACCACCCCTTTACGCATGCCCTGGGATTCATGCTGGCCCAGGCCCAGCACTTCAAAACGTCCTTCAGGCAATATCTCGGCCACTACCGCCACCACTTTGCTGGTGCCGATATCGAGTGCAACGATCAGGTCTTTGATGTCACGGGTCATAGTCATTTACTTCGAAGAGATACTGGAAACAGGGGCCAACGTAATTGCAAAACCGTTGGGATAGCGTAAATCTGCACTGCTGATGGCACGTCCATCGAGCCGTTCATTCAATTTGGGCCAGGCATGCACGAAACGCGCAATGCGGGCGGCAAAGGGCAAGGCGCCGGAGCGTCCGTGCGGGTCCGCGACATCGGCCGCCGGGTCACGCCCAAGACTCAGGCGCACGCCGTCAGACAGCTGCACTTCCCAGGCATAGCGCGGGCTGAGCGTTACTTCGTGCACACTCAGGTTAAGAGGGGCAAACCAACGGGCCAGCTCGGCATAACGCTGCACCACCAGCCGCTCCGAGCTGTCAGGTCCATTAAGCTGCGGCAGACTGGCATCGTCGGCCAGCTCGCCCTGGTTGGCGGTAAACGATTCGCCCCAGGTGTTGATCATCTGGTTTTCATTCCACAGGGCCAGAGGCTGCTGCTCTTCTATCTTCACGCTCAGGGCATTGGGCCATACACGGCGCACCTGAGCATGGCGCACCCAAGGCACGGTTTCTATCAAATGCCGGGTGTCATCAAGATTCACCGAAAAGAAATTGCCTGATACACGCCCCGCAATGCTGGCCTGCACCCCTGCAGCCGTCACATAGCTGAAGGCCTCGGACTGCAAGGGCTCAATCTGAATCGTGGAGATCGCAAAGTAAGGCCTTTGCGCCAGCCACACGACGGCGCCCGCAATCAAAGCACACACGGCCAGCAAAGCCAGCGTGTTTGCAATGAAGTTGGTCAGGCGCGCATCTGAAAACACAGCAGGCTCCTAAACAGCGGGCGGCGTCTGCACTTTGCAGCAGGCCGTCGATAAAATTTCAAGACACAGTTCGGCATAACTCATGCCGTCTGCTTTGGCGCCCATAGGTACCAGCGAATGGCTGGTCATGCCGGGCGAGGTATTTATTTCCAGCAACCAGGGTTGGCCCGCCTGATCCAGCATGAAATCAGCCCGGCCCCAACCCTCGCAACCTACGACGACATAGGCCTGCTCGGCCAGTCGGCGGATGGAAGCGCTCAGGGCCTCGTCCAGCTGTGCCGGGCAGATGTACTGGGTATCGTTCGATATGTATTTGTGGTCGTAGTCGTAATTGCCATCAGGCGCCACGATCTCGATGATGGGCAAGGCACGTGTCGATTTGCCTTTGCCCAGCAGGGCAACGGTCAGCTCGCGGCCGGCGATGAACTGCTCTGCCAGCACTTCCTCGTCGTAGCGGGCGGCCAGCTGATAAGCCTCGCGCAGCTCCTCAAGCTTGTTAACTTTGGTGACGCCCAAGGTCGAACCCTCATGTGGCGGCTTGATGATCAGCGGCAAACCCAGTTCGGCGGCAACGGCCTCAAGGTCGGAGTCGGCGGTCAGCACGGCATAGCGGGGCGTCGGCAGCTGGTGCTGCAGCCAGACCTGCTTGGTCATGATCTTGTCCATGGCCAGGGACGAGGCCAGGGTGCCGCTGCCGGTGTAGGGCAAGCCCATCAGCTCCAGCGCGCCTTGCAGCGTGCCGTCTTCGCCATGGCGCCCGTGCAGGGCAATGAACACCCTGTCAAAGCCCGCATTTATCAGGTCAACCAGTGTGTACAGCCCGGTATCGAACAAGTGCGCGTCGACGCCCTTGCTGCACAGCGCTTCGTGCACCCCCTGGCCCGACATCAGGGACACTTCCCGCTCTGCGGACCGCCCTCCGTACAACACGCCTACGCGGCCATATTTTCCACTCACGCTGCTTCTCCTAATTGCCCGGGTACACGGCTGATCGAGCCCGCCCCCATGATCACCACGACATCACCATCGCGCGCAAAATCGCGGATGGCCTGGGGCAGCTCTGCGACATCTTCAACAAAAATGGGTTCAACCTTGCCGGCCACTCTCAGGGCCCGCGACAAGGCACGGCCGTCCGCAGCAATCAGCGGCGGCTCCCCGGCGGAATAGACATCGGTCAACAGGACGGCATCGGCCTGGCCCAATATCCGCACAAAATCCTCAAAGCAATCGCGGGTCCGGGTGTAGCGATGGGGCTGAAAGGCCAGCACAATACGGCGATCAGGCCAGGCACCACGCGCGGCCGCCAAAGTGGCCGCCATTTCAACCGGGTGATGGCCGTAATCGTCTATGACGGTGTATTTGCCCCCGCCACGCCGGGCGGAAACTTCAAAGTCACCCACTTGCGTGAATCGCCTTCCGACACCATTGAACGAGGCCAGCGATTCGATAATCGCGTCATCGGAAACGCCCAGCTCGGTCGCCACGGCAATCGCAGCCAGCGCATTCAGCACATTGTGGTGGCCGGGCAGATTCAGACTGACGGACATGGGCGGCAAGGCCCCGGTAGCGCCCTGGCGCTGCACGTCGAACCGCATCACGGTTCCATCGGCCCTGACATTCTCGGCGCGCACCTGTGCGCCCGATTCAATGCCGTAGGTCGTGACCGGGCGCGAGACAAAGGGAAGGATCTCTCGCACATTCGGATCGTCGCTGCAAAGTACTGCCGAACCATAAAAGGGCAGGCGTTGCGTGAACTCGATGAATGCGCTTTTCAGCCTGGCCACATCATGGCCATAGGTATCCATATGATCAACATCGATATTCGTGATGATGCACATGACGGGCAGCAAGTTCAGGAAGGACGCGTCCGACTCATCGGCCTCGACCACAATGAACTCGCCCTGACCCAGACGGGCATTGGCGCCTGCGGAATTGAGCCGCCCCCCGATAACGAAGGTCGGATCCAGATCTCCGGCGGCCAGCACGCTGGCGACCAGGCTGGTGGTTGTGGTTTTCCCATGAGTCCCGGCGACCGCAATACCGCGCTTCAGACGCATGAGTTCGGCCAGCATCAGCGCACGCGGCACCACTGGTATGCGTGCGGCCCGGGCTGCCAACACTTCGGGGTTGTCGGCAGACACGGCGGTGGAGGTCACGATCGCGCCCACACCAGCCACATTGGCGGCGTCGTGCCCGATGGTGATACGCGCCCCCAGGTCAGCCAGGCGACGGGTCACATTGCTTTCCTGTATGTCGGAGCCGCTGATCGAATAACCCAGGTTCAACAGCACCTCGGCAATGCCGCTCATGCCCGAACCACCTATGCCCACGAAATGTATGCTTTGTATTCTGTGCTTCATGCCTGCCTCCTGACAGCTTGGGTGCACGCATCGGCAATCTGACTGGTCGCATTCAGGCTGGCATGCTCGTGCGCATGCGTAGCAATGGCAGCCAGCTCTGTCCGTGTCGACTTGCGCAACCATTGCGCCAGCCACTCAACGGTGAGTCCGGATTGTTTCTGTAGCCAGGCGCCGTGGCATTCGCTCAGGTAACGCGCGTTGGCCGTCTGGTGATCATCTATGGCATGCGGCAGCGGCACGAACAAGGCGGCAACGCCCACTGCCGCCACTTCTGCCACGGTCATGGCGCCTGCCCGGCATATCACCAGGTCGGCATCCGCCAGGGCATGCGCCATATCGTCTATGAAGGCGTGGCACACTGCGTGTACGCCGTTCTTCTCATACTCCGCACGCAGCGTAGCCAGATGCTTTTCACCCGACTGATGCGTCACCAGAGGTCGTTCGTCGGCGGCCAGCTGCCCCAGCGCCTTGGGCACAATATTGTTCAGCGCCGCAGCGCCCAGGCTGCCACCCACGACCAGCAGGCGCAAAGGCCCTTGCCTGGCCTGGTAGCGCTCGGCGGCTGGTGCGACCTGCACAAGCGCCTTGCGTACAGGATTGCCCACCATCACCGCGCCCGGCAAGGCCCCCGGGAAGCCGACCAGCACTTTGCTGGCCAGCTTTGCCAGCCAGCGGTTGGCTGTACCCGCAACAGCGTTCTGCTCGTGAATGACCAGGGGAATGCGCCGCAGGGTCGCTGCTACGCCGCCTGGAAACGCAACATAACCGCCCATGCCCAGCACCACGTCGGGGCGGACACTACCAAGCAGACGGTAGGCTTGCCAGCCTGCCCGGCTCAGGGTGAACGGCAGCTTGAGCAAGGTCATCAGACCCTTGCCCCGTACGCCGGAGAATCGCAATGGCAACAACTCGATACCCTGAGGAGGCACCAGACGCCCTTCCATGCGGTCAGGGTGCCCCAGCCACAGTACCCGCCAGCCGCGCGCTTTCATTTCGTGAGCAACAGCCAGCCCCGGCATGATATGCCCGCCGGTCCCGCCCGCCATAATCAGCAAAGTCGGTGTACTCATGTCCGCTTGCCTCGCATCATGTTGCGATTCTCGTAATCGACACGGAACAGCAGCGCCATCGCGACGCAATTCATGACAATGCCACTGCCGCCATAACTCACCATGGGCAAGGTCAGGCCTTTGGTAGGCAGCAACCCCATGCACACGCCGATATTGATGAATGACTGCACGCCGAACCACAAAGCCACACCTTGCGCGACCAACCCGTTGAATATGCGCTCCATGGCAATGGCCTGCCGACCAATTTCGAAGCCACGCCAGATCAGGAAGACAAACAATCCGATCAGGCAGGCCACTCCGACAAAGCCGAGCTCTTCACCTATAACAGCGACAATGAAGTCAGTGTGCGCTTCAGGCAGATAGTGCAGCTTCTCGACGCTGGCACCCAGGCCCACGCCGAACCACTCGCCACGCCCCAGGGCAATCAGGGAATGCGACAGCTGATACGCGCTGCCGTACGCATTTTCTGGATTCCAGGGATCCAGATACACAAACAGGCGCTCGCGCCGCCACGGCGAAAGCCAGATCAGCAGTAGAAAGCTGCCTACCAGTATGCTTAGCAATATCGAGAACAGCTTGCCGTTGATGCCACCGATGAACAGAATGCCAACCGCAATCGCCACGATTACCATGAAGGCACCCAGGTCGGGCTCCAGCAGCAGCACAATGCCCACCAGCGCAAGTGCGAATGCCATTGGCAGAAAGCCACGCATAAAGCTCTGCATGTATTCCTGCTTGCGCACGGTGTAATCAGCCGCATACAACAACACAGCAACCTTCATCAGCTCGGAAGGCTGGAAATTGATCAGGCCCAGGGACAGCCAGCGGCGTGCGCCGTTGACCTCGCGCCCTACACCCGGAATCAACACTACGACAAGCAGCAGCAGTGCGAACAAAAACAGCGGTATGGCGAACTTGCGCCACACCTTCATGGGTATGCTGGCCGCGAACAGCGCTGCCAGAACACCCATCAAGGCAAACAAGCCATGGCGGATCACAAAATAATAGCGTCCGTAGCTTTCGTATCGGGGGCCGTCGGCCAGCGCAATAGAGGCCGAATACACCATGAGCAGCCCGAACAGCATCAGGGCCGTGGCCGCCACCAGCATGGGAACATCAATGCTGGGCATGGTGGTGCGCCCGGGCCGTACGGCATTGACGCTGGATGTCAGATCGGCGAACAGGCTCATGCGATCTCCCCCCGGCTCAGGGCCAATTCCTGCACCTCATCAACGAAACAGGCGCCACGATGACCGTAATTGCGGAACATATCCAGGCTGGCGCATGCCGGCGAAAGCAGAACGGTATCACCCGGCTGTGCCAGTTCCATGCTGCGGCTGACCGCCACCGCCAGGGTGTCGACCAATTCGGTCGGAACATTGGTGCCCGCGAGCGCCTGTGCAATCGTGGCGGCATCCTGACCGATCAGGACCACGGCGCGTGCGTGCGCGCGCACGGCCTCGGCCAGCGGAGCAAAGTCTTGTCCCTTGCCCATGCCACCGGCTATCAGCACCACACGCGTACCCATGCCTTCGAGCGCAGCCACTGTGGCACCGACATTGGTTCCCTTGCTGTCATTAATAAAATCGACGTCGGCGATCGTACGCACGAACTCGGTGCGATGCGGCTCACCTTCATAATCACGCAAGGCGTGCAGCATTGCCGCCCAGCCCAGATCCAGGCAACGGGCCAACGCCAGGGCAGCCAGCGCGTTCAAGGCGTTATGCTGGCCACGGGCCCGCAGTGCATCGGCTGGAATCAGCCGTGACACACGACCTTCCGCACGTTCGGGTTCAGCTGCTGACTTCTTGCGCCGCGTCGGGGCGGCCGGCATGTCGAAATCCGTTGCCTCGGCAGCGACCAGCCAGGTCATGTCGTGACTGCGCTCCAGGCCCAGATCACCCTGAAGGACGGGAACATCCGAACCGAAACTGCGCACGGCAAGCTTGCTGATGCCGTCGACCATGGCCATTACCTGAGGGTCATCACGGTTCACTATCGTGATGGCGGACATATTCAGCAGACGTGCCTTGGCCGCTGCATATGCCTGCATGGAGCCATGCCAGTCCAGATGATCCTGAGTGACGTTCAGCACGACGGCAGCATCAGGACGCAACGACCGTGTGGACTCCAGCTGAAAACTCGAGAGTTCCAGAACCCAGACCTCGGGCAGATCGTTAGCTGCCAGCGCATCACGCAGCGCGCCAAGGGCGGCCGGGCTGATGTTGCCGGCAGCCTTGACCGCAAGGCCACTGGCTTGTACCAGTTGACGTGTCATGGCCGTCACTGTGGTCTTGCCGTTAGTACCGGTAACGGCAAGAACTTTGGGCTCATAACCTTGCGGCGCCATATCGGCCAGCGCACGGGCAAACAGCTCGATTTCACCGATAACTTCAATATCGCGCTGGGCAGCCAGCGCCAGCAGTTCGCTGACCGGCGCCTGGAACGGTGACAGTCCGGGACTGAGCACGATGGTGCATACATCCTGCAGCGCTTTTTCGTTCAACGCCTGGGCGCCAAGACAGTACTCGACCTGGTCTTCACCCAAGGCCTGCTGCAATGCCTGCAATCCCCCCGGCTCGCTGCGCGTATCAAGCACGCGCAGGCGTGCCCCCTGCTGCGCGCACCATAGTGCGGCAGCAAGACCCGTCTCGCCCAGACCCAGTATCAGGGTCAGGCCATCGAGGCGCACCGAGGGAAAAGAGAAGGTATTCATCGTAATTTCAACGTTGCCAAACCAATAAGCACCAGCATCATGCTGATGATCCAGAACCTGACGACCACCTGGGTTTCTTTCCACCCGGTGACCTCGAAATGGTGATGCAGCGGCGCCATCCGGAATATTCGGCGCCCCTCGCCGTACCGTTTTTTGGTGTACTTGAACCAGGCCACCTGCAGCATCACCGACATGGTTTCAACCACGAAGACCCCGCCCATGATGAACAGGACGATTTCCTGCCGGACAATCACCGCTATCGTGCCCAGTGCGCCACCCAGGGCCAGCGCGCCGACATCACCCATGAACACCTGTGCGGGATACGCGTTGAACCATAGAAAGGCCAGGCCTGCGCCGGCGATGGCCGCACACAACACCATCAGTTCCGAGGCGCCAGGTATATACGGGAACAGCAGATATTTGGAATAGTCGACGCGTCCGACCACATAAGCGAATATCCCCAGCGCGCTGCCCACCATGACAGTAGGCATGATGGCCAGCCCGTCCAGCCCGTCGGTCAGGTTCACGGCATTGCTGGATCCGACTATGACCAGCCACGTCAGTGCCGCAAAACCAAAGACTCCCAGGGGATAGCTGACACTCTTGAAGAAGGGCACGATCAGGTCGGCGCGGGTAGGTAAAGGCATGGTGAAGCCGCTCAGCACCCAGTCACGAAACAGTGGCCATAACTCGGCATTGGCCGGCGCAGACACTGCAAAGGTCAGGTAGATGGACGCCACTAGGCCTATCAGGGCTTGCCAGAAGAACTTGCGGCGCGAAGACATGCCTTCGGGGTCACGGTTGACCACTTTCTTATAGTCGTCGGCCCAGCCTATCCAGCCAAAGCCAAAGGTCACGAGCAGCACCACCCAGACGAAACGGTTGGTCCAGTCGGCCCACATCAACGTGCTGACGCCGATCGAGATCAGGATGAGTGCGCCGCCCATGGTCGGTGTGCCATTTTTTTGCAGATGCGACTCGGGGCCATAGGTACGGACGGCCTGGCCAATCTTCAGCTCGGTCAGCCGGCGTATGACCCAGGGTCCGGCGCACAGACCAATCAGCAGCGCCGTGCCACAAGCCAGCACGGCACGGAAGGTAATGTATTCAATAACGCCAAAAGCGCGTATGTGTGACTCGGACAGCCAGCGCGCCAGTTCAAGTAGCATGGCGATCCCCTTCTTCCTGATTGATCAGTTCTTGCTCCAGGGCCCGGACAACCCGTTCCATGCGCGTGCTGCGCGAGCCCTTCACCAGGATGTGAGCCGGCACGTGCGACAGCAGGCAGCTGTTCAAAGCCTCGATCGACTGAAAAGCATGGGCACCATCGCCGAACGCATTGGCGGCATGGGCGCATGCCGGACCAAACGCCAGCAAAACGTCGATACCAAGCTCCTTGGCATAAGCGCCGACTTCGGCATGCATGGCATCGCCGTTCACACCAACCTCGCCCATGTCACCCAGCACCAGTACACGCTTGCCGTCCAGCGCCGAGAGCACATCGATGGCGGCGCGAACAGAATCCGGATTGGCGTTGTAGGTATCGTCAATAAGCTGGTAACCACCGGCCAGGCTACGCGGCTGCATGCGCCCCGATACAGGGTTGAACGACTCCAGCCCCTGTATGATGCGGTCCAGCGGTACGCCGGTTGCCAACGCACACGCAGCGGCAGCCAGGGCATTGCGCAAGTTGTGCACTCCTGGCGCTGCCAGGTTCAGCATCGCACTGCCATCGGGCGTGTGTATCCGACATACCGTGCGTGTGGGCTCGGCATGAATCTGGTCGGCGTACACATCCAGGTCGGGGTTGAAGCCGAACTTCAACACCTTGCGATCACCGGCCAGCTCGCTCCACAAGTCCGAATACACATCGTCTCCGGGGAACACGGCTACCCCATCTGCAGGCAGCATGTCGATGACCGTACCGTTTTCCCGCGCGACCGCTTCGACCGTCAGCATGAATTCCTGATGCTCACGCTGGGCGTTGTTGACGAGGGCGACCGTAGGCTGCGCGATATTCGCCAGCAGGGCGATTTCACCGGGATGATTCATGCCCAGCTCGAACACGGCGGCGCAGTGCCTGCGATCCAGACGCATCACCGTCAGGGGTACACCAATATCGTTGTTCAGATTGCCGCGGGTCGCCAGGCTGAGGTCTTCGCCCGGCCATTCGCGCAAGATGGCGGCAATCATTTCCTTGGTCGTGGTTTTTCCGTTGCTGCCCGTTACGGCAATCACCGGCAGCTCGTGCTGACGGCGCCACATCGTGCTGATACGGATCAGGGCCTGCCGGGTATCACCCAGCACAAACTGCGGTAAAGCAACGGTGCCGTCCTTGCGTTCGACAACGGCGGCGCATGCGCCGGCCTCTTGTACTGCCGACAGATAGGCGTGACCATCAAAGGCGTCACCCTTTAAAGCCACAAACAGCTGACCCTGGCTGATGCTGCGCGAGTCAGTTGAAATGCTTATACCCTGTTGCCAGGACAGAGCGAACCTGGCCCACTCACGATCGTCGAAGGGCTGGCGTTGATCCAGAATTTCCTGATAGGTTTCGTGCCCCTTGCCCGCAAGCAGAACAACATCGCGAGTATCGGCGGACCAGATGGACGACAGAATAGCCAGGGCACGATCGGGTTCGATGCGAGGAGCCTGTGGCATGCCGGACACGATCTGCGCAATGATGTCTTGTGGCTCTTCAAGGCGCGGATTGTCGTTGGTTAGTACGACTTCGTCGGCCAGATCAAAGGCAATGCGTCCCATGATGGGGCGTTTGCTGCGATCGCGGCTGCCACCGCAGCCAAAGACGCAAATCAGTTTGCCGCCCCTGGCCTTGGCAACATCGCCCAGAGCAATCAAGGCACGCTCAAGGGCATCGGGCGTATGTGCGTAATCTACAATCACCATGGCCTGGGCATGCGAAGCAGCTTCCAGCCCCAGCGGCTCGATCACCTGCAGCCGGCCTTCAACAGAGCGCAGCGTAGCCAGGACGCGGGCAATACGTGACAAGTCCCATCCCAGTTGCTGCAGCACGCCGGACACCAGCAGCAAATTGGCAACGTTATGCTCGCCCACCAAGCGCGTCAGCAATTGTGCCGCGCCCTTGCGGGTCACCAAATTGAATACCAGACCATAACGGCCCGCATGAATATCCTGGGCCTGAATCGCAGCCTGCTCATTACCCGACACCGAATACGCCAGCGTGGTCGCCGCCGGCAGTTGGTTCGCCAGCTGCCGGCCGGCCGGATCGTCGATATTGACCACGGCACTGCTCAAGCCCGGCCAGTTGAACAAGGCAAACTTGGCACGCCGGTAATTTTCAAGGGTGCCGTGGTAATCCAGATGATCGTGCGTCAGGTTGGTAAAGGCGGCGATATCGATACGCACATGATCGAGCCTGCCCTGCTCCAGCCCTATGGACGAAGCCTCCAGCGCCACAACCTGCGCGCCCGCCTCGAGCATCGCTGCCAGGCTGCGATGCATGGTCAGCACGTCGGGCGTTGTGAGCACACCGCCCAGATTGCTGCCGTCGGGCAGCGTTGCACCCAGCGTACCCAAGGTGGCGCAGGGTGTGCCTTCACCATTCAATGCCGCTGCCAGCCACTGCACGCAGCTGGTCTTGCCATTGGTTCCGGTCACGGCGATTATGGACAACTTTCCTGAAGGCTGGCCATACCAAAGATCGGCAACCTGACCCAAAACCCCGGACAGATTCTCAACCGCGAGCACCGGCACTCCGATCGAGTCTGCGGCCGTTTGCTGATCGCCTGCATGCATCACGATAGCCGCCGCTCCCGCCTGTATCGCCTGCGAGATATAGTCACGACCGTCGCCGGCGTGACCTTTGCACGCAAAGAATACGTCGTTCGCGCTCAACTGGCGCGAATCCAGACACAGGTTGGCCTTAGGCGCGACGTGCTGGCCCAGCCAGGAGATAATGTCTTTTGCGTTCATTGCTGGCCCTCCCCATTGACGCGGGCGGCCACCAGCGATTCTATTGGCGCATCCGGCTGTACACCCAGGCGGCGCAAGCTGCTTGCCACCACATTGGCGAACACCGGCGCCGCCACGCGGCCACCGTAATAACCATTCGAATGTGGCTCATCAATGGTCACGGCCACCACGATACGGGGGTCAGACACAGGGGCAAAACCAACAAAGGAACTACGATAAAGTGAAGTACTGTATTTTCCGTTGACAATCTTTCTTGCCGTACCGCTCTTGCCAGCCACCCGGTAGCCCTGAACCTGGGCAAGCTTGGCGCCGTCAGGCCCCGCCGCCGCTTCAAGCATGGCGCGAACCTGACCAGCCACTTTGGGTGTGTAAACCTGCACGCTGGTCGGTTTGCCAGAACGCTTTAGCAGCGTCAGCGACACCATGTCGCCATTGCGCGCAAAGGTGGTATAGGCATGCGCCATCTGCAGCAGGGATACCGACATACCATAGCCGTAGGCCATGGTTGCGCGCTCGATGGGGCGCCAGCGTTCCCAGGGGCGCAGGCGTCCCGATGCCACGCCGGGGAAATTCGCCTGCGGTGCGCGCCCGAAACCCAGCCTCGTGAAGTTATTCCACATTTCCTGGGAGGTGAGCTGCTCCGAAAGCATAGTCATGCCAATATTGCTGGAACGGCGCAGTATGCCTGCCACATTCAGAACGCCGTTGCGGCTGACGTCGGAAATGGTCGACCCCTGATAGCGATAGCGGCCATTGCCCGTATCGAACAAGGTTGAGGTTGTGACACGATTGATATCCAGCGCGAGCGCCACGGTAAACGGCTTCATGATAGAGCCCGGCTCAAAGGTATCGGTCAGCGCGCGATTACGCAATGCAGCGCCTTTTCTATCATCACGATCATTCGGATCGTAAGTGGGCAGATTGACCAGCGCCAGAATTTCACCGGTGTGCGTATCGATGACGACGCCCGCACCCGCCTTGGCATTATGTTCTTCCAGCGCCTTCTGGAGTGCCGTGTACAAATCAAACTGCAGGCCGCTGTCGATCGAGAGCATCAGGTCCTGGCCATCGACCGGCGGCACGATTGCCTGCACATCTTCAATGACACGACCCAGGCGGTCCTTGATCACACGACGTGAACCAGGCCGGCCGGAAAGCTCCTCGTTAAAGGCGAGCTCCACCCCTTCAATACCTTTGTCTTCGATATTGGTAAACCCGATTACATGCGCGGCGACCTCGCCTTCAGGATAAAACCGACGCATCTCGACCTGCTGATGAAAGCCCGGTACCTTCAACGCCTTTATCTGATCCGCGGTATCCACAGCGACCTGGCGCTTGATATAGACAAAATTCTTGTCTTCATCGACCAGCCGCCCCTTGATATCCTTGACGGGCATGTCGAGCAAGACGCCCAGCTGCTTGAGCTGCTCGGAGGTAGCCTTGCGCGTATCTTCCGGAATAGCCCAGATCGCACGCACCGGAACACTGGACGCCATGACCACTGTACCGCTGCGATCAAAGATCTTGCCGCGCGTGGCGGGCAGCACCAGGTTGCGCTCATAACGGCGCTCGCCCTGCTGCTGCAGGAATTCGGTGGACAAGCCCTGCAAATGCAATGCCTTGACCGCAAGCGCAATAAACCCGAGCATCAGCAGGATCAGCACCAGGCGCGAACGCCACATGGGCATCTGCACATTGAGAACGGGGCTGTCGAAGAATCTTACGCGCTTCATGGCCTTGCCTCGCTGGTCGCCGGCTGGCCGGAATTGTTCGCGGCACCCTTCAGGTATATCGTCATGTCGGGCGAGGTAGACGCCATTTTCAGATCTTTACGCGCCAGACCATCGATACGGGCATTGCGGGCCAGCTCAGCACGCTCCAGCTGCAGGCGACGCCACTCGGTATCGAGATCCCTGGCTTTGTCTTCCAGGCGATCCGCCTGCACAAACAGCTGACGTGATTGAAAACGCGCTGTCACCAGAGACAGCGCCGAGACCATCAGCAATACCGCGCAAAAGATAATCAGGCGGCCCATTTACCTGCGCCCCTTTCTGGCAGAGCCGCGGGCAGCCCCCTGCGAGGAGCCCGCTACCAGGTTCATGGCCGTAACAAACGAAGCCCCCTGATCAGGAGGCAATGGTGTTGAAGTACGCTCGGCGACCCGCAGTACCGCCGACCTTGCCCGCACGTTATCCCGGGACTCTTCTTCGCTCGGCAAGATGCGGCCTAACGAATTCAGGATGGGTTGCGGCATATCCTTCTCGAGTATGGGCAGGCGGGCATGCATCTCGGCGGGACGTGATGCCGCCGAGATGCATTGCTTGACCATGCGATCTTCAAGAGAATGGAAACTGATCACAGCCAGACGCCCACCTGGTACCAGCACTCTCAGCACTGCCGCGAGGGCGAGCGCGAGCTCCTGGAGTTCTTGATTGATGTGAATCCGTATAGCCTGAAAGGTGCGGGTGGCCGGGTGTTGACCCTTTTCGCGCGTACGGACGACACTGGCGACGAGCTCGGCGAGGTCGAGCGTTGTGCGCAGCGGCCTGGATTCGCGGCGAGCAATAAGCGCCTTTGCAATCTGGAAAGCAAACCGTTCTTCGCCATATTTAGCTATGACCTCCTTTAATTCATCAATGTCGGCCTGCGCCAACCATTGCGCAGCGGTCAGACCACTGCTTGTATCCATGCGCATATCCAGCGGGCCTTCACGCATAAATGAGAAACCCCTGCCGGCATCGTCTATCTGCGGCGATGAAATGCCCAGATCCAGCATCACACCATTTACCCCGGTAATGCCCAGCCGCTCGAGCTGCGCCGGCATATCGGCAAAACCGCTGTGCACCACAACTACTCTTTCGTCCTCTTGCTGCAAGGCTTGGGCGACCGCGATGGCTTCAGGATCCTTGTCAAAAACAACCAGCCTGGCATCAGGCGCCAGACGCGTCAGCAACAAGCGGCTGTGCCCGCCACGACCAAACGTTCCGTCAACGAACACGCCGGTAGCCGCTGCCGGCGCATCATGCTGCGCTGCTTTGCGTTTACCTTTGGCACTAAAACCAGGATCAACGAGGGCGTTAACCGTAGGCTCCAGCAGCACGGATCGATGCGAAAACTCCATAGTCGTGTTCAGAATGAAAAGGTTTCCAGAACCTCGGGCATGCCTTTCGCCAGATCTTCGGCTTCACGACGCGCCCACTCGGCGCTATCCCACAACTCGAAATGACTACCCATTCCCAGCAACATGACTTCGCGTGTCAGGCCCGCTGCAGCACGCAGTTCGGGCGAGACCAGAATCCGGCCAGAGCCATCCATATCGACATCAAGTGCGTTACCCAGCAAAAGACGCTGCAATGGACGAGCCTGCATCGGGAAAGCTGCGATCTGCTCGCGCTTTTTTTCCCAGACCGAACGGGGATAAACCAGCAAACAGCCATCAGGGTGGCGAGTCAGGGTCAGACGCCCCTCGACCTGCGAAACGAGCGCGTCACGATGCCGGGTCGGAATGGACATCCGACCCTTGGCGTCTAGCGTGAGAGCACTGCAACCCTGGAACACTAATTTTTCCCCACTTTTTTGCACTAAAACCTACTTTTCCCCACTCTACGGGAAGGAATGCATAAGGTCAAGCGCCTGGTTGCAATTTTTTCAATTACAACAAGCACTTAGCGCACTTTTTATCTTATTTGAAGAAAAAAATATGTAGATAAATCAAGAAATTGCAGAAGCAACTGCAAGTCCTTTATCAGAAGATAAGGAGCCGCGGCGACGTTTTATTTGCATTTGTTGACATGTCGGGCCGGAAGCGGCCGAATGGGGCGCACGAAAGAAGTGTGAGGCAGATCTGTAGGCCGGATTCTGTACGCCGGGCAAGCCCGGCTGGCAATCATTCCTCTGGGTGGGACATTACTGCACCACTCTAGCCATCTACCCGCATGCTGGGGCGAGCCGCCCTTCTGGCCTGAGCCTGCGCATGCCTATTTGATGTTGCTCCGGATAGAGGTTACCGCGTTTCACCCTGCCACGCTGCAGCCCGAAGGCTGCGCAACACGGAGATGGCCGTGTCAGTGCATGCAACGCATGCCCACGTGGCAGACTCGTCTCTGTGGCCCTGTTCCTCGGCCAGGCCATGTACCAGGTACACAGACTGACCGGGCGGCTGTTAGCCGCTACCCTGCTCTATGGAGTCCGGACCTTCCTCGATACCCGAAAGTACCGCGACTGCCCGACCTGCCTCACCGGGGCATTGTAACCTGCGACAATAGAGGTTTCGCCACTTGCGCTTTACAGGTATTAATTTTTCTATGGCCGCCACCACGCTGATCACCCTGAGCAATGCACAGCTTGCTTATGGGCACCATCCACTGCTCGACCAGACCGACTTTTCGATACAGCCCGGCGAACGCATAGGCCTGATCGGCCGCAACGGAGCAGGCAAATCGTCTCTGCTGAAGATTCTGGACGGCCGCAGCGTCCTTGACGATGGAGAGCTCATGCGTCTGGGCGGCCTGAAAACCGCAACCGTCGAGCAGGAGCCCGATCTGGACGACACACTGACCGTGTTCCAGACCTTGTGCCCCGACAGCACGGAAAATGAAGACTGGTCGCGCCCTTCGCGTGTGCAGGCATTGATTGAAAAGCTGGGGCTCAACCCTGACGACCAGGTCCAGGGCCTGTCCGGCGGCACCCGCAAGCGTGTGGCACTGGCCAGGGCGCTGGCCGATGAGCCTGATCTGCTGTTGCTTGATGAACCCACCAACCATCTGGATTTTACCGGCATTGCCTGGCTCGAGAACCTGCTGCTGAACGCCGCGTGCAGCGTGGTCATCATCACCCACGACCGTCGCTTTCTTGATGCCGTGGCAACGCGCATCGTTGAACTTGACCGCGGCAAGCTGTACAGCTTTCCCGGCAATTTCTCGCAGTGGCAGCAGCGCAAAATGGAGTGGCTCGAAGCCGAAAAACAGCAAAACGCCAAGTTCGACAAAGTACTGGCCCAGGAAGAAGCCTGGATACGCCAGGGCGTGGAAGCACGGCGTACCCGCAACGAAGGACGCGTACGCCGGCTTGAGCAGTTGCGCCGGGAGCGTGCCTCACGCCGTGAGCGCCAGGGCAACGTGAACCTTGCGGTTGCTGAAGGGCAACGCTCAGGCAAACTGGTGGCCGAACTCAAGCACGTCACGCACAGTTACGGCGACAAAATCATCATCCAGGACCTGTCGACCACGATATTGCGCAAAGACCGCATCGGCCTGATCGGGCCAAACGGCGCCGGCAAGACGACCTTGCTTAAAGTGATACTGGGCGAGCTGAAACCAAGCAGTGGCACTGTGCGCCTGGGCGTGAACCTGACCGTTGGTTATTTCGACCAGATGCGCTCGCAACTCGACGAGAACGCCACCTTGGTCGACACCATCAATCCGGGCAGTGAATGGGTAGAGATCGGAGATCAGCGCAAGCATGTCATGAGCTACCTGGAAGACTTCCTGTTTTCGCCCGCACGCGCGCACTCTCCGGTACAAACCCTGTCTGGCGGCGAACGCGCACGCCTGGTGCTTGCACGTATGTTCGCCCGCCCTACCAACGTGCTGGTGCTGGACGAGCCCACCAACGACCTGGATATCGAAACACTCGAGTTGCTCGAGGAACTGCTACAGAACTACCCCGGCACCGTGCTGCTGGTCAGTCACGACAGGGAATTCCTGAACAACGTGGTCACCCAGACCATCGCCGCAGAGGGCAACGGCCATTGGCAGGAATACGTGGGTGGCTACGACGAATGGCTGGCGCAACGCCCCGAACAGCCCGAAGCGGGCGAAGAAAAGGCCAAGAAGAAAGAGCCACCCGTCGAACGGCCCAAGCCGTCCCGCAAGTCGCGTATCACATCATGGGAGCTGACTGAGCTCGAGGGCATACCCAACGCCATCGCAGAGCTCGAGGCCGAACAGGCTGCGCTGGCCGGCCGCCTGGCCGACGGCAGCCTGTACCGCGACGCGCCCGAAGAGGTCAATGTCATCAACGAACAGCTGCACGCTCTGGAAGAAAAGCTGGATGCACTGTTCGCCCGCTGGGAAGCGCTGGAAGAAAAGAAAAACGACAGCTAGAAGCGCGGGCGGTAGAAACATCCGTCTGGACAACTGCCCGGTCCATATTTCCTTCACCGCTAGGCGATAACCTTCCAGCCCAGCGACTCCCCTGCCGCCAGCGGCACGACCGTGGAATCGGCCAGCGGCAATTCCTGGGGAATGACATAGTCGGTGCGCTGCAACACCAGCCTGTCCTGGTTGACCGGCAGGCCGTAGAATGCCGGTCCGTTCAGGCTGGCAAAGGCTTCGAGCTGATCCAGCTTGCCAACCGAATCGAAGGCACTGGCATAGAGCTCCATAGCGTGCAGCGCCGTGTAGCAGCCGGCGCAGCCACAGGCGTTTTCCTTCAGGCCTTTGGAGTGCGGCGCACTGTCGGTACCCAGGAAGAAACGCCCTGAACCACCGGTGGCCGCCTCGAGCAAGGCCAGCCTGTGCTTTTCACGCTTGAGCACTGGCAGGCAATACCAATGCGGGCGTACTCCGCCCTGGAACAGGGCATTGCGGTTATACAAAAGATGATGCGCAGTAATGGTGGCCGCCACAGGACCTTCTGCCTGCTGCACATACTGCACGCCATCCTGCGTGGTCAGATGCTCGAAGACTACTTTCAGCTCGGGATAAGCATTGCGCAGCGGCAGCATGACTCGTTCGATAAATACCGCTTCGCGGTCAAAAAGATCGATTGCGGGGTCGGTTACCTCTCCGTGCACCAGCAAGGGCATACCGACGCGCTGCATGGCGGCCAGCGCCTTTGCGCAGCGGCCAAGTAAATCTGTCACGCCGGCATCGGAATTGGTTGTTGCGCCGGCGGGATAAAGCTTGATCCCGTGCACCATGCCAGACTCGCTTGCACGCACGACTTCGTCGGCGCTGGTATTGTCGGTAAGGTACAAGGTCATCAGCGGCGTAAAGCGGCCCGGCTCGACCCCGGCCTTATCCAGCGCGGCCATGATGCGCTCACGATAAGCCAGCGCTAGCGCGGTCGTCACGACCGGTGGACGCAAATTCGGCATGATGATGGCACGCGCAAATTG
Organism: Pusillimonas sp. MFBS29; assembly: GCF_020687695.1. Lineage (GTDB taxonomy): Bacteria > Pseudomonadota > Gammaproteobacteria > Burkholderiales > Burkholderiaceae_B > Pusillimonas_C. Next base: position 132,683 of record NZ_JAJEWL010000009.1, read on the forward strand.
CTGTGCCGTATGCCCTACGACGGAAGCAAGCACTTCGCCATCGCGCAGGTGCAGATGCCAGTCGTCGGGACGGATGATACTCAGGTTTTCAGTTGCTGCTTGCATGGGGAAAGTCTTGTTAAAGGTTACTTGGCGTGATCAAGCGGCATACTGCGTTCTACCAGGCGGCAGAACACGGCACTGCCAACAGGAATCACCGCATCATTGAAATCAAAAGTGGCGCTATGCAATACATGGCCCGCCTCGGCCCCGCCCTGACCAAGACGGAAATAGGCGCCGGGTCGCTGCAGCAGCACAACTGAAAAATCCTCAGAGCCCATCGAGGGCACAAGGTTTGATACCACCTGCTCTGCGCCGAACAGTTCGGTTGCAACGTCGACCACCAGCCTGGCGTGCTCGGGCGTATTGATGGTGGCGGGAAACAGATGGTGATATTTCAGCTCGATCTTTGCCTGAAAGGTTGCCGCAACGCCCTGAACCACTTCCTGCATGCGCCGTTCGACCTTTGCCTGCACGACGGGGCTGAACGTACGGACCGTGCCCGTCATGCGGGCATCGCGCGGAATGACGTTCATGGCCGGCAAACTGCCGGCGCTGACTGAGGCAACCGTAATCACAGCAGCATCGGTGGCCGCCACATTTCTGGACACGATGGTCTGCAAGGCTGTAATCAGATGCGCAGCGATCACGATCGGATCATTGGTCTGGTAGGCATGTGCACCGTGTCCGCCCCTGCCTTCGATGTGAATCTCGAAATGATCTGCTGCGGCCATGGCGGGGCCGGGATTCACCCCTATGGTGCCTGCCGGCAAACCCGGCCAGTTATGCAAGGCGTATATTGCATCGCAAGGGAAACGATCGAACAGCCCATCATCAAGCATGGCCTGGGCGCCACCCATGCCTTCTTCGGCAGGCTGAAAAATCAGTACAAGCTTGCCGTCGAAGTTTCGGGTTTCGGCAAGATAGCGGGCGGCACCGAGCAATACAGCGGTGTGTCCGTCATGCCCGCATGCATGCATGACACCGCTATTGACAGAGGCATGCGCCGCTTCAGTTTGCTCCAGTATGGGCAAGGCATCCATATCGGCCCGCAGCCCTATGCTACGCCCGCTGGTGTTGCGTCGGCCTTCCAGTACGCCGACAACGCCAGTCTTGCCGATGCCGCGATGCACCTCGTATCCAAGTGCCACGAGTGAACGGGCCACCAGGTCGGACGTACGGTTCTCGTTGAAGCCAAGCTCAGGATGCGCGTGTATGTCGCGTCGTAGTGCGGTCAGTTCGTCGTGAAATAGACTGATGGCATCAAACGCTTTCCTGGCATACATCGGACGAACACTCCTGGCGATAAAAATGGCGCTGGCAGGCTAAAACGTAACATTAGCACACGGCGTGCATGAAAACTTCTTGCACAAATTGCTTTGTCTTTCGGAGAGACTCAAGTTATCCTGCAGTAGAATCGTACTTTTCAACCATCAGTTAGGAGCCCTATTCTATGGCAACAACCGAGAAACCCGCCCGTAAGCCTAATGCGGCGTTCATGAAGCCACTTACCCCTAGCGCTACCTTAGCTGCCATCATCGGTCCCGAGGCAGTCCCACGTACCGAAGTCACCAAGAAAATCTGGGACTACATCAAGAAACACGACCTGCAGGACCCCGCCAACCGGCGCAACATCAACGCCGACGACAAACTACGCCCCTTGTTCGGCAAAGAACAAGTCTCGATGTTCGAACTGACCAAGCTCGTCAGCGGCCATCTGAAATAATCTGATTCGCTATCGTGTCTGGCTGCCAGACACTCCCGCCTTGAACTGAAGCTCGGCTGCCTGCGGGCAGTAGCAGTAAAGGTAAATGAATTGGTTTGCAAAAAACGCTGCCCAAATATGGAGCAGCGTTTTTTGTTTTATGCCGGCGGCCTGGCATTGCGCCAGAGCCCGGACCGAATCAATATTCGGCGACTGGAGACTGGCCTGAAAACAGCGCCAGCCAGCCTTTGATAATGCGATAAACGATCCAGACCAGCGCAATCAGCCCGGTGAGCCAGCCGATAAAGATAAATGTTGCGAGCCCGCTGAGTATCACCCACAGCAACCCCCACCAGAAGGTCTTGATGACCCAGTCAAAGTGATTGGCATACACCGTACCGGCGGCGTCGCCACGCTTGACGTAGGCCAGCACAATGGCGGCGACCGTTGCAATACCAAAAAAGCCCGCGCTGAGCAGGCCCAATGCAAACAGGCCATAGATAAGATGCGTGACGTTACGCATGGACAGGTTGTTGCCTTCTTCCGGCGGATACGCCTGAGTCATTGATAAGCTCCGATAACAGCCACAAATGAACTGTGTTGAATTAAACAGAAGTACTAGTTTACTAGAGTGGCGCGCAAAACAAAAAACCCCCACACGGTTTTGTGTGGGGGTTTTTCTTTCAATAAGAGCCTGACGATGACCTACTTTCACAGACGTACGTCCACTATCATCGGCGCGAAGGCGTTTCACTGTCCTGTTCGGGATGGGAAGGAGTGGG
>NZ_JAJEWL010000010.1 GCF_020687695.1 Pusillimonas sp. MFBS29
GCCAAACCTCCGCCTTGCCTTCTGGTATAAGCCCAGGCCGTCCCATTTGTGCCATTGGTAAACCCTCCATCATTCAATATTAATAGGAAGGTGTTGCAATGACCCATTGAACCTACCGCGGCTTTTTTTAAGATATCGCGCTCTTCGGTAACACGCCGCAACTCTGCCTTTAGCCGACGAACCTCGCCCGCCTGATCAGCTTCCCGGCGCACTGCCGTGCAATCTGCTTGCCCATAGCGCTTACGCCACTGATACAGGCTGTGGGCACTCACTCCCAACCGCTCAGCAACATCGGCCACTCTGTGCCCACGCTCAGTCACCTGGCGAACGGCTTCGATCTTGAATTCTTCGGTAAATCGCTTCGGTTGTGCGCTCATGCTCATGACACCTCCAGATATCCTCATTATGAGGCAAATGGGTGTCTAGGGTAGCCGGGCCGATTCATCCCAATTTTTTCAATAAAAATAAAGCAAAAAAATTAAGCATCAATAAAGAAACATAGGTTTTATTTTTTCAATTTAAATAGATTTATCAATAAGGCATTGTTATTTTGAAACACCAAAACAAGACCCATGCTCATTATATAAAATATAACATGGACACATATTAGATTACAATCAACCCCACCACTAATTAGTCTAAAAATTACATTTACGCCTCACCAATTCAATTTAAACAAGCAATTAAAATCCTCAATCGCACTAAACAACAATTATTAAAGAGATAGGCAATTAATAAAAAACAAACATTTATTATTTTATTTAAAAGCTAATATTAATAAAAAATCAAATTAACCTAACAACCTATCTGATCAAGAGAACCTAACGCTCCGCACACCAACATAGAAAACAAGCAAGCAAGCAAGCAAGCAAGCAATAGACACTAACAGCATAAATCCAATATCTCAAGAAATAATTAGCTAACAGCTAGGCATGTTTATTTTCTCAATAATATAAAAACAAGCCAAATTGATCCAAATTGATCCAAATTGATTTTAAGACAATTTAAAAAATAATTGACTTGTGCATCGATTCTTCTTTGACATTACCCAATTCAATAACAATAATAATCGCAGATAAAACGAATTTCTTTTATGTTTCCCAAGAAAATCCAATTCAAGAGTTATGGTCTAGATCAAGTTGGCACGCCCCGCGCAGCTTCTTGCATCTACTGAAACCAGAGCATTACGACTTGCATTAATTCCACGGAAACACCACCTAAGTTAGATTAACTTGTTAACAGATGCGCAATTAGAGTCTTTGTTCGCGAATCTTGGTACGCCAGAATCAGGGAGCCGACTGATCATCGAAGCCAGACGGAACGCACCCGTGCGAGAAGTGAAATCCAATGGCTCGAACGTCATCACAATTCTCTCCAGCCGAAAAATGGGGCGGGAAATTGCCACTGAAAGCCGCAGGACTGAGTACGCGGCGGCGCTTGAGCTCGAAGTAAGCAAGGAGGTTCTGGAATACTACCCACAGCCTTGCACGCTGAAGCTCGAACTCATCGATCCCGAAACCGGTGAGGTCCATCCCATCGATCACACGCCTGACTTCCTCGTCATCCAGCCTACACAGATCCTGCTACAGGAGTGGAAGACGGAAGAAAAACTCATGCATTTGGCCCGCCGCCAGCCCTGGCGCTACGAGAAGCGGGGCTCACATTGGCGTAGCCCTCAAATTGAAGCGCATCTGGCAAAGCTTGGGATTGTTTATGAAATACACAGCAGCGCCGAAATGCACCCGAACCGAACCAAAAACTGGGAAGTACTGGAAGACTATCTGCATGTCGGTGCCCCTGCGTCTTCACCCCTGACCGTGCAGCGGCTGCGAGTCGTGCTGGCCGAGCATGGTCGCTTGAGTCTGCGCGATCTACAAGGCCCAGGGTTCGGTTTTCTGGCCGATGAGCTGAACCAGGCCATCGTCGAAGGGCATCTCGCATGTAACCTCAGCTCAGCTTTGCTGAGCGCCCCAGACGATTTCATGGTGTATCGAGATACCGCGCTGATGGGCTTCTATGCGGCAGGTCACACAACCCTGCCCACCGTAACCAGTCCAGCATTCTCCTTGAATCTCGCGCTTGGGGTTCGCTTTCGCTATGACGCCAGACCCTGGAGGTATCACTGCTGGGTGAGCACGATGTCGTCTGCCGAACCATCGAGAACGAAGGGACAGTGACACTGGCTAAGGAATGGTTGCTCAACGCCATTTCATCGGGCCAACTGGTTCAACTGCGTGGTATCCAGCAAGATGGCCTGGACCTGCACCCTCTGGTGCACTACCCTGGGCCGGCACTGGAGCTTGCACAACATCGCGCCCAGATTCTGGACATGCCATATGACCCCGCTACCACCCGACTGTCGCGGCGTACGTACTACCGGCTCCAATCCCAGCAGGCCAGCACTGTACTCAATGGTGGCCATCAAATTCTGGCCCTGGCCCCGCGCCACGTCGACAAGGGCAATCGCAGCCAGCGGCTATCGGCCGAGCAACTAGCCGCCATGGAACACATTCGGCAGACCTTTTATGCAACTCCGCGCGCGCCTAACGGCAAAGCCGTATACCGAGAACTGCAGACCCACTGCAGCCAAGAATCCATCGTTTGTCCCAGCTACCCGACGTTTCTGCATCACCTGAAAAGCCACGAAGACGATGCCATGCGCAAAGTCCGCTATGGCAAGCGCATTGCCTACCAGAACCGACAGTTTTACTACACCCTGGCCTATGACACCCCACGCCACGGGGTGCGGCCCTTCGAATGCGTGCATATCGACCACACGCTGCTGGATATCGAGCTGAAATGCCGGCGCACAGGCCTGTCGCTCGGTCGACCATGGTTGTCAATGATGGTCGACGCGTTCTCCCGTCGCGTGATGGCCTTGCATCTCGGATTTCAGCCGCCTGACCGCTCGGCGGTCCTGATGGCCCTGCGCGCCTTCGTGAAACGCTGGAATCGGCTGCCACAGATGCTGATGACCGACAACGGCAAGGACCTCATCGCCCAAGACGTGAAGCATTTCCTGACAAGCATGAATGTCCACTTCCGGCTGCGCCCAGCCGGCCAGCCTCGTGTTGGCTCGGTTATGGAGCGGCTCTTCGGGACGTTGAACACGCAACTGGTGCACAACCTCGATGGCAATACCGAGCTCACCAAGCAGGTTCGCATGCTCACGGGTTCGCACCTACCCAAACACCTGGCGAACTGGAGTCTGGAGAACCTATATACAGTGCTGGAGCACTGGGCCTTTGAGTTCTATGACCAGAAGACGCATCCTGCACTTGATATATCGCCACGCGAAGCCTTCCAGCGGGCGTTGCGCGAAACCGGTGAGCGGCCACACCGGGCGATTGCCTTCAATCAGGATTTCCTGATTGCCACATGTCCGTCGGTGGACCGAGGTGGCGAGCGTACGGTTGACCGCCAGCGCGGCGTGAAGGTCCACAACTTCTACTACCAGTCGCCCCATTTTGACAGCGTGCTGCTAGCAAAGAAGAAGTTTCCGGTGCGCTATGACCCATATGACGTTTCCCGCGTCTTCGTTCAGTTGCCCAGCCGTCAATGGATTGAGGCACGCAGCATGCAGCTGCAGCACTTGCCGCGGGTTAACGTCCGGCAGCTCGAAGCCATCAGCGCTGAGTATCTGAAGGTGCATTCCGGCGGCGCCCTAAACCGGCACGACGCGATAGCCGGCACTCAGCTGCTGGAGTTTATCGCCACGATGTCGCCCGACGCGGAGGTGTTCCGCCAGGCGCAGATGCTGGGTGAGACCGAATTCCTGCACGAAAAACTAGGCCTATTGAACGAAGACCAAGTAGGCTCCCGCCCCAAGGTCTTTGGGTTGGAACCCCTGAAGAGCTTCGCCTTGGCGCACTCCAGCGGACAGGGCCTTACTACCCATCGAGGCAGTCAATCTTCTCCGCCGGCTAGGCCGTCGAAGGTCAGGCAAGCCGATACTGAGTACGCCAGAGGTGCAGGCAATGAGGCCTCAGATGCTGGATTTGAATACGGAGATTTGGACTAATGAAAAAGACGACACAGCAAGAAGCGTCACTGACCACTGTGCACACGCTTCTGAATAAACGCATCAACCACCCTCGCATTGGCGAAGTCATTGCCGAGGTCGAGGCGCTGGGAACCATGGGCCAAGGCCATATCCTGATGGTGACCGGCCCCACGGGCGTAGGCAAGACCACGCTTGCGCACACACTGTATGCCCGGATGCTCAAACGCTACCAATCGGAAATGGCGCAGCACCCAGGGCTCATTCCCGTCTTGCGCATAGAGGCAAGGGCCACATCGGAAACGGAGTTCAACTGGAAACTGTTTTATTCCGACATTCTGGAGCAGCTCGAAGGCCCTATGGGGACCCCTGCGGGGGTTGAGTACGGGGTGGACCCTAAGACGAACCGGGTCTACCGACCTCTGGGGCGCAGCAAGAACACGGCCGCAGGCCTGCGTAAAAAAGTCGAAGAGGCACTGCGCGCCCGAGGGGTGAAGGTCCTCATGATTGACGAAGGCGGGCATCTGACCAACGTGTCCGAGACCCGAATGAAGCGTCAGACCGATGCCTTGAAAAGCCTGTCCAACTGCGCAGGGTGTCAAATCATCCTGTTCGGTTCCTACGACATCCTGGGCGTGAGCCGCCTGTCGGGGCAACTGGCCCGTCGCATCAAGGAAATTCACTTTTCACGATACCGCAGCGACTGCCCCGACGATTGCATCGCCTTCGAGGGTTTTTTGCAACGACTGGAGCATGATGCGCTAGGCTATTTCGATGGCTTGCTGCTGGAAAACGCCCAGCTGCTGCAAATGAACACGCTCGGTTGCATCGGCACCCTGATGGACCTCATCAGAGGTTTTATCTCCAGAGCCCAGAATTATGATGGCGTTTCCCAGGCATTGCTCGAGAAGAGCCTGCTCACTCAGGGTCAGCATGCTGCCATTCTGGAGGAAATCCGTCTGGGTGAGGAGCGCTTTGCAGGCGAACAATTCCGGCTGCCGAGTACCAAAAGGCGTGCAGCATGAGCAGCATCTCTGCCATATCAGCTGCGGCTACTCTGGGTCTAAGTGCATCCACACCCAGGTCCACATTGCATGCTTTACCGCCTATAGGACTCGGAACCTCTGAGGTAGAAAGCCTGACAAGCTATTTTTGCCGCCTCGCGAACAGCCACGCCTGCACGACTAACGACTTGGCCAAGTTCATCATCGAGCGTATCGAACCGGGCCGTTGGGAAACGCACCAGGGTACGCCCGGAAAGAGTCGCTTTGTCTGGTATCAACGCTCAATTTCTGGCGTTGGCGACAGCGCCCTGAACTGGGCAGGCATGCTGAGCGCACTGACGGGTGTGGCCACGCTACAGCAACTGACCTTGCTACCGCTGCAGGGCTGCGTCGCTGCCAAGGGCCTCATGGCGACGCGGGCTCGTTGGTGTCCATATTGCCTTGCCGACGACCAGAGGGAAGGTCAGCAACCATACTTTCGATTGGCCTGGGATATCGGTCTGAACAAGGTTTGTGTCCGACATCTCACCGCGCTGATCGCTCGCTGCCCGCACTGCAACGCATCCAACGTCCGGCATACCGCCAACGTCGTGGTGCCAGGGTGGTGCACTGCTTGTGGATGCTTTCTGGGGAGCGCAATCCCGTTGGATCCGACGATTCCTCCAGCCACAGAGCAGAAACTGGAAATTGAACAGGCACGCTGCATCACCGACCTCTTGGCTGCGATGTCAACATCCCCCGAGACCGGGCCAGCCTTTACGCCCGACATCGAATCTTTTCATCAGGGCGTTGAGCGGCTTATTGGCGACATGGATGGCGGCTTGGCTGCGCACTTCGCCAGACGACTGGGAGTCAGAAAATCAACAGTCCATTATTGGCGGACCGTTCGCACACCGCTCACCCTGGAGGCGCTTGTCCGTATAGCTATGCATTGTGGTGTTTCACTGGCAAACCTGCTACAAGGCACGCTGGCGGATTGGTGCCCACCTCCAACAACCCAGCAGTTGGCACTGCAACTGGGCTATCCTTTACCCAATCAGCATCGGCCAAAACGCCAGCACGACTGGGGCGCCATTCGCCAGCGGCTTCGGGATGAGCTGAAGCAAACCGAACCACGCAGCGTCACCGAGGTCGCCAAAGCTCTGGATATCGATGTGCGGCACTTATATATCCAGGCCACGACAGAAGCCCGAACTCTGGGGGCATGCTACGTCCAACATCTGCACCAGCGGGCCTTACAGGCCCAGACGGCCATTTACGCAGAGCTGCTGCAGGCTTGCGAAATACTGCGTGAAAATGGCGAGAGCATCACGGTGGAACAAGTGGCGCAGTTGGTCGAACCCAGGACACTGAACTCGACTCGCCACCTTTATACGGTGCTCTCCAGCCTGGCCGGGCAGGCTGCCAACGACGCTGCCATGTAGATATCGCAGGCCATCCGACTGAAGGCTGACCGCGCTAACGTCCACGCAAAAAAAGGGATGCTTCCAATTGGAGGCACCCCTTTTGCATGGGCAAAACCTTGATCAATACCACATTTTCGCGATAAAGCATAATGTGGCACTTCGTGAAATAAAGCATAAGATGGCAATAGTGCCAACTTATGCTTTACTCCACACCAACCGAGAACGGTTGGGGTTTCATTATTGGTGGAGTCGGGGGGAATTGAACCCCCGTCCGCAAGCCCTCTGCAGGCAGTTCTACATGTTTATTCGGTTCACTTTAAGTTTTAACCTTGGATCATGCCAACCGACAGGCCCTTCCTTGGCGATTCACATTAATTTAAGAACATGCTGAGTGACCCAACATATTCCGATTCTTTGTAAGTGACGCTGCTGTAGGTTTTACCCTACCTAACCCAAAGACAAATTAGTGCAGCGGCTTACCGCATTAAGCGGCTAAAGCGAAACGCTCGTCGTTGGCGTTTATAGTTTTCCAGTGGATTTACGAGCTTACTGGTGCTCGACATGCCCTGCTCTGTTTCGCGACCCACGTCGAAGCCGGATCGACCCCAGATCAGCCATTATAGCCTATCGGGCTTTTTTTTACTGTTTTTAAGGTGGTAGAATTAGCCCCGGCTGCAATTGTAGTCTTTTTGTAACAATAATAAGTCACATGGCTTGCAGACACTGCCTGCCAAATGTGCGGCGCTCACGAGGCGCATTCTGTGGTGGAGCTCATTTTTCTTTTAAAGGCCGGCAGGCCTAGCTTTGGAGTTCCCTCATGCCTCGTGCATCAAACAATCAAAATCCGCTGTTGCAGTTCGTCAGCAATGGCAGTCTTGTCACGCAGATCCTGATCGGCCTGGTCGCCGGCGTTATTCTGGCCCTGGTAGCGCCGCAAGCGGCCGGCGCAGTGGCACTACTGGGCAATCTGTTTGTCAGCGCGCTCAAAGCAGTCGCTCCCGTGCTGGTTTTTGTGCTGGTGGCTGCTGCCATCGCCAACCACAAGCATGGTCAGCAGATCAGTATGGGCCCGATCCTGGTCCTGTATTTGCTGGGAACTTTCGCCGCTGCCCTGGTGGCCGTTGCAGCCAGCTTCATGTTCCCCCTGACCATACAGCTGAAAGTCGACGCCCAAACGCTCAGTGCACCCGGCGGCATTATCGAAGTGCTGACCACACTACTCATGAATGTGGTCGACAACCCTGTTAACGCGCTGCTCAATGCCAATTACATTGGCATTCTGGCATGGGCCATCGCAACCGGCATCGCCATGCGCCACGCGCACGGCGCCACCAAGAATGTGATGGCGGACCTGTCCATGGTTCTGTCCTTCATCGTCAAGGTGGTGATCCGCTTTGCGCCTCTTGGTATTTTTGGATTGGTTGCCGCGACGATCGCCGAAGCCGGCCTGAATGCCTTGCTGGACTACGCGCGTCTGTTGGCGGTATTGCTTGGCTGCATGTTTTTGGTGGCACTGGTGGTCAATCCCATCATCGTTTTTGCCAAGATCCGTCGCAACCCCTACCCGCTGGTCTTTACCTGCCTGCGTGAAAGCGGCATTACCGCCTTTTTCACACGCAGTTCGGCTGCCAACATCCCGGTAAATTTGGAGTTGTGCAAGCGTCTGGGTCTGCCTGCAGAGACTTACTCCGTTTCGATCCCGTTGGGCGCCACCATCAATATGGCGGGTGCTGCGGTGACCATCACCGTCCTGACGCTGGCTGCCGTGAATACACTGGGCATACAGGTTGACATCTTTACCGCGCTGTTACTGAGCGTGGTCGCCGCCATTTGTGCTTGCGGGGCATCGGGCGTTGCCGGTGGCTCTTTGCTGCTGATTCCGCTGGCTTGCAGCCTGTTTGGCATTTCCAATGATATTGCCATGCAGGTAGTTGGTGTCGGCTTCATTATCGGCGTCTTGCAGGACTCTACCGAAACCGCCCTGAATTCCTCGACCGATGTGCTGTTCACTGCTGCAGGTACTTACGACCAAATAGCCAGGGAAGCAGCTACCGGTTCAACGAAAGCTTAAGCAGTTCGTACCCTGCCCCGGTTTGCGGGTCGGTACGATTGAAAAAAAGCAGGGCCTGCATAATGCAGGCCCTGCTTTTTTGTGTATCACCGGCAGGTTGCCGGTGATACAAGGCGGCTGACTTCACCGCCGGTTGATGACATCGTAAGGCTTAGTGATGTCCTGCCTTGGGAGCCGCTGCTGCCGGAGCAGGATCGTGCGCGTGGAAGACCTTGTTGTCTTCCGGACCGGTTACGGTAAGGACACCAGCCAGGCCTTTTTCAACACGCGACAGGGCGTGGTCGACCAGGATGTAGTGACCGGGATAGTCGGTCTTGAACTCAACCATGGCAGCACCGCCCGGAGGAACCGAGGTGGTTTGCACGTCAGTCAGCGGTGGGCTGGTCAGGGAGGCGTGTGTGTATACGCGATCAAAAACTTCACCGATAACGTGGAAACTGGACGTCAGGTTGGGGCCACCTACACCAAAGAAGATGCGGACGGTTTCACCGACTTTGGATTCCATTTTGTACTGCTCGCTCAGGGCGCCCATTGCACCGTTGAACATCAGGTGCTCGGGGTTCTCGTCCAGCAGTTTTTCAAGCGAGAACTCCTGGTGCCCCTGTGCCCCGTGTTTTTCTGCGGTATAGAGTTCACCTTGCATGACGTAGAACTCGCGATCGACTTCAGCCAGGCCGCCTTCGGGTTCGACCAGGATCATGCCGTACATACCGTTGGTGATGTGCTGCGCCACCATAGGCGTTGCGCAGTGATACACGAACAGTCCGGGATGCTTGGCCGTGAAGGTAAAGCTCTTGGCCTGACCGGGAGCTGCTTGCGTGACATCGGCACCGCCGCCCGGGCCGGTTACAGCGTGCAGGTCGATGGAGTGGATGTGCGAAGCATCGGAGGCATTGGAAAGGTTGATGGTAACCGTATCACCGACACGTACACGAATGAACGGACCAGGTACCGTGTTGTTGAAGGTCCAGTATTTGTAGGTGCTGCCGTTTGCCAGCTTGCCAACGACTTCGGTGGTTTCCAGATCGACAGTAACATGCTCGGGGCCGCGCTTGCCGACGGGAACACCGACTTCAGTGGGATCCTTGGCAATATTAAGCGCCGTGCTCTCGGCTTGTTCCTGAGGCTCGCCCACAATCAGCTTGCCGAACATGCCGGCGGCCTTGTGGCCGGGCAGTGTGCACAGATATTCGAATGTACCGTTTCTGTCGGCACGGAACACGATGGACGTGGCCGCTCCCTTGCCGGTAATGTGGTCGGACTTGGCGCCGAACTGGGGTACAGCAATGTCGTGTATGGCACCGTCGCCATTGATGACGTTGATCTGCACGACGGCATTTTCAGGTACTTTCAAGTCGGGATTGATTTGCCCGCTGATGGCACCGGCGTCACCCACAAACACCAGCTTGCCGTCTGCGATGTTGGTACGCAGAGTAAAGGTGATGTCAGGTGTGTAGGTGACAGTGCCATGCGGCGCATCGCCATCGTGGGCCGCAAAAGATGGGGCGACAAACCCCAGCGATGCCATAACGGCCATTAACACAAGCAAAATTCGCATTATTGTTCCCCTATAAATTTGCGATTTAATGCACTCCAGTCTGCACTGTGCCTTGTCCACCACATACCTTCTTTGATGTAGGTCAAGGTAAGCATATGCTAGCACCACAGACCCTCTTATTACCAACAAAAATGGAACAGTAATTCGCAAACCGCATGGGTTATCAAACAATAAGGGCTAATCCATAATGGACACATCAATATTTTTGCCATTAGCAATCAGACCTTCGGAGAACTCATGAAACTGCTGCGCGTAGACTCGAGCATTAACGGTGCCAATTCCATTTCCCGCAAACTCACCCAGGACATCGTGGACCAATGGGTAGCGGCCGTTCCCGGCACACAAGTCGAAACCCTGGACCTGGCCGTGGATACACCGGCTCATTTTTCCCAAGACGCCATGGGTTTTCGGCTGCCTCCTTCGGATACCGAACTGACCGAAGCACAGCGTCGCGAAAACGCCTTGTCTGAAGCCCTGGTTTCCCAGTTTCTGGCTACCGACGTCATTGTGGTGGGCGCCCCCCTGTATAACTTCTCCGTGCCTTCACAACTGAAAGCCTGGATAGATCGACTTGCACAAGCCGGCCGCACTTTCAAGTACACGGAATCGGGCGTGGTTGGCCTGGCGACGGGCAAGACTGTCATCGCAGCCCTCAGCCGCGGCGGTATCTACTCGAACAGCGAAGCCGGTCGCGCCATGGAGCATCAGGAAACCTACCTGAAGACCATCTTCGGCTTCTTCGGCATCACCGACATCCGTATCGTGCGCGCTGAAGGCACCGATATGGGTGGCGACAGTCGCGCCAAGGCACTGGAAACGGCCGACCGCTGCATCAAGACCATCGCCACCACCAGCTTCGACGCGCAAACCGACGAAGCCGCAGCCTGATTCACGACAGGCTACAATCAGGCCTGTTCTGGTGCCTGCCCAATCCCGGGCCGGCACCATTAGAACCTCAATGTGCCTGAACAGTGACCTCCCCTCTTCCTTTCTCCAGCCTGCCGCTTTCCCAAGCCATACTCGATAACCTGGGAACCCTGGACTACCAGGCCATGACACCCATACAGGAACAGAGCCTGCCGCTCATACTGGAAGGTCGCGACCTGATCGCACAAGCCAAGACCGGTAGCGGAAAAACCGCGGCGTTCGGATTGGGCATAGTTCACAAGCTGAACGCATCGGCCTATCACATCCAGGCGCTGGTACTGTGCCCTACCCGCGAACTAAGCGAACAGGTAGCCAGTGAACTGCGCCGCCTGGCCCGTGCCATCGGCAACATCAAGGTACTGACCTTGTGTGGCGGTACGCCAATACGGCCGCAGACCGAATCCCTGAAGTTCGGTGCCCACGTCATTGTCGGCACACCCGGGCGCCTGATGGATCACATTGAACGGGAAAGCGTGGATTTTTCAAGGCTGCACACCCTGGTGCTGGACGAGGCCGACCGCATGCTCGACATGGGCTTTTACGACGACGTAACCAGAATCGTGAAAGCCTGCGCCACCCGGCGCCAGACATTGCTGTTTTCAGCCACCTATGCCGACGACATCCGCAAGGCAAGCGCACGGTTTCTGCGCGCTCCCGCCGAGGTCAAAGTCGAGTCTGTGCACGATGCGGGCCAGATCGAGCAGCGTTTTTACGAAATCGATGCCGACCGGCGCCACAGTGCGGTGGCCCAGCTGCTGGAACATTTCCGTCCTGAATCGACGCTCGCTTTTTGCAATACCAAAGCACAGTGCCGGGAGCTGGCCCAATACCTTGAGTCGCGCGGCTTCAGCGCGCTGGCGCTGCATGGAGATCTGGAACAACGCGAACGTGAAGATGTGCTGATTCAATTTGCCAATCGCAGTTGCTCGGTACTGGTTGCCACCGACGTCGCTGCACGTGGTCTGGACATCGACTCACTCGACGCAGTCATCAACGTCGAGATCACACCCGATCCCGAAGTTCATATACATCGTATCGGCCGTACCGGCCGCGGCCAGGCCAAAGGGCTGGCTTTGAGCTTGTGCGCACCCTTTGAAATGCGCTGGGCCAACCAGATCGAACAATACCAAGGTCAGTCCATCAGCTGGGCCAACCTGAAGTCGCTCAAGCCCGCCCCGGGCGGGCGTTTGCGCGCACCCATGGTGACGCTATGCATACAAGGCGGCAAGAAGGACAAGCTGCGCCCTGGCGACTTGCTGGGTGCGCTGACCAAAGACGCGGGCTTTGCCGGCGCCCAGATAGGCAAGATCAATATTCTGGAATTCGTCAGCTTCGTCGCACTCGAGCGCGGCATAGCAAAACAGGCCTACGGCAAACTGAGCACCGGCAATATCAAGGGCCGGCGCTTCAAGATGCGCTTCATGGCCGAAGTCTGATTCCAACGCAGCCTGTACGGGTAACGGCCGTTACAGGCGCTCCTTGAGCCAATGACCCAGCTTGGCCGCCTTGGTGCTCAGGTAGTTTTCGTTAAACGGATTGCGATTCACCTGTATGGGCAAACGTTCCTCTACACGTACGCCTATCTTTTCCATGGCCCTGACCTTGCGCGGGTTGTTGGTCATGAGCCGCAAGGACTTGATGCCGAACTTGTCGAGCATGGGCTTGCATAAATCGTAGCGCCGCATGTCGGCCGGGAAGCCCAGCTGTTCATTGGCTTCGACCGTATCCGCCCCGGCATCCTGCAGCTGATAGGCACGGATTTTATTGACCAGGCCAATGCCCCGCCCTTCCTGACGCAAATACAGCAAGGCACCACGACCCTCGGTCGCAATTGCCTGCAGCGCAGTTTCCAGCTGCGCGCCGCAATCACAACGCTGACTGAACAAGGCGTCTCCGGTCAGGCATTCGGAATGCACCCTGGCCAGAACGGGTCGGCCGTCGGATACGTCGCCAAGGGTGAGGATAAGATGTTCTTTGCTGGTAGCAGGATCCAGGAAAATATGGATAAGAAATTCCGCCCAGGGCGTAGGCAACTTGCTGGATGCGACAAAATCCAGCTGATAATTTACCAATCTGGCGCCATCAACGTTTGTTTCGTCTTGTGCAACCGGATCAGCACCTGGCTTGTACTGCATGATAAAAAAACCTCGAGGAATCTGGCGAAGCCTGACACGCGTCAGTCCCTGCATACGCACCAGCGCTGCCTGCCTACAGGCAATATGATACTGCGGCAAGCAATGAAAAGGGCAGCCGCTAAGGCTGCCCCGGTCAGCAAACCAAGAAATGGCCTGCTATACCTTAACTCCAAGGTATTTTTGAATCACAGAATTATCTTGCTGCAATTCATCAGGAGTGCCGTCGAATACCATATGGCCATTGTTGATCAGGTAACAGCGATCGGCCAGCGAAAGTGCCGCCCTTACGTTCTGCTCCACAATAATAATGGTATTGCCGGCTTCAGCCAGACGGCGGCACACCTCGATAAGATCGCGCACGATCAGTGGGGCCAGCCCCTCGAAGGGCTCGTCCAGCATGATGATGTTGGCGTTGCGTATCATCGCCCGTGCAATGGCCAGCATCTGCTGCTCGCCACCCGACAACTGCTTGCCCCGATTGCGCCGGCGTTCGGCCAGACGGGGAAAGGTTTCGTAGATTTCATCGAGCGAGCGTGCCTGGTCTGCCGACATCGCCGCAAGCTGCAGGTTCTCCTGCACAGTAATGGACCCGAATACGCGCCGCTCTTCGGGGACTAGTTGTATGCCACGCCTGGCCAACTGATACGGAGGAAGCTGCTGCACTTCTGTCCCGTTATGGCGGATGATGCCGCTTTTGGCCTGCACCATGCCCATCAGGGTCTTCAGCGTAGTGCTTTTGCCGGCGCCGTTACGGCCCAGCAAAGCCACCACTTCATTTTCTTCCACGCGCATCGACACGTCGAACAGGATATGGGAATCCCCATAGTAGCTATTGATTTTATCGACCTCAAGCAGACTCATGCTCGTCCATCCCTCCGAGATATGCTGCCTGGACTGCCGGACTCATCCGGATTTCGTCCGGAGTGCCTTCCGCCAGTTTGCGGCCTTCATAAAGTACGGTAATACGCTCAGCCAGCTCAAACATGGCATCCATGTCGTGCTCGACGATGACCATGCTGCGGCCCTTGCGTATTGATTTAAGCAGTGCAACAACGAGCACGCGCTCTTCAGGCCCCAACCCTGCCAGGGGCTCGTCGAACAACAGCACATTGGCACCCGTGGCCAGTGCCAGGCCGATCTCGAGGCGTCGCTTCTCGCCATAAGACAGCTCTGACACCAGGGTATCACCCTGACGCTTGAGCCCCACCAGATCGATGGCTGCATTCACCTGCTCATCCAGACCTTCGGAGTTATGCAGACCACGCAGCATATCGGTGCGGAACTTGCCACGGCTGCGTGCCAGCACAGGAATCGCGGCATTCTGCCGGACAGTCAACCCCTCGAACAACTGATTGATCTGGTAGCTCTTGCTCATGCCCAACTGACATACCGCGGTGACGCCGATGCCGGTGATTTCCTGGCCGCGGAAGAACACCTGCCCTTTGGTCGTGGCCAGCTCGCCAGCAAGCATGGCAAAGAAGGTTGACTTGCCTGCGCCGTTCGGCCCGATAACGCCATGCATCGCGCCTTCAGCCAGGGAAAAGTCCACATCACTCACAGCGGTAAGCCCGCCATACTGCTTGGTGATGCCACGTGCCTCGAGTACGGGCGCACCCGGTCTGTTGGCGATGGGCGGCACAATAGCCAGTTCTGCACTGCTCTCGGTATCGGCTTCGTCATCGACGTTGGCAGCGCCTTTGCGGCGACGCTTCATGAAGTCGATCACACCACCTGCGACCCCATGACGGAACACCGTCACCAGCACCACGAACACGATGCCCAGTATCAGCTTCCAGTAGGCACCGATGTCGGATACCTGTTGCAAGCCTTCATACAGATACAGCCAGATGGTGGCACCCAGCAAGGGTCCCAGCAGCGTACCGGCGCCGCCCATCACAGTCTGTATAACCAGCTGTGCCGAAGTATCGAGTGAAAAGGCATCGGGTGGCATGTAAGACTGGAACACACCCAGCAGCCCACCTGCCAGACCACCATAGGCGGCGGCAATCACGAACACCGTCAGCTTATAGTTTTGTATGGCATGACCCAGCGCCATGGCCCGCTTGGGATTACCGCGGATGGCCTTGAGTACGGCACCAAAGGGAGAGCGAACGATGCGGCGTGCGACCAGATAGCCGATGAAGAAAAATGCCGCGACAAACCAGTACATGGGCCAGCCACTGGAAATATTGATGGTTGTGAAGCCCAGTGATATTTCGGGTGGCGGCACACCGGCAATGCCGTTTTCCCCTCCGGTGTACTCCTTGAACAGCGAGTTCTCCAGAAAGTAGAACATCTCGCCAAAGGCCAGCGTGCTCATGGCAAAGTAGATGCCTGTACGACGCAAGGTCAGGTAGCCGATGGCCAGTCCTGCCAGGGCTGCAATGACCACGCCACACAGCAAAGCCAGCAGCATGTTCGGCACTATGCCCGAAGTCAGCAGATACGCTGCTACAAAACCACCCGTACCATAGAACGCCGACTGACCGAAAGACAGCAGGCCGGTGTAGCCAAACAGCAGGTCGAATCCCAGACCGAACAGACCCCAGATAAGAATACGGGTCAGCAAGTCTGCGCTCATGCCCAGATACGGCAAGACGAACGGAGCGGCAAGCAGGCACACGCCCACGATTATTTCGGGAAGGCGATGGCGCAAGTATTTGCCGGAGTGTTGATGCGTGCTCATTCGCGGCCCTCCTGTCCCATCAGACCTTGTGGCCGGAAGATAAGAATCAATGCCATCACAACAAACAGCATCACATGAGAGTATGCAGGATTAAACATAGAGGTAAGACTGAGTATGACGCCCGCGATAATGCCGCCGATAATTGCTCCGGGAAACGACCCCACGCCACCGATGACCACCACCACGAAGGAGTCGACCAGTATTCGGTGTCCCATGTCGGGCGACAGGGTAACAATGGGTGAATCGATCACCCCCGCATAGCCAGCCGCCATGGCGCCAAGGCCGAACACCAGCAAAAAGGTACGCTTGACGTTGATGCCCAGGGCGTTGACCATCTGTGCATCTTCAATGCCTGCGCGCACGATCAGGCCCAGACTGGTGCGGTACAGCACGTAATACAGCACGGCCAGGGTGGCCGCCGCAATGCCCAGCGCCTCGAGACGATAAAGCGGGTAGATCAGTGTGCCGATCTTGGCAATGCCCTGCCCCCACTCGGGTGTGGGCACCGACAGGCTGATGCCGCCGTAAATCGACCTGACCAATTCCACCAGGATGATGCCTATGCCGAACGTGACCAGAATCTGGTCCTCGTGCGGACGGCTATAGTATTGACGCATGAGGCCACGCTCGATGATGAGCCCGACCACCAGGGCCACCAGCGAGCCCGCGACGATGGCGACGACAAAAGAGCCCGTCATCTCGTACGCGGTGTAACCGGCGTATGAGCCAACCACAAACAAGGCGCCATGCGCAAAGTTGATAACCCCGAGAGTGCCGTAGATAATCGTCAAACCGGTACTGATAAGCGCCAGCAACAGACCAGTGGCCAGTCCGTTGAATAGCTGTGATAAGAACAACGACATGCTCGGCATTCAAGTTCCTCCTTTACATGTAGCGCACCCGGAATGATCCGGACGGGCGGCCCTGCCCCGTGCAGGGCTCCCGTCCGGCCATTCTTTGTTGTCGTTATTTTTTATTAAACGTATGGGCCCAGCTTGCAGCCCAGCACACCCAGTTCGGGCAACGCGTCGCGGCCATTGACCACTTCCACAACCTCGAAATAATCGTCGGGGTTTTTCATGTCCTCTTTCTTCTTGCCCTTGACGATCGGGAAGTTGATGATGCCCTGGTGATCTTCAGCGCGGAAGCTGACTTCACCCACCGGACCCTGACGGATCTCGCCCGCCTCGTAGGCCTTGATGACATCAGGCGGATAGAAGCTGCCGGCCCGCTCGCAAGCGTCTGCCCACATGACGGTGGTCAGGTATGCGATATATGCCGAGTCACGCGGTTTGGCCTTGAATTTTTTCTCGAAGGCCGTGACAAAATCTTTGGCGATCGGATACTGATCCTGCAAAGTCCACCAGAAGCCGGTTGCGCCATAAACGCCACCCATGATTTCGGCACCGATTTCCTTTTCAAGGAAGGCCGACATATAAGGCACCACGATGTTCATCTTGTCGAGCAGACCAAACTGCTTGGCTTGCTTGATGGAGTTCGCTGCGTCGGCACCGTAGGCAATCACGACCAGTGTGTCGGCATCGCTGTTGGCGATATTGATCAGGAAGGAGCTGTAGTCTTTCGCGCCCAGGGGGTGCACTTGCGAGCCTACGGTTTTCCAGCCTTGCTTCTCGGTGAACTCGACCATGGAGTCATAGGTGGTATGACCGTAGGTGTAGTCAGGCACCAGGTACATGGCCTTGCGATCCTTGCCCAGCGACTTGGCCAGCACGGGAGCGATGGCCTTGCAGGCGGTGTAAGCAAAATAGCAAAGACGGAAACCGTAGCGCTGGCAGTCAACGCCGGTGGTTTCGTTCGAGCCGCTGATGGCCGGCAGGTAGATCGTGCGTTCGCGGTCGCAAACCTTTTGCAGGGCGATGGCAACGGCACTACTGGTGCTGCCCGAGATCATCATGGCCTTGTTGTCATGAATGAAACGGCTTGCTGCCTGAACCGCCGTATTGGGCTTGGTTTCGGCATCGGCCACACCAAACTTGACGGTCTTGCCCAGCACACCTTTTTTGGTCAGGGGAGAAATTTTCTTGACCTCTTCCGCCCCTGCATTGAGCTGCTCAACCGCCAGCTCATAGCCCTTCTGCTGGTCGGCGCCCTGAGCCGAGTATGGGCCCGTGATATCGAGTGTCAGGCCAATGAAAACCGAATCGCCCTCGACACCTGCGGGATAATTGCCAATAGGCTTTTTTTCCTCGGCGGCCAATGCCATCTTGGGTGCGCCAGCCAGCAATGCGCTGCCTGCGGCACCCATTTTCAGCATCGAGCGCCGATCTACGCCACCGGCTTTTGCGTGTTTTTTGTCATCCATCCTGTAACTCCTTTTAGTAAGTCAAATGGGGTTGTCACTCAGTGCCGGATTGCGCTGGCACCAGGTCTACAAAGGCACAGCTTTGTTATCTGTTTTGCCCTGAGTATTAGAAATACAATTTGAAACTTACGTAAAACTTACACAAGAAAGCCCTATGGCCGCCCTCGCCCTGACTTTGTCGCTAAAATGCGACCATGAAAGTGTGGATAATCTTGCTCAGCATGCTGGCTGCCGGCCTTACATGGTGGTGGAATACGCGCGACACCAACCGTAGCGTTCGCCAACCCCTGAAACGGCGAATAAAAGTCATAACTACAAGCCTGGCTGCGGGTGTGGCGGTTTACTTCTTCCTTATGGCAATCGCATTTATTTATCTATTAATTGCAAATAGATGATATCTTTTTATATATTTGCCAAAAAAATTGTAACTTAACACCACATAAGAAAAAAAAGAAATTCATTTACGTTTACAATAGTCACAAATCATCTGCTTTTAGTTACGTCTAGCACCAGACTTTCAAATTCAGATTTGTAAACAGGGTCTCACCATGACCGTGAATTTCACCAAACTCGCAATGGGAACCGCCTTAATGGCAGCCAGTACGCTTGCCATGGCGGCAAGCCCTGCAACATGGCCCGTCAGTCCGTCGCGTCTGCATCTGTCAACACCGTTTGGCACGCTGAACGTTGCACCCAGCGAATATGTCTACGAGTCACGACTTCGGGTCGACGCCGTCGACGTCGAGCCTGCCATCAAAGGCATGCTCAATATCACTTATGCCTTTCGTACGCCCAAGGCCCAGATTGCCCTGGTTTCCATCAACGACGGCAATAATACCTGCCCCATCAGCTATCGCTGGGTCGTGCTGCATGCCTCTGGCTACGACCTCTCATCCGAATTCGGCTCATGCTCCGACCAGATCCAGGTAGCGGCAAAGGGCCCTCTGCTCACCCTGAGCACACCCAGCAACGAGGTTCCGGGTAAAATCGATGTTTATACCTACGATGGCAAAACCATCAAACGTCGAGTCACCCAGAAACCTTGAAGACGAAATTTGAACACATCCAATAACGAAACCTGGGGCTTCCTGCACCCCGAATGCCATGGCCAGCAAGCGCTCATGTTTTTTAGCTGGGATCTGGCAAAGACCATTGAGCAACAATTCAAGCTGCATGCCAATTCCAGCCTTGATACGCAGGTTCACGAAGCACAGAAAGCCGTAGACCGCCTGCTGAACCAGTACGTGCAGATCCAGGCCAACCCCGCAGCCTTTGAAGGACAAAGCATCAAGCTCACGCTTGAAGTGGATGAAGCCGATCCACAGGCATCCGTAGTTGCACTTCAAACGTCGCCGCACCTTGAAGCCCTGATACTTCAGGCACAAGAACAGCACCAGGGCTCCAGCAGCATCAATTAGGCCATGCGGGAAACTTCCCGCAAGCAGTACTCATCCGAGGTCACTATGACAACACGCCAGTGGGGCTACGAGCGTGCCGAATGCACCGGCGATCACGCCCTGAATCTGTTTCTTGACGATCTGGAACACCTGGTCGACCATTACGCGGCCGTGAACGGCCAACAGCCCGAAACGCGGGTGTTCCAGGCCCAGGCGGCCGCCAACAAACTGTTGCAGGCCTACCAGAAGAACGCAAGAAATACCGATGCCTTTACGCATCAGTTCATAGAAATCAAATCAATAGTGGATGCGCAGGACCAGCTTCAGCTGGTACCAATTTTTTCCAGCGGACTCAAGCAGCATTTATTGAGGCTATTGAAGAAATCGAACGCGCGAACGCAGCATTAGCCAGCCACGGGTGGCTGGCTGTGCATCGCATCAGGGATGACCGACGTTCGAGCCGCCACGCCCGAAGCAATCGAACGATACCCGGCAGAACAAACGACGCAACGCGGCTTTCCAGGCACGGCGTTGCGCCGGCTCGGTACCTGCTGCCATCAAGAGCAGCAGCAGAAAAAGCACCCCTGCGCCAAGGGTGGCCAAGGTAACAACCAACAGAGGTACAAGCAACTGATTCATTTCGCGCCTCCTAGTAATTACCCCTAGTGTACGCTTAACCTCAGTGACTTGACTACTATTCGCCCTGGCCCTCTGGCAGCCCGGTGTGGCGCTTCCTGATGATGGCCGATGCCAGGTGACGCCCACCCAATACCACCGCCACGCCAACGACTATCCATACCCACAATGGGATGGCTGAATCGGTACTGCCGGCAGCAGATGGTCCGAAAACCACATCGTGCATGATACGGCCAGGCAGGAAGGTAAAAAAGGTAGCCAACAGCAAAGCGTTATAGAACGCCACCTTCATGAGTTCGGCATGCTGCATGACCTTGCGCTGCCGTATCGCAAAATAAGCACGCAACAGCAGAACCAATGTAATCAGGGAAAGTATATGGATGGGGCTCCAGGGCCCCCAGGTTTGAAGTTCGTGGATGTAGAACGAAGAGATGACCGTAACCAGCATGACCACCAGCCAGAAACGACCCACCCAGCGATGGGTAACAGTGCCTTTTCGGCGCAGCATCATGAACACCGCAAGACCCAGTGCGATGATGGCTGTCCAGGCGTGCAACTGTATGACAGCCGAAGCGGAAGTCAGGGGAGCGAGGCTCATATCGCTACATTAACACCGGATAACAGCACGCGGATATAAGTAATCTCCCTTTTCTGCCATCATGGCGGGATTTCGATCCTACAGCCGGAGCCGATCTGAAGAAAGACGTATAGTCCCGTCCATCATTTTTCGTCGGTACGCCTGTCGTTGCTATCCTTATCGGGACGATCCCTGGTCTCGGGCGCACCCCTCACCTGCTCCACCTGCTCGCGATCGTTCTCATGATCACGAGAAAGCTCATGCGCCTTCGGGCCCTTCACACCCGGATAACTCTGGGTCTGGCCCTGGCCGGGCTCACCTTTATCGTGTTGCCCGGCTTCGTCTTTGCGCAAATGCCGCGGCGTATTGTGAGCCGGATTGGCTTGCCCCGGGTTGGATGAATCATGTTGTTCACGGTTGCGCTCCGTGGGACTGGACGGGTTCTGATGGCTGGGCATATTGTTCCTCCGCAAATGCAGTCCGGTATTCCCGCAGAATACCTTCAGATGGCTGATGCAGACTCAAAGCAAATCCCGTGCCTGACATATTCCAGCTGCCGGGAACGGCAATTGCTGGCAAAGGGCCACACATCAAGCGTCCAAAAAGGAGCGTTCATGAACGACCACGTAGTACCACCACCCGAGCCCCATATCCCCAATCCAGGGCCCGATGAAATTCCCCAGCCCGAGCAGGACGACGTAGAGCTACCGCCTTCCGAAGAGCCCATACCGGCCAGGGATGATCCGGATATGGATCCCCTGCCCGAACGCGCAGAATGAAACGATAAACGCCTAGCCGTTCGCCACCAGACGCTGCTGAGTCGCCTCTTCGGGCAGCAGGCTCGCAGCGGCTGCGTCAACAATAATGGTTGCTGCCGGATGCCGTTTCAGCACCGTAAAAGGAATTGCTTCGGTGATTCCACCCTGGTACCACTCTGCCACGATCCTGGCCTTGGCTTCGCCAGTCGCCACCAGCACGATCTCTCGCGCCTGCATAATCTCTGCCATCCCCATGGTGATGGCAGACACCGGCACAATTTTGCCTTCGGCAAAAAACCGGCTGTTGTCGATGCGAGTCTGTTCGGCCAGTTCCACAACATGACACGGGCAATCAAAAGCCGTCCCCGGCTCGTTAAACCCGATGTGCCCGTTCCCACCCACACCCAATAGCTGCAGGTCAATGCCGCCCGCAGACTGCAGCTTGCCGGAGTATGACCGGCAGTGTGCGTTCAGGTCTTGCGCCAGACCGTCAGGCAGGTGCAGCCGTGCAGCATCAAACGCAAGGTGCCGGAACAAATGCTCTTGCATGTACGCCGCATAGCTCTTGGGATGATCAGCACTTAAGCCTATGTACTCATCCAGGTTGAATGACGTCAGTCGCGAAACGTCCAGCTCTGTATGCCTTGCGGCGGCAACAAACTTTGCATAAATCGGCTCCATGGTGCCGCCTGTGGCCAGCCCAAGCACGGCATCTGGCTTGGCCTGAATCTTTGCAACAAGCATGGCGCTGACATAGTCCGCAATGGAGGACGAATCCGGGAAGATTTTTAGCATGAGTGACCGATGGCTCTCGCTGAATGATTGGGCACGAACCTGAGTGCGTACCAGACAAAATTCAGCGATCGTATCACGGGGGTCGGCTGCTAATTGTGGGAATTTGTTAAGGGAAACCTGCCCCTGATTTAATGACAAATTATATTTTGAATGTCAAAATGTAATTAATTTCGCGTCGCCGTACGTGTTTTGTGGCACAGAAGATTCCGCTACCCGTAACTACATTGAACGACTGGGGGCAACATCATGACACTGAAACACTCTCTGATGGCGATGGTTTCGCTATTCCTTTGCCTGATACTGGCCGCATGCGGCAGCAGCAACGGCAGCGACACCACCGATATCACTGCAGATAGCAGCAGCCAGTACTCCACCCGCATCCATATGCTCATGGCCGAATCAGGAAGCCTGACGCGAGTGCCGGCCAGCAACGAAACAGGCTCCTGGACGCTAACACTAAACAATATCGAGCCAGCAGCCTTGTGGTACACAGACCGGCCCGGCCGCGAGTCCGGATCCACTCCAGTCAAAGAGTACGCAAGCTCCACCTGGGATAGCGCCTACGGCAACATCAACCCCAACGCCACACTGCAATTCAGGCCAACGGGTGCCGTCGATCTGGAAGGCGTATACATAACGCTGTCCAATCCCCTATACGACGAAAAACTCAATACACTGACCTTCCACGCAAAACTCCTGAATGACACTCTGGACCAGCCAGTACCCGACTCCGTGGCTTTCACCTCCGTCACACTCAATGTGCTGAACAATGCCGCCGACGACCAGGAAGTGTCCTCTTACATTCAATACGCCAGCCAGGCGGTCTTGCTTCCCGCTGCCACCCCCAATCAGTATCAGGTCGTGTTAAGCAATGCCGGACCGGATATGTTCTGGGTTGATAACGCGCCGGGAACATATTCCGACAGCCGTCCCATGTCGTACTTTTTCCCGCAGTGGGCAAACGTCTTTGGCGACAATCCGCCCAATGCTGCGCTGTTCGGCACAACCGTCACCGGCGAGCTGAAACTGTACTTTCTAACCCTGACCGAGCCAAAGTACGACGCGGCCTCAGACCAGGTGAGCTATACGGGAACGCTTTTACGGCCAGAGCACGGGGCCATGGAAGCACTTGATCAAGTCGTCCTGAGCATCGATTCAGGCCAATTCAGCCGCTTTCCCTTGCCTGGAAAAGGGGTCGCCTACCAGGCTTTTGGAGAAGGTTATAACCCCTCATCGGCCAACAGCTCCTGGATCTACTTCGGCAGCGACATTGCGCGCAAGCAAACCGGTGCACTGTGGGGACCAAGCTCTAACCTCTTGACAAGCTGCAACCTGGGCACGAGCTTCGGGTCATCTTGCCGCAACGACCTGCAAACCATGAAAAACATGGGCATTAACCTGATCCGGCTCTACGACTGGGATACACGAAACGACCACAGTCAGTTCCTGAACCACGCCCACAGCCTTGGGCTTAAAGTCGTGGTGCCCATCAGCAACTGGTTACCCCAGAACCCTGCTAAATGGACTGCACAGGTGCCCGACTATTTCAACGAACTTAACTATGGCTTTAAGGGCCAAGGCGGCAAAATAGACTGGCATCCCGCCATAGCAGGCGTCATCATCTCGAACGAGCTTGATCACGGCGCCGGCAGTCAGTACGATAATCTGGCCATGTACGAGAACGCAATTGGTCTGGTGGCAGCCTTCCTGAAGAAAGCCGATGAGCTCGGATTCAGCAAGAGCGTGCCGGTCGGCGTACCCGTAACCTTTGTTCCCAAAGGTGCCCCCAACGGGCCGAAAAACCAAACCACCGGAGCAGTAACAAGCATGCCAAGCTGGGATCAGTTCGAGCGCTTGCTGTCCGATAGCCGCACCGCACCGTACAAAGACAGGCTGATGCTGTGCCCCAATACATACAACAGCCAGGACTACCTATTCAATAATGCCGAAAATACGGGCAAAGGCTGGGTGCAACTGACTTACGAGCGCTTTAATCGCCCTATTCTGTTCACCGAAATCGGCCTGAGCCGGGCAGAGAGCTACTACACCCCGCAATTCGTCAGGGATCAGCTACAAGGCGTTATCAGCTATCAACAGGCCAATCCTGCGCATGTGCTCGGCGCCTTGCATTTCCAGTTTTCGAACAAGGTCTGGAAACAAACACCTGGCGATACCGACACAGAAGGAGCATTCGGATCATTCCGTCACGCCGCCGTCTTGCAGTCGATATTAACGGTGAAGGAAGACTATACCTACTGGCCAGGTGAGCCCTCCGGTGATAACCACGGCACGCTTACGATCAACGCGCTCGAGCCAACATCCACTTATGATGCTGTGGTTGAAGCATATAAATAAGTGCGTTTCACCTTCCTCTTGTGCCCGCTAACGATCCAAGGGCATGGGAAACAGGCCCGGCCCAATAAGCCGGGCGATAAGCGTGCAATTACTGCGCTGTCTTCTTGACCTCATCTACCGGAAATCCGAGAGTTTCGGCGTATTCCAACAAAGCGTCAACCGTCGTTTGATCCGCCTGCTTATCCCGCGACAGCACCCATAGATACTTGCGATCTGGCGTACCTACGAGGGAATACCGGTAGTCACCTTCAAGCCTAAGTATCCAGTAATCGCCCCAAACCATGGGCAACCAAGATGTCCACTTGGGTGCGAACCTTACTTGCAGTATTGCAGGGTCACGCGGATCAACCGAGTTCGACAGCCTGCCCGCCCCCTCCGCTACCTCGGTGCCGCCGCCCTGAGTTTGGCATCGATTAGTGACGCTGATCGTGTTATCGGTATTTAACTTGTAGTCGGCCTGAACATCACTGGCACAATCTTTTTGGAAGCGATTCGGCAAACGCGCCTGCTCGTACCATGTTCCTACGTATTTACCCAGATCGACGCCCGCCTGCGTCGGCAAGTTTGTATTTGATGTGGCGCACCCAGCGAATATTGCAACGAGCGGTATAGCAAAGATTTTCTTCATTTTTTCTCCGGTAGGACCACCTGAAGAATAACCGCCAGCGCTCCCGCGCGGTACGCCCACCTCGCCCCCAGCCACATAGCCAGTCACGCAAAAACGGTCACGTTTTGGTCACAGCAGGAGGCGGAAAAGGAAAAGGCCGCTTGACGGAGCGGCCTTAACTTACTGATTTAACTAGGTAATTCTGGTGGGCTGTGACAGGCTCGAACTGTCGACCTACGGATTAAGAGGCAAACCAAGCAAGGGGTAGTTTACCCCTAATCACTTGATTTTAGTAGGTATTTTCATCACCCCAGATCACTGAAAATGACCTGTTTTTAGAGGGGGATTCCGGCAAATTTCCGGCAGGAATCAGGTGCTTACTGTAGATCCAGCGTCAGATATCGGCCAGTAGCTGTATTTCAAGCACCGTGTTTGAATGACTTCTTATAGGAACGCCAACACATTTGACATCATCAATAACAGACCCGGCACCAGCGTCAGGGGCTATGCGCCTGCAGCGTCAGCGTACTGCGCCGCAAATTCCTTGCTTGGGGCAATCGGCATGATGACGTCAATCATGACGCCGTTGGGGTCTTCGGTAATGAAGTGGCGTTGGCCCCATTTTTCGCTGCGCAATGGCAACAGCATAGGCAGCCCCTCCGGGAGTAGCTGGGCATGCACTGCATCGACATCGTCCACTTCAAAATTCAGTAATACTCCGCTTGCTTGTTGGCCCCGGTTTTTTTCGGGAACACTTTCGTGACTGCCATCGAGAACCGCCACATTGACGTTGGTATCCTGCGATGACTGCAGATGCACATACCAATCGCTTTCGAACAGGGCCACCATCTCGAAGTGGCGCATGTAGAACGCTGCAGTTTGTGCCACTTTTGAAGTCATGATGACCGGGTAGAACTGAGAAGTTTTCATGTTTTCCTCCTAAAGCATACAATGTGTATGTAAATTCATTAAAACATACAGGCTGCATGTATGCAAGAGAAAAGGACATCCCGTAGCAATCAAGAGCGCACCGAGTCCACACGGTCGGCGCTGATTGCTGCTGCGCGACGGCTGTTTGTGGAGCGGGGTTATGCGGCGACTGGCACGCCCGACATCGTGAGAGCGGCCGCTGTGACCCGGGGAGCGCTTTATCACCACTTCGAAGACAAAGCAGCTCTTTTTTTTGCAGTCTCCCAGCAAATGGCGCAGGAGGTGGCGAGCGCCATAGAGGCTGGTAGCAGCCAATCAGGATCACCGCTAGATGCGCTGATGGACGGCTCGCATGCGTACTTTCAATCGATGGCCGAATGCGGGCGAGCGCAGCTGCTGCTGCAGGACGCCCCTGCGGTGCTAAACGCGCAACAGTTGGCCCAGCTTAGTGACATGGCTGGTGCGTATGAGTTGGAACAGGGGCTTGGTGCACTGTTGATGGGAAATGATGTTAGCGCCTCCATTGCACCCGAAGAGCTTCATGCGCTCACGCAATTGGTATCCGCTGCCTTCGACCGGACGGCGCAAGCGCTTGCTCAGAAGCAAAGCATTGCTTGTCATCAGGCGGCTCTGCACAAGCTCTTGCAGGGCCTGTGCAAGGTGTATGCGAAGTAAAGTGCCGCAACTGAGAAAACAAAAAGGCCAACCCGAAAAGATTGGCCTAAGTGCTTGATATGACTGGTGGGCTGTGACAGGCTCGAACTGTCGACCTACGGATTAAGAGTCCGCTGCTCTACCAACTGAGCTAACAGCCCATCGCTGCAAAGACCAAGATTCTAGCGCAAAAATCAGGCCCTAAACAAGAAAATCACAAAAATTTCAGGAAAAAATCACAAAATTAAATGCGCTTGGCCAAGTCGGCCGCCAGGCCGATGTAACTGCGCGGCGTCATGGCCAGCAAACGGGCCTTGGGCTCGTCGGGCAGGTCCAGGCCGTTGATGAATTCTGTCAACCCTTCCTGATTGATGCCCTTGCCTCGTGTGAGCGCCTTCAGTTGCTCGTAGGGCTGTGGCAGGCCATATCGACGCATCACAGTCTGAACCGGTTCGGCCAGCACTTCCCAGCATGTATCGATGTCGGCATCGATGGCGGCGGCGTTCAGCTCGAGCTTGTTCAGGCCGCGCAAGCAGGAATCGTAAGAAACCGCGCAGTAGCCAAAGGCAACGCCCAGGTTGCGCAAAACCGTTGAGTCGGTCAGGTCGCGCTGCCAGCGCGAGACCGGCAGTTTTTCTGACAGGTGGCGCAGCATGGCGTTGGCCAGCCCCAGATTGCCTTCGGAGTTCTCGAAGTCTATGGGGTTGACCTTGTGCGGCATGGTGGACGAGCCGACTTCGCCTTCCTTGAGCCGTTGCTTGAAGTAACCCAGCGAGATATAGCCCCAGATGTCGCGGTTCAGGTCCAGCAAGATAACGTTGGCGCGTGCGATGGCGTCGAACAGTGCCGCCATCCAGTCATGGGGTTCTATCTGTATGGAATACGGGTTCTGTACCAGGCCCAGGCTGTTCAGAACACCGGCGCTGAATGCGGGCCAGTCAATCTCGGGATATGCCGAGAGGTGGGCGTTGTAATTGCCGGTCGCACCGTTCATCTTGGCCAGGGGCTCGACATTACGAATGGCGGCGATGGCGCGGTCCAGGCGTGCAGCCACGTTGGCAAATTCTTTGCCCAGCGTGGTCGGGCTTGCCGGCTGCCCGTGCGTGCGCGACAACATGGGTTGATCGGCAAACTGGCGCGACAGTGTCTTCAGGTGTTCGCAAAGCTCGGTCAGACGAGGCACGACGAACTGTTCACGTGCCCGCGTAAGCATGAGCGCATGCGAGGTGTTGTTGATGTCTTCGGAGGTGCAGGCAAAGTGTATGAACTCAGCGGCCGCTGCCAGCTCGGCGTTGCCGGCTACGCGTTCCTTCAACCAGTACTCAACCGCCTTGACGTCATGGTTGGTGGTTTTCTCGATTTCTTTGATGCGAGCTGCGTCACTCTCGGAAAAATTGTCGACCAGCGCCTTGAGTGTCGCTTTGGCTTCGGGTGAAAACGCAGCCAGCTCGGGCAAGCCGGCTTCCGACAAACCCGTCAACCAGGCCACCTCGACTTCGACGCGATGTGCCATAAAGCCGGCTTCAGACAGGGTTGCGCGCAGCGGCTGGCCTTTGGCAGCGTAACGGCCGTCAAGGGGTGACAAAGCATTCAAATGGCTAAGTTGGGGGTCAATTTGCATGACAGCTCACAGGTAGAAAAATCACCCGGAATTCTACCACCCGGGGTATTGGCCAACCGCCCTGTTCCCGCCTTGTCAAGCAGCCCCATAACCCAAGCCGCCCAAAAAGTCACAAGCTTTTGTTGTAAATAAGCATATAAACGACACATTATGCGCTTAGGGGGCCAAGAAGCGGCTTTGTCCGGCTTCTGCGGGTCTCTCAAGACGCTATCCTGCTATACTTTTTTTGCCCGCAACTTCCTGTCTTTGCTATGAAACTCATTGGTTCCCTCACTAGTCCTTATGTTCGCAAAGTACGCATCGTAATGGCTGAAAAGAAACTCGATTACGAGTTCGTCCTCGAGGATGTGTGGGCTGAAGACAGCAGCATTCAATCGCATAACCCGCTGGGCAAGGTTCCCTGTCTGCTTATGGACGACAACGGCAGCCTGTTTGATTCGCGGGTCATTGTTGAATATCTCGATACGCTTTCCCCTGTTGGCCGGCTGATTCCTCAGCCGGGGCGCGACCGCGCCGCCACCAAATGCTGGGAAGCCATTGCCGACGGCACGCTCGATGCCGCCGTGGCCATCAATATTGAAATCAACCGCCGTGACCCGGCATTGCGCAGTCAGGCCTGGATCGACCGCCAGTACAAGAAAATCAACGCTGCGCTCGACTCGATGAATACCAGCCTTGACGATCAACCCTTCTGCATGGGTGTCAATTTCAGTCTGGCCGATATTGCCGTCGGTTGTGCCCTGGGCTATCTTGACCTGCGCTGCCCTGAGCTCAACTGGCGCGCCCAATACGGTAATTTACGGCGGCTCGACGAAAAACTTCAGGCCCGTCCTTCGTTCGTCAGCACCCAGCCACCCGTCCAGAAGTAGTTTGCCAAAGTCCGAGCCTGCTTCCAGTATTTGTCCCGCCCGGGTAGCACTACCCGGCTGGCAGGCACTCGCCTGCACACGTTAACCTTGTATTCCCATGAGTTATTTCTTTATCGTTGAATTGATCCTGCTTGGCATCGGCAGCGGCTTTCTGGCCGGCTTGCTGGGCATAGGCGGAGGCATGGTCCTCGTGCCTTTCCTGACTTATCTGATTTCTGCACAAGGGGTAGACGGCGAGCTCGCCGTCAAGATGGCCATCGCCACCTCGATGGCCGTCATCATCTTCACTTCAGTTTCCAGTGTGCGGGCCCACCACAAGCGTGGTGCCGTACGCTGGGATATCGTGCGCAAGCTGGCGCCGGGCATCGTCCTGGGCAGCATGATAGGCAGCATAGGCGTGTTTTCGGTGCTCAAGGGCGCCTACCTGGCCATCGTTTTCGGTGTTTTCGTGGCATTCTCGGCCACACAAATGTTTCTCGACAAGAAGCCGCCACCGACACGCCAGATGCCGGGCACCGGCGGCCAGTTGCTGGCCGGCGGCTGCATAGGCTTTCTGTCTGGTCTGGTCGGTGCAGGCGGGGGCTTCATCAGCGTACCCTTCATGACATGGTGCAATATTGCCATTCATTCTGCCGTGGCAACCAGCGCCGCGCTGGGCTTTCCCATTGCGTTGGCCAACGTGGCCGGCTATATCGTGTCGGGCATGGCCATGACCGATCTGCCACCGGGCTCGTTCGGCTATATCTACCTGCCTGCCCTCGGCCTGATCGCGGCGGCCAGCGTCTGCACCGCCCCGCTGGGTGCGCGCGCTGCGCACAGCCTGCCTGTGAGGCGGCTCAAGCGCATCTTCGCGCTTATGCTCTACATGCTGGCAATTTATATGCTCATGAAGGGCATAAGCGCCTGAGGCAACTAGAACGGCATCATCACCTTCAGCATGCCGCGATGGCTGCGTACATGCTCTGAAAATTCGCCTTCATATTCCAGGCGGAAATCGATGCCGCTCACATTGCTGATTTGCAGACCCGCGCCGACCCGGCCAATGACATCATCCATAGGAATCGTGGTTTCAAACTTGCCGGCACCTTCAGGCGCGCTCTGGAACCGGGCTTCAACGCTATATTCGTTTTCTGACAGAAAGGTCACTCCGCCATACAGGTAGGGGCGCAACACGGCGCCGTTATCCAGCTCTACCCTGCCTCCGAACTCGATCATGGGCGACACTCCCATGACGAACTGGTTGTTGCTCTCCACTTCCAGGTGCGAGGCGTTGCGCGACTCGGTATACGCGGGGGTGTGCGTGTAAAACGCATCCAGATCCAGATAGGGTTTTACATAGATGGCTGGGCCGGCAAATGTACGCGCCATCCGCAGCTTCAGCCCCGCACCATAGATATCAAGATCTGCCTTGGCGCGACTTTCCAGGCCGGGCAGGCGAATACGGCGCTCAAGGTCAAAGTTGCCATAGCCGGCCGACAACGCTCCCGAAAAAGTCCATGGGCCGACTTCACGCTTGACCACCACACCTGCATAACCACGGTCGCCCTCTCCGGTGACACGGCCAAAATCGCTGCTCATATGCGTATTTTCATAGGCGGCCGATCCACCCACGAACCAACCCGGACTGACCTGCTTCTGACCGCCGAACTGATAGGTCAGCGTATCGTAAGAAAAGCCAGTCAAGCCGCGTGCGCCGTCCTGATTGGTCGTGCGTCCCGAGAACTGCCCCCATACGCAATCCTGTTCCCTGGCCAGGCTGCCTTCTTGCTGGAAGGCCGGACACGACATCATGGCGCCTGTGAAGCGTGACATACCCGCCAGCGCACGCGCTCCCGGGGCAAGACCCACACCGACAGACAAGTCCTGAAGCCGCTCGGAATATTCACCCGCTCCCATTCGCGAGGTCATATCCAGCGCCGCAAACAATGGGGCCATCTCTGAGTTTCCACCGAGGCCCCAGCCGCGCTGCACATGCTGCGCCACGGAGTCTTCGCTGATGGCCAGCTTCATGGCCGGTGTCGCAAAATCTGCCGCGGCAGGCCTGACCCGCAGTGCACTGTCATGAATACGGGCTTCGTAATCAACGACCGGACTATCCTTGGCCCGTATCGGGCTGTCCGAGTCGTGTCCACCTTCGAATTTGACGATGGTCACCTCGCGATCGGGCAACAGGGCAGTCGGCTGTACATTGACCTGACCGGCCAGCTTCGCATGGCCCTGCACCACCATGTGTCCGGCACGCAGCCGGTCAAAGTCCACATCGGACTGCAGTGTGCCTGCAGCGATCTGATCCATATTTCCGGTCACGATCAGCTTGTCATAGGCAGCAGGCCGGCCTATGACAAGCGTGCCGGCATTAAGCAGGTCAGCCTGATAAAGCGTGGCATTGGAGAGCAAGCCGCCGGCCTGGTTTTCAATATGGCAGGACGAGCCATCCAGTCCGTTGCCGCAACTGACATTCCCGCTGATCCGGCCGGCGTTCCTGATGGCAAACATCGAAGCTTCGACCTTTTCCCCGGAATCATTAGTTTGCACGATGCTGCCGTCCTGACGAACCGCCTGCCCTTCGGGGCCGGCCACGACCGCCCCTTCGCTACTCACATTAAGCGTATTTTCGCCGCTGCCTGCAAACCAGACAGCGCTGGCATTGCTCCCGGAGCCGCCGGTCACCGTGCCATTGACGTTAACGGTGATGTTGCCGCTGCCTTCGGGACCTGTGCTTTGTGCAAAAATGCCGGTCGAGTTTTGCCCGCTGACGTGGATGTCTCCGGCCTGCGTCACGGTAACGTCCTGCCCGCGACCGGTGTTGTCGAACGCTGCCGTGCTGCCGGCAAAACCGCCATCAGTGCGACCGCCCAGGCCGCCACCGCCACCGATGGACTGCGCGATCAGACCGTAGGCATGGTCGCCGGTGGTCTGTATAGTGCCGTCCAGGTTGACTGCCACGGCGCCGCCGCTGCCATTGCCGCCGGTCAGGCTGCCGCTCAGGGTTCCTGCCGCCCAGTATTGCGATCCCAGTTGTATGCCTATTGTGGTGTCACCGGCAATACCGCCGCCACCGCCAACCGATTGGGCAATAATGCCATGAGCGCCAGCGCCGGAAGTCGTGATGCTGGTGCCTGACAGCAGGTCCAGCGTAACTGCGCCGCCGTCACCGGCGGCACCGCCACGGCCGCCCAACGCCAGACCCTGCAGCCGGCCCGTCCGGCCGACACCGCCTATCCCGCCACCGCCGCCCACTGACTGGGCCACGATGCCATGCGAGCGCTCGCCCTCGGTCTTAAGTTCGGTGCCCAACTTCATGTTGACCTCACCGCCATTGCCCGCGACCCCGCCGTGCCCACCCACCGACAAGGTGATGGAGTGGCTGTCTTCCTGCAGCAAGGCCGCCTGGCTGCTGCCCATGCCGCCGATACCGCCGCCACCGCCGACCGATTGGGCCACCACGCCCATGGCATCAGAGCCCATGGTTTTCAGGGTCAGCCATGAAGTCTTTTCATCGAGGTCAATGATCTGCACCGTGCCGCCATTGCCTGCCGTGCCGCCGTCGCCGCCTGAAGTGCCCCCTATCGACATGGTGCCGCGCGAGCGGTCGGAACCATCACCACCCTGGCCTCCACCGCCTCCCACGGATTGCAGCACCACACCATAAGCGCCGTAGCCGGCAGTCTGGATAACATTCTGGTGGCTGCCGTCGAACTTCGCCGTGACGGTGCCTCCGTCGCCACCCACGCCACCGGTGCCGCCCACACCTACCAGCACGTTGGCCGCAATCTTGCTGCCGGTGGCCGTGGCGGAGCCGCCGGCCCCGCCGCCACCGCCTATGGACTGGGCCACGATGCCGTCAGCCCAATCACCGGACGTAGCGATCTTGCCTGCGTAATCCAGGTCGACGCTGCCGCCATGGCCACCACTGCCGCCACGCCCGCCGACCGTAACATTGAGGCTGTATGCCGAACCTGCGTCGGTCAGCCGGGTGGTGTTGTCGCGATAGATGCCCACGCGGGTCAGTATGGGATGGGACGATGCGTCGCCCCCCATGGAGCCGCCCAGGCCACCACCACCGCCTATGGACTGCAGCAGGACGCCATCGGCATCGCCGCCGGCCGTGCGTATTGCGCCATCGATATTGGCGGTCACGCCACTGCCGTCGCCGCCCGACCCGCCTTCCATGCCCACACTGATGCCGACTCTGGCCGATTTGCTCTTGCCCGGCGTGCCATCCGGCTTGGGGGTGCCTGCCTTGCCCAGCGACAGATACACCGTGCCGCCCTGCGAGGCGCCGCCACCGCCGCCTATGGACTGCGCCACGATGCCGCGTGAACCCGAGCTCAGGGTGTTGATCGTGAAATTGGGATTCAGGGCGACATCGACATTGCCTGCCGCACCACCGTAGCCGCCGGTTCCGCCCAGACCTATGGTCAGCTTGATCGTATCCATGCCGCGTCCGGTGGCATAGGCGTTGCTGCTGCCCACACCGCCGTTGCCGCCACCGCCGCCTATAGCCTGGGCCAGCAGGCCATCTGCATAATTGCCATAGGTGACGATACTCGAGGCAGGCACCGCTACCGTTTCAAGCGGCAGCTGTATGGGCGACGGCAAGGCTGCATACTCCGCTTCAGCGTCGCCCAGGGTCACCTGTACATTGCCGCCATCACCGCCGCTGTCGCCGCTGCCTCCCAAGGCAACACCAGCCGTAAGCGTCAGCGCATTCTTATAGCCTATGGTTCCGCTCAATACTGAGGCATCACCGCCATTACCGCCGCCACCGCCCAGCGACTGGGCCACAACGGCATGCGAACCATCGCCCAGTGTTGCAACAGCCGAACCGTCAGTCAGGCTGACGCGTGTGATGCAATTCGAATCGCCGTCGGGGCAGGCGTCTCCGCCCGCGCCGCCGCTTCCGCCTATGGCAGCCGTCATATTGATGGCCAGCGGCTTGCCCAGGCTGGTGGGTATGGCCACGACGATATCGCGGGCGCTCACACTGCCGCCATTGCCACCGCCACCGCCTATGGTTTGGGCCACCACGCCGAAGGACTCGTTGGGCGCATAGTGCATGGGGTCGGGATTGTCCAGGTCCATGCCTGTAGTAATGCGCGTGTCTTGCAAATCGACCTCGGCCTTCTGGCCCACGCCGCCCGTGCCACCGCTGCCGCCCAGCGCCACCGACGCACTGAAACCGGCCGAGACGTTGAAGTAGTTCGAATCGCCGCCATTGCCGCCACCACCGCCGACCGACTGCGCCAGCACACCGATGGCATGGGCGCCTTCCGTCTGTACATCCAGGCCTTTGTAGCTGACCCGGGTCTGGCCGGCATTGCCGCCTGCGCCGCCGGTTCCACCTATGCGCAAAGCGGCAAACGAGGCCACGCTGACGTTGTCAACGCTGCCGCCGTTGCCGCCGCCACCGCCCACGCTTTGAGCAACCACGCCCATGGAGTAGTCGCCGTGAGTCTTGACCTGGCTGGCCTGGTCAGAGGTCCAGCCATCGCAGCCGCCGCCATTGCCCATGCAGACCAGGCCGCCGTCGCCCCCGCCGTCTGCGCTCCCGCCCACGGCCAGCGTCACGCCGGCCGACGCGGTAAAGGTATCGCCGCCATTACCGCCGCCACCGCCTATGGACTGGGCCAGCGCGCCCAGGGCAAAGTTGCCCGACGTTTGAATAGTGCCAAGGTCGCGTACGGTCACGGTACCGCCGTTGCCGCCGGCCGCTCCGTCTCCGCCCACGCCCACCACCCCCACGCTGTCGCCGCCGCTGCCTCCGCCGCCGCCGATGGATTGCACGATCATGCCCATGGCGGCATTGCCCTGGGTAGTGATGGCCCCTGCATTGTTAACCAGCACATCGCCCCCCTGGGAGCCTGACGAACCCGCCGCGCTGCCGCCGATGCTGAGCAGCCCTATCGAACTGCCCGAGGCACCGCCGCCGCCGCCGATGGACTGCGCCAAAATGCCGTGCGAACTGTAGCCCGCGGTGCTGAGGTCGCCCGCATTGCTGATATCGACCGAGCTTGCCTGGCCGCCACCGGCACCGTCGCCGCCCAGCGATACCAGCGACGACACATTCACGCCGCCCGCGCCGCCGCTGCCCGCAATGGATTGCCCCAGGATGCCGTAGGCATGCTCGCCCTGGGTGGTGATGTTGCCGGCGGCACTGATATCCACCGTGCTGGCATCACCGCCATTGCCGCCATTGCCGCCTTGCCCACCCAGCACCGAAACAAACTCACTGCCTGTTCCGCCGCCACCGCCGATGGAATGCGCAGCAATACCGGTGGCGAAGTTTCCACTGGTGGCAATCAGCGAACCGGCGGCCGTCTCGACGCTGACCGGGCTCGCATTGCCACCAAAACCACCGCCGCCACCTTCGCCGGCCAGCGCCGCCGCATCGCCGCCGTCGCCACCCTGCCCGCCCAGGCTCAGGGCGCGAATGCCGACCAGATTATTGCCATGCGTCGTAATACGAGCACTGCTTTCGGGAATGCTGACGGTAACGGCACTACCCATGCCCCCGTTGCCCGCAGGGTTGTCTTTTCCAGGACCGGTGCCTCCCTTGCTGCCGATGCTGCGGGCGGCGATGGCGGCACCGGTGCCTTCAAAAGTACCGTCGACATCCAATAGCACGCTGCCGCCGGCGACCACATTCACCATGCCGCCATTGCCGCCCAGCCCGCCGTCATCGCTATCGTCGAAAGACTGCATCCCCAACCCGCCTATGCTGCGTGCGTTGATGCCGTAGACATTGCCGTCTCCCTGGCCGGTCCAGTAGCTGTTGATCTGGCCCGAGTGATCGACGGTGACCGTATCGCCGTTGCCGGCATTGCCGTTATCGGGCCCGCCGGCGCCGCCGCCGGAATCCGCATAGATTGCCGCACCCTCGATATAGTCGCCATAGGCCTGCATCCGGCTATCGTCACTGCCAAGATTGATGACCCCGGAATTGGATACGGTGACCGCGCCGGCATAACCGCCGTCGCCGCCATACTGATTGTCGACCACGCTATCGTTCTGTTCGCCGCCGGTGCCACCGCCGCTGACGGCAATAATGCCGTACATGCCCGAATCGATGGCTTGCACCGAGCCGCTCATGGTAATGTCGCCGCTGTTGCTGACCTGAACGCTCTGCCCCCAGCCGCCACGGCCGCCATCTGAATCGTTGTTCTGATTGTCGGTGTCGCCGTTACCCCCCAGCGAAAATGCGGAAATCAGGCTGCCAAAGTAGCCTGAGTTGGAGGTGCCATCCAGCAGAATCGACGCGCTGTTGTCCAGAGTAACGCTACCGCCCGATCCGGCATCTCCTTCCTCGGCGCCATTGCCGCCCCGGGATTGCCCCATGATCACTCCTCCGGTGCCGACCTTGGAAACGTCCGGATATTCGCCGGCATCGATGGCATAAGCACCCGAGGTACTAATCTCTATGCTGTCGCCCTCCCCGCCCGTCCGGGCGTCGTCGTCATCATCAATACCAGAGCTGCCGTTGCAAACCTGGTAGTAATAGGAAAATTCACCTTCCGGACTAGAGGAACAACTGGCCTGTGCTTCGCCTGTGGCAACACCGCCGACACCGAGGCCGGACAAGATCAATACCCGCAACAGTGTTGGCGTGAAAATACGGTTTATGCGGCGGGATCCACGGACGGATTTGCGGTCGTAACGCATTGCGCTCCTTTGGTATGCAAGGCTGCGACAATAACGACGGTTCTGGTGTATAGGTTACGCAGCGCTATGGTTCATGACACACCAAGTGTTTCATAAGCGCTGCATCCGTAACAAGGCTTTTTCGACGAAACAGCTATTTACGTCGTCGAACAGACATTTATCTGCTGAAAAATCAGAAAATAATGCCGCCGCCCAGGCACACATCGCCCTGGTACAGCACGGCAGACTGCCCGGGCGTGACGGCCCACTGCGGGTCGCCGAAAGACAAGGAAAACCCGTCATCGGCAACACGGGCCAGCGTGCACGGCGCGTCGGCCTGCCGGTAGCGCGTCTTGGCGGCGTAGGGCCCGGGCTCGGGCGCATGGCCGGCGATCCAGCTGACGTCCTGGGCGTTCAGCTCTGAAGCCAGTAGCCAGGGGTGATCATGTCCCTGGACAACATACAGGGTGTTGCTGGCCAGGTCTTTACGGGCGGTGTACCAGGCATCGGCGGTGCCGTTGTCGCGCTGGCGGCCTTTCACGCCGCCTATGCCCAGGCCCTTGCGCTGGCCCAGCGTATAGAACGACAGCCCCTGATGCCGGCCTACGGTCACGCCTTCCGGGGTCTTGATGGGGCCGGGCTGGGTCGGCAAATAACGGTTCAGGAACTCACGAAAAGGCCTTTCACCAATAAAGCAGATGCCGGTGGAATCTTTCTTCGCGGCGTTGGGCAGCTGCAGTTCGTGCGCCAGGCGCCGCACTTCGGTCTTGGGTATTTCGCCCAAGGGGAAAAGCGTACGTGCCAACTGAGCCTGATTGAGCCTGTGCAGGAAATAGCTTTGATCCTTGCTGAGGTCGAGCGCCTTGAGCAGTTGATGCTGCACGCCTGCCTGCGTCTCGATGCTGCGCACGCGTGCGTAGTGCCCGGTGGCGATGTAATCGGCACCGAGTGTCATGGCATGATCAAGAAAGGCCTTGAACTTGATTTCGGCGTTGCACAGAACATCGGGGTTGGGCGTTCGACCTGCCGAATATTCGCGCAGAAAGTCGGCAAAGACCCGGTCTTTGTATTCTGCGGCAAAGTTGACGGCTTCGATATCAACACCCACCAGATCGGCCACGCTGGCGGCGTCGAGCCAGTCCTGCCGTGTGGAACAGTATTCGCTGTCGTCATCGTCTTCCCAGTTTTTCATGAAAAGACCCAATACTTCGTAGCCCTGCTCTTTGAGCAGCCACGCGGCTACGGAGGAGTCAACGCCCCCCGACATACCAATAACGACACGCCCTTTTTTTGCTGATGATTTACTCATGGGCGGTATTTTATGCCGTTTAGCGTGACGCCGCCGTCAAAGCCTCATCGACAACCTCTATCCAGTGCCGCACCGGCGTATCGGTGCCACTTTGCAGATGTGTGATGCAGCCGATATTGGATGAGACGATGGTATTGGGTTCGGCCGCGTGCAAGGCATCAAGCTTGCGGTCACGCAACGTTTTGGATAGTTCGGGCTGAGTCACCGAATAGGTGCCTGCGGAACCGCAGCACAGGTGGGAATCGGCAAACGGCTGCAGGTTGAATCCCAGCTCGGTCAGCAATTGCTCGCTGACACCGCGCAGGCCCTGCCAGTGCTGCAGGGTACATGGCGGGTGAAAGGCCGTTTTCTCGGGCAGGTTCGCCAGCCTGGACTTGAGCTCGGCGCCGTGTGGAGCAACGATTTCTGCGATATCGCGCACCTTGTCGACCACACGCATGGCTTTGGCGACGTATTCGGGATCGTGGCGCAGGTGATGGGCGTATTCCTTGACCATGCCGCCGCAGCCCGATGCATTCATGATAATGGCCTCGGCCTTGCCGCTATCAAGCAGGGGCAGCCACGCATCGATATTGGCCCTCATTTGTTCAAGCGCCGCTTCCTGTGCATCAAGGTGGAAATTGATCGCACCACAGCAGCCGGCGCCCGGCACCACGCGGGTTCCTATGCCCAGGACATCAAGCACGCGTATCGTGGCGGCATCGATACTGGGCATCATGGCCGGCTGCACACAGCCCGCCAGCATAATGACCTGGCGGGGATGACGCGCGCCATCGGCAGGCGTCCGGCCGGCAGGCCGGGCTTGCGGGACTTTGTTGCGCAACACTTCCGGCAGCACCGGCCGCATTAAGCGGCCCAGCTTCATGGCCGGCCCGAACAGCGAAGAATTCAGCGCGTGGCGCAACACGCTGCGGGTCAGGCGCTGCCCCAACGGGCGTTCGACTTTCTGATCGACCAGATTGCGTCCGATGTCGACCAGCGCACCATACTGCACCCCCGACGGACAGGTGGTTTCGCAGTTGCGGCAGGTCAGGCAGCGATCAAGGTGCTGCTGGGTTCTTTCGGTAGGCTCGGCGCCCTCAAGCACCTGCTTGATCAAATAGATGCGGCCGCGCGGACTGTCGCGTTCATCCCCCAGTATCTGATAGGTTGGACAGGTGGCCAGGCAAAAACCGCAATGCACACAGCGACGCAGTATCTCGTCGGCATCATTGCCCAGATTGGTGTCGCGCACCCAGGAAGCTAGATTTGTTTGCATCGTTGGCCTTAGAAATCCGGGAACAGGCGTTTGGGGTTGAAAATACCGGTGGGATCGAGCTCTTGCTTGAGCCTCCGGCTGATGTTCTTCAGGCCCGCCTCAAGGGGATGAAACACGGGCAGATCGGCCGCCTTGCTGTCATAGCGGTATAGCGTTGCATGGCCGCCCAGGCGCGCAATGCGGTCACGCAAATTGGCGGCCGATGGCACATTCGATACCCAGCGCAATCCGCCATTCCACTCGATCAGGGTGGGCCCGAAATCCAGCGCAGGCGTCTGGGGCGGAACGGCCAGCCTCCAGATCGGCCGCTGCTGGAAAAATTCATGGGTCTGGTCACGCAGGCTGGACCAGAATGCCTGCTCATCGGGCAGGACTTCGCCCCCCACTCTTTGGGCGGCACTGCTTACGGCCGGTTCACTGCCCGACACGCGCACATGCAACCGGCCGACCTGGCCAGGCTCGCCGGTCCAGGCCGTGGCGGTAATAGGTATGGGCAGGCCCCGCCACGCGCCGAACAGTTTCAGCGCCTGCGCCTCGGTGACATCCAGCACAAAGCTGGCTTCCTGGAAAGGCTTGGGGACGACCTTGACGGAGACTTCGATCAAGGCGCCAAATATGCCCATAGAGCCGGCCAGCAAGCGCGAAATGTCGTAGCCCGCCACGTTCTTCATGACTTCGCCGCCAAAGTTCAGCACTTCGCCGGAGGAATCCAGCAGCTTGGCGCCCAGCACGAAATCGCGCACACTGCCCGCAGCCATGCGCCGTGGCCCCGACAGGCCGCTGGCAATACAACCGCCTATGGTCGAAGCGGGGCCAAAGCGCGGCGGCTCAAAGGCCAGCATCTGATTCTGTTCATCGAGCGCGGCTTCGACATCGGCCAGCAGCGTGCCGGCCCGAAGCGTCATGACCAGTTCCGAAGGCTGATAGTTGACGATGCCGGTATAGCCCGACATGTCGAGAATGGCGGTTGCCGGCAACGGGTCGGGGTCGAGCCCGGCGCCATAGAAACGCTTGGTGCCGCCACCCTGAATGTATACGGGACGCTCAGCCCCTCGGGCTGCCAGCACCTGCTGACAGAGATCAGAAAGTACGAATTCCATACAACGCTCTTAAAAACGGGGTAACTCGGGAAAGCGGATCGCCCCGCCATGCACATGCATCTTCCCGTATTCAGCACAACGCACCAGCGTAGGAATGACCTTGTCTGGATTGAGCAAATCATAGGGATCGAACGCACGCTTGAAGGCACAGAAAAAATCGAGTTCCTCGCGCGTGAACTGCACGCACATCTGGTTGATTTTCTCGATACCGACACCGTGTTCGCCGGTAACCGTGCCGCCGACCTGCACACACAGCTCGAGAATGGCGGCACCGAATTTTTCTGCGCGCTCGACCTCGTTGGGCTGGTTCGAATCGAACATGATCAAGGGATGCAGATTGCCGTCGCCCGCGTGGAACACATTGGCGCAGCGCAGACCGAATTCGTCTTCCATTTCTTCGATGGCGCGCAGCACCCGGCCCAGATGCCGGCGCGGTATGGTGCCGTCCATGCAGTAATAGTCGGGCGACACACGACCGGCTGCCGGAAACGCATTCTTGCGACCGGCCCAGAACACCAGCCGTTCCTGTTCGGACGAGGACACCTGCAACCGCGTGGCGCCAGCCTGCTCGAACACAGCCAGCATGCGCTGGATTTCGTCTTCAACCTCGGCTTCGGTGCCATCGGATTCACACAGCAAAATGGCTTCCGCCTCGAGGTCGTAGCCCGCCTTGACGAAGGGTTCAACCATATGCACCGCGCGCTTGTCCATCATTTCCAGGCCTGCCGGGATGATGCCGGTGGCAATGATGTTGGTGACCGCCTGCCCGGCCGTTTCGACACTGGCAAAACTGGCCATGATTACGCGGGCGCTGGCCGGCTTGGGAATCAGCTTGACCGTAACCTCGGTGACCAGACCCAGCATGCCTTCCGAACCTATGAACGAGGCTAGAAGGTCTAGCCCCGGGCTGTCGGGAGCCTCGGAGCCCAGCTCGATGACATCGCCATCTATGGTGACCACACGCACCTTCAGGACGTTGTGTACGGTCAGGCCATACTTCAGGCAGTGAACCCCACCCGAGTTCTCGGCGATGTTCCCGCCTATGGAACAGGCAATCTGGCTGGAAGGATCAGGCGCGTAATACAA
The DNA here is from genome assembly GCF_020687695.1 of Pusillimonas sp. MFBS29. GTDB lineage: Bacteria > Pseudomonadota > Gammaproteobacteria > Burkholderiales > Burkholderiaceae_B > Pusillimonas_C. The sequence continues at coordinate 41,704 of NZ_JAJEWL010000010.1, forward strand.
GCCATAAGCCGCTGCCGCCTCGGAGATCGCAAGGTTGCGCACCCCTGGCTGCACAACGGCGGTTGCGGTCTCGGGATCGATTTTCTGTATGCGATTAAGCTTGGCCAGACCCAGCACAATGCCTTGTGCATGAGGCATGGCGCCACCCGACAGGCCGGTACCGGCGCCGCGGGCAACGATGGGAATATTGAACGCCTTGCACGCCTTGAGCACTGCAATGATCTGCGCTTCGTTTTCAGGCAGGATGACCACAGGCGGCAAGGTCCGGTACAAAGACAGGCCGTCGCACTCATAGGCGCGGGTGTCTTCGACCTTGGACAAAATGCAATGCCTGGGAACGTCATCGCCCAGCCGCGCAATCAAGCCGGCAAAATCTGGTACTTGCGTGGCCAACCCATTCATGGCTGTCTGGTTCATTGAGTCTCTTTGTTGTTATGTGTTGTGCAGCTAGCCAGTTTCATGCTTGTGGAATGATCTTCCCTGGATTCAATATATTGTGAGGATCAAAGGCTTGCTTGAGGCTGGACATGAGATCCAGGGCGTCTTGGCCGTGCTCTGCCCGCATGAACTCCATTTTATGCAGGCCCACGCCGTGCTCGCCGGTGCAGGTTCCCTGCATGGCAATGGCACGCTCGACCAGGCGGCGATTCAACTGTTCGGATTCTGACCACTCTTCGGGATTGTCGGGGTCGAGCAGCATCAGCACATGAAAATTGCCGTCGCCCACATGGCCGACGATGGTGTACGGAAAGCTGGCCTGATCAAGCTCGGCGGCCGTTTCGGATACACACTCGGCCAGACGCGAAATAGGTACGCAGACGTCGGTGGTGCTGGACCGGCAGCCGGGCCGCAGCTGCAGACCGGCGAAATACGCATTGTGGCGAGCAGTCCAGAGACGGCTGCGGTCTTCGGGCTGTTCGGCCCACTCAAAATCCATGCCGCCGTTATCGCGGGTAATGGCCTGAACCACTTCGGCCTGCTCTTTCACGCCCGCCGGGCTGCCGTGAAACTCAAACAGCAGCAAAGGCGATTCTTTCAGACTGAGCTTGCTGTAGGCATTGGTAGCCTTGACGGCCCAGGCGTCCATAAATTCGACGCGCGCAACCGGCACCCCCATCTGTATGACCTCGATGACGCTTTGGACGGCGTCTTGCAGCGTAGGGAAGTTGCAGATGGCGGCCGAGATGGCTTCGGGCTGCGGATACAGCCGTATGGTGACTTCGGTAATGATGCCCAGCGTGCCCTCGCTGCCCACGAATATGCGGGTCAGGTCGTAACCGGCCGACGACTTGCGAGCCCGGTTCGCGGTTTCGATGATGCGCCCGTCGGCGGTAACCACCTTGAGCGACATAACGTTTTCGCGCATGGTGCCATAGCGCACGGCATTGGTGCCCGAGGCGCGCGTGGCGGCCATGCCGCCCAGGCTGGCGTCAGCCCCCGGATCGATAGGAAAAAACAGCCCGGTATTGCGGATTTCCTCGTTGAGCTGCTTGCGTGTCACACCTGCCTGCACGGTTGCGGTGAAGTCTTCAGGGTTAACGGCAACCAGCTGATTCATGCCGGACAGGTCGAGGGTGATACCCCCCTGCACTGCCAGCAAATGACCCTCGAGCGATGACCCGACCCCGTACGGAATCAGTGGCACCTTGTGCGCATGACAATGACGCGCCACCCAGGCGACGTCGTCGGTGCTGTTTGCGAACACCACCCCATCGGGCAACATGGGCGGGTACGGCGATTCGTCTCGCCCATGGTGTTCGCGCACTGCATGCGCGGTTGAAAAGCGATCGCCAAACTGCGCCGCCAACGCTTCTAAAAAGCCTTCGGGCACAGGACGGCGAATCGCCTGTGAAAACTCGGGGGCATTCATGCCATTACTCCTGAAAACACTGATGCTAGCCTAGACTCAATACTACGAGGTTTATACCTTGCTGCCGATCAGGGCATTTGCTGATTGCGTGACACTCTGACGGCGCTTCGTGACCGCCTGCGCCAGGCGCCCGAGCACCTGCTCTGAGGTTTCCCAGTCTATGCAGCCATCGGTAATGCTCTGACCATAAGTCAGGGCTTGCCCGGGGACCAGATCCTGACGGCCGCCGACCAGATTGCTTTCTATCATGACGCCGAAGATACGCTCGTCGCCCGCTTCCATCTGTTTGGCAACATCTTCAAGTACCAGCGGCTGGTTCTTGTAGTCTTTGTTGCTGTTGGCATGACTGGAGTCGATCATGATACGTGGACGCTGCCCGGCCTTGATCAGTGCCTGGCACGACGCCTCGACGCTGGCCGCATCGTAATTGGGTGCCTTGCCGCCACGCAGGATAAGGTGGCAGTCTTCGTTGCCGGCGGTCGACACAATCGCCGAATGGCCGCCTTTGGTAACCGACAGGAAGTGATGGGACTGCGATGCCGCCATAATGGCATCAATGGCAATCTTGGTGTCGCCGCCGGTGCCGTTCTTGAAGCCTACCGGGCAAGACAAACCCGACGACAGTTCGCGGTGGACCTGGCTTTCTGTGGTGCGCGCGCCGATGGCACCCCAGGAAACCAGGTCAGCAATGTATTGCGGAGTGATCATATCGAGGAATTCACAGCCGGCGGGCAAGCCCAATGCGTTGACGTCGATCAGCAATTCGCGTGCCGTACGCAAGCCCTGATTGATATTGAAGCTGCCATCCAGGCCGGGGTCGTTGATCAAGCCCTTCCAGCCTACGGTGGTGCGGGGTTTCTCGAAATACACGCGCATGATGATTTCAAGCTCGCCCTTGAAGCGTTCGCGCTGCTCCACCAGGCGCTTGGCGTATTCAATGGCGGCAACCGGGTTATGAATGGAACATGGCCCGATCACAACGACCAGACGGTCGTCGGAACCATGCAAAACATTGTGTACGGCGCGGCGGGCGTCATGGACCGTAGACGAGATCCCGGTAGTGCAGGGAAACTCGCGCATGATATGCGCAGGTGGGCTCAGTTCCTTGATTTCTCGGATACGTAAATCATCAGTGTTGTACGTCACGATGGACTCCAGATTATTTGCCTGCTTGCCGGCGGATACAAAAAAAGCCGCCTAGCTTTGCTGGCGGCTTTTTGGGAATTTGATTCTTTTTTACTGCGTACAGCGTTTCCCTTCCTCCACCAGCGGTTTTGGAAAAGCAAAAAAATAAAAAAAGAAAAACGGGATTGCGCGGTACATGGTAGGTAACTCTAGCACAGAGTTTTCCTCCTGCCAATAAAAACTCGGGCTGCCGAGCCTATCGATTACCCTTGCATCCCCCGGCATAAAGGCAAGCCGTCCATATCATTACACTAATATTAATTTGAGTACAAATAATTTAATGATGTATGATTTCTCTGATGATCATTTCTGAGCTAACGGAGAAATGGGCACAACAGGCCAGTCCAGCACGGCCGGCCGGGAATGTCTTGTTCTCCAGCACAAAGACAAGGACAACGCTATGAACACGATAAAAAAACTTGCCATTTGCACTCTTGCCGCCGGTTTGACGAGCGGATTGGCAAGCCAAGCCAGCGCGGCCAGTCTCCAGGAAATCAAGGATCGCGGCACCGTGCGCATTGCGGTTGCCAATGAGATCCCCTACGGCTACATGGACATGAGCGGCGAAGCCAAAGGCATAGGCCCTGAAACCGCCCAGCATGTCATGGAGCAACTGGGCATCAAGAAAATAGAATGGGTTACCACCAATTTTGGTTCGCTGATTCCTGGCCTGCAGGCCAACCGCTTCGATATGGTGTCGGCCGAGATGGCCATATTGCCGGCGCGCTGCAAAGAAGTGCTGTTTTCCGAGCCCAATAGTTCTTACGGTGAAGGCCTGCTGGTTGCGAAAGACAACCCCAACGACATCCACACCTACGAAGACTTTGCCAAGTCCGACAAGAAAGTGGCCATTATGGCGGGTGCCGACCAGCTGGAAATGCTGCAGGCCCTGGGTGTACCGGGTGAGCGCATGGTCACTATTGCGAACAACGCCGACGCCATTTCCACCGTATCGACAGGCCGCGCTGCAGCCTATGCCGCCACCAGCCTGACAGTAAGCGAGCTGGCCAAAAAGAGCGACAAGGTCGAGGCCGCCAAAGACTTTACCGACCCGGTGATCGATGGCACGCCCGCACGTAGCTGGGGCGGCTTCACCTTCAGTCAGGACTCCAAGGATTTCCGTGACGCCGTCAACGCCGAACTGGCCAAATTCAAGAAGACCGAAGCATGGGGCAAAATCATGGCCCAGTACGGATTCAGCGAAGCCGATGCCAAGGAATCATTCAATAAAACCACCGAGCAACTTTGCGCTGAGTAAAGCGTAGATTACTGATGGAATGGCTCAGCTACAGCACACCGCTGCTGCAAGGCGCCTGGGTAACGATACAACTTACCGTTTACTCGACCATACTGGGCGCCTTTTTCGCCTTTGCCTTTGGCATAGGCAAACTCTCTTCCAACTGGATCGCCAAAAGCGTTTCGATATTCTTTATCGAGATATTCAGGGGCACATCGTTGCTGGTGCAGCTGTTCTGGCTGTACTTTGCCCTGCCCCTGCTTGGCCAGGCCATAGGCATTGATCTACGCCTGCCGTCCGTTGTGGCCGGCACGCTGGCCCTTAGCCTGAATATCGGCGCTTACGGGGCTGAAGTGGTGCGCGGCGCCATCCAGGCCGTGCCTTCCACCCAGCATGAAGCCGCCAAGGCACTGGACTTTACGCCCAGGCAGGTGCTCTGGCGGATATCGCTGCCGCAAGCCATACCCGAAATGATGCCCAGCTTCGGCAACCTGGCCGTCCAGAATCTGAAGGACACCGCGCTGGTGTCACTGATCAGCCTGGGTGACCTGGCCTTTCGCGCCGAACAGATCCGCAACTTCACACAAGACAGCGTAACGGTGTATACGCTGCTGCTGTTCATGTATTTCGGCATGGCGCTGGTGCTGACCGCCATCATGAAGCTGCTGGAGCGTTCGGTCGGGCGCTGGCGCGCGGGGAGGACCTGACATGCTGTTTGGCATAGAGTGGGATACCTCCACCAACTGGGCGTTCGCGGTTTCCATATTGCCCATATTGCTCAAGGGCCTGATCGTGACCATACAGGCCACCGTGGTGGGCTTTGGCGTGGCGGCGGTGCTGGGCCTGGTGCTGGCGGCGCTGAAGTCGTCCAGGCTGCGCATTATTTCGTGGCCGGCACGCTTCATTACCGAGTTCATCCGCGACACACCCCTGCTGGTGCAGCTGTTCTTCCTGTATTACGTGCTGCCCGAATACGGCATCGTGCTGCCCGCCTTCCTGACCGGCGCGCTGGCCCTGGGCATACAGTACAGCGCCTATACCTCTGAAGTGTACCGGGCCGGCATCGAGTCGATCACTCACGGTCAGACTGAAGCCGCCAGGGCGCTGGACCTGTCTCCGTTGCGCACGTTCAGCATTGTCATCGTGCCGCAGGCCATTCCGCGCATCATACCGGCGCTGGGCAACTACCTGGTGTCCATCATGAAGGATGTGCCCGTGCTGTCGGTGGTATCGGTGCTTGAGATGCTTAACGTGGCCAAAATCATTGGCGACCGCACCTTCAATTACCTGATCCCGCTGTCGATGGTCGGCGGCTTGTACCTTATTCTTACCTTAGTGGCTTCCGCAGGCGTGCGCCATCTGGACCAGCGCCTGCCCAAGCGAGGGATACCCCTGAAATGAATGACACAGACACCATGACAGCAACGCCGGAGGCGCAAACCGCGGCCACGCCGGATGCAAACACCATTATACAGTTCGACAAGGTAGTGAAACGCTTTGGCGACGTAACCGTGCTGGACAGCCTGGACTTCAATGTACAGAAAGGCGAGAAAGTCACGATTATCGGGCCGTCTGGATCGGGCAAATCCACGGTGCTGCGCATACTCATGACCCTGGAAACCATTAATGAAGGGGTCATACATGTTGCGGGCAAGCCCTTGTGGCACGAACTGCACAACGGCGAGCTGGCAGCGGCCAGTGAAGAACACCTGCGCAATATGCGCAAGGAAATGGGTATGGTCTTCCAGCAGTTCAATCTGTTCCCCCACATGACGGTCAGGCGCAATATTACCGAGGCGCCTGTGCATGTACTGGGATTATCGAAGGAAAAGGCCAATCAGCGTGCCGAAGAATACCTGGAACTGGTTGGCCTGTCGGATCAGGCCGACAAATTTCCCAGCCAGCTATCCGGCGGCCAGCAGCAACGGGTGGCCATTGCGCGCGCCCTGGCCATGAAACCGAACATCATGCTGTTTGATGAGCCTACCTCGGCGCTGGACCCCGAGCTGGTCGGCGAAGTGCTCAATGTGATTCAGCGCCTGTCTGAAGAAGAAGACCTGACCATGCTGCTGGTGACACACGAAATGCAGTTCGCAAAACAAATATCCGACCGTGTCTGTTTCTTTGACAAGGGCCGGATGGTGGAAGAAGGAACTCCTGAAGAGCTGTTCAGCTCGCCTCGCGAGCCGCGCACCCAGGAGTTCCTGAAGGGGTTTTTAAACCCCGAAGGCTGATTAGTGGTGGCTGTGCGAGCTGGAAGAGCCGCTGTCGGACGATTGAGCCACTGCAGCAATAACCCCAGCCGCAGCAATGGCACCAACCGCAATTGCGGCTGCAGGTACCGTTACACCGGCAACACTAACGCCACCAGCGGCTGCACCCGGCGCTCCTGCCGGAGCGGGTGTTGTTGCGGGTGGATTGGCGCCGCTGGTTTGCGCATAAGCGCCCAGCGAGAACAAAGCCAGCGTTGCAGCCCCCACAGACTTGATGATGAACTTTGCCACGGCAATTCCTTTAACGTTAATTATTTACAAACTACTTCAATTATTATGCCAAAGCATGACGGCAATAGCAAAAGAAACTTTTAAGACAATCAGGCCGTTACTTCGTCTTCCAGAGGAACCAGCGGCGTAAACTGCTTGCGCGTGGCAATGTGCTCGGGCCTGGGCGTCAGCCCGTATCGAGGCGCTTCCAGCGTGTTTTCCATGCTGTTATACACCATGAACACATTGGCGCGCGGCCAGGGCGATATATTGCCGTTCGAGCCATGCATGGTGTTGCATTCAAAGAACACTACCGAACCGGCCTTGGCCGTCATGGCCTGTATGCCACCCTGCTCGGCCAGCAAGCGCAGGCTTACGGGGTCGGGCACGCCGTATTCCTGCTTCTTGAGCGACTTCTTGTAGTGCTCATCGGGCGTAACACCCTGGCAGGAAATGAACTGCTGGTGCGACCCGGGTACCAGCATCAGCGGGCCATTGCAGGCGTTGTTGTCAGTCAGCAAGACCGAGCAACTGAGCGCTCGCATGCCGGGCATGCCGTCTTCCACGTGCCAGGTTTCAAAGTCGGAATGCCAGTAGAACTCCTTGCCCTTGAAGCCGGGCTTCATGTTGGCACGCGACTGGTGCATATACACCTCGGACCCCAGCAGTTGCCGGGCAACGTGTATCAGGCGCGGGTCGCAGGCCAGCCGGCCCAGCATCTGGCTAAGCTCATGCACCCGGAAGATAGACCTGACCTCATCGCTGCCAGGCTCGGTAATGGCCTCTTCCATACTGGTAATGGCCGGGTCGGCGCTCATGCGCCTCACCTCGTCCAGCAGCTCCTGAACCTCATCGCTGTTGAACACATTCTCGAGCATCAGGAAACCATCGCGCTCGTAAGCCGCTACCTGATCCGACTCGAGCGCGCTGGCATAGGTGCCGCCCCCGTAAACCACGGGGTCTCTGCGCGCAATGATGGCCGAAGTGCGATCAGTTCGCGAGGAATAAAGATCGTTGATAGCTAAATTCATGTATAGACTCCTTCGCGCCTTCAAGCGGCGTCGGTAACCAGCGGGTACACGCCCTTCTCGTCGTGCACCTCGAAGCCGGTCAGCGGCGGATTGAATACGCAGATCACGCGCAGCGGCTCTTTGCCGCCACGCAACCAATGTTCATCGTTCTGGTCCAGGGCGTAAACCACGCCCGGGCCCAAGGCATATTTCTTGCCATCGGCGATGGTTTCCACTTCGCCGTCGCCTTCTATGCACCACACGGCTTCCAGATGATTCTGATAGTGGATATGCGTTTCCGTACCCGGAAAAATAACGGTCTCGTGGAAAGAAAACCCCATGCCGTCTTTTTTCAGCAGCACGCGACGGCTTAGCCAAGTCTCGGTTTTCACCTCGTTCTCGGTACCAATCACGTCCTTCACATTCTTGACTATCATCCTGCTTTTCCTCCGAACTTCAATACACGGGCGCTCACGCCCTTTTCCGACAATGCCTCGGCCAGGCTGCGTTCAATCACTTCCAGCCCGCGCGTCAGCAGTTCATCTTCTATGGTCAGCGCCGGCAAGATCTTCAGGACCTCGTCATTGGCGCCCGAGGTTTCGATCACGACGCCGCGCTCGAATGCCTTCCTGGAAATCAGACTGGCCAGATCGTCATCGGCCGGTGTGACCAGACCCTGGATCAGGCCGCGACCCCGTACGCTCAGGCCTGCGCCCGGATAGCTGTGAACCAGGTTCTCCAGCCAGTCACGCACTATGCGCTCTTTGCGCTGGGTGTCCTGCGCAAAACGGTCGTCACGCCAGTAGCTGTCCAGCGCCTGTGCCGCCGTAACAAAAGCCATGTTGTTGCCCCGGAACGTACCGGTGTGGGCACTGGGTTTCCAGACATCAAGCTCGGGCTTCATAAGCACCAGCGACATCGGCATGCCAAAGCCCGACAGCGATTTGGACAAGGTAATGATGTCGGGTTCGATACCGGCCGCTTCGAAACTGAAGAAATTCCCGGTTCGGCCGCAACCCACCTGGATGTCATCGACGATCAGCAACATGTCATGCTGACGGCAAACACGCTGCAGCTCTTTGAGCCAACGCTTGGAGGCCACGTTGACACCACCCTCGCCCTGCACGGTTTCAACGATCACGGCAGCAGGATGATCCAGCCCGCTGCTGTTGTCGTTCAACAGGCGCTCGAAATATGCAATGGTGTTGACATCGGGGCCCATGTAGCCGTCGAATGGCATGAAAGAAGTATTGCCCAGAGCTACGCCGGCAGCTTCACGAAATTTGGAATTGGCCGTAACCGCCAGCGAACCGCCACTGACACCATGAAAGCCATGGGTGAACGACACAATATTGGGCCGACCCTTGATCTGGCGTGCCAGTTTCAATGCTGCCTCGACAGCGTTGGTGCCGGTGGGGCCGGTAAACTGCAAGGTGTACTGCCAGTTCCTGGGTCGGAGCAGCACTTGCTCAACGGTTTCCAGGAAATACTTCTTGGCGCTGGTAGCCATATCCAGTCCGTGCACGAGGCCGTCGGAATCCAGATACTCGATCAGCTTCCGCTTCAAGACGGGATTATTGTGACCATAGTTCAGCGTTCCGGCACCGCTGAAGAAATCAATATATTCCTTATTGTCTTCATCTATCAGTACGGAGCCGCGAGCTTGTTTGAATATGACTGGAAAGGACCGAACGTAGCCCCGTACCTCCGACTCCATTCGGTCAAATATTTTTAAGTCCATCATGCTGTGTTCTCCTTTTGTAGTGAGGCACCCAGCGCAAGCCGGTCTGAGCACCTGGTCTTGCGGTGCCTCGACGGTGAAACGAATCGACTTCTAGGGAAGCGATGTACTGGTGAAAGGGCCTATGCGCAGCAACGGCTCATCTTCATGAGCATGCTCGCCAAACATATGCCGCTCGAATAAAGGCTGCTCGTTGACAGGAGCAAGCAATTTACGGGCCAGCCCCCCGAACATCGCGCGCGATGCGCGGTTATCGGGGCCGACCGTGGTTTCAAGATACTGAATATGGGCCAAAGCGGGACGCTGCAGCAGGCTTTGCAGCATGCGCCGTCCCAGGCTTTGTCCGCGTGCCCGCTCATGCACCGCCACCTGCCAGACAAACAGGGTATCGGGCCGCTCTGGCGGCACATAACCCGACACAAAGCCCAGCAATGTGTCGTTATCGCCGGCCAGCACACAAGTGGCCCCGAAGTATTCGCTTAGCAGCAGGTAGGTGTAAACAGAATTGAGGTCGAGTGGCGGACACTCGGAAATCAGGCGGTGGATGTCGGCTGCGTCGGCTTTGTGCGGCTGCCGCATCCACTGGGTTGGTTCGCTATAGCGGGTATCGCCGGCGGATTCTGAAGATTTGATTGAAGAGTTGGTAGTTTCGCAGTCAGTCACACGACCAGTCCCGATTCGGGAAGCGCGCCGCCAACCGGCACATCAAGTATGGGCGAGGCAAGCTCGCCGGGCGCTTCCTGCGGCGCAACACCATCGGATTCCATCAGGTCGACGATACGCTCGAGCGACATGGTAATGGAGGCCTGCTCTTGTTCGGGCAAGGCGTTCAGGGCATCAGCCAGTTTCTTTTGCAGGGGAGACGGGGTGTCGTGGGCAAGCTTGATGCCGGCTTGCGTAGCCGTTACGAAAACGATACGACGATCTTCGCGACCCCGCTCACGGTTGATCAGGCCTTTGTCTTCCAGGCGGTCGAGAATACCCACCACGGTGCTGGCACTGAGGTGAATTTCGCGACTGATGGCAGTCGCGGTAAGCGGCCCGTGCTCGATCACGGCACGCAGACAGATAAGCTGCGGCGCCGTGATATTGCTGTACGCCGCCAACTGCCGCGAGTGCAGCGCAACAGAGCGCGTAATGCGGCGCAAGGCACGCAAAATACGCAGGTCGTACTGCTGGGTGGTTGAAGAAGTATTCGGCATGATCAAATGAGTTCAATCCAATTAATTTCTACTCAAATCATAAGCCCGCCAATGAAATAAGTCAACCTGCGAAACCTGCGCAGACGGCAAAAGAGGGCGGGATGACTGGAATCATTCCGCCCTCTTTTGCCGGCCCCGAAAACGGGCGCCGGACTTGGCTTAAGGTGCTGTTAAAACCGGCGTTTTCAGGCCGTGCCGCCCACCGTCAGGCCTTCCATGCGCACGGTTGGCATGCCTACGCCCACCGGCACGCTCTGCCCTTCCTTGCCGCAGGTACCCACACCGGAATCGAGCTGCAGGTCGTTGCCGATCAGGCTGACCTGATTCATGGCTTCGGGCCCGCTGCCGATCAGGGTGGCGCCTTTCACCGGGCAGGTAACCTTGCCATTTTCGATCAGATAGGCCTCGGAGGTAGAGAAAACGAATTTGCCGCTGGTGATGTCGACCTGGCCGCCGCCAAAATTCACGGCGTATAAACCCTTCTTGACCGAAGCAATGATCTCTTCGGGCGGCGTTTGACCGGCCATCATGTAGGTATTGGTCATGCGCGGCATGGGCAGATGCGCGTAGGATTCGCGCCGGCCATTGCCGGTTACAGGCATCTTCATCAGGCGGGCATTCATGGAATCCTGCATATATCCCTTCAGAATGCCGTCTTCGATCAGGACATTGCGCTGCGTAGTATTGCCTTCGTCGTCGATGTTCAGGGAACCCCGGCGATCGGCAATGGTGCCGTCATCAATGACAGTTACGCCCCTGGACGCCACACGCTCGCCGATGCGCCCGGAAAACACGCTGGAACCCTTGCGGTTGAAGTCACCTTCAAGGCCATGGCCCACGGCCTCGTGCAGCAGGATGCCGGGCCAGCCCGAACCCAGCACGACAGTCATCTCGCCTGCCGGCGCAGGCTTGGCCTCGAGGTTGGTCAGGGCCTCGTGGGTGGCACGCTGCACATAGGAACGCAGCACGTCGTCGGTGAAATACGCCAGGCCGCTGCGGCCACCGCCGCCGCCGTGCCCCATTTCGCGGCGTCCGTTGCGCTCGGCAATGACCGTGAGCGAAAGGCGCACCAGCGGGCGTACGTCGGCCGCCAGCCGGCCATCGCTGCCGGCCACCAGCACCACGTCGTACTCGGCGCCCAAACCGGCCATAACCTGGATGATGTGCGGATCAGCCGCACGGGCCATGGCCTCGATGCGTTCAAGCAAGGCAACTTTTTCGGGTGACGACAGAGAGTTGACCGGATCAATGGCGGGATAAAGATCATGGCCACGCGGCGGGTGGCCGCTAAAGACCTTCTGACGCCCCGCGCCACGACGCGCAATGCTGCGCACCGCATGGGCGGACGACAGCAAGGCATCGGCCGACAGGCTGTCGGAATAAGCGAAAGCGGTTTTTTCTCCGGTGATGGCGCGCACCCCTACACCCTGCTCTATAGAGAAGCTGCCGGTCTTGACTATGCCCTCTTCGAGGCTCCAGCCTTCGCTGCGCGTGTACTGAAAGTACAGGTCGGCATAGTCGACCTTGTGGGTAAAGATTTCACCCAGGGCCCGCGCCATATCGGCTTCGTCGAGACCCCAGGGGTCGAGCAAAACCGACTTGGCGGTAGCCAGGGCATTAATGGCGGAATCCGCAGGTTTCATATATATGGCAAATCCTGTATTACATAGTACGGTGCTTGAGCGCCGGCAAAGAGGCGCGTACATCGGCAATTCGGTCAAGGCTTATCGTGCCTGTGGCAACGCCCGGTTCATTATCAACCTGGGCCAGCACTTCGCCCCACGGATCAATTAGAACAGAATGCCCCCATGTGCGCCTGCCGTTCTCGTGCTTGCCGCCCTGCGCTGGCGCCAGCACATAGCACTGGTTCTCGATCGCACGGGCGCGCAGCAATATGTCCCAGTGCGCCGAACCCGTGGTGGAGGTAAACGCAGCCGGCAGCACAATAAGGTTGACCTCGCCCATGGCCCGGAAAAATTCGGGGAATCTCAAGTCGTAACAAATTGATAGCCCGACCCGACCCAGCGGGGTATCAAGCGTTTGCGGCGGATTATCTCCCGGCCGGATGGCAATGGATTCGTCGTAGGACTCTTTTCCTTTGGTGAATCCGAACAAATGGACTTTATCGTAGCGGGCCACCTGCTGCCCGTCGGGGCCATAAACCAGACACGCATTAAAGATCCGGTTGGGATCGTCGTTATCAAGTGGCAAGGTTCCGCCCACCAGCCATATACCGTGCTGACGGGCTTGCCCGGCAAGAAATTCCTGTATGGGCCCGTTACCGGGCTCTTCCTTGATGGCCAGCTTATCGGCGTCTTGGTGCCCCATAAAGCAAAAATATTCGGGCAAGGCGATCAGCCGGGCACCAGCCCCGGCAGCCTGGGCGATAAGATCGGCCGCCTGACGCAGATTATCGTCCACGCGTGTGGAACTGACCATTTGAATGGCGGCAACCTTGAAGGCATTTTCAGTATTATTCATCAAATTTCTTTCCGTATTAACTAACGACGACCGGGCATTAATAAGTCAGTCAGCCATATTGCAGCATATATATATTTTATCGACGACAATCGCTATATAATCAGATATTCGCAGCGGTTAAGTAATAACGGCATAACAACCATTTACCCCAGGAACCCTGAATGACACGCGACAACTACTCGGCACTTAAACAAAAAATAGAAAAAGAAATAGTCAAGCTGCAAAAGCAGGCCCAGGCACTGCAAGCCAAACAACGTGGCCCGGTTATTACATCTATTATTCGCTCCATGCGCGAATACGATATCACCCCCGAAGACATCGCTGCCGCCTATAAACAAAAAACCACTCCGCGCACCAGCACTGCCACACGCACCACGAAAGCGGCAGCAGGCCCGGCGGTAAAACGCACGGTTCCGGCCAAATATCGCCACCCGGAAACCAACGAAACCTGGACGGGTCGCGGCAAGGCCCCGCGCTGGATCACCAACGCCGAGGCCGAAGGCAAGAGCCGCGACCAATTCCTGATCGCCAATTCCTGATCACTCAGCGCGGCCTGTCGTACTGCACCTCGCGTACCTGCCCGTTATTGCCCGGGAAACGGTCGAATACCGCCTGGGCTAAATAAGGCATGACCTGTAACAGATTATTGTTCGAGCTAAGGTTTACGGCGCTTGAACGATAAACTTCAGCATTATTGGCCTGATTATCGTTAATAACGATGGTCAAGGTATTGTTATATATCTCGACCGGGAAATTCTGCACCGTAGGGGCCATATAAATACCACCCCAGCCCCAGCCATGAAAGCCGCCGTAATATCCGCCAAAGGCCGGACCCATCCAGCCATCGTTCAGATACGGATCGTTATAGCGCTGAACCCAGGTTTTGGTAACCGGGTTTTCATAAGTAATATGCAAATCGAAACGCGCCTGGCCTGACTGAGACTCGACCAGGCCTGTGGGGCCGATATTGGCCCTGACCATATCTGCCACAGCCTGGAATTCCAGGTTGTTCTTCTGTGCCTGGGCGGGCACGATGCGATACGAATCACCCTGGGCGTTGCCCGGCCACTGCTGAAAGCTGGTAACGCGAGCCGACAGCGTTGATGCGCATCCGGCTATCAAAAAAACGCTGCCGAGCACCAAGCATCGCAGCATGGCTGTCTGGTAACGACAAAATTTGTGCCACATAAGCTATTCCTAGACTAACTAACGACATACAAGCCGGCGTACAAGCATCTTGTACCACCTGGTTTCCATCAGACCGCATATGTTCGGCAAAGGTTGCATAATTGATGTAAAAACCGCAACACCAAGCAAACACTACAATAGGCTACTTCGCCTGTTATTGGTCCAGTCATGCGCACAGATACCGCTCCAACCATTCTACGTCACGATTATCAGCCCTACCCCTACCGCCTTACCCAGGTGCAGCTTGATTTCGAGCTTGATCCGGCCCAAACGCGGGTGCACTCGCAGCTGCACTTCGAACAGGCCGGCGCCAGTCTGCAGCCACTGGTCCTGAACGGGCAAGAGCTGCAGCTGGAAGCCGTTTTGCTGAACGACAAGCCACTGACAGCGCAAGACTATCAGCTGCAGGACGACACCCTGACGATACTGCCCCAGACCTCAAGCTTTGTGCTGAAAATCACCAGCCTGTGCCAGCCCGAGCAAAACTCGAGCCTGATGGGCTTGTATGTGTCGGGCGGAAAGCTGTTCACCCAATGCGAAGCGGAAGGCTTCAGGCGCATCACCTGGTTCCCTGACCGGCCCGACGTCATGGCGCCGTATCGTGTGCGCATGCAGGCCAGCAAGCAGCACTACCCCCTGCTGCTGTCCAACGGCAACCTGATCGAGCAGCGCGAACTGCCCGACGGCCGTCACGAAGCAACATGGGAAGATCCGCATCCCAAGCCCAGCTATCTGTTTGCCCTGGTTGCCGGCAAGTTCGACTGCCGCGAACTCAACATACAAACCGGCAGCGGCCGCAAAGCCTTGCTGCAGGTTCTCAGCGACCCGGGCACGCTGAATAAAACCGAGTGGGCCATGGATTGCCTGGACCGCTCGGTCAAGTGGGACGAAAGCCGCTTCGGACTGGAACTGGACCTTGACCGGTTCATGATCGTGGCCGCCCACGACTTCAATATGGGCGCCATGGAAAACAAAGGCCTGAACGTATTCAACGCCGCCTACGTTCTGGCCGATTCCGACACAGCCACCGACGCCGCCTACCGCGCCATCGAAGCCGTCATAGGTCATGAATATTTCCACAACTGGACCGGCAACCGGGTTACCTGCCGCGACTGGTTCCAGCTGTCGTTGAAAGAAGGCCTTACGGTATTCCGCGACCAGGAGTTCTCGGCCGACATGCTGGCCCAAGGCCTGGAAGGCGCCGAAGCACAAAGCGCACGCGCCGTGAAACGCATAGACGACGTCAGCACGCTGCGCCTGGCTCAGTTTCCCGAAGACGCCGGCCCCATGGCACACCCCATACGGCCGGAAAGCTACCAGGAAATCGGCAACTTCTACACCGCCACGGTTTATGAAAAAGGCGCCGAGGTCATACGCATGCAGCACACCCTGCTGGGCGAGGCCGGCTTTCAGGCCGGGATGGCCGAGTACTTCAGGCGCCACGATGGCCAGGCAGTCACGTGCGATGATTTCGTCAGTGCCATGGAATCAGTCTACACACAGCAGAACCCCGGCAAGAATTTCGATATCTTTCGCCGCTGGTACGCCCAGGCCGGCACGCCCCGTGTGCACGTCAGCCTGAGCTACCAGGCTCAAGACCAGACCTGCACGGTCACCCTAAGGCAGCACAACGCACCGGTGGGCATCGAAAAACTCGTCAACCCGCCCCAGCCCAAGCTGCCCCTGCATATTCCGTTTGCCATGGGCTTGCTCGGACAAGACGGCCGCGCATTAAGCATCAACCATCAGGGGCAGTCGCAAGACACCATTGTGCTTGAACTGAGCCAGGAAGAACAAAGCTGGACCTTCACCGGCGTTCCCGAGCAGCCCGTGCCGTCGTTGCTGCGCAATTTTTCCGCGCCAGTCATGGTTGATTTCGAACGCAGCGATGCCGACCTGGCGCTTTTGGCCAGGCACGACACCGACCCCTTTGCCCGCTGGGAAGCCTGCCAGACCCTGGCCACCCGCCAGCTGCTGGCATTGATCCGGGCATTTTCAGACAACGACACCCCCGCGATCGACCCCGCTTTCCTGGACACCTGGCGCAGCCTGCTGAACGATGCCTCGCTAACCACGGCGTACAAGGCCAGGGTCTTGAGCCTGCCCAGCCAGCGCGAGCTACTGGAGAAAACCGCACCTATGGATCCGCTGGGCGTGATCCGGGCCAGCCGCTACCTGCGCACCCAACTGGGCCAGGCCTTGCAGACACAATGGCTGGAGACCTACCACGACAACGTCGATACCGATACCGCCTATCAGCCCGACCCGCTGTCTTCCGGCCGGCGCGCCCTGAAGAACCTGGCGCTAAGCCATCTGCTGGCCGCCGGACACCCCGAAGGCGAAACCCTGGCCCTAGCACAGTACTACGACGCGCGCAACATGACCGATCGCATGGGCGCGCTGTCGGCGCTAAGCCATTATTCCAGCTCTACCGAGTGCGCCCAGGCCCTGGACCACTTCTACGAGCAATGGCAGCACGATCCCCTGGTCATAGACAAGTGGTTCACACTGCAGGCCGTTGCACCCTCTACCACGTTGGACAAAGCACGGGCACTGATGGTGCATCCGGCGTTTTCCATGCGCAATCCCAATCGTGCGCGCGCACTGATCTTCCAGTTTTGCCTGAACAACCTGCAAGGCGTGCATAGCCCAGAAGGCTATGCCTTCTGGGCCGAACAAGTGCTGGCCCTGGACCAGATCAATCCCGAGATTGCCGCCAGGCTGGCCCGTGCGTTCGATAACTGGGCCCGCTTTGGCGAACCCCACCGTACGGCGCTGCGCAAGGCCCTGGAACATATCCGCCAGCAGCCAAAACTCTCGCCCAACGTCGCCGAAATCATTTCCAAAGCCTTGAATATCTAGCCTCCGGAGCATTCATTCATGACACGCAAGACACTGACCCAGTATCTGGTTGAACAACAAAGACAAGAGAAAGCCGTTTCGGCTGAAGTACGCCTGCTGATAGAAACCGTTGCGCGGGCCTGCAAAACCATCAATCATGCCGTCAGCAAAGGCGCCCTGGGCGGCGTGCTGGGCAGCCTGGAAACCGAGAACGTTCAGGGTGAAGTGCAGAAAAAACTCGATGTAATGTCGAACGAAGTGCTGCTTGAAGCCAATGAATGGGGCGGACACCTGGCCGCCATGGCTTCCGAGGAAATGGAAACCATACACCGCATTCCCAACCGCTATCCCAAGGGCGAATACCTGCTGCTGTTCGATCCCCTGGACGGATCATCGAACATCGACGTGAACGTATCCATAGGCACCATATTCTCGGTGCTGCATGCGCCGCACGACGCCTCGGGCCGCGACGTGGAAGAGCAAGACTTCCTGCAGCCCGGTTCGCAGCAGGTGGCCGCAGGCTACGCCGTTTACGGGCCGCAGGCCATGCTGGTTCTTACCGTGGGCACCGGTGTGGTCAGCTTCACACTGGATCGCGAAATGGGTTCGTGGGTACTCACCAATGAATCCATCCGGATTCCCGAACAAACGGCTGAATTCGCCATCAACATGTCGAACATGCGACACTGGGAAGCACCGGTGAAACGCTATATCGACGACTGCCTGGCGGGCAAAACCGGCCCCCTGGAAAAAGACTACAACATGCGCTGGATTGCCTCGATGGTGGCCGACGTGCATCGCATCCTGACCCGTGGCGGTATCTTCATGTACCCGCGCGATCAGCGGCCTTCAGGCAAGGCCGGCAAGCTGCGACTGATGTATGAAGCCAATCCCATGAGCTTTATTGTGGAACAGGCCGGCGGCATGGCCATAGACGGCAACCAGCGCATCCTGGACGTACAGCCCACCGCCCTGCACCAGCGCATAGGCGTGGTGCTGGGCTCCAAACAAGAAGTCGAACGCGTACTGAAATATCACGAGCAGGCGTAAGGTTCGGCGCATGCTACGTATCGACAATATCAGCAAGCGCTACGGCGACCATCTGGTGTTCCAGGGCCTGACGCACAGCTTCAGGCCCGGATGCACGGCTTTGTGCGAAGAAGACAACACCGGCAAGTCCACCCTGCTCGCGCTCATCGCGGGCACCCTGGCACCCGATACCGGAGACGTCTGGGTCGATGGGCACTCCATCGCTCGGGCGCCACAGCAGGCCAGGGCCCGCCTGGCCTATGTGCCCGACAATTGCATGGTGTTTCCAGAGCAAACGGGGCGCGGCCTGCTGGAACACGTTGCCACTGAAAAGCACACACAGGTGGATGATGCCGTACTAGAACTGGCCTACCGGCTGGGGCTGGAGTCACACCTGGACAAGCGCTTCGAGCAGATGTCCACAGGCACACGCCGCAAGGTTTACCTGGCCGCTGCTGCCCTGGGTGATCCGGCCGTCATCATTGCCGACGGCCCCAGCAGCGGACTGGACAAGCAAGCCATCGCGGTGCTGGCCGAACAGTTCAAGGCCTGGGCAAAAAGCAAGGTCGTGCTGTTCGCCAGCCACGATCCGCAACTGGTAAGTGCCTGCAAAGCACAGGCACTTACTGTTGCGAGCTTGCAAGCGTATGCTTAAAGCATCCCTCTACAAGACTAGTCGCTGCCTTCCCGCACGGAGCAAACAATCCCTGAACGCCGATGTAAGCCTCAGCTTAGCGCTGTCTTTAGGCTCAGCCAGCACTACAGACCGGGTCAACCCCGGCTCACCGAATGGGACCGCTTTAAGCTTGTGCAGGCGCAGAAAACTACGTGAGCTCAAGGGAATGATGGATACACCAAGTCCATAGCGAACCATCTGGCCAATGGCTTCCAATGAATCCAATTCCATGATCGGGTTAGTCAAGAGCTTTCTTCGCTGCAAATCTTCCTCAATGATACGGTTCACCCAGAAATGACGATTAAAACGAATATATGGGTGGGCGCGCAACAATGCTTGATCACTCTGCTCGCTCGTTCCTGTAGCTCGAGCGATCACCACAATAGGTTCTTCGGTAAACGCTGTCCACTGTAGATCTGGTATGGGTCCCTGGGGTTCACTGATAATTGCGGCGTCCAATTCCCTGTGCCTGAGACGCTCGGCTAAAGACGGCGACAGCCCGTGCTCCAACCTAATTTGAGCTCGGGGATGAGCCTTTCGAAAGGCGATTAGTGCCCTGGGTATCACACCGGTAAGTGCTGTCGGTATCGCTGCAATATTCAACACGCCTGTTAGGTCTTCAGAGGAAGAAACAGCCTCGTACAGCTGCGAATAACGAGCTATTACCTCTTTGGCCTGAACCACCAACGCCAGGCCCTGGGGCGTCAATTGTGCGGGTTTGCGCGCTCGATTCAATAAAGAGGTCTTGAACTCACTTTCCAGCTTGGCGACCTGCGCCGCAGCGGCTGGCACACTTAGGAATACACGCTCTGCAGCCGCTGAAATGCTGCCATATTCCGCTACCGCAACCAAAGTTTTAAGCTCTCGTATAGACACAAGCGCCTCCTCTTTCAGGCATCACATTCGCTCTGCTTAATTTTTGTTTTTATTAACTAAAAGAACTAATAATACAGAAAAACAAAACACTCTGAGTTGCTAGACTGTCCCCATATTCGATCAACCCAGGAGAAGAAATGAGCAGCACAGCAGGCACAGGAAGATTTACAGAACGCGTGGCCGTAGTCACGGGTGGAGCCAGCGGTGCTGGCTCATCGATATGCCGCGAGTTTGCTGCACAGGGAGCTACTGTTGTAGTCGCCGATCTGAATATCAGTGCTGCTACGGCACTGGCAAAAGAACTGGGCACAAACCACGTCCATGCCATCGCCGTTGATATTACAGACTCTTCCAGCGTGTCGGCCTTGGCAGCACAAGTAACGCAACAATGCGGAAGGTCCGCAGACATACTTATCAACAACGCGGGGGTCCGCATAGTCAAATCATTACTTGACCATACTGACGACGACTGGGAGAAGATGATCAACATCAATCTCACCGGACATTTCTATTGCACCCGTGCTTTCGCACCTGCCATGATCGAACGCGGCTGGGGTCGAATAATTAACATTGCTTCCATCGCAAGCTTTGTCGGAAGACCGGATCGAGTTGCGTACTGCGCCGCAAAAGCTGGCACATTAGGCCTCACGCGAGCAGCAGCAATAGATCTACGCCACAGCGGCATCACCGTAAACGCCATAGCACCGGGGTCTATCGCTACTCCACTAAATGCTCAAGCAAAAAACGATAACAACGTCGATTGGGGTGGAGAAACGCTGGTTGGCCGTTGGGGACAAGGGAATGATATCGCCAAGGCTGCCGCGTACTTAGCCTCGGACGACGCATCCTACGTTAATGGAACCACGCTAACGGTTGACGGAGGATGGGTATCTGCAAAGGCTCGAGACGGAGAAATAGGCTCAAGCTGAACCCAATACTCACACAGCGCATCACGGCAAACCAGTCCGGAAGACATATAAATAATTGGAGGATGACATGAAAAAAACACATAGCACTCGCCTGCGCCTTACCATCGCAGCCACCCTTTTTGCCACCAGCACCTGCTTACCTTTATTGGCAACAGCGCAGA
Source organism: Pusillimonas sp. MFBS29 (assembly GCF_020687695.1). Lineage (GTDB taxonomy): Bacteria > Pseudomonadota > Gammaproteobacteria > Burkholderiales > Burkholderiaceae_B > Pusillimonas_C. The sequence goes on from NZ_JAJEWL010000010.1 coordinate 62,613, forward strand.
GCTATCCAACGAAAACGGTCAAAATCATTGTGCCGTTTCCTGCGGGCGGCGTGACCGACTTGATTGCGCGACTGATAAGCGACAAGCTCAGCCCGATATGGGGTCAGACCGTTATCGTAGACAACCGAGCTGGCGCCAGCGGCATGATAGGTGCCGATGCGGTAGCCAAATCAGAGCCGGACGGCCACACTTTATTGCTTTCATCTACAGCGGAAGTCGCCATCAATCAAAATCTTTACAAGTCTATGGCTTACGATCCTGCCAAAGATCTACTGCCCATCACTTTGACCGCCACCACACCATTGATATGGGTGGCTCACCCATCAACAGGCATAAAAGATATTGAAAGCGCAAAGACTGTATCGAAACAGGCCCCGGTCACTTATGCCTCAGCTGGAAGTGGCGGTGTCCAACATATGGCCGGCGCATTGCTGGAAACCAAGACGAGACTGGGTTTATCACATATTCCCTATCGCGGAGGCTCTCCCGCCGTCGCTGACGTACTTGCCGGCCATGTCCAAACTTCCATATCCTCCGCTCCGCTCGTTGTGCCCCATATCAACGATAAAAAGCTTACAGCTCTGGCCGTTACTTCCAGTAAGCGTATGGCTTCACTTCCCGATGTACCCACCGTCAATGAGGCGCTTTCCATCGATGATTTCGAGATTCTGAACTGGTACGGGCTGTATGCACCCAAGGGAACTTCTGAAGAGATACTCGATAAGATTAATAAAGATGTAGTAGCCGTGCTGAAAATACCTGACATTGAGAAACGCATCACAGATGCCGGCGCCGACCCGATTGGCAGCTCGCGGGTTGATTTCAAAGAGTTTTGGCACAGGGAAATGGACAAGTACGCCCAAATCATCAAGGAGTCAGGCGCCAAGGTCGACTAGGATGCCATGGGCATAATTTGGATATTCTATTGATGACATTACCCATCACCACCGTTGAGATATTCCGCATCGCCGTCCCTTTGCTCGGCGATGGCTTTCGCAACGCTTACGCCACCAACACCACCCAGCACAGTATTATCGTGCGACTCAGGTCCGGCACCCACATCGGCTTGGGTAATGTCGACCCTCTACCCGGCTACTCAACAGAAGCCATAGAACAATCCATCAACAGCCTGCGAAGCACATTGGCACCAGCACTAATAGGCTTTGACGTCAGTAACCTTCAGCGGATTTCTGATTTGATGGATACCGTTCTGCTTGGTTATATGGAAGCCAAAGCGGCTATAGAGATGGCCTGCTGCGACCTTTTGGGTCGTGCATTAGCCATACCAGTACATCAATTGCTCGGGGGTGCGGTAAACCAGTGCCTACACTTCAATGCCTGGATAGGCATTGTGCCGCCTGACCAGGCAGCGCGCGAGGCCCAACAATGGCAAGCCGCTGGTTTCCGGTCAGCAAAAATAAAGCTTGGTGGAGACGTATATGCAGACCGTGACCGTATACATGCAGTCAGAGAAGCTGTAGGCCCGGAAATGCAGCTACGGGGCGACGCTAATGCGGGATACAGCGTGGCTGACGGTATTACCCTTGGACATCTTTTAGAACCTTATCATCTCCAGTTGCTTGAGCAACCTGTTGCGGCCAACGACTTACCAGGTTTAGCCAAAGTTCGTCAGGCGATAGGTATCCCTGTCATGGCCGACGAAGCGATCACAGACCATCAAAGCCTCATTGATGCCATCCGGGCGGATTGCGCAGATATCGTCAAATTCAAAGTCATGAAACAAGGAGGCTTAATCAAATGTCGCCATATGATGGAAACTGCTAGCGCTGCTGGCCTGAAAATCGTGATTGGACATGGCTTTGGCCTAAACATAAATACCGCAGCGGAAATCATGTTAGCGGCCACTAGTGCAGATGTGCTTGAAGGGTTGGAAAGCGTTGGCCCCCTGAAAATGCGTGATGACATAACCACTACCCAGATGAACCTATCCACTGGGAGTCTTGATTTACCGAATAGCGCTGGACTGGGGCTGGAAATTGACGAAGAGAAACTGCAGCGCTACCGTATGGACTGACAAGAAAAAACTCTATCGTTGGGCAACGCTGAGTTTCAATCCAATGGCCTTGCAAGAATAGAAACATGGATGTCTGCTAGACTGGGTTCAAGCACCCTCGAGCATTCACTCTAAGGAACTGTTACATGAAGCTCACACTGTCTGCCATTGTCATCGCTGCCGGCCTCGCCATTCCCGGCATCACGCTGGCTCAAGACCTGCCCAAGGCCGTCAGCGACCTGGGACTCAGCAATATCGAAATTCGTGAAAAGCCCCGCGCCGAGTACGGACGCCGCATCAGGGCCACGCTGCCAAGCAACGCCAAAGTGGAAATCGAACTCGATGGCAAGGACGCCATCGAGGATATCGAATCGCGGGGTAATGATCTTTTCCCGATTGCTGATATCCGCAGCCTGGTACCCGCGCCAATTCTTGAAAACAAGCAATGGCCTGCCGACGCCCGGCTCGAAAAAATCGAGTTCGAGCGTGATGGTCGTATCGAGATTGAGGGCAGGCTGGCCGACGGGCAGGAATTCGATGCCGAATTCTCTGCCGATGGCCGTACGCTGGATTTCGATATCGACGACTGATTACGACAGCAAATTAATCGAGCGTAAGAATGGTGGCTCCCACCGTCTTGCGCGCGGCCAGGGCTTCCTGGGCATCGGCAGCCGCTTCCAGCGGAAAGCGCTGACCGATGGTGATGTCGATCTTTTTCTTGGCAACCAGATCGAACATTTCTTTGGAAGCCGCTTTCATTTTCTCCAGAGTGGCAACGTGCGTGCCCAGCGTAGGCCGGGTTACGAACAGCGAGCCCTTGCTGGCAAGCACGCCCAGATTGACGCCGTTGACCGGACCCGAAGCGTTGCCGAAGCTGACCATCAGGCCGCGCGGCTCGAGGCAGTCGAGCGAGGTTGTCCAGGTATCTTTACCCACGCCGTCGTACACGACCGGCACTTTCTTGCCGTTGGTCAGTTCCTTGACGCGCTCGACCACGTTTTCACGCGAGTAGTCGATGACTTCCCAGGCGCCGTTGGCCTTGGCCAAAGCGGCTTTTTCAGGTGTGGAGGCTGTGCCGATCAGCTTGACGCCCAGTGCCTTGGCCCACTGGCAGGCGATCAGGCCCACGCCACCCGCAGCGGCATGGAACAGAATGGTTTCACCGCCCTGCAGGCGATAGGTTTGCCGGAACAGGTACTGTACGGTCAGGCCTTTGAGCATGATGGCAGCCGCCTGTTCGAAGCTGACGCCCTTGGGAATCTTGACCACGCGGTCAGCCGGCAGGGTACGGGCTTCTGCGTAGGCACCAAGCGGGCTTTGGCCATAAGCAACGCGATCGCCCACTTTAAGATGCTTGACGCCGGCGCCGACCGCTTCGACCACGCCCGAGGCTTCAAAGCCCAGGCCGTGCGGCAAGGGATGGGCATACAAGCCACTACGGCAGTAAATATCGATAAAATTAAGGCCTACCGCTTTTTGGCGTATAGTGACTTCGTTTTCCTGTGGCGCCGGAACCTGCACTGATACAAGCTGCAGTACCTCGGGACCACCATTTTTTTCGATGCGTATTGCTTTGACCTGGGTTTCCAAGACAGACTCCTTGCGTAATTTGTGATGCTTGCTCGACAACACCTAGTTTAAATCTTAATTGCCTTCCCGTACCGTAATATGAATCGTCAACGTGCTCTTTTTTCGATTCATATCGCCGCCGTTTTGTTTGGGCTTACGGGCATCTTCGGCGAACTGATTCAGGCCGACGCCATGGCCATCACGGCCGGTCGTGCGTGCTTTGCCGTGATCGCATTGCTGGCGTTCATGCGCTACCAGGGCGTATCGCCCATCCGGAACATCACGGCTCGTGATCTGGGCATATTGGCCATCGCGGGCGCCATGCTGGCCGTGCACTGGGTTACCTTCTTTATTGCCGTCAAGATCAGCGGCGTGGCCATTGCCACCCTGGGTTTCGCCAGCTTCCCCGCGTTTATCACACTCGGCGAATACTTCCTTCTGAAAGAAAAAGTCAGTGCCAGCGAATGGCTGATCCTGCTGCTGGTCACGCTGGGCCTGATCCTGGTAACGCCCTCGTTTGATTTCCAGGACGACGCCACCGTCGGATTGCTCTGGGCGTTACTGTCGGGTCTTTCCTTTGCTGCGTTTACGCTGATCAACCGGCGTGCGGCCACGCATATTCCGGCACACAAAGTGGCCTGCTGGGAAAACCTGTTTGTTGCCCTGCTGACCTTGCCGTTCTCCGTGTCTGCCATCGGGCAGCTGGGTGCCATGGACTGGGTCTGGCTGGCGGTGCTGGGGGTCATGTGCACGGCGCTGTCGCACTTCTTGCTGGTGTCCAGCCTGATGGTGCTGCAAGCCCGCAGCGCAGGCATCGTGATTGCGCTGGAACCTGTTTATGCCATTGTGTTCGCGGCCGTGCTGTTCGCCCAGTACCCAAGCATGCGTGCCGTGCTGGGGGGGATTCTGATGATCAGCGCTATTGTCTGGTCGGGGTTGCGCAAGGCCGACAAAAAGTCGGCCTGATCGCGCTACCGTTCCTATGCAGCTTTCTTGCCCATGTGCATATCCACATGGATGTCGGTATACGAAAAACTACCCCTTGGCGATGGCTTCGGCCACGGCCTTGCCAACGTCCTGCGTGTTGGCCTTGCCACCCATGTCGGGGGTGCGTGGCCCGTGTTCAAGCACGGTTTCTATGGCCTTGACGACCTGGGCAGACGCTTCCGGGTAGCCCAGGAAATCCAGCATCAGGGCGCCGCTCCAGATTTGCCCTATGGGGTTGGCCAGGCCTTTGCCGGCGATATCGGGGGCCGAGCCGTGTACGGGTTCGAACAGCGACGGGAACTTGCGCTCGGGGTTCAGGTTGGCCGAAGGCGCAATACCGATGGTGCCGGTGCAGGCCGGGCCCAGGTCGGACAGAATGTCGCCAAACAGGTTGGACGCCACCACCACGTCGAAAAAGTCGGGGCGCTGCACAAAGTGTGCGCACAGGATATCGATGTGGAATTTGTCCCATTTCACGTCGGGGTACTGCTTGCTGATCTCGGCGACCCGGCTGTCCCACCAGGGCATGGAAATGGAGATACCGTTCGATTTTGTTGCGGCGGTCAGGTGCTTGCCACGTTTTTGCGCCAGATCGAAGGCGAACTTCAACACGCGGTCGGCTCCGACGCGGGTGTAAACGCTTTCCTGAATGACCACTTCACGCTCGGTGCCCTGGAACAGAATGCCGCCGCTGTTGGAGTATTCGCCTTCGGTGTTCTCACGGACAATGAAGAAATCAATATCGCCGGGCTTGCGATCGGCCAATGGCGTCTTGATGCCGGGCATCAGTCGCACCGGACGCAAGTTGATGTATTGGTCGAATTCACGGCGGAACTTGAACAGCGATTCCCACAACACGATGTGGTCAGGCGCAATGTCGGGCCAGCCGATGGCGCCAAAGAAAATGGCCTCGTGCCCGCCTATGCGTTCCTTCCAGTCTTCAGGCATCATGCGGCCGTGCCTGGCGTAGTAGTCGGTGCTCCAGTCCAGCACATCGTAGTCCAGCCCGATGCCGTAGCGCTTCGATACGGCATCCAGCACCCGCAGGCCTTCGGGCATAACTTCTTTCCCGATACCATCACCCGCAATAACTGCGATTTTGTGAGACTTAGCCATTTTTACTCCTGTGTCCTGTCGTTAAATTATTCGAAATCTGTTGATCGCCAATGGCAGCATCATAACGGTTTCAGCGGCTTTTGCCGCCTATCAGCGAACCCAGTACGCCACGCAAAAGGCGGGTTGCCGTACTGCGCACGGCGCTTTTCACGGCAGACTGCACCACTCCGTCGCGCCGGCCACCGCGAGGCCCGGTCGAGCCGAACAGAAAATCGCTGACGTCGCCCATCAGGCCCGAGTCTGTTTCCTGCTTGCCGCCGCTCGTGGTTTTGGCAGCGGCCTGGGCGGCCTCTTGTGCGGCTTGCTCTTGCTCAACGCGGGCCGCTTCCTGTTCCGCAGCCGCCGCACGCTTTTTCAAAACTTCGTAGGCCGATTCGCGGTCGACCGCCTTGTCGTACTTGCCACCAAGCAACGACGCCGAGCGCAAGGCCTGGCGTTCGGCATCGGTGGCCGGGCCGATACGGCTGCCCGGCGCGACCATCCAGACCCGCTGGGTTATCGTAGGCCGGCCTTTGACATCGAGCATGGAAACCAGGGCCTCGCCCACGCCCAGCTCGGTGATGGCGGCTTCGATATCCAGGTCGGGATTCGGGCGCATGGTCTCGGCCGCCGTCCTGACCGCCTTCTGATCGCGCGGCGTAAACGCGCGCAAGGCATGCTGGACACGGTTACCGAGCTGCCCCAATACCGTATCGGGAATGTCCAGGGGGTTCTGCGTAACGAAGTAAACCCCCACGCCTTTGGAACGCACCAGCCGCACCACCTGCTCGATTTTTTCGAGCAGGGCCTTGGGCGCGTCGTTGAACAGCAAATGGGCTTCATCGAAAAAGAACACGAACTTGGGCTGGTCGGGATCACCGACTTCAGGCAGCCCCTCGTACAGGTCGGCCAGCATCCAGAGCAGGAAGACGGCGTACAGGCGCGGCGCCTGCATGAGCTTGTTGGCCGCCAGAATATTGACGATGCCCTTGCCTTTGGCATCGGTTCGCATCCAGTCGAAAATATCGAGCATGGGTTCGCCAAAGAACTGATTGGCCCCTTGCGATTCCAGACGCAGCAAGCTGCGCTGTATGGCGCCCACCGATGCCGACGAGACATTGCCGTAACGCGTACGCAATTCCGCGGAACGATCAGCCACATTCTGCAGCATGGCGCGCAAGTCTTTCAGATCGAGCAGCAGCTGCCCTTCGTCGTCGGCCACCCGGAACACGATGTTCAGCACACCTTCCTGTGTGTCGTTCAGTTCCAGCATGCGAGCCAGCAACAGCGGCCCCATGTCGGAGACCGTGGCCCGCACCGGATGCCCCTGCTCACCGAAAATATCCCAGAACACAACCGGGCTGCCGCCCCATACCGGTTCAGGCAGACCCAGGTTGGTCAGGCGTTCCTGCAGCTTGGGATTGGGTACGGCAGCCTGCGAAATACCGCTAAGGTCGCCCTTGACGTCGGCCATGAAGACCGGCGTACCCATACGCGAAAACGACTCCGCCAGCACCTGCAGGGTCACGGTCTTGCCGGTGCCGGTGGCGCCGGTAATACAGCCGTGGCGATTAGCCAGCTTGGGCAGCAATGTGGTTTGCACCTGATCATTCTTTGCAATAACGACGGGATCGGCCATATTTCTCATCCGCAAAAAGGCAAATAAAAGGACCTCAAGTGTAATTCGATGCCCTGGTTACTGCACGCGCTAAAATAGGGTCACCGTAACTCGCATTTAGATTAATAAGACTTTTATGGCCGGACACAGTAAATGGGCGAATATCCAGCACCGAAAGGGTCGCCAAGATGCCAAGCGCGGCAAACTCTGGACAAAAATCATTCGTGAGATCACCGTTGCGGCGCGTGCCGCCGGCCCTGATCCCGACTCCAATCCACGCTTGCGGCTCGCCTGGGACAAGGCCACCGCCGCCAATATGCCGAAAGACAACATCCAGCGCGCCATCCAGCGCGGCGCGGGTGCGGCCGACGGCGCGAACTATGAAGAAATCCGCTATGAAGGCTACGGCGTAGGCGGTGCAGCCGTTATTGTCGACTGCATGACCGACAATCGCATGCGCACGGTCGCAGAAGTGCGCCACGCATTCAGCAAAAACGGCGGCAATCTGGGCCAGGAAGGCTCGGTGGCCTTCATGTTCAAGCACTGCGGTCAGTTCCTGTTTGCTCCGGGTACTTCAGAAGAAGCCGTGATGGAAGCCGCCCTGGAAGCCGGCGCCGAAGACATCCAGACTGACGAAGAAGGCATGATAGAGGTCATTACCGCCCCTGCCGACTACGCCGCCGTCAAGGCCGCCTTCGAGCAGGCCGAACTCACGCCCGAAGTGCAGGACATCGTCATGAAAGCCCTGAACGAAACCGAACTCGCGGGCGACGACGCCATCAAGATGCAGAAAATGCTGGACATGCTCGAAGGCCTGGACGACGTGCAGGAAGTCTATTCCACCGCCACCTTCGACGAATCCGGCGATATCGACGAGTAGCCACTCTCTTTTAAATTTACCTGAGCGTTCAGACATCCATGAAACTACTCGTAATTGGCGGCGGTGGCCGGGAACATGCACTGGCCTGGCGACTGGCCCAGTCGCCGCGCGTACAAACCGTTTACGTTGCACCCGGCAATGGCGGCACGGCCCTGGCCGACAATATGCAGAACCTTGAGATCAGCGCCACCGACGAGCTGATTGCTTTCGCCAGGCAGGAAAAGATCGCCTTTACCGTGGTCGGCCCGGAAGCGCCGCTTGCGGCGGGCGTGGTCGATGCCTTTCGCAATGCCGGGCTGAAAATCTTCGGCCCCACCCGTGCGGCAGCCCAGCTGGAAAGCTCCAAGGATTACGCCAAGGCTTTCATGGTGCGTCATCAGATCCCTACGGCCGCCTACCAGACCTTTACCGATCCGGCGCTGGCCAAGGCCTACATCACCGGGCAAGGTGCGCCCATCGTGGTGAAGGCCGACGGTCTGGCAGCGGGCAAAGGCGTGGTCGTAGCCATGGACCTGGCCCAGGCGCATGAAGCCATAGACATGATGCTGGGCGATGGCTCATTCGGCGAAGCCGGCGCACGCGTGGTCGTGGAAGAATTCCTGTCCGGCGAAGAAGCCAGCTTCATCGTCATGTGCGACGGCCAGCACGTGCTGACGCTGGCCACCAGCCAGGATCACAAACGCCTGCAAGACAACGACCAGGGCCCGAATACCGGCGGCATGGGCGCCTATTCGCCCGCACCGGTCATTACCCCCGCCCTGCACAACCGCATCATGCGCGAGGTCATCAACCCCACGCTGGCGGGCATGGCCAAAGACGGCAACCCCTACACCGGCTTCCTGTATGCCGGCCTGATGATAGGCGACGGCCCCGATGCCACCCGCTCCCTGAAAGTGCTGGAATTCAACTGCCGCATGGGTGATCCGGAAACGCAGCCCATCATGATGCGCATAAAGAACGACCTGACCGAAGTGTTCGAGCTGGCGCTCAACGGCAACCTGGATCAGGCCAACATCGACTGGGATCGCCGCACGGCGCTGGGCGTGGTAATTGCCGCCCACAACTATCCCGGCACACCGCGTACCGGCGACGTGATCCACGGCCTGCCCGACGACACGCCCGACTGCGTGATCTTTCATGCCGGCACCCGCCTGGATGGCGACGAGCTGAAAACCTCGGGGGGACGCGTATTGTGCGTCACCGCCCTTGGCGACTCGGTCAAACGCGCCCAGGCCACGGCCTATGCGGCCGTAGCGCAAACCCGGTTCGACGGCCGTCAGTACCGCAGCGACATCGGCTGGCGCGCGCTGCCCGGAGGGTCGGCATGACCGTTGCCATTCCAACGGCCCGCGACTATTTCCTGGATCTCCAGTCACGCATAGTGTCGGCTCTGGAAGCCGCCGATGGCACGCCTTTTGAAACCGACCAGTGGGATCGCAATGAAGGCGGCGGCGGCATTTCGCGCTACCTGGAAGGCGGCGCGCTGCTGGAACGGGCCGGCGTACTGTTCAGCCACGTTCAGGGCAAGACACTGCCCCCTTCGGCCAGCGCCCATCGCAAGGAACTGGCCGGCCGCCCCTGGGAAGCCATGGGCGTATCGCTGGTGCTGCATCCGCGCAACCCCTATATTCCAACCGTGCACATGAACGTGCGCCTGTTCGTCGCCCACCCGGCAGCGGGCAGCAACGACGACGATGTATTCTGGTTTGGCGGCGGTCTGGACTTGACGCCGTACTACCCTTTTGAAGAAGACGCCCGGCACTTCCACCAGGTATGTCACGATGCCGTCGCCCCTTTTGGGGCCGACAAATACCCGGCCTACAAGAAGTGGTGCGACGAGTACTTCTACCTGAAGCACCGCAATGAAACACGCGGCGTGGGCGGGCTGTTTTTCGACGACCTGAACGAAACCAGCTTCGAGCACAGCTTCGCACTCACGCGCTCGGTGGGCGACAGCTTCCTGAAGGCCTACCTGCCCATCGTCGAAAAACGCCGCGACACGGCTTATACCGAAAAAGAACGCGACTTCCAGGCTTACCGCCGTGGCCGCTATGTGGAATTCAACCTGGTCTTCGACCGTGGCACCTTGTTTGGCCTGCAGTCTGGCGGACGCACCGAGTCCATTCTGCTTTCCATGCCGCCAACCGCCACATGGCGCTATAACTGGACGCCTGAGGCCGGCTCGGCCGAAGCCAGGCTGTCCGACTTCCTGACACCACGCGCATGGCTGTAAAAACCGGCTTGCTGGGCGGCAGCTTTGACCCCATACACCTGGCACACATCAGCCTGGCCCGCGCGGCCTGGCAGTTTCTGGGCCTGGAAGAGGTTCAGCTGATACCAGCGGCCAACCCCTGGCAACGCGAACCCCTGGCCGCCAGCAGCGAACATCGCCTGGCCATGCTGGAAATCGCCAGCCGGCACGACGCCTACTTGCGCATCAACCCCATTGAAATTACACGGGGCGGCGCCAGCTACACCATAGCTACGCTGCGTCAGTTGCCCAGGGGGCCCGACTATTACTGGATATTGGGCGCCGACCAGCTTGTGAACTTCTGTACCTGGGATTCCTGGCAAGAAATCACGCAACTGGTGCACCTGGTCGTGGCACAGCGGCCGGGCTCAACCCTGCAAGCGCCCGCTGCCTTGACCGAACAGCTGGCCCGGATCGGGCGCAGCCTGATCCACCTGCCTTTCGAGCCCACCGCCATATCGGCCACCCTGATCCGGGAGCGCCTGGCCAGCGGCGAATCAACTGCCGGGCTGCTTGATGTTGCGGTCGAGCAATACATTAATGAAAATGGGCTGTATCAGCCCCCTTCCACCTAAAGTCTCACGGTATAGTCACACCATGGATATTCAAAAATTACAACGCTTGGTCATAGACGCCCTTGAAGACGTCAAGGCACAAGACATCAAGATCTTCAATACCACCCACATTACGGGATTGTTCGATCGCGTCGTTATCGCCAGCGGCAGCTCGAACCGGCAAACCCGCGCCATCGCGGCCAACGTGGCCGATGCCGCGCGCAAGCACAAGCTGCCCATCATTGCCTACGAAGGCGACGACACTGGCGAATGGGTGCTGGTCGACCTGGGCGACATCGTCGTGCATTGCATGCAGCCCATGGTGCGCCAGTACTACAACCTGGAAGAAATCTGGGGTGGCAAGCCGGTGCGCGTGAAACTATTGCCGCAGTCCACGCAGCCCAGCGTGCCCGAATCGTACGACTTCGATGACATCGACGACGACTGACAACGGGTAAAGCCGATGAAACTGATCGTCGTGGCCGTCGGACTGCGCATGCCGGACTGGGTAGAGACTGCCTGGCGCGATTACGCCAAGCGGCTGCCCGCCGACTGTTCGCTGGAACTCAAAGAGATCAAGCCCGAACCGCGTACATCGGGCAAAACACCCGCACAAATGATGCAGGCCGAAGCGCGGCGTATCGAGGCCGCCATTCCTGCCAATGCCCTGCGCATTGCGCTGGACGAACACGGCAAGGATCTGACCACCATGGGCCTGGCGGCCGAGCTCGAGAAGTGGCGCGGCGCCGGTCAGGACGTAGCCTTGCTGATAGGCGGGCCCGACGGACTGGATCCCCAGCTCAAGCAAGCCTGCAACGGCAAGTTGCGACTGTCTTCACTTACACTGCCCCACCCTATGGTCCGCGTCGTACTGGCCGAACAGCTGTACAGAGCCTGGGCTATCATGACGGGCCACCCTTATCACAGAGCCTGATACCCCGCACCTGCAAGGCCCAACATAATGAAAGAACAATACACCAGCACGCGCCGCACCAAGATCGTAGCCACCCTGGGGCCTGCCAGCTCCAGCCCTGAAAAAATCGAACAACTGATACTGGCCGGCATGGACGTTGCGCGGCTGAACTTCTCGCATGGCGAGGCTGATGACCATCGCCGGCGCGCCCAACTGGTCCGGTCGCTCTCGGAAAAACACGGCAAGTACGTCGCCATCATGGGCGACCTGCAAGGTCCGAAGATCCGTATCGCACGCTTCAAGAACGACAAAGTCGTACTGCAAGTCGGCCAGCCCTTCACCCTGTCCAGAACCCATCCCGGCGATGCCGGTGATGAAACCATCGTGGGCATCGACTACCCCAGCCTGGTGCAAGACTGCCACCCTGGCGACGAACTGCTGCTGGACGATGGCCGCGTTGTGCTGCAGGTCGACCATGTGGAAGAGCACGAAGTACACACCATTGTGACCGTGGGCGGCCCCTTGTCGAACAACAAGGGCATCAACCGACGCGGCGGCGGCATATCCGCGCCCAGCCTGACCGACAAAGATCGCGAAGACATCAAGCTGGCCGCAGAACTGGAAATGGACTACGTAGCCGTATCATTTCCCCGCTACGGCAGCGATATACAGGAAGCCCGCAAGCTGGTGCAGGCCGCCGGCAGCAAAGCCTGGATCATTGCCAAGATAGAACGCGCCGAAGCCGTGGCCGATGATCGCGCACTGGATGCCATCATCAAGGTCAGCGACGGCGTGATGGTGGCGCGCGGCGACCTTGGCGTGGAAGTTGGCGACGCCCGCCTGGTCGGCATACAGAAACGCATCATCCAGCACGCACGCACCCACAACAAGCTGGTGATTACCGCCACGCAAATGATGGAGTCCATGATCAGCAGCCCGATACCCTCGCGCGCCGAGGTTTCGGACGTGGCCAACGCAGTGCTGGACTACACCGACGCCGTCATGCTTTCGGCCGAAAGCGCATCGGGGCAATACCCCGTGGAAGCCGTGCAGGCCATGGCCCGCGTATGCCTGGGTGCCGAAAAAGAACCCACCAGCACACGCTCGCAACACCGCCTGGGCGAAACCTTCAGCCGCTGCGACGAAACCATAGCCCTGGCCGCCATGTATGCCGCCAACCACTTCCCCGGCGTCAAGGCCATCATCTGCCTGACCGAAAGCGGCCACACGCCGTTGATCATGTCGCGCATACGCTCGGGCGTGCCCATCTACTGCTACACACGCCATCCAGGCACCCAGCGACGCGCCGCCATGTTTCGCGGCGTATACACCGTGCCCTTCGACGCCGCCCGCATCGACCCGGCCGTGGTCAGCGATCAGGCCATAGATCAGCTCAAGCAACGCGAACTGGTCAAGAAAGGCGACTGGGTCATACTGACCAAGGGTGACTTCTACAGCAACAGCGGCGGCACCAACGGCATGAAGATCCTGAAGGTCAAATAGGAACGCGCACGTGAATCTGCCGCTTGTGTACCTGGCCTCGGCCAGCCCACGCCGCCACGAGATTTTGCTGCAAATGGGCGTTCCGCACGACATACTGCGCGTACCGATGCCTCCCGGCGAAGATGAGCCGCGCCTGCCCAACGAGCCGCCGCATATCTACGTGCTGCGCACCGCCCGCGAAAAGGCAGTGCGAGCCGTTCAGTGGGTAGAGGCTGTGGGCGCCACGGCGCTGCCGGCAGACGGCGACGCACTGGACGGCAGCCGGCCGATACTATCGGCCGACACCACCGTCATCCTGGACGATGACATCCTGGGCAAACCGCTGAATGCTGAAGACGCGTACAGCATGCTGCGCAGGCTGTCTGGTCGCCGCCACGAAGTACGCACCGCGGTGGTTCTGGCGCACGCCGGCGAGCTGCACGAGGCAGTCTCGATTACCGAAGTACACTTCAAAGCCCTGACCGAATCCGAGATCGCAGCCTACTGCGCTACCGGCGAACCCATGGGCAAGGCCGGCGCCTACGGCATACAGGGCAAGGCCGGCATGTTCGTAGAACATATCGCCGGCAGCTATACCGGCGTAATGGGATTACCGGTTTATGAGACAGGACGGTTGCTGGGGGCTATTGGCGGCCGCGCCGCTTAATCAAATACGTTTTAGTTTGACGTCTTGTATTGGATTTACCGGTAAAGGTAGCGCCAATACCATTGCCTGACTGGCCAGAGCAGTGCGGCTTTATCGCCTCGGCTTCCGGTGACGCTGTCGAGTACCCATACGATGCCCTGCAGCACCGCCCAAACGACCAAGGCCAAGCCTATTCCAAGAAACAAGGTCAGCCATTCTGCGGAACTTATCTGCCTAACGGAGCTTACGATGCCAATGAGGCTCATGCCTAAAATGGCTATGCCAAAAAGGGAGGCTCCCGAGACGACAACCCAGCTGAGGGCTGAAATCAGTTTTGCCATATGGGAAATTCCGGTTTTTGCACTCATTTTTGCATCCAAAGCTTAAAAGGAAACCAATCGAAAATGCAGCGAAAAACACCGATAATACCCATATTATTAGGGTTTTTATATTAAATATCGATTACGGTGTGACCAGTTGAATCTTGTGTTGTGTATACGAAACGATTCATAACGTAATATTTTAAAACATTATTGCGTTTTGGTCACTAGCCCACATGGAACACCGAAAGGGCAAGCCCGAAGGCTTGCCCGGCATTAACTCAGCACCGCCGGCCCGGTCTGCTCCTGGCGCACGCCACCGTGCTCCGTCCTTTGCAGATGTATCCAGTCTACGATGTCTTCGTCGGGTTTGAAGCCATCGACCAGTTGCAGGAACAGATCGCGCACCTTGGGGTAGTCGTCGTCCTTAACGGCCTGGTGCAGGTCGTCCAGTGCCTGCTTCAGGGCGTCCCAAGCCAGGCGCTTTTCATTGGCGCGCATGATCATGGGGTGCTCGGTGCGGGTAACGTTGTCGCCGATCAGCAGTTCTTCGTATAGTTTTTCGCCGGGGCGCAGGCCGGTGTATTCGATGGCGATATCACCGTCGGTATTGTCCTCGTCGCGTACGCTCAGGCCCGACAGCAAGATCATTTTCTCGGCCAGTTCGGCAATTTTCACGGGCTCGCCCATGTCCAGTACGAAGACGTCGCCACCCTCGCCCATGGAGCCGGCCTGTATGACCAGTTGAGCGGCTTCAGGGATGGTCATGAAGTAGCGGGTAATCTTCCTGTGAGTCACGGTTACCGGGCCGCCACGGCGGATTTGCTCGCGAAACAGCGGAATGACCGACCCCGACGAACCCAGCACGTTGCCAAAGCGCACCATGGTAAAACGCGTACGGTTGGTCACCGGTTCGTCATCGACATTGCCGTACAAGCGCGGCGCCACTTCAACGGCCAGGGCCTGCAGCACCAGCTCGGCCAGGCGCTTGGTGCCGCCCATAATGTTGGTGGGGCGTACCGCCTTGTCGGTGGAAATCAGCACGAAATTCTTCACGCCGGCACGCAGCGCGGACTGGGCCGAATACAGGGTGCCGAAGGTGTTGTTCAATATGCCTTCGGCAATATTGCGCTCGACCATGGGCACGTGCTTGTAGGCGGCGGCGTGATAAACGGTGTCGACTTTCCAGTTGGACATGACATCGTACAGCCGCCCCTGGTTGCGTATGGAACCCATAACGGGAATCACGCGCAGGTCCAGGCCTTCGTTGCGCACAAAATTGGCCAGTTCCTGGTGAATGCTGTACAGGCTATATTCCGAATGCTCGAACAGTATCAGTATGCGCGGCGAGGTGCGCACAATCTGGCGGCACAGTTCCGAACCTATCGAGCCGCCCGCGCCGGTCACCATAACGACTTGATCGCGTATGCAGCGTTCGAACAGGCCCATATCGGGCTTGACGGCGTCGCGCCCCAGCAGGTCGTCAATATCTACATGACGCAGGTCTTCAACCTGAACGCGGCCGCTGGCCAGGTCCATGAAGCCCGGCACGGTACGAACCTGTATGGAATAGTCGGCCAGCATTTCAATGATTTCATTGCGGCGCGCGCGCGAGGCCGAGGGAACAGCCAGCAAGACTTCTTCTGCACCGGTGTCCTTGATGGCGTACTCGATGCGATCCGGCGAATAAATCGTCAGGCCCGCCATCACGCGCCCGGCCAGCGCAGGGCTGTCGTCAATAAAGCCCACCGGGTACATTTCACGGCCCAGACGCAAGGCGCTTAGCAGCTGGTTACCTGCCGCACCCGCACCATAGATCAGTACCTTCGGCCTGCAATCGGCCTCGGCCTGCTTGCGTTGACTGGAAGGCAACGTCAGCAGACTGATGCTTTCCAGGTTGAAAAACTTGCGCATAAAAATGCGCAGTCCACCCACCAGGAACAGACCAAGCAGCCAATAAATAATCAGTGTGGAGCGCGGCACAACGGCTGGGGGATCACCGTACAGAAAAACAGCCACGCCCAGCAGCATGGTCGATAGCGTAACGGCCCGGCCTATGGCCACCAGGGCCTGATTGCCGATGTAGCGCATCACGGCCCGGTACAGGCCATAGCGCGTAAATATGGGCAGGCTGATGGCAGGTGCCAGCATGAACAGCCAGGCATGGCCACTGAAAGGCTCGACCTTTGATGCATCATCCAGCCTGATGTAAAAAGACAGCCACAACGCCAGCCATATCAGGACCAGGTCAACCACCATCTGCAGCACGCGCTTTTGCTCGCGCGGCAGCGCCAGCAGGCGCTCGCGTATGGTTATCGCTTGAGGCTGGATATCAGCAGACATTCTTCTTTCCCCAGATATCTTTACGTTCAAGAGTTCAATTACTGCGCGGCGGCACGTGTCATCACATCGGCCAGCACGGTGCAGGTCTTTTCAATTTCCGCTTCGGTCAGCGTGGGGTGCACCAGGAACATCAACGACGTTTCACCCAATTCACGCGCAACGGGCAAACGCTGTTCAGGGCGCCAGCCGGTACCGTCAAAGGCCTTTTCCAGATACACTTCAGAGCACGATCCCGAAAAGCACGGTACGCCTTGGGCACTGATTTCGCCCAGAATGCGGTCGCGGTTCCAGTCGGGCTTAAGCTGATCGGGCTCTACAAATACATAGCATTTATAGGCCGCATGCTGGATATCGTCGGGCACCACGGGCACGCGCAAACCTGCAAAAGCCGATGCCGCCGCCCAGATGCGCCGGGCGTAGTCCTGGCGTTTGGCCTGCCACTGCGGCATGCGGCGCAGTTGAATGCGCCCGATTGCGCCCTGCACTTCCAGCATGCGCCAGTTGGTGCCAAAGCTTTCGTGCAACCAGCGAAAACCGGGGGCATGGTCGCGTTCGTAAACGGCTTCCCAGCTTTTGCCATGGTCTTTATACGACCACATCTTCGACCAGAGCTCGCGGTCGTTGGTGGTGACCATGCCGCCTTCGCCGCCGGTGGTCATGATTTTGTCCTGGCAGAAAGACCAGGCGCCCACATGGCCGATAGAACCCACCGGCCGGCCCTTATAGCGCGCGCCATGGGCCTGGGCGCAATCCTCTATGACGAACAGATTGCGTTCGGCGGCCAGCGCCATAATGGGGTCCATATCGCAAGGCCAGCCCGCCAGGTGCACGCAAATCACGGCCCGCGTGCGCGGTGTGACCACGTCGGCTATGGTCTGCGCCGTAATGTTCTGCGTATCGCGGTCCACCTCGGCAAAAACAGGCACGGCACCGGCATTGATAATGCTGGATACCGAAGCCAGGAAGGTGCGCGGCGTAACCACTACCTCGTCGCCGGCGCCCAGGCCCAGGGCCTGCAAGGCGGCATCCAGGGCCAGGGTGCCGTTGGCCAGGGCCACGGCGTATTCCGTACCCGACCAGGCCGCAAATTCTTTTTCGAACTGGCGGCATTCCTGTCCCGTCCAGTAATTCACTTTATTGGAAAGAATGACATCACGCGCCGCATCGGCTTCTTCCGATGTGAACGAGGGCCAAGGTGAAAAAGGAGTATTCAGCATTGCAAGGCTTCTTCTTATTTATACGAGTAGTAGTATTGATAGGATGCGCCGTAGCCCAGGCGATAGCGCCTCACACCGTTGAAAATCACTCCCTTCAAGGGGCCATCCACGCCCGCGTTGCGCAGCTTGGTCATGGAGTCGCGAATTTCGGCCATGGTGCTGTGCTCGGCGCGTACCACCATAAAGGCGGCGTCTACATGCCGCATCAGGGCCAGTGTGTCTGCCACCGGCAGCAACGGCGCGGTATCGGCAATAACCAGGTCGTAGTCGCCTTCCAGCTGCTTCAGCAACTGCTCCAGCGCAGGCGTCAGCAACAGCTCGCCCGGATTGGGCGGTACCGTGCCGGCCGGCAAAACCGTCAGGCCGTCATTCACCTTGACCAGCGCATCGGCCAGCGGCACACTGCCAGACAACACGTCGGACAAGCCCTTGCGCTTGCGCTCATAGCCAAAGTATTCATGCAGGCGGCCACGACGCAGGTCCACGTCCAGCAACACCACCCGCTGCCCGGCTGATGCCAGCACCGCCGCCAGATTGGCCGACACAAAGCTTTTGCCCACCCCGGCGGTGGCGCCGGTAATGGCGATGGCCTTGCCCTTGGTGCCCATCATGGCAAACGACAAGCCGGTGCGCAGCGAACGCAGGCTTTCCACGGCCGGGTCTTCGGGGTTGGCTATGGCCAGCACATGCTTGTTGTTCTTGCCATTGCCCCGCCCCGGCAAGGCAATGCGAAAGCCCTTCTGAACTTGCGATTCGGGCACGCTCACGTAAGTGCTCAAGCCCAGGCGCTGCTCTATCTGCTCGGCGCGCTGAACCGAAGGCCGCAAGAAGCGGCGCAAGAACGCAGCGATCACACCCAGCATCAGGCCCAGCATCGCAGCCACAACTACTATCAGTGCCCGCTTGGGTTTGATCGGCCTTTCCGCCACCACGGCAAAGTCAATAATGCGCACATTGCCTATGGTGCCGGCTTCGGCCACGCGCAGTTCCTGGGCATTGTTCAGCAAGGAAATATACAACTGGGTATTAACCTCTGCATCGCGCTGCAGGCGCAGCAGGTCGCGCTGGGCTTCGGGCAGCTTGTCTATGTTCAGGCCCAGCTTGGCGCTGGCATCTTGCACCGCCGCCAATTGCTGGGCAATGGCCTTGAGCATGGGGTGTTCGGGCTTGTAGCGCTCACGCAGTTCGTCGCGCTTAAGCTCCAGCTCCAGCCTGCGGTTTTCCAGCTCTATGGCCTGCTCCAGCAAACCCTGAGTCTCTTCCGGAATACTGATGGTTCCGCTAGTCGTGCGGAACTGGCTAAGTTCTTCTTCTTTGCCCTCTACATTTTGCTTGAGTTCCGGCAGTTGCTTTTCCAGAAAGGCCAGGCTGCTGCGGGCTTCGGCGCTGCGCCGCTCCACGTTCTGTTCCAGGTAGGCGCGCGCCACGGCATTGACAAAGTCGGTGGCAAATTGCCGGTCGTCGCTTTCGAAACCCAGCCGTATCACCTGGCTTTGCTTGCCGGCTTCGGACACCTGCAGCCCGGCACGCAGGGACTCATACAGCAGCACGGGCGAAGCCTGCCGCACCAGGAAGCGCGTGCCGGCCCGGCCCGTTAAGGACTTGACCGCCAGATAGGCATCTTCGCCGCCTATCTTGAAGTGCAGGCGCTGGCCCAGGCGGGCACCTTGCAGCAGCACCTGGTCGTCATCATCCATCAGGTTGAAGCCGTCGGCCGTGATTTCCAGGAAGAAATCCTGGCCCCAGGCCCGGCGCGGCAAAGCCAGCTCGGCCAGCTCCAGGCGCTCGCCGCCCCAGGCATAGCTGCCCAGGCCCCATAAGGGTTCGGCCAGCTCGGCCGAACCGGCCTCGTGGCGGCGTGCCATCCAGGAACCAATCAGTGGAAAGTGATTATCCACCTGCACCGTTACGGCAGCGCCGGTGGTTTCTATGGCTTTCAGCAGCACCTCGCGCGAGCGCAAGATTTCTATTTCGCCAGAAATACTGCTTTGCTGCACGCCAAAGGCTTCCGACAACTGCGACAGGCCAGCCAGCCCGGCGCCGCCTTTCTGGTCTTCTACCTGAATCAGCGCATCGGCCTTGTAGATCGGCGTGGCCAAAATGGCATAGGCCAGCCCCAGAGCCAATACCACCGCAAAGGTAATAACAATTAACCATACATTTTGCAGCAACACATTGAACAGCTCAGCCAGGCTGATTTCCTGTTCGTCGTTATTCTGCAGCGCTTTATCCGCAACCGTCATAGCGTTTTTTATTCCCGATTTATCAAGGTATTAGTTAGTGGCGTTTACGCCCTGGAACAGCGAACTGGCCGTGGGCAGAATCTGGTTGATCACGCGAGACCAGCGCGTAACCGCAGCCGGGTCAACGAACACCACATCGCGCGGCTGCATCACGAAGCTGTCGGCCAGCATCAGCGCCGCGGGGTTGCTGGCATTCAAGTGCCAGATTTCCGGCCGGCCGGAATCGACCGAGCGCATAACGTAAACCTGGCTGGCGCGCGACGTGACGGGGTTCAAGCCACCCGAATCACCCAGTGCATCGGCCAGGGTGTAGCGGCCCCAGGGCAGCATGCGCGCCTCGGGTTTCATGACCTCGCCCAGCACGAATATCTTGCCCTGGTTGCGCTCGGGCACATTCAGAATATCGCCGTCCTGCAGCAGCACGTTCTGGCTTAAATCGCCCTTGTAATACAGGGCGTACAAGTCAAGATTGCGCACCACGCCGTCGCGGTTCAACACCACGTTGGAAAGATCAGCCTCTTCGGTCAGGCCGCCCACCTGGGTCAGCAGGCTGGTAACGTACAGGGGTTCGTCGGTCAGGGGCACGGGGCCGGGCTTATCGACCTGGCCCACCACAAAGGCCTTCTGGCTGCGATACTGCAGCACCGATACATCCACCTGGGGTTCGGTCAAATACTCGGTAAGGCGGTTGGTCAGCTCGCGGCGAATATCTGATGTAGTACGGCCCGCAGCCTTGACCCGGCCCGCGTACGGGTAAAAGAAGTAGCCGTCGCTTTTAACCGTCAGGCCTGCCAGATCGCTGCTAAGCTGCCCGGCGGGGTTATTCAATTCCGGGTGATTCCAAACCGTCACCATCAGCACATCGTTGGGCGCAATCCGGTAGCTATAAGCCGTGTTCCTGGGGCGCAGCTCAGCCGCATCGCGCCGCGCCAGAGCAATATCGGCTTCGGCACGCTGTTCGCTAAGCAGGCGATGCACGGTTTCCGGCGTAATGCTGTGAATGTCGGCCCGGGCCCGCACATCGGCCTCGCTCATTTCAGGCTGGCGCTCGTTGTTGTTGGGCGTTACCCCCAAATACATGCCCGTGCAGCCAGACAGCACAAGGCTTGCTGCCGCCACCAGCGCAAAGCGCCCCAAGTTTGTGTTCATGATAGTCGCCATAGTCTTTAATTTTTTAAGCATCAGGAATGGGATGGAGCAGGCAGCAGTCCGGCCTGCAACATATGGTCTATCCAGGCCGAACAGCCCTGGTCGATTTGATCGAATACCTGCTCGAAAGCGGGCAAGGGCTCATGCAAGGGGTCGGCAATTTCCCGCCCCTGCCAATGGCCCAGCAAAAACGTTTTGCCGCTCGCAAACGGGTAGCGCCGCAGCACGGTATGGCGATGGTGGTTTTCCATGACCAGCAGCACGGTTGCGTGCTTCAATGCCGCAGACACACAAGCCTCCGATCGTTTATCGGCTGCGATGGGAATGCCGCGATCGTGATTCACCTGCAGGGCAAATTTATGGGGAGTACGGCCTACGGGCGCATCCAGCCCGCAGGAAGCCACCTGGGCCTGCACACCACGTAGGGCCAGCTGATATCGCAATACCGCCTCGGCCATGGGGCTGCGGCATATATTGCCCGTACACGCCACCATCAGCAAAGGGCCTTGAGTATTCCGCGTGTTCATTGCGCACACACCATCCATTCAGTCATAACGTCCCAACGCGGGTTCACCGTTAGCGCGCTGCGCCGCAAGACTTCAGGCGTTTCCACCAGCACCTGTATGCGCTCGTCTTGCACGGCCACCACCCGGCCCCTGGCGATGTTCCTGGGCGAGGCGCCATCGGTCAGTGTGGAACATAGCTCGGCCCCCACCTGCCCCAGTACAGGGGCCAGGGCCTCGAAAGTGCGCTTGCGCCGCACCATCATGGGTGACGCCAGGGTATCGGTTTGACCCATATTCCAGTCGCCCGTAAAGGCCTCGCCCGTGGGATACACCAAATATGATCCACGACCATGGCGCTGGTCGTGATCCCACTGACCCACGTATTTATCGCCACGCCAGGGGGAATGTTCGCCGTATTCATACACGCCCTGGCCATGGCGGTAGCCTTGCAGCCACTCGCCCGCATACGCGTCGCCGTTGGCATACAGCTTTACGCCATAGCCAGATGCCGCACCGGCATCAAAACCACCCTGGTAGAAAGCGCCGTTGGCGCCGCGTGCCACACCCTGGCCCTGGGCCAAGCCGTTTAGGCAATCGCCTTCGTAAGACGTTTGCAGCTCTGGATCGAGCACCTTGCAGTCCGGTGCGGCATAGGCCAGGCCGGCAAACATCAGACCCACCATGCCCCAGACGCACAGGTTTTTTCGGCTGATTGGTTTCGTCATGGGGAGTCTTCTCCTATGACGTCGCCAAAGGAGCGCAGGCCATCACCTTCCAGTGCATTGTCTTCCCAGCTATTACGCATGATTTCGTACAAGTCGCCGGGCGAGGTTACCATCTGGCCAACGTCGCGATTCCAGGGCGACAAATCGAAGGATACTCGTGAAGCCGTATCGCGCGTAGTCATGGTAGACAGCGGAATACGCATGAACACGCCCTTGTCGTAATAGGGGCTGCTGGGCGAACCGGGCGAAGTAATATCGTTGCCGTTGGTGCGGGTGTACCACAAACCCAGTTCAACGCCGGAACGGAATTTGCGGGCAAGCTCGAAACGTACGCCTTCATCCTTGGCCAAAAAGCGCCCTGCCCGCACGGTGGCGGTTACGCCTTCAAAATAGGGTACGCGGTAATGCATGGAAGCAATCGCAGTTACCGTGCTGTAGTCCAGAAAACCGGTGCCCTTGTAGTCGCGCTGGCGCAGTACATCTACCGCCATATCCCAGGCAAAGCGCCCACCCGGGCTAAGGTAAAGAATCTGCGCACCGGCACCGCCGTACATTTCCTCGTACAGGCCGGCAGAAGCCCGCACATAGGTGCGCGTGGCCGGCTGCCAGTAGCGGCTTACCGTCAGGTCGTTCAGCTTGACGCGCGCCGCCTTGCGATATTCAGCCAAATCGGACCGCACATGCGGCAACAGCGAATTGGATGGATTGGATACATCACTGATGTTTTCCTTGATGCTGCCCATAACACTGCCCTTGAGCCACCAGCCGCCGCTCAGGTTCAGTTCCGCGCCCAGGCGCAGCCCTATATCGTATTTAAAGGCGCCGCTGGGGTCGTTCAAATAGGTACTTAGGTAGGGGTTAAGCGAAATGCTGGATTGCCCCATGGTGCTGCCCGACAAGGCCAGCACGTTGCGCCCGAAGAAGCCGCCACCCGCATTTTGCCGCGCAAGGTCTTCCAGGGTTTCATCAATATCGTTGGCACGGGCGGCGGCGCTGCGCCCTTCCGGGTCGGCATAGCGTATGGTCACCGCATGGGCCAGTTGTGCGCGCGATGCCGTACCGGCAAAGTAACGCTGCAACACCGACACATCATAGAATTCCCAAGTCATGCCCGCCATGCCCTGGGTCTTCCAGGTAAGTTCCATTCTTTCTGTTTCAACTGGCGCATATTGCAGCGCCAGCAGCGCGGCACGGCCTATGCCGCGCGAAGCGTAGCGATAGCGTGCGCTGGAAAACGACAAGGCCATGGTGCCATCGCGCCATGCCATCTGCACATTGCGCAGGCCTTCAGCATGCAGGGCTTGCAGCAAGCCCAGGCGCCAGTGTTCGCGCTCGTGCCATTGGGCGGCCGTAGGGCGCGGCGCAGTACTGGCCCAGGCACCACCGGGCAGCGGGCCGGTTTCGTCTATCTTGGGAATGAACTCGCGCTGCTGCAGCGGCAGGCTAAGCGAAACGTTATACACATTTTGCCCGTGCATGCGGCCCACCTGGAAGGCCAGCGGGCCATAGCGGTATTCCAACGCCCCGCCCCAGGCACCCGTGCTGCGCGCGGATTCGCCCGTTTCGGCATAATGGCCGCCGTAGTTGTAATCGGTGCGGTCGTATTCGGCCACGAACGACCACGACGGCAAGGCCTTGAGCCCCAAGCGCGCGCCACCGAACAGGCCATCGATGCGCTTGCGGCCATAACCCACGGTGCCGTCCACATAGCCCCAGTTGAAATCAAAGCGCTTGTTGGCGGCAATGAATTCGCTGCTGAACAAACGGGTGCCGGTGAAGTCGTCGGCACCTATGGAAATTTCGGGCAGCCAAGTGGTGCCAAAGGCATTTTCGGGCAGCAGACGCAGCTTGAAGGAAGCGGCCTTGTCTTTATTATCGCCATAGCCTTCCCAGCCCGGCCTATCGTCAAGGTTGTAGCCGTGTATGCGTGTGTAGCGCCCCGCCACCTGCAAAAAAGGCAAGACCTGAGCCGCCACATAAGGCGCACTATAAGGCCGGGCATAGCTGAAGCCTGCGGTAAGCGTGCCATCGGCCTCCATACGGGCGTTGGGCATATGCATAAGCCCTGTCAGCCCCATGCTGCTGGGCTGCGCCCATGCCGGCAGCATGACCGCCCCGGCAACCATTCCCACTAAAGCCTTGAACACGCAGCCGCAACACATGCGCGGCGCAGCTGCGCCGCGCACTTTTGAACCCATTTATAACGCCTTATGAAGCATCCGGCCCTGACCCGGGCCGGATGCGTTTAGCCAAGATGATCAGTGATGGCTGTGGGAAGAAGTACCGCCACTATCAGTAGATTGCGCTACGGCGGCAACCGCGGCAGCCGCTGCAATAACGCCAGCCGCAACCGCTGCAGCCGGAACTGTTGTACCGGCTACGCTAACGCCGCCAGCAGCCGAACCCGCAGGAGCATTGCCCTGCGCTACGGCAGCAACCGAAAACAGCGCCAATGCTGCGGCGCCTAGCGATTTAGCAATAAAAGTTGTCATAAAACCTCCAACTATTGATAAAAATAACTGCCCAAAGTATTTAACACCCACCCGTTACTTTACCAATTAGATCACGCGTTGATGTCATAACAATGTCAACAAACATTAGCAATTGTTAATTATGCAATAATAAAGCTAGCCCAGCCGTGGATATCCGCTCAATTCTTGACAAACGGCTTGGCGGGGTTCCCTACCACTACGGCGCCCGCAGGGACATCTTTAGTAACGACAGCCCCCATACCCACTACCGCCCCTTCACCAATTACCAAGGGCTTGCCAGGCACACCTTGTTTCAATACTGCACCTGTACCTATATATGCATGATCATGAATATGAACATTCCCATTGCATTTGACACCCGGCGCAAATGTTACATAATCACCAATTACGCAGTCATGGGCTACATAACTATAAATATTCGCATGAAAGTACTTTCCAATTACAACATTAGATGTAATGCAAACGAATGGGCACAATATGGCGCCGCGTTCAATCTGCACATTGTCTAGCACCATTACATTGTCTGCCTGCACTTGAACAGGATGAATGTTGCCCTCTTCGCAGCGCAGAGCCAGCTTTGCTCTAACATTCGCATCTGCAATCGCAATGGCAATGTGCTTTTGCTTGGCGGAAATATTCACAAAGTCGTCATAAGACATAACTGGGTACGAGTTAGCCTCGTTTTGTTGGCCGCCATCATCAACAAAAACAAATTTATTAGACTTATCAGCAAACAAACCAGCCACTTGCGTGCGCAGCACCGGCATTACTTCACGGCCAAACCCGCTAGCTCCATATACACCAATCAAATTGTCTAACATCTCTCACCTCATTTATTGTGTTGCGATCCAGTAAAACGAGACATTGTTGCTTCACCATCAGCACTGATGCCATCGCGCACGATTACTTTTTTAACTGTCAGAAAAAGTATCTTCAAATCCAGTGCCAACGATCGATTATCCACATACCAGACGTCAAGCTCGAATTTCTGTTCCCACGACAAAGTATTACGCCCATTGACTTGCGCCCAGCCCGTTACACCAGGTCTTACCTCGTGGCGACGATATTGTTCAGGCGAATATAAAGACAGGTATTCCATAAGCAAAGGACGCGGGCCAACAAGACTCATGTCGCCCTTGAGCACGTTCCAAAGTTCGGGCAACTCATCCAGACTGGAAGAGCGCAAGAACTTCCCAAAAGATGTAAGTCGCTCAGAATCGGGCAATGGGTTTCCCTCGGAATCAACAGCATCCTTCATGGTGCGAAACTTCACCATTTGAAAGGGTTTGCCGCCAAGGCCAGGACGGACCTGACGAAACAAAACAGGAAAACCTAAATTACGATAAATCAACCAGCCTAACACCATTAAAATAGGTAATAAACACAGCAGCGCAAGCGTCGAAACTAAAATATCTATCGAGCGTTTAAACATAAAATAATATATCTAACAATCAAAATCAGAGTTACACACTTATCAACATCTAAAATATAAAATAAACTAACACTCTTAACCCGAACAAACTTGAATAAATATTTTTTCAAGCCTCTTCGCCAAATCTTCTCTAGAAAATCTGTCCTTCGCTATTCTCCTCGCATTCTCCCCTGATTGATGCACCAAGTCCTTATTCTTTAGAAATCTCGAAAGCACCAATGCTGCCTCAGTCACATCCCGCGGTAACACCACCCCCAAAGACTCGACTTCGATAAGTTCTTTTTGCCATCCACCATGATTAATTATGATTGGTTTGCCAGCAGCCAAGCCATCAAAAAACTTATTAGCAGAGTTCGCTTCTAATGCTTCCACATCTATCACAAGTGAAATTATCGCCACACTATCTCGAAAAGCATTAACAAGCTCCACTTTAGGCATAGGAGGAAAGTGAAAAAAATTGCACCCAAGTGTCCCATTCTGTACAGCCAATTTTTTTACTTTATCTAGCTCGGCACCTTCTCCAATTACCACAAAAGAAATATCACTATTTAATGGACGAACAGCCTCCGCTAGTTGAACTAGATAAGAAACTCCATTCACCCTTCCTAGGGTTCCAGGATATAAAACCATAGGCCTTCGCAATAATTCCGGCTTCAACATTTTAAATAATCCTGGCCGTATGTGATTTGGATCAAATAAATCCAAATCAGCGCTATTAGGAATAACCGAAACCTTATTACGCTCTATCCCACGCTTAACTATTCCGTTAGCCATATCCTCAGATAAAGCTACTATATGCGCCGAGTTCTTATACGCAAATAGCTCAAGAGCTCGAGAAGCGTAGATTAATAATGGATTCTTAATTACTTCCAACGCAATCGGTACCTCTGGCCACAAGTCTCTAACCTCAAAAACCATAGGACATTTACTTTTCTTGGCAGCATATACTCCTGGCAATGCAATAGTTAGCGGTGTGCTAGTTGCAAAGACAAGATCCCCTCGCAGCAGTGCAGATTTCTTTGCTGCAGCATAAGCAAACCTAAAAAAAGATCTGATACGAGCATAGAATCCCATGGTATTATTATAGGAATTATTAAACCAGTGCACATTAATTCCATCGATTAGCTCCGTATGCCAATCCAGAGCCTCAGCACGAAGTTCTGCTCTGGACGTTACGATATGCACCTCATGCCCCCACGAAACTAATCGCCGTGCCATTTCATATGAGCGAGTTCCTCCCGCCATATCAGGTGTTTTAAAATATTGATGCAGGTAAACTATTTTCATATATCACTTTAGGTATATAAATATTAGTTAGTCACTATTAACAAAATCGGACATTTATGGCCAGGCAGCACTCTTGTGTGAGATACTTCAATACGAGAATAGCTAAGATCCGCGATGACAGTTGCAACGCAGTAATTAAAAATTGACACCTGTTCCAATGCTTCAGCTTCGTACAGGGTATACCTGTCGTATGGATTTCCAGAAATTACCATAAAGCCATCATTTAACTGCTCTAAAGATAAGTATTTTAAATTCAAATGTAAGTGCCAAATCGGCATTTCCCCTAATCAAATTCTGGATTTCTCCGTTACTCAAGAATATGATTTATGCGCCATTACGTCATCCAGATTAAAGGGTGCAACTCCTGCGGCTTGACTATTCCGTAAATAAATAGCGCGCTAGACAGCATCCATCCAAAAGCGGAGTGCAAATACTCTTTTCTGCATACACTGACCAAGTAGATATAGGCATCGTGACCAACTCGAAGCGAAAGCCTTCGCACGGAACAATTGACGCTCTCACTAAACCTCAACCCACATTGGCCCGTCACGTTAGGCAGACGCTGCTGATCACGTTCAATCGGTTCGGAATCATCCCGATACGCGACGAGTCCGAACATAACAATTGCAGTCGTTAAACTGCTCTTGCATATGGTGCAACTATGTTCGCCAGCGGCCTTCATTGTAGCTAGAATCTCCTCACGTCGCCCTTCACCCGAGGGCCAGCTAGTATTATCATTCCGAAAACTGAAAGGCGAGACTGGCCATAGACTACATCCATTAAGGTTCCCTAATGGTCGAACTGGGTAGTGGCCTCAAAGAATACTTCATTTTGATCTACGCATTCAACATAGAATGGGAAAATTCTGTCAGTAGAAAAAATCTAGCCTAGGAATTATCGACAATTGGGAAAATCAGGTCAAAAACCAACCAATACTACTTTGAATCATAAAACCCCATAACATAAAAACGCCTAAAAGCCTGCCTAAGTATAGATCCGAAAAGCTAATATAAGCCAATCATCATTACTCTCAGACTTACACCTTCACCGTCACGACGAACAGATACTCAAAAATCAACGAACCCCAAGTCTTACTAAGCTAGTCATCCGCTACCGACTCCATACTGTTAGAATAAAGATTGGTATAAACAGCTCCGATTCTCGCCCAAGAAAAAAGTGATGCTACCGCAAAGCACTGATCGCTAATCCGTTCATAATTATCTATCACCTTTTCTATAGCTTGGCATATCTCATTAGGCCGGTCTGGCCGCACAGAAAATCCAACATAACCTTGCTCGAAATATCCATCCACACCTTGATTTTCCGTATAAATAATAGGTAGCCCTCGCGCTATCGCTTCAATATATGCTATACCGAAAGTTTCCTTTAATGAAACAAGCACAAACAAATTACTAGCATCTAGATACGTCTTAAGAACATGAGGGCTGGCATAGCCTAAAAAAGTAATATTATTATTCAGGCCTTTGTTCTCGACCCGACGCTGCAACTGCTGGAGTTGAGGCCCATGCCCGACAATTTTTAAACTAACACTTGCGTTTCTATTTTTAAGCATAGCAACAACATCTATCAGCATCGAAACATTCTTGTTCTTATTTAAACTAGCTACAGTAATCAATTCGATACACTTCAAATTTCGATGAGTATGAACACGATCAAAAAATATATCAGAAATTCCATTGGGAATTATGATACATTTATCACAAATAATCGTTCGAATATTCAAAGGAAGAATACGTAGAAAATAATTGCAATACGCATGTGAAATAAAAATTATTTTCTCTGCTTTTATTAGAATTCTGTGTGCTAATTTTCTGTAATGAAGAGCATACTTATAAAATAAATTTATGTCTGTAGCTCTAACGCTAAGCACATAGGGAATATTGTATTTAATCGAAAGAAGATAAGCACTTCCTCCATCACTAAAAAGTGTATGAGCATGAATTAAATCTATCTTCATTAACTCCCGATGAAATACTTCTTCAATTCTTTTAGCCTGCATCTTTATTTTGATGCCATACAGATATCTATGATGAGACTTCAAGCAAGCATCATAATACAACCTCGTTCGATTCGAATCAAATTGATTTACGCCTTCGAATCTCGAATTTTTGACAGGTATATATACAAACTGATCGAAACTCTGTTCTAATTGTTGAAATAAGCTGCTATATAGCTTATTTCCTATATAATAACTGCAGATATGTAGCAGTATTTTTCTATGTCGCATATCTTTCCAAATCGAAGTTTCCCAACATTATTCTTTTTTCAGTTTATCAAAAACACAAAAATAAAGTGCCAAGAATATAACGGGAAAGAGTACAATCCCCGCTACGCTATCTGTGCCGAATCTAATTAACATCGCGACTAAAGCCAATACTGCTGCGTAATGCTTTCTAGAAAATAACTTTATTCCAAGCAAAGCCAGCAACATATACGGAACAAGAGCCAAAACACCAAGCCTCGCGTGCAGCGCAATAAATCCGTTATGAGGATTATTATTAAACGAAGAAATATAAGGAAGCTTAGACAAATCAATTCCAAATAAAAATACTTTCAAACTATAATTTTGGAAAAATTCAGCTATCATAGCGCTACGATAAGAGTCTTCTAACCCTTTGGCTCTTAAATAATCAAGATTGGAATAACTATTTAGATAACTTAACAGCACATCGAAATAAAAAAGAAGAAGAGAAGTCAGGACTAATAGAAAAGCCAGCATCATTCCGGTTCGAAGATTTAACCTCATCGTGAAATTTCTTAATAACGCTGCCATCAACAATAAAAATGAAGCAATAATTCCAGAGCGCCCCATCAACAAGACGCAGATAAAGAAAATCATGAAAAAGAAAAGCCGCCAGAATTTTAAGCTGATTTTTATTGGTAGATAAATAACAAATAATGCACCAACAACAACAAATACTTGACTACCCAAGTTTCTGCTTCCCCGCCAAATAGTATCGGGATCTCTTCCCAAAAGAAGCATCAACATAATAAAGAAAGCATAAACAAAAATAATATAATACAAGCTTTTTAATATTATATTATCTTTGTCATACTTTAACGATAAATAACCAAGCAATCCACTAGATATAATTGGTATATATAAACTATACGCAGGAACATTACCACCAAAATAAACACATAACACACCAAAAAGGAATAAAGACCCAACCAATAGAACTATAGAAATAAGCTCTTGATAGTGGATCCTATACAAATACAAACTTCCTATAGTTGCAAATACGACTACAGCACTATTCAAATAATAAAGTAGTCCCGCTTCAATAAACAGCATCAAATTAAGCGCAACAAAAATAGGGACAATAAAAATTATTCTTATACCCGAACTAAATCTCACTCCTTCAGAGCTATAATTTATCGCGTATATTTCATTTAGCACTTTATCCATAAATTAAATAATCAATCCAGATTATTCCTATATATCCGCAATACAATACTAAATAGAAACTTTACTTGTGGGATTGTCTAAACTAACCATTTCAATTGGTAGGCTTTGATTACGAGAAATACGTACTAAACACTCTGCAACTAATTGTCCTTCTTTTCCATCCCACTCTGTGAGATACGTACTACTGTAGTAACGGATGGGTTCGATATTATCGTTATATGTATCGTTAGTTTCATTTACAATTTTAATGATCTCTTCTGGTGTTCTCGCCAAGCTTGCCAAACCATGTCTTACATACCCGTAATAGTCATGAAGATCTGAACCTGCTATCGTATAATATATTGGAATTACACCCGATAATGCCGCCTCCAGATGAATACTACTATTTCCCGCGACTAACCATCCAATTTTTCCCATAAATTCGGCTACTGGCTCATTTACCGGATTACTCAACGAAACCCGTGCCTCTCCCCGAAAAGCAGTAAGATATTTTTTTATATCACTATCAGACTGCCCAGGATGCCAACGCAGACGAACAGTTAAATCTAGGCTTAATAATTTCTTTACAAGCTTAATCGCATCGTCAGCATGGTCCAAAGCATTCAACGCAACTCCAACAATATTTTTTTTTAAGGCGAAAGAACGAGTTAAAGTTTTCTTCTGTCCTGTAAGTAAAATCTTTGTGTTTGGTGGTTTCTTGTCAGAAGGTACACGGTTTTTTACACAGTTCTGATAGATATCCATAGCGTATTGGCCGTCTAAAAAGGCGTAGTGTACTTGCAATGCCGGGAATAAGTTACTTACCGAGGCATGTTGCATATATACTGTTTTTATTTTCAACTCACATGCTACCGCCAGCATGCAGCGATTCGGCGCACTATGATCGTTAGCAGTAACTACAAACTCCGGTCTAAGGCTTTCAAGTACTCTATAGAAATAACAAAGATATAAATATACAGAGCAAAAATTGGAAAAATACCAGCTAACTGCGACTGGATGAATATTATTTAATTCTCGATAGAGTGCCGGCCCTTTTTTTACAAGCAATATTAAGGAATTGCATATATCCAAGAAACTGAAACGTATAGATAAGTAATGATCAGCCTCTTCATTTCGAGCTAAATTAGATGTCGAAACAATAACAATACTCTCTCCCCTATTTTTCAAGCTTTCAATTGTCGTATTTAGTGAGTTTTGTTGATTCAGTGAACCGCAAAAAAATAAAAACTTAGCTGTTGAACAATCTAATCCACGTCGAAAACTAAACAAGCGCAGCATGATTAAAAAGAACTTTACTAGCTGCAGCCATAGACCTCTGAAGAGCGGTGGAGTTCGAGTCAGATGAGGCATATTCCTCAACTGTTGTCCATGCAGATAAGCAAGCCAAGTTTCCGGCTGATGCTTCAGAATATTATCTATTGATTTATACAAATGCATCACTTCAGCACTTCTTCCGTAACAGGCGTATTCATACTCACAGCATAACGTACCTTTTTTCCTATCACTTCGTCGATAAATTTTGGAGGTAATCCATACCCCGGCCTAACGCTTCTAATCATTTTTCTTGTAATCACTTCGCCTGGAGCAAGATCTTGGACAAAGTACAGCGAACGGCGGAACTGTATATTTCCTTGCTCACTTGACTTTCTTCCATAATTAATCGCACCTAATGCAGACCAAGCCGTTTTACTATCACGACATAGAGCAGCTAGTTCTGCTGGCTCCAACGAGAAACTATCGTCTGGCCCATCATTTCTACGATCTAGCGTAAAATGCTTTTCAATAATGGATGCACCTAGCGCTACGCTAGCAATTGCTGTTGTATTGTCTAATGTATGATCCGACAGTCCAGTAACCAAACCAAACCGATCTATCATATCTGAGACAGTACGTAGGTTATAGTCGTCCGCTGGCGCTGGATAGCCACTAACACAATGTAATATTGCAAGCTGGCGACAACCACCCTCTCGTGCGGATGCGACTGCCTCCTCAATTTCCTCAATATCAGCCATACCCGTGGAGATGATCATTGGCTTACCGGTACTAGCTACATATTTAATTAATGGAAGATCTACCGCCTCAAAGGAGGCAATTTTATATGCTGGTACATTTAAATCTTCTAGCAAGTCTACTGCACTACTATCAAATGGCGAACTAAAAATCGTTATACCTAATTTACGTGCATATGCGAATAGAGGCTTATGCCAGTCCCAAGGCATATGTGCTTCTTGATAAAGTTGATATAGTGTTTTACCATCCCAAAGACCTCCATGAATTTGAAATTCTTTCGAATCACAATCTAAGGTAATAGTATCTGGAGTATAAGTTTGTAGTTTTACAGCATCCGCACCAGCCTTCTTAGCTTCCCCAATAATATTAAATGCCGTTTCTAACTTACCATTATGGTTAGCCGAAAGCTCTGCAATAATAAAGGGAGTTGTATCACTAGCAATGCGTCGGCCAGCTATATTAATAAAAGGTATGGAAGACATGATCTATCTCTCTAAAGTTATTAGCCAATCTGTCGCTAATAAGCCCAAACATATAACAGCATGATAAGAATTTCCATCAAAGTGCTGCTCACGTAAAACGCCCTCTTGCTGAAATCCTAGGCGCAGATGGAATCGAATAGAGCGTTCGTTATAAGATAACACCTGACCACAAACTTTATGCAGCCCAAGAATCACAAAAGCGTAATGCAATAAATCTTGCCCTAGCTTCCACCCTGTGCCTTTAGGTGCATTGGGCGCAACATAAAATCCCCAATTAGCAATGCCACCCTCACCTAGCAAATGAAGATTAATAAAGCCCAATGGCATATTATTCTCTTCAAAAATCAGTAAATGACGAGCAGTATCCTTTGAAGCTCGATCGAACCAATTAATATGCTCCTCCAGCGAAATTTCGTGCTGTGTATACATATATTTTCGAACATCAAAATGATTTCTCCAGCATAATATTAGTTCTAGGTCGTCACGCGTAACCTTTCGAATAAAATGAGTCGTCAATTGCTCCACCACTTACTCCACTAGATACCTGATAACCCGAGAAACCCCAGCACCATCTATCACATTTGCTGACGCTAGCGACATGCGAGCCAATTGAGCTGGGTTCCGCTGTATCTCACGTATCAAAATCGGTAATACATATGATATATTTTGGGTGTTCTCCACCAAGCTAACTGCATTAACAGATAGTAAGCCTTCGGCGATTTTCAGCTGATTATCTGCGAGTACAATCATTATGGTCGGCAACCCGAGACAGCATCGCTCCCATGAGGTAGCACCAGCCGCACCAATAGCTAAATCACTATTAGCCATCTGTTTAGCCATATCACTAACATCAACTAGAACTTTCGTTGCGATAGGCATACTCTCCGCCTGTTCTCGGACGAACTGAAGCCATGGGGCTGTTCCCCCCATTATGACAGTAATAGTGCTATCTAGTGGCCACTTTATGGTTTTCAATGCCTCTAGAATCTGTCCAGTTGCATTATTTTTATCTACTCCACCCATACTAACTAATATACTTTGCAATAAAGTTCCATCCCGCCGTTGAAGACTATATGATCGTAGGGATTTGAACTCTGGACGTAGCAAAGCATATTTAGCACCATTTAATACCTTGCACTCCTTCGGCACCAAATGCCAATAATCCTCAGATCGACGCCCCAATGTTTGATCTAAAAGGATATTGCATTGATGTATCCGATCAGCTAAATCATCAATAACCAGTATTTTTTTACAATATTGTTTTAATGCCTGCTCCCAACGCATGTCTAAAGCATAATGGTCTACAATTAGCCATTGTGGTCGAATATTCGATAAAATTTGAATACAAAGTGCAGCATCCTGGGACTGTGTAGTCCCAAGCCAATGAGAATGTATAAGCAGGTCATCAACCTCGCTATCATTTGCATATGGCAATACGTGAATCTGATAGCTAGACTGCTGAACTAGATGAATCAGATGTCCCGGGTGCTCGCGGCATATAAAGTGAGCTTGGTAGCCTTTGAATCGCAACGCATTAGCGAGTGTAAGGCAACGCATTAAATGGCCAGTTCCTATATCGACCGAAGCATCTACACGAAAAGCAACTGTACGGCTATTCATCTGAATTGCCTCTCATAGCCTTGAACATCCACTCCGCGCGTTCCCAATCTTCCGGCGTATCAATATCTTGCACACGGTAGCGCGGCAACAGCACCGGAGCGGAGGCCTCCCCAAAAATCATTCGGCTCTGCAACCATGACTCAGCCTTTCCCCAGTAAAACTGGCCCGCATCATGATAGGCGTCTTCCAAGTCTTGAGATCGCGAACTGAAATGGTCTGGACTAAACATAATCACTCGACCTTCAGGCGTCAGGCGAAGTGCTCGCTGAATAGGAAAACCGTAGCTTGTAACTGAGAATACATAACTACATCCCGTATCATTTAATACAGTCAAGCCTCGCCTGATATCTTCAGCGCGAACGAATGGGGCGGTAGCGTATAAACAGCATGCCTGATCCACTTGATCACCGCTACACGCGTTAACCCATTCTATTGCGTGGCGTATCACAGGCAATGTTCCTGTTTGGTCATCCGACAATTCTGATGGTCGAATGAAAGGAACTACTGCTCCATAGTCTCGTGCCACAATAGCAATTTCGCAATCGTCAGTTGATACGATTATCTGATCAAAACAATTACTCTCGAATGCAGCTTGAATCGTCCAGGCGATCATTGGCTTACCGCAAAATTCTTTTATATTTTTCCTTGGAATGCGCTTACTTCCTCCTCTAGCAGGAATAATTGCTAATCTCATCTTGCTGTTACCTTACGTACCGCCGCGACAACTTGATTCTGCTGCTCTTCAGTCATTGTGTGAAACAATGGAAGACTAATAGCATCGGCATAATATCGTTCAGCATTAGGAAAATCGCCAGATCTAAATCCCATCTTCTGATAGTAAGGTTGAGTATGAATTGGTATATAATGCAAATTCACCCCAATACCCAACTCACGTAACGATTCAAAAACTTGACGATGACTTGCCTGTATCTCATCTAAACGTAAACGTATTACATACAGATGTAATCCCGAATAGCTATCAGGGTGTTGCAATGGAGTTATTACCGGTAAATTCTTCAGTAATATATCGTAACGTGCGGCTAATTTATGACGTGTAGATATAAATTCATCCAACCGATCCATCTGACTGACGCCCAGTGCAGCCTGTAGGTCTGTCATACGATAATTGAAACCAAGATCAATCTGCTGATAATACCAAGGGCCATCTGATCGATGAGTCATAAGCTGTGGATCACGAGTAACGCCATGGCTGCGCAATAGGGACATCTGGCTTGCTAAGTAGTGATCATTCGTCAAGGCCATACCACCTTCGGCAGTTGTTATAATTTTAACTGGATGAAAACTGAATACCGTGATATCACTGTAATAACCATTGCCGATGAAATCACCCTTATATTTACCACCAATCGCGTGGGAAGCGTCTTCTATAATCTTAAAATTATAACGTTGCCCCAGGGCATGAATTGTCGCCATATCACAAGACTGGCCACATAAATGAACGGCGACGAGTACTTTTGGTAAACGTCCCTCCCGTTCCGCTATTTCCAGTTTTCTTTGCAATGCTTCTGTACACAAATTATAAGTATCTGGATCTATATCAACAAAATCGACCTGCGCACCGCAATAGATTCCACAATTTGCCGAGGCCACAAACGTAATAGGTGTTGTCCAAAGCCAATCCCCCTCTCCTAGGCCAAGAGCCAAGCAAGCAACATGCAAAGCAGAAGTCGCACTATTTACCGCTACAGCATATTTGCTTCCAACATGGGTAGCCACCCGTTGCTCAAACCGACTCACCATCGGCCCTTGAGTTAAAAAATCAGATTTTAAAACAGCGATTACTGCTTCTATATCTGCTTCTGAAATATCCTGCTTGCCATATGGGATCATGTCAAATTCTCCCAATTTTTTCCATATTTAATTCAATCCATACTCGTAACTGCTGATCTGTCATCCATTGCATGTTGTTATCACTAGAATAGACAAAACCTTCGGGAACTTTTCTTCCATCCTTAATACGTTCAGCAGATTTTGCCCAATCATTAATAACCGGAAGAATTTTATAATAATCTTTATATTCATAGGTATAATAGGCATCTTCTGAACTAATCATCTGCTCATGCAATTTTTCACCAGGACGAATACCGATCACCTCCTGCTTAGCCTCGGGAGCAACCACTCTAGCCAAGTCAGTCATCTTCATAGACGGAATACGCTTCACATAAATTTCGCCACCAACCATATCGTCAAAGGCGAACCAAACTAACTCCACTCCTTCCTCAAGAGAAATCATGAAGCGAGTCATTCGTTCATCCGTAATTGGAAGTACGCCTTTATCCTTAATAGACATAAAAAAAGGAATAACGGAGCCGCGAGACCCCATAACGTTACCGTAACGCACCACTGAAAAACGGGTGCCATGCTCTCCTGAATAAGCATTCCCTGCAACAAACAATTTATCAGAGGTAAGCTTAGTAGCTCCATATAAATTAATAGGGCTACTTGCTTTATCAGTAGATAGAGCAACAACACCTTTAACCTTTTTATCGATGCAAGCATCAATCAAATTCATTGCACCTAACACGTTAGTTTTTATACACTCAAATGGATTATATTCTGCGATAGGAACTATTTTAGTCGCGGCTGCATGCACTACGTAATCCACGTCATCTAATGCACGATAAAGTCGCTCCTTATCACGCACATCGCCAATAAAGAAACGAATTCGAGAGTCATTGTGAAACTTTTTAGCCATTTCCCATTGCTTCATCTCATCACGCGAGAAAATAATAATCTTTTTAGGATTATATTTAGCTAAAGTCATTGGAACAAATGTATTGCCAAAAGATCCGGTTCCACCAGTAATAAGAATAGTAGAATTATTTAACATATTTATTTATATCAATCAAAATTAAACCAAGGCATTGGGTAACGTTTATGCGCAGCCCACCATGTAAATAAAAATCTAATTGCCATTGCAACGCAAAACGCTACAGCAGCGCCAGTCAATCCGAAATAACTAACCAATACTATTAGCAAAAACAGATTAATGATTCCAGAAATAAATGTCGCAATAGATAGCAAACCAGTTTGCTTTGAAAAAAAGATATAGTTTGTTACCATTAAATACATACCGCCGAAGGCTTGCCCCAATAAAAGCCACCCAATAACTTGTTCTGCCTCTTTATATCTAGGCCCAGCGATAAATCCGACAATCCATGGCCCAACAAAAAACCCAACTATCGCCCCTAAAAAAACAATAGCAAACCAGATATATGTATAGCGAACGATTTTTTTTAATTCATCGAGATTATTTCTTTTTAGCCTCTCAAACAACCATGGTACATACGCCTTATTTATAGCATTGAATATAAGATTAGTTCCAGCAGCTATTTGAACAGCAACCATATAGACACCAGCATCAGAAATACCCAATTTGGAATTAATTACAAATCGATCAACTGACGTTAAAAGAAAGACCCCGCCAACATGAGGAATTAATGGGACACCAAACTTTATTATTTCCTTATAAAAATCAGGTCTCCAGACCCACAAAGTCAGTAGCCCTTCCCGTTTGAGGAGCATCAAAGCTAAGAAACAAAACGTAGATGCAGCAATAATTTCAGCAGAAATACGACCGTCAGCACCATAGGGAACTATAACAACTAAGGCTATCGACAACCCCATATTAAGAAGACTGTACGATACCTGCATCACGCCATAGCGCTTAGGTTGCTTCCTTACTTGCCACTGCCCTAGCCTTAAGCCCATGATGACAACACCGGCCGTGACAAACACAGCCCATAGCACCCATTGTTCTTCAAGCCCTAACCACCTAGAGAACGTCGAACGAAAGCCATACAATATCGCTAAAGCACAGCAGGTACTAACCATAAGTATCTGAATACTGGCTCCAATATATTGGCCCATTTCCTGTCTGGTGATGTTACTGTCATAATATTTACGCCCAGCAGAGCCAACCACACTCAATCCGACAAATGCACCTAAAGCTCCAAGCAATGTTTGAAACATCGCAACCTGGCCATACTCTTCAGGCATCAAATAGCGAGTTAATATAGGTAAAAGAGCAAATGGAATGATCGCATTTATGATATTTGATGAAAAATATATGAGAAATCCTGAAGCAAACTCATTCGCTCTTATATTTTTAAGCAAATTCTCCTCCCCATTGGAAAAACATATCAAAATTAGGAAAGGCCATATTGATCCACATCTTTCTGAGCTTAAATCAAAATATAATCATCCAATAAAAGCAAAAAGAAAATCAAATTATTTTTGCTCCTTGGGGCTCCAAGCTATAATCGTAAGTCCACATCATCAATATCAAATACGCTTTTAAGGTCGTAAAGTATATGTTCTGGCCGAGTTGATTTTCTAATCTGAGAAATACTCATTTCTTTAAACTCTTTATGTCCTACCGCTACGACCACACCATCATAGATACCAGTACCGAGCCTAGGCACCAACTGCACACCATATTCACGCGCTACCTCTTGAGAGTCAGCCCACGGATCGTAAACATCCACTTGCGCACCATACTCTAACAACTCTTCATAAATATCAATGATTCGCGTATTACGGATATCCGGGCAGTTTTCTTTAAATGTAATTCCCATAACTAGAACACGCATACCTTGAATTTGAATTCTGCGCTTGACCATGGCTTTAACTAGTTGCTGTACTACATACGCCCCCATCCCATCATTGATACGCCGACCTGCCAGGATAATTTCCGGGTGATAACCTATAGACTGGGCCTTATGTGTCAGGTAGTAAGGGTCAACGCCTATACAATGGCCACCTACTAAGCCTGGCCGAAATGGCAGAAAGTTCCATTTTGTTCCTGCCGCTTCAAGCACGTTTTGCGTATCTATCCCCAACTTATTGAATATCAAGGCAAATTCATTGATTAGCGCAATATTTACATCGCGCTGAGTATTTTCAATAACCTTGGCGGCTTCTGCTACGCGTATGCTGGGTGCCTTGTGGGTACCCGCGGTAATAATTTCACCGTACAAGGCATCAACCAAATCAGCCACCTCCGGCGAAGAACCCGACGTCACCTTTTTGATCGTACTGACTCGGTGCTCTTTATCGCCAGGGTTGATGCGCTCTGGGCTATAACCCACGTGGAAATCTTTCTTGTACTTCAGGCCCGATGCCTTTTCCAGTTCGGGCACGCACTCTTCTTCTGTTGCCCCCGGGTATACGGTGGATTCGTAAATTACGATATCGCCCGGCTTAAGCACGTCGCCTATCATGGCACTAACATCGCGCAAGAAACTCAGATCTGGCTGCTTGTGTGCATCTATAGGTGTGGGTACGGTCACAATGTAGACGTTGGCGCCGGCCAAGTCCTGTACTTGGCTGCTGACGCGTAGCCCGGTGGCTTGTTGCAGTTCGTCTGGCTCTACCTCCAGCGTACTGTCCATGCCATTGGCCAGTTGCTCGATTCGCTTGGCATTTATGTCAAAACCCAATACAGATCGCTTCTTACCGAACTCTACTGCCAGTGGTAAGCCTACATATCCCAAGCCAATTACTGCGACTTCTACATTCTTTAGTGTCAAGCTGACCGAATTCATGCTGAAGGTAAACGCCCTTAATAGATTCTTTGAAACGCATCAGCCACTAGACGATTGGCCGGACGCACACTTATTGCGCTGCAATATTAACCGATCTAAAAGTACACTTAATGACAACAAACGCATATTTCCGTCCTATCGCAGCACGGGAATACTAACGCAGTCATTTGTTTTACTTCTCTCTTTTTATTGCATATTGCAACTAATGTAACTGCATCTTGTTCCACTTTTGCAATGCTGATGCTGTTTGGCTCCAGCCAGCCCCGCTGGGAGTAAAATACGACACCATTAAAAAGAAAAAGGACTGCACGTGTTTCCATCCAGACTGACTTCTGGTTACCAATCATTCTTGAACGGCCGGCTTGCCCGCGAGCGGGCGCGCTATGAGGAACTGTCCGCTTCCGGCCAGCACCCCGAGATCATGGTGATAGGCTGCGGCGACTCCCGGGTTGCCCCCGAAACGATTTTTGATGCGGGCCCTGGCGAGATCTTTGTGATTCGCAACATCGCCAACCTGGTCCCGCCCTGCGAACCCGACACCGAAACCTCGTTTCACGGCACCAGTGCCGCCATCGAGTTCGCCGTAAATGCCTTGCAGGTCAAGCATATCGTGGTGCTGGGCCACGCCAGCTGTGGTGGTGTAGCCGCCTTCGCCAACAATGCCGCGCCCTTGTCCAAGCGGGATTTCATTGGCAAGTGGATGTCGCAGATCGCACCGGTTGCCGAGCGCGTGGGCCCGCCCAGTGAAGACCGTCAGGGCTGGATCCGGCAGCTGGAATGGGCTGTGGTGGAGTACAGTCTGGAGAACCTGATGACTTTCCCGGCCGTGCGCGAAGAGGTGGAAGCGGGCAAGCTTGAACTGCACGGCGCCTATTTCGGGGTGGGCACAGGCGTGCTGTTCACTCGCGACCCGCACACGAAGCAATTTCACCCCTATAGCGAACACTCCTAACTTGTTCTTACAATTTTGGCGGCGCTAGCCGCCATTCGTAAAGGCGCAGATGGAACCTACAAAAGTGGCACCGGCCACAACATCCACCAGTGCTGCAGAACAAAGCGCTGAGCAGGTCGATGCGGTACCGCTCAGCGCCATAGCGCCCGAACTGGCCTATCGTACGCCAGTGGGCGGTTTGCCTTTGACGATCCTGGCCACCATTGCCCTGGTCTTCGCGCTCCAATGGGCCAAGGCTTTCTTTATTCCGCTGGTGCTGGGTGTGCTGATTGCCTTTACGCTGAACCCTTTGGTCAGCTGGCTGGAGCGCCTGCGCCTGCCGCGCGTTGTGGCCACCAGCCTGGTCATGCTGGCGCTGCTGGGATCCAGCGCCATGGTGGTCATTTCGGTCTATAACCAGGCCGACGACATTGTGGATGAGCTGCCCATTGCCACGTACAAGCTGGCCAATGCGTTCAAGCGCATGAATAATGGCGAGCTCAGCACGCTGGATAAGCTAAGAAGCGCCGCTAATACCCTGAAGGAAGCGGCCATCCCGGCCGCGCCCGACGCCACCATTGCCGGCCAGAATTTGCCCGCGCCTGCCG
Organism: Pusillimonas sp. MFBS29; assembly: GCF_020687695.1. Classification (GTDB taxonomy): domain Bacteria; phylum Pseudomonadota; class Gammaproteobacteria; order Burkholderiales; family Burkholderiaceae_B; genus Pusillimonas_C. The sequence goes on from NZ_JAJEWL010000010.1 coordinate 104,984, forward strand.
CCCCTGCCGTGCCGGAGTTCAATCTGAATGACTGGCTTTGGACGGGCTCGCTTAACGCCGCCGCCTTCCTGGGCCAGATGAGCATGGTGCTGTTCCTGGTATTTTTTGCGCTGCTGTCGGGCAATACCTTCAAGCGCAAGCTGGTCAAGCTGACCGGGCCGTCGCTGTCGCGCAAAAAGATTACGGTGCAGATTCTGGACGACATCAACAGTTCGGTGCAAAAGTATATGTTGATGCTGCTGGTCACCAATGTGTTACTGGGCCTGATCGGCTGGGCCGTCTGGCATTTGATCGGGCTGGAAAACGCCGGCGCCTGGGCGGTGGCCGGCGCTTTGCTGCATGTTATTCCCTATTTTGGCTCGCTGATGGCAGCTGCGGTTACGGGCTTTGCCGCCTTCATGCAGTACGACTCTTTTTCCATGATGCTGCTGGTGGCGGCCATTACGCTGGGCATGGCCAGCTTTGTGGGCATGCTGGTGGCTACCTGGATGACCGGGCGTATCGCCAAAATGAACCCCACCGCCGTGTTCGTGGCGCTGCTGTTTGGCGCCTGGCTGTGGGGCGTATGGGGCATGTTGTTGTGCGTACCCATTGTCATGGTTGTAAAAGTTGTTGCCCAGCACATAGAAGACCTGGAACCCGTGGCCGAACTGCTTGGCGACTAAGCATCTTTTTCGCATAGAATGGGCGATCTGCGCCTGGCGCCACTCTATTGAGCACCGGATGGACAATTCCAACCTTTATTTTCGTTCCTTCCTGCTGTTGCTGGCGGCGGTCAGCATTGCCTTCATCTGGATACTGTTGCCCTATTTCGGCTCCATTTTCTGGGGCGCGATCCTGGCCATTATTTTCATGCCGCTAAACCGCCGTCTGCAGGGCAAACTGGGGGGCCGGCGCAATCTGGCCGCGCTGATCACCTTGCTGATCATTGTGGTGATCGTGATTCTGCCCTTGATACTGATTTCGGCCTCGCTGGTGCAGGAAGGGGCTACCGTCTACCAGCGCATCAGCTCGGGCGAGCTGAACATAGGCGCCTATTTCGCGCAAATCATGAACGCCATGCCCAGCTCCGTGCACGATCTACTGACGCGCTTCGGGGTGGGCGACGTACTGAGCCTGCGTGAAAAGCTTTCAAGCATGGCGCTGGAAGGCAGCAAGTTTCTGGCCTCGCAAGCCGTGAACGTGGGTCAGAACACCTTCCAGTTCCTGATCGGCATGGGCGTCATGCTGTATTTGCTGTTCTTCCTGCTGCGCGACGGCGGCCACCTGGCGCGCCACAGCAGATCGCTTATTCCGCTAAGCGAAGAACACAAGCTGCACCTGTTTCGCAAATTCGCCACCGTGGTGCGCGCCACCGTCAAGGGCAATATCGTGGTGGCTGCAACCCAGGGCGCACTGGGCGGCATGATCTTCTGGTTTCTGGGCATACAGGGCGCGTTGTTCTGGGGCGTACTGATGGCCTTCCTGTCTTTGCTGCCCGCCGTGGGCGCAGCCATTATCTGGATGCCTGTGGCCGTGTATTTCCTGGTCACCGGCGCTATCTGGCAAGGCGTGGTGCTAACGCTGTTCGGCGTAATGGTCATAGGCCTGGTCGACAATGTTCTGCGCCCCCTGCTGGTGGGCAAAGACACCAAAATCCCTGACTACGTGATCCTGGTTTCAACGCTGGGCGGCCTGGCCGTGTTCGGGCTGAATGGCTTTGTAATCGGCCCCTTGTTCGCCGCCCTGTTCATCGCCTGCTGGGATCTCTTCCCATCGGCCATCAAAATGAATCAAGAGGAATGACCACCATACTCGTTACCGGAGGCACCGGTTTTATAGGCAGCCATACCACCGTTGCGCTTCAACAGGCCGGCTACCACGTTCTGATACTGGACAATCTGAGCAACAGCAGCGTACAGGTGCTGGACGCCATTGCAACCATTACGGGCACCCGGCCCGAATTCATTCAGGGCGACATTCGCGACGCCGCCCTGCTGGATTCCCTGTTTGCCGCCCAGCCTGTCAGCGCCGTATTGCATTTTGCGGGCCTGAAGGCCGTGGGCGAATCGGTGGCCATGCCGCTGGCCTACTACGACAACAACGTGCACGGCAGCGTTCAGCTCTTGCAGGCCATGCAGCGCGCGCAGGTCAGAACCCTGGTGTTTTCCTCATCGGCCACCGTATATGGCGACCCGCAAGCCCTGCCGCTGACAGAAGACCACCCACGCTCGGCCACCAACCCCTACGGTCACACCAAGCTGGTGGTGGAAGACATACTGGAAAACCTGCATGCCAGTGAAGCCGGCTGGCGCATCGCACGCCTGCGCTACTTCAATCCCGTGGGCGCACACCCCAGCGGCCTGATCGGCGAAGCACCGCAAGGCGTACCCAATAACCTGATGCCCTACGTGGCCCAGGTAGCCACTGGCCAGCGCGAACGCGTACAAGTCTTCGGCAACGATTACAACACCCCCGACGGCACAGGCGTGCGCGACTACATACACGTCACCGACCTGGCCGACGGCCACGTTCACGCCTTGCAGTACTGCCTGCAGGCCCGGCAAGACCTGCTGACCGTAAACCTGGGCACCGGCGTGGGCTATTCGGTACTGGATATGATCAGGGCTTTTGAGCAGGCCAGCGGCAAAACCATCGCCTACGATATAGTGGGCCGGCGCACTGGCGATATAGCAGCCTGCTGGGCTGATACTGAGCTGGCTTACGAAAAACTGGGATGGCGGGCGCGGAAAACCATACAGGATATGTGTGATGATGCCTGGCGGTGGGAGTCGAAATAGCCTTCGGCAATCAACTGCGTTCTTTGCTTGAATAAACGGTTGTGCCGTGTGCTGTAATCGGCCAGAATGGAGTTAACCAGGTCAGCGAATGGTTGCGTGGCGCTCACGGCAAAACAGTATCAGACCCAATCTTCATAAACGAGATTCGCAACCCTGCAGAATTCGCGTGTGTTGTTCGTCACAAGTATGCAGCATGCAGCAATTGCATGGCCTGCAATAGCAGTATCGTTCGGCCCAATCGGTGTGCCTGCTTCGGAGAGTGCTTTCTTAACTTCCGTGGCCGCATCCACGGCATGTCTGTCCCACGGTAAAACTGCATCAAGCCGCAGCACAAACTCATCAACCAACGTCTTATGGTGGGCAGAGGCTTTTTTGCCGATTTGGCCGTAGCGCATTTCCGCATACGTGATCGCAGAGATAACGATGCGATGCTTCTGACCGCTGACAAGTGTCAGTCGATGCAAGACCGATGCGGGCATCTCACGCATGATGAACGAACAAATGTTTGTGTCGAGCATGTAGGTGCTCAAAATACACACCTGCCTTCATCATCGACTACCGATTGACGCTCCTGCAAGAAGTCGGCATCGGCTTTCTTACCGGAAGCCAGGGATTTCCAGCTTGGCCGGACTGGACGCAAAGTGATTACATCGCCCTCGCGGGATATTTCCAATTCGCATACGTCCTCGTAAGCCATGTCCACCGGCAGGCGTATGGCCTGGTTCTTGCCATTCATGAAAAGGGATACGGTGCGCATGAGAACTCCTTTCATATGTTAGACATATGCCTGTATTGTAGACGGGAAGAACGGCAAGTGCAATGTATCCGCAGAACACATTCATCAGCTCTGAATTTCCGCTATGGGTCGATTTCGGCCTGTCCGGCTTTGCTTACAGTGGCGTCGATCAGACTAGTCATCACTAATGAGTCCGTATTCATACAGTTCGATACTTTGGGAACGAAGTTGATGATGCGCTGGAGATGGCGGAGCAGACAGAGGTGTGATTTTTCGCCAGTTGCCGGACAGGAGCCGTCTCTGGCTGCTGTTCGGGCCAGAGTGTCTGTGTCAATAAAATATAGGTCTAGATCGCCTCATCCCCTAGTCTGTGTGCAAAATAGCTATTGCGTATCGTAGCCACAAGGCTACAATATGTTTATGTACAGCATCATTGAAACAGAGCAATTTATACAGTGGCTCGGTGGTTTAAAGGATCGTACAACACGTGCGCGGCTACAGCTTCGTCTAAGAAAGGCGTCGCTTGGCAACCTTGGAGACCATAAGTCTGTCGTGGATAACGTTTGGGAAATGCGCGAAGTCTTCGGTCCAGGTTGGCGAATGTATTACATCTTGCACGGAAGTACAGTAATTATGATGCTTGGCTGAGGCAACAAATCCAGCCAGAAGAAAGATATTGAACGAGCCAAGGCTTTGGCTCAGGAGTTACGAAATGAGCAAGATCAAGACCCGTCCGTTTGATGTATCCAACTACCTCAATGATGAAGCTGATATCGCCGTCTACCTCCAGGTTGCAATGGAAGATGGCGATCCAGCAGTATTGGCGGCAGCGTTAGGTGACATTGCCCGAGCCCGGGGTATGACTCAGTTGGCACGGGACACGGGGCTGTCTCGGGAAAGTCTTTACAAGAGTCTCTCGGGAGAGCGTGCGCCCAGTTCCGATACGCTGTTCAAGGTTATCCATGCCATGGGTTTTAAGCTGACGGTAGAATCTCTGACCACGCATGGTTGACAATTAGCGTGGCGGTATTCGGCCAAGAGCTGCTGGTGGCTGCGAGTAAAAGCGAACGTTCAACGTTTGACATAAGAGGCGCGACTCGGCTTGCCGGGGCGCTTCTTCACGCAGCTCTGGAAAATTGTTTCGCAGGAGGAGAACGCAGAGATCTCGAACCTCGGTTACGGACAGGCCATGATAGTGAACATCACGTCCTGCTTGAATGACCAAGCCTCAAGCTCGGCGGGCGTAGCCGCTTTCAGGCGCTGCTGAACGGATTCCGAGAGCGGGCCAAACTTTCTGATTAGCTGACGTTGCAACAGCATGGCCTCACCTTCCTGCCGGCCTTCGGTTCGCCATTGATGTATCCAGGAGCGTGTGTTTTCAGCCAACATGTCTTTGACCTCTAAAAGCTAATATCCTGCACGTCGGAAATGCCCTGGTTATGCTCCAGCCGGAACAACAATGCAGCAAGGTTATTATCGGGCAATTTGCCGTATGGCCAAATGTAGTAATACCAGAGAGCTCTGCACAACAAAATATGTATAATAGCGGGCTTAGCGAAAAACGTGCCGATGTAGCTCAGTTGGTAGAGCAGCTCATTCGTAATGAGAAGGTCGGGGGTTCGACTCCTCTCATCGGCACCAATGAAATCAAGCACTTACGCCAATCCGCAAGGGTTGGCGTTTTGCTTTTCGGAAATCTGTAAGTACTTGCTTGTCCAGCATCGCGCGCAAGACTGATTATTGACTCAGCCCACCACCGCGTGGGGCGTTGTTGTCCCTGATCTGCCCGGCTGTTTCTCGGCGGCCGACGAAGGGATTGACCAGGCTATTGAAAACGCCAAGGAAGCCATCACGCTGTGGATTGAAGACTCCATCAGCAACGGCGAATCCATCCCTAAGCCTTCAAGCATCACCGATCTACAAAATACCGGTAACTACGACGGCTGGATATGGGCGATCGCCGAAATTGACCCAGCACTAATAGACGACACAACCGAGCGCGTGAACATCACCCTGCCCCGTCGTATATTGGCTCTACTCGACCAAAGGGCCAAGTCAGCCGGAGAGACTCGATCGGGCTACATCGCTCAGTTGACCCTGACCCACCCCAGATAAAAAGACCGTCTCGAAGAAATCGCGTATCCCGGCACACGCCTGTCTTATGCTCGCGGTGGCGCCGTCGACTCGGGCTCTATACGGCTTGCCAGTACCTGGTCGACCCGGTAAGTATCCACATCCACCACTTCAAACTTATAGCCGCCCCAAAGAACGGTGTCAGTGCGCCGGGGTATGCGCCGCAGGCTGACCATCAGAAAGCCCGCCAGTGTGTCATAGTCATCTTCCAGCAGCATATCGTCGATATCGAGCATACGGCAGACGTCCTGGATGGGCGCCGCTCCATCGATCAGCCAGGAGTTCTCATCCCGGCGAATAATCTGCTCCTCGTCCCATGGCGACACCAGGTCGCCCATGACGGTGCTCATCACGTCATTGAGCGTCACGACACCAACGACCAGGCTGTATTCATTGACGATAATCGCAAAGTCCTCACCCGCCTGCCGGAACTGCGCCAGCACTTCAGACAGCGTCAGGCGATCGGGAATGACCAGCACTTTCTGGATCAACGATTCATTCTGCAGCGAAATGGACTGCCCGTTCAGCAGGCGCTGGAACAGAATCCGGGCATCGACATAGCCAACCACGTGATCCAGATCGCCCTTACAGACCGGATAGGTGGCATAGGGCTCAGCTGCAATTCTGGCGCGTATGATATCTTCCTGCTCATCCACATGGAACCAGGCAATGCGGTCGCGCTGGGTCATGGCGCTCGGAACGGTGCGGCTGTCCAGCTCGAATACATTTTCAATCACTTGCTGCTCACCCCACGCAAGGGCGCCCGAACGGGCACCCGCTTCGGCGAGCGCCAGGATATCGTCCGAAGTTACCCGGTCGTCACGTTGAGAAGGCAAACCCAGCAAGCGAATCAGAATCTCCGCCAGACGCGAGTAGAACCAGACCAGAGGCTTGAATAATTTCATCAAAAAGCGCATGACCTCGATCACGCGGACCGCAAACCGCTCGGGTTCGGCCATGCCTACCTGTTTGGGCACCAGGTCGGTCAAGACGATGAACATGGAAGTAATCAGCAGGAAGGACGCCAGGAAACCCAGCGTGGATGCAGTGCCGGCAGGCATCCATCTGGCAAGGACCTCGGCAGCATAGCCACTCAGCATGCCCTCACCCACGATCCCGCCAAGTATGGCCAGGGCATTGACTGCGATCTGGACCACGGTGAAATAATGGCCCGGCCGCTCCTGCACAAGCAAGACTGCCTCGGCGCGCGGGTCGCCGTCGTCAACCATCTGCTTAAGGCGCAGACGACGCGAAGCTGCGAGGGAGATTTCAGCAATAGAAAAGAATGCCGCCACGACAACCAGCGCAGCCAGCAACAACAGGCTCAGTCCAGGGCTCATGAAGTAATCGACGACAAGTGGTGTCGCTCAGTGGCTCGAAGTGGCTGAGTGTACTAAAGTTTTTGCTATCAACTACAACCTATTCTTGGCCATGAGCGAATAATTCGCGCCCAGCCGCTCTACGGCGCGGGCTGCTCAAGCCAAGTACTTCCCCGGCTGGACCAACTCGTTCACTCGCCAGCTCAGGCAGCATGGCGCGTGCTTATAGTTCATGCTTCGTCACTGCCTATTGGGCACATACGTGAACAAACACGACGCCAGCTACCGCCTGCTGTTCAGCAACCCGGCCATCGTGCGCGGGCTGTTTCACGGCATCGTCAATGCCCCGTGGCTTGATCTGCTCGATTGGAGCAAGCTCGAACCCCTGCCCACCGACTATATCAGCGACACGCTGCGCCAGCGCCACGGCGATCTGGTCTGGCGCCTGCCCAGGCT
>NZ_JAJEWL010000011.1 GCF_020687695.1 Pusillimonas sp. MFBS29
CGGGGTAGAGCGACATTGAGCAAGCCGCAGGCATGGGCTTCGGGCGGGGGCCAAAGGACGCGCTGTCTGAGCCGGAAGCGGGCCGGCGGACCGCGCCCCGGCGAGTTCGCGTCCGACCCCGCGCGAAGCCCATGACAAGGGAACCCGCCATCGGCGGGCGCAGCGATAGGAGCGGCACCCCGCACACCTGACTGCACCGTGCAAGAAACCCATACCAGTCACAACACGCACCAGTCAGCGCAAGAAACCCATACCACCCACAACGTGCACCAGCCAGATTAAACGAGCACTCGCTCGATACCGCCGTCGTTGGCCTGGCGCACGTAGTCCTGCATCCAGCTTTCGCCCAGGATATGGCGTGCCATCTCTACCACAATGTAATCGGCATCCATGCCCGTTTCGCCCTCGTAGCGCGACAAACCCTGCAGACAGGACGGACAGGACGTGAGCATCTTGACCTCGCCCTGGTAGCCGTCGGCGCGCAGGGTGGCCGTATTCTTGACCAGCTCTTCCGACTTGCGGAATCGCACCTGCGTGGAAATGTCTGGGCGTGACACGGCCAGTGTGCCTGATTCGCCGCAGCACCTGTCTGTCTTGATAGCCGTTTCACCCACCAGCGACTTGACCGTTTTCATCGGATCCTGCAGCTTCATGGGCGTATGACAAGGGTCGTGATACATATAACGCACGCCTTGAACGCCCTGCAGCTGTATGCCTTTTTCAAGCAGATACTCGTGGATGTCGATCAGACGGCAGCCCGGGAAGATTTTGTCGAACTCGTAGCCGGCCAGCTGGTCGTAGCAGGTGCCGCAACTGACTACCACCGTTTTGATATCGAGGTAGTTCAGCGTGGTCGCCATGCGATGGAACAGCACACGGTTGTCGGTGATGATTTTCTCGGCTTTGTCTGTCATGCCGTTACCGCGCTGCGGATAGCCGCAGCACAGGTAGCCCGGTGGCAAGACTGTTTGTACGCCGGCATGCCAGAGCATGGCCTGAGTGGCCAGACCCACTTGCGAGAACAGCCTTTCAGAGCCGCAGCCCGGGAAGTAGAACACGGCTTCGGTGTCGGCCGAAGTGGCCGACGGATTGCGGATGATCGGTATGTATTCGGCGTTTTCGATGTCCAGCAGCTTGCGTGCGGTTTGCTTGGGCAGGCCGCCAGGCATCTTCTTGTTGATGAAGTGTATGACCTGTTCGCGTATGGGTGCCTTGCCGACTGTGGCGGGTGGCTGTCCGACTTGCTTTTTCGAAGGGGATGCGAGCACATCGTGGGCCAGTCGCTGGGCTTTGTAGCCCACGTCTATCATGGCTTTGCGGGTCGTCTTGATCACGCGCGGATCTTTGGCGTTCAGGAAGAACATCGCCGCGGTTGTGCCCGGATTGAACGACTTCTTGCCCATGCGGCGCAAGAGGGCGCGCATCTCCATCGAGACGTCGCCAAAATCAATATCGACCGGACAGGGGTTGTAGCACTTGTGGCAAACCGTGCAGTGATCGGCCACGTCTTCGAACTCTTCCCAGTGCTTCAGGCTGACGCCGCGACGGGTTTGCTCTTCGTACAGGAAGGCCTCGATCAGCAGCGAGGTGGCCAGGATCTTGTTGCGCGGCGAGTAAAGCAGATTGGCGCGCGGCACGTGGGTGGCGCATACCGGCTTGCATTTGCCACAACGCAGGCAATCTTTGATGGCGTGGGAAATCGAGCCGATTTCACTGCGTTGCATGATCAGTGATTCGTAGCCCAGCAGGTTGAAGCTGGGCGTCCAGGCGTGGCGCAGGTCGGCGCCAGGCAGGAGCTTGCCGGCGTTGAAGCGACCGGTGGGGTCGACGCGCTGTTTGTATTCCTGGAAGGGGGCCAGCTCTTCTTCTGTAAGGAACTCGTACTTGGTCAATCCAATACCGTGTTCACCTGAAATCACGCCATCGAGGTCGCGGGCGATCTGCATGATGCGCGCAACGGTTTCGTTGGCTTCGCGCAGCATGCCGTAGTCGTCGGAGTTGACCGGAATGTTGGTGTGCACGTTGCCGTCGCCTGCATGCATGTGCAGGGCCACGAATACGCGGCTCTTCAATATGCGATCGTGTGTAGCCTGGATTTCGGCCAGTACGGCGGCGCAATCTGCACCCGCGAAGTAGCGTTCCATCGGCGTACGCACTTCGGTCTTCCAGGAAACACGCAGGGTGTGATCCTGAACCAGATCGAAGACGGTTGCATCGGGTTGTTGCGCCAGACGCTCGTTCAGTACGGGCTCGAGGTCGTGCAGGCCCAGGTTCAGCAGTGGCTGCAGGGCTTGCTGCAGCGGCATGTCAAGATTGTTCAGCAGCCACGACCAGCGGGCGCGCACGGCTTGCAGGCAAAGGACCGCATCGTGTGTGCGCTCGGCCAGGATTTCTTCACGAGTGTGCTCGGCATCGTCGTGGTCTTCGCTTTTGCCTATGGGCAGTTCGCCCTGCAGAAAGTGTTCCAGCGCGTCTAGCAGGCTCAGTTTGTTGCGGGTGGACAGTTCTATATTGATGCGCTCGATGGCATCGGTATATTCGCCCATGCGGTCAAGCGGGATGACCACGTCTTCGTTGATCTTGAACGCGTTGGTGTGGCGGGCGATTGCCGCCGTGCGGGCGCGGTCCAGCCAGAATCGTTTGCGCGCTTCGGCGCTGACTGCCACAAAGCCTTCGCCATGGCGGGTATTGGCCAGTCGCACCACTTCGCTGGCAGCCAGGGCCACGGCGTCGGGGTCATCGCCCACAATATCACCGATGAGCACCATTTTGGGCATGCCGCCGCGCTTGCTCTTGGTGGCGTAGCCCACAGCGCGCAGATATCGTTCGTCCAGATGTTCCAGACCTGCCAGGAGTGCGCCCTGGGCGCGCCCTGGGCCGTCAAGGTATTCCTTGATCTCGACTATGGACGGCACGGCATTGCGTGCCTGCCCGAAAAACTCCATACAGACGGTGCGTGTATGGGCCGGCATCCGATGCAGTATCCAGCGCGCCGAGGTAATCAGGCCGTCGCAGCCTTCCTTCTGCACGCCAGGCAGGCCGGCCAGGAATTTGTCGGTAACGTCTTTGCCCAGTCCGGCCTTGCGAAAGCGTGCGCCTTCGATCACCAGGGTTTCACTGCGCAGCAATACGGCACCCGGCGCGGCGTTGCCGTCGAACCATTTGAGTTCGAAACGGACCTGTTCAGCGTCGTGTATCTTGCCCAGATTGTGTTCCAGGCGGGTTACCTCGAGCCAGTTGCCATCGGGGTCGACCATGCGCCACCAGGCCAGGTTATCGAGTGCGGTGCCCCAGAGCACTGCTTTCTTGCCACCGGCGTTCATGGCTACGTTGCCGCCCACACAGGATGCGTCGGCAGAGGTTGGGTCTACGGCAAAGACCTGGCCAGCGGCTTCGGCAGCTTCGGCCACGCGGCGAGTCACTACGCCTGCGCCGGTCAGTACGGTGTGAACAGGTTCGCTGACGCCGGGAAGCTGTGTGGCTTCGACGGCGGCGATGCTGTCGAGTTTCTCGGTGTTTATGACGGCCGATTGCGCGCTCAGGGGAATGGCGCCGCCCGTGTAGCCTGTGCCGCCTCCGCGTGGAATGATGGTCAGGTCCAGCTCTATGCAGCCACGCACCAGGGCCGCGATTTCGTTTTCGCTATCGGGCGTGAGTACGACAAAGGGATATTCGACGCGCCAGTCGGTGGCATCGGTTACATGGGAAACACGTGACAGGCCATCGAACTTGATGTTGTCTTTATGTGTGATGCGCCCCAGGCGCTTGAGAATTTTCTTGCGCAGGTCGCGCGTTGTGGCAAATTCGTGCTCGAAGGCAGCCACGGCGGTGTGGGCCGCGCCCAGCAGGCGGGCGACCTTGTTGTCGCGGGTGCTGACGCTGGCGTCGCGCCGTTTGTCGATTTCGCCCAGCCTGTGCTTCAGGGCCTGCACCAGCATGTGCTGGCGTTTGGGGTTCTCGAGCAGGTCGTCATGCAGATAAGGGTTGCGTTTGACCACCCAGATATCGCCCAGAACTTCGAACAGCATGCGGGCCGAGTGCCCGGTGCGGCGCTCGCTGCGCAACTCAGACAGCAGGTCCCAGGCCTCGGAGCCCAGCAATCGTATGACGATCTCGCGGTCGGCATACGACGTGTAGTTATAGGGGATTTCACGCAGACGCGAAGTGGATGCGGGAGCCTGTGCGGCTAGCAGATGACTGGCAGTGGGGGCGTTCATGACTGGCAAAAAAAGGGGGCCCTTAAAGCGTTAGTGTAAGGGATAAGCCGAAGTTTATCTTGCTCGGAGCGGGCTGTGCTCAGTGCGCTTCCGGAAACAGCCACAGCAAGGCTGCGGTCATGGTCAGGTAGCGCAAGAATTTTCCGATGGCCATATAGAGCACGCAGGGCCAGAAAGGCAGTCGCAGCCAGCCCGCCACGGCGCACAGTGGGTCACCCACTGCGGGCAGCCAGGAAAACAGCAGGGCCGGTGGCCCCATCCGATGCAGCCAATAGCTCACATAGTCATGCCAGCGCCCGCCGGTCTTGGTCTTGGGTTTGTAGGGATGTTTTTCGCGCCAGCGGTCGTAGGCTTTTTCGGCGCCCATGCCCATGGCATAGCTGATGGCTCCGCCTGTGGTGTTGCCCAGGGTGGCCACAAGCACGGCGGGCCAGAACATGTCGGCGGCCAGCTTGATGTAGCCGAAGACGGCCGGCTCAGAGCCCAGGGGGAGCAGGGTGGCCGAGAGCAGGCTGACAAGGAAAATTGCACTTAACCCTACTCGTGGCAATGCCAGGGTAAGGAGCAGCCAATGCACCGATGATTGCAGCCACGCTTCCATAGCGCGCTAGTGTAGCGCAGCGCAGGCCTTGCGCTATGGTATTCTGTTTTCTTGTCTTTTCTTACATTTTTGGCCGTCCGGCCGACCCGCACCCCTCTTGTCATATGTCTACAGACTATCTAAAGCGCATCCTGACGTCCAAGGTATACGACGTCGCTGTCGAGACGCCTCTTGATTTTGCCCCACAGGTTTCAGCACGTATACACAATCAGGTTTATTTGAAGCGTGAAGATACCCAGGCCGTATTCAGTTTCAAGCTGCGCGGCGCCTATAACAAGATGGCCAACCTGAGCCCGGCCGAGCTCAAGCACGGGGTGATTGCGGCGTCGGCGGGCAACCATGCACAAGGTGTTGCGCTGTCTGCACGCAAGCTTGGCTGCCGCGCCGTCATCGTCATGCCGGTGACATCGCCTCAGGTGAAGGTGGATGCGGTACGAAGGTTTGGCGGCGAAGTCGTACTGATGGGCGAAAGCTTTACCGACGCGTACGAGCATGCGAAGGTGCTCGAAGCCAAGGAAAAGCTGACCTTTGTTCACCCCTTTGATGATCCCTATGTCATTGCAGGCCAGGGCACGATAGGCATGGAAATCCTGCGCCAGCGTCCTGGTCCCATCGATGCCATCTTCCTGGCCATAGGCGGGGGCGGTCTGATCGCGGGGGTGGCGGCCTATATCAAGCAGTTGCGCCCCGAAATCAAGATTATCGGTGTGCAGACCGTTGACTCCGATGCGATGGTGCGCAGCGTGCAGGCTGGCCGGCGCGTCACCCTTGGCGATGTAGGCCTGTTTTCCGACGGCACGGCAGTCAAGCAGGTGGGCAAGGAAAACTTCAGACTGGTGCGCGAGTACGTCGATGACTTTGTGCTGGTCGATACCGATGCCATTGCCGCCGCAATCAAAGACGTATTCCAGGATACGCGCAGCGTGCTTGAACCCGCTGGTGCCCTGGCGCTGGCGGGCGCCAAGCGCTACGCCATGCAGAACAAGTGGAAGGACAAGCATCTTGTGGCGGTCACCAGCGGCGCCAACATGAACTTCGACCGCTTGCGTTTCGTGGCCGAGCGGGCCGATGTCGGCGAGGCGCGCGAAGCCTTGTTCGCGCTGACCATACCTGAACAGCGCGGCAGCTTCCTGCGCTTGTGTGCAGCGGTCGGCAGCCGCAGCGTCACTGAATTCAACTACCGGATTTCGGATTCCGAGCAGGCACATGTTTTTGTGGGCCTGCAGATCAACGCCGAGGCCGAGATCGAAAAGCTGGCCACCAGCTTTCGCAAGAAAGGTTTTTCCACGCTGGATCTGACCGGCAACGAGATGGCCAAGACGCATTTGCGCTACATGGTGGGTGGCCATTCCGACCTGGCCAAGCATGAGCTGCTGTTCCGCTTTGAATTTCCCGAGCGGCCGGGGGCACTGATGAAATTCCTGGGCGAGATGAGTCCGGGCTGGAATATCAGTCTGTTCCATTACCGCAACCAGGGGGATGATTACGGACGCATTCTGGTGGGCATACAGGTGCCGCCTGAAGACAAGAAAGAGTTCAAGGCCTTCCTGGATGGACTGGGATATCCGTACTGGAACGAAAGTGACAACCCGGCCTATCGACTCTTCCTCTAGGGATGTGCAGTCATACCAGCCCCGCCTGGGGCTGGAGATGGAAATGGTGGTGGCCGATGCCCGCAGCGGTGCCAGCCTGCCGGTAAAAAAGTACTTTGATGCCCTGCTCGAAATCAAGCGGGCGCGTGGCCTGACTTGCTCTCAGGCCTTCCTTGACGGGCGCTGTGTGGCGGTGCACACGCCATTGGCCGAATGCGGGCTGGACAATGGTTTTAACCTGCTGGAAACCGCCCTGGTGCCCGTACAGGGCGGCGTGGGCGGGCTCGATCGCCTGGCGCAGCTGGCTCATCAGGAGCTGACCGACACCCTGCAAGCCTTGCAGGCGGATGGCGCCTGCATATTGAACGTTGCACAGCATCCGGCCTGCGCACGCAGCCGCAGCTGGTATGAAGACACTTGCGTTCCCCGACCCATCTATCGCGAACTGCGGGAGCACCGTGGCTGGCACCATTGGGAAGGCATCGATGCCAAGGCGCAGAATGGTGCGAACACCTCGGTGCCGGTCGGGCAGGCGGTGCGCGCCCTGAATGTGGCCGTTGCACTGGCGCCGACCAGCATAGCGCTGTTTGCCAACAGCCCGCTGGAATCCGGGGTGCGAACCGGCTACAAGGAAAATCGCATGACGCTGTGGTCCAGGGTATTCGGGCCGTCGCGGTTTCCCGGCGACCTGTTCCTGAGCACCTATCCAGACCGGGCCTTTCATGACCTGGCCGATTTCTTCAACTGGATGTTCGGACCCGGGACGGTGACGCGCGGCCTGCCCATGAGCTTGTCGTATGACTACAAGTCGGTGCCGGTTGTGATCCTGGATGCCGATCCCAGCCTGCTTGAGTTTCTGCATGCCAGGCAGTGGACCGGACGACGGACGGATAACGGACTGGCGGTCACGCTGCAGCCTCAGGCCCAGCATTTTGTGTATTCGCAGATAGGTCAGTTTCTGGATGCACGGCTGCGTTATCGCATGGATCAACTGCCGGCGCTGCAGGACGTCCTGCATGCCTGGCGCCAGGATGGCGGGCTGGAGGCCCTTTTTGCTGCGTACGGGGCGCAGCTTTATATCGAGGCGCGTGCTCCTGGAGCGGGTTTTGCCGACCAGGCCTTGCTTGATGCCGCAGGACCGGACATTGCGCGCAGCATGCTTGTGTCGCCCACTGCCTTGCAGGCTGGCTTGCTGGGTAATCTGGATCAGGCCTGGCAACTGGTGAACGACGTGGGCTGGAAGCAATTGGGTGAGTTGCGGCTGGTCGCCATGCGGGCCGGCCTTGAGGACGACCGGGTCTGCGCCTTGTGTGCCGATGTGCTGGCCGTGGCCAGGGCCGGGTTGCCGCCACAAGACGTTCACTGGCTGGCGTATCCGGAGTTCGTGCAGGACGAAAGACGTTGTGCGGCAGACCGGCTGCTGGACACATGGACGGCGGCAGGCCGCTCGGAGCAGGCGCGGCTGGCAGCCGTGCTGGACAGGCACTGTGCCTTGCATCCGCAGCAGTTTTCCTGGCGTAGCAGCCTGTCTGCCACCTTCTGATGAAAGACCGCGCGAAAACCATCCTGATGTCATGGTTATCCATGATTGAATACTTCTTGTATCGTTAAGTAATATTTCGTAATCCTGTTCAGGATCGGGGCTTCCTGGTTACATCCCCCGCAGCATCACTCCCTTCATCTTGTAATTCTCACGTTGTACGCTGTCTTTACTGGAGCTTGTTATGGTTGCATCTAGCGTGTTTGATCCGGAGTTTTACCTGAAGCAAAACCCTGATGTCGCGGAGGCTGTTCACAACGGCTGGATGACGGCACTCAGTCATTTCGAACAATATGGCATGTCGGAAGACCGCTCGCCATTTTCCTTGTTCAATGCCGAATACTATCTGGCCCAGAATCCCGACGTGGCTGCGGCGGTCAAGCTCGGCCACATATCTGCCGTCCAGCATTTCATGCTGTATGGCTCCACCGAGGTACGCGATTTCGGTCCCTTGTTCGACGTGCAGTCTTATCTTGACGCGAACCCCGATGTGGCCGCCGCAGTCGAGCAAGGCCAGTTATCTCCTTTACAGCATTTTCTGGCGTATGGCGTGGCCGAAGCACGCGATCTGGGTAATGGCGTGAATCTGGCCGAGTTCGACCAGGACCCCGTTTTTTCCGCCGCCGTGGCGGCCGGAGACCTGCAGGGGGCGGTTGAGCGACTGGGCGACGTTATACCCTTTTTGCCGAGTTTCATCGCACCCACAGGCTGGCAAGTCGTACCCATAGACACCCTGACCGACCAGGACTTCGTATTGCCGGCCTGGATGGGACCGGGGGTGGTTGATCTTATCCAGGATCTGCAAAGCAAGATCGTTACGTCGGGCCTGGTGGATCCTGAAAATCTGAATCCTGACGGCACTGTTAAAGACCCGTCCGAGCTGGTTGAACTGGTCATCGACCATTTCGGCGGCCCCGGCGCTGTAGATATTATTGGCGACTTGACCGGCGGGTTTGATATCCCCATGGGCTAGGAGCGTGGGCTGGTGCCCGCGTTCCCCCGCACGGGCGCCATGCACCCGTGCGCCCTTCAGCGCCTCGATTCGTAGACTTCATCGGCAGCCAGCAAAATGTCTACGGGTGGATCAAAGCCTATGATGCGCGCCGTGCCCAGATTCAGTGCAATCTTGGGCGGATCAACCCACAACTGACTAAGCTGCCGGGGCTTGGCCCCGTTCAGTACACGCGCAATGGTTTCGGCATGGAACAGGCCCACATACGATAAGTCTGCCTGGGCCAGGCTAAGCAGGATGCCCTGTTTTACGTCTCTTGAGCCCGCCATGGAAAAGCTGGGAATCTTGGCTTTTTCAAGTATCTGGGCCAGTGCCCTGATCGACGTTGATGTCACTCCACGATGCGTAGTCACATAGACGGCGTCTACATTCTGGTCGGCAAGCTGCTGATAGCATTGCAAGGCGTTGTCTATGGCCTGCTCGGTCGTCATGCTGTTTGATTGCGCATGGCAATGCCTGATCTTGAAGCCCAGTTCCTGCCCGACTTGCTCGACGGCCGCAACCGCGCCATAGCTTCGCCCGGCCTCGCTGTCTTCATAAACAATGCCCAATTCCTTGAACGGCACGATTTCATGGAAAAGCCTGACCTGGCGCTGGTAACGCTCGGGCTCTATGCGGGTGTGCAGGTTGTCGCGACCGCTGTCGGTGGCGCTGTCGGAAATCTTTGCCGCCAGCGGATCGCTGGTCGAACCGACGATAGTGGGAACGGGCGGGCCCAGGGCACGAAGGTCCTGGCCGGCCCAGGTGCCCATGGCGATGATCAGGTCGATGTCGTGTTGCTGCTCGATGCGTGCGGCTATCGCCTCCCGCATGGGGGCGCGCTGCTCGGCATCGAAATTGCCCGGCTGCCACCAGGCATCGGGTACGAGCTCGAGATAGGTGCTTTGTGTGTGCCGGCCCAACCATATCCACAGGTCGTGTCCGCTCACGCCTTCAGGCATGTCGTCATCCAGGGTCAGCCAGCCCAGGCGCTGCAGACCCTGGATGACCGCAGCCAGCGTTGCCGGGTAATCAGCATATTCACCGCTTTCCACGTAAGCTATGCGCCAGCGCGTGCCGTCGGCCTTCTTGATGGGAGTGGTCTGGAACAGTTGGCTTGCGCCTTCAGACGCTGTTGCATCGGGTGCCGTTGCCTTGGCGGCTGATGCGGGCAGGGTCGTGGTGCACAGGCCCAGGGTGATGATTGCATAGGCAATGAGGCGTGAAATCATGATGCTGCCCTTTTTGCTGCGATGACGGTGATGTCGTCGGATTGGTCGGTACCGTTGGCATGCCGGCGCACATTGTCGATCAGTGCCATCGTGGTGTCTTGCGCGCCGGCAGGCGGCCTGTTGGCCAGGAAGTCGTACAGCCTGGGATCGCCATAGAGCCGGCCCTGGGGATCCAGTGCTTCGGTCACGCCGTCGGTGTAGCCCAGCACCATTTCCCCGGGCTCAAGCCGGGTTGAAAGCAGGCGGTAGGGCAGGCCTTCCTGGACGCCGCAGGCCGGCCCGCTGCGGCCTTCGAGCATGCGCAGACGGCCATCGGTTTGCAGCACACACAGCGGTGGATGGCCGCCATTGGACCACGACAATTCACCGGTTTCCAGATCAAGGACGGCCACCACCAGTGTCACGAACATCATGTTGGGGTTATTTTCGGCCAGGCTGTTGTTGACCCTTTCCATGAGACGGGCCGGGTCGGTTTCATCTTCGGCGCATGCCCTGATGAGGGTACGTGTGACCGCCATGAACAGGGCCGCAGGCACGCCCTTGTCGGACACATCGCCGATGGCGAAACACAGCTTGCCGTTACTGAGCAGGAAGTGGTCGTAGAGGTCGCCGCCGACTTCCTTGGCCGGCAGCATGGTGGCATACAGGTCGACTTTCTTGAGAATCTCGTTGCCGGGCGGCCCTGGCAACAGGCCCATCTGTATGGTGTGCGCAATGCTCAGTTCGCTTTCCAGGCGCTCACGGCTGGATGTTTCGCGCAACAGGCGGGAGACGTTCTCGCGCAGTTGCTGATCCATGTAGATGAAGGTCGAGGCCAGGCGGCCGACCTCGTCTGGTTGTTTGGCGGGCAAACGCGCAATGTGTTCGGGAATGTCGGCTGCGGCGCCCAGATCCTGTTCGGGCAGCTTGCGTGCGAACAGGCTGAGCTGCTGCAGGGGCCGGGTGATGCGTGCGGACAGCGCCCAGGCCACCATCAGGGATATCAGCAATATGGCCAGGAAGATAACGACCAGCCGGTTGAGCAGCCTGGTAGCCGGCCGGGTGAGGTCGTCGTTGGGAACGGCGGCGACAATGGTCCATCCCAGCGGCTTGAAGTAGGCCGCGCCCATGCTCCAGCCATTGGCCTGTTTGGGTCCGCGGAAATCAAACGTGGTGATCTCGCCCGTGGCCGGCACGTTCTTGAGCATGGCCTGCAACGTGGCTGCGCTGCTGTGATCCTGCCTGGAGAGCAGGTCGGATTGCCCGTCGGGCAACGGGGTCACCAGTTCCCCGTCGTCTTCCATGATGAAAGCAAAGCCGGTATCGGCCAGGCGCAGGGACATCAATGCCTCGCGCACGGCCGTTTCCATTTCTTCGCGGCGGCGATCGAACTGACTGGATATGGCGGCGGCATTGTCAGTGATGGCAAAGACCCAGTCCCAGGGTTCGAAGTAGGAAAAGTAGGCGTAGCGCAATTCACTCTTGCCGTCGGAATGGGCGATGGGCCAGCGGTAGATGGCGAAACTCTGGCCGGTCGTGCGGGCTTCTTCATAGGCGGAAGCCGCCAGGGGACGCCCTTTGAAGTCTTGCAGGCCGGACAGGTTCACGCCCACGAGTGCAGGTTCGCCGCTGGCAATGACCTGGAAGCTGCTGTCGAAGACGAAGCCGAAGCGCTGTTCGCTGTCGGAAAGCTGGCTGATCCAGGACTTTGCCAGATTCTGGGCCTGCCCGGGGTCGAGCAGGCCGTCTTCGACCTGCTTCATGTACATGGCCAGCACGGAGCGAATGGTCCCGCCCAGTTCGACCAGGTGGGCGCGACCATTGCGTACTGTGGTGATTTTGTCGGAAAGCAGGGCGCCCCAGCGTGCCTCGCTGTCGCGCACGAGCAGGTTCAGCACATTCCTGACGGCCTGTTGTTCGCTGGCCACGATGCTGCGGGTCACGTTGCGTTGCGTAACGAGCATGACCGAGACGGCACCCAGAAGCAGTGTCATGCCGACCAGAAGGAAGATCTTGCTGCGCAGCGATGTCAGTCGCATAACGGGCCACTTTATGAAGAAAGTTGAGACGGGGCGCTTGCGTTGGTATGTTTTTGAATTGGATTGTAATTTACTATTGCAGTTTGGTCGTGGCATGTACGGCACGGCGCGCTGCTCGCGGCCATGATGGCACAGTCGGGAACTCGTTGGAACCATAGGCATAGAAGGCATAGTGCAAACATGACCGCTCAGGACCCGGTAATAAAACCAGCCAGACGCCGCCCGCTGCGCGACGTGCTGCTGGCCTGCCTGCTGGTTCTGCTGCTGGCGCAGGCATTGATCGGTTCGCTCAGTCTTTCTGCGCTGAACCGCCTGACCGAAGCCAATACCGCAGAGCGCATAGAGCTGCTGGCCCGGCGCACCTCCTCGCAAATCCAGACGGGCATGGCGCTGGGCAAGCCTCTGAATCAGTTTTTTGGTCTGTCGTCCCTGCTGGATCAGGTCAGTGACCAAGTGCCGGATCTGGTGTCTGCGGGCGTGGTCCTGATTGATGGACGCGAGCTTGCGTCCATCGGCACAGTGCCCAAGGCCGATGCCCTGTTGCGCGCTTTGACTCCTGGGGCAACCGAAACCGGCCGCGCGTTGCGCATGCCTTCGGGGGCTGTCAGGCTGGTTGACGCACAAGGCATACAGGTCGGCATCCCGTTGATGCTGTCCGATGGCAAGCCTGGCGGCATGGTGATCCTGCAGGTCAGGCCCAAAGATACGGGGCTGGGAGGCCTGACGCTGCAGAACCTCAAGGTCCTGGGCCTGACGACGCTGGCGGCTGCGCTGTTGCTGGCCGTCATCTTCCGCTATGCCATGCCGCTGCATGAGCTGGCAGCGGCCGGCAAGACGCGTCTGCTGATTCCATTGGTCGTGCTGATGCTGGCCCAGGGCGCATACGCGGCCTATACCATCAACAGCTTTCGGGATGCCTGGATACAGGTTACGCAGGACAATACCCGGATGCTCGGCCAGGGCCTGCAGCACGACCTGAACCGGGTGCTTGGTTATGGTATTGCACCTGCGTCATTGCGGGGCGTGGAGCGGCCCATGGCACGTCTGGCTGCATCGTTTCCGGTCATCGCCGAGCTGCGCCTGCTCGATGCCCAAGGACAGCTATTGAATCGGGCCGACGCGCAGGGCGCCTTGCCGGTGCACGATGCCGCACAGCTTGAGCAAGCCCTTGATTTCCCGCTCAGTGCCGACGGCCGCGGGCCCGGCCTGGCGACGTTGCAGATAGGGCTGGATGCCGGACAACTGGCGGCAGGCGTACGGGCACGCATACTGGATGCCGCCACTGTGGTCGCCGTTGCCATGGTGGCGGCAGTCGAGCTGTTGCTGTTGCTGACGCTGCTCATGGACCGCGCTTTTTCCGCCCGGGTGCGTGGCAAGGCGGGCGAGCCCATGGGGCTGGACGATCAAAGCCGCGTCGGTGCCATTGTGCGGCCCGTGATGTTTGGCTTTCTGTTTGCCATGGCGCTGCCGCTCAGCTTTCTGCCCATCTATGCCAGGTCCTTGCTGGACACTGCCCAGTCGGCCCAGGGCGCCGAACTCCTCATGGCTTTGCCCATTGCCGTCGAGATGGCTTGTGGTTTACTGACCGCCTTGCTGGCCGGACGCCTGACCGACAGGCGCGGCTGGCAGTGGCCGGTGCTGACCGGCTTGCTGGTGGCGGTGCTGGGCAATCTGCTGTGCGCGCAGGCAGGAACCCTGACGTCATTCACGTGGGCCAGGGGTATGGTGGGCCTGGGCTACGGGCTGACCTGGATGGGCTTGCAGGGTTTTATCGTCGTACAAAGTCCGCCGGCCTATCGGGGCCGAAACATGGCCACTGTCATTGCAGGCCTGTTTGCCGGCCATCTGTCGGGGGCGGCGGTAGGGGCGATGCTGGCGCAGCAGGTGGGAGCGTCCACGGTCTTTATCATAGGGGCCGGCCTGCTGATCCTGCCGGCGCTGGGTGTGCGTGCCCTGATGTGGCCCTATCGGCAGCATCCTGTACGGTCAGCTGTCGGCTTGGTCAGCACACCCATCCTGCATTCGTGGCGGGCGGCCGGAAAACTGCTGGCGACACGCGATTTCGGCGTGTTGCTTGCAGGCTGCATCATTCCCTTTTCAATTGCCCAGGTTGGCCTGCTCACCTATGCCCTGCCTTTGTATATGGATGCGCAAGGGGCAGGCTCGGCCAGTGTCGGCCGCATACTGATGCTTTACGGGCTTTGCGTCATTTACATCGGACCCTGGATGGGACGCATGGCCGACCATAGCGCGAATAAAAAGAGCTGGATCGTGCTGGGCGGCCTGATCGGCAGCGCCGGATTGCTCAGCATGTATTTCTTCAGCGGCGTGATGGCGGCCGGCGCGGCGGTTGTCCTGCTGGCGGTGGCCAGTTGCCTGGCCGGCGGCGCACAGACGGCCTATATGCTGTCGCTGGATAACGTCCAGCGCTATGGCGCGGGTGGCGCAACCAGCGTCATGCGGGCTGCCGACAAGTTCGGCCAGATGCTGGGCCCGCTGCTGGTAGGAGGGTTGTTTGCGTCGGTGGGCATATCCGGGGGGCTGGCCCTGACGGGCGTGTTCTATCTGCTGGCAACTTTGCTCTTCCTGCTGGTCGCTCCCAGGCTGGTCAGCCCACCGGCTGACGCGGCACCTGCGCAGTAAGCGCTGTGCACAACTGGGCGGGAATGGTATTGGCTTTGACAGCAACAGTTTCTACCGGCAGACCTGCGGCGCCCCATAACGTTACCAGGGAACCTGTTGCGATATCCGGATGCCGGCTCAGGTCTATGGTCAGCGTGTCCATTGAGATCCGGCCGACTATCGTGGCCGGTCGCCCGTCGGCCAGAACGATGCAGCCATCGGACAATCCGCGCGGATAGCCGTGGGCATAGCCGCAGCGCACCAGTCCTATGCGCATTTCACGATTTGCCCGAAAAGTTGCGCCATAGCCCAGTGACTCGCCGGCTTGCAGGGTGTGAACGGCATAGATGGGCGCCTGCAGTGTCATGGCCGGGCGCAGGCCCAGGTCATGGCCGGTCAGGCTCGCAATGGGGCTGACGCCATACAGGGCAATGCCGCTGCGCACCCAGTCGGTGCTTGCCGCTGCAGCCGGATCAGACAGCAAGGCAGCCGAGTTCTCGGTACACACCGGGCCGGGCAGGCCGGCGACCAAACTCTGGAATGCCTGTCGTTCCTCGCGCAGCGGCTGGTTTTCTTCTGCGATGGCGTAATGCTGGAAATGGCCCAGTCCGGCCAGACCGCCACGCTGCAGATCGTTGCACAATAATGCGTAGATGGTTTGGTAGTCTGCTCCGGTCAGGCCTGCATGGTTCAGCCGGCCCCGGTAGCGTAGCCAGACATGCGGGACACAGGGAGGACGCAGGAACTGCAGGATGCCCAGCTGTTGCGGGTCGTCAATAATAAGGTGCAGTGGATACAGGGCGGGATCTTCAAGCATGGCAGGCGAGCACTGCACACTCATGGCAAGTATGGGGCCGGTCCAGCCCATACGACGGCAGCGCCGGGCTTCATCCAGTGTGAGCACCGCCAGGCCGTCGGCGCCGCTCAGTCCCGGGTAAGCCAGTTCCAGGGTGTGGCCATAGGCATCGGCCTTGGCGACGGCCCAGATCCGGGGGGAAGATTGCGGCGCGGGCCGGGCCAGCAACTGGCGCAGCCGCTTCAGGTTATGGCTGATCGCACTGTGGTCTATCAGGGCCACGGGCGAGCCGCAAGCGCCGGCGAAATGGGCTTTGACGGAGTGGGGTCCAGTCATTTGCGGTACCCCGTCAGTTTTCAACAGGGTCGATGGCGGCGACCAGGCGCAGATGATTGTGCTGCTCTGTTCTGTGGTACTGAATGTCTTGCAGATAATGTCGCATCAGGCGCAGGCCATGCCCGCCGATGCCGGTTTCATCAAGGGTTGCAGCCAGGGGCGCAGCGGCTTGCGCTGTTGGATCGAAGGGCAGGCCATTGTCGATGATGTCCAGCATGATGTTTGAGGCCTCGTGCATGAGCACCAGCCTGATGTGGGGTTGGCCCGTATGGTCTTTGAAACCGTGCAGCGCCACATTGGTCAGGGCTTCATCAAGACAAAGCTTCAGTTTATGGGCAGTGCGTCGCGGCCACCGCAGCTGTTCGGCGATGGATTCCAGCCAGGCCAGAGCCTGAGTGCTGGCATCGTGGTCGGGTACGAGAGACAGCGTGGCGATGGTTTCCATGGACGTTCTTTAAACAAGCTTTGAGGCTAATGGTCAAAATGTAATCTAAGGTAAGCATTTTTGCCATTGCTGCCTGTGCTGATGCGATCGGCCATGCGCTTGAGCAATACGCCTGGAAGGGTCGCCATGGCACGATCCAGGGCAGCATCGAAGTCCGGACCATCAAAGTCCAGCAGGCTGTCATGTGCGGGGGTGGCTTGCGCGCCCAGTTGCAGCGGCGCTCCACTGTGGCTGAGTTCCAGATCAAAATTGAATTCATCGAAACTGCCCTGAATGGACAGCAGCCGGCGACTGCTGTCGGCCTGCAGGGCTTCGGTGGCTTCCAGGGCTGCCATGGCCGCCCTGCGGATCACTTCGCGCCGGGCGCTCCAGCCGGCGCCATGCTGTTCCACGAAATCCACGGCCTGTCGCGCCAGGGTGGCAGGATCGCTTGCCGGATCTATCTGCATCCGCACGCGTCTGGATGTTCCCAACCGGAAAAGGAGGTTCAGGATGATGGCAGTCAGACCGGCAACAATAATGCCGTTCTTGAGTACGAACTGTATGGATACGGGTGCCAGCTCGGCCAGCGCCGGCACGAACATGGTGCCCACGCCCGCGATAAACGACAGGCCCACCAGAAAGATGCCGCGTGAGTCCATGGCGCGTGATGCAATGAGCTCTATGCCCGACACGATCAGGTATGCCGCAGCGTATAGTTCGACGGCACCGATGACCGAGGTGGGAATCAAGGTCAGTGCCAGTGAAACTTGCGGCAGAAAGGACGCCAGCAGCAACAAGGCGGCAGTCATGACGCCAATCCAGCGAGATGTAGACCGGCTGATGTGTGCCAGGGCGATGTTGGCCGACGAGACGGCGTTGGGGAAGGCTCCCAGCCACGACGCGATGACATTGCCCAGGCCGTTGGCGCGTATGCCTGATCCGGCCAGATTCATGTCGGCCCGACGCCAGTCGTGATCATTCATTTTCTGCAGCAGTACGGCACTGCCGAAAGTGTCCAGCTGCGTCATCAGCGAAAGCAGGCCAACGGCAAAGAGCACCCCCAGGTCGATTTCGAATGCCGGCATGTGCAGGCTGGGCAGGCCGAAGATCGGTGTATGGGCAAGCTGCTCTGTGCCTTCGATTTCGCCAAGCAGTGCAGTCAGGATGATGCCGACAATCAGCCCCGACAGCAGGGCCAGCAGCTTGACTCGCTGGGAGCCCCAGATTGACATGACAACGATGATGGCCAATGTGATCAGGCCGACAGCCGTATCCGTCAGATTGATGGTGTTGTTGCTGCCCATGTTGGTAGTGTGCAGCACGGCAGGCTCGATCAGGGATAATCCGGCCACGCAAATCACTATGCCTGCCACCGCTGGAGGAAAGACCGACCGCAGTCGCGGAATGATGTAGCCGGCCCCCATGGCAACACTGCCGTTGACCAGGCCTATCAGCACCAGTGCGCCCAGGCCGTATTCGGCCGTCGCCAATCCCACGATTACGACCAGCAGAGGGTCGGGCATATGAACGATCAGGGCGCGTGCGCCAAACGGCTTGCCCCATGACTGCAGGAATGTCGCGATGGCCATGCCAATGATCGTGGCAGTCACCATGCTTCGTGTGGTGTCGGGGTCCAGCCCTCCGATTTTTGCCGAAGCCAGCACGTAGGCAATCAGGGCCAGTGCCGTCGCCATATGCTGGAGCGCCAGTCCGCCCAGCGCAACGCCAGGTACTTTTTCGTCGGCCGAGTAAAGCAGGTCGGCAGGACGCTTGACTGCCGGCGAAGGAGGGAGCTTGAACCTGGAGAAAATGGACATGACGCCGTTCATTGTGGGTTGGTTGCAGAAGCCTTGGTCGGTCCGGTGAACCGGGTTCTAGTAATATGGCTTGCCAAGCAAGCAGTCGCTCACGATTACACCCCAAAACATCCTGTTCCTACAAGTAAACAATTGCCCATGGCGCCAGACTGCCTGAATCTGCAGAGAGTGAATGGTCTGCCGGCACTGATGCCGGCAGACCTGTCGGTGCCGCGCGGGTCGGTGCGGACATGGCTGTTTCGGTTTATCGACGATGATCGGCTGCCGGATCAGTTGTTCCGCTTCTTGTCTGCCGACGAGCAGAAGCGTGCCGCAGCGTTCGTCTCGCTGAGCGCCAGAAACCAGTATGTGCAGACCCGTGCCGTCCTGCGTCTGCTGCTCGGCAAGTTTCTGGGCCTTGCGCCTGAGTCATTGGTCTTTGACTACGGCCCCTATGGCAAGCCGTCGCTGCATGCCCATCAGGCCTGCTGTTTCAATGTTGCGCATTCGGGCGACTATGCGCTGCTGGCGTTGTCCGATGGTCTGCAGCTTGGTGTGGATATTGAACGAAGGCGGCACACATCCGATCTGGATGCCCTGGTGCGCATGGTGTTTTCGCCCAACGAGCTACTGGCGTGGGCGGCACTGCACGAGGCGGAGCGGCTGGAAAAATTCTTTTCCATCTGGGCCGCCAAGGAAGCTTTGGTCAAGGCCATAGGTCGTGGCCTGGGTCTGGGCATAGCGGACCTGGATGTCGGTGGCCTGCCGGCCGCCGTTCCGCAAGGCGGCCATCGCCTGCGTGTAGAAGGTTTTGGTGACTGCCGGTTAATGCCCTTGTCTGTGCCGCCGGGCTATGCCGCAGCGCTGGCATTGCACGAACCCGATTGAGCACCGGTGACACCTCAGGCGCATGTCATTGGCCGGAACACTCTGGTCCGATCAGCAGTTCGGCGATGGCCTGCGCGACCTCGTGGGCGCTGTCACCCGACAGCATGGTGACGTGATCGCCGGCAACGTGACGTATGTCTACAGGTCGGGTCGTGTAAGCCTGCCATCCCATGTCGGGCAATGCAAGCAACTGGTTCTCGTGTCTGCCCAGATCCGAGTCGCGCGGTGCGGATGCGCGGATAAGGGCCAGGGGCAGTGCCTGGTCGGCACCGGGTGCCGGCTGATAGTCCAGATAGGCCTGGTACTGCGCCATGCTGGTGCTGTGGGCGCGTTGCAGCCATTGGGCGTCGGCGGCCGGTGGAAGCAGCTTGGCGCCGTGCAGACGCCTGCAGGCGAATTCGTAGCGCTCGCCTGCAGGCTCGGCCAGCAGTTCTTCTTGTGTCAGCACCGGCTCCTGGCCCTGGAAACGGGCGCGTACGTCAGCCATGCGCACCAGCCACTGGGCGTCGGCGCGTTCGGGGTCGGAATCAAGTATGGAGCTGCGCTCCAGTGGCGCGGGCGTATCCACCAGCACGACGCGCTCGGGCGGCCTGCCGCAGGCGGCCAGCTGCCTGGCCATTTCAAAGGCAACCAGTCCGCCGAATGAGTAGCCGCCCAGCCATAGGGGTGAGGCCTGGCCGCGCTCGGCAAGCGCCGCCAGGTTGGCTGCTGCCATGTCGGGAATCGAGTGCAACGCTTGTTGGCCCTGTTCCAGTCCGGCGGCTTGTATGGCCCAGAAAGGCAGCTGCGCCGGCAGGGCGCGGGCCAGGTCCAGAAATACGCTGACATCGCCCGCGACCGGATGAACGCAAATAAACGGCACAGTGTTTTGGCTGGCTGGAACACCGAGCTGATTCATGGGTACCACGGGGCTCCAGCGCTGGTCGGACTCCAGGGCATGCGCCAGCGCCGCCACCGAGCGATGCTCCAGCAGCAGCGAGATGGACACAGGCCGATCCAGCATATCTTGCAGGCGTATGGCCAGTTGGGTGATGCCCAGCGAAGTCAGGCCCAGGAGCCAGAAATCGGTGTCCAGATCAGGCTTGAGTCCAGGGGCTTGCGCCACCATGCCGGCGACGGCGGCCGCGATGCGCGCTTCCAGCGTGCTGCGCGGCTTTGTTGCGAACTGCAGTGGCATGCGGGTTGCGTCGGTGGCCAATGGCAATGCCGGGCGTGCGTCGGGATGGGGCAATGCGTCATGCCTGCCATCGGCGCCGGCCGGCAAGGCCACAAGCATGTCGGCAATAACGCGCAGCGCCTGCGCGGTATCTTCCAGCTCGCGTCCGTCTTCCGGCTGAATCAGGGACAACACCAGCGATTCGCCGGGTATGACGACAAAAGTCAGGTCGTAGGCGGTCTTGAGCCGCGTATGTACGGTTTCAACCTGCAGGCCTTCGGCACCGCTCCAGGCGCTGGTACCCGAGGCCAGATTCTCGACCAGCACCAATGTGTCGAACAAGGGGCCGGACGGGTGGTTGCCGTCTGCCGCTGCGGCAATCTCGGCCGGTGACAGATGGGCATGTTGCTGCAGTTGGCCCAGCTGCACCTGTATGGCGGCAAGCTGTGAGGCCGGGCTATCGGCGTCATCCAGGCGAGCACGCACCGGGACATTGTTGATGAACAGGCCCACGATATGCTCCACGCCAGGGATGCTGGCGGGCCGCCCCGAAACAGTGGTGCCGAATACGACATCGCTGGTGCCCAGACGTGCGGCCAGCCAGGTGGCCCAGGCGTAATGCATGACGGCCGCAAGTGTCAGGCCGCGCCGGCGTGCGAAGGCCGTGAGGGCCCGGCTGGCCTGCTTGTCCAGGGTGTGCCGTTGTGTATTGAAGCGGCGCGCGGCCTGGCTGGCCGGCGCAAACAGGAGGCGGCGTTCGGGGGAGTTGCGCAACAGTTCGGTGAAAAATGCCTTGCTGTCGGCATGATCCTCTTTTTCGAGCCAGGCAATATACGATCGATAGGGAATGACGGTATCGAACAAGGGCGCGCGCCGGCTGCGGAAGCTTTCATAGGCCGCCCGGACTTCCCGCTCAAGGCGCCCGAGACACCAGCCGTCGATCAGCAGGTGATGAAAACTGGAAACCAGGTAGATATCGTCGTCGGCGACCTTGACCAGCGTCAGTCTGACCAGCGGCGCCTGCTCCAGCTGAAAGCCCCTGGCCTGGTCCGAAGCCAGCAAAGCCTGCAGACGCTCCGGGTCGAACCGGGGCCAGGTTTGCACGGCAAGCGGCAGCTTGACCTTACGCTGCACGACCTGCAGCGGTCGTTCCAGACCGCGCCAATGGAAAGCCGTACGTAGTACATCGTGTCGTTCAAAGACGACGGTCCAGGCCTGCACGAAGGCGTCCAGATCGAGTGCACCGCGGATGCGCACGCAGCTTTGTTCAAAGTTGACGCCCGAATCACTGGCCGTCAGCGTATGGACCAGCATGGCTTCCTGCATGGGCGATAGTGGATAGATGTCCTGTACCTGTCCAGAACTGGACAGCAGGGCGTCGAGTGCGGGTCCGGCAACCCGGGCCAGCGGGAAGTCATTGGCGGTGTATAAGGGGCGTACGTCCTGGTCGGCCAGCTTTGTCATGTCCTGCAGTGTTTCCGCAATGCGTTCCAGCAGTGCGCCTGCCCCCATGGCGGGTTCTGCTCCGGCCCATGACAGGCACAGCTGTCCGCCGGCAAGCCGGGCCAGCAATGCGCCGGTAACCGAGGCGCTGAAAACGGGCGGGGTGTGCAGCCGCATGGTGTGCTGTACCAGGGGCATGTTGGTCCAGGCCAGGCCCAGCGCGGCGGTGGGCAGATCGAACGCCTGGCACAGTGTCCGGTACACGCAGCCCGTGTCTGCTACCGCCTGCCTGGCTGATTTGATCGCCCGCAACCGTTCAGGCAGGGGCAGGCTGCCCGCTGGCGTCAGCATGGGTGTCACGCTGTCGATCTTGCCCACAATGCGATGGGCGTCGGGCGCGCCATCTGGCAGCCGGCGCGCCGTCTCCATGGCCTCCAGCAGCAGTGGGCCCTGGTCCGCCCGCAATGCATCGTTCAGCGCCGCTGCCAGCATGTCCAGCGGGGTGATGGCCAGCTGCATGGTGACCTGGCCGAACAGCGTGTCGCACAGCGTCGCGGGCAGTTGGTGTTGCGCACGAATGCGCAGCGGGGTTTCGTGTGCCAGCAGTTCGGGTGGGGCGGCATCCCGCAAGGCGGGCGATTCGAGCGCGGCAAGCCCGGTGCCGGCGGCCTGGTCGTCGGCGTACTCCTGCAGCCAGCTCAGCCAGTCACCATAATTCAAACCGGCTTCGGGCATGGGCGGCAAGGGTGCAGCATCGATCCTGAGGGCGGTGTTCAGCTCGCCCAGCAAGAGCATCAGGCTGGCCTGGTCGGCCGCGCCCGGATGCACAGCCAGGATGACAACGGGCGGCATGGCCTCGCCTCGGTCGACCAGCGTGGCAGCCAGGGTAACGCCCGTGTGCGTGTCCAGGCCGCGCCCTATGCGGGCGGCATGTTCGGCCACCCAGCGATCTATATCAGCGTCGGCCAGATGCCGGGCCTCGACCATGCGTATAGGAAGCTGGCCGACGTAGGCGGCGATTTCCAGGTGGCTGGCCTGGCCCTCGCGCACACAGCGCAAGCGCAGTGCATCATGCCGCTCGGCCAGTCTTTGTACGGCCAGCGCCAGATCGACGGCGCGTATGGGGCGGTCGAGCACCAGGCTGGCAAGCAGGAAGGGCTGGCTGGCGGCTGCGCCGCTAGCCTCGGGCAGCAATTCGGCGGGAAAAATTCGTGCCGTGCCCCGGCGTGAACGAGGCTGCGCCGCGACCACGAGCGCCGCAAGCCGTTCTATGGTCTGAAGCTGAAAGATATCGGCGGGTGTGATGGCATAGCCGGCTTCCGACGCGCGTGCCGCCATGCGTATGGCCAGTATGGAGTCTCCGCCGATATGAAAAAAGCTCTCGGTGATCCCTATGGCATCCAGACCCAGCAAATCCTGCCAGATGGCCTGGAGTACGGTTTCTTCATGATTGCGCGGCGCCAGCAAGCCGGCGGCCCGATCATAATGGTGATCTTCCACCGCCGGCAGCGCCTTGCGGTCGACTTTGCCGTTCAGGTTCAGTGCAAGCGCCTTGCTGCTTACGTAAGCATGGGGCAGCATATGCGGCGGCAGTTGGGACTGCAGGAATTGGCGCAGCTCGGCCGGTGTCGGGCCAGGCATGCTGTCCGGCACCACATAGGCGATGATTTGTCTTTCGCCTTGGCCCAGCCTTGGGGCCGCGACATGCACCATGCGCAGGTCCGGATGGCGGCCAAGTGCCGCCGTGATTTCGTTCAGCTCGATGCGAAAGCCGCGTACCTTGACCTGGTCGTCGGCGCGGCCCGCGAACAGCAGCATGCCGTCATCGCGCCAACGGCCGAAATCGCCGGTGCGATACATGCGGGCGCCCGCCTTGTTGCTGAAGGGGTCGGGCAAAAAGGCCGAGGCAGTGCGGCCGGGATCGTTCACATAGGCTGTGGCCACGCCATCTCCGCCCACATAAAGCTCGCCGTTTATGCCGGGCGGCAAAGGGTTGCCGTGCCGGTCCAGCACATAGACTGTGCTGTTGGCGACAGGCGGACCCAGCGGCAGCTGGATATCGTTTTCATGCAGGTCGGCAGCATCGAAGCAGGCGCTGAAGGTCGTGTTCTCGGTGGGGCCGTAGGCATGCAGCAGGGTCAGGCCCGAGGCACGGCCTGCCCGGTACACGGCACGGACCAAATCCAGATTGGTGGTGTCGCCGCCGGTCAGCACGAGGCGCTCTCCGGCGAACAGGCCCGGATCTATGGCCGCCATTTCGTGGAACAGGCCGGTGGTGATCCACAGCATGGTGATGTTGTTTTCGTTCAGGGCGCGCCTCAGCTGTGTGGCGTCCAGCACGGTGCCGCGCTCCAGCGCGACGACGGTGCCGCCGTTCAGCAGCGGCGCCCAGAGCTCCAGTGTCGATGCATCGAACGCTGGGTTCGAATAGAGCGCGGCGCGGGTGTGCGGTCCGAAGCGGGCGAAGTTGGTGTTGCGCACCAGACGCAGAATGGCGCGCTGCGGCACCGCCACGCCCTTGGGTTCGCCGGTGGAGCCCGAGGTGAACATAATGTATGCGGTGTCGGATGGATCGCAATGTCTTGGGAGCAGGGCGGGCAGGTCGGCCGCCTGCGCCTCCAGCGCGTTGATATCAAGGACGTCCGGGCCGTCGTAGTCCCGCTCGTCGTTGCCAGTCAGCAAAACAGCCCGTGCGCCTATGGTCTTGGCAAGCCGGCGGCGGTGCGCGTGCGGGTGGGCCGGATCCATGGGCACGTAGATGGCGCCGGCGCGCAAAATGGCCAGCACCAGCGTCAGGTAGCGCGCGCCAGGGGGTATTACGATTACGACGGAATCGCCCGGACCTATGCCGGTGGCGGCCAGGGCCGAGGCGATTTGAGCCGATGACAGAGCAAGGTCGGCATAGCTGATCACTGTGCCGTTCTCTTCGATGGCGGGGCTGTTCGGAAAGCGCTGTGCGATATCGTCGAACAGGGTGACGATGCTGCTTTCGCTGTCGTAGGGACGGCTCGTATCGTTGAACCGCCTGATCAGATCCAGGCCGGCCTGCCGGCTGATCAACGGAAGATCGGCCAGCAGCGTCGCCGGCTTGGCAGCCGCCGCTGCTGCCACCTCACCAAACCAGGCAAGCAGATTCGCGATAGTGGAATGCCGGAACAGCGAGGGCTCGTAACGACACCAGAGCTCGAGGTGTTCCGGGGTCTGGCGATAGACCAGGGAAATATCCGATTTGGCTGACTGTTCGGTCTGGTCGTCGACGACCGCATAGCGGCTGCCATCGTTTGCCGCCTGCGGGGCGCCGCTGCTTTCCAGGGCGCCGAATAACACCTGCATGAGCGGGGTGACATCTGCATGCCGTTCGATATCGATAGCCTGGACTATGCGTTGAAACGGAACGTCGCGATGTCGGACGGCATCGCGAAACGTATGCTGCACCTGTTCGAGCAGGGCGTCGTAGCTCGTGTCGGCATTACATTGGATGCGCAAGGGCAGGGTGTCGACCAGCAGGCCGATCAGTCCGGCCAGCTCTGGTCGTGTGCGCTTCGAGACGGGAATAGAGACGGTCAGGTCTTCAAGGCCGCTCCAGCGGTGCAGAACGGCAAAGAAAACAGCCAGCAAGGCCATGAAAGGCGTGGCCCCGCGTTGGCGTGCGGCCTCGGTCAGTGCCGCGCCTGTGGTGCCGGCGAGCATTAGCGTTTGTGTTGCACCGGTGTCTGCCGGGTGGCCGCGGCTTGCGTCCAGGGGAAGGTCGAGCATGGCCGGTACATGGTGCAGCTGCTCGCGCCAGTATCGCAGCGCATCGGCCAGCGCAGGCGCATCGGGCGCTCCGAACTGCTCCTGTTCCCAGTCAGCATAATCGGGATATTGCAAAGGCAGTTCCGGCCAGCCGGGTTCGCTGCCGGTCAAGGCCGCGTTATAGGCGGTGATCAGGTCGTCAAGGAACAGCGGCAGCGAAGCGCCGTCGGCGACAGCGTGGTGAAACACTACGGCCAAAGCCATGCCGCATCCGGCCGTATCCGGCGTGCAGGGCATGAAAATGCGGGCGTGGACCGCCGGTCCCTGGTCCAGGTCAAAGGCTTGCTGCGCCAGTTGTGTAAGCGCTGCGCTGATGCCTTGTTGCCATAGTTCGCGGCTGGCGCCGGGTATGTCGATTTTCGGCAGCGCAATGACAAGGTCATCGCGTATTGCCTGGACGGGAACGCCGTCGACCAGGGGAAAGCCGGCACGCAGCACATCGTGGCGCTGAACGACGTCGTTGAAAGCACGGCGCAGTGCGCCTGCGTCAACGGGGGCGCTGATCTCTATCAGCAGTGGGACGGCATAGTCAGAGCGTCCGGGCTGGAGCAGATCAAGATAGCGCAATTGACGCTGCGCGAACGAAGCGGCGGCAATATATCCGCTGCTCATTGAGTATCCCGGGCGGGGGCGGCGCCAAGGTCGACGCGCACCCTTTGCCTTTTCCGTATGGCCGGTGCGGCATCGCCGCGTGGGCTTCGCAGCCGCCGTGCCAGATCGGCCAGGCGCGGTGCTTCAAACAGGTCGACAAGCTCCACCGCCAGATTCATTTCGCGGCGCAAGCGCGAGACCACTTGCATGGCGTCCAGCGATTTGCCGCCCAGAGCGAAGAAATCGTCGTGACGGCCTATATTGCTGCGTTCGAGTACCGATTGCCATACCTGAGCAATGCGCTGTTCAACTTCACCTTCAGGCGGCGCGGATGTGCCGGCCTGCTGCACGGGCGCCGGCAAGGCCTTGCGGTCGAGTTTGCCGGACGCGCCGCGGGGCAGGCGTTCGTGCAGGACAATACTGTGCGGCACCATGTAGGCCGGCAACCTTTCCTGGATGTGCCTGAGCACGGCTTGCGTCGAAGGAAGGGCGCTGCCGGCCACATGGCCGACGATCTGCGGCTGCGCCTGTGGATGCGCGTGATGCACGACGGCGACAGCGTCGCTGACACCTGGCGCCTGTAGCAGGCAGGCACTGATTTCCTCGAGCTCTATACGATAGCCGCTGATCTTGACCTGGTCATCTGCCCGGCCCTGGAAATGCAGTTTCCCGTCAAAGCCCAGCGTGACTTGGTCACCGGTGCGATACATGCGTGCGCAGCGGCCGGTGTCGTCGTAAGGGTTGGCCAGGAAGCGCTCGGCCGTCAGGTCGGGGCGCCCGACGTAGCCGCTTGCAATGCCGGGCCCGGCGACAAGCAGTTCGCCTACGGCGCCGGGCGGGCAGAGCCGGCCACGTGTATCGGCCACGTAGGCGCAGGTGCCCGGAATGGGCCGGCCAATCGAGACCGGACCGGTTTCACCAGGTGAGCAGGACTCCAGCGTGGCCCACACTGTGGCCTCTGTGGGACCGTATTCGTTGCACAGCTGTGTGCCCGGCAGCTGTGCGTGATGACGCTCGACCAGTTCGCGCGGGCAGGCTTCGCCGGCCACGATGGCCAGCTCCAGCTGCTTCAGGTCGCTGCCGGCTGCCGAAGACAGCATCAGGTTCCATTGCGAGGGAATCATGATGGTCTGGCTGACGTTTTCGCGGGCAATCAGCCGAGCCAGGCGGTCTGGATCGGACGCTTCAATGGGCTGGGGCAGCACGAGCGTGCCGCCTGTGGCCAGCGTGCCGAAGATGCCTGTGACCGACCCGTCGAAGATCAGCGGAAAGGTCAGGAGCAGGATACGGTTGGGCCGGCCCGGGTGAGCCTGGTTGCGGGCCGCAACATGATAGGAAAGATTGCCGTGCGCGACGGCAACGCCTTTGGGCTTTCCCGTTGAGCCCGAAGTGAAGATCACGTAGGCCTCGTCTTCAGGACGATTGCCGGGTATGGCGGCTATAGGGGAAGGAGCCGTTGCGGGCGGGCCTGCCTCGGCTGCAAGCGGCGTCATGCCGCCCACTGCCTCGGGTGTTGCCGACAGGATGGCACCCAGGCCGGCCTGCGCGGCCATGAAGGTCTTGCGGTCTTCAGGGGCATTCACGTCCAGGGGAACATACGAGGCACCGCGCAACATAATGCCAAGAATGGCTGCCAGGGCCTGCGGCGTGCGCTCCAGATGCAGGCCGACCCGCGTGCCCGGCTGGACGCCGTGTACTTCCAGCTGCACGGAAATGGCCCGGGCCCAGGCAAGCAGATCGCCGTAGCTCAGGCGCTGTTCGCCGTAAACAACGGCGGGTGCGTACGGCTGCCCGGCGGCGTGCTCAAGCACGGCATGCAGGACTGAAGCGGGCTGCTCCTGGATCAACGGTGTGTATCCGCCTTTCTGCAGGGTATCGCGCAGCGTGGGAGGCAGGATGTCCAGTTGTGCAACCGGTATATTGGCCTGGCCGGGCAGCACGGCCAGAGCATGCGCCAGCATGTCCAGCCGCAGCGCGGCGTCGGCCTTGGCGTAGTGGCGCAAGTCATGCATGAGCTGCAGGTGAAGGCCGCCTTCCGCCCGGCGCTCGATCATCAGATTGAGCGGCATGTCGGGCACTGTGGTATCGCCGCTTTCCAGCATGCGCAACCCGCTGCCGGTCAATGCGCCCGCTTCGTCCAGAGGATAGTTCTGATACGCGAGCAGACTGTCGAAGGGCAGGGTGCCCGATGGCAAACCCATGGCGGCACCAAGCTCGTCCAGGCTGATGGGGCCGGCTGCGCGGGCCTGTGCGGTCTGGGTCTGCAGGGCCAGGGCCCAGGTCTGCAGCGGTGTTTCATCCAGGTGCGCCAGGACGGGCTGCGTTTGAATCTGAATGCCGACCAGGTGCGCCGAGGCGCTGCTCTCCAGATGAGGCGGCCTGATGGTCTCGACCGAGCCGAACAGGACGGTGTTTCGATTGAGCAGGCGACTGTTCACAACCGCCCAGGCAACGTGGATCAGTGTGCTGACGGTCAGTTGTGCGGATCGGGCGAATTCGACCAGACTGGCTGTGTCCGTTGCCGACAATTCCTGGCTGACCAACCGGATGTCGGGTTCGCCGCGTGCCTGCGCCAGGGGTATCCATTCCTGGTCGGTATCAGAGCCGGCTTGCAGCGCGGCCTGCCAGTGGCGTCGCGCCGGCTCGCCGTCGCGGCTGCTTTCCCAGTCGGCATAGGTGCGAAAGGCGGGCGCAGGCAGCAGGCCGTGGTCCCGGCCGTCGAGCAATGCCTTGTAAATGACGAATACTTCGTCCAGCAGTATGCCCAGTGACCACCCGTCAACCGTCAGGTGATGGCGTGTCCAGATGATGCAATGGCGGTCTGCGGGCAAGCGAATCAGCGTCAGACGCATCAGTGGGGGCTTGCGGATGTCAAAGCCCTGATTACGATCTTCGGCCAGCAAGGCATCCAGTTGCCCGCGCCAATCGGCGGCGTCAGTCCGGTCGTGCCGGACGATGGGCAATGCCGCCAGCCGGTGGACCACCTGGAAGGGGTGGTCTTTGATCTCCCAGTGAAAGCCGCTACGCAGCGCGGAATGCCGGTTCACGACTTCTTGCCAGGCTTCGCAGAATAAGGGTTCGTCGAGCTTGCCGTCCAGGATTGCCCACCATTGTCCTGTATATAAGCCTTGCTCGGGATAGGCTATGCAGCGCACCAGCAGGGCTTGCTGTATTCGGGTCAGGGGATAGGCGTCTTCGATGGGGCGCACTGCAGGGGTCTCTGCCGACGCCGGGCGTTGCGTGGGGCTGGTGCCGTTATGCAAGGGGGGTGCGGTCATGGGCGTATCAAACCCGGCGTTTGTGCCTGGACATTGCCGGAAATGAGCCGCAGCCTGGCGTGAGTGCCTGGCTAGTGCCGGCATCTACACGCGATGGGCTGCGTACTCGTGAAGCGATTACAGGCTTTCTATGTAGAAGCCTTCACCCTTGACGTCGCCGTCGGTGAACGTCTTGAATTTTTCCACCCAGGCGCCGCCGTCCTTGGCGTTCGGGTTGCTGGCAAGCGCATCGAACGATGCTTCGTCTTTCCAGACGGTAGCCAGACCGAACATGGATGGATCTTTTTTCGAGCGCATCAAGCCAAAGCCGATCAGGCCGGGGATATGATCGCCGGGCTTGGATCCGTCGTTGGGGAGCAGAGATTTTTCGAGCAGTTCACGAGCTTCTTTCTCGTTGCCTGCCTTGATGTTGGCGCGCGTAATGGTCAGAAACATTTCCGCCATGATGAATGTACCTCCGAGTTAACTTAGTTTGACTACGGGAAGCTTTGGTCTCTGGAAATGCCTTGATTTGCTGCACGTATTGGGCAACCTGAGAATAAGAAGTTTATTCTTATAAACTCTAAAAGTACAATATTTGATACAAATTAAATTTATTAGTCATATATAAAACGGGGCCGGCGCAGGTGGCATCAGTTTGCAACGCTCGAAGTTGTGTCCGGTTCGAAATGGAACTCCGGAAACAGAGTGCCGCGAATGGGGCCGCCCAGGCGCAGATCGGCGTTCAATCCGGATTGCTCAAGCGCGGCGATCAAGTCCCGGGCGTGGGGGGCAACATAGGCGTCGTCGGTCACCCAGCGCGTTATGAAGCGGCGTACGGGATAAGGCGTCTGGTTTCCCGGTGCACCATGTACGGTGCGCGCGTCGAACAGCAGGCAGTCGCCGGCTTCCATGTCCCATCCCACGATATCGTAGGCGTCGCGGTCAGCTTCAATATCGGGCACCTGGCCGAATTTCACGGCGTCGGCACGCGCGCGGTCGCCGTGAAATTCGGCATAGTAGGCGTCGGCTGCCGAGCGTAATGCCGGATCTTCGAAGAAGGACTTGGGCATGAGGATCTTTCCCCAGGTATGTGAGCCGCGTATGAACTCAAGGGCGGCTGCGCGAGGGGTGGCGTCCAGAGCGACCCATATCGAGCAGAAGGGCCCCTGAATGACGGTGTCGTGGTGCCAGGGTGTGCGCTGCGCCGTGCCGGGTTCCTTGACGAACCAGGTGTCCTGGGCCAGGCGCACACGGCTCGAGGCCAGGCCATGCGCAGCAATGCGGGCGGCAGGCGACTCCATGCAGAACCGAGTCAGTTCGGGAATATACCGGCGCGACCAGCAGTCGGACAGGAACGCTCCCTGGCCGTCGTCCAGGCGCCGAAAAAAAGTACTGGGCCGGGCGATGTTTTTCTTGATTCCCTGGCGGGCCAGGGTTATCCATTCATCTGAAAAGGCCTGTCGTATGCAGACCACGCCGTCTTTTGCATAGTCTTTTGCGAAGTCTGTTGTGCCAGTCATGGTTTGTCTGCGTGAGTTTGTCGATGAAATGTTTCCATCGTGTTTCAATTGTGTTGTCAAATTGACGTGGTCATTCGAATTTTAAGTTGATAAAAAAGAAAGTAAATGTATTAAAACAATAACAATGTAAAAGTGCGGCTTCGGCTGCTAGAATGCTCAATCCGGGTGTTACAACTTGTTAAGTAAGTGGGGTCGTATGCTTCATACGGTGGACAACATCAAGGAGTCGACTGCAGCGTCATGGCAATGGCTGCTGCGGGTTCGCAGCGCCTCGCCCGGTCAACCCAACTTTGTATTCTTTCCGCATGCCGGCGCCACGCCGCTGTCGATAGGCCGCATGGCTGCCGTGCTGCCCGGCACAGCGGGCGTGGTCGTCGCCGTGTTGCCGCGCGGCGGCAATCTCGACCATGGCACGCCGCCAACGCGCGCCACCGATGCCGCGCAATGCATCGCCCGCAGTCTGGCAAACATGCCACGCAACGAGTCTCGCCGGCTGGTTCTGGTCGGGAATAGCTATGGCGCATTGCTGGCCTACGAAACAGCGTGGTGCCTGGTGGATGTAGCTCACGATGTCGAGCGACTCATTGTTTCCGGCTTTCGCTCTCCCGCACTGCCGCTGGCCGATATTCCTCTTCATCGCTTGCCGTCGGCGCAGCTGTATGCGGAACTGGCCGCGCGTTTTGGCGTGCCACTCGATGCCGGTGCCGAGCTGGCCGAGCCCGCGCTACGCGCAGACCTGCAAGCCTGCGATACCTACCGTCACCGGCACGGCAAGCGGCTGCCTGTGCCGCTGGATGTCCTGCACCTGACCGACGACTCGTCGGTCTCTGTGGCCGAACTTCAGGCCTGGCAATCCGTGTCGTGCTACCCCGTGCGCCTGACGCCGTGTGCCAGCGGGCATTTTCCCTGGGCAGGCAATCCTGAATTGGCCGCCCGTGCGCTGCTTGGGCTGACGACGAACCAGGGAGCATGCCATTGAGTAGTGTTCGCAGACTTCAAACACGACAGGACACACAGTGATAAACAGAATACGTGCACGGTTGCGCAGCGGTTTCAAGTCCTCTTCGGGCCGGCTCGAAGAGTTCGAGCACGATGCGCGCGCCTTGCTGGGGCTGCATCCCGACGATACCGATGAACGGCTGGCCGGCGAAGTCACGAGCGACTTGCGCTCCAGTCCGGGAAAAAGCGCCGAGCTGGAACTCCTGCGCCGGCTGCTTGCGCGGCGCATGGGGTGTCCCGAGCCCGCACTGGGTTTGTTCGGGGTGGGTCTGCTGCATCTGTTAAAGCATAAGGCAGAAGAGGGTGTGCCTATTCGCCTGGATCAGGCAGCCGACATCGAAGGCGTGGCATCGCGGCTGGAACAGGGAGCAGCCGACCCTGACGATGCGGCCCGGGCAGGCGCCTTTGTGCGTTTCCT
This sequence comes from Pusillimonas sp. MFBS29, assembly GCF_020687695.1. Taxonomy (GTDB): domain Bacteria; phylum Pseudomonadota; class Gammaproteobacteria; order Burkholderiales; family Burkholderiaceae_B; genus Pusillimonas_C. Next base: position 32,239 of record NZ_JAJEWL010000011.1, read on the forward strand.
GCTCGACACCTATGGTGTCGACGGGATGCTGGCATTTGCCTGCGCCATGCAGCCCGGCGCCCTTCTTGACGACGTTGCGCAACAGGCCACCGGCAAGCCGCTGCTCATGCTGACTTTGCAATGGAGCGAGTCGCTTTCGCGCGAGCAGCCGGGTAAAGGCTTGTTCCCGTTCGTTGTCTGGACCATAGGCTTGCTGCGGCCCTATCGTTTTTTCTGCACGCTGCTGGTCATAGGCATACTGATACAGACGGCTTATGCCACCTTCATGCCGATCTGGCTGAACGAGCTGTTCGACGATGGCATAACCGCGCAAAATGCGACCGTCATCTGGCACACGCTGGCTTATCTGTTTGGCGGATTCCTGGTCACGTCCGCCGCTGGTGTCGCCATAGATTTCAGCGTGTCGACGCTGGGGCCCAAGGCGCTGAACGATGTGCGCACCCAGGTTTTCGACAAGCTCCTGGCCTTGTCGTCACGTTCGCTGAACCACTTCAAAAGCGGCGACCTGGTCTCGATGTTTTCCGCCGACATGCAGATCATGGAGAACGCCATCGTGCGTGCGGTGCCGGGCATCGTGTCCAAAAGTTTTCTGATGCTCGGCTCGCTGATCACGGCGGTGATTCTTGACTGGCGCATGGCGGTGGCCACCATATCACTGCTGGTCATCGCCTTCTGGTTGCCGCGCCAGGTGGGTCGTATCGCGGTGCGTGCGGCTTATGCGCGCAAAGTCCAGGATGGCAAGCTGGCAGGCTACATCAAGGAATCCATTCTGCTGCTGCCGGTCATACGCACGCTGGATATCGGTGCACATCGGCGCGTGTTGTTCGATGAGCACACCGATGAAGTCTACAAGGCCAGCTACAAGCAATACCTGATGGGCGAACTCACCGGGCGCGTGACTGTTTTTGCGGTCAGTGCGGCGCAATTGGGCATCATAGGGCTGGGCGCCGTGCTCTCGCTGAACGGCACGGTGTCTGGCGGCGTGGTGGTTGCCTACATAGGCCTGCTGCTGGCTTTCGGCGGTTCAGCCGGCGCCATTGCAGGCCTGCTGCCGCCGGCCATACAGGCGGTGGGCAGCTGGCAGCGCATCAATACCGTGCTGGCCCAGCCCGAAGAGGCTTCTGCTACCCGCCCGGGCACGCCTTTCCATGAGCCGTTGAGGCGTGTTGCGTTCAACGACGTCTCTTTCAGCTACAACGGTGACAGCCTTAATCTGCAGGGTGTCTCGCTGGATGCCCCGACACCCCGGCGCATCGCGCTGGTGGGGCCGTCGGGATCCGGGAAAAGCACGGTCATCAATTTGCTGTCGCGCAACTACGATGTCATGAGCGGAAGCATCTTGCTGAACGACACTGATGTGCGCGATATCGACAGTCAATCATTGCGTGCCCTGATGGCCGTGGTCAATCAGGACACTACGCTGTTCGAAGGCTCGATTGCCTACAACATCCGCATAGGTCGTATCGATGCCACCGACCAGGAAGTCGAGCAGGCGGCACGCGCTGCAGAAATCCATAACTTCATCATGACGCTGCCCAATGGCTACGAAACCCATGTGGGCGAAGGCGGCAAGCTGCTATCGGGCGGACAGCGCCAGCGGGTGGTGATTGCGCGCGCCTTGCTGCGCAACCCCAAGATACTGCTGCTGGACGAGGCAACCTCGGCGCTTGACGCCGAAGCCGAGTCCGCCATCAACAGCACGCTGTCGCGGGTCAGCACAGACCGCAGCATGTTCTCGGTCACGCACCGGCTGGCCTCGTGCCCCGATATGGACCTGATCTGCGTCTTCAAGGACGGTGTGATGGTCGAGCATGGCAAGCACCATGACCTGCTTCGCCTTGACGGTGTGTATGCGGGAATGTGGGAAAAGCAGGCCGATATTTCCATTGCGAACGAAGGCCAGGATGTCGATATCAGCGTCGAGCGACTGCGCAAGATTCCGCTGTTTGCCAGCGCACCGCCCGCAGACCTTGAGCGCTTGCGCAGCTTGCTGAAAGTCGAAGAGGTCGCGGCCGACACGGTGCTGATCAAAGAAGGCACGACCAGCGGGCGCTTCTACATCATTGCCCGGGGCAGCGTGGAAAGCTCCGTGATGCTTGACGACGGCACGGCGCTGTCCATGGAAGTCCTCGAGGTCGGCGACTTCTTTGGCGAGTTCGCCTTGCTTGAGGGCATACCGAACCCCACCACCTGCCGTTCCCGTCACCCTTGCCTGCTGTTGTCCCTGAGTCGCCAGGAATTGCGTCGCATTGCCGACCTGGGCCGCAGCAGCGAGGAGCAGACTCCGCTTGAGAAAGAGATTGCCGCCACACTGGACCGCCGGCTGGATGCCAAGCTCGATGAATTGATGCGGCGCCGGCTCGAGCTGCGCAAGGCGACCGCCGCAGGAGCCAGCCGCCAAACCTGATAGCCAAGGAACCCATCGTGAATCATCCCGCCCAGGCCATGGATGCCATATTGCTACCCCATATCCTGCAGCAGCGTGCAGCCGATGCCTCCGATCGCTGGTCTTATATGCTGCTCGACAGCCAGGGCAACGAGCAATGCCGCTGGACGGCGCCGGAGCTGGCTGCCCGCACGCGCGCCGTTGCAGCGCGCATAGCGCGTGCAACCGCGCCGGGTGAGCCGGTGTTGCTGGTGTTCCAGGCGGGGCCGGAGTTCCTGGCCGCCTTCATGGCCTGCCTGTGGTCGGGCCGATTGGCAACGCCCATCAATCCGCCGCGGCGCAATCGCCTGATAGAGCGCCTCGAGGCGGTCGCCACCGATTCAGGGGCACGGGTGGCACTGACCAGCAGCGATCTGGTGAGCGCCAGCCAGGAATGGAGCCAGTCCAGCGCGCGGCTGGGGGCGCTCGAATGGATAGCCACCGACGACTTGCCCGACGACCCCGATCTGCACCTGGCGGATATTCAACCGGACGACATTGCCTTCCTGCAGTACACGTCGGGTTCCACCGCGCTGCCCAAGGGCGTGCGCGTGAGCCATGGAAATCTTGTGCAGGACATGGCACGCATGCAGTCGGCCTGGGCCCTCGGCCCGGCGTCCACCATGGTCAGCTGGCTGCCCGCATTTCACGACCTGGGTCTGATCTTTGGTTTGCTGCAGCCCTTGTATTCCGGCTGCGCCTCGGTGCAGATGGCGCCCAACGCCTTTTTGCAAAAGCCGTTGCTGTGGCTGTCTGCCTTGTCGCGCTACCGGGGCACGCATACGGCGGCCCCCAGCTTTGCCTACGACCTGTGTTGTCGGCGCATCGCGCCCCAGGACCGGGCCGGGCTGGATCTTTCCAGCGTCGTCATGACCATGAATGCCGCCGAACCGATCAACCCGGCGGTCCTGGAGCAGTTCAGCACCGAGTTCCAGGCTCATGGTTTTCGGCGGGCGGCCTTTGCGCCGGCATATGGGCTGGCTGAAAGCACCCTGGCGGTCACGGCCTGCGCCACAGGCACCGAGCCGGTGATGCGCTGTTTCGACGTGGCCGCACTGGAACAGGGGCGGGCCCGGATAGTCGAAGACGATTCCGGCGGCAGCCGGATGATGCCGGGCAGTGGGCGTCCCTTGCCCGATGTGCCCATCGCGATTGTCGATCCGGAAACATTCAGGCGCTGTCCGCCGGATGTCGTGGGCGAGATCTGGGTGGGCGGCCCCACGATAGCGCAGGGGTACTGGCGCCGGCCCGAGGAAACGGCGGCCACTTTTGGTGCCGTTATTGCCGGCGAGGACGATGCCGTCGGTTATCTGCGCACCGGCGACCTGGGTGTGCTGCACGAGCAGGAGCTGTTCGTGACGGGGCGCATCAAAGACCTCATTATCCTTGGCGGGGCCAACTTCTATCCCCACGATATCGAGCGTGCCGCGCAAGATGCGCATGAAGCCTTGCGACGCGATAACGGCGCAGCCTTTGCCATCGACGATCCCGAAGGCGGGCGCGAGCAAGTCGTGCTGGTACAAGAGCTTGAGCGCTCGCGGCGTGGCGATTCGCCCGATCCCATCATGCAGACGGTAGTCCAGGCGGTCTGGCAGAATCTCGAGCTGCCGCTGTCGCAGCTGGTGCTGGTTCCACCCGGTTCGGTGCTGCGGACGTCCAGCGGAAAAATTCAGCGGCTGGCCAACAAGCGCGCCTTTCTCGATGGCTCCCTGCCGGTGATTGCGCATTGGAAGGCGATGACGGCGCGTCAGGCGCCGCCGGCGGCGGTTCTGTGTCAGGACGGCGGGACGGATGCCGGGACGCTAACCCGCTGGCTGACGGCCTGGCTGGCTGACCGGCTTGAGTTGCCCGAAGCATCCATAGATGCGGGCAGGGGGTTTGCCGAGATGGGCCTGGACTCCCTGGGTTCCACCGAACTTGCGTTTGCCCTGGGCCGACAGGCGGGGCTCGAACTGCCTGAAACCGTTGCCTACGATTTTCCGAGCATTACCCGCCTGATCAATCATGTTGCCGCAAAAGGCAAGGAAACATCGGTGTCGCTTGCCGGGCATGCCGAGCCGGCTGCGGCGCACTCGCAAGATGGACTGATAGCCGTGGTGGGAGCAGGTTGCCGCTTTCCCGGTGCCTGCGATGTGGCCGGGTTTCGCGCACTGCTGGAAGCAGGTCTGAATGCTGTGGGCGAGCCGCCCGAGGGCCGGCCCGAACGCGAGAGCCTGCCGCCCGGCGGCTATATCCAGGACATTGAATGCTTCGACGCCGCCTTCTTCGGTGTGCGCGACATCGAGGCCGCACAGATGGACCCGCAGCACAGGCTGGCGCTGGAAATTGCCTGGCATGCACTGGAAGATGCCGGGCTGGCCGACGCTGCACGGCGCCCCCGGAACAGCGGTGTATTCCTGGGCATCAGCACCCACGATTACGCAGCCCGTTTTCATGGCGCAAAGGCCGGCTACACGCCGCTGGCGGCCACGGGAAATTCAGCCAGCGCGGCGGCGGGCCGGCTGGCCCACAGCCTGGATATCACCGGGCCGGTCATGGCCATCGACACGGCGTGCTCCTCGTCGCTGGTGGCGGTTCAGGCTGCCTGCCGCAGCCTGCGCACGGGGGAATGCGACATGGCGCTGGCGGGCGGCGTCAATGCGCTGATTTCCGACGAACTCACGCGCGGCTTTGCGGCCGCAGGCATGCTTAGCCCCGATCATGCATGCCGCACTTTCGATGCGAGTGCCGATGGCTATGTGCGCGGCGAAGGGGCCGGCTTCGTGGTGCTGAAGCGCCTGTCCGACGCCCTGCGCGACGGTGACCGTGTCCGCGCGGTCATACGTGGCGGCGCCGTCAATCATGATGGCCATGCCAGCTCCCTGACGGCGCCCAACGCCAGTGCCCAGGCGGCCCTGATTCGGGCTGCGCTGGCTGATGCCGGCCTGGCGCCGCCCGACGTGCAGGTGGTGGAGTGCCATGGCACCGGCACACCTCTGGGGGATCCCATTGAAGTGCAGGCTCTGGCCGAGGTCTACGGAGAGGGTCGGCGCGACCCCTTGCTGCTGGGTGCCGTCAAAACCAATCTGGGGCATCTTGAAGCCGCCGCCGGCATTGCCGGCCTGATCAAGCTGGTGCTGGCGCTTGAGGCCGGCAAGCTGGCGCCCACTTTGCACCAGTCGCAGCCCAATCCCCGCATAGCGTGGGATAGCCTGCCGGTGCGTGTCATCGCCCGCGCGCAGGATTGGCCGGCAGCGCCAGTGCGGCTTGCAGGTGTCAGCAGCTTTGGTTTCAGCGGCACCAATGCGCATCTGATACTGCAGGCGGCACCCGAGTCTGTGGTGGTCAGTGACAGCCCCGCGACGGGGCCCCTCGTATTGCCTTTTTCCGCCGCCGATCAGGCCGGGCTGGGCAGGGTAGCCGACAGGCTGGCCGCCTGGCTTGCACAAGACGGCGTAGATGTGCGCCGCGCCGTGGCCGCTTACGCGCGGGGGTGCAATACCCACCCGCTACGGGCAGCGGTCTCGGGTCAGGACGCCGCCGCGCTGGTGGCCGCGCTGCAGGACATGGCGGCCGGCCAGGAGGCTGTGGGGGGCGCCTGCGGCAAGGTTGTATCCGACAAGCCCAGGGTCGCTTTCATGTTCACCGGGCAAGGCAGCCAGTGGGCGGGCATGGGAAAGGATCTGTACGAAGCAGGTCCTGTATTTCGGCAGGCAATAGATCGTTGTGCAAGCGTCGTCAGCCCATTGCTGGGCTGCTCGCTCACCGATCTGATGTTCAGCGATGCTCCGCAAGACATGTCTTTGTCCGACACGCGCCTGGCGCAGCCGGCCTTGTTCACGCTGGCTTACGCGCTGGCGGAACAGCTGGAGTCATGGGGCGTGGTTCCGGATGTCATGATAGGTCACAGCCTGGGCGAATGGGTGGCGGCGTGCCGTGCGGGCGTGTTCACACTGGACGATTCCTTGCGCCTTGTTGTCGAGCGTGGTCGCCTGATGGCGGGTGCCTCGCAGGATGGCGCGATGGCGGCGGTGTTTGCACCCGCAAGCTGCCTGGAGCAATTGCCCGCCGACGTTCTGGCGAACATAGATCTGGCCGCGATCAATGCGCCAGATGAATGTGTGATTTCAGGGGCGGCGCAGGCGGTTACGCAGGCGTGCGAGGCGTTGGAGCATCAGGGTGTGGGCACACAGTTGTTGCGCACGTCCCATGCCTTCCATTCCAGGTTGATGGAGCCGGCCCTGACTGCGTTTGCATCGGTGGTGGCCGGTGCGGCCTTGTCAAAGCCGCGCCTGCCCGTGGTGTCCAACCTGACGGGCACCACGGATGCGCCGTTCGACACGGTGGATTACTGGGTGGACCATATACGCCGGCCCGTGCGTTTTGCCGACGGCGTCTCGACGCTGGCGGGCATGAATGTGGATGTCCTGATCGAAGTCGGTGCCAGCCCCAACCTGACGGGCACCGCCAGTCGTTGCCCGGCATTTCAGGCAGGCATGCCGGTACTGGTTCCGACCTTGCGCCGCAATCAGCCTGCAGAGCGCACACTGGGGCAGCTTCTGGCCCGGCTCTATGTGGCGGGGCTACCCCTGCGCTGGAGTGTCTTACATGGCAAGCACCCGGGCATGGAAGTGCCCGGCTATCCCTTCGAGCGCAGACGCCATTGGGCCGGGCTGCAAGTCAGGGATGAAGCGCCCCATGCCTCGGTGGCTGCAGCCCCGGCAGCAGCCGCGCCTGCGGAGCCGCCACAGGCGCCGCAGGATCTTGCCGCCGAAGTCACGCATTTTCTGGGTCGTTCGCTGCAGCTTGCTGAAGGTGATTATGGTTCGGATCGCGGTTTCCTGGAAATGGGGGTGGATTCGCTCGCCCTGACCGAAGCGGTCGCGGCGCTGGAGCGCAAATGGGCGGTCGCCATTGCGCGGCGCGAGTTGTTTGAAACGCTGGGTACGCCTGCGCGCCTGGTCGCGCACGTGCTGGCATTGCTTGGTGATGCGGCGGCGTCTGTTCCTGCGTCTGCCGTAGCAGCGGCGCCGGTGCAGCCGCGCCAGGCTGCACCGGCAACTCCTGCCGCGGCTGCGCCTGTCCAGGTGCTTTCGGCCGGGCAGCAGGCCGGCCTGGCGCAATTCACCCAGGCCTATGTCCAGCGCAGCCGGGCCTCGCGCGAGCAGCGCAGCCGGTTTGGCCCTTATCTTGCCGACAGCCGCGCGGTTGCGGGTTATCGGCCCGAAACCAAAGCCATGCTGTACCCCATTGTGGGTTCGCGCGGCCAAGGCAGCCAGATGTTCGATGTGGACGGCAACCGCTACGTCGATATCGCCATGGGTTTCGGCGTGCAGCTGTTTGGACATAGTCCCGATTTCATCACGCAGGCCATCCGGCGGCACATTGATGAACGCGGGCTGTTCATCGGTCCGCAGGCCCATCTGGCCGGCGAGGTTGCGCAGCGCCTGTGCCGCCTGACCGGCAACGCCCGGGCGGCCTTTTGCAATAGCGGCACCGAAGCCGTCATGACGGCGCTGCGTCTGGCCCGGCATGCCACCGGCAGGCAAACCGTGGTTATGTTCCAAGGTTCTTACCACGGCCATTTCGATGGGGTGCTGGCCCAGCCCGGCGCCGGCGGGCCGGCCCTGCCCATGGCGGGAGGCACACCGCCGGGCATGACTGACGACATCGTGCTGCTGGATTACGGCGACGAGGCGGGGGCGCTGGAAGCCCTGGAACGCCTGGGCGACAGCGTTGCGGCAGTTCTGGTCGAACCGGTGCAGGGGCGCCGCCCCGACCGCCCGCCCCGGGCCTTTCTACAGCGCCTGCGCGAGCAGACTCGTGCATTGGGCGCTGCGCTGATCTTCGATGAAGTGCTGCTGGGCTTTCGTGTTGCGCTGGGTGGCGCCCAGGCCTGGGCGGGCGTGCAGGCCGACCTGGTGACCTATGGCAAGATCGTGGGAGGCGGCTTGCCCATAGGTGTCGTGGCCGGACACGCGCGCTACCTGGATGCCCTGGACGGCGGCGCATGGTCGCTGGACGGCAACGAGGCCCCGTGTGACAAGCGCACATTTTTTGCGGGTACGTTCAACAAGAATCCGCTGGCCATGGCCGCCGCGCGTGCGGTGCTGGAATATCTTGAGGAAGCCGGACCGGGCCTGCAGGAAAACCTTAACCGGCGCACTCAGGATTTTGTCGCAAGCCTGAACGGCGTACTCGCTGAAGAAGACAGCGGAATCTCGGTGCATTCGTTTGCTTCTCTGTTCCGCTTCGTGGGGGCCGGCGATCTTTTCTACAACCATATGATCCAGAACGGTGTCTATGTGTGGGAAGGGCGCACCTGCTTTCTGTCGACCGCGCACAGCGATGAAGATCTGCTGCAGGTTCGCAACGCCGTACGCGAGTCGGTGCGCAGCATGCGGGCCAGCGGCATGTTGCGCCCGTCCACCGTTGCCGCAATACCGCCGTCCGTCGCCCTTGAGCCCGAAACTACGGCGCTTCCGGCAACGGTCGGGCAGACGGCCCTGCGCCTGCTGGCTGCCTTCAGCCCCGAAGCCGCGGCTGCCTATAACCAGTCCCTGATCTTCGACTTTCAGGGAACGCTCGATGCCGCAGCCCTGCAGTGGGCTCTGCATCAGGTATGCGCCAGGCACGAAGCGTTGCGCACGACTTTTCCCGAAGATGGCGCTACTCAGCTGGTTCATCGCGAGCTGGCGCCCGATATCTCGACCCTGAGCTGGCAAGATGGCGGGCAGGCCTTCGGGCAATGGCTGGACTACGCCGTACTCACGCCGCTGGACCTCGAACACGGCCCCATGCTGCGCGCCTGGGTCATTGCACTGGCCCCCGGATGCCACAGGCTGGTGCTGGTCATGCCGCACTTGATTGTCGACGGCTGGTCGCTGCAGCTTATTGCACTGGAGTTGGCCGAGCTGTACAGTGCCCGCGTGGAAAACCGGCAGGCGTCGCTGGATGAGGCGGTGCCGTATCGGCGCTACGCGGAATATGCGCACATGCAGGCCCAGGAACCCGAGGCCGCAGCCTACTGGCGCTCGCTGTATGCCACCCAACCTCCGCCGCTCGAGCTTCCCGCCGACCGGCTGCGTCCGGCCATGCAAAGCTATGCCGGCGCGCGTACGCGTTTGCATGTGCCGGTGCAACTGCGCGCCGCCCTGGAAACGCTGGGCAGGCAAACCGGCAGCTCGTTGTTCTCCGTTAGCCTGGCCGCGTATGCGCAATTGCTGTTCGAGCTTTCCGGCCAGCGCGATATGTCCGTGGCCATTTTCTCGGCGGGTCAACCCGAGCTGGGAACTTCGGCGCTTGCGGGCTACTGCGTGGCCGTGTTGCCCTTGCGCCTGACGATGGATCCGGCTGCCACGCTCGAAACGCGGCTGGCTTCGACCCAGCAGGCTGTCGCGCAGGGCGTGGCGCACCGCGGCTATCCCTATTCGCGCTTGATCAAGGATCTTGGCTTGCGCCGCGATCCGGCTCGCCCGCCGCTGGCTTCGGTGTCCTTCAACCTGGACCGCATGGATGCCGCGCCGTGCTTTGCCGGATTGCAAACAGAAGTCGATGCCAATGCGCATGGTGCCGTTCGCTGGGACTTGAACTGGAATATCCTGCACGATGCCGACGGGCTGCACATAGACGCCTACTACAACCGCGATTTGTTCGATGCCGATTCCGTTCAATCCTGGTTGCGGCGCTACGCACAGATACTCGAGTCGTTTACCCAGGCAGCGCCCGCCCGGTCAGCGGCGATCAGCCCGGAAATTGACACGCTGGCCGGCAAAGTGGCGGCCACGGCAAGTGTGAAGCCGGGCGCGACTGCCGTGACGGACAAATCAGGGCAGGCCGATTACGCGACGCTTAACGCCATGGCCGCAGCGCTGGCACAGCGCCTGCAAGCCGCGGGTGTGCAGGCCGGCGATCGGGTGGCATTCCGGCTGGAGCGCGGCCTGGGCCCGGTTGTTGCCATGCTGGCCGCCATGCGTCTGGGCGCCGCCTTTGTGCCGCTCGATGACGAGCATCCCGATGAGCATCACGCTTATGTGCTGAAGGACAGTGCGGCCAGCGCCCTGATCATCGCCGCAGGCGCACGCCGGCCGGCTCATGTAGTGGCCGTCGTGGAATGGGCGCGTGAGCAGCCGGCCTTGACGGCGCCTGGGCCGGCGCGGCGTTTGCCCGCCGACGCGACCGCCTATGTACTGTATACCTCGGGCTCGACAGGCAGACCCAAGGGGGTGCGTATATCGCATGGTGCCATTGCCGCCTATGTGCCGGCCATGCTTGAACGCCTGGCCATTGCTGGGCCGCTGTCCTTTGGCATGGTCTCCTCCTTTGCCGCCGACCTGGGCTATACCTCGGTGCTGGGCGCCTTGTGGGCAGGCGGTTCGCTGCATGCCATGGATGCGCAAACGGCCCGTGATCCGGCAGCCTTGCAGAGTTGGATGGCGCACATGCCTGTGGACGTGCTCAAGATCGTGCCCACCCACCTGGCTGCCTTGCTTGACGCACCCGATGCGCAATTGCTGCTGCCGCGCCGCGCCCTGATTCTTGGGGGGGATGTGCTGCCATGGCGGCTGGTGGACCGCATGCATGCCCTGGGCGCCGCCTGCCGTATTTTCAATCACTACGGCCCCACTGAAACGACCGTGGGCGCCTGCATGACCGAGGCGCTGGACGGCTTGCGGGTGGAGGATGAGCATGCCGTGCCGGTGGGACCGCCGCTTGCGGGCTATCGCGTGGCGTTGATCGATGCCGCCGGCCGCGAGCTTGACGACGGGCAAGACGGAGAAATCGTCATCTCGGGTGCAGCGGTCGCCTTGGGGTATACCCAGCCTGAAGTCGTGGGCAAGGAAAGATTCGGTGTGGCGCAGGGCACAGAACGTTGCTACCGAACCGGCGATCTCGGGCGCCGGCGTCCGGACGGCGCCATCGTTTTCCTCGGTCGCAGCGACGACATGGTTAAGATACGGGGGCATCGCATAGAGCCGGCCGGCCTGGCCGAGCTGTTGCGAACTCATGCTCAGGTCAGGGATGCGGTGGTGTTGGTCGAACACCGTGAGGGGCGTGAACCCGCCTTGTGTGCGGCTGTCGCCGGCGAAGTTGATGCTGCGGCGCTGATGGGCTGGCTGTCGGAGCAGGTGCCCGCCGCTCTGGTGCCGCAGCGCTGGGTGGTGTGTGCGGCCTTGCCGCTGACCGCCAACGGTAAGGTGGATCGCCAGACATTGCTGGCCGGGGCGGCGTCGTCAACGCCCGCGCAAGACGCGACGGCCGCGCCGCCGGCGCAAGTGGCCGATCACGCCCTGGACACCATGATCGATTTATGGCGGGCTGTCCTGCAGTGCGACGAGGTCGGGCCTGACGACGATTTCTTCGCCCTGGGCGGTGATTCCATCATGGCCATACAGATAGTCGGGCGGGCGCGTGGACGTGGTCTGGCACTGACGCCCACGCAGGTATTCCAGGCACCAACGCCGCGCGGCCTGGCCCGGCTTGCAGTTCCGGCGCATGCATTGGCAGGGCGCGAGGTGGTGACTGGGCCGCTGCCGCTTACACCCATACAGCGCTGGTTCATGGATACGCCAATGCCGGACCGCAACCGCTGGTGCCTGACAGCGGTGTTCGCCTTGCCATCCATGCCGGGCACGGACAGACTGCGAGCGGCCGCGGCGGCTGTCCTGGCCAGGCATGATGCCTTGCGCATCAGTTGGGTGCAAGGTCCAGGCGGTCCGGTGCAGCAACTTGTATCGCCAACGCCACCTGCCTTGCTGCGGGTGGAAACCATGCCGGATGACCAGGACGTGCACAAGGCCGAGGACGAGCTGGCCGATAGCCTGATGTCTTCCCTGGAGCTGAGTCAGGGCAAGGTGTTTGCCATGGGTGCCATCGCCTTACCGGACGGCCATGCCCGCCTGGTCGTCGTGGTCCATCATGGGGTCTTCGACATGGTGTCCTGGTCGATATTGGCCGATGATCTTGCCGTCGGCCTGCTGAATGAAGACAGCCCGGCCGCACCGGCCACCACCCGCTGGAGCTGGTGGTCCAGGGCGCTGCCGGACCGGGTGCAGGTCGCAGGCGCGAGCCTGCCTTATTGGGCCGAGGTCGCGCGCAGTGGAGCGGCCACGGCCAGGGTGCCGGAAGACGAAGCCGAAGGCAGCAATCTCGAAGGCGCGGTCCAGGAGGCGCGGCTGGTGCTGGAGGCACCGCTGGCGCAGCAATTTCTTGACGGTATGTCCGCCGTCTTTGGCTTGCGCCCGCACGAGGCAGTGCTGGCAGCCGCCGGACTGGGCCTGGCCGATTGGGCGCAAGGATCGCTGGCATGGGAACTCGAAGGCCATGGGCGTCAGCCTTTCGATCCAGTCATAGATCTGTCGCGCAGCATAGGCTGGTTCACGACACGTTATCCGGCCGTGCTGCCAGCTCCCTCGGCGGCGTTGCAGGAATGGGTCGTCGCCCTGAAGGAAACGCTCAGAAGCATTCCCGACCAAGGCATGAGTTATGGCGTGTTGCGCTACGGCGGGCATGCGGAGCTGGATGTGGCGCCGCAGCTCTCCTTCAACTTCGTCGGGGAAATCAGCCAGTTCGGCGCCCAGGCGATGGCCTTGCTGCGGCTGGGGGCGGGAACCGAAAGGGCGGCTGATGCCGAACGCCGTCATTTGCTGGCCTTTGACGGCTGGCTGGAAAACGGCGCGCTGGTCTTGTCCTGCCGCCATGCAGGGCGCCATGACGCTTCAACCATCCGGTTCGTGCTGGACCAGGTCCGTGAGACAGCGCAACGAATGATTGATGCCTGCCAGGCGTCGGCGGCCGCTGTTTATACGCCGTCTGATTTTACGGGCATATCGTTTTCCCAGAACGAGCTTGATGACTTGCTGGGGCAAATTACCGGAACGGATTCGAACGTGGCGCCCGATCATGAGTAAGCAAGAAGACGGCATGGATATGCCAGAGCCTTTTCCCTTGCATTTTCACTGGCTGGTGGGCGACCTGCATATCTGCGCTGGTCCTGCTGCCAGCGGACAGCCGTGGTGCTTGAATGTTGATGTCTGGTGCCCGGCCACCGGCGAGGGCGAGCGCATGCTGTGGGACGCCAACAGCCCCTGGGGTCTGGTGCGCCGCGACCCTGGATCGTCCACCATCATGTCGGTTGACCCCGCCCCGCGCGAGCGGGACCTGCTTATCGTGGCCGAGCAGGGCATAGGCGATATTGTTCAGCAACTGCGCTACGTCCGCCCGGTTGCCGCCCATTTTTGCAGGACAAGAATACAGTGCAGTCCGGAGCTGCATCGCTTCATGCGGCGGCAAGACTGGCAGGTCGAACCCGTGCATCCGGAGCAAGTGCTTGCCGACCCTCCCAAGGCAAAGGTGTCGCTGATGCGCATGGGCGCCTTGTGCGCCGACCCTGAAAACGGGGGAGCCTACCTGACCGCCCGGCGCCGGCCCGCTGCGAGTCGGCGCGGTCTGCGGGTCGGCCTGAATTGGTCTGCAAGCAGGCGCGGTGTTGCCAAGGACATCAAGTCCATACCACTGCTCCTGCTTGAACCGTTGCTGGCCGCGCATCCCGACATTCACTGGATCAGTGTGCAATGGGGCGATGACGAGCGGCTATTGATGCAGCAACCCTGGGCGGCATCGGTTCAGGCCAGCGGGCAAGACGTGCATGATGTGGCTGATCTGGCCGACCTCATTGCCGGCCTGGACTTGCTCATTACCATAGACAGCGCCCCGGCCCATCTTGCCGGTGCGCTCGGCATACCCGTCTGGACTTTGCTGACGCAACCGTGCAGCTGGCGATGGGGGCTGGGCAGCGCTCAAACGGATTTGTACCGATGCATGCGTCTGTTCCGCCAGACTGCCTTGCATGCCTGGCCTGAAGTGCTGGAGCTCGTTTCGAGTGCGCTGGCGTCGACCAAAACAGCGACCGGTTCATTGTCGGAGCCCATCGACGACACCCCGGAGCGCAAGAGCCCGCAGCACCTTTCGGCAGCGGGTACCACCGACCCGCTGTCGCTGACGGGTCTCCTGGAAATATGCGCGCGGGATGCCGGCTTGAGAGCTGCTTTTGTCGAGCAGCCGCTTGTATTCCTGGCCGAGCACGGTGTGTGTCTGAGAAGCCGCGATTATCGCCGGCTGAATCAGGTGTTCAAGGCCATGGTCGATTTTCATGGCGGGTTCTCTTGGTGCTGGCCCTTGAACTCGCTACAATCAAGTTCTTTCAATACAGCGGTCTCCTCATGAGTCTTTCAAGCGAAAAAGTCGGCGATGTTCTGGTGGTGTCGGTGGCAGGCCAGATCAACAGCGCGAATGCGGCAGAAGTGGAATCGGGTTTGCTGGCGTATGTTCAGCAAGGCGAGCGTTTGTGCGTGCTTGATTTTGGCAAGCTTGAGTACATCTCAAGTGCCGGTCTGCGAGTTGTCCTGATGCTGGCCAAGAACCTGAAGCAGCAATCGGGAAAGCTGGTGTTATGCACACTGCAGCCGCAAGTGCACGAGGTGTTCGACATCAGCGGCTTTCTGTCGATACTCACCGTGGTAGATGAACGCCAGGCTGCGATCAGCCAGCTTTCAGCCTGACATCGCTCGTCTGCGGCAGGCCGTACCGACCAGGTGCCGAATAATCAGGGCAGCGCAATCAATCAAAAAGTTGGCGCAGTGGCGCCAGGCTTAGCTTCAGGCCGGCAAACGCCTGTTCCAGCCGGCCGTCCAGTTCCCTGGCCTGGTCCAGTTCAATTTCCATGAATCGCAGTGTTTCGCCGGGCATGCCCTGAGCCAGCAGGGGCAGGTCTACCGTGGCGACATGGGCAATCTTGGCGTAGCCGCCGGTGGTCTGGCGGTCGGCCATCAGCACAATGGGATTGCCGTCGGGCGGCACTTGCACACTGCCGAAGCTGGTGGCCGCCGATAAAAGTTGCTGGTCGGAGTGTTGTTGCAGTGGCTGGCCGGAAAGTCGATAGCCCATGCGTTGGGATTGCGGGCTGATCTGATAGTCGCCGGCAAAGAAGGCCTGGATGGATTCGGGTTTGAACAGAGAAGCTTCGGCGCTGAGCACGGCCCGTATGGCGGATCGATTGTTCAAGCCCAGGATGGCGGGCAGATAGATTTTAAGTTGCCAGAGCTCGTGCGCGAGGGCGTCAAGGTCGGTGCCGGACAGATCCGCGGTCAGGGCCAGCGTGTCGCCCTTGCGCAGGGCCCGTCCGTGGTAGCCACCAAAACTGCCGGGCAGATAGGTGCTGCGACTGGACATCACCACCGGCAGGTCAATGCCACCGTGCCATGCGATATAGGCGCGCAGCCCCGAGGCTCGTGCGCCAAATGCCAGGACGTCACCGCTACGCACAATAATGGGCCGATTGTTGGGCAGCGGCTCATCATTCAGCGTGGGGTTCAGTTGTGCGCCGCAAATGGCGATGCATGCAGGTGCATCGAACTGCAGTGTCGGACCGGTCAGGGTAATTTCAAGCGTAGCTTCGTTTTCGTCGTTGCCGACCAGCAGATTGGCCAGACGATGTGCCCGGCTGTCCATGGCACCGCCTACCGGCACGCCGAGGTGCTGGTGGCCGGTGCGGCCAAGGTCCTGAAAACTGGACAACATGCCTGGTTTGATGACGCGTATGCTCATGCGTGTCTGTCTTTCAAGGCCTGAAATTCAACCGGATCGATGGGAACGAATTTCACAGTGTCGCCGGGCGCAAACAGCGTGGGAGGCTCGTTGGCGGGATCGAATAGAACTGCAGGCGTTGCGCCGATAACGTGCCACCCGCCGGGCGATGCGTTGGGATAAATAATGGTCTGCAGGTTGGCGATCGCGACCGACCCCGCGGGAAGGGCCGCACGCGGGGTGGCGCGCCGGCCTATGGTCAGGCGTTTGTCGTGCACGCCGATATAAGGTGCCCCGGGAGCAAAGCCCAGCATGAATACATAGGCGGGCTGATCGCTATGCAGGTGAATGACTTCTTCGGGTGCAAGACCGCAGTGCCGGGCTACGTCGGGCAGATCGGGGCCGTATTCACCCCCGTAGCAAACGGGAATCTCTATGGTTCGTGCGCGATCAGCCTGTGCGGTTTCATCGAGGGCACTTGCCAGCGTTTTGCGTATGGCCGCAGCCAGAAGCTCGCTGTTGCAGGCGCCGGAAGGGTCGGGCCGATAGTGCAGTGCGACCTGAGTGAAGGAGGGCACGATATCGGTAACACCGGGAAGCCTGGCTGCCCGCAGCGCGGCGGCAGCGGCAGCACAGCGGCGACCCGTTGAGACGTCGATCTGGTCGCCGAAAATCAGCAGCAGGGTCCGGTCGCCCTGCGGCACCATGACCCATTCCGGTGTATGGCCTGCCATCAGTCTATTTTGCGAACAAGGAACCAAGATCTTTGAAAGACTTGAATTCCAGCGCGTTGCCTGATGGGTCCATGAAGAACATGGTGGCCTGCTCGCCGGGTTCGCCCTTGAAGCGTATGTAAGGCTCGATCACGAATTTCGTGCCGGCTGCCTGAAGCTTGGCGGCCAGAGCTTCCCAGACCGGCATTTCGAGGACGGCGCCAAAATGGCGTACCGGTACGTTGTGGTCATCGACGCTGCTGGTTTGCGTGCTGCCGCACTCTTCAGGCGACAAATGCGCCACGATCTGGTGGCCATGGAAGTTGAAATCTATCCATTGGTCGGATGAGCGTCCTTCAGGGCAGCCCAGCAAGTCGCCATAAAAGGCGCGCGCCTCGGCCAGGTCACGTACGGGGAAGGCCAGATGAAAGGGGGGCAAAACATTGCTTGTCGACATGATGATTCCGTCTGTTGATGAGGTTGGCCCAGGGGCATACAGACGACCATTCTAATGCGTTTTCAGCCAGTGTGGCCCCTATCCGGCCCGGCCGCATGCCGGGGGATGAAGCAGTCAGCCCTGGCTGACCCGGGAGGCCGGAAATATCAGCGAAAACAGGCTGCCGGCACCAAAGCGGCTGCTGATTGTGAGTTCCGCCAGATGCCGCATGGCGACATGCTTGGTAATGGCCAGGCCCAGCCCGGTGCCGCCGGTGGCGCGGGAGCGGCCGCGGTCGACGCGGTAAAAGCGTTCGGTCAGGCGCGGAATGTCTTGCGCGGCAATGCCTATGCCTGTGTCTTGCACGGAGTAGCAGGCCTTGCCTTGCTCATCGATATACCAGCTTACGGTAATGGTGCCGTCTTTCGGGGTGTAACGTATGGCGTTGGTCAGCAGATTGGAAACGGCCGAAGACAGCTCGGTTTCTATGCCAGTGATGCACAGGTCTTCGTCGATGTTTTCCACGAATACATGCTGGCCATTGGACAATACGCGGCCCTGCTGCAGGGCAGTGTGAATCAGGGCGGCCATGCGTACCGGCACACCTTCGGCCGAAGGCGAGGATTCCAGCGTGGATAATGTGAGCAGGTCTTCCACAATGGCCTGCATGCGCTGTGCCTGTTCCAGCATCATCATTAAGTAGCGCATGCGTTGCTCGTCGCTCAGCGAGCCTGGCGGCATATCGTGCAGGGTTTCCAGAAAGCCCGACAACACCGTCAGCGGTGTACGCAATTCATGCGACACATTGGCCACGAAATCTTTGCGGGTGGTTTCCAGTTTTTCTACCTGGGTTACATCGCGGGTGACCAGCAGGAACTGACCCAGGCCGTAGCGTGTGAGCTGTATCAGCAACGCTTTTTCGAGTCCGTCGTTGTTCAGATGTATGAGCAGTGGCGCCGGCCAGTCAGTCTGGCGGGCATAGCGCGCAAATTCGGGTACGCGCAGGATGTTCAATATGCTGTGCTGCCGGTCGACCGCGAGGTCCAGGCCCAGATGTTCGCTTGCTGTCTTGTTGCACCAGGTCAGCAGCATGGAGTCGTCGAGTGTGATGGCGCCGTCGGGCAAGGCTTCGGCCGCCATCATGATGCTGTCGATATGACGGTTCAGCTCGTTGATTTCGTGTTTGTCTTTGCGCAGCTTGCGATAAATGACCGACAGGATGTTGTCCCACGGGCCGACCGAGTGGGGCGGCGACTCATCAGTGTTGGCCGTCCAGCGCTGTATCAGCATGAGCTGGCGCGCGCTGACCAGTATCATTGCCACCAGTCCCAGAGCGAAAAATGCCCAGCCGGCATGGGGCCCCAGCCAGGAACCCAGGAGCCAGCCCAGCAATGCCCATAAGCCTATGGAGATAATGGTTTTTATCATGATGACAACGGTTCTGCCAGGGACTTTGGGCTGATGAGGTTTTACCTGATGGGCTCAGGCGGGATTGGGCAATTGCGTCGCGAAACGATAACCCGCGCCGCGCACGGTTTCGATGTGATTTTCAAGCTTGCCGGGCTCCAGGGCTTTGCGCAGGCGTCGTATGTGCACGTCGACAGTGCGTTCTTCGACGAAAACGTGATCGCCCCAGACCTGGTCCAGCAACTGGGCGCGTGAAAACACACGTTCAGTATGCGTCATGAAAAAGTGTAGCAGACGGAACTCGGTCGGGCCCACTGTCAGTGCCAGCCCGCCACCGGTCACGCGGTGGGTGGCCGGATCCAGTTTCAGATCGCCTATCTGGATGACGTCATCGGTCAGCTGCGGCGCACGCCGGCGCAGCACGGCCTTGATGCGGGCGATCAGCTCTTTGGGCGAGAAGGGTTTGGTGATGTAGTCGTCGGCACCCGCTTCCAGGCCTTCGACCTTGTCGTGCTCGGCGCCCTTGGCGGTCAGCATGATGACCGGTACATGACGCGTGCGTTCGTCGGACCGCAGGGTCCTGGCCAGGGTGATGCCTGATGCGCCCGGCAGCATCCAGTCCAGCAAAATCAGATCGGGAAGCTCTGCCCTGATCAGGGTCTGGGCCTGCTCGGCGTCAAAGGCGCGCAGCACCTTATGGCCGGCAAATGAAAGATTGACCGAAATAAGTTCCTGGATGGCGGGCTCGTCTTCTACGACTAATATGGTAGTGCTCATTGCGCTTTATGTACGTTGAATATATGAAAAGGCATGGGTCAATAGCCGGTTATGGCAAAATCCACGGACGGTGGCCGGATTGCTGATGCGCTCACGGGCTACATAATATGGCGCAAATATTTCAGGTTTGTGAAAATTGCATATTGCCGCCCTTTGCCGGTCAAATCAATTGCGCGAGACGTAGGCAGGGTCAGCGTGCGGATAATGTTGTACGATTAGCAAACCATGCAAAAAACCCCTAATTCCCATCAGTCCGGCCAGCCTGCAGGGCAGGCTCAGTCCGCCTCCAGCACGCATTTTGGCTTCCAGACCGTCGCCGAGACGGAAAAAGCCGGAAAGGTCGCCGAGGTCTTTCATTCCGTGGCCCAGCGCTACGACATCATGAACGACCTGATGTCCGTGGGACTGCATCGTGCCTGGAAGGCCTTTACGGTCGGCCGTGCCAATGTCCGTCCGGGCATGAAAGTCCTGGATATCGCCGGCGGCACGGGCGATCTGGCGCGCGCGTTTGCAAAAAAGGCCGGCGCCACGGGCGAGGTCTGGCTGACAGACATCAACGACTCCATGTTGCGGGTGGGCCGTGATCGCCTTACTGATCGGGGGTTGTTGCTGCCCACGGCTGTTTGCGATGCGGAAAAGCTGCCGTTCCCCAGCGGCTATTTCGATCGGGTTAGTGTGGCCTTTGGTCTGCGCAACATGACGCATAAAGATCGCGCACTGGCCGAAATGCGCCGCGTATTGAAGCCGGGCGGCAAGTTGCTGGTCCTTGAGTTTTCCCGGGTAGCCAAGCCGCTGGCACCTGCCTACGACTGGTATTCCTTCAGGATTTTGCCCTGGATGGGGCAGAAGGTTGCCGGAGACGAAGACAGCTACCGTTATCTGGCTGAATCCATACGCATGCATCCCGATCAGGAAACCCTGGCCGGCATGCTGGAGCAAGCCGGCTTGTCGCGCGTACGGTATTTCAACCTCAGTGCTGGCGTGGTTGCCCTGCACGAGGGCGTTAACCTGGGTTAAATCGGCGCCTGGGCATCCCATCTTCCTGTTTTTCGTGGCCGGTGAACTTATTTTGTGCCGGCCAGTCAAACTTTGTGCTAATGTTCAGCTTCCAGTAAGCTTGAGCCGTGTATGGCGGATTCCGCTTATCAGAAAGATCCACTGCATCGCGTCGGGGCGCGCTGCACCACAGGAGCAACTATATGTCTCATCGTTTTTCCCGGCTGCTTGCTGCGGCCATGATCGTTTTCTCGGCGGGCGCAATGCTGACGGCATCGTTCGACGCCGAAGCACGCCGCATGGGTGGCGGTAAAAGCTTTGGTCGCCAGTCGTCCAACATTACTCAACAGCGTCAGGCCGTTACACCGCCTGCAGCTTCTACGGCATCCCGTTCCGCTGCACCGGCAGCCGGCGCGGCCGCCGCAGGCACGGCAGCCAAAAGCGGCATGTCCCGCTGGCTGGGTCCCATTGCAGGTATAGCTGCCGGCCTGGGTATTGCCGCATTGCTGTCCAGCATGGGCTTGTCGGGCGCCTTCCTTGAATTCATGTCCAGCCTGCTGCTGATTGGTCTGCTGGTTTTTGGTGTTATGTTCATCGTTCGCCGCCTGCGCGGTGGTGCCGCACGGCCTGCCATGCAGCAAGCGGGTGGCATGCATCGTGAAAATGCGCAGTCGCAGAATGCCTGGCAGCAAGCCAGCCCGGCAGCGGCGCCCGCAGCGGCTGCTCCGGCTGCCGCAGCAGCCGGCGTACCGGCACCGCCCGTCGATAAAAGCTGGTTCATTCCCGGTGACTTCGACACTTCTGCATTCCTGGCCAATGCCAAGGCGCAGTTCATCGAGATCCAGGCGGTCTGGGATAGCGGCGACATCGATCGCTTGAAGGAATACATGACCGACGACCTGGTCGCGGAAATCAAGCCTGAAATCCTGGCTCGCGCCGAGGGCAATGTCACCGAGGTCGTGCTGCTGAACGCCGAGCTCCTGGGCATAGAGGCGGTATCCGGTGGTCACCTGGCCAGCGTGCGCTACTCCGGCATGCTGCGTGAAGCCAAAGATGCCGAGGCGTTCCGTTTCGAAGAAGTCTGGAATCTGTACAAGGCCGACAATGCAGGCTGGCTGCTGGCCGGCATTCAGCAAATTCCGCTGGAGTATGCCAGCTAAGGTGTACCGGCAGCGCTTGTATGCCTAAGGCACTTGATGGGCCGCCACTTATGTGGCGGCCCATTGCGCGATCTGCGGCCTAAAACCGTTAAACTTGTCTTCTTGCCTTTAACACGGTTTTACCGCGCTATCCACATCATGTTTTCTCTGCCTACTTTTTTTGCTCCTGCTGCCGTGAATGCGCGCCTGCTGAACAAGCTTCTGCAGCGCGAGGACTGGGCGCGCGACCGCCTGGCCCGGCATGCGGGAAAGTCCGTTGGATTCAAAGTGGGCGGCTTCCGGATGGCGCTGTCGATACAGGCCGACGGGCTGGTGCAAGCTTCCGATCAGGCCGTAGTCCCTAACGTTACGCTTACCATTCAGGCAGATCAGTTGGCCGGGCTGCCTGGCGTGCTGCGTGCGCGCGACCCTGCACTGCTGACCGAGTTGCTCCATGTGGAAGGCGATGCGGGACTGGCGCAGGTGGTTTCCGAGCTGGCCCGTGATTTGCGTTGGGACGTCGAAGACGATCTGTCGCGTGTGGTCGGCGATGTGGCTGCAACCCGTTTGCTGCAAACTGCCGGAATGCTTCGCGCCGGTGCCGAGGCTGCGGCCTCGCGACTGGCGGGCAATGCCAGTGAGTTCATGACCGAAGAGGCGATGCTGCTGGCCAGTCGGCCGGCCTATGATGAATGGGCAGTCAGGCTGCAGGCCATACATGGCCGGCTCGACGAGCTCGACAGGCGTGTCGCTGCCCTTGCGCCATCTTCTGTGCGCGAGGGCTGATCATGCTGACGCTTTTCCGCCTGCTGCATATTATTTTCGTTGCCTTAAAGTACCGGCTCGATGAGCTGGTGCTGTCGGGCATCAAGCATCCGGTGGCCTACGGGCTGCTGCGGATCGCCCGCTTCGGCAGGCCCCCAAAAACCCCGCGTGGTGTACGACTGCGTCTGGCGCTGGAATCGCTCGGTCCTATATTCGTCAAGTTTGGCCAGGTGCTTTCCACCAGGCGCGACCTGATACCGCTCGATATCGCCATCGAGCTTGCCTTGCTGCAGGATCGGGTGCCGCCGTTTCCGTCCGACAAGGCGGCATCCATGATCGAAGATGCGCTGGGCGCATCGCCGCATACGCTGTTCAAGCATTTCGAAACCGATCCGGTTGCCTCGGCTTCTATCGCACAGGTGCATTTTGCCGTGCTGCACGACGGCCGTGAAGTGGCGGTCAAGGTATTGCGCCCGGGCATGCGGGACATCATAGAAAAGGATTTGTCGCTGCTGCGCGTGCTGGCCAATCTGGTCGAGCGTCTGGCTGCCGATGGCCGCCGCCTGAAGCCGCGCCAGGTTGTGGCCGAGTTCGACAATTATCTGCACGACGAGCTGGACCTCATACGCGAAGCGTCCAACTGCAGTCAGTTGCGACGCAATTTTTCGGCTGAAGCGGGGCGTGAGCATTTGCTGATGATTCCCGAGGTCGTGTGGGAATATTGCGCCACCACTGTCTTCACCATGGAGCGCATGCGTGGCATACCGGTCAGCCAGATCGACAGGCTCAAGGCGGCCAATATCGATACCCGTGAACTGGGCCGCAAAGGCGTGGAGATCTTCTTCATGCAAGTGTTCTCCGACGGCTTCTTCCATGCAGATATGCATCCGGGCAATATCTACGTGTCGGATGAACCCGAAACCCTGGGCCGGTATATCGCGCTGGATTTTGGTATCGTGGGTTCGCTTTCAGAGTTCGACAAGAACTATCTGGCACAGAATTTCCTGGCCTTTTTCCGCCGTGATTATCACCGGGTCGCTCAGTTGCACATCGAGTCCGGGTGGGTGCCGCCGACCACGCGCGAGGAAGAACTGGAAGGTGCAGTGCGTGCCGTATGCGAGCCCTATTTCGACCGGCCCCTGTCCGAGATTTCGCTCGGTCAGGTACTGCTGCGTCTGTTCCAGACCTCACGCCGCTTCAATGTTGAAATACAGCCGCAACTGGTTCTGTTGCAGAAAACCCTGCTGAACGTCGAGGGCATGGGTCGTGAGCTCGATCCCACCCTTGATTTATGGAAGACGGCCAAGCCTTATCTTGAAAAGTGGATGCATGACCGTATCGGCCTGGCCGGTCTGCGCAAACAGCTGGACAAGGAAGCCAGCCAGTGGGCGCAATTGCTTCCCCAAATTCCCCGGTTGGTGCACGCTAAGCTGAGTCGGCCTGATTCCAGCCCTGGGTTAAACTTGGAGCTTGAGCGCATGCGCCGGGCCCAGGACCTTACCAACCGCCTGCTGCTGGGGTTATGTGCCATTCTGGCCGTTGCCCTGGGAACGGCCATCTGGGCGTTGACGCGCTTCTGAGCCGCCTGACACTTAAGAGAGACCCTATGCTTTATCCTGAACTGTTCAAATCCATGGAAGCCGTGCGCTGGAATATGGCCAGCGATATCCCATGGGACGATTTCGACGGCAGCAAGCTGACCGACGATCAGGCCTACACCATTAAAATGAACGCAATCACCGAGTGGGCGGCTTTGCCGGCCACCGAAATGTTCCTGCGCGACAACCGCGACGACAGTGATTTCTGCGCTTTCATGTCGATATGGTTTTACGAAGAGCAGAAGCACTCGCTGGCACTGATCGAATACCTGCGCCGCTTCCGTCCCGAGCTGGTTCCCACCGAAGAAGAGCTGCATAAGGTGCGCTTTGAATTCGATCCGGCACCTGCGCAAGAAACCCTCATGCTGCACTTTTGCGGCGAGGTGCGCCTGAATCACTGGTATCGTCGGGCATCCGACTGGCATACCGAGCCGGTCATCAAGGCCATCTATAAAATCATTGCGCAAGACGAAGCCCGCCATGCGGGTGCCTATTTGCGTTATATGAAACGCGCTCTGGTGCACCAAAGCAAGGAATTCGGCCACAATGCACGCATCGCCTTTTCCAAGATAGGTGTGCTCATGGCATCGGCTCATCGCACGCCGCAGGCCCTGCATCCCACCAATCTTCACGTCAACAAAGAGCTCTATCCCGAAGATACGGTTCAGTCCAAGCTGCCTTCCCCGGGCTGGCTGGAAAACTGGCTGGATAACCAGATTTGTTTCGACAACGAATGGGAAACCAAGGTCAGCTCGCGGATACTGCACAATATGTCGCTGCTCATGGACAGCACCTTTAATACCGTGCAAGACCTGAACCGCTACCGCAAAGAACTGCTCAAGACTGCCGTGCCGGCCTGATGACCGCACCGACGCACCAGGGCCGGGCGATCCCGGCCAGATTCGAAACCAAGATCCTGTCACGCGAAGACTGCGTGGCAGCGGTCAAGGCGGGTGCTTTGCCGCGCCCGCTTGTCTTCACCAACGGGGTATTCGACATCCTGCACCGCGGGCATGTCACCTATCTTGATGCGGCCGCCCAGCTCGGTGCCAGCCTGATCGTGGCGCTTAACACTGATGAGTCCGTACGGCGCCTGGGCAAGGGTGACGACCGTCCGCTGAACACCCTGGCCGATCGTGCAGCGCTGATGGCGGCGCTGTCGTGTGTGACCATGGTGACGGCATTCGAAGAGGACACGCCACAGGTACTGATAGAGCAGCTGCGGCCCGATGTGATCGTAAAAGGCGGCGACTACGACATGGAAACCCTGCCCGAAACCGCCAGCGTCAAAAGCTGGGGCGGCAAGGCCGTGGCCATACCGTTCGAGTTTCAGCGTTCAACGACGGCGCTGATAGGCAAGATACGCGGCTGATACCCGTTTATTAATCAGACAACAGCTCATTGATGGCAACGATGTCCTGATCGGTCAGGATGCCGCTGCTGGCCTTGAGACGCAGGCCGTTCATCAGGGTGTCGTAGCGTGCCCTGGCCAGCCCTCGTTGCGTTTCATACAACTGCTGCTGCGCATTGAGCACGTCGATGTTCACCCTGACACCTACCTCGTAGCCGGTCTGGTTGGCCTGCAGCGAGGCCAGGCTGGATCGCTCGGCTGCCTGCAGGGCACTGATCTGCGCCAGGCCCGAGGTGACTCCGGAAAAATGCCGTTGCGTGGCTTCCACTGCCTGGCGCCGCGCGTTCTCGAGTGAGTAGCGCGCTTGTTGCAGACGTGAGGTCTGCTCGCGTACGACAGAAGAAATCCCGCCGCCGGTAAATATGGGGATGGAAAGCTGCAGCCCGACGCTGCTGTTCAGCGACCTGGGTCCGTTGTTGGTCTCGTACAGGCCGCGGTCGGTTGCGCTGCCGGTCTGGGCCTGCAGGCTCAGGCGGGGATAGCGTTCCGCTTTGGCGATCTCAATCTGCGTTTCAGCGATTCTGGCCGTCAGCTCCGCGTAGGTGACCTCAAGGCTGCTCTGCCGTGACTGATCCATCCAGTCGGTCAGGCGATTCGGCGTGGGGGCGGGCAGGGCCGTGTCGGAAGGCAAGGTTGCCAGGCGACCCGGCCGCTCATTGATCAGTCTGGCCAGTTGATCGCGACTGAGTTGCAGCAGATTTTCAGCCTGAAGCTCGTTGGCGTTGATCAGGTCAAGTCTGGACTGCGCTTCGTAGGTGTCTGCGATGGTCGTGCTGCCCAGCTCGAAACCCTGGCGGGCGGCGCGCAGCTGCGTGTCTATGGCGGCTTTTTGCGCCCGCAAGGCCCGGAGCGTATCCTGAGCCGCCAATACGTCGAAATAAGCCTGGGAGACCCGCAGCAGCAGGTCCTGGTAGGCGTTGGCCTGCTGGATGTCGGCCAGGCCGGCAATATACTCTGCCTGCTCCAGGCCGCCCCAGGCGCGTAAATCGATAATGGGCTGTGTCAGGGTCAGCGACCACAAGGCCCGCCCGTCGCTGCGGCTGTCGTTCATACCGCTGATGCGACGGCGATCGCTTTGTTCGGCCACGGCATCGGCGCTGATGTAGGGCAGCAACCGGGCACGTGCCTGCGGAATCTTTTCCTGTTCGGCTTCGCGTCCTGCGCGACTGGCAGCGTAGATGGGATCACGCTGCAGTGCCATTTGCCAGATGTCGAGCAGATCCTGCTCTGGTGCCGGCTGCTGCGCGTGGCCAGGCAGGATCCAGGTGGCCAGAAGCAGGGCAAGCCCGAACGCCGCGTACTTGCCTGCCTTCGCCATTTAGAACTTGAAGTGGGTAACGGTTGTTCCGCGCAGCGGCTTGATGACAGTGTCGAACAGGCTGGTGGTTTCGAAGCTGGCTGCGCTGGTTCGTGTGATGCGGCAGGCGGTCATGACGGGAGCCTGGCCGACAACGGCCACCAGCCTGCCGCCTATGGCCAACTGGTATTTCAGGGCGTCGGGTACGGTGGGCACCGACCCGGTGAGCAGGATAGCGTCGTACTCGGTTGTGCCCCAACCCGAATGGGCATCACCGGTTTCCACGGTGACGTTCTCGACCTGGTTACGCTGCAGATTGCTGACGGCGAAGGCAGCCAGGCGACTGTCGACCTCGATGCTGGTGACCTGTTGCGCCAGCCTGGCCAGCAGGGCGGCCTGATAGCCGGACCCGGTGCCGATTTCAAGGACGCAGTCGGTGGGCTTGAGCTGAAGCTCCTGGGCAAGGCGTGCTTCGACCTTGGGCGTCAGCATGGTCTCGCGCGTGTCGACCGAATTGAGGATCAGGGGCAGTTCGACGTCGGAGAAGGCCAGGCCCTGCATGGGAGCGGGTACAAAGCGCTCGCGACGAACCTCGAAAAGTGCCTGCAGCACCTGGACGTCAAGGACATCCCAGGGACGGATCTGCTGCTCGACCATATTGAATCGAGCGCGTTCGATTTCTGACAAGGCAGTAACGTTCATGGTTTCTGAAAATAAATGCAATGGTAAACAATAGTAGCGCCTACTATAGCGTATTTACATTACTTCGGTGCGGCCCACCACGCGTGGAAATGCTGCACCGGGCCATGGCCTGTACCCACCTGAAGTTCGCCCGAACGGGCGATGGCAGTGACCAGGTAGGCCTTGGCCAGTCTGGCGGCTTCGGGCACATCGCCAACCTGTGGCAAAAGGGCTGCCAGGGCGGCCGACAAGGTGCATCCGGTGCCGTGGGTATTACGCGTGTTGATGCGCTGGCCAGGCAATTCGATCAGGCGGTCGCCGTCGTGCAGTACGTCGATGGTGTCGTTGCCGGGCAGGTGACCGCCCTTCAGGAACACCCAGCGCTCGCCCGTATCGTTCATAAGGCGTCGCAGCTTTTCAGCGGTGCGGCGCATCTCTTTCAAGGTTTCCACGGGTGATGCCGACAACAGGACCCCGGCCTCGGGCAAATTCGGGGTAATCATGCTGGCCAGTGGCAGCAGGCTTTCCCGCAGCTCGTTGACGGCAGCACGCTCGAGCAGGTGATCACCGCTTTTGGCGACCATAACCGGATCCAGGACCAGGTGGGCGGGTTTCCAGTGGTCCAGCCGTTCGGCCACGATACGTGTGACTGATTGCTGGCCCAGCATGCCTATCTTTACGGCATCTATGCGTACATCGGCGAACAGGGTGTCGATCTGCTGCGCAACAAATTCGGCAGGCACCGCACTGATGCCGGTTACGGCCTGTGTGTTCTGTGCGGTCAGGGCGGCAATCACGGCTGTGCCGTATGCGCCCAGCGCGCTCATGGTCTTGATGTCTGCCAGCACACCGGCACCGCCCGAGGGATCGACGCCGGCTATGGTAAGAGTATTCGGGATCATGGCGTTTACTTGCGGGGCGCAAGCAGGCCCTCGGTGGGCGAGCTGGGGTCAGCGCTGTACAGTTTGCGCGGCATGCGGCCTGCCAGAAAGGCTTCGCGGCCTGCCTCGACCGCCTTTTTCATGGCGCTGGCCATCAGGATAGGGTCGCGTGCGCCGGCAATGGCGGTATTCATGAGAATGGCGTCGCAGCCCAGTTCCATGGCGACGGCTGCGTCGGAGGCAGTGCCCACGCCCGCATCGACCAGAACCGGCACATGCGATTGGTCGATGACCAGACGCAGGTTCCAGGGGTTGAGTATGCCCATGCCTGAGCCTATCAGTGACGCGAGCGGCATGACGGCTACGCAGCCGATGTCTTCAAGCATACGGCACTGGATTGGATCATCGGTGCAATACACCATGACCTTGAAACCGTCTTTGACCAGGGTGCGTGCAGCATCGAGGGTTTCGGGCATATTGGGAAACAGATTGTCCGGGCTACCCAGCACTTCCAGTTTGACCAGGTCGTGTCCGTCAAGCAGCTCGCGCGCCAGTCTCAGGGTGCGCACGGCTTCGTCGGCGGTAAAGCACCCGGCCGTGTTGGGCAATATGGTGAACCTGGACGGCGGCAGGAAATCAAGCAAATTCGGTTCGTTGGCGTTCTGGCCAATGTTGGTGCGGCGTATGGCCACTGTAACGATTTCGGCGCCGCTGGTGTCTATGGCCCGGCGGGTCTCTTCAAAGTCTTTGTATTTGCCTGTGCCGACCAATAGGCGGGAGTTGTACTGGCGTCCTGCAATTTCAAGAGTGTTGGAGTGATTCATGTGCTTGCTGGCTGTAGTGTGATTGGCGCGGCGGGCGAGTCTGGCTTTACAGACCCACCGGCGCCGGTGGCGCAATATGAAAGAATAATCCATTTACAGCGGCTGTGTATGATCCAAAGCCCTGATTCCGTATGATCCAGCGCAATGTTGTGCGCGTTCATGTGGCTGGGCAAGCCTGGCTGTGCCGCATGGTGTCCGGGCCTTCAGCGAGCCTGGTCCAGCATGTCACAGAGCTCTTCGGTCGCGTCTATCAAGCGTGGTCCCGGCCGGAACAGCATATCGGGGTCCAGGGTGTAGACCCGGCCTTGCAGTGCCGCCGGCAGCTGCAGGTCAGACCAGTATTTGCGTATGCTCGCCCGGGCCGCCGCGTTCCTGGCGGGGGCAATCAGCACGTCTGGATTGCGCAGCAAGATGCTTTCCACACTGACTTGTGGCGCGGCAATGCCGGCGTCGGCGTAAAGATTGACGCCGCCACAGCGCTTCAGCGCATCATTCAGCAAGGGGTCGGAGCCTATGGTGTACAGCGGCGAGTCGCCCACTTCTATGAAGACCGACACCTGCTTATGTCCGGTGTGCCGCCGGGTCAGGGCGTCCAGGCGCCGGGTGAGCGCCTGTGCGCTGGCCCGGGCTTGCTCGCGGGTATTGAACAGTTCGCCAAAACGCAGGATTTCAGCCGGTATTTCGTCCAGTGTGCGCGGGCGTGACAAGATTAGCGGAATATCCAGCCGGGCCAGTGCGGGCCCCAGGGTTTGCGCCGCACCCTGGGATTGCCAGCCGATCACCACAGTGGGCCGAAAGCTCAGCACCTTTTCCACGCTGACCTCCAGGCCGTTGCCCACGCGAGGTATGGCGCGGGCCGCCGGCGGATAGTCGCTGCTGAGCACGGTGCTGACGATCTTGTCGCCTGCGCCGGCCGCATACACCAGTTCGGTTGCATGCGGGGCCAGCGTAGTGATGCGAACCGGCTGCGGGATCCCCGCGTCGGTGGACTGCGCCTGCGCGCCCGGGGCCGCCATCAGCGTGGCAGCCAGGCCCAGCATGACCCGGCAGGCGATAAGGCGGGCGGCTGCTGCTGCGCGGGCCGGTTCTCCACGCATCACGGGCTTACATCCTGAACGAGAAGTTTACGAAGACATTGGAACCGGGCATGTTGTAGCCCCGGGCCAGTGTGTAATCCTTGTCCAGCACGTTGTTCCAGCGAATCTGAACGCCTGCGTTCTTGCTGAAATCGTAAGCGGCAGTCAGGTTGACCAGGCTGAAGCCGCCCAGTTGCACCTGGTTGGCCACGTCGTCATAACGTTTGCCGGTGAACTGGTATTCGGCTCCCAGCGACAGCGCATCAATACGATGCGTAACGCCCAGCATATAAACCTGTCTGGCGCGGCGGTTCAGCTGGCTACCTGTTTCGCCTTCCACCGGATTGTCATTCTGCGGATCCATGAAGTCGGCGCTGGCACGCAGTGTGGTGTTGCCGTAGTCCTGCTCGGCCGTCAGGGTGATGCCGCGTATGGTGGCCTGGTCTATGTTCCT
This sequence comes from Pusillimonas sp. MFBS29, assembly GCF_020687695.1. Lineage (GTDB taxonomy): Bacteria > Pseudomonadota > Gammaproteobacteria > Burkholderiales > Burkholderiaceae_B > Pusillimonas_C. Next base: position 62,682 of record NZ_JAJEWL010000011.1, read on the forward strand.
GGCGGTGCAGTCGAAGTTGATGTCACAGCTGTAGCCGTTGATCAGATCTTCAACCTTGTTCTGATAAATCACCATACCCAGCCGTGTCGTGTCACCGGCATACTGCAGTCGTGCTTCGATGTTGCGTGACTTTTCGGGCTTCAGGTCGGGGTTGCCACTGTACGAGCCTGACGGAAAGCCACCCCAGTAATATTGCTCAAAGGGGTAGTACATGTCTGCGAACGTAGGTGCGCGAAAGCCGGTGTTGCCGGAAATGCCTATGGTCCATTCGGGTGTCAGGTCAAAATCATAGGCCAGGCCGCCAGTGACTTCATTGCCATAGCCCGTGATGTTGTCGTTGCGCAGGCTGGCCTGCAAATGATGACGATCAAAGTCTCCACGGTACACCAGGCCAACCGAGTTCGTGTTGCGGCGGTTGGTGGTGTAGGTCGAGCCGGCTGTTCTTTCCTCCAGGCGTTCCAGTACCAGCGATATATTCTGCTGTGGTGATAGCTTCAGGTTGTTTTGCCATGAGTAAGAACGCTGCAGCGACTCGTAGGTATAGGCGCTGCCGAAGCTGCGGCTGTCACCGTATTCTTTTGAAAAACCAAAACGCAAAATACTCTGCCAGTTGTCGGTCAGGTCATCGGTGCTGGTCAGGGTATAAGCTTGCTGGCGTGTGATGGCGTAGGCAGGCAACACATCATTGCCCATGTCGAAATCGCCATTCATATAGCCGTTATAGGCTGTCAGCGCCAGGTAGTGACCCGGCTGCCAGCGATAGCCCAGCGAGCCCGAAAGCGAGTGCTGGCTGTAGCCGTCACGATCGTCGTTGTAGGAGCTTGACTGCAGGTTGGTGGCGTTGAAGCCGTTGCTGTCAGCCATGCTGGCCGACAGCGCGTAGTCCCAGCCATCCTGCGCGCCGGAAATGCCTGTGCTGGACTTGAACGTGTCATTAGAGCCATAGCCCACATTGGCCCAGGCGCTTAAAGGACGATCTTCGCCAGTGTTGCGGGTAATGATGTTGATGACCCCGCCTATGGCGTCTGATCCGTACAGGCTGCTGGCGGCGCCGCGCACGATTTCGATGCGCTCGATGGTGGCCGGATCAATCGCATTCCAGTTGATGGCGCCTGTCGTGATGCTGTTGATGCGTACGCCGTCGACGAGCACCAAAGCCTGGCTCGGACCCGTGCCGCGTACAAATACACCGGCGGGGGTTTGCGGTCCGCCGCTGCTGTAGAACTGTATGCCGGGTTGTTTGGCCAGTATTTCGGCCACGCTGTTCTGGCCTTCTTTTTGCAATTCCGCCTTGTCTATCACCGAAACGTCGCCGACCACGTCGCGCACCAGCTGCGGTGTACGGCTGGCGGTTACGACGATGCTGTCGAGCCTGGGAGTCTGGGTGGTAGTCTGGGCGCCGGCCGTGGCGACAACAAGGGATGAGAGTACGGCAAGGGATTGCCGAAAGTATGAGGAAGACATAATAAGCCTTGAATAACGTGCGTCCCCGCACGTTGCAAGCAAGTAAAAACATTCGCGGGCGCAGGGCAGGCATACAGGGGTGCCGCCGGTGCGTCTGTGAATGAACCAAGGGTGGATCAAGGCTGGTATCGGGCTGGCATGCAAAGCATGTTTACCGTTGCGGGGGCAGCACAGTTTATTCGCAGCGCCGGTATTGGCGGTGTGAACGCTGTTTCCCATTTGACTTTCGCAGAACGCGGGTCGCGCAGGCGTGCAGGCAGATCCTGGATTTGCGCGGTGACTCACGAGCCGAAAGCACCTCTTTCGCAAGGAAATATATCACAGCCCGATGGGGGCGATGGCGCCGTCATTGCCTGGAACCGCGCCCGGTTCGTGCCCGGTTCCAGGCCTGGCAGCAGGGCGGCGATACAATAGAGCCTAATTCCATTCAGTCCGCACGCAGCCCTGCCGCATGTTTTTCCTGCGGCTATGCGTCGCAGGCACATTAAACGGGTCAGCCGAGTGTCTTATCCTTCTTTACCGTATCCGCTTTCTTCTTATACGCAAGGCGCGGAGTTCGCGCGCCTGCTGGGCGAGCGCATTCTGATTCTTGATGGCGCCATGGGCACCATGATTCAGCAATACAAGCTCAGCGAAACGGATTTCCGGGGCGAGCGCTTTGCTGATCACGTCAAGGACGTCAAGGGCAATAACGAGCTGTTGTCGCTGGTGCGGCCTGACATCATCACCGCCATACATCGTGACTATCTGGAAGCGGGTGCTGACGTCATCGAAACCAACACCTTTGGCGCCACCGCCATTGCCCAGGGCGATTACGGCCTGCCCGGGCTGGCCTATGAGCTGAACGTGGAGTCGGCCCGGCTGGCACGCGCGGCCTGTGACGAGTACAGCACGCCGGAACGCCCGCGCTTTGTTGCCGGGGCCTTGGGGCCGCAACCCAAGACCGCGTCCATTTCCCCCGATGTAAACGACCCGGCCGCCCGCAACGTGACGTTCGAGCAGCTGCGCGATGCCTACACTGAACAGCTGAATGGCTTGCTCGACGGCGGCATCGATATCGTCCTGATCGAGACCATTTTCGATACGCTCAATGCCAAGGCGGCCATCTTCGCAGTCGAAACCGTGTTTGAAGAGCGTGGCGTGCGTTTGCCCGTCATGGTTTCGGGTACGGTGACCGATGCGTCCGGCCGCATCCTGTCCGGGCAAACCGTCGAGGCATTCTGGAACTCGGTGCGTCATGCGCGACCCATCACTATCGGCCTGAATTGCGCGCTGGGTGCTGCCTTGATGCGCCCCTACGTGGCCGAGCTGTCCAAGATCTGCGATACCTATATCTGCGTTTATCCGAATGCAGGCCTGCCCAATCCCATGGCCGAAACCGGCTTTGATGAAACACCGCAAGACACCTCGTCGTTGCTGGAGGAGTTTGCCCAGGCCGGCCTGGTGAACATGGCCGGGGGTTGTTGCGGCACCACGCCGGACCACATCCGCGCGATTGCCGACAAGGTGGCCAGTCTGCCCGTGCGTCAGGTTCCGCAGGTGCCGGTCAAGACCCGCCTGTCCGGGCTGGAAGCCCTGAACATCGATGCAGACTCCTTGTTCGTGAACGTGGGTGAACGCACCAACGTGACCGGCAGCAAGATGTTCCTGCGCCTGATACGCGAAGAGAAATACGACGAGGCGCTGGCGGTTGCGCGCCAGCAGGTTGAAAACGGTGCCCAGATCATCGACATCAACATGGATGAAGCCATGCTGGATTCGGCCGTGTGCATGCGTCGCTTCCTGAACATGATTGCCTCCGAGCCCGATATCGCCCGTGTCCCCATCATGATAGACAGCTCCAAGTGGGAGGTCATCGAACAGGGCTTGCGCTGCGTGCAAGGCAAGGCTGTGGTCAATTCCATTTCCATGAAAGAGGGCGAGGCAGCCTTCATCGAACACGCGCGCCTGTGCCGTAAATACGGAGCGGCCGCAGTCGTGATGGCTTTCGACGAACAGGGCCAGGCCGACAATCTCCAGCGGCGCAAGGAAATCTGCGAGCGCGCCTACCGCCTGCTGGTCGACGAGGTCGGCTTCCCGCCCGAAGACATCATTTTCGACCCCAACGTGTTTGCCATCGCCACCGGCATAGAAGAACACAATCACTATGCGGTGGACTTCATCGAGGCCACGGGCTGGATTACGCAGAACCTGCCGCACGCGCGCGTGTCGGGCGGTATCTCGAACGTCAGTTTTTCCTTCCGCGGCAACGAAGCCATGCGCGAAGCCATTCATGCGGTCTTCCTGTATTACGCCATACAGCAGGGCCTGACCATGGGTATCGTCAACGCCGGACAACTGGGTGTCTACCAGGACATAGACAAGAAAGTGCTGGATATGGTCGAGGACGTGGTGCTCGACCGGGCCGAGCCTCTGGGCAAAACAGATCCGGCTGATGAGCTTACGTCCACCGAGCGACTGGTGGAACTGGCCGAAACCATTAAAGGATCGGGCGCCAAAAAGGAAGAAGACCTGTCATGGCGCGAGCAGGAAGTCGAGGGGCGCATATCGCATGCGCTGGTGCATGGCATCACGACTTTCATTGTCGAAGATACTGAAGAGGTGCGCGCGAAAATCGCCGCGTCTGGCGGGCGCCCCATACAGGTTATCGAAGGCCCGTTGATGGACGGCATGAATATCGTCGGCGACCTGTTCGGTGCGGGCAAGATGTTCCTGCCACAGGTCGTGAAGTCGGCGCGGGTCATGAAGCAGGCAGTCGCGCATCTGATTCCCTTTATCGAAGAGGAAAAGCGCCAGATCGAAGCCGCGGGCGGGGATGTGCGCTCCAAGGGCAAGATCGTCATCGCCACGGTCAAGGGCGATGTGCACGACATAGGCAAGAATATTGTGTCGGTCGTGCTCGAGTGCAATAACTTTGAAGTCGTGAATATGGGTGTGATGGTGCCGTGTTCCGAAATCCTGGCCAAGGCCAAGGAAGAAAACTGCGACATCGTTGGCCTGTCCGGGCTGATTACGCCCAGCCTCGAAGAAATGGCTTACGTGGCGTCGGAAATGCAGCGCGATGAATATTTCACCAGCCGCAATCTGCCGCTGCTGGTGGGCGGGGCCACCACCAGCCGCGTGCACACTGCCGTGAAAATTGCGCCCAATTATGAAGGGCCTGTCATTTACGTGCCAGACGCCAGCCGTTCGGTGGGTGTTGCCACCAATCTGATGTCGGACGATGCCGATACCTACCTGGCCGAAGTAGCCAGGGAATACGATCTGGTTCGCACCCGCCATGCCAATCGCAAGTCCACGCCGCTGGTCACCCTTGCCGAAGCCCGTGCGGGCCGACCCGCTATCGATTGGTCCAGCTACACACCGCCGCGCCCCAAATTCATAGGTCGGCGCACCTTCAAGAACTACGACTTGTCCGAGGTCGTGCAGTTTCTTGACTGGACGCCGTTCTTTCAGACCTGGAGCCTGTTCGGTCAGTTCCCCGCGATACTCGAGGACAAGGTCGTGGGCGAGCAGGCGCGCAAGATCTACGCCGAAGGCCAGGCCATGCTCAAGAAAATCATCGAGGGCCGCTGGCTGACCGCCAGCGGTGTGGTGGCTTTTTATCCGGCCAATACCGTCAATGATGAAGATATCGAGGTCTATCGCGACGAATCGCGTTCGGAGGTGCTGTTCACCTGGTGCAACGTACGCCAGCAGACGGTCAAGCGCGAGGGCGTGGACAACAAATGTCTGGCCGACTACATTGCGCCCAAGTCCAGCGGTGTGGCCGACTATATTGGTCTGTTCGCCGTGACAGGCGGCCTGGGCATAGAAAAGCACGACCAGGCTTTCCTGGATGATAACGACGATTACTCCAGCATCATGCTCAAGTCCATCGCCGACAGGCTGGCGGAAGGCTTTGCCGAATGCATGCACGCGCGTGTCCGGCGCGATCTGTGGGGCTATGTCCCCGATGAAGACCTGAGCAACGAAGAGATCATCGCCGAGAAGTATCAGGGCATACGCCCGGCGCCCGGTTATCCGGCCTGTCCCGAGCACGTGGTCAAGAAAGATATGTTCGAGGTGCTCGAGGCCGAAGAGATCGGCATGCAGCTGACCGAGGGCTATGCCATGTATCCGGCGTCCAGTGTCTCGGGCTTTTACTTCAGCCATCCCCAGTCGCAATACTTCAACGTCGGCAATATTGGTGATGACCAGGTCAAGGACTACGTGCAGCGCAGCGGCCGCGACGAAGAAGATGTACGGCGCACACTGGCCAGTACCTTAAGGTAGCGGTGGTCAGGGCATGCCCGGCAACAGCAGCGACGCGCAGTCATCAACCGAGCAGGCGTCGGTCCGGCGCAAGGCGCTGGGCGACTTCCTGCGTCAGGCCCGGGCACGTGTTCAACCCGAATCGTACGGCCTGCCGGCCGGGGTGCGCCGGCGTACACCGGGCCTGCGCCGCGAAGAACTTGCCCAGCTGTGCGACATCAGCGTTACCTGGTACACCTGGATAGAGCAGGGCCGCGACGTATCGGTATCGGCGGCCGTCTGGGCCCGGCTTGCGTCGGTGCTGAACCTGGCCCGGGCTGAACGCCATTATCTGTTTGAGCTGGCCGAATGCGCCGATCCCGAGCATGGTCACGGCCATGTCACGCCGCTGCCTTCTTATCTGGCCGACTGCGTGCACAGCGTGACTGCACCGGCTTATATTCTTGATCGCAGCTGGAATGTGCTGGCCAGAAACGAACCCCTGCTGCGCCTGTTCGATGGCTGGCCGGACCGGGATGAAAGCCCCAATCTGTTGCGCTATATCTTTATTGATCCGGCTGCGCGCACGCTGGTGGTCGATTGGGAGCAACGTGCGAGCCGGGTGGTGGCCGAGTTCAGGGCCGATGCTGCCGCTCATGTCGATGAGCCGGATGTGCGGATGGTGCTCGACGGCCTGCTGCAGGCCAGCCCGGTTTTTGCGCATTGGTGGACCCGGCATGCCGTAGTTGATCGCGAAGGAGGGTTAAGGGAATTCAACCATCCGGTGCATGGCATACTGCGCTATCAGCAGATCACTTTCCGCCTGGCGACGCGGCCGGACTGCAAGCTGGTCATGCTGCTGGAAAATCAATTTCGTCCGGGTGAAGTAAACTCGGCTTTTATCGCTTAACCCTTTTCCGGCAAATAAGTACCATGGCAAAGAATTACGAATCCGAGGCAACTCAGTTCCTGAAAAAATTCAAATCCGAGCATCCCAACGTCGAGGCGGGTCAGCGCGAAGGCCGAAGCCGTTTGTGGGACAAGCACATTGATCCCGAGCTGCAGGAAGGCTATCGCGCCAGCAAGGTGCCGCAACAGCCCTACGTATACCAAACCAAATAAGCCGGCACATGTCTGTGCACAAGGCCGGGACGACAGCCATGAATGAGCTGGTCGAGCCCGACATCGACAGCACCCCTGACGTGGTCGACAGCGTGGCACTGGCTCGCCTGTACGGTGAGCCGTTGTTTGCCATGCCGCAAGATCTGTACATTCCGCCCGATGCCCTGGAAGTCTTTCTGGAAACCTTTCAGGGGCCGCTGGATCTCTTGCTGTACCTGATACGCAAGCAGAATTTCAATGTGCTCGACATTCCCATGGCTGAAGTTACGCAGCAGTATCTGTCGTATGTCGAGCAGATACGTGCGCAGAACCTGGAACTGGCCGGGGAATACCTGCTCATGGCCGCCATGCTCATAGAGATCAAATCCCGTATGCTGCTTCCGGTCAAGAAATCGGATACAGGCGAAGATGTGGAAGATCCGCGCGCAGAACTGGTCAGGCGCCTGCTCGAGTACGAACGTATGAAGCTGGCCGCACAGAAGCTCGATACCCTGCCACGTCTGGGCAGGGACTTCCAGCGCGCGCAGGCAGTTGCCAACCTCACCTTTGAGCAGTTGTCGCCCGAGGTCAACCCCGATGACTTGCGCAATGCCTGGCTCGACATCATGCGCCGGGCCAAACTCAACGCACACCACCGCATCACGCGGGAGCAATTGTCCGTGCGCGACCACATGAGCCAGATTCTGCGTCGCCTCAGTGATGTGCAGTTCATGGAATTCAGCGAGCTTTTCCTCGAGCGTGTCGATCAGGGCGATGCCGTGGCGGTTGTCGTCGTGCATTTCCTGGCCATGCTCGAGCTCGCCCGAGAGTCGCTGCTCGACATTACCCAGGCCGAACCTTATGCGCCCATTTATGTGCGCTTGTCCTATATCCGGGCAGCCGCCTGAGCGGCGCACCATCCCTAACGGAGCTTACCTTGAAGGTTGTCCATACTATCGAAGAGTTGCGTGATCAGCTGCGTGGGCAGCTGCGCGTGGCTTTTGTGCCTACCATGGGTAATTTGCACCCGGCTCACCTTGCTCTGATGAAGCTGGCGCGCCAGCACGGCGATCCGGTAGTTGCGAGCATTTTCGTGAATCGGTTGCAGTTTGGGCCCAATGAGGATTTTGACCAGTATCCGCGTACCCTGGCGTCCGACATCGAGAAGCTGGAGCGCGAGCGCGACGTGTACGTGCTGTTTGCGCCGAACGAGCGCGAAATGTATCCGGAACCGCAGAACTTCCAGGTGCAGCCGCCTTCCGATCTGGGCGGTATTCTGGAAGGCGAATTCCGGCCAGGCTTTTTTGGCGGCGTCAGTACGGTGGTCCTGAAGCTCTTTTCCTGTGTCCAGCCCAGCGTGGCCGTGTTCGGCAAGAAGGATTATCAACAGCTGATGGTCGTGCGCAATATGTGCAGGCAATTCCAGCTGCCGGTAAAAATACTGGCGCATGAAACTGTCCGTGATGCCGATGGCCTGGCGCTGTCTTCGCGCAACGGATTCCTGCAGCCGTCCGAGCGCGCCGAGGCGCCGCAGTTATATGCAGCCTTGCAGACCGTCGCTGCCGGTGTCCTGGCCGGTAATGCCGATGCGGCCAGCCTCGAGGGGCAGGCAGTGCAGGCCCTGACTGCTCGTGGCTGGGACGTCGATTATGTTTCTTTGCGCCGCCAGCGAGACCTGATTGCTCCTGCATCCCAGGAAATACTCGATGGCGAGCCACTGGTGGTTCTGGCTGCTGCAAAACTGGGCGCCACGCGCCTGATAGACAACCTGGAAATATGTAAGAAGTGACAGCTGACACCTGTTGTGGCGGTATGCAAGAATCGCTTACCGCTATCCAACAAGGAGTCAAATGTGACAGACATTCAACCTTCCGGCAGCGCGCCTTACGAAACATTAACCCCGCGCGAACGCGACGTCATGGATTACGTCACGCGCGGCAAACCCAATAAAATTATTGCGGCAGAGCTTGGGGTGTCGCAGCGAACCATCGAAGCACATCGCGCCCGAATCTTTCAAAAAATGCAGGTACGCAACGCGGTGGAACTGGTGCACTGCATACTTGCCAATGGTGCCCCCAGCCAGAACTGATCTTCCGTGAAGGTTATGAAAATGCCGCTCAGTCGCACTGCAGCGGCGTTTTATTGCTTATTTCATCTATGCCGTCCACATCGGCCTGTCGAGTCAGGTGGTGCTCGAGAGTGGGCCGCATGTCATTGATCATATTGATGCGCAAGACATTGTCATTGACGAACGTCAGGTTGGCCATTCCGGCCTGCTTGCCCGTCGTGAGCATGATGCGCAGCGGACGGGTGCCTATTACGTCCCAGCAGCCTTGCTGGGTGATGTTGTTCTGGCCCGGAGCATCCAGGAAGACCGTGCGTGAGCGCCATTCTCCGCTGGGTGCCAGCGTCAGGGTGATGCGGGTGGCCGAGCAGTTGCCGTCGTTGCTCAGGCAGGGAACCGTGCCCAGGAAGGTACGTGCTTCAGCCAGGGGGCGTGCCTTGATGACAGGTTCGGCTTCCTGGACTTCCTGGCCTATGGGGCGGGCCGGCTGGTTGTCGCCGAAGCCCAGCTGTATCTGTGACGGAGCCTGGGCACTGTTGCGTCCTTGTGCCTGCTGGCGGGCGTCGGCGCTGGTCGTGTCGCGCTGCACGTCGTAGTAACCGGGGGTTTGCTGTTGGGCGCAGCCCGCCAGAGCAAGCACCAGCAAGGTGGCACCCAGAGCATTAATGCGGGGGTTGTTGTTTAACAGGCTGGAGCAAGGCATGATGATTCCAAAGGCGGTTTACAGACGGGGAAGTATCGGCGCGGGGCATCTTGCCCATACACTATGCATTCTACGCACTAATCGGCGTATTCGTAAAACAAACAGACCAGCCTATGCCGCTCCAGGAACCATTTGAATTTTGGCAGCTTGCCACCTTGCTGGCACCAGCCCTGCTGGGTGCGGTCGCAGGCATTTGGTGTGTGCAGGCAGCCCGGATCTATGCCGGATTGCTGGCAGGCGGTGCACAGGTCGACGCCGACAGCCTGCTTGCCAGTTTGCATATGGCGGCTCGTCCACGTGGTGAACTTGCTCAGTCTGCGTCAGGCGATGAGTCGGGGTCCGTGCCTCGACTGATTGGCTTGTTCAGCGCTGTGGTCCTGGCGCTGGTGTTCGTGGCCATTGTCATCCGCTACGACTACACCCCGACGGCGCTGCTGCTGGCTCTGGTGGCCGGCATGCTGTTGCTGCTGGCACATATCGATGCACGCACCCGTCTGCTCCCTGATGCGCTGACGCTGCCCGTACTGTGGCTGGGACTGGCTGCCGCGTGGGCCGGATGGGGTGTCGTGCCGCTGCACGATGCGGTGGCGGGCGCCATGGGCGGCTACGGTTTTCTTTGGTTGCTGCTGCAGGTCTTCCGGCTGTTGCGGGGTGTAGAAGGCATGGGCTACGGTGATCTGAAGCTGCTGGCCGCGCTCGGTGCCTGGCTGGGCTGGCAGGTGCTGCCCTGGCTCTTGTTGGTGGCCTGTGTTGCCGGTATCGTATTTGCCATGCTCAAGGCCAGAACCTGGCGCCCGTCTGGCGCCTATCCCTTCGGCCCTTTCCTGGTGGTGGCCGCAGTGGCTGTATTCATCATCAGTCCTGGGTTACATTTGTATTTTTACTAGCAAGGGTGTGCCTGAATGTACAAAATCGGCCTGACAGGCGGCATAGGCTCGGGCAAGAGCAAGGTGGCCGACATGTTTGCGCAGTGGGGTGCCGCCATCGTCGACACCGATGTCATCGCTCACGAACTGACTGCGCCGGGCGGCGCTGCCATTGAGCCCATACGCAAGCAATTCGGCCCCGATGTCATTGCCTCCACCGGTGCGCTCGATCGGCAGGCCATGCGTGAGCTGGTTTTCGAAAGCCCGCAGGCACGCCACAAGCTTGAAGCAATCATCCATCCCATGATAGCTTCCGTTACACGGGAGCGCGCAGCGCAGGCCCAGGGATGTTATCTTGTATTCGTTGTTCCCTTGCTGGTGGAGTCCCTGGAGCATTCCAGCCGCTGGCGCGATGCGGTAGACCGGATTTGCGTCGTAGACTGTGATCCTGCCACGCAGGTGGCAAGAGTCCAGGCACGCAGCGGGCTGACGCCGGAAGCTATTGGGCGTATCATGTCAGCACAAGCTTCGCGGGCTGTTCGTCTGGCCGCCGCCGACGACGTTGTTCTCAACGATGGGCAAACCACTGTCGACGACCTCACTTCCCGGTCCCGTGCGCTGCACGAGCAGTGGTGTGCCTTGGCACAAGGCCGCCCGGGCTCGTTTGCAGGCAGCGGTTCCTAGACATTAAAAAGGTTTTTGTTCGCGTGATTCTTTATGAATATCCTTGCAACGAACGCGTAAGGTCTCTGCTAAGGGTCGAGCATCTCTTTGACAGGCTGTTTTTCTTCGCTCAGGGCACTGATGTCCACCATCATCAGATTGCGGTTGCCACACTGTTCGATCTGCTCGATATCTGCGATCGCACCGACTTGCGAGGAGCGGTTCTGCAAGACCTGGAAAGACAACGCGTAGCGCTCGGTGCGCTGCGCCAGCATCCTGGCGTCGATCCTCAGGCCCTTGATGCCATGCTTGCCGAAATCCAGAGCGCAGCCGCCGATTTGGGCGTGCACGGCCGCATCGGGCAGGAACTGCGCGACAACGAATGGCTGGCCAGCCTGCGCGGGCGCCTGGCGGTGCCGGGTGGGTCATCGCAGGTCGACATGCCCTCGTATTTTTCCTGGCAGATCAAACCGCCCGAGGTGCGCTCACGCGATCTGGGGCAGTGGATCAGGCCGTTCCTGCCCCTGTACAAGGCGTTGGCGCTTATTTTGCGCGTGCTGCGCGATTCGGGCGATGTGGTCGACGTAACCGCGCGTCAGGGCGCTTACCAGGAAATGCTCAGCGGCAAGGTGTTCCAGCTCTTGCGGGTCTGGGTCGACGAGGCCATGAATATTTTTCCCGAAATGAGCGCCAACAAGTATGTGATATGGGTCCGGTTTGCCGCCCAGGATACCGAGCTCAAGCCTCAGCCCGTCACACGTGACGTCTCATTCAAACTGGCGCGTTGCAACGTTTAAGGCGTCAGCCTGCCTGATCAAAGTTGTTGCGCCTCGTTTCAAATATGCATTTTTTGAGTTCATCAGTCCGGCAATAGGCGAAAATACCGCCTGTTTCATTAGTTTCCGGAGAACAATGCATGTCGGCGCCCAATACCGAACCGTCCCGATCGCGCAAGTCGTACTGGCTATGGCTGGTCGCGCTGCTTGCGCTGGCTGCCGGTGCTTACTGGTATGTCGGCAAACCGGACGCTCCGGCGGCTAAGGGTGGCGGATCGCTGTTCGGACCCCGAGGCATGTCTTCGATGCCGGTACCGGTCAGGGTTGCCACGGCTGAAATGGGGCTGATCAACCACACGCTCAAGGCCATAGGCACAGTGACCGCCTTCAATACGGTCACTGTGCGCAGCCGGGTAGATGGCGAACTGCAGGAAATAGCCTTTACCGATGGCCAGAAAGTGCGGGCCGGCGACCTGCTGGCACAGATCGATCCGCGCACTTATCGTATTGCACTGGACCAGGCACTGGGACAGCAGGCCCAGAACGAGGCACAACTGAAGAACGCCCAGCGCGACCTGCAACGCTATCAATTGCTTTACAAGCAAAACTCGATCGCGAAACAACAGGTCGATGCCCAGGCTGCCCTGGTTCAGCAGCTGCAGGGCTCGCGTAAAAGCGACCAGGCAGCGGTCGACCATGCCAGGCTGCAGCTGGACTACACGCGCATCACGGCACCCATAAGCGGGCGCCTGGGGCTGCGCAAGATCGATGCAGGCAATATGGTGAATGCATCGAATACCGATGGTCTGGTAACCATCACGCAGACCCAGCCTATCTCGGTGCTGTTCAATTTGCCGCAGGCACAACTGCCCGATGTGCTGGCACAGCTGCGTGCCGGCAAAACCCTGCAGGCTGATCTCTATGACCGGGACGACCTGAACAAGCTGGCCACGGGCGAACTGATATCGGTGGATAATCAGATCGATGTGGCAACCGGCACAGTAAGCCTCAAGGCCAGGTTCCGGAATGAAGACGAAACCCTGTTCCCGAATCAGTTCGTGAACGTACGTCTGCACGTTGATGCCGCCCAGGCATTGGCGATACCTGCGGTGGCGGTCCAGCACGGTTCGGTCGGGGCGTTTGTTTATATGCTCGACGAAGAAGATAAAGTGCACGTGCAGCCTATCGTTGTGGGCCGAACCGACGACAAGCGTGTTGCCGTGGTGTCGGGGTTGAGCGCAGGGCAGCGGGTGGTCACCGAGGGTGTGGACCGTCTGCGCGAGGGCTCCAAAGCCCAGATCATCACGGATTAGGCCGTGAATCTGTCACGTATATTCATCCTTCGGCCCGTTGCCACTACGCTGGCCATGGTAGCGTTGCTGATTTCGGGCATATTGGCTTATCGCCTGCTGCCGGTGGCGGCCTTGCCGCAAGTTGATTACCCCACCATACAGGTATCCACGCTGTATCCGGGCGCCAGCCCTGATGCCATGGCCGCCCTGGTCACCTCGCCGCTGGAGCGGCAGCTGGGGCAGATGTCGGGGCTGACGCAAATGACATCGTCCAGTTCCGGCGGCTCGTCGCTGATCACACTGCAGTTCAATCTGGACCTGCCGCTGGATGTTGCCGAACAGGAGGTCCAGGCGGCCATCAATGCGGCCTCCAACCTGCTGCCCGGCGACCTGCCGTCGCCACCTATCTACAACAAGGTGAATCCGGCAGATACCGCTGTGATCAGCCTGGCGGTAACGTCGCCGACCCTGCCGCTACACGAAGTGCGCGACCTGATCGACGTGCGGGTGGCGCAAAAACTGTCGCAGATTTCGGGTGTGGGGCTGGTCAGCATTGCCGGTGGCCAGCGTCCGGCGGTGCGGATACAGGCCAATCCCAGGGCGCTGGCCTCGCACGGGCTGACACTGTCCAGCCTGCGCTCGGCCATTGTCGGCGCCAACGTCAACCAGCCCAAGGGCAATCTGGACGGCCCCGAGCGCTCGACCACAATCAATGCCAATGACCAGCTCAAATCGGTGGACGATTACCAGCAGTTGATCATTGCCTATGAAAATGGCGCTGCACTGCGCCTGAAAGATGTGGCGCAAACACGGGAAGATGCCGAGAACATACGACAGGCTGCGTGGATGGGCCAGACACCTGCGATCCTGCTGAACATACAGCGCCAGCCCGGCGCAAACGTGATCGATGTGGTGGATCAGGTGAAGGCTTTGCTGCCCTCTTTGAAGCAGGCCTTGCCTGTGGGGGTCGATATCAGCGTGGCCACCGATCGCACGCAAACCATACGCGAGTCCATTACGCATGTGCAGTATGAAATGCTGCTGGCCGTGGTGCTGGTGGTGCTGGTCACTTTCGTCTTTTTGCGTACCTGGACCGCCACCTTTATTCCCAGTGTTGTTGTGCCGCTGTCGCTGGTGGGCACCTTCGGCATCATGTACCTGTCCGGTTTCAGCATCAACAACCTGACCCTGATGGCCTTGACCATCGCCACGGGTTTCGTGGTGGACGATGCCATCGTCATGATAGAAAACATTGCGCGCCACATCGAAGAAGGGCAGAGCGCGATGAAAGCCGCCCTCAAGGGGGCGGCCCAGATAGGCTTTACGCTGATATCGCTGACCCTGTCGCTGATTGCGGTATTGATTCCGCTGTTGTTCATGAGTGATGTCATCGGGCGCTTGTTCCGGGAATTTGCCATTACGCTGGCGGTGGCGATACTGCTTTCGCTGCTGATTTCCCTGACGCTCACGCCCATGATGTGCGCGCGCCTGCTAAAGGCCGAGTCCGAGGTCCGGCACAGCCGTTTCCAGCAGGCGCTGGGGCGCTATATGGACAAGCTGACCCATGCCTACGACGGCGGCCTGAAGTGGGTATTGCGTCACCAGATACTGACCCTGTGGGTCGCATTGGGTACTTTCCTGCTGACCGCCATGTTGTACTCCATGGTGCCCAAAGGTTTCTTCCCGCAGCAGGACACTGGCCTGATACAGGCCATCAGCCAGGGACCGCAAACTGTCTCGTTCAGTGCCATGGCCCAGCGTCAGCACGCCGCAGTCGAGCGTATCCTGCAAGACCCTGACGTGTCGGCGGTGACCTCTTTCATTGGTATAGACGGCACCAATGCAACGCTCAATACGGGTCGCATGCAGATCGCGCTCAATCCCATCGGCGAGCGCGACAGCAGCGCCCGCGAGGTGATTGCGCGCCTGAATGGCGACCTGAAAGACTTGCCCGACATACAGGTCTTCATGCAACCTGTACAAGACCTGACAGTAGATGACCGCATCAGCCGCACGCAGTACCAGATGACACTGTCCGATCCAGATCATGGCGTGTTGCTGGCGTGGACGCCCAGACTGGTTGACGCACTGCGCGAACTGCCCGGGTTGCGGGATGTGGTCGACGATCTGCAGAGCAGCGGCCTGCAGGCCACGGTTGTGATCGATCGCGATGCGGCGGCAAGACTGGGCGTGAGCAATGCCGTGATAGATGACGCCTTGTACGACGCCTTCGGCCAGCGCCTGATCTCCACCATCTTCACGCAGTCCAGCCAATATCGTGTGGTGCTCGAGGTGGCGCCGCAGTTCCGACAGGATCCGCAGGCGCTGACGCAAATCTATGTGCCGACTTCGTCCGGTACACCGGTGCCCATCAGCAGCATTGCGCGCATAGAACAGAGCAGCTCCTTGCTGTCGGTTGAACGCCTGGGGCAATTTCCGGCGACGACGATATCCTTTAACCTGGCGCCTGGCGTGGCATTGTCCGACGCAGTCCTGGCTGTGCGTGAGGCGCAAACGGCGCTAGACATGCCCGCTTCGCTGGATTTGCGCTTTCAGGGCGCAGCGCGTGCATTCCAGGCGTCGCTGGACAGCACGCTATGGCTGATGCTGGCAGCGGTGGCGGTCATGTACATCGTGCTGGGTGTTCTGTATGAAAGCTTTATTCATCCCATCACCATCTTGTCGACCCTGCCTTCTGCTGCGATAGGTGCCTTGCTGGCGTTGCTGCTGACAGGTTCCGACCTGGATATGATAGGAGTGATAGGCATCATCCTGCTGATAGGCATCGTCAAGAAGAACGCCATCATGATGATAGATTTCGCGCTGGATGCCGAGCGCAATCGCGGCCTGGCGCCCGCCGCCGCCATCCACGAGGCGGCCTTGCTGCGATTCAGGCCCATACTGATGACGACACTGGCGGCCCTGTTCAGTGCCGTTCCGCTGATGCTGGCCACCGGCTCGGGTGCAGAGCTGCGTCAGCCGCTGGGCCTGGTCATGGTGGGCGGTCTGTTGTGCAGCCAGGTTCTGACCCTGTTCACCACGCCCGTCATCTATCTGATGTTCGACAGAATGTCGCGTGGCAAGCGCGGGCGGCAAGGCATGCGTCCTGCAGATGAAGGAGCGGCCACATGAGGTTTGTCGCCACCTTCATCATGCGGCCGGTGGCGACGACGCTGCTTTGCCTGGCCATGGTGTTGTCTGGCGGCCTGGCTTTTATCTTCCTGCCTGTCGCGCCTCTGCCGCAAGTTGATTTTCCCATGATCTCGGTGTCGGCCAGCATGGCCGGCGCCAGCCCTGAAACCATGGCGTCCAGCGTGGCCACACCGCTCGAGCAGTCACTGGGCTCGATTGCGGGGCTGAGCGAGATGAGCTCGCGCAGTTCGGAAGGATCGACCCGTATTTCATTGATGTTCGACATGGAAAGGGACATCAACAGCGCGGCGCGCGATGTGCAGGCGGCCATCAATGCAGCCCGCAGCATGCTGCCTTCCAGCCTGCGCAGCAATCCCACCTACCACAAGGTGAATCCGTCTTCTGCGCCCATCATGGTGCTGGCGCTGACTTCGGCCACAGCTACCCAGGGGCAGCTGTATGACCTGGCATCCACGGTGCTCGCGCAGAAACTCGCGCAGGTTGAAGGCGTGGGCGAGGTTACGGTGGGCGGCAGTTCGCTGCCGGCCATCCGGGTCAGCCTGAACCCGCTGGCGCTCAATAGCGCCGGCGTGGCGCTGGATGAAGTCAGGGCGGCGTTGTCGGGCGCCAATACCATGCGCCCGAACGGTATCGTGGAAAATGACAGCTATCATTGGCAGCTCAGTACAGGTGGTCAGCTGACCCGTGCCGAGCAATACAAGCCCCTGATCGTTGCCTGGCGTGACGGCTCACCGGTACGCCTGCAGGATGTCGCGCTGGTCGAGGACTCGGTCGAGAACGTGTTCAACACGGGCTTTTTCAACGACAGACAAGCCATATTGCTGATCGTGCGTCGGCAGGCCGATGCCAACATCATAGAAACTGTCGACAGCATACGTGCCCACATGCCGGCGTTCGAATCCATGCTGCCTGCGCACGTGTCGCTGACGGTGGCGCAGGATCGCACGCCCAGCATACGGGCCTCCTTGCACGAAGCTGAAATTACCTTGCTGATTGCGGTGATACTGGTCACGCTGGTGGTGCTGCTGTTCCTGGGCAATCTGCGTGCCGCCCTGATCCCCGCCATTGCCGTGCCGGCGTCGCTGATCACCACTTTCAGCCTGATGCTCTGGTTTGGCTATACGTTGAATACGATTTCGCTGATGGCCCTGATTGTGGCTACCGGCTTTGTGGTGGACGACGCCATCGTGGTGCTGGAAAACATCATGCGTCACATCGAGCGCGGGGCGACGCCGCTCAGGGCCGCAATACGGGGTGCCAGAGAGGTCGGCTTTACTGTTCTGGCCATGAGCCTGTCGCTGGTGGCAGTGTTTATTCCCATGCTGCTGATGGGAGGGCTGGTGGGCCGCCTGTTCAGGGAGTTTGCGGTCACACTGTCAGTGGCCATTCTGGTGTCGTTGTTGATTTCCCTTACCCTGACGCCCATGATGTGTGCCCGCCTGCTGCGCCAGGGCGATCCAGGCCCGGACCGTCGCGGTGCACTTAAACGTGGCCTGCAGGCCATGGGTGATTTTTTCTGGCGTGGTTACAGGCGTTCGCTGGATTGGGCCTTGCGTCACGGACGCCTGATGATGGTGCTGCTGCTGGCTACGATAGGGCTGAATTTTTATTTGTACGCGGCCGTGCCCAAGGGGTTTTTTCCGCAGCAGGATACCGGCCAGTTGCTGGGCTTTTTTCGGGTTGATCAGGGTACATCTTTCCATGCCATGAAGCCCAAGCTGGATCACTTCAGAGATATCCTTCTGCAGGATCCCGCCATCGAGAGTGTCACCGGCCATGCGGGTGGGCGTGGCGGCAGCAATTCAACCTTCCTGATGATACAGCTCAAGCCCATGGAGCAGCGTCAGGCCAGTGCCATCGAGGTCGTGAACCGCTTGCGCAGCAAGTTTCAGGGTGTGCCTGGCGCACGCATGACACTGGTGCCGCAACAGGATATTTTCGTGGGCGGCCGGCAGGGAGGTAGCGGATCTTACGACTACAGTTTGCTGGCCAGCGAGCTGCAGACCTTGAAAGCCTGGCTGCCACGCGTACAAAAGGCCATGGCGGAATTGCCAGAGCTGGTGGACGTCGATACGGACGTTGAAGACAAGGGAAGGCGGGTAGAGCTGGTCATAGACCGCGATGCCGCAACCCGGCTGGGCGTGGACATGTCGCTGATTGCGTCTACCCTGAACAGTTCATTCAGCCAGCGCCAGGTGTCGGTCATTTACGGGCGTCTGAATCAATACCATGTGGTCATGGGTGTTGCCGACCAGTATGCGCAAGATGCGGAATCACTCAAGCTGGTGCAGGTGATCACGGACGATGGCAATCGGGTGCCTTTGTCGGCCTTCACACGCTTCGAGGTTGGCAGCGCGCCGCTCAGCGTCAGGCACCAGGGCCTGATGGCAGCGGAATCCATTTCCTTCAGCCTGGCGCCAGGCGTTACCCTGGAGCAGGCCACTCAGTCCATAGAAAACGCAGTGGCGCGCATCAGCCTGCCCACGCAGGAAATACAGGCAGGCTTTGATGGCACGGCGCGTGCCTTGCAGGACAGCATGGCGCAGCAACCCTGGCTGATCCTGGCTGCCTTGCTGACCATGTATATCGTGCTGGGGATGTTGTATGAAAGCTATATTCATCCCATTACTATTTTGTCGACCTTGCCATCAGCCGGGATCGGTGCGCTGCTGGCACTGATGATGCTGGGCGAAGAGTTTTCGCTGATTGCCCTGATTGGTGTTTTCCTGCTGATAGGCATAGTCAAGAAAAATGCCATCATGATGGTAGATGCCGCGTTGCTGGCCGAGCGTCGTGATGGCCTGTCACCGCGAGAGGCCATTCACCAGGCTTGCCTGCTGCGCTTTCGCCCCATACTGATGACCACGGTTTCCGCCTTGTTTGGCGCGTTGCCGCTGGTGCTGGCATCGGGGGCGGGTGTGGAAATGCGCAGACCCCTGGGCCTGACCATTGTGGGCGGGCTGATACTCAGCCAGATACTGACCTTGTATACGACTCCTGTGGTGTATCTGTATCTGGATCGTTTTGGCTTGTGGATCAAGCGTCGGCGCCAGGCGCGGCGCGGCTCCTCAGGCCTGGAATCTGTGGAAACATGATATGGCTGTAGCGGTGAATATTGCAAAGAGCAAAAACATGAACGCTGTCTCAACTTTGCCTGCCGTCAGGGCCGTAACGCGGGGGCTGGCACTGGCCGGTGTGCTGATGTTGGGTGCATGCGCTGTCGGCCCTGATTACAGCCGGCCCGCCATGGATGTTGGCACAAGCTATAAAGAGCTCGAGTCAGGCAAGGCGGGCGAAAAGCTGGTGGGAGCCTCAACGGCTCAGGTCAAAGGCTGGGTTCCGGCGCAACCGGGCGATGCGGCCCTGCGTGGTGACTGGTGGCAGTTGTTCAACGATACGGCGCTGTCGGAATTGATGCTGACTTTGCAGGAAGACAATCTGGATATTATCCAGGCCGAGGCGCGCTACCGCCAGGCACAGGCTCTGGTGCAATCTGCGCGATCGGGTTTTTTTCCGACGATAGGGGCCTCGGCCGCCGGCACCCGATCGGGCAGCGGGCGCGGCAGCAGTGCAAGCGGTAATGTGGGCGGTGACAACCCTTCCAATCAGTTTTCCCTGAGCGGCGATGTCAGTTGGGAACCAGACTTGTGGGGGCGGGTTCGTCGCTCCGTCGAAGCCAGCGGAGCCAGCCTGCAGGCCAGTCAGGCCGATGTCGCCACAACGCGGCTAAGCATGCAGTCCACCTTGGCGCAGACCTATTTCCGGCTGCGCGTGATGGATGCCGAGATGCGTTTGCTGCAGCAAACCGTGGCGGCATATGAACGTTCGCTCACCATGACGCAAAACCGCTATAACGCAGGCGTTGCGGCACAGGTAGACGTAGAGAGTTCCCGCACGCAGCTGGAAAATGGTCGTACCCAGTTGCTGGCGCTGGACTGGCAGCGCGCACAACTGGAGCATGCCATTGCCGTCTTGCGGGGCCAGACGCCGACCAGTTTTTCCCTGGCCAAGGTCGACTGGCAGGCACAGGTACCGGTGATCCCGGTGGGTCTGCCGTCGCAGCTATTGCAGCGCCGGCCCGATGTGGCGGCGGCGGAACGGCGCACGGCCGAAGCCAACGCGCGCATAGGCGTGGCCCAGGCCGCATGGTTTCCCAACCTGACCCTTAGCGCGCAAGGCGGCTATCGTGCCAGCCAGTGGGCTCAGTGGCTGTCTGCGCCGGCCAGCTTCTGGTCGCTGGGTCCTGCATTGGCACTGACGATATTCGATGGCGGTGCCCGCGAGGCGCAGTTGAAGGATGCCCGTGCGGCCTACGATGCCCAGGTGGCGGCCTATCGCCAGACGGTGCTGACTGCTTTGCGCGAAGTTGAAGATTATCTGGTGCAGCTGCATGTGCTGGGGCAGGAGCAGATCACACAGGGCCGGGCGCTGGACTCAGCCCGTGCTTCGTTGCGCCTGACCCGCAACCAGTATGAAGCGGGCCTGATCGACTATCTGAGTGTGGTGCAAGTAGAGACCACGGCCCTGAGCACCGAGCGCTCGGCCTTGTCGCTGGTGTCCGACCGCCTGCTGGCCAGCGTACAGCTGATTGCCGCGCTGGGCGGTGGTTGGAATGCGACCGAGCTTGACCAACCTTCCGCAAACAGCCAGGATGAACAGCCGGCCGCAGCGGGCGTGTCGCTGAACTAAGCCAGCAGCCTGCGTATGCCTGCCAGGCCATGCGCACCGTGTTCGCGGGCGACTTCCAGCGTGTCGGCCGACTGCCCGCCGATGGCAAACACCGGCAGGCCGGCATCACTGATCAATGCGGCAAATTGTGCCCAACCCATGCCCGGTTCACCGGGGTGCGAAGGCGTATCCAGCACATGGCCCAGTACGGCAAAGTCCGCACTCAGTGTGCGTGCCGCGTCCAGTTCGGTGGCGCTATGGGCCGACACGGCAAGTAGCCCTTCGATCTGATCCTTGATGGTGGTGCCCCCGTCGGCCAGGGCCACAGCGTCGGCGGCACGCAAGTGCACGCCGTCCGCTTGCGGCCACCAGTGTTCAGGGTGGCAGCTATTGACCAGGCAACGCGCGCCATATTCGTGGCATAGCCGAACCACCTGCCCAAAGGCGGCATGAAGCGCCGCTTCGCCGTCGGCCCAGCCCGGCTCGCGAAATTGCACCAGCTTCAGACCGTGCTCCAGGGCCTGTTTCAGTGTAGCCAGAAAGCCGTCCAGTCCCTGACTGTTTCCAATCGACGTCAGCAGATAGCGATCGGGCAGTCGTATCCAGCGCAGCGGGGGCTCCGTGGCCGGGAGCAGCGGACCTACGTTCAGCGGTGCATGCAGATTCACCCAGGCCAGTTCCTGCCCCTCCACACCGGTCGGTTCGCCGTCCCAGGCAGTGACCCGGCAAAAGGCCAGCCGGACAATATTCTTGGGATACTCATGGGTATAGGTCACCCATGGTGTGGCTTCGGTCACGACGATATCAAGCTCTTCCTTCAGTTCGCGCGCCAGCGCCTGCAGTGTGGTTTCGCCGGGTTCTATCTTGCCGCCAGGCAGCTCCCACCAGCCCGGCCAGGGCTTGTCGGCAGGGCGCTGGGCCAGCAACAGCGAGCCATCGGGCTGGGTGATCAGGCCGGCGGCCACTTCAATAAAAGGCTTGCTCATGATGAGTTCCTGGATGGCGGCTGATGGGCCGCCCGGGGAGGGGGGGTCAAATATGGCGGGCGGCCCAGTCGCGCGCAAACTGCCGCGCGACACGTCCCGAACGCGATCCGCGTTCCAGCGTCCATTGCAGGGCTTCGGTGCGCGAAGCGGCAATATCGGCTTCGGAACAGCCCAATTCGGCAAGCCAGTAATTCACGATATCCAGATAATCGTCTTGCTTGAACGGATAGAAAGACAGCCACAGGCCGAAGCGCTCGGACAAAGAGATTTTTTCCTCGACGGTTTCGCCCGGATGGATTTCGCCGTCGGACTGATGTTTGGCGCCCAGGTTCTCGCTCATGTACTCGGGCATCAGATGACGCCGATTCGACGTGGCGTAGATCAGCACATTCTCGCCCGAAGCGCTGATGGAACCATCGAGTATGGATTTCAATGCCTTGTAGCCGGCCTCGCCTTCTTCGAACGACAAGTCATCGCAAAAAATGATAAAGCGTTCGGGTCGGCTGCTGACCAGGTCCACAATATCGCCCAGATCGCCCATGTCGGACTTGTCGACCTCGATCAGGCGCAGGCCCTGATCGCCATAGGCGGCCAGCATTGCCTTGACCAGCGAGCTCTTGCCTGTGCCGCGCGCGCCTGTCATGAGGACATTATTGGCTGGCTTCTCGTGCAGAAAATGACGGGTATTGCGATCGATGATGTCTTTCTGGCGCTCGATGTGCTGCAGATCTTCCAGATGAATGCTGGACACGTTCTGCACGGCATCGAGCCAGCCCCGCGAGCCGCGCTTGCGCCAGCGAAAGGCATGCGCCGTCCAGTCAATATCAGGCGGCGCCGGCGGAAGCCAGGCCTCAAGTTGAGACAAAACACGCTCGGCTCGGGCAATCAGCGTACTCAGGTCTTGGACCGTCACAACATTCTCCAGGAATCAATTACAGGCAAAACATGCATTATCGCCAATTTATCACCGGTATCCCGTGCTGGCGTCACGTATAATGCTCGGTTGATTCGATTTATTACCTTTCTCCAACTTCCAGCCCGGACCACGTTTTGAATCTATCCGAGTTAATTGCACCAATAGCAGACGACATGAAAGCGGTCGATGCGGTTATACGCGCCCGCCTGGATTCCGAAGTCGTCCTTATACGCACTATCGGCGACTACATCGTGGGCGCCGGCGGAAAACGCATGCGGCCGGCCATGGTACTCATGATGGCCAAGGCCCTGGGCTACGAAGGAAGCAATCACCATCTGCTGGCCGGGGTGGTCGAATTCATACACACAGCAACCTTGCTGCATGACGACGTCGTCGATGAGTCCGATCTGCGGCGCGGTCGCAGCACCGCCAACGCGGTCTACGGCAATGCCGCCAGCGTGCTGGTCGGCGACTATCTCTATTCCCGCTCATTCGAGATGATGGTGCAGTCGGGCTCCATGCCCGCCATGGCAGTGTTGTCGGCCGCAACAACCGTCATTGCCGAAGGCGAAGTGCTGCAGTTGCTGAACGTGCACGACCCCGATGTTTCGCTCGATCGCTACCTGCAAGTCGTACGCTACAAAACGGCCAAGCTGTTCGAAGCGGCTGCCCAGGTGGGCGCCATCGTGGGCGGTGCAACCCCCGAACAAGAGGCGGCCGCGGCGGCCTACGGCCGTCACATTGGTACCGCATTCCAGTTGATCGACGACGTGCTGGACTACAGTGGCGGGGCCGAGACGCTGGGCAAAAACGTGGGCGACGACCTGCGCGAAGGCAAGCCCACCATGCCGCTGATTCGCGTCATGGAAGTCGGTACCCCCGAACAGAAGCAGCTGATACAAGACGCGATCCGCACCGGCGAGGCCGATTTTGCTGCCGTGGCGCAAGCCATCCAGGATACCCAGGCACTTGAATATACGCGTCAGGCGGCTGTTGCCGAGGCGGCTCTGGCCCGCGATGCCTTGGCCTGCATGCCCGTTTCCGTTCATCAGAAATCTTTGCTAGAATTTTGTTCTTTCGCGGTAGATCGCGATTATTGAATCCCGAGTTTCCGATGGGTGCAACGCCAATCGGGAACAAACGCCACAAGATCGGGGCGTAGCTCAGCCTGGTAGAGTACTACGTTCGGGACGTAGGAGTCGCATGTTCGAATCATGTCGCCCCGACCAATTTTCTGGCTCTACTCCGTTATCGGGGGATCAGGGCATTCATCACACTCGGTTAATTACACCATTCCAACCGCATTGAGCCAAGACTCTTAATCGGTAATTCTCAAAATTCCTAAAGCCATACGCTCGGCGCGAGAGCATCTCCATCTTCGTGTGGAACCCTTCGGTGATCCCGTTAGACTTGGTGAACCGCCACATGCGTACGATGGGTTCGAGCCATGAT
>NZ_JAJEWL010000012.1 GCF_020687695.1 Pusillimonas sp. MFBS29
GCCACGCTCCACGCGCTCAATCATTACATCTCGGATTCCTAAGATAAAATCTACTGGGGACATCGGCATTCCTTCCATTAAGCTCGTTCTTCGCAAAAACAAGTTTAATGAATGTCGCTTGTCCCCCTTTTATGATGAAGAGCCAGTGCCGACCAAAAGTCCTGACGCACTCAGATCCCAAGCTGTAAACCCTATTTCTTCAACCCTAACTGCTCCAACAAGCCGGAATACAGCTCTACCTCACGGTCTACCACTTTCTGGAATTCCTGGTTGGACATGGGATTGATGCCCAGGCCCATACCCTGGTATTTGGCTTTGGCTTCCGGCGTTTGCAAGTAGGCGCCGGCAACCTCTTCGAGAACGCTCAGTTTCTCGGGTGACGTGCCTTTAGGTGCCATCAACCCTATCCACGATGCAATGTCGAAATCCTTCAGTTCGGTGACTTCTGCAATCGCAGGAATATCGGGAACTGACTCGCTGCGGTCTTTGGATGAAATGGCGTAGGCGGTTACCTTGCCTGCCTTTAGTTGACCCGACACCGATGCCACCGTATCGAACATATAGGTAACACGACCCGCCAGTACATCAGTCAGGGCCGCCGCGCTGCCTTTGTATGGCACATGGGTGGCCTCGATGCCATGACCCATATTGAATGCTTCGGCCATCAAGTGCGTGGCCGAGCCGTTGCCGGACGATGCAAACGTATATTTTCCGGGATTGTCTTTAAGAAGCTTGATCAGTTCATTGATGTCTTTTGCCGGAAAGTCTGCCGCCGTAATCAGGATGGACGGGCTTTTTGCAATCATGGCGGCGGGAACGAAATCCGAGGCCGAATACGATGTTTCATTTAACAGCGGGCTGACGATGACAGAGCCGGTCGATGCGGCAAGCAGGCTATAGCCATCTGCCTTGGCGCGTGCCACATAAGCGCTGCCAACGGCGCCGCCTGCGCCTGCCTTGTTGGATATGAAGAAGGTTTCACCCAGCTTTGCCGTCAGTTCTTCGGCGAAGGTTCTGGCGGCAATATCCGTGGCCTGGCCTGCTGTCCAGGGAACCACCACCTCAACCATTTTTTCGGGGTACTTGCCCTCTGCACTCGCCAGGCCGGCCGCCAGCAGCGCTGCCAGACCGGTCGCACGGGCAATATTTCCAATGAACTTTCCTTTCCTCAACATAGTCTTCTCCTTGATGGTTAATTCTTCTACCGGCCTTTCGGCAAACAGCAGCGTGGTTTATGCAAAGCGAGTTCGCAGCAGCAGTGCGGCTTCTTCAATGGCGTCGAGTGCCTCGGGAATGATGCGGCCCCGTGTAATAAAGCCATGTACCTGGCCGGGAAATCGCCTTAAGGTGGTTCTGACGCCGGCTTGCGCGAGCCGCAGCGCATAGGCTTCGCCTTCATCGACCAGCGGATCAAATCCGGCGGTAATGATCAAGGCTTCCGGCAGGCCGGACAGATCTTCTTGCAGTATGGGTGACGCCCGCCAATCGCGCTTATCGCTTTCGCCTGCGAAATACTGGTCGGCGTAAAAATTGATCGCCGATCGTGTCAACAGATATCCGCTCTCGTAGCGCTTTTTGCTGTCGTAGTCGGCGTACTGGTCGGTCACGGGATAAAACAATATCTGCAAGGACAACGGCTGCAAGCCCTTGCGTTTCATGTCGATCGCCACAACGGTCGCCAGGTTTGCGCCGGCGCTGTCTCCGGCCAGTGCAATACGATGGGCATCTATGCCCAGTTCATCCGCGTGTGCGGCTATCCAGGCTGTGGCATCAATGGCATCGTGTACCGCAGCCGGAAACTTGTGTTCCGGAGCCCGGCGATAATCAATGGCGATCACCACGCAAGCCGATTCCTTGCAGATTTGCCGGCAGACAAAGTCATGGCTGTCCAGGTCACCCAGTACAAAACCACCACCATGAAAAAAGATCACGGCGGGCGCTTTCGTCATGGCGATTTCCGGTCGATAGACTCTGAATGGAACCACCGCCCGCAGTCCGGAAGTCCCGCCCTCTTCGACACTGGCCAGCACTGGCGCCTCGGGCTGCAGCTGTGCACGTATCGCATTCGACTGCGCTCGTGACTGCCCGACCGGCACCGTGCCCAGCGCGGGGCTGTTCTGCTGTTTGGTAAAGTCAATCAGGGCCTGGGCGCTCGCGTCCAATTTCATTGATGCTTCCTTGCCGCAGTGTTAATCAGAGAGCTTGCGCATCTCGGCATACAGATCAGCCTTGCCCTCAAAGCCAATTCCCACCAGGTCGGGCATGGTGATGTAGCTGTTCTCTACCTTGACGCCGTCAGGAAAGCCGCCGAAAGGCTGGAACAAGTCGGGGTAAGACTCGTTGCCGCCCAGCCCCAGGCCTGCGGCAATATTGAGCGACATCTGGTGGCCACCGTGGGGAATGCAACGGGTAGGCGACCAACCGTGCTCGTGCAGCATATCGAGTGTGCGCAGATACTCCACCAGGCCGTAGCTGAGCGCGCAATCAAACTGCAGCCAGTCGCGGTCGGGGCGCATGCCGCCGTAGCGGATCAGGTTTCGGGCATCTTGCATGGAAAAGAGATTCTCGCCAGTGGCCATTGGGTTTTTGTAATAGCTGCGCAGCGCGGCCTGCAGTTCGAAATCCAGCGGATCGCCCGGCTCTTCGTACCAGAACAGATCGTATTGCGACAGCGCCTTGGCGTATGCGATAGCAGTGTCCAGATCGAACCGGCCGTTGGCATCGACACACAGCTTCTGGCCGTCTTGAAGAATGCTCAGGATGGAGTCAATGCGGCGCAGATCCTCGTCGAGCGATGCTCCCCCTATTTTCTTCTTGACCACGGTATAGCCGCGATCCAGATAGCTGCGCATTTCGTCCTTGAGCTTGCCGTGGTCTTGCCCCGGGTAGTAATAGCCACCGGCGGCATAGACAAAGACCTTGCGGTTGGGCTGCCCGTTGCCGTATTCATCGGCCAGATGCTGGAACAGGGGCTTGTTGGCAATCTTGGCTACAGCATCCCAGACCGCCATGTCTATGGTGCCGATCGCCACAGAACGCTCGCCGTGCCCACCCGGTTTCTCGTTGGTGTACATGCAATCCCAGATTTTGTGCGGGTCAAGATTGTCGCCGGCCTCGTTGATCAGGGTGTCGGGATCAGCTTCCAGAATGCGCGGAATGAATCGCTCGCGCATCAGGTTGCCCTGGCCATATCGTCCATTCGAGTTGAAGCCGTAGCCCACCACGGGCTTGCCATCCCGTATGACGTCGGTGATGACGGCAACCAGGCTGAGCGTCATTTTGCTGAAGTCGATATAGGCGTTCCGTATGGAGGAACTGATAGGCAGGGTGACTTCGCGAATTTCCAGGATTTTCATTTTGTGGCTGACTTATAAAGGATAAAAGATAATGCGATACCGCATTTATGTGAACAGGATACCCATAGAGCAATCCCTATTTATTTACTTATAATTAATTCACTATTGCTTTTTATTTATATATGGACTCCACCCTGTCGTTCTTTGTCATGCTGGCCCAGTACAAGAATCTGTCTGCGGTCGCCCGTGCGCTCGACATCACGCCACCTGCCGCCACACGCAAGCTGATGCAGCTTGAGAACCGGTTGGGTGTACGTCTGGCAAATCGAACCACCCGCAGCATCAGCCTGACCAGCGAAGGTGAATTGTTTCTGGAGCAGGCCAAGCGCATACTGGCCGACATCAAGACGATGGAAGACTCCGTCTCGAATCACCGGCAACAGCCTCGTGGCGTGCTGCGCATCAATGCCAGCCTGGGGTTCGGCCGCCGCCGTATCTCGGCACTGGCCTCAAAGTTTGCCCTGAGGTTCCCCGACATAGAACTCGATCTGCAGGTAACCGATAAGCCGGTGGATCTGGTTGCAGACAATTTCGATCTGGCCATTCGTTTTGGCTCCCTGCCCGACCGGCGCCTGGTGGCCCGACGCCTGCTGGCCAACCGCCGCTACCTGTGTGCTTCACCCAAGTATCTGAAAAAGTACGGTGAGCCCAAAAACCTGGCCGATCTGGCGCATCATCGCTGCATCATTCACAACCAGAATGACGAAGCGCACGGCATCTGGCGTTTTTCGCATCAACAGCATACTGAAGTCATCAAGGTCAGGGGTGCCATGTCGAGCAACGATGGCGATATTGCGCTTGGATGGACGCTTGAAGGACACGGCATCATGATTCGTTCGGAATGGGATCTGAACAAATATGTGGCGGCGAGGCGCCTGAAGATCGTGCTGTCGGATTTCCTGCCCGAGCCGGCTGATCTGTTCGTGTACTACCCCAGCCGTCAGAATCTGCCGGCCCGGGTCAGGGTGTTCATTGATTTTCTGGCCGATCAGTTTGACCCGGTTTGATCTGGCCTGAAGCAGGCCACGGAAGGCTGACCGCGCAGCCTTCCACCGTGGCCAACCTGGCTACGCTTGCAGCTGCGCCATGACACTATCCGGAACTTCAATACCTTGCGCAAGACTTCGCTCAAGGACCGCATTCCGCCGGCCTCCGGGCAAGCGAACCTGCTCATCTTCCAGCATGGCATTGATCAGGTCTTCGACTCTGTCAAAATACGCTTCCTGACCTGAAAGCGCCGACGGATCAATGGCCAGGAACGCATGCCCGATATGCGGACGGTTGCCCTGATCGCCGAAGAAGGAATCTGCCTCATAACCAAACGAGGCACCCGTCAAGGCAACACACAGCAGCTCGACCATCAAGGCGAGCATGGCACCCTTGACGCCGCCTGCAGGGCACATCATGCCTTCAAGCCCTACTGCGGGATCGGTCGTCGCCTGACCATGCTTGTCCATCGCCCAACCTTCGGGGATGGAACGCCCTTCGCGCGCGGCGACCATCAGCTTGCCACGTGCCACTTCCGACAACGACAGGTCGATGGTGATGGGCTCGCCTTGACGGCGCGGGAAAACAGCGGCAATGGGATTGGTGCCAAACAAAGCACGCTTGCCCCCCCAGGCCGGCATTGCAGCCGGGGAGTTGCTGAAGGCCAGACCAACCATGCCGCTTTGTGCGATGGGTTCGAGATGCATGCCGGCCATGCCAAAGTGGTGACTGCGCGTAACCCCGGCGAAACTGATGGTGAACTGCCGGGCGCGTTCGATAACTTCGCGCACCGCCAATTCGCAAGCCGGAAACGCCAGGCCTTCGTCCGCATCGATCAGCAAGCCGGCACCATGCGTCTTGATGATGGCAGGTGTAGCACCTGCGTTCACCCTTCCGCTGCGCAGATGTCCTGCATACTGGCCTACCCGCGACAAGCCGTGAGAACCCATGCCGCGCGCTTCGGCCATGACCAGTGCGCGCGCGGTGCTCTGGGCCATTGTCCGGTTGGCACCGGCCCGTTCCAGTGCGCCGCTTGTCAACTCAATCAATTCATCAACTGTATGGATAGCCATCATCCTTCTCCGTTTGCTATCGTGCCGTGGCCGCAGCATCGGCCGACAGGCATTTGCTGACGCGATCCGCAATCAACTGGCTGACACGCTGATTGGATTCAGCAGTGACCCCGGCAACATGCGGGGTAAGAATCAGATTCGGAAGATGGGCAAGATGCTGCCCAGTGGGCGGCTCTTGCTCAAAGACATCCAGAGCCGCCCCCCCAAGCCGGCCCTCTTGCAGGGCTGAGACCAGTGCTGCCTCGTCCACGATACCGCCGCGCGACGTGTTCACGAGAACAGCTCCAGGTTTCATTTTTGCGATGCGGGCCGCATCAAACAGGCCGCGCGTGCTGTCCAGCAAGGGAATATGCAGGCTGACAACATCGGCCTGTTCAAGCAACTGATCCAGCGACACGGGCCGCACACCCGTTTCTTGCCAGATGGCTGCATCGTCTTTGATGGCAGGATCGTAGGCGCATACCGACATCCCCAGATTACGTGCCAGCGATGCCGCCAGCTGCCCGATGCCGCCAAAGCCTATCAGGCCCAGTACCTTGCCCCCCGTTTCACGACCATCGGACAGGCGTGCGCGTGGCCATTCGCCGCGCGCAATATCGGGTGAGGCGGCAAAAACACCCCGCAACAGCAGCATGGCCGAGACGATTACGTATTCAGCCACCGCCAGCGCATTCGCACCGGTTGCCGGCAATACCTGAATATTGCGCTGTTCGCACGCGGCAACATCGATATTGTCCAGACCGACGCCCAACCGGCCTACAGCCTTCAGTTGCGGAGCACCTGCCAGGAGCGCCTGGTTGACCTGAGTGCGATTGCGGACGATCAGGGCATCGGCGTGGGCCACAGCGGCAAGCAAATCGTCGGGCCTGTCGACCAGGCCGGCGTCGTAGGTTACGTCAAAACGAGCGCGCAGCTGATCAACCGCAGCTTCGTCCATGAACTCCGAAATAATGATTTTCATAAGTGTCTCTCCACAGAACGTACCGATGGTACTTGTGGCAGACATGCCATGTCAATCAAATCATATATATGACCTGTATGGCTGTAATCAGGAGTTTGCGTTGTCCTGCCCGATGTACTCGTAGTGCTCGGTGTTGATCGCCGAGACACGCCACTCAACAGGCTGCTTGTTGTAGGAATATGCCACACGACGCACGCTGAGCAAGGGATTGCCCGGCGGTACATCCAGCAGGGTTGCATGGTCGTCATCGGCAGCGACGGTGCGCACACGCTCTGATGTGGCAATGACATTGATATCGTACGAATCTTGATAGAAGCTGTACAAAGTGCTGGGCCGTGTGGCCAGTTGTTCCCGCGTCAGGCCCTGGAACAGCGTTTCGGGCACAGCAATGGTGTCTACAATCACCTTATCACCATTGAGGCTGAGCAGGTTTACGAACTCGTAAACATAGGCCCCCTTGTCAAGGGCAAGCTTCTCACGAACCTCTTCATTGGCACGCATTCTGCGGAATTTCTGCAGTTCTGTAGATGGATAATCTTTCTTGCCATCTTGTCGCACAACCCGGAAGAACCTGAAGAAATGCTGGTTGCGCGAATGGATGGCCACGAAGGTGCCCCGCCCCTGATGCCTGATCAGGATGTTCTCGGCCTCGAGCTCGTCGATGGCTTTGCGCAAGGTGCCAATGGACACGACAAAACGCTCAGCCAGATGCTTTTCCGGTGGCAACGCCTCGCCCTGCGTCCATTCACCGGCCGCCAAAGCAGCCAGAACGGCGCGTTTGACCTGCTGATACAAAGGAGTGCCCGTGGGGCTGAGTTGCGGCAGTCTGTTGATCATAAGCAAATTTGGTCAAGTAAATTCCTGCGTCATTATAAAGCGGGTGCATAAGGGTATAAGCCAAAGGCATAAAGCGGGCACCTTGCACCGCTGCACGGCATGCCGCGATTGCCGATCAGTACGCCATTCAATACACCTTACCCTAACCCTAACACCTTATCAACTGATTCATCTATATGATATGCTTGACATGTGGAAATTAAGGGCATAAGATTTCTCCATCAACTACGGACGGACCAGGGTGGTCCGGCAATTTTTCACAAAGAGGAAAACAATGATTCATGCCATATTGCACGACGAAAAGGACACGGTAGCCGTCGCCGTGGTGGAAGGCATTACCGCCGGTACCGACATGACCGCCTGGATTATGGAAGAAGACAAACTAATCCAGATCAAGGCCCTCCAGGATATTCCTATCGGTCATAAAGTGGCCACCAAAGATATGAACGTTGGCGATACCGTCTGGAAATACGGCGTCGATATCGGCAAAGTTGTTGCCCCCATCAAGGCAGGCGACCACGCCCACGTACAGAACATCAAGACCAAACGCTGGTAATCCCCAGAAGACCTCACTCAAAGCTTAAAGACAAGGAGCATCACAATGGCTGTCATTTCTGCCAACACCACCTTCATGGGATACCGCCGCGACAATGGCCGCGTGGGTGTACGCAACCATGTCATCGTCCTGCCCGTAGACGATATCTCGAACGCTGCTGCCGAAGCAGTCGCCAACAACATCAAGGGCACCATGGCGCTGCCGCACCCCTATGGCCGCCTGCAGTTCGGTGAAGACCTGGAGCTGCACTTCCGCACGCTCATCGGCACCGGCAGCAACCCTAACGTGGCCGCTGTAATCGTTATCGGCATCGAAGAGGGCTGGACCAAGCGCATAGTCGATGCGATTGCAGCCACCGGCAAGCCTGTAGCTGGTTTCAGCATCGAGCTTCATGGCGACCACGACACCATCATGCGTGCATCGCGCAAGGCCAAGGAGTTTGTTCACTATGCAACAGGTCTGAGCCGTGTCGAGTGCCCCATCAGCGATTTGTGGGTATCCACCAAGTGCGGCGAATCAGACACAACGTCCGGCTGTGGCGGCAACCCCACCGTAGGCAACGCTTTCGACAAACTGTACGAAGTGGGCAGCACGCTGGTTTTTGGGGAAACCTCAGAAATCACCGGTGGCGAACAAATCGTTGCAGCGCGCTGCGCCAACGACGAAGTGCGCGAACGCTTTATGTTCATGTTCAACCGCTATCAGGACATGATCGACCGCTGGAAAACCAGTGACCTGTCTGAATCGCAGCCCACAAAAGGCAACATCGCCGGCGGCCTGACCACCATTGAAGAAAAGGCTTTGGGCAACATCCAGAAGATCGGTAAGAAATGTATGGTGGACGGCGTACTCGACAAGGCCGAAACACCTACTGGCAAGGGCCTGTGGTTCATGGACTCATCCTCGGCTGCTGCCGAAATGGTCACACTGTGCGCCGCAGCGGGCTACGCTGTGCACTTCTTCCCCACGGGGCAAGGCAACGTGATCGGCAACCCCATCCTGCCGGTCATCAAGATCTGCGCGAACCCACGTACCGTACGCACCATGTCAGAGCACATCGACGTCGATACATCTGCTTTGCTGCAGCGCGAGATCGATCTGGACCAGGCTGGCGACAAGCTGCTGGAATGCATGCTCGAAACGGCCAACGGCCGCTGGACGGCCGCCGAGGCACTGGGCCACCGTGAATTTGTGCTGACACGCCTGTTTGAAAGCGCCTGACCCAATAGCAGCACCTGGATGTAAGTACCTGCCCCGCCACGACACGATTGATGCCCTGGCGGGGTTGTAGTCTGTAGTCGTTGAATACGTTTTATCCACTATGCATAACTATATCCGGAGACTTCCATGGCTTTACCTTTTCGCCCCTTGCGACGCACCACCCTGTTGTTGGCGGCTTCCGCCTTCGCCGCAGGCCTGACCGCACCAGCCGCATTCGCGGCTAGCTGGCCCGACCGACCCGTTACCCTGGTTGTCCCATTTTCTGCAGGCGGTACCACCGACGTCGTCGGGCGCCTGGTCGGGCAAAAACTAGGCGAAATGTGGGGACAAAGCGTCGTCATCGAGAACCGGCTCGGCGCCGGCGGCAACATCGGTAGCGCGGCGGTTGCACAATCCAAACCAGACGGCTACACCATCTTGCTGGCATCCGGCAGCATCCTGACCGTCAATCCCCATCTGTACGCATCCCTGCCCTTCGATCCTGAAAAGGATTTCCTGCCTGTTACTAATGTAGCGCAAGGCCCCATGGTGGTTTCAACAGCCAAGAAGGTCAAGGCCAAAACGCTGAAGGAGCTTCTGGACTATGCGAAAAAGAACCCGAAGAAACTGAACATGGGTTCGGCCGGCATGGGAAGCCAGGTCCATATGGCTGGCGAGAACTTCTCATACTCCGCCAAAATCGAGGTCACGCACGTACCCTATCGTGGGGAAGCAGCAGCCTTTGCTGATCTGATGGCTGGCCAGATTGATCTGGTCGTCGGTAACATCGGGGCAGCTACCCCATTGATCAAAGGCGACAGAATCAATGCCCTGGCGGTGACCAGCAAGGAAAGAGCTCCCATGCTGCCCGATTTGCCCACCGTAGCCGAGGCGGGTGTACCCGGCTTTGAGAACTATGGCTGGTTCGGCTTTGTCGTGCCCGCCGGCACACCCGCCGACATCGTGACCAAAATACAGCAAGACACTGTCAAGGTTCTGGCCATGAAAGATGTAAAGGAAAAGCTGGCATCGCTGGGTATGGAACCCGTGGGTAACACTCCTGATGAACTGGCCAAGGCCATCAAGGAAGAATCCAAGCGCTGGGAAAAAGTGATCAAGGAACGCAATATCACCATCTCGAGCGGCGGGTAAGCCATGAAACGCTGGTAGCCGGCAGCAGGAACGTCAGGCTACCAGCCGCCATACCTGGGGAGCGGTCGAAATCAGCAGCATAACGCCCGACAAGGCCAGCAGTCCCAGCACGACCACCTTGAATGAACTGTCTGAAAATCGGCGATACAGCCGTATGGCAACCAAAGATGGAATCACCATCACCGGACCGACCAGCGCAAAAAGCCAAAGAACCTCACTGGTAATCATGCCATTTAAAGCGAATGCAGACAGCGTCAGGATATGCATGAGCAGATTGAAAGTCTGAAAGACATTGCGTTGCTGGTCTTTGGGCCAGTCTCGTAAAGTACACCACAAAGTCGGTATGGCGCCGGGCAGGCCGCCAAAACCGCTCATGGTTCCGCCCACCCAACCTATCAGGCCATCGGCCTTGCGCCCACCACGCTTAATGCGCGGAATGCTGGGCAGGAACAACATGATCGTGCAATACACCGCCAGCAGCAGGCCCAGGCCGAATTTGAACAGCAGCGGGTCCAGCAGCTTCAACAGCCACAGGCCGGTCGGTATACCGATCACGCCACCGATCAGAAAGGGTTGCAGCCGCCCCCAATTGAAACCCTTGCGCAGGGAACCGACCGCCAGCAACTGGCCGACCAAAGAGCCGAACACTACCGCAGGAACGGCCAGTGCCGGCTCGAGCACCCAGGACCAGATGGCCAGCGAAACCATGCCAAAACCAAAGCCGGCCAGACCTTGCACAAACGCGGCTGCCACGCTGCCGATAACCACATAAACCCAAAAATCCATACAGGGCCTGTCAACACAATTGAAGGGGCTCGCGCGTCATGCTTGTCGAATGACTGGTGCCGGCAAGCCGTCGATGCTGACATTCACGCAGGCCGGCAAGCCTGATGCACGCGCGCTTTGCAAGGCTCCGGCCAAGTCGCCGGCCTGCTCGACGTATTCTCCATGACCGCCAAAAGCCTGACAGACGCGTTCATAGCGCGAGGGTAATAGCTCACAACCTATCGTGCGGTCGGCGCCATAACTGCGCACCTGTATCTGATATTCAGCGTTCCATCGCGCATCATTGCCGATCACACACAACATGGGCGCGCCATAACGCAAGGCGGTATCAAGCTCGGCACAATGAAAGCCAAATGTTCCGTCTCCCATGACGGCAATTACCGGCGCAGACGGATAGGCCAGTTGCGCGGCAATGGCCATAGGCAAGGCCGCCCCGATGGCACCCGCAGCACCGTTGATAATGCGATGCGGTGCAGTCAGGCAGGCCTGAGCCCACTGGCCGATTTCACCGCCATCGACCACCAATGTGGCATCGGGATGACTATCAAGAATCGCCTGCACAGGCTCAAACACCTGCACAGGATGCAAAGCTTGCTCGCGAGAAGATTCTGCTTTTTTCCATGCAGGTGGTCGGTACGCGACGGCTAGCTCAACCTGTTGTCGCCACTGTGATGCTTGCTGCGAAACCTCTTGCCTGACCAGCGCCAGCGCCGCAAGCGCCGATGGCACATCTGCCTGATGGGTCGCCAGCAGACGGGAACCCACTGCACGGGCGCTGCGCTCAAACTCGGCACTGTCCGCATCCACTTGCAAGAAGACGCACTCAGCAGAGAATGTGGGGTTTCGCCCGAATCCCAAGGTGAAATCCAGCCGCTTGCCAACCAGCAAAACACAATCAGCCTGGCTCAGTACGGGCGCAAAAGCGCCCAGACTGGGATCATTGCTGCCGCGCGGACTCTCTGAAGCGACCACCGGTACGCCACCGGCCTGCTGCAGGCGGGCCACTGCCGCGCGCCCGGCATCGGTCAGTCCTTGCGGACCAACCAGTATCAACGGCCGGGCCGCTTGCGCAAGACGCGCCATCAGCCCCGATGCCTCGGCCTCGCCCAGCGGTACGGCTTGCGGGCGATAGGCTTCGAGCCCCGGAAGGCTGTCGCTAGTTGCAAGTTTCTCGAGGACATCAGTTGGCAGACTCAGGTGCACAGGCCCGGGACGTCCGCTTAATGCGATTCGGCAAGCCTTGGCAAAATCGGCGGCGATGGTGTCTGGATCAGAGGCTGCCCACGCAGCCTTGACCACCGGTTGCGCCATGGCGACCTGATCCATTTCCTGAAAAGCGCCCTCGCCCAGCTGCGACAAGGGTGCATGCCCCGATAGCAGAATGACGGGTGATTCCGACATGGCAGCGGTATACAACGCAGATATCGCGTTCGCATGGCCTGGCCCGCCTGTAACCAATGCAAGACCTACGCCGCCGCTCAGCCGCGCCCAGGCGTCGGCCATATGCACCGCTGCACCTTCATGTCGGGTATGGACGATTTGCAGCCCCTCGCTCAGGATGGCGTCGTATACGGGCATGATGTGGTTGCCCGATAAGGAAAAAATCGTCTTGACGCCGGCCTGCCGGATGGCGCGTACCAGCATGTCGGCACCGCGTGGATGTGTGTTCGTCATGTAGCGGCTTCCTCTTCAGTCAGTATGGTCTGGCCTGGTGCCACACGGGTAAAGGACACTGGCCGGCGTTCCAGATGCAACGTGCCGTCTTGTTGACGAATAATCGAGAACCATGAGTTTTCAAGGTCACGCACATCGGGGAAGTCTTCCCGGAAGTGCGCGCCGCGCGAATCTTCCCGCGCCAGAGCAGCATGCACAATGGCCTGACTGACATGAATCAGACTATCGAGATTCAGCCAGTCTTGCCAGGTAAGATTGTAGGCACGCTCGCCATCGGCTACCCCCGAAGCCAGCAGCTCCTGGTGCAAGACTTTAAGCTGAGCGGCAGCACGCTCCAGACCTGCCTTGTCGCGCACAATACCGGCGTCATTCCACATGACCTCGGCCAGACGTTCACGCAGCGCGTACAAATCTGCGGGTTGTTGCCCGAACGGTCGCTCGGCTGCGGCGACAGCCTGCTGTGCGCTATCTTCACTGTAGTCCTGCAACGAACGGCCTTTTACCCATTGCGCCATAGTGTCACCGGCCACGCCTCCGAATACGGTAGAGTTGGCCACGCCATTGCCACCCAGGCGATTAGCGCCGTGCACGCCGCCGGTATCCTCGCCCGCCGCGAACAGACCCTCCCATTCGGTAGTGCAATCTGGCTTGAACATCAGGCCGCCCATCATATAGTGCGCAGTCGGTACCACCTCGACCAGGCCACCGGCCAGATCAAAACCGCAGTCGGCGCAGCGATCGACCATGCCCTTGAACTGCTTGCGGACGTTATCTGGACCCAAGTGATTCATTTGTATGTAGACGCCGCCATTCGGTGTCACGCGACCGGCCCGCATTTCTGAAAAGATGCCACGCGACACGACGTCACGCGTGGCTCGCTCACCCCGGGGATCGACGTTATGCATGAAGCGTTCGTGGTTACCGTTAAGCAAATAGCCGCCTGCGCCACGCAAGCCCTCTTCAAGTACCGTACCCGTCATGCGGGTATCAGAGCCTGCAAGCAAACCGGTAGGATGAAACTGCACCATTTCCATATCGCGCAGGCCAAGGCCGGCCCGCAGCGCCATCGCCAGGCCGTCGCAGCTCTTGTCACCAGACGGCGTATGGAATTTGTACATGGCGGGACCACCACCGGTGGCCAGGAGCACTGCCTTGGCACGCACCAGCCGGTACTTGCCGGTACGCAGGTCTATCATCATGACACCGGCGATAGACTGCCCGTCTGCCGTGGCAATCAGCTCGATGGCGCGGTGTTCTTCCAGGCGCTTGATCTTGCGGGCCCACACCTGCTCGGCCAAACGATTGATGATCTCGATGCCGGTCAGGTCACCTTTGTGAACCGTGCGGTCAAAAGTCTGGCCGGCAAAGGCTTTCTGGTGCAGGCTGCCATCCGCATTGCGGTCAAAGAAGCAGCCCAGCTCGTTTTCCAGCTCGTGTATGCGTTCCACGGCCGTATTGACGAGCTTCCATGCAAGCTCCTGGTCGGGCAGCCATTTTCCGCCCGTAATGGTATCCATGAAATGGCGCTCTGGTGAATCGCCTTCGGCAAGCGCCACGTTATAGCCACCCTGCACCATGCGTGTGCAGCCACACTTGCCCAGCAACCCCTTGACGGCTACAGTGATATCCAGCGATGGATCTGCATCGTGTGCGTGCAGCGCGGCAAACAAACCCGCACCGCCAGAACCCAGAATCAGGATGTCGGTAGAGACGACGTCGAAAGCATTCATCAGTTTGCCCCCAACGATGCCAGCACAGCGTCGCGCCTGCTTTGCACAGAGTCATTGACTTCGTCATACAAGGAATTGCCGTGACTATCCATCGCCACCAGCAATGGTCCGAAATCACGTATGCGGAACTTCCACAACGATTCCGGATTCAGGTCATCCAGGTCAACGTCTTCGATCTGTTCAATCCAGGTCGTTTCCAGGGCAGCCGTGCCACCCACAATACCCAGATATACGCCGCCAAGCTCTTTGAAAGCCTTCAGCGAACCCTCATGCATGCCGCCTTTGCCAATAATGATGCGTACCCCGCATTGCTCGATCAGCTGCCCGGTAAACCGCTCCATACGCGAAGAGGTTGTAGTGCCAATGCAAACCGATTGATAGCCGGCGGGAAACTCTTCGGATATCTCTACCTTGCGCACGTTAGGCGCAGTATGGATGACCGCGTGGCCGTTCAGGTCGAAACGGGTCTTGCGTCCCTTGTCGAACATGGCGATATAACTCGCGTCCCGTATTCCGAACAAGGTTTTCTGCAGGGTAACGGTATCGCCCACACGCAAGGCGCGGACCTGTTCTTCCGTCACCGGCATCGTTAATTCGTAATGTGCCATGATCGTTTCTCCGTTATCAGAATCCGTATTCGATGCCATTGGGGCCCAGGCTGGCCAGCGCGCGCCGGGCCGAGTGACACTGCATATTGACCGCAACGGGATTCATGGTGATGTGGGTAGCCGCCAGTTCCACGTGGACAGCAAACGCTGTGGCGTCGCCACCCAACCCCTGCGGCCCAACCCCCAGCTTGTTCACGGCTTCGGAAAGCTCACGCTCAAGCTCGGCACCCAGCGGGTCATCGCACACGGAGCCCAGCGGACGCGTAGCTGCCTTCTTGGCCAGGTGGACGCACAAGTCGGACGTACCGCCCACGCCCACGCCGACAATGGTCGGGGGACAGGTTTTGCCACCGGCGTTGATGACGCAGTCAATGACAAATCGCTTGACTGCCGCCAGCCCCTCGGCCGGTATAGCCATGCGCAGGAATGAGTTGTTTTCCGATCCGCTGCCCTTGGGGATCATCTGGATCTCCAGCGTGTCTGGCGCCTCGACGAAGTCGATGTGAATGACAGGCACGCCTGGTCCACAGGAGGTGTGATTATTCTTGCGGCTGATAGGATGAACCACGCTGGAGCGCAGCGGATGCTCCCGGGTAGCACGTTCACAGCCCTTGGCAATTGCCTGCTTCAGGCGCCATCCGTCGACAGCAACGTTACTGCCAATATGAACGTTGTAAATCGGAATGCCGGTATCCTGGCACAGCAGGTTCTGGTTATCTTCGGCAACACGGATATTGGTCACCATCGTACCCAGTATGCCACGGGCCCTTTCAGACGTTTCCATGCCCTGCAGCATTTCGAAACCGTGTTTGATGTCATCGGGCAATATTTTGAGGGCCCGGATATAGAGCTCACGGGCGGCCTCTTCCACTTGTGCGTAATCGATCTGGTTCATAATTCAGCTCAGTGATGCAATTAGAAAGACAACAGAAACCGCCGCAGCGGTGCCCAGGCTGGCAGATATCCAGCCCAATCGCAGGCCGCGCCACGGCTTGAATTCAATCAGCAGCATGCGCACGCCCCCGATCGCATGAACGGCCAGCAGGAAGACCAGCAGCCATTCGCCCACCTTGAAGATGGGTGCCTCGTACCATGACAGGGCGCTATCCAGCGCAGCCTCACCTTCCAGTGCCAAGGCCAGCGTCCAGAAATGGAACGGCAGGAAAATAGTCAACAAAATGCCCGACAGGCGGTGTATGCCGAACGCCATCCAGCTGGCATGCTTGCGGGCGCGCATATCGTTCTTCTTCATGCTGCGCCTCCGAAAGTGACCGCCCATACGGCTCGCAAGCCCATAATCAGCAGGATCAGTGCCAGCAATCGCGATGCCCAAGTAGCCGTAGAGTCACCCAGCGAGCACCATTCGACCAGTACATTGCGTATGCCGATGGAGGCATGCACGGCAACCAGGCCGACGAAGGCTGCGTAAAACAGCCCCCACAATAGATTGCCCCGCGTGCGCGCCAGTATTTCCGCCGCACTCAGGCCTCCCTGAATCGCGTAGATGATCACGAAAAGATGGATGGTAACGAAGGCCGCCATAGCCATGGCGGTAATGCGCTGCCAGTACCAGCGGCGCGCACCCTGTATATTGACGGCGGTCATCAGCGGCTCCTTTTCACGGATTCAGCATCGAGCTCACCGCGCATGGCCGCACGGGCTGTTGTTCGCTTGAGACCGGCAATGCTGCCGGTTGGCGAAATCTCCTTGGGACAACGCAAGGTACAGGATCCTTGTGTATGACAGGAATGGCAACCCGCATCGCCTGCAACCGCCGACAAGCGCAGGAAGTCAATATCACGGATATCGTTCACCAGAGTCCATGCGCGGTTCAATGCCGCGGGCCCCAGGTAGTCGGGTTTCCAGGTGACGACATCGCACGAGGAATAACAGACACCACAGCCGATGCACTCTATGCCGGCATCGGCTTCCTGGCGCTCGGGGCTGTCGGGTTTGACTGCCGCAACCGGATCGTGGCGGGTATGCTCTCCGACAAATCGACCGTGTGCCGACTGTATTTTTTCGAAGAAGGTGTCCATATTGACCACCAGATCTTTCACGACCGGCATATTGGACAAGGGCGCCAATTGCAGGCGCCCGTCTGTTGCCACTTTCGAAACGTGAGTACGGCATGTCCACCGCGCCACGCCGTTGACCTGCATGGCACAGGATCCACACATCCCGACCCGACAGGCATAGCGATAAGACAGCGTCGGATCCTGATGACGCTGTATATGTGTGACCACGTCGAGCACCGTTTGATTTGCCCGGCGCGGGACCTCGAAGGGCTCGTAACCGCCCTGCTCGCCACCGCGCCAGACCTCAACGTGCAAAGTAGATGATTCCGTCATGTAAAACCTTCGTTGCGAGGCAAAAAATGCATGCTGTTGAATAGTCCCTCTATAGTGGACTGAAGCTTGACAAAAGTAAAACTATTAATTATTTTGATCAGGCCAAGTATTTTTTATAACAAGGTTTCGTAAACACCTTATGTCTTCCATCCGGCAATTCCGAACTGCACTTGCCGCAGCACGACTGGGCAGCTTTGCCGAGGTTGGCCGCCAGATTGGCCTGACCCAGGCCGCCGTCAGCCTGCAAATCAAGAATCTGGAAACTGAACTGAACCTGCGGCTGTTCGAGCGCGGTGCACAAACCTTCAGCGTCACACCTGACGGGCGCCGGGTGCTCGATCGACTTGAAAAGCTGGTGGCCGATTACGACAATCTGTTGGTGCAATCAGACGGCACCCTGCGGGGTACCTTGCACATGGGTGCCCTGGTATCGGCACTGATGGGTACCTTCGGCGGCGTTCTGGCAGACATCAAACGCGCCTATCCTGATCTTGATGTGCGACTGCTGGCCGGACAATCAGCCCAGTTTGCAGGCATGGTATCCAAAGGCGAGCTGGATGCCGCCGTCGTCACCGAGCCGCCCAACGCAGTACCGAACGGCCTCAGATGGACACCTTTATACGAAGAAAGAATGGTATTGATCGCCGCACAAGATCTCGGAAACAGAACCGTCATGGATTTGCTGCATCACGAGCCCTTCCTGCAGTTCGACCGTTCGCTCTGGACGGGCCGGCTGGTCGACTATGCACTGAAACAACTGAGCGTTACACCCAATATCGCACTTGAGCTGAACTCGATTGAAGCGATCGCCCAGCTGGTACGCCAGCATTATGGCGTAGCCATTGTGCCGCAACTGGGCAATGCGGAATGGGATAGTCAGCAACTGGCGATCAAACCCCTGCCCGGCCCACTTATCGTACGCCGTGTCGGCATGCTGGAACGACTGGAGCACGGCAAGCAGCCCATTACTCAGGCGCTGTGCGATCTGTTCGGGCGTCAGCAAAAAGGCCTTGGGCTGACCGCAACGTCATAAGCCCGAAACCCTTCTGCAACACCTCGACGTTTTACGGCGCCTCGTTAACATCTGTGGTCTCCGGTTTGTCGAACTCCCGACCATACGTTCGTACCACCTCCAGCGTGGCGATGCGTCGATGACTCACCTCCATTACCTCGAACCGCAGGCCGCCCAGCTCCATCGTGGCGCCTATCCCGGGCAATGAGCCGAATCGTCCCAACAGCAAGCCTGCGACAGATGTGTGCCCATCGGCCAGTCGCAGCAGTGCATCGGTCTCGAGCACCTGGGCCAGGTAGTGCAGATCGGTCGCACCCTCAACACGCCAGCGGCCAGGCTCCATGAGTTGAATGGCCGGCAACTCATCTTCGTCAGGAAACTCACCGGCAATCGCTTCCAGAATATCCATGGGTGTCAGCAGACCCTGGATGGTGCCATACTCATCAGTGACCAGCACCAGCTGACCGTGCGACGTCCTGAGCGTTTCCATCACGCTCAGCACACCCGTCAATTCATGAACGATTATCGGCTCACGCAGGCTTGAGAGCTCGTTAAAGCTCAGCCCATCCATCATATCCGCTATCAGGTCTTTGGCCCGTGCAACACCCAGTATGTTGTCAAGCTGACCGCGGCAAACCGGGAAGAAACCATGAGGCGTTTCTCGCAGGTGCTGGAGTATCGCGGCAGGTTCCTCGTCCACGTCGATCCAGGAAATTTCAGCCCGAGGAGTCATGACCGAGCGAATCGAACGTTCGCCCAGCGTCAGCACACCGCTGACCATGCTGCGCTCCTCGGCTCCGAAGGCAGATTCGAGCTCCTGCACATCCGCTTCCGACCCCTGGTTTGCCGCCTCAGTGCCCTTCTTGCTGCCCAGCATGCGCAAGACGGCATCCGCAGTGCGGTCCCGCAGCGGCAGGCGAGCCTGGTTCCTTAGCAGACTGCGACGCGCCAGCTGGTTGAAAAACTCGATAAGAATGGAGAATCCGATCGCGGCGTACAGGTAACCCTTGGGAATTTTGAACCCCAACCCCTCCGCCGTCAGGCTCAGCCCTATCATCAGCAGAAAGCTCAGGCACAACACCACAACTGTGGGGTGTGCGTTCACGAAGCTGGTGAGCGGCTTGGACGCCCACATCATCATGGCCATGGAGATCAGCACCGCAGCCATCATGACAGGTAGCTCATCGACCATGCCGACGGCCGTGATGACGGCATCCAAAGAAAATACAGCATCCAGGACCACAATTTGCACAACCACGACACCAAAGCCCGCATAGACTTTGGA
Organism: Pusillimonas sp. MFBS29; assembly: GCF_020687695.1. Classification (GTDB taxonomy): domain Bacteria; phylum Pseudomonadota; class Gammaproteobacteria; order Burkholderiales; family Burkholderiaceae_B; genus Pusillimonas_C. Next base: position 19,569 of record NZ_JAJEWL010000012.1, read on the forward strand.
ATCTTTGCGCTCATGAACCGTCCCCTCCAGCCGCTCATGCAATTCAGTAGTGGCCTTGAACAGCAAAAAGATCCCGCCCAACAGAAGTATCAGATCCCTGCCCGAAAACGAAAAGGCACCCAGAGAAAACAAAGGGGTGGTCAGAGTTACCAGCCATGAGACTATCGTCAGCAAGCCCAGACGCATGATGAGCGCAAGGGACAAGCCTATCAGCCTCGCCCTGTCGCGCTGATGAGGCGGAAGCTTGTCCGCCAGAATCGCGATGAAGATCAAATTGTCGATGCCCAGCACGATCTCAAGTACAACCAGAGTGAGCAGACCTACCCAGATATTGGGGTCCAGAAGCCATTCCATATACAAACCTGATTAAATAAAGTAAGCCGCGTCATTGCGCAGGCGGACAACGCACGCCAACACAGGGCCGTGCGGCGCAGCCCTGAAAACGCCAGATGAGCGCTTCAGACGCGCGGCGGCTTGATAAATCGAAAATAGATCAGGCGAAATGGAACCGGACGGTAGCTTTGCCAGTGTCCGGCGGGCGTGTTTTCGTACACTGATGGCATTGCACCGCTGATTAAATCAGCGATGTCTGAATGCATCGGTTGCTGAGGGTTTGAATCGCCGGGAAACGACAGTGGCGCCTTTGCGATGGCAGTATCGCTCGCAGAGGCTGCGTCAGAAACGACGATGGCGGCGTCTTGGGGATGGCCGGCAAACAAGGCGGCTGAAGATTCAGCCAGAACCTGAACAGGAAGCAGAAAGATGAAAAATATGACGATAAATCGTCGCATGCGCAATAAGGCAATAAGATAACGTGCAGAGTATAACCTCCGATACGTCGGGTCGTTTCGAAAGACAGGCTTGCAGGCATTAGAAGCCATAAATGCTTTATACAAACCCCAGGCTTCTTAAAAATGCCATAAAGCAAGCATATCATTGCGCCAGCCGCCAGACGCCAGCGCTGTTTTCACAGAAACATCCATTCCGTCCGCGCGATCCAAATACTTATGCTGCGGGAAGAATCGCTGATGAAAAGGCTTGCGAAGAAGTTGGAAAAGATCGCCAAGCGGGCTGTTTTTATTGCACTACGCACCTCGTCGGCCAGCCAGCCGGAGATACCGGTTGCAGCGCTGCAGGATGTTGCAAGGATTATTGTCGTCCGCCCCAACTACCGCATAGGCAATGCGATTCTTAGCACCGCCGTTATTGCTCCGCTGCGCGAGCAATTTCCCGGGGCGCAGATAGACTTCCTGGTTACAAACAATACTGCGGCGCTGTTTACCAACCTGTCCATCGACAATGTTATCGCAATATCCAGATCTGCAATGCTGCTGCCCTGGCGTGCCTTGGCGATAGTGGGCAAAATGCGGGCCAAGCGCTACGACCTGGCGGTGCAGCTGGCATCCAGCTCTTTGAGCGGCCTGATGTTCTCGAGGCTGCTTGGCGCCCGCTACATAATGGGGCAGCCGAAAGACGATGCCGCCTGGTATCACGTCAAGGTCAAGGATCCTGTTGTTCATGCTTACGACACCGGCACGGCTTTTTCGCGGGCGCTGGGAGCCGTTGGGCCGGCCCGCACCCGGCTTGCCATATCAGACGAAGAAACGGCAAGCGCACTCGGCCAACTGCAAGACCTGGGTCTGGCGCTGAACGGCACTAACAAAGCCGAGCCATTCGTTGCGGTTTTTGTGGGCGGCCATGCAGACAAAGTCTGCCCTCTTTCCTTCTGGCTGGCACTGATGGCAGGCCTGGATCGGGCAGGAAAAAGATTTGTGGTTTTTGTGGGCCCCGAAGAGAAGACCATGCTGCCTGACTTGCAGCGCGCCCTGGAAGCGTTGCCTCACGGCACGCTTTGCCTGCCTCAGCCTCTACGGAAATTTGCCGCCATGCTGGCTCAGGCTCAACTTATGATTACGCCCGATTCAGGGCCTATGCATATGGCGGCGGCCCTGAGCGTACCCGTGGTGATGATGCTGCAGACACAGAAATCACTGGCGTTCATGCCACCCGGCGCCGACTCGCATTTCATTGAAAACCTGGATGTGCCACAGGCGCTCACGGCGGTGGCCAGGATGGGCTAGCCGTTATGGCTGCGTCCTGGCATCTGCCACGGCATGCCTGCGGCGCATTCCGTCAGCCCTTCTTCAAGGCTTCGATCTGTATAAGTATCCGTACGGCATCAGGTATGCCCGGCAGGCCGAAGTTCATGCCGAAGTCACTGCGTTTGATTGTCGTCTCGAAATCACCGCCACAGGCCTGTGCTTTCGCACGAGGGTTGTCGTAGCAGTTGAAACGCTGTGCCTTGAGCGTGACGGGCCGGGTTTTGCCCAATAGGGTCAATGCACCGGTAACGGATTTGACCTTGCCGTCTTCAAAAACAAAATCATCGCCCACGAACGTTGCTGTCGGATACTCTGGTGCATTCAGAAAGTCGGCGTTGAGCAAGTGTTCGTTATAGGACTGAATGCCTGTGTTAACCGAGGTCGGGTGCACCAGGATGTCGACCTTTCCGGTTTGCGCCTGAGGATCGAGCACAATCTGGCCTTCCACCGTGTCGAAACGTCCTCGATTGGTAGAAGTGCCGGCATGCAGGACTTCAAAATGAACAAAGGTATGGGTGGGTTCGACAACGTAAACGGCTTCCTGCGCGTGAAGCAGGCCCGAGGCGGCGAGGATGGCGGCGCCAAGCGCAACTTTCTTCATGAAGTAGTTTCCTTTACAAGATCGGCTGTCATTGCAGCCTGGAGCAAAAAGGACACAACAAGCGTAAAAAAACCCGCTGTGTCCCGATGCCTTTAACTCTAGCCAATTTGCAGTGTGGCGCACCACGCCAAAGCTGCAACCGACTGATTTAAATCAAGTAAATGAAGAAATGGAAAGCTTCAATGTGTTTCAACCGGCAATCAGACCCAACGCAATCTTCTTGCGCCTGACCCATGCACCAATCAGACGATCCGCGGCAATGCCGAGGAACGCAATACACAGGCCGGCAACCAGTGCCTTGCCAATTTCATTGCCCGAACGTGCCGCGTTGATTTCTGCACCCAGGTCCTGGGTACCTATCAGCGCCGTAATGGCAACCATGAACAAGGCCATGAAAATCACCTGATTCACACCCAGCATGATCTCCGGCAGCGCAATAGGCAGCTCCACTTTCAGCAGCCGCTGACGCGGCGTTGTGCCCTGCTGGGTTGCCGCCTCGATGATATGCACCGGCACGCTGCGCAACCCCAGTATGGTGTAGCGTATCATCGGCACCACGGCGAACAGCAGCACGGCAATAATGGCCGACAAGTCACTGACTTTGAACAGCATCACCACCGGAATCAGATAAATGAACGACGGAAAGGTCTGGAAGAAGTCGCATACACCCGAGGCAAAGCGCGACCCCTGCGCAGTACGCGAGCCGATCAAACCGATCACAAAGCCTGCAATTATGCACACTACGGCTGCAGTTCCTATCATGTAAAGGGTAGTCATCGCCTCGGTCCACAAACCGGTTGCAGCAGGAAACCATACCAGCAGCCCGGCGGTCAGGGCCACGCTCCAGCCACCGAGCCGGTAGCCCAGCAATGCGACCAAGGCCACGAAAGTGGGCCAGGGAATCGCGCGGAAGAAGGTACGAATCGGTATCAGAACCTCCATCAAGGCGAAGTTGCGGAAGGCCTGAACATGGTCATACAGATGCAGGTTGATCCAGTCTATACCCGCATTCCAGTACGGCGCGGTGGTGATGCTGTACTCATCGGTCAGCAACGCCAACTCTGGCAGCACACCGGCTATTCCGATGCTTGCCAGCAGAAAGGCTATGGCCAGCGAAAGATGCGGATGACGTCGCCACCAGCTCAGGTCGGGATCCACGTACACGGGCTGCTTGAGTGCATACGCACGGCTCAGGCGATCGAGTACAACAGCGATCACGACAATCGCGATCCCTTGCTCCAGCGCCTCGCCCAGACGCAATGACTGCAAGGACGTCAGCAGTTCACTGCCAAGACCCGCGGCGCCGATCAACGCCGCCAGCACTATCATGGCCAGTGTTTGCATTACCCCCTGATTCAGCCCCACCAGCAAAGCGGAACGAGCTGCCGGGATCTGCACACGCCACAATAACTGCGCGCGTGTGCACCCCATCATCTGCCCCGCCTCGATCACGCCTTTGTTTACGCCATCCAGACCGAGCGCGATGCAACGCGCAACCGGTGGCACGGCAAACAGTGCTGTTGCGATCATGGCCGGCACGTTGCCTACGCCATACAGCACCACGATAGGAACCAGATAGGCAAAGGGCGGCATGCTCTGCAGCACATCGAACAAGGGTGTGATGACACTTCGGAAGCGCGGACTCCTGCTCATCAGTATTCCGGCGGCCAGGCCCAGCACGAACACCAGGGGCACGGTAATAAGGACCAGTGAAAAGGTCTGCATCGACGCGTGCCAGACATCAAACAATGTCAGATAGGCAAACGAGACCGCAGCCAGCAAGGCGGTTCGCCAGCCTCCCAGCCAGTGCCCCAGGATGGCGGCAAAACCTACGACCGTAATCCATGGCAAGGCCGGAATGGATTTGGAGAAACCGTCAAAAAACAAGGACTCGGTCAGGTTCAGCGGATGAGCCAGCAATGCCGAGATCCCCCGCGTAACGTCACGCGGAGTAAAGGCATAGGACGTACCGTCAAAAAACTTTATGCCATACACCAGCCACTCGAAAAACGAATCGATCCATTCCTTGACCGGCAACACCCAGCCGGACGGATACTCTGCGACCCAGTCGTAGCGGGTAACCATGAATTGGCCCAGCACTATCAGGACAATGGCGGCAGACCAATACAAAAGCCAGGAAGGAATCGGCCTGGCGCTATTGCCAGCAGGTGACAAGGCGTTCTGCTTGACGGCAGCACTCAGTACCTCCGACTGCTTTGCCTTGCGTTGCTGCGTGCCTGATTTGGCACTGGTTAAGATTGCTGTCTGTGTCATTGGAATAGTGCCCTCGCCAAGTGCTCACGGCTCACCTGCCCCACCAAGGCGCCTGCAGCATCGACCACCGGCAAGGCACGCTCCGATTCAATCACACGCTGAGCAATCTTTTCCAGCACGTCGGTGCTCTTGATCACATTGCCAGTGTCGGCAAGATTGACGCTTTCCGTCTGTGCCGGAACCATGATCTGACGGGTCGTGATGAGCTTGGCTCGCGGCGCATGCTCGACAAATTTCCGAACATAATCATTTGCCGGGTTCAGCAGCAATTCCTCGGCAGTACCTATCTGGGCCAGACGACCATCCTTCATGATGGCTATACGATCACCCAGGCGTACTGCTTCATCAAAATCATGGGTCACGAACACAATCGACTTGTTCAGGCGCGACTGCAGGCTTATGAACTCATCTTGCATTTCGCGACGAATCAATGGGTCAAGTGCCGAAAAGGGTTCGTCCAGGAACCAGACATCACACTCGCCAATCAGGCTGCGGGCAATGCCGACGCGCTGTTGCTGTCCGCCAGAGAGTTGACGCGGAAAGTTGTGCTCGCGCCCTTCCAGACCCACCGTCGCAACAAGCTCGCGCGCCTTGGCCAGTCGTACTTCCTTGGGTACGTTCTGAATCTCGAGTGGAAAAGCAACGTTATCGATTACTGTGCGGTGTGGCAACAATCCGAAGTTCTGGAATACCATCCCCATCTTGCGTCGACGGATATCGGTCAGGCTGGCGGGTGATGCCTTCAGCAGGTCAATGCCGTCAAACAAAATCTGCCCGGCGACAGGCTCGACCAACCGGGTCATGCAGCGGACCAGCGTAGACTTTCCGGAACCGCTCAGGCCCATGATGACCAGAATTTCGCCGGCATGAACATCGAAGCTGACATCACGGATGGCAGCAATCAGACCGACAGCCTCGAGATCGGCATCGCCCGGATTGTATTGATGTTTTTCCAAGAAACCGGCACTACCCTTGCCGAACAACTGCCAAAGATTCCTGCATGAAATTTTTACCTTATCGCTCATAAATAGACCTGTCAGATAGGCGCGTGCGAACGCGCAGCCACTCTCCGACGGATCAGCAATATAAAAACAGATCAGGCTGGTTCAGTAAAACCTATGCGGCGTCGGAAAAGTGTGGAGTTGAACAGACAGGCTACGCACACGCGGGTGTGAAGCCTGTTCCAACGGTGCACAGCCTGCTCAGCAGTGCTGTGCACCAACGCGTGTTATTTGGCGCAATCAGGCATCCAGGCGGCAACCTGCTCCTGGTTTTTCTCGATCCATGCTGTAGCGGCATCATCGTGGGACAGGCCATCAACATCGGCCAATGCCGCAGCCTGGTCTATCATAGGCCCGGTGAAGTCAATGTTCTTGATCAACTGATAACCGCAAGACCATTTTTCCTCGAAGCCGGCCCAGGCGCCCTTCTTCAGGTAGCCGCCAGTGGGCGAACCGCAGTCGTAGGTCTTGTCCGGATTAACGCCCCATGCCGGGTCTTCGGTGCACGCCGGTTCGTTGGCAGGAAACTCCACAAACTTGCCGGGGAATGCCGCACCCACCCAGTTAGGTGCCCAGTTGAACAACACAATTGGTTCTTTGCGTGCGGCGGCTGACTTAAGCTCGCCAAACAGTGCGGCGGCAGAGCCGGCATTGACCACAGTGAAGTTCAAATCCAGCGCTTCAATTTTTTCTTTATCGTGCTTGATCCAGTCGACCGGGCCTGCAAGATAGCGTCCTTTGGGTGCCGTCTCGGGCGCTGCAAACTTTTCCGCACACGCATTGAGCGCTTTCCAATCAGGCAGACCCGGGCAAATTTCTTCCATGTAGTCGGGGTACCACCAATCTTCACGCGTTGTTGCCGTGTGGCTGCCCAGGTCAACCATACGTCCGGCATTCACTTCCTTCATGAAGCTGTCGTGCATCGTGCCTTCCCAGACCTCCATCTGCAAATGAAGGTCGCCCAGGCCCATTGCCGCAAATTGTCCTTGGCTGTCTGACGGCACAATATCGGTTTGGTAGCCAACTTTCTCGAGTAGTTGCTGTGCGACGCGGGCAAGTACTTTCTGACTCGACCAGTTGTTATCGATGATCTTGATCGGGTCGCTGGATTCGGGAACGGCTGCCAGAGCGGGTGCGCCGATTACGCTGGCGGCAAGCAATATACTGACGCTGAGTTGGTTGAGTGTTTTCAATGGTTTTTTCTCCGTTATGTTGAACAAGCCGAAAGTCGACTCGTTGCAAGGGGTTGATAAACGACACAGCCGTGCCCCATGACAGTAACGGACCCGCTCGTCCCGATCGGCACGGCGCGCGCGCTGAACGACGCACAGGCGAAATGCCTGTGCTGCCAAACCGCAGGGTTCAGAATGCTGGAGTTATTTCAGACACATCGAGTAGAACTGCACTTTCCAGCGCTACCCGCATCGCAGTTTTATGCCCATTGATGACAGGCTTTGACTGCGTAAAACTTGCGGGTACGTAGATGATTTTGAAAACAACAAATTTGCCGCGTACGCTGCGTTTGACCGGTTTTTTTATTAAACCGTTAACTGACATGAAGTTAACCATTGTACTTGAAATTGACCTTTTTAGATATGGACAATTTCATTTCACTAATACAAATACTCGCTAAGCCTTGCGTGGCGCGGCTTTGCGCTTGCCCGACGCAGCAGGTTTGGCTTCCGCTTTAAGCCTGTCTTCATTCAGCTGCTCGATCCATGACAAGGCATCCATGTAAGAGAGAAAGTGCTGAAGATAGCCCGGCGACAAAGTCTGCATCAGTGTCAGCGTACGATGGGCCAAACCGCTGGAGTTAAGCGGGCCGGCGTTATCGGGAACCTGCTCGCCCGACTGCCTTACCATGCGGCTGGCACTGACGCTTGCCCACGCATTGCGGAAGTAATCAATCAACGCAGGATCCAGACTCAATGGCTGCATGGCGCTGGCATCTGTCGTCGTGCCACCGCCGCTGCCTTCCATCTGCAGCCTGGTTCTGTCGCGCAGCAGCTCACCCAAAGGGCCCGATGCTGCCTCGCGGCCGCCGTGCGCGGCAGCCTGCTGCGAGCATTGGGCAGACTGGCGCGCCGGCTCAACGATCTCGTCCTGATAGTGACGCAGGTACCGCAACAGGCGCTCTTCCAGTACACGCCAGGCATCACCATCCTGACCTGCCATGCGTCGGGCCAGCGCTTCCATAAAAAGAAAGCGTGATGGCGCCAGGCTGTCCTCGCCGCGCTCGCGCCACTCGGCCAGTTGCCTCGCCGCCAACGCTAACTTTTCCTGTTTCATGGCGTGGCACGTACCCCCTGCGACAGGCGGCCGGGAACCGGCGAAATTTCAACGCGCCGGTTTTTGGCGCGCCCTTCTTCGTCGGCATTCGAGGCAACCGGCTGCTGATCGCCAAAGGCCGCCGCAAATACCGACGATGCCGGAATGCCCGCTTCCATCAAGGCACGAGTAACCGTCAGGGCACGTTGTGCCGAAAGATCCCAGTTGTCATCAAACTTCAGGTTGCCCTCGAGCACTTGCTGGTCATCGGTGAAGCCGCTCACCATCAGGATCTGATCATGCGACTGAAGATAATCCGTCAGCGGCGTCACCAGGGATTGCAGCACTTGCAAGCCTTCATCCTGCAGCAGGGCGGAGTTCAGCGCAAACAACACGCTGCCGCTAATGCCTATCCGCCCGTCGACCAAAGTCACGCTGCCTTCGGCCAGCGGTCTGGCCAGCGCCTGCTCCAGGCTGATGCGCCGCTGCGTTTCTTCCTGGCGATGCTCCACTTCTTCTTCGAGCCTGGCCGAGAGCTCCAGCTGCAAGCCGATCGCCCCTACCAGGACCAATACAAACGCGCCCAGGAGCACGGACATCAGATCGCCAAATACCGCCCATACCGGCGCAGTCGGCTCGATACCGGTATCCAGATCGTCGTTCATGGCGCCGCCGTACCGGCAGGTGCCTGCTTCGCACCGGCCTGCTGAAGCTCTTCAATAATCTGCTTTTGCGACATGACACTCAGGTCTATGACCTCTTTGGCTTGCGCCACATAGTAGGCAAGCTGCTCGTCGCTGCGGGCCATGGATTTCTCCAGCGCGGCTTCTATACGCTGCAGATGCTCGACCAATACCGCATTGGACGTACCGAATGCATGGACGGCAGATCCGAATGCATCGCCCAGGCTGGCAACTTCGATGGCGCTGCCGGTAATCTGACTGGCTGCATACGCCAGTCTTTCCGTTTCACTGCGGGTCTGCTCGGTAAAGCGGGTGCCCACACGGTCGAGCACATCGGCGGACTTGACCAACAAGGCGTCGATGGCCTCGCGCTGCCCTGATGAAGCATGTCGCATGGCATCGAGCAAGCCGGCCGAAGTTTCCAGCAGACTGTTGCGCTCTTCGAGCATGGCGTTCTCGCGAGCCATACTGTTGGAGAAAGCCTGGCGAACCTCGGCGACCAGACCCGCGGCCGCTTTGGGGGCGTCGCCGGACAAGGCGGCCAGCCTGCCCATCTCGGCCATCGTCTCGTCTGCCTGATGCTTTGTCTGTGCCGTCAGGTCGGTGGCAGTCTGGGCCAGGGCTGCGCAGATTTCCCGCTGCTGACTCATGGCTTGTTCCCCCGCTTCCTGCCAGTGCATGCGCAAGTCTGCGGCCGCTGTGGCCAGGCTGGCAACCATGGCCTCAAGGCGCTTCTCGTCCTGGCCAGCAAGGTCTGCCCGCAGCGTCTGATGCGACTGATCCACGGCATGCACCAGTGCAGTGGCCTGTTGCTCCAGGGCCGCTGCTGCCGCTGCCAACGCGCGCTGATTATCTGCGAACAGCTGCTCGCTGGTTGTTTGCTGGGCACCAAGCGCCCTCTGCCAGGCAGCCGACAGGTCGTGCACCGTCGTCTGCATGCTTTCGGATACACCCTTCAGTATGCCGGCCGAGCGCTGCTCGAATGTTTGAGTCAGCCTGTCCAGCTGCTGCTGCGCAGCCTGTGTCACGTTGTCGTGCAAGGCGGCTGTCTGCTGCGTCAGGCCCGACATCGTGGTTTGCACCAAGGGCTCGATCGCTGTGCCTGCGCTGCGCACACCTTCCGCAACACTGGCTTTCAATGACTGCTCTACCGACTCAGCAAGGCGCAGATATGTCGCTTCGTTCTTTGCATGAAATTGCTCCTGGCGAGCTTGCAGCTGCTCATTCAGGCTCGCATTTTTCTCTTCCATTGCAACCATCATCGCCTGCAGCCTGTCGGCTACGGAGGCCATGCTCAGCGTCTGTTGTTGCAACAGCCGGTAGCCTTCTTCACGCTGATGCACTGGCGTATGGGCACGCAAGGCACCAAGCGTCGTTGCGTCCAGCGCCTGTGCTGCATGAATGCGATCACGCGTAAGCAAGGCCGACAGCAGGCCCAGCATCGCCGAGGTTGCCACGCCCGCAACCGAGGTACCAAAGGCAAAACCCAGACCCTGAACCGGCGCGGCAAGCGAGGCCCGGATCGCGGCCAGGTCGGTCGCACTTTCCAACGCCAGCCCCGTACCACGCAATGTCGCGATCATGCCCAGAAACGTGCCCAGCATGCCCAGCAATACCAGCAGGCCTACCAGATAAGGCGTCAGCACCGGCCTGGGCAAGCCTGAGCGCCCTCCCCGAACCCGCTGCGTGACCGCAGTCCGAAGGGCGGGATGCACCGAGCTCAACCAGGTTTCCAGCCCATCCGGCGTCTCGGGCAATGCCTTGAGCGCCCTCATCAGACTGCTTGTGGCCTGATGATAACGAAGCAGCTCGAACGCACCGGCCAGGTAAACAATGACGATCAGCGCAATGACGGCCAACGCCAGCAGGTTCGATCCCAGGTAATGAGAACCTATCCAGCCTGTGGCAACGAGCCCTGCGAGAAATGTAAGAAGTTGAAGAAGTCGATTCATAGGCTTATCAGTTAACGGCTACGGCCGGCGCGTCAGCGCTGCCAGCAGCCCTTGAGTCGGTTGCAGACGAATTTCGAGTTCTGCGAATAATACGCTCTGCATATCCTGGTGAAATACATTCAGCCATGCATTGGCAGTGGTCGCCGACTCCTGGCCAGACTCAGCCGCAGGCAACGGTGCGGCCTCGTGCTTCAGACGCCGGAAGTGCGCCTCGAGCACGACAGGCACCCGCGCCAGCACGGAAAATTCACGCTCATTCAACGCCTGCTCCATCACAGCGTCCACCGCCGCCAGGCGTGCCATCTCAGGTGACATGCCGGCCAGTCTGGCACGCAGGCGAGTGCGCAACTCGCTGCAGCGTGCTTCCATGGTCTGCTGCAGAGTAATGTAACGCTGCCGATACGTTGAAAATTCAATGGACTCCGTTTGTACGGGATTGTCCGGCCTGGCCGCCGGCGCCTGGCGATGCCTGTGCCTGACCGGTGGCGGCTTGTTGACATTGTCGATCAAGTCGACCAGGGCGTTTCTGACCCGTTCGTATTCCTGATCGTAGTCTGGTGAGCGGGTCGTCCGCGATGCTGAAGGGGTCATCGGAGAACCAGCCGGTACGGCACCACCCAATGCACCGGCCAAGGCGATCGCATCCGACCACCCCAGCCATTGGCTCAGACGATCGGAAAGCGACTGCGACGGCTCCCGAATCCGGGCATCATTCCAGTGCGCCAGCAGGCGAACGAGCGCCGGCCCGCTGAAACTTGTGCGTCGTGCCAATTCTTTCGCCATACCTTCAGGACAAAACGTGCAAGTTTACACGCTGATGTAAAGTTCAATCGTCGTCCTGCTCGTCAAGGTGGAACTTATGGATGATGCGGTGTGCCAGCGGTGCCAGCACGAGCCCCAGGGTCGCCACAAAAACCAGGCCCACCAGAATGCTGTACAAAGAAAAGAAAATCTTTCCCATGACATTCGCCGGCACAATGTACGGACCTATTCCAGAGAGAATCAGCGCGGTATTCAGAACGGCATCGTGCCATACAACCGGCTCAAGCAGCAGATGGCCCAGTACGCCTATCGACAGGGTGAAGCCTACGACAAACAATGCAAGGCCTACATGCGACACAATCCGGTAAGCAAAATTCCTCGGCGACAGTAAAGACTCGTTCTTGGACTCGTACATTGTCCACCCCCTTCAGACTGAACAAACTGGCTTTTCGTTGACCGAATCCTAGCCCAGTTCTCCCGGAAAAGGTATAGGTGAACGCTTTATTTATACGACTTGCCTGCGGCCGATGACGGAAACCAGTTTCACGATCAAAACGAATTAAGGCTGACCGGCTTGTTGAAAGAGCAAAAAACTTACGAAAACTACTACGTGATAACCCTGCTCACACAGCTCGAAAAACGTTTTGAAACATAAACAAAACGAGCGTCAATTTTCAGAAAGACCCGCATGAAGTCTGGCTCTCAGAAGTTTTCCGCCTATTTGCAACACGTCCCAAAGGGTCATTTTTACCGGCTTGAGACTTATTGACGTGGTTTTTTGTATCGCCTATAAAAGCACCGGCAGTTAAAAGTTTGCAGTCAGTTGCAAACAACAAAACTTCATCGCATCATGCCAGGAGACATAAATGAAAAGTAGTGCAAAAGTGGACGCCAAAGCCGTTCAGCCCAAATCGTCGCGCCGTCAGTTCTTGGGGGGCGCCGCAGCAGGTACCGCCGCTGCCGTCGGCATGGGTTTCCCTGCCATTGTCAGCGCACAAGCCCCTACCAACTTCAGGTTCCAGAGCACTTGGCCCACCGTTGACATCTTCCACGAGTACGCACTTGACTTCGCCCAGAAAGTCAACGACATGACGGGTGGCGAGCTCAAGATCGAAGTCTTGCCGGCTGGTGCGGTTGTTCCTGCATTTGCCCTGCTCGACGCTGTGTCCAAGGGCACGCTCGATGGCGGCCATGGCGTGCTGGGTTACAACTACGGCAAACAAAACGCCCTGGCACTGTATTCGTCGGGCCCTGCCTACGGCATGGACGCCAACATGGTACTGGCCTGGCACAAATACGGCGGCGGCAAGGAATTGCTCGACGAACTCTATGCTGAAATCGGCGGTAACGTCGTTACCTTCCTGAGCGGCCCCATGCCCACCCAGGCATTCGGCTGGTTCAAGAACCCCATTACCAAGACTGAAGACCTTAAAGGCCTGAAGTTCCGTACCAACGGTCTGGCCATTGACTTGTTTACAGCCATGGGCGCAGCCGTGAACGCCTTGCCTGGTGGCGAAATCGTTCCCGCACTCGACCGCGGCCTGCTCGACGGCGCCGAGTTCAACAACGCTTCATCCGACCGTCTGCTGGGCTTCCCCGACGTATCGAAAGTGTGCATGCTGCAAAGCTTCCACCAGTCGTCGGAAACCTTTGAGATCACCTTCAACAAAGACAAGTACAACGCCTTACCAGACAAGATGAAGGCCATTATTGCCAACGCAGTTGAAGCGGCTTCGGCCGATATGTCCTGGAAAGCGGTCAGCCGTTACTCGGAAGACTACATCAAGCTGCAGCAAGACGGCGTCAAGTTCTACAAAACACCCGATGCCATTCTGCAAGAGCAGCTGGTCGTCTGGGACAAGATCATTGCCGAGAAAGCCAAAACCAACCCCATGTTCAAGAAAATCGAAGAATCGCAACGAGCCTTCGCCGCCCGCGCAGTAGCCTGGGACATGGACACCAACAATAATCGGCGCATGGCCTACAACCACTATCGCAAAGCAGCTCAGAACAAGAGCTAAGCCGAAACGCAGCAAACAACAATACCACCCACAAGCAGTACGGGTGGTGTTTTTAAATCGGCTACGCAGGGCAAGGCACATTCCGTTCGGCGCCCTGCAGTTCCCCCCCCAGCAGGTTCACCATGCAAAAATTATTATTGGCCATAGACCGGTTCAATACCTGGGTCGGTCAGCTTTTCGGCTGGCTGGTTCTGGCCTTGACGCTATTTGTCACCTATGAAGTTTTTTCCCGTTACGCACTAGGCAATCCGCATGCATGGTCATTTGACGCCATGAACATGATGTATGGCGGTCTGTTCATGATGGCAGGTGCTTATACCCTGTCCAAGAACGGGCACGTACGTGGCGACGTACTTTATGGTTTTTTCCCTCCCCGCCTGCAGGCCGGACTGGATCTGACTTTATATATTCTGTTTTTCTTTCCCGGCGTTATCGCCCTGGTCTGGGCCGGCTACACCTATGCCGCCGAATCCTGGATGATCAACGAGCACTCCACCATCACGGCTGACGGCCCACCCATCTACCCCTTCAAGGCCATCATTCCACTGGCCGGTATCGCCTTGCTGTTGCAAGGTTTTGTTGAAGTGGTCTATTGCGTTCAGTGTCTGAAGCGCGGTGATTGGCCCAAGCGTGAAAAAGACGTGGAGGAAGTCGACCTGGATAAACTCAAGGGCATGGTCCACGTGGACGAGCAAGATATCAAAGACCTCGACAAGCTGGTTGTCGAGCAAGAAAAAGGGAAGCAACCATGAGAAAAGAGATATGGTTTGGCCTCTCTATATTAGTGGCCGTTGTCATTGCGCTGTTTGTGCTGATGCCGTCGCCGGAGAACATCACCAACGGTCACCTGGGCCTGCTCATGCTGGGCCTGATTGTCGTCACCATCATGTTGGGCTTTCCCACCGCCTTTACCCTCATGGGCATGGGGGTGATGTTCACCTACCTGGCCTATCGGGGCATGGGGCCACAGATTGCCATCGAGCAAACACTCGACCTGATGGTGCTGCGTACCTACGCCGTCATGACCAACGATGTGCTCATCGCGGTGCCCCTGTTCATTTTCATGGGTTATCTGGTTGAACGCGCCAACCTGGTCGAACGGCTGTTCAAGAGCATGCACCTGGCCATGGCCCGCTTGCCGGGTTCGTTGGCCGTAGCCACCGTCATTACCTGCGCCGTGTTTGCTACCGCAACAGGTATTGTGGGCGCAGTGGTTACGTTGATGGGTCTGCTGGCCATGCCGGCCATGATGAAAGCTGGTTATAGCGTGCGCCTGACTGCCGGCGCCATTACCGCAGGCGGTTGCCTGGGCATCATGATACCGCCATCAGTGCTGCTGATCGTGTACGGTGCCGTGGCAGGTGTCTCGGTGGTCAAGCTGTATGCAGGGGCCTTCTTTCCAGGCCTGATGCTGGCGTTGCTGTACGTGTTCTACATCATGATCGTCGCCAAGATCAGCCCCAAATCAGCTCCTCCATTGTCTGCAGAGGAACGCCGCGTCACCTTGCCCGAGTTTGCCGAGAACATCAAGAACTCCATAAGCAATCGCGTGATTCCCGGGCTGGTTGGCGCCATGAAGGGCAAGCGCAACATCGATGTACCCATGGGCACCTTGTTGTACAACATGGTGATTGCGCTGCTGCCTGCGCTGGTCTTCGCCGCCGCCATGGCGCTCACCTACGACATTGTCACCGAACCCGACCCGGTTCAGGAAAGCGGTCTTGTAGAGATGGGTTCGTTCTCCATGGGTAGCGAAACCCAGTTTTCGGGCGGGCTGGCCGAACCGCCGGGTTCGGGCGGACTGGCCGAGCCGCTGGGTGCCCAACCCCTGGGTGCTGACAGCACAGCCGACACAAGTGCGCCTGCCCAGGCCGAAGCGGCCGAGGAGACCGATGCCGACGCACGATTACCTGCTCCGATGTCGTTCTGGATCACACTGATAGTCCTCGGTGCCCTGCTGCTTATTTACTACGCCTTCCTTACCTTTGCCCGCCTTGAAATCTTCAAGATGCTGCTCAGCTCGTTCTTCCCGCTGGCACTCATGATTCTGGCGGTGCTGGGCAGTATCGTGTTCGGCTTTGCCACACCGTCAGAAGCAGCGGCCATGGGTTCGTTCGGGGGGTTGTTGCTGGCATTGGCCTATCGTCGCCTGAACATACCCATGCTCAAGGAGTCGGTCTATCTGGCGGCCAAGACCAGCGCCATGGTGTGCTGGCTGTTTGTCGGCTCCAGTATCTTCTCGGCAGCCTTTGCCCTGCTGGGCGGGCAGGCAATCATTAACGACTGGGTACTGGGCATGAACCTGACACCGGTCGAATTCATGATTCTGGCGCAGATCGTTATCTTCCTGCTTGGTTGGCCGCTGGAATGGACGGAAATCATCGTGATCTTCATGCCCATCTTCCTGCCGCTGCTGGCCCATTACCAGATCGATCCGCTGTTCTTCGGTCTGCTGGTGGCGCTGAACCTGCAAACCGCCTTCCTGTCACCGCCGGTTGCCATGTCGGCCTTCTATCTGAAAGGCGTATCGCCGCCACACGTCACGCTGAACCAGATTTTTGCAGGGATGCTGCCATTCATGGGCATACAGATCATCGCCATCGTGATGCTGTATATGTTCCCTGGCATCGGCCTGTGGCTGCCCGAGGTGCTGTACTGATCCCGGCAGCAAGCCCGTAAAAAGGCCGCTTATGCGGCCTGCAGTTCACCACCGGTTCCCGCTCAGGGAGCCGGTTTTTTTTATGCCTGACGACCTATGGCGTAATAGGCAAAGCCATGAGACTTCATTCTCGCCGGCTCAAAAAGATTGCGGCCATCGAATACCACGGGCTGCGCCAGCCGCGCTTTCAGGCAGGCAAAGTCCGGTGCCTTGAACACTTGCCAGTCGGTCACAATGACCAGCGCATCGGCCCCCGTCAAGGCGTCCTCTTTGGTTGCGCATAACGTCAGGGTTTCGGGATTATTGCCATACAAGCGCCGCGCTTCGTTCATTGCCACGGGATCGTAGGCCTGCACTCTGACACCGGCCTGCCAAAGGGAGTGCATCAGAACCCGACTGGGCGCATCACGCATATCGTCGGTATTGGGCTTGAAGCTCAGGCCCCACAGTGCAAAGGTCTTGCCTTCCAACCGGCCCTGATAATGCTGATGAATTTTCCGGAACAACAGCATTTTCTGTGCGTTGTTGCGTGCCTCGACCGCCTTCAGAATGCCTGCATCAACATCATTTTCATTGGCTGTGTGTATCAAGGCACGTATGTCTTTGGGGAAGCAGGAACCACCATAGCCCGCCCCCGGATAAATGAAGTCGTAGCCAATGCGCGGATCGGATCCTATACCCTGGCGCACCATTTCTATGTCGGCACCCAGCCTGTCGGCCAGATTAGCCATTTCGTTCATAAAGCTGATCTTGGTGGCCAGCATGCAATTGGCGGCATATTTGGTCAACTCAGCACTACGCACATCCATCACTATCATTTTTTCATGATTGCGGTTGAAGGGTGCGTACAGCTCGCGCATCACGTCCTCGGCATGACGGCTGTCGGTGCCGATAATAATCCGGTCGGGCCGCATGCAATTTGCGACCGCGGCGCCCTCTTTCAGGAACTCGGGATTCGACACGATATCGAAGGTGAGCTTGCTTAATCCCCGCTTTGCCAGCTCTTGTGTCACGCAGCTGGCTACCTGGTCGGCAGTACCCACCGGCACAGTGGACTTGTCGATAATGATGCGATGGCTGTCCATGGTCTGTGCAATGGTTCGCGCGACGGCAAGCACCTGCGACAAGTCTGCTGAACCGTCTTCGTCGGGCGGCGTGCCCACAGCTATGAACTGAACTTCGCCATGAAGCACACCCACGGCAGCATCGACGGTAAAACGCAAGCGGCCAGCGGCATGATTATCTTGCACCAGGCGACTGAGCCCTGGCTCGAATATCGGGATCTGGCCGCGCCGGAGCTGTTCCACCTTTTCCGGATCAATATCAACACACACGACATCGTGACCAACTTCGGCCAGGACAGCAGCTTGTGTCAGCCCCACATAACCTATGCCAAAAACCGTGACTTTCATATATGCGCGATGCTCCGTGAGCTTTTATCGTAATAGGAACATAACGCAATTACTTGAATAATATATGACACAATAGATGGCATTGGCTCTGGAGCCGTCTGAAAAGATGCCCTCATGATGCAATCTTCCTTGACCACGCGAAGCATCCGCCTGCCTCTGGCATTGTCCCTCACCCTGCTTGTTGCGTGTACGGGGCCGACGCCAACAAAGACGCCGCAGCCGCGCGTTCCTCCACCCACTATCGCACTCGACGGCGCACAGCGCGGCAATGTCATATTGACGGCAGCAGGTCTCATGCAAACAAACTACCGTTACGGCGGCAGCGCGCCGGCTACGGGTTTTGATTGCAGCGGCCTGGTCGCTTACGTATTCCGGCAGGCTGCCAGCCAGCCGCTGCCGCACAACACGGCCGCCATCGCGCACCTGAGCAGACCTATCTCGCGCAGCAAGTTAAAACCGGGTGACTTTGTCTTTTTCAACACCCTGAATCGCCCGTTTTCTCATATGGGTATTTATTTGGGCGACGGGCGCTTCATCAATGCGCCCTCTTCGGGTGGAAAAGTCCGTATAGATTCCCTGGACAACCCTTATTACGCCAAGCGCTTTGAGTCGGCCAGAACATTATTCACTTCTTGAACAAGGCATGAAGATCCGGCACGCAGGCTGACACGTGCCGGAACCTGCCTCAGGCAGGCACATGCTGATATTGGGCTGCCAGCGTCAGGAAGTCATCAAGCTTGGGATCCACATTGATTTCTTCCTGCAGAATTTGCGCAACAGTCGGAGCCAGTTCCGCGGCCAGCTTCGCATCGAGGAACAGCAGCCGTATACGCCTGGCCAGCACATCTTCTACTGTGCGGGCGTATTCATAGCGTGCGGCAAAGCGAATCATTGCCACGGTAAAGCCGGGGGCCAGTTCAATATCGGCACCAGGCAAGCCCTGCACTACACTGGCTTCGGATCCGTATGACAACAACCCCGGGGTCTGCGCCATGGAAGTACGTCCGGAGGATGCGCCCAGCAATTTAAGGCTTGCCGTACTAGAGGCAGGAAGATCTTGCAGCAAGCCATGCTCAACGCATTTTTGCAGCGTATCTTCTGCCATGGCCCGATAGGTCGTCCATTTGCCGCCTGTGACCGTAACCATTCCAGACGGACTGACCAGCACAGTATGCTCGCGACTGATCTTCTTGGTGTTGTTCCCTTCGTTCTCGGGGGGACGCACCAAAGGCCGCAAACCTACCCAGATACTTTTTACGTCGGCTCGTGTGGGGGCCCGCTTCAAATACCTGGCTGCCTCGCCAAGGATGAAGTTGACCTCTTCGAGAAATGCATCAGGTTCGCGCGACAAGTCATGCCGTGGCGTATCGGTGGTGCCCAATATGACCTTGCCCAGCCATGGCACGGCGAACAATACCCGTCCATCTTGTGTCTTGGGCACCAGCAGGGCGTGATCACCCGGGAAAAATTCGCTGTCGACAACCAGATGCACGCCCTGGCTTGGTGCAACCATAGGCTGCACTGTGCGCCCTGCGGCCTGGCCGTCTTTCTGACGGATGTCATCCACCCAGACCCCGGTTGCATTCACCACGCAACGCGCCCGGACGGTGAAAACCTGCCCTGATTCGGCATCAGCGCAGCGCACGCCCACGACCTTGCCCTGCTCGTGCAGAAGCTCGGTAACAGGACAGTAGTTGACCAGCAGCACTCCTTGCGCCGCGGCCGTGCGCGCCAATGCCAGGGCCAGCCGTGCGTCATCAAACTGGCCGTCCCAGTATTTGACGCCACCTTTCAAGCCCTGCTCTTTCACACCCGGCATACAGTCGAGTGTTCGCCTGGCGCTCAGAAACTGGGTCGAACCCAGGCCGGCCTTACCAGCCAGGGCGTCATAGGCTTTCAAGCCCACCCCATAAAAGGGCACTTCCCAGCACTTGTAGCCTGGCACCACGAAAGGCAGTGGCCTGGCCAGATGGGGCGCATTATTCAGTAGCGTGGTGCGTTCATGGAGTGCTTCCTGGACCAGGGAGATATTGCCCTGGGCCAGGTAACGTACACCGCCGTGCACAAGCTTGGTGGCTCGTGACGACGTGCCCTTGGCAAAGTCATGCGACTCAAGCAAGAGTACAGACAGGCCACGCTGGGCGGCGTCCAGCGCAACACCCAACCCGGTTGCGCCGCCGCCGATAACGGCCAGATCGACCTGGCCTAGTCCGGCCAGCGCCTGCAACAGCTGCGGGCGCCCGGACTCTTGGTGAGTAGCTTGATTCGACATGAAAAAGTATGGATTCTACCGTACCTTGCCTTCCTTCCATGCACTCAACAATGCATCGTAGGCAACTGTTTCACCTTTGGGGCTTTCGTTGTCGAGTTTCTTCCATGGGGCTTGGGTATCACTGAGCCACTTGGAGGGGTCACTCTTCTTGTTGAGTTTGGGCGCACAATGGCTCATACCTGCACGTTCCAGCCTGGCCATGATGTCATCCATTTCCTTGGCCAGATTATCCATAGCTTGCTGTGGAGTTTTCTCGCCGGTAATCGCGGTCGCCACGTTTTGCCACCATAGCTGCGCCAGCTTGGGATAATCAGGCACGTTGGTACCGGTGGGTGTCCAGGCCACACGGGCCGGGCTGCGATAGAACTCGATCAGGCCGCCGTACTTGTCTGCATTCTTGGTGAAGTATTCGCTGTGAATATCGCTGTCACGGATAAATGTCAGCCCGACGATGGACTTCTTGAGCGAGGTGGTTTTGGCGGTTACAAACTGGGCATACAGCCATGCACCAGCGACTTTCTTGGGATCATGATTCTTGAAGAAGCTCCAGGAACCGACGTCCTGATACCCGTTCTGCATGCCGTCTTTCCAGTACGGGCCGTGCGGAGCGGGTGCCATACGCCACTTCGGGGTACCGTCCTCGTTCACAACGGGCAACCCCTTCTTGGTCATGTCGGCCGTAAATGCGGTGTACCAGAATATCTGCTGGGCAATATGTCCTTGTGCCGGCACCGGTCCCGATTCGCTGAATGTCATGCCTTGCGCTTCCTTGGGCGCGTATTTTTTCATCCAGTCGACATATTTGGTCAGTGCATACACTGCGGCCGGCGAGTTGGTTGCACCACCACGTGCGACCGATGCGCCAACGGGGGTACATTTGTCGTCGGCAACGCGTATGCCCCATTCATCGACCGGCATGCCGTTGGGTGTACCTTTGTCGGCGGTACCTGCCATCGACAACCACGCATCGGTAAAGCGCCAGCCCAGCGACGGGTCTTTCTTGCCATAATCCATGTGCCCGTATATGGGCTTGCCATCAATGGTCTTCACGTCGTTGGTGAAGAAGTTGGCAATATCTTCGTAGGCAGTCCAGTTGACCGGCACGCCAAGCTCATAGCCATACTTGGCCTTGAACTGGTCTTTCAGATCTTGCCTTGCAAACAGATCGGCACGGAACCAATACAGGTTGGCAAACTGCTGGTCGGGCAGCTGATAAAGGTTGCCATCGGGCGCTGTCGTGAATGATGTTCCTATGAAATCCTTAATATCCAGTTCGGGGTTGGTCCATTCCTTGCCATCACCCTTCATGTAGTCTGTCAGCGAAAGCATATTGCCGTAGCGGTAATGCGTGCCGATCAGGTCAGAGTCGGAGACCCAGCCGTCATAGATGGATTGTCCCGATTGCATGGACGTCTGTAATTTCTCGACGACGTCACCCTCCTGGATCAGGTCGTGGTGCACGGTAATGCCGGTGATTTCGGCAAAAGCCTTGGCAAGTGTCTTGGCTTCATATTCATGGGTGGTAATGGTTTCGGACACCACAGAGATTTCATTGACGCCCTGTTCCTTCAGCTTGCGTGCGGCCTCGATGAACCATTTCATTTCCGCCATCTGCTGGTCTTTGCTCAGAGTCGAAGGCTGGAACTCGTTATCTATCCATTTCCGGGCTTCGGCTTCACCGGCAAACGCCTGTCCGGATAGCAGGCATGCTATGGCTAACCCCAATGCAGTACGTCGAAATAACATTGCTGTCTCCTATGACAAAGTCCCCATTCTTATGACGACGCGCAACCCGGGGGGATGGTCGGGCCACACGGTTTTAATTATTCAACCCTTGCGCAAGGTAAATGCCAGAACCAGCATCGACACGACAAAACTGATCCACACGCTGGGCTCTTCCTCGAGGGCAAACCATTCCAGCATGCTTTCGCCCAGCCCGAGGAACACCAGGTTAATATAAGCGGCAAGCAGCAGGCCTATGAACAGGCGATCGCCCCTGGTCGTGCTCATGGGAAGGAAGCCCTTGCGCAAGGTGGTGGGAGACTTCAGCTCCCACACCGTCATGCCAACCAGCATCAGTACGATGCAAATGAAAAATACCGCAGTTGGCAAAGTCCACATCATCCAGCCAAACATAATGTCTCCTTATCGTGCCAGGGGCCTAGACGCGACCCATTGCGAAGCCTTTCGCAATGTAGTGACGCACGAACCAGATGACGATGGCGCCAGGAATGATGGTCAATGTGCCCGCAGCAGCCAGCGTTGCCCAGTCCATCCCCGAGGCCGACACCGTACGGGTCATGGTCGCCACAATAGGTTTGGCGTTGACACTGGTCAAAGTACGCGCAAGCAATAGCTCCACCCAGCTGAACATAAAGCAGAAGAACGCCGCCACACCGACACCCGACTTTATGAGCGGCAGGAATATGGTCAGAAAAAAACGGGGAAAACTGTATCCATCGATATAGGCGGTTTCATCGATTTCACGTGGGATGCCACTCATGAAACCTTCAAGTATCCAGACCGCCAGCGGCACATTGAACACCAGGTGCGCGAGCGCCACAGCCCAATGGGTATCCATAAGGCCCATAGTTGAATACAGCTGGAAAAATGGCAGCAGAAACACGGCCGGCGGCGTCATGCGGTTGGTCAGCAACCAGAAAAACACATGCTTGTCGCCCAGAAAACGATAGCGCGAAAACGCATAGGCAGCCGGTAATGCCACCGACAGCGAAATCACCATATTCAGCCCGACGTAGATCAGGCTGTTGATATAGCCGCTATACCAGGAACTGTCGGTGAAGATCGTGATGTAATTATCGAGCGTGAATTCCTGCGGCAGCAGGGAAAAGCTGGACAAGATGCCGGAGTTGGTCTTGAAGCTCATGTTGACCATCCAGTAGATGGGCAGCATGGCAAACACCAAATATAGAATCAGGAAGATCGTGCGCTTGCTGAAGCGTGCTTTTTTATTCATGGCCGGCCTCTTTGCTTTGAGTGCCCACCCTGAGCATCCAGTTGTACAAAATGAAGCAGAACACAAGAATGATCAGGAAATAGATCAGGGAAAACGCCGCCGCCGGCCCCAGATCGAACTGCCCGACCGCCTTTTGCGTCAGGTACTGACTGAGGAAAGTGGTGGCATCACCCGGCCCGCCCCCGGTCAGCACAAACGGTTCGGTATAAATCATGAAGCTATCCATGAACCGCAGCAGCACCGCGATCATCAGCACCCCGCGCATCTTGGGCAGCTGTATATAGCGGAATACGGCAAACTTGCTGGCACCGTCGATACTGGCAGCCTGGTAGTATGCCTCGGGAATCGAGCGCAGGCCCGCATAGGCCAGCAAGGCCACCAGCGGCGTCCAGTGCCAGACATCCATCAGCAACACCGTAAGCCAGGCCTGGGTTGGATTACTGGCGTAACTGTAATCTATGCCCATCATGCTCAGGGCGCGCCCCATCAGGCCGATATCCGTACGCCCGAAAATCTGCCAGATTGTGCCCACGACGTTCCAGGGAATCAGCAACGATAGCGCCACCAGCACCAACACCGCCGAAGCCCTCCAGCCCGTGGCGGGCATGGACAGGGCCAGCAAAATACCGAGCGGAATTTCTATGGCCAGCACCGACAGTGAAAAACCCAGCTGGCGAAACAAAGCGGCATGCAGGTCTTCATCGCGCATCACGATGGCAAACCATTCAGTTCCCACAAATACCGACCGGGTAGGTGAAAAAATATCTTGCACCGAATAGTTCACCACCGTCATCAGCGGGATGATGGCGGAAAAGGCTACGCACAGACATACGGGCAGAATCAGCCACCATGCCTTTTGATTGACGGGTTTGGTGTCTTGACTCATGCGACGAGCTCCTCGTTGCGGTAAAAGCAGGACTGCGGTCCCAGCAGGGCGAGCCCGACCGTTGCCCCAATTTCGGGCAGGTTGTGCTCCATCGCCAGCCTTGCCCGCACCAGGTGGTTACCCAGCCTTGCCGTCAACAATTGATGAGTGCCAACGTCTTGTATGTTCTCGACGGCGGCACTCACGACACCGGGCTCACCCACTGGTGCAAGCCGTGTGTACTCGGGCCTGATGCCCAGCTTCAGCTCACCCTCGCCCACCGAAAGATCCGAAGGAATGGAAACGGTGACGCCGGCTACCGTGGCCATACCTGCCCGCACGCTAAGCGGCAGCAAATTCATGCCAGGCGAGCCTATGAAGTGGCCGACAAATGTATGGGCAGGCCGCTCGAACAATTCCTGCGGCGTACCCATTTGCACGACCCTGCCGCGCGACATCACCATAATCTGTTCGGCAAAGGTCAGTGCCTCGACCTGGTCGTGTGTGACGTAGATTAATGTCAGCTTCAGTTCCTGATGTATCTGCTTGAGCTTGCGACGTAACTGCCACTTCAGATGCGGATCGATCACGGTAAGCGGCTCATCGAACAGCACCGCCGACACGTCGTCACGCACCAGCCCACGCCCCAGAGAAATCTTTTGCTTGGCATCGGCCGACAAACCTGCGGCACGCTGATTCAGCTGATGGCTCATTTCAAGCATTTCGGCAATCTGCCCCACCCGCTCCTTGATGCGGGCCTCGGGTATCTTGCGATTGCGCAGAGGAAAACCAAGGTTCTCTCCGACTGTCATGGTGTCGTACACAACAGGAAACTGGAACACCTGGGCGATATTACGCGCCTGGGGAGACGCCTGCGTCTGGTCAACGCCGTCAAAATGAACCGTACCCTGCGATGGTGCAAGCAGGCCGGAAATAATATTGAGCATGGTCGTCTTGCCACAGCCTGAAGGGCCGAGCAAGGCATACGCCCCGCCATCCTCGAATGACATTTTCAAGGGAAGCAAGGCGTAGTCTTCGTCGCTTTTGGGGTGTGCCACGTAAGAATGCGACAGGTCGAGGTCGATACGCGCCATGTCAAGCCCCCTTTGTCTGGCTGGGCGCCAGCACCAAATCGCCGGAAGCGCTGAAAATGAACGCAGAAGCTGGCGAAAAATACAAGGTCAGGTCATCACCAATATTGAAATGATGAACACCAGGTGCCTGCGCCACGATCTCTCCGATTTCACTGCTTACGTGCACATAGGTATCAGAACCTGATATCTCGGCCAGCAGTACCTTGCCGTGCAGGATCTGATCGCCCTCCTGAGCCTGCAGACGCAAGGAGCTGGCACGAAGTCCCAGGGTGACCGCTTGCTGACCTGCTACGACGCCGTCGCGCAGGGCCAGCGGCAACACACCCATACCGGGCAGCTGCACGCCGCCAGCAGTCGGACTTGCCTGAACAAAGTTCATGGGTGGGTCGCTGTAGGCGCGGGCAACGTCGATGGTTTTCGGAAAATGAAAGACTTCGGGCGCAGGACCATACTGCAGCAGCCGCCCGCGGTCGAGAACGGCGGTGTAGCCACCGAGCAGCAAGGCTTCACCTGGTTCCGTCGTAGCGTAGATGACGGTCGCATCACTGCTGCGAAACACCTGCGTAAGTTCTTCGCGCAGTTCTTCACGCAACTTGTAGTCAAGATTGACCAGAGGCTCGTCAAGCAGCATGAGGGGCGCGTTCTTGGCCAGTGCACGCGCCAGCGCAACCCGCTGCTGCTGCCCGCCTGAAAGCTCGGCAGGCAGACGGTCGAGAAACATTTCTATATGCAGCTTTTCTGCCAATGCACGAACTTGCTGGTCTATGTTTTTTTCACCTCGCAGTTTCAATGGCGAAGCAATATTCTGACGCACCGTCAGTGAAGGATAGTTGATGAATTGCTGGTACACCATCGCGACGTTGCGCTGGCGCACAGGCTGCCCCGTGACATCAGTGCCGTCAACCAGAACCTTGCCGGAACTGGGCACATCCAGGCCCGCCATCACGCGCATCAGACTGGTTTTTCCGGCACGGGTAGCCCCAAGGAGCACTGTAACCGCTCCTGGCTGCGGGCTCAGGCTCATCTCGTGGAGCCACGTTTCGCTTCCTACCCTCTTGGTTATGCCATCTAGCGTCAACTGCATGGGTTTGTCTCGTGTTTATTGTTCTATTCTGCGCATTATTGTTCGTTTAGGAGCATATTTCCCTTGCTGATAACCCTAGCATTCGTTCTTTTTGTTTCGTTGTACAGTGCCTTACTTGCTATGAGGGACAAAAAAATGACTCCCAATCCTCGCCAGCTCAAGTTGCTGCAGCATGTGAACGAGCACAGCAGCAGCACCGTCGACCAGCTTGCCTCCCATCTGGGCGTGACAGTGCAAACCGTAAGGCGCGATCTGCAGCGCCTGTGTGAGGCCAAGCTGCTCACCCGCTTTCACGGCGGCGTGCGCGTGCCGAACTCAACCATAGAGAACATCGGCTATCGTCAGCGTGAAAGCCTGCATGCCGAGGGCAAGCGGCGCATTGCCCAGGCGGTCGCCCGTGCGGTGCCCAATGGTTGCTCGTTGCTGATCAATATCGGCACGACCACAGAGGCTATTGCCAGGGCCCTGCTGCAGCACATCGGGCTGCGTGTCATTACCAATAACATCAACGTCGCCTCCATCCTGAGCCTCAATCCGGATTGCGAAGTCATCGTTACCGGCGGCGTCGTCAGACCAAGAGACTACGGTATCGTGGGTGAGGCTACCGTCGACTTCATCCGGCAATTCAAGGTCGATATCGCACTGATCGGCATATCGGGTATTGAATCAGATGGATCATTACGCGATTATGACTACCGCGAAGTTAAGGTTTCACAAGCGATCATTGCACACGCGCGCGAGGTCTGGCTGGCCACCGATGCCAGCAAGTTCAATCGTCCGGCCATGGTACGAGTGGCGGAGCTCAAGCAAATAGATCGCCTGTTTACCGACGCACCACCACCCGACCCCTTCCCTGATCTGCTGGCGCATGCACAGGTTCAGTGTGATATAGCCCAGGGCTAGTTGTGTGGCCCGTACCGTTACCCGTACACTCCTGATCAGCCTAAATTCCAGAACTTAACATGACTTATTTACTTGCACTCGACCAGGGAACCTCCAGTACACGCAGCATTGTTTTCGATCGAAATGGAAGCATCGTTGCGGTAGCCCAGAAAGAAATCACGCAAATCTACCCCGAACCCGGTTGGGTCGAGCATAACCCCAGGGAAATCTGGGAAACACAGCTGAGCACCGCACAGGAAGCGATTGCCAAGGCCGGGCTGCAAGCCAGCGACATACACGCGGTCGGCATTACCAACCAGCGCGAAACCACCGTTGTCTGGAACAAGAAAACAGGTGCACCTGTCTACAACGCTATCGTCTGGCAAGACCGCCGCGCCGAACCTACCTGCGTCATCCTGCGGGAAAAAGGCCTTGACGGCGTGATCCTTGAGAAAACCGGCTTGCGCATCGACGCCTATTTTTCAGCGACCAAGCTCAAGTGGATTCTGGATCATGTACCTGATGCACGCAATCAGGCCGCCAGGGGAGAACTGGCCTTCGGTACGATAGACAGCTGGCTGATGTGGCAGCTGACCCAAGGCGAAAAGCACGTCACCGACGTCAGCAACGCATCGCGTACCATGCTGTTCAATGTGCACGATAACGAATGGGATACGGAACTGCTGCAGATCCTGGACATCCCTGCCGGCCTCATGCCGCAAGTATTGCCCTCGAGTGCCGAATTTGGCGCCGTCAGCACCCGGTTGCTGGGCCATGCAATTCCAATATGCGGCGTTGCCGGCGATCAGCAAAGCGCACTGTTCGGCCAGGCTTGCTTCACCGAGGGTATGGCCAAGAACACCTATGGCACAGGTTGCTTCATGCTGATGCATACAGGGTCAACTTTTCATACCTCGCAAAACGGTCTGGTCACGACCAGCGCGGCACAAACCGGCAGCCAGCCGCTTTATGCCATGGAAGGCAGTGTGTTTGTGGCCGGAGCAGTCGTGCAATGGATGCGTGACGGCCTGAATGCCTTCCGCAAGAGCAGTGAAATCGAAGCGTTGGCGCAAAGCGTACCCGATTCAGGCGGTGTTATGGTGGTGCCGGCCTTTACCGGCCTGGGCGCCCCCTACTGGAAACCCGAGGCGCGCGGAACTATTACCGGGCTGACACGGGGCAGCACCATGGCGCATATTGCACGGGCGGCACTTGAAAGCATCGCCTATCAAAGCACTGCCCTGCTCCAGGCCATGAGCCGCGATGCCGTGGCGGCGGGGTCTGCACCATTGGCAGAGCTGCGTGTTGATGGCGGCGCCTGCGCCAATGATCTGCTTATGCAGTTCCAGGCCGACCTGCTGGGTATTCCTGTGTTAAGACCCACCATGATAGAAACCACGGCGCTGGGCGCTGCTTATCTGGCTGGCCTGACCAGCGGCGTTTACCGCGATACCGAGGAGCTGTCGACGTTGTGGAAGGTGGAGCGCCGCTTCACGCCGCAAATGCCTGCAGAACAGGCCCAGGCACTGATGCAAGCCTGGGAACACGCGATACGCCAAACCTGCGCCGACTAAGCAATAACGCTAGGCCTATGTGGCGGTTAAGGCCAAACCGCCGTCCAGTCTTTCCTGCACGGCACGCTGTACCGAAGGCGGGCCGTCTTTCAGCAGCGCCGGCCAGACGGCCTGCGCACGCCGAACCACTTGTCTGGCCAGACTCAGGTAGCGGCCAGGTCGCATGACTTGCGTGGCAGCCAGCAATGATTCGAGGTCGTTCCAGCTGAACTGCCGTACCCACCTGTCGATGGCACGGTTAATGCCATAGTCGGTTTGCGCCACGCTGTCGAACAAAGCTGTGACACACACAGGGTCGTACACGGGTGCCAGCTGGGGCGTACGCCCATCGGGATAAATCAGCGCCCAGTTTTTCAGGTGTGCATCAGTATTGCCCATCAGCATGAAGGCGACCAGGCGCTCGACAAAAGACCGGATATCTTGTGCCGGCCTGCCGGACAGCTTGTCGAGTACACGCAACATGGCTGCATAGTCGGTGATCATGTCTTTGCCATATTTGTGGCGCGGTTCGTATTGCAGGGCTTGCGCAAACTCCTCCATGTGTATGCGCTGCCCGCCCGGGCCGCGATCGAACCTGGCCACTGCCAGAATATGATCAAAAGGCAGGTTTTCCGGCAGATCAGCATCGGCACGCGAGATCACTGACGCCGAGGCGCAATCCAGGTCAAGTGCGGCGCAGAGGCGATAACAGGTATATTCATTTTCGACCAGGTCAGCGTGACGGGAAGACGGCAACTTCAATATGTAGGAACCTGCCTGACCCCGCCGTTTGACCACATAGCGACGCCCGTCCTGGACTGCAGAGAACTTGGTTACGGCGCCTGGCAGCGAGGCGGCATCTTCGACCGGCATCTCGACAAAGCCCGACTCCAGCACATCCAGACCTAAAGCCGTGTGCCAATGCCGGACCGTATCGGGTACGCCCAGTTCGGCTGCTACGGGCTCGACTTCCAGCGCCCCCATCAAATC
The DNA here is from genome assembly GCF_020687695.1 of Pusillimonas sp. MFBS29. Lineage (GTDB taxonomy): Bacteria > Pseudomonadota > Gammaproteobacteria > Burkholderiales > Burkholderiaceae_B > Pusillimonas_C. The sequence continues at coordinate 49,021 of NZ_JAJEWL010000012.1, forward strand.
ATGTCCGGCCGCAGCCAGCAGCTCGAATTCATCGTCGGGTGCGCAGCCGCGTTCGTGCGCCAGACGTTCACGGTTGTGCCCTTCCGGCAGCAGATTCTGGAAGAAGACCGGGAGACGGCCATCGTTGCGCACCAGTCGGGCGTCACGCATGGAGGTCAGGATCTCGCGGGTTGCGGCCTGGGTGGTCCCCTGATAGCTCAATGACAACAGCGGACGCTCGGGATCATTGACATAATCGTCATCGAAAGAGACTCTCAGGATGTCTCCGTACTGCGACAAATACCCGATCGCGCGCCTGTCGCCAGCGGGCTGGTGCAGGTACATGCGCAGGTATTTGATGGACGTAGTCATGACCGCTGCTTCTTGCCTGGCATATGGTCAGGCGCACTGAGTATATCAACGACTGACGCGGGCGCATCCGCGCCTGATGGCTGGCCCAGCAACTTGCCACCAGACTGTATGAAACCATGAACCTCATGGCGCAAGGACTGCGGCACCAGCATCAGCTCCATACCCATGACACGCGCGATCTCCATCAGAGTTGAGACGCGTGGATCAAGTGTTCCCGTTTCCAGGCGCTGGACCGTCATGCGATTTAGCCCGGCACGCTCAGCCAACTGGCCCTGAGTCAATTCGCTTGCCTTTCGTAAGGCGACAAGATCGGCAATCAAGGAAAAGTTCATTTTAATAATCTTTTTGCATATAAAGATACTTAATAGTAGCTTACATCAGAAGCCGACACAAGATTTGATTATTTTAAATAGCTTTTTTTATATAAAGATACTTTAAATAATCTTTATATTATTTGATTTTGAATACCTGAACTCGTCATCGCCTACAATGTTCAGTTCTTAGATCTGGCACGTATTCCAACCCGTCATGCCCGTAGACCCATCCTCCCCTTCCTTCGCCACGATCTCCTGGAGCGAAAGCGACACCACCCGCCACGCTCTATGGCACGCAGAAATATTGGGTCAGCCCCCCGTGCGCATCATCACAGCCGACGACACGCTGAGCGCCGATGCAGCCTACCGCCTGGTCAGTCAGGGCACATCACTGCTGTGGCGCGGTGATTTTCAGAATGCACGGCAATTGCTGCAGGCGCTTGCCCGCCGGATAGACCACAGGCCTGCTTCCAAAAAGCACCGCAAGCCCGATGCAAAGAAGGCGGCCACGACACTGGATGCCTTCAACCGACACCGGCAGCAACAATCCCAACGCGCCGCCCTGCTGAATCGCCTGCTCATTGAGCTGGATGCCCAGGCAGGCATAGCCTTGCGACGTGCTCCAGACGCACGAACTGCCTGCCTGGAGGCAGTGGGAGAAGCAGACGGGCCCTTTTTGCTGCCCTTGCGCACGCTGCAGGGTTTCATCGGCGCACACGAATGGCGTAAAAAAGGCGTCACCGCAGCCGGCCTGCCCGAAAAAATCCATGTCCATTATGGCGTGTTCTCTCCCAATCGAGGCGAGTATCTTGATCTGGTAGCACAAGCCCCCTTGCCTGCGACCCGCCTGGCCTTTGACATCGGCACGGGCAGCGGTGTTCTGGCAGCCCTGTTGGCACAGCGCGGCGTACGCAAGATTGTCGCGACTGACGTAGACACACGCGCACTGGCCTGTGCGCGCGAGAACATCGACCGCCTGGGCCTGGGCGACACCATCACACTGGAACAGACCGATCTTTTTCCGAATGGCAAAAGCCCTCTGATCGTCTGCAATCCACCATGGCTGCCGGCTCGTCCGAGCACCGCGATTGAAAATGCCATCTACGACCCCCAGAACCGCATGCTTCTGGGCTATTTGCAAGGGCTGGCCACACATCTGGAAGCCGATGGTGAAGGCTGGCTGATCATGTCCGATCTGGCCGAGCATCTGGGCTTGCGCGGCCCCGACTTCCTGCCGCAGGCCATCGCCGATGCGGGCTTGCGCATTATCGAACAGCACACCGCCAGACCCAGCCACCCGAAGGCAGCCGACCCGACGGATCCGCTGCATTTTGCGCGTCAGGCTGAAGTGACCTCTTTATGGCGTCTGGGCCTTCAAGCACCTTGAATTGCCGGACTTAGCTCCAATCTAACCAAAGTGCACAATTGATACATGTAAACTCATTACACTATGAGCGTCTGAATCATTGCGCCTTATGCCTTATTCAAGGCGCGGGAGTCCCAACAAACACTATGTTGCAGAAAATCATTCTGGCAATCGCCATCTTCATCATCATTCTGGTCGCCCTGACCTTTGGTGAGACCATTGCACACGACGCATTGGCATGGATATCGCACCTGACCGGCCTGGTCATCGAAAACTTCTCGGATATTTACTACGCCGTGCACGACTATGTGCGCAATCACGCAATCAAGGTTCTTATCGCCCTGGTGCTCACGGTACCAATCAGCTTGTGGATCATCAAAAGCAAGAGCGATGAGCTTGAAAAGCCCACCAACCATAGAAAGATCACCATTGTGCTGGCCCTGTTCCTGGGCTGGCTAGGAGCACATCGTTTCTATCTGGGGCAAATAGGCTGGGGTATTTTTTATCTGATCATTTTCTATCTGTTCGCCCCCCTGGTCATCATACTGGGCCTGATCGACGCAGTACGCTATATGTTCATGAGTGACGAAGATTTCGCGCAAGCACGTATCTGAGGCCGCAACGCTATGCCGTTCACTTTGCTGTCATGGAGAGATGAACCACAACATGCCCGTTTTGACGAATCGCTGATCGCGCTGGCTGCACAACAAGGCCCCATCGCCTGCATCTGGGAGGCCGAACAAGGGCTGGTGGTACCACGCACCTATCAGCGCCACGCGACATTCACGCAAGCTTGCGCAACATCGGAGCACGCAGGCTGGCCGGTAACAGTGCGCCAGTCGGGCGGCGGCATCGTGCCCCAAGGCCCCGGCATCATCAACCTGAGCTTGGCCTACTCTGCTTGCGGCAAACCCCTGGATCACTCTGATAAGGCGTACCTGCTCATTTGCAATGTTATCGGCCGAGCGCTGCAGGATTTCGGCATACAGTCCCACCCGCAGGCGGTAGAAGGATCTTTCTGTGACGGACGATACAACCTGGCCGTTGGCCAGGGAGCCGCAGCCAGGAAAATTGCCGGCACTGCGCAAGTATGGCGCAGGCATCCAGAACCATCAGGCCCGGATCAGCAAATCGTCTTGGTCCATGCGCTGATTCTGGCACACGCCGACATGCAGCAGGTTTGCGAACAAGCCAATCATTTTGAACAAATGCTGGGCAGCGACAAACGTTATGACAGCGAACGGGTCGCGTCTTTGCACACCATGTCTGAAGGCCCTGGGCAGTCCAGGCACGCATGGCTGGCTACGCTGCGACAAGCGCTGTCGCAGCAAGTAAGGCTACTGCCATAGGCGCCAGGCGCCGTGCCAATGCCTACAAGTCTGCCAGCGCCTCGGCCAGGGTTCCCTTGAAGTTTCCGGCGCCCAACCTGCCGATCAGCCCCATTCTGTTCAGCTTTCCACGCACACGGTCGTTGGCTTCCACCAGAATTACACGCATGCCCCTGCCTTGCATGGTTATGACGGCATCTTCCAGCGCCTCCAGACCTGTAGCATCGATAAAGGGCACATGCGCCAGACGGATAAGCACCACTTTCGGGTCGGTGCCTGTTTCCGCAAGAACCCTTTGAAAAGCATCAGCTGCTGCAAAGAAGAAAGGCCCTTCGATGGTGTAGACCAGAACGTCAGGTGGCAGCTGAGCCACCCCTTCGGGTGCGAGTTCCTTTTTCAAGGCATGCTCATCCTGCCGGCGCACAATCACGCTTTCGGACATACGGCGCAAAAAATGCAGCATGGCCAGCACAACACCAATGTTCACCGCCACCACCAGGTCGGCGAAAACCGTCAGACCGAATGTAACCAGCAATATGACGACATCGGGCCGAGGAGCCCGCTTTATCATTGCCACGACATGACGCAAATTGCTCATATTCCAGGCAACCACGAACAGAATGGCCGCCAGCGTGGCAAGAGGAATGCTGGCGGCCAGCGGCGCCAGCAACAGCAAAACCAGAATCAGCACAATGGCATGCACAACACCGGCTATCGGGCTGTTGCCGCCATTACGGATATTTGTAGCCGTACGAGCGATTGCGCCCGTAGCAGCAATGCCACCGAACAAGGGCGCCAGCACATTGGCCAGACCCTGCCCCACCAGCTCCTGGTTGGAGTCATGACGCGCACCGGTCATGCCATCAGCCACAACAGCAGACAGCAAGGACTCGATGGCGCCCAGCATCGCAATGGCAAACGCGGGCCCGATCAGCTCCACCAGGCGCGTCAGGGTAATGTCGGGCCACTGGAAAGTCGGTAAACCGGAAGGTATTTCACCAAAGGTACTGCCTATGGTGGCCACGCCTTCGAAGTTGAATATGGCCTGGACGATGGTGATCAGCACCAGCGCACACAGCGGACCCGGAACACGCGACATGCGCGGGATGCGCGATGTGAAGATAACCAGCAGCAATGAGGCGATGGCCAGCAGCGTGGTCGTCATGTTCAGTTGCGGCAAGACCTGCAGCAGCTGCCAGAGCTTCTCGTGGAAGTGATCACCGCCGACATCCGGCAATCCGAAAAAATCCTTCCATTGGCTCACCCAGATGATGACACCTATGCCGGCGGTAAATCCCACGATGACCGGCGCCGGGATGAACTTGATGACGGCTCCCATGCGGGCCAGGCCAAACAAAAACAAAATTACGCCGGCCATCAGGGTGGCGCTCTGCAGTCCTTCAACACCATGCTGGGCCACAACGCCCGACAAAATAACAATGAAAGCGCCGGTTGGCCCGGCAATCTGCACACGGCTGCCGCCAAACAGAGAAACGGCCATACCGGCAATAATGGCGGTGTACAGACCCTGCTCGGGCTTGACCCCCGAGGCAATGGCAAAGGCCATAGCCAAAGGCAAGGCGACAATGCCTACAACAATGCCCGCAACGATATTGGCCATCCAGTGCCGGCGAGCCAGCAAGCCTGCACGCCTGGCTTCAAGAACCGCAAACATGCTTATGTGCATCCTTCAAAATTACCGGGGCCTGCCTGACGGCCATACCGCCCTGCCTTGCCGGTGTTCCCATCACAGCCCGTCAATATAATACTTCTCGTGACAATCGGCGGAACAACCGGGCGCCCCCAAAGCGAAAAAGGCCGCCATTTCTGGCGGCCTTGGTACGGATCAGGCGCTCAGGCGCCTGGAAGTGCCGACCTTATTCGGCGCCGACTGTTGCGCCGTAGCCAACATTGGCGGCGTAGCTTTTCGGGCGGAATACACCCAGCACGACTTGCCAGAAGATGGCCAGGGCACCGATGATGAACACGACGTCACCAAAGGTACGAATCCAGCGCAGGGTTTCAAGCAGTGGCTGCTGCATGAATTCTTCGCTACGTGCGTACCACATGCCTTCCGACACGCTGGCGTAGAACTGGATGATGCCGATGGGCAGCAGGCTGGTGGCAATCATCAGCACCAGACCGGCATTCAGACCCCAGAAACCAGTGCGCATGACTTTCTCATTGAAGCTGAAGCCAGGCACGATGTAGCGCAGCACGAGCAAGGTGAAGCCTATGGCCAGGAAGCCATACACACCGAACAGAGCAGCGTGCGCGTGAACCGGCGTGGTGTTCAGACCCTGGATGTAGTAGAGCGAGATGGGCGGGTTCACCATGAAACCGAACACACCGGCACCCAGCATATTCCAGAATGCCACTGCCACGAAGCACATCAGGGGCCAGCGAACGGCTTCCATCCAGGGAGCACGCTCTTTAAGGCGCCAGTTTTCCCATGCTTCGTAACCCAGCACGATCAGGGGCACCACTTCCAGCGCGCTGAAGCTTGCGCCGATGGCCATGACGGGCGTGGTAGTTCCCGAGAAGTACATGTGATGCAGGGTACCGGGTACACCGCCCAGCATGAACAGCGATGCCGATGCCAGGCTGGCTACGGTTGCACCACGCTTGGATACCAGACCCATGCTGGAGAAGATGAAGGCCAGTGCCGTTGTAGCGAACACCTCGAAGAAGCCTTCCACCCACAGGTGAACCACCCACCAGCGCCAGTATTCCATGATGGTGATATGGGTGCGTTCGCCATAGAACAGGCCCGTACCGTAGAACAGACCGATAGCAATGGTGGAGGCTGCCAGCAAGGCCAGCAGGTTCTTGTCGCCCTCTTTCTTGAAGGCAGGCAACATGCCACGCAGCATGAGGACCAGCCAGAAAGCCAGGCCTGCAAATTTCACAAGCTGCCAGACGCGGCCAAGTTCAAGATACTCGTAGCCCTGGTGACCCAGCCAGAAGTTCAGGTGCTCGGGCATGATGTGCTTGATGGCCAGGAAGTTACCGATATAGGAACCAACCACCAGTACCACCAGCGCCCAGAACAGAACATCGACCCCCAGCTTTTGATACTTGGGATCTTTGCCGCCATTGATCATGGGAGCCAGGAACAAACCTGCTGCCAGGAAGCCCGTGGCAATCCAGAACAAGGCTGTCTGCAGATGCCAGGTACGTGTCAGCGAATAGGGGAACCACTGCGATACATCGATACCATAGAAGGACTGCCCTTCAATCGTGTAGTGAGCGGTAAAGCCACCCAGGAGCACCTGGAACACAAAGAGAGCCACGACCAGGAACAGGTACTTGCCCAGCGCGCGCTGCGAAGGAGTCAGTGGGCCGATGCCCAGTGGGTCTTTCTTGGGAGCGACGGGTTCTGGCTCTTCACGGTGGGTAAACGCCCAGCCCCAGACCAGGAAGGCGATACCGGCGATCAGGAAGATCACACTGGCAATCGACCACAACACGTTGGCTGTCGATGGCTTGTTGTCGATCAGCGGCTCGTGCGGCCAGTTGTTGGTGTAGGTAACCTGGCTGTTGGGACGCTCGGTAGAGGCTGCCCATGCCGTCCAGAAATAGAAGTTGGTAAGATCCTGGCGACGCTCAAGGCTGGGCAAGGTATCTTCCTTCATGGCGAAGTTATCGCGCGTCTGGCGGAACTCCGGATCGGAGCCATACAGCTTGACGTAGTACTCAGCCGTTTGCGCCATAGCTTGCGCGCGCCGGTCGGTAACGGTCACGATGCCTGTTTCAGGATCAAGCGTGTTCGTGCGGTACTCATTCTTGAGTTGGTTCTTCAGAATGATTTGCCGGTCGGAATCGAGCTGATCAAACGGCACACCAGCCTCTTCCTGGGCTGCCAGATCGAGCCAGGCCAGCAGTTCGCGGTGCAGCCAGTCTGACGACCAGTCAGGCGCCTGGTAGGAACCATGCCCCCAGACTGAACCGACCTGCATGCCGCCTGTGCTTTGCCAGGCTGTTTGGCCATCGAGAATTTCTTCCTTGGTCATCAACACCTTGTTCGAGGTAGTGACCACCTGCTCGGGAATAGGCGGTACTTGCCGATAAACCTCGACACCGCTCCAGCCAAGCACTGCAAAGGTAAGGGCCAGAACAGCCAACAATACCCACCATAACTTCTTATACTCGCGCATTCTCAACTCCTTTTGCTGCGTTCGAGCCCTTTAAAAACAACACATCGTTTTCCAGATGGATGTGCTCCGACAAATCTTCAGTAAAGCTTTTCAAACCTTCATATAACAACTGCCACGTACCGCAGGCGCCATCAGGCAAGGTCAGTTCATTCGTAATCTGATGAATCTGCGCCAGAGCCTGATCCTGCTCGTCATGCTCGAAACGCATGACGGCCACAGGACCGCGCGCCAGTGCTCCCATGCCTTTCAGCAGCATGGGAAACAACACTTGCTCTTCCTTCAGCATGTGACTTTCCAGAGCTTGCTGCAGGCCTTCCAGCACATCAGCCAGGCCAGCCGGGCAAGCCTGATTGGATGCATGTACATGCTCGACCTTGCGTGCAAGGCGAATCAATTCGGGTAGTTCCTCCCGATGACGCTCATGAAATCGCTTTACGATGTAGGCAACCAGGTCTTCGACGGAGGCAGTTTGCCAATCGGCCTGCTCCATCGACCCCGGGGCTAGGGTGTTCATCTATTCAGTCCTTCTGCAGTTGATCACACATCCATCTAAGCAATATGCGTGCCAACTTTATTTCCATAAAAATCAACAGGAAATTCATGTAGGGTATAATCAACCCTGTTTAAAAATGGTAATTTTAACCCTGTAAAGGTATTAAATACCCCATGGATCAATTGATACTGGCCGACCTCATTACCGACCTGCCCAATGGCATCCGGCTGCAACGCGCCGTACAAATCCTGCGCGAGCATTTTGAATGCGATGCAGTCGGCCTGCTCAGCCTGGATGACGACAGCCTGCGTCTGGTTGCCGCGGCCGGACTGGCGCACGAAGCCCTGGGCCGACGTTTCATCGTGGCACAGCATCCTCGGTTTGCCACCATACTTTCACGACGCGAACCAACATGGTTTGAGCCGGGAAGCATGCTGGCCGATCCCTACGACGGCTTGCTCGATGACAAAAAAGGAGTGCCCCTGCCCGTGCACGACTGCCTGGGCATGAGCCTGTACACCGAAGGCCGGCCCTGGGGCATTGTCACACTCGACGCACTGGAAATCGGCGCGTTCGACAGCGCCGCATTGGCTGAACTGCAACGCTACGCGCTGATGCTCGAAGCGGCTGTTCGCGTCACTGCGCTTGAAAAGGAAAACCGCAGCCTGAAGGTATTGGGCAGTTCCAACAGCGGTACGCTGCAAATCATGGACGAAAGCGAAATCGTGGGTACCAGCGACGCCATCACGCAGTTGCTGCATGAACTGGATGTCGTGGCCGACTCCGATCTGCCCGTCCTCCTGACAGGGGAAACCGGTGTCGGCAAAGAACTGTTTGCCCGCAGGCTGCACCGTCGCTCGCGCCGCAGCCAGCAACCCATGGTTCATGTGAACTGCGCGGCACTGCCAGAGTCTCTGGCCGAAAGTGAACTGTTCGGACACGTCAAGGGCGCATTTTCTGGCGCCAGCAGCGAACGAGCGGGTCGCTTCGAGGCCGCCCAGGGCGGCACCCTGTTCCTGGACGAGGTCGGCGAGCTGCCGCTATCGGTTCAGGCCAAACTTCTGCGAGCCCTGCAAAACGGTGAAATCCAGCGGCTGGGCACCGACCAGATCATCAAGACTGATGTCCGCATCATTGCAGCCACCAACCGTCAGCTCAAGGAAAATACCTCGGCGGGCAATTTCCGCGCCGACCTGTACCATCGCCTGTCGGTGTACCCGGTACATATTCCACCTCTGCGTGAACGCGGCCGCGACGTACTGATACTGGCGGGTCACTTCATGGAGCTCAGCCGGGCACGCCTGGGTCTGCGCGGGCTGCGCCTGTCCTACGCTGCCGAGCGCGCGCTGCAGCACTACAACTGGCCTGGCAACGTGCGCGAGCTGGAACACGTCATCAGCCGTGCCGCACTGAAAACACTCAGCCAGGGCACCTCACGCGACCAAATTCTTACGCTGAACCCAGACGTACTGGACGTGGAAACACCTCATGTGTCGCTGGCTGAAGCCATGCAAGACGATCAGGCCCTTGCCGGTTACGCGAGCGACCATGACAACAACACTCACGGGTCGGACGCCCACCTTTATGCCGCAGAGCCCTTCTATGGCTCGGGAAGCGTGGCCACGGCAGATACCGCCAGCGTACAGCCGGCTGCCACGCAAAAGATTATTCCCTTGCGTATTGCCATGGAAGATTGCCAGCGACAAGCGGTTCGGAACGCGCTGGCCCAAACACAAGACAACTGGGCACAAGCCGCCAGATTGCTGCAACTGGACAGCAGCAACCTGCACAAGCTTGCCAAAAAACTGGGCCTGAAATAAGCCTGCACCACAACGAGCCGTGGACTTTAACCCGCAAAGCCCCCGTCGCCAAGAAACTGCAGCTCTTCAGCTGTGCTTTGGCGACCCAGTATGGCATTGCGATGAGGAAAGCGGCCAAACCGGGCAATGATGTCGCAGTGATCAACCGCAAAGCTGATATTGCCGGTCGCGAATTCACGATACAGCTCGACGCCGTAACGTTGATCGTCGATGTCTTCAGAATGGATGAAAGGCACGCAGAAAAACAATGAGAGCGAAGGATCAACCTGTTCGATATGACCCGCAGCGATGGCGTGCCGTGCATATTGACGAGCCTGTGCATCAGTGGCAAACATCTGGGGGGTGCCCCGAAAGGCGTTGCGTGGAAATTGATCCAGTACTAAAACCAGCGCCAGACTGCCCACGGGCTGTTCCAGCCAGCCATCGAGTTCGCCACGCGCCGCCGCCTGATACATGCTTGAAAACCGCCGCTTGAACTCAGCATCAAAATCAGGATTCTTGGTGAACCAGGCGTCAGGCCCGGCCTGGCGCCAGAAATCGACCAGCTCTTGCGCTTGTTGAATTTGCGCCATGGTCATGCCCGCACCTATCGCCCCATGGCTTTTGCGCTGACGCCACCGGCCATACCCATATTCCCTTTGGGGAAGTCGACCAGACGCACGCGTACTTCACTTTCCGAAATACCGGAGACCTCAGAGCCTGTTTTGCTTAACGCCGCAATAAGCGCGGTTTTCTGCTCTTCGGTGCGGCCTTCGATGAAGTCTACGACAAACATCAGACCAGGCGTATTGAACTGACCCGCATTCAAGTACTGCCCGTGCTGCAGCTCGTGCAACATGACGCGTATGCTGGCCAAGGGTGCCCCGATACTCTGCTCGACCGCATCGCTGCTACGCTGCAGCAATTGTTTTTTCTGTTCGGCTGAAAGTCCTTCGGTGGCAGAAATTGTGATATACGGCATAGCGGCCTCATGATAAACAAATGGAATTTGCCAATTATCGCTGTACGATGGCTGGCTGCACAAGCACTGCGTGTAAGATCAAGGCCAGGCTCCGCCCGCTTTTGTCAATTAACCCAGGGAAGCTCCATGACCACCACTCAAGTCCAGGCCTTCTTCGACAAACAGACCTCCACCTTTTCCTACGTGGTTTACCACCCGCAGGACAACGTCTGTGCAGTGATTGATTCCGTGCTGGACTATGACCCCAAATCGGGCCGCACAAGTACCGCGTCGGCCGATCAGATCATAGACTTCATCAAGCAAAGACAACTGCAGGTGCAATGGTTACTCGAAACACACGCCCATGCCGATCACCTCTCGGCAGCAAGCTACATCCGTGCCCAACTAGGCGGGAAAACCGGCATCGGCGAGCACATCGTCCAGGTACAACAGGTCTTTTCGGATATCTTCAACCTTAAAGACACCCTGCTGCCCTACGGATCGCAATTCGATCATCTGCTCACCGACGGCGAGGTCTTCAACATCGGGCGCCTGTCCGCACGCGTCATGCACGTTCCAGGCCATACTCCCGCAGACGTAGCCTACCTGGTAGAAGGCGCAGGTGTCTTTATTGGAGATACATTATTCATGCCTGACACAGGCACCGCGCGCTGTGACTTTCCTGGCGGAGACGCCGGTCAGCTGTATGCATCGATACGCAAGCTGCTTGACCTGGGCGACGATACCCGCCTGTATCTGTGCCACGATTACCCACCTGATACACGCGCAGCAACATACAGCTGCACCGCCGGCGAGCAGCGCACGCACAATATTCATATCCGTGACGGCATCAGTGCCAGTGAATTCATCACCATGCGCAGCGAGCGCGACAAATCCCTGGATATGCCGGTTTTGATTTTGCCCGCCATCCAGATCAATATCCGTGCAGGCCAGTTCCCCGAACCCGAAGACAATGGCGTGCACTACCTGAAGATCCCGCTCAATCAGCTATAAACACATACCCCGCCTGGATTGCAAAGGGAACGTTTCCGGTGAAACAGGGTCATTGCAGAATTACCCGCAAACACAACAACTGACAAGAACTCAAAAATGAATTGGACCGACGCATTAGTTGAAAGCGGCATATGGATCCTGCAAGCCTATGCCATTACCGTGGTACTGGCCTCCATTACCATAGCAATATTGGCCAGGCGCACGGTCTGGGGCAGGCAATTCTGGGCACTGGCAGGTGGCTATTTTTCACCACGACGCAGCTGGAAACCCCTGGCCACACTGGCATTAATCCTGTTTCTGACCCTGGCCGGTGTGCGCCTGGAGGTCCTGTTCTCGAACTGGTACAACACCATGTACACAGCACTGCAAAAGCTGGACGAATCGGGCTTCTGGGGTGCCATGGTGCTGTTTGCCGTTCTGGCCACAATACACGTGGTGCGTTCGCTTTTCGAATTCTATGTGCAGAACGCCTTCACGATACGCTGGCGTGTGTGGCTGAATGAGCATCTGCTGGGCAACTGGCTGGATCAACAAGCGTATTACCGCAGTCAGTATCTGGACACCCCTGTCGATAACCCCGACCAACGTATACAGCAAGACGTCACGGTATTCGCCGAGATGTCGCTGTCGTTGTGCATGGGTGTAATCAACGCGCTGGTGTCCACCTTTGCCTTTACGCTGATCTTGTGGAATTTGTCGGGGCCGTTGTCGGTTTTTGGCCTGGAGGTCCCGCGCGGCATGGTCTTCCTGGTATTTATCTACGTTATCGTAGCCACGGTTTTTGCAATCAAGATCGGGCGCCCCCTGATCTTGCTGAACTTCCTTAATGAACGCTTTAACGCCGATTACCGGTACGCTTTGGTCCGCTTGCGCGAATATGCCGAAAGCATTGCGTTTTACGCCGGCGAAAAAGTAGAAGGCAAAATATTACGCAGCCGCTTTGCCAATGTCATCAACAATGCCTGGGCCATTGTTTACCGGTCGCTCAAGTTTCTTGGATTCAACTTCTCGGTCAGCCAGGCTGCCGTGGTATTCCCCTTCATCATCCAGGCACAGCGTTTTTTCTCGAAGCAAATCAGCCTGGGCGATCTGATGCAGACGGCCCAGGCGTTCGGACGCCTGCAAGACAACTTGTCGTTCTTTCGAAATGCATACGACAACTTCGCCACTTACCGTGCCACGCTTGATCGTTTAACCGGCTTCACCAAGGCGATTGCCGATGCCCGGGCACTGCCTGAGCCTGACGTCCAGGCCCAGGGGCCTCGCATCGCGCTGGAATCACTGACCGTGCGCACGCCGTCAGGCACCCTGCTGCTCAAGGACTTGAGCCTGGAAGTCATGCCCGATGCTCCACTTCTGATACGCGGGCCTTCCGGTTCAGGCAAGACTACCCTGCTTCGGGCAATCGCAGGATTATGGCCATACTCTGATGGCCATATCATCCGTCCCGAGCACGAGGCGTTGTTTCTGTCCCAAAAGCCTTATCTGCCGCTGGGCACCCTGCGGGCAGCCCTGTATTACCCGCAGAACCTGCCAGAGGGTATCGGCCAAGAGCCCGACACAGACGTGCGGCACCAAGACCAGGCAGCGCTGGCCAGCGCGCATAGCGTACCCAGCAATCTGGATGGTTTGATCAGCGCACATAAAAACCGCGACACGCAGCCTCTGCCAGCGCAGGACGCAAGCAACCAGCAGGCCGCCACGGGAGCCGTTGCAGCGCTGGATCAGCGCGCCGCTGATGTCCTGCAGCTGGTGCAGCTGGGACACCTGGCCGACAAGCTGGATATGACGGCCGATTGGGGGCGCATTCTGTCTTTGGGAGAACAACAACGGCTGGCTTTTGGTCGTGTGCTGCTGGCAGAACCCCAGGCATTATTCCTGGACGAGGCCACCTCGGCCATGGATGAAGGCCTGGAAGACGCCATGTATCGACTGGTTCGCCAGCACCTGCCCGGCACCATCGTGCTTAGCGTCGGGCATCGCAGCACATTGTTCGCGCATCATCCTCGCCAGCTGGTGCTTAAAGGCGACAAAACGGGCGCCTGGGAGATCCTCGACACAGACCTGCTACGATAACAGGCGTTTTACCTCGTAATTATTCTTAGGCAACACCAACATGAACTACCTTGCTATCAAGCATTTGCACGTCACCGCCGCCACGCTGAGCATACTTTTCTTCGTGATACGCGCCTACTGGTCCGTAACGGAATCAGCCATCCTGCAACACAGGCTGGTCAAGACGCTGCCGCACGTCATCGATACCGTGCTGCTGCTGGCCGGCGTTACCCTGGCGGCCATGATGGGCGCCAACCAGCCCTGGATATTGGTCAAGATCGTGGCATTGATTGTTTACATAGGCGTGGGTTCCATCGCCATCAAATATGGCAAGACACCCAAGACCCGCGCCATTGCGGCGCTGGTCGCGATATTGATTTTTGCTTATATCGTAGGCGTGGCCCTGACCAAGCACCCGCTGTCATGGTTCCTGTAATGACAACCTGTTGACCAGCCTGCGAACCTTACCAGGTCCCCATCAGGCCCTGTACCAGCAAGCTGCTGCCGGCTACCGCCACCCATACTCCCAGCCCCAGCAAAATAGGACGTATCCCGGCACGAGTCATGTTCCGAAGATCAGACGACAAGCCAATGGCGGTGAGCGCAACAACGATCAGGAACTGAGCCAGCAGATGCAGGCTTGCATTCATGGCTTCCGGAATCAAGCCGGTTGAGCGCAATGCCGACGCCACCAGAAACCAAAGAATGAACCAGGGAAAGATGCGCCGCAGGCTGAAACCGGCGCTGCCCTGCTTTTTCTCGCGCCAGGCGACCAGGATGGCCAGCACCAGGCAGATGGGTATGATCAATGTAGCCCGTGTAAGCTTGACGATGGTGGCGTAGTCGCCGGCGGCAGTACTGTAGCTATAACCGGCAGCCACCACCGACGAGGTATCGTTGATGGCCGTTCCCGCCCACATGCCGAAGCCGACATCCGACATGTTCAGCCAGTGCCCCATGGCCGGAAAAACAAGCACCGCCACCACATTAAAGAGAAAGATGGTGGAAATGGCAAAAGCCGTTTCGTGATCTTCAGGCTTGATGATAGGCGTGACCGCCGCAATGGCCGAGCCACCGCATATGGCCGTACCCACGCCTATGAGTGTTTTGAGCTTGGAAGGAATGCCCAGCCATTTGCCCAGCAAATAAGCCGAGACGAAGGCCACCACAATGGTGACCAGAGTGACCCAAAGCGATTCCATGCCGGTCTTGGCTACCTGCTGTATGCTTAGCCCGAAACCAAGCGCAATAATGGACCACTGCAATACTTTCTTGGAGGCAAACTGGAGGCCGGGTTTGAATACAGGCCCAACACCTACCGTATTGCGTATCGCCATGCCCAGCAGTATTCCGAAGACCGGCCCGCCTATGATGGGCACCAGGCGCCCGAGCATCATGGCAAAAATACCTACCACCACCGCCAGCGCCAGCCCATACAGGGGCGAAGGCACCCGGGGTGAGGCATCTTGAGTGGCCGAAGCCCGCCGGGTTGCGGTCGATGAGACGGTAGTGCTACCTGAAGCCATGATAAATTCGCCGAAAACAAGGATATGTAAATAACTTCAGGCTATTTTAAAGAGCCACGACATATAAATAAATTCACTAAAGTTTATCAATGCTATAAAATTAGCTGATGCTTGGAATCAGTCTGAAACAGCTCGAAGTATTCGTGGCCATCGCTTCTGCCGGCACCGTGCGTGCCGCTGCCGAGCGCCTGTTCGTCACGCAGCCGGCGGTCAGCATGGCGCTGGCCGAGCTGGAACGGCAATTGGGCACCCAGTTGTTCGACCGTGAACGAGGTCGCCTCAGGTTAAGCACGCGGGGCAAGGAAGTCTTGCCCATGGCATTGGAAGTCATAGAGCGCGTTCAGGAAATGCTGCGCCAGACCGGCCAGCAGCCCATGGTTCTTACCGGCGAACTTCATGTAGGGGCCAGCAACACCATCGGCAACTATCTGGTCGGCGAACTCCTGGGACCATTCATCAACCAGCATCCGCAGGTTTCACTTCAGGTCAGCGTCGAAAATACCGAAGCCATTGTCAGGGCGCTGGTAGAACATCGGGTCGACATAGGCTGCGTGGAAGGCCCGGTCAATCATCCACAACTTGAAGTACTGCCCTGGCGCGACGATGCCCTGGTCGTATGTGCTGCCCCTACGCACCCGCTGGCACAACAAACCATGCTCAGACCACGGCACTTCAAAGATGCAAAATGGATACTGCGTGAGCACGGTTCAGCGATGCGGATACAAGCCGAACAGGCACTCAACCTTTTGCCGGCCGGACAGATTGTGCTGGAACTAGGTCAGGTTGAGGCAATCAAACAAGCAGTCATTGCCGGGCTGGGCATCGCATGTTTGCCCTATGCCGCCGCAACTGAGTCGATGGCGACCGGACGGCTCAAGATGCTGGACACGCCGTTTCTTGAATTGAGCAGACGCCTGTCACTGATCTTGCATAAATCACGCTACCGCGGCGCCCTGATCGATGCCTTCGTCGCCAGCTTGTCCGATACATCAGTTAGCATGACAGCTGAAGAAACACTCGTGTCCCCAACAAATACAGGACAACAGCCATGAATTCGCTACCCACCCAGGCCAGTACCGAAGCAGCGGCCCAGGAAAATACCGGCAGTGCGGCCAGCACGCACCCCCATATGCCTCCCTACGAAACTATCGCGTTGGTATTGCAAGGCGGCGGCGCGCTGGGCGCCTATCAGGCGGGTGTCTTCCAGGGCCTGCACGAAGCGGGCATAGAACCTGGCTATCTTTCGGGAATATCCATCGGGGCCCTGAACACAGCCATTATTGCAGGCAACCCACCAGAAGCACGGGTAGCCCGTCTGAAAGAATTCTGGGAAACCATATGCCAGCCTAATTTCGGGCTTAGCATGAACCCCTTCGTGGAACAATCCCTGTTCAACCTGAACGACCCCATGCGCCAGACCATCAGCGCATGGCATGCGGGCAGCGCCTTGCTCAATGGCCAGAAAGGCTTCTTTCAGCCCCGCTTCCCGCCTGCGCCGCAAAACATGCCGGGCGATCCGCGCTCTGCCAGCTATTACGACACCAGCGCCCTGAAAGACACGCTCGAGCGTCTCTGCGACTTTGACCGCATCAACGCCCAGACACAACATGTCTCGGTAGGCGCCGTCAATGTACGCAACGGCAACCTGGTTTACTTTGATAATTTCAAGATCCAGCTCAGGGCCGAGCATTTCATGGCATCGGGCGCTTTGCCGCCCGCTTTCGCGGCTGTTGAAATCGACGGTGAATACTATTGGGACGGCGGTCTGGTATCGAACACGCCCCTTACGGAAATACTGGACTCGCGGCCCTTGCGCGATACGCTGGTGTTCCAGGTCGACTTATGGAGCGCACGAGGCAGCGTGCCGTCGAACATGAGTGAAGTATCCGACCGCATAAAAGACATACGCTATTCCAGCCGCACACGCATGGTGACCGACCAGTTGCGCTGGTCACAATACCTGCGCCACATGCTGCAGCATATTCTTGACGACCTGCCTGAAGAAGCGCGAGCCAGCAACCCCTATTTCCCCATTGCCCAAGACCTGGCCTGCAGCAAGCGCTACAACGTTATCCATCTGATTTATCGCAATCAGGCCTACGAAAAGCACTATAAAGACTTTGAATTCGGGCTTGCCACCATGCGCGGCCACTGGGACAGCGGCTTGCGGGACATACGCCATACATTGGACAACCCCGACCGCCTGGCCATGCCGGAAAATGCCTCAGGCTTTGTCACGCACGATATTCACCGTGAAGACCTTGAACAGCTTATGGATATCGCCAGGAACAAACTTCCGCCCGGGGCCAGCTAGCGACGACGGCTCAGTACCACCGCACCCGCCAGTACAAAGGCCGTACCCACCAGCTGTATGACGGTAATCGGCTCATCCAGCAGCCAGGCAGCCAGGAACAACACCGATACCGGCCCCAACAAACCCAGTTGCGCCGTCATGGGCGCGCCTACTCTGGCCACCGCCCACATTGTCATGAAGGTGGGCACAACCGTATTGAATACAGCATGGAACATGGACAGCTGGTATACCTGCCGAACCTGATTCAAGCCATCCAGGCCATACACGCCAAAGAAATGCACCATGGTGACCACCGCCGATACCGTCATCGCATAAGCCACCAGACGCGTCGCGCCGACACGCTTGATCAGCTCTCCGGAACCAATCAGATAGACAGCATAGGTTAAGGCGCTGCCCAGCACCAGCAGTGCCCCCAGCATGACCTCATCGCCACTGAATGAAAGATCTTGCAAGAAGACAAAGATCACACCCAGATAAGACAGGCCCAGCGCCGCCCATTGTCTGACGCTGATGGGCCGCTTAAGGAATACAGACGATATCAACAATACAAATGTTGGCGACAAAAACAGTATCAGGCGTTCAAGGCCAGCGGAAATGTACTGCAACCCCATGAAGTCCAGGTAGCTGGCCAGGTAATAACCAATCACCCCCAGGAACACCAGCTGCACCCCTTCTTTTCCAGTAAGCCTGGGCAACTTGCCCAGCCTGGCCTGACGCGCCTGAAAATAGGCTATGACCAAGAAAAACGGCAGCGACAGCATCATGCGAAAACCAATCACCGTCAAGGCATCCACGCCATAACGATAAGTCAGCTTGGCAACGATGGCCTTGGCCGAAAAGCATACGGCACCCAGGCCGGCCAACAGAAACCCGGCCCAAAACTCCTGGTTTCTGCTTCCATCGGTACTGCGGGAAATGGAATCCATGAAATACAGCTGCTTAGAAAAGGAAGAGGCGAAAACGCTATTTTGCCTGAAACGCCAACCACAGGTCGGACCGCGCCAGCCCAGTTGCACGAACTTTAAAAAACATGCTATAGTTTCGCTTCTTTAGTTCCCCGATAGCTCAGTCGGTAGAGCGACGGACTGTTAATCCGCAGGTCACTGGTTCGAACCCAGTTCGGGGAGCCACCGAATACTAAAGAAAATCAAGCCCTTGGCGTTTTATGCGCCAAGGGCTTTTTTCTTTGTATCAGACACAATATCAGACACCGCCCAATATTCAGTAGTGAAGTTGCGCATGATCACGTCGATGTATGATCATGCCATGACTCCCGCCCTTCCTTCAACGAGGCGTAATTTGTCCACTACTGATTCCTCATCCGCAAAGAGCGGTTCCGCCGAACTGTCGGAACGACAGCAGCGTAGCAATATTGCCCGCCTTACAATTGCACAGGCGCTGGCTGGCGCGAACTCAGTTGTCGTTTACGCCACGGGTTCCATCGTCGGGCACATGTTTGCCCCCGACAAGTCCCTGGCAACTTTGCCGCTCTCCATCTTTGTAGTTGGCATGGCGGCCTGCATCCTGCCTGCCGGTGCCATCGCCCGGCGTCATGGCCGCCGCGCCGCATTCCTCGCAGGAACAGGCTGCGGGGTGCTGGTCGGCCTGCTGGGCGCTCTGGCCGTGGTGCTCGGGTCGTTCTGGCTGTTCTGCCTGGCAACCTTCTTCGGCGGAGCCTATGCGGCTGTGGTGCTTTCCTTCCGCTTTGCAGCCGCCGACGGCGTGGCACCGGCGAAGCGCGCCAGGGCGCTATCGTTTGTAATGGGCGGCGGTGTGCTGGCGGGAATTGTCGGTCCGCAACTGGTCACGCACACCATGTATATGTGGCCGGCCTATATGTTCGCCGCGACTTTTATCGCTCAGGCAGTAGTCGCCGCACTATCAGCCATCGTCCTCATCGGTGTGAAGCTGCCCATGCCCACCGCGGCGGAGATCGCCGGCGCAGGAAGGCCACTGAGCACGATCGCGCGTCAACCGCTGTTCATCACTGCGGTGCTTTGCGGTGCCTTCTCGTACATGATCATGAATTTCATCATGACCGCAGCACCGCTGGCGATGCAGCTGTGCGGCCACACGCAAGAAAGCGCCAACCTGGGGCTGCAGTGGCACGTCATCGCCATGTATGGCCCGAGCTTTTTCACCGGACGCCTGATTGCCCGCTACGGCGCAGGGCGTGTGGTCATGGCGGGGTTGCTGCTCACCGGCCTGTCATCCGCCATAGGCCTGACAGGCATAGACGTGACCCATTTCTGGGTTACCTTGACCCTGCTTGGCGTAGGCTGGAATTTTGGTTTTGTAGGCGCCTCGGCTCTGGTGCTCGACTGCCACCTGCCCGAAGAAAAAACCCGTGTCCAGTCACTGAATGACTTCATTGTGTTTGGCACAATGGCGGTGGGCTCTTTTGCCTCCGGCAGCCTGCTCGCGGCCTACGACTGGAACATGGTCCTCTGGGTTTCTTTTGCTCCGCTGGTCATTGCCGTGCTTGCGCTGGCAATGACGTCGGTGCGCCAGGCCTTGCAACCCTCTGATTAGACTTACATTTTCATCAGCGCTCAAATGCGGCACACTCATAATCAGTATTCGCCACCAGGAGACCAGGTTTTATGCAGAATGTGCAAGCTTTGTTGTTCGACGTTTTTGGAACTGTCGTGGATTGGCGAAATGGTGTGGCGCGCGAAGCCGCCGGTTTTCTCCGGAAGAACGGTATTCTCATGGAACCGGCCGACTTCGCCGATGCTTGGCGCAGACGTTACCAACCTGCCATGGAGGCAGTTCGCAGCGGCCAGCGCCCGTTTGTACGTCTGGACATATTGCACAGAGAGAACCTTGAAGCGGTCCTGACTGAGCAGGGTGTCAACATCGCCGGGATAGACCCGGCCGCACTGGCAGAGCTTACTTTGGCCTGGCACAGGCTGGATCCCTGGCCTGATGTACTGACAGGTCTGGCTCGACTGCGAGAACGCTTCATTATTGCCCCGCTATCAAATGGCAATATTATTCTCATGCTTGATATGGCGCGCAGGGCGGGCCTCCCCTGGCATACCATCCTGGGCGCCGAGGTCGTACAGGCCTATAAACCGACGCCCGCCGCCTATTTGCAAACAGTCGACCTGCTTGCTCTGAAGCCCGAGCAGGTCTGCATGGTTGCGGCACATAACAATGATCTGGCCGCTGCACGAGACTGCGGCCTCAAGACCGCGTTCGTATTGCGGCCCACCGAACACGGCCCGGGTCAGACGACCGATTTGCATCCCGAACAAGACTGGGATGTCGTGGTCAACGACTTTGAGGCATTGGCAGATGCGCTGACGTAAACCTGATCGCGCGTCTGTCACAAGAGCCGTAATCCCGTCCGTCCAACAAATTCCTCGTAGCTGATCGGCGGGCCGACTTTGGCCTCCCGGCTATTGGGCTGCCAGTGCACCCAGGACTTTCCGGTCGTGGCATCGTAGACCAGCTTGTACAAATAGCTTGGTACGGCGACCCGCCCTCCTCCTATCG
The DNA here is from genome assembly GCF_020687695.1 of Pusillimonas sp. MFBS29. Taxonomy (GTDB): domain Bacteria; phylum Pseudomonadota; class Gammaproteobacteria; order Burkholderiales; family Burkholderiaceae_B; genus Pusillimonas_C. The sequence continues at coordinate 70,200 of NZ_JAJEWL010000012.1, forward strand.
CAGCCGATCTGCCGGTATAGACTGGACCCGTGAATACGTATACGTCTCCCCTTGCCCGCAAGATGTACTTGCGTGTGTCTTGTTCGATTTTGTTCCAGGGACCCGAGTTCTGGCGCTGATCCTGCGGCACCATATTGGCCAGACTGAAGCTTTGCGCCATGGCATCAAGCGTGTGCATGTCACCTGCAGGCGCCATGTGACCGCGCGAGTAGCCCGAGCCCCGGTAATCATCGAGCTCGGCACGCTCGGATGATGGCAGGCGCGCTTCCGGATAGAAACGGTCGGTGCGTTCTATATTCTTGCCCTGCATCAGCATCTGGCGGTTCAGGCGTTGCGCCACAAATACAGGGGTTCTGCTCTTGCCGCTATGCAGGATGGCAAACGACGAATAGCACAATTCCCGCAACGCCGGGCCTGAAGGCACAATCGGTGGACGGCCGTTAGGAAAGAACTCGCGGCATTGGCTGAAATTTGTCTGGGCTTGCGGCCCGGTGGCAAGCACCTGCGGCGCGTCCTGCACTGGCAGGCCAAGTTGCTCCAGCACCGGTTCAAGCTGAATCTGCTCGCGCAGCTGCGGATTGAGCACACAGCTGGCTGCGCCAAATGAGGTAATGGCAGAAACTGCCAGTGCCCTGAAAAACCGCTTGAATCGGCTGGTTTGGGCCTTCTTGCTGCTACGTCGTTTACGGACTACGGACTTCTTCTTACTCGCCATGGCAGCATTGTAGGCGAAGCTGCCTTTATCTACTGGTATTTTTACCAGTAGATAAAGGTAGTCCGGAACGGCCTAGTACATGGTCTTCTGAACACGCTCAGGCAAGTCGGAATCGTACTTTTTCCCATCTATTTCGGCATTGCTAAGGGTTTCCAGGATAGTGCCGGTGCTTGGCAACGAAGTGCGCGCCACATGCAGCGATGGATCCCAGAGTCGTGAGCGCAACACCGCTCGCGAACACTGAAAAAATACTTTTCTGGCCTTGATGATCAGCACGGTTGACGGCAGCTTGCCCTGCAACGAGAACTGTTCCAGCAATGCCGGGTCGGTAGATATTGTGGCGTCGCCATTTATCCGCAGCGTTTCGCCTACGCCAGGAATAAGGAAAAGCAGTGCCACCCTGGGGTCATGAATAATATTTCGCAGGCTGTCTATTCTGTTGTTGCCGCGCCGGTCGGCAAGCAGCAAAGTATAGTCATCGTAGACACGCACAAAGCCTGCCGGGTCTCCCCGGGGCGAGGCATCCAGTCCATCGGGTCCATTGGTGGCCAGCATGACAAACGGTGAAGCCTCGACGAACTTCCTGTAGTAAGGGTGAATGTAATCCACCTCTTTCTTGAGTGAAGCCGGTGCTGGAGAGCCGTAAAGCGCCTCCAGGGCTTGAAGATCGGTAATTCGATGAGCGGTACTTAGTTCATTCAAGGCCATAATCCATATTCAGATGTATTAGTTGTACCTGCAGACTTGCGCCTGCAGCCAGCGCCCATACGCGCCACCGCAATCATATCAACGGCAACCATATCATCGGAACAATTACCTAATACGCATCATAGACACAGGCTTGCCGGATAATCCGGCAAGCCTGTGTGCAAAGCTGCAACCTTACACCATGAGGTCTATTTGGCCAGGCGTTCCCAGCAATTCCAATCCGCCCGGCAAGCCTGTGCTGCCAATGTAAATGGGAGCATCGACGCTGGAGTTTCCCGCATCCCACACAGCCGAGGCTTGTTCATTTGTCGCACCGGCAGCCTGACCGGCATGCAAATCCCCGCCACCGGGGATGGAAGCAATAACAGTGCCATCCAGCGCTGTGAGTGACTCGCCGCTGTAGTTAAATGAAGCAGCAACCTTATCGGATGCATCGTAAATAATGACGGCATCTCCTTTGCCCAGCCCAGGTCCGCCAATCTCAATGTAGCTATGTGGATCAGCTGTCAGATCCCAGGTGCTAAGAAACTCACCCAATTGCTCAGTCGCCACGACCAGAACATCACCGGCCGCTATGCTGGTTTCCGCTGCGAAAGTTCCAAAATCCTTGCCCTTGGAGTCGGTCCAGCGCCAGCCGCTCAGGTCTATGGCCGTGGAACCATAGTTGTACAGTTCGAAGAAATCAATGTCTGAACCGTGTTTGGAGTTAACTTCGGTGATCAGCAGGCTGGGTTTTGGCGGCAGCGTTGCTATCCATCCTGGTGTGCCCAGCAATTCCGACTCACCCGGCAAGCTCGTGCTGCCAATGTAAGTGGGTGCCTCGGCACTGGAGTTTGCCGCATCCCATACTGCCGAAGCTGCTTTATCGGTGGCACCGGCGGCCTCGCCGGCATGCTTGTCGCCGCCACCTGGAATAGACTCAATAACAGAGCCGTCCAGCGCGGTGATTGACTTGCCGCTGTAATTGAATGAAGCAGCCACATTATCGGCACCATCATAAAGAATGACGGCATCTTCTTTGCCCAGCCCAGGTCCGCCAATCTCAATGTAGCGCTGTGGATCAGCTGTCAGATCCCAGGTGCTAAGAAACTCATCCAGTTGTTCAGTCGCCACGACCAGAACATCACCGGCCGCTATGCTGGTTTCCGCAGCGAAAGTTCCAAATTCCTTGCTGCTGGAATCCGTCCAGCGCCAGCCGCTCAGGTCTATGGCTGTGGAACCATAGTTGTACAGTTCAAAGAAATCGATGTCTGAACTATGCTTGGAGGAGACTTCCGTAATCAGCAACTTATGGGCTTCGGGTTCGGCCACGGTGAACGATAGAGGCGACAACCCGGCAGTCATGCCACTCAGATCGGTGATGGCCTCCCCTACGAAATCCAGCTGATATGCACCGGCTTCCAGATCCAGGGTTGGGTCCAGAACAAGGCTGTTGTAGGCTATGGAAACGCCCGTTAAGTCGCTGCGGCTGAAAGTCTGGATCACGTTCCAGCTGCCGGGTTCATCACCGTTGACCTGCTTCAGGACGATACTTCCTGCACCCAGGCGAACGGCCTCGTCGAACCTGAAACTTAAGCTGCCTTTGCTGTTGATGACGTCGGTGTCCGCGCCTATATTTGATGACACCAGACCGGGAGCATCGTTGGCTGCGGCATCGCCCAGCACGACCCAGTTGTCGACAAATTGCTGATCTTCAAGATCCAGATCCTTGGACACTTTGGTCTGCCCTTCCCACACGGTATCGCCGTTATCCTGCAACAGCTGAAGCCGTGTTCCGCTTGCCAGGCTGGCGACTTCCACCAGGGTTTCAAAGCTGCCGCCGGTCTGGGCAAGCAAGCTGTCCAGGCTGATGACCTCGCCTTCTCCGTTCCTGACCTCCAGCTCAGTCAATCCTGTGGCAAGACCGTTATCGGCATTCCCCGTCCAGCTGTAAAGACGGAAGTCATGCGTGACCTCGTCAGAGGGTGAACCGGCCGGGCCGGCCAGCACAAGATAGCCGCTGCCGTCGGCCGCCTGCTCTATCGAGCGTATGCCCCGGCCGCCCAGGTTCAGCTCGATGGGGTCGCCAAACACAGGCGCATCCGTGAACACGCTGTCCACAGTCACCGGAATGATCAATGCATTTTCGCGAGCCAAGGTATCAGTCTGTGGTGCACGGAAACCCAACAGCAACTGGCTGCCGTCCAGCGAAGCAGTCATACCCTCAATGGAAAACCCGCTGACCTGCTCGGGTACGACACCTGCCGCCGACGAGTCTGCCAGCCCGAAGTAAGCAGCACCCTTCCCGTGTGCGTTACTGGCATCCCATGCCTTCAACAGCCCTTCCAGGCCATCCTGAATGTCCTGCAGCTCAAAGGTGGTACCGGCCCCCGTGCCCGACACCTTCACTGAAAAAAGGAATTCGCGTTCGTTCGCTTCCGAGCCGGATTTCTTGTTGCTGTGTGAACCGGTGTAGTAAATCGTGTCGTTGATACGGGTACTGGCCTCGAGATCAATCTCATCGTCGCCCAGGTCGCTGGACTTTTCCACAGCGGCATCCCTGATCGACCATTCTGCGACAGCCGGTCCGCCGTCACGATCATACACACGGAGGATGTGGCCTTCGTCATCGGCCACCACCATGAAATTGCCGTCCAAAGGCAAGGCGGTGGAGGCGTCTGAACTGCCTTGTTCAGACGAAAAATCCTTGGGTGTAAATACAGACGAATCGGGTAGCGGGATAACGCCGCCGCCCGTATCATCATCGTCCTCGTCGCCACCAGGCTGGGGCTGAAAGGTATCGGGCAACTCCAGCCCTTCTGGTACTTCCACGCCTTCCGGAATCTGCAGTTGCAGATCCGAGCCGGCTGGCGGCACAAAGTCCACGGGAATCGGCGTATCGGCACCCGGCGCCCAGCCTTCGGGTGCAACAAAGTCAGGAACAAATGGAGCAACCGCATCGATACGCGCAAGCGCCCCGGCAAGATTTCCTTCCGTCAGCGCCTGCTGAAAGACGGGATCGTCTGCGAACATGCTGATTGAAATGCCATTACCCAGATCACGCGGCTCGGACAAACCGTAGGTGAAGAGATGGTATAGGGGAGACAGCATGCCCGCTTCAACAGCCTGGGCCACATCAGTATTGGCTTCCAGGTATGCAGCCAGGTCTATGGCCGGTGACACCGTACGCACTTCGCCGACCCCGAACATGGCAAAGTGTTGCGCAGCGGTGAAATGTCCAAGCTCGACCGCAGCGGAAACATCCGGATTCTGTTGCCAATAAAAGGCACTATTGAACACGGACAAGGGCGAACGATTTTCCGTTTGACCGTACATCTCGAAATGCTGCCACGCAGTCATCAGTCCCTTGGCTACCGCCTCTGCAACATCGGGATTTTGATCCAGGTACCATTCGGCATCAAACAGGGTTTCCAAGGACACTTTTACTCTCCGTATTGGTTACGTTCATACGTGCGGGAACAGCCTTTCGGTGATGCCCACAAAAGAAAAACCGAATGGTACAGAGCAAAAATGACAGGAAAAAGTATCAGGAAGCTATCGGGTCGGTGTCGGAATCAGCTGCGCCAACGGCGCGCGAAGTAGCCAGATAATGGCTGGCACGCCAGATATGATGGGCGGTTCGATCCAGCCAACGGTAAACATCGGTCGTACGTAAGGAATAATTTGCATCGTGATCGACTGGCAATCCAGCCAGCAATCCACTCCTGACCTGATCCAGCTGCCCGGCAATCTGGTGTGCCTGGTTAGCAAGCTGCTCGACCCAGCCCGCATCAGCCTTTGCCTGCAAGCCCAGCTGTGCCAACATACTCATCGCCCGGGCCGGTTGCACGGCCAAATGATAAATAGAGTTCTCAAAATTCACGTCCGATTTCAGCATGTTGTCCAGACGGGCACGCAGCCGCAACAAATGATCAATGGCATGCAACTGTGCACTAAGGCGCTGATGCATGTCATCGTTGTCGACGGGAAGTTGCACCCGAACCAGGAACTCGTAGGTCTCGTTAAGCAATGCATCAGCCTGCTGCAGCACCTGCGGGCTTGTTGCAGGCGGGGCGCCATCAAGAACATGAACATATAACTCCAACAGTCGCCGGGCCTGCTGGATTATGATGCGTTGAGCAGCCTCCAGCGCAACAGTAGGCAGGCTAAGCATGGTGCTGTCCAGGTGATGCTCTGCCTTTGCCTGCCGTTCGGGCAACAGGCGTTCAACCAAGGCGGAAAAAGCTTGGGTGAAGGGCAGGAAGAGCAGCGCACCGAAAGCTATGAACAAACTATGAAAAGCCGCAAGGGCTATCGCTCCCGGTTCAAAACCCATGTAAGCACTGGCAGCGTATAAAGCACGCAAAAATAGAGGCAGCAGCAACAGCCCGATCAACCCCGCCGCAACGTTGAACAGAATGTAGGCCAGCGCCGTGCGCTTGGCATAGATGGTGCCGCCTATGGAAACCAGCACACCAGTCAGCGTAGTTCCTATCGATGCGCCTATAACAACGGCCGCCGCCTGATCAAAGCTGATCGCACCTGCCTCCAATGCGGTAAGTGTCATGGCAATAGCGGCCGTCGAGGACTGCAGCACCCCGGTAAGCACTACGCCTATCAATACAATAATCAGGTAAGCGCCATAGCCACCGGTCGGAATCCTGGACAGATTGACCATGGCGGCCAGGCCCTGCATGCCATCCTGCAGCATGGACAAGCCCAGAAACAGCATGGCGAAGCCGGCCATAGCCAGACCGAGCTGGCGTGTTTGCCCTTTGGCAAGCAGCCTCATCAAGGCGCCCAGTCCAATCAACGGCAGCGTATAAAAACCAAGATTAACCTTCAGGCCCAGCGTCGCGACTATCCAGCCCGTGGCCGTGTTCCCCAGGCTTGCGCCTATCAGCACCCCTATCGCCTGAACGAAGGAAATCAGGCCGGCACTGACAAAACCGATAAGCGTAACGGTGGTAGCAGTGGACGATTGCGCCAGCGCGGTGATTAACGCGCCTGATATGAATGCCTTGATTGGACGGCCGGTGAAGGCCAGAAGAGCCTTCTGCAGCGAGCCGCCCGCAAAAGCCACCAGGCCTTCGGACAGGAGCATCATGCCGATCAGGAAAAGACCGAGCCCGCCTATGAAAGGGAATACAACATCGAGCATGATTCAACAATCAAATACAGCAGAAGGTCTTGAGTATACGCCTGATGCCGGCGCGCAAAACAAAAAACCCCCACACGGATTTGTGTGGGGGTTTTTCTTTCAATAAGAGCCTGACGATGACCTACTTTCACAGACGTACGTCCACTATCATCGGCGCGAAGGCGTTTCACTGTCCTGTTCGGGATGGGAAGGAGTGGG
>NZ_JAJEWL010000013.1 GCF_020687695.1 Pusillimonas sp. MFBS29
AGCCTGGGCAGGCGCCAGACCAGATCGCCGTGGCGCTGGCGCAGCGTGTCGCTGATATAGTCGGTGGGCAGGGGTTCGAGCTTGCTCCAATCGAGCAGATCAAGCCACGGGGCATTGACAATGCCGTGAAACAGCCCGCGCACGATGGCCGGGTTGCTGAACAGCAGGCGGTAGCTGGCGTCGTGTTTGTTCACGTGGATAGTCCGACAAGAAGTGGGTATACGTAAACTGTAGAGCCGAAAGATTTACTTGAGACGTTGGAGTGAATCGATTGGTCCAGCGCAGAATTACTGCAGCAGTCGTCGGCTCATAGGCCTTAGGCTGCAGCCGTAATGCCCGCAGTTGCGGGTTTGGCTGGTCCTGCCGATGTGTGGCATAAAAAAAGGCCGGGTGTAAACCGGCCGTTCTGCAGTGCAGCTACTGCCTTAAAGCACGTAGCGCGCCAGGTCCTGACTGCTGGCGGTTTCTTCCAGCTTGTTATTCACGTAGTCGGCGTCTATGGTAACGGTGGTGCCGCTGCTGGCGGTGGCGTCGAAAGACAAGTCTTCCAGCAGTTTTTCCATGACTGTGTACAAGCGGCGTGCGCCAATGTTTTCGGTGCGTTCGTTCACATCGAAGGCCAGTTCGGCCAGGCGCTGTATTCCTTCGTCGGTGAAGTCCAGCGTGACGTCTTCGGTGGCCATCAGGGCATGGTATTGCTTGGTCAGTGACGAGTCGGTGTCGCACAGAATGCGCACGAAATCTTGTGCGGTCAGTGAGTCGAGCTCGACGCGAATGGGGAAGCGGCCCTGCAGTTCTGGAATCAGATCGGATGGCCGAGACATCTGGAATGCGCCCGAGGCAATGAACAGAATATGGTCGGTCTTGACCACGCCGTATTTGGTATTCACGGTTGTGCCTTCAACCAGGGGCAGCAGGTCGCGCTGCACGCCCTGGCGCGAAACGTCGCCGCCAGAGTGTTCCTGGCGGGTGGCGATTTTGTCGATCTCGTCAAGGAACACGATACCGTTCTGTTCGGCATTGGCCACCGCGCTGGTGCGCAGTTCTTCTTCGTTGATGCGGCGCCCGGCTTCTTCTTCCGTGAGCAGCTTGAAGGCTTGCTTGACGGTCATTTTCTTGGGCTTTTTCTTGTCGCGGCCCAGGCCTGCGAACATGCCCTTGAGCTGTTCGGTCATTTCCTCCATGCCCGGAGGTGCCATGATTTCCATCTGTGGCGCCATTTGAGCGACGTCGATCTCGATTTCCATGTCGTCGAGCTTGCCCTCGCGCAGGCGTTTGCGGAAGGTCTGGCGGGCGTTGTTTTCTTCGCGCACGGGTTCGCCGCTGGCGTCGCGCGGTGGCGACACCAGTACGTCGAGGATGCGGTCTTCGGCAGCGTCTTCGGCCTGGGTGCGCACGCGGCGCATTTGAAGGTCGCGCGACTGCTTGACGGAAATTTCGACAAGGTCGCGAATGATGGTGTCGACATCACGGCCCACATAGCCGACTTCGGTAAATTTGGTGGCTTCGATCTTGATGAAGGGTGCGTTGGCCAGTTTGGCAAGGCGGCGAGCGATCTCGGTCTTGCCTACACCGGTGGGCCCTATCATCAGGATGTTCTTGGGGACGATTTCGTGGCGCAAGGGCTCGGGCACTTGCTGTCGGCGCCAGCGGTTGCGCAGTGCGACTGCGACCGAACGTTTGGCGCGGTTCTGGCCAACGATATTTTTGTCGAGTTCGGAGACGATTTCTCCGGGGGTCATATTGGTAGCGGACATAATAAGCGGGACCCTGCTTAAAGTGTTTCGACGATGTGGTTCTGATTCGTGTAGATGCACAAATCACCCGCGATTTCCAGTGACTTCTTGACGATGTCGGCGGGAGCCATTTCGGTGTTTTGCAAGAGGGCCAAAGCGGCCGATTGGGCGTAGGCGCCGCCCGAACCGATGGCGGCCAGACCGTGCTCGGGCTCGAGCACGTCGCCATTGCCGGTCAGCACAAGGGTGTGTTCCTTGTCTGCCACGATCAGCATGGCTTCAAGGCGACGCAGCACGCGATCGGTACGCCAGTCTTTGGTGAGCTCAACGGCGGCGCGCATTAAATTACCCTGGTGTTTTTCCAGCTTGGCTTCGAAGCGTTCTTGTAGCGTGAAGGCGTCTGCTGTGGCGCCGGCAAAGCCGGCCAGTATCTTGTCGTTGTAAAGGCGGCGAATCTTGCGTGCCGTGCCTTTGATGACGATGTTGCCCAGGGTGACCTGACCGTCTCCGCCCAGGGCGACTTGTTCGCCACGGCGAACGCAAATGATGGTGGTAGCGTGAAATTGTTCCATGTATCTTCCTTTGAGCCCTCTAGCTGGGGGCGACGGCCGTAATTTCAAGGGGACGGGCGGGGTGGTTCAGGAAATCTTACTACTTGCAGCATGCGGGCCGACCCTGTTGCGGGCAGGGTTTTGTTTGTTGAACGATGCTACACTCGGGCGGTCCTGTATGGACGACGACGCGGGGCTGCTCGTGCCGCCCCGCGCCCCAACTATCAAAATAAGACAGAGGCATCCATGCACTACATTATTCAGCTTTTAGCCGCAATTCTTATTGGTACCGCCATCGGTGCCGTGCTCAGCCAGCGTACCAAGGCGCTGCTCATCGGCTCCGTCATAGGCATCGTGCTGGGCATAGTTGCTCTGGTCACGGCTTCGTGGGTGCCACTGGCGGTGGGCACGGCCGTCTTCCTGGCGGTCCAGGGGTTGCAGCGCGACAATTATTCATCGCGCGCCTGAGTCATACCGACCGGCGTTGCATAAACCAGCAAGCAATCAGATCGCATGTCTGTGGATTTTGACCATCTGGTCCTGATGATGCGCGATCAGCTGCTTGATCGCGCGCCGCGTCTGCAGGAAGATGGCTTTCATCTTACCGGGGTGTCGGTACATAACCTGGGTTCCATCAATCAGCTCATTACGCTTGATTCGTCGTATATCGAGCTTCTGGGCTGGCCTGCCGGACAGCCTCCGGCGCGCAAGGAAATCGCCGAGCAACCACTGGGATTGGACGCGCTGGTTTTCAGGCCACGCAACGCGGGTGACACCTTCGAGCAGTTGCGCCGGGCGGGTTTCGAAGTGAATCCGGTGCAAAGGCTGGAACGGCTGGTGCCGACAGCGACGGGCACAGGCATGGCCAGGTTCGATACGGTTCGTTTTGCCCGGCAGCCCATACCCGGCTTGCGCATTTACTATTGCCAGCACCTGACGCCCGAGTACATCTGGAATGAAAGCGTCATGCAGCATGAAAATGGGGCACAGTCGCTGCGTGAAATCGTGGTCAAGGCGCCCGACGCGCGCAGTGTTGCCGATACGCTGGCCGTGCTGACAGAAGGGCAGGTACTGGCGGCCGCTGATGACGGTTTCGTGCTGAATCTGCCCAATTTGCGGCTGATGGTGGTGCCTGATGCCCGCCTTTCAGCGCCTGTGATCTGGCAAGCGGCACTGGGCTATCGCGATGGCACGCTACGCCCCTTCGTGTCACCTATATAATCTAATATAAGCATTCAACCATTTGTTATAAGTAAAAGGATTAAGCCGCGTTATCATTCACGGTTTGGTTGACGTACCTATAACACTGGATTTCATTATGCTTAGCACTGCCAAATCAAGCCTGGCGGCAGCAACATTTTTCAAAGCGGTGGCAGGTGGTTTGCTGGCCTTGTCGGCAATATCTTTTGCCCAGGCAGCCGAGCAACAGCCCATACGCCTGGTCGTACCGTTTCCTCCCGGAGGCAGTACCGATATCGCCTCGCGCATTATTCAGCCCAAGCTGGCCGCGCTGCTGAATCGCGACGTAGTCATCGAGAACAAGCCGGGCGCAGCCACGCAGATTGCCAGTCAATATGTCCAGCGCTCCAAGCCCGATGGCAATACTTTGCTGGTCAGCTTTGACAGCCATTCGCTCAATCCTATCGTGCGACCGTTGCCCTACGATACCTTCAAGGATTTTCGAGGTATTACCTTTGCCCTGCGCTTCCCTCTTGTAGTGGGCGTATCGAAGCACGTCGAGGCTAATTCCCTGCAGGAATTTGTGGCCGCTGCCAAGGCCGACCCGGAAAAGTACAGCTATGCCTCAACGGGTCTGGGCTCGCTGAACCACCTCGCTCCGGAAGAGCTCAAGCGCATGGCCGGCATTGAATTGCTGCATGTGCCTTTTGCCGGAGGCGGGCAGGCCATGCAGTCATTGGTAGGCAATATTACTCACGCGGCATTCTTGAGCTATGCGGCGTTCAAACCGCAAATCGAGGCGGGCAACATCAAGCCACTGGCTGTGACAGGCGCCACGCGTATTGCCGACTTGCCGGACGTTCCCACCGTAAAGGAATCGGGTTATCCGGACTTTGAGGCTTATTCCTGGATAGGCATTTTTGCGCCCGCCGAAACGCCCGACGATATCGCCAACACGCTCACCGACGCCTTCCGGAAAGCCTTGACCGACAAGGACGTGAAGGATCAATTGGCTAACCTGGGCTTCGAGGTCATGGCCACAGATGGCCCGACGGTAGATCGCTATGCGGTCGAGCAATACCAGCGCTGGAACAATTTCGTGAAGGAAACCGGCCTGTCGCTGACGAAGTAGACGTATCCGGTGGGCATGCCGGCAAAGGTATGCCCGACTGGTTATTCGTGTTTGATGGCGGTAGCCGAAAGCGTCATCAACATCAGTGTGGCGGCCAGGCCTATGGTGGCCGACAGCCACAAGGCCTGTATGCCGTAGGCGTTCAGGCATATGCCAAATAACCACGGCGCAAGAGCCTGTGCGATGCGTGCCGGCACCATGAGCATGCCCTGGCGGTGTCCATAGCCTTGTGGTCCGAAAATTACCAAAGGCAGTGTGCCTTTGGCTATGGTCAGTATGCCGTTGCCCGCGCCATGCAGCACGCCGAATGCTGCGGCGGCGGGTGCTCCGATTACACCGAAAATCAGCGCACCAATCGGGTGCAGCGCTGCGGCAAGCCGTGCCGACAACAAGGGATGAATCTTGCGCAGCAGGCCGAACTCCAGCAGCCGCGCGGCGACCTGGGCCGGGCCGATAAGCGTGCCGACCAGGACGGCGGTGGCCAGGCTGGTGCCCCCTGCCTGCAGCAGTTGCGGCAGATGCGCGGCCATGGACGTGCTGATGAACCAGGTGGCGGCAAATACAAATGCCAGCACGAATGACGCCCAGCGCCGGTGGCTGCCGTTATCGGCGTCGGGCGCAGGAAGATCTGTTTGCGGCTCAGGGGCCTGTGTTGCGGAGTTTGCGGGCAGTTTTGGCAGGCTTAGATTGAGTCCCAGCCCCAATGTCAGATGCAGTGCCGCCCAGACCAGGCAGGCCCCGCGCCAGCCTATGTGAATTTCCATGAAGGTCGACAGCGGCCAGCCCACGGTGCTGGCAAAGCCTGCAATCAGCGTAATGCCGGTGATCGCACCGCGCGAGCGGTTGCCGTACAAGGCCACCAGGGTTGAAAAGCCGGCTTCATACAGGCCGCTGCCCATGCCCACGCCTATGATCAGCCAGGCTGCGAACAGCCCTATGGGCCCCTGGGCAAGCGCAAGACTCGCCAACCCTAGCGCGAAGACGATGCTGATGATGGACAGCACCGGTCGGCCACCATAGCGGTCGATCAGGCGGCCGGCACCAGGGCCGAGCAATGCGGAAACGATCAGGGCGGCGCTGAAGGCTGCAAACACGGTGGGGGTGGACACGCCCAGGTCGCGGGCCATGGGAGCCGCCAGCATGGCCGGCAGGTAATAGGTCGAGGCCCAGGCCAGTGTCTGGGCCATTCCCAAGCGGATGACTACGCCGGTTCCGGGCTCCACAGGTTTCACATGTTCTATGAGTGCAATACGGTATTTTGCCACGCAGTGGCGTCGTCCGGGTCCGAGCGTATCGGGGCCGCTATCATGGCCCAGGCAAACAGGGCGGCCATGATGGCCCAGTAGGCATAGCGGAAATCGCTTGCTATGCCGAAGATCAGGTAAGTCATGATGTAGGTCGTTCCGCCCAGGGCCACGGCGCCTGCCGCCACGTCGATGGCGCCCGCACGTCGGCGCCACAGTATCGGGATGGCAATGATGTTCAGCAGCAGCCAGAACCAGGGCCGCATGAAGAAGGCATCTTCAACCGAGCCGATGTAGTGCTGGAAGGCCTGGAACAGAGGCTGTTGCGGGTGGACGATGCCAAGATCGTTGTTGTCTATGCCGGGATATCGTGCCCAGTAGGACGATTCGGTACCTATGCGCAGAAAGCTTCCGAAGACGTTCAGGCGGTGTTCGGCATAGGCCAGCGGGTGGTGGCGTATGGCCTGCATCCAGGTGCGCAGGGGTTGCCCGTTGGTGTACCAGCCCGCATCTGTATGGCGGTTCATCACGAACAGGCACTTTTCAGGGTCGGCATAGGCGTTCCAGTCGGTGAGCACGTAGCATTGCATGGCTTGCTGCAGTTCCTGATCGGTAAAGTCCACGCCAAACGCGTTGGTGCCCGAGTTCCTGGTGATGCCGGCCAGATCATAAAGGATCAGGTCGGTGAACATGTCGATTTTTCTGACTTCGTAAACCTGGTCGATGATGGCGGTGCTGACCTTGAGCGTACTCAGGCTGGCCATGCATGACAGCAGGAAGATCATCAGCGCCTTTCTGATGGTGGGTAATTGCGCAAGGTGCAGCAGGACCAGCGCCGTCAGTACGAAAGGCGCCGCTGTGACCGCGTTATGTCGCACCAGCAGGCCGTATGCGAAAACGACATAGGCCAGGGCCATCAGGATATGCCTGGCCGTGCGTTGCGATGGGTGATCGCAGGCATAAATCGCAATGCAGGCGGCGGTCCACCAGCAAACGGCGAGCGTCGTATCTTTCCACAGCACGCCGATGAAATTCAGGATGAATGGCAGCAATAGCACTAAGGGAAGCAGGTAGCCCAGCCATGGCTTGCGTCGGCGTATGGTTTCGGCCAGCAGCAGCGAGCCCAAAGAGAATACGCCAATATTGAACGCCACCATAACGGCGGGAGAGTCCCATAGCCAGCGCAGCGTCTGGAGCAGCAAAATGTAGGCTACCGGATGAGCATTGGTCAGCGGAGCGCTGCCGTCGCTTATGCGCCATGTCTGGAGCGAATCGTAGCTCATGAGCCCGGGGTTCACAGCCAGGAAGGCAGTAAGGAAACAGGCTGCCGTCAGCAGGGCAAGCGGCAACGCAACGTAGCAAGGCCGCGCCGGGTTTGTATCAGTTTGCATGGGCTAGGCCCTGACGGTAATCACGATGCCCAGCATGATCAGCGCCACGCCCACAAAGTACTGAAAATGAAATCTTTCGCCGAACACGAAATGGCTGCCTATGGGAACCAGCACGAAGGCGAGCGCCATCAGGGGATAGACGCGCCCCAGGTCGACTTTCTGCAGCACCCAGACCCAGCCTATGGTGGTGATGCCGTAAAGGCTGAGCGCAATGAAGAGCGTCAGTGCCGTTCGGGGGGCGAACAGGCTGCCGGTTTGTTGCAGAGAATTGGCGCTGAGCTTGAACAGCAGTTGCCCGGCCGCGATCCCCACCACGCATATCAGCGCGACCACTTGTGCAATCATGTCGAAGTTCCGTCTTGATGGCTTTGCTTCAGTTTGCTCTCGTTTTTTGCAGTTCGTTCCTGCATGACATGCAAGGGCCGCCTGGGGACTGAGGCAATGTCGTAGCCTAGAGAAGCCAGAATAAGCTGGCAACCTATCAGAATTGGCAGTGCCGCAACCATGACTGTGCCGGCCGGTGTCGAGGTGCCGTTCCCGCTCAGCACATGATAGCTGCCGAACACGCAGCCGAAAATCAGCAGGGCTATGCCCAGCGGCAGTTCTATCGAGGCCAGGGACAGGTCGCGAAGATAGTAATTATAAAAAATGCGCTTGAGGAAGTTGCGACAATGTTTGACCGAAAACTCACCAATGATTCTCGAGATTTTCAGGTTGCTGACTTCGCTGCCGTATTTGGCGTCCATGGGTACATCAACCACCACGGCACGCAATGTGTTCAGGCGAAACAGCATGTCGGTTTCGAAGAAGTAGCGCGTGCTGATCTTGTGGAAGGGCAGGTGGCGGGCAACGCTGGCGTGGATGGCGGTATAGCCGTTGGTGGGGTCGAACAGATCCCAGTAACCCGATGAAAGCTTGGTCATGAAGGAAAGCAGGGAGTTGCCTATCAACCTTGCCTTGGGCATGGCGCCGATTTTTTCCAGATTGAAAAAACGGTTGCCTTTGGTGTAGTCGGCGTCGCCGGCAAGTATGGGCGCCACGAAGCCCGGGATCAGGGTGGCGTCCATCTGGCCGTCGCCGTCCAGCTTGATCATGATGTCGGCGCCGTCTTCCAGGGCGGCGCGATAGCCTGTCATGACGGCTCCTCCGACGCCCTGATTGACCTCGTGACGCAATATCTTCACTCTGGGGTCGGTGCAGTGCGCTGCAACAAAGTCACCTGAGTGATCGGGGCATTTATCGTCGACGACGTAAATGCTGTCGACCTCGGTGCCTATGCTGTCGATAACGCCAAGAATATGCGCGGTAACGCGATAACAGGGTATTACAACGGAAATGTGTGCTGAAAATTCTGTGTGCATGAGGCCGTCCTGACAGGCTGCTCCAACCACTGAAAAATGCAAGTTCAGGCAGCAACTGCAGCCTACAGCATAAGGGCGGGCCCGACCTTATGCTGTAGGCCAGGGGGCGCCCTGGCGGATGGTTATGCCTCAGTCTCCGTATAGCTTCTGGCGCATTTCGCGGCGTTCCTGCGCTTCCAGCGACAGGTTGGCCGTGGGGCGGGCCAGCAGGCGTGGAATGCCTATGGGCTCACCGGTTTCTTCGCACCAGCCGTATTCACCCGAGTCGATCAGCGTGATGGATTGCTGTACTTTTTTCAGAAGCTTGCGCTCGCGGTCGCGTGTGCGCAGTTCCAGGGCATGCTCTTCCTCGATGGTTGCGCGATCGGCTGGATCGGGAACGAACTGGGTCTCGCGCAGGTTTTCGGTTGTGGCGTCGGCGTTGTTCAGGATTTCCTGTTCAAGCTCTTTCAGACGATTCCTGAAAAATGCCAGTTGATCCGCGTTCATGTATTCGGACTCGGGCATGGCCAACAACTCTTTTTCCGTCAGCAAACGACCCTGATTCTTTGTAGTGGCTGATTTGCTTGTCATGATGCTTCCTCTTGTGGTGTTGGTGACTGGGGCCTGTGCTGCGCCGGTTATGGCGCGCTGCCGCCCTTCATCAAACCAAGCAGTTTTCTAACCCCTGGGTGAAAATGTCCTGGGGAAGTTTACGTCCGATGAATACCATTTTGGTATTGGGCTTTTCGCTGGCCAGCCAAGGCTTGCCCGGTTCTGCGCCCATCATCATGTGCACGCCCTGAAAGAGCATGCGGCGGTTAATACCTTTGAGGTACAAAATGCCTTTGTAGCGCAGCAGGTCGGGGCCATAGACCTGGACGATGCCGCCCAGGAATTCCTCAAGCCGCTCGGGGTCAAAGGCTTTGTTGGAACGAAATACAAACGCGCCGATCTGATCGTCGTGATGTGCGTGGTGGTGGTCGTGATGGTGATCACAGTGGTCGTCGCATTCGCCGTCGTGGTCATGGCCGTGACCGTGATCGTGATCGTGGGCGGCGTCGGGATGCACTTCGGCCAGGAAATCGGGGTCGATGTCCAGGATGGTGTTCAGGTTGAAGCCGCTGACGTCCATCAGCGTGCTCAGGTCGGTTTCGCCGAAACTCACCGGCGTGATCGAGGCGCGCGGATTGATGCGCACCAGCCGGGCGCGCAGCGCCTGGTAATCGACTTCGTTGACCAGGTCTTTCTTGGAAATAAGCAGGCGGTCGGCAAAGCCAACCTGTTTCTGGGCTTCTTCCTGCTGATCCAGCGTTTCCATGCCGTGCTTGGCGTCGACCACGGTAATGACGGCGTCGACCCGGTAGTAGTCGGCGATTTCGTCGTCCATGAAGAAGGTCTGGCAAACCGGGCCGGGATTGGCCATGCCGGTGGTTTCGATGATGACGCGCTCGAAATTCAGCTCGCCCGCCTGGCGCTTGATGCGCAGGTCGTTCAGCGTACGCATGAGGTCGCCGCGCACCGTGCAGCAGACGCAGCCGTTGCTGAGCTCGATGATTTCTTCTTCGCTGTCTTGCACCAGCAGGTCGTTGTCTATGCTTTCGGGCCCGAACTCGTTTTCGATGACCGCGATGCGTCGTCCGTGATACTCGGTAAGTATGCGTTTGAGCAGGGTGGTTTTGCCAGCCCCCAAAAACCCGGTAAGTATGGTGACCGGAACCATTTTGCTTGCTTGTTCAGCGGCTTTCATCGTGTGCCTCGCGAGCGCGGACCTTGAAATTCGCCCGCCACTGGGTGATGCATGCCGGGGGGCGGCTCTGGGGTAGCGCAGAAAAACTCAACGTGCGATTACATCACAGCATACGCTTTAGAGCAAACCTCTGCTGTCAGTGCGTATGCGTTCTGCAATTTCCGCAAAGGGCGCGCAGTTCGGTTTCGTGATCGGAGAGTGCAAAACCGGCGCTGGCGACCTTGTCGGCCAGCTGGCGGCTGAGCGCCGGATCGCTCAGTTCCGCAACGGTGCCGCACTGGGTGCAGACGACCAGTAGATCATGCGGCTGGCCCGCTGCATCCAGGCAGGCCGTCCAGGCATTGATGGCGTCCAGCCTGTGAACCAGGCCCTCGTCGACCAGGAAGTCCAGGGCGCGATACACCGTGGGGGGCGCCGCGCCCGGCTGGACGGCGCGGATCAGGTCCAGCAGTTCATAGGCCTTGACGCTGCGATGCTGGCTGAGCAGGATTTCGAGCACTTTGCGGCGTATGGGGGTCAGCCGCTTGCCGCGCTGTGCGCACAGCGATTCGGCCGTCTGCAGCTTGGCAGCCAGGGCGGAGGGCTGTGTCGAATGGTCGGCGGACATGGCGTGGTTCTCGGTCGGGTAAACAGGGCTCACAGTAAAAGTGGGGTTCGGGGCCAGCATGACATAAATCGCGTGGTTTGGCCTGTACAGGTTATGTTATAACATAACCGATGCTATAATTTCCTGATTTCCGATCACATAGCCGTCGTTTTCCCGTCCCCATGCATCGTGCTCCCTCAACTGCCAGTGGTCCGCGCCGATATCGCGGCTCTGCCTTGCTCGCGTCCTGCCTGCAGCGCGTCCTGCGCGTAGCGCCGGCTGTGCTGGGCTTGTGGCTGATGACTGGCTGGGCGATGGATTGGTGGTAATTCCATGAGTCAGGCCGTCATAGAGCTGGATCAGGTGTCGTTGGGCTGGCGTGATCGCATCGCCGTGCGGGACGTCTCGGGCGCCTTCGCGCGCGGGTCCCTCACCGCCATCGTCGGGCCGAATGGCGCAGGCAAATCAACACTGATCAAAGGCATCATGGGTTTGCTCAGCCCTTTGCGCGGACAAATCCGGCTGGCGGGCGATGCCCGCACCCAAATGGCTTGCCTGCCGCAACAAGGCGAGCTTGATCGAAGTTTTCCCATCAGCACCTACGATCTGGTAGCGATGGGGGCCTGGCGCAGGACGGGCTCCTGGCGGCGTTTTCGCACAAGCGAGCACGACCGGGTGCAAAGTGCGCTCGAGGCCGTGGGGCTGGCCGATTTCGGGCCACGCATCATAGGTACCTTGTCTGGCGGACAGTTGCAGCGTGCCCTGTTTGCACGGTTGTTGCTGCACGATGCCGACACATTGCTGCTCGATGAGCCCTTTTCGGCGATTGATCGGCACACAACGGAAGATTTGATGGCTGTGATGCAGTCCTGGCATGCCGAAGGGCGCACGGTGATCGCGGTGTTGCACGATATCGAGCTGGTCCGTGCCTGCTTTCCGCAAGCCTTGCTGATGGGCGGGCAGGCGGTTGCCTGGGGGCCGACGCAGCAGGTGCTCACCGCCGAGAACCTGCACCTGGCACGGCATCTGTGCGCAGGAGACTACCTGTGATGTGGCTGTTTGACCTGTTGTTCGGCCCCTTTATCGAGTACGGTTTCATGCGCCGGGCGCTTGCGGGTTCGCTGGCGCTGGCTTTGGCCGCAGGCCCTATGGGCGTGTTTCTGGTGCTGCGTCGCATGAGCCTGATGGGCGATGCCATGGCCCATGCCATTTTGCCGGGCGTCGCGGTGGGCTTCCTGGCCTCCGGTCTGTCGCTCAGCGCCATGACAGTGGGCGGAATGATTACCGGTCTGACGGTTTCGATGCTGGCCGGCGCGGTGGCCAGGCTGACGCCCCAGCGCGAGGATGCCAGCTTTGCCGCTTTCTATCTGGTTTCGCTGGGCCTGGGGGTGTTGCTGGTTTCTCTGCGCGGGTCCAATATGGATTTGATGCATGTGCTGTTCGGCACGGTATTGGGTCTGGATGACGGCGCCCTGCTGTTGGTAACAGCTGCATCCACTGTCACACTGGTGGCACTGGCCATGATATTCAGGCCACTGGTGCTCGAATGCCTGGATCCGTTATTTTTGCGCAGCCAGGGTGCGATGGGGCTGCTCATACACATGCTGTTCCTGGTTTTGCTGGTCATGACACTGGTTACCGGTTTTCAGGTGCTGGGCACGCTGATGGTAGTGGGCATCATGATGCTGCCGGCCACGGCGGCCCGTTTCTGGGCCGGATCGGTCGGCAGGCAGATGGTGCTGTCGGCGGCGATAGGTGCCCTGGTGTCTTATGTCGGCCTGCTGTTTTCATATTATGTTGATGTGCCTGCGTCGCCCGCCATTATCATTGCTGCAGGTTGTGTTTATTTTGTATCCATTTTCTTTGGCCCCCATGGTGGCCTGATGCAGGCGGCAAGCCAGGCACGGGCACGCCGACAACGACTGTCCAGAATTTCGGAGAACCTCAATGGCTAGCATGACATCCATCCGGCCTTTTCAGCGCATACGCCGGCTATTGTTGGGCGCCTGCCTGATCAGCGGTTTATCGGGTGTTCCGGCCCTGGTTCTGGCCGAGCACAAGGCCACCGAGGGGGCACCACTCAAAGTAGTGGCCACCTTCTCTATTCTGGGCGACCTGGTCAGCGAGATCGGCGGAGCGCATGTCAACCTGACCACGCTGGTGGGGCCCAATGGCGATGCGCATACATTCGAGCCGTCGCCCACCGATGTCAAGGCACTGGCCCAGGCCGAGGTGCTGGTGTTGAACGGACTGGATTTCGAGGTCTGGCTGCCACGGCTTATTGGTTCGGCCGGTTTCCAGGGCCACCAGGTGCTGGCATCGAAAGGCGTGGCGGTGCGCGATCTGCACCCGGAACACCACGAGGGACACGATGATCATGCCGGCAACAACGATCAACTTCATATTCACGGCGAGGACGATGTTGATCCCCATGCCTGGCAAAGCCTGGAGAACGGCATCATTTATGTGCAGAACATTGCCGAAGGCCTTTCCAGTGCAGCGCCAGAATTTCGTGCTTTCTTCAAGAATCGCGCAGATCTGTTGATCGAGCAGCTGACAAAACTGGATAAGGAAATCAAGCTGACGCTGTCGGTGATTCCGCCAGAAAAACGTAAGGTTGTCAGTGCGCACGATGCGTTTGGCTACTTTGCCCAAGCCTATGGCATTCAATTTATTCCGGTGGCGGGCCTGGCCAGTCAGGCCGAGCCGTCGGCCCGGGAAATGGCCGCCATCATCGACCTGATCAAGAAAGAGGATATCAAGGGCGTATTTCTGGAAAACAGCAGCAGCTCCAAGCTTGCGACCCAGATTGCGCGCGAAACCGGGGCCGTGGTGGGAGCGACCTTGTACTCCGATGCCCTGGCGCCCGCCGGGCAGCCTGGTGCTACCTACCTGGGCATGTTCATCTGGAATGCCGGTCAGTTGATCTACGTGCTGCAGGGCGATCCCGAAAAAAATCGTTAGCGTTCCGTCGCGAGCTAGCGCTTGCGGCCTGCGCGCGGATGAGCCTGATCGTAGGCCTGTGCCAGATGCTGGAAATCCAGGCGCGTATAAATTTGCGTGGTGGAAATGTTGGCATGCCCGAGCATTTCCTGCACGGCACGCAAGTCTTGTGCGGATTGCAGCATATGGCTGGCGAAACTATGGCGCAGGCTGTGAGGGTGAATATGCACAGGCAGACCCACCAGGCTGGCCAGCTTGTTCAGCTGTAGTTGCACCACTCGTGGCGAGATGCGCTTGCCGCGCGCGCCCAGAAACAGCGCCGCCGCGGTATCGGGGTCGGTTGAGCCGGCCAGCAATTGATCTCGTTTGCACAGCCATATTTCAATGGCGCCCATGGCCTTGCCGCCCAACGGGACGCTGCGTGTTTTGCCGCCCTTGCCCTTGACGATGGCCGACTGTTCGTCGGGTTGTATCCAACTGCTGGACTCGTAACCGGCTGTGCGCGTGTAGCGGCAGTCAAGACTGACCAGTTCGGCAAGGCGCAGGCCGCTGGAATACAGTATCTCGAACATGGCCTGATCACGACAATCAAGGGCGGTTTCGGGTGCTGGCAGATTCGGGCGATCCAGCAAAACCTGTGTCTGTTCGACCGACAGTGCCTTGGGCAGGCTGCGTGGGATTTTGGGGGCACGCACACCGGTCACCGGATTCGATTCCATGCCGATTTGCGGGGCCCACCATTGAAAAAAACCACGCCAGGCTGCCAGCGCACGTGCCAGGCTGCGAGGCTTCAGACCTTGCCCGTGCAGGCGTGCAACCGCCTGCCGGATATGACTCTCGGTGCAATGCTCCAGCTTCAAGTCGGGGTGGCACACGACAAGATGGTGCAGGTCTTGCCGATACCCCGCCAGCGTGTGGGCGGAATAGCGGCGATGGCCCTGCAGGTGTGCAAGCCATTGCTCCATGTGGGCGGGCAGGGCATGCATGGCGGTGATCAGGCGTAGGCGTCGGGACGCGCGGGGCCTTGCAGGCGTTGCAGGCTGGAGCCGGCCAGTCGATTGATGGTCTCGAGGAAGGCAGTGCCCATATCGGGCGTGAAGCGTTCGGGGTCGTCAGAGCCGAAGACCAGCAAGCCTATGGGTTCACCGCTGCCGCGCGGGCGCAGGGCGATCATGGCCAGTGATGCAGGCTGCGCACCCAGCCATGATGCCGCTTCCTGGCTGTTGTAGGCGCCGCAATAAGGGGTGGTCAGTTCACGTGCGTACGAACGCACGCTGTCGGTGACGTCCTGGTTGAATTCGCTGTCTTGCAGGCCGGGCAAATCCCAAAGGCGCAGTGCAATGGTCGGCAAATCAAACAGGTCACCCAGGCTGCGCACGATATGGCCGGGCAACTGCGTGGCATCTTCTTCGGCCAGCATGCGGCAGCACCAGTCCATGAGGGTATCGGTGATGCGTTCGTTACCGCTGGCATTGTGCATCAGGCCAGACAGTTTCCATTCCAGGTCTTTGGTCCGCGCGCGCAGCGTCATGATCTGCCGTTCGCCCAGGGAGATTGCACGAGTTTCATTCGGATGAGGCACGCGCAAATTGGCGAATACGTCGGCGTGGTCCTGGAAGAACGAAGGGTTATCTTGCAAAAACTGTGCGATATGTTCGGCGGAAAGACTTTCTGGATTCATGGTTGTAGGAAATCCTTGGTGGTGTACTGCTCGGTAAGCGTATCGATGTTGACCTGACCGGAGTATACGGTGGTGGCGGGGCCGCTCATGTGCAAGGTGTTGTTGGTCCAGGTAATGGTAAGTGGGCCGCCCCGTGTGTGCACGAGCACGGGGCTGTCGAGCAGGCCTCGACGTATGCCCGCCACGGCGGCCGCGCAGGCTCCGGTGCCGCAGGCCAGTGTTTCGCCGGCACCACGCTCGTAGACGCGCAGCCTGATGGTGTTGCGGTCGATGATCTGCATGAAGCCCGCATTGACCCGTTGTGCGAAACGAGGATGTGATTCGATCTGCGGCCCGATGGTGCCCACTGGCGCGTTCTGTACGTTGTCTACGATTTGCACGGCATGCGGGTTGGATATGGCCACCAGCGATAGCTGAACGTCGGGATGTCCGGGCAGGGGCAGTGTCCATAAGGTGTCGGCCCCGCATGGGGTGGAATGCAGGCCTTCTGTGTCGAAGGCGACGGCTTCGGGTTCGAAGCGGGTCTGGCCCATTTCAACGGATACGCCGTCGATTTCGGTGTCGTGCAGGGTGATGATGCCGGTCTTGATTTCGGCACGCAGTGGATTTCGGCGCGAGAGGCCTTGTTCATGTACGAAGCGCACGAAGCAGCGCGCGCCGTTGCCGCAGTGTTCGACTTCGCCGCCGTCGGCATTGAAGATGCGGTAGCGGAAGTCGGCTTCGAGGTGCAGCGGGTTTTCGACCAGGAGGATCTGGTCTGCACCTATGCCGAAGTGGCGGTCGGCCAGAAGCCGTGCCCGTTCGGGGGTAAGGTCTATGGCTTGCCGTACGCCGTCGAGCACGACAAAGTCGTTGCCGGCGCCGTGCATCTTTACGAAATTCCAGTTCATGATGGTGACATTATCGCGGATTAGGGCGGGTTTGTGGGGAGTATTGGCGGCTGTGTTGTGGCTGGTATGGGTTTCTTGCACGGTGCAGTCAGGTGTGCGGGGTGCCGCTCCTATCGCTGCGCCCGCCGATGGCGGGTTCCCTTGTCATGGGCTTCGCGCGGGGTCGGACGCGAACTCGCCGGGGCGCGGTCCGCCGGCCCGCTTCCGGCTCAGACAGCGCGTCCTTTGGCCCCCGCCCGAAGCCCATGCCTGCGGCTTGCTCAACGTCGCTCTACCCCGCACACCTGGCTAAACCGGGCCAATGAAATCCGGGGCATACCAGCCCCGTTGATGTGTATGGCAGGCGTCTGGTTGTTGCTGAATGCTGACCGCCAGATAAATCGATAGGCTGTCGATAGGCTGCTCCAGAAATCAATGCCATGCACGCCCATGCATGTGGCCAACTGAGCAGCCCTGGGCAAACCCCGTGGCCACGCCGCCCCGAATATTCACCATTCTAAAAAGGCATGTGTGGGTGGGGCTGCGCAGGCGCCTCGCGCACGCCGATTCAGGGTGGGATGGCGAGGAGGCAAGTTCGCGGCTGTTCGAGCCCGGCGTTTATGGGCAGCCAGTGGCTGCCCATACGGGCGAGTTCCGCGAACGCCTCGCCATCCCATCCTGAATCGGGAAACCCCGGCGCAGACGGGGTCGTAGCGCATGAAGCCGGAGCGGCCCCACCCACACATGCCTTTCTTTAGAAAGGCGAAATATCCCAGGGGAAATACCTTGTGTAAGAACGGCGCAATAAACACCGATAGCCCCGTATAGGCTGCCGATCACCTACCGGCAGCCATCCGCCCCCATCAATCCAGCGACAGATTCAGCCGGTTGATGACCTCTTCCCAGCGCTTCTTCTCATTCACCACCAACTCCGTCAATCCTTCCGGCGTAGACGGCGCCGGCGTGAAATATAAAGTCGCCATCTTCTGCTTCACATCATCGAGCGCCAGAATCTTCGTGATCGAATCATTCAGCTGCTTCACGATATCGTCAGGCGTACCGGCAGGTACAAAGATCGCGTCCCAGGAAATAGACTCAAAGCCAGGATAGCCCTGCGACGCCATCGTCGGAATGCCGGGCAGCACATCGCTGGGTTCCAGACTGGTGATGGCCAGCGCGCGTACCTTGCCTGCCTTCACCTGTGCCATCGCGATGCCGGGCACCATGAAGCCGGCCTGCACATCGTTGTTCATGATCGACGTGATGACCTGCGGGAAACCAGAGTAAGGAATCTGCTGCAGGCTGATGTCTGCCTCATGCTCGAGCATAGCCATGCCCAGGTGCGAAGAACTGCCGGGGCCGACCGTGCCATAGTTCAGTTCGCCGGGCTTGGCCTTGGCCAGGCTGACGAACTCCTGCACATTTTTGGCTTCGAAGCCTTGAGGAACCACCAGCACGTTGGGGCTGGTGCCTACCAACGAGATAGGAGCCAGATCCGTCAGGGGGTCGTAGCCCAGTGTTTTCTTGTACAGCGCCGGTGCAGTAACCATGGGACCGTTGATGGTCAGAAGCATGGTGTAGCCGTCGGGCTTGGCCTTGCTGGCTGCGCGGGTACCTATATTGCCGCCTGCACCCGGCTTGTTGTCGATGACCACGGGTTGACCCAGATCCTTGGCCAGTGGCTCTGCGATCGCGCGCGCCAGAATGTCGGGTGAGGATCCGGCCGGGAAGGGCACGATCATCTGAATGGGCTTCTCGGGCCATGCCGCGTGTGCCGCAGACGAAAAACCAAAGGCTGTCGCGCAGGCGAGCGCCAGGGCGGATACGTGCAGGCGTCGGCGTGAGATGGATGGACCAGTCATCATGTATTCCTTGAGCAGAAAATATTATTAAAGGTAAACCGAAGGCGATTCAGGGCCGGCATCGCGTGCCAGCAAGCCCGAAACGGCCTGCATGGGGGCCATGCCGTCGAACAGGACTTTGCACACGGCCTCGGTAATCGGCAGCGAGACGCTGTGCTGACGACCCAGGGTGAGCGCGGCGCGTGCGCAGCGGACCCCTTCGGCGGTCAGGCCGCCGGCCAGGATGTCGTCCAGCTTTTTGCCCTGGGCAATGGCTATGCCTACTTGCCGGTTTCTTGACAGGTCGCCGGTTGCTGTCAGCACCAGATCGCCCAGTCCGGTCAGGCCGGCGAAGGTGGGCGCTTGTCCGCCCAATGCCAGTCCCAGTCTTTGCATTTCAGCCAGGCCGCGCGTGATCAATGCGGCCCTTGCGTTGGTGCCCAATGCAAGGCCGTCTGAAATGCCGCAGGCGATGGCCATGACGTTTTTGAGCGCACCACCCACTTCGACACCGACGATATCGGTGCTGGTGTAGATGCGCGCATTGGTGCCGTGCAGGGCGGTGATGGTGGCTCGTGCTGTCCAGTCGTGTGCTGTGGCGACAGTCAGGGCAACAGGCAGGCCTTGCGCGACTTCGCGGGCAAATGACGGACCCGACAGCACGCCCAGGCCAAGTTCTGGCAAGGCTTTGAATGCCTGCATGGCGATTTGTTGGGGAAGTTGCCCGGTGTCTGGCTGGAAGCCCTTGCAGGTCCAGACTATGCTGAGTTTCCCGCGAGGGGGTGTCTGGGACAGGGCCTGGGCAAGCGCGCTGCAAAGGCCAGACAGCCCGACCACGGGTACACCCAGAATGATCAGCGCATTGTCGTCTTCGGCACTGCAGGCATGATTGATTGCTTGCTGAAAATCAGCCGTGGCCTGCAATGCGGCAGGCAGGGCTGTATCGGGGAGGTAACGCGGGTTGGCGTGATCGCGCGATATGGTGCGGGCAAGCTCGGGATTGCGGGCCCATAGCAGGGTATCGGCCCGCGTTGTGGCCAGTACCGCCAATGCGGTGCCCCAGCTGCCGGCGCCCAGCACCGAAACACGTGGACGCGGCTGGCTGTTCATGCTTACTGGCGTGTAGCGCCAGGAGGCAGGATGATGCCGGAGTCGTCTTTGCCGGCTTGCTGCTGTTGCTGGGCCAGTTCGGCGATGCGTTGCTCGTACATGGCCTGGAAGTTGACTTCCGCCAGGTGCAGGGCAGGCAGCGAGGTGCGATTGATGGCGTCGGCAACGTTGGCGCGCAAGTAGGGGTACAGCATGGTCGGGCAGACGATGCCCAGCAGGGGGTCGAGTTGTTCAGCAGGAATGTTGGCTGCTTCGAAGATGCCGGCCTGAGTGGCTTCCACCAGGTACAGGACCTTGTCCTGGATGCGTGTGGTAACGGTTGCGGTCACGGTGGCTTCGTATACGGTGTCGGCCAGGCGCTGGCCACCCACGTTCAGGGAAACTTCAACCGACGGGGCTTCCTGTTCCAGGAAGATTTGCGGTGCGTTGGGCATTTCCAGCGACAAATCCTTGACGTAAGTGCGCTGCAGGCTGAAGCTGGGGTCCTGGCTGGCTTGTGCTTCCTGATTGTTCTGCTTCTGTTCGGACATTTAATTTTCCAAAAAATAGGGTTGAACCGAGGCCTTTCAGGCTTCGGCATTGAGCAAGGGAATCAGGCCGTCGGCCCGGTCCAGTGCTGCCAGATCATCATAGCCGCCTACATGGGTCTCGCCTATGTAGATTTGCGGCACGGTGCGCCGGCCAGTACGTTCCATCATGATGGCGCGCTGCTGGGGGTCCTGGTCGATGCGTATCTTCTGAATTTCGGTTACACCACGCTGCTTGAGCAGCATTTCGGCGCGCACGCAGTAGGGGCACACGCCAGTGCTATACATTGTTACGGTAGCCATAGTCACCTTTGGATCATTGCTTTTTCGATAGCGGCATGCCGCTCTGAGCCCATCCGGACAGGCCTTCGTTCAGGCTGACGACCTGATCGTAGCCCTGCTTGCGCAATGTACCTGCCACGCGTGCCGAGTCGCGGCCGCGATCGCAAACTACAATGATGGGCTTGTCTTTGGGCAAAGAACCCAGTTTAGCCTGAAGATCGGCTGCAGGCAGATTGCGTGCCTGGGGTATGCTGCCGGTTTTGAATGCGTCGCTGCTGCGTACATCCAGGAACAAGCCTTGCTTTTGGTTGGCCAGTTGTACAGCCTCTTGCACGGTTACCGTCTTGCTGCCGCCCTTGAGCAGGTTGGGCAAGGCCAGCATGACCCCCGATGCGATGGCGACGAACAGGAAAATCAGATTGTTTTGGTCTAGAAAAAAGTCCACGTTACATCCCGAAAAGGCCTTTGAAAAAAAGGCGGAATCCGGGGATTATAAAATGGACGGCGAATTTCAACTTTTGGGCGATTTTTATCATGCATAAACTTGTTCTGATGCGTCACGGCGAGAGCCAATGGAATCTGGAAAACCGCTTTACCGGCTGGACAGATGTCGATCTGACCGATACCGGACGCGAGCAGGCCTTTCAGGCCGGCAAGCTGCTCAAGGAAAAAGGCTTCGAGTTTGATCTGGCCTATACCTCAGTCCTGAAGCGTGCCATACGTACGCTCTGGATTGCGCTCGATGCGATGGACGCCATGCATACGCCTACCGGGCTGAGCTGGCGCCTGAATGAGCGCCATTACGGGGCGCTGCAGGGGCTGAACAAGGCCGAAACCGCTGAAAAATACGGAGACGAGCAGGTATTGGTCTGGCGCCGTGCCTACGCCATTGCGCCCAATCCGCTCGATATCGACGACCCGCGCCATCCGCGCTTTGACCGCCGTTACGCCAGGATCGCCGCCGACAATCTGCCGGCTACCGAATGCCTGAAGGATACGGTGGCGCGCGTGTTGCCTTTCTGGAATGAATCGATTGCGCCGGCCATCCGGGCCGGGCGGCGTGTGCTGGTTGCGGCGCACGGCAACAGCCTGCGCGCGTTGATCAAGCACCTTGACGGTATTTCCGACGAAGACATCGTGCACCTGAATATCCCTACGGGCCAACCGCTGGTGTACGAGCTCGACGACGACCTGCGTCCCTTGCGTCATTACTATCTGGGTGATGCGGCGGAAATTGAAGCGGCAATGGCTGCCGTGGCCAATCAGGGCAAGGCAAGGAAATAAACATGCGGCGTGCGTTGGGCTGTGCGTTGTTGTTGTGGGCGGGACTGGCCTGCGGCGCAGAACCGACGCTGACGCAAAAGCAGGCGGCGGCGCGCGAAGAGCAGGCGCAGATGCGGGCGCGCATTGCCGATCTGCAAGAAGAAATTGATCGCAGCACGTCGTCACGCCGCGATGCCGCCAACCAGCTCAAGGCCTCTGAAACGGCCATTTCGGCCAGCAATCGTCGCTTGGCGGAACTGGCCGAGCGTCAGCGCGAGGCCAGGCTGGAACTGCAGGATATTGAAAGCCAGACCGTGCGGCAGCAAGAGCAGTTGAAGCTGCGTCAGCACGAACTGGGCGAGCAGATGCGGGCCCAGTACGCGGGTGGGCTGTCACCCTGGACGGCACTGCTGTCCGGTAATAATCCCCAGGAGATCGGGCGTGACCTGAGCTATCTGGGTTACATCACACAGGCGCAGGCCGATGCGGTGGTTGCCGTCAGGCAGGCGCTTGATGAGCTGGCCAGGCTGCAGGCCAGCTCGCAGGCACATACGCGCGAGCTGGCGCAGCTGGCGCAAGACACCGAAGAAGAAAAAGCCGCTCTGGAAGAGCAAAAAGCCGAGCGCCTGCAGGTATTGGAACGCATAGAGTCCGAGCTGAAGGCGCAGCGCAACCAGGCGGCCGAGCTCAAGCGGAATGATGAGCGTCTGGGCAGGCTGATCACTGGCCTGGAAGAGGCCATCGAGAAGCAGCGCGAAGCTGCCCGTATTGCTGAAGAAAAACGGCGCGCTGAGGCGGCCCGTCTGGCAGAGGAAAAGCGGCGTGCCGAGGCCGCCCGCAAAGAACAGGCCCGCCAGGCGGCTTTGGCTGCACAACAGGCCAGGAATGAGCGCGAGCGCCAGGAGGCCGAGCAGGTACGTCTGCAGGTCGAGCAGGCCAGGGAAAAAGCCCGTGCACAGGAGCTCGCTGCAGCCAGGGCGGAAGCGGCTGCACGCAAAGCCACACCTGTGCGTGTCGAGCCTGCCGGAGGCTTCAAGGGCTTGCGCAAGGGCGCGCCCTATCCCGTGAACAGTACCGGTACCCTTGGCCGCTTTGGCGCCGAGCGACCTGACGGCGGGCTGTGGCGTGGTATTGTGCTTCAGGCGCCGGAGGGCCGCGCCATCCGGGCCATTGCCGGCGGTCGGGTGGTATATGCCAGCTGGTTGAGTGGTTTCGGCAACATCATGATTGTTGACCATGGTGCCAAATACTTAAGCGTGTATGCTTACAATCAGAGTTTGCTCAAGCGTGTGGGCGACATTGTGGCAGAGGGCGATACCATCGCCACAGTGGGGGCCACAGGCGGGCAGGTCGAGTCGGGCCTATACTTTGAAATCAGGCATCAGGGTGTCCCCGTGAATCCCCTGCTATGGTTAAAGCAGTAATTTCGTTACTATTTGGGCGTGATGCGCAAGTCCTGCCAACAGACGCGGGTTGTCTTTCATTCGCAGCAGCAGGCGCATCCGGTTTATTTAAATTACTTCGGGAATGTGCATGAGCACTCGCAGGCTAGGCGGTTTGGGTTTGATATTGGTGGGTGCACTGGGGGGCGTGCTGGTCAGCCTGGGCATTACGGCAGCCGCACAGCGCGGTGAGCCACTGCCTCTCAAAGAGCTGCAGCAGTTTGCCAATGTATTTGCCGCCATCAAAAGCAGCTACGTCGAACCCGTCACAGACGAAAAGCTCGTTAACGATGCCATCAAGGGTCTGTTCACCGATCTTGACCCGCACTCCACCTATCTTGATGCCGAAGCATTCAAGGAAATGGAAGCTGTCACGCAGGGCGGCTTCGGTGGCCTGGGTATAGAAATCGGCAGTGAAGACGGTATGCCCAAGGTGATTTCACCCATAGAAGACACACCTGCGGCGCGTGCCGGCATTCTTGCAGGCGACCTCATCACCCACATCGATGGCAAGCCCACCAAGGGCATGACGCTTAGCGAAGCCATCAAGCTGATGCGCGGCGAACCGAAAACACCCATTGTGCTGACCATCAAGCGCCAGGACAACGACAAGCCGGTTGTGGTTCACATCGTGCGCGACCTGATCAAGGTGCGCAGCGTACGCAGCAAGTTGCTCGATGGCAATATTGCCTATGTGCGTATTGCCCAGTTCCAGGAACGCACTGTTGAAGATCTTGGTCGCCAGCTCAGCGAGCTGGGTGGCAAGGGTGCGCCCAAAGCGCTCATCCTTGATCTTCGCAACGATCCGGGCGGCTTGCTTGAAGGCGCGATCGGAGTGTCGTCGGCTTTCCTTAAACCCGATGTTCTGGTCGTATCCACAAAGGGCCGCATCCCGTCTTCCAACCGCGAATACTTCTCCAGGCAGGCTGGCTACATGCAGAGCTTCCTGGGCAGCGACGACGGTCCTGATCCCTCCAGGGTTGCCGCCTGGGCCAGAACCGTACCCATGGTAGTCCTGGTCAACGTCGGCTCGGCATCGGCCTCTGAAATCGTGGCCGGTGCCCTGCAGGATTACGGTCGCGCCAAAATCATTGGCACCCGTACCTTCGGCAAGGGCTCGGTGCAAAGCGTATTGCCGCTAAGCGAAGATACCGGCATCAAGCTGACCACCGCGCTGTACTACACACCCAAGGGTCGTTCCATACAGGTCACCGGTGTCGAGCCCGATATCGAAGTCGACGATACCGCGCAGGGCAGTCTGTTCCGTCTGCCTCGCGAGGTCGACCTGCAGCGTCACCTGCTGAACAGCAACTTCGAGGAAACCGAAGCCGAGAAGCCGCAGGAAGAAGAGCGCAAGGATCAGCCCAAGATGTTTGAATTTGGCGGCGACGACGACTACCAGCTCAAGCAAGCCATCAACTTCCTGGAAGGCCGTCCGGTCAAGAAGAATGACCCCGGTCTGGTGGCCAAGGCCGACAAGCCGGCAGCCCAGGAAGACAAGGCCCAGGCTAAAAACAACGAGCAGCCCGACGCTGAAAAAAAAAGTCCAGTGAAACGCGCTGATCCAAACGTTCAACGCTTCCGCATCACCCCCGACGGAGTCGTACCGGTACAGCAATGAACGACGAACAGCTGTTGCGCTATGCCCGGCATATACTGCTGGATGAGTTTGGCATAGAAGGACAAGAGCGGCTGCAGGCTGCACGGGTGCTGATAGTAGGTGCCGGAGGCCTGGGCTCTCCGGCGGCATGCTATCTGGCTGCGTCCGGCGTGGGCCACCTGGTGCTGGCCGACGATGACGAGGTCGAACTGAGCAATCTGCAGCGGCAAATCCTGCACACCACCGACCGCATAGGCTGGCCCAAGGCCAGGTCGGGCCAGCATATGCTGCAGGCCCTGAATCCTCATGTAAAGGTCGAGCCGCTGATTCAACGGCTCGACGATGCAGCCCTGGACGAACAAGTGGCGCAGGCCGACCTTGTGCTCGACTGCTGCGATAACTTTGCAACCCGCCATGCAGTGAACCGCGCCTGCGTCAGGCATCGCAAGCCGCTGGTGTCGGGGGCTGCCATCAGGTTTTCCGGTCAGATCAGTGTATTTGACCTGCGCCAGAGCGATGCGCCCTGCTACCACTGTCTGTTTCCTGAGGCCGATGATGCCGAAGAGTTGCGCTGCGCCACGACAGGGGTGCTTGCCCCGCTGGTGGGCATGGTCGGCAGCACGCAGGCGGCCGAGGCCATCAAGCTGCTGACGGGCATGGGTGACCCATTGGTGGGGCGCATGCTGTGTCTGGATGCCCTGGAGATGCAGTGGCAAACCCTGCGTTTCAGACGTGATCCCGATTGCCTGGTCTGTGCAGGGCGCGGCGGCCAGCCAGCAGCTGACCTACCGAATTAACGCGCAAGTCCACGTAGTGGCTGCGACCACGGTGGGTGGACGAAAACGGAGTTTCGGGATGAAAGACATGCACGGTACGCATGCCGATCTGGCGTGCGCCTTTCAGATTGCGCAAGGTGTCTTCCACCAGCACGACCTGACTTGCAGGCACTGCCAGGCGGGTCAGTACCTGCCGCATCAGGGCCAGTGAGGGCTTGGGACGCATGCGTCCCTGCAGGGTCATCTGGTCTATACCCCAGATGTACTCGAAGTGATGCAGTATGCCCAGGGTGTTGAGCACTTCACGGGCATAAAACAGGGGGGCGTTGGTCAGCAGTATCTTGCGTCCCTTGAGCCGTTTCAGCTTGCGTCCCAACCCCGTTTCGGCGTGCACCAGCGGTGCTATGGGGAAGTCGTGGCTGAGCGCCAGGAAGCGGCGGGCATCTACGCCATGGTGGCGCACCATGCCTATGACTGTGGCGCCATAGCGCTGCCAGTAAGTTTTGCGTAGAACGTCTGCGGCTTCGGCTTCGATGGCAAGGGTGGAGGCAACGGCGCGGCCCATGGCTCCGTCTATGGCATTGAATATGCCTTTGGAGCAATCATGCAGGGTGTTGTCCAGGTCGAACAACCACACGGTTTCCCGGGCCTGGGCACGGCTGCCCGGGCGTCGGGGATAAGGGGCGGCCACCGGGGCCGCTGGCCGCCGCATTCAGTGCGAGCTGATCATGGTTCCCACACCCTGGTCTGTCAGGATTTCAAGCAGCAGGCAGTGTGGTACGCGACCGTCGACGACATGTACGGAAGTGACGCCGTTGCGGGCTGCATCAAGTGCCGATGAAATCTTGGGCAGCATGCCGCCCGAGATCGTACCGTCTTTGAAGAGTTCGTCGATGGTCTGGGCTGAAAGGCTGCGCAGCAGGTCGCCGTTCTTGTCGAGTACGCCGGGGGTGTTGGTCATCATGACCAGTTTTTCGGCGCCCAGGACCTCGGCCATCTTGCCTGCCACGACGTCGGCGTTGATGTTGTAGGCGCGGCCGTCTTCGCCATAGCCTATGGAGGAGATGACCGGGATGAACTGGTCGTCTTGCAGCGCCTTGACGACAGCCGGTTCAATGCGGGTGATATCGCCGACATAGCCGATATCGAGCCATTGCCCGGGATTGTCGTTGTCGGCCAGCATTTTCTTGCGCGTCTGGATCAGGCAGCCGTCTTTGCCGGTCAGGCCCACGGCCTTGCCGCCGGCTTCGTTGATCATCATGACGATGTCTTGCTGTACCTGGCCACCCAGCACCCACTCAACGACTTCCATGGTTTCGGCGTCGGTGATGCGCATGCCCTGTACGAAGGTGCCTTCCTTGCCTATGCGTTTGAGTGCGGCATTGATCTGAGGGCCTCCGCCGTGCACCACGACGGGATTCAGGCCCACCAGCTTGAGCAGGACGACGTCGTGGGCAAAGCTGCGCTGCAGCTCTTCTTCGGTCATGGCGTTGCCGCCGTATTTGATGACGACGGTCTTGCCGTGGAAGCGCCGGATATAGGGCAGGGCCTCGGCCAGCACATCGGCTTTTACAGTGGAGGAGTAGCTGGAGGGCTGGTCGGGTGAACTCATTAGCTGGCCAATGCCTTGTTGACGGTGCTCAGGAATGCTTGCTTGTCGTAATTGCCAAGATAGCGCTTGATGATGTGACCCTGCTTGTCGATAAGGAAAGCGGTGGGTGTGAGTTTTACATCGCCAAAGGCCTTGGCGATTTCGCCTTGCGCGTCGATGGCTACCGTAAAGGGCAGCTTGCGCGTTTCGGCAAAGTTCTTGACGTAATTGGCCGGATCGTACTGCATGGCCACTGCAATGGTGTCAAAACCTTTTTCGGACAGGTCGTTGTAATGCTGGATGGTGTCGGGCATTTGCGCAATACAGGTTACGCAGCTGGTAGCCCAGAACTTGACCAGCACGACTTTGCCGCGCAAGTCTTGCATGGTGGTTTTCTCGCCGGTCAGCGAGGTAAAGGTGACGTCGGGGGCGGTTTTGGCGGAACCGGCAAATTGCCAGATGCCGACTCCGGCCAAGGCGACGATGGCCACAAGGCCGATAACTAGTTTTTTCATTGGACAGGCATGACTTCTACGCCATTGGACGCATTGCTGTCTGGCGTACTGGTTGCGCTTGCGCTGGCATCGTCGACGGGAGCCGGCGATTGTGCTGCGGCAATGCTTTCGGGTGACACGATCTGGAACAATTTTACTACTTTGTTCACGCCAGTGATTCCGGCAGCTACTTTGCCGGCCCGTTCGCCTTCGGGAGCGGTGACTTTGCCCATGAGGTATACGATGCCGCGCTCGGTCGAGACGTTGATGGTGCGGCTGGGTACTTCCTTGGTATTGATCAGGGCTGTCTTGACCTTGGAGGTGAGCCAGGTGTCGTTGGTGCGCACGCTGATGGGAGTGATGTCGCCCACACGCAGCTGATTGACGACTCGCTTGACCTTCTCGATGCCTTCGGCAGCGGTGCCGGCTTTTTGCTTGTCTTGCTCGGTGGGTACATCGCCGGTCAGCAACAACAGGCCGGCATACGATGTGGCGTTTACACGGGCCTGGTCTTCATTGAACAATCTGCGCATTTCAGCGCCGGCTTTCAGTTCTATCGCTTGGTCTTCGACTTGTTCGCCAGTAGTGCGCCGGTCGGTGGCGACCGCGGCGGTGGTGGCGGCTGCCCCACCCACGACCAGGGCGCCGCAGCCGGCGAGCGTGGTGAGAGTAGTCAGTGCCAGGCCGGCGAGCATGATGCGTTGCGAATGGAACTTGATGGGCATTACAGATTGTCTCCGAGTAGTAGGGCGTCGATGCCGTCGCAAAGGGCGTGCAGCAGAACGATGTGTACTTCCTGGATACGCATGGTCCTGTCGTGTGGAACGCACAGGTGGATGTCGGCATCAGTAAGGAATTCACCGATCTGGCCGCCACCCTTGCCAGTCAGGGCGATGACCTGCATTTCGCGGTCGTGGGCTGCTTCAATAGACCGGATAACGTTTGCGGAGTTCCCGCTGGTCGAAATGGCAACCAGTATGTCACCGGGTTGACCCAGGGCGCTGACCTGACGCTCGAAGATGGCGTCGAAGCCGTAGTCGTTGCCGACTGCAGTCAGGATGGAGGTGTCGGTATTGAGCGCAATGCCCGCCAGAGGCAGGCGATCCCGTTCAAAACGACCTACGAGCTCGGCAATGAAATGCTGGGCATCGGCGGCGGAGCCACCGTTGCCGCAAGCAAGGATTTTCCCGTTGTTGGCCAGTGCGCCGAACAGCAGGTCTACGGCCGCCGACAAGGGTTGGGCCAGTTCGCGCGAGCTGGTCTTGAATGTGTCGATTGCATCGTCGAAGTGCGATGCCATGAGAGAAGTCATGTCCATGATCATGATTATCTCATGACCACGCACAAAAATTTATGGCAATCGATTACAGCGCGTGTCTTGCCGGACTCTATTCACTGAACGCGCCGCGTATCCAGGTCAATCCGGCCGGCTCTACGCTGATGACGTCGAAACGGCAGGCGGGCATGCAGCCGTTGAAGTAGCGTTTGACCAAGGCGGGCAGGAAGAATCTGGCGGTTTTGATCAGGCGCTGCTGCTTGCTGCGGTTTACACTGGCGGCAGCTCCACCATAATCCAGACGGCCGCGGTGGCGTACTTCTATGAAGGCCAGCACCCCGTGGTCGTTGGCAACCAGGTCAAGCTCGCCGGTTTTGCTGCGCAGATTGCAGCCCAGTACGATCAGGCCCTGGTCTTGCAGGTAGCGGCAGGCCCGCTCTTCGGCTTCGCGTCCGGTGCGCTGGGTCGGTGACAGCACGGTCTGGCCTGCCGCGCCGGAGCGGGGCGCAATGGTGTTTTTGCGACGACGGGCGCGCAGGGCTTGCCGCTGCGCGACGCGGGCTAACTGGTAGGGCAGGGCCTGGCTGTCCATGGTTCAAGCTCCCGGTCTTATTAAAACAAAAGGTCTATTTTTCAAGTATGAGCGAGATGCGCGATTTTTCAGACTCCGAAGCGACATGGAAACGTCTCACCGAGCGTGTCGAAGGACAGCATTGGCCGGAAGCCAGCCTGTATGTGATCGCCACCCCCATAGGCAATCTGGGTGACCTGAGCCTGCGGGCCTGGCAGGCGCTGGGGCGTTGCGATGTCATTGCTGCCGAAGACACGCGGGCAAGCCGTGCCTTGCTTGATGCCTGGGGCGTATCAACACCACTGATGGCTGCCCACCGTCACAACGAGGCTGCGGCCGCTCAGGCGATTATCGAGCGGCTGGCGGCCGGAGAGCGCGTGGCTCTGGTGTCCGATGCCGGTGCACCGGCCGTGAGCGATCCGGGGGCGCGCATCGTGCGTGCTGCACGCCAGGCGGGCTATAACGTCATTCCCATCCCCGGCGCCAGCGCAGTTATCGCTGCGCTGATGGCCAGTGGCGTCACCTCTGATGAAAATCCGGCGTTTGTCTTTGCCGGCTTTATGCCTGCCAAGTCGGCTGCGCGGCAAAAATGGCTCAGGCAGTGGTGTGCGATACCCGCGCCTGTCGTGATGTTCGAGTCGCCCCATCGCCTGTCGGCTGCTGTCCGGGATCTTCTGCAGGTTTGTGGCCCTGAGCGTCAACTGACCTTCGCCCGTGAGCTGACCAAGCGCTTCGAGCAGGTGCATACCGTCAGCCTGGCCGGTGCAGCCGACTGGCTGGCGCAGGATGCCCACCATGGTCAGGGAGAGTTCGTGCTGATCGTGCACGAGGCCGAGGAGGCAGCGGCCGGCGATGATGTCGATCCCGCCGCAGTCGTCTTGCTGGATGCCTTGCTTGAGCATATGTCGCTGCGTGATGCAGCAAGGGTGGCGGCCAAGGTGTCGGGTGTGCAGCGCGATGTGCTGTACGCGCTGGCGCTGGCGCGCAAAGGCTAGCGGCAGGAAGCGGCGCAGCGGTAGCCAGCCCTGCGTCTACTGGGGGTGCCCCACGGTGAGTGCGGATGGCTGCCCCGTTTCCTGTTCTATCCGTACGGCGGCGTTTACCGCTGCCGTGCGCGAGGGATAAGGGCCTACGCGCACCCGGTATAGGTCACTCGAGGCCTGAACATGAACCGGCCGGGTTTCCACGTGTTTGATTTGAGCGCCAAGTTCCTGTGCAAGGTCTTCGGCGGTGCCTGCTGCCGAGAACGCGGCAAATTGCAGATAGATCTGGTCGGCTGGCGGTGCAGGGGTGTGGACAGCAGACGTGCTGATCGGGGCTTCCTGGTGCTGCAGCGCGGCCAGCGCGTCGGGTGTGGCTGGGGCCGGGTGCGGTGCTGCGGTTTGCGTGGCGGCGACCAGCAAGGGCGCTGGCGCAGGCGGTGCCACCGGAACAGGTTTGGGTCGGGGAGGCGGCCCGAAGTTGCCGTCGCGGATGTCCTGGTTCGTGATGGCCTCGACGATCACCTGTCCGCTGCCCGGGCCTATAAGGCCGAGTTTGGCTGCGGCAACATAAGACAAGTCTATGATGCGCTTGCTGTGAAAAGGGCCGCGATCATTGATGCGCACAATGACATTCTTGCCGTTGGATGCATGGGTGACGCGGGCATAGCTGGGCAGCGGCAAGGTGGGGTGCGCCGCCGTCATGGCGTACATGTCGTAGACTTCGCCGTTGGCTGTTTTGTTGCCATGGAATTTGCGTCCGTACCAGGACGCCGTGCCTTGCTGGCGAAAAGGCTTTTCGTCGCTGACCGGCACGTAGCGCTTGCCAAAGACGACATAAGGGCGGAAGTTGGCCCTGGCGTGTTTCTCTATGCGCGGTACGGCATCGGGTATGGCGGCAATGTTGTCGGGAATATCGCTGCCGGGCCCGTCATCCTTGTAGTAGCCGCCTTTACTGCTGGTGCTGGTCGAGCCACCGCCAGGGCCCGAGCACCCGGCCAGTACGAGCAGGCCGGCGCCCAGCAGCAGCCAGAGTGCAGAGCGCATGCGTGTCATGGGATGTCGGGTGGTGGTGGCTGGTTGCGGTGGCGCACCAGTAGTGGCGAGTGATCGGCAAAGCGCAGTGCCAGTTGTTCGATGACATAAACGGAACGGTGCTTGCCGCCGGTGCAGCCTACGGCTACGGTCAGGTAGTTGCGGGTGTCCTGCATGTACAGTGGCAGCCAGCGCCTGATGAAGCCGGAAATGTCTTCTATCATGGTCTCGACGCTGCCGAACTGCGCCAGCCATTTGGCCACCGGGGCATCGCGCCCGGTCAGTTCGCGCAGCTCGCTGTCGTAATGAGGGTTGGGCAGACAGCGCACGTCGAAGACCAGGTCGGCATCGCCCGGCACACCGCGCTTGTACGCAAACGATTCAAAGGTCAGCACGACCGGCGCCCGGTCGGCCTGGATGAGGTCGCGTACCCAGGCACGCAGCTGACCCGGTGTCAGATCGGACGTGTCGATCACATGCTCTTGCTCGCGCATGGGTGCCAGCAGCTCTCTTTCCATGTCTATGCATTCTTGCAGCGAAGGCGACTTGCCGTCGCGCTGCAGCCGGTCTGTGAGCGGGTGGCGGCGCCGTGATTCCGAATAGCGCTGCTGGAGCGTGTGGTCGTTGGCGTCGAGAAATATTACCCGGAATGCCGTACCCATGGCGCGCAGGCCGGTAATGACGTCGGGCAGATCGGTAAGCTCGCCTTGCGAACGTACGTCTATGGCTACAGCAACACGTTCAAGCTTGGCTTCACGCGTGCTGGCAATGAATTCGTGCAAAAAGCGCACCGGCAGGTTGTCGACGCAGGTGTAGCCGGCGTCTTCGAGCAAGCGCAGGGCAACGGATTTACCTGATCCGGAAATGCCTGTAATGAGAACGATATTGAACATAACTGAGGGATCCTGCGGATAGTGGCTCAGGCCTGCACGCATGATATGCGATCAGGCCCTTATAGTACCAGCAGGTGTTAATCCTGACGGCTGCTTTCCATGATGGCCAGCGCTTGCCGTTCGATGAATTCGCCCATGGTGTCTATGCCACGCAGGGTCAGTATGGTGTTGCGCACTGCAGCCTCGACCAGCACGGCCAGGTTTCGGCCTGCGGCAACCTGCAGCATGACGCGTTTGATCGGGATCCCCAGGATATCCTCGGTCTGGTCCTGAACCGGAAGCCGTTCGAACGATTCGGGGGTTGAACGTACCAGCTGCACCAGCAGCTTGAGTTTCATTTTCCGACGCACCGAGGTTTCCCCGAAAATGGTGCGTATGTCGAGCAGCCCCAGGCCACGAACTTCGAGCAGGTTCTGCAGCAAGGGTGGACATTGCCCTTCGATGAAATTGGGGGCGGTGCGTGAAAGTTCGACGGCGTCGTCAGCCACCAGCCCGTGGCCGCGGGAAATCAGTTCAAGCGCCAGTTCGCTCTTGCCCAGCCCCGACTCGCCGGTAATCAGCACGCCCAGCCCCAGAACATCCATGAACACCCCGTGGGCGGTGGTTTTGGGCGCCAGACGCTTGCCCAGGTAGATGCGCAGCAAGTCGATAAGCTGGGCGGCATCTATGGACGTGGACAGCAGGGGAATCTGCTGCTGGTTGCAGAAATCGCTGAGGTCGGGCGGCGCCTGCATGTTTTCTGCCAGCAGGATGGCTGGTACGCCGCCAGCAACCAGGTCTTCAAGATGGTGAAGGCGGCGTCTGACGTCGAAACGCGTGTAGTAGGACATTTCGGCCGTGCCGAAAACCTGTATGCGTGAGGGGTGGATGAGGTTCAGGTGCCCCACCAGGTCGGCGCCCGACATGCCCAGATCGGGAATCAGACGGTGCGCGGCACTCAGGCCGGCTACCCAGGTAAACGGTATTTTGTCTGCGTTGTCACTGACGAGTTCCTGGATAGTCAGCATGGTGGCTCTTTATTCGGGTGTGCCGGTCAGCAGCCTGTGTATGACGGCCGGGTCGGTTTCGGTATTCAGTGTCTGGCGCAGGCTGGCGTCGGACATCAGGCGCGCAATTTCCGCAAGCAGGTCCAGGTGTATCTGCGTGGCGTTCTCGGGTACCAGCAGGATAAACAGCAGGCTGGCCATGCGCCCGTCGGAGGCGTCGAAACGCACGGGATCGGCCAGACGAATGAATGCGGCGCAGGGCTCTTTCAGATCTTTGATGCGCCCATGCGGCACAGCGACATGATGCCCCAGCGCGGTCGAGCCCAGACGCTCGCGGGCGATCAGGCTTTGAAACACGGCGGTGCGGGCTATGCCCTGATGATTCTCGAACAGGAGGCCAGCTTGCTCAAATGCACGCTTTTTACTGGTGGCGGCCAGATCAAGCACAACATTCGACAGTGGCAAGATACGCGACAATAAATTCATAGCACTCATTATATGGGCTTTGACGCTACCCCATTAAACCAACATAACGAAGGCCTCAATTGCAGGCGGCAATTGAGGCCGGTTACCGATGGACCAGACGCATTATAAGGGCAGGGATGCAAACCCTGCGAGTCTGGCGGGATCGGTCGGGGTTACTCGGTTACGGGCATTTCTTGTCGTTTTGTTGGCTCGTGAGCGTGATTTTGCATTTTGGTTTTGTACTTGATGACCTGTCGATCGACCTTGTCGGCCAGCAGATCGATGGCGGCGTACAAGTTTTCGTCGATGGCTTCGCAGTGAATGTCTTTGCCACGCAAGCGCATGGTGACTTCTGCTGTGTGCTCGAGACGGTCTATCGAGAGTATGACCTGTGTGTCGATAACGTTATCAAAATGTCGTGATACCCGGGCCATTTTGTTCATGACATATTCACGAATGGCGGGTGTTACTTCGAGGTGACGACCAGTGATGCTCAGGTTCATATTGGGCTCTCCTTGCAAGAAAAAAGGGTGCGCGTCAGCGCGGTTAATTAAATACGTAGCCCTCCTTAATTAATTGGTAATGATTTCAGTGTATAGATTATGTGGTGTAAATCAAGTGATCCAGGTCAAGAAAACGGTCTCACATCTTGAAATGTTTGCCCAGATAAACCTTGCGCACGGCCTCATTGTTGATGATCTCGTTGGGATGGCCGTTGGTCAGCACCTTGCCTTCGCTGATGATGTAAGCGCGATCGCAGATGCCCAGGGTTTCGCGCACGTTGTGATCGGTGATCAAAACGCCGATATTGCGGCTTTTCAGGAATTGCACAATGCGCTGGATTTCGATCACGGCGATGGGGTCCACCCCCGCAAAAGGCTCGTCCAGCAAGATGAATCTGGGCTGTGTGGCCAGTGCACGCGCGATTTCAACACGGCGGCGCTCGCCACCCGACAGCGAGATAGCGGTATTGCGGCGTATATGCCCGATCTGCAGCTCATCAATCAGCGATTCCAGGTGCCGGCCTATGACGGCTGAGTTTAGTGCCCGACCGTTGGCGTCTACCTGCAGCTCGAGTACTGCCCGTATGTTTTCCTCGACGGTCAGGCGCCGGAACACCGAGGCATCCTGGGGCAGGTAAGACAAGCCCAGGCGCGCGCGCTTGTGCATGGGCATGCTGGTGATGGGTGTGCCGTCAATTTCGATCCGGCCGGTGTCGGTGGGAATGATGCCCACGATCATGTAGAAGCTGGTGGTCTTGCCCGCACCGTTGGGGCCGAGCAGGCCGACCACTTCTCCGCTGTCTACCGACAGCGAGACATCGTGCACGACGGTGCGTTTGCCATAGGTTTTACGCAACCCGGTCGCTTTCAGGCTTCCGGAGGTGACACTGTCGGCGCGGTCGTCCGCTTGCTTGGGCTTTGGGTCAGGGAACATAGATAAATCGTTTCCAGCCAGCCGGGGCTGACCTGTAAAGAGGGCTACCTGGATTTCTCACGGCACTCGGCCGCGGCTTTGTCTACCTTGGCGCGTGGTTGAGCCAGGGAACGTACCCTTCCGCCGGCTGCGGAGGAATTGGGGCCGCCAAATGCCTGATAGGTATCGGATTTTTGCTTGTAAATGATGCGTTCGCCCTTGATGCTCTCGAAGGGCTTGCCGCAGACGTAACGGGTGATAACGGCCTGGCCTATCATTTCTAGCTCTTCGGTCTTGCCGTTATATTCGCTGCGCAGGCCCTGGGCTTCAACCACTTCGAAGTCTTCAGGATTTTCCTGGCGCACGTGAACCAGCTTGCCCTGCTCGACGGTTGCCGTGCCATGCTGGAAGCCGTCGGCGTCTTCCCGCATGGTGAGCTTGTCGGAGCGCAGCGTCATGAGGCCGCGGGTCATGATGACGTTGCCGGTAAAGACGCTTTCTTTTTTTGCGTCGTCATAGACCAGGGTGTCGGACAGAATCAGCGTGTCGGGTTCTTCGGCTGCAGGTTCGGTTTGTGCCAGGGCGGGCACCGTCATGCAGGCCATTGCAGTGCAAAGCAGCCATGCGGCATATGGGCGGAGGCGATGTGTATTCATGGTTTTTCTTCTGTTGTGCCGGCGTTGTTGGATGAGCGGGCCGGGGTGTCCTGGCCCGATATCTTGACATCGGTGGCAGAAAATACCTGCAGCTGCCGTGTCTTGTTATCGTACCTCATGCCCTTGCCGTTCATGGTGGAGTTGCCGTTGACCACCAGGGTAGGCAAGTCGGTATATACGACGTCCTCGTCCGGCAACAGGATAAGCTGTTCGCTGCTGACGTCCATGGCGGCGCGGTCCTGACTGGCCTTGCGATGCACATGGGCATTGCCTTTCATCACAATGCGTTCGCCGTCCTGGTCCATGATGGCCGTGTTGGATGTGGCTATAGTGATGGGCGCGTCGGGTTGCTGGCCGATGGCCTTGGCCTGGGTAATTTCGTAGGAGTCATCGTCGGGATAGTGCTGCATGTGCTCGCCTTCCAGACGGTTGATGGCCACGCCTTTTTCGTCGGTGCGCACCATGACAAAGCTGCGTGCCCAGGAGTCGGGCTCGTGAGTGACCCGGCGCGGCGGATCAATGGGAATGGCGCGTTGCGCGTATTCGGCCGCCATCCATGTGCCGATGACCAGGGTTACCAGCAGCAGGACGGCGATCAGGGCGGGGATGCGTTCTTTCATGCTTACTGCAGGCTGCCGCTCATGCGCAAGGCGGCAGGATTGAAAAATATGCTTAGCTTGCCTTGCGCAGACAGGATCAGGTCACAGCATTCGCGTACGGCTCCCGAGCCTCCTGGCTGGTTTG
This sequence comes from Pusillimonas sp. MFBS29, assembly GCF_020687695.1. Lineage (GTDB taxonomy): Bacteria > Pseudomonadota > Gammaproteobacteria > Burkholderiales > Burkholderiaceae_B > Pusillimonas_C. The sequence continues at coordinate 36,351 of NZ_JAJEWL010000013.1, forward strand.
AAACCCAGTGCGCCACCTGCGATACGTAGGTGGGTGCATTGGGCACGCTGGCGGCGAAGCCCACGCGCTGCATTGCGGCCATGTCGATGATGTCGTCGCCCATGTAGCCGGTTTCGGCCAGTGTGCAACCCTGTTCCTGTGCGATCTCGGTAATTGCCTTGACCTTGTCGCGTACACCCTGGCGAATCAGCGAGATACCCAGTTCGGCCGCCCGGCGCGCGACGACGGGGCCCTCGCGACCGGTGATCAGCGCCACCCGTATGCCGCTTTCGCCCAGCAAACGCAGACCGTGGCCATCGAGGGCGTTGAAGCACTTCAGCACTTCACCGTTTTCGCCGTACCAAAGGCTGCCGTTGGTCAGTACACCGTCGACATCAAAGGCCATGAGGCGTACGTGGCGGGCCCGCTCTACGATGGCGGGTGCGATTTTGGCCAGTATCAGGGCCTCGGCGGGGTGCGGAAGTTTAGGTAAGTTCATGCTCAGATCACTTTTGCAGCCAGCAGGTCGTGCATATGTAAAGCGCCTAATAATAGCCCGCTCTCGTCGACGACAAGCATTTGATTCAGACGTCCGGCGTCCATGTCGGTCGCCGCTTCGATGGCCAGGGCGGCCGGGCCTATGGATTTGGGGTCGCGGCTCATGCCCTGGGACACGTTCAGAGGACGGATGTCACCGTGCCGGGCGATAAGCCGGCGCAGGTCGCCGTCGGTGAAAATGCCGACCGGCTTATTGTTGTCGTCGAGCACGATGGCCATGCCCATGCCTTTGGCGGACATCTCGACCAGGGCTTCGGGCACAGGCGTGTTGGCCCGGACTATGGGCAGGGCATCGCCCTGACGCATGATATCGCGTACATAGGTCAGCAGGCGACGTCCGAGTGCGCCGCCGGGGTGCGAGCGCGCGAAGTCTTCGCGGCTGAAACCACGGGCTTCAAGACAGGCGACGGCGATGGCATCGCCCAGCACCAGAGCAGCCGTTGTGCTGGCCGTGGGGGCCAGGTTCAGCGGACAGGCTTCCTGGTCAACGTGGGCATCCAGGTGCAGGTCGGCACTGCGCGCCAGTTCGGACTGAGGGTTGCCTGTAATGGAAATCAGTTGTGCACCCATTCTTTTAACGACCGACAGAACGGTTAAAAGTTCTGCTGCCGTACCGGAGTAGGAGAGGGCCAGCACGATATCCTGGGCGGTCAGCATGCCCAGGTCGCCGTGTATGGCTTCCGCGCCGTGCATGAAGAAGGCCGGTGTGCCGGTAGAGGCCAGGGTGGCGGCAATCTTTCTGGCGATGTGGCCGGATTTGCCTATGCCGGTCACGACGACGCGCCCCTGGCAGGCCAGCACCATGCTCACGGCCTGGGTGAAGGAGTCGTTCAGGCGGGCATCCAGCGCCTGCAGGGCGCTGATTTCAGTCGCAAATGTGCGGTGGGCCGAGGCGAGTGCGCTGTGTTCGGCTGTTGGGGGTGTTTGGTTCATTGGTGGATTTTAAACGTAGCGGGCGTGCTTGCCACACTGTTACAGATTTATGGCGTCCAGGCTATCCTGATTTGTCCTGCCTGCTTTGTGGTGGGTGGCCGCAATCCTGTAAACTCCTGTATGTCTCCACGCCCGTGGCTGGACTGTTGCGGGCAGCAAGGGCGTTATCGCTGCGCTGCCCCGAATTTTCTGTTTGGCGATTTACATGCATATTGATCCGGCCGTTTACATACGTAACACGATACGCAGCGTTCCCGATTGGCCCAAGCCCGGCGTGACTTTTCGCGATATCACGCCTGTTTTGCAAGATCCGCGCTCTTTTCGTGTGCTGATTGATCTGTTTGTTTACCGTTATATGCGGCAAAGGCTGGATCTGGTGGCGGGTGTTGATGCGCGCGGTTTCATTCTGGGTTCGGTGCTGGCTTATGAGCTGAATCTGGGGTTTGTGCCGGTGCGCAAGAAGGGCAAGCTGCCGTTCCAGACGGTGGCGGAAGAGTATTCGCTGGAATATGGCAATGCGTCAGTAGAGATGCACACTGATGCGGTGCGGCCGGGTCAGCGTGTGCTGCTGATCGATGACCTGATCGCGACCGGCGGCACGATGATGGCGGCGTCGAAGTTGTTGCAGCGTTTGGGCGCGAATGTGGTTGAGGCTGCGGCGATTATCGATCTGCCTTATCTGGGCGGGGCCAAGGCCATGAAGGCGACGGGGCTCGATATCTACACCGTGTGCAGTTTCGACGCGAGCGATGCTTAAGGTTTGCTGCGGGGCTTGGCTTCTTTCTAACGTACGGTATTTTCCCCCTGGGATATTTCGCCTTTCTAAAGAAAGGCATGTGTGGGTGGGGCCGCTCCGGCTTCACGCGCTACGACCCCGGCTGCCGCCGGGGTTTCCCGATTCAGGGTGGGATGGCGAGGCG
>NZ_JAJEWL010000014.1 GCF_020687695.1 Pusillimonas sp. MFBS29
CAATGCTGTTTATGGGACTCGGCGTCATGGGATTTTTCAATTGGTGGATACGTCATGAGTAAGTTGTAAGTGTATTTATACTTATAGAACATTGCTTAACGATTAGCAATTATGGAGATCGCTAATGGTTAAGTAATTATAGTGCGCCATTCTGGTATTTTATGGGACGGTGTGAGACAAATATTGTCAAGAGAATGACTTCTCAATCATCAGATGCCGGATGCTGATCATCTTGTTTGTAACCATTGTGGGGTACGTGAGCAAGGATAGAGATCTCCGCTACCGCAATGGTCAAGCCCAGGCCTGGCGTCGGCGCTTAGTGGCGAGGCCACCATTGCCGTGCCCAACGGATCAGGCGTGATTCAAGATTACAAGGTGCCCAAAATAGACCGCATGATGGGTGGCGGGATGAACGATGGAGGCATGATAGGCTGTTGACCGATGATGGTGGAGGAGGCGGTCCAATGGGAAGGTCAAATGCACAGTGAAATGATGCATGCCGTAGGGGACATTATGATGAAATATGCCGATAAACCTTGTCCTTGCCTAATTAATTAGCCTGAGCGTGGCTGTTGTCACTTGCGCGTGCTATGGTAGATCACTAAATATTTCGTATTCCTCATTGCCACGAATGTGTGCATGATCATGCTTCAAAATGGCGTAGGGGACACAGGCGCCACAGTGGCGTTAATCATTTTGCCTATACTAATCGTAGTATAGGCTGATTCTGCCTGGGTTCTGTCTTGGAATAATTGCTCAAGACGATCTAATGCCGTGGATTGCCTTATGCGCCATCGTTTGTATTGCGCTAGGCCATGATGCCCGAAGATGTTTGCGGGCTGAGCGCGTAGCCAGTACAATCTGTCACGCGATGAAAAAACTGCTTCTCCTCTTTATGCTCGTCATGCTGCCGCTCCAAAGTTCTTGGGCGATTGTGGGCGTGTATTGTCAGTCAGAGCAGTCCTTGTACGTAACTCCCTGTTACGACGATGCGCAAGAGACCCTGGTCGATGCAAGCGGCGGTGAAGATGAAAATACATCGACCACGGCAAAGGCAGACCATGTGCATTCTTGTCATGGCTACTGTATGCCTCTAATCGGGGTTTCACATACAGGCACATTCCTTCCTTCTTCCAGCTTAGCGCATCGATTTATTGATTCGCGGCCTCCATTGGCAACAATCAGTGAACGGCCCGAGCGGCCCAAGTGGTCGGACGTAGCCTAAGTTGGCACGTCGCTGATTCGTTCTCATCGTCCATCTTATTCCGAGCCGTCGAGTCCTTGTCTCGACCGCACAGGCTGCGCGTGTTATGCGCGCTTTAGCTCGAAAGAGAGTCTCGCTGTAACGCTACGCTTGCTGCCAGCTTTGGCACAAATGAATTGGGGTTTGGGTGCGCGCCTTAACCCTAAGTAAACCTGTGTATATCACGCACAGCTCAACATTGTCGGCAGTGGAGACCTTTCAGTTGTTTAGACTTTTAATACTGGTGGACGATGATGCTTGAAGGCATCAATCTACAAGCCCTGCGTGGTGACCGCAGCCTCTTCGAGCGCCTGAGCTTTAAGATCAAGGCGGGCGAATGTCTATTCGTCCAAGGCGAGAACGGCAGTGGCAAAACCAGCCTTTTGCGTGTGTTGGTGGGACTAACACCGCCATCGGACGGAACCGTTTTCTGGAAAGGACGCCCCATCAAGCTGCTTGGTGACGAGTATCGACGCACGTTGCTTTATTGCGGCCATCTTTCTGGACTTAAAGATGAATTAAGTGCCATGGAGAATTTGGTTGCTGGGGCGGCGTTGGCGGGCGACCCAGTTTCTCTTGGTGCCGCACGTGATGCTTTACACGAGAGCGGGCTGCGCGATAGGCAGGATCTCCCCGTACGATTCTTGTCTCAAGGACAAAAGCGGCGCGTTAATTTGGCCCGATTGCTGCTCCAACCACGTGTGTTGTGGGTACTGGATGAACCTTTGGCAGCATTGGATACTAAGGCAGTACGATGGCTCGCTGAAGTGATTGACGCACACCTGGAGTCCGGCGGAATTGCCGTCATAACAAGTCATCAGAGCATGGCGCTAGCAAGCACGACACACGTTATTCGGGTGGGCGTATGAGCGACACGTTTGGATTGTTCGCGCTTTGTGGGGTTATAAGACGCGACTTGAGGCTCGCCATGCGCCGTAAGTCGGATGCGCTGACGCCGCTTTTTTTCTTTGTCATTGTGGTGAGCCTGTTTCCTTTGGGCATAGGTGCTGAACGCGACATCTTGCGCCAGATTGCGCCAGGCATACTTTGGGTAGCGGCCTTACTGGCGACCATGCTGTCGCTTAATCGGCTGTTTGAACAGGACTATGCCGACGGCACCCTGGAGCAAATGGCCCTTTCACCCGCTCCGTTGGGAATGCTGGTGCTCGGCAAGGTGACGGCGTATTGGCTGTTGACGGGTTTGCCCTTGACCTTGCTAGCGCCGCTACTGGCTGTGCAGTTCGATTTACCACTCCCTTCCTTACTGGTGCTGGCAGCGTCGCTGGCCATAGGTACGCCTGTACTTGGTTTTATTGGTGCGATCGGTGCAAGTTTGACTCTGGGCCTGCGAGGTGGGAGCGCTCTGGTTGCCTTGCTTGTACTTCCCCTTTATGTGCCGGTTCTGATCTTTGGCGCGGGTTCGGTAGACGCCGCCGCTGCCGGCCTGGGCGCAACGGCGCATCTATCGCTGCTGGGCGCTGTGCTGGTTTTAACTGGCTTTTTTGCCCCGTGGGCCACAACCGTGGCATTACGGATTGCCTTGGAATAATGAGTAAGTGAATGATTAATTGGTTTAAGTATTCATCGCCCAAAATGTTTTACCCCCTAGCTGGCAAGCTAATTCCATGGTTTGCAGCTGCTGCCGCGATTCTGTCGATCATAGGGATGTACGTGGGTTTCTTCATGGCGCCCACCGACGCCCAGCAAGGTGAGGGCTATCGCATCATCTTCCTGCACGTGCCGGTCTCCTGGATGTCGATGTTCATTTATTTGGTTATGGCTTTCTGGGCCGCGATAGGGCTGGCATTTAAGAATCGTTTAGCGGCCATGATGGCCTCGGCCTTGGCTCCCACCGGCGCCATGTTCACGTTTCTTTCACTCTGGACGGGGGCCTTGTGGGGCAAACCCATGTGGGGAACCTGGTGGGTCTGGGATGCGCGCCTGACCTCGGAGCTGATTCTTCTCTTCTTGTACATCGGCTTTATGGCGCTTCAGTCAGCGATTGATGAGCCACGGCGCGCGGATAAGGCCGGTGCTGTCCTTGCCCTTGTCGGCGTCGTCAACATTCCAATCATTTATTTTTCGGTGCAGTGGTGGAACACCTTGCATCAAGGCGCATCTGTTTCGCTGACACAAGCGCCTTCAATGGCGGCGCTCATGCTAATTGGCATGCTGCTTATGGCCTTGGCGTCATGGATGTATGCGGTGGCGATCGCACTGATGCGCGTGCGCTGCATCATTTTAGAACGCGAACATCATGCTGGATGGTTAGACGACTTGAGGGAGGTAAAGCAATGAACTGGACGAGTCCTGCTGAATTTTTTGCCATGGGCGGCTATGGGCAATACGTGTGGGGGTCAGTCGCCGTCACCCTGGTCGTTCTTTGCGCCGAATGGCTCTTGCTGCGCCAGCGCCGCAAAGCGGCTTTGTCGCTGGTGAAGCGCCAGTTAATCCTGAAGGAAGAGGAATTTCGATGAAAAATCGCCATAAACGCCTCGCGCTTATTGCTGGTGGCTTGGCCGCGTTCGGCATTGCCACAGCGTTAGTACTTAATGCTTTTCAGAGCAACCTCGTGTTTTTCTTCACGCCTACGCAGGTGAGTGCCGGTGAAGCACCCCAGGAGCGGACGTTTCGCGTCGGAGGCATGGTGCAAACCGGCAGTGTGCAGCGCCAAAGTGATGGGCTCACGGTGAAATTCGTAGTGACCGATACCGCCAAAATGATACCGGTCAGTTATACGGGAATACTGCCCGACCTATTTAGTGAAGGCAAAGGGGTAGTGGCCCAAGGCAAGCTCGGGGCCGATGGGTTGTTCCGGGCAGAAGAGGTGCTTGCCAAACACGATGAGAACTATATGCCCCCTGAAGCGCAGCATGCGCTGGATGAGGCCGCCAAGAACACGATTACTGCGAGGCCATAACGCTCATGATTCCTGAAATCGGTCATTTCTCACTAATTCTGACGCTATTTGTAGCGCTAGCCCAGGGCTGCTTAGCCCTCGCTGGTGCGGCGCGTGGCAATGCGGTCTGGATCTCCTTTGCTCGGCCTGCCGCGCGCGCGCAGTTCCTTTTAATTATTGTTAGCTTCGCGACGCTTGGTTGGTCCTTCATCGTTAAGGATTTTTCGGTGGCTTACGTCGCCCAGAACTCCAACTCGCAATTGCCCTTGCTTTACCGCATAGCCGCCGTCTGGGGCGGCCACGAAGGATCGCTCTTGCTGTGGCTGCTGATGCAAACAGGCTGGGCGTACGCAGTAAGTGTGTTCTCAAAGCAACTGCCCGATGTCATGGTTGCACGCGTATTGGGAGTGCTGGGCCTGGTCACGGCTGGATTCCTGCTCTTTGTGCTGCTTACCTCTAACCCGTTCGAGCGCCTGGTACCTGCGGCCATAGAAGGTATGGACCTGAATCCGCTACTGCAAGATATTGGACTGATATTTCATCCGCCATTGCTGTACATGGGGTATGTCGGATTTTCGGTGGCGTTCGCATTTGCCATTGCCGCACTGCTAGCGGGGCAGCTCGACTCGACGTGGGCCCGTTGGTCCCGGCCCTGGGCGACGGCAGCGTGGTTATTCCTGACCTTGGGTATCGCCTTGGGAAGTTGGTGGGCGTACTACGAACTGGGTTGGGGCGGCTGGTGGTTCTGGGACCCGGTAGAGAACTCTTCGTTTATTCCGTGGCTGGTGGGTACTGCATTGATTCACTCCCTGGCGGTAACTGAAAAGCGTGCCAGTTTCAAGAACTGGACAGTGCTGCTTGCCATCAGCACGTTCTCGCTTTCATTGCTGGGGGCCTTTCTCGTACGGTCAGGCGTATTGACGTCAGTACACGCCTTCGCCACCGATCCGCGCCGAGGTGTGTTCATTTTGATGTTATTCGCCGTTGTGGTGGGCTCGTCCTTGTTTTTATTTGCGCTGCGTGCGCCCAAAGTGGGTATGGGTGGACGGTTTGAACTGATATCGCGTGAATCGCTCTTGCTAATGAACAACGTGTTGTTGGCCGTAGCAGCGGGTGCCGTCATTCTCGGCACCTTGTATCCGCTTTTCATTGATGCGCTCGGGTTAGGCAAACTTTCGGTGGGGCCGCCCTACTTTAATGCCGTTTTCATACCGCTGATGGTGCCCGCGTTGCTTCTCATGGCGGTAGGCCCGGTGGCTAACTGGAAGTCAGCCAAGATAAGCGCTCTGATAAAACACCTGCACGTTCCGGCTGTGGTGGCGCTTGTGGTCGGTGTTGGCGCACCGTTTATGCTGGGGCGTTGGTCGGCGTTGGCGGCTTTAGGCTTGGCACTGGCCACGTGGATTGCCACTGCGGTGGTTAAGGGCATCTTTGACCGTATGCGGGCTACGCGCACTGGGCTGCGAGCCCAACCGCTTAGCTGGCTAGGCATGCATCTGGCCCATTTGGGTATTGCCGTGTTCGTAGCGGGAGTGACACTCGTCATGGGCTATGAAACTGAACAGGACGTGCGTATGACGCCTGGCAGCACGGTAAGCACAGGGGGCTATGAGTTGAAGTTTCTAGGCGTCAATAAAGCACAGGGACCTAATTATGTCGCAGAAGTCGGTGACATCGAGTTGTCACGCGATGGTCGGATCTTGCGTCTGCTTCATCCCGAAAAACGCAGCTACATCTCCTCCGAAATGCCCATGACAGAAGCGGCTATTGATGCCAACGGTTTGCGTCACGTGTACGTCGCTCTGGGTGAGCCGCTTGCTGACGGCGCCTGGAGCGTACGTGTTTACTACAAACCATTCGTTGACTGGATCTGGATAGGTTGCATCTTGATGGCGTTGGGTGGGTTATTAGCTATCAGTGATCGCCGTTATCGACTTAAGCGTCGCGAACGAAAGGCCGCCTTGGTGGCTGCAGGGGCCACATCATGAGTCGCTTTGTATGGCCGTTGGTTGCTTTTGTCGTGCTGGTCGGCTTCCTGGCTTTCGGTTTGACCCTCAAGCCCAGCGAAGTACCTTCGCCTTTGATTAACAAGCCGGCACCGAATTTCACGTTGCCCCAATTGGCGTCGCCCGAAGAAACGTTTTCACCGGAAGCCATGAAAGGCAAAGTGTGGCTGCTGAACGTGTGGGCTTCTTGGTGTTATGCCTGTCTTGAAGAGCATCCCGTGATTACGGCGTTGGCTAAAACGCACGGAGTACCCATAGTTGGTCTTAACTACAAGGATGTACGCGGGGAAGCGATTTCGTGGTTGGAACGCCATGGCAATGGATATGTCTTGTCCGTATCCGATACGCAAGGGCGCGTGGGTATTGACTATGGCGTTTATGGCGTACCTGAGACCTTTGTTATCGACAAGGCCGGGCTCATTCGTTACAAGCACATCGGAGCAGTAACCGAGACTGCGGTGCGCGACACGCTTCTACCCCTGATCCGAGAGCTTGAAAAATGAAACATTGGTGGTTGACATTGTTGTGTGCCGTTATTGCCTTGCCATCGTGGGCGGATAGCGCGGCGACGGAAAAGCGCATGCTGAATATCGCCGCTGAATTGCGGTGTTTGGTGTGCCAGAACGAGTCGATCGCAGCCTCACGCGCCGACCTGGCCGTGGACTTGCGCCAACAGATACGCGAGCAGATCCAGGCTGGCAAAAGCGATACCGAGATCAGAACCTATATGGTTGATCGTTATGGTGATTTCGTACTCTATCGCACGCCATTAAAAGCCACCACGCTATTGCTATGGTTTGGCCCCATGTTGCTGCTGGCCTTTGGGCTCCTCGTTCTGGCGACAACATTGCGTCGCCGCAAAAACAGCGTGGCTGATGCATCGCTAAGCGACGATGAGCGCAAGAGAGCGCAGGCGCTGCTAGCGCAAACCACGGACAACGGAACATCACCATGAATTTTATTTTTATCCTTATTGCTGCATTACTTGCAGCTAGTGTCACCTTATGGCTAGGGCTGGCTCTGTGGCGTGGCCCTAAACTAGATAGCAGTCTTGAACATCACGCCGTTAATGCGAGAGTGTTGCGCGACCAATTGGCTGAGCTGGAGCAGGATCGTGCGAACGGCATATTGTCTTTGCACGATCATGCTGCGGCCCAACAGGATCTGCAACGACGTGTGCTCGATGAGGCAATACCAACTAAGGACACTGGGCTATGGCGCCAGAGTAGCAAACCAGCAGCGATAACATTGGCCATTGTCCTGCCAGTAGCGGCAACGCTTTCCTATCTGGCGCTAGGAAACCCTGCAGCCATTACGCCACCGCCGGCGCAAAGCATTCCTGCCATGACACAAGCCGATGTGCAGGCCATGGTGGATTCGCTGGCGGCGAGGCTGGCGCGCAATCCTGATGATCCAACTGGCTGGCTCATGCTGGGGCGCTCTTATCGCTATTTTGAAAAGTATGAAGATGCTGCGGCGGCCTTTTCCAAAGCGGCGACCGTCATTCAGTCGGATCCTCTGGCGCTGTCGGAATATGCCGAAACACTCGCCAGAAGCAATCAAGCTGGATTTAAGGGGGAGCCGACGCAATTGTTGGAGCGCGCACTATCGCTCAATCCTCGGGAACCGTTCGCTCTCACTTTGGCGGGGGCTGCTGCGCTGGAGCGTCAAGATTACCCAGCAGCGATTGATTATTGGCAACAGTTATTCGAGTTACTTCCGCCAGATTCGGACGCCGCGCAGGCTGTCGAAAACACAATCAAGCGTGCGCGTCGAGAGCAAGCCGAAGCAGTGACCTCTGAAAACTGATGGGTGGAGAATGATGAAGAACTCTTTTAAGATAATTATTTGGGTAGCAGTGGTGTTAACGACCGTGATCACTATCGCGACAGCTTTATTTTTTTACCAACGTAATAATGCGTCCAAGGCTCTCCCAGACGGAATAGTTAACGTTGCGATGGACACCGCGGTGGATATAGATGGGCAGCGCTTTACGCGCTGGAGTACGCCACGTGATCTTCCGTTGTTCTCCTTTCAAGATGCGAGCGGCAAGACCTTGACCTTGGCCGATTTTCGAGGCCGTGTTGTTTTGCTCAACATTTGGGCTACCTGGTGTCCGCCCTGCAGAGAGGAAATGCCGTCGCTGGATCGGCTCAACGCCAAGCGCGGTGGTCCAACATTTGAAGTGGTAGCGTTATCAATTGACCGCGACCCCGCGCAGGTCAAATCCTTCTATCAGGAGTTTGGCGTACAAACGCTGCGTGGATATTTTGATCGAACCTCACAGGTGTCCAACATTGTTCGTGCTCCGGGGGTTCCTACAACCTTGCTGATCGATCAAGAAGGTCGTGAGATAGGGCGCGCATTAGGACCTGCCGCTTGGGATAGCCCACAGGTCGAAGCTTTGATCGATGCCGCGCTGTTGTCTTCATCGACCAAGGCAAACGACGGTGAGAAATAGCCATGCGACTTATTATATTATGGGAGAAACGCGATGCTTGAGCTAACCGCCATCGGACTATTGACCGCGTTTGTCGCAGGCATCGCGTCGTTCTTATCGCCATGTGTTTTACCGCTCGTACCGGGTTACCTCTCTTATATAGCCGGTGGCTCAGTGGCGCCTGGCGCGTCGTCAACAGAGGCACGCGCCGCACGATGGCGAACGCTGGGTCTGAGTGCATGTTTCGTCCTGGGGTTTTCTTTGGTTTTTCTGGTCCTAGGTGCCAGCATCACAGCGATCGGGCGCTTGTTTTTATCCTACCGCTATGAGCTCAATATTGTTGCAGGGGTCATTATTGTTGTTGCAGGCCTACTGATTATGGGGGTGGTGCGAGCCCCCGTATGGACGCAGCGCTACTACCGTTTCGAGCCAGGGGCAGGTGTTGGGGGTAATCCGTGGTCCGCTACCGTGCTGGGTATGGCCTTTGGCTTTGGTTGGACCCCATGTATTGGGCCAGTGCTCGGCGGTATTCTTGTGCTGGGTGCCACGTATCAGAGCGTAGGCCAGGGGATGCTGCTGCTAGGTGTTTATGCGTTAGGGCTTGGCGTACCGTTTCTCCTGTCAGCCTACTTCATGGCACCGTTTATGCGTCGGCTCGGCGCGCTACGCCGAACCGGCCGCTACCTACAAATAGTCACTGGCGCGATTCTGGTGCTGATGGGCATCGCCGTGGCCAGCGGGCAACTGGTCCGTTTCGCAATTTGGCTGCTCAAGATGTTCCCGGCCCTTGGAAGTATTGGCTAAGTACCCTCTACCTTCTGATAGCCATCGCCATTACAACCCTTGCCTCCTCTTTTTGAAACGTATTGTTAAGGATCAACCTTTATGGTAACCACCAATCAACTTTCAGGGCCTCGGTGGGGCCGAGTATTTGCGGCATGGGTTATCGCTCTGACCGCAACGTTAGGTGCCTTGTTTTTCAGTGAAGTCATGGGGTTCATCCCTTGCGAGCTGTGCTGGTATCAGCGCATTTTTATGTTTCCGCTCGTTTTTATTCTGGCGGTGGGCCTCGCAACCTCAGATGTGCGTGTCTTTGTGTATGCGTTACCGATGGTCGCTGGCGGCTGGTTCGTGGCGCTCTATCACAATCTACTTTACCTGGGCGTTATTCCTCCAGCCCTTCAGCCTTGTGGGCAAGGCCCGTCTTGCGCTGAAGTGAATTTAAACCTTTTTGGTTTCATTTCCATACCTCTATTGTCATTACTGGCATTTACGGCAATCGCCGCGCTTCTCTTCGTAAAAAAAGGTGCTTTAAAGTGAAAAAACAAACAGTTCTTGTCTTAACCAGTATCCTGGCGGTTATGGTTTTCGCCATTAGTGGCTTCGTTTACGAGCAGAGTCAGGTTCGTAAAAAAGCGCAGTTAGCCAGTACAAAAACTACAGAATTCGAGCGGATGCATTCACCCGTATATGGTCCTACCGATGCGAAAGTCACTATCGTCGAATTTTTTGATCCGGCATGTGAATCCTGCCGAGCGTTTTATCCTGCCGTCAAAGACCTCGTGAACGTCAATGGTGGCAAGGTGAAGCTCGTTGTTCGTTATGCACCATTTCATGAAGGCTCCGAGGAGGTTGTTAAGATTCTTGAAGCGTCCCGATTTCAAGACAAGTACTGGTCGACATTAGAGACCGTTCTACAGATGCAGCCGCAATGGGCGTCGCATGATAACCCGCAGGTAAATTTGATCTGGGATTATCTGAAGGCGTCGGATCTGGACATTGATAAAGCGCGCAAAGACATGAGCAAACCGACAATAGAGGCTATCGTCGAGCAGGACAAGGCCGACCTTCGCGCACTACAGATAACTCAAACTCCAACTTTTTTTGTTAATGGGAAACCATTACCCAAATTTGGTTTTGAACAGCTTAAGACGCTTGTGGAGCAAGAAGTCAAAGTTGCTTATAAAAAATGAAGGTTGTAACTCTAGAGCTACCAATATTAGTGGACGCACTTAAGGGCGCGTAAACCAACTTTTTTATAACTGAGTATGCCGCCCTTGGAAAGACTTTTTATGAACAAACTAATGCTTGCCTTCGTGCTCGCGGTTTTGCCCATGAAAATTGTCGCCATGGGCGCCAACGACGCGAGAGGCTCGTCTGAGTTGCGTCATGATATTACGAGTAGTCATGGTAAAAGCACGACAATCGGCCGACTGGGCGATCTAGCTAAAGTGAATAAGACAGTGGCAATCATTGTAAACGACACGACTCACTTTACGCCTAGCCTGATCGACGTCAAAGCGGGCGACACAGTTTTATTCGTGGTTAAAAACACTGGCAAATTCTCTCATGAAATGGTTATCGGTTCTATGAGTGAACTCAGAGCGCACGCCGCCTTAATGCAAAAAGCACCCAATGTCGAGCATACTCAGCCGAATATGATTACGCTTAATCCGGGTCAGCAGCGTAATGTTGTCTGGCAGTTTATCAAGTCTGGGAAGACGGATTTTGCTTGCCTGATCGATTGGCATCTCAAATTTGGCACGCTTGGGGAAATACAAATCGATTAACGAGCCGCGAGAAAGTCCGCATTGAGCGCGTGTCAAACTGCTCTTCAGTGTGGCAAATAATTATCAACGCACATTATTCGATGGATTTTATCGATGAACGTCACAAGTATTTATCTGATGGTGATCAGTGCTCTCATTTGCTACTCTGCCGTGCAGGGTGGTAGCTACCTGTTCGAAGCCAAATTGCCGGTTAAAGACAAAAGTTTTAATCTTGATCAAATTGCGAAGCGTCGAGAAAAACTGTCGCCGCGAGCTAAGTTGGTCATCAGAAAAGCCTATGCTGCAAACAAGATTTCACGCTGGGGCAGGTGGTATCTGAGTCGCCAACAGTGAACCGTTGCAGGAAGTAAACGCAAGTGATAGGTGCTAGCATGCCTGGAGCTAGCCATCCATTTGGTTCTGCATCAATGCTGGCACGTCGACCGGCGATTGGTTAATCGATGAGCTGACCGTGGCAGTCGCTTCATGAGTCAGCTAGCTAAAGCCATAATAGAGAGACCGTTGCTGGCCGCAGTTCAGGTCACTGGTTCGTTCCAAATCAAATCGCCCATGTACTAAAAGTAAGCGTCATGTGAAGGCCGCCTAGTCGCGACGGCTGAATCAGTCCAAAGTGGTGCCCACCAAAAAGTAGTGGGGATCACAATGTCTACAAGTGAAGTGCGGGTCTCAAACCGCAAGGGTCGGCCCAACTATCCACTTGCCTACAAGCGCGAGGTGGCGATGGCGGCGTGCGCACCGAATGTTTCGGTCGCGAAGGTGGCCCTGGCCCATGGGCTGAACACCAATATGGTGTTCAAGTGGCGACGGGAGCTGCGTGCCGGCTTGCTGGGTAGCACCGATGGCTGTGCGTTGGTGCCGGTGACGTTGCCGTCGTCGCCCGCAGGCGCAATCAAGGCCCACGATCAGGGCGAGCCGCAACCGGTCGATAACACACCGGCAACGGACAGCCACATTGAGATCGAGCTGAACGGGGCTCGCGTGCGGGTGCATGGCAGGGTGGATCCGATCCAACTGCGGCTGGTTCTACGTTGCCTGCTGCCGGTATGATCGCGCCGCCTTCTGGTACACGCATCTGGCTTGCCGCAGGTGTGACCGACATGCGTCGCGGCATGAATGGACTGGCAGCGCTCATTCAAACCACGCTGGAACACGATCCGTTCTCGGGCCATGTTTTTATCTTCCGTGGTCGGCGCGGTGATCTGGTCAAGCTGCTGTGGTGGAGCGGCGACGGGATGAACCTGTACGCCAAGCGGTTGGAGCGTGGTCGCTTCGTCTGGCCGCAAGCCCAAGACGGCAGTGTGCATTTGACGGGCGCGCAACTGTCGATGTTGCTCGAAGGCATTGACTGGCGCCGCCCCGAGCGCACGTGGCAGCCAACAAGGGCAGCATAGGCATAGAGCCAGTACAAAGCTATTTCCAGGGTGATCGCCTTACTTTATACTGGCGTGCATGCCCGCCAACGCCTTGCCCAACGACGTCGATACACTCAAGCGCATGCTGGTCTCGCGCGATGAGACCATTGCCAAGTTGGTGGCG
The DNA here is from genome assembly GCF_020687695.1 of Pusillimonas sp. MFBS29. Lineage (GTDB taxonomy): Bacteria > Pseudomonadota > Gammaproteobacteria > Burkholderiales > Burkholderiaceae_B > Pusillimonas_C. Next base: position 12,695 of record NZ_JAJEWL010000014.1, read on the forward strand.
GAAATTGCCCGTCTGAAACGCTGGCAATATGGGCGCTCTTCAGAACGCATGAGCGAACTGATGGATCAGTTGCAGTTGGCTCTGGGTGATCTCCCCGAAACTGCCGACGAATCATTGCTTGTCGCTGAGACACCCACTGGTACCTCGCCGACGCAGCCATCTAATAACGTCACCGTCTTGCGCCGCCGGCCTCGCGCCTTCCCCACACACCTGCCGCGCGAAACGATTGTTCATGCTCCGACAGCGTGCGGGTGCCCGCACTGTGGTGGTCAGCTACGTACGTTGGGCGAAGACATCAGCGAAACGCTCGACTATGTGCCGGGCTACTTCAAGGTGCACCGACATGTACGGCCCAAGCTTGCGTGCCGCGTCTGCTCTCATATCGAGCAAGTACCGGCGCCCTCGCGCCCGATCACACGCGGCATGGCCGATGCCGGCCTGCTGGCCCAAGTTGTTGTGGCCAAGTATGCCGACCACACACCCTTGTACCGGCAAGAGCAAATCTATCGTCGCGGCGGCGTTCAGCTGGAGCGTGCCACGCTGGCCGCATGGGTGCGTGAGTCGAGCCGTTTACTGGAGCCTTTAAGCAACGCGCTGGGCCGTTATGTACGCCAGGCCGAGAAGATCCACACGGACGATACGCCCGTGCCGGTTCTTGAACCGGGGCGAGGTAAAACCCGCACCGGGCGGCTATGGACTTATGTGCGTGATGATCGACCGGCTGGCAGCCGCGCTCCGCCTGCGGTCTGGTATCAGTACTCGCCGGATCGCAAAAGCGAACGACCTCAAAAACACTTGCAAGGCTTTAGCGGCATTCTGCAAGCGGACGCCTATAGTGGCTATGGTGCCCTGTACCGTGGCGGGCAGATCGTTGAGGCGGGCTGCTGGGCGCATGCCCGGCGCAAGTTCTACGATCAGTTCAAGCATGAACCATCGCCCATCGCACAAGAGGCGCTAGCCCGCATTGGCGCCTTGTATGCCATCGAGCGGGATATCCGAGGGTGTGCCGTGTCGCTTCGCCAATCGGTTCGCCAGCGGCAGGCCGCGCCGCTGCTGGACAGTCTAAAGGACTGGCTAGAGAAAGTGCTCGCGACGGTCTCGGTTAAATCCGAACTGGCCAAGGCAATTAAATACACGCTAGGCCACTGGGCGGCACTGACCCGTTATTGCGATGATGGACGCATCGAGATCGACAACAATACGGCCGAGCGCTCGATCCGCCCGTTGGTTCTTGGCCGGCGCAATTATTTATTTGCCGGCTCCGATGGTGGTGGGCACAGCGCGGCGGTAATCTATAGCTTGATCAGCACGGCTCGGCTCAATGACGTGGAGCCCTTCGCCTACCTGCGCGCCGTGTTCGAGCGTATCGCTGATCATCCCATCAATCAAATCGACGAGTTGTTGCCGTGGCGTCTGGACCTGCTAAACGAAAGCCTGCCCAAAGCGGCGTAAATACCTCTGATCATCGACATATTGAAGCGCTGATCAAGGGTGATGGTCATGTCATGATTGGGGCGATCCAGCCGGTGCGCAATGCCGCTGTCGCCTATGACGGCAAACAAGCCGTGGCGATGCTGCGTTACCGACCAGAAGAGTCTCTGACCTCGATCTTAAAACGCCTTGATGTTGCGATTGCCACCGCCCAAGCCAGCGGCGAGCGTGTCGATGAATGGAACCAGCCTGGCGCCAAGTGGACCTAATCGATTGATGTCGTCAAGACGGTCCTGGAATGACGCTTACTACTAAAAAGTGCTTTCGAGTTATATGGCCGAGACCCGAGCTATCCTGCTACTGTATTAGCCGGTTTGATTTCACATGTTGTTATGGCTTTCTGGCTGGATTCAAATGTGAATTCAGCGTTAACGTGAGTGCCAACTGTAAGGGTTTGATTAGGTTTCTCGAGCATGGCATGGTAGCTACCCGGCTTAAACTTCAATTCTCCACCTGCCGGGATCAAAATATCATGGGCAATGCTCATTTTGCTCTTGCCGCCCTCATTGGTCGTTTGGTGTAAAGATACCTGGTCGAATTCGCCAATGGTCAAATTAGTTAGCTTTGCGTCATTCGCGCCGGTGTTCTTGATTAGAAAGTAGCCCGCTGAGGGGGTGGGTCTTGGTAAGGAACGAATCCAGCAATTTGAAACTGTTAACGTGTTAAATACCGATGCTTTATTACCATGGTTCGTATTGGGATGCTGAGCTGTCTTGGGTTGGTCTTGCGCAGGCATAAGAGTTGCATGTTCACCGTGAACGGTCGCCGCATGGGCGACCGAGGCGCCGCAAAACATCAAAATACTAAGGGCTACTTTTTTCATGGCATAGTCTTCCTGTAATTCCATAATGGGAGAAGGTTTAGTGAGCGTATCGTATGGCGCTCGATGCATAGCTATGCATCTGATAGCGTTACGAGTTTTAGCTTGAGGGAAGGTGGGCATTGTTTGGTCAAAACCCCGCACCCGATTAATTTACGTTGTCGGAAAAATATTCATTCTCAACGAGAAGTCGATCTACTTCTAATGGGTTAATCGGCTGATCGTCCATCCGAACCTCATAATGCAAGTTGTTGCCAGTCACCATTCCGGTCGATCCCACATATCCGATGGTCTTTCCTTTTGCAACGGCAACGCCTTTTTTTAAGCCCGTGGCGAACCGGCTTTGATGAGCATAGAGGGTGGAGAAATTGGCAGCATGCTCGATAATAATGACTTTTCCGTAGCCCTTTTTTCGGCCAATAAATGCAATAGTGCCGTTTGCTGTTGTTCTGATAGGCGTGCCTTTGGGCGCTGAGTAATCAACTCCACTATGGGCTATGGGTTTGTTCAGAACGGGGTGGAGGCGTAAGCCAAAATTAGAACTTATTTTTGTTTCGGCTCCTTTTATCGGGGTAAGGAGAAACGATTTACGAAGCCGTTCTGCTCTTGGGACTTCGGCGACGGCGTTTGTGTCATGAAGTTGAAACTGTTCATTGATAATAGAAAAACTTAATACCTCGGCAAACGCATTGGAAGCCATAAAAGCGCTTGTCGATAACAGAATTACGCCTGCGGCACGTACGAAATTTTGTTGAGTGATAGCTGTTAAAAATGTTTTATTCCAGGACATGAGTTTGAGTTTTTTTTAATATTTGATTGTGCCTTTGTGCAACGTGCAATGAGGGCATTTGATGAGTTAATAGGATGGAAATACAGGATTATTGCAGAAGCTATATAGCTTGCTTCATTTCGTTTCGCGGGAAAGTAAAGGACGAGAGGACAAGAAAAATAGCGCCTCCGACCACTAACACATCGGCCAGATTGAAAGCCGGCCAATGCCATAGTCCCCAGTGAAAATCAAGATAGTCTACGACAGCGCCTATACGCACTCGGTCAATGACATTGCCCAGGGCGCCGGCAATGATCGAAACATACGATGCCGTTACCAATCGATTCGTGATTCCGCGCCACAGCGAGAATAACAGTATGGCGCTCACCAGCAGCCCCACGGCGCTGAAAAAATACCGTTGCCATCCACTTGCGTCAGCCAAAAAAGAAAAGGCGGCACCCGGGTTCAAAACGTGAGTCCAGTTAAACCATGGCGTGATTTGAATACTCGCATGAAGCGGGAGGGAGGCTGAAACCGCCTGTTTAATGGTTTGATCAATTGTGGCTAAGCTCAATGCTAATAAGCACCACAGCCACCAACGGGATTTGGACGAAAATTGTTGTGCCATCCTGAGCCTAACCGGTCGAACGTTCATAATCGGCCCTGGGCATGTCGGCGGGAGCCGCGCGCACTCTTGCTTTTTTACCGCTGCGCAATAAACGCAGGCCATTAGCCACAACCAGTAGGCTGGCACCCATATCTGCAAAGACGGCCATCCACATGGTCGCTCCGCTAAAAATGGCGAGGTAGAAAAATATTACCTTGATGCCGATTGCGAAGCTTATGTTTTGCCATAGCACTGCATGGGTTTTGCGCGATAACTCCACTGTTGTCGCAATGCGATGCAGGTCATCGTTCATAATGACCACGTCGGCTGCTTCCATGGCGATATCCGTACCTGCAGCGCCCATGGCAAAACCTATATCGGCTTGAGCCAGTGCTGGCGCATCGTTAATGCCATCGCCCGTCATCCCGGTCAAGCCGTAGTGCTTTTGCATTTCTTGAATCGCGGCAAGTTTGTCTTGCGGTAAGAGATTGCCGCGCACGTCCTCGATACCTGCTTGGTGGCCGATGGTTTTTGCTGTCGCACTATTGTCGCCCGTTAGCATAACGGGTGTGACCCCAAGCGCCTTAAGGTCTGCAATAGCCGCTCGCGAGGATTCTTTAATCGTGTCGGCGACGGCAAAAAGGGCTAGCACTGCCTCGTTGGAGGCGAACAGCGTAACGGTTCGCCCCGCTTCCTCATGAGCCTTAAGAAGCGCTTCGAGCTCGGCGCTACACTGTTCACGCTCCTCGATCAAGCGATGGTTGCCTAACACGTAGTCCTCGCCCGCCACTGCGCCTTTGACTCCGCGGCCAGGAAGCGCCTCAAAGCCATCAACGTCATTGAAGGGCAGGTTCAATCCTGCGGCAATAGCTTTGGATACGGGATGGTCGGAACGACCGGCCAGGCTTGCCGCCATCGCGGCTACGCGTTCTTTTGAAACAATAGGGGAGATTACCTCCCATTCGACCAATTCTGGCTTGCCTACGGTTATCGTGCCGGTTTTATCCAATGCAACGGCTTTGAGTTTGCGCGCCTCTTCGAGGTAGGTGCCACCCTTGATCAGAATTCCTCGACGGGCTGCCGCAGCCAAACCGCTGACAACCGTCACGGGCGTAGAGATGACCAGCGCGCACGGGCAGGCAATGACCAACAAGACCAATGCCTTATAGATGGCTTGCAACCAAGTCCAATCAAAGAGCAGGGGGCCGGCTAACGCCACGGCCAACGCCATGATGAAAACAGCTGGCGTATAGATGGCGGCAAATTTGTCCACAAAGCGTTGCGTCGGCGCGCGGCTGCCCTGCGCCTGCTCCACGGCATGAATGATTCGGGCCAGCGTCGAATCGCTCGCCACAGCGGTGACCTCAAACTCCAGGGAGCCAGACTCATTAATGGTGCCGGCAAACACCGGGTCACCGATGGCTTTTTCAACGGGAATGCTTTCGCCTGTTACAGGGGCTTGATTGATCGCACTTGCTCCCGCCGTGACCGTGCCGTCTAAGGCCACCCGTTCACCTGGCTTGATACGCACGATTGTGCCGAGCGAGACATCCTTGGCTGGCATCACGTGCCAATTACCGCCCGTCTGGCGAACCTCGGCCGTTTCTGGCGCAAGGTCCAGAAGACCTTTAATCGCATTTCGTGCCCGATCCACGGCGCGAGCCTCTATTAATTCAGCGATAGCATACAAGGCCATGACCATGGCCGCTTCAGCCCATTGGCCGATTAAGAAGGCTCCTGTGACTGCGACGGTCATCAAGGCATTAATGTTAAGCCTGCCGTGGCGAAGAGCAAAAAAGCCCTTCATGTAAGTATCGAGTCCGGCCAGCCAAATCCCGATAACGGCTATCGCCATTCCAGCGATTTGCCACGGCTGGGTGTCAGGAGCGAGAAACGAAAGACTCTCCGCTCCGAAGGCAAAAACGAGCGCAAACACCAAGCGGGTAATGCCGCTCGAAAATCCGTGCTCCTGGTCACTGTGCGCCCCGGAGATGTCACCACTGTCGCCTGGTTTTGATATTTCTTTCGGATCAAAACCGATTTTACGTATCGCGGTCAAAGCCAACGGCAACACGTCAGTTGGTGCATCGATAACCAATGTGCGCGCGCCAAGCTGAAAGCCCAAGCTACGGATACCAGTAACCGGTTCGAGCGCGCGACGAATTTCAGACTCTTCAGCGGAGCAGTCCATGGTGGCAATGCGATAGGCAGTCGCGGAACCGTTTTTCCGTGGCATCTGCGGCGGCTCAGTGGGTTGGCTAGTGTGGCCGTGTGCGTGACCGCAACACGATGCGATCGTTTTGTCGAGGGTTGGCTGAGGATTTTTCATAGTGGATTTCCTTTGATGCCGCTATTAGAAACCCTACAGTGGCTTTAGGGTCAAGTGTTTTTTATTCTCTTGTCATCTATCGCCGTCGCGTCAACTAGCGGGGGCAGTAGTTGCTAGAATGCTGCTGACTTGGAGAGGTAGCTCAGAGGTCAGAGTGCGTCTTTCAATGACGAAGTCGGGAGTTCGACTCTTCCCCTCTCCACCAATAGCCGCGGCATAGCTAATTCAGGCCGCTTTTCCGTAGAAGGTAAAGTCTAATTTTCAAAGACCTTACGTCCATGATCAGTGTGACTCCATGACCAAGTCAGCGCGTCAGCCTTATCGGCAATGTAGCCAGATCATTCCAATACACGTAGGCCTTTATCTAGGCTCCTTTTTATTAGGCATGTTATCGGTACTGGCCTTTGCACCGTTTAATCTGGCATGGGTATCGGTTTTGACCTTAGCAGGTCTTTTCGGTTTGCTGTCCCAAACGCGCTGGACGCTTAACCCCACGCTCGTCGGGTTTATGTTTGGGGTAGGTGTCTTCGGTGCAGGAGTGAATTGGATTTACGTGAGTCTCCACACCTACGGAGGCATGTCTACATCATCCGCTGCGCTCGCAACGTTATTGTTTTGCGCGGTGCTAGCTCTTTTCCCGGCATTATTTGGTTTTGTGGGAAGCCGCCTTATCCGTAAAACGCAGGGTGTTTGGATTCTGGCCCCTGTTTGGGTGACGTGCGAGTGGCTACGTGGTGTGCTTTTTGGTGGCTTCCCTTGGCTAACATTTGGATATACACAAGGTTTTACTAGCCCGTTGTCTGGGTATGCCCCGGTGTTCGGTGTATACGGGGTTTCCTTTGTTGTGGCTTTTAGTGCGACGATGCTGGTGTCCTGCATAGCGCATCCCACCCGTGCTTGGCTAAAATTAGGCCTTCTCGGGAGCATCTGGGCCGCTGGCTGGGGGCTTCAGCAATTGGATTGGTCGCAGCCCGTGGGGTCGCCCGTCTCCGTGTCCTTACTCCAGGGGAATGTGCCACAAGACAAAAAATGGCGTGCGGATGAAATTGAAAATACATTAAGAAACTATGTTCAATTAGCTCGATCCTCGAAAAGCCAGCTAATTGTCCTACCGGAGACGGCAGCGCCGATGTTTTTCAACGAAATTCCAGCATGGTTCGGCGAGGAATTAACAACGATTGCGCTCGAAAATGGAGGTGATATTATTTTTGGCGTGCCTGAACAAATTCCAGGTGAAGCCAGCGCCACTTTGCAATTTAACAGTGCGGTAAGCATTGGTAATGTGCCACCCCAACGGTATCGTAAGCAACATTTGGTGCCGTTCGGTGAATTCATCCCTTTTGTAGAGCTGTTTTCCTGGATTCCCGAAGTCCTTCAAATTCCGATGGCCAACTTTTCAGCCGGCGCATCAGAGCAGCCAGTCATGCAGATAGCGGGACAGCGCATCGCGGTCAATATCTGTTTTGAGAACGTGTTCGGCGAAGAAATTATTAGGCCGGCCGCCGATGCGACCTTACTGCTGAATTTGAGCAACTTGGCGTGGTTTGGTCGTTCACTTGCTCCTGCACAGTTTGTCGAAATCAGCCAAATGCGAGCCATGGAAAATGGACGGTATATGCTGCTTGCAACGAATACAGGGCCGACCGCAATCATTGATGCGAAAGGACGACTCGTGAAACAAATCGCCGGATTCGAAAGAGGGGCTCTTACCGGGACGGCTCAAGGATATAAAGGCCGAACACCCTATAACATCGCGGGCAACTGGGCTATTTTAGTCCTTCTGTTTGGTCTAATCGGTATGGCCGCAATTGGTGGCAGGCTCGCCCGGGTTCGAACTAGACCAGGCAACCGAGCGATTGGTCCTAGCCAATGATGGTTCCCCCGACATTGCCGTACGTCCCTGACACATCAGTGTCGACATCCTCTGGCAGGACTGTGCCCAAGTTCGTGCTGAGAAGCAGCATCCTGCTTGCCTTAAACCTATACTGCCACGCGTCAAGTTGACGGGGTGAGGAAAGCGGTGTTCGCGACACGAAAGTCTCGACCTAGGACGGCTATTACCTTTAAGCTCAAATCGTTATTGAATCCTTAGAAAAAGCCACACCCACACCCAGATGGAGTTTGCGGGCCAAGCGCGTAGCCAGTACAATCTCTCACGCGATGAAAAAACTGCTTCTCCTCTTTATGCTCGTCATGCTTCCGCTCCAAGCCTCTTGGGCGGTAGTGAGCGTGTATTGCCTGCCGGAGCAATCCGCGTGCGTAACTCCCTGTTATGGCGATGCGCAAGAGGTTCTGGTCGATGCAAGCAGCAGTGGAGAAAAAAATACATCCACCACGGCAAAGGCCGACCACAACGTGCATTCTTGTCACGTCTACTGTATGTCTCTAATCGGGGTTTCACATACAGACACATTCCTTTCTTCCTCCAGCTTAGCCCATCGATTTATTGATTCGCGGCCTCCATTAGCACCAATCAGTGAACGGCCCGAGCGGCCCAAGTGGTCAGACGTAGCCTAAGTTGGTACGTCGCTGATTCGTTCTCACCGTCCATCTCATTCCGAGCCGTCGAGTCCTTGCCTCGATCGTACAGACTGCGCGTGTTAGGCGCGCTCTAGCTCGAAAGAGAGTCCCGCTGTAACGCTACGTCTACTGCCAGCTTTGTGCCGATGTACTGGCTCATTGCCTGCGATTGCCAGATTGGTTGTTGATATTCATTTTTGCAAGATCAACGGCGGCCATATCCCTGAAATAGAAGGAATCTCATGAACCCGACAGCCGTATTATTGGCTACTTTTATTTTGTCTATCGTAGGGCTGTTTGCCTTCATCTGGTCGATGCGCAAAGGCCTGTTCGATGCGACATCTAGCGGTGCACGTTCTATATTTTCAAAAGACGAAATTGGCCAGACCGAAGAGCCGTCCGCCACTGCTCAACAACGCCGCAGTTTACAAGGTGTCACCAACGCGAACGAACGTGACAGTGTGTCGCAAGAGGGCGTTTCTCCCACCGAAATCGCCGCTCGTGAAGCCGCCGATCGTTCAAGCGCTCTTCCCGCCTACGTACTTTTTGCCTGTGCTGCCGTCTGGCTGGTAGTGGCATCGGCCGCCGGCTTGCTCGCATCGGTCAAACTGCATGCGCCCGATTTGTTGACCGATACCGCCTGGCTCACGTTTGGCCGATTGCGAACCATTCACCTGAATGGCGTGGCGTATGGCTGGGCGCCCATGGGCCTGCTCGGGTTGGCTATTTGGCTGTTGCCGCGCTTGCTTCATACGCCATTGCAAGGCGGGCGCCTGGTAATTCTGGGCGCGGCTCTGTGGAACGGCGGGTTAATCGCTGGTCTGGGTGGCCTTGCGGTAGGCATTAGCGCCGGCATGGAGTGGCTTGAAATTCCCTGGCAAATCGGCAGCTTGTTTGCCATAGGCGGCATGCTGATTGGCTTGCCCCTGGTATTCATGCTGCCGCGGCGTAAAGTCCATCATTTGTACGTTTCGGTTTGGTATATGGGCGCGGCGCTGTTCTGGTTCCCGATTCTGTATATTGTGGCCAAGATCCCAGGCGTGCACTTCGGCGTCGAGCAGGCGACCATGAACTGGTGGTACGGACATAGTGTATTGGGTTTGTTCTACACGCCGATGTCCATCGCCATTATTTACTACCTGCTGCCTAAAATCATTGGGCGTCCGGTGCGCTCGTATAACTTGTCCTTGCTGGGATTCTGGACCTTGGCGTTCTTTTATGGACAGGTCGGCGCGCATCACCTGATTGGTGGCCCAATCCCTGAATGGCTCATCACCTTGTCCATTGTCCAGAGTGTCATGATGATCATTCCGGTGCTGGCGTTTTCTATTAATCAGCACTTGACGCTCAAGGGGTATTTCAGCGCTCTGAAGCACTCGCCCGTATTGCGTTTCATCTTTTTCGGCGCCTGCATGTATACCGTGGCATCAGTGCAAGGGTCGCTCGAAGCATTGCGCTCTTTGAACGCCGTTACTCACTTCACGCACTTCACCGTCGCTCATGCCCATTTAGGCATGTATGGTTTTGTATCGATGGTGATTTTTGGCGGAATTTATTTCGCCATGCCCCGCGTAGTCAATATGCCGTGGCCTAAACCAGCTCTGATTTCCTGGCACTTCTGGCTGGTTGTCGCCGGTTTTTCGATCTACATCATTACGCTTAGCATTGGCGGCATCTTGCAAGGCTTGGTTTTGCTTGATCCTGCGCGTCCCTTCATGGACTCGGTTGCCGTGACCTTGCCGTGGCTTAAAGGTCGTTCGATCGGCGGTGCCATGATGACTCTGGGTCATTTGATCTTTGCCTACCATTTGGCCCTGATGATCATACGCTCCAGCTCTGTGCCGTCCTCAGTACCGGCTCCAGCCCCTCAACAGATTACTGCCTGATAGATATGGAAAACGAACGTAAACTTATAGTAGGTGCGATGGTGACGCTGTCTCTAGCGACGGCGGCAATGATTGTCGTGCCTTTTATGCAGCTTAAAGATGTGCCTGCGCCCGAAGCGCTAGCCCCCTATACCAGTGAGCAGCTACGCGGTCGCGAGGTCTATATCGCTAACGCGTGTATTGCCTGTCATACCCAGCAGCCTAGCACCACGGGCGCCGGCATAGCCGACGCCAGCCGTGGCTGGGGGCGCGCGTCGGTGGCCGCCGACTACCATTACGACAGTCCACCTTTACTCGGCACCATGCGCACCGGCCCTGACCTGTTTAATATTGGTGCGCGTCAGCCTAGCGCCGACTGGCATTTGGGGCATTTGTTCCAGCCGCGTGCTTATGTTCCAGGTAGCGTGATGCCTGCTTATCGCTATATGTTTGAGGTGAAAGACCCCGGCTCCGTAGCTAAGGGCGAACGCGTGGTTTCCTTGCCGCCGGGAGCGGTGGAAGAAGGCAAGGTCGTGGTCGCCAAACCCGAGGCCCTGGACCTGGTGGCCTATTTGCAAGGCCTGGATCGCACCTATACCGTGCTTTCTGCTGAAGAGGCCGAATGGGCCGCCAGCCGCCTGGCCCCTAGTCGCTTGGCTAAAGAGCCTGCCGAGGCGGTGACCGACACTAACGAATCAGGAAACACCGATGAGACCAAAACAAACCCGTAGTTCCGAGCATGCCGATCCCAAAGAGCTGTATAACCCGGTCCCGCGTGTATTTCTGGGGCTGATCATCGGCCTTGTCGCGTGGGCGGTTTTTTACATTGTCAATGCTGATCCCACAGGGGTGGCGTCGCTAGGCGACCGTCGAGTTCCCGCAACCCTGGCGGCGGGCGCCGGTGGCGATGAGGGCAGTGTGGTCGACGGACGTCAAATTTATACCACTACCTGTCAGGCTTGCCATCAGGCAACCGGGCAAGGTTTGCCTGGCGTCTTTCCACCGTTGGCTGGCGCGTCCTGGGTTACTGGCGATGCCAATATTCCCGCGCAGATTGTGCTGCACGGCTTGACCGGGCCGATCGAGGTCGGCGACACCACTTACAACGGCGCCATGCCGGGTTTCGGTACGCAATTGAACGACGCGCAAATCGCGGCCGTTCTTACTTTCATCCGGGCAGAGTGGGGCAACGACAGTCCTGCTGTCGAAACGGCAACGATTGAAGCCGCGCGCGCGGCGACAGCATCCCAGGCTGAGCCTTGGAGCAATGTCGCCGACATCCCTGCCACTGATGCGGGCGCGGCTCCGGCTGCAGAGCAGTCATGACACACGGCGCCAGGACGCTGGTGGCCATCTTCGCCGTAATCGCCTTGGGGCTGCTGGCGTTTGGCGGGGTGACGCGCGGATTCGCCGCAATCACCGCCGATGGCGTGCGCCGGATCGACCTGGAGCGAGCGCCGCGAACCTTGCCAGCCCTATCCATGATCGACCAGGCCGGCAAAACGCTGTCGCTGGCCGATTATGGCAGCGCTTCCGGTTATACGACCTTTGTCACGTTGCTCTACACCAGTTGCGACACCATCTGCCGTACAAGCGCATCGGGGCTAACGTTTCTACAGCAGGAAATACGCAACCGGGGCCTTGAAGGTCGTGTGCGTTTGTTGACGCTTAGCTTCGATCCGTTCAACGATACGCCTGCGGTGTTGGCCAAGCATGCCCGTAGCCTGGGGGCCGACGCATCACTGTGGCGCTCGGCAACGGTCACCCGGGCCACCGACCTGGAACCCATGCTCAAGTTGTTCGACATCGTGGTTATTCCTGATGGCCTGGGCGGATACTCGCACAATGCGGCGCTATTTCGTATTGACGAGCGCGGAAAGCTGATCAAAGCGTACGGTGTCGATCGTGCCGACCTGGCATTGGCCGACTATTTATATAATAAGTCGGAGCCGTAGCCCATGCGCTTGAGCACATCTCGCTATATTGCATGGTTGCCTGGCGTGCTGCTCGTGGTGGCAGCCGTACTGCAACCGTGGCTCGAAACCACCATGGCCCGCCATATGGGGCTGGAGTTTCCGCTTCTGTTTGTCATAGGCTGGTTGACCGCCTCGGCTGCGGGCCCGCGTCTTGCGCGGCTGATTGAGCCCTGGAACGCAAAGGGACTTACCGCGCTTGTAGTCACGGCCTTGGTGACTGCGTTCTGGATGGTGCCTGCCGCGCTCGATCTGGCCGTCCTTCATACAGGCGTGGCCTTAATTAAGGTTCTTAGCTGGCTCGTTGCCGGCATGCTGGTGGGCGTCTCGTGGCGCCAGGCGGGCGTGGTGATTCAGGCATTTTTTATTTTCAACTGGTGCTGGATGACGGTTGCCGTGGGCCTGATCTATCAGGAAGCCCCGCAGCAATTGTGCAGCGTTTATCTGGTTGACGATCAATGGAATGCAGGGGCTTTCATGGTTTTCTGGGCCGTGGCTGTATTTATACTCTGGTTACCGGGGGTGATCAAATCGAGCAACTTGCTGGGCGATAGCGTTGACTCATCCAAAACGCGGCGCACAAATTAGGTGCATTTCCTGAGCGTACTTTGTTATTTAAAGGTGCACGATCTCGTTCTTGTAAGTGAGGAGACTTCGTCTTGCGTTAGTTGCTATTGATATACGAATACCCTATAGTTACTATATGGTTTTATTAACTGAGATTAAGATGAATATCAAGATTGGCGAACTGGCCAAGCGCACGGAATGTCAGGCCGAAACCATTCGTTATTATGAAAAGGAAGGGTTGTTACCGGAACCCTCTCGCACTAGCGGTAACTACCGTTTGTATAGTGAAGAACATGTTGAACGTCTACGATTCATCCGGCACTGTCGTACGCTCGACATGGCGTTGGACGAAGTACGTACCTTGCTTCAGTACCGTGACATGCCTACTGAGGATTGTGGCGACGTGAACGCCTTGCTTGATCAGCATATCCATGCGGTGGAGGTGCGCATGGACGAGTTAATGCAATTGAAGGAGCATTTAGTGGTTTTGCGCCAAAAATGCACAAGCGCAAAACCGACGGAATCGTGCGGGATCTTACAAGCGTTGTCGGATTGCTCTTGCCACGTTTAGGGTGTCAGTTTCAAATTTCATGAGCGTGTGCAGGTTTTCGTCAATCTACTATTCGCTCGATCACTTTGACATTATGGACTAACTCACTAGCTGGCTTATGGGGCGAGCTGGAATAATTGCATCCGTCGTCGGTACGTGTGTAGAGCACCGTTTCAAGTCGGAATGTGGTGTGATGGATGGAAATTGCATGGTGAGAGTCGACAGATAATCGCGCTAAAATCCTTGAACTATGTTTTGTGGTGCCGTGGCACCGTTACGGAGTGGTAAATGATCAGTTTGGCCAGTGGCATTACATTGGTTGTCGCGTTTGCGATAACCTTTATTATTTCCCGGCTTATTGTAAAACGCCGTGCGGCGAACGCAGCTATACAGGAGCGACAGCGTGTTGAGCGGCTTCGGCAAAACTTGCCGCCGCCAGTACTATCGAAGAACAAAAGTAAAAGGCGGCGACAAGAGCGTACGCAGCGCTGATGTTTGTTTTTGAGAGTGCTCCCCGTCAAGGTCCGTAGTGGCCTCACTGGTGGCAGGGCATAAGAGGTGGATAAGCGCAAAGGATCCCAACTGCATGTAAGAGCGTTGCAACGATAATCTCCCGTAAATCCGCAGTGCTAAAAATGGAGGGATTGCCCAACGAATGCCACTTCTGTCTTGCCAAAGACAGCATGGCGTGTGCTGCGTTATAGACAGCTTCTCACCTGCATATACCTACGGCGATATTTAGCTCCCCAATCCTTGCCCCATTGACTCGAGGCACGATGCGAGTTTGTCCTGTGCAAATTCATCTACGTTGTCCAGCCAGCCGTAAACGTTCCGCCCATTCCATCTTGGCAGATAATGTATCGCAAACTATGATGGTAAATGCCCTTTATCTGAGACCGTCTGACCGAGAGCAATATGAGCGAGAGCCAACTGAAGGATAGCGGCAAGCCTGCCGATGAGATTCGAGATCTTGATCGAAGTACGTTGAAGTGGGTGCTTACCATCAATCTAGGGCAGTGTGTGGCAGGGGCGATGGTTGGATTGTGGGCAGAATCAACTGCGTTAATTGCAGCGGCTTTGGACAACCTTGCCGATGCGTCGGTTTATGGTGTCAGCCTCTATGCCATCGGTCGTGCCGCACATATTAAGGTGATGGCCGCGCGCTTATCCGGTTGGTTGCTGATAGGGTTGGCGCTCGGTGTGCTCTTTGAGGCGGTTCGTCGGTTCTTCGGCGGTGAGGCTCCCATTGGCGCTGCCATGATGGTGATGGCAACTGTCAATGCCGGCTTGAACTTAGTATGCCTACGGCTGTTGTCGCGCCATCGTGGCAACGACGTGAACTTCAAGGCCTCATCGATTTTCACCAGTAATGATTCGATCGCGAACGTTGGGATCGTTATCTCTGGCGCGCTCGTAATGTGGCTGGATTCCAATGCGCCGGACCTACTTCTCGGTATAGCCGTAGCCTGTGTCGCTGCCCACGGCGGGAAGGAAATACTTGAAGAGGCTGCCAAGACTAAAGCCTGTTCAGAAGCTTCTTAAGCGTACGTCGCTGCCCGGAACTGATCTCGAACGGTTCATACAAACCACCCAAAAGAAGTCTCTTGGGAGCTGTGAGCGTGTATTGACAGCATGGCGTTCCAGACAAATATACTTGCGTTAAATATTGCTGTTGAAGCGGCGCGTGGTGGCAACCATGGCAACGTAAGTGGTGGTTAGCGCACTAGAGCATTTTTGATTTAATTATATACATAATATAGACTATCCTCTGCGGCCACGATGGAGGGATAGTCATGCATGCCTATTCGCAAGATCTGCGAGATCGAGTTTTGGGTGCACTGGAGCGCGGCGAAGGCCCTACAGCGATTGCCCGGCGCCATGAGGTCAGCCGTTTGTGGGTGTACCAGGTGCGCAAACGATGGCAAGAAGACGGTCAGCGCCATAGTCTGCCCATGGGAGGCTATCGACGCTCGCGCATTGCGCATAAGGAAGATCAGATTCGACAGTGGATCGGGGCAACGCCCGATCTGACCCTGGCAGAACTGAGTGAACGTCTGGCCAAAGAAGGGATCCAGATCAAGGTCCCGGCACTTTGGCATCAGTTGAACAAATGGGGATTGAGCTTTAAAAAAAACCCTGCACGCCAGCGAGCAGTCGCGCGCCGACGTGTATCAGGCCCGGATTGCATGGATGGATGATCAACCACGCTGGGATTGTCGGCATCTGGTCTTTCTCGATGAGACGGCCACCGCCACCAACATGACCCGACCAAGAGGCCGTTCACCTCGCGGCCAACGCTGCGTCGCCTCGGCGCCCCACGGCCACTGGAAGAGCACAACCTTCATTGCTGGCCTGCGTCATGATGCCATCACCGCCCCACTGGTGTTGGACGGCCCGATGAATGGCGCTGCGTTTCTGGCCTATATCGAAACCTGCCTGTGCCCCACGCTAAAACCGGGAGACATCGTAGTGGCCGATAATCTGTCTTGTCACAAGGTAGCGGGGGGCAGGCAGGCAATCGAAGCGCGCGGCGCCACGCTGCGCTATCTTCCACCGTATTCGCCCGATCTGAATCCGATCGAGAAGATGTTCTCCAAACTCAAGGCATTGCTGCGCAAGGCCGCCAAACGGACCGTGAACGATCGGTGGAACGAGATCGGCAGGGTCCTGGACTTGTTTACCTCCGCAGAATGCGCCAACTATTTTGCTTCATGCGGGTATGTAAACAAGTAAATTAAAAATGCTCTAGCGTATTGAACGTTGCGCCGCTGGAAACACTACTTCGAACTGGGTTGCGTCGGCCGTCGAGCTGGCGCTGACTCGACCCCCATGGGCCTCTACAATTGTTTTCACGATAGCTAATCCAAGCCCCGAGCCTTCACTGCTGCGCTGGCGCGATGAATCCGGCCTATAGAATCGTTCGAAAATATGGGTGAGGTGCTCCGGAGTTATGATCGGCCCTGGGTTCGCGATACAAACGCTTGCCTTGTCGGCGACGAGATTGAGCAATACCGTAACGCTGCGTCCACGCGGCGCGTAGCGAATGGCGTTCGACAATAGATTACTCAGCGCTCGGCGTATCATGAGTCTGTCCCCACGGACGAGTACTGGGCTGAACCGCCCCGGATTTTGTGGAGGCTCCAACCTCTGAGAGAATGGAGCTATGAAGAAGCAAAACAAGTTTTCCCCTGAAGTGCGTGAGCGTGCCGTGCGTATGGTGCAGGAACACCGTGGCGAGTATCCGTCGTTGTGGGCGACTATCGAATCGATTGCCCCGAAGATTGGCTGTGTGCCGCAAACGTTGAACGAGTGGGTGCGCAAGCAGGAGGTTGATACCGGCGTGCGCGATGGGGTGCCCAGTGCTGAGCGAGAGCGTGTCAAAGCATTGGAACGCGAGGTGAAGGAATTGCGCCGTGCCAATGAGATTTTGAAGCTGGCGAGTGCTTTTTTCGCCCAGGCGGAGCTCGACCGCCGATTGAAGTAATCCGGCAGTTTATTGATAAATACCGGAACACTTACGGGGTCGAGCCACTTTGCAAGCTCTTGCAGATTGCCCCGTCCGGCTATCGATGTTATGCAGCGCAGCAGCGCAATCCGGCATTGTTATGTAATCGTGCCAAGCGCGACGCCGTGCTGATGCCGCAGATTCAACGCGTGTGGGAGCGAAACATGAGGGTCTACGGTGCGGACAAGGTCTGGCGTCAGCTTCATCGGGAGCAGCAAGAGGTAGCGCGATGTACGGTCGAACGACTGATGCGCCGCCTTGGTATCCAAGGGGCTCGTCGTGGCAAGACGGTTCGCACGACAGTATCAGATACGGCGGCCCCTTGCCCGTTGGACCATGTCAATCGGCAATTCAAGGCTGACCGCCCCAATCAGTTGTGGGTGTCGGATTTCACCTATGTATCGACCTGGCAAGGCTGGCTGTATGTGGCGTTCGTCATTGACGTGTTTGCTCGTCGCATTGTGGGCTGGCGCGTCAGCAGTTCCATGCATACGGACTTCGTGCTCGATGCCCTGGAGCAGGCGCTGTATGACCGTCAGCCGGCGCAAACCGATGGCTTGATACACCATAGCGACAGAGGCTCCCAATACGTCTCCATCCGCTACACAGAGCGACTCTCTGAGGCCGGTATTGAGCCCTCTGTGGGTAGTCGCGGTGACAGCTACGACAATGCCTTAGCGGAAACCATCAATGGCTTGTACAAGGCTGAACTGATTCATCGGCGCGGCCCCTGGAAAACCAAGGCATCCGTCGAATTGGCCACGCTGGAATGGGTTTCGTGGTTCAATCATCATCGCCTGCTGGAACCTATCGGCTATATTCCGCCTGCGGAAGCTGAAGAAAATTATTATCGACAACTGTCTGAAAAGGTCACCGTCGAGATTTAACTTAAACCAACCAGCCTCCACGGAACCCGGGGCGGTTCAGATTGATGCAGCGCGCGTACCTACTGTAAACGTTCCCGTCTGTTCAACTTTTTTCAGTGTCGTGGCCCTGTCCTGGGCCTGGATGGGGGCAGCCGCTGATAATGCAATGGTTGCTGCGGAAATAAAGATCCATAGGCGTTTCATTCTCTTGTCTCCTTAGAGTTGGAAGGGCGACCGCAGCTCTGTGTATGCGATCATTCAAAACTATTTAGCGCCGCTCTTTGCGCTATCGATACAAACCGATTCGAACGTTTCCAGCGATTGGTTTAGCTCGGTAGCAAGGACGCTGTAGTCTTCCAGGCCAATGGCAAGACGAATAATAGGTGCCTGGATACTGGGAAAGAGGCGGCTGGTCTGCTGTTGTGCGTGATAAAAGGCTGCGAGGCTGTGAAGCCCGCCGTAGCTTGCGCCAATGGCAATGTGACGAAACGAGCCGAACATGGCGCGGAAAGCGTCCAGAGGCGCATCCTGTAGCACTAAGGAAAAAAGGCTGCCGCTACCGCTAAACTGATCTTGCCACAAGCTATGTGTTTTGAAGGTACTTAGTGCGGGATGGAGCACTTCTCGAACCATGGGATGCCGCTGCAAATGCTCTGCAAGACGTAATGCCTTGACGGATTGGGCCTCAAGCCGCAAAGTCATGGTATCTAGGCCGCGTTGGACAAGAAAGCAATCTTCAGCGCTAACCGCTTGCCCCATGGTCGCCTGCAAAGCACGTAGTGCGGTGTGTAGTGCAATATCGTTTGTGCTAACGGAACCCATAAGCAAGTCGGAGTGACCACCCATGTGCTTGGAGCAGGCCTGGATACACAGATCCACGCCAAGCGATAGCGGCGAAAAATACAAAGAACTAGCCCAACTGTTGTCGATTGCGGTCCTGATTCCGTGCGAGCGAGCCTGTGAAACAATGGCGGGCACGTCCTGCACCTCCATCGTGACAGTACCCGGTGACTCCAACCATATCAGCTGGGTATTAGATCGGATGAGGTCTGCGATCCCCGACCCTATACACGGATCGTAGCGCTCCACCTCCACGCCCATGTGTGTAAGGTGCGTCGCGAAATCGTGTGCTGGGCCGTAGGCGGAATCCGTAATAAGAAGATGATCCCCGGCTTTCAACATGGTGAGCATGACAAGGCTTATCGCAGCCTGTCCTGAAGGCAGCACCACGCAATGGCTTGCCTTGTCCAATGCAGCGATGCGCGCCTCCAGCTCACGGTGGGTCGGCGTGCCGGTAGTTCCATAGGTATAGCCATCCGGTAATCGCGATTTACGAGCCACGAATTCATCCAGGCTTGAGAAGGTAATCGTTGACGCCCTCCAGACAGCGGGCGACAGGCTTGAGAAGCCAGTGAGATATTTGCGTTGAACGGCTAGATGAGCGGCTGTAGCGTTTTTCATAAATCGAAGTATAGTTTTATAGCTATAAGAAATAACTTCCATTATGTTATTGGTCTAGAAGTAGAGGTTATATATGTTGCTAAGAGAGATTGAGGTTTTTCGTACGGTCATGACTTCGGGTACGGCAAGCAAGGCGGCCAAGCTGATGGGCGTGTCGCAGCCTGCAATTAGTCAGGCATTGCGGCGGTTAGAGCAACATGCCGGAATTGTTCTCTTTCTCAGGATGCGGGGCAGGCTACAGCCCACGCCGGCGGCTCAGGCCTTGTTAATTGAGGTGGATCGATGCTTTGTTGGATTAGATGTGATTGAGCACCGTTTACGTAGCTTGCGTCAGTTCACTGGAGGCCGCCTAAATGTCGCCAGCTTGCCTGCTTTGGGCGTAGGTTTTCTACCGCGCGTCTTGCGTAATATGAAATTGCTGGCGGAGCAGCGTACGGTGTCCTTGCAAATCATGAGCTCCCGCGAGGTCCGCGAGCGACTCTTGTCGGGGCAGTGTGATCTAGGGCTTATGGCGGACGAAGTGTCGACCATTGGTTTGGAACACTCGATTTTCAGTCGCTTGGATGGGGTTATCGCCATACCCGCTTCTCATTCGCTGTCATGCAAACCGGTGATCAAGCCCCAGGATCTGAACGGCCAAGCCTTTATTGCACTCAATCCCGAGGACACTTCGCGTCGTCAGCTGCAGAGTGTGCTGGATAAACACTCTGTCGTGCCGTCCGTAGTGGTCGAAACTCCTTACTCGGTCAGCGTATGCGAACTTGTGCAGCAGGGCGTGGGCCTTGGCTTGGTAAGTCCGGTGACGGCTTTGGATTACGCTCAGCGTGGCATTGTGCTCCGCCCCTTTTCCGAACAGGTGGTATTCACCGGCATTCTAGCCTTTCCAGCGGGAACGCAACTCACAGCGTTCATGCAGACGTTCATCTCTGCAATGCGTACGCAGCTTGCAACGGATATGAGCCAACTGACTGCACTGATGTCTTGACCGAGCGAATAGCTCAATTGGTGCTTCGCTGACCGGCGGCACGTTACCCTCCCTAGTCATACCGACTTGCGCAGTCTAAGGGCATTGAACACGACCGATGCTGAACTCAGGCTCATCGCCAGTGCAGCGAACATGGGTGAAAGCAGCAGGCCCACAAATGGGTACAAGACCCCGGCAGCCAGTGGTACGCCAAGCGCGTTATAAACGAATGCAAAGCCCAGGTTCTGCTTCATATTGGTGATTGTTGCGTCCGACAGGTGGCGTGCAATCGAGATCCCGCGCAAGTCCCCTTTGACCAGGGTGACCTGTGCGCTGTTCATCGCCACGTCGGTTCCGGTGCCCATCGCAATGCCCACATTCGCCTTGGCCAGGGCAGGGGCGTCATTAATGCCGTCGCCGGCCATCGCGACAATTCGGCCTTCGGCTTGAAGTTTGCTGACCAAATCCAGCTTGTCGGCCGGCTTCACTTCACCGTGAACCTCGTCAATGCCTAGTTGTTCCGCCACGGCTTTAGCCGTTGAAACGCCGTCGCCCGTTGCCATGATGACGCGGATGCCAGCCGCCTTGAGATCCTTTACGGCTTCCGGTGTGCTTTTCTTGATTGGATCAGAGACAGCCAGCAAGCCCATTAATTGACCGTCTGTTGCTAGGTACATGACACTCGCACCCTTGGCGCGCAACGATTCAGCGCTACTGGTCATGATCGAGACATCAACGTTTTCTTGATCCATCAAGGCAGTATTGCCCAAAGCAAGGTGTTTGCCCTCGACCTGGCCACGTACCCCGATACCGCTACCTGATTCGAAGTCGTTTACAGCGCTTAGGTTTAAACCGCGCTCCCGCGCTGCTTTGACAATAGCATCGGCCAAGGGATGTTCGCTGCCCTGATCAAGGCTTGCCGCCAAACGAAGCACCTCGTCGGCCTCCGTGTCACCTGCGGGAATGGCCTGCTCGAACGCGGGCCGGCCTTCGGTTAATGTGCCGGTCTTATCAACAATGAGGGTATCGACCTTGCGAAAGTTTTCGATGGCTGCTGCATCGCGAAAAAGCACCCCCTGGGTGGCGCCACGACCGGTGGCCACCATGATGGACATGGGCGTGGCCAAGCCCAGGGCACATGGGCAGGCTATGATCAGCACGGCCACAGCGTTGATCAAGCCGTACACCCAGCTCGGTTGAGGGCCAAAGATGCCCCAAACGAATAAGGTGACGATAGCAATGACCACGACCGACATCACAAAATAACCCGCGACCTGATCCGCCATGCGTTGCATGGGTGCGCGAGAACGCTGCGCTTGGGCGACGAGTTGGACGATCTGCGAGAGTACCGTGGCCGAGCCGACCTTTTCAGCTCTAATTACTAGCGAGCCGGACGTGTTCATCGTCGCGCCGATCACTTTGTCGCCAGGGCGCTTGCTTACTGGCAGTGGTTCGCCCGTGAGCATGGATTCGTCCAGAGAACTGGCACCGTCTTCCACCAGACCATCTACGGGAACTTTCTCCCCAGGGCGTACACGCAAGCGATCGCCTTCATGGACATGCGTCAGCGGCACATCTTCTTCTGATCCATCCGTGTTGATACGGCGGGCTGTTTTAGGTGCGAGCCCCAACAGTGATTTGATGGCAGCTGACGTCTGCGAACGTGCTCGAAGCTCGAGCATCTGGCCAAACAGCGTCAACGAGATAATAACCACCGCCGCTTCAAAGTAAACGGCGATACGGCCCATGGACATGAACGTTTCGGGAAAAACTCCTGGGGTGACTGTCGCGACAACGCTATAGATGAATGCAGCCGCTGTACCCAGACCAATAAGTGTCCACATATTGGGGCTGCGATTGATCACCGACTGCCACCCGCGCACGAAGAACGGCTGCCCCGCCCACAGCACCACTGGTATCGATAGCACCAGTTCAATCCAGGTTTGGGCGGTCATGCTGAACCAGCCCAATTGGTGGCCGAACATGGCCAACACGGTGACGATAATGGTGAATGGCAAGGTCCACCAGAATCGGCGCGTGAAATCCTTCAATTCTGGATTGTCATCGTCGAGACTGGGCATCAGCGGCTCAAGCGCCATGCCGCACTTCGGGCAGCTTCCTGGATGATCCTGTCGAATCTCAGGGTGCATTGGACAGGTATAGATGGTGCCTGCAGCTGCTTGATCGAAAGCTGGTTCGTTTACATTCTTTGGCGCAAGGAACTTCTCAGGATCGCGTTTGAACGTTTCCAAGCACTTTGCGCTGCAAAAAAAGAATGACTTCCCTTGACGCTCAACGTGATGTGGTGAGTCTTTTGTTACCTGCATACCGCACACGGGATCGGTGAGTTGGAAGCTTGAGGGCTGCTTCATGTTGCGATCATGAGTGTGTCTAGAACTGTTCTGCGCCATGGCGATAAAAACCTTTTAAGGGTCTGGGCACAAGGTCATTGCACACGGCATGCACGGCTAAATGCTCTTAGCGTCCCAGGGACATTTGGGCCAAATCCCATCATGCCACATATGCACACGTTTCAAGTCGTTAATTCAGTGCCTGCCACATTACATTTTTGTCATGTATCCGGACCCGTAATGTTTATGCACTGGAGTGGAGGTTTGTGTTCGTGCTAGCGGACCTAGCCAAAAGCACGTCAAATTAGATCGACCATGG
>NZ_JAJEWL010000015.1 GCF_020687695.1 Pusillimonas sp. MFBS29
GCGTATGGCTTTAGGAATTTTGAGAATTACCGATTAAGAGTCTTGGCTCAATGCGGTTGGAATGGTGTGATTAACCGAGTTTGAAGAATGTGCTGATCCCCCGATAATGGGGAAGAGCCGTCCGCAGGCGTTTGCAGGAACCCTCAACAACACGCGGGAACCGGCGCGATCAGGCAAGAAAAAACCCCAACTGTGGCGTTAAGCATAAGTTGGCACGAAATAAAGCATAAGTTGGCACCAAACCATGGACTTAGCCGCCTCATCGATATCGCTAATAAAGCATAAGGTGGCACTTCGTTCAGAAATAAAGCAAAAGATGGCACAGAAAATAAAGCATTGATTAAAAAGGGGGTTTTCAACCGAGTTTTCATGCCTACCTCCCTAAGCAGTGAGTGTGCATCAAAGGAAGGAGAGAATCAAACGCTTTGAGATATCGCCCCTCTATACGGCCTGCTCCAAATCAATGTTCGAGTTTTCCACCCGGTTAGGGGAGCATATCTACGAGAGCCTAATCGCGCTTGCTGGTGCTGAAGCATTTCGATGTTTTATCTACTTGCGACAGCTACAAAACGCCAGCTTGAAATCCAATTGAGCTAGATTTTTGCGCGGCGTTACGCTATGGCTCCTCGTCGGCACTGGCTTGCTGCAGTATTGAAATCGTACTAAGCGGTGCGAGTTTAATGAGAGGAGTTGTTCTATGCCGACTCTGCCATCGTGCTGCTAAATAGGTAAGAACGATCAAAATCATCGCGATGACACCAAGATATGCAAAAGGGGGCAAGAGCGCTAACGCTTGTGAAACGGTGTCCTGGAAAATATATCCCAAAACCAGCGCGGAGCCTGCCCAAATCATGGAACCCATCGCGTCATAAACAAGAAATTTGCGCAAGCTTGTCCTGTTCATTCCTGCAAGCAGTGTCGTCATTATGCCAGCGCCTGGCAAAAACTTTGCAACCAATAATGCGTTAAGTCCGTGTTTTTGATAAAAGCTGGCGCTACGCATGACACACACTTCTGGTGACATGGACAAATGGCAGATTCTACGCGTCAATATGCTGCCGAACCGGCGACCCATCCAGTACCACACGAGGTCGGCCAAAAGGCAAGCGAGAACAGCCATACCGAGCATCCCACAAAGTGAGGCTGCACCAGCCATGGTTGCCGGGAGCGAGCCGGCGACAATTAGTGAGGGATAGGCAGGCATAGGCAAACCGACCTGCTCCAGAAAAACCGTTACGGACAAGAGTAGCTCGGTGTGCTGTTCGAAGGTCACTCGCACTAGGTGAAGCAAATAGTCCATGATGTTGTCTCCGTTTGATCTTTCTGTGTAAAGTCAATTCTAGGGAGTCGCTTCATTACGCGGTAGGCCTAAAGAAGTTCTCACTATATTGCCCTCCAGGCATCAATCGAAGCGGGTCATCATTTTGCTGAACTGCTTATTTACTCGATACGAATCGTTGGCGTTGTAGACATGCCTACCCTCAGTTTCGCTGCCGAAGGCTGACCGGGATCAATTCGTATGCGCACAGGCAAGCGCTGTACGATCTTCGTGAAGTTGCCGGTAGCATTGTGCGGGGCAAGTAGAGAATAGCTGGCTCCGCTGGCCGGCCCGAGGCTGTCTACAGTTCCTTTCAACTCATCTCCGGGCAAGGCATCTACCTCGATATCTACAGTCTGCCCCTCTTGCACGCGCGCCAGTTGCGTTTCTCGGAAATTTGCCCTTATGTAGACTGCGTCTAGGGGAACTATCGCCAGCAACGGCTTTCCTGCATGGATGAACGAGCCAATACGGACTGACTTTTTTCCCACTGTGCCGCTAATCGGTGCAACGATACGGGTATAAGAAAGTTTGAGTTCCGATGCTGCCTCGGCGGAGCGCGCCTGTGCCAGTGCCGCCTCTACTTTTGCCAGATCAGCCTTCAGAATATCCACCTGCTGCCGAGCACTTTCCAGACCGGCTTGGCTTTTCTCGCGCGCAGCCTGCTGAATGTTCAACTGTGCTTCGGACTGCTGTAGAGCCTGCACCGTTCCCGAGCCATCTTTGGCTAGATTGCGGTAACGCTTGTGATTTGTTTTGGCCAACTTAAGCGCGGCTTCGCTTGCAGCCACCGCTGCTTGTGCCTGCCGTATAGTGGAGCCCTGTTGCATCAAGCGCGCTTTCAGACCTGCAATGGTAGCCTGTGCGCTGGATACTTGCGCCTTTGCTGCGTTTACCGCCACGACGAAATCGCGATCGTCTATGGTGGCGAGCATTTGCCCTTTCTTTACGTGTTGGTTATCTTCGATCAATACATCCTCGACAACACCCGATACTTGAGACGCGACCATAGTGAAGTCTGCTTGCACATATGCATCGTTTGTCGATTGCGTCGACGCCCTCGATTCGTGGCGATTAAGACAGAGCACGCTGCTGATTACCACTACAGGCGACAGTAGCGCAACAATAATCTTGGCTTTCATTGGTAATGCCATGATGGTTGTTCGTATTAGGAAGATGAAACAGAAGAGGCTATCGTTGCCGTCCGCGAATCCGGTGCAGGGATATAACTAAGTCGCAGCACTAACGGAATCAAGAGCAGAGCCAGAATGCCCATCACACGATAGGCATCCCCAATAGACAACACCAACGATTGCCGGCTAATGATCAGGGCGAGCATCGAAGGCTCAGGCGAAAGCGATGAGGGATTGCTTGTAAGGGCGGCATGGTTCAGGAGCATCTCGGCATGAAAGCGCCCGCGTACCGTAACCAGGTGGCCGACCACGGCAGCACCAAGCAAAACCCCGAAGGCTCGCAGCGTGTTGACGATACCGGACACATATGGGCCCTCCGGAGGCTGCACAACGCTCGTGCATAGAAATAACATCGATATCACGGCCATAGGCTGACCAAATGCCTGCAAGATTTGCACCAAGAAGAACTGATCGCGATTCCAGTTAGAGGTTAATTGCGCACCGAAGAAGCATGCCAGCGAAATCAGCAGAAGTCCCAGCACAAACATAAGTCGTGCATCGAACCATTTTTGATATAGCAACAAGGCCACTCCAGCCCCGAGGAAGAGCTGCGGGATGGCGACGATGAGACCGATAGGCGCCATCTGTCTCTGCCGGTAGTCTTGAAGGAGCCCAAGATAGCCTGATGGCAATAACGAGCTGGATATCAGCACCACCAGCAGGAAGATGAACAGCGTGAAGCCCAGTGCCAGATTTCTGCGTTCCAGGATCTGCAACTTGATAAATGGTGATGGGTGATACCATTCGGTCAGCAGATAGATGCACAGCAGCACCAGGCTAACGGCCAGTGATATCACGATCAATGGCGAATGAAGCCAATCCAGCCGCTCGCCTTGCCCCAATGCCACTGCAATCAAACCAAGAGCGGGCAACCCGCAAGCCATGCCGAACCAGTTGGCCTGTCGGAAGCGCGAGACCTGGACGGGCTCCTTTGGCAATCCCCAGGCTATTAAACACCCTGAGACGACGGCCAGCGGAATGGTCTGCCAATACACCCAACGCCAGTCGAGCAGACCATCAGCCCAGTAGCCTGCCAGCCAAATAGAGAGGTTCGGCGTGAAAGTGGCAGTCATTGCATATAGACCCAACCCATGCAAGCGTATGGGCGGCGGCAGGAACTTCAGGGCCGCCATCATAAGCAGTGGAATCATCGTGCCGCAGGCCACACCTTGTAACACGCGCAACAGCAACAACAGCTTGATATCCTGGATGAAAGGCAAAACTAAAGCCAACAGCGCACTGACACCCAGCACCCACAACTCGAAGCGGCGCAGCGAGAGCGTTATGGCAAACCACGCCGAGAAAGGCATCGCAATTAACTCTCCGGCACTATACCCGGTGGTGATCCAGGAAGCGTCATCAAAACCGAATCCAAGCACCCCACGTATATCCGCAAGAGCCAATGCACCAACGCGATTATTCAACCCTGCCATCATGGCGGCAATGAAAATGCCGGTCAGCCCCACCATGAGCCGAATGGAGAAACCTGCCATCGGCGCCCCAAGTGCCGGGGTGGCCACCGGCTGCGACAATGCGACGCCGCTCATTGCTTCACCTGTGACTGTGCTGCGACCGACAAGACGGTAGCAGTAGTCTCTGATGCCGAGGATATCAACGAGTCATCGCCGAGAATCGACGACTCAGCATTCTGTCCCTCCGGGTCCCACCCGCCGCCCAGCGATTTGTATAGATTGACTACGGTCAGTGCAGCGTCGGTTGCACTAGCGTTGAGTCTGGTTTGGCTGGCGAGCAGGCTCCTCTGCGCCGTCAGTACACTAAGATAGTCAGCAGCTCCTTGTTGGTAACCGCGTTCAGCAGTACGCAGAGCCTGCTTGTTCTGTTCATATGAAACCAGCAGCTCACTGTACTGACGCTGCTGGGCAGCCCAGGCGTCGAGCGCATTATCCACTTCGTGCCAGGCTCGCAATACTATTTGCCTATAAGTGATCGCAGCGGATTTCTGTCGTGATTCATTCAGAGCCAGGCGTTGCATCAATCGACCGCCCTGAAAAATAGGAAGATAAATCGTTGGGCCAATCGAAAAAAGGCGGGAATCCCAACTATCTAGATCTCCACTTTCGAATGCCTCTACCCCAATCCTTCCTTTTAAGCCTATACGCGGGTAGAAATCAGCCTTCGCTATGCCGATAGCTGCAGTGGCAGCATGGAGCTTCGCTTCAGCGCGCAGAATATCGGGACGTCGGTGAGCCAGTTCAGAAGGGATACCAACTGGTACGCTAGTTGGAAGCGTCGGCAAGGGCATTGCTTTACCTAGCGCCGCATCAAGTGCGCGAGGCCTCTCCCCCAATAGCAAGGCAAGCGCGTTCATCAGCTGATTTCTTCGCGAGATCAACTCAGGCACCATGGCCTTATTCGTAGCCAGCTGCGCTCTGGCCGAGGAGGTTTCGAATCGCGTTGCGACGCCATTGCGCACACGGCTTTCAGCCAGCTTCAAGGTACGCTGCGCAACGGCGAGATTCTCTTGAGCAATGTCCAGCTGGGACTGTATTCCACGTAGCCGCAAATAAGTACGGGCCACTTCGGCAGATACCGCTACCCTGACTGCCTCGCGGTCATACCCAATCGCTTCCATGGACGCAGTGGCTCCTTCTCGCACTCGTCGCGCCTTGCCCCACAGATCGATCTCCCAACTAGCATCAAATCCAATCTGCCAAAAGTCACTAGGCCCCGCAGGCGCGCCTAAAGCGACGAACTTGCCATTTTCGCTGAGCCGCTCACGCGTGTAACGGGAGTCGGCACTCACGCTGGGGAACAGCTGTGACGATGCAATACCAAGCTGTGCACGGCTTTGTTCAATACGTTCGGACGCCAACTGAAAATCCAGATTGTCATCCTGTGCACGCCGCTGCAACTTCGCCAACAGCGGGTCGTCGAATATTAACCACCACATTTTGGGCACATCAGCGTCAGAAATCGAGAGTGGCACCCTGTAGCCTGTCCTGGGCGCTAGTATCACTTGGCTAAGTTCGCTGTCAGGTGGAATGAAATTGGGCCCAACCGTGCAGCCGACCAGAGAAGCCATGCATAGCACAGCACGTACACACTGATGCAGTTGTGAAAGCATTGGTCTTGAGTTCATGGCGGTGTCCCGCCGGATCATGCACCGGCATTGCAAAGACATTCTTGTGACCGTCTTCAGAACAAATCTTAAATGCAGCCGAAGCACGGCAGAAGGGTCGTAAATGGGCTCAGGGTGTTGTATATCGGACAACAATCAACTATTGTCAGTACTTACGGGGACACGAAATAGACCGAATTGCGAGTACATTATCGTGAAACAAATCGAGTATCAGAAATACTATGAAACGCGCGTCAATGTTGAAAAACGTGCGGATATAGTCATCCGCTCATGAACGAAGCTGCACCAATCTTTGAGCAGCTTCGCTCACGATTGCAGCAAATCGCATATCGAATGTTAGGCTCGGTCGCCGATGCCGAAGACATCGTACAAGACGCGTGGCTGCGTTGGCACGGAGCGGCTAAGCACTGTATCGAGAACGAGGAAGCCTGGCTCGTCACTGTCACGACCCGCTTATCTATTGACAGGCTCCGCGCTATCAAGGCACAACGTGAACAATACTCTGGCATATGGTTGCCTGAGCCTCTCATGACCGCATTTCCCGCCACGCCGGAAGATATCCGAGAGCGTGCCGACGACGTGTCCATGGCTTTTCTACTACTGCTCGAACAACTCACGCCTGAAGCACGTGCAGCATTTCTTTTGCACGAGGTTTTTGATGCTGACTATAACCAGATTGCATCATCCCTAGGGAAAACACAGGCAGCATGTCGCCAGTTGGTTAGCCGCGCAAGAAAACAGCTACGCAACAATCAATCGCGCCCTACCGTGTCAACCAAAACACAACACCATTTATTGCAGACATTCGCGCAAGTGCTGGAACGCGGGGATTTCGCGGGGATTATTGCTCTGCTCGCCGACGATGCTGTGTTAATGGGCGACGGTGGCGGTAAGATGACCAGCT
Organism: Pusillimonas sp. MFBS29; assembly: GCF_020687695.1. Classification (GTDB taxonomy): domain Bacteria; phylum Pseudomonadota; class Gammaproteobacteria; order Burkholderiales; family Burkholderiaceae_B; genus Pusillimonas_C. The sequence goes on from NZ_JAJEWL010000015.1 coordinate 6,516, forward strand.
TCCCAAAACCTATGCTCGGTGGGAGACGAATTGCACAGCTTTTCTTGGCTGCATCACTGCGCTACAAGACCGCGCTTCGCATTGAACTTGCCACACTGAATGAGCAGTGGGCTTTATTACGTTATATCCAGGGTGAGCTCGAATCAGCATTAATGTTCGAAGTCGAGGACGAACACATTGCCCGCATTTTCGTTCAACGTAATCCCGCCAAGCTGATACGCATCGCCGCAGCCTATTCGCGGCGCTGATGCCTTCGTCGGTGAGCCTCGGGGATCACCCCCACATGACTGCCTCTATTTGATGCGCATAAGGCAACACTGTGAGCCTGTTTGTAGGCCTACCGCCACACACCATTGCTACCTACCATGATGACACGCGGCCTTCTGCCGTGATCGGTGTCCTGTAAACCAGGGCGCTGTCCCCATAATCCTCTGGAGCAATCATGACACAGCGTATCAACTACATCCAACAATCACCTGAACTATTCAAGACGTTCATGCAGTTCAGCAACACCCTGAAGAACACCACTATCGAAGAGTCAATTCGCGATCTAGTATCGATTCGCGCCTCTCAGTTGAACGGCTGCAGCTTCTGCCTCGATATGCATGTGAAGGAAGCACGCATTCACGGTGAACGAGAACTTCGTATCCACCATTTGGCAGCATGGCGCGAATCCACACTCTTTGAACCCCGTGAACGCGCAGCACTCGCCTGGACCGAAGTCCTGACGAAACTACCTGAACACGGCGTCTCCGACGAAATCTACGATCGAGTGCGCACTCAATTAAGCGAAAAGGAGCTTTCCGACTTGACGTTCGACGTGATGGCTATCAACGCATGGAATCGCGCAAATGTTGCATTCAAAACTGTCCCTGGTTCGGCCGATAAGGCTTTCGGATTGGACAAAGCCAACCTCGCCTGAACGACGACTTGCCCCCAGTCGCCCTACAGGCAGGCATCCGGGGCATCGAAAAACCTATTTGGAGATTTAATCATGCTTAGTTTAGACAACACCTTAGCTCCCGACTGTGTGGCAACCGCGGATCTGGTGCCATCACGTTACGCAGTGCAGATCGGCAACATTGACGTACTAGTGATCAGCGATGGAGTTCTACCTCTTCCCACCGCAATGCTCGGACATAATGCAGATCCCGTCGACCGGGCCGCCTGGATGGAAGACATGTTCTTACCGCCGGACGCGTTCGGTTGGGCGCTGAACGTGGTCGTGGTACGCAGTGGCGAGCAGATCATACTAATCGATGCTGGACTAGGATCTGACCCTGACTTGCAACTGCCCCGAGCAGGACAGACCGTAAAACGACTGCAGGCCGCTGGCATCGACCTTGCCAGCGTGACCGATGTGGTACTCACTCATATGCATATGGACCACATCGGTGGACTACTTGTCGAAGGTGTGAAGGATCAGCTGCGATCCGATCTGCGTATCCATGTGGCGGCTGCCGAGGTCAAGTTTTGGGAGTCGCCTGACTTCTCCCGAACGTCGATGCCGAGTGGCTTCCCAGATGCGCTTCGGTCAACTGCGACCCGATTCATAAAGGAGTACGGCAGCTACCTGCAACCGTTCGAGGACGAATACGAGGTAGCTCCGGGGGTGGTTGCCCGACGTACGGGTGGTCATACCCCAGGACACGTCGTAATTCGTGTAGCGTCTGAAGGTGAAGGACTAACTTTCGCCGGTGACGCCGTCTTTACAGTTGGATTTGACCACCCCGACTGGTACAACGGCTTCGAACATGATCCTGAGGAAGCAGCTCGCGTTCGACGCGGCCTGTTACAGGAAGTCGCAACATCCGGCGAGCTGCTGGTGGCAACTCACCTGCCGTTTCCATCTGTTGGTCGAGTGGCGGTCGATGGCGATGCCTTCCGTTGGGTACCCGTATTCTGGGACTACTAATCACTTGTTAAGCCTGGCCCGAACAATCGGGCTTTCTTTTTTGGAGGATTTCTTATGGTTATCCTAAAATACGCTGTATTCACCCTTGTGATGATCGTGGGCGTACTAACTAGCGTAGCCCATGCTGCCCCACCCCAAGCGATTATCAAGCAGGTTATGACAAAGCCGCTGGATGATTACCCAGACAAGGAGGCGCTCATGATTACTGTCGAGTATCCTCCCGGAGCCGTGGATCCAGTGCATAGACATCTTGCACACAGCTTTGTTTATGTACTGGAAGGCTCGATCATCATGCAAGTGCAAGGCGGTCAAGAAGTGGCGCTGACACCAGGACAAAGCTTCTATGAAGGTCCCGACGACTTGCATACCATAGGGCGGAACGCCAGTCAGACGCAACCAGCAAGATTTCTGGTGTTGCTGCTGAAGGATCAGAACGTACCGTTCTTTATTCCAGAACATTAGGCTGCTTCGGCATCAATGTAACTGTTTGAAAAAACAAGACCGACAGCGTCACAGAGAGCAGTACTCATACGTCTAGTCAGGTATGAATACTCAATCTTTCCTCTCCTCATCGCACGAGCAGCCGCGCCGTCCACTTATCGGGACGGCCGACTCACTCGCCAATACCTTTGTCACTAGTTATGCAGGTGTTATTGCATTTCTGGCTGTCGCCGATGAAGGCAGCTTCTCGCGTGCAAGTGATCGTCTGGGCATCGGACGCTCGGCGGTAAGCCGCAGCGTGCAAAAGCTTGAGGCGCAGCTAGATGCTCGTTTGTTTCACCGTACAACGCGCAGTACATCATTAACCCGAGAAGGTGAATTATTCTACGAAAACTGCCAGCCAGGAGTGATACGTATCATACGAGCGCTGGAAGACATGCGAGAACTGCGAAACGGCCCACCAAGGGGGCACCTACGCATCCACTCGACGCTCGGTTTCGGGCGCAAGGTAATTGCTCCGCTGCTACAAAGCTTTCATGCACAGTACCCTGATATCACGCTGGAACTTCTGCTGGATGACCGTCCAGCTGACTTCACGGCTGACCGTATCGACGTATCTTTCCGAGACGGTCGAATGGAGGACTGCGATATCGTGGCCCGCCAGTTGATTCCAATGCAGATGTTCGTATGTGCTTCGCCAGGGTATACGGCGGCCTACGGCCTACCTCATCATATCAATGACCTGCCTGAGCACCACTGCATTAACTTCTGCACGACCTCGGGGCGCGCCAGAGAATGGGAGTTCAAGATCAATGGTTATGCCCAGAGATATGTACCGTCCGCCCACCATACATTCAATGATTTGGATTTAATCTTGCAAGCCGTACTGAACGACCAGGGTATTGCACAACTTCCTGCTTATCTGGTATGTGATCTGCTCAAGGATCGAAAACTGGTCGCTTGTCTGGCACAGTATGCTCCAGATGATGGCGGTCACTACCTATGCTATCTCAGTCGCAAACAGCTTCCTGCCAGAATTCGCGTATTCGTTGACTACATCACCGAACAAATTCGTTCGCTCGATATGCAATGCCTGACTACGCTGGTGAACGTGGCTGCGCCCTGAAGAACCCTCCATTGATGCGCTCAATGCAACACCATGAGTCCGTCTCCGGCTCTACCGCATGCCCGAGCTCAACCCTACAATTTTCATACCTACCCACACCCAGGAGAATGCTATGAAAATCGTTGTCATTGGAGGCACTGGCCTCATCGGTACCAAAGTGGTTGAAAAACTAAAAACGCAAGGACATGAAGTTATTGCTGCAGCCCCTGCAACAGGCATCAACACCCTCACCGGTGAGGGTCTATCGCAAGCCATGGCAGGCACCTCTGTTGTCGTTGACCTTGCCAACTCTCCATCGTTCGCCGACAAAGATGTGCTGGAGTTCTTTGAAACCTCCGGCCGAAATATCTTCGCCGCCGAAATTGCGGCCGGGGTGCTACATCACGTTGCCCTATCTGTTGTAGGAACGGACCGCCTCGCACAAAGCGGCTATTTCCGCGGAAAAATAGCACAAGAGAAGCTCATACGAGAGTCAGGCGTGCCATATACGATCGTGCACTCAACGCAATTTTTCGAGTTTCTCGGTGGCATCGCGCAGGCAGGCAGCTCAGGAGAAACCGTGCAAATATCACCTGCGTTCTTCCAACCGATTTCTTCGAGTGACGTCGCTGCAGCGGTGGCGGACTACGCAGTTGGTGCTCCCTGCAATGGCATAGTCGAGATTGCTGGCCCAGAGTGTGTAAAGCTATCTGACCTGGTCCAACGTTACCTAAAGGCAATCTCTGATTCGCGTAGCGTGGTAGAGGACGAACATGCCCTGTACTTCGGTGCAGAGCTTAAAAGCGACACGCTGATGCCCGGGGTTAACCCCCGCCTTGGCGCTGTGAACTTTGATACATGGTTTGCCCAGTCACACGTATCGAATTAGGTGACAATCCCAGCACATTATGGCCACATTAAAAGCACCACTCTTATCCTTATTGGAAAAATATCGTGGACGAGATACCAAAGCACTTTATTCCACCACCGTCACAGTGACGGGCGGTGATGCCAACCATGGGCGTGCATCTGGCATTGCACGCTCTGATGACGGCAATCTGGACGTCCACCTGCGCCTGCCAGAAGCGCTGGGTGGGCCCGGCGGTGGCTCCAACCCGGAGCAGTTGTTTGCAGCTGGCTATGCCGCTTGTTTTCATGGCGCTCTCAGCTTGCTCGCAGCACGCGACGGAGTCTCCATCCCTGATAGCTCGGTAGAGGTTCAAGTTGACTTCAGCCGTGACCCCATGGATGGTTTGTTTGTCCTGACTGCCCACACAAGAATTCACTTACCCGGGGTAGACCAAGCCATCGCTGAAGAGCTGGTTCGCAATACTGAACGCTTTTGTCCGTATACCAAGATGGCGCGGCAAGGCATCACGAATATTGTGGCGCTTGTTTCAACGGACAAGACTGACGAACGTTAGCCCTGGGAATTCCCTAATTTTTACTCTCGAACAACACAATGACCAAACTCAACACTCAAGTTGTGCTGGTGACTGGCGGTGGCGCCGGCATTGGCCTTTCTGCAGCCTCACAGTTTGCCAACAATGGTGCTCGCGTAGTCATCACCGGCCGTAGGCAGGAAGCACTAGAGCAAGCCGTACGCACCGGCTCTTGCGTTGATTACATCGTGGCCGATGCAGGTAACCCCTCCGACGCCGCGCGAACTATCGAAGAACTCATACATCGACACGGACGTCTCGATGTGCTGGTCAACAATGCTGGGGCCGGTGCCATCCTGCCCCTATCACAGGCCAGCTTTGCACAAATCAATGAAATATTCTCTGTCAACGTCTTTGGACCATCATTGTTGACTACAGCAGCCCTGCCTTATCTGAAGCTGTCCGGCGGCAGCATTGTCAATGTAACGAGTACCTTTGGACACAAAGCCGCAGAGGCTCTCTCACACTATGCAGCCAGCAAAGCGGCGCTTGAGCATATGACCAGATGTTGGGCACTTGAACTTGCTCACGATGGCATACGCGTGAATGCCGTAGCTGCAGGCCCTACAGAAAGCAATTTCCTGTCGGAGAGAATGAAGTTATCGGCTGAGCAGATAGAACGCGTCAAAGCTAGCGAGCTCGCTCGTATTCCGCTGGGTCGACGCGGCATACCTGACGATGTGGCCAAGTGGATCGTTGCTCTCGCATCCCCCGATGCTGCATGGATCACTGGCCAGGTGTTTACGGTCGATGGCGGGCTCAGTGTAACCTGATAAACCACTAATGCTCGGCAATCACATGTAGTAAACCAGACTTAATCTGCCGATGTCTGTCAGATTTGGTCCAGACTTGAGATTGCTGTGACAGACCGAGTTCGGCCAAGACCGGCCATTATTGATTTAGCCCAATAGCGGATGTCGCGGCGAACTTTCTTGCGTCCGCATCATTTGAGTTGCGATATGGACTCAGCCGGGTCAACCTCCTTGTTGGAAGAAGGGTTTGCAATACATAATGGGGATGTATATATCAATTCATAGAAGGACCTAGCAGGTCCGTCTAATCACTGTTCGGCCTCATGGAGAAATCATGCAGTATGCAGGGAGACGGTGGGTATATTCCTACCGAAGGCTGTTCGATATTTGTTCCGAGAGAAAATTAACTACAGTTGCAAACCGCATTGCCGCGCAATACGCCACACTCACCCAAGATTGGACATGTGAAAGGAATTCTGAATGGTCCTGCCGCACATACTTCACAACCAAGATGATTCTTAATGCAACGGTGCTGTTAAATAGCCTGGAGTTTGCGCGAAACTCAGGCCTGCGCTCTGCGAATCCCTACTTTGAGTACTACGCCTTACTGTCGCTACTACGCGGCCTCGTTTACATGATTCCCACTGAGGAATGGAACGAAGGCGAGTTAATGGCAATCTCACACGCTCGCGCCATCAATGTCGCATTCGATTGGATTGCAAAATTTGATAAGGATCTGGCGGCAGAGTTGAAGAAAACAGCCATGCAACTCAAGGCACAACGAGAGCTTATTGCATACAAAGCACCCGCCAGCGGCGATAGAAATCTTGGGCAAAACTACGATCTCGTAGATTTCTTAACGATCCTTGCAGAAATTTCCGAGTTCAACTCCGAGCTATTGGAAGGTTCAATAACAAAGAATGCTGATCCATCTTCTTTCGAAGTACTTGACGACCATATTCATCAAATCGCTACCATAGAAGTCGAGGGGTTTATTTTTTCCGACAATGAAGATTATTGGCGTCTAGGTTACGTTCAACGCAAAACAAAGCGGCCGTATCACTTGGGCTTGTTCATGCACCCAGGTCAATCTGAAGACTTTATTGGCGCTTGGGACGGCGATGAGAACGAAGGCGAGTCATTTTCAAATGGTCCCCCCTCAAACTGGCAAGCCATCTTTGACGTACCGTGAAGCTGAGTCCATCACTCCGTCGGACCTGCGCAAAAATCCACGTAGCACCGGTTACGTCTACATTCCTGAATGCACGCGTTCAGAGTTCGGCAACTTCTGCTTCGGATCGATAGCGTCTGATCATACTTTCAAGCAACTGTCTATGGGATTTGAGTGATTGGCAGCACACTAAAACTCCTTTCCATACAAAAAGGAGTTCGTCATGAAAGCGACTATGCACACTGCCTTAACGCATGAGCCTTGGAACAAGGGAAAACTCGTTGGGCAAAGCACCATTGAAGATCAAAGATATCTGGGCTATCCGCGTCCGGCTACAACTGTCAAACGATATCCGTAACCTTGCTCTCTTCAATCTCGCGATTGACAGTAAGCTACGGGCTTGCGACCTGGTAAAACTGCGGGTGCGTGATATTGCATATGGAGAGCATGTGGCACCTCGTACGATTGTTATGCAGCAAAAAACCCAACGCCCCGTGTAATTTGAAATCATTGAGCAAACACGCGAATCGTTGCTGACATGGATACGCTACAAATAGCTGCACGCTGATGATTTCATTTTCTCAAGCCGGATCCACGCATCTTTGCACTTGTCGACTAGGCAATACGCTCGGATAGTCGACGCCTGGGTGACTGCCATTGGTTTAGATCCGGCAGCATACGGCACACACACAATGCGAAGAACAAAGGCGTCATTGATTTACCGACGCACAAAAAATCTGAGAGCAGTTCAGTTGCTTCTTGGTCATTCCAAGCTCGAAAGTACGGTTCGATACCTTGGTATTGAGTAAGCGTCCGCCGAACACACATTGAATCGTCCGGTCCGGCGTAAGAGGATACGTGTCCATTATTTTCTTGGTGGACACGTGGACACTATTGATAAGAGCACTTCCGGGCGCCGTCGTCGCCGCACCTTTGATGCCGCTTTCAAGGCCGAGCTCGTGGCGGCCTGCCAATATCCCGGCGTCTCGGTGGCAGCCATCGCGCTGGAGCACGGCCTTAATGCCAACTTGCTTCGTCGCTGGGTGACTGAACACGAACGCTACGGGCATCACGGTGGAGACATCGCAGCAGCGGCACCACCTGCGATCTCCCAATGCCGGCCAGCGCCGCGAGCTCCCGCGTTGCCGGCACCCTTCGTTCCCGTCAGCATGGCTTCCACAGCACCGAATGATGGAGCCATCAGCATCGATATGACGAAGGGTGCGACGACGGTGCGCGTCACTTGGCCGGTGAGCGCCGCGGCGCAATGCGCTGAACTACTACGCGAGTGGTTGCGGTGATCCGTATTGACCAAGTCTGGCTCGCGGTCGAACCTGTGGATATGCGTAGCGGCATGGACCGGCTGCTGGCGAAGGTGATAGAAGTCTTCGGCGCTTCGCAGCCGTACCATGCATATGTGTTTGCCAACCGCCGCGGCACACGGCTGAAGGTGCTGGTATGCGATGGCTTCGGCGTCTGGCTGGCCGTACGTCGGCTGCACCAGGGCAGTGTGCACTGGCCACGGCCTGGCGATACGCAGATGGAACTCACCGCACAACAGGCGCACGCCCTGGTGATCGGCCTGCCATGGCAGCGCCTGAGCGAGTACGAGTCGATCGCCATGTTGTGATAGCGGATTTGCAATCCGGGGCTGTGCGAATGGTGCGCTGCACACGGGTCTGGCATCATGACGCCCATGTCTCTGAAGTCTGCACCCAACCTCGATCAGCTCGATGCCGACGCCCTGCGGGCGTTGGCCGCGGAGTTGATGAGCAAGGTCGACCAGCAGGCGCAGGAGATCCACTTCAAGGCCACCCACATCCGCAAGCTCACGCACGAGATTGCAGTGCTACGCCGCTATCGCTTCGGCAAGAAGAGTGAACAGCTCGGCGGCGAGCAAGGCCTGTTGTTGGAGGATGCGGTCGATGCCGACATCGCTGCCATCGAGCAGGAACTCATCAACCTGGACGGTGCGCAGCCTGAACAGAAGACTGCAGCAACGCCCAAGCGTCAGACCCTGCCGCCGGAATTGCCCCGCATCCAAGTGCGCCATGAGCCGCACTCTACCACCTGCACCTGCGGTTGCCAGATGCAGAGGATCGGTGAAGACATCACCGAGAAGCTCGATTACACGCCCGGGGTGTTCAGCGTTGAGCAGCACATCCGTGGCAAGTGGGCTTGCCGCCAGTGCGAGAGCCTGACCCAGGCACCCATGCCGGCACAGGTGATCGATAAGGGCATCGCAACGTCAAGCCTGCTGGCTCATGTGCTGGTGGCGAAGTATGCCGACCATCTGCCGCTATACCGCCAGGAGCAGACCTACGCGCGCGTCGGGGTAAAGATTCCGCGCTCCACGCTTGCCGAATGGGTGGGTGTGTGCGGGGTGCGCTTGCAGCCGCTGATCGATGCGCTGCGTGAAGCCATCCTGAACGAGCCGGTGGTGCACGTGGATGAAACGCCGGTACAGGTGCTGCAACCCGGCAGCAAGAAAACGCACCGTGCCTACCTGTGGGCCTACGCTCCCGGCGCCTTGCAGGATCTGAAGGCGGTTGTTTACGACTTTACCGAAGGACGCTCAGGCGCTCACGCCCGAGCCTTCCTGGGTCACTGGCGCGGTGAACTCGTCTGTGACGACTACGGCGGCTATAAAGCCTGCTTCGAACAAGGCATCGCCGAGGTCGGCTGCATGGCGCACGCCCGGCGTAAGTTCTACGAGCTGCATCAGTCGGGCAAAAGCCAGATCGCGGAACAGGCGCTCAAATCCATCGGGCAACTCTACGGGATCGAGGCTCAGGGCGCAGGCTTGGCTGCCGAAGCACGGCGGCAACTGCGTGAGCGGCAGGCCAGGCCCATTGCCGAAGCCTTGCATGCCTGGATGATGGCCCATCGCCTGAAAGTACCCGACGGTACTGGCATCGCGCGGGCGTTGGATTACAGCCTGAAGCGCTGGGCGGCGTTGACGCGTTACCTGGGTGATGGCCGCTTACCCATCGGTAGAGTCGAGATGTGGCGCGGTGGTTGGAATTGGCATTCAGTCGGGCCGTATCGGAAGATACGACGCGCCAGTAACCGCCTCGGAACTCCGTTTCCACACCCCGCTCATCGAACCGGACGTGCAGATTTCCCGCATCCGGCTCTCTTTCGGGTCAACAAGCCTTCGCATTCGAGAGGTCGTTGCGCGTTTGTAAACGGATCAGCCCCAACTTGCCGTATAGGTACTGGTCGGAGTATTGGCGATACCCCGTTCCCCGTTTCCCTCGCCGCCGCATCAACCAGATTCGCAGACGTCGCGCCGTATAGTTGTCAAGCAGGCGATACGCCTGCTTGACAGGGCCTTGATTGAAATAACCCGCCCAGCCCCGCAGAAGCGGATTGAGGCGTTCTATTCGGCTCTCAGGTCCCAGCGCATTCCAGCGGGATGTCGTCATGTCGTGGACTTCCTTCATCACGCGCTTGATGGCCTTTCGGGATGGCGCTGTTCCCCAATAGGGCCGGCCATCCTTTCCGTAGAAACGGCCGACGGTGTAGCCAAGAAAGTCAAAACGCTCATCCGGCAGTTTCACCAGCCGCGTTTTCTTTTCATTGACCGTCAGGCCTAGCTTCTGCATCAGTTGCCGCATCACGATCATCGCTTGCTCGCCGTATCCGGCCTTGCACAGAATCACGAAGTCATCGGCGTAATTCACCACCTCTGATTTGAACCTGTGGTTGTACCCTCGCCCGTACCACGCCAGCATGAAGCGTCGGAAGTACAGGTTTGCCAGCAGTGGCGAGATGATGCCGCCTTGCGGTGTTCCCCGGTGAGTGTCCTTGGCGGCAGTGCTGCGTTCCTCGTGGCCGCGGCCCTTGCGCTCAATCACCGGAGAATTCAACCACTCGCGAATGATTCCGAGCACAGTACCATCAGCCACGCGGCGTGCCACACAGCGCATCAGGTCCCCGTGGGGAATAGTGTTGAAGTAATCTGAGAGATCCGCGTCGACAACTTCTCGGGCGCCCCGCTTCACAATGCCGAAGTGAATGCGCCGAAGGGCCATCTTTGCGTCTACCCCCGACCGAAAGCCATACTGCCAAGGATACAGATCCACCTCAAAGATGGGTCCGATCACCAGAAGTACAGCGGCTTGGACAACCCGGTCCCGCACACAGGGGATACCGAGCGGACGTTCGCCACCATTGGCTTTAGGAATCCACACACGAAGCAGGGGGCCAGGCCGATACTGCTTGACCCTTAGTTCCTGCTGCAATCTTTCCAGCCACTGCCGCCTGCCTTGGGTTTCAATCTGCTCGAATCGTTCTCCATCCACCCCCGGCGCCCCGCGATTGGCGCGGCATTTACGGTAGGCTTCTTCAAGAACGTCCATTCGACAGACCTTGTCCCACAGGCTATAGAAGCGCGCAGCCGGTTCACTCTTGGCTTTCGCCTGCAATGTGGTCTGTAACGTCCGAACCGATAACCTCGGGGTTAATAGACTCTCGTCAATCCCCAGGCTCTTGCTACTTTCCATCATTCGTCCCGAAACAGGGGGCCTTTGCTCGACTGGCATTACCCAGCGTCAACACTACTACGCCCCCATCCGTCATCCACGGGGCCGGTTCCATTCCTCACGGAATCACCGTTGCCGCTCTGCCAAAGACCGGCACCACCATGGACTTCCCTTGTTGCACGATTAGTCTGTGCTCTGCGTGCTGCCACCACTACCCCGGTGGAATCCCTGGATGCATATCACGCTCACTTCTCCAGCGACGGCGGTCTTCCTCGTTATTATGGCGAGTCGACTTCCACAACGACATTTCGAGGCCTGCTCAGTGTTCACTCACGTTACGGCCCGCAGAGTCCACTGGCCTCCTACGAGGCCTTTTTCAGAGAGTGCTTCAACTCATTTGTTACCTCCTGAGTCGCCCCCTGTGCTTCCGGCCGGAGCGAGAGTGGCCGGGTCGGGTTTGCACCGACCTACTAAATCGTGCCTTAGCAAGGCACACATAACAATTGGATCGAGAATCAGATTCGGCCCATCGCCCTGGGTCGCAAGAACTGGCTGTTCGCCGGCTCCCAGCGGGCGGGCCGTCGTGCGGCTGCCGTTATGAGTCTGATCCAGTCGGCGAAGATGAACGGGCATGATCCGTATGCGTATCTGAAGGATGTGCTTACGCGCCTGCCTACGCATCCGAATAACCGGATCCAGGACCTGTTGCCGCATCGGTGGCAACCCGAAACGACGTAGTTAACGCGTTAACCCGAACCCTTGAAAACTGACGGCGGCTATTGCGGCCGTCAGTCAATGTGCGTTCGGCGGACGCTTACGGTATTGAAGTCGATGACGCTCTGGAAATGGCAGAGCAGACAGAAGTGTGACATCTACTTACAATCGAACAGGACAGCGACCGAGATGGTCACTGTCCGGCCTAGAGCGGACGTTAAGTCGCAACACCTCACAGGCGATTAAGGTGAGGATGATTGTTAGGCTTTAGGACGGACGAATAAGAAGTGAGCATGCTCAGTTTATAGCCTCACGATCTCCCATGTATTCGTACAAATCTCAGCCTCCATTTTTTGGAAACGAGACTCATGCACGGCGAAACAAAGCAGATGCGTTGGCCTCGAAAAGCCCACGTAGACCATTTTGGCCGATTGTCGCACTCGATTATGTAGCTTGTCGCTCAGCGGCTTGGCATGGAACTGAGACATTAGCCGCTCAGACTCGTAGTTGCCGCCACCACCTTTTTCATAAAATGACTCCATGTATAAAGTTGCCGTATGGGTTTCGCCCTTGACCCTATGAACAGTTGAGACGTCTACTCTGATGCCGTCGTAAATGACGACATTGCACTCCTCCTGGGGAGGTGTTGTATCGGGAGTCGACAGGTTTTCAAGCTCTCCAAACACGAAGTCTTTGCTCGCTGCGAACTGTCGATCGAAAGCAGCACAGAACTCTGGCATCCACTGGCGGATCTCCTGAAGAGCACTATCACGGTCACCCCCGGCAATTGCCAAACACCATCGGTACATGTTCGACTGATAGTTCTCCCAGACATCTGGACTATTCGTCTGCAGAAATCCCTTCATACTATTTTTGACGAAGTGGCTGTCTTCCGCGTCTGTAGCACTTTCCAGTCTCAAAACCCGTAGCAAAGCATCAACGATGGTTTGTTCAATCGGGGAAAACGACGTGACATCATGTTGCGCAAGTGCCAGGTGGCTCTCAAGCACTTCGTGGTGCACCCGGCCAGTTGGTGCAATCCTCGCGTATGGTGGGTGATAGTCTGTCAGCCTGGTTTTTTTGGATTCGCCCTTTATGGTCCAGCACACCGCCTTGCATCGGGACTTATCATGTAATGGGAGAAGTTGTGCATTCGCGAGTTCGCGAACGATACTTGCAAAGCGTTGGATAACGCCCAATCTGGTCGTATCCGAGTAGACGATAAAGCGCGGTTTGATCATCACTGCGGATCCATCGGGATTTTTCTGTCGCCCCTCAATCCTGATAGGGCTGACACCAAATACGCTGACGACATCGGCAAGTATCGGGCCTAATCGATAGCTGCCGTTTAGCTCGAGCACCTTCTCGCGACTTTCCCAAAACTCTTCAGCAACACTTGACCTGCCATCAAAGATGGATTGGTTTCTGTCCCCAATGCGCTGATACCCACCTCTATAAGCTCCCACATCAAAGAAGAGATCCTCCAACAACTCATATTGATGGCGTTCCATATCCTGCATCTCGTCCACAAATACGTGGGCAAAACGCTGCTGGAGCATACTCTTGATCTGCGGATTTCTATTAAGTGCCACGCTCGCAAGGAAGTACGCATCGTCATAGCAGAGGTAGCCTAATTTCAGGATCATCAGCTTAAAGGCGTGGACCCATTCTCTGATACGTCCTTTTTCCGAAGCACTCCAGTCGGAATAGTTGCTTGGCTTGGTACGTCCTAGAGGCTTCTTGAAATCGATAGCCTTACCAGCATAGCCTTCGGTCAGCGTTGCCTTGCCGTCGACCCAAGACCAGCGAATCCTCTTGACGTTCAACATTAGAAAGTACCGGGCGTTCTTACTCTCCTGCTTTGTGAATCCTTTTATGCTAAAAGGCGGATTAGAAAACAGTGCCTCATAGGCTGCATCGTCGATGTGTAAGGGTGCCTTCTTGTACCAATTCACGTAATACGGGACCGCTAGAAACTCATCCACAAATCTCTGGATAGTCCCTATGAAATTGGGGTACCGAAATAGCTGCGTACAGTGCGTCCCGATTCGATCACGAATTTCATCAACAGCAGCGTTCGTATGAGAGATGACAAGGATGCCGCTACCATCCATTCTTGGCAGATAACGATCCAGGATGAGGAGCTTGGCTAGCAGTGCAGTCGTCTTACCGCTCCCAGGCACAGCAAGTAGGTCAAGGGTTCCCATATCGCAAATGAAGCGCAGCCTCTCCTTGTCGAACGACTCCCCCGCTGGGAGAAGAATACGTTCTGCATAGGCGATGTCGTCAAGCGACGGATGAAAGACCGCAGGCATACTGGATGGCTTGAATGAGGTAAGCGATGTGACTGTCCTTCCCCAGGACAGCGTAGTCCTTTGTTTTCGAATCACTATGCAGTCGGGCAGCGTCAATCCCATTGTTAGCGATCACTTGCGCCAAGCGTGCAGCGATCTCAGTTTTAGCCAACACGCGACGTTGAAGCTTATCGGACAGTGTGGCCTCAAAGTCTGTCCAATCTGTTTTGCTGTGCACGTCCTTGGCAATCTCGACGAATTTATCCCCGAAGGTCACTGATTTCCATAGACAATACTCCAACGTCCATTGGGGGGCTATAAAGGATTTAACGCATTGCCCATCGTACTTTTCTGCTTTGTTTGCGATTGCCTCCGTCAGCTTCGCTTTATCGCCCAGGCTAGAACCATCTTCCTCTGACGGCTGTATATCAGAGTCTGTCACCACTGCTATAGGCCTTGTGAAATAAGGCTCACTCTTTCTTTTAAAGATGTTGGTATAGCGGATGAATGCCAAGCTATTCACATTAACGACGGCAACTCCTGCTGCCGTCAAGTTGTACCCCGCCAGCTTGGCCAATTCATACATCAGCAATTCCTCAGACCACCCTTCGACCAGAATTACCCCCCTTGAGAAAAACAGATTGGCCTTTGTTACATCGAGAAATCGCTCAAGAAATGCATAGTCGTTTCCACTGAGTTCAGTATGGCTTTCTCCCATGGGAAACGCATTGCCGTTACCGCAGATGATCAAGTTCTCAAGCCGAAGTTTAGATCCAATATTTGGGCTGTGCGTAGTCAGAATGAGCTGCACATCTTTTTGTTGCTGGAACGTCTCGATCGCTTGCATCTGGGCTTGCGGATGCAAGTGCGCCTCCAACTCTTCGACCAAGCCAAGCCTAAGCCCCGCCCAGTTCTCCTTGTTGAGATGCAAGAGCTCCGACGCCATAAAAAGGCGATTAAGCGTTCCCAGGCCTGGCCGCGTCTCGCCTTGTATCGAGAGTTCCAGCTTCTCCAGCAGGCTTCGAAGTTGCGTCCGCTCAGTCACTGCGAGGCTAGTCTTGCACCCGTCTTGGTAAAGTGCACCGATATAGGTGTCGATCTGGTCCTTCAATCCCTTGCCAAGTTGGTCATCAATTTCGGCACCTGCGTAATCCTTCCCAACAAAATATCCTTCGATGGAGCCATTAAATGCCTCCAATAGTTTGAGCAGGACATGATCCGCATTCTTATTTTTGAAAGCCTCATGCCCTAACAAGATTTGGGATAGTCGTGAGTTTTTGCGTGCGACGAGCTCCTCTTTGGCATCGCGCAGTGGCTTCAGGTAGGTAACTTTCAGATATTCCCGAGCCTCAGGGCTAAGCGCCTTTCCGCGACTATCAGCACCAGCTCGTACTTCGTATGGAAGAATTTTTCCGTTTGCAGGATTTCTTAATACATCCAGATTGAGGCATAGTAGAGGGTTAAGCTTCCCATCCACTGTTTCCCAACTCAGAAATTCGGTGAAATTCTTGCCTTCATCAAGTCCTATGCCAGATAGGATCAACTCGATACGCAGACGATGCTGACCAGCATGGAAATCATCTTCATCGATTCGAGCCCATTCATAGCTGTGGGTTTTCAACACGATTCGAATTGCATCGATAATGGCAGACTTTCCCGAATCATTTTCCCCAATTAGTACATTGAGGCCCGGATTGAATGACAAACTAAGATGAGGCTTTTCTAATAAGAAATCGGCATTGCTACCAAATTTCCTGAAGTTCCACAATTTGAGAGTTGATAAATACAAAATTTTTCCTCTTACATTAGCAAGAGCTTATGGATAGCAAAGATGCATTATGCAACATTAATGACTGAATCGAACTTATTTTTCGATAGGGTGTCCAGCCATCGAACTTCCGCTTTGGGTCGGTTTAAGACCGATGAAGGCCTTCAAACGGCCAGAAGCGACCTATTACTGAAACCAGTTATTCGGCAGCTATGGCAAAGGACGGTTTCGCCCTAAAGGCTGTGACGATACAGTGGGATATAAAGAAGAATCCCGCCGGAGACTTCTGAGCCCGATTCCCCAAATTACAGAGCTTCCAACCAAACTAACCGTTAGAGCGGACGATGGCAAAAACTATTCAGCTTCGCAAAAACAACCACTACGTACCGCAGCTCTATCTGAAGCAGTGGGTGACGAATGGGAAGATCCCCACCTATCGGCTTCTCGTCCCGAACAGTGAGGCGCCTCTATGGAAGGATCACTCCCTTCGGGGCATTGCCTTCCATCAACATCTGTACACCTATCTAGCAGGTCAAGAGGAAACTGACGAGTTCGAGCGTTGGCTTAGCCAGGAATTCGAAGCGCCTGCCGAGGAAGCTATTCGTCTCGCAATCAATGACGAGAGAATGTCCCAAGAACACTGGAGAAAATTAGTTCGATTCGCCGTTGCCCAGGATGTCCGCACCCCTGCTAACTTGCGCACCTTCCTTGCTCGACACCGCGACACGATGCAAAAGTTGATGAACGAGACGCTTGAAACTTCTGTCAGGCACCTTGAAGCTGCCGTCAAGGCTGGGGTCACGATACCAAAATCAGAACCAGACATTAACAACCCCTTCCCGCTCAAGGTTTTAATTACGAGGTATCCGGAGGGAGACGGGGACATAGAGACCAGGACTGTCGTAGGGAGGCGCCTATGGCTATGGAGTATGCGGCACTTGCTAACCGACACCATCACGAAAATTACCAATAACCATTGGACTGTCGTGCATGCCCCGGCCGGAATGTCATGGCCAACATCGGACAACCCTCTTATCAAGCTCAACTACCACAACAATAAGAACTATGACTTTGGGGGTGGTTGGGGTGTTCCTAAAGTCGACATCATTATGCCTCTCAGCCCGAAACACCTTCTCCACAATTGCATAGGCCGGAGAAGCTGGCCTAGAGGAACTGTGCTTGACAGGCAGACGGCACAGTTCCTACGAAAGGTCATAGTTGAGCATGCCGACCGCTACATCTTCGACAAAGGAAAGAGTGACGTTCAGAACATACGCCCCAGAGCCGCTAGCTTGGCAGCCTACAATCAAGAACGGGCTACTTGGCAGAACTGGGGCAACGAACAAAGCCAAGCTGAAGCTGAGTTATTCGGCTAGGTACCTAGCGCTCGAGTGACGCGCCACATCTAGAGGACTTGCGGGCCGTGACTCTTAGCCCGTCGGCTGGTCACTAACGGCCAAAAGCGGTCGGACACACTGTCGTGCCGAAAGCAGTTGGTTGGTATATCGGGACCGGAGTCGGTATGTGTTTATCAATTCTGTTAATGTTGCTCTCCCACACCGAAGCATCACGTGAAGGAAAATCTGCTAACCATTCCGCGCTGCCAGGCTCCGTCATGTTAGGGAGCGCGCTCTGATGCTAGACGGCAAGATTTTTCCCTATATTAACTGCCTAAGCACCACAATAAATAGCCCATCATGCCACTCACAGCCCTCCTAGCACCACATGAATGCGAAAGCCTGTACTCAGGTGCGAATTCCGCAATCTGGCACTCACACTCCCTTGCCAAACAGCTCGCCAAGAGCACCGTCCGTGAAGAAGACTACGTCGCGACATTGGTAACAAACGGAATACCATACTTGGCGGATCGATGGGTGCCATTACTCCGATCAAAGGGAGTCAGTTTGAGGCTCTCTGGTGTGTTCTGCCACGGGCACCCGCAGGTTTCGTTCGGTTCCCCGCCTCGTCAGGTCGAGCTCGCTGATTTGCTTGTCGTTCATCAGCACACTAAGAAGGGACGCGCTTCGGCTCGCGCGATATTGCTACAAGCAAAAATGTCGAGAGACTCCACTCACCGGCTTCCCTCCTCAGATGCGCAGCTTCACCTATTCAGCCTATGGCCACCATTTGAGTTTGTGACTGGAGGCCTTACTTCAGGACTACGTGACCTCAAAGAGCATGGCAAGGGTTCGCGCTATGCTTTGGTGCACGATGGGCAAGCCTATCCTGAGCAAATCACGTGGGCCGACCAATGCCCTTGGGCGGCAAGCCCTGCGAAACAGCAACTAACGGCTGATCGGTCCCTTGCCCGTCTGCTCGGCGACATGCTCCTTAATAAAGACGGCAGGCCGTTTCAGTTGGGGAAGCCCAAGGATGATTGGTCTCGAACGATTCAGGAACTACTGCAAACGACTGGGCGGCGCACTTATAGGCGTGCAAATATCGGTCGAGGCCCAGCTCCGCGAATAACCGATGCAACAGCACCCGGACTAATGCTTATGTATGTCGAGAGGCATCAGGCCGATATTTCAGCTCAAATTTCAAAAGCATCGCTGCTTGAACGCTACTTCGGCACTGTACCTATCGCACAGGACGGTGGTGACGGTTCGAACACTCTCTCAAATGAACAACGCGATCGGCCCTCCGGCGGCCTCTCTAGTCTCATTATTGAGACGGCGGAGGATATGGGGTAAGGGTTCATCCGCTCCGCCGACTATATCCAACGTTAAAACATCCATTTCTCAGACAGTTGACTCAGTACAGCCTAGCCAAAGAAATTGGTGTATCCGTTCGGCGCATTAACGAAATCGTGAAAGGGTTACGTGCTTTTACTGCCGATACGAATCTACGCCTGGCACGTTTCTTTGACTTTTCAGATGACTACTGGTTGCGTGCCCAGGTGGTGCATGATACGGAAGTCGTCCGTGAAAAAATGCAGGACGTATTGGCGAAAATTCAGTCGTTGGAACACGCGTAGAAGCAAAAACTCCGACGAATCGGGGCTGAAATCTACCATACCAATATTATCGCTATTCGACCAGCCGGTTTAGGTCGGGTTTGGCCATATGCCTTTGGCCACAACCGGCCAGTCCGCAGATCCGGAAATTATTAGGTTTGCCCGAATGTACACTAGTAGTTGTCGCTCAATGAAAATGACTGAATTGAATCCGTTTGGGCGACTGTTATCAATTCGTAAAATATCGCTTATTTTTAGTTAGAACTCAATGGCAACCAATCGCTTTTTTCTTTACTTAGACGTTCTAGGTTTCACTGAGCTTGTGAAGCAAGGTGACTGTGTATCTTGTTCTCGAAATTGGATCATCTGTGCATTATCACTACTCATCAGCCGAGCATCTTCTACTAGCAATGCTCTGATGTCAGCAAAGTCAGCCCGTTCAAGAACCTGGACAAAGATCTTAAGCAGATGATGGTGCACTTCCCAAGAAACAGAAATATGTCGCCGTTTTTCGCGCAACTGGAGATTTGCTCGTCTAACGAGTTGGCGGCAGGCTTCCTGTGTTCTATGTAATATTTGGGCTATCTTATCGTAGTCGGTATCAAACACATCATGCATCAAGAAGGCCGCACGCGCCTCCGGAGTAAGCTGCTCAAGCAAAACTAAGTATGCCATCGACACATCTTCATCTCGCTCATTAATATCTTGAGGTGTTGCAGGGGATTCCGTCATCTGAAACTCCTGCAACCATAGTTCTGAACAGTGTTCACGATGGGTTTTGATAACGCGTAGTCTGTCAACGGACAATCTTGTCGTGACTGAAACAAGCCATGCTTCCTCATTATCAATCTCTTGCCCGGTTGCCGCATTCCATCGCAGCCAAGTGTCTTGAACAACATCTTCAGCCTCGGCGACTGAGCCTAAGATACGGTAAGCGATTTTTTCCAGCCGCCGCCGAAGTCGAATAAAAGTGCATTCGCCGTCTCCCCTAACTTGCTGGCTTTGCTGAGTAGCAACTGGCGACAGTGATTCGTGATTCATAGCATTCCCTCCGGCATGCGCCTTTGTTTACGGACTGCTTTAGCAGGCTGCCGCACTGTGTGCAGCAGCCTTACTCAACTGCGGATAAAGGAAAGTAGGTCAGCATTGAATCTGCCTCGATGCGTCTCAGGCAAGCCATGGGGGGCGTTTGGGTAGACGATCAGCTTCGAGTTTCTAATGAGCTTTGCTGAGGCACGGCCAGCTGCTTCTATGGGCACGATCTGGTCATCATCCCCATGGATGATAAGCGTAGGCACATCGATTTTTTTCAGATCTTCAGTAAAGTCTGTTTCAGAGAAGGCTTTAATCGATTCGTAGGTGTTGTGGTGCCCACCCTGCATGCCTTCGCGCCACCATTCGTCGATTAACCCCTGCGATGACTTTGTACCAGGACGATTGAAACCATAGAACGGGCCAGCAGGAAGGTCTTTGTAAAACTGTGATCGGTTTGCTACTTGCGCAGCCCGGATTTCATCGAAGACTTCGAGCGGTAATCCTTTGGAGTTTCTCTCGGTTTTGAGCATGAGTGGTGTGACGGCTGAAACCAAAACCACTTTGGCAATACGCTGGGTACCGTGGCGGCCAATATACCGGGCGACTTCTCCCCCACCTGTCGAGAAACCGACAAGCACTGCATTCTTAAGGTTCAGCGTTTCAATAACCGTTGCTAGATCATCTGCGTAATGGTCCATGTCGTTGCCCAGCCATGTCTGACTGGACCGCCCATGACCGCGCCGATCATGGGCGATGGTGCGAAACCCCTGCGAGGCGAGGAACAGCATTTGGGCTGCCCAGCTATCTGAGCTGAGGGGCCACCCGTGGCATAGTATGACGGTGGGTCCAGACCCCCAATCCTTGTAGTAGATCTGTGTACCGTCCGACGTGGTAATTATGCTGGAGGACGTCAGAGGAGATGCAACCTTTGCGACGGTTGCTGGCGTACCGCCAGCAACGGCAAGGTTTGCGGCGCCTGAAGTCAATAGAGCACCGGCTGCAGAAGCGCTGCCAAGAAGCAGATTCCGGCGATTGGAGATAAAAGCATTAGTACGTGACATGGTGATATTCCTTTGAAAGTTAGGTATCGGAGGACTTATGGCTTATTAATAAACGACCAGTCATCTATTAATAAAGAAAAAAAAACTAAAGTGATTACGTCAAAATATGCGGCAGTGTGATGTCAATGAAACGTTGAAACGCGTTGTCGTTGCGTTCTATCTTGGAGCGTAATGTGGCTCCCTCGAAACTATCTATCATGATAGCCGCCAGTTGATGAGCATCTCGCCGCTTGCTGGAGCCAGCATTGCTGGACGCTTCTTTTATACACGCGGCTAACGCAGCTTCCCACTTACCGAGAATATGTGTCAAAGTCGCACGTACCCCATCACTGTTATTGGCTAGCTCAAGAGACAAGTTCCCTATAAGACACCCAATAGTGAAGTTGTTCGCAGCATGTTCGTCCACAAGCAGACTAAAGAAACGCTTGACTCGAACTAAAGGCTCTATGCTTGCGTCATACAATACTGTCACCAAGCGGTTCTCAATGTCGGTCCAATACTCTTGCAATATGGCAGACGCAAATGATTCCTTGCTATCAAAATAGCTATAGAAGGATCCTTTGGGGATTTTCGCGGCAACCGCTATATCCTGAACGCCAGATGCATGGAACCCAACTTCATGAACCAGGCGCCCACCATCTGTTAGCAAGCGTTGGAGAATTTCGGGATTGGGGCGTCTTGGCATATCATGCTTCGTTAGTCAGTTAGTTGGTTTAAAATATAAATGACCGGTCGTCTATTGTCAACATTTTTTGCATTGACAAGATCCTGCAGCGCTTAATTCTCAATCAGATCTTCGCCAGATTACTGCGCTGGCCCAGACGTTTTTGTGTCATAGGCCGAGCGGTCGCAGGCATGTAAGCTGTCATTTATCGAACTCAACAAGAGCTTTATGCTTCGATGTAAGCATAAAGCTGACCTGTGCTTATAGCCTCAGCCAATTCGGCTTTGACCTGCTCGCGACTTTTACTTGCAGACCTATCCTGAGGAGGATAGTTATAAGGAAACAGCTCGTTCAATTTCAGGCCGCCTTCGCCAGAACTTATGTTGCCTGTGCGTACCGCTTCAGCCAGTTCGGCGACGACTTGCTGACGGCTCTTCGTTGCAACTACTTGTTGCGTGGGATAACGTTGAGGAAATTGCTCATTCAGCTTTAGGCCACTTTCACCCGGACTAACGTCTCCTGTACGGATGGCTTCAGCGAGCTCCGCCTTGACTTGCTCCCGTGTAACAGGAGTGTTGATGCTTGCGGCCATAGTTTGGCCTGCAAATAGATAGGTAAAAATGAGCGCAATAGCGTAAGTGTGAGTGCGTGTCATGATAAATCCATTAAGTAAGTTGATTGGCTTGAACAACCCCAGAACATATTTCAAGGGCCTCGGTGAGGAGCTACTTTTATCTCGCCGATGTAGTCACTTTAAAAGCGACAACCAACTAAATAAATGGCCTGAAAGGACATGTACTTTCCACCCTAATGAAACAATGAAAAGCTCTGAACGAGTCTGTCGATTACCCTAGGCGCGTTTCTGGCAGTTCACATTTTCAGGGCAAACTGCTGCTTTGAGTCGGGTAGCGTCGCCAACAAGCAATCTATTGAACTCTTTGAAATTCGCCTGAAAATCAGCCGCTGTCATGGCATGCTTCATTTCATCAAACCCATCAAGGATACGGAGCAAACGCCCAAAGCGATTCAGGTGTTCAAAAGTAGAGTATTGAAATCCTGGAGCGCTATGAATGGCTGTAAATTCTTTCCGAGCAAACCCTCTAGCTGAGTTTCATGCACTACAGTTCCTAGGCGAAACAACATTGGCATTCGAGCAGCAGGATTTTCAATATGAGATCGTGCGTACTGAATCATCTTTCAAGACGTGGGACACACCCACAATGCTATCAATTGTAATGCACTAAATTCGATGAGTACCGAGAAGGCAGATAGCAGAAAAAGTGAGTGACTACGGGATAATAGGTGAGCTGTTACGGGATAAAAAATCAATAATTTCAACAGCTTACATGTTTCATTTTAACGACGAACCGGCTTTTTTTCATTGGTTTCGTACGTTGGCTCTTGCGCACTGCCACCGGATTTTGATAGCCTGTACCCATGCACAGAGAAATCCTTTCTTGTGCATTTTGATTTGAATCCAAGAGACTAATCATGAAGCGCCACGACATGAACCGGACCGCGATGACTACCACCACCAAGATATGGGTGATAGCACGTTCGTGCGCGGGAGCCTGACGCTTTTTGTCTTTGTATAAGTCATACGCCAGCCCCGCCTCAAGCGGGGTTTTTTTTTAAGCCTCGCCGACATGAACCACTTCAGGGAGTTTCCCATGCCGCGCAATGCGATCGTGATGTGTTGGCACATACCGCCTAGGTAAACGCCTAAAACAGGCCATCCGCAAGGGGCGCCTGTCTCTTACTTTTTATCTTTTATATCGGAGAACGTAATGTCCGAGGAACGAGTTCGTCTTGAGGCTTTGCCCACTCTTTATCCCCGTGTCTTTTCAGGGAGCCCTATGTCATGGGGTTTCGAGCATGGCGACGGTTGGTGTGAGCTCATCGAAACGCTGTGCGCGCGCCTTGACACGATCTTGCAGGAAGAGCCCGGCGCGTTGATCGAGGTGAGGCAGGTAAAAGAAAAGTTTGGCGGCCTGCGTTTTTACTACAACCTGTCCGGCGCAAGCGACGCGTTGGCCGACAACATTCGGCAAGCCGTCGATATGGCTGCGCAAGCGAGCAGTCACATTTGCGAGCGTTGTGGCCGCCCTGGCAGCGTAGAGACGAACGTCGGTTGGCTCAGTGCGCTTTGCGCTGCTTGCCGCGCCAAAGCCACATAAATAAAAACCTTATCAAGCAGAAGGCCTCATCATGAACCACGATGACTACACGAGCAAGTTGGCGCGGTATCTGGACCCACAGGCGCGTGAGCGTATCTTTGGCGAGGACGCGCCCGCGGGCGCGCTGCTCGATGCGCCACTGGGTAATTTTTTCAGTGACGACTTTCTCACCTTACTTTACTCGAGTAAGGATTTGTTCCCTTACCCACTAGGCGAAATCAAAAAGCAGTTGTTGGTCGTGTCCGAACCGGATCAGCCTCGCCATGTGCGTGCGGCAGCCGCGCTCGCGCTAGGGCGCTTCATTGAAAGTCGGTATCCGGATGACAAATACGTTAGCGGCAGCAGCCGTCCCGAACAATGGTTTCACTTGTCACGCCAGCTCAATAGTGTCATTGGTGCATTCGCCTTGGCCAACACGCTATTGACGCAGCGTGATCAGCGCGTTGAGTTTGATCTGCAGGTCGACCCACTACCTCGACTTGTCGAAACCAAAGAGCGAGTCGGGCGCTTGGCCTCCGGAGTCAACAAGGAGGTGGCACAGGCCTGGTACTTGGGGGCACGCGTCGCGCTGCGTCACGTACAGCGCCGCTTTAGCGGTTGGGATTCGGAATCATTTGAGTGTGCGCTGGCGTGCGTGGTCAATTATTTGACGCTTATGCCGATCAACCGCCTGCCCGAACCTGCTTGCCCTGTGCAGCAGCGCCGTCAGGCCTTGGTCTGGATCAAGCCGCTCTGGAATCGCCTGATCGATGCGGCCAGTCAACATGCCCAGCAGCCAGAGGCGCACCGGGCTGCGCTGATCGAGCAGCAGCTAGCCGTCCTGTTGTGTCTGGATGATCTGGAGCAAAATGGAGCGCCTGCAAGCACTCGGTCCGAGCCGAGGTTGGCATCGGCACGAGTACCTAGGACTCCTGGGCCCAATCAAATTCTGGTCGTGCCAGGCGTCATCCCAACGTCCAGTGAGCGCGCTGAAAACGAATACCTCAAGCAGTTTGAGGTGCTGCGTCGACCCATGACGTTCAGGGCGTGTCCTGATTTGGAGGCGCTCTATGCGCTACGGGCCACGCTACGCGCTGAGTTTCCCTGGGCGCACGAGGCGATTGCCCTCGTCATGAGCGATTTGTTTGCTCGCCGGCGTCATGGCGTGATGCGTCTTGGGATGGCACCCGTGGTGCTGGTGGGTCCGCCTGGTACCGGCAAGACGCGCTTTGCGCAGCGCCTGAGCGAGCTGCTCGATACCCCCAACACGGTGATTAACTTGGCGGGTATGACCGATGTGAAAGTGCTTAAGGGAGTTACCCGCGGCTGGGCCAGTAACCGGCCTTCGCGAATGGTGGAGTTCATTCAGCAAACGCAGGTGCCCAATCCGATCTTCATTCTCGATGAGATTGACAAGGCGCATGCGGGTTCCAGTAACGGAGGAGATCCCCAGGACGCGCTGCTGGATCTGCTTGAGCCAGGGAATGCTCGGCGATACCAGGACGTTTATTTGATGAGCGAGTGTGATCTATCGCATTGTTTGTACATCGCCACCAGCAACTCGTTGAACGCGTTATCTGAACCGCTGTTGAGTCGGTTGCGACCGGTGCTTTTTCCGGCGCCGGGGTCCGAGTATTCAGAGGTGATCTTGAAAGGGATTTTGCGAGATATGGAGCGGTCCTGGAATCTGCCTCAAGGTGCACTGACTGTTACGCCACGCCAGGCAGCGCTCATGCGCGGTTTATCCGCCCGTGAGATGCGCCGCGCATTGCTCGAACTCCTAGGCAGTGACGCCGATCAGGCGGTGTACACCCAGCATTAACTCGCATTGGCCTAGCGCAGGTCGCTGTCCCGCCGGCAGCGGGTGACACCCATACAAGATCGGAAGGAAGAATGACCATGGCTACATTGCATCAACGCCTGCCAGCGAACACCAAGGGGCGGGACTTTATTGTCGGAGACTTGCACGGGTGCCTGGAGCTGTTGCAGGCCGAACTGGTTCGCATCGGTTTTGATCCCGCGGCAGATAGACTGTTGTCGGTGGGCGATCTGATTGATCGGGGGCCAGATTCAATGGGTTGTCTACGGCTGCTGCGTGAGCCCTGGTTCTTTGCCGTGCGTGGCAACCATGAGGATATGCTGATTGATTATGCCTATGAAGTGGTGATGCCCTATGGCACTAACGTCTGTGGAAAGCTATTTTTTCGCAACGGCGGAGGCTGGGTACGTACGTTGGATGCGGACGCTCAGGCCGAGCTACGGCAGGATCTGCTGCCGCGGATCTTGTCCTTGCCCTATGTCATGACCGTGGGCGAGGGGCTATCGCTGTTTCATGTTGCGCACGCGGAACTCATGACCGGAAGTCTCGACCAGGGTGGCTTCTGGGCGAGACTGGAAGGCCTGCCTGCGGATCAAACTCGCAAGCGGGTACTGACGGATGATCAGCTCACGGAAAAGGTACTAGCGCAGATGATCGAACCACTGACCTGGGGCCGGCGATTGGTGGGAAAAGTAGATGAGGACAAATCCAGTCACATCGATACGCCAGCGGGCAGGCTCCTGCTGAGCCAGCAGCCCATGCATCCAGGGTTGTCGCTCACCTATGTGGGACACACGCCGCAGACGACCATGATCCTGCACGACTCACATCTGTTTATTGATCGGGGAGCGTATGCCAGGAAGTCTGATACATGCCTGATAGTGCTGTGTCACGACGAGGTTTGTGCGTGGTTGCCTTATCCACCTGAAATAACCTAACTCTACAAGGCAAAATCCTGTTTGGTTTTCCCTTGCCCAATAGCTTCCTTAAGCCAAGCGGGCTGTCGCCCCTTCCCGCTCCATGTTTCTCCCGCAGGCCCTTTATACCGTGGTGCTGACTTTGTTGATGGCGTATAAGATTTTGCCGCTTTCGTCTTTTTAGCATTGTCAGTTATACCCAAATCGTCAATAGCAATCTCGTATATGGCCATTTTTTTCTTGATTTCGCCAATGACTTCAGCAACTTCCTTCCTTCTTGCCTCTTCGACTTGCTGCATTAGCTTCTCAGCTTTCGCCTTTAGCTCAAGATAGTTAGACATTTACACCCCTAAAATTAGATTTTAAGTAAGCGTACGCCCATTACCGTCTAGCGCTCTCACGTAAAACTCATCAAGATAAGTGTCCATTCATTTTTGGTAAATGGACATTTGTTTTAATGAGCGAATCCTCTACTTCTCTGGTAT
>NZ_JAJEWL010000016.1 GCF_020687695.1 Pusillimonas sp. MFBS29
CAATGCTGTTTATGGGACTCGGCGTCATGGGATTTTTCAATTGGTGGATACGTCATGAGTAAGTTGTAAGTGTATTTATACTTATAGAACATTGCTTAACGATTAGCAATTATGGAGATAGCTAATGGTTAAGTAATTATAGTGCGCCATTCTGGTATTTTATGGGACGGTGTGAGACAAATATTGTCAAGAGAATGACTTCTCAATCATCAGATGCCGGATGCTGATCATCTTGTAATCATAGTGGTGTGCGTAGCAGTACGTCAGTGTGATATTTGCCTGCGCGGCCATCCGCTTATTGCCTAGAGCAGAAAATTCACATATAGTTGTTAGTACCAATTATATGTGAGAGCATCATGTCGACTCAGGATTTACTAACACGCGATGCAGAGAGCTTATATGAGGCACTCAATGATCTCGTGCGTGTTTATCAATTTCGAGATCGCGGCCATATTTGCTGCTACGACGTCTCGGTAACCCAATGCTATGCGTTGGAAATGCTGGTCAAGCAAGGTTCATTGCGGCTTCAATCACTGGCTGAAGGGATGTATCTGGATAAGAGCACAGCAAGCCGAGTCGTTAACGCCTTAGAGCGTAAGGGGTATGTCATTCGCATCGAGGATGAGGACGACCGCAGAGCGATCCGGATCCAGGCGACTGTAGCAGGGCAAGAGTTATATACAACGATCCGCTCAGACTTGATCGCAGAGGAGCGAGCGATGATTGAGAGCCTCTCTCCCGAAGTTCGTCAGGCCTCGCTTGTGCTTTTAAGGCGGCTTACGCGGGCAGCCGAAGCGCGATACGGCGAGCGAACTCATAGTTTGCTTGAAACAGTCACAGAACTAGCATGACGAACTGCCGTCTTTTTTGACGCACGCAATCAAGTCTTTTTTTGTCTTATATGTTGTTACTACCAACTTAAATGTGAAGCCAGCATATTGATAGAAGGGCTTTGCTATCAACGTAAGGAGTGTTCATGGATAAGATCAAACATCCTATCGCCATTATTGGTGCAGGTCCTGTTGGACTTGCTGCCGCAGCGCATTTGCTAAGCAGAGGCCTTACCCCACTGATCTTGGAAGCAGGTAAGCAGGCCGGAGCCAGTATCAATGAGTGGGGGCACGTCAAGATGTTCTCTCCCTGGCGCTTTAATATCGACAAGGAGGCAGAGCGCTTATTGATAACTAGTGGTTGGACGACACCGCAACCGGATGCCTACCCAACTGGCCAAGAATTACTGGGTCAGTATATTCAGCCGTTGTCTAAGCTACCGGAAATCGAACCATACTTACACTTGAACAGTCGTGTCCTGGCAGTAAGCAGGGTAGAGCGCGACGTCATGAAAACCCAAGGCCGTAACTCGGCTCCCTTTTTATTGCGCGTTGCCGGCTCCGATGGCGAGCGTGACGTGTTGGCCAGCGCGGTGATCGACGCCTCAGGGACCTACGCAACACCTAACTGGATGGGAGCACATGGTATTCCAGCATTAGGCGAGAAAGAAAATAGTGCACACATTGCCTACGGCATTCCCGACATTTTGGGTAGTGCACGTCATCGCTATAGCGATAGGCACGTCTTGGTGGTGGGCGCTGGGCACTCTGCGTTTAACGCCCTTCAGGATTTGGTTGCGCTTGCGCGTATTGCGCCAGGCACCCGCGTGTTGTGGGCCATCCGCAGTACTTCATTAGAACGTATCTTGGGCGGAGGCAAGAACGATCAACTGGAACAGCGCGGCAAGCTCGGCTTGAAAATACGCCAGCTTTTGGACGAGGGTGCTATTGAGCTTCATCAAGGCATCAGGATCCATAAGATTACGTCCTCACCAAAGGGGATCATCGTACACAGTATGGAGCAGGCTTTGCCTCCAGTGGATGAAATTGTCGTGGCCACGGGCTTTCGACCAAACCTTGAGCTAATGGCCGAGTTACGTCTGGCGCTCGATCCGGCGACAGGCAGCCCCGTTAAGCTAGCGCCTTTGATCGATCCTAATGAACATAGTTGCGGCACTGTGCGCCCTCATGGCGTTCAAGAGTTGGCACATCCTGATGAGGGAGTGTTCATTACCGGCATGAAAAGCTATGGCAGGGCACCGACGTTTCTGATGCTGACCGGCTACGAGCAGGTGCGTTCGATAGCGGCGGCTTTGGCAGGCGATTGGGATTCTGCACGAAGATCCGAACTGGTTCTGCCCGAAACAGGCGTGTGCAGTACCCAATTTCTCGATGTGATCGAACAGCCCACGGGCTGCCGATCAACCACTGCTTGCAGCTCTGCGAGTGCACAAGAGGCATAAGGTAAAACAGTTATGGCAGAACAAGGACAGCATTTGTGCTCGAAAAGCATATCAGCCGGTACAAGAGGGCAAACTTTCGATGTGGTGATTATTGGCGGGGGTCAGTCCGCTTTGACAGTCGCGTATTTTCTACGGCGCACTTCTTTAAGCTTTGTAATACTGGATAACGGGCAAGTACCGGGTGGCGCGTGGGTCCATGGCTGGGAATCCTTGCATCTGTTCTCTCCTGCACAGTGGAGTTCCTTGCCCGGTTGGGGTATGCCGGCTGTGTCTGGCTATCCAGAGCGCGATGACGTCGTGAAATATTTAGCGCAGTATGAAAAGCGGTACGATTTCTCGATTGAACGGCCAGTCTCGGTGGCGGATGTTCTTCGAGGAGAGGACGGCTTCGTTGTGCATACAGATCGTGGCGTGTGGCATGCCCGCGCAGTCATCAGCGCGACGGGAACCTGGAGCCACCCCTTTATCCCAGCCTATCCCAATCATCGCTCTTACACCGGACTGCAAATACATTCAGCACGCTATCGCAACGCGGCGCCATTTGCCGACAAGTCGGTGCTCGTAGTAGGAGGCGGAAATTCGGGCGCTCAGATTTTGGCTGAGGTATCGCGTGTGGCTAAGACCGCATGGGTAACACAAACGGAACCGATTTTCCTTCCGGATGATGTGGATGGCCGTGTCCTGTTCGAACGGGCAACCGCCAAATGGAAAGCGCAACAAGAAGGCCGCATATTAGAAGATCCGCCTGGTGGCTTAGGTGACGTGGTCATGGTGGAGCCAGTCAAAGCTGCGCGCGATCGTGGTGCACTTAATGCTGTACGTCCATTTCGTGAGTTCACGGACAAGGGCGTGATCTGGCAAGATGGGTCGCACACTGCATTCGATGCGGTCATTTGGTGCACCGGGTTCCGGCCGGCATTGGAACACCTGAAATCGCTGGGCATTGTTGGCATTGATGGAAAAGTAGCCCTGTCCGGAACTCAGTCTGTAGACGTGCCTGGTTTATGGTTGGTGGGTTATGGCGAATGGACTGGTTTCGCTTCGGCAACACTGGTCGGCGGAATGCGCTATGCCAAAGCTACGGCACTTGAAGTGGCCCAGGCGTTGGAAACCCAAGCGCTTGTACAGCCTTAGAACGAACGTGATCATGTCCAATACTGATGTAGAGATGCAGGGCTCGGCTATGCGGTCGGGCTCAACACAGAGTCCGTACGCACTGATCGCAGCGCTGGGGATCAGTCAAATCTGTGCGTGGGGGTCGTTGTACTACAGCTTTCCCTTGATTGCTGAGGCGATGATGGCCGAGCTGGGTTGGTCCAAGACGGACGTGTATGGTGCCGCAACGATAGGTCTAATATTGGCGGGGTTTCTCGCCTATCCCGTAGGTGTGGCCGTCGATAAGGGGCACGGCCGGGCGCTTATGGGTGGTGCATCACTCATGGCGGGAATACTGTTGGCCCTTTGGTCGCAGGTCGATAACTTGATCGGCTTTTACCTGCTTGTTGCTGGCCTCGGTGCCTTACAGGCAGCGGCGTTATATGAGCCAGCATTTGCAGTGATGGCTCGACGAGTTGGGCCGGGCAGGGCTCGAGCAGGTATTACCGCCATAACACTGTGGGGTGGGTTTGCCAGCACTGTATTTATACCCCTTGTACAGTTCTTGTTGAACCATTGGGGTTGGCGTGATGCGTTGCTGGTGCTTGCGGTTATCAATGGGCTGGTTTGCGCGGTGGCGTATTTCGGTTTTATCCGACCTGAAAAAGATGCCATCCATTTTAGCCATGCGGATATTGGACATGTCCTTACAACGGATAAGCAGGAAGTCAGGGCAGCGTTTCAAAAGCCGGTTTTCTGGTTACTCATGTTGGCGCTCACTGCTTACGCAGGTGCATTCACCGCTTTTACCTTTCATATGTACCCATTACTGCTTGAGGGTGGTTTGACTACCAGCAATGTGGTCTGGGCTATCGCCACCATAGGGCCTGCCCAGGTGGGAGGCCGAATCCTGATCAGCATCTTTGGCTCCGGCACATCCATGCGACGTATCGGAGTCTTTGTTGTTGCGGTATTCCCTTTGGTGTTTATTGTTTTGGCGATCCAGCCTTCAAGCATGTGGGTGATCGTCGCCGTATGTATTGCCTATGGCGCGAGTAATGGTATTTTCACTATCGTACGAGGATTGGTGGTGCCCGAAATGTTAAGCCGTCGAGCTTATGGTGCGATTAATGGGTTATTGACCTTTCCTAGCACGCTTGCCAGAGCTCTTGCGCCAGTCGCTGCCGCGTTGCTCTGGTCAACCACAATGTCGTATGACGTTGTCGTTTGGGCTATTGTCGCCTGCGCCGTAGTGCTTGCCTTTAGTTTTTGGTTGGCGGCTTGGACTAGCCGTCAAGCCAACGAGCTAGCCATGCAGCCAACAGAGGTAGCTATAACGCGCCCAAGCGCACGGCAAGCGCCGCCAGGGTAACAAGCAATACAGGCAAAGTCAGCACGATACCTACTTTGAAGTAATAGCCCCACGTAATGGTCATGCCCTTGCGTGCCAGGACGTGCAGCCACAGCAGTGTGGCCAGGCTGCCTATGGGGGTGATTTTGGGGCCCAAGTCGCTACCGATGACATTGGCATAGATCATGGCTTCTTTGACTACGCCCGTGGCCTGGCTGGCGTCGATAGATAGCGCCCCGACCAAAACGGTTGGCATGTTGTTCATGATGGACGAGAGCAGGGCAGTCAGCACCCCGGTACCCAAGGCAGCCGCCCACACCCCATGGCCCGCCAGGTAGTCGAGCAAGCTGGCGATCATCTCCGTCAACCCTGCATTGCGCAAGCCATAAACGACCAAGTACATGCCAAGGGAGAATATGACGATAGCCCAAGGCGCTTCGCGCACGACTTTGAGAGTGCTGATTTTATGCCCGCGTCCCGCGACGAGAAGCAGCGCCAGCGCTCCGAGAGCTGCAATGGCGCTGACCGGGATGCCAAAACCCTCAAGCGTAAAAAAGCTGACCAATAGCAGCCCCAGCACCACCCAGCCGGCGCGAAAGGTCGCCAGATCGCGAATCGCCGTTTTAGGCTCCTTGAGCTGGCTATCGTCGTAGCGCGCCGGAATACTGCGGCGAAAATACAGCAACAGAACCAGCAAGGTGGCAGCAACGGAAACAAAGTTGACCGGAACCATCACCGCGGCATATCGGGCAAAGCTGATATCGAAGAAGTCCGCCGAAACAATATTTACCAAATTGGATACGATGAGCGGCAGACTGGCCGTGTCGGCAATAAAGCCCGCCGCCATGACAAAAGCCAGCGTGGCCGCAGGGCTGAACCCCAGCGCCAACAGCATGGCCATGACGATGGGCGTCAGAATCAAGGCCGCACCGTCATTGGCAAAGAAGGCGGATACCACGGCCCCCAACAAGACAATCAATGCGAATAATCGCCGGCCATGACCGCCTCCCCACCTGGCCACATGCAGCGCCGTCCATTCAAAAAAACCTGCTTCGTCCAGGAGCAAGCTGATAATGATGATCGCCACAAAGGTGGCGGTCGCGTTCCAGACAATTTGCCAGACCACGGGTATGTCGCTGAAGCTGACAACACCGAAAATCAGCGCAAGTGCCGCGCCGATCAAAGCGCTCCAGCCTATGTTCAAGCCGCGCGGCTGCCAGATGACCAGGACGATGGTGACAATAAAAATCAATAGCGCTGCAAGCACGTGGAGTCTCTCTTTACGACAAACGGGAAGGCGCCCCAGGGCAGGGGCGTTGGAGAATGAAAGCGTTGGTTAAAAATACGCGGGCGAGTGTTGCACTAAGGAAGCAGTTCGCCAATGCGATCCAGTTCGATTTTCAGGTGAGCCGAATCATTTTTCAGGTCAGAGAGCGGCAATGCCAAGAATGCTTCAATGCGGGCGCGCAAAATACGGTACGCAGTATCGAATGCCTTGTCGATTTCCTCGTCGGTGCCCGTAGCATGGGCGGGGTCCTCAACGCCCCAATGGGTGCGAGTGACGGGCCCCAGGTACGCCGGGCAGATCTCACCCGCTGCACTGGCACAAACGGTGACGACGACATCAGGCGTATGCGGCAGGTTATCCCATGATTTGCTGAAGTAGCCATCAGTTGAAATACCTTCGCGTGCAAGCAGCGTTAACGAGCGGGGATGCACTTGGCCTGTAGGATGACTGCCGGCGCTCATGGCGCTCCAGTCAGTAGGGGCAAGGTGATTGAAAGTGGCTTCAGCCAGGATGGAGCGGCACGAATTGCCCGTGCACAGGAAGAGGACGTTCATATATGCGGTACACAAAAGAGGGGAAGGGGTTCGTGAGAAGAGGTTCGGCTCCGCGGTATGCGCTTGAGCTGAACCGGCGCGAGCACATATCGCTTATTAGGGAGTGGTGGCGCTCGTTTGCGTCGCTTCACTACCCAGTGCATCGAGCTCATGTTTGATGGCCACACGGTCTAGCGTGGTTAATGGCAAACTATTGAAAATCTTGATCCGATTGGCGATCTGGCGAAAGATCTTGTCGAAGTACGTCCGTTTTGCTTCTGCGGTTCCTTCAAAAGCTGACGGATCTTCAAAGCCCCAATGCGCGGTGATCGGTTGGCCAGGCCACAAAGGGCATTCTTCTCCGGCAGCACTATCGCAAAGGGTAATGACAAAATCCAATTGCGGCGCCGTGGACTTTGCGAACTCGTCCCAGCTTTTGCTGCGTAAGCCTTCAACGGGTAGTCGAGCGGATTGAAGGACTTCGATAGTAAGGGGGTTTACCTGAGGGCCGGGCCGGCTGCCCGCGCTGTACGCCCGAAAACGATCACGACCGAAATTATTAAGTAGTACTTCGGCCATAATGCTGCGTGCCGAATTGCCTGTGCAAAGAAACAGTGTGTTATAGACTTTATCCGACATGGTGCAGAGGTTCCTCTGTTGAGTGTCGCCGGCTCAATGGCCAGCGCATGTATGAATCGTTAAGAGTGGGTTTTCTGGGTAGCAGCACAGGCGTCGACCTTTACTGGCGAGCATGGGTTTCCGCCGCAGCAGTTATCGGTCAGATACGCCAGAAGCGAATTCATGGCTTCGTATTCCGTTGAATAAAATACAAAACGACCTTCTTGGCGCGACGACACCAGTCCTGCATTGACCATTTCTTTCAGATGAAAGGAGAGCGAGGAGGGCGCAATCCCCACCAATTCCGACAGTTGCCCTGCCGGCAGGCCGGCAGGACCGGCCTGCACCAAGTAGCGATAGGCCTCCAGGCGAGACTCATGGGCAATGGCGGCCAGCGCGCGGACTATACTTTTTGCTTTCATTGTTCAATAATACTCGAAATGTTAAATTTATGGAACCGTTATGAGCAATATCACGATCTACCACAATCCCGACTGCGGCACCTCACGTAACACGCTGGGCTTGATTCGCAATGCAGGTATAGAGCCCACTGTCATCGAATACCTGAGAACACCGCCATCCCGTGAGGCGCTTGCCGATTTAATTCAACGTGCCGGGTTAACGGTGCGACAGGCGTTACGTGAAAAAGGCACTCCGTTTATGGAGCTGGGCCTGGATAATACGGCCCTTACTGATGCGCAATTGCTCGACGCGGTGCAAGAGCATCCCATCTTAATGAACCGACCTTTCGTTGTTACGCCATTGGGGGTACGCCTGTGCCGGCCTTCGGAGATGGTTCTTGATATTCTTCCTCAGGCCCAGCAGGGGCCCTTCATCAAAGAGGATGGGGAAGTTGTCATTGATGAGCGCGGCCAACGCGTACGTTAACGACGCTTCACCTTCCTGCACCACCTAGTACTTTTTTCTATTAGTTTGAGAATGTTGATGACCAGTTATTCTTCACCCGCCGATTTGACTTTGCCCATAGCCGACGAGACCCTGTTGGATACGCCCACTCATGACAAGCTTTCCTTGTCGGGCGGGGCAACCCATCCACCACGTATTCTTCTACTCTACGGTTCGCTGCGTGAGCGCTCATACAGCCGCCTCCTCACCGAAGAAGCGGCGCGCATACTGACCCGCTTGGGTGCCGAAACCCGCATCTTCGATCCACATGGGCTGCCGATGCCCGACAGCGTCGCCGCAGATCATCCTAAAGTGGCCGAGTTGCGTGCGCTGTCAAACTGGTCCGAAGGGCAGGTGTGGTGTAGCCCAGAGCGTCACGGCACCTTAACCGGGGTGTTTAAGAGCCAAATCGATTGGCTGCCCCTGGAATTGGGAAGCGTGCGCCCGACCCAAGGCCGCACTTTGGCTGTCATGCAGGTCAGCGGCGGATCCCAGTCTTTCAACGCGGTCAACGCATTACGGGTGCTGGGTCGTTGGATGCGCA
Source organism: Pusillimonas sp. MFBS29 (assembly GCF_020687695.1). Taxonomy (GTDB): domain Bacteria; phylum Pseudomonadota; class Gammaproteobacteria; order Burkholderiales; family Burkholderiaceae_B; genus Pusillimonas_C. The sequence goes on from NZ_JAJEWL010000016.1 coordinate 8,629, forward strand.
TGGTGACGATTCCGAATCAGTCATCAGTGGCGAAGGCTTACCAGGAGTTCAATGAGGACGGACGGATGAACCCTTCGCCGTACTACGACCGTGTCGTGGACGTCATGGAAGAGCTGATGAAGTTTACCTTGCTGGTTAGGGACCGCAGCGATTATTTGACTGATCGGTATAGCGAACGCAAGGGCGTGGCTGCCGAGGTCGCCCACTTAGCGCAGCGCGCTATGGAGCAAGAGGCGCAGACCACGGAAAGCTGAATCAAGGGAATGTCAATTAGCTGCGGTGTGCCTTGGGTATATCAGAGTATGGCAATCAGAAGCGCTTAGCCGCTCACCCGCTCATCTTGTGCGCTTTGTTTTGGTAAGCGTGCGGCCTCAATATTGTGCCGCTTCATTTTCTCCCATAAGTTTTTCCGCGAAATCTTAAGCGCGTTGGCTGTTTCGGTGATATGGCCCTGAAAACGTATCAACATTTCTTCGATATAAAGCCGTTCGCAGGCATCTTGGTAAATATTGAGCGCTGCATCTTCACCGGGAAAGGCCGTGTTCAGAGGCACGGTTCGTTGCCAATCGGAAGCGAAAATGTCGTTAGGAAGTAGAACGGCGTTCGGACTGACCAGACAGGCGTGCTCGATTCTGTTGTGCAATTCGCGGATGTTGCCCGGCCATGAATATTCTTGTAGTCGTAATTGGGTGAGCGGATGCAAAGATTTTGGGGGCTCATTCAGACGCTGGGCCATAGCGCTGATAAAGCGCTGCGCTAGCCAATAAACGTCTTCTGGACGTTCCCTAAGGGGTTTGACATGCAACGTGACAACATTTATTCGGTAGTACAAGTCTTCTCGAAATAGACGTTCCTTGACCATGCTTTCCAGATCACGGTTCGTGGCACAGACCAGATCGAATTGCGTTGCAACATCTTGCTCGCCGCCAAGACGCCGAATGCGCTTTTCTTGTATGGATCTTAGCAATGTGGCTTGTAACGGAAGGGAGAGTTCACCCACTTCATCCAGGAACAGCGTTCCACCGTTGGCCTGCTCAAGATAACCGCGCTTTTGCTTATCGGCACCCGTGAAAGCGCCACGCTCAAAGCCAAAAAACTCCGCTTCAGCTAGCGTGGGCGCAACCGCTCCACAGTTCACCGCTACAAACGGACGTTCGATGCTGGTTGAGTCGGCTTTGCGATGAATGAGCCGCGCAAGAACCTCCTTGCCAACCCCTGACTCTCCTGTAATAAGAACCGACGACGCTCGCCCGGCAATTCTAGGGACAAGCTGGGCTAATTCTTGGGCGGCAGTGGAAACCCCCAAAATATTTTCGTCTGACAGATGTGTATTAACTTCATGATTGACGGTTAGTTCTCGAATAGTTTGCACTAAGCGGGGTAGGTCGAAGGGCTTCGTTATGTAATCTCGCACACCCAGCTTGAGCATGTCTACGGCGCGCTCAACAGTGGCATATGCCGTCATGAGGATGAAGGGCGGAAGACTATGGCCGTCCTGAAGCATCTGCATATATAGCGCGTCACCATCCAAATCGGCCAGCCGCACATCGCTGAGGACCACTGCGTAGTCATTGGCAAGGATGGCGGCTCGTGCCGCATAGGCGCCAAAATGCCAGTCCACCTTGAAGCCTTCCAACTGGAAACGTTCAACGAGCGACTCGCCCATGATCGGATCATCCTCGATCAGGCAAATATGAGGACCAATCATGCTTGACCTCCCAAAGATGGTGAGTTTAAAGGAAGGGTAACCGTAAAGCGGGTGAACCCCGGCTCACTGCTTACTTCAATCGTACCGCGTAACTGCGTAATGATCTGATATGTCACCCACAAACCGAGGCCATGTGAATTACGGTTCAGTGTTGGCTCTACGGGATATGGCTCGAAGAGGTGGGGTAGAGCAGCTTCGGGAATATGCTGTCCTGAATTGGATATCTCGATAGTGAGCGATTCGGTAGTGCGCTGAACCAAACAACTCACACTGCCTTCTGGCTCGACAGCATTTTTCGCGTTAAGAAGCAGGTTAAGCGTCAGTTGCCGTACTGAGTGGGCGGGCAACTCAACAGCAAGATTGGGTTGAACATCCCATAGCAATCTGGCGTGCCGTGCATTGAGCTCCGGCTCAATGAGCGTGCGTAGATCCTCCCAGTCGGCCGGCAACATTCGCGAGGCATCGAGTCGTGCTTCCACAAGTAATGCCCCCACCGTATGACGGATCTGGCTCAATCCGCGACGCACCAGTTCAACAGTCTTGGTGGTCAGCCTATCAGGCGTTCCGTGCGTCTGAAGCGTGTCAAGCGCATTGATCATCCCGCCAAGTGGGTTATTGATTTCATGCGCAACGCCAGTGGCGACCCGGCCTACCGCCGCCAGCCGTTCAGCAGCCACCATCTCGCGCTCAAGCGCTTCTTTGGCTTCAAGCTCGTTCAACATGCCTGAAAACTGCTGGCCCAGCACGCCTATCTCATCGGTGCCTGTCGTGTCCAAGGAGTGCCGAATACTGCTCAGCGGCTCGCGGCCTACGCGTTTCATTGCTTTTGCCAGTGAAAGCAGAGGTCGGGCGACTTGATTGCCCCATGCCCATCCGATGAGCAGCAACAGAATAATCCCGGGAATACTGATCCAAAATACTCGAGTGAGCAGGCTGGAAACACGCTGTCGCCAAGCGCTTACATCGTATGAAACCAACACGTATCCGGCGATGCCTGCGTCGTCGGACCGAACGGCGGTTCCCGCAACCCCCGGGACTTGAGAAAAGTAACCCGAATATCGAAAATAAAACGACTGCGACGGATTGCGAAGTGCGGCGACTGCGTGCGTCAGCTCATCAGGTAGCGCAGCGAGCGATGTCGAGATCGGGTAGTGTTTAGGGTCGGATGCTGCGTATACGTTGAAATCTTGATCCAGAACGATGATCGCTTGCACGCCCGAGACGGGGCCTGTTGCATCGACCGGAATTCGAATGGCTTCATACGCACGCCAAAGATCATCGCGTCTAAGTGGTTCGCGCACTGATAAGGCCAGCATGCGAATAAGGGCTTGTGCCCCTTGGCGCATATCCTGGCGCATTGCCGAATATGACGTCTGTATGAAGGTCGCTGTCACCACGAGCTCTGTGGCCAGAATGGCTGCGGCCAATGCTAAGGGAGCCTTGTATCGATAGCTCATGTGGCGAAATGGACGACGCCAACTGAAGGAGCTCATTCCGCACTCATCGAGTCGGCCTCCGCGGCCAACGTACTCGCTCCAGCGGTCTGGTTTAGCTTTCTGATGCCATCATACAAAGAATCCGTGCCGTTCACGAATCGATCAAGAGCGAGTCGGCCAAGTATCATTCTCCCATCGTTGCGTTCATGCATTTGCAAAAGCGCGGCATTCAATGCGTCGAAGGTTGATGCAGGCATTTCTTTACGTGCCACCAGAGGTGGGAAGCCATATTCGGGAGATTGCCATACCTTGCGCGCGCCAGAGGCCCAGGCTGGAAACTGGGCAATAATCGTATCCCACACATAGCTGTCTACGGCACCACCATCTGCCAGCCCGGCAGCGACCGCTTGCACCACTTTGCGATGAGCAAAAGTAAAGAATGACTTGCGAAAGAAAGTTGACGGATCTTCATGGCGAGCCAATAGCTCCGTGCGGGGAATGAGAAACCCTGAATTAGATAAGGGATCGCTATAGGCGAAAACTTTATCCTCTAGTCGCGTAATGGCTTTCGTTTTTTGATCGCTATCCGGAACGATTAAGTAAGAACAATACAAGGGTGCTCCCTTGTATTGGGGTACAGCCACCAAGCGCAACTGATTTGAATTAAGCACGTAGGGATAACCGCAAATCCAGGCGGCATCAATGTGACCACGTAGCAAAAGCTCAACAATCTCTCGATAGCTTCGTCGCTGTACGAATTGCACTGCTTGGCCCAGCGTTGCTTGCAGATCAGCGCGCCAAATGTCCAATAGCTGGAGCTGATTGTCGAGAAAAACGGCCGTGGTGCCAATTCGTAGGGTGGCCTGATCAGCTTCCCGGCTCCATGCAGGAGCCACGCGTGCACCCACTGCGGCAACGCCAGCAGTAAGCAGACGACGACGGACGTTACCGTTCGGTAACGACAGGTTCTGATCGCCACTCAGAACGTTACCGTTTGGTCTCCGAAATCCCACCATTCTTGTCTTCTCCGAGCGTACCTGACGTGAGTTGATAGTTGGCACGCGTATTGCGTAATCAATATACAGGTTACCGACCACCGTTCATTGTTTCAATAGGAATTGCCCCCATGTCCGACTCTACGACTATCAATCGACGCGGTTTTCTTAAGCTCAGTGGAGGCAGCGGTGTCGCAGCGGCCGCTACCTTGGTGCCATTCACGAGTGCCAATGCTCAGACATCGCCGGCCGACCCCTCCAAAACTACGTTGGATTATCCGAGCAAAGCCGTCACGGCTGCCCAAAAGCTGACGGTTGAGGCTCCGCTCTCATTCAGTTATCCCGACGAACGCTCACCATGTACCGCGATCAAACTGGGATCCCCTGTCCCAGGAGGAGTCGGCCCTGATCGCGATATTGTCGCGTATAGCACCCTGTGCACCCATATGGGCTGCCCGACAATCTATGACAACAACACTAAAACGTTCAAGTGCCCATGTCATTTCAGCGAGTTCGACGCAGAGAAGGCAGGCCAGATGATTTGCGGACAGGCAACAGAGAATCTCCCGCGCGTTCTATTGCGGTATGACGAAGCCACTGACACCGTTTCAGCCGTTGGGGTCGATGGGCTGATCTATGGACGTCAAGCCAACATAATTTAATTCGGAGATAAATGTCATGCCAGCCAAAAAAGATCGCATCACCTTGCCGCCAGTAAACGCCCAGCGTACAAATATGACCTGTCATTTCTGTATCGTCGGCTGCGGCTATCACGTGTATAAGTGGCCCGAACAGAAAGAGGGCGGTCGAGCGCCCCAAGACAACGCCTTGGGCCTAGATTTTCGTCAGCAGCTGCCGCCATATGCCACCACGCTGACCCCAGCCATGACCAACGTCATTACCGAGCACGATGGCAGTCGCCACAACATCATGATCCTGCCGGATAAGGAGTGTGTCGTGAATGGCGGGCTAAGCTCGACCCGCGGTGGCCGGATGGCAACGTATATGTACACCCCTGAAGGCGATGGCAAGGATCGGCTCAAGCAGCCGCGTCTATATGCTGCCGATCAGTGGGTGGATACCTCTTGGGATCAAGCCATGGCGCTCTACGCCGGGTTGCTCAAAAAAACGCTGGATAAGGATGGACCGGAAGGCATTGTGTTTTCCTGTTTTGATCACGGTGGGGCTGGCGGCGGGTTTGAGAATACATGGGGTACTGGCAAGCTGATGTTCTCGGCATTGCAAACCCCCATGGTTCGCATCCACAATCGCCCCGCGTATAACTCTGAGTGTCACGCCACCCGTGACATGGGCATCGGCGAGCTAAATAATGCTTACGAAGACGCGGAGTTCGCGGACGTGCTTTGGTCCATAGGCAATAATCCTTACGAGTCGCAAACCAATTACTTCCTTCAACATTGGGTGCCAAACCTCTATGGTCAAACCAGTGGCAAGAAGAAAGAACGGTTTCCCGATGAGGAGTTGCCCCCGACACGGATCATATTTGTAGACCCCCGCGAAACGCCGTCCATCGCCATTGCGCGCCAGGTTGCAGGCAAGGAGCGTGTGCTGCATTTGGCGATTGAACCGGGCACGGACACGGCTCTGTTTAATGGCCTTTTTACCTATGTGGTGGAGCAGGGCTGGATAGACAAACCATTCATTGAACAGCATACATCTGGATTCGATTCGGCCGTACAGACCAACCGCCTATCACTTGAGGAGTGCAGCAAGATTACTGGCGTGCCCCTCGAGGATCTCAAAATGGCGGCGGAATGGTCGTATAAGCCTAAGAAGACAGGCCAGATGCCGCGCAGTATGCACGCCTATGAAAAAGGCATCATTTGGGGCAATGACAATTACGTCATTCAGTCGGCACTGCTCAGCCTGGTTATAGCGACCCATAACGTTGGCCGTCGCGGTACAGGATGCGTACGCATGGGTGGTCACCAAGAAGGCTACACTCGGCCGCCCTACCCAGGCGACACAAAGATTTATATCGACCAAGAGCTGATCCAGGGCAAAGGTCGCATGATGACCTGGTGGGGCTGCAATAACTTTCAGACCAGCAATAATGCGCAAGCGTTGCGAGAAGCGGTACTAAAGCGATCAGCCATTGTCAAAGAGGCGATGCAAAAGGCGCGAGGGGCCAGCACCGAAGAGATGGTTGATATCATTTATCAGGCAACAGAGAAGGGCGGGTTATTTGTCGCAAGCATCAATCTTTACCCGACCAAGCTTGCCGAAGCCGCCCATCTATTGCTGCCGGCAGCACATCCTGGAGAGATCAACCTGACGTCGATGAATGGAGAGCGGCGTATTCGTTTATCCGAGAAGTTTATGGATGCTCCAGGTTCTGCGATGGCCGATTGCCTCATTGCGGCAAAGATCGCCAATACAGTACGCGCACTTTACGAGAAAGAAGGCAACTCGGCGATGACCGAGCGCTTCAATGGTTTTGACTGGAAGACGGAAGAAGATGCCTTCAATGATGGATTCCGTCAAGCGGGTCAGCCAGGAGCGCCGAAGATCGATAGCCAAGGCGGCGACTCTGGCCATCTGGTTACCTATGAACGTCTGCGGGCCACCGGCAATAACGGCGTACAGCTTCCCGTCAAGTCTTATACCGATGGAAAGTTTGTAGGCACAGAGATGCTCTATACCGACTCAAAGTTCGACACAGAGGACGGGAAAGCGCATTTTCTGCCCGCACCATGGAATGGTTTGCCTGAAACCGTTGCGGCTCAAAAGAAAAAATATAAGTTCTGGCTCAACAATGGGCGAAACAATGAGATATGGCAAACCGCTTATCACGATCAATACAATAGCTTCGCCCAAGAGCGCTATCCCATGGCCTACATCGAGATTAATCCCGATGATTGCCAGGAGCTCGGTGTAGCGGCCAGCGACATCGTGGAAGTCTATAACGACTTCGGTTCCACGTATGCCATGGTGTATCCAGTCGCACAGATCAAGCGCGGCCAGACGTTCATGCTGTTCGGTTACGTAAACGGCATTCAAGGCGACGTAACCACGGATTGGACTGATCGAAACATAATCCCTTATTACAAGGGCACATGGGGCAACATTCGTAAGGCCGGCACCGTCGAAGAGTTCAAACGAACGGTCAGCTTTAAAGACCGTCGATTTGCGATGCCCAAGCCGGCATAAAAAGGAGTACTTCGATTAGTCGTATGCCGCCCTGCTTTATGAAAACTTAAAGCGGGGTTTTTTGAAAAAACGATAAAGCCAAGCATGAACGAACACTTATTGCATGACCATCGCCCAATACGTATACCGGCAGTAGTCAAAGGCGATGTGGCCCCAAGCGAGCCTATCTTACTGGACCAACATGCGAGGCCATTACGAGACCTGCGTATCTCCGTCACCGATCGATGTAATTTTCGATGTACCTACTGTATGCCACGGTCGGTGTTCGGGAAAGATTTTCAGTTTCTTCCGCGCAGTGAGCTATTGACTCACGAAGAGATCGAGCGGGCTGCCAAAGTATTCGTGAGTTTAGGAGTAGAAAAAATCCGTATCACAGGTGGCGAACCACTACTGCGCAAAGACGTGGACATGTTGGCCTCAAGGCTTGTGGCGCTCACAACAACCGAGGGGCGCCCTGTTGATATTTCATTGACCACAAATGGGGCGTTGCTAGCGCGTAAGGCACAAAGCCTTGCGAAAGCAGGTGTCAAGCGCTTGAATGTAAGTCTGGATGCGATAGATAACGCGGTATTCCAGAGAATGACGGACGCTGACTGGACCGTCGATGACGTGCTGCAGGGTATTGAGGTTGCAAGATCTGCAGGTATTGCTCCCATAAAAATCAATATGGTGGTCAAGCGCGGCGTCAACGATGACCAAGTTCTCCCCATGGCCAAGTATTTTCGTGGCACCGGCCACATCTTGCGCTTCATCGAATTTATGGACGTGGGAAATACCAATCAATGGAACAGAAGTGCGGTATATCCGTCGTCAGAGCTCATAGCTCTGTTGCATCGGTACTTTCCGTTGGAGCCCGTGTCACCTTCTGCTAAGGGAGAGGTGGCTAAGCGTTGGCGATACGTAGATGGCCAGGGGGAAATCGGAGTGATTTCTAGTGTGACCCAGCCATTCTGCGGGGATTGCACTCGAGCCCGGTTAGCATCGAACGGCAGGCTTTATCTCTGCCTATTCGGCCAGCAGAGTGTGGACTTGCGCGCCTTGTTACGTGAGTCAGACGATGATGATGCCTTACGGGAAAAAGTCGCATCCGTATGGATCCAAAGGACAGATAGGTATTCAGAAGCGCGGGGATTTAGTCCTGTTACATATTCGCCACGAGTCGAAATGAGCCATATTGGTGGATAGGTATACCCGTTTTCGGTGTCCTGGACACCGTTGCGTTCGAGCATGCGAACGACACTTTGCATGCTCGAACTAGGGGTGCGTTTCCTGAGTTTCCGGCCAGTGGTGAAAAGCGGCTATCCCTTCGAAGGCTGCCGCGCTGATGTAGCTGATGTTGAGCATACGTCGTAGCCGAACTCTGACGTATGCTCAACATTTCGTTGCTGGTGACAATATCTCGAATGTTGTCGCCTCAGCAGTCGAGCGTGCACTAATCTTTCCCCCATGTGCTTCCACAATCGATTTAACAATCGCTAAGCCAAGGCCTGCGCCTTCACCAGTACGCTGTCGCGATGCGTCAGGTCTATAAAAACGCTCAAAAATGTGTGTGATGTGTTCGGGAGGTATGACGGGACCGGGGTTCTGAACACAAAGCCTGATATTCGTAGATTCGACTTCGAAGATTGCTGTAACGGTGCCTCCTGCAGGCGTGTATCGAATCGCGTTCGATAACAGGTTGCTCAATGCCCGGCGTATCATCAGCCGATCTCCGATGATGCAACCCCGTGGCCCCACAAGCTTTAAGCCCACCTCGCGCTCTTCGGCCCAGGCGCCAAAGTAGTCGAAAAGGATCCGCATCTCGGCCTGAAGGTCGATTTCAACGAGCTCAGGCTTAAGTAAATTGTTGTCGGCCTTAGCGAGAAACAGCATATCGCTGACCATTTTGGCCATGCGTTCGTACTCTTCTAAGTTCGAGTACAGAATCTCCCGGTACTGTTCGACGCTGCGGGACTGAGAAAGTGCGACTTCAGTTTGGGTTTTCAGATTCGTGATGGGGGTTCGAAGCTCATGCGCAATGTCGCCTGAAAAATCGGAGAGACGGCGGAAGACATCCTCAAGCCGCTCAAGCATTCCGTTGAAAGACATTGCGAGCTCGACCAGTTCAGTAGGCACGGCTTGTGGTTCGAGTCGTATATGCAGCTGATCAGACCTGATTTTTCGGATTTCGCGGCTGATGCGCCGTATCGGTGCATGGCCTTGATGCACCGCGAGCCACGTCGCCAAAATCGCAATGAGACAGGCCGCAACCGTGATGATTCGAAGGTAGTCCCGAAAGCTGTCCAGGTAATGCAGATGGAAATTGATGCCCGTGGCGACTGCGATGGTTAAGGTGCGTGGTGCAGGGAAACTGTCGCTCCCGCTGCGTAGTACAGCTCCTCGAAATGTCTCGCCGTGGTCTTGCCATATGCCAACCGTGTCGATAGTGATTTTCTCTACAGGCTGAGCGATTCTAGCAAACCTGTCCAAATTTGATCCCGGCGTAGCATAGATCAGGGCACCGGAGTCCGAGGAGATACGATATTGAGCGTTATGGTGGCCGGACACGGCATTGGCAAACCGCTGATTCAATTCAGCAGATGCTATATCAGGCGGCAGCGTGGCTAGCGTGTGCTTTAAGGCCTGAACGACGGCATTCAGTTCATCAACATCTTGCTGGATAAAGTGGTTGTTGATTGACCGCTCTACGATCCAGCCGAATGTGAGTAGTACGACTGTTATGACCGCCCCAATAGAAACGGTAAGCCGTACAGCTAGAGATGCCGGACGTCTTTTCATCAACTATTCCGGAAGCGTCACGTCGAGCATGTAACCCATGCCGCGCACCGTGTGGATAAGCTTAGGATCAAAGTCGTCATCGATTTTGGCGCGTAGGCGTCGGATCGCCACATCGATGACATTGGTGTCGCTGTCAAAGTTCATGTCCCAAACCTGGGAAGCGATCAACGAGCGAGGCAGCACTTCGCCTTGCCGGCGCACCAAGAGCTCCAACAAGGCAAACTCTTTGTTCGTAAGATTAATACGCACGTTTTGGCGCTGAGCTCGGCGGCGCGGAATATCGAGAACGAGATCGGCGATCTGTAACTGATCCTGGAAAGCAGGAGTGGCGCCCCGCCTTAATAACGTACGAACGCGCGCTAGGAGCTCTGAAAAAGCGAACGGTTTTACTAAGTAATCGTCCGCGCCCAGCTCTAGCCCTTTGACCCGATCTTCCACGCTATCCCGGGCAGTCAGAAAAAGTACCGGCGTTGACGATTTCGCATCACGTAGCGCCTGGACGATACGCCAACCGTCCACATCGGGCAGCATGACGTCCAAGATAATCAAATCGTAAGAACCAGTCAGGGCCAAATGATGCCCGTCTAAGCCAGTGCGTACGAGGTCCACAACGAAGCCGGACTCAACTAGCCCTTGGCGTACATAATCACCGGTTTTGGTCTCGTCTTCGACCAGCAGCAACTTCATGGGTTCGATCCTGTAGGTCCATCGGTTATCGCGAAAGGAAGAGCGTTCTGCCGTCCATTGTCAGACTTTAGTGCGATGGCGCTGACGGCAACATGACGCCGACATTACAAAATTGTAATGCTACGGTAGAAGCCGTCATGGGCACGGCTGAGTTTGAACGAAAATGCTAGCATTTATAAGCAAATTGCTGCCGGTAAGGCATCCAAGTTGCTGCATGAGGGAAGTGGCCCGCATGACGGTGCCACATGATGATCAAACCTCAACCTTGTTGGAGATCGATATGCCTCATGAAAAGTTTCAATCCTGCATAGACGCTTGTTATGCCTGCGCGACTGAGTGCGACCACTGCGCAGCCTCATGCCTGGGGGAACAAGATGTCAAAGCCATGGCGCGGTGCATAAAGCTCGATATGGATTGCGCACAAATTTGCCGCCTGGCCGCCAGCTATATGGCCAGGGGCAGTGAATTCGCCCAAGCACTTTGCCGTCTGTGCGCGGATGTCTGCCAAGCTTGCGGTGATGAATGCGCAAAACACCAAATGGATCACTGCCAGCGCTGCGCTGAGGCTTGCCGCAGATGTGCTGAAGAGTGCAGGCGGATGGCGCAGATGGCCTTAGGGGCCTAGCAAGCAGGATCGCTGCCCTCACCAGCGGTGCGGGCCAACGAAAAAAATTGAGGCCGGGGCGCATCATTGCACCTTGGCCTTTTAAGCTTTACGCGACGGGCTGTACCCTGCCTCGCGAATGGCTTGTTCTACTACGTCCGCGTCGGGAACCCCCTCCACGCGTACGGCGCGCTCGGCCAGGTCAACCGAAATGACAGCCTCGGGTGCAACGTCTTTGACAGCGGCCGTAACGGCGCCCACGCAGTGCCCACAGGTCATGTCGTTCACTTCAAACTGAATCATTTTTTCCCTCTATTGGTAATTCATCCAACCGAATAAACTACAGGATAAACATTCCCATAGTGGCAATGTCAACGGTTATGGTGTTTTTTGCCGCCTCTTGCAAATAGAACGGACTTTGCCTCGGACAGGGTGAAGTGATGTGGTGATTTATACATATCGCAACAAATCCATTGCCTCCGTCGCGTTCTTTTTATAGATGACAAAGATGTAATGCCCGCGCAACCTTTCTGACAGCGACGGACCGTTACAGTAGGCTCGTTCCTAGACTGAATTCCAGTGGGTGCAAGCAAAAGGAGAGCCGACAATGAAATGCGATGTGAAGACGATGTTGAAAGGCGGTCTTGGGCTGGCCGCGCTGATTGCAGTGGCGTATGCGGCCCTGCCTGTCGCGCGGGAGTGGATCGCTGCGGTGAGCCCATTCTTATTCTTTCTGATTTGTCCGTTGATGATGCTTTTCATGATGAAAGGCATGCAGTCGTGCCACAGCGACAACGCTTCAAAGAACGGTGGACCCACTCAAGTACAAATACCGGAAGGGACTAATGCTGGCGGGCACTCACGTCCGCCAGCTCCAGCGAACCGCTTTGATGCTTGAGCAGACCATGAGAACCAGACTCACGCGAATAGTCATCCTAGTACTAGCGGCAATTGGGTTGGTCGCTATTTTGGCTTTCGTTTTCATGGGCATCATGATGTTCTGGATGATGAGTGGTTGAAGTGAATTTCATTCGTTTGTTGTCTGCCCTGCTCGTACTGGCACTGGCGTGGCTACCTGGAATTAGTCCGGCGAAAGTCTCGGCAGTAGCTGCTAGCCCCACGAGTATTACCGCCTCAAGCTCCGCTTCCCCGACTCAGGGGATCTTCGATTCTATTCGCGGTTGGTTTGGTGACGAGGGTGCTGACCAAGAGCTGCTGCCGCCAGACGAAGCGTTCAAAGTATCGGTAAGGGCCAGCAAGGCCGATACGCTAGTCGCTACGCTCACTGCAGCAGACGGCTATTATCTTTACCGGGACAGGATCGCGTTTGATCTTCGGGAGTCGTCCGCCGCAGCGATCAAGAACGTCGTGCTACCTGAAGGTAAGGTCAAGGATGATCCCACCTTCGGTCAGGTGCAGGTGTACTACGGGTCCGTCCAGATCCCGATTACGTTGAATCGCCCAGCCGGCTCCATTTCCGAGGCGCTGACTCTGCAAGCGTCCTATCAAGGCTGTAACGACCCCACCGGCGTCTGCTATCCACCGATAGAGAAGACGCTGTCCGTACCACTTGTGGCGGCAGCTGGCGCGAGTTCCGGTTCTGGCGATGAGAGCCCCACGCCAGCGCAAGCGCGTAGTAGCGGCGTCCAGAGGGCAGCCGACGCTCCGGTGTCGGAGACGAACCTCGTTCGAGAATTATTCGCCCAAGACAATGCGTGGGCGCTCGTTGCCGCCTTCTTTGGTTTTGGCTTGGTTCTGGCGTTTACGCCCTGCATGCTTCCCATGATTCCAATTCTATCGGGAATGATCATTGGGCAAGGGCGCTCGATAAGCCGTCGTCACGCGTTTGGCCTTTCTTTGGCCTATGTGATGGCCATGGCCATTACCTATGCGCTCGCCGGTGTGGCCGCAGGATTAGCGGGCACAATGCTCTCGGCCTACCTGCAAAACCCCTGGGTGCTGGGCAGTTTTGCCGCCGTCTTCGTGCTGCTTGCGCTTTCCATGTTCGGCTTTTATCAGCTGCAGATACCCGCTTCCATTCAGACCCGCCTAGCGGGCGCCGCAAACCGGTCTGCTGGCGGAAGGGTCTTGAGCGTATCGGTTATGGGTGTGTTGTCCGCCGTCATTGTCGGGCCATGCGTTGCGGCACCGCTGGCTGGGGCGCTGCTTTACATTGGGCAGACAGGAGATTTTGTGCTGGGCGGCTTGGCGCTTTTCTCGCTTGCCATAGGGATGGGAGTCCCGCTTCTGATTTTTGGCACCACAGCGGGCGCACTGTTGCCAAAAGCTGGTCCGTGGATGAAGTCCGTGCAGAACTTTTTTGGCGTCACGATGTTGGCTGTGGCCATCTACCTGATTTCCCCGGTCATACCTGCTGTCGTCCATATGAGCTTATGGGCGGTCTTGCTCATTATTTCCGCGATGTACCTGAGGGCATTGGATCCCCTGCCTGACGGCTCGCCTGGCTTTGTGCGTTTGGGCAAAGGGATTGGGGTCATTGCACTCGTTTCGGGCCTTGCGTTGCTCATCGGTGTGCTGTCAGGCGGCCGCGATGTCTTGCAGCCCTTGGACGGTTTAAGAGGTCCAGGCGCTGCAGCCTCGCAGAATATCGGCTCGCCGGAGATGCAGTTTAAGAAAGTTACGAGCCTTGCTGACCTCGAGTCCGAAGTCCAAGCGGCCGAAGGCCGCTACGTCATGCTCGATTTCTGGGCAGATTGGTGCATCTCATGCAAGGAAATGGAGCGTTTCACGTTTACAGACGCTCAGGTAAGAGAGCGTCTCAAAGACGTTGTGCTGCTTAAGGCCGATGTGACGGCAAACAACGCAGATCATCAGGCACTACTTAAACGTTTTGAGTTGTTCGGCCCCCCCGGCATCGTCTTTTTCGACCGACAGGGTATGGAGATCGATTACCAAGTCATCGGGTTTCAGGCGCCGAAGAAATTCTTGCGTTCGTTGGGTTCCGCAATACCTCTCTAACCGCATCGCGTGCGATCCAGGCTACAGATTACAGAAAAGTAATGGAGCCGTCATTCGTGTGACAGCCGTACTTGATTAAAGTTAGGAATAGCAATTTGTCGGTTCGCCCAGAATGCGGCAGACGAAGCTCCGATCAACGATTCATTACAGGATTCTCCCCGCGTGAAACGCTCAACTACGCTAGCCGTTCCCCCCCCGGCCATACCTCGTCGCCGTTTTGTGCAAGGCCTTGTGGCCGGCGGCGTGTTGCTGGGCTTGTCGCCATTTGCCCGTGCCGCTGGAATGCAATCAGGCCGAACTAGTACGGGTTCTGCGGCGGTACTGAGCGGGACCGAATTTAATCTGGAGATCGGTGAATCACCTGTGAATTTCACTGGTACGCCGCGTATGGCGACGACGGTCAATGGTTCGCTCCCGGCGCCCACGTTGCGTTGGCGCGAAGGCGATACCGTCACTATTCGCGTCAAGAACCGCCTGAACGAAACCACCTCAATTCATTGGCATGGCATCATCCTGCCATTTCAGATGGACGGGGTGCCCGGGATTAGTTTCGCGGGAATTCCGCCGGGCGAAACGTTCATGTATCAGTTCAAAGTGCAGCAAAGCGGCACGTATTGGTATCACTCGCACTCGGGCATGCAGGAGGCCACCGGGGTCTATGGGGCGATCATTATCGACCCCGCACAGACTGACTCCATACGGGCCGATCGCGAGTATGTCGTCCAACTCTCTGACTGGACCGACGAGGATCCGATGCGGGTTCTGGCCAAGCTCAAGATGCAGGGCGACTACTACAACTACAACCAGCCCACGGCGGTCGATTTCTTTCAAGACGCCTCCCAGATGGGCCTGAAAGCCGCTATCGACAAGCGCAAGATGTGGAACGAGATGCGCATGAGCCCCACGGATTTGGCCGATCTGTCCGCGAACGTGCTGACCTACCTGATGAATGGTACGACGCCGGCGGGCAACTGGACGGGGCTATTCCGACCTGGAGAGCGGGTGCGGCTGCGCTTTATCAACGGTGCGGCTAATACTTTCTACGATGTACGCATTCCGGGCCTTCAGTTGACCGTCGTTCAAGCCGACGGAGTCAATGTGGAGCCCGTTACGGTGGACGAGTTCCGATTTGGGCCCGGAGAAACCTACGATGTATTGGTACAACCGAAGGACGACGCTTACACCGTTTATGCGCAAGCAATGGACCGGACAGGGTATGCGCGCGGTACGCTAGCCACGCATGCCGGTCTCGAAGCGCCAGTACCGGCGCTCGACCCCGTGGAATGGTTGACCATGGCGGACATGATGGGCGCTATGGGCGGAGGCATGGCAGGAATGAGCCATGGCGCGGCCAACCAATCGTCCGGTGGCATGAGCCATGGAGGCATGGCCGGAATGGGCCACGGGAATATGGCTGGAATGAATCACGGCAGCATGCAAGGTATGAATCACGCAGGTATGTCAGGCATGGACCACGGCGCTATGTCTGCGGCCGGCGCCAGCACCCAAGTACGCCATGCCAGGACCGAGTATGGGCCCAGCATTGATATGCGGGTCGATATGCCGCGCACCAACCTGGACGATCCCGGCATTGGGCTGCGTAATAACGGCCGACGCGTGCTAACGCTGTCCGATTTGCACACCGTGGGCGGCCCAATGGACCCGCGCGGCGCAGAACGTGAAATCGAGCTCCATTTGACCGGCAATATGGAGCGCTATACCTGGTCGTTCGATGGCGTCGAGTTCGGAAAATCAACCCCGGTCCATTTCCGTTATGGCGAACGGGTCAGGGTAATTTTGCACAACGACACCATGATGACGCACCCCATGCATTTGCACGGGATGTGGAGTGAACTGGAAACGCCAGACGGCCAATTTCAGGCGCGACGCCACACGATACCCGTGCAGCCTGCTCAGCGTATCAGCTTTCTCGTGACCGCCGATGCGCTCGGACGCTGGGCATGGCACTGCCATCTGATGCTGCACATGGATGCCGGGATGTTTCGCGAAGTGGTGGTGGCATGAAGACAATGAACGACACGTTAGGCATCCTGGTCATGAACAATCAATTGAAGAAGAAGTTTCTTGCGGCGGCTATCGCTACAGTGGGAGTGATGCCCGTGCTTGCCTATGCGCAGACGCATGCCGGCCATGCCGGTCATACTGCGGCGCTGCCCGCAACAAGCACGCCCGCGACGGCTTCGGGCATGGATCATGGCTCTATGAACATGTCCGATAAGGATCACGGTTCGATGGACATGCCCGGTATGGGTCATGGCGACATGAAAATGCCCATGAAGCAGCCTGACTCGATCAAAAACACTTCCGCCATGCCGGGAATGTCGCACGGTCAGTCCGGCTCCAATGCGCCAACCTCCGCACACGATATGGGTGCCATGGACCATAGCGGTGGCGAAATGGATCATGGCGATATGCAGATGCAGGGCGGCTCGCCGCCGCCGGACGCTCGCGATCCTGACGCCTACTCCGATGGCTACGTCCGCAATGCCGGCAAGTATGCGTTGCCGCCGTCAGATGCGCTAATCATGTCCGACATGCACAACTTCGGCTCCGTCAATTTTGACCGGTTGGAGTACGTCAGGGCGCGCGGCGAGGAATGGGCGGCCTATGAAGGAGAGGCCTGGTACGGCAGTACCTACAACCGCGCCGTGATCAAAGCCGAAGGGGAAGTAGCGAGCGGTAAGCTGCAAGAATCTGAGACGCAACTTCTGTGGCGCCATGCAGTTTCTACGTTTTGGGATACGGAGCTGGGCTTTCGTTTCGATCATGGCCAAGGCGTGCCGAACCGGGAATGGTTGGCATTTGGCTTTAAAGGGTTAGCGCCTTACTGGTTTGAAGTCGATGCCACAGCCTATGTTGGCTCGAGCGGCCGCACCGCTTTGGAGCTGAAGGCCGAGTACGACATCCTGTTGACTCAGAAGCTATACCTCCAACCCAGCGTCGAAGTGAGTTTCTATGGAAAGAACGATGAACGCTGGGGCATTGGTAGCGGCTTGACAGACGGCACGGCGGGCTTGCGCCTCAAGTACGAAGTCACGCGTCAGTTCGTTCCGTACGTGGGCGTCGAATGGTCCAGCAAGTTTGGAAAAACGGCGGATTACGCACGAGCAGCGGGCGACTCCAGGCAGGAAACCCGCTTTGTGGCCGGTCTGAGCTTTCGCTTCTGAAGTCGTCTTTCACCTTTCCACATGGGCGGCTTGAAAAGGCAACCTGTTAAAGCTAATCTCAAGAGAGCATTTATATGAAAAAGACACTGTCCATTCTGGCTTTGAGCGTACTTCCAAGCCTCGCATTGGCTGCCGGGAACCATGGCGGGGGGCATGGCGCACCGGCGCATGGCATGCCCGGTCACGATATGTCCACCATGTCGAATGCACCTTCGCCAACTGGCCAGCCTGGCGATCCGGCTAAAGTTACGCGCACGATTGAACTGACGATGGACGACACCATGCGGTTTACGCCTGGTGACATCCAGGTCCGCGCTGGCGAGACAGTTCGTTTCTTTATCAAGAATACGGGGAAAATCCCTCATGAAATGGTGATCGGGTCCATGGCCGATTTGAAGGCCCATGCGGCCGAGATGCAGAAGATGCCGGGGATGCAGCATGCGGAACCGAATATGATTACATTGGACCCGGGTAAGATTGGCGGCTTGGTGTGGCAGTTCGACCAGGCGGGCACTGTCGATTTCGCTTGCCTGATTCCGGGTCACATGGAAGCTGGAATGGTCGGCAAGGTAAAAGTCAGCTGATCTAGCGCATTCAAATGACACGGAGAAAATTGGTCTTTGGAGTGGTTGGCGTCGTCATAATCGGCGCCGCCGCCGTCCTTTACAGCACGATTCGGCCATCTGGCCCGGCATTCATCGACCCTGCGGACCAATCCCTTGTGATGCAGGGCAAGGCGATCTATGCGAACAATTGCGCAGCCTGCCATGGCGAGGCCCTGCAAGGCCAGCCGAACTGGCGTGAACGCATGTCCAATGGCAGGCTGCCTGCGCCGCCGCATGACAAGAGCGGCCATACCTGGCACCATCCCGATGCGATGTTGGTCGATATGGTGAAAAACGGCCTGGTCCCTGGGAAGACAGCACCTCCAGGCTATGTAAGCGACATGCCCGCGTATCGCGACATTCTCAGCGACCAAGAGATCATTGCGGTACTGACTTATATCAAGAGCACTTGGCCTCCTAAGGTTCTAGAGGCACAGAAGGAAGTTACTTTACAACGGCAGAACTAAGCTGCTTAGTTGTGGTCTTTATCCTTACTTCGAAAATTATAGTTTTACATTTCCCTCGTGGAGCGGTTTCATGAAATTATGGCTAGTAGCGGCGGCGTTGAGTGCTGCATCATCCTTTGCACATGCGGCCGGTGCGGCTATTACGGTTTACCAGGATCCCAATTGCGGCTGCTGCTCCGGTTGGGTTGAGCATATGCGGGAGTCCGGCTTTGATGTTACGGCGATCAAGACGACCGATATGGCTTCGGTCAAGCAAAGACTCGGCGTGCCATCGCAGCTTGGTTCATGTCATACAGGCGTGGTAGAAGCCACTGGACAAATCATAGAGGGGCACGTGCCGGCCAATGCTGTCAACAAATTACTTGCTGACTCGTCGGTGAAGGGCGTATCGGCTCCAGGAATGCCTTTGAACGCGCCGGGTATGGGGCAGCTTGACGGTAATCTGATTACTGTTGACTTTACTGGTAAACCGTTTTCGAAGGACTGAGGCTGTCTAGCAAAGGAGCTACGTGGCGTTTACTTGTATCTCTTTGCGCTACAGACGTTAGAGGTGCCGGCACGGTAAAAGATCAACAGCAAACTTATTTATCGAGGTCATTGATAAGTGCTTTCATCTTTTTGATTTCCCGGCGCTGTGACTCGATGATTTGATCGGCCAGCTCACGAACTCGCGGATCTGAGAGATTCGCTCGTTCGCTGGTCAAGATTGCGATGGAATGATGTGGAATCATTGCCTTCATCCAAGAAACGTCCTCGATGGTTGTCTGACTACGCACAAGCCAGAGCGCAAGGACGAATACAACCGCGCTTCCGGCAAAAATCCCGATATTCATCCGGCGATTCTGATGCATGTTCAGCATGAAGGCCAGCATGATGATCGCCATCGCAGCGCCCATCAGCAACGCCATGTAGACGCGCGTCTCACTAAAAAATACGTCGGTCAGCTCATACGTATTCAAGTACATAAGGCCGAACATGATGATGGTTGAGGTGCCTATCATGGCGGCAAATCGAAGGTATTGGCGCATGGCTGAACTCCTGTTTTACGTAAAGATTTGCTATTACTCCAAACAAGTCAGCTTTGGCTACTGGCTAAGTTCAAGTGCCACCGACCTACGCGACGAGTTGCACTTCAGGTAGACTTTCGAAGCCGAAGGGCATTAAAAACGACCGATGCTGAACTCAGGCTCATCGCCAGGGCCGCGAACATGGGTGAAAGCAGCAGGCCAAGAAACGGGTACAAAACGCCGGCAGCTAACGGCACGCCCAGAGCGTTGTAAATGAATGCGAAGCCTAGATTCTGCTTCATATTGGCGATTGTTTTGTCCGAGAGGTGGCGCGCAATCGAGATGCCGCGCAAGTCTCCCTTGACTAATGTGACTTGCGCGCTGTTCATCGCCACGTCGGTTCCCGTACCCATCGCAATGCCGACATCGGCTTTGGCTAGAGCAGGTGCGTCATTAATGCCGTCGCCGGCCATCGCAACAACTCGGCCTTCTGCTTGAAGTTTGCTGACAAGATCGAGCTTGTCGGCCGGCTTCACTTCACCGTGAACCTCGTCAATGCCTAGTTGCTCTGCCACCGCTTTAGCCGTCGAAACGCCGTCGCCGGTTGCCATGATGACCCGGATTCCAGCCGCCTTGAGATCCTTTACGGCTTCGGGCGTACTTTTCTTGATGGGGTCAGAGACGGCCAGCAAGCCTGTTAATTGACCGTCTGTAGCTAAATACATGACGCTCGCACCTTTGGCGCGCAACGATTCAGCGCTACTGGTCATGATCGAGACATCAATGTTTTCTTGATCCATCAAGGCAGTATTGCCCAAAGCAAGGCGTTTGCCCTCGACCTGGCCACGTACCCCGATACCGCTACCTGATTCGAAGTCATTTACAGCACTTAGGTTTAAACCGCGCTCCCGCGCTGCTTTGACAATAGCATCGGCCAAGGGGTGTTCGCTGCCCTGATCAAGGCTTGCCGCCAAACGAAGCACCTCGTCGGCCTCCGTGTCACCTGCGGGAATGGCCTGCTCGAACTCAGGCCGGCCTTCGGTTAATGTGCCGGTCTTATCAACAATGAGGGTATCGACCTTGCGAAAGTTTTCGATGGCTGCTGCATCGCGAAAAAGCACCCCCTGGGTGGCGCCACGACCGGTGGCCACCATGATGGACATGGGCGTGGCCAAGCCCAGGGCACATGGGCAGGCTATGATCAGTACAGCTACGGCGTTAATCAAGCCATATACCCAGCTCGGTTGCGGCCCAAAAGTACCCCAAACAAAAAATGTGATGATGGCGATGGCGACGACTGCCATCACAAAATAACCTGCCACCTGATCAGCCATCCGCTGCATCGGCGCGCGAGAGCGCTGGGCTTGCGCGACGAGCTGGACGATCTGCGATAGCACTGTGGCTGAGCCGACCTTTTCAGCTCTAATCACTAGTGAGCCCGACGTGTTCATCGTTGCGCCGATCACTTTGTCGCCAGGGCGCTTGCTTACTGGCAGCGGTTCGCCTGTGAGCATGGATTCATCCAGGGAACTGGCGCCGTCTTCCACCAAGCCGTCTACGGGGACTTTCTCCCCAGGGCGCACACGCAAGCGATCGCCTTCATGCACGTGCGTCAGGGGTACATCCTCTTCTGTTCCATCCGCGTTGATCCGGCGTGCTGTTTTGGGTGCAAGTCCAAGCAGCGATTTGATTGCAGCCGAAGTTTGCGACCGCGCCCGCAGCTCCAGGATCTGGCCAAACAGGGTCAAGGAAATGATCACCACCGCGGCTTCAAAGTAAACAGCCACACGCCCCATGGACATGAAGGTTTCGGGGAAAACGCCCGGTGCGACTGTCGCCACGACGCTATAGACAAACGCAGCGCCTGTGCCAAGACCAATGAGTGTCCACATGTTGGGACTGCGGTTGACAACGGATTGCCAGCCGCGCACGAAGAAGGGCTGCCCAGCCCATAGCACCACGGGTATTGACAACACGAGTTCGATCCACGTTTGCGCGCTCATGTTGAACCAGCCAAGCTGCGGACCGAACATGGCCAGCACGGTGACAATGACCGTAAGGGGCAGCGTCCACCAGAATCGCCGAGAGAAGTCTTTCAGCTCAGGATTATCGTCCTCCAGGCTGGGCATGAGCGGCTCAAGCGCCATGCCGCACTTTGGGCAGCTTCCCGGATGATCCTGTCGAATCTCGGGGTGCATTGGACAGGTATAAATGGTGCCCGCAGCTGCTTGCTCGAAAGCCGCTTCGGTTGCATTTTTTGGCGCAAGGAACTTCTCAGGATCGCGCTCGAACGTTTCCAAGCATTTCGCGCTGCAAAAAAAGAAAGGCTTGCCTTGACGCTCAACGTGATGTGGCGAGTCTTGTGTCACCTGCATACCGCACACAGGATCAGTGAGTTGAGCGGCGGAAGCCTGCTGCTTCATGTTGTGATCATGAGTGTGTCCAGAACTGTTCTGCGCCATGGCGATAAAAACCTTCTAAAGGTCTGGGCGCAAGGTCGTTGCATACTGCATGCACGGCTAAATGCTCTTAGCGCCCCAGGGACATTTGGGCCAAATTTCATCATGCCACATATGCACACGTTTCAAGTCGTTAATTCAGGGCCTGCCACATTACATTTTTGTCATGTATCCGGACCCGTAATGTTTATGCACTGGAGTGGAGGTTTGTGTTCGTGCTAGCGGACCTAGCCAAAAGCACGTCAAATTAGATCGACCATGG
>NZ_JAJEWL010000017.1 GCF_020687695.1 Pusillimonas sp. MFBS29
GGGCCATACCCGGAAGTTTCCCTCGCGCAGGCACGAGCCAAGGCATACGAAGCCAACAGTCAACGAGCCAATGGCCTGGACCCGAAAGAAGTCCGTGAGCACCAGGAAGAGCTGGCGCGAATCGCTCGTCTGCATACCTTCGAGTTACTAGCCCGCGCCTGGCACACCAGTGCCAAGAAAGACCGCGAATGGTCGGAGGACTACGCCCAGAAAGTCATCCGACATTTGGAAATCCACATCTTCCCATGGGTAGGACACAAACCAATTGAGGTGATTCTGCCCACAGAAATTGTCCGGTGCCTGCATCGTCCGAAGGATCGCGGCAATCTGGAAACTGCCCAGCGTGTATCCACAGAAGCTGTGGATAAACGTGTGTAAATCCAGCATCCCTTCCCGCAAGCGCTAGCATTGACGCCTCCAAGCGCTTGTTGGCTAATCTCTCGCCATCCCTTCTCCCGGAGCTCCCATGATCTCGCACAGCCAGGTCTATCGCGCCCGCGCGTCCCTTGCCACCCATTACTACTCCGACCAGGCCGACGACTATTACAGCCGAGACGGGAGTGCCGCCACCTGGCAAGGCGACGGTGCCCGACGTCTGGGCGCAGTCGGAGAAATCGACCCCGCACGCTTCAAAGCCATGCTGCAAGGCGATTTTGGCCATGGCGTCGCAGCGGGCCGGTCAATCCGCAAAGATGCCAAGGCCCGTGCCGCCCTTGATCTCACCTTCGGCGCGCCCAAAAGCATTACCCTGCAGGCTTTGATCGGTCGCGACGAACGCCTAATCCACGCTAATGATAAAGCGGTCGCTGCTGCCCTTCATTACGTCGAGCAGCATCTGACCATGGGGCGCCACAAAGAAAACGGCAAGTCACGGGTAGAGCATACGGGCAACCTCATCATTGCCAAATTCCGCCACGAAACAGCACGCCCTACCGAAGGCGCTGCCCCCGACCCGCATCTACACGTCCACGCGCTGCTGATGAACCTGACCCAGCGAGCCGACGACAGTTGGGTGGCCTTGTCCAATGAAGAAATCTTCAAGCTACTGCGCGTGACGGATTCGATATACCAAGCAGAGCTGGAACGCAACGTACGTGCGCTGGGATACGCAGTTCGCCATGAAAAGAGCCATATCGAACTGGCCCACATCAGCCGCGAACAGATCGAGTTTTTCAGTAAACGCAGCGCTGGCATTACTGCTGAACTGTCTGCACGCGGCACCAGTCGCGAAGAAGCCCCTCACGCCCTGCGCCAAGGCATCACCCTGGCCCACCGCCAGGCGAAGACTCAGGAACTCAGCCGCACAGAGCTGCATCGCCAATGGCGTGACGCCGCTACCGCCATCGGAATGCAGTTTGATCAGGCCAGGGAGCAAGCAGACGTCCAACCGACACAGATCTCGGGGCAGCCATCAGACATGGTGGCACAAGCCTCACTGAACTGGGCAATCCAACATCTGGCCGAAAGGGAATCCGTCATGCCTCTAGCGGATTTACTGCAAAACGCCGTTCGCCATGCTGGCGGCCATACGAACATCACAGCCATTCAGGCAGCGATTCAGGGCCGTGTGGAGTCTGGAACACTAATCCGGGAAATACCGCACTACCGCAGCACCCAGGACAGGACGGCCCTTCCTATGACCCGCGAAGGATGGGCCACAGAAGTCACACACCTGCGCGGCCTACCCCAGGGCACAGCCCTGCAGCTGGTTGACCAAGCCATTGCAGAAGGACGCCTGCTGATGGAAAGCCCACGCTATGCGACCCGAAAGGCTTTTGAGGCCGAATCCAGGATACTAGCCGCCGAACAAGCTGGCCGCAGTGCTTGGCAGACCACAATTGCCAATACCTGCGCCGAAAGCAGCTTGGACACACGCCTGACACCAGGCCAGCGCGAAGCTGTCATGCTAATCACGACCGGCCCCGATCAAGTCGCCGGTATCCGGGGTCTGGCTGGCACCGGCAAATCTTTCGCTCTGCAAAACGCCCAGGCCATCCTGCAACAGGAAGGGCACACCATGGCGGCGCTGGCCCCTTACGGCGGAATGGTTCGCAACCTGCGCGAAGATGGCATACAGGCCAACACGATTGCATCGGTGCTTTCTGCCTCCGACAAACGCCCCTTCACCGATACCCTAGGGCCGAAAACTGTCGTAGTGATTGACGAAGCCGGCGTCGTGCCGGTACGGCAGATGGACAAGTTGCTGGCGCTCATTCAGCCGACAGGCGCAAAAATCGTGTTACTGGGCGACACCGCTCAGACCAAGGCCATTGAGGCAGGCCGTGCGTTTGCCATGCTGCAAGAAGGCGGCATGAAAACCGTATTAATGGCCGACATCCAGCGACAACGCTCTGATCGGCTTCGCAAAGCAGTACAGTTGGCAGCAGAAGGCCAGGCCAGCCGATCCCTGCCGCTTTTGGATCAGGTGCACGCTATCCCGGATCAGTTCACTACCGACGAGCACGGCCACAAAAGCCGGGACAGTTCCGCCCGGTATGAAGCCATTGCCAAAACCTATACGCAGCTTTCGGCAGCAGACCAAGCGGTCACTATCGTGGTCACCGGCACCAACGCATCTCGCGTAGCCATCAATGAACGGATCCACGCCCTGCTCGGCTTGGCAGGCAAAGGACATCAATGCCAGCTGCTGACCCGCCATGACACCACCCGTGCAGAACGCAGCGTCGCACGGTATTACACCGTCGGCGACATTGTCGTTCCTGAACGGGACTACCAGTGTGGCCTGAAACGCGGCGAACTGTACCGCGTCACCGGCAGTACACACCATGACCGCATCACCGTCGAATCGATCCAGCCCAGCCCGTCGCATGCCCAACCCATAGAAATCATCCCGAAAACCATGAGCAAGCTATCGGTCTATCACCTGAACCGGACAGAGCTGTCTGCGGGCGACTATGTCCGCATCACACGTAACGATGCCCATAATGACCTGGTTAACGGCCAACTGGCGAAGGTCGCGGCAATTGATGCAACCAGCGTCACCATCGAAACCAACGGTCGCCACGTGCAGCTGCCCACAGATCGACCGCTCAACATGGACTATGCCTACACCACCACCGCGCATAGTGCCCAAGGACTGACCTGCGACCGAGTCATTTACAACGCCGAAAGCTTCAGCCGCACGACCGCCCAGGACACCTACTATGTGAGCATCTCGCGCGAACGGCACGAGGTCGTGGTGTTCACAGATAATGCGGACAAGCTGCCCGAGCGGGTGGATCGGTTGGGCTACAAGAGCCTGGCACATGACCTGGTTCAGACGCACGCCGATAGCCCCATTTTGCACCAGGCCGCGCCAAGGACGGCGTTGGAACAGGACGCGGAATCCTCAATGGAGATCAGCTGACATCTTTCCGCATGCAAGCGGTTGGCCGGACGCAGTCTCCGCGTCATGGGGCTGCATCCGGCATGCATCAGTCTTGCCATGTGCCTGTAACCATTCTGAAGTCGAAATGTCTCCCATCCGCATTGAAAATGAAAACCGCCCATTCTCTCTTAACGTCTACGGGCAATTCGGCCACGCTTGTGGCCGCCATGTTTCCTGCCGCATCAATGGCTTGCGCCACTTTGTGCCCTATTTGTCCTGCACCGGCAGAATCGGCCGATGCTCTGCAAGAAACTGATTCATAAGGCTTTTCCCGACCCCGCCGGGGGTGCGTCATGTGTGGCACTTTTAAGGCCACAAATGAGCGAAAGCGAATTTGGGGTTTTGAAAGTGCCAGCCAGGTCGAAGAGCTGGCAACGTCTCATGACAGGGGCCCATCAAAGATGGGAATAGCTGCAAGCCATAATCCATTCGGTGTATGGGGATACGATTCTGTCACAATAAAGTATGTGCAATCGATATGTCACACCGAGCCAAGCTGAGACCGAGAGGTTTTGGCATATTGGTAACCGAAACCAACCTCAATGGTGGGAAACCGCCATCCACCCGCGCGCCGTCGGCCCGTTTATTCGAGCACACGGCAGCGAACGCGAGCTGGTGACCGGTCAGTGGGCGCTGATTCCTCACTTTGCCAAGATGGCGAAGCTGCCGTATCAAACGAATAACGCTCGTTCAGAGGAATTATCCAGCAAGGCAAGCTATCGCCAACCCTGGCAGCGTGGCCAGCGCTGTATCATTCCGGCGCTGTCTTTCGACGAGCCTTGCTGGGAAACTGGCCGCAACGTATGGTGGCAATTCCGGCGGCCAGATGGTGCCCCGTGGGGCTTGGCCGGGCTGTGGAATACCTGGACTGATCCGGCAACGGGCGAAGTCGTAGAAAGCTACACAATGCTCACGATCAACGCCGACACACACCCGTTGATGCGTCGCATGCACAAGCCTGACCCAAGGAAGCCCGGCAGTGCCCAAGACAAACGCTCAGTCATTCCAATTGAAGTGGATGACGCGGATTGCTGGCTGTCCGGCTCGACTG
This sequence comes from Pusillimonas sp. MFBS29, assembly GCF_020687695.1. Classification (GTDB taxonomy): domain Bacteria; phylum Pseudomonadota; class Gammaproteobacteria; order Burkholderiales; family Burkholderiaceae_B; genus Pusillimonas_C. Next base: position 4,440 of record NZ_JAJEWL010000017.1, read on the forward strand.
AGGAAGCTAGCAGCCTTCTGCGCTTGGCACCAGAACATACTTTCGATGCCGCGCCTTTACGGGCAGCATCGCAGGACGGTGCCAGCGCCACCACACAGCAGCCGCTGTGGTAGCTACTCCGGCATATCCAACAACAGTTTAACCGTCTGGGACACTGTCAGTCCGTCAGTCCAAGCAGACGCCAACACTTCATTACCCTGCATTCCCTGTGCTTCTATGATGGCCTGAGCATCTGACCATGTCATGTCGCTCTGCTCGCACAGCGCGTCGTAAACAGCGTTTTCCCAATCGGACCGTGGTCCGGTTCGTTTTCCGGCTTCCATTCGGTTCTCCCGCGCCAATCAACACCCCGGCGATGCCGGGGCAAATTTCTTAAATACACATCCAGGTGCGTCCTGCACCTGCAAGATTGAACGGAATATCATCGGCCGCTATAGCGCCTCCACCCGTGGACGCAAGGACAGCAGTGACCTTACGCGATGCCGGTTTAGTTGACGACGCTTGGCCATCTGTACCACGACTTCCAAGCATCTGCATCTGCTCGGCTACGATCTCGGTGCTATAACGGTCAGCGCCTGTTTCCTTATCCTGCCATTTTCTGGTCTTCAATCGCCCTTCTACATAGACCGCACTACCTTGATGCAGGTGCTCGCCGGCAATTTCTGCCAAGCGGTTATAGAACACAATCCGATGCCATTCGGTTTCCTCTCGCTCCTCTCCGGTCGCCTTGTCTTTCCAGCTTGTCGATGTGGCAACGGAGATTGTGCAGATCGCGGCCCCATCCGCGCTGTAGCGGATCTCTGGATCGCGGCCCAAGTTGCCGATAATGATGACTTTGTTGACTGATGCCATTTTGTTGCTCCTGATAGTGGTTCGGCGTAATCTCGCCGACAAATTTCCCAAGCCGATAAAGCGGCCTGGGGCTTCGGTTCAGTTTCCGGTCGATCCGTTCAGAATCTGCATGACAGCTTTTGCCTGCCAAATGGCGGCGTTACTCAATTGCCGCACCCACGCGCCACGCGTTGGGCTCCATCGAAAACCGTGACGTTTTAATATTTCTCGGGTGGCCTTTTCCGGTTTGCCTTCGAACATGAACATCACGCGGTTCTCTTCCACGTCTTCGGCGTATGCATACCCTGTCCCCTGCACGCTGACCGGCTCACGCTCCTTGTTAGCCTGCAGTTGTTTGATCCGCTGCTGGATACGGCGAATATTCGCGTTATTGTTGGACAATGCATAAGACGGGAAGCCCACACGTCCGGCATAGTCCGGCGTGATCAGCTTCTGTGCGCTATCTTCAGAACATCCAAGTTCAAGCAAAGCATGGCGCTGGCCCTCTGGATCAGCCCCATGTTTACGGATTACCCGATTGATTTTCTTCATGCGCTCTTGATTCGCTGTCAGTTGCTTCGCCTGGCGCATGAGTTTTGCTATTGCATCAGGGTCATCGCTGGAGATGCCGCCCTCACCTACTGAAGCCGCCTTTTTCGTGTAGCGATCGGCTTTTTTTTGCAGATCGAAGGCTTTGCCTAATGTGTTATGAATCCTCTGCCTATAGTTACGGTCGCGCCCTTCGCTATGGTGGCCAATCAAGATCGGCTGGCCAAAGGGGATCGCCTCACCCATTTGCCGTGCCCGGCCATAGGTAGCTGCGGCCTGCGTCTCGGCCTGCGCCGCCCTTGCCTCTAGTTTGGCTTTGCGCTCTGCCTGCTTTTGTTCGTAATGGTTCATGTTTCTGCTCCTTCAAAAATGCGCGGTGGCGCGGTAGTGATTGCTGACCAGGCCTGAAGATTCTTGAGCCCGTTTGTAGGTTTCTGTTGCCGGGTTGTGCGCTGTGTCCGACGCGTTGTGCCGCCAGTCCTGTGAGTTCCATCGCCCTTGCCGTACTGGGTCATGCAGTGACTAGCGGAAAGGGGAAGCTTTGTAAAAGACGCATCGCGGCTTTTATGAACACCTCTTGAAGTACCGGAGCGAAGTGATACAGTCGGCGTTTTGAGGCGATGGAGCTCTCAAGACCAGGCTTGCAATTCACAGTGCACAACCCGGTAACAGCCCACGCGGCGAGCGCCCCAATCACCAAGATGGTGATCTAACTTGAATGCAGTTATGACCTTGCTGTCTGCTTGCGCTGGCAAGCCGCTATTGCCGCCCTGGCACACCAGGACGGGCTGCTTTTATTGAGACGGATAACTACTTGTGCGACAGCACAAGTCCAATCGGCGCCGCAGAGCGCGGCGTCTACTAGAGCAGACGAGTACTCACCTGCTCTGCTCCAGGTTTACACCTGACCTCGTTCCGCTAACGAAGTCGTGTTCTGCCCGGTCACGATGATGTGATCCAGCAAACGAACATCAACCAGCGCCAAAGCATGTTTTAAATGCCGCGTCAATGCCAGATCGGCCTCGCTGGGCTCAGGTATGCCGCTGGGGTGGTTATGCGACATGATGATTGCGGCCGCATCCAGACGAAGCGCCGTTTTAACGATTTCGCGCGGGTATACGCTGGCCTGCGTCAACGTGCCATGGCTCATTTCCATGTAACGGATCACCTTAAACTGGCTGTTCAGGTACAGCACAGCGGCAACTTCATGCCC
>NZ_JAJEWL010000018.1 GCF_020687695.1 Pusillimonas sp. MFBS29
CAGTTGCACGGGTTAAAAAAGCTATGCTATAGTTCTGTTCTTTCGCAGCCAACACATCAGGGTTTACCCGAATGTGACGGCGATTCAAGCGGGACTGCTTTGAGCGGGCACATTTGAATCGGCGGGCTCGAAAAAACAGCGCAAAGCGCGCTTTTGCAAAACATGGTATAGTTTCTGACTCACCAGTTGATGCACAAAAAAGCGCAGCGGTTGTGTGGCAGGTTTGGCTGGTTGTTTTGGTCAAGTGGTTGTAGGCGGATTGCCCGGCACTGATCTTCAACTTGACAAACGAAAAAAACTGCTTCATAATCTCGCTTCTTTGCTGCTGACACAGCGCAGTGCTTTAAGCGCCACGCGGTGAAGGCAGTAGGTAGTACATGCTCTTTAACAATTTAACAGCCGATAAGTGTGGGCGCTTGGAATGAGTGCGCAAACCTTCTCACGAAGGTTCGCCAAATTTATATCAAGTGTCCGCACAAATGAAGAAGTAAGGTTTGAAGTAATTTGAACCGGTCTTTTTCTTTGAGCGAAACGCGACGTATGACCACTGGCCTTCGGGTCGGATGGAAATTACGATTTATACAGAGATTGAACTGAAGAGTTTGATCCTGGCTCAGATTGAACGCTAGCGGGATGCTTTACACATGCAAGTCGAACGGCAGCGCGAGAAAAGCTTGCTTTTCTTGGCGGCGAGTGGCGAACGGGTGAGTAATATATCGGAACGTGCCCAGTAGCGGGGGATAACTACGCGAAAGCGTGGCTAATACCGCATACGCCCTACGGGGGAAAGGGGGGGATCGCAAGACCTCTCACTATTGGAGCGGCCGATATCAGATTAGCTAGTTGGTGGGGTAAAGGCCTACCAAGGCAACGATCTGTAGCTGGTTTGAGAGGACGACCAGCCACACTGGGACTGAGACACGGCCCAGACTCCTACGGGAGGCAGCAGTGGGGAATTTTGGACAATGGGGGAAACCCTGATCCAGCCATCCCGCGTGTGCGATGAAGGCCTTCGGGTTGTAAAGCACTTTTGGCAGGGAAGAAACGGCGCTGGTTAATACCTGGCGTCACTGACGGTACCTGCAGAATAAGCACCGGCTAACTACGTGCCAGCAGCCGCGGTAATACGTAGGGTGCAAGCGTTAATCGGAATTACTGGGCGTAAAGCGTGCGCAGGCGGTTCGGAAAGAAAGATGTGAAATCCCAGAGCTTAACTTTGGAACTGCATTTTTAACTGTCGAACTAGAGTATGTCAGAGGGGGGTAGAATTCCACGTGTAGCAGTGAAATGCGTAGAGATGTGGAGGAATACCGATGGCGAAGGCAGCCCCCTGGGATAATACTGACGCTCATGCACGAAAGCGTGGGGAGCAAACAGGATTAGATACCCTGGTAGTCCACGCCCTAAACGATGTCAACTAGCTGTTGGGGCCTTCGGGCCTTAGTAGCGCAGCTAACGCGTGAAGTTGACCGCCTGGGGAGTACGGTCGCAAGATTAAAACTCAAAGGAATTGACGGGGACCCGCACAAGCGGTGGATGATGTGGATTAATTCGATGCAACGCGAAAAACCTTACCTACCCTTGACATGTCTGGAAGCTTCAAGAGATTGAAGTGTGCTCGCAAGAGAACCGGAACACAGGTGCTGCATGGCTGTCGTCAGCTCGTGTCGTGAGATGTTGGGTTAAGTCCCGCAACGAGCGCAACCCTTGTCATTAGTTGCTACGAAAGGGCACTCTAATGAGACTGCCGGTGACAAACCGGAGGAAGGTGGGGATGACGTCAAGTCCTCATGGCCCTTATGGGTAGGGCTTCACACGTCATACAATGGTCGGGACAGAGGGTCGCCAACCCGCGAGGGGGAGCCAATCCCAGAAACCCGATCGTAGTCCGGATTGCAGGCTGCAACTCGCCTGCATGAAGTCGGAATCGCTAGTAATCGCGGATCAGCATGTCGCGGTGAATACGTTCCCGGGTCTTGTACACACCGCCCGTCACACCATGGGAGTGGGTTTTACCAGAAGTAGTTAGCCTAACCGCAAGGAGGGCGATTACCACGGTAGGATTCATGACTGGGGTGAAGTCGTAACAAGGTAGCCGTATCGGAAGGTGCGGCTGGATCACCTCCTTTCAGAGCGAAGCGCACGAAGCGAAAGCGTCCACACTTATTGGCTGTTGAATATAGAAAGAGTAAGCCACGACAAGGTTACGTGACCGGTTAAGTGATTAATCGGTGGCGCATACTGGGTCAGTAGCTCAGTCGGTTAGAGCACCGTCTTGATAAGGCGGGGGTCGTTGGTTCGATTCCAACTTGACCCACCAGTACGATTTATCGGTGCGGGGGATTAGCTCAGCTGGGAGAGCACCTGCTTTGCAAGCAGGGGGTCGTCGGTTCGATCCCGTCATCCTCCACCACAGCTTTCGTGAAGAAAGTCGGGGTAAGCGGTAAGTTTCTGGGGTCGGTGCTTGAATCGGTGATGGTCAAGGGCTTAACGAAGAGTGTTTAGGGTCGGTTGTCTTAATAGGCGGCCGGTTGCTAAAGACTGCTCGTTAAATCTTTACGGTTTAATGGTTTTACTCGTTCTTTAACAATCTGGAAGAAGCACAACGAAGTAATTATGGTGTGGATCATGGTCAATACGACATGATCACGCGTAAGTACGGGTTGTGATTGCATTAAACAATTTTGTTCAAATAGTTCTCAAAAATACTTGTTCCACGGAGCAAGGCCTTTGAAAATGATGAACGGCACAACACACGCAAACTCAAGTTCTTATAACCTGTAAAGTTATAGGATCAAGCGAATAAGTGCACATGGTGGATGCCTTGGCGATCACAGGCGATGAAGGACGTTGTAGCCTGCGAAAAGCTGCGGGGAGTCGGCAAACAGACATTGATCCGCAGATATCCGAATGGGGAAACCCACACCAGCGATGGTGTATCACACGCTGAATACATAGGCGTGTTGAAGCGAACCGGGTGAACTGAAACATCTCAGTAACTCGAGGAAAAGAAATCAACCGAGATTCCGAAAGTAGCGGCGAGCGAAATCGGACCAGCCTTGACGTTTTAGCATATTGAATAGTCGAACGCGATGGAAAGCGCGGCCGTAGCAGGTGATAGCCCTGTAGGCGAAATTCTGTATGTGGAACTAGGCGTCAGACAAGTAGGGCGGGACACGTGAAATCCTGTCTGAACATGGGGGGACCATCCTCCAAGGCTAAATACTCGTGATCGACCGATAGTGAACCAGTACCGTGAGGGAAAGGCGAAAAGAACCCCGGAAGGGGAGTGAAATAGATCCTGAAACCGTGTGCATACAAACAGTAGGAGCCTCCTTGTGGGGTGACTGCGTACCTTTTGTATAATGGGTCAGCGACTTACATTCAGTGGCAAGCTTAACCGAATAGGGAAGGCGTAGCGAAAGCGAGTCCGAATAGGGCGATTCAGTCGCTGGGTGTAGACCCGAAACCAGGCGATCTATCCATGGCCAGGTTGAAGGCACGGTAACACGTGCTGGAGGACCGAACCCACTAATGTTGAAAAATTAGGGGATGAGCTGTGGATAGGGGTGAAAGGCTAAACAAGCCTGGAAATAGCTGGTTCTCTCCGAAAACTATTTAGGTAGTGCCTCATGTATTACTGCCGGGGGTAGAGCACTGTTATAGCTAGGGGGTCATGGCGACTTACCAACCTATGGCAAACTCCGAATACCGGCAAGTAGAGCATGGGAGACAGAGCACCGGGTGCTAACGTCCGGACTCAAGAGGGAAACAACCCAGACCGCCAGCTAAGGTCCCAAACTATGGCTAAGTGGGAAACGAAGTGGGAAGGCATAGACAGTCAGGAGGTTGGCTTAGAAGCAGCCATCCTTTAAAGAAAGCGTAATAGCTCACTGATCGAGTCGTCCTGCGCGGAAGATGTAACGGGGCTAAGCCATAGACCGAAGCTGCGGGTGTATATCTTAGATATACGCGGTAGGAGAGCGTTCTGTAAGCCTGCGAAGGCAGATTGTGAAGTCTGCTGGAGGTATCAGAAGTGCGAATGCTGACATGAGTAGCGATAAAGGGGGTGAAAAGCCCCCTCGCCGTAAGTCCAAGGTTTCCTGCGCAACGTTCATCGGCGCAGGGTGAGTCGGCCCCTAAGGCGAGGCAGAGATGCGTAGCTGATGGGAAGCTGGTTAATATTCCAGCACCGTCGTGAAATGCGATGGGGGGACGGATTGCGAAACGTCATCGGGGTGTTGGATGTCCCCGTTGCTGCACTGTAGAAGGCGCTTAGGCAAATCCGGGCGCGTAATTCAAGGGTGTGGCTGAATAGGACTTCGGTCCTAAACTGATCGGCAGCAGTTCCAAGAAAAGCCTCTAAGCTTCAGTTTCACGAGACCGTACCGCAAACCGACACAGGTGGACGGGATGAATATTCCAAGGCGCTTGAGAGAACTCAGGAGAAGGAACTCGGCAAATTGATACCGTAACTTCGGGAGAAGGTATACCCTGGTAGGGTGATGGGCCCGCGCCCAGAGCTCGAAGGGGTCACAGAGAATCGGTGGCTGCGACTGTTTATTAAAAACACAGCACTCTGCTAACACGAAAGTGGACGTATAGGGTGTGACGCCTGCCCGGTGCCGGAAGGTTAAGTGATGGGGTGCAAGCTCTTGATCGAAGCCCCGGTAAACGGCGGCCGTAACTATAACGGTCCTAAGGTAGCGAAATTCCTTGTCGGGTAAGTTCCGACCTGCACGAATGGCGTAACGATGGCCACACTGTCTCCTCCTGAGACTCAGCGAAGTTGAAGTGGTTGTGATGATGCAATCTACCCGCGGCTAGACGGAAAGACCCCATGAACCTTTACTGTAGCTTTGCATTGGACTGTGAACCGGCCTGTGTAGGATAGGTGGGAGGCGTTGAACTCGAGTCGCCAGATTCGAGGGAGCCATCCTTGAAATACCACCCTGGTTTGTTTGCGGTTCTAACCTAGGTCCGTTATCCGGATCGGGGACCGTGCATGGTGGGCAGTTTGACTGGGGCGGTCTCCTCCTAAAGTGTAACGGAGGAGTTCGAAGGTACGCTAGGTACGGTCGGAAATCGTGCTGATAGTGCAATGGCATAAGCGTGCTTGACTGTGAGACTGACAAGTCGAACAGGTGCGAAAGCAGGACATAGTGATCCGGTGGTTCTGAATGGAAGGGCCATCGCTCAACGGATAAAAGGTACTCTGGGGATAACAGGCTGATACCACCCAAGAGTTCATATCGACGGTGGTGTTTGGCACCTCGATGTCGGCTCATCTCATCCTGGGGCTGTAGCCGGTCCCAAGGGTATGGCTGTTCGCCATTTAAAGAGGTACGTGAGCTGGGTTTAAAACGTCGTGAGACAGTTTGGTCCCTATCTGCCGTGGGCGTTGGATACTTGACGGAGCCTGCTCCTAGTACGAGAGGACCGGAGTGGACGTACCGCTGGTGTATCGGTTGTCATGCCAATGGCATTGCCGAGTAGCTACGTACGGAAGAGATAACCGCTGAAGGCATCTAAGCGGGAAACTCGTCTGAAGATTAGGTATCCCGGGGCCTAGAGCCCCCTGAAGGGTCGTTCGAGACCAGGACGTTGATAGGCTGGGTGTAGAAGCGCAGTAATGCGTGTAGCTAACCAGTACTAATTGCCCGTGCGGCTTGATCCTATAACCTTGCAGGTTGTACGTGACCAAGTGCCGTTCAAACAAATAAGCCAAGTCGCACTGTGAGTTGACCAGCGCGCAAACCCCATCGCGGCCCGTACGCCACGAACACACACCAAACATTACACCCCTGGCCTTAAACCCAGGCGCGGTGCTTCTTCCCAGATTCGTTGACGTGCCCCAACACGCACGCCAACAACCGGTTACGCTTGACGACCATAGCAAGGTGGTCCCACTCCTTCCCATCCCGAACAGGACAGTGAAACGCCTTCGCGCCGATGATAGTGGACGTACGTCTGTGAAAGTAGGTCATCGTCAGGCTCTTATTGAAAGAAAAACCCCCACACAAA
>NZ_JAJEWL010000019.1 GCF_020687695.1 Pusillimonas sp. MFBS29
GCCACGCTCCACGCGCTCAATCATTACATCTCGGATTCCTAAGATAAAATCTACTGGGGACATCGGCATTCCTTCCATTAAGCTCGTTCTTCGCAAAAACAAGTTTAATGAATGTCGCTGTCCCCCTTTAATGATGAAGAGCCGTTTTGTGTGTCAATAATTGCTGGAAGTCGGCCACAAAGTCGCCGAACGACTACGCCTGAATTTCGAGAATTATGTTTTTGCCAAAGATCACGGCGGCCTGAAATGCACCATAAGCCTTGGCGTATCCGTCTCAGAGCATTACGTGATGCTTGTTCATGCCATATCGCGCGCTGATGAAATGCTGTACCTGGCAAAGGCACAAGGACGGAATCGCGTCGTTAGCACAGCTCCGGATTAAGCAGTCAGGGCATGCCGCATGGTGATATGTTCAATGCCGGCATCCATATACACCCCGCCTTCGGCCACGAACCCATGCCGGGCGTAGAAATCTTGTGCATGTAACTGTGCCGACAACACCACTTCCAGATAATTGCGCAGCCTGGCTTCATCGACCAGCGCCTGCAGCAGCATGGATCCGACACCCTGCCCCCGACTGCCGGCCTGAACAGCCATCCGGCCGATGTGGCCGTCGGGCAACAAGCGGCCCGTGCCCAAGGCAAGCCCATGCTGGTTATAAGCTACCGCATGTACACATTCAGGGTCAATATTATCCATTTCAAGCTCGACAGGAACCCGTTGCTCTTGAACAAACACCGCATGACGTATGGCGGCAGCGGCAGCCTTGCAGGTATTCCAGTCACCTATCACGACATTGATATTCGCACTCACGTGTTGCCTCCGGAATTGGCCCGTCAGCCCGCCAGTTTCAGGCCAATGATGCCCAGTATGATCAGTCCTACGCTGGCCAGGCGAGGCAGGCTTGCGGACTCGCCCAGCATAAGAATACCCAGCACAACAGTACCTACCGCACCAACCCCCACCCAGACAGCGTAAGCGCTTCCGACAGGCAGTTGCTTCATGGCCAAGCCCAGCAAACCCACACTGATCGCCATGGAAATCGCTGTTCCCACTGACGGCCACAATCGGGTAAAACCTTCGGTGTACTTCAGCCCTATGGCCCAACCCACTTCAAACAGACCCGCAATAATCAATACCAGCCAGGACATTGATGTCGACATAGCTCACACTCCGACAGGGGCCGTCCCCAAAGATCGATGCACCCCGAAGCCGAAGTGGCAAGGTCGTCCTTGCTGTTATCAAGAGGGCTATTCTACTATCAAGGCAACGGTCGCCACCATGTGCGCGAATGCAACCAAGGAACGATATGAACCGACTACTAACCCGCTACACCGCTTTTTATATCGTCATTGCCAGTACTTTATTTTTCACAATATTGGGGCTCGCGGTCAATGCATGGTGGTTTTTGGCAGCGGCGATTATGGCAGCGCTGACAGCCGTTGGTTACTATGATCTGCATCAGACCCGTCACGCGATCCGGCGCAATTACCCCGTTATCGGCAACTTGCGATTCTTCTTTGAATTCATACGCCCCGAGATGCGCCAGTATTTCATCGAAGACGACACCAGCGAGCATCCGTTTTCCCGCGTGGATCGTTCTCTGGTCTATCAGCGTGCCAAGCGACAGGAAGACAAGCGCCCGTTCGGCACACAGGGCGATGTCTACGGCACCGACTATGAGTGGATTAATCACTCCATGGAACCATCACACCCCGATCCCGCAGAATTTCGGATCAAGGTAGGCGGGCCTCAATGCAAGCAAGCCTATAACCTGTCAGTATTCAATATTTCCGCCATGAGTTTCGGTGCGCTGTCAGCGAACGCAGTTCGTGCATTGAACAAAGGCGCCGCACTCGGCGGATTTGCCCACGATACCGGCGAGGGCGGAATCAGTGTTTATCACCTTGAGCACGGGGGCGATCTGATCTGGAACATCGGTTCTGGCTACTTCGGCTGCAATGACGGCAAAGGCAACTTTTCCGAAGAACGTTTTGCCCAGCGCACCGCACAAGACAACGTCAAGATGATAGAAATCAAGCTATCTCAAGGCGCCAAGCCCGGTCACGGCGGCATTCTTCCGGGCGCCAAAGTTACACCCGAGATTGCCCATGCACGCGACGTCCCCGTGGGCGTTGACTGTAATTCACCAGCCAAGCACAGCGCCTTCACCACACCTATCGAACTCATGCAATTCGTGGCCCGCTTGCGCGAACTGTCCGGAGGCAAACCCGTGGGTTTCAAACTATGCATAGGCCATCCGTGGGAATGGTTCGCGATCGCCAAGGCCATGCTGCACACCGGCATCACACCGGACTTCATTGTGATCGATGGCGCGGAAGGCGGTACCGGCGCAGCGCCCATAGAGCTGGTCGACCACGTGGGCACACCGCTGCAAGAGGGCCTGCGCCTGGTACACAACACCCTGGTAGGCATAGGCTTGCGCGAACACATCAAGCTGGGAGCCTCAGGGAAAATTATTACGGCATTCGATATGGCGCGCGCCCTGGCTCTGGGCGCCGACTGGTGCAACAGCGCACGTGGTTTCATGTTTGCCGTGGGCTGCATACAAGCCCAGGTCTGCCACACCGGAAAGTGCCCGACCGGCGTTACCACTCAGGATCCGAAACGCCAGGCCGCACTGGATGTTCAGGATAAGGGTCAGCGGGTCGCCAGTTTTCATCAGAACACGCTTAAAGCCCTGGCCGAGCTGCTTGGTGCTGCGGGTGTGAAACACCCCTGCGAATTGCGCCCCCATCATATTGCGCGGCGTATCCCGAACGGCGAAGTGCGAGTGTTGTCCGCCCTGTTTCCTGATCTGGAAAAAGGCGAACTGCTGGAAGGAAAATTTCGGAATACGATTTTCAGAACCGCCTGGCCCATGGCACAGGCTGAGTCATTTGCGCCGTTATACAGCCTTAGCGCGGCCCTGTCGGGTAACGCCAACAGCCCCCTGCCAGACCATGCGAGCGAGGCCAATAAAACCGGCGCATAACCAAGTATCTTAGTAAAACAGCAAGGCAAAGTAAGCGGTATTTTCCCCAACTTGCCTTACGAAACGCAGAGGACTATAGTTAAATCACTGCCCCGATGGCAGCTATAGGCTCACCTTACTTGGTAGCCATCCGGTACGGCAAATCGCCGTACTTACTGCCCAAGCGGCAGTAAGGCCCCGCCAAAAGGCGGGGCCTTTGAGTTTCTGGGCCACCACTTTCAGTTTTGGCTACACAAGCTCAAAAAAATATGCTAAAGTCTCGTGCTTTGGCGCATTAGCTCAGCCGGTTAGAGCGACGGAATCATAATCCGCAGGTCCCCTGTTCGAATCAGGGATGCGCCACCAGAGATATCAAAAAGCCCCGAGGCCATGTGCTTCGGGGCTTTTTTACGTGAATTTGGCTCTTCCCCATTATCGGGGGATCAGGGCATTCATCACACTCGGTTAATTACACCATTCCAACCGCATTGAGCCAAGACTCTCATACGGTAATTCTCAAAGTTCCTGAATCCATACGCTCTGCGTGAGAG
>NZ_JAJEWL010000020.1 GCF_020687695.1 Pusillimonas sp. MFBS29
TGGTGGCCTGGGGCGGAATCTAATCGACGCGGTTGAAGCCAGTCTCCATGCGCTTTCTCCATTGAATGGGAACGGTGGGGTACAAGCTGGGGTACAGGTGCTAAAAAACAACGAAAGCGGCCCGTGGTTCGATTCCAATATGCCCATAACGGTGAGTGCAGTTGATGTCGCGCGCTCATAAACTGCTTATGTGAGATTCGTATTTAAGCGCTGCTCCAGTTCAGCGACAACGTGAAGCACTTCATCGAGGGCAGGAAATGGCCCGAAGATCATGCCGCTCATCGCTTGGTAATCTCGGGTCAATGCGTCGTGCATGGCATCCGATGGCGATAGGGTAAAAGAACCATGTGTTGCCATGTCCAGACGCAGGTCAGTGCTGCCGAAGAATAGCCGGGCATGTTGCGCGCAGTCCTGTGCAAGGAGGCGATCTGCGATCCATACGTTTGCGTCGGGATGCTGAAGGAGCCGGTGGACATCGTAATAATGTCGGGACACGCGTTGGCCGCCTTGGCGCAATAGGCCTCTGCGATCATGCCATTGGCGCAGGCCATGCAGAATGATGACCTTATCCCAGAAGGTGCGTTCGGGCTTAACGGTCGTCACGTTGGGTACGGCCATATTCAATTCGGGCAGGTCGTTGGCAACGTAGGGAGACACCACGACCGTTTCATGTGGATCCAGAGCCGATTTGGCTCCAGCCTCGATCTTCACGGCGGAACGAATGTAGTCGCCAGGTGCAGCTGTCACAGCGGGGTACCAGAACAGCAGAGTCTGCTGGTCTGGGTCGTCCGGGTCCAGTTCCAAGCGGAATTGATCGGTAGCTATGGTGTTAGCTGCGATTGCGTGGATCTGCGTCGTCATGCTATCAGCAACATAGTGCTGGCATGCGGTGCGGATGCGTTCCAGGCGGATGCGCCGTTGCTTGCCGCTCAAGGCGTCCAGTTCCGCAGTTTCAGCGGGTTCGCCGATGTCTTCGCGGAATACGGTGATGTCGATGTCCTCTGAGAATCTGGAAATCAGGCCGTATGATTTGGACAATGATGTGCCGCCCTTGAATAGCAGGCGGGGGCCGTCTGGCGGCAGGCCATTGAACAGCGCGTCCAGAGTCCAGCATACCCAGAAGTCCTTTTCAACATTCTGGACAGCTGTGCCCAGGCGAGCAGCAGTCGTCAGGAACAGCCCGCGCCGTTCATCGTCAGCGGCCTGAATGATGGTATGGAAATTTGGATTCATGCAAAAGTGTCAATGTGCATCCGATGGTCGGTGGTACCGGGGAGCGATGTAGAGGCTTCGGCGTCCGGTACCGCGCAGCCCGGCAGTTCGCGCACGATGGCCTGCATCCATGCTGGCAACGTGTTGAAGCCCGTCAACAAGTCCCGGCGTATCGCTTCTCCTTGTTCGGGGTCATCCAGCAGTTCGGACAGCCGCTTGACGATGCGGGGCTGGTCTGCGGGCAGGGTGTCCTTCAGCCAGTACAGTGCTTGGACCACACGCATAGCGGGCCGTCCAGCCCAATATAGGCGACTGGGCGCTGTGAGCTTAAACGTGATCGTCAGGTTGCCGAGTTGAATGGTGCGCCGGCGTGCATCGGTGTGGATGGTGACGTTGGCTGGCACGGCGTCCGTTAGGCCTAAGTCGTTGGCGGCAGTCATGCCATCGACGAGCAGGCGCAGTTGGTCGCGACGTGCGATGGCATCCACGACGGCGCGGTAGTCTGGGGCTGTTGCCTTTTTGGTCAGACTGTTTAGTTTGGGTCGGTCATACAGCCCACGGTCGATGCGGCGCAACTGGCCCGCCGTAACCAAGCGTTGAAGCGCTTTGTCCACGGCGTCTCTGCTGCCATATTGGGAAAAGTCGGCTGGCACCCACACTTGGCCAGGCAGCGCTTCATCGATGTGAGCCATGATCCGAGTCTTGAGATCGTTCATAGTGGCACCTTTGTCCGATATTTGTAGCTTTTTTTCGGACAAAATGCAAATTTGTCCGAAGTTTGTGATTCTTTTTCGGACTAAATTAGTGAGGCTGAGCCACTAATGGCGTGCTCGCCTAACTGGCAAGTGCCTTGTTTCGCTCAATAAGAGCATGTAGGCTGGCTGCGGTGATGCCACTGGAGCGTTTGCCAATCTTAATAAGTACCAGCTCGCCTTCATTGACCAGTCGGTAGATGGTTGATCGTGACACTCCAAGTTTCGCCTCAGCTATGTGAATCCGATACAGAAGTGCTTGATCAGGTTGCTGCAGGGTCTGGTGTCTAGTTGATGAGTAGCCAAAGATGTTTGGCAGGGACTGTTCCTTCATTACTTCCTCCATAAAACCTTGGAAAGCACCCTGGGTGGCATCACCCAGGATGCTTTCCAAAGCAGGCGCGGTCAGCGCCTTCATGACTGATCCGCCAAGATACCGCGATGGGGTCAGTTGCTTGGATCATTTTCGGTAGAGCCCGCCGCTGGCCCACTATTGTGGTTCGTCGGGATGCTGAAAACTGCGGTCTTTGCCGCTGTCATCAATGGATTACGCGCCATCCATCGAGCTTGGCCTGCCTTTGGCAGTACCGGCGTCCGTTGTCACGGAACGTCATCTACTTCCCTCGGTATCTGCCAGTCGCTACCGGCCCAAGAGAGCAATGATTTTTCACCTGCTTTACTCCTACCCAGGTGCTTGTCGCCCCGCTTAATGCTGGCGTAACGGGTAGCCGCGCACTCACACCGCCCGTTGCCGGACAGGGCGCGGTATTTATCGGTGTTGTGTTGTTAAAGAGCGGGATTGCTGTAATCATTACGTATCCACTTTCTGGAGTCAATATTCAAGTAATAAATAAAAGTTATGTGGAAGGAAAAAACTGCAAAATCTGCCATGGAATGACACTAAAAGAATCGCCCTGGTTCACTGTGGAACACAGGGCGATCCGGGTATTTTTATTGTGTTTTTTTGTATCTTGGCCAATAGCTGAGGATAATCCAGCCGATTGTTGAAACTTAATCGTACTCTTCGGAATGTCGGGCTTGTTGGGCGATCTTCATTTTTATGTAGTCACCGATATCTTCCAGTACGGGGGGAGGCAGCTCCTCAAGCGTATACCTAGGAGTATCCGGCCATGGCCATTCCATCTCGAACATTTCACCTTTTCCTGTAACCAGCCATTCAGCGCGAACGTGGAGCGCCGCTGCAATCCATACGATGTGACGGGAAGTCTCATTGCGGCCGATTTCAATATGGGCTATGGCGCTTTGGCTTATGGGGGGATTGAGGAGTTTGGCCAATGCTTCTTGCGATAGGCCGCGCTTCTTACGTGCGGCAAGTAAGCGTGCGCCAATGCTGTTTATGGGACTCGGCGTCATGGGATTTTTCAATTGGTGGATACGTCATGAGTAAGTTGTAAGTGTATTTATACTTATAGAACATTGCTTAACGATTAGCAATTATGGAGAT
>NZ_JAJEWL010000021.1 GCF_020687695.1 Pusillimonas sp. MFBS29
GTAAGCGTACGCCCATTACCGTCTAGCGCTCTCACGTAAAACTCATCAAGATAAGTGTCCATTCATTTTTGGTAAATGGACATTTGTTTTAATGAGCGAATCCTCTACTTCTCTGGTATCCGTGCCGACGAATTTCCGGCGCCGATATACGATGGACTTCAAGCGCCAGGTCGTACAAGAATCCATGGCCAGTGGCGCATCCATTGCCCGTGTTGCCATGGCCCATGGGCTCAATGCCAATCAACTGCATAATTGGCGCTGGCAATATCGGCGCGGCGACTTTGGGCCGCTGACCGAAACACCTGCGTTATTGCCCGTGCACATCAACGCGCTACCTGCGCCAGCTCCTCGTCAGCGCGTGGGCCATCAAGAGTCCAATAGTTCCGGCATCGAAGATGGGCGAATTGAACTGCATCTGGGCAACGCCAGAATCCTCGTGCACGGTGCAGTCGATCTCCAAGCGCTGCGGTGCATGATCGAGATGCTACACCCATGATCGGCTTACCAGCGGGAACCCGCGTCTGGCTGGCCGCCGGGGTCACGGACATGCGCCGTGGCTTTGATGGCCTGGCAGCGATTGTGCAGGCCAAGCTCGCTGAGGATCCGTTCAGTGGCCACGTGTTTGTATTTCGGGGTCGTAAAGGCGATCGCATCAAGGTACTGTGGTGGGGCGGCGATGGCATGTGCTTATTAGCTAAGCGGCTTGAGCAAGGCTATTTCGTCTGGCCTGAAGCCGAATCGGGCTCGGTGTGTTTAACGCCGGCCCAGTTGTCGATGTTGCTTGAGGGCATTGATTGGCGCAGGCCCCAACGCACGCATCGGCCTACTCGAGTTTGATATAGAAATAGCACTGCAAACCCGCATACTTATTGGGTTTAGCGCTTATAAACTACCCTTCTGATGGCGGTTTTTTGGTAAAATAGCAGCCATGCAAAACGCCGCCAACACTGCGACTGACACCACTGCCTTGCTGGCAGCAATCAAGGCGTTGCAGCAAGAGAACGACTACCTGCGATTACAGTTGGCCAAGGCGCGGCGTGAACGCTTCGGGCGTAGCAGCGAGCGGGCCGGCGATCTGTTGAATCAGTTGCCGTTGTTACTTGGCGAGGCGGCAACTGCCACGCCCCAGGCCCATAGCACCGACCTTAATAAACTAGTCGCTAAGCAACGCACTCGGCCCGCTCAGCGCCACAGCCTGCCCGAATTCCTGCCTCGCCAAGAGCAGGTGCTTGCCGCCAATGACTCATGCGACTGCCCGGCCTGTGGCGGTGCGCTCAAGTTCTTGGGCGAAGACGTCAGCGAAACACTCGAATTTATCCCGGCCAGCTTCAAGGTCATTCGCACCGTGCGGCCCAAGCTGGCGTGCGGGCGGTGCGACACCATTGTGCAAGCCAGCGCGCCACCTCGACCGATTGCACGCGGCCTAGCCGGTCCGGGCTTGTTGGCGCAGGTGCTCGTGGCCAAGTATTGCGATCATCAACCACTGTATCGTCAAAGCGCTATCTATGCCCGTCACGGGGTGACGCTGTCGCGCTCCACGTTGGCCGACTGGGTGGCTGGCAGCAGCAAGTTGCTGCGTCCATTGGTACAGGCCCTGCACCGCTATGTCATGGGTGGCAACAAGGTACATGCAGACGACACCCCGGTGCCAGTGCTGGCGCCAGGCCGTGGCAAGACCCGCACGGGGCGTCTATGGACCTATGTGCGCGATGACCGGGCAGCAGCCAGTGAGCAGCCGGCGGCGGTGTGGTTCGGGTACTCGCCGGATCGCAAAGGCGAACACCCACAGAAACATCTTAAACACTTCCAGGGCGTTGTTCAGGCTGATGGGTACGCCGGGTTCAATGCGCTGTATGACAGTGGGCGGGTACAAGAGGCGGCCTGCTGGGCCCATGTTCGACGCAAGTTCTACGACATTGCCGAACAACAAAGCAGCCCCGAGGCCTTGCAAGCCATCAGCCGTATTGGTGAGCTGTACGGCATCGAAGCGCAAATCCGCGGTGAGTTGCCCGAGGTACGGCGCCAGGCGCGTCAGGCACGGGCCGGCCCCCAGCTTGATGCATTGCACGATTGGCTGCATGACACGTTACGATCGGTCTCACGTAAATCCGCATTGGCCGGGGCCATCCGCTATGCGCTCACGCGCTGGACCGCCTTGACCCGCTATGTGGATGATGGCTGCATTGAAATCGATAATAATGCCGCTGAACGCGCGCTGCGCGTGGTCGCCCTTGGACGCAAGAATTACCTCTTTGCTGGGTCCGATGCGGGTGGCCATAGCGCGGCGTCCATTTATAGCCTGCTCGGTAGCGCGGCACTGAACGGGATCGAACCCATGGCTTACTTGCGTGAGGTGCTGGCCCGCATTGCCGAGCACCCCGTGAACCAAATCGACGAATTATTGCCATGGAATCTAACCCCACACTGCACCGCTCTGGATCGCGCCGCGTAACCTCCCGTAAGGTCACGGCCTTAAGCGGTGAGGCCCTGGTCTTGCGCATTGAGCTGCGTGACAGCACCCCGCTAATCTACCGAACCATTCTGGTTCCCGCCAACATCACCTTACGTAAACTGCACGTGACGCTGCTGTGGGCCATGGGATGGCACGGTGGGCATTTGCACGAGTTCATCATCAATGAGATGCACTACGGTGAGCCCGACTCCGATTACCCTGAGCCTGACTTGAAAAACGAACAACGGGTTCGCCTGGAAAAAGCGTTGGGAGGTGTGCGTACCTTCGACTATATCTACGATTATGGAGATGCCTGGTGGCATCACGTCACGCTACTGGAACGAACTCGATTCGAAGGCCCGCTCGACTCGCCCTGGTGCCTGGACGGGGCCAACGCCTGTCCGCCTGAAGATGTCGGTGGCATCCCCGGCTATGCAGACTTCCTTGAGATCATGGCTGACTCCTCGCATCCCGAGCATGCCAATATGATGCAGTGGCACGGCGGCCCATTCGACCCGACCGCCTTCGATCTGCATGAGGCCAATCGGCGCTTGATGGAAATTCAGCTGTAACGCAAGACGGTACTGGGCGTACGCTTAC
>NZ_JAJEWL010000022.1 GCF_020687695.1 Pusillimonas sp. MFBS29
CGGGGTAGAGCGACGTTGAGCAAGCCGCAGGCATGGGCTTCGGGCGGGGGCCAAAGGACGCGCTGTCTGAGCCGGAAGCGGGCCGGCGGACCGCGCCCCGGCGAGTTCGCGTCCGACCCTGCGCGAAGGCCATGACAAGGGAACCCGCCACAGGCGGGCGCAGCGATAGGAGCGGCACCCCGCACACCTGACTGCACCGTGCAAGAAACCCATACCAGTCACAAGCAATAAAAAGCGCTGCGCAAGAAACCTATACCAGTCACAACGCGCTACGGCGAAAGCAAGAAACCATCATCAGCCAGAACCCGAGGCTGCCCCGGCGTCAGACACAAGTGCGTTAGCGAGGCGCCTGCGCAGCCAGGTTCTGCAATGCCTGGCCCGTGACGCGGACTATGCGCCATTCGGGCAGGATGTCGGCGCCCAGGTGTTTATAGAAGTCTATGGCGTTCTGGTTCCAGTCGAGCACGACCCACTCAAAGCGCCCGCAGTCCTGCTCGACCGCCATTCGAGCCAAGTGCTGCAGCGCCATTTTGCCCAGGCCCTGGCCACGGTGTGCGGGCTGGACGTACAGATCCTCCAGATACAGGCCGCGCTTGTCCAGGAAGCTGGAGTAATTGTGGAACCACATAATGTAGGCAACGGGAACATCGGGTTCGCTTGCAGTGGTGCCTACCAGGCAGTGTGCAGCCGGATGCTCGCTGAAGAAACTGTTGTGCAGCGTAGCTTCGGTGGCCTTGAAGATATCGGTGAGCTTTTCGAACTCAGCCATTTCCCGCATCAGACCCAGTATGCAAGGAATGTCGTCGGGGCGGGCTGGCCGCAGCTGGTAACGTTCTGTTGCGTGGGGCAAGCGGATTCCTTATTTTGGCGTTATGCTGAAGCTGTGAATCTACAGGAGTTTAGCTTATGCCTTCAGGGAATCAGCGAGCGATGCAGGCACTGGCGGCCGCACTGGCCTTGACGTCGTTTTATTCCGTTAGTGCGGTTGCGCAGGAAGCATCGGCGTCGGGCGAGGTGCGCCGCATGGATGCGGCTGCGGGCAAGATTACGCTCAAGCATGGCGCTATTGCCGACCTTGAGCTGCCGGCCATGACGCTGGTTTACCGCGTCGATGCCGCGTTGCTGGGCGATATCAAGCCTGGCGACAAAGTCAAATTCACCGCTCGGCGCGAGAACGGCCAGTACGTTATTACCAAGATATCGAAATGATTTTTTTGTACTGTCAGTTGCCGTCGAACACCTGATTTAACGACTGGGCGTCGAGCAGGTTCAGGGACCAGGCTTCAAGCTCGTTCGATGTGGCTGATTTCAGGCGTTGCTGAATTGAATCGGGTAGCGGACCGAATTTTCTGTTGAGCTGGCTGTGCAATATAGAGGCCTGGCCTTCCTTGAGTCCTTCCTGACGTCCTTCCTGACGTCCTTCCTGACGTCCTTCTTGACGTCCTTCTTGCCGTCCTTCTTCTCGTCCTTCGGCCAGCCCTTCCATTTTCCACTGGTGGGTCCAGGAGCGGGAGTGTTCGGTAAGCATGTCCTTGATCTCCAGTAAGTCGTCGACCTGCGGTAGATCGAC
>NZ_JAJEWL010000023.1 GCF_020687695.1 Pusillimonas sp. MFBS29
GCGGTAGGTTCAATGGGTCATTGCAACACCTTCCTATTAATATTGAATGATGGAGGGTTTACCAATGGCACAAATGGGACGGCCTGGGCTTATACCAGAAGGCAAGGCGGAGGTTTGGCGACGGTGGCGGGCAGGAGAATCATTTCTTGGCATCGGCAAGGCGTTAGGTAAAGCCGCAGGGTCGATCTATGGCGTGATTCAGCTATGCGGAGGATATACCCCGGTAGCGCAGAAACGCTCGCCACGAGCATTGACCCTGAGAGAGCGCGAAGAGATCTCGCGTGGTGTCAGCGTGGGACTTTCGATTCGAGCAATTGCCCGCCAAATAAATCGTGCGCCTTCGACGATTTCTCGTGAGATTGCGCGTAACGGCGGAACAGGCCGTTATCGAGCGTTCGAAGCCGATGAGCGAGCCTTAAAAGCCGCTCTCCGCCCCAAACGCTGTCTGCTGGCACAGAACCGGCGATTGCGCTACGCGGTCGAACG
Source organism: Pusillimonas sp. MFBS29 (assembly GCF_020687695.1). GTDB lineage: Bacteria > Pseudomonadota > Gammaproteobacteria > Burkholderiales > Burkholderiaceae_B > Pusillimonas_C. The sequence goes on from NZ_JAJEWL010000023.1 coordinate 487, forward strand.
CAAACTTTACCGCGACTGGTCTCCAGAACAGGTGAGTGGCTGGCTTAGAATCCGATATTCTGAGGACGAATCGATGCGTGTGTCTCACGAGACGATCTATCGCAGCTTGTTTGTGCAAGCCCGTGGCGTTCTGAAGAAGGAACTGCAACACCATTTGCGGACCCAACGGAAGATGCGTCATTCGCGTTTCGCCAGCACAAAGGGCGTTCGCAGCAAGATTACTGACGCGGTCTCGATTCATGATCGGCCACCTGAGGCAGATGATCGGGCAATACCCGGCCATTGGGAAGGAGACCTAGTCAGCGGAGCTAATAATACCCACATTGCTACCCTGGTCGAACGGCGCTCCAGGTTCACTATTCTCGTCAAAGTGAAAGGGAAAGACACGGTGAGCGTTGTGGCAGGCTTAAAGCGCGAGGTGAAACGGCTGCCACAGCATCTACGCCAGTCGCTCACCTGGGATCGTGGCATGGAGTTGGCAAACCACAAAGACTTCACCATTGCCACCGACGTAAAGGTCTACTTTTGCGATCCGCGAAGCCCTTGGCAACGAGGTACCAACGAAAATACGAACCGGCTTGTCCGTCAGTACTTGCCTCACGGTACGCAGCTCGATCAATACTCGCAGGCCGAACTGAACAAAATCGCAGCACGGCTCAATGAAAGGCCTAGAAAAACCTTGGACTTCAGATCCCCGGCAGATAAACTAAGCGAGGCTGTTGCAACCACCCATTGAACCCACCGCGGCGTACTTTGCG
>NZ_JAJEWL010000024.1 GCF_020687695.1 Pusillimonas sp. MFBS29
CAAAATCGCAGCACGGCTCAATGAAAGGCCTAGAAAAACCTTGGACTTCAGATCCCCGGCAGATAAACTAAGCGAGGCTGTTGCAACCACCCATTGAACCCACCGCGGCGTACTTTGCGAAGCAGTCCCAATGAAGTACGCCTTTATTCGGGACCACGCAGAACAATATCCCGTTCGCCGACTGTGTTCAGTACTGAAGGTCCATCCCAGCGGATACTATGCGTGGCGACGCAATCCTGAGAGTCGCCGGGCCAGAGAAGATGGTCGGTTACTGAGGCTGATTCGACAAAGCTGGGAAGACAGTGGCCGGATCTACGGCTACCGTAAGGTCACCCATGATTTGCGTGACATAGGCGAGCATTGCGGTCGGCATCGCGTCGCCCGACTCATGCGCCAAAACAGAATACGCTCCCAAACGGGATATCGACGCCGTCCTGGACACAAATACGGTCGGCCCAGTGCTGTAGCACCCAACCACTTGCAACAGCAGTTTGATGTGCCAGCGCCCAATAAGGCTTGGGTAACCGACATCACCTATATCCGTACACATGAAGGGTGGCTGTATTTGTCGGTGGTGCTGGATCTGTTCTCCCGTCAGGTGGTGGGATGGTCCATGAGCAATACGATCAACAAAGAGCTCGTTCTAAATGCATTACTGAGTGCCGTCTGGCGTCGTCGCCCTGCCGGGGAGGTGATCATTCATTCCGACCAAGGTAGTCAGTTTGGCAGCCACGACTGGCGTGACTTCCTACGCGATCACAAGCTGACGCCCAGCATGAGTCGGCGTGGCAATTGCTTTGATAATGCGGTCGCAGAAAGCTTCTTTCAGTTGCTCAAACGCGAGCGTATTCGTCGGAAAGTCTATCCCACGCGTGAACAGGCCAGGGCTGACGTCTTTGACTACATTGAAATGTTTTACAACCGCAAACGACGACATGGCTATGTGCAGCAGCTACCGCCGATGGAGTACGAAAAGCGTTATTTTTTGAAGAACGGGACTGTCTAGAAAACCGGGGTCGATTCAGGATAATCTATTATCTAATAGATTAAAATCGTAAGCGTACGCCCAGTACCGTCTTGCGTTACAGCTGAATTTCCATCAAGCGCCGATTGGCCTCATGCAGATCGAAGGCGGTCGGGTCGAATGGGCCGCCGTGCCACTGCATCATATTG
>NZ_JAJEWL010000025.1 GCF_020687695.1 Pusillimonas sp. MFBS29
CCCCGACCGCTCGCAAAGCTCGCTCTTCAGCGAAGGGTTTTATAAAGCGAAGACTCACTTGTAGGCGATCGCGTATGTCACGACGCCTCTAAATTCAACGTCACCATTGTCGCACCCAATGATCAATGCAACAGAGTCTCCTGATTGGAGGTTCCTGCTGACGTTGCTCCTAATGCGGATGGGCCCTGCGCCTGGGTCTATGTAACCACAGGACATGACGTACTGGTTTGGCTCATAGAGAGATCCCTGGTTCTAGCTTTCTGCGTAGTAGGGGAAGAGGCTGTTTGCGTTGTAGCCTTGAGGGACGAAGACTAGGGCATAATAGAATTCTGTGTCGTTGTTCCCAGAGGAAGCGGAGAGACTGACAGTGAGATGTTTAACGCTACGAGTACCTTAAACATCTGTAGCAGGAATGATAGTTTGGCCGTTCTAGTAAAGGCCATTAGTCTGCTACGTGGAAACGGAAACCGCAACCCCTACGTTTTCAACCGAGTACCTGGTTTTAGACGCTTTCCTGGGATAGCTTTTAGAGGATTTAGCCATTTGGTGTGGGAATTTTATAATGCTCGTTCCTTATGGGGTCCCTACTCGTTCCTTATAGGGTCCCGGGTCCCTACGCCCTCTATAAGGTAATACTAGGGGACAGGGACCCAAATCGAATCTCGGAGATTTGATTTGGTCCTGTCCGACTTATAGAGGGCACAGGGGGACCCGGGTTTGGTTCACCGTAGACCCATTCATGCCCCGACCGCTCGCAAAGCTCGCTCTTCAGCGAAGGGTTTTATAAAGCGAAGACTCACTTGTAGGCGATCGCGTATGTCACGACGCCTCTAAATTCAACGTCACCATTGTCGCACCCAA
>NZ_JAJEWL010000026.1 GCF_020687695.1 Pusillimonas sp. MFBS29
GTTTTAACGATTTCGCGCGGGTATACGCTGGCCTGCGTCAACGTGCCATGGCTCATTTCCATGTAACGGATCACCTTAAACTGGCTGTTCAGGTACAGCACAGCGGCAACTTCATGCCCCATGCCCGACAACTTGGCCTGAAAGTACTGCTTTACGGCGTTTGGGTTTCCCATATCAGCCCGATCACCGATCAAGCTTTCCGCAGCGATCCGCGCGGCGGCCAGTACGTGCGAATCGGTCGCGGCATGATATCGCCCTGACGGGCTACGCACATACAGCGTCTGCCCTGCGTTCATGTTGTCATAGCCCAAAGCTGCATTGTGGTTAACGTGTTCCATTTTCCTGTTCCTTCAAAAGCCGGTTGGTTTTCCTGCTGACCGGGGCCGAAGATTCCGAGCCTGATCGTAGGTTTTCGGCGTTCGCAGTAATACGGTTCCTGCGGGGTTGCCGCCGTTGCCGTGAGTTCGTCGCCTTGCCGTTCTGAACTGCTGGCCGGGGCTGATGAACAGGACCGTGGAATATATGGAGGGGACCCGCGGGGCGGGGAGGAAGCCGTTTATGCCGCGAAAGCCAGGGCAGCGGACACGGATGGCGGTACAGTCGGCGTTTTGGGCGGCGCACTCAGGGCAACAGGAACAGACGGCCCACTATGCACTGATTGCGAATGCTGGCCCGCGCGGCGAGCGCCATCATCGGCCCATGGTCGATCTAATTTGACGTGCTTTTGGCTAGGTCCGCTAGCACGAACACAAACCTCCACTCCAGTGCATAAACATTACGGGTCCGGATACATGACAAAAATGTAATGTGGCAGGC
>NZ_JAJEWL010000027.1 GCF_020687695.1 Pusillimonas sp. MFBS29
TCGTGCTGCTGCCATAGCTTCAGAAAATGCTGGTTCACCAACCGCACGACATGAAAGCGATCAGCCACGATCATGGCATTGGGAAAGTACTGCTGGGCAATGCGCCGATAGGTCTCGGACAGATCCATCACAATGACACGCACGTGCTCACGCCCAGGCAAACGCTTCAGAAAGCTACGCAGACTTGCTTCTGAGCGCCCCAGCACCACATCGAACACCTTATGGTGCTGCAGATCGACCAGCGTCGTGGCGTAGCCCTTCTTGCGGCTGAAGAAATGCTCATCAATGCCTAGAACCTGCGGACAACGTCGGCCTGACAGCTCCAAGACGCGTTGCTTAATAAAGGACTGGTACCAGCGCTCGACGGTGGCGCTGCCGATCCGGTGCGTGCGCGTGAGCTGGCGCTGGCTCACGCCCCCGTCATGGGCCTCGAAAACCTCCAGGCGATACGCCTCGGTGGCCCGGCGCCGTGGCCGGATGCCCGCAAAGCGGTGACGAAAGTAGCGATTGCAGTCGGTGCAGTGATACTTGGGCACCCTCAGGTGCAACACCATGAGCTGATTGCCCTGGCGTGTGTGCTTGAGCGTACGCTGGTGCGTCGCTTTTATCCGTACCGCCTCTTGCTGGCAATGGATGCACGCCAGGCGTTTGGCCGGCCTGGCCCAGACATGAATCTCCCGGCCACGCTCCACGCGCTCAATCATTACATCTCGGATTCCTAAGATAAAATCTACTGGGGACATCGGCATTCCTTCCATTAAGCTCGTTCTTCGCAAAAACAAGTTTAATGAATGTCGCT
>NZ_JAJEWL010000028.1 GCF_020687695.1 Pusillimonas sp. MFBS29
CGTCCTTCTTCTCGTCCTTCGGCCAGCCCTTCCATTTTCCACTGGTGGGTCCAGGAGCGGGAGTGTTCGGTAAGCATGTCCTTGATCTCCAGTAAGTCGTCGACCTGCGGTAGATCGACTTCAGGTAGTGCGCGTGGTAACAGCACGTGGCGTGTCCAGCTGGCAAATGCGCGGCGCAGCATGGTGTCTGCCTGGGTGTAGTTATACACCTTTTGAATGAGCTGTTGCACATCCTGGATGCCGCGATTGTGCTCCAGGCGAAACAGCAGTGTTGCCAGATTGTCTTCGGGCAGCTTTCCGGCTTCAAGCAGTGCGCCTTCGTCGACCAGCAAGTACCGTAGTTGTGGAATGTAGCGGCGCAGGCCTGCAGATTTGTTGCCTATCAGGTCGGCAATATTGGCTGGCGCGCTCCAGCGCGGTGTGCCGCTGTAGATGACGACCGGGATGGTGATGGGTAGCGACTGATGGTGTTTGATAAGTTTTCTGGTACGTAGCGCTTCGTAAAGCAGGCCCTGGTAGGTGAATACGCGCAGTGCCATGTAATAGTCTATGGAAGACTGGTGTTCGATCATCAGCAGCAGATACACATCGGCGCCGTCCAGCCTGGGCAGGCGCCAGACCAGATCGCCGTGGCGCTGGCGCAGCGTGTCGCTGATATAGTCGGTGGGCAGGGGTTCGAGCTTGCTCCAATCGAGCAGATCAAGCCACGGGGCATTGAC
>NZ_JAJEWL010000029.1 GCF_020687695.1 Pusillimonas sp. MFBS29
CCCCTGGGATATTTCGCCTTTCTAAAGAAAGGCATGTGTGGGTGGGGCCGCTCCGGCTTCACGCGCTACGACCCCGGCTGCCGCCGGGGTTTCCCGATTCAGGGTGGGATGGCGAGGCGTTCGCGGAACTCGCCCGGTCGGGCCAGTGGCCCGACACCCGTCGGGCTCGAACAACCGCGAACTTGCCTCCTCGCCATCCCACCCTGAATCGGCGTGCGCGAGGCGCCTGCGCAGCCCCACCCACACATGCCTTTTTAGAATGGTGAATATTGGGGGCGGCGTGGCCACGGGGTTTGCCCAGGGCTGCTCATTTGCCACAGGTCGGGGCTCCGTGTTTAACGGGGGCTGAGCAAGCGCCGGCATTCAGCAACAACCAGACGCCTGCCATACACATCAACTAGGCTGGTATGCCCCGGATTTCATTGGCCCGGTGTAGCCAGGTGTGCGGGGTAGAGCGACATTGAGCAAGCCGCAGGCATGGGCTTCGGGCGGGGGCCAAAGGACGCGCTGTCTGAGCCGGAAGCGGGCCGGCGGACCGCGCCCCGGCGAGTTCGCGTCCGACCC